>NC_019776.1:0-2400000 GCF_000317675.1 Cyanobacterium aponinum PCC 10605
ATTAATAAGAGTTTAAACAAAACACCAAAATGGGAGTACTTAAGTACAAGCGAGTTTCAATCCCTAAGAGGTATTAATAAGAGTTTAAACGTTCTAGCCGATATTTTCTCGTCAAACCATTCGTGTTTCAATCCCTAAGAGGTATTAATAAGAGTTTAAACTGACGATGTGATCGGTGAATTGGAAGCTCACATTCAAGTTTCAATCCCTAAGAGGTATTAATAAGAGTTTAAACTTTGGATTATTGGGATTAGTATTGGGATTGGGAATGTTTCAATCCCTAAGAGGTATTAATAAGAGTTTAAACGTACAATACAGTTATACAACTAAGTAAAAAGGTAGTTTCAATCCCTAAGAGGTATTAATAAGAGTTTAAACAGGAACTACTAAAGTAAGAATAGAAATAATATCTTGTTTCAATCCCTAAGAGGTATTAATAAGAGTTTAAACAGTAATAAGAGATTGGAAAATTTTGCGAAGTTCGTTTCAATCCCTAAGAGGTATTAATAAGAGTTTAAACACTGCAAAAGATGAAGCCTTGAAAAAAGGCAGTGAAGTTTCAATCCCTAAGAGGTATTAATAAGAGTTTAAACTAATTGATAATGACCCTGCTGGAGAAAAAAAAGCCGTTTCAATCCCTAAGAGGTATTAATAAGAGTTTAAACTTACATAAAAGGAGCAGAAGAAGGCATAAAAATTCGTTTCAATCCCTAAGAGGTATTAATAAGAGTTTAAACATCAAAAAGCCAATCAATATCAGTATTAAATCTGCAGTTTCAATCCCTAAGAGGTATTAATAAGAGTTTAAACCGCCCACGATCGAAGCCTTTGATATATAAAGTTTTCAAGGTACAATTGCGTAAGCCTATTCATAATTATAAATGAAATTAATACCAACGTCAAAAAAAAATAACGAAAACCCTTGTGAACAAAAAAGCGTAAGGCTATAAAAATTTGAAATTGGTAGAAACTAGACTATATATAGAGTTGTGAGGTAAATCTTCTCAAGTCTAATTTTACACCCTATCCCTTACGCATATCTTATATTGCTGATTGCCTATGTTTCTATATAGTTATATTTTTATACTCCCTCAAATAAAAGAGTTATAATCAGAAAATAAAAAGATAGGACAATCGAGATATGACTCAAACTTTAACAGCAGAACAACTTTTTCGCAATGCTTACGAAAATCGCTATACATGGGATGAGAATTTTCCGGGTTATACCTGTGACATTACCTATAAAACCCCTACAGCTACCTATACAGCCAAGGGTAAAATAGAATCTAATCTACAGTTTAGCATTTCTGACATCGAAGATAGTTCCGCTCAAAAAGCAATTCAACAACAGTTATGGGAGATTACCATTCACCGAGTTAATCATAGTTTTGAAAAATCCCACGGAGAAAATACTTTCAGCTTTGGAGAAACTGATGCAGATGGTGCGGTAGAAATTCTTGTGGGCGGTGCTTCTCAAGGCAATAAATATAAGGTAAAAGATAATGTTGTTACCCTTGTTTATCGCAAAATCCGTGATATTTTCGTTACTATCAACACTTTTGAGGTTTTACACACTGACAAAGGCTATTTATCTTTAGGTTATGACTCCATTTACGCTGATGCTCAAACTGGTGAACAAAAAGGGGCTAAATCTATTTTTCATGACAAATTTGAGAAAGTTGGTGATTACTACGTTTTAACTAATCGTCAGATTATTACGGAAGAAAATGAGCAACCAACAATTACCGAATTTAGTTTTTCTAATATCGTTTTTAATTAACGCCAATTAATAATTAACCTGAGTTTGGGATAAATTTTCATGTCTGAGTGATGAGAAAAAGGACAAAGGGCAAACCCTCCTTTATCTCCCCTAAATAGGGAGGAGAGTAAGAGGCAAAAGGAAAAGGTGTTTAATAAAATTCCCTCTCTCCCCTCATCCCCGTAAGGGTTGAATATATTCAACCCCTACCACCTGCAACCTGAAACCTTATCCCATATTTTTAAACCAAACTGAGATGATAATTATGTTATAAAATTATTTTTAATAAAATCAATAGCAGTTTCTTTATTATTTATTTTACCTTCGATATAGGCAATTTGTATCTCTGTTAAGATTTTACCAATTAAAGGGCTAGGGGCAATATTCAAATATTTCATAATATCTTTACCTGATAATAGTGGTTGAGGATGTGCGATCGCATCTTCAGGATTTTGGTATAATTCCATAAGCTGAAGAATTAAATCTTTGGATACATTGTGAGCAAGGGCAAAAACAGCTAAATTTGGAAAATAATCCCCTACTGACTGGAAGAAAAAATATTGTTTTCTTTTATTTTTTTGGAAATCTATTTCTGTTAAATTATTGGTGAATTGTAGTATAGTCAAAACTGATTTTATTTCTTGACGGGAGTATTTTAAATTAATTAATTCTGTTTCAGCAATCGAAGGATTTTGGTTAGTTAAACAAGCTAATTTTGCTTCTTTATACCATGAATAATTATCAGGAAAATTTGACCTATATTTACTGCTTAAAAACTGGGCAGATTCATCAATGTTTGCTAAGAGATTGACCATTTTTTCATCAGCAGAAGGAAAACAAAGGTCGAGTAAACCATCTTTAAAGGCTTCTTTTAACCAATAACTACCTTTTTTTGTCTCAAATAAATAAGCTAATTCCTGATTAACCCTCTCCATTGCCACATTTTTTAATAATTCTTTTAAGTCTTTAATAGTGGCACGGGTAAAAGATTCAATGGTAAAATCTAGTTGAGAAGCCTGTCGATAACCTCGCATTAATCTTAAAGGATCATCCGCTAAATTATCACGACTAATCATCTTTAATATCCCTTTTTTTATATCTATTTCTCCCTGAAAAGGATCAATAATTACACCCTCTCGACAATGAAATGCGATCGCATTTATGGTATAATCTCGCCTAGCCAAATCCTGATAAATTGAATCTCCTTCTTGCCCTGCAAAATCAATAGTTGCATGGGGAAACACTACCCTAGCAATATACCTTACAGGATCTAAAACAACAAATCCTGCTTGATATTCACGGGCGATGATTTTTGCTGTTTCTATTGGCTTATGGGGCAAAACAAAATCTAAGTCTAAATAACTCCTTGAACGTTTTAATAATATATCTCTAACTGCACCACCAACTAAATAACAATTATCAGGTAATAAATTGACATCAAAAGGTAAATTTTGCTTTAAAAAATTATGTAATATCATTAAAAATATTTTTACGTAATTATTATATTTTAATTGAATAATTATACTGTTTATTTGATGGTTATGTATAATTTCAATTCACGATAAAAGTTTATAAATTATTATTTAATAATTGCCTATTGCCTTTTGCTTACCAAACATCAATAATTCCCATACTCAAAGTAATAGAGCCAACTATTTAAACCCAAATTGTGCTTTTAAATTAGGATCTATTTTTGCATAATTACTTAAATCTTCTCCTCTTTCAATAGCTTCTTTTAAGGCTTTTTTATCAGCACTGTAGCTTATTTTTTCAAGACGATATTCTTCTGGTAATTCTTCTATTTTTACTTTTATATCTACTTTAGGATACTCCCTAAATAATAATCTTCTTTCTTCCCCTTCTTCTTTTTTATTTAATGAACCTTCTTGATATAAATTAACCAATGTTTTTTGTAGTAATTCTTGTCCTTTTTCTAATTGTTGAACCTGATTTTTGAGCATTTCATTAACTTTTTTTTGTCTAGCTTTAACAGATGCGATCGCAATTTCATATTGATCATTAATCCATGCAAAACCATCTATATCTAAACCTAATTTTCTTAGTAAAATAATAATTTCTTCTTCATCTTCAAGGTTAACTAAATCCTGCCAAATAGTCGCCGCTTTTTCATGATAATTTTGATGTAAAGAAGTAACAATTTCTTCATTAACAACCACAGACTTTTGAGAATTAATTTGTTGAGTAATATTTTCCAATGGTAATTGATAATCATAACTATTGTTTTCTTGCTTCTCTTTCCATCGATTATTAATCCATTCAGTTTCAAAACGATTCAAAGAATCTTGATAAAGATGCAAAATTTCTACCGCCGAAGACATACTTCTTTTTTGATAAATTTTGACTAAATCTGATAATAAACTCTGACGGTGATTAATTTCTTTTTTTAGCTCAATATATTGTTTAAAACTTAGGTAAAATCGATATAGTTTTTCATCAGTAATATTTTTATTTTGATTATAATTTTGTAAAATAATTTTAACAGAATTTAATTTAGTATTTCCTTCTAAATATTTAACTATTTCTTGGGCAAATATCAAACCGATTTCATCGACTTCAACAGTAGAATTAACAGGAGAAAGAAAAGGAAAAGCAATAGAATTTCTTCCGCTACTATCAGATAAGTTTAAACAACGACTAATAACTGTACTAATTAGATTTCTATCCGTTAAACTATGATTATGATAATCATAAATAACTGCATGAAAAATTTTATCCGCTCTTAATTGACCTCCATTAGTTATCAAAATTTGCCCTAAGTTTTTGACTTGTTCCTGTTTTAATTCCCGATTAATATTTTTTCCCCCTGCCTCTGAAATAATCCTATTAATATCCTCCGCAAAAGATAAATCTTTATCGATATAATTAACTATTACTTCTGTATTTGTTTCCGTCAAAGATTCATATTCAATTATCAACTGAGTTTGATTAATCAGAGTTTCTAAAACTAAATGTTGGAAATTTTCAGGAGGTTTAATTGTTTTAATACTAATTGGAGCAAAATCAAGACCTTGTAAATTCTGCCAAGTCAAGGGTAAACTAGCAGGATTTTGACAAATAATCGGCAACCAAGTAGCACAGGGATATTCGTTTTCAAGTTCTTGGAGTCTTTCCCTAGCTTGTCTCACTGCCAGATAAAGAGTTTGATTTTGAGCAAAATTAGCTAGAAATTCTTTGATGAAAACATGGGCAACTTTATCGGGTATCATTTCTCCCATAACAATGGTTTGAGGAAGATGTAAAGCGGCTAAATCTTTGGCTAACCCTAACCCATCACAAGAGTTAAAAATTGCCAGTCTTAATCCTTTTTGAATAGACTTCATTATCGCTTTATTAAATTCTTCAATAGTAATAATATCTTCTTGATTTAGATATAATTGCCCTTGTTGAGTTAGTGGATTTTTTCCGCTATGTCCTGCAAAAAAAAATAAGTCCCATTCTTCTTCATAAAGATGAGCAAATAATTCTTTTCTACAAGGATTAATTAAAGTTTTAATTTCTGCTTTTTCTAAGTTATTTAATGTCTCTAAATCTGGCTTTAAATTAATTCCTTCATCATTACCTAACACCGCTAATATTCTTATATTTTGTCTCTGTTTTTGAGGAGTATTTAAACTCTTATATTCAATAGGTGCGATCGCAATTTCAGCTTGAGGATATTTAGATAAAAAAGGTTCAAAAAATAAATGCCAAGGAAGAAAAATCAACTCAGAAATTTCCGTTTGAATTAAAAGACGCACGGATTCATCTCTATTTAATTCTGACAATAAATTTTCTCGAACACGGGCAAAATCAGGAAAAGAAGAATTATACCAATTACTTAAAGTTTCTTTTAACTGGGAAGCTGACTGACGGCAACTATCACTAATATGAGTTATTTGTTGAGGAGAAGACCCTAATCTCACTTTTTGATTTAAACTGCGATAACTTTCTTGCCATTGTTGATAATGTTGACGAATCGGTTGACAAGGGGGAAGTTTCCCTGTAAAAGTAGCAAAAGGATGAGCGATGCGATCGCAACTATCTTCACAAATTTGTAAAGTTAAATAAAAACCTGTCTGAAAACTACCTGCTTGAATAGTAAAAAGAATGAGCTTACCCATAATTTAATTAGGAATTGGTAATCAGTAATTAGCAATTAAAACAAGGCAATAGGGAAACCCCCCTTCATCCCCCCTCGAGAGGGGGGAGGGCAAAAGGCAAAGGTAAATAGTGAATAGTGTTGGGGTGAATAGTTGATAATTACTCGTTACTCGTTACTCATTACTTTCTTCTAAAACCTGAAACCTGAAACCTGACACCTTATCTCCCTCATCCCATCATCTCCCCATCCCCTAAACACCCTGACACCTGCAACCTGAATGCAACCTGACACCTATTTCCGAACTCCAAACTTAGATTAATTGACCTTGGTTTCCGTTTCCGTTGTTGGTACAGGCTCTTTAAATACTAACTTAAGTAAAGGCGGAGCAACAAAAGTTGTAACAATAACCATCACAATGATTGCCGCATCCGTTGCAGGAGAAAGAGCGCCACTAGCCGCCCCCACACCAGCAAACACTAAACCAACCTCACCTCTAGGAATCATACCCACACCGACTGCGAGCCTATTAACTTCAGGTTGTGCCCAAATAGTAAAACCAGCCACAACTTTACCGATAATTGCCACCACTATCAAGAAAGAAGCAATAATCAATCCTTCCCTATTACTAGGCACAGCAGGATTTAAAACACTTAAATCAGTTTTTGCCCCAACACAAACAAAGAAAATAGGGACAAACATATCAGCCACAGGAATAATTTGTTCTTCTAATTCTTTTCTTTTCTCTGTCTCTGCCAAAATTAGACCCGCCGCAAATGCTCCTAAAATCGCCTCTAATTGAATAACATTAGCAATATATGCCAGAGTAAAAGCAAAAATCAAACCAGTAATTAGAATATCTCCTCTCGTCTTCATCTGGTTCACTAAACCTACTAACCAAGGACTGATTAAACGTCCAATGAGAATTGCACCGATTAAAAATGCACCAGCACTAATAATGAGATAAACAATTTGACTAATTTGGATTTCTCCAGTTTTAGCTAAACTTGCAACCACTGCCAAAACAATAATACCTAAAATATCATCTAAAACCGCCGCCCCGATGATAATTTGACCTTCTTTTGAGCTTAACTGCCCTAACTCAGCTAATACTTTCGCCGTAATACCAATACTGGTAGCAGTCAAGGCCGCACCGGCAAAAATAGAAGGAATTAAGGGTAGGTGAAAAAAATAATCCAAACCAAAAGTACCCAAGGCAAAAGGAACAACAACCCCTGCCACAGCTACAACAGACGCAGAAGGTCCCACTCTAATTAATTCTTTTAGGTCAGATTCTAAACCAATTTCAAATAAGAGAATAATCACCCCTAACTCAGAAAAAATAGAAATCACCTCACTCACGGTGTCAAAAACCTTCTCTGCTGATGAGGGTTCTAAATTAGCTGTAGTTTCCAAAAATTGAATAATTAAAGACTCATCTCCTGACAATCCACCTTCAGGAAAAATAACTAACTTAAGGGCAGATACCCCGATCACAACCCCACCAACTAACTCCCCTAAAACCGCAGGAAGACCAATTCTTGAACATAACTCCCCCCCGACTTTACTTGCAAAGTAAATTACGATTAATGTTAATAACACCCCAGCCAGAATAAGGGTAGGACTGGCTGTTTCTGTTGATGTTGCTGTTGCGAAAACAGGATAAAACCAAGCCATATATTTTTTGATTCTATTGTTAAAGTTTACTTTCTTTTTTTGATTGTTTACACTTTAACCTATCATGACCTCTGTTCGAGCTAAAATTATGGGGCAAAAAAGGGGATGGTGTATAGTGAAGAATTAAATTAAATATTTATAGGAGCTATCATTGATGAAAATCGCAATTACGGGAGCAACAGGTTTTATTGGTGAAAAATTAGTCAGTAAATTAGCCATTCAACATCAAATTGTCATATTTACCCGTAGTATTGAAAAAGCAAAATCAGCTTTTAAAGCTAGTCTTTTATCTAACTTAGAGTTTGTCTCTTATACTCCCAAACAAGCAGGAGAATGGCAAAAAAAAATAGATGGTTGCGATGCAGTAATTAATTTAGCAGGTGCTCCCATTGCCGAGAGATGGACGACAGATTATAAGCGAGAAATATTAGAGAGTAGGCAATTAGGTACAAGGATGATTGTAGAAGCAATTTCTCAAGGGGAAAATAAACCAAAAGTTTTAATTAATGCTTCTGCCATTGGTTACTATGGCACCAGTGAAACGGAAACTTATACAGAAATTAGCCCTGCAGGAAATGATTTTTTAGCCGAAGTTTGTCAAAGTTGGGAAAATGAAGCCCAGAAAGTGACCTCAGAGGGGGTAAGATTAGTTATTTTTCGTTTAGGCATTGTTTTGGGTAATGGGGGAGCATTAGCAAAGATGATTCCACCTTTTAAAATTTTTGCAGGCGGTCCTATTGGTAGCGGTAAGCAGTGGTTTTCTTGGGTGCATATCGATGATGTGGTAAATATGATTGAAAATGCTTTAACGTCTGACAACATTGAGGGAACATTCAATGCTACTGCTCCTTATCCTGTAACCATGAATCAATTATGTGAAACTCTAGGAAATGTTTTAAAACGTCCTTCTTGGTTGCCTGTGCCGAGTATTGCCCTAGAGCTATTGTTAGGAGATGGAGCAAAAGTGGTATTAGAAGGACAAAAGGTTTTACCACAAAAAACCCAAGAGGTGATGAATTATGATTTTCAGTACTCTAATTTAAAATCTGCCCTAGAAGATATTGTCGGGTGAGAGGGGGAAGTAAGGGCGAATGGCCATTCGCCCGTACAGGAGTTCGGAGTTAAGAGTTATTAATTATCAACTATTTACCTTTGCCCTTTTCTTAATTGCTAATATCTCTAATGGCTTTCGAGATAAACTCTGGCATGGTCAAGTGCGATCGCGATCGAAGGAGAAAACATACTCATGAAATCTTCCATATCTTCGTTGAAATGCCTTGGTTTGGGGTGAGTTAAAGTAAGAATACCTAAAACAAGACTACCCCTTAAAAAAGGAACACAAAGGGCAGAACCAACCTCATAGGGTTGATTCTCAAAATTTAACCATCGCTCATCCTGTTGAGTATCCTTGACTAAAGCCATACGACGATAACGATAAACCCAACCTGCTAAACCTCGATCTAAAATAGTGCCAATCAGGTGAGTTTTTTCTTCTTGAATTGTCGGGCCTCTGGCTAAAATACTTTCTGTAATAACTCCTTTCGGGTTAAGAATAAATAAACTGGCATCCTGTGCTTTTAATAAATCTCTGGTTACTTCGGATATTTCTAGTAAAATAGAGCGTAGCATCAATTTCCCACTCGCCACATTACTCATCATTAAAATAGAACGAAATAACTCTTTTTGAGCTTCCATCGCTCGTTTATATTTACTCAAATCAACTACCAATTTTTTTAGAGAGGCAACCTCCAATGCTAAGGCTTCAGAAGAATGTTGACGGGGGGAATTCATGATTATTATTTTTTCAGACGAGATTCTGTCAAGCTAATTATAGAACAATCTACAATTTGAGAGTAGAGTTATTTTTTTTACCTCAGTTTGGCTTATTTCGCTCTTACATCCCCTTCCGTTGCGGACAGTTTTAAGAATATCTGAACTCAAAGAAAAAAGTATTAAAAAATACCAAAAATTTTATATCTCACATTCAGAAAGAAGAAAATATCATTACATATAATTCATTTTTATTTCAAATATAAAAAACCTGATTTAAACTAATTTTTAATCAAAATAATGCTTAATAACGTTAGTAACGATGGAGATATAACTGCATTTGTGAAAGTTAGCTCAAATGAATGAGTATAAATTTATCGTGGAAATAAATAAAAAAGTAGGCAAAAATAAATATTAAGTGTCAAAAAATAAGTAGTTTTACTCTTTATTTAAAAAAAGTTATTTTACTCATTTAAGAATAACAATTTTTTTAGTGCGGAATTTGCATTTTACTATTTAATAATCTCCTGTTGCCTGTTGCTCATTGCCTACCTTAACCAATAATGGTTTACATACTCAAAGTAATAGAGCCATTAATTTTGAGTATTTGTTTCTACTTCCTGAGAAGGAGTTTGTTTCTGCTGTTGCATTTCTAAAATTCTCTTTTGCTGTAATTGTTTGAAATTCTCCGCTTCTGAATTGATGTTATTTTCTGTATCTTCGGCAAAGTCTGAGCCACTACGACTATTGAAAAAATTAGCATTGTGAATTATGTCAAGGGGATTAATGCCGTCACCATAAAAAGGGTTTCTCTCATTACTTTGAAAAGGTTCATTTTTGCCATTAATGTTGTTACTTTGAGCATTAGCAGGAGCAAAAAAACTTGCCAGTGCAATGAAAGCAAAGGAAATGGCTAGGGTTTTATTTTTGTTAATAATCATAAAATATACTGTTTAATATCTATCTGTTTTTATACTTGTTAGACGGTGAAAAGTTAATCGAGTTTCCGTCTCAATTACTATTTTAAACCTGATTAAAATTGATTGAGGTTTTTATGACGTTAGCCCAACGAAGATCAACACTTTCCATGATAGCATGATCAAAATTACACATAAAAATGTCTGCTTTTCCTAGATGGGTATTTACTAACTTGGCATGGGAAAAAGAAGTCTTGTAAATTTTGCTTTCTCCTAATTCCGTCTCATAAAAAATTGCCTTGCTGAAGTCTGATTCACAAATAAAACTTTGCACCATATTCGCTTCACTTAAATTGCTACGATGTAAACGAGCTTTAAATAAGACGGATTGTCTCATGTTAGCAAGTCTTAGGTTAACTCCAATTAAGTTACTATGACTTAAATCTGCACTACTCAGGTTAGCAAATCGTAAATTACTACCAATAAAATTGACATGACTTAGATTGCATCCACTAAAATTTATTGCTTCTAAATCATAACTATTCAAATTGATACCAGATAAGTCGATGGTTTCTTCTGGATTTAATTCACGCCAGTGATTCCATTTTGGTACATGATGTAATAAGTCTAACCAATATTCTCTTTTTTTCATATGTATTTGTTTTATTTTTAATTAAGATAAAATCTATTAGGGTTTTCTTATGGGACTATTGTAACTTTTTTACTCTCATTTATTATTCTCATTATTACTATATCTGTTGGTTAGCAAGTAATAAACTAAATATTTCATAAGGTTTTATTAAAGTATCTTCGACATTCGGTGCATTATTTTCTAAGACATTAATTCTTTTGATTATCTTTAAATCAAATTCATTTTTAAAAGTTAATAGACTTGACTTTCCTTCACATTCATAACCACGAATAATCATTTGAGAAGGATTTTTTTCTGCTTGTTTAAATGTCATTAAAACAAAATTATTTTCCTCAATATTTATAAATTCATGATTAGTCTTTAAACCTAAATCTTTTTTCTCTCTTTTTTCTGTTAATAAAGCTAATAAAGATATATTAAATTCATAGCCCTTTTGTACTGTTTTTCCTTCTTTCCAACCCTGTTTATGTCCATAAATACCATAACTAAATTCGTGAAAGCCTCGATCGCATTTTGGATCTGGCCATTTCGGACTTCTTAATAAACTCAAACGTAATTGATTAGGTTTAGCAGAATAACCATATTTACAATCATTGAGTAAACTTACCCCATAATTATCATTATTATCGGTTAAATCTGCCCAGTGATGGCCATAAACTTCCCATTGTGCCTTTTCCTCATCTGTCTGAGGTTTAGTAGTGCGTTGGATGTTGCCACAGGCGATTTCATAGGTGACATAATCACTTTCTAAATTGAAAGGAAAACTTACTTTTAAGAGGGTATAATCTTCTTGCCAATTAACCTTATTTTTTATTTTTAAAATCGGTGACTGAAAATCAAGAATATAGTCTTGGATAAACTCTGATTTGTTATAAGTTTTAATAACTCTAATTCTCTGTCTTAATATGCCTTTTTCTAACCAGTTAATTGACACTAATTGAGGGTTATCTAATCGATAATTTTCATAATTAGGATCTATATTCCAAGCATCCCAATATTGCCCTTTATCCTCGAATAATTGTAACTCGTTTCCCTCTCCTTTAATAATTTCTCGTTGGTTGACTTTGTCAAATATCCCGTCAATATTACCTGTTTTTTTATCAATAATTACCCGTAAAGAATCATTCTCTAAAATATAAGTAATATCTTCTTCAATTATTTCCATTCCATTGTGTGGAACAGGCATCTTACCCGTATTTATATCCTCTTTTAGGATAGTATCATGATCTTCTCTAAAACCCCTTAATAAGGGAAGGATTTTATTGGTTAAATAAAAGGATTTATAGCCAACACTAGGTACATTTTCAGCAAGAAATAACAACTTACCTTCATGGCTTATTTGTGTTAATAACTCTTTTCCTTCACCATCATAAATTTTATATTTTTCTCCCTCTATATCCAATTCAACTATTTCTGACCTTATCCAATTCAGGCTATTAAAAATCGTTACTTCATAATCATATTCTAAATTAAAATTAGGTAATTTAATATAAGATGCGATCGCATTTAAGCTGTTAGATAAAATATTATTAGTAGAGGTAATTATTTCTTGATAAAGTTGATTAGCTTCTGTAAAAACAGGAGTTATAGAAGTGCCGGGTAAAATATCATGGAATTGATTTAATAATAGTTTTTGCCAATTAGCCTCTATTTGAGATTGTATGTGATTATCAACTTGATACTCTGGAATAAATTGATTATGTAAAATAGTGGCAATAGTAGAGAATAATTCCGCTTGATATAGTAACTTTTCACAATAACGATTTTGATATTTTTGATCTCCATGAGTAGTATAACAACCCCGATGTAATTCTAAGTAAAGTTCACTATTCCACACAGGATAATTTTGAGGAGAAATAGTACTAATTTTGTTTAAGTAATCTTCCGCAGTGCTAAACTTAATTTTAGGGAAAAAAGGAGAGTCATCATAACGTTGGGCAACCTCTAGCATATCACGAGTGGGTCCTCCGCCGTGATCTCCAACCCCGGGCAACCAGAAAATATCTTTTAATCCCGTTTGTTTTTCCCAGTCAATACTGTAGTTAGTCATGGTGATAGGGTTTGTATCCATAACCCCCGTGACATTGGGCGGAGACATAAGAGTGAGAATTTGACTACCATCAGGAGATTGCCACCAAAAGCAACCATAAGCAAATTTATTCGTATCATTCCAATGCAATTTACCTGTCACAAAATATTCAATTTCTGCTTGTCTTAAAATCTGCGGTAATTGCCACGGAAAACCAAAGGTATCAGGAAGCCATGCAACTTTATTATATTTCCCAAACTTTTCCTTAAAATATTTTTGTCCATATAATAACTGTCTAACTAAAGATTCTCCGCTAATTAAATTAACTTCAGGCTCAATCCACATTCCCCCCAATATTTCCCATTGAGAAGATGCGATCGCATTTTTTATTTGATTAAATAATAATAAATTATGAGACTCAATCCATTGATATAGATACGCAGTGGTATGACCAAATGTTAAGTATTTATATTCTTTTTGAAGATTTAAAACAGAATTAAAAGTTCTTTGAGCGACTTCATAAGTTTCCTCAAGAGTCCATAACCAAGCCATATCTAAATGAGCATGACCTAAAGGATAAAAACATCTTTCTTTGATATAATTACTTAGGGGTAAAAGTTTATCTCTTAGATTAGCTAATTCTTGATGAAAAAGAGACTTATTATCAACATACTCCCAATTTAATTCTTGAATTGCCAGATCTAAAAATGGTTTTTTGTCAGGGTGAAAATTATCAAGATATTGACTTAATACGGTTAATTCATTTGCTACAAAACTGGGATCAATTTCTCCTTTTTTTGCTTCATAAACACATCGAGAAATCATCAAACCACCAATATCATGATTAGGACTAATTAAGCGAATTGTGATTAAAAATTCTTGGTGAGGCTTAACATTTTCTGTAACTAAAAGACGGCAAGAAGAATCAAATAAATCCCCTTCAACTTTTAACTGACCATTAACAAAAATTTGAGCAGATTCTGCCCACCATGTCAAGAAAAGTCTTAAATCCAAACCTTCGAGAGGATAATTGCTATCTAAACTATGGGGAATAATTATTTTTTGAGCAAACCAACGAACTTTATTACCTTTTTCCCATACTAAATAGCCTTTCTCATTGATAACTGCATTTTGCCAATTTTGCTCAATTATTTTTGGTGATTGTGCATAGTCTTTATCACTAAAATACCAGTTATTTTTTATATCTAATTCGGTTAATAATCGTAATTTATTAATCATGGATATCTAAATTAAATTTGAAGATAGAGATTCCTTTTCTATCATCAATGACAGTATTTATATACAGTTATTCAATATGTAAATCTTTGTTTTAGTATAAAATAAAAGCTAGTGATAAAAACATAAAAATTTAACTATGAGAATTATTGAAACAAAAATAAATATAACCGACGAACATTTATTAAATATTAAACTCCCTGAAGATATTACAGTGGGGGAGTATGAAATTGCAATTATTATTAATCCTGTTACAAAAAGTACCAACTCTCATCCTATCAATCAATTGGCAGGAAAAGTCAAAGCATTTAAAAATATTAACTCGGTAGAATGGCAAAAGGAAATTCGGGGAGAGTGGGATGAAATTAGATTATCTGATAGATACTAATATATTTATTTGTTTAATTAATGAAGAATTAAGAGAAGCAATACCCAACGGAATTTTAGGTTATTCTATCATTACCCAGATTGAATTACTTTCCTTTCCATTATTGGAAAAAGAGGAGGAAAACTTGATAAAAAGGTATCTTAATACCTTATCTGAAATTCCTTTAAACAAAATTATTGCCGAAAAAACTATTTATTTACGTCGCAAATATAACTTAAAAACACCAGATGCGATTATTTTGGCAACGGCTTGGGAATGTCAGTCAGTATTATTAAGTAATGATCAAAAATTAACTAATATAAAAGAAGTTTCTGTTATTTCGTTAAAAACCAAAAATTAGCAAGAAGAAAATTAAAAGATGAAAACCAGACAACTCGGCAAATCCGACATTTATATCACTCCGATTATAATGGGTACATGGCAAGCAGGAAAAAGGATGTGGGCAGGTATTGAAGATAGTGAGAGTATCAGTGCCATTCGTCAAGCTGTGGAATCTGGTATCACGACTATTGATACAGCAGAAGTTTATGGAGAAGGGCATTCAGAGAGAATTGTGGGAGAAGCCTTAAAAAGTGTTAGAGATAAAGTAATTTATGCCAGTAAGGTGTTTGCTAACCATCTCAAATATGATCAGGTGATTAGTGCTTGTCATAATTCCTTAAAAAATCTACAGACAGATTATATTGATTTATACCAGATTCATTGGCCTTCTGGTAGTTGGAATAGTGAAATTGTACCCATAGAAGAAACCATGAGGGCATTGAATGATTTAAAAAGAGAAGGTAAGATAAGAGCGATCGGAGTTTCTAATTTTTCTCAGCAACAGTTAGCCTCTGCCCGTGAATGTGGACAAATCGATAGCATTCAACCACCTTATTCTTTGTTTTGGCGCATTGTAGAAAAGGAAATTCAACCCTACTGTGTAGAAAACAATATTTCCATCCTTGCTTACTCATCCCTCGCCCAAGGTATTTTAACGGGAAAATTTGGAGATAATCCCACATTTGCTGAAGGTGATCATCGCAAAAATAATCGCTTATTTCAACCCCCTCACTGGGAAAGAGTGAAACAGGCTTTATCTCAATTACAACCCTTTGCCGATAAATATAATTGTACTTTAGCTCAAATTGCGATCGCATGGCTAATACAACAACCCCAAACCAATGCTATAGTTGGGGCAAGAAATGCTCAACAGGCGAAAGAAAATGCCCAAGCAGGAGAAATAGAATTAACAATAGAAGATATTAAACAAATCAGTAATATAGGAACAAATGTAACTAAAGACTTAGACGATAATCCCGTAATGTGGAATTTTTCTTAAAGAGGGATAAATTATAACAATAATGGGAAAAATTAATGTTATAAAAACAATCCTTAATTTAAAAAGAAAAATCAATATAATAAAAAAACAAAAGTTTCTCAGTAACTATGAATCAAAGGGATTTATCGGAAGGAAAACTATTAGTACAGCGCTATCTCCTTCGAGAAGTAGTGGGCGTTGGCGGCATGGGTACAGTATATCGAGCCCAAGATATCGCCTCTAAAAACCATAATGTGGCAGTAAAAATATTATCCCGTTCCCTAGACAACATGAAAATGATTAAACAATTTCAACGGGAAGCCACTTTTAGTGCTTTACTCTCAGAAAGAAGCCAAAACATTGTCAAAGTCACAGACTACGGAGTCGATGAACAGAAAGTTCCTTTTTACGTGATGGAGTTTCTCGAAGGGGAAAATCTTGATGACATGATAGAAGTTCACGATATATCCCTACCCCAATTTTTTGACTTTATTTGTCAAATTTGTCGAGCAATGGAAACAGCCCATAATGGCATATTTTTTGAAGGGGAAATTTATCCAGTTATTCATAGAGACTTAAAACCCAGTAACGTTTTTATCATTGAAGATGATACGGGAAAACAAATAATTAAAGTCTTAGATTTCGGCATTGCCAAATTAGTCAAGGATGATCCCATTGATACAGAAAATTTTATGGGAACTCCAAAATATTGCTCCCCAGAACAGCTACAAGGTAAAGACTTAGATAATCGTTCCGATATTTACAGTTTAGGAATGATTATGTATTTAATGTTATGCAAAAAACTCCCTTGGAACTTAGAAGTAGAATCTGTCGGTTTGTGGTATAAAGCACACACTGAGCTATCACCTAAACCCTTTCCTCCAGAACTAAACATATCTTCAGACTTAGAAAAATTAGTTTTACAATGCCTAGAAAAATCTCCTTCTAACCGCCCTCAAAACGTGGGAGAGATTATTCAAAGACTAGAATCTATTGCTAAGAAATTAAAAATAGTCAAGAAAACCATAAGTGAAGGTCAAAATCATTTACTGAATATTAATAATAACTTCGTTGAAAGTTACGAAAATACTAATCCTAAAGAAGATTTTTTATTATCTCATCCATGGCCGAAGAATAAACCTAAACAAAAAATAGTTTTTCCTCGTGTTGTTTTTTATCAAAATTCTTCCTTACCAACAATTTGCACAATGTTAGAAACGGAAGATATACGAAAAAGAAAAAATAATATTCGCTACAGTCAATTTCTGTTCCAAAGTTACCCTCATCCAATGATTTTATGGATAACTCTACTGTATAGCCCTAAACACGAACCCAGATGGTTTCCCTGCTACCTAGATTTAAAAGCAAAAATAGGTCAACAATTAGTAAGCACTTTAAGCGAATCAAAGGAATATTTTGTTCTATTTTATTCCTTAGAAAAACCCCATAAATGTATTGATTTACAACCCTTTAAAATCATGCTGAAACAGAGAACTAGCTTAAAGCAATGGATGTCTGTTAGTAATATGATTAGTGTTAAGCATGACGATGAGGTTTTATTTAGTCGGCGTAAACTAAAACAAGACTTAGAAGCATTGAAGCCAAAAATTATAATCGATCTTGAAAAAACAAATACTTTGGAAGTTTACGAATAAAAAATGTTTATCTATTGTTAAAAAACTATATTGACGAATACAAGTTAAAAATTAAGTTGCAATCTAACGTTTTTATTTTTATTTAATAAAAAGTAGCAATATGGTTTTTATTTTTAATTACTAATAGTTAGTGGCCAATTACTAATTACTAATTACTAATTATTCGTAATTTTTTACGTGGGATTTAATAAAGTTATAAGGTACAGTTTTCTATGCTATTTATTAGTGTGCTGTTGCCTATTTACTATTTCCCGATACGGATAAGTAGTGTTAATGTAAAACACCATATCTTGTTGTTACTGTAGCTAATTTTTTACAGGAGCTAATTTAATATTTTTAGCTAATCCAAAAAATGCTAACAACTTAATGGTCATCCATGTTAAATCAATTTCCCACCACTGCAAACCATGACGAGCAGAGTATTGAAAAGCATGATGATTATTATGCCAACCTTCACCAAAAGTTAATAAAGCCACCCACCAACAATTACGAGAGTGATCATTTGATTCATGACTTTTGTAACCAAATTTGTGAGTAGCGCTATTAACAAACCAAGTCACATGGAAAACTAAAACTAAACGAAGAAATATACCCCAAACGACGAAAGACCATCCTCCCCACCAAAAGAGCAATAATCCTAAAACAACTTGAATAGGAATAAAATACTTTTCGCAGAAAACATAGAAAGGATCATTTTGTATATCCTTGGTGTATTTAGGGACATCGTTATTCGCAGGATTTTTGACAAACATCCATCCCATGTGACTCCACCAAAAACCCTTATTGGAGTCATGGGGATCACCCTCATGATCAGAATATTTATGATGGATACGGTGTAATCCTACCCAGGAAATAGGACCACCTTCACAGGCTAAAGTACCACAAAAAACAAGAAAATATTCTAGCCATTTGGGAGTTTCAAAACTGCGGTGAGAAACTAGACGATGATAGCCTAAAGTAACTCCTATACAGGCTGTCAGCCAATAGAGAAAAGCTGTTATTCCCACTGCTCCCCAACTAAAATTGCTGGGTAAAAAAGCTAATAAAGCTATTAAGTGGATACTTGTCATATAAATGATGACACTCCATGCTGGAGCAAGTTTTTCGGTTGTTGTTGTTGCTGTCATTACTTACGGTAAATTTTTTTTACAAAACTTCAAATTGTTCAGATTAAGATTGCCTAAATCTGAGCTGTTTTTAGGTTGATAATTAAAGGTCAGTTTTAAAGATCAAAAAAGAAAAAGGTTTATAATTCTGCTCTTACAAAAAAGAGAAATTTAATTTTTATTTTGAACTTAATAGATCACCGAGTTTAAATTATAAACTATAAACTAGTGATCAACAAATTATAGTTTACCATCATCATTTAATATAATTATCTTAATTGTTATTAAATAAAGTTTAAAAAAAATTTATTATATCAGTAACGCACAATATAGTTGACATACCCGAATGAATAATAACTTTTCCGTCCCTTCTTTAGAAACAATCAAAAAACAACTCCATAATCAAGACTTAGAATTCATCGAAATCTTTGATTGGGGGCAAGAATCTCCTTGGAAAGAGTGTATTGAGGCATCTGAATTAAAAAATGGTCTTCCTCGCTACATAATTGTCCCGAATACTAACAAAATGCTATCACAGTTTTTAAAGATTTGTTGCAAAAATAAGTGGCGGATATTACCCCTTGGCAATGGCTCAAAATTACATTGGGGAAACTTACCTTCTGGGGCGAGTGTTTTAGTTAGTACGCATAAACTAAATAAAATTATTGAACACGCTCAAGATGATTTAACTATTACGGTTCAATCTGGAATGAAAATCAAAGATTTACAGGATTTTTTAGCTTCTTTTAATCAGTTTTTACCAATAGACCCTATTTATTCTCAATTTGCCACGGTTGGAGGGGTTGTTGCTACTGCTAATACTGGTAGTTTAAGACAAAAATATGGAGGAGTTAGAGATTTAATTTTAGGGATTTCTTTTTTTAGAAGTGACGGAGAGGAAGCAAAAGCAGGGGGAAAAGTGGTCAAAAATGTAGCTGGTTACGATCTAATGAAGTTATTTACGGGTTCTTATGGTAATTTGGGTATTATTACGGAAGTTACTTTTCGTTTATTTCCAGTTCCTTCTGATTCCATAACTTTGCTTTTGACGGGAGGTCAAGAAAAAATTAATCAGTTACAAAAAAAGATTTGTGCTTCTGCTTTAACTCCTACATCGGCGGATTTATTATCTGAATCCTTGATCAATGGTTTAAATTTAAATTTTTCTTTGGGATTGGCGTTGCGTTTTCAGGGTATAGAAGAGAGCGTTTCACAACAGAGTGCAAGAGTAAAACAGTGGGCGGAAGATATTGGTTTATTGATCCATCAATGGGATTCAGAAAAAGAGTTAGACTTATGGACTCGTTTAAAGGATATGGTATTCCAAGGTGCTAATAACAGAGGAATTATTTGTAAGGTTGGCATTTTGCCCACTAAAATAGCGGAATTGTTTGCCTTAACTCAAGGTTCTGGTTTTGTTAATATGGGTACTGGTGTCGGTTATGTTTGTTTGCCAAAAGGGATAAAAAATCATCAAGTTAGAGGTATCAGAAATTTTTGTCAGGATAATGAGGGTTATTTAACAGTTCTTGAATCTGGGGCTTCTACCATTAAACAAGAAATTGAACCATGGGGCTATGTTGGTAATGGATTGGAGATGATGAAAAAAATCAAGTCAAATTTTGACCCTTTTAATATTTTTGTTGATAGATTATAGGTTATAAGCTATTGTTTCCATATTCCAATAAAGCCCAGTATCGGGAATCTTGAGGAAATTTGGCATAAAGAATAATATCTCCATTGCCTACGTTAATATTTCCAGCAAAAACATTCCCGTAACGTTCTAAATCATGCCATTGATTCGTTGATTTGTTAACTGCTTTTACTTCTAAGGCTTGATCTATTTTTAACTTAAAATAAGTATTTTGGTTGGGATTTAAGCTGTTATTTAAGGGGGTTTCTAAATAGCCATTGTATTCGTTAAAGTGTTGGAATGTTTTAGGAAATTGATTACCATTACCTGAAGCTAATATGTTGTAGCTGACTACTAAAGGATAAGAATTAGTCTCATCTTTTGGTTTCGCAAATATATCCAATTTATATTCCCCTTTTTCGGGAAATGAGGCGTTAATGAGTATATTTTCTCCTTGTTTTTGAACGAATGTATAATTGTCTTGCAGTTGTTTCTCTTTAGATTTCAAGGATGCGATCGCAATTACATTTTTAGGAACTTTGAGGGCAATATTAACATTATTTTCATCAGTACTAATATTAACATTAGGATGACTTAATAATTGAATATCGTATTCAAATAAAGTAGGAGAAACATTAGCCAAACTATCAAATTCAGAACGAGACATAATAGGATTTAATAATTGCCATTTATCGTTTTCTGGGAAATGAGTATAGATAAATTCTCGTGGATTTGTGGCAAAATAAAAAGGATTAAATTGAGCATTAAAACCATTATTAGTTACAGTTCCAGATCCCCATGTTGTATCAATTAAGTACCAATTGCTATCTATTTTTACTGCATTCCAAGCATGATTTACATTATTATCTAAACCTACAATATAATTTTCTCCTTTAGCATATCCTAAAATAATAACAGATTTTAAGCCCATTTTTTTTGCTAATTGCTGGTATAAATTAGCATATCCTGAACAAATTGTTGAGCGAGTATTTAAAACTATTTCGGTTCTAACATCGGGATAAATATTATTATTAAATAAGTCGTTTAATGCTCCTACATCGTAACTAATATTATACGTTATCCAAGTGTAAATAATTCTAGCTTTATCCGCTTCTGTTTTGGCATACTTAGACAAAATTTGACTTAATTCTTCCACAGAATTACCAGTATATTTTATGCTTTTGGCTTTTCTGTCAATATCACTAAAATTTCTTTTTTCTAATAATTGATAATTTTCAGTGATAACCACTGGCTCATCAATTTCTGTAATAAATTCTTCAGTGAGAGATTTAAGAGAATTAACTCGAAAACGAAAGGCATTAAAAAAACTGGATAGATTAGGTGATTCTAACTGATTTTGTAAATAATCTATTATTTGAGGATTACTTTTAATCGTTACTCCCAGAGAAATAGCAATGATTAAAAATACAAAAAAGCCAAAATTACTTTTTTTTCTTTGACGGCGTTTAACTTGTTTATTTCTTTGTTTATGCCATTCTCGATATTCTCTTTCTGTAGTCATAATAAAAACTAAAGTAGTCATAATAAAAACTAAAAGTTTATAAATTATTATTTAGTAATTGCCTTTTGCCTCTTGCCTACCTTAACCAATAACTCACATACTCAAAGTAATAGAGCTTTTTTATACCATTGCCCATTCCCTATTCCCCGATACCGATAGTTTTTGTATCTCACCATAGTGAGAAATGCTATATTTTGTTGAAAATACTAACTTGAAATTTATCAAATTTTCCCTAATTGAAACATCATTAATTAAACACGATGCCGAAGGCACAGCTAACGTTGCTCGCAACTTTAATGAACTAAAACAATATAAGCTATCTATATTAATTGACTAAAAATAGGTTCACTAATATTTGCTAACTCATCCAAATTCAGAGAATTAACATCCCCCAAGTAAGGAAAATAACCCAAAACGGAAATACCAGTTAAAGACTCAATTAAACCCTTGGGTGTCCATTGATTTATTTGCGTAGGAGTGTAATCCTGAACACAATTAAAAATAATACCCGTTAACTTTATATTATACTGTTTCGCTAAAGCTACATTTGCCACCGTGTGTGCGATCGCACCCAATTTTACAGGTACAATCAAAATAGTATCCAATACCCAGTCATGGGCAATATCAGCAATAATTAATTCTTCTGTAATTGGTGAACCTAAACCACCTAAAGCCTCAACTAAGACAAAATCATGGCTTTTTTGTAAATCTAGTAAACGATTCCTGACAATATTTAAATCAATAGATTTACCCTCCAACTTAGCAGACAAAGGAGGAGCAAGGGGGGCTTGATAACGTAACGGAATAACAGCATCATCAAAATATTGGCAATAAAATTCTTCATCTCCTATTTCTCCTGTTTGCAACAACTTCATTAAGGCAGTAACTAAATGAGATTTTTTTTTCTGCAAATAAGCTCTAAAAGCAGTGGTGATAATGGTTTTTCCCGCATCAGTATCCGTTCCTGCGATCAATAAAGTTTGCATATAGTATTGTTGACTCAATATAAAAAATACAAAAGATTAAGAAAAAATTAAAAATAGTTAACTAAAAAAGCGGTTTATATAGTAAATTATAATGTTAAGCTAAGAGTATCCTATGCAAAAAAAAGGAAACACATTAACACACATAAACCAGTATTAAATATCAAGAGGTTGAGAATTTGCCGTGAGTCATTCTGCCACCTTAACAGTGAGTTCAATCTTACCACAACAGGTATCGGACAACAACCGTTTACGCCTATTTTCTGGATCAGCCAACATTGGCTTAGCCACTGAAGTAGCCCGTTATTTGGGCATGGATTTAGGTCCGATGATTCGGAAAAGATTTGCTGATGGAGAATTATATATTCAAATTCAAGAATCGATCAGAGGTTGTGATGTTTACTTAATTCAACCCTGTTGCCATCCAGTGAATGATAATCTGATGGAGTTGCTGATTATGATTGATGCTTGTCGTAGAGCATCAGCACGGCAAATTACAGCAGTAATCCCTTATTATTCCTATGCCAGAGCGGATCGTAAAACCGCAGGTAGGGAATCTATTTCAGCTAAATTAGTCGCAAATTTAGTCACCACTGCCGGGGCTCATCGAGTCTTAGCAATGGATTTACATTCCGCCCAAATTCAGGGCTATTTTGACATTCCCTTAGATCACGTTTATGGTTCACCCGTAATTTTAGATTATTTGAATCATAAAAATATTGAGGATTTAGTTGTTGTATCTCCTGATGTTGGGGGGGTAGCTAGAGCGAGAGCTTTTGCAAAAAAATTAAATGATGCCCCTCTTGCCATTATTGATAAACGTCGCCAAGCTCATAATGTAGCTGAAGTGATGAATGTTATCGGTGATGTTAAGGGTAAAAATGCTGTATTAGTCGATGATATGATTGATACTGCTGGAACATTGTTAGAAGGTGCAAGGTTGTTGAAAAAAGAGGGTGCAAACAAAATTTATGCTTGTGCAACTCATCCCGTTTTTTCAGGCCCTGCTATTTCCCGTCTTTCCAGCGATGTCTTCGAGGAAGTAATTGTAACAAATACGATTCCTTTACCAGTAGATAGTTATTTTCCCCAATTAAAAGTGTTATCCGTAGCTAATTTATTGGGTGAAACTATTTGGCGTATTCACGAGGATAGTTCTGTTAGTATTATGTTTCGTTAACTAAGGGTTGCCGAGAAAATGGTATTATGGGGATAGGTGTCAGGTAATTTCAATTAGTAATTAGCAATTCTAAGATAAGAGAATAAGCAACAGGCAACTTCGCATCTGGCAATAGTTTTTTATTAGCTTTCCCTTTATACTCCGATTTAGTATCTAGCCAAAAATGGGCTGAGAAAGGTAAGGAGCGGGGAAAAAGAATAAGAATTGATGAAAAACTTATTAAAGTTGATTTTAAATACTTCATGTTTAGCCATGATGTCCTAACGTATTTTCTCAGTAATATCTTAGCTTTGAAATCCTGATTTCTGCCTATAACTCCACTCAACCGTTATACCTAAAAATCAACCCAAATCTTATCTTTTTATATCGAAAAGAATTAAAATTTATGGTTCTTCAGAGTGTGGTTATGATAAATTAAGAGAAACAGGACTTCCATAACTTTTATTTAATAGTGTTTGTAGTAAAATAAAAACTAAAAGTTTATAAATTATTATTTAATAATCCTCTATTGCCTATTGCCTCTTGCCTCTTGCCTCTTGCCTTTCAGGCTACCCTAATTAATAATTTACATACTCAAAGTGATAGAGCCAAATTTATTTTTTGATGAATACTTGCCTCTAAAACTCCGTTAAATTTCCTTGTTTGCTCACAAACTTAACCAACCTCAGTTCGGTTTAAGAATATTGGATAAGGGTAGGTGTCAGGTTTCAGGTTGCAGGTTGCAGGTGTTGAGAGAAAGTAATGAGTAACAAATAATGAGTGTTCGGGGTTTTTAATTCCTAATTCTTAATTTTTCCTTTGCCCTCCCCCCTCTCGAGGGGGGATAAAGGGGGGTTCGCCTCTTGCCTCTTGCCTTTTGCCTTTTGCCTTTTTTTCTCCATCATTCATAGATGAAAATTTATCCCGAACTCAGGTTAACCAAGTGTAAAATCAATTGTTTTCGTCCTTTCTTAGAAAAAGAGCATTAGATTGAGCAACGGCTCTAGTAGTGTTAAAATGGCTGCTTAGAAGTAAAAGTAGAGTTACACAATCACATTTTAATCCGAGTCAAATTTTGCTACAATAAAGGTTATTTAAGGAGGATAGTTATTTGTCAAATCAAGTTAGGGTTGCCATTTTAGGAGCAACAGGTGCAGTTGGAACAGAACTAATAAACTTATTAATAGAGCGTAAATTTCCCTTAAAAGACCTAAAATTATTAGCTTCTCCTCGCTCTGCTGGAAAAAAGGTAACTTTTCAAGATCAAACCTTAGAAATTGAAGCTGTTGACGATAATTCTTTTGATGATGTTGATATTGTTTTAGCCTCTGCTGGTGGTTCAACTTCAAAACAATGGGCAGAAAAAATCGTTGCGGCTGGAGCGGTGATGATAGATAACTCTAGTGCTTTCCGCATGAATCCTGACGTGCCTTTAGTTGTACCTGAAATCAATCCTAATGATGTTCACAATCATAAAGGAATCATTGCTAACCCCAACTGTACAACTATTTTGATGGGGGTTGCTATCTATCCCTTACATCAAATTCAACCCATTAAAAGAGTAGTGGTTTCTACTTACCAATCTGCAAGTGGTGCAGGGGCAAGGGCAATGGAGGAAGTAAAAACTCAATCAGAAGCCATTTTAAAAGGGGAAAATCCCCAACCTGAAATTTTACCTTATCCTTTAGCTTTCAATCTATTTCCTCATAATTCACCATTGATGGATAATGGTTATTGTGAAGAAGAAATGAAAATGGTTAATGAAACTCGCAAAATTTTTGGAGATGATGATATTCGTATTACTGCAACTTGTGTGAGAGTACCTGTGTTAAGAGCTCATTCAGAGGCGGTTAATATCGAATTTGCCCAGCCTTTTCCCTTAAATAAAGCCCGTGATATAATTGCCCAAGCGCCCGGGGTGAAATTAGTGGAAGATTGGCAAAATAATTATTTTCCTATGCCAATGGATGCAACAGGAAAGGATGAGGTATTAGTGGGTAGAATTCGTCAGGATTTATCTAACCCTAATAGTATAGAATTGTGGTTATGTGGAGATCAAATTCGCAAGGGTGCGGCTTTAAATGCGGTGCAAATTGCTGAACTATTGGTTCACGATAATTAACCAAGAGCGTTTTTTGATTTTTCTTTTATGGATTTTGCCCACAGCTTTTATTTTAACAACTCTATTTATTTGGTAACAGGATTAATTATTGAGCGTGATGAGTAATTATATTTTTGGTCGAGTTTTAACCGCTATGGTAACACCTTTCAATGGTGATGGTTCAGTGAATTATGGTGTTGCAGAAAAGTTAGCTGACCATTTAGTTAATAATGGTAGTGATGGTTTAGTTATTTGCGGTACAACGGGAGAGTCTCCTGCTTTGGAGAGTGACGAAAAATATCAATTACTAAAAGTTGTTAAAAATGCTGTGGGCGATCGCGCTAAGATTGTTATGGGTACAGGTAGTAACTCCACTCAAAAAGCCATCACAGAAACAAAAAAAGCCTCTCAGATTGGTATAGATGGAAGTTTACAAGTAGTTCCTTACTATAATAAACCCCCCCAAGAAGGATTATATCAACACTTCGGTGCGATCGCACGTTCTTGTCCTGATGTTCCCATAATGTTGTATAATATACCCGGACGTACTGGTAAAAACTTAGAAGCGGAAACTACCGCCCAACTAGCACAAGATTTTGATAATATTGTGGCAGTAAAAGAAGCTAGTGCAGATTTAGATCAAACTGCTAAGATAAATAGAATAGCACCGCCAGATTTTTTAATTTACTCAGGAGAAGATTTTTTAACTCTACCAATGATGACCGTGGGATGTGTAGGAGTCGTCAGCGTCGCTAGTCACCTAGTAGGTAAACAAATGCAAATGATGATTCAATCCTATGAAAAAGGAGATAATTTCCAAGCTCAAAAAATTCAGAAACAACTCTACCCTTTATTTAAAGTTTTATTTTGCAATACTAATCCAATTCCTGTAAAATACGCTCTGCAATTGCAAGGTTGGGATATTGGCGGTTTCAGACTTCCCCTGTGTAATCTCCCCCCTCATCAACAAAAAGAAGTAGAAGAAGTTTTAAATAATTTAGAATTAATTTAAAAGAGCCAAGACTCATATTAAAAAAAGTATTTCAATGATTTATTTAATTCGACACAAATATAAGTTTACCGAGTATTGATAAAAGTTTATTCAAGTTTTTTATTCATTAATTACTGTTGAGGAGGTGAAATTGTGATTTTAAACTTATGACATTTAGATTCCCCAGATACCTATAAAAAATTAAAGGTAAAATCCACCAAATATCTTAATAAAAGTCAACGTAATGATATTTAAGCATTATTTTAGGGGGGCTTTTTTATCAAAAAATATCTCGTTGTTGCGGGGAAAACGAATCTATTTAACTTATTAACTATTTATTCTTAAAGAAAAACTTAATAAGTAATTATTTAACTACCCTTAAAAATCACATTGTATTCATTTTATTCTAGTCAAAAAAATCAAACCAATATGAAAGACAAAAAAGTATATACCATTAAAGGCAGACGCACCAGAAAAACCATAACCACAGAAAACATTGCTCCTACCCCTGCGGAAAAAAGCAATTCTAATAATCAACCCCATGTAAAAATTGTTCCTTTAGGGGGATTACACGAAATCGGAAAAAATACCTGTATCTATGAATATGAAGATGAGATGATTTTAGTGGATGCGGGTATCGGTTTTCCTACGGATGGAATGCACGGTATTAACGTGGTTTTACCTGATATGACTTATTTAAAGGAAAATAACCACAAAATTAAGGCAATGATTGCCACTCACGGACACGAAGATCATATCGGTGGTATCCCCTACCATTTAAAACAGGTGGATTTTCCCTTGATTTATGGTCCTCGTCTAGCCATGTCTTTACTTTCTGATAAATTAGAAGAGGCTGGACTTTTAGAAAAAACCAAGATTCATACTGTTTCCCCTAGAGAAGTAGTTAAAATTGGTAAACATTTTCGAGTGGAATTTATCCGCAATACCCACTCCATCGCTGATAGTTTCACCTTGGCAATTCATACCCCTATTGGGGTTTTAATCCACACAGGAGATTATAAAGTAGATCATACCCCCGTTGACGGAGAATATTTCGATTTTCACCGTTTAGCCCAATTAGGAGAAGAGGGAGTATTATGCTTACTGAGTGACTCTACTAACTCCGAAGTACCCGGATTCACCCCCTCAGAAATGTCGGTTTATCCCGGTTTAGATCGAGCCTTCACTCAAGCTCAAGGGCGTTTAATGGTGACAACCTTTGCCACTTCCGTTCATCGTATCAATATCATCCTTGCTTTAGCTATGAAGCATAACCGTAAAGTAGGAGTAGTGGGGCGATCGATGCTGAATGTGATTGCCCACGCCCGTAAATTAGGTTACATCAAATGTCCAGATCATATATTTGTACCTTTAAGAACTTTACGCTCTTTACCCGATGACCAAATATTAATATTATGTACAGGGTCTCAAGGGGAAAAATTTGCGGCGATGACTCGTATTTCACGGGGAGAACATCCCCATATTAAAGTAAGAGAAGGAGATACGATCGTCTTTTCTGCTAATCCTATTCCCGGTAACACCATTGCCGTAGTAAATACAATTGACCGCCTTATGATTCAAGGGGCAAACGTTATTTATGGTAAACAAGCAGGAGTACACGTTTCAGGTCATGGTTGTCAAGAAGATCAAAAATTGATGTTAGCTCTAACCAAGCCGAAGTTTTTTGTGCCTGTCCACGGTGAACATAGAATGTTAGTAAAACACTCAGAAACCGCTCAAAGTGTAGGAGTGCCTAAAGAAAACATTGTCATCATCGATAACGGTGATAGCATCGATCTAACGGTAGATAGCATTGCTAAAGGAGAAAAAGTACCTTCAGGTATTCAATTAGTCGATACTGCTGGGGTTGTTCATGAACACGTAATGGAAGAAAGACAACAATTAGCTGAAGATGGTGTTATTACTATTGCCGCAGTGATTGACTCTA
Organism: Cyanobacterium aponinum PCC 10605; assembly: GCF_000317675.1. NCBI lineage: Bacteria > Bacillati > Cyanobacteriota > Cyanophyceae > Chroococcales > Geminocystaceae > Cyanobacterium > Cyanobacterium aponinum. The sequence continues at coordinate 28,926 of NC_019776.1, forward strand.
AAGGTAATTTATTAGTAGAGCCTCAAGTTAATTTACGGGGGGTTGTCTGCACGATGGAAGTACCCAGTTTAGAAAGGTTGATTACTAGAACAGTGGATCGTACAATAAGCGATCGCATCAAAAGTAACTTACTCCTAAGTGAAGGAGACAATATCAACTGGAATAGTATTCGCATTGAAGTCGAAACTAACCTCAGCCGTGTCATTCAAAGAGAAATCAATAGCGAACCATTGGTCATTTTTATCTTACAAGTCCAAGAAGGGATAACTAATAACAACGGACAAATAAACAATGAATCTCTTTCTGATAGTGATGATAATGACGAAGGAGACGGTAAATTTACTCGCCGTCGTCGCAAAGCTACTGCTAATGTCTAGGTTAGGAGTTTGGGGTTAGGACTTCGGAAATATGTATCAGGTGTCAGGTTGCAGGTGTTAGGGGATGGGAGGATGAGGTGATGAGGGGAGAGGGAGATAAGGTGTCGGGTTTCAGGTTTCAGGTTTTAGAAGAAAGTAATGAGTAACGAGTAACGAGTAATTATCAACTATTCACTATTCACTATTTAACCTGAGTTTTGGATAAGCTGAAAGCATCCCAACTCGTAGTCAGAAAACCTTATAGCTTCTTCTTAGAAATAACGACAAAATTGCCTTAACCCGAACTGACTTAAACAAGGGGCTTAAGCCCCTTGCCTAGGTCAGAAGAAAGCCCCTTGCTAAAAACCCCTACCACCTGCCACCTGCAACCTGACACCTGACACCTAACCTTATTCAGATATTCTTAAACCGAACTGAGGTTATTTACCTTTACCCCTTGTCCTTTCAATTTTAACTGCGATGAAGAGGATTTAAACGCTCACTTAATCCCTCTCCTAATAAAGATAAACCCGTTACCATAGTTGCCATTGCCAAGCCGGGGAATAAGGCATTCCACCAAATACCAGTGGGTAAACCGTCTAATGCTAATTTTAAATCATGACCCCATTCTGGGACATCTTCAGGTAAACCTAAACCTAAAAATCCTAAGCCTCCTAAAATTAAAATGGCATCGGCGGCGTTAAGGGTAAATAAAACAGGTATGCTTTGCACTACATTAAAAAAGAGATATTTATAAATAATACGAGTGGGAGATGCCCCCATAGCTTGGGCGGCTTCGATGAATAATTCTGTTTTAACGCTAGTAGTATGATTTCTGACTACTCGATAATATTGAGGAATATAAGATATAGATAAGGCAAGGGCGGCATTTATTACTCCCCTACCAACCACAAAAGCTAAAGTAACTGACAATAATAACCCCGGTAAGGTATAAATAGTATCCATTAAAAAGAGTAAAATTTTGTCAATTTTTCCTCCAAAATAACCACTAATTAAACCTAATGGAACACCGATAATTAAACTTAAAAACGTAGCAGTAATAACAACTTTTAAAGCCGCTTGTGAGCCAAAAATAGTTCGGGAAAAAACATCATAACCCTGTCCTGTTGTACCAAACCAGTATTTACTATTAGGAGGTTGGTTAATGGGATTACTAAGAGATTCTAAGGGGTCTTGAATAATGCCTATATTTTCTAATAAAGGAGCAGAAAAAGCAAAAAATATAAAGGTTAAAGTGATAATAATACCCACCATCAGCAAAACATTTGATAACTGTTTAAAAGTATTTTTTTTTCTTGAAAAACTACGAGCAATCATTTTTATTAGACCTTTTATAAAAGAAAAATAGCAGGAAATTTAAATGCTTTAATTAACCTTACTTTGGAGAATTGAAGAGTAATTAATAAGACAGAGGTCTCAGACGGTAGAGATTTAATATATTTAACTCATAATATGTGGGAAAGTTATATACAACTTTTGTACTAGGTATTAGAAGTTTTTAATTATTCACTATACACTATACACTATACACTACTCATAAACTCTCCCACGCCATTGACTAGGTTTTGTGAATGCTGAAAGGATAATTCTCGTCACTGCTAATATATCGGCAAAAGGTGAAAGAATAAAGGTTAATTCTGATATTGATTTATTAAATTGATAAGAAGATGCGATCGCACCTAAGAGGGCAAAACGGATAATAACGAGAAAAGTATTTAGGGCAAATAATAACTTGAAACTAAGAAAATCAAAGTGGGGATAGAAAAATAAGCAGAGGAAAAAGAGAGGTAAAGGTAAAGCCTGAATTAGTAGCAAAAAAAGACATTCCCCCCATAATTGTAGCTTTGAGGACGCATCTTTAAGATCTAATGATCTACCCCAACCCTGCCAAGTATCTTGTAAACCTTCATACATCCGCACCTTAATAATTTTACTGCCATCCGCAAACCCGACTTTATAACCTAAACTTGCCACATAACGAGCTAAAGTGACATCATCACAAAAGGAATTCGCCGCATAAGTATAACCGTTAATCTCTGTTAGAATATTACGTTTAATTAAAAAACATTGACCATTCGCCATGATTGTACTAGGGTTGTTCGTATTCACGCCAGAGGATTCAAAGCGAAATAACAAAGTCATTAATAAAGAAGGTTGTAGCCACCATTCTCCCATAGACTTTAAAATAAATTGAGGAGAAAAAGAGACTAAATCATAATCCTGTTGAATGGCAAAATCTAAGACAGTGGCAACGAGGTTTTTATGGGGAATAGTATCCGCATCAACTCCTAAAATCCATTCGCTATTTTCAGAACTATTTAAGAAGCCGTTGTGTAATGCCCAAGGTCTGCCCACCCAATTTTTAGGCAAAGGTGGATCTGTAATTAAATGAATACGAGGGTCTTTTTTGCTATAGTTCTCAATTTTTTCCTGAGTGCCATCAGTGGAATTACTATCAACAAAAATAATTTCTCTAGTTTCGTAGCTTTGACGAGTAATACTTTCTAATAAAGGAGAAATGCGATCGCACTCATTTAAAGTAGGTATAATGACACTTACTTTGCCAATTAAAGCTAAATAAGGAAGTTTTGGAGTTAAAGGAGGAATCCTTCTTGCCCCTCGAGCCAAGCGACTTAAAAGAATAAAAGTACAAACTCCTTGAAATAAAAGTAATTTAAAGCTCAGAATGGCAATAATAATAGTCATAATAAATAAAACTAAGGGTTAAATTGACACCAAGTATATTTAACAATCCTTAATTAACATAGCATCTCCAAAAGAATAGAAACGATATTTTTCTCGAATTGCTTCCTCGTAAACCATCATTAATCTTTCTCTACCAATTAAGGCACTAACTAGCATTAGTAAACTCGACTTAGGTAAATGAAAATTAGTAATTAGTCCATCAATAACCTTAAATTCATAACCCGGATAGATAAATAGATTTGTTTTGCCCTCAAAAGCCTGTAAATCTCCACATTCTTTACAAACTCCTTCTAATGTTCTTACAACCGTAGTTCCCACCGCAATTACTTTATTTCCCCTTGCTTTAGTTGCCCGAATCAAATTAACCGTTGCTTCATCAATTTCAATCCATTCTTGGTGCATATCATGGTTAACAATATCTTCTACCTCCACTGGGCGAAACGTACCAATCCCCACATGGAGAGTTACTTCTGTTTTATTAATTCCTTCTGCTTTTAATTGTTCAAATAGTCGATCTGTAAAATGTAGTCCTGCTGTCGGAGCTGCGATCGCACCTTGTTTTTGAGCATAAACCGTCTGATACTGGCTCGGATTAGCCGATGACTCAGTGACGTAAGGAGGAAAAGGAATATTACCCACCTTCTCCAACAAATGCCAGAAAGACTCCCCCTCTTGCCAAGAAAATTCTAAATATCTTCCCCCCGTTGCCTCATCCTTATCAACAACCGTCGCCTTTAATAAACCATCCCCAAAATAAATTTCACTGCCCACAGAAAAACGCTTTCCGGGTTTTACCAAAGCTAACCAACAATTATCCCTCGTTTCCTCCACTAATAAAACCTCTACCTGAGCGCCAGTGCTTTTTTCTCCATATAAACGGGCAGGAATAACACGAGTATTATTAACAACTAATAAATCTCCCGCCGACAAAAACTGAGGTAAATCAGCAAAAATTTGATGCTTAGGACTATTTTCTCCCTCAATTACTAATAAACGGGAACTATCTCTAGGAGTAACAGGATTTTGAGCAATTAATTCTGAAGGTAAATAATAATCGTAGCTAGACAATTGTTGATCAGGACTCATAGTTTATAGTGTATAGTTAATAATGAATAGTTGATAATTACTCGTTACTGGTTACTCATTACTCCCTTAAACCTGACACCTGCCACCTGATACCTGCCACCTCTCCCCCCATCCCCTCGTCTTCCTACCCCCCGAACACCTGCCACCTGATACCTGACACCTCTTGTTGCTTCTAGGGTAAAAATTTTGTCACAATTGTGAAAGAAACCCTTTATCAAGAGATTTTATGGACAGTATTCAGGCAATTAGAGGAACAAAAGACATTTTACCTGAAGAAATAGTTTATTGGCAGTATTTGGAAAAAACCGCCGCCGATATTTTAACTAAAGCGGCTTATAGGGAAATTCGTACCCCTATTTTTGAGCAAACAAATTTATTTGAAAGAGGCATTGGTGAAGCCACGGATGTTGTAGGTAAAGAGATGTACACATTTACTGATAGAGGCGATCGCAGTTTAACTCTACGGCCAGAAGGAACAGCAGGAGTAGTAAGATCTTATATACAAAATAAATTATTTGCTAGTGGCGGAGTAGAGAGACTTTGGTACACTGGAGCAATGTTTCGTTATGAGCGCCCCCAAGCAGGACGACAAAGACAGTTTCATCAAATAGGTTTGGAGTTATTGGGTAGTAAATCTCCCCGGGCAGATGTGGAAGTGATAGCCATCGCTACAGATATTCTCAAAGCATTAGGTTTAAAAAACCTTAGCCTACAACTAAACTCCGTGGGCAATCAAGAGGATAGACAAAAATATCGTCAAGCCTTAGTCGATTATCTAACCCCCTATAAAGCTGATTTAGATCCAGATTCTCAAGACAGATTAACCCGCAATCCCCTACGCATCCTCGATAGTAAAGATCAAAAAACCCAAGAAATTACAGAAAATGCTCCGAGCATTCTTGATCATCTAGGAGAAGATTCCCGTTACCATTTTGAGCAAGTTTGTGGATTATTAACAGAATTAGGAATTGATTATCAACTGAATGCCCGTTTAGTCAGAGGATTAGATTACTATACTCACACTGCTTTTGAAATTCAATCAGCAGATTTGGGGGCTCAAGCAACGGTTTGCGGAGGAGGTAGATACGATGGGTTAATTTCTCAATTGGGGGGGAATGAAACCCCTGCCATTGGTTGGGCAATGGGTATGGAAAGGTTAATTTTATTACTGCAAAATCTCAATCCTTTAACTCCTCAATGTCCTGATATTTATTTTGTTTCCAGAGGAGAAAAAGCGGAAAATCAGGCTTTAATTATGGCTCAAAAACTTCGTCACAACGATTTTAATGTGGAGTTAGACCTCAGTGGTAGTAATTTTGGTAAACAGTTCAAAAGAGGCGATCGCAGTGGTGCTAAAATTTGCTTAATTTTGGGTGATGAAGAAGTGGAAAATAAAACCGTTCAAATTAAGCATCTGGTTACAGGAGAACAAAAAACAGTGTCTCAAGATGAATTAATTAATGTTCTAAAAAAATAAAGTGAAAAACTATTTCAAGTATTTATTTCTAATAATAAAGTAGTTTTAAGACAAAAACAACCTATGTTTAATATTTATTAATGCTTGTTTCTTAGTAACTATGGCTACAATTTCGGTTATTAATAACTATCTTGAATTAGATGTCATGAAAAAATATATTGCCGAATTTTTTGGCACTTTTTGGTTAGTGCTTGGAGGTTGCGGTAGTGCCGTTTTAGCGGCCAATTTTGGAGGAGAAGGCAATCCTCTGGAGCTAGGATTTTTGGGGGTTTCTCTTGGCTTTGGTCTAACGGTTCTAACTATGGCTTATGCTGTGGGACATATTTCAGGAGGTCATTTTAACCCGGCGGTTTCCTTTGATTTGTTTGCTGGAAAACGTTTTAGTGGTTCTGACTTACTACCTTATATTATTGCTCAGGTTTTAGGTGCAATCCTTGCGGGGGCTGTTTTATTTATCATCGCCAGTGGTAATGGTGCTTTAGACTTAAGTGGCTCAAATCCCTTAGCTACTAACGGTTATGGTTCTCACTCTCCCGGTGGTTATAATTTATTTGCCCCTCTGATTACAGAAATTATCATGACCTTTATGTTTCTTGTGATCATTATGGGTGCAACTGATCGCCTTGCATTAGGAGGATTTGGCCCATCTGCCATCGGTTTAGCGTTAACATTAATTCACCTCATCAGTATTCCTGTAACGAATACATCCGTCAATCCGGCAAGAAGTACAGGAGTAGCTTTATTTTGCGGTAATATGGAGATTATTGCTCAACTATGGTTATTTTGGTTCGCTCCGATTGTTGGTGCTGTTCTCGGAGGCTGGTTTTACTATCAATTTTTAGAAACAGGAATTGAAAGTCGCCCCTTGCAACCTATCGAATCTGAACCCAGAGACTAAAGAAAGAATCAAACATTAGGAATTAGGACTTAAATTATTTATTATTCACTCCCGAAAAAATGCGATCGCCCATAGAAAGAATCAAACTATCAAAAAAGGCTAAAGATCAATTAATTAAATTAAGAAAAGTTACAAAAATAGAACAATGGAATATTCTCTGTCGTTGGGGATTTTGTCGCTCTCTGCGTGAAAAACATACTCCCGCCCCCTATCCAATTCCTGCCGATAGCAATGTGGAAATGAGTTGGAACACCTTTGGAGGGGAAATAGCAGAGATTTTACTCTTGGCTTTAATTCATCGTTGTCATCAAGATGGTTTTGAAACCAATGCAGAAACCCTTAATCAACAATTTCGCTTACATCTTCACCGAGGAATTAATTACCTAGTCACAGATTTAGAATCCAAAACTCTCTCTGATTTCGTTGCCCTAGGCATCAAAAAAGATGACTCTCAATAAAAAAGACCGCTAAAAACTAGCAGTCTGAAAAGAATAATTATTTTTTATTTTTAGCTTTTGCTATTTAGACTAATCACGAGGTTTAGCTTTATTTACTTTGATTTGGCGTCCCATCCACTGAGCACCATCTAAAGTTTCGATCGCTTTTATTTCCTCATCGTCATTGGACATTTCCACAAAACCAAAACCACGTTTTCTCTTGGTTTCACGATCAAGGGGAAGATAGACGCGCTTTACTTCACCATAATCGGCAAAGACTGATTGTAAATCATTTTCTGAAATATCGTAGGATAAATTCCCAACGTATATGGACATAAACTGTTCCTCAATTTTTTACTTTTGTATAAGATAATTGAGACGACCGACACGAAGCATTCCATATAGAAGGGATAATCCTGCAAAACTGGAAGCAAACACTTTTAACGGAACCGAGACTCAAATTAACATTATATATAATATCATACTTAGGCTTTGAAATCTGATAAGTTATAGAAAAAAACTTCATCAAGAGAAAATATTTTCACAATATCCAACAGAGGGTTAGAATTAAGTTTCAAAGCGAAAAGAGTTCCAAATTCTCAAGAGGTGTAGGCGGTGAGTGACAACTTCAAGGCAACGGAGAACAATTCTCGTCATGAATTACGGGATTTAGTACGTTCTCAATTACAAATATTATTAGACCAAAATAACCTAAAAGGTGCAAAATCTTTATTAATCCCCGTGCAACCTGTGGACATTGCAGAAGCGATCGCATCTTTATCAGAATCAGCTCAAGCGATTGCTTTCCGTCTTTTAGATAAAAACAAAGCCATTGAAGTGTACGAACATTTAGAGGCAAAAATTCAGGGTATTCTCATTGAGGATTTTAAACGCCAAGAAGTCATTGATATAGTTGATAAGATGTCTCCTGATGATCGCGCTCGCTTATTTGATGAACTTCCCGCCACTATTGTTAGTCGTATCATAACTCAATTGAGTGATCAAGAAAGACAAGCCACTAATTTACTGTTGGGTTATCAGGAGAACACAGCCGGAAGAATTATGACTCCTGAATATATCTTCGTCAAAGAAACTTTTAATATAAATGAAACCTTTGCTAAAATTCGTTCTCTGGCCAATACTTCTGAGTTAATCTACTACGTTTATGTCGTTAATGAAACAAGACAATTAACAGGGGTAGTATCTTTTCGAGATTTAGTCATTCATGGGCGACAAACCATAGTTAAAGATATTATGACTCAAGATATTATCTATGTGAAAACTGATACAGATCAAGAAGAAGTCGCTAATTTAATTAAACGTTATGATTTTTTCGCCCTGCCAGTAGTGGATCGAGAATTACGAATCGTTGGCGTTGTCACTGTTGATGATGTAATTGATATTTTACAAAAAAAAGCCACTGAAGATATATACGCCCTTAGTGCTATTCAAGGAGAAGGAGAAAATTATTTTAAAACTAATCTATTTACTATTACTAAAAGGCGAGTAGGTTGGTTATTGGTTTTATTATTAACTAACACGGTAACAGGGGGAATTATTGGAGCTCAAGAAGATATAATTGCTCAATATACGATCCTTGCCGCATTCATGCCTCTTTTGGCTGACACCGGAGGAAATATCGGTGCTCAATCTTCCACTGTTGTAATTAGAGGTATTAGTACGGAAGAAGTTAGAGAGTTAGGTACTACTAAAGTTATTATTAGAGAAGGCTTAGCCGGATTGCTTTTAGGATTCGTGTTAGGTCTTGTGACTATGATATGGGCTTATTTACTACCTAGTAATGATAACAATCTGATCGTTGCTTTTGCTGTGGGTATTACTTTGACTGCTATTTGTACCTTAGCTTCTATTGCTGGTTCTGCCTTACCCTTCCTTTTTCGCCGTTTGGGTTTAGATCCAGCTTTAATGTCTGGTCCTTTTATCACCACAGCAGTGGATGTTTTAGGTATTCTGATTTATTTTAATATTGCCCGTGCAATGTTAGGATTTTAGAACCCACTATGACTAAATTGACTAAGATTTTTGATATTCCCAATTTCTAATTGTGATCAAGCCTGATGAGGAGGTAAAAGCGTGTCTGAAAATACTGTTACTGTAAAAAATGATTCCCGTCATGAGTTGAGAGAATTGGTTTCTTCTCAATTACAAATACTTTTAGAGCAAAATAATTTAGAGGGTGTTAAGGCTTTATTATTACCTGTTCAGCCGGTGGATATAGCAGAAGCGATCGAATCTTTACCTTCCCAAATGCAGTTAATTGCTTTTCGTTTATTAAATAAAACAGAAGCCATCGATGTTTACGAACATTTAGACTATACCGTCCAACAGTCTTTAATTGAACAGTTTAAAAGGCAAGAGGTAATTGATATAGTTGATAAAATGTCTCCTGATGATCGCGCTCATCTGTTTGATGAACTTCCTGCCAGTGTAGTTAGTCGCATTTTAGAACAATTAAGCCCAGAAGAAAGACAGGCGACTAATCTAATTTTGGGTTATGAAGAAGATACCGCCGGGCGAATAATGACCCCAGAGTATATTTCTTTGAAACAAAATTTAACTGTAGAACAAACTCTCGAAAAAATACGCTCCCTTGCTCCTAACTCTGAATTAGTTTATTACATGTATGTGGTCGATCAATCTCGTCATCTGGTTGGTATTGTTTCTCTAAGAGATCTCGTACTCCATGAACCACAACAAACTTTAGAAAATATTATGACTAAAGATGTAATTTATGTAAAAACAGACATGGATCAGGAAGAAGTCGCCCGCTTGATTCAACGTTATGATTTACTCGCTTTACCTGTTGTGGACAAAGAATTACGTCTGGTGGGTATTGTCACAGTTGATGATGTTATTGATGTTTTGGAACAAGAAGCAACCGAAGATATTTATGCTTTAGGGGCGGTTTCCTCTGATGGAGATAATTATTTTCAAACAAACTTATTTACCGTTGCCCGTCGTCGGGTTACGTGGTTGTTGGTATTATTACTAACCAATACCGTCACAGGAAGTATTATCGGAGCTCAAGAAGATGTTTTAACCCAAGTAACAGTTCTAGCGGCTTTTATCCCCCTTCTCATCGGTACAGGAGGAAATATTGGTACTCAGTCCTCCACTGTGGTAATTAGAGGTTTAAGCACTGATGAAATTAGCGATTTAGGTCCTGCTAAAGTTGTTTTTCGAGAAGCGATCGCAGGTTTGTTATTGGGTTTGATTTTGGGCTTGTTGGCTACTATCTGGGCTTATTTTTTACCCCAAACCGACAAAAATATAATCGTTTCTCTCTCTGTGGGTATTAGCTTAATTGCAATTTCTACTCTTGCTTCTATTTCTGGTTCAGCTTTACCTTTTCTATTTCGCCGTTTAGGATTAGATCCTGCTTTAATGTCTGCACCTTTTATTACCACTGCGGTGGACGTTTTAGGCGTTTTAATTTATTTTAATATTGCCCGTTTAATGTTAGGAATTTAACTATAAAAATATTCAATCACAGTTTTATATTATTATCTGATGTTAAGCAAAAATAAATATCAAAAATAAATATAAATTAATTGTCGATGGAAGGTGACAGGTGGCAGGTAGCAGGTAGCAGGTTAAGAGTAGATGTAACTAACCTGAGTTCGGGATAAATTTTCATTTATGAGTGATGGCGAAAAGGGCAATTAGTGAATAGTGAATAGTTGATAATTAAAAACTCCGTTCACGATTGAAAGGAATGTACAAGCACAGCGAACTTTCATTTACCACTAATACCCTAACATCCCAAGCCTCTACTTCTCCCCTTCTCCCCTTAAAAAGGGAGACATAGAGGGGTTTCTCCTGTTTCTTACTTTCACCAGACAATTTTATATCGAACTCAGGTTAAGTACGTAACGTCAGTTATTATCAAAAAAGCAATAGACTAGGATGAAAATTAAAAATTTATCTTTTACTATTTAAGAATTCCCTGTTGCCTGTTAGTAGATGCGAATTTGCCTACCTTAACTAATAATTTACACAACAAGAACTAAGAAAGCTATATTTCTTAAGTGACAGTGAAAGATTTGACAATAGTTTTAAAACGATTTTCCACATTTTCCCAGCGAGATTCGGTAGTAGAGATATTAAAAGTATAAAGTTTTCCATTTTTTGTCACCACACTAGCTAGATTATGACGATATTGATTGTCTCCTAATTTAACCTTATACTCTAATAGATAGTAGTCTTCTAAATTTTGTTCTCTTTTCTCAGCAGAAATTAATTCAGCTTCTCTTTGATTATTGGTGTCTTGATTTACTATTTGCATAAAACGATAGCCTACATCAGTGGGGCTACCTAAATCAGACAAATCCATATTTTTATTAACATCACTGATAATTACGGATAAATTTTCACTCCGTTCGATAAAATCTCGAAAAACTACATCAACCCCTTCTGAAGCCTCTTTAACGTCAACAGCCATCCAACCATTAGGATATAAGAATTTATAACCATCTGCACCATCAACGTAAGGATTTAAGCCACCAGTGGGAGAAACACAAGCGGAAAGAGTTACTGTAAGAATAATAACGATAAAAGTTGCGATCGACTTTAACATAGCTAAGATGTTTAATATTTTTACTCGCTTATTATCCCATTTTTGTAGAGAATAATCAAAATTCCTGAAACTGAAGAGTATTAATTTTATTTGAGTTCCCCTCCCGAAGGAAGGGGGGAATAGGGAACGGTTTCACCCATTACCCATCACCCATTGCCCATTGACTTCTAATATAGCTAATAATTGACCTATATTTCAATAGTTTATAAGTTTTTCTTAGTATTGCTACTTACTTACGGCTGTGTGCTTGAATTTCATCAATGGTAAAAATACTTGCAAAACTCAAACCGTGAGATTGATACAATTCTCGTCCCCCAGAAAGACGATCTACTAAAGAAATGACCTGATTTACTTTATAACCCGCATCTGTTAATCTTTCCACGGCTAACATTGCCGATTTTCCTGTCGTCACCACATCTTCTAATACCGTGACTAATGCCCCTTGTTTTAAGGTCGGTCCTTCAATATAAGCCTTTGTTCCATGGCCTTTGGCTTCTTTACGAATAATTAAGGCGGGGATTGGTTTATTTTCGTAAGCAGAAACAACACTTACCGCCGAAACCATTGGATCTGCTCCCAGAGTTAAACCTGCGATCGCATCTGTGTCATCAGACAACATACTAAAAATTAATTTTCCCACCAGTAAAGCCCCCTCTGCCCTGAGCGTCACCTGCTTGCCATTGAGATAAAAACTACTTTTTTGCCCCGAAGATAAAGTAAAATCCCCTTCCTGATAAGCATATTCCACTAATAAATTTAATAATTGTTGGCGCCAAGCAGAGTTATTATTTTCCATAAATATTTTTCAAAATAGATAAGAATAGATCCGTTACAATTAAAGCAACATAGATTTTACCAAATATAAACTTATGTTATCAAAATTCTCTCGTTTTCTAACTATTGCCGCTCTTACTACTTTAACTTGTGTGATTACCCATCCTAGTTCTGCTCAACCTGAAACCTCAGAAATGGGGGAAGAAATTGAAATTGTAACTGTCCCACTCACCATTAACCAACTTGTTAATGAAGCATTTTGGGAAAACAGTGGTGATTTTTTCGAACAAGCCAGTATGGGCGGACAACTAAATACTATTTTTGGTTGGCGTAAATTCCCTCAAGGTTCATATCCCGAAAATAATATTACGGAAGATGGTTTGCTTCTGTACGCTATTTTAAGTGACTATTTTCGTCAGCTTCAAGAAAGAGAACCTATTATTAGAACTAGAGACTTAGCGAACCCTTTTGATACCTCTCTAAGAGAAAATCCTCAATATCAATAAACAATCACAAACATCTCAAAAATCCAGTTTTGTCCGCAGTTATAGAACGAAATTCAGTTAATGAAAAACCCTCGAAACTGGATAATATTTTTATCAACATTTAGTAGCAATATTGAGAAGCCCACGCTTACAGGAAGTGAAGCGATGGGAGTAGTCACTAACTTATCCAGGGTACAGGAGTTGAACCTGTCTAGGGCGAATTATGAGTTCGCTGCCTCAACCGCTCGGCCAACCCTGGTCACTTAGGGCTTAATTTTTGCCCTTTATTATTATAAAATATATAATCCCTTATTTGTCAAATTACTTTTATTAAAAATCTTTATTTTTATATGGGAATCATGTCCAATTCCACGATCTTAGCTAGTAGTTTAGTCATTCTTAGCAGTTTAACCATTGGTGTTGCTAGTGGTTTGATTTCATTTTATGTCGGCAGTGAATCCCTTAAAAGTGTTAATACTCCCCCTGAAAATCCTACTCAGAAAATTAACGAACAAGAAAAAGAAGTTCAAGACAATAAAAAATTCTCTATTATTCCTGAACAAAAAATTCTTGTTAAGGTTTATGACTACGTTCACAAACAGCAAGAGGCGAGTAAAGTGAAACAATCTCAGAGTAATTCAAATCCTCAATAATTTATTTATGGGTATAGACGAAAATCATAACTGTGGTTTCTTTTTTGGGGATGTCCAAGGAGTTGGCATCAGTTTTTAATGAGATTATTTGCCATTTTTCTTTTGATCGTAATCAATGCTTTTTTTGTCACCGCAGAATTTGCGATTGTTTCTGTGCGAAAATCAAGGATTGATCATTTAGTCATGGAAGGGGATATTCAAGCCTCTACAGTCCAGTCTCTACAAAAAAGTCTTGATAAACTACTTTCTAGCACTCAATTAGGTATCACCCTTTCTAGTTTGGCTTTGGGATGGATCGGAGAAGGTACGATCGCACTTTCTGTGCAGTATGCTATTTCTTCTTTGCCTGTTTCGGAAAATATTTCTACTACCCTAAGTCATTCTTTTGCCATTCCTATTTCTTTCTTTTTATTAGTTTACTTACAAATAGTATTGGGAGAATTGTGTCCTAAATCCTTAGCTTTACTATATCCCGAACAATTAGCCCGTTTTCTTGCCCCTCCTATTAGCGTTATCAGCACTATTTTTAAACCTTTTATTGATATTCTTAATCTTTCCACTCGATTTTTATTAAAACTTATTGGAGTTGAATACACAGGGCAAGGGTGGTACAAACAAGTTACCCCTGAAGAATTGCAATTAATTATTAGTACGGAAAGAGATTCTTCTGGTTTAGAAGCCGAAGAAAGAGAATTATTAAGCAATGTCTTTGAATTTGGAGATGTGGAAGCATCAGAAATTATGACTCCTAGAGTTAATATTAAAGCCCTTAATCTCCATTTAACTTGTAGAGAATTATTTCAAGAAATAGTCAAAACAAAGCATTCTTTTTATCCCGTCATTGGAGATTCTCTGGATGATATTCGAGGAGTTATTGATTTTAAAGATTGTCTTTCCATTTTAAATGAAGATCCTATTAACTTAGATATACTCCTAGAAGATTTTATTAAACCTGTACGTTTTTTACCTGAATCAACTCTATTGAGTGAATTACTCGCTATAATGCAACAATCACGATCAAAATTAGTCATCATCGTCGATGAATATGGCGGCACTTCTGGATTAGTCACAATGCAGGACTTAATTAACGAAATTTTAGGGGGTGATGATAGTGAATATACTGAAGACCAATTTAGTATTACAGTAATTGACGAGCAGAACTTTCTCGTATCTGCCCAAATAAACTTAGAAGAATTGAATGACTTATTAGATTTTGATTTACCTCTAACAGACGACTATCAAACCTTAGGAGGATTTCTTGTCTATAATTGGCAGAAAATACCCAAGCAATACGAAGTATTTAACTATGATCATTTTCAATTCACCGTCATAGATACAGATGGTCCTCGTATCAACAAAATAAAAATCACCTTGAAAGAACAATAATCAAATAGTAGCGGGTTGATTAACTTTCTTTAGATACGGAGCGAAAAAGAGAAAATCAAAAATGTAAGAGAATGAGAAAAAATAATTACTCATTACTCATTCCTAATTGCTAATTGAAATAACTTTTACTGGTTATTTTGAGAATCAGATCTAGTCTCTGTGGTATCATTATCATCGGATTTAGAATTATTACGGTTAAACCCTTTATTATTACGAGAAGAATACCGAGAAAACTTCTTCCTAAATTGTCTTGCATAAGCCTTATTACGCTCTGCTTTTTCTTTTTTGGGATTGCGACGTTTAGACATTCATTACCTCATCTATAAAAAATACAAAATGCCCTCGAATACTCACAAGTAAGAGACTAACTCACCTCAGTAACCGAAAGCATTAACAAAAATAAGTTGATAAACTCTTGTTTGATTTGTTCAAACAATTAAGTTAGAAGCGCTGAGAAAAGCGTTCTTTTCTTTGACCACCACCACGATTGAAAGAATCTCTTTTTTCACGGGGCTTAGCTTTGTTTACTCTGAGTTCCCGTTTCATCCATTCCGCTCCATCGAGAGCATCGATCGCACTTTCTTCTTGATTATCGTTTTCCATTTCCACAAAGGCAAAGCCTCTCATACGACCAGTTTCACGGTCTGTGGGAATGTGAACACGGCTAACAGTTCCATACTCGGCAAAAACTTCCATCAGATCTTCCGATGTAACCTCGTAGGGGAGATTTCCTACATATATTGACATAGCTTGAATGATTCTTTTTTAATTGAACTTTGTAGAGAGCGAAGATCTGGGAAATAAGTCTGCCAATACTTTAATAGTCGATTCTATCAATACTAAAAACAAACGTTGTCACTAAATCTTTATTCTCGAGTTTAATTATAGCATCTTTTTTTCCAAACACATAACCCTCTTGCACAAAAAAAATAAAATCACAAAATTTTTCCCATTCAACTTAGGTTGTTTTTTTGCTACCAGAAATCCCCTGTTTTCCTCGCTACAAACTCAATTCACCCACAAAGACTACATCCATTAAACTCTCGGATAGCTTTAATGAAAATAAAACTAAATATTTCTTAAAATTAAATATTTTCCTACAACTAACACCTGATACCTTTTTATCTTTATCTCGAATTCAGTTAGGTGGAATGTTAACTCAAATTAGTGTTAGGTAAGCAAACTTTTGTTCCCCCTAAACCACAATAACCATTAGGATTTTTAGCAAGATACTGTTGATGATAACCTTCGGCAAAGTAAAACTCTGGGGCATCAATAATTTCTGTGGTTATTTCTGTATAACCTGCTTTACTTAATTCTTCCTGATATAAGGCTTTTGATTTTTCTGCTAAGGCTTTTTGTGTATCAGAAAAAGTATAAATACCCGAACGATACTGAGTACCTTTATCATTGCCCTGACGCATTCCCTGAGTAGGATCATGATTTTCCCAAAATACTTTTAACAGAGTCTCATAACTGATAATTTTAGGATCGTAAACCACTAAAACTACCTCATTATGACCAGTTAAGCCGCTACACACTTCTTCATAAGTAGGATTAGGAGTTAAACCAGCACTATAACCCACCGCAGTGATAAAAATACCTTTTTCTAACTGCCAAAATTTCCTTTCAGCCCCCCAGAAACAACCCATCCCAAACATCGCTTTTTCCATAGTTTCAGGATAAGGCGGTTTCATCGGATTACCATTAACATAGTGTTTACTAGGAATGGGCATCTTGTCTTTTCTGCCGGGTAATGCTTCTTCTGGGGTGGGCAGAGTTAATTTCTTATTTCCTAAGCCAAATAAAAACATAATAACTACTAAATTTTAATATTTCTTCATATTCAATTTTATACCCAAGATTTTGGGATTGAGAGTTTTTGGCTAATTGGAAATAATGTTTCTAAACAGCTAATAATTCTTGCCAATCTTTTGCCGGAGCGGACTCTGCTTGTATAATTTCTAGGATGCGATTATTCGTTTCAGGATAAAAAATGGATTCTATACAAACTTTTGCCACTTCTTGACGAGAGATTGAACCCTCAAATAAAGTATCTGCTTCACCTACAATCAAAGAGTATTGATTATCTTCATTCCTTAAACCCCCGGGACGAATAATAGTATAAGTTAAACCACTATCGATTAAATAATTTTCAGCTTGTTTTTTCCAAAAAAGTACTAAGCCGAATAAATTGAGGGGATGAAAAAAGCGAGACACACACAAAGAAGTAACAAGAATAAATTTTTCGATTTGTTTTTTCTTTGCCACGTTAATTAAATTTTTAGTTCCCTCGTAATCCACCCAATAAAAAACTGTTGGGTCTAAACTAGGGGTTGCACCGGCGGCACAAATAACAATATCGCATTCGTCCATTGCAGAAGCAAAGGAGGAGGGATTCAAAACATCTGCGATAATTAAATCCACACAGGCAGGTAAAACATCTCTAGCTTTAGCTTTATCTCTTACCATTGCCATGACGGGTATTTTTCGCTTTACTAATTCGGCAACGATTCTTCTACCTGTTTGCCCTGTTGCCCCAACAACTAATATTTTCATCGAATATATTCTTTATATTTTTCTTGATTATATTGCTTACATTCTCCTCTTGAGCAGAGTTAATCAAAGCAAAGTATTAGGCAATGCAAAAATAATTTAAGATGGGTGAAGGAAAAATTAAGATTAAGATTAACAAAAATCTCATGTCAGCGATTGTTATTTTTGATATTGATGGTGTGATTCGTGACGTTACTAATTCTTATCGTCGTGCTTTAGCGGATACGGTAGAACATTTTACGAATAATCATTATCGCCCTTCAATGGAGGATATTGATAGTTTGAAGGCGGAGGGAATTTGGAATAATGACTGGTTAGGTTCACAAGAGTTGATTTATCGTTATTTTGAGCAGATGGGGAAATCCAGAGATGAGATTAACCTTAATTATGAGGAAATTGTGGATTTTTTTCAAAGACGTTATCGAGGGCAAAATTTAGAACAACCAACAAGCTGGGATGGTTATATTTCTTCTGAGCCTCTTTTGGTGAGTAGGGAGTATTTCGAGATATTGGATAAAAATAATTTATATTGGGGCTTTTTTAGCGGTGCAACAAATGGTTCTGCCCAATATATCTTACAACGCCGCTTAGGTTTAGAGAATCCCGTGTTAGTGGCAATGGATGACGCTCCTAGTAAACCTGATCCTACTGGTTTGTTTTTAGCCGTCAATTTATTAGAAGAAAAACTTTCTCTTGATAATTCTTTACCCGTAATTTATTTAGGGGATACTGTAGCAGATATTATTACTGTTATGAAAGCAAAAGAAATAAAACCTGAAAGAGAATGGATTGCAGTGGGAGTTTTGCCTCCCCATGTTAGTAATGATAATGAGAAAGGAGATAAGTATCGTCAACAGTTAATCGATAGCGGTGCATCTTTTGTAGTTAATCAAATTACTGATTTTTATGATTTTTAAATTTCATATTCAAGAATAACGCCAATTTTGGAAGTTATCTTTTGATTTACTCATCCATAATAGTTTTTTGGCTCTAGTTATGGCTACATATAGTAATCTTAATTCTTCTGCTTGTTTTTCTTGGATGGCTTTTTCATGGGCTTGATGAAGGGATAAGGGTTCTATTTTTTTACCTAATCTTTGTTGATGGATTTCTTGTCTTAGTTGTGTGCGAATAATATCATTTAAGTCACATTTGCCCAAAAATTTAAGACTTCCGTTAATTTTTTTTTCTGAGAAAATATTTTCTTTGTCATAAAACGGTAAAAAGACATAATCCCATTCTAAACCTTTAGATTTGTGCATGGTCATAATGGTAATTTGACCTTTTTTTGTATAAATATCTTCATTCTCTGTTTCTACTCCTTCAAACCTTTCTGTATTATTAATATTAGTTAATGTCTCTATCATTGCTTTTAAGGACATTTTTCCTTGATTTTCTTTTTGGATGCGATCGCACAATTTTTGAGCAGTAGCAAGGGCTAATTGATCATAATTTAAAACAGAGCAAATAAAAGGAATTAGTTGATAGGAAGATAATTCAATACTGGCTTGGAGAAATTTGAGGCAAAATTTTCGAGCTTTTTCCTGCTCAGGAGTTAGGGCATCATCTAAAGGTGTTGGATATAAAAATTTTTCAGGATAGATACTTAATTGATCAAAATCTTGGTTACTAATAATTTCCTGTTGTGCCAAAATTTTCAAAATATTATAGACAAATTTGGAAGAATGAGGAAAAGCAATAAACTGTAAAACTCCTAGTATATCTTTCACTATATCACTGTAAGAGATGCGATCGCCTATTAGTTTTAAGGGAATATCATAGGCAGATAATCTTTTTTGTAATTCTTGAAAAATAAAACTTCCCTGCTTATTAGCTCTGACTAAAATGGCACAATTAGTATTAATTTCTTGTTCTTTTTTGTCAAATAAATGAATGATTCTTTCACTCATTAAATCTAAAACTTGCTCAAAGGTTTCAGGTTCATAAAATTCTACCCCTTTCCCCTCTGCCAAAGGATTAGAGTCTGGTTGAGAATCATTTTCTCCAACAATTTTTATCTCCTGTTTTTCAATTAAATTTGCTTCTACCTTTTCCGCCATCCAAGCCAAAGTTTCATTAGCATAGTTAATAATATTTTCATTACTTCTTCCTGCTTGTTCCATTAAAAATAATCGATTTTTTTGGCGACAATCCTCACAAAATTGATGAAAATAAAAGGGGTCTGAAGCGGTATAAGTGGAATTAATTGCTTGATTGGGGTCCCCCACCCTCACTAAATTAGGTTCGCTACAATCCTTATCTTGGGCTAAGATACTGATTAAATCACCCTGCAACGGTGTAGAGTCTTGGGCTTCATCTTCAAATACTCCTGCAATTTCTTGTTGTAGTGTTTGTCTTGCATCTTCATTATTCAGAACGTTTAATGCCCCAATAATTAAGTCATCATAGTCTATTACCTGATATTTATGAATTAGTTTTTGATATTCTTGATATAGTTCAGAGGCTACCGTGCCTAAAGGATAAATACCGGAATTATCTAAATTTGCTAGATTGTCAAGGTTATCAATATTCCAACCAGAACTTTTAAGGGTACTAATGACAGTATGAGTAAATTTGGGTAAAACTTCCGTACGCAGTACCGATTCTCTACGCAAAACTTCGCTTTCTTCATAATTAAATGACTTTTCATTTTCCCCCCTTAACAAGGCATCAAAAGCAGGAGAATGAAGAGACATCCAATTTTCCACCGTTTCTAGGATTAAGGGATGATTGCTAGACACATCGACTAAATTACTGGTTTCTAAATTTAATCCCGACAAAAAAGGATAACGATTGACAATACTTGACGCTAAAGCATGAATTGTTTGTACCATAAAACCCACAGGAGGCATCTTAAATTCTTCAGTTAAAATCGTCCTCATTTTGTCTTTAATACTAGCGGCGGCGGAACGAGTATAAGTTACGATTAATAGATAGCGATTCGGATTTAGTTTTTCTTGACAAACCAATATTGCACCGGCAACGGCTAACGAAAAAGATTTTCCTGAACCCGGCACAGCAGAGACTGCCATTTTGCCACCCTGCCATTGACTTAATTCTATTTGACCCGGACGCAGTTTTTGTCTGAATTGGGCGATTGTTTCTTCTATTCTCCTATGGTTGTTCATGCTTATCATTAGGGATTGCTAAAATTATATCAACAATCTTTCAATTAGTAATTAACTTATAACTCCTGATTTCTACTTATTATTCATTACTCATTAATTTCACTAAACACCAGTCTTTCATTTCTCGATAAATTCGGTTATGATAGAGGATGTGTCAATTTTTATTGTAAATAATTAAACAAAAGTTGAGTAAGACATCGCTTAACTATAAAAGGCTTTGGTATCCATTCCAAAGAAGCCTACATCATAATTAGGTAACAGGGACAAAGTCCCGCCTCTGATGTGATGATAGGGTTATGTCACTGTAAATAAATATATAAGTATTAATTTAAATGGCTAAAAAATCAATGATTGCACGGGAAGTAAAACGTGCTAAATTAGTGGCTAAGTATGCCCATAAAAGAGCAGAATTAAAAGAACAAATTCGCACCGCAGAAGATCCTGCAGAAAGATTCGAGTTACAACGCCAATTACAAAGATTACCTCTCAACAGTTCTCCTTATCGTCAACGTAATCGTTGTTGGGTAACTGGAAGACCTAGAGGTTATTACCGTGATTTTGGTTTATCTCGTAATGTATTGCGTGAATGGGCGCATCAAGGTTTATTACCCGGTGTGGTTAAGTCTAGTTGGTAGGTTGAGCCAACTTTAAATAAGTGGGATGAGTAGGGTGTGTTAAGGATTATATAACGCACCTTATTATCTATTCTTTTTAATTCTTATTTTCGGTTATAGTCCGATTTTCCTCCCGTTTTGCTGACTAACTTGATGTCAGTAATGGTAATAGATTTATCTATGGCTTTGAGCATATCATAAAGGGTCAAAGCGGCGATCGATACAGCCGTTAAAGCCTCCATTTCTACCCCTGTTTCTGCGTTGGTTTTGGTAGATGCAGATATTTCATAACAATAATTGTCTTGATTTAGGTGAATATCAATGGCAATTTTCTGTAACGGTAGGGGATGGCATAGAGGAATTAGAGAAGATGTTTGTTTTGCTCCCATAATACCGGCTATCTTGGCGGTAGCGATCAGATCTCCCTTGGGGTTTTTCTGTTTTAAAATAGTTTCTAAAGCAGTGGGATTTAATAACACTTTTCCTGATGCGATCGCAGTTCGAGAGGTGACGGATTTAAGAGAAACATCCACCATTTGCACCTCTCCTTGGGAATTGAGATGAGATATTTTTTGTTCTGTCATTATTATGAGTATGTAAACAGTCTGAACTGTGATTAGGGATTAAGTAAAACTTGCCCTTCAATTAATTTTTCTGCCGCCCTTAATAACTCTTCTTCAAGATAAGGCTTGGTAAAATAGGCTTTTGCCCCCAAATCAGCCGCAATTTTACGATGTTTTTCCGCTCCCCTTGATGTTACCATTGCCACAGGTAACTTAGAAAGGTTCTCATCCTGTTGCATTTTCGCCAATAGTTCTAAACCATTCATTCTCGGCATTTCAATATCACACAGTAACAAGTCACAAGGCAAGCCATTAGATATTTGTTCCCATGCGTCTTGTCCATCTCTAGCTTGTTCTACTTGATAACCTGCTTTTTTAAAGGTCATAGATAACATTTCTCGTACTACTACCGAATCATCAATAATTAAAACCATACGGGCAGATTTACCTTTTGTTTTTCCTTGAGTAACGAACCCAGAAGATCTAATATTAGGATCTGTGGCTTTATTAATCTTAACTTTGGGAACTTTACGACTACCTGCTAGTAAAACTTCACCCTTAATCATTCTTTCCGCAGAATCTAATAAATCTTTTTCCACATAAGGTTTAATTAAATAAGCCGAAGCTCCTAATTCAGCCGCAATACGTTGATGTTTTTCTGCCCCCCGAGAAGACAAAATGGCAACAGGGATATTTTCTAAAGACTCATCTTCTTGCATATGTTGAAGAAGTTCTAAACCATTCATCCTCGGCATTTCAATATCGCAGAAAACAAGATCACAAGGAAGACCCGATCGCAATTTTTGCCATGCTTCCTGTCCATCTCTAGCCTGTTCTACCCGATACCCTGATTTACTGAAACTGATAGATAACATCTCTCTAACCGTAATCGAGTCATCCACAATTAAGACTAATGGTTGATTGTTAACGGGAAGATCATAAATGGTTTCATGGTTACTAACCACATCAGGAAGATTTTGAGGTAAGTCAAGGCTTAAATTACCGTTGGCAATTTCAATTAATTCGATGACATCTCCAATAGGCATGACAATACCATCACTGCGTACCGTAGCCCCAGCAATTCCCTTCGGTTTTGGTAAAGGTCCTGATATTTGCTTGATAACAATTTCTTCCTGCCCTAAAACCTGATCTACTTGAATCGCCAAAAGGTTATTACCCCCCCTGAGAATGATAATGGGTATAGTTTCATCTTCATTATTGCTTGTGTAAATAATGCTTCGGGTAATCTGACGGTTATATCTCAAGAGAGTACTTAAGGGACGGAAAGGTAATAAATTATTTTTCCAGAGAATACATTTTTGACCTTGAGCATTAATTTTTATTTCACTAGATGTAAAATCTTTCGTATCTTCGATCGCATCCATGGGGAAAGCAATACGAGTATTATCATTAAGGCAACAAAGCGCTTTACCAACAGTAACCGTTAAAGGCAAACGAATGGTAAAAGTTGTACCCTGACCTACAACAGAATCAATACTGACAATCCCTCTAATCTCATTTAATTTACTGCGAACAATATCTAAACCAACTCCCCTTCCTGCGTGGCTGTCTGCTTTTTCCTTCGTGGTAAAACCGGCATGGAAAAGAAAGTCATAGACTTCTTGAGGCTTTAAATTTTTTGCCTGTGCAGGAGTGATTAATTTATTTTGAATTGCTTTTTTCTTAATTTTTTGAGGATCAATTCCTCCCCCATCATCCGAAACAGAAATAACCGTTTGCTGACCCTGTAAAAATGCTCTAACGGTGATTGTACCCACCGGCGGTTTACCCATTTCTTCCCTTTCTTCAGGTAATTCGATACCATGAGTGACCGAATTTTTCGTAATTTGTAAAAGAGGATCCCAAATATGTTCAAGGATCATTTTATCGATTAAAACATCTCTACCCTCTAACTTCAGTTGTACCTGTTTGTTATAACCTTCTGCTATTTTACGAATTGGTAAAGGAAGGCGATCGGCGTTTTGGGCAAAAGGAACCATGCGAGACTTATTAATTCCTTCTTGCAGTTGAGTTGTAACTTCTCTTAGGTTTCTTCCTAACTGATCTGTTTCATCCACTAGGAATTGAATATCAGAGGCTGATTCTCTTACTTTAACAATTAACTCTATAATTTCCTGAGATAGCAAATGAAAACCCGTGAAGCGATCGAGTTCTAGCTCGTCTAATTCAGGAGTTTCTAACTTAGAAGTATTTGTGTTACTATTGCTACTAATATAGGTCGATCTTCCTTCAGTCCTTGCTAACTGCGCTTTTACCGTTTCTTGATTCTTACGACGACTGTTCATTAACGCTCCTTCTAACAAACTACGCTCGTAAAGATCTTGCATTCTTGCACTGACATCACTTAAATTTTGTACCTGATACAGTAAATTATCGAGGAACTGTCTTAACTTTTCTTGGTCTTCTTCTAAGCGATTTCGCCTTACAACCATCTCCCCAATCAAGTTATTGAGATTATCTAACTGTTTTACTGGCACACGCATACTTTGTTCAAAAACTTTCGTCTGAGAACTAGATTTAGTATGGCCTTGACGGGAAGTGCGACTTTGAGGAGATTTTCCCCTGTCTTTCTCTGCTTGTGCTAATAATTGATCTAAATCATTAAACGGAGACGGTTGAGGTTGCCTTGTTTGTACTCCCGCATTAAAAGCATTATCAACAGTTCCAAACTCCGCTTCAGGCAAATCTTCAATAATATTACTTAGTTGTTGCCAATCAACTTCTTCTAAGTGACGGGGTACAGAATTAACTAAACGTTCTAATTCACTCTGTTGATCATAGTAGTTGATTTTGTTGTTGTCTAAAATTAATTCTAAATCCTGCCAAGAATCACTTTCTAACCAAGATAAATTAGATGACAAAACATTGTTTAATTCAGAAAACTCGTCATAAAAAACGATCTTGACTTCCGAAGATTTTACGGGCTGTAGAATTTGAAATGTATTTGCACTGCCCATGCTAGGGAAATCATCTTCTATTTCTAAATCATCTAAACTGTTAATAATATTTTCTAATTCTTCTTCAGGGTCATCAATAATAACAGTACTTCTTTCTGTTTCTGTGAATAATTGATCTAAATCATCTATATCAAGATTATCCTGACTAATGGTCACTTTATAATCTTCTTGCTCTACTTCTGAAGAATTATCCTCTTCTACTAAATCCGATAAATCATCGACAAACGAATCATATTCAGAGTCATCAGTATCCTCTATGGGGAAAATAGAATCTTCTTCTTCTAGTCCTAACGACTCCCATTCTAAAGAATCTTGGGCTTCTAGTTCTTCTGTCTGTTCTAGTGAAGACCATTGGTCTATACTAATATTCTCATCTTCACCTTCAAATAAACTGGTAAAAGCATCAACTTCTTCAGAAGAATCATGATTGGTGGTAAAAGATGTGTCATGAAGAAAAACAGAACTAATTTGAGGATTATCATCTGCAAAAGAATCATCTTCAAACCAGTCTTCCAGCAAATTATCGTCTTCTCCTAAATCTCCAATTCCTTCAAAAATATCTAAATCTTCTTCATTGTCATCATGTTCTGAAGGGTGACTATTTTTTTCTTCTGAACTATGGGAAACCTCAAATAAGGTTTCTTCCCACAAATCTTTGTCTAATGTGCTTTTGGTCACTGCCTGAGATGATGTAGCCGCCGCCTGTGCTTCTATTTCTTCCATGGAAGGGATTTCATCTGCAAAAACTGTTTCTACATCCATCAATCTTGCTTTTGCTTGGGGTGCTAAATCTTGTAATTCATCGCTCACACAAATAGAATTAATTTCTTGTTGAAGAAGAAGCTCACCAGCATTTTTAATTTCTTTAATAATTAATTTGGCGGTAGAGCTGTACTCATTATTTGGTCGAGAGATGGCTATTTTTGCCGTTTCCATGATTTCCACCCAGCCGAACAAATTTTGTTTTTTCCCCTGAGTTGATAGGTAGTCGCAATGATTTTTTAAAATTTCTCGATTACGACTATTATCCCCCTGTTTTAATATTTTTAACATTTCTCCTAAGCGTAGGAGAGTTTGCTTGTATAATTTTTGGGCTTGGTGGGCTTGTTCACTATTAATCATAGACCTGCTCTAATTTTCAACTCTCAAACTCAAGATTTTACATTAGTACTAAAGGCGATGGACCCATGACAAAATATTTACCACTGAAACTGTAATGTTATAACCTTGTCATTAAGTTTTTTTTAGTATAACTCAATGATAACTTTTTCTTTCTATTCATCTTCAGTTTTTGACATAAAACAATCGTGAACGCAGTTTTAATTGTTTCAATTAGTTAATTTTCAAGGCATTAACCGGTACATCATCCCAAGATTCTACGGTTATTAAGCTCACTTCCCACCCCTGTTGTTTTTGTTGAGGCGTTAATTTTGCTAACCAATCGGCATGACAATCTTGTGCGGCTTCTTTATTTTTTGTAGCGATACAGGCTTGAAGAATTCCACATCCATCTTTTTGTTGATTTACCCAAATAGTCATGATCTTTAATACGTAATTAATTACTAACAATAATAATATAGTTTACCTCGATATTTTGTAACTCCAAGACCTCTTCAGATTAAAATTAAAATAAATTTCTAGATCAAAGTGATCAATTTTTTCACTACTGCTTCTTGCCTTTCACCTTTTGCTTGAGAAAGCAAGAACTCTCGTGACTATGTATTAGAAGTTACATATATAAAATTTAGATTTGAGTTATCCTTATCTATAGAACCTCTTTTTAATCACTCTTTATCTTTAGTGAAGGAACAGTTATGATTTCATCGACTATAGCCAATAATTTACCTCAAGACCAAGAAATTTGGAACAGTTTACAAAAAGCCATTGCTAAAAGTTCTGGTTTTCAAAGATGGCAAAAAGAAAACAAGTTTGATGGCACTGTGGAAGAACAAGTCACTCAGTATTTACGTTCTACGTTAGAAACATTAGCTTATTAACATTTACTGCATCTAAAAGGAATATTACAAGAATGTTGGTGAGCAAGGGCTTTTGTTGGCAAATATCACTTATTTTTAATTTCTAATGGGGGGAGTCCTATCCCCTCCCAAGTTTTCCAGAATGACTGAGGTGCAATAAAATACCAAGCTACGCCGATGGTAGTTATCAGGGTAGCAACAGTTAGAAATCCTGATTTGATAATACTGAAAATGTTATCTCCTGTGTTGCGTTGTAGATTCCTTTGGGATTGCACTTTTCTTGAGTTTAAGTTTTTTGCATTGTTGGTCTTGCCCAATGAAGAACTAATTCCCTTTAATTTAGATGTTTTTAAGGAATTATGGGAAGATACCTGATTGTTTTCCTGAAAGGATAAGTTTTCCATAACATCTTGAACTGCTTGAGGGGTTTCATCCGCTCGAATCCACTGTTTCAACTGGGATGAACTGATGATTGCTAAATTAGTTTGTCCAATTTGATTTAACTCTCGCTTCAAATTACCGTCATTAGTGACAAAAATAACTATTTGCTCAGAATGTCTTAAAGCTAAATCATATACTGATTCTGCGATCGCAATTGATAAACGAGCTTTTTTACTAATACTTTCTCCATCTTTGGCAGTTAAAGCAGGATGAGATGACATCGTTGAGGTTATTTGCCAACCGCTATCAGGGAAAAAACGACTAAATTCCCTTGCGATTTTCTCATCTTTGGGAGTGATTGCCCTTTGAGTTAAAAAATTTAATTCCTGTAAAACAACTTCAGGTAAATAGCATTCACCTTTGTCACTAAATTTAGTCCAATCACGGGTACATCCTGATAATATTGTGGTTAGTTCAAAAACAAGTATCATAGATAAATATATATTTAATAGCTTTATTTTTTATTAATAAATCCTATACACTAACTAATGTCTATTTCTACTATACCCACTCAGGATAATTTACAAGTCGTTAATCCTTACGAGCGTACAGCTTCTGTTAGTCGTACAACAAAGGAAACTGATATTAATGTCACCGTAAATCTTGATGGCACGGGAAAATGTAATGTTAATACTGGTATTCCCTTCCTTGATCATATGCTACACCAACTTTGTTCCCATGGACTTCTTGATTTAGATATTCAAGCCACTGGAGACATTGAAATTGATGATCATCACACTAATGAAGATGTTGGTATTACTTTAGGACAAGCCATTGCCATTGCGGTGGGAAATCGTAAAGGAATCAATCGTTTCGGTCATTTTATTGCCCCTTTAGATGAATCTTTAATTCAAGTGGCTCTTGATTTTTCTGGTCGTCCTCACTTAAGCTACGGGTTAGATATTCCTACTCAAAGAGTTGGGAATTATGATACTCAATTAGTAAGAGAATTTTTCGTTGCCTTAGTCAACCATAGTCAGATAACTCTACACATTCGCCAACTAGATGGTGTTAATTCTCATCATATAATTGAAGCAACCTTTAAGGCTTTTGCCCGTGCCATGCGTATGGCTTTAGAAATTGATCCCCGCCGCATTCACGAAATACCTAGTTCTAAAGGGGTTTTATAACAATTAGTAATTAGTAATTAGCAATTAAGACAAGGCAATAGGGAAACCCCTCTGTGTCTCCCCTTAAAAGGAGAGAAGGGTAATAGGCAATGGGAATTAAAAATTAATTCACTATTCATTATTCACTATTCATTATTCACTATTCATTATTCACTATTATGGTTTCTTCTCAATCAAAACATTTATTAATTGCTTCTAGTGAGCCTTATACTGGAAAAACTGCCACAATTTTAGGTATTGCCCATCAGCTACAAAAGAAAGGAGTAAAACTAGGTTATGGTAAGCCCATTGGCACTTGCTTTAATCCTAATGATGGAATTCAAGATGAGCAAGATTTACAATTCATTAGTGAAATCCTCGGTTTGCCCCCCGAAAGAGTCAAAGCACCTTTATTATTTTTGGATGAGAAAACTATTACAGATTATCTGAAGACAATTAATGACGACTATCAAGATACATTAAAGGAATATTGTGATTCTATTGAGGGAGATTTAATTTTATTAGAGGGTGCAGGAAATTTAACTCAGGGTAAGCTATTTAATCTTTCTGTACCAGAAATAGTGGAAAAAATTTCAGCAGAAGTTTTATTAGTGGTCAAATACGATGGATTATTAATAGTTGATCAAATTCTTCATGCAAAAGACGTTTTGGGCGATCGCCTCTTAGGTGTTTTAATTAATAGTATCCCCAATGATGCCTTAGATCATATTGAAAGTGATCTGAAACCCTTTTTCCAAAGTAGAGGGATTGATATATTGGGAATGTTACCCACTGACAGACTATTACAAAGCGTTAGCGTTAGAGAATTAGTCTCCCAACTAAATGCAAGGGTATTGTGTCGAGAAAATCGCCTTGATTTAATGGTGGAAAGTTTAACGGTAGGGGCGATGAATGTTAACTCTGCTTTAGAGTATTTCCGTAAAGGACAAAATATGGCTGTAGTCACAGGAAGCGATCGCACTGACTTACAATTAGCCGCCCTAGAAAGCTCTACAAACTGCTTGATTTTAACCGGACACACCCCACCTCAACAACTCATTTTAGCAAGGGCTGAAGACCTAGAAATTCCAATTCTGATGGTAGATTGCGATACCCTTACCACAGTAGAAATCATTGATAGAGCTTTTGGCAAAGTCAGACTTCATGAGACCATTAAAGTAGAATGTATGCAGAATCTTATTGAAGAACATTTCAATGTAGATTTATTATTAAAAAAACTAGGCTAGTTGGCACTTTAAAACAGGCGTTTTGCCTGTATTTATTGGGTGTCTATTTTTAGGTTGATGAACTATTAGACTCGAAATATAACTTTGATTTTAACGGATCAGGAATCATGGTTTTGTCTCCTTCCTGCCAATCAACAGGACAAACTTCGTTATCATGAGAGTGAACGTGTTGAATGGCTTTTAGATTTCTCAACGTCTCATCTACACTGCGTCCACAAGAAAGATTATTGATGGTAATTTGTTGTATGTTACCCTCCGTATCAATAATAAACAATCCCCTAGCGGCAACCCCTGCACTTTCGTCTAAAACTTCATAGGCTTTACTAATTTCTTTCGACAAATCAGAAATTAATGGATAGTTAATATCTCCTATTCCACCCTGTTTTCTTTCTGTTTGAATCCACGCTAAATGAGCGAATTCACTATCAACAGAAACCCCTAAAATTTCTGTATTTAAACTGCTAAATTCTTCGTAACGTTCACTAAAAGCAATAATTTCTGTGGGACAAACAAAGGTAAAATCAAGGGGATAAAAAAATAAAACCACATACTTTCCGAGATAATCAGATAGTTTAACTACTTTAAATTCTTGATCAATAACGGCAGTTGCGGTAAATTCTGGTGCTTTTTGTCCTATTTTTAACATCTTTCTATAGGTATTTTTATACATTAATAGTTTTTAGGAAAATACAGGCAAGATGCCTGTTTCACGATGAAAAAAATCGTAAGTTAATTTGGATTTAAGTTATTTTGTGATTATGAAAGAAAAGCCATTGGTACAGGAATTATGAACTACGCATTTCCGCTACGCTGAGAAATGCGTTTCTGACGCTTCTTCGCCCCAATTTGCCTCATGTTTCCACACTCGGTAGAGCTTGACGACTCTGCGTCTAAAGAGGCACGTTCCATACCCCTGATGTAATTTTCGATGACCATAGCGGCAGCAGTATCACGATTAGTAGTAAATCCACAGTTTTCGCACTTATGCACCCTCTCAGATAAAGATTTTTTCTTTTGATGTCCACATTTAGGACAAGTCTGAGAGGGTTTTACTTTGCGAGTAGGAATTTCTATGTACATTCCTCCTGCTTCTGTTACCTTATAAGCAATCATGGACTTGAGTTCTCCTATCCCTACATCTAAGATAGAGCGATTAAGTCCTGTTTTTTGCTTTTTACGTTTACTACCTTTTTTAGCTTTTTTGGTCATTCCCTTGATGTTAAGTTGCTCTGTACCGATGAAGCTATTACGGCTAACGATTTCTACCGATACTTGATGATGCCAATTGTGCCGTTGACGAGCAACTTTACTTTGAATTTTACCTACGGCTTTAGCAGACTTTTTCCATCTACAAGAGGCTTTTATCCCTTTACGGGGATTTCTTTTTTTCCTAGCTTTCTTTGCAACTTTATTGATTTTTTGTTGAGATTCTTTTAAAAATCGAGGATTTTCGATAAAATTCCCCGATGAATCTGCTATAGCATCATTTACCCCAAAATCAAGCCCTATTACTCCCTTATCCGTTTGATAGCGAGTAGGGATACACTCTACCGTGATTGATGCGTACCATTTTCCTTGTTTGTACAGAATCGTACAGGTTTTAGGTTCACCCCAATCTCTAGCTTGTCCACGCATCTTAATTTCTCCTAAATTTGAGATTTTAAGCCTACCGTGCTTTCCGTTACTTAGAGCCTTCCATCCTGCTTTACAAGGATATGTCCATCCTCTGTAATGTCTAGCAGACTTGTACTTTGGATAACCCGACTTTAGTTTAAAAAATCGCTGAAAGGCAAAGTCAACACGCTTTACCGTTGCTTGGAGAGCATGAGAACCTAGCTTCTTGTATTCTATCCATACTTCTTTAAACTCAGGTAAAGAATTTTGTTGCTCAAAATAAGTCACACTTCTACCATATCGCTTATATTGCTCCCTGCGATGAGTGATACACGCATTATAGAGATCCTTGTGCAATCTCCGCCAATAGTGCATTTTCTCGTTTTGAGCTTTATTCGGATATAGTCTAAATGTAACTCTTTTTATAGCCATCTATAGTCAAAAAGTTTTGCTAAGATATTCGTTATTATATCATGCAGTTGGGGGATTGTGTATTGAAACCCAGAAAAAGCTCTCATAGTGTTTTTAGCGTTCACTTACATCTAGTTTTTGTCACTCATTATCGGAGAAAAGTATTAACAAAAGAAATGATTGTAAGACTAGGAGAAATGTTAGAACAAGTAGCAAAAAAGTTAGATTGCTTTATCTTAGAATTTAACGGTGAACCAGACCATGTACATATTTTGCTAGACTTGCATCCTAAAAATGCTATCTCCACAGTCGTCGCTTGTCTAAAAAGCTCAACGGCTAGAATGCTAAAAAAGGAATTTCCTCAAGAAGTAAAAAAATACTATTGGGGGAAAGTGTCTTTCTGGTCTGGTTCTTATTACGTAGCTAGTACGGGTGGTGCGACTATCGAAAAGCTCAAAGAATATATAAAAAATCAGGAAGGGGGAAAATAAAATTAGGTGTTGCTATCCTTCCCCAATCCGCTTACACCTGAGATTGGGGACTGCCGCAACGGACGTTCAATTTTTATTTTTAATTCTTAATTCTTTCCATGACTAATTGCTAATATTACTAATAGCTAATTCTTTATCTCCTTCATGGACTGTTTTAACCCATTTTAAACGTTTTTGACGAATAGACATTCTTCCAGTGGTAACGGGCATTACAATAAACCAATGAGTCATATATATCATGCCTAGGATACTCTTTTGTATCAGTTGTAAGTAATCAGCAAATTTGTATTCTTTCTCTGGGTTAGTACGTTTTAAGCCGATAATCATACCCCAAAAGGCAAGAAAGAGGGTTAAACTACTCAAAGGTGCAATTAAGGGATAAGTATGATGAGTTGTCACCATAATTAAATCGGGAATGGCGGCGGTAGGAAAGATATACTGCACCATGAAAAAATATAGCAGATCGAATTTTTTTTGCCAGTTGAGGCGGTTACTGATAATAAAGCGCCAATAGTCAAGATAGCGTTGATAGCCTCCTTCTGCCCAACGACTTCTTTGATGCCAAAGTGCGATCGCACCTTTAACTCCTTCTTCTTCTACGGCAGGATGTTCTAAAATACCTATATCCCAATGATCAAGGTGTAAACGAATAGTTAAGTCTAAATCATCGGTGATGGTTTCCTCGTTCCAACCGCCACAACTTTCTAGGGCTAATCGACGCACAAACTGCCCATTTCCTCTTAATTCTCCCATACCACCACAAGCGATTCTTTGTTGCTGAAAGTAGCTATCTAAAGCCATTTCCACCGATTGCCCTTTTGTCCAAAAATTATCGTTACTATTGGAAATAGATTTTCTGACTTGAATCGCCCCTATTCTTTCCTCGGTAAATAAAGGTACAGTTTTTAAGAGAATATCACGAGGAATAATAGCATCAGCGTCAAATACTCCCACTATTTCCCCCTTGGTTTGTAAAAATGCCTGATTTAAAGCTCCAGACTTGCCTCCTTTGGCACTAGCATCACGGTGCAAAACTTTTAATTGGGGATATTCCTGCTTTAATTCATCTAAAATAATACCAGTGCGATCGCTACTATTGTCATTAATTACCCAAAAATCGTACAAATGGCGAGGATAGTCCACATTTGCCAACATTTTCACTAACTTAGCCACCACTGCTTCTTCATTCTTTGCCGATACCATTAAAGAAACATAGGGTAATTTTTCCAACTCAGGGGTTTTTATCGTAGGAGAAGCCACAAACATTAACCTTAAAGCCTGAATGGTGACAAAAATCCCTAAAATCGCTATGATCCAGACACTCCAAGAAACAAGATGGAGAGTTACCGTCACAATCCAGATAATACCCAAAGCAAAAGCGGCTTTCTTTCGCCTTCCCGACAATCCCTGAAAAAAGTCACTTCTAAATTCCTCTTCTTCCATTTCTGGGTCAGAAAACTCATCTATAAAGGAAGTGATGGGATCTAATTCTTGATTTTCGTAGTTATCTTGGTGATTATTTGGCATCATTGTTTGAGTAATGAGTAATGAGTAATGAGTAGGAAGTGGGAAAATTAAATAAAATTAATTATTAACCTGACACCCGAAACCTGAAACCTCTATTCTTAATTCTTTAAATGTTTTTCATTCTGGCACTAGAGCGCGATCGCACGGAGGGGGTTTTCAGGGGTTGATTACCGCCTTCTGGAGTCTTCTGTTGTTTTGCTTTTGCCGCACTACGTCTTAAAGCCTGTAAACGCTCCTCATATTTCTTGCGTTGACTACGGTTAGGAGTTTGCTCTATTAAAGTTTTAAAAGCACTTCCTAGACTTTGATAGGCATTTTTTAAGGTGTATCCGAAACGAGTGGCAATTTGAATCGCTTTTTCATCGGCTTCAATAGCTTCTTTTAGGTTTTTCTCCCCATTATTTTTCTGCCAGAGACGATAACCAGAAATACCACACAAAGCCAAAGCTAAAAGCAACAATAAACCATCTTGTACCCATAACTCCCCTACAGCACCGCCTAAACCAATAGCTAACGCCGCCATTTCCCATCCTTCTTTGGGAATCGTATCATTTTGAATTCGGGCTACTTCATGCCAGAATAAGAGATTACGTTGATCTATCGCTAAGTTTTCCCATTTTGCCAAATCAATTTGAATTTCTACCTCATCCTTCCCTAATTCTTCTGTGCGAACTA
Organism: Cyanobacterium aponinum PCC 10605; assembly: GCF_000317675.1. Lineage (NCBI taxonomy): Bacteria > Bacillati > Cyanobacteriota > Cyanophyceae > Chroococcales > Geminocystaceae > Cyanobacterium > Cyanobacterium aponinum. The sequence continues at coordinate 63,132 of NC_019776.1, forward strand.
AAGGAGGATTGACTTCTGTAGAGGCTTCAATCATCACCCAACTTTGTAACTCAGGCGGTAGTAACGTTTTCAACCTTCTCAGTTCATTCATTTCAGCCCTTGCAGAGGAAGTTGTATAAGAAGTCATATAAATATTTACTCTCTAAAATATATAATTTTCGATAAACTATGATTTTACTGACTCAGGGTCAATTTTTAATTATTTCCTGAGATAAAATCAATTTTTATTCTATGCTAGTCCTAATAAAGTTTAATTGCCAATTTTAACATGGAACGTGGTTTACTCTGGTTGCCGTTACTCGTGCTATTCTTTTGGTTAGCGTGGAGTGGTAAAAAAGAATATGATAAAGTTCAGGCTTATCAAGCATGGGCAGAACAATTTGATAAGTCCAAATATGACATTTATTCAGTGTTGGGGAAAAAAGGTGATTTAATCACTATTGGTATTCCCACTAACCAAGGAATAAAAGAGCAAAAAACTTTTTCTCTACAGAATTTATCCCAATTGAATCTATTAGTTAAAAATCAAGTCGTTGATGTAGATAATCTACCGGAAAAAGGAGAAGCAACTCTCCAGTTTAGTTTAAAGGAAAATCAAACTATTGATGTACCTTTTACCGATATTAATATTGCCAGTCAGTGGTTAAAGTATTTAAAAAAATTAATAATTTAACCTGAGAATATCAGTTCTTGCTTAGAAAAGGTATCAGGTTGCAGGTGTCAGATGTCAGGGGAAATAAAAACTATGATATTTTTCAAGGGAATGGGGAGAGATTTATGCTTTAAGGTTATCGTCTCTATTTTAGAGAAATATCCAATGTGTGTTACAATCTTGATTATCTTGAAAACTAAAGAAATTTTAACATGAGTACAATCATAGAAAACGATTTAAAAGAACTTAAGGATTTAATTAATCTTAAGTTTCAGCAAATGGATTCAAGATTCGATCATATGGAAGCCAAAATTGATAAATTAGAAGCTAATTATATCAGTCTTGATAAAACTGTTACTAAGATTGAAGCTAAAATTGATACGATGAAGCCCGTTTTCGATAAAATACCTGAATTATCAGAAAAGATAGGAGAATACAAAAATTGGAAACAAATATCAATTATTCTCTTAACAGGGTTTTTGACTTCTGTTTTTTGGGCATTTAGAAATACGCCTAATTTTTAAGTTTTTCAATGGTTTAACAAAAAGACTACTGATTGATTTCTGTGGTGTTTTTTGGTTTTAGATAGAGAGATTTTTAGAGATTTTTGTATTTTATAATAGGCGAAGACGTATTTAGTTTAAATTTTTTATTGATTTGATTCTTGAAAATGACTGACAGTCTTAACTCTTCCCTTTTCCCTACCATCACCAGTAAACTTAAATGTAAATTAGCCTAATTGAAATGCAAATTAGCTTAATTGATAATCATGGACAGAAATAAGAAAATCATCGTTATAGGTGCAGGATGGGCAGGTTTAGGGGCAACTTATCACCTTGTTAAACAAGGTTTTGATGTTACTTTACTAGAAGCCTCCTCCCATGCAGGAGGATTAGTAGCTGGTTGGAAAACCGCACAGGGTAAGAGTGTAGAAGCTGGAATACACGGCTTTTGGTATCCCTACCGTAATATTTTCCATCTGGTGAAAGAACTAAATTTAGAGCCTTTTACCGCCTTTACTCAATCTAATCAATATTCTCCCTACGGCTTAGAAACCACTTCCCCTATTTTTCAAAATCAACCCTATTTGCCCTCCCCTTTAGGTACTTTTGTCTATCCCCAATTCCATCGTTTACCATTGTGCGATCGCATCTCTGCGTTACCTTTGATGTATGCAGTAATAGATTTTGATAATTCAGAAGAAGCATGGAGAAGATACGATAAAATCACCGCAAGGGAGTTATTTAGACAATACGGAGTCTCATCCCGTTTATATCATGAATCCTTTGAACCAATGTTGTTGGTAGGTTTGTTTGCACCCGGAGAGCAGTGTAGCGCGGCGGCGGCGTTGGGGATGTTGTATTATTTTATCTTGGCACATCAGCCCGATTTTGATGTGGTTTGGTGTCGTGGCACAGTGGGAGAGAAAATTTTTCAACCTTGGATAGAGGAAATTGAGAAATTAGGAGGAAAAGTCGTCACGAATCAGAGAGTAACCGATATTCTAGTTGACGAGCGGGGGTTAGCCACTGGGGTAGTTTGTTCTGATAACGTCTATGAAGCTGATAGTATTATTTCTGGGGTAAGTGTTTCGGGTATCAAAAAAATCGTTAGCAGTAGTAAGTCTCTTAACCGTTATCAGCAGTTTAGAAACCTTAATAACTTAGGTGGCATCGATGTTTTAGCCGTCAGACTGTGGTTTGATAAAAAAGTGAATATTCCTCAACCTTCTAACGCTTGTTTTGGGTTCGATCGCACTACGGGTTGGACATTCTTCGATCTTAATGCTCTTCATGATCAATATCAAGGGGAAAAAGGAAGCGTTGTAGAAGTAGATTTTTACCACGCCAATCAGTTTTTATCTATGACAGATGATGCCATTGTTGAAAGAGTACATCAATATTTAAAAACTTGTTTACCAGAATTTGCGATGGCAGAAATTATCGATAGTAGCGTCATTAGGATACCTCAAGGAGTGACTCATTTTGCTCCCGGTAGCTATCAACACCTTTTAAAAGTGCAAACAGCTATTCCTAATTTATTTATGAGTGGTGATTGGATTATAACTAATCATGGTTCTTGGTCACAGGAAAAAGCCTATGTAACAGGTTTAGAAGCGGCAAATAAAGTAATAGAATATTTCCATCAGGGTAAACAAGCTGATATTATCCCTGTTCAAAAAGACGAACCTCATATAGAAATAGCTCGTATAATAAATAAAAATCTACGTCAAGTAACGGAAGGCTTTTTTCCTAATTTTTCTCTTTAGAAACCTTTGCCGCAAATTTATTAAGATGAATTGCTTAGATTACAATTTAAAAATATAGCTTATAATCACTTTTTTATTTATATTTATCATTATAAACTCTCTAAATATAGCAATGTTTAGTAAAAACAACCCTGATAAAAACCCAATGGCAACCTCTGAAATAGAGAACCTAACTAATGAGAATAATGAGGATTTATTTGATACGGAATTAGAAGAAATCGACTCTCCACCATTGGTTAAATTAGTGGAAAAAATTAGTGGTATTTTATCACCCTATTTTATTGTAATAGTTGGTTTATATTTATATGATAATAACTTTTTATTTGGTTCTATTTTAATCTTGATAGGTGTTTTATCTTTGCTGAAAATTTCCTATGAAGACGTTTTGGCATGGATCGAAAAAATTAAGGGGATGTTTAAAAGTTAGTTTTCTGAGTAATCAAAATTATTTTTATTCCCCTGTTTAATTATGTTATGTTGGGCTTTGATTTATTCAACCCAACCTATTTTTATTTACTTTATTCCACTGAAACTGCATCCACATCGACAGTTTTTTCTGTTGGTTTTTCTTCTTCTTTTTTCTGACTATTAAACACCATTTGGGTAACTTCGATCGCCATTATTGATAGTAGTAAAAAATCATCAATTTGTCCTGCCAAGGGGAATATATCGGGGGAAATATCAATAGGACTTAAAACATAAATTAATGTGCCAAGAATAATCCAATTACGATATTTAGGGTTACGAATAGCATTGCTATAAAGACTATAAATTGCTTGAGGGGTAATTTTCATAATATTTTAAAAGCCAGAAAAATTTTATTTCCATACTTCTATCATATATTAATCTCAAATCAGTTGGACAAAATGCGATCGCTCTTAAATGTAATAATCAAAGTATTTATAAAAATTACAAGGAACAAACTGAGAATTTTTGGAATCTTATTATCAATTGTCAGACAAGAATAAAGAAACATAATGAATATTGCCCTACCTTATTTTAAGAATTTATGGACACATCATCGTAATGTTGTTCCGATTTCCGAACCTCAAATTAAGATTAATCAATATTTTGCTGTTAAAAAAGAACAAATATTTCCTAAAAAATTAAAAATAGTTCTTTATTCTCATGACACGATGGGTTTAGGGCATAAAAGAAGAAATCAGCTAATCGCTCAAACTTTAGAAGAATCCGGTATTTCTGGCAATATTTTAATAATTAGTGGTATAGGAGAGGGTAATCAGTTTTTTTCTTCTTCTGCTATTGATTACTTAACTCTTCCTGCCTTATATAAGTCTAGTGATGGGGAATATCGGGCTAGGCATTTTGATATGTCTTTGAAACAAATTATTAAGATGCGATCGCAAATTATTTTAACAGCAATGAAGAATTTTCAACCAGATGTTTTTATTGTTGACAATGTGCCTAGGGGTGCAATCAATGAGTTGAATCCTATCCTTAAATATCTAAGAAAAAAGACAAAAACTAAATGTATTCTGGGTTTAAGAGATATTTTAGATGATCCTGATGTTATTAAAAATAGTTGGCAAAAAAATAATTATGAAGATGCCATTCGCAAATATTATGATCAAGTATGGATTTATGGGGATGAGCAAATTTATGACTCGATACAAGAATATACTTTTAGTCCTGATATAGCCAGTAAGTTGCACTATACAGGTTATTTAGATCAAACTGCTCGTATTCAATGGTATCAAAAACATCATCATAAAACAGATTTACATTTTCCGTCAAACTCTCTCGCTTTATGTATGGTGGGAGGAGGGCAAGACGGTGGAAATTTAGCTTTAGCTTTTGCTCAAAGTAAGTTACCAAAAAATACTTATGGTATTATTGTCACAGGTCCCATGATGCCTCCTTCTGTGCGGCAACAAATTCAGGAATATTGTGAAATGCCATCGCAAAATGGTGCAGTGCGATCGAATCTACAGGTATTAGAATATGTTAATGAACCCACCTTATTACTAAAAAAAGCCGATTGGGTAGTGTCAATGGGAGGATATAATAGCACCTGCGAAATACTTTCTTTTCAAAAACGGGCTTTAATAGTGCCACGAATTACCCCCCGCAAGGAACAATTAATTAGGACAGAAATACTAAACAAACTAGGTTTTGTCGATATGTTGCACCCCCAACAATTGAGTGCCGATGCCTTAAGTCAGTGGTTTAGACAAGAAAAAAAACACCATCCACAAACAGTAAATATAGATTTAGATGGGTTAAAAAAAATTCCGCAATTAATCACAGAAATTGTTAAAAAGAAGAAAAATTCTGCCAAAATTCTCTTAAAAACTTGAATAAATTCCCAATTTCTCATTGCTAATTAGGATTTGCTGAATGATTCAAAATCTTTACCTCAAGAGTTTTTTACCGTGAAACAGACATCTTGCCTATAAAAATTATAAGGTTCTTCAGAGTGTGGTTATGATAAATTAATAGAAAATAACTTCCATAACCTTTATTGAATAGTATTTATAGTAAAACTAAAACTAAAAGTTTATAAATTATTATTTAATAATCCCCCATTGCCTATTGCCTCTTGCCTGTTGCCTACCCTAACTAATAACTTACATACTCAAAGTGATAGAGCCAATTATAATTATTATTATCAGATTTATTAACAAATGTAGCAAAATAGCCATTTTTAAAGAATAAAAAGGCTACAATAAAGGCAAAATCAACCTAAAATAATCGAAAAGGGGGGAATCATGCTAGTAATTCTCCAAAAAGAACAGATTTTAAGCACGGATAGTGTGTGTCAAAATTGCTTATGGGCTAATCAACAAGGAAGCCCTCGTTGGCAAGGGGGAAAACTCAGTTGTGGTCATTGTTTAGGTACATCAGAACCAAGACAACCTCAATTATATGAATGTCAGATGGGGTTTCGTCTTGTTAATATCGTATAAATAAACATTGGTTAAAATCAAACACCTAATCTTAAATTTATGAATTGGCGAACCTCATCTACTGACTGGAAAGATAGACTTTTTGCATCTCTTGTTTATCTTTTCCCTCTTTACTACGCCCTAGAGTTTGGCAGTTTTTTATTTGGACAATTCCCTTTTTTACAATTAATTATCATACCTCTTTATCCTCTAATTTTGATCAATCAAATACCCTTTGGCGGTTTTATTCTATTTATTGTTTTATTTGCCGCCGTGGTGCGAAATGCCCGTATCAGTCATTTTATTCGCTTTAATACCATGCAGGCAATTTTAATCGATATTCTACTGATTCTCGTCGGTTTGGTTTTCAATGTCATTTTTAGAGGTTTAGGCACATCCTTGCTCACAGAAACTATCTCTAATGCACTATTTTTAGGTACTCTGGTAGCCTGTGGCTATGGTATTTTCCAGTCTGCTTCAGGTAAATATGCAGAAATGCCTACTATATCTGAAGCCGCCTATTCTCAAGTACCTTGGTAATGAGCTTAAGGTTGGGAGTTGCATTCAACAAATATTAAAGAAAAAATTTCTAAAATAAGGGCTTTAGCCCTCACTATAAATCTATATTAATAGATTAGTAATTATTTACTTTATTTCTTTATTCACTCCGTTGGACTAGCTTCAATAAAGTTGGTTAACTTGCCAATACTTTCAATTTCTACTGTTACTGAATCTCCCACTTGTAGAGGGGCAATGCCTTCTGGAGTACCTGTTAAAATCACGTCTCCGGGCAATAGAGTCATAATTTGAGAAATATAAGCAACTAATTCTTCAGGTGAAAAAACCATATCAGATAATAAAGCGGATTGCTTCGGCTCGTTTTCATCTTCATTGATATATGTTTGTATTCTTGCTCCTGAAGTCAATTCTCGCACAATCCAAGGACCTAGAGGGCAAAATGTGTCAAATCCTTTCGCTCTACTCCACTGTCCATCTTTTTTCTGTAAATCTCTAGCCGTTACATCATTGGCAATGGTATAACCCCAAATTTTATCTTTTGCATCTTCAATACTACAATTTTTGGTGCGATCGCCTATAATTAAAGCCAACTCTCCCTCAAAATCAACTCTTTGAGACTGTTTAGGATAAATAACCGCCTGTTCATGAGCAATAATAGCAGAAGGGGGCTTAAGAAAAATCAGAGGTTCTTTTGGTATATCTGAACCCATTTCTGCCGCATGAGCAGAATAGTTTTTGCCCACAGCCACAATTTTAGAGGGAGCACAGGGGGGCAGTAACCGATAATCGGATTCTTGTAAGATTAAATCTGTTACTTTTCCATTTAACCATGGTGGAGCATCTAAAACTTCTACAGTACGATTCAGTTGTAATCGACCATAATAGGTTTGTCCAGTAATGGTTTTTACCCTGACATAACGTTGTGCCATAATCGAAAAATAAAATGAATTAAAATTATATAATGAGAATGATTGTGCAATAAATTCTTTTCTGCTATAAATATATAAGCACTATTGTCCGAAAGTATCAATAAAAATATTTTTCAGATAGTAAATAGGACAACAAAAAACCTTGCTTCTGGTAATAAAAAGAAGCCTTTACAGTCCAAAAGGAGAAACTTACAAAAATGACCAATACCTATGAAATGATGTTTGTCTTGCGTCCTGATTTAACTCAAGAGCAAGTCAACGGGCAGATGCGCAAATATCGTGATTTCCTCAAAGAAAATGGAGCAGAAAAAGTATCCCTTGAAGTTTGGGGCAAACGTCGTCTAGCTTACCCTATTCAAAAATTTCAAGAAGGAATCTACATTCTAACCTACTATACAGGTGATGGTTCTCAAGTTGCCTCCATAGAAAGAGATATGCGCTTAGGAGAGGAAGTTTTACGTTATCTTACTATCAAATTAGATTCTGATTTCGACTTTGAAGAAAAAGATATTCCTTCCGCCCCTTCTACCGCTTCTGAATCACCCATTGAGTTACCAACTCCTGCGGCGGCTGATTCTTCTCCCACTGAAGAAAGTAGTGAGGAGGAAGTGGAAGTAGAAGAAACAGAAACACCTGTAGAAGCGTAATTTTCTCTTAGAGGATAAATTACTTGATTAAACAAGGTAAAGGATGGCGTATTGGTTGGAAACCAAATCCTTGCACTTATCAAGGATTATTAGGGGGCGAAGATTGGGCGATGGAGCTAACTTCTGCCGAAATGGCTGATTTTTGTCGTCTTTTACCAGAAATTAATCAAGCAGTAATTGATATAAGCGAACATCTCATGGATGAAGAAAAAATCGTCTGTGAGATGGAAAGTGAACTTTTGTGGTTAGGAGCAGAAGGATATCCTCAAAATTATTCCTTACGAGTTATTTTATCTCAAGGTAGATGTTGTGAAGGAACTTGGTCTGTCGAAGTTCTACCAGAGCTTTTAAAGGCTATACAGTCTTTTCACTTATTCTAACTTGACGACTTGTTCTTTTTTTATTATAATAGGATAATGTGATTAAACGGGGCGTAGCGCAGCTTGGTAGCGCACCACTTTGGGGTAGTGGGGGTCGTGGGTTCAAATCCCGCCGCTCCGATTTTTTGTTTTTAAGATAACCTAGCTTTTTAAGGTGGGGTTCAGCTTAGGAATATCAGATAAACTTGAGTTATTGGGGTTGAACATTGTTCAATCAATCCCCTGATAACCTGCAAAAATTAAAGAGAATCAGTATTGCTGATGCTGTCTTCTAAATCCTTTCTTTTTTCCATCTGGCAAAGAAAATAACCAGTCATCATCGCCGAAGCTAATAAATTCGCTAAATACTGTCTATCTGTGACAATTTGTACGTTAAATCCATCAGAGGGTAAAACTCCTAATAAACCTTGTACATTGTGAGTGATAATTTCTCTTACTTCTGGAGTTGCCGATTGGGCAACTCTTTCTAATGTTTCTGGATGTTGTTTTTGTAAATATTCAACTAATGTATTTTTGAGTGTTGTTTCTGATTCGCGCTGAAAAAAATTAGAATCAAATACCATTATTAATTTCCTCTGTTGGAATTTACGCCGTTACTCTTTGCTTTGTTAACAATATGATAATCTTTTTTTCTCTATTCTGTCGGCTAAATATATATCCACAAATTTATTTTTACTGGTTTATGATGAAGATATTGTTACAATAGTTAACAAAACTAGGCTCTCGACAAGATCTTGATCTTTCATGAGATATTCTAGCTCAGTTATTCTAATTGTTCTTGACCAAAGAGTATAGTAGAAACTTTTATGACTCAAACCATCACCCCTCCAGAAAGCAAAGAAAATCTTGATAATATTGATGACAATATCGTTAACATCCATGATAATCCTGTTGTTATCCCCGTAAAACATAAGGAAGATTTAGGTCCAGTGAGTGATATGTCTCCTGATAGTTGGCGGTATCACCCAGATATGATTATTGAATATTATCGTCAACGCCCTTTACAAGTATTCGGTAGATTATTAAATATTCTGTTTCCATTTCTGTCTTTCTTGTTGGATGGTTGGTGGGATGGTTTTTGGGGAAATACGAAAAAAAATGAATTGAAGCGAGCGGTAAAATTAAGAAAAATTCTGACAAAATTAGGTCCTGCTTATATAAAAATAGGCCAAGCATTGTCCACACGCCCTGATTTAGTTCCTCCTAAATATTTGGATGAATTAACCAGATTACAGGATCAGCTACCTCCTTTTCCCAATGAAATTGCCTATCAGTTTATCGAGGAAGAATTGGGGGCAAAACCTCAAGAAGTTTATGCGGAAATTTCTGAACATCCCATCGCCGCCGCTTCTTTAGGACAAGTATATAGAGGAAAATTACATTCAGGGGAGGAAGTAGCGATAAAAGTACAGCGCCCTGATTTAGTAAGACGTATCACCCTTGATATTTATATTATGAGGTCGATCGCATCTTGGATCAAAGAAAATGTCAAAAAAATTCGCTCAGACTTAGTCGCAATTACCGACGAGTTAGCCGCCCGTATCTTTGAGGAGATGAATTATTTACAAGAAGGGGAAAATGCGGCTCGATTTAAAGAATTATATGGACATATTCCCGAAATCTACGTACCGAAAATTTATTGGGAATACACCGGGCGCCGAGTCTTAACGATGGAATGGATTAATGGCACAAAATTAACCAAAATCAAAGAAATTGAAGCTCAAGGCATCAACGCCACAGGATTGGTAGAGATAGGGGTACAATGTTCCTTACAACAACTATTAGAACATGGATTCTTTCATGCTGACCCTCACCCCGGTAATTTATTAGCAATGGAAGACGGTAAACTGGCTTATCTCGATTTTGGGATGATGAGTACGATTTTACCCTATCAACGATATGGCTTAATTGATGCAGTGGTACACCTTGTAAATCGTGATTTTGAAGCTCTCGCTCAAGATTATGTAAAATTAGACTTTTTAACTCCCGACACAGACTTAACGCCCATTATTCCAGCCCTAGCAAACGTTTTTAACAATGCCCTTGGTGCTAGTGTGGCAGAACTCAATTTTAAGCGAATCACAGACGAAATGTCGGCAATGATGTACGAATTTCCTTTCCGAGTACCAGCTTACTATGCTTTAATTATTCGCTCAATGGTGACATTGGAAGGTATCGCTATTAATATAGATCCCAATTTTAAAGTATTAAGTAAAGCCTATCCCTATGTTGCCAAAAGACTATTAACAGATCAATCTCCTGAGTTAAGAAAATCCCTGAAAGATTTGTTATTTAAAGATGGTAGTTTCCGTTGGAATCGTCTGGAAAATTTATTAAGAAATGCCAAAGATTCCCCTGATTATGATTTTGACAGAGTAATTAACCAAGGCTTAGATTTTTTGTTATCGGAAAGAGGTGAGTTTATCAGAGAAAGATTAGCCGATGAAATAGTTAATTCTTTAGATAACTTTGGACAAAAAACATGGATTAATATTTCTACCACCGTGCGAGAAACTCTTGGTTTCAATAATGGCTCATCGGTAGATCATAATAATGGTAATGGTAGAAACGGGAATCATAATAATGGCAGTAATGATGAATCTTTTGAAAGATTGATGAATATTGTTAAAATCCTTCAAGAAACTGATGGATATGATCCTTTAAAATTAATTCCCGTAGTCACGAATATTATTCAGAATAAAGAAACTCAAAAATTGGGACAGAAAATAGCTGGAGGTTTAGCAGAAAAAGCAACGGCAAGGTTAATTCGTAGTTTATTACTAGAGTCGAATAATGGTAATAACTATAATGGCAATGGTAAAAATGGGGTTAAAAATAATCCTCAATATTCTTTACCTAGTGCAAGAAAATAAAGACTCTCTTACTTTGAGTAAGTTAGGATATATCCAAATCATAAGGGGCGGTAGGTAGCTAGTTAACCTGAGTTTTGGATAAGCTGAAAGCATCCCAACTCGTAGTCAGAAAACCTTATAGCTTCTTAGAAATAACGATAAAATTGCCTTAACCCGAACTGAAGTGAAATATATTCAACCCCTACCACCCCAAAACCCTAAACCCCTACTTCCCCCTCTCACCCTCTCCCCTCATCTCCTCATCACCCTAACACCTGCAACCTGACACCTGACACCTAACCTTATCGGATATTCTTAAACCGAACGAAGGTTAGTTATCGGAATAAATCCGCTAGCAAAACCAAAAAATTTACACTGGACTAGCTTTAATTTTACTCAACTTGTTGAATTTGAAAATCTATATTTTTTTGCTGTTCAACTTTACTAATTAATTTATTTATAGATTGGCTTGATATTCCCCAACTTAAATTACTCATATTTTTTACTTGATTTTCGGGGATGTCATTTCCATTTTGATAAATATAAGGATTACCTAAAGGGGGATATTTTCCTAAACCATTAATACCTATTAGTTGACCTTGTAAATTGAGAATTGAGCCTCCACTCATACCACTATGAACATTATTTGTATAACCAATTTGGTAGCCTCCGATTAAAGGCTTTGGTAAAACTTGGCTTAAATTTCCGAAAGTGTATTTAATGTTTTCTGATTGTTTTAAGTTGTCTTGAAAAGGAAATCCACTAGCTAAAATTAATTCATTTTTCTTAGGTATATAATTATTTTTGATATTGATAGTTTGATATTGTTCTTGACTTTCAAAAGTTAATAAAGCTAAATCATCAACTATTAAATTATCATTATTTTGCCAAATAACTTCCCCTTTATAAATTTTTCCTGTGTGAGTTTGAATTTGATAATTAATTTCTTTGTTATCAACTACATGGTTGTTTGTTAATACTAAATAACTATTTTTTCTTTGACCAATTATTACTCCTGAACCACCTATTTCATGGTCATCAATATTTGCAAAAACTCTAACATTTACTAATTTTGCTATTTCTTTTAATTCTGTTTGATTAAGACTTTTTTTTGGTATTTTACTATTTTTACCTATCTCTTTTATTTTCGTTTCGAGGGTTTTATGTTGGGTAGTTTTCTGCTCTTGGATAATGAAAGTGAGGGTAAAGAAAAGGAAAAATGCGATCGCCCATAACTGCCATTTTTGACGAAATACCTTAATAAATAGCTGGTTTACGGGCAACATAGAGGGAGTTTAACCAAAAAAGATAATGCCATTTTAACATTGTAAACTCATCTTAAACAGAGAACCCATATCAGCAAAAAAAAAACTTAATTTGCCCAATTCCATCAAAAGACTTTTTCAGAAAACCCTCAACATATCTTATTCATAGCATTATATTCTCGTAGATTTTAAATAATGCAACAGATGAGTTATAACCCTAATCTTAGAATGATGATTTAGAATAAAATTAGTCTAAAGTAATATAGAAAATATAGTTAAAATAAAGGTCAAAGTAATTATGGGAATTTTTGATCGCATCAGTAGGGTAATAAGAGCAAATGTCAATGATATGATTGATAAAGCTGAAGATCCCGAAAAGGTTTTAGAGCAGAGTATCCGTGAAATGGGCGATGACCTCGTTAAAATGCGTCAAGCTGTAGCACAAGCGATCGCCTCTCAAAAAAGAACAGAACAACAGTACCAGAAAAATCTAAGCGAAGCCAATACATGGCAACAAAGAGCGCAATTAGCTTTATCAAAAGGAGAAGAGGGTTTAGCAAGAGAAGCGTTAGTGAGAAAGAAAACCCATGCTGAAACTGCCGCTACTTTAAAAGCACAATTAGATAGTCAAGTGCAACAAATTGATGCCCTTCGTCGTAATTTAACCGCTTTAGAGAGCAAAATTTCAGAAGCAAAAACGAAGAAAGATATGCTTAAAGCTCGTATTAGTGCGGCAAAAGCAAATAAACAGCTACAAAGTACCATCAGCAATATTAACAGTAGTTCCGCCATGTCTGCCTTTGAGCGCATGGAAGAAAGAGTAATGCTAGAAGAAGCAGAAGCAAGTGCTGTAGGAGAATTAGCGGGAATGGGAGAGGATTCCAAATGGGCATCCTTAGAAGGTGGCACGGCGGTAGATGATGAATTAGAAGCCTTGAAACGTCAATTATCTGGTACTCCTGAACCCAGTACTGCTTTACCTGCTGGTAATGAGATTATTGATGGTGAAACAGTTTCTAGCAATACACCTCCCATTGATGATGAGTTGGAAAAATTAAGAGCGGAATTAAGAAAAAGCTAATTATTTTATGGGGTTTTAGGGGATTGGAAAGAAATAAGTAATGAGTAGTAATGAGTTCGGGGTTTGGAGTTAGGTAGGGGCGAATGGCCATTCGCCCGTACATTAGAAGTTATTAATTATCAACTATTTACCTTTGCCTTCCCCCATATTTAGGAGGGATAGAGGGGGATTTGCGTTTTATCCTTTCTAATTACAACTGTCTATAGCAAAACAAGTCAATGATTAAACTTTATCTTATACTATGGAATAGTTAAAAATATTGATGGCTTTTATATGACGATTTTAAATAAAAATAAGGGAAAAAATCATTGGTTATTAAAACTTAATAAACTTTTCTTGAATATTGCAATATTAACTATTATTCCTTTTTTATTTCAGACTTTGCCTCTTTTAGCATTGGATCTACAAATTGGTATTGTGCAAAGATTTGGAGAAGAATTAGAAGATGAAATAACTTTAACAAGTATTGGTGAGGATAATTTAAAACTAACTTTTACAGATAATCTCACTGGGGAAAATAAGTCTTTAACTACTAAGCAATTAAAATTAGACATCATACCCCAGCCTTTACCCCACAAATACATTGAAGAAAGATTAATATTAGGGGATCATGGTACGTTTGAAACAGCAGAAGATGATGCCAATAATTGGAGGGAATTAGGTATTGATGTGGAGATAACTCAACCCGGGCGTTGGCAGGTATGGGCAAAGCGTGGCACTTACAACACTCCTTTTTTGAGACGATTATTATTAGAACAGTTACAAGAAGCAGGTTATAGTAATGTCTATATTGAAACAGCTATTTTATTAGAAAAGCCAGAGGTTTCTTTTTCGGTGGGGGAGAATACCTATCAAGTAAATTTTTTAAAAATCAGTAGCAATCAAGGATTAATAGAAATTAAGGAAGGAAAAGACGGCAAAAATCGCAAATATGGAGGCAATTTTACACTTCAGCCCAATTCCTATGGCAATTATACTTTGGTTAATAAAGTTGATATAGAAACCTATTTACGGGGAGTTGTGCCTCACGAAATCGGTAGCAATGCACCCTTAGCCGCCGCTCAAGCTCAAACTATTATTGCTCGAACTTACGCCCTACGCAACACAAGAAGGTTTGCGGCTGATAATTATGAACTTTGTGCAAATACCCATTGTCAAGTTTATTATGGTTTAAGTGGTACATCCAAAATAGCAGATCAGGCGATCGCATCTACAAAAGGATTAGTATTAACGTATGAAAATGAATTAGTGGATGCTTTATATTCTTCTACCACAGGGGGAATAACCTCTAATTTTACAGATATTTGGAATGGAGAAAATCGCCCTTATCTAAAATCCGTGATTGATTCACCGCAACAAGTGTGGAATTTAAGTCAACAAAGTCTTGAGTCTGAAGATAATTTTCGTAAGTTTATCTCTTTAGAAAAAGGCTTTAATGAAACGGGTAGAAGTTTATTTCGTTGGCAAAAACAAAGTAGCATCACAGATTTAACTAAAGATTTGCAAAAATATTTAACCCGAATAAAACATCCTCTTGTAGATATAAAAGAAATTCAATCCATGAAAATAACAGAGCGATCGCCCTCTGGTAGAATCTTAAAGTTAGATGTAAAAACTGACTTAGGAGTTATTACCCTAGAAAAAAATGAAGTCAGAAGCGCCTTCGCCCCCCCTAGAAGCACCTTTTTTTACTTAGAACCTATTTATGATAAAAACAAAAAATTAACAGCCTATCAATTCATAGGCGGTGGTTTTGGTCATGGAGTAGGACTAAGTCAATTTGGCAGTTATAATCTTGCTAAGCTAGGTTGGACTGCGGAAAAAATATTACAATTTTATTATCCCGGAACACAAGTTCAACCTTTAAAAGATAATCAGGCAATCAACAGCAACTAAATTAAACCAGAAACCTATCTAAATCGCATATTCTTATATCGAACTTAGGTAATCTCAATTCTGGATAAATTTTTATAGAGAGTGATTGAGAAAAGGGCAATGGGCAAACCCCCCTTGTTTAAGAGGGAGTAATAAGTAACGAGCAATGAGTAATGAGTTTTGATAATTTATTATGATTAATTGATTGTTTCAAGATTTTTTATTCTGACTTAAAATCTGCAAGTCAAAAATCTCCCCATCTCCCTCTCCCCTTATCCCCCGCTCTTTTTTCTTTCTCGAAAATGAAACAGCCCTGCCCTTTATCCCCCATCCCCTAACACCTGCAACCTGACACCTACTCTTATCTGATATTCTTAAACTGAACTGAGGTTAAGTAGGTAAATTAAAGACAATTTTTGTCATTCATGAAACATTACAAAGATTTATAATCCTTTACCTTAAAGCAAGAAAAGAAAAATTAAGACAAAATAAAGGAAAGTAGTCTTAACAATCTGACATATTAATCAATATATATTATAGGGAAAAAAGAATAATGCACATAAGTGAAATAACCCATCCCAATCAACTACATGGTTTATCAATTCGGCAGTTAGAAGACATCGCGCAACAAATCAGAGAAAAGCATTTAGAAACCGTAGCGGCAACAGGAGGACATTTAGGACCTGGTTTAGGGGTTGTGGAACTAACCATTGGCTTATATCAAACCCTAGATTTAGATCATGATAAGGTGATTTGGGATGTAGGACATCAGGCTTATCCCCATAAAATGCTCACAGGAAGATACCATGATTTTCATACTTTAAGACAAAAAGATGGCATTGCAGGGTACTTAAAACGCTGTGAGAACAAATTTGACCATTTTGGTGCTGGACACGCCTCTACAAGCATCTCAGCAGGGTTAGGAATGGCTTTAGCAAGAGATAGCAAAGGGGAAAATTTCAAAGTAGTTTCTATTATCGGTGATGGGGCGTTAACTGGAGGTATGGCATTAGAAGCCATTAATCACGCTGGGCATTTACCGAATACTAACTTAATGGTAGTCTTGAATGATAACGAAATGTCTATTTCTCCTAACGTGGGGGCGATTTCTCGTTATTTGAATAAAGTACGCCTATCTGACCCCATTCAGTTTATCACAGGTAATTTAGAGGAACAATTCAAGCATTTGCCTTTATTTGGTGATGGAGAAAATTTATCTGCTGAAATGAAAAATCTGAAAGAGGCGATGAAACGTCTAGCAATGCCCAAGGTTGGTGCAGTCATTGAGGAATTAGGCTTTACTTATTTTGGTCCCATTGATGGTCACAATTTGAGCGAATTGATTGATACTTTCAATAAAGCCCATAAAGTGAAAGGTCCTGTTTTAGTTCATGTGGCAACGGTAAAAGGCAAGGGTTATGCTTTGGCAGAAAAGGATCAAGTGGGTTATCATGCTCAAAATCCCTTTAATTTAGCTACAGGGAAACCAATCCCTTCTAATAAACCCAAACCCCCTAGTTACTCGAAAGTTTTTGCTCATACTTTAACTACTTTGGCGGCAAATAATCCCAAAATTGTAGGTATTACGGCGGCAATGGCTACGGGTACAGGTTTAGATAAGTTACAACAAAAATTACCTGATCAATATATTGATGTAGGAATTGCAGAACAACACGCTGTTACTTTAGCCGCAGGTTTGGCTTGTGAGGGAATGCGCCCTGTCGTTGCTATTTATTCTACTTTCTTACAACGGGCTTATGATCAAATTATCCATGATGTGTGCATTCAAAAATTACCTGTATTTTTCTGTTTAGACAGAGCGGGTATTGTGGGTGCAGATGGTCCTACTCATCAGGGTATGTATGATATTGCTTATTTACGTTGTATCCCCAATATGGTGATTATGGCACCTAAAGATGAAGCGGAAATGCAACGAATGATTGTCACTGGTATTAATTATACTGAAGGTGCGATCGCAATGCGTTATCCTCGTGGTAGTGGTATTGGTGTACCTTTAGCCGAGGAAGGTTGGGAAGAATTGGAAATTGGCAAGGGCGAAATTTTACGTCAGGGAGATGATATTTTATTGCTTGGTTATGGTTCAATGGTAAATACTGCCATGCAAACTGCTGGTATTTTAAGTGAACACGGAATCGAAGCAACTGTGGTTAATGCACGTTTTGTTAAACCCTTAGACAAAGAGTTAATTTTACCTTTAGCAGAAAAAATTGGTAAAGTTGCCACCCTCGAAGAAGGTTGTTTGATAGGTGGTTTTGGTTCAGCAGTGGCGGAAGCCCTAACAGAAGCGGAAGTTATGGCAAAATTAAAACGTTTTGGTGTACCTGATATTTTAGTAGATCATGCCAAACCCGATCAATCTTTTGCTGATTTAGGCTTAACTGCACCTCAAATTTCTGAGCAAATTCTCTCCTCTTGGTTTGCGGAAAAACCTGCAGTTGTTGCTAGTTAATCTTTATTAGAGGTGTTGAAAAAGTGTTTTGGTGAGGATAGGTGGCAGGTTGCAGGTTTCAGGTGTCAGGTGTCAAGTTTGACTGTTTTAATTAATTACTAATTACTAATTACCTATTGCCTATTGCCTATTGCCTATTGCCCTTTTGAAATCTATTTACTATTCACTATTGCCTTATCCTACATTCCTAATTCCTTTAGCTAATTGTTTTGTGGATTACAGTTAATTTCTGGGTGCTAGAGGATAATTTTGATCAGGTTAATAGAGGTTTGATAAAAAATTAGCAGATAGGGCAATGAAACCACTTATTATAGTTTCGGGTTTAGGGCGTACAGGATACAAAATTTATCAGTTGTTAAAGCAACAGGGTGCCGAGGTTGTGGGTTTAAGCGATCGCACCTTGGTAGTTCAAGAAGATGATAGAATTATTGTGGGAGATTTATGTTCACCACAAGTATTAATAGAAGCGGGAATAAAAGAAGCAACCACGATTGTTTTAGCTAGTAATGATGATGCTTTAAACATAGCTATATTAACTCAAGCAAAGACTTTAAACCCAAAAATTCGCATCGTTAATCGTCTTTATAATCAAACTCTCGGACAAAGATTAGATTATACCGTTACCGATCATTTAACCATGAGTGTTGCTCGTTTAGCCGCCCCCATTTTCGCTTTTTCGGCATTGGGAAGTAAAACTATTGGACATTTACGACTATTTGAGCAAACTTGGTCATTACATGAAGAAATTATCGACTCTAATCATCCTTGGTATGGTGTCAGTTTGTCTCACTTATGGGAAAATCTTGAACAAATGTTAATTTATTATCTGCCCAAAATAGGGGAGATGGACTTAGTAACAGGGGTAAAAACAGAGCAAAAATTACAAGTAGGGGATCATTTGATTGTTGCTCATAAAACTAAATTTAAGCGCAAATCTCGTTTTTTATGGAAGCAGTGGTTCAAATTTTTTTTCAATTTAAGCACCTATAAGCAATATGTGCGCCCTGTCATCATGGTGACATTAATTTTGATAATTCTCATTGCCCTTGCAAGTATTATTTATTTAATGGTTAATTGGAATATTTCTCCAGTAGATGCTCTTTATTTTAGTGTGGGAATGATTACAGGAGCAGGAGGAAAGGAGGAAGTAGCGGAATCCGCCCCCGATGGGATTAAAATTTTTACGGCTGTCATGATGATTATTGGGGCGGGAATTGTGGGTATTTTTTATGCTTTACTCAATGATTTTGTTTTGGGTAGCCGTTTTAAACAGTTTTTAGATGCGGCAAGGGTAGCAACGGTTAATCATTATGTTGTTTGTGGTTTGGGTAATGTCGGTATGGAAGTAATTCGGGAATTAAAACAGCAAGGACATGATATAGTGGTGATTGAGTCTGATCATAGTAATCGTTTTTTACACTCAGTGCGATCGCTCGGTATTCCAATTATTCTCGAAGATGCAACCCTAGCAGAAACCTTACAATCTGCCCATATTGAAGGAGCAAATGGCATCATCGTCGTTACTAGCAATGATATGGTAAATGTGGAAATTGCCTTAACAGCAAAAGCCCTAATGCCGAAATTACCCGTAGTGTTACGTATCCAAGACAATCAATTTACTGAATCTGTGCAGGATGTCTTTCAATTTGAAAATGTTTTTTCTCCTAGTGAATTAGCAACTTATTCTTTTGCGGCGGCGGCTCTTGGCGGTAGAATATTAGGTAATGGTATGACTGATGATTTATTATGGGTTGCGATCGCAACTCTAATTACTCCTAATCATCCCTTTTGTGGGAAAATCGTTGAGAATATCGCACCAGATGGAGATTTTGTTCCCTTATACATTGCCAGAGAAGATAAAAATATTCACGGTTGGAATTTACTCACCACAGAATTAAAAAATCAAGATGTATTATATTTGACAGTTCCTGCTACAAAATTAAAACAATTATGGCAAAGCAATTCAAATCAAATCCTACAAATAATCTACTAATATTGTGTAATATGTGAGTGACAAGCAAGGTTCAGGAGTTAGGGTATTAGGGTATTGGGGTGTTAAGGTTATTATTAATTAAACACTTTTGCCTCTTGCCCTTTGCCTCATCTTCACCAAAACATTTTTTCGGCAATCATCGAGTAAAAAGTGTAAAGAGATGTAACAAAAAACTACGGATAACCGTAAAAAAAGACTTCATCTAGGTAAAAGAGCTTATTTTCATGGTAAAAACAATAAAGAGCCTATTATTGGGCAAGTCATTATTTTTTCACATACCTAGTATAAAAATCATATAACACGGAGTTTTCTGCTTAATGTTTACTAACGTAAAATCAGCTATCCGACATATAGCACCAGAAGATTTACAAGGACGTGCTTTAATGAAGGTAGTTTATGTGGTACTAGAGTCACAATATCAAAGTGCCATTTCTGGAGCAGTTAAATCCATCAATGCTCATAATCCCAATCTTGCCATTGAGGTAAGTGGTTATTTAATTGAGGAGTTGAGAAGCCCAGAAAATTACGAGGAATTTAAAAAGGATGTAGCAGAAGCAAATATTTTCATTGCCTCTCTTATCTTTATCGAAGAATTAGCTCAGAAAGTTGTAGATGCGGTAACACCCTATCGAGATAACTTAGATGTTGCGGTGGTTTTCCCTTCTATGCCTGAAGTGATGCGCCTTAACAAAATGGGCAGTTTCAGTATGGCACAGCTAGGACAAAGCAAGAGCGTTATTGGCGACTTCATGAAAAAACGTCGTCAAAAATCTGGTGCTGGTTTTGAGGATGCTATGCTCAAATTATTACGCACTTTGCCTACGGTATTAAAATATCTCCCCGTAGAAAAAGCACAGGATGCGCGTAACTTTATGTTGAGTTTTCAGTATTGGTTAGGTGGTTCATCTGATAACCTTGAAAACTTTTTCTTGATGCTAGCAGACAAATACGTATTCACAGGGGAAAAATCTTTATTAGCTAGTAAAGACTACGCAGAGCCTATTGTCTATCCTGATATGGGTATTTGGCATCCTCTCGCCCCAAAAATGTTTGAAAACATCAAGGATTATCTAGCATGGTATAACAGCCGTGATGACATTAGCGAAGACTTAAAAGATCCCCTTGCTCCTTGTGTAGGTTTAGTCTTACAAAGAACCCATTTAGTAACCGGAGATGATGCTCACTATGTGGCGATGTTGCAGGAGTTAGAATATCGTGGTGCGAGAGTTATTCCTGTGTTTGCCGGTGGTTTGGATTTCTCGAAACCTGTGGATGAGTATTTCTGGGATAAGCCTGTAGAGGGAGTTGAGCCTTTACCTATCGTTGATGCTGTAGTCTCTTTGACTGGTTTTGCATTGGTAGGAGGTCCTGCTAGACAAGATCATCCCAAGGCAGTGGAATCCTTAACCCGTCTCAATCGTCCCTACATGGTAGCTTTACCTTTAGTATTCCAAACTACGGAAGAATGGGAAGAAAGTGATCTCGGTTTACACCCTATTCAAGTTGCATTACAAATCGCTATTCCTGAATTAGATGGTGCGATCGAGCCTATTATTTTATCAGGGAAAGATGGCAACACGGGTAAATCTATCACCCTTCAAGATAGAGTAGAGGCGATCGCAACTCGTGCTTTAAAATGGGCAAATTTACGCAAAAAACCCAAATTAGAGAAAAAATTAGCAATTACCGTCTTTAGCTTCCCTCCTGATAAAGGAAACGTGGGTACAGCCGCTTATTTAAACGTGTTTGGCTCAATTCATGAAGTGTTAAAAGGCATGAAAAACAACGGCTATGACGTGCAAGACGTGCCAGACACCCCCGAAGAATTGATGCAAATGGTAATCCATGACGCACAGGCTCAATATTCTAGCCCCGAATTAAATGTTGCCTATCGTATGAGTGTGGAAGAATACGAGCGTTTAACCCCCTACTCCAAAAAATTAGAAGAAAACTGGGGCGCACCTCCGGGGCATCTGAATAGCGATGGACAAAATCTGTTAATTTACGGCAAACACTTCGGCAACGTTTTTATCGGTGTACAACCCACCTTCGGTTACGAGGGTGATCCGATGAGATTACTTTTCTCTCGCTCTGCGTCTCCTCATCATGGTTTTGCTGCTTACTATACTTATCTTGAAAAAGTCTGGGGTGTTGATGCTGTATTGCACTTTGGCACACATGGTTCTCTCGAATTTATGCCAGGTAAACAAATGGGTATGTCTGGGGAATGCTATCCTGACAGTTTAATCGGTAATATTCCTAATATCTACTACTACGCCGCTAACAACCCCAGTGAGGCAACCATTGCAAAACGTCGTAGTTATGCCGCTACTATCTCCTATTTAACCCCTCCTGCGGAAAATGCTGGATTATACAAAGGTTTAGAGGAATTAAGCGAGTTAATCGGTTCTTATCAAAGCCTTAAAGACGGTGGGCGAGGTGTGCAAATTGTCAATACCATCGTGGATAAAGCCCGTATCTGCAACCTAGACAAAGACATCCCTGAAATTGCACCCGTAGGGGCGAATGGCATTCGCCCAGAAGCAGAAACCGATTTATTTGATTCTAGCACCCTTTCCCAAGATGAAAGAGATCACATTGTCGGTGCAGTCTATCGCAAGTTGATGGAGATTGAGTCTCGTCTTTTACCCTGTGGCTTGCACATCATCGGTAAACCTCCTACCGCAGAAGAGGCGATCGCAACTCTTGTCAATATCGCTAGTTTAGACAGAGAAGAAGAAGGCATTTGGGCATTACCAACCATTATCGCCAATAGTATTGGACGCAACATGGAGGAAATTTACCGCAACGCTGATAAAGGTGTCTTAGCGGATGTGGAGTTGTTGCAACAAATCACCGAAGCCACCAGAGCCGCAGTAAGAGCTTTAGTAGAGGAGCAAACCAACGCAGAAGGGCGAGTTTCCTTTGTTTCTAAGCTCAACTTCTTCAATATGGGTAAAAAAGAACCTTGGGTAGCCAAATTACACGAATTAGGTTACACCAAAGTGGATGAAAAAGCCATCAAACCCTTATTTGAATACCTCGAATTTTGCTTAGAGCAAGTTTGTGCCGATAATGAATTAGGCGGATTATTAAAAGCCCTTGAGGGTGAATATGTGCTTCCTGGACCCGGAGGCGATCCCATTCGTAACCCCAATGTATTGCCCACTGGTAAAAATATTCATGCCCTCGATCCCCAAAAAATACCTACTTTAGCGGCAGTACAATCAGCCAAAATCGTTGTTGACAGACTCTTAGAGCGTCAAAAGATAGACAACGACGGAAAGTACCCAGAAACCATCGCTTGTGTATTATGGGGAACAGATAACATCAAAACTTACGGGGAATCCTTAGCTCAAATTATGTGGATGATTGGGGTTAAACCCGTGCCTGATGCTTTAGGGCGTGTCAACAAACTCGAATTAATCCCCTTAGAGGAATTAGGCAGACCTCGTATCGACGTAGTCGTTAACTGTTCGGGTGTATTTCGTGACTTGTTCATCAATCAAATGGCATTATTAGATCAAGCGGTGAAAAAAGCCGCCGAAGCCGATGAGCCTTTAGAAATGAACTATGTACGCAAACACGCCTTAGAACAAGCGGAAGAAATGGGCGTTAATATTCGTGAAGCGGCAACCCGTGTCTTTTCTAATGCTTCTGGTTCATATTCTAGTAACGTTAACCTAGCGGTAGAAAATAGTAGTTGGGAAGAGGAGCAAGAATTGCGGGATATGTACTTAAACCGTAAATCCTTTGCCTTTAACTCCGATAATCCGGGGGTAATGGACGAAAATCGAGCTATTTTTGAGAAATCCTTGAAAACTGCCGATGCTACCTTCCAAAACCTAGATTCTTCTGAGATTAGCTTAACGGATGTATCCCACTACTTCGACTCCGATCCTACCAAAGTAGTTGCATCTTTGCGCGATGATGGTAAAAAACCCTCTGCATATATCGCAGACACCACCACCGCTAATGCCCAAGTGCGTACTCTTTCCGAAACCGTGCGTTTAGATGCTCGTACCAAATTATTAAATCCTAAGTGGTATGAGGGTATGTTATCTAACGGTTATGAAGGGGTAAGGGAATTATCCAAACGCCTTGTAAATACGATGGGATGGAGTGCTACTGCCGACGCTGTGGATAACTGGGTTTATGAGGATACCAACACCACCTTTATCAAAGATGAAGAGATGTGTAAACGGTTGATGGATTTAAACCCCAACTCATTCCGCCGTATGGTAAGCACCCTCTTAGAAGTTAACGGGCGTGGTTACTGGGAAACCTCAGAGGAGAATATTGAAAGGTTACAACAACTCTACCAAGAAGCAGAAGATCGCATCGAAGGCATTGAATAGTTAATATAGATTTATGGGTAATAAGTTTTAACTTTTATGAACAAAGGTTTTTTCTTATTACCCGATTTATCTTGATAAAAATATTAATTTTATGACTACCACAACAGATAGACTCCCAAAAAAATTGATCACAGAAAGAGTAGAAAATATCTATGCTCCATCTGAAATCAATATGTGGGAGGAAAATAGACAATTTTCGACACCTAATGCACCAAAATTAAGAATTTTAACCGAATTTAATCGTGAAAGATTACCCGCCTTTGTCGAAACCTTAAAAAAAGATAATTATTTAAAAATACAACCGTTTTATCAAAGAAGAAAACGATGGACAAATAAAGATAAATCACTTCTAATAGAATCATTTATTATTAATATTCCTATACCTCCCGTTATTTTTTATGAAAAATCATATAGTTCATACGAAGTAATTGATGGTCAACAAAGAATTAATGCAATTCAAGAATTTTATAGTAATAAATTTAAATTAACAGGTTTGGATTTATGGAAGGACTTAAATGGTTATACTTATGAATCATTACCATCGGATATTAGATCTGAAATTAATAGAAGATCAATTCCTATAATAGTTGTAATAACAGAATCTGCCAAAAGAGAAGAGGATAAATTTTATTTAACACAACTTGCTTTTGAACGTCTTAATAGGGGTGGAATTGATATGAAACCTCAAGAAATTAGAAACTGTTTATATCATGGTAAATTTAGTGAATTATTATCAGATTTAGCGAAAAACACTATTTTTAGAAAAGCATGGGATCTTCCATTAGATGAAACAAAGTTGGAAAAAAATATCATGTACAAAAAAATGGAAGATATAGAGTTAATTCTTCGATTTTTTGCTTTGCGTCATCTTGATGATTTTAACGGAGATATTAAAAGATTTTTAGATAGTTATATGTTAAAAGCGTTAAATTTTAATCGGGATGATATTAATTATTTAGAAACTGTTTTTAATCAAACTATTGAGCTTTGCTTTTCTATTTATGAAGAAAATCTTTTTAAACCTTTTGATATAAAAAATAATGATTGGGGTAAAAAATCTCATAAAGTTTATTATGATGCAATTATGGTTGCATTTAGCTTTAATTTAGACAAAGCAAATATTATTCTTAATAAGAAAGAATTAATAATTCAAAAGACTAAAGAGATATTTTATGGAGAAAAATCTAAGCTCTTATCATCGGGAAAAACTAGCAAATCAGAAACACAGGAAAGAATCAAAATAGTTAATGATATGTTAATAGGAATTGTTAAAAACTGATATTAGATGAATAAATTTATTCAAAAACTACAAAACCTTTTAGATAAAGTTGATAATAATATTCAAAGTATAAAGGAAATTACCACAAAAAATCAGAAGTTAACGGACATAATATTTGGTAATGATTCTACTGTAAAAAATATTTTGAAAGAAAATAATCAATTGGATTTAACTAAAAGTAGTGTAGGATTTGATCAATGGAAACGTTATCAACATTGTTCTGTCATTACGCAATTATATGCTATTTATGAAGATTTTGTTGAAGAGTTGATTTCAATTTGGATTGATAATCTACCAAATATATTTGAGAAATACTCAGATTTAGGAATGGATTTTCAGAAACAATATATTTTAGGAATTGCTAAATTAATAAAAAGATTAAATAGAAATAAATATCCAGAATTAAAACTAGAAAAATTAATCAACATTCCTAAAAATACAAATATTAATTATAAGTTAGTTCAAGAAGTTTTTACAGATCACCAATATAATTTGCGAATGAGTGAATTAAATAAATTATTAGACAATGCAGGAATAAAAAATACATCGGATTGGCTACAAAAAAGTAACAGTATTCAGCAATCAATATCAAGTATTAATAGTAATCAAACTACTGTTGAAAAAGAATTACAGAGGTTTATTAATTATCGAAATGATGCTAGTCATAATATTCAACAAGATAATATATTAAATTTTAATGAGTTAATTGATTTTTGTAACTTTATAAATACTATATGTTTTTCTCTTCATGATTTGATTTTATATCAAACTCTTGAAAGAATGATTGCTTTAAATAAAATAATCACTTTAGGCCAAATTAGACAATATCGAGATAAATTAAAATCTGCAAGACTAAAAGTAAATAATAGTATTTTATTATCAGTCGGTTTACCTACTCTATTAGTCAAGAAAGAAACATCTATTTGTAAATTTGCAAAAATAGAAAAAATAAGTATTGTATCGAATGACCAATATATAGAAAAAGAAGATATTAAAGTTCCTGAAAAAGAACAAGATATTTGGATTCAATTTAATATTGATGCAAGAAAAAATTGGACAGTATATATATTTAATTTTGATAAACTAGATAGTGGAACATTTTAATGATATACTACAATCATATTTGCTACCTATTTAATCTAAGTATTCGTACCAAAAAAACATTAATACTCTTTTATCAATAAACTTGATTAACTTTACATATTATATGTAGTTAGTAAAAGATATTTTAGTGGAAAACCTCAGAGAAGAATATTGATCAAATGAATCTCAATTATTATACTAAGAAGGGATGTGATCGATGATGAAGTGGTGCTGTGCGATCGAATTTAAGACATTGAGTAATCATTAGAGTTGTTGCAAAATAACGAAAAAAACGCCTGAAAACTTTACTGAGTATAAGTTGTAGCCATTTGACGCTAGAAGTGTTTGTAAATCTTATATAGCAAGGATTTCGAGCATTTTAAGACATTATTTCACAACAAGTTTATTAATAATAGGGTGGGAAATGAGTACCTTTTTCATTTAATAAAAAAAATTAACTTGAAAATATTGCTTTATTTTTTAATCATTAATATCAGGTTTTTTAAAAAAATATTGTATATTTGGTAAATTCTGAAAATGATCATCGGATGTTATAATTTGCACTTTTTCTTGTACTGCTGTGGCATAAACAATTGCATCGGCAAGAGTTAGCTTAAATAAGGCTCAAATTTATCCGCCAAAATCCTGTCTGTTCGCTATTCAATCCATCCACCTTCATTTAATTAACGGAATCGTATCGCAAACCACTTTACAAAAAATCATATTTTTATAAAAAAATTAGTCTCCATAATGACTTTATTTTGTTTTAAAGTAACTGCTTCTTTTTGTGCAGTTTCAATTATCTGATTAAAGTTTTTATGGGCATATTCTATGGAAAATTCTTGCCGATGAGGGATATTTACAAAAAAACAATCGCATTTTGCTTGATCTTAACAATTATTTAACCATTAAATGTTTAAAGATTTTCATTAACAAAACGAGGTAAATCTGATAGATTATTAATAAATTCAGCATTTAAGGGTTTACCAATAAAAGCCACATCAAAAAATTTAAACATTCCACGATGTTGAGGATTATTAATTTCATCATAAAAATTTACCGTTGCAAACCCAACTAAAGGCATATTTTTATGTTCATAACTAATGTTATATTTTTCTTTAATGGGATTATCAGAAGTGGCAATTTCTAATAATAATTTCCACGCACAAATTTGCTCACTTTTTTTTCTTAAAGATGTTTTTAATGATAAGATTAAACATTTATTTAACTCATTTTCTTTGTTGATACTATAGATTGCTAAATCCATATCTGGTTTTTGAGTTTCATTATCAACTTTAATGGTTACTATATCGCTAATTAATTTATATTGTTTAGGATTAGAAGTTACAAAAACATTAGATTTGATAAATTTATTTTCCTTTAAAGTTAGAAATAAATATTTAATAAGAAGAGAAAAAGCATTTCCTGCAATAGATTTTCTGGCCTGAGATTTATCTTTTATTTCTCCAGCTAAAATTCTCTTGTCTAACAAAATTTCCACGTCATCTTTTGCTAAAATTAAAATCTTATTGAGATAATCTAGTGATTTTTCTAAACCATATTTATCAATATATTCATCAAGTTTACTGAGAATAGGAATCATATAATATCTGGACTTGATCATTTTTAATATTTGTTTTTCCTGTTTCAATAAAGAAGACATAATATTCACTAATTGAATAAAATTAACTGGATTTAATAAAAATATTATTTCTATGGTAGGATAAAAAATCAGAAGACGGATAGAATTTTTTAGGAAAATTAATTTCCCTATGATTAAAATTAATAAAATAATTATTAATCGCATTATTCTTAATTTTATGTATTTGAGGAGAAATGATAACTTTAAATTCCTCATCAAAAGAAATTAATCCTTGATCGAAAGCCTTATCATGAATTGAACATAAACAAATACCGTTATGAGGATTTAATCTTGTTTCTTTATTTTTTGACCAAGGAATTATATGACTAGCAACTAATAAAGATACATAATTTAAACTACAAATTGCACAATTTTCATTGTAATTAGACAAGACAATTTTTCTGAAAAAATTTTGGTTAATTCTCCTTTTTGTTTTTGTTATTATTTCTTCTCCTATTTTTCGATTGGGTTCATAAAGATAAATTTCTTGTGATGTATCTCTATCTTTATTTTTATAAAACTCATAAAGTAATTCAGCTTCTAAAAAAAGTTTTTCCCAATTATCATGAAACTCATCAAAAATAATCTTATCCATTTTAGCGTAATTACCCATTCCTTTTATTCCTCTTTTTTTCAATTCGGGATCTAAACTGGAAAAATTCACCAATTTAAGAGCTACCGCATTAGGAGTTCTATCAATCATTTTTGATAATTTAATAATATCTGGATTAAGACGATGTAACTTTCCAAAAGGAGTTTGGCAATAAAAGCTAAAAGCCAAAATCAATTCATGTCTAGTCCAATTTCTTCTCATATTTTGTGGTCATATTAATTAACTTAATTTATAGTTTTAAAAATCTCTGTTTTTTCCCAGAGATTTTTTTTTACTCACACCTGCGATCGAAAATGGTTGACAGGGAAAACCAGCACATAATAAATCAAAGTTAGGGATATTTTCAGCAGGAATATTGTTTAAATCTTCACAAAATATTTCCCCAAAATTAGCTGAATATGTTTGACAACTATATTTGTTATAATCATTAGAATAAATACAATTTAAACCATTATTTTCTAAGGCAATTCTAAAACCACCTATTCCTGCAAATAAATCAATGCCAGTTTTTATATCTATTGTGTTCAAGGCTCTTAACTAATATGTGTGGTAAGGAAATTATAACGTAGGGTGGGCAATGCCCACCATCAGGAAAAATTAAATTATACAAAATAATCCTGTAAAGCCTTAACCTGTAAAGGTTCGGACTGGAGCGATCGAATCGCTTCCACCGTTGCTTTAGCCCCTGCAATCGTTGTAATAATCGGTAACTTGTAATCTAAGGCCGCCCGACGAATTTTACGCCCATCAGTTTGGGTTTCCTCCTCATTGCTAGGAGTATTGATAATAAACTGAATTTGCTTATTTTTAATCCAGTCCACTACATGGGGACGACCTTCATGAAGTTTTAAGACTAAATCCACATCCTTAACCCCATTCTCTAACAGAGTTTGACGAGTGCCAGAAGTTGCTACAATCTTGAAACCTAGAGCCTGTAAATCTTTCGCCACGGATACGATCGCACCTTTATCTCGGTTATTCATGGAGATAAATACTGTACCCTTAGTATCTAAGATTACACCCGCTCCGATTTCCGCCTTAGCGAAGGCTTTACCAAAATCACTATCAATGCCCATTACCTCGCCCGTGCTACGCATTTCAGGACCTAATAAAGTATCAGTACCCGGAAACTTACTGAAAGGCAATACAGCCTCTTTAACCGCCACATGACGGGGAATTATCTCCTCGGTTACCCCTAATTCTTCGAGGGTTTTTCCAGACATGACGAGGGAAGCGACTTTTGCTAATGGTCTGCCTGTCGCTTTAGAAACATACGGCACAGTACGAGACGCACGGGGATTAGCTTCGAGGATATAGACAGTTTCTCCTTGTACGGCGTACTGGATGTTCATTAAGCCAATTACTTTCAAAGATTGGGCTAATTTGATGGTTGCACTACGAATGGTGCTTAAAACCCCATCTGAGAGGGAAGTATAAGGAATTGAACAAGCGGAATCCCCAGAATGTACACCCGCTTCCTCGATATGTTCCATGATACCACCGATAACCACTTGTCCTGTGAGATCTGCGATCGCATCTACATCAACCTCAATGGCATTTTCGAGGAATTTATCGATTAAGATTGGATGGTCAGGCTCAACATCTACTGCATAGGTCATATAATGCTCTAATTCCTGCTCATTGTAAACGATACGCATAGCTCTGCCTCCGAGTACATAAGAAGGACGAACAACTACAGGATAACTAATACGATTAGCAATGGCTAAAGCCTCCTCAAAACTCCTTGCGATACCGTTGGGAGGTTGTTTGATGTCCAACTCTTTCAAAATTGCTTCAAATTTTTCTCTATCTTCGGCGGTGTCGATAGAATCAGGAGAAGTTCCCCAAATTTTGGTTTTAACGGTAGTATCAGGATGAGCGAGGTAATTTTTCAAAGGTACAGCTAATTTTAAGGGAGTTTGTCCCCCAAATTGAATAATTACACCGTCAGGGTTCTCCGCTTCAATGATATTTAATACATCTTCTTTGGTTAAAGGCTCAAAATAAAGGCGATCGCTTGTATCATAATCAGTGGAAACAGTTTCGGGATTGGAGTTAACCATAATTGTTTCATAACCTGCATCTGATAAAGCAAAAGCCGCATGACAACAACAATAATCAAATTCTATACCCTGTCCGATACGATTAGGCCCCCCGCCTAAAATCATTACCTTCGGTTTATCAGTGACATTGTTTTCACTTTCTCCCGATTCATAGGTGGAGTAATAGTAGGGAGTAAAGGCTTCAAACTCGGCGGCACAAGTATCCACCAATTTATAGACAGGAGTGATACCTAACGATTTACGATATGCTCTTACTTCATCTTCTGTCGTCTTGGTTGCAAAAGCAATTTGGCGATCGCTGAATCCATGTTGTTTAATGGTAAGCATATCATCGGCTTTAATATCCTTTAAAGAAGCCCGTTTCATAAACTTCTCTATCTCTACTAACGACTGCATTTTATCCAAAAACCAAGGGTCGATCGCCGTTAACTCAAATACTTGTTCTACGCTCATCCCCAATTTAAAGGCATGATAAACACTAAAAATCCTTTCTGGGTTAGGGGTGCGTAAATGAGAGCTAATTTGCGAGAGAGTGGGTAAAGTCTCGTTTTTATCACAACCAAAGCCATAACGTCCCGTTTCTAAAGATCTTAACGCTTTTTGGAAAGATTCACAGAAAGTACGCCCGATGGCCATTGCTTCACCCACAGACTTCATTTGAGTGGTTAACACAGGTTCACTACCGGGGAATTTTTCAAAAGCAAAACGAGGAATTTTGGTCACTACATAATCGATGGTAGGCTCAAAAGAAGCAGGAGTTTTCTGGGTAATATCATTAGAAATCTCATCAAGGGTATAACCTACCGCCAATTTTGCCGCAAATTTAGCAATGGGGAAACCCGTCGCTTTTGATGCCAATGCTGAAGAGCGAGACACACGAGGATTCATTTCAATTACAATTACTTCCCCATTAACAGGATTAACAGAAAACTGAATATTAGAGCCTCCTGTTTCTACCCCAATCTCTCGGATAATAGCTTTTGCGTAGTCTCTTAATCGTTGATATTCTTTATCGGTTAAAGTTTGAGCAGGGGCAACGGTGATAGAATCTCCAGTATGTACCCCCATAGGATCAATATTTTCGATGGAACAGATAATAACCACATTATCCGCTAAATCCCGCATTACCTCCAGCTCGTATTCCTTCCAACCGATGAGGGATTTTTCGACCAAAATCTGCGACACAGGAGAAGCATCAATCCCAAACTTTGCCATTTCCTCATATTCTTCTTGGTTATAGGCAATACCGCCACCAGTACCGCCCATAGTGAACGCAGGACGTATAATTAAAGGATAAGAACCAATTTCTTCCGCTACGGCTTTGGCTTCTTCCCAGTTACTAGCAATGCCTGAAGGGCATACAGGCACACCGATACGAGCCATCGCTTCTTTGAATAATTCCCTATCCTCTGCCATTTTAATAGCTGGTAATTTCGCTCCAATTAACTCAACTCCGTATTTATTTAATACCCCTGATTCTGCTAAGGCAACAGCAGTATTAAGGGCGGTCTGTCCCCCCATTGTGGGTAATAATGCGTCAGGTCTTTCCTTGGCGATTACTTTCTCGACTATTTCAGGGGTAATGGGTTCAATGTAGGTACGTTCTGCCGTTTCGGGATCAGTCATAATAGTAGCGGGGTTGGAGTTAACTAAAACTACCTCATAACCTTCCTCTCGTAGCGCTTTACAGGCTTGTGTACCAGAATAGTCAAATTCACAGGCTTGTCCAATAATAATAGGTCCTGAACCTAATAGTAATATTTTATTTATATCTTCACGACGTGGCATAGATTTTATGGCTTAACAATATTCAATTTTATACATCGATCCCGATCATTTTAATCTACATAGCGGTTATTTCTCTATCTCTTTATCAAGATTTACTCATAAATAATCTTTGATATACTCACTGTTGAGCATAACTTGAGCTAGGTGAGGGTAAGCAATAGGTTTTCCCCCCTAAATAAACAGGGTTTTTTCAAAGTAGATATTAAAACGCATTTGTTTTGGAAGGGGAGAAATGAATAGAGGGGGAAAGGGGTATTTTTTTCTAATATTTTTTCTAATAGATTAATAGTTAAAAATTTTTGTATTTAGCATTATCTCTTAATTTTAGAAATTGACATTTTCGAGAATAAAAACGCCCTGCTTAATAAAAAGGCAACAGGCAACAGTTTTTTGTAGTATTAAATCATAACATTGGATAGTATATTAAATTCAAATATGATTTTTAGAGAAAGTGACCAGATTTTTGATTTAAATTTGAAAATAAATATTTTAAGTTCAATTTAATTATTCTTATTTTTCTCATCCAGTCTATTAATTAAAATTCAACTGGAAAAATACTTTTTATTGTTTGAACTACCTACGATTATCTATTGCAAATAATTATAAATAATTAGGAATTAAATGGTGATTCTCTGACTTCTAGTTTTGATAAATTCTTTTTTAAAAAGATGTAGGGTATTTTCTTTTAGTTATTAGTTTTAGGAATTGATATTAAATGTATCTTAATCAATTTTCCTATTCTCAATTTTTAAATTTATTAATCAAGATCTCAATGGTTTTCAACCTGAAACTTGCTAACTTATACTTGATAACCACCTTAGTCAGATATTTTTGCGTCAAACTGAGTCTGGAACAAAGTGGGAAAAATATTTTATATCCTTTGTAATGTTTTACATTTTTTAATGTTATTGAATAAAAATCATTCCTTACTTAATAGATACTTAATATTGTAGGTTAACTTAATCAAAAATTAAAATAAAAATGCGTATTATTACTGACATTTTCCCCTCTAAAAAGGGTTAAAATTTAGAGTAAATTCTGGTTTTATACTTAGATATTTTTACATGGGGGTAGGGGGCATCAATGGAAAAACAAGGAAAAAAAACAAAATTTTTAAACAACTTTATACAATCTTTAAAAACCTCAAAAAACTATGGTTATACTTTGGTGGAGGTTCTAACGGTTTTAATCATTTTGGGGATTATGGGCGCATTGATGGGGCCTCGTCTTTTTTTCGGGGATTCTAGTAGTGCTAGTGGTGATGCTTATAACTTGGCTAAATCTTTAGTGGGAGTTACCCGTCAACGGGCTATATCTCAAACTTCGGCGGCAAGGTTAAGTTTTGATCCGAATCAATCGGATAAATTTTTGATTGAAATTGCTAACACTAGGGGTTGTGAAGCCTTGACAAGATTAAGTGAAGCTGCGGTTAGTTCTCAAACAGATATTAAAGTTTATTCGACAACTGGTTTTCAAATAGGAGATAAGCTCAAAATTGGTAGTGACACTACTAGCAATGAAATTACGGGTAAAGATAATACAACAATTACTTTAGGTGTGGCTTTGGGTACATCTCAAAATAAAGATAGCACTGTGGAGTTAGTAGAAAACTGGAAGGAAGATAGTGCTTTAAATCTGAAAAAAAATATCGGAAATGGTAAGTATATTTATGAGTATTTGCAATTACCTGAAAATGTGACTGTGACATCAAACATAACTAATTGGACTCTGTGTTTTAACAGTCGTGGTATAGCTACTATTTATGATAATTCTGGAAATTCTCAAGCTAAGTTGGAACTTACTTTCAAGGACGGTTCTAGCAATGAGGAAACTTTAACTATTTTAAAAGGAGGTGCGATCGCAACTAATTGATTGACAAGAAAAATACTGATTTGATTTGTTACAGGCAAGATGCCTGTTTCACAAAAAAAAATTTCTATTCACTCACTTATCTAAATCCTATGAATAATTTACTCAAACACTGGCTAATTAAATACCGAAATCGAGAGGAAGGATTTACTTTTCTGGAATGTTTAGTTGCGATCATCATTCTAAGTATGGCTTTTGCTTTTAACGGACAAATGGTTCTGATGTTAAAAATGCAAAATTTAAAACAAGAAATTGAAAGTGCCGCTGTGGCGGTAGGGAAAGATGTTTTAGATGATCTACGTTTTCAACTAGGTAAAAACATTAATAACGTATCTGTGACAGGTAATACACCTACCACTCTGACCGATCGCATCAGTTTTGGTCATACCTTTGACGCTGATGTATATGTATGTACTGATCCGCCAACGGTGGAAACAGATACAGATAATCCTAATCAATTAAAAGTCAGTAATTGTCCGTCTGGTTCGACGGATGCCTTAATTCGTTACATAGTTGTTCAAGTTATTGATAAAAAAAGAGACAATGAAAAAATCTACACTGTACAGACTAATTTTGCACAACTGCAAAGATAAAAGCAGTCTTGAAAAGGGCTTTAGTTTAATTGAAGCAATTTCAACTTTACTTATGGGTAGCATTATTCTTGGTGTTGCCCTTTCTGGATTTTTCCAAATTAAAGAATTTTTCGGCAAAGATAAGCTAACCACAGATGTAAACCAAAGGTTGAGAACGGCTTTTCAAACTATTGGGCCAGACTTACAACAAATGGGGGAAAATGTCAGTAATATAGAATTTCCTGCCGTTGCCCTTAGCACCAATAACGGAACATCAGAAATAACTATTCGCCGAGGTGGTTTAGAGCCTTTAACCCTCTGTGCTGACATAAGTGCTAACAGTACTGACTCTGTTACTGTGCTTGATAAAAATTTTACCGCTTCTCCTGCTTGTATCTCCGTTAATGACGATGATGGAGATGGCTGGCCTGACACGGTGAAAGAATGGCAAAATTTTCGTAATGGCAATACCATAAGAGCCTATATTGTCGATACTTCGACCAATAAAGGAGAATTCTTTGAATACAAAGGGGAAGAAACTCTTGACAGTGGGGGGGCGACGATGACACCGTCTGGGGGTACAGAACCTTATGTTGTTAATTTGACTACAAATACTCATACTTGGGCAAATGATTATTCGGCGTCGACAACGGCAATTTATTTATTTGATGAGAGTACATACAAAGTTACGAATAACACTCTGCAACTAATTAGGAATGGGGAGGTTTTTGATTTAGTAGAAGACATTGAAAAATTAGATATTACAGCGATTATTCAGGAAAATCCCACCGCTACAGAGTACGAATGCAAGACTATAAATTTAACTGAGGTGGACTGTGATCCTACTTTTTCGATAGATGATTATACGTGGAATCTAATCAAGTCTCTTGATGTTGAAGTGACGGCTTTACCCCCTCAAGACAAGGGTAATTTTGCGAAATTAACGGAGGATGATTTAACTTTATCACAGCAATTTCTCCCTCGTAACCGTTTAAATTTTTAAATTTATATTTCCTACTATCAACCAATGTTAAACATTTATTTTATTTATTTAATGTCATGAAAAATAACGCTAAAAAACAATTAATTCTTCAAAAAGATAGTTTATCCTCTATTAAATGCTGGTTTCTATCAAGGTTACTCAATACTGATTCTGAAAAGGGATATGTTTTGGTAATTGCGATCGCACTTTTATTTGGTTTGGCTAGTTTAGTTTTAGTTTATGCCCGAAGTAGCCGTATAGAACAAGTAAGTAATACTGCGGCAGTGGATAGCACTAGTGGTTTCTACGGAGCCGAGGCGGCTTTGAATGAAAGAGCCAATGAAATTACGAAAATTTATCAAAGTAATAGCGTTCCCAGTGGTACAAGTCCAGAAAGTACCATGGCTTGTTTTGATAATAGTATCAGTGATGGTACAGGGGATTATCAATGTAAAACCTATCAATTTTCAGGGGGAGATAGTGAGCGTAGTGGTTATTCTGCTACCACTTATGTTTTAGAGAAAAATGGGGGTGTCGGCAATGTGGGTAATGTTCCGCCCGGGGATAACCATGCTGGATTGAATATGATTGAGTATGGACACTCTATTATTGCTTTAGCCTTTAAAGATAGTGATGTACAACAAAGACAACAACAGGGAAGTGGTCAAGGAAGAGGTGCGATCGCCATTCTGCAAATGGACATCAAAAACCGTCTGATTCCCCTTTTTCAGTTCGCCGCTTTCTATAAAGATGACCTAGAAATTTTCCCGGGGGCGAATATGACTTTGAGCGGGCCTGTTCATACTAACGCCGACTTATATATTGGAGGGCAACTACAAGAAGTAAAAGGAGAAGTAACTACCGCAGGAGAGAATATACACGATCAGAAAAAAGTTGCCACTCCTATTAGCCCCAGTCAATACCAAAGTAAAATTATCGATAGATTTAAGATACCATCTTTAAGAGTAGGAATAGACCCTTTAGGACTACCTGAACCAGATTTTTTAGACTCATCAGGGGAATATTTTACCAAAGCTGATATTAGAATTAAATTTACTCCTACAGGTACAAATCAATCAACATACGGAGAAGATATACCTTTCA
This sequence comes from Cyanobacterium aponinum PCC 10605, assembly GCF_000317675.1. Classification (NCBI taxonomy): domain Bacteria; kingdom Bacillati; phylum Cyanobacteriota; class Cyanophyceae; order Chroococcales; family Geminocystaceae; genus Cyanobacterium; species Cyanobacterium aponinum. The sequence continues at coordinate 100,323 of NC_019776.1, forward strand.
CTATTGAAGTCATTGAACGAACCCAAGCAAACAACAGTCCTGTATCAGCCCCCGTAGCCGTTTCCCTAACTTCTGCTCAAAGACATAGTTTAAGACAACCTATATTAGTGAGTGAACAATTAGCTTCTATTCCCAGTAGTAGCGAATCTTTTAGTAACAGCACAAGTAACAAATTCTATTCTAAGGCACAAAATCCAGATTTTAGTAGTTGTAAACCAGTGTATGGAGCTAATTTTTCCAATGCTGGAAATAATTTAACACCAGCATTTAAAAGTACTTGGAATGGACTAACATCACAGCAAAAAAAAGATGCGGCACAGTTTGCCCATAATATTTTAGTGAGAAGAGTACAAGAAGAAACAAGTCCTCTCAAATTTAAGGATTTAGACAAAGTTGGCGGCATACCAGGATTAGTATTTACCAACAACATGGCCAATATTCCTCAATCTCTAGCTACTTTCCAAGTCGCAAAATTAAATTCTTTGACTCCCAATGAAATTGCTGCTCTTCCTTATCCTGATGCTAGTGGAAAGATAGTGCAGAGATGTTTTGTACCTGCTCCTCTAACAGACATTGGTAAAGATGCTTCTAATCATAATAAACCCCCATTTCGGTTTTTTAATAATCGGGAGAATAATAACAACGGTAGAGATATGCGGTTGCTACAAATCAACATAAAAAGTCTGACGATATGGAATTATGAAGGAATATATTTAGATGGCTCTCAACTCAAATCTGCTAACCAATTACTATTCAAAACAGCACCTGCTGATAACAAAGCCCCCGCCAATTCATTTCAGGCTTTAGGTATGGCGGCAAGAGACACTTCCGATGATGGTTTAGTCATGTATTTGACTATTGATAGTAACTCTTATACCAATGCAGGAGGAAATACTAGCCCCTACGGTTTCGCTATTGTGGAAGGAAATCAGTTACCCGGTTTAGGTTCAGATAATGCTTTTAATCTTAATGATCCTACAGGGTTAACCATTGCTAGTGACCAAGCAGTCTATCTTCAAGGGGATTATAACACTAGAAATAAACAACCTGCTTCTATTCTCAGCGATTCTTTAAATGTTCTTTCTAATAAATGCTTTGACCCTAACAAAGTTATAAACAAAGAAAATAACATGAACTGTAACGATAGCACTAAAAATAATAATAATAGTTTAGGTAATGCACTTCAAACAGTAATGAATGTGGCGTTTTTAGCGGGTAATGATGAAACTAAAGGTAGTCAATATAATGGAGGTTTAGAAAATTATCCTCGTCTCCATGAGAGTTGGAGCGGTATTCCTTTACGTTATAGAGGTTCTTTTGTTAGTTTGGGAACTCCAAATCATGTCAACGGTAAATGGCCTGGCACTGGGGGCAAGTTTTATAATGCACCCAATAGACAATGGGATTATGATACTGAATTTAATGATGCAAAAAATCTACCGCCTTTAACTCCCCGATTCAGTGCGATGAAACAAGAATCCTTTATCCGTAGCTTTGATCAGTAGTTTTGATCGTTTCCCAATATTTCCTGCCCTCACCCCTAACCCCTCTCCCACGGGGCGAGGGAAGATTTTTTTATCACTATTAATTGATAGAACGACTTTACCTAACTATCTTAAATGTCAAAAGAGGACTCCCGTTGCATTTGACAAGAAAGAAATACACTACAAATCCTTTAGTCCTGACGAAAGGAAGGAACTGGGAGATGAATTTTGACCAACAAAAAAAAATAAAACGAAAATCAATGATTAATTGATTGAGTTTTTTCCTCTTAAATGTTATGATGGTTTCCAGCAGTAATGTGCGTAAGGTATTCGGGGGAGTGACTTCCCTAGCTTCTTTCGTCGGAACAAATATCGCCCCAGAAAATGTAATGGTGACGCGTTTGGTAAGTTAAAGCATTGATAGCAAAGTTAAAAAATTAAACAACTAAAGTTTTAAATCCTTCGGCGGTAGGGCATACCGTAGAAGTAAAGGTAAAATGCTTGTGGATTCGGTCTGACGGGGGCATCATTAGTGATAATGATGCCTAGTTAAGAGGAGTAGAAGCAAGAATCACCTGTTACAATCTTTGATTTAACGGGTGAGTGTCAAATTCAACTATTGTTTTCTAACTCTGATAACTCTAACCATTTTTCTGTTTTACTATCTATTTCCTTGATTATTTGGTTTAATTCTTCTGTTAAAATATTTAATTGCTCATAATCTTTCCCGCCATTTTCATAAATTCTTTTTTCTAAATTGGCTTTTTTTTCTTCTAATTCAGGGATGATTACTGTTTCTAATTTTTCTAATTCTCTTCTTTGAAAGTTAGATATTTTTCTTTTTTTCTGTTCAATATTATTCTGTTTTTTTTCTTTCTTTTCTACTGTTTTAGTTTCTTTTACTTCATTTATTTTTTCTACTTTGTTTTCTTTTTCTTCTCTGGTTTTATATTCTAAGTAAAGAGAGTAATTTCCCGGATATTCTCTAATTATTCCTTCTCCTTCAAAGGCAAAAATTGTGTCCACAGTGCGATCGAGAAAATAGCGATCGTGAGATACAATAATTACACAACCCTTAAAAGATTCGAGATATTCTTCTAATACCCCTAAAGTTTGTACGTCTAAATCGTTGGTGGGTTCATCAAGAATCAAAACGTTGGGATTCCCCATGAGAATTTTAAGCAGAAAAAGACGACGTTTTTCCCCTCCTGATAGTTTTTCTATGGGTGCATATTGCTGATTTGGGGTGAATAAAAATCTTTCTAAAAGTTGAGAAGCACTGATTTGCTTTCCATCTCCTGTTTCAATATAACTAGCAACGTCTTTGATATATTCTATAACTCTCTGTTGATTTTCTGCGGCAGTAATTAGATTTTCTGAGTATTGATCAAAATAGCCGATTTTTATGGTGCTACCGATTTCGATTTTACCTTCATCTGGTTCAATTTGACCCATTATTAAATTCATCAGGGTTGATTTTCCTACCCCATTACCGCCAATAACGCCCACTCTATCATCGGGTTCAAAAAAATAGGTAAAGTCTTTAATGAGAGGATAGCCTTCCCAGAATTTAGAAATATTATGTATTTCAATAACTTTTTTCCCGATGCGACGGGAGGGAGTATCAATTTCTACTTTTCCTTGTTTTGCCTTAAATTCTTTGTTTTGCATTTGCTCAATGCGTTGAATACGGGCTTTTTGTTTTGTGCTACGGGCTTTTGCTCCTCTTTTGAGCCATTCTAATTCTTTTCTGAGGATTCCTTTAAGTTTTTGTTGACTACTTGCTGTAGATTCTTCTGCTAGGGCTTTTTTCTCTAAGTAATAACTATAATTGCCACTATAATTGTACATATCACCGCGATCGATCTCTAAAATACGATTGGTAACTTGGTCTAAAAAGTAGCGATCATGGGTTATTAATAAGATAGCACCTGAAAACTTTTGCAGATAGGTTTGTAACCATTCCACTAATTCTGCATCAAGATGGTTTGTAGGCTCATCCATTAATAATAAATCAGGTTCAGCCATCAGGGCGGCGGCTAAGGCGACTCTTTTACGATAACCCCCCGATAAGCCTCCCATTTTTAATTCAAAATCCTGAATACCCAATTTATCAAGGACAATTTTAGCGTTGGTTTCTAAATCCCAAGCATTTTCTTGGTTAATTTTTTCTGTTACCGTTGCCAATTTTGCCATTAACTCCTGCTGTTTTTCTTCCCTTACACTTGCCAATCGATGAGATAAGTCTTCATATTCAAGTATCAACTGCATTTGTTCGCCACAATAGGCTAAAACCTGCTGTAAAACTGTATTTTCTGGGTCTATTTCTGGTTGTTGAGGTAAATAGATAATTTTTGCCCCAGATTTTACCTGCATTTCTCCCCCATCATTAGCTTCCCATCCAGCCAACATTTTGAGGAGAGTAGATTTTCCACTGCCGTTAACTCCAATTAAGCCAACTTTATCACCTTCTTCGATACTGAAATTTGCGTCTTTTAATATTTCTTTGATTCCAAAGTCTTTTTTGAGAGATTTAACGGTTAATACGGTCATTATTTTTAATAATTCAGTTTAGATAAATTTATTCTTTGATTAACAATACTACTGCATAGGCACAAATAGCTTCTTCTCTACCCACAGGACCCAATTTTTCGTTAGTAGTAGCTTTAATACTAATTTGTTCAGGTGCGATCGCAATTTTATCAGCTAAAGACTTGATCATGGCAGGTAAATGAGGCTTTAACTTTGGACGTTCTGCGACAATAACACTATCAATATTACCAATGCTCCATCCCTTATCTTTAATCAACTTATCGACTTGATACAATAACTCCATGCTATCAGCACCAGCCCATTTTGGATCGGAAGGGGGGAAATAATGTCCAATGTCACCTAAACTTAAAGCCCCTAATAAAGCATCCATAATTGCATGAGTTAAAACATCCGCATCACTATGACCCAATAAACCAAGATGATGATCAATTTCTACACCACCAAGAATCAGTTTTCTACCCTCAACTAACCTGTGTAAATCGTAGCCATTGCCAATTCTAATCATAATTTAAGTATATGCAATTTTTTTACTTAGTTATAGGTAAATAATTATAATGGAAATAATCCTTTCAATAAACCAACCTCATACTGATATTTTTGAGAAGAGAAAAAAGAAAGAAATATTTTAGCTAACCACATTATGTAAAAATATTATATCTATCAAATTTGTCGAGTTACTAATTGATACTATTAATTTTACAATATATAGCAAATAAATGAACAAACCGAAAGCAAAACCTTTTTTAAAATGGGCGGGAGGAAAAACTCAATTATTAGAAATAATTACCTCAAATTTTCCATATAAAAATCAAGATGAATTTATTTATGTTGAACCATTTGTTGGTAGTGGTGCTGTTTTATTTTGGGTTTTAAATAATTATCAAAATATAAAAAAAGCTATTATTAATGATATAAATTTAGATTTAATTAATGCTTATAAAATAATCAAAAAAAATGTAGAAGATTTAATTTTCATTTTAGAAAAATGGCAAAATGAATACTATTCTTTAGAGCATGATCAAGAAGACAAAAAAAAATATTTTTATGAAAAAAGAGATTTATTTAATCAAAGAAAATCCAACCAAATCAAACATACAGCTTTATTTATTTTTCTAAACAAGACTTGTTTTAATGGGTTATATCGTGTTAATAAAAATAATCTATTTAACGTTCCTATAGGTAGTTATAGAAAACCTATTATTTGTGACAAAAACAACCTGCGACTTGTCAGCAATTCCCTTAAAAAAGTTGAAATTATTCACGGTGATTTTGAGAAAACTTTGAGGTATGCCGAGAACAAAAGTTTATTTTATTTAGATCCCCCTTATAAGCCATTAAATAAAACATCAAACTTTAATTCCTATGCTGACCAAAAATTCAATGATACCGAGCAAATAAGACTAAAAAAATTTTGTGACAAATTAGACCAATTAGGTTGTAAATGGATATTAAGTAACTCTGATGTTAGAGAGGCTAATTCCGAAAATATTTTTTTTGATGACCTATATAAAAAATATCAAATTCATCGAGTTCTCGCCAGAAGAAATATCAATTCTAATGGTTTAAAAAGAGGTTTATTAAATGAATTATTAATAACGAATAATCGTAAATAAAGTTAACTCTTAATGGGTATTTTTCCATAGCTATGATAATTTAATAGAAAATAAGAGCTTCAAATTATTATCACAAAAGCATATAGATTAAAATGAAAATTTGATCGTTTACTATATTAAAAATCGCCCGTTGCCTATTAACCAATAATTTACACAACGGGAAGTAAAAGAGCCTTCTTAATTCCTAATTCCTGATACTTTCTTATTCTTTCCCCGCCATAGATAAAATAAGGTCTATCATTCGATTAGAATAACCCCACTCGTTATCATACCAAGAAACTACTTTAAAAAAGTGAGAATTTAATTCAATTCCAGCACCAGCATCAAAAATACTTGAATGGGCATCAGAGATGAAATCAGAAGAAGCAACAGGCTCATCGGTATAACCTAAAACCCCTTTTAATTCGCCCTCAGAAGCCTCTTTCATCCTCAGACAAATTTCTTCATAACTGGTAGGTTTTTCCGTCCTAAAAGTTAAATCTACCACAGATACATTAGGAGTTGGAACACGAAAAGCCATTCCCGTAAGTTTTCCTTTCAGTTGGGGTAACACTAAAGCTACTGCTTTTGCCGCCCCCGTAGAAGCAGGAATAATATTTTGTGCCGCACTACGCCCTCCCCGTAAGTCTTTTTTACTCATACCATCTACAGTCGGTTGAGTGGCAGTCATAGCGTGAACTGTAGTCATTAATCCTTCTGCTAAACCAAAATTATCATCTATAACTTTAGCAATGGGTGCTAAACAATTAGTTGTACAACTGGCATTAGAAACAATATCATCTTTTGTGGGATCATAATTATGATGATTAACTCCTACTAAAAGAGTCGGTATTTGTTCTGGGGTTTTTGTTGGAGCGGAAATAACTACTTTTTTTGCCCCCGCAATTAGGTGTTTTTTTGCTCCTTCATAATCAGTGAATAAACCTGTTGATTCAACAACATATTCTGCTTGGTTATCTTTCCACGGCAATTCTTCAGGATTGCGTATGGAGTAACAAGGAATTAGCTTATCATCAACTAAAATACCTTCTTCTGTGGTTTCTACTTTTCCCTGAAAACGTCCATGAGTAGAATCATATTTAAGTAAATAGGCAATATTTTTAGGCGGTACAAGATCATTTATACCAACAAATTCAATATTAGGGTTAGCTAATCCTGCTCGAAAAACTAATCTTCCAATGCGTCCAAATCCGTTAATGGCTACTTTAACTTTTGACATAGATGACTCCATTAATTATGGGTATTGAGAGTTTTGATGTGTTAAACTCCTTACTTCTAATTGTGTTGATTTTAGAGCAAAGCAAATCTTAATTTTTTGGGAATTTTTTATAATCGAGTATTGGGTTTTTTCCTAGCAACCAACCGAAAACCGCACTTGTTACAAACATTATTAATGAATATATTGCCGCCGGAATTGCCATATTAGGCATATTTAATAAAGTTGTAGCAATGGCAATGGCTAATGTCCCATTTTGAATACCAACTTCCACTGTAATAGATTTACGACTGGATTGATCAAGGTTAGAAATAGTTGCTAGAGTATATCCTAAGATCATAGTTAATATATTAAGAGTCAAAGTTACCCCCCCTACTTGTACAAAGAAGTTACTGACATTTTCTTTCTCTTTAAGCAATAAACCAAAGATAATTATTCCTAAAAAAAACAAGGAAAGCCATTTTACTCCTTTGTCAAAAACTCTTGCTAATTTAGGTGAATAGTAATGTATTAACATACCTAGAGAAATAGGTATAAGGGTGATTACAGCTATTTGAAGAATAGTTTTTCCGACAGGCAGTTGTAGTGTTACTCCTTCTCCCATAAACTTGGTCATGGAAAGATTAATTAGTAAAGGGATAGTAAATATTGTAACTAGGCTAGTTATTGCTGTTAAAGTAATGGATAAAGCAACATTTCCCTTTATTAAGTAAGTAATCATATTAGAAGTTGAACCTCCAGGGCAAGTAGCCAATATCATCACTCCGACGGCTAATTCTGGGGCAAGTTGAAAAGCTAATGCTAAAAAATATCCAATAATTGGTAACATGAATAATTGGGCAATTAAACCAATGATGACTGCTTTTGGTTCAACAAAAACTCGTTTAAAGTCATCTAATGTTAAACTAAGTCCCATGCCCAGCATGATAATAAACAAGGCTAAAGGTAGAAAAATAGCTGTTAAAAAATTTGATTCCATTACTTTAAAAACTAAATAATATTGAAAATTGTGCTTATTTTACTTCATTATTCTAATTTTATTAATGGTTATTTATTGAGATAATATTATGAGATTTATTTATTGCTCTCAAATCACTAATTTCTTGAAAAAGAAAAAATACAAGAGTTGATCAGGGTTAATTAAGATTAATTCCCAAAACTTGCGTATAAGCTCCTCTGGCTTGTGTCACTCCAATAGTTCGTTGTGCCGCTTCAATCATTGGTCTTCTTAAACTAACTACAATAAATTGAGCCTCTTTTGCTTGTTGTTGAATCATTTTAGATAGTTTTTCCACATTCGCACCATCTAAAAACATATCCACTTCATCAAAGGCATAAAAAGGAGAAGGGCGGTATCTTTGCAAAGCGAAAATAAAACTTAATGCCGTCAAAGATTTTTCTCCCCCTGACATAGAACTTAATCTTTGAACGGCTTTTCCTTTAGGGTGAGCCACGAGGGTTAAACCACCATTAAAAGGGTTATTTTCATCCTCTAATTTTAAGTAACCATCTCCATCTGAAAGGGTAGCAAAAATGTTTTTAAAATTTTCATTTACTGCATCAAAGGCTTCTTTAAATGCTCTCAATCTTAAAGTAGTAAAGTTTTCGATTCTTAATAGTAATTCTGTCCTTTCTCCCTCTAAGGTTGTTAGTTTTTCTGATAATTCCTCTAGTCTTTCTTGATTCTTTTCAAACTGTTCCAATGCTAACATATTAACAGGCTCTAAAGCCTCTAATTTTTTCTCTAGTTTACTTATTTCTAGTTTAATTTGTTCCAATTGTTCTTTAAGACTAGCAAAGGTGATTTTTTCTCCATTACCTTCTTTTAAATCAGTATTAACTAAAAAAGGAATTTCAGGTAAAGGATTTGGTAAATTAGCCTCTAACTCTTGAATAAGAGAGTTTAATTCACTGATTTTAGTTTGATACTCTTGATGTTGTAGAACAAATTTTTCTAACTTCCATTGGAGGTTTTTCTGCTCATTTTCAATTTTCTTTAATTCTTGCTCTTGTTTATCTCTTTTTGCTTTCGCTTGTTCTAATTTTTGGGCTAATACTTGAACTTGTTGCTCAAATTGAAATATATTTTGGCTGATTATTTCTGATTCTTGGTTAAGATTCACTATTTCTTCTTTTTGTTTCTGTTGATTATGTAATAAATCATTAATTTTATCCTCGTTAATTTGTAATTCTTTCTCTAATTGACTCTGTTTGTTAACTAAAGTTCTTAGTTTTTCTTTATTTTCACTTAAAAGTAATTGTCTTTCTTCTAACACTGATTCTTGCTCATTAATTAACTGTTGTAATTGTTGCCATTCTTCGTTATCAAAGCTAGATTCTAAATCTTTTAATTGTGCCTGTTTTTCTTCTAATTCTCTTTGCAATTGAGGTAATTTTTCTAGCAGACTATTTAACTCTTGTGTGCCTATTACTAATTGTTGATAGTTATTAGCGTTACTCTCAATAATATTTTCTTTTTCTCTTTCTAAACGGCTAATTTCTCCCTGATTTTGCTCTAACATTAATTGTTGTTTTTGTCGATTTTGTCTTGCTTGATTTAATTCTTCTGATAAGTTCTTGACTTTTTCTCTTTTTTGAGATATTTTGATGGTAAGCTGAGGCTTAATGTTTTCAATTTCAGAAATGCGATCGCGCCATTCCTTAAATTCTTCATTCTCAGAAGCGGAAACCTTACCAAAATGTAAGGATGATTTTTTCGACACACTACCCCCCGTCATCGCGCCACTGATTTCCAATAATTCACCATCAAGGGTGACAATGCGATGTTGCCCAATCAAATTTCTAGCGGTTTCTAAATTTTCAAATACCATAGTATTGCCAAAAACATAAGCAAAAATAGGTTGATAAATAGGCTCAAAATCCACTAAATTAAGGGCTAAATCCACAAATCCCCTTGTTTTCAGTAAATTATTGGGCAAATGAATGCGAGGGGCGTTAATCTTATTTAAAGGTAAAAAAGTTGCCCTTCCTGCCCTTTGTTGTTTTAATAGCTTAATCGCCATTGAAGCGATACTGTCATCCTCTACCACAATAAAACCGAGACGACTTCCTGCGGCAATTTCCAACGCCAATTGATACTGCGACTCTACCTCCCCCAATTGGGCAACCAAACCGCAAACCCCGGGTAAATCAGAGTTAAGGATAATTTTACTAGCATAAGTGCCTTGGGCTTCCTGTTGCGCCTGACGAGTGGCTTCTAGTTTATCTAATTGTCTTTGTTTGTCTCTTTGCTCATTTTCGAGACGGGTTAAGGTTTCCTGATTTAAAAATATTTCCGCTTCAATTTTTGCTAATTTTTCGGCTATATTCTGAATATTAGTCTCTGATAAGGCTATTTGCTGAGTTAAACTATTAATTTCTTCATTTTTAGCGATGATATTATCTTCTAAATGCGCTAATTGTTGGTTTTCCTGTTGAATAGTTGCCTGTAATTGACTACATCTTTCTGTTAATAATGCCTGTTTAGTTAATTGAGGATTTAATACTCCTTGCAAAGCATTTATTTGTTGATTTAATTCTGTTTGTTGGTTAACCCATACTTGGGATTGAGAGGCAATTGCTTGGGCTTTTTTCTTAGTTTCCTCTAAGGTTTGTTTGCTTTCATTTTTACTATTTTCTAACTGAGGAATAAGGTTATTTTCTAAGGATTCAATTTCTTTGTTTAACGCAGAGATTTCCTGTTGATTCTGTTTAATATTTCGTTGATATTCTTCCTGTTTAATGGTTGCTTCTTTTTGAAGGTTAACTAACTCCTGTTTCCGTTTGACTAGATTTTCTTGTTTCAGTTTCTCCGTAGCTAGTTGGGAAGCAATGCTGATTTGTTCATCTTCACCTAATGCTTTAACTTGCTGATTAAGGGTGACTAATTCTCCTTGAGTTATATCAATTTTTTCTTGAATTTTGACCAAATTTGCTTGAGTTTTTGTTTGTTGAATATCTATCTCATTTAATTGCTTTTGATAGTCTTCTTTTTCTTGTAATAAGCAACGCCAGTTAATCACTATTTCCCATTGTTTTTTCTCCTGTATTTGAGCTTTAATTTTCTGATACTTTGCCGCTTTTTCGGAATCCTGTTTTAATCTGGCACTATTTTGGATTAATTCTTCTTGGATGATATGACATTTTTCCTCTCTCTCTCTCACCGCCTCTAAAGTGGTTTTGGTTTGCTCAATTTTGCGATCGAACTCCGCAACACCCGCTAATTCATCAATAATTTCTCGTCTTTCTTTACCATTCATGGTAATGATACGGGTAACATCTCCCTGTAAAACCACGTTATAACCTTCGGGATAAATGCGAAGGCGACTTAACTGCTCATGTAATTCTGTAGCTGTACAAGGCACATCATTAATATAGAAGGTAGAAGCATAGCTTCCCCCTTTAGTGACTCTTAGGCGACGGGTAATTTTTAATTCTGTTTGACTGTCAAGGTTAAATTTTGTCTCTGATTCTTCCTCACTATTACTATTATCATTATCTGCTAATAAAGGATTATTTAAACTGCTTAAATCTTCTAAATCAAACACCACAGAAACCACAGTTTCAATACTCTTACTATTGCTTTTTTGACTATTATTAATTAAATCTGGCAGTCTTTCCGCCCTCATTCCTTTTGAACTAGCCAAACCTAAACAGAATAATAAAGCATCTAAAATATTTGATTTTCCTGAACCGTTAGGACCTGAAATAACTGTAAATCCAGTTAAAAAAGGAACTATATTACTACCACCAAAAGACTTGAATCTTGACAATTCAACTTGTTTAATATGCACCATATAGCAATTCGATTCGGAATATAGAAATTGAGACGAGGAAAACTTAACTTCGATTTATGGTTAGCAATTTACTACTAACATCAAAATTTTCAAAGATGTATAAATATATCATAAATAGCGGTTGATGAAAAAGTTTTGTCTAGGTATCAGGTGTCAGACAGGTAGTAGGGGTTGAATATATTCAACCCTTACGGTGATGAGGGGGGAGAGAGAAACAAGTAATTAGTTAGGAGTTAGTTAGGGGCGAATGGCTATTCGCTCATACAGGAGTTAAGAGTTTTTAATTCTTAATTCTTAATTCTTAATTTTTAATTATCAACTATTAACTATTAACTATTAACTATTAACTATTCACTATTCACTAATTGCCCTTTATTAATACAATTCGTACTTTAATAAGGTGCAATCTATGCCACCATTATTAATGGCAATACGACGGGAAGTCCTCAAACCAACTTTTTTAGTTAATAATTTATTACCTGTTAAGATATAAGCTGTCCAACCTTTAAAACGTTGCTTTAAAATATCTCCTAAAAGTTTATATAAAGGAAATAAAGCTTCAGTATCTTCAAGACGTTTACCGTAGGGGGGATTACAAATCAAAATTCCAGACTCGGCAGGAGGAGTAGCATCCACTAAGTGACGTTGGAAAAATTCGACATGATTAGCAATTTGGCAGGTTTTAGCGTTATGTTGAGCCTGTTTAATGATACTACTATCAATGTCTGTGCCGACAATGGGGGGTAAATCTATTTTTTGACTTTTTCTTGCTTCATCAATCAAATTTTGCCATAAATTATGATCATAGTCTTGCCAATTTTCAAAGCAAAATTGATGACGATATAATCCCGGTGCAATATTTAAACCCATTAATGCCCCTTCAATTAGGATAGTACCTGAACCACAAAAAGGATCATATAATGGTATGCTTGAATCCCATTCTGCTATGTATAGTAACGCCGCCGCTAGAGTTTCTTTTAGAGGTGCTAATCCCACTGCAGGGCGATAACCTCGTCGATGCAGACTTTCTCCTGTGCTATCTAAGCTAAGGATACATTCGTCATGGTGAATATGGGCGTTAATGACTATATCAGGGGAATTAGTATCAATGTTCGATCTCACTTTATGATATTTTTGTTGTTGTTCAACGATGGCATTTTTGATTTGAATAGCAGTAAAATGGCTATGATTTAGTTGATCATTTTTACCTGTACAACGAATAGCTAAAGTTTGTTGAGGTTGTAAAAATTCTGACCAATCGATTTTTTGTACATTGCGGAATAACTGTTGTGGAGTTTGACTTTTTATTGTAGCGATAGGTTTCAAAACACGAAAAATAGTTCGTCCCCAAAGATTTACTCGGTATAATAATTCTTTATCTCCCTGAAAATGTACTCCTGTAAAGTCGGTTTTAACTTCCTTCGCCCCCAATGTGGTTAATTCTTGGGCGGTAATTTCTTCCAACCCTCTGGAAGTAGTGGCAAAATAAGATGTAGTCACTATGATAAATACTAATTGATATATTCCTATTATTTTATAAAAAAATGAAGGTCTGGCAAAATTTTTGGTGGCAAAGATTAATTATAATTGTCTCGATCGCAGCTTGTTGTATATTATTAATGGTGAGAATTTCAGGACTGGAATTATTAGGAGTTACCCCCAATTGGCTTTTAATCTGGCTTGTTACATGGAGTGTCAGACGTAATATTTGGCAAAGTGCGATCGCATCTATCTGTTTAGGGTTAATATGGGATAGCTTAACGGGAGTATTTCCTTCTCATGTTTTAGGTTTATTGGTAGTGGGAATATTTACCAGCAATGTTTATAGTAAAGAATATATTAAAGAAGACTTGATTTCGATTATGTTGATAGTCTTTGGCATGGCAATTATCAACGAAACCATTACCGCCCTTCAATATAGCATACAAACTCAAGTACCTTTAACCGATATATGGTTAAACTACCAGAAAAACTCTCTTACTTCCGCTATTATAAGCAGTTTATGGACTCCTTTAGTTTATTACCCCTTAAATTATCTCGTTAATAAGTAGATGGAAGATTGGGGAAATAGGGAGATAAGGTATCAGGTGTCAGGTGGTAGGGGTTGAATATATTCAACCCTTACGGTTTTAGGAAAACTTCTTTTTTATATTAACTCCGAACTCAAATTATTGCCTCTTGCCCTTTGCCCCTTACTCTATTCTTTCGTTATGCCTTGAAAACTTTTGATCCGTTGTCTCTATTTTGCTATAATTAGCATTCTAAAAGTTAGAGATACCAATAAATTCTAAGATGATTAATAATTCTAAATTAGCTCAAGCCTTCGCCTCAAAAAAAGCTCTAAAAGTGATTAGCGGTTTAAATAACTTCGATGTTGAAAATGTAACTGCTGTATGTAAATCTGCTGAGTTAGGTGGTGCAACCTTTGTCGATATTGCGGCGGATATGGATTTAATCAAAACTGTACGTCAGTTAATCAGTCTTCCTATCTGTGTTTCTGCCGTTTCTGCTGAAATTTTAGCCCAAGCAGTAGATAATGGAGCGGATTTGGTGGAAATCGGTAACTTTGATAGTTTTTATGCTCAAGGTATTACTTTTTCCGCAGAAGATGTTTTAAACTTAACCCGTGAAACCCGTAAATTATTACCTGAAACAACCCTTTCTGTTACTGTACCTCATATTTTAGCCCTTGATGAACAAGTTGAGTTAGCACAGGCTTTAGTTGCTTCCGGTGCAGATATTATTCAAACAGAAGGTGGCACAAGCTCCAACCCCAATCATAGCGGTATTTTAGGATTAATTGAAAAAGCATCTCCTACCCTCGCCGCCGCTTATGCCCTATCCCGTGCGGTTGAAGTACCTGTTATGTGTGCTTCAGGTTTATCTGATGTTACTGCTCCTATGGCGATCGCATCTGGTGCTTCTGGTATTGGTGTTGGCTCTGCTATCAATAAATTAAATGACCAAGTTGCCATGATTGCTGTAGTACGCAGTTTAGTTGAGGCTTTAAATACTGCTTCTGTAAAAGTATCTATGTAACCCAAGTTATAAGTTCGGAGTTGGAAATTGAGAGTTAAAATTAACAGATTTTGACAAAGAAAAGAAATAATGGGCAATAAAAAAACTTTAATTCAGATTATAACCATTTATATCTTATTAATAATAATTGCCCTAGCAATGTTATTTCCGTTATTTTGGTTGTTAAGTACCTCTTTTAAGTCTGCAGGAGAAGATATTTTTGCATTTCCTCCTCAATTTATTCCGCAACAATTTACCCTTGAAAATTTTGTTTTAGTTTGGCAAAATTACCCCTTTGGTAAGTATTTATTAAATAGTAGTATTAGTGCGGTTTTAACTGTTAGTTTAAACTTATTATTTTGTGCTTTAGCCGCTTATCCTTTAGCCAGATTAGAATTTAAAGGTAGAGATTTTATTTTTGTCTTAATCGTGGCAACTATCATGATTCCTTTTCAAATCGTGATGATTCCCCTATATATTTTTGCTGTTAATCTAGGTCTAAAAAATAACTATTTAGGTTTGATTTTGCCACAAATTACCTCGGCTTTCGGTATATTTTTACTAAGACAAGCATTTCAGGGAGTACCAAAAGAGTTAGAAGAAGCAGGAAGAATGGACGGTTGTAGTGAATTGGGTATTTGGTGGCATATTATGTTACCTGCGATTCGCCCTGCAATTATTACCCTTGCTATCTTTGTTTTTATTGGTTCTTGGAGTGATTTTCTCTGGCCTCTTATTATCCTCGATCGCCCCGACTACTATACTTTACCATTAGGAGTTGCATCTTTAGCTAGTTCTTTGGACTTAAATTGGCGTTTTATTGCCGCAGGTTCGATTATTTCCTTAGTTCCAGTTTTAGTTTTATTTATTACTTTACAACATTATATTATTCCTAGTGATGCCAATACGGGAGTGAAGGGATAAAGAGTAATTAGGAGTTATATTAGTTCAGATTGCGGAGTTAAAGTTAATAGATTTCTTGCAGAAATCAGGTAACAGGCAACGATAAAAAATGTCTCTATTACTTTGAGTATGTAAATTATTGGTTAGGAAAAGGTTGCAGGTGGCAGGTTTGACAGTTAAATAAAAAATAGAAAAAAAGACAGTTAATTAATAGTAAATAGCTCATAATGAATAGATTTCAATTAAGAATAAAGAAAAAGTAGTGACACACTAGATAAAAAAAGAAGAATGAAAATAGTTAACTCCTAATTTTAATGCCTGATACCTGAAACCAGAAACCTACCTAACATTATTGATATTATTACGTCGAATTGAGGTTTTTTTATGCGTGCAGATAACATACAATTACCATTAATACCCATTATTAATGAATTAATTATTAATAACCCGAATACTATCTCTTTAGGGCAAGGAGTTGTATTTTATCCCCCTCCAGATGAGACTTTCAAAGAGATTGATAAATTTGCCGGTAATCCTCAAAATAATTTATATCAATCTATCAATGGTATCAATAAATTATTAGAAGAAATAGAAACTAAATTAGCTCAAGATAATCAGATTAACTATAGTCAAAATAGGTCATCTATTTTCGTAACTGCAGGGTCAAATATGGCGTTTATGAATGCAGTTTTAGCTATCACTAATCCAGAAGATGAAATAATTATTTTAGCCCCTTATTATTTTAATCATGAAATGGCGATTAGATTGGCTAATTGTAAACCCATAATTGTCGATACAAATAATCAATATCAACCAGATATAGATCAAATTATTAATGCCATAACACCAAAAACAAAAGCAATTGTAACCATTTCTCCTAATAATCCCACAGGGGTTGTTTACTCAAAAAAAGACTTATTAGCTATTAATATAATATGTAAGGAAAAAGGAATTTATCATATCAGTGATGAGGCTTATGAGTATTTTACTTACAATGGAATTAAACATTATTCTCCCGCCTCTTTTGTAGATAGTGATAATCACACAATTTCTTTATTCAGTTTATCGAAAGCCTATGGTTTTGCTAGTTGGAGAATTGGCTATATGGTGATTCCAAAACATTTAGAAATGGCTGTTAAAAAAATTCAAGATACCATTCTAATTTGTCCTCCTGTCATTTCCCAATATGGTGCTTATGGTGCTTTAAAAATTGGCAAAAATTATTGTCAAAAATACTTACTAGAAATAAATAAAGTTAGAGAAAAAATGCTTGATTCTTTAGCAAAAATTTCTAATATTTGTGAAGTGAGTAAATCTGATGGGGCATTTTATTTGTTTTTAAAAATTAAGAGCGATATGAATTCTTTTGAATTAACAAAAAAACTCATTGAAAATTATCGAGTGGCGGTAATTCCCGGAACAACTTTTGGTGTAGAAAATAAGTGTTGTTTAAGGGTTGCCTATGGAGCGTTAAATTATGATACTGCATCTATAGGTATTAATAGATTGGTGGAAGGTTTATCACAACTTATCGAGGTTTAAAGCGGGGGAGAAAGCAAAGTTAAAAGGGCAATGGGCAATAATTTGAGTTCGGAGTTAAGATAAAAAAGAAATTTCCCTCTTTTTATCCCCTCTCTCAAAGCAGGGCTGTTTCAAAGTAAAAAATTAGGTTAACTGAGATTAAGTAAGAGTAAGAGATATAAGGATTTTTTTCTATTAGTTAAAACTTTATGAACAAAAATCCCCCCATCTCCCTCTCCCCCTATCTCCCAATCCCCTAACACTCTAACTCAATACTTACTCTGTCATGCCCATAATTTCATAACCTGCATCCACATAAATAATTTGTCCTGTAATACCACTAGCTAGGTCACTACATAAAAAAGCGGCGGTATTCCCTACTTCAGTTTGAGTAACAGTGCGTCTGAGGGGTGCAACTTTTTCCACGTGGTGAATCATATCAAGAATTCCTCCTACTGCAGAAGAGGCAAGAGTGCGAATGGGGCCTGCAGAAATCGCATTTACTCGCACATTCATAGGGCCTAATTCGGAGGCTAAATAACGAACACTCATTTCTAAGGCGGATTTAGCAACACCCATGACATTATAGTTAGGGATAACTTTTACACCCCCAAGATAGCTAAGGGTTAAGATACTACTACCTTCACGAAATAAGGGTTTCGCTGATTGCACTAAACGGGTTAGTGAATAGGCGCTGACATCTAAGGCTGTTTGAAAACCATTACGAGAAGTATTACTAAATTCTCCCGATAGGTCTTCTTTCTGCGCAAAGGCTAGGCAATGAATTAAAATGTCTATATGACCCCATTGGTCTTTGATTTGATCGAAGGTAGAATCTATTTGAGCATCATCTTGCACATTGCAAGGAAGAAAAACACTGGGGTTTAAAGGTTCTACTAAATCTCCAACTTTTTTCTCGAAACGTCCTTTTTCATCGGGTAAATAGGTAACACCAATATTTGCACCGGCTTTATGTAGTTGTTGAGCAATACCCCAAGCAATAGATTTATTGTTAGCAATACCTGTTACTAAGGCGTTTTTTCCTGTCAAATCTAACATATTCTTGATTTTGAATCTAATTTTCTGTAATTTAAGGACAATTATTCGCTAAACTGATCAAGTTATAGACGGTTTTCTCGTTATTCCTATTTTCTTATAGAAAGGGTCGTTTATCGAGCCATTTTTAATTTTATTTTTAAGTTAATTATCCCTATGCAATCATTGTCTATGTCTGAACAACCCTTAGCTTCAGTTTTTCGTCAAATTGGGGCGGGAATTTATACCCCTGTGGTGGAAAAATTTGAACGAGGTAAAACAATTTTTTTTCCGGGTGACCCTGCGGAAAGAGTATATTTTTTAATGAAAGGTGCTGTCAAGTTGTCACGGGTTTATGAGGCAGGGGAAGAGATTACCGTGGCTTTGTTGCGAGAAAATAGTGTTTTTGGGGTCTTGTCTTTGATTACTGGGCAAAAATCCGATCGCTTCTATCATGCGGTGGCTTTTACTCCTGTGGAATTACTTTCCGCTCCTATCGAGCATTTTCAGCGTTCTTTAAAAGAAAATCCTGAGTTGTCTCGATTGATGTTACAAGGCTTATCGTCTCGCATATTGCAAACAGAGATGATGATTGAAACTTTAGCTCATCGTGATATGGCTTCTCGTTTAGTTAGTTTTTTATTGATTCTTTGTCGAGATTTTGGTATTCCTAGCCCTAGCGGTATTACTATTGATTTAAAATTATCTCATCAGGCGATCGCAGAGGCTATTGGTTCAACACGGGTAACGGTGACTCGTTTATTAGGAGAATTAAGACAAGAAAATTTAATTACTATCAATAAGAAAAAAATCACAGTACATAATCCTGTTGCCCTTAGTCAGCAATTTGCATAAGTTTTTCCTCTATTTCCTCCCACCTCTACTAACAAAAAATAATCATTTTTTTGATTTTTAACTACACAAATTATTAACTAATGACTAGCGCTTATATTTTAATCATAGCGATGTTACTTTTGGGGGGACTAATCGCAGCATTGGGCGATCGCATTGGTACAAGGGTTGGAAAAGCAAGATTAAGACTCTTTCAATTAAGACCCAAACAAACTGCTGTTTTAATTACCATCGGTACAGGAACATTAATTTCTGCTTCTACTTTAATTATTTTATTTAGTTTAAGTGCATCTTTGCGTCAGGGGGTTTTTCAACTAGATGAAATTCTCAAAAAAAGACGAGAAATTACTCAACAATTAGATACGGTAAAAGCGGAAAAAGAAAGGGTAGAAGAAGCTCTGCTAGAGGCTAAAAATAGACAAAACACTGTCTTAAATCAGTTGAATGTTAAAGAAAATGAATTGTCAACAACTCAAAAAAAAGTTAGAGAAATTCAAAGTAGAACAGAAAAACTAAGAAAAGAAGTAGAAAGAATTATTAAAGAAAAAGAAGATTTATTAATAGAAAAAGATGAAATTCAACAACAGAGCTTAAAGTTAGAACAATCCATCGCCCAAAGAGATCAAGAATTACGAGAAAAACAAGGACAAATTGAACAGCAAGAGGCAATTTTACAACAACAACAAATCAGCCTTGAACAGTTAAAAAATAGACAAAAACAGTTAGAATCAGAAATAAGTAGCCGAGATGAGCAAATAGTAGAACTCGATCGCCTCATTTCTCAAACGGATGATATATTAGATGCAAAAGAGCGGGAATTAGCT
The DNA here is from genome assembly GCF_000317675.1 of Cyanobacterium aponinum PCC 10605. Classification (NCBI taxonomy): domain Bacteria; kingdom Bacillati; phylum Cyanobacteriota; class Cyanophyceae; order Chroococcales; family Geminocystaceae; genus Cyanobacterium; species Cyanobacterium aponinum. Next base: position 120,138 of record NC_019776.1, read on the forward strand.
TCTTTAGAAGGTCAACTGGAATTTTACCGCCAAGAAGTGGAAATTCTCGAACAATACTACCAAACTTATCAAGATTTAAGAGAAAGACCCATTGCTGTTATTAAAGGACAAGTATTAAGCGTTACTTTGGTACAAATCAAAAAAGATACAGACATCAGCGAGTTAGTGGATGCTATTTTAAGTCAAGCCAATCGCAATGTGATGCAGATTATTGGTTATGGTAATCAGCCCCCCAAAGAAAGGTTTGTACAGATAACTAGGGGGCAAGTAGAACAGATGAAACAACAATTAGCCAATCCGGGGCAATATTTAGTGAGAATTTTATCGGCTGGTAATTATGTGCAAGGAGAAGAAAGAATCCGTATTTTTGGAGATGTTACCCCTAATCAAATAATCTACCAAAAAAATGAAGCGATCGCATCTATTTCTATTGATGAACAAGATTTAAACAGTGGCGAATTACAAGAAAAACTAGACTTTCTCATTTCCGTTAGCCAATTCCGAGCTCGTAGAGAGGGAATATTAGGACAAATTTTTATCGGGGATGGCAAAATAACCTCCCTTGTTAACTTTATCGAAGAATTACAGTCTTCAGACCAAACTATTGACGAAATTTTGACTGTCGCCGCCAGTGAAACCTATACCTCAGGACCATTACAAATTAACTTAGTAGTGATTGCGGACGGCAAAGAAGTATTTAGACTATGATTTCTCATTTAGTTAGGGAATAGGCAAGAGGCAAAAGACAGCCTCTTAATTAAGAATTAAAAACTCTGAACACTTATCACTCATTACTTGTTTCTTCCTCATCCCCTAAACATCCTAACACCTGAAACCTGAAACCTGAAACCTACCCTTACCCGATATTCTTAAACCGAACTGAGGTTAAATATTATTCTAAGTCAACACTATACCGAAAACAATTTCTACCCTCTTTTTTTGCCAGATAAAGAGCATCATCTGATTTATCAATTAAAGTATAGGGATTAATTTTTGCAGAGGGAATAAGACAATGAACGCCCATACTAATCGTAATGCTATTACTGGCACTAGAACCCCGATGGGGTATAGCTAATTCCATTATTTTTAGAGAAATATTCTCACATATCGTGATTGAACCCTGTAAATCAGTATTAGGTAAGAGAATCACAAATTCTTCCCCCCCATAACGGGCAACAAAATCACTGGAGCGTTGTAAACTAGACTTTAGGGTTGATGCGATCGCCTTTAAAACTTCATCACCCTGTAAATGTCCATAGGTGTCATTATATTCCTTAAAACAGTCAATATCAACCATAATCATTGATAAAGGTTGCTTTTCTCGACATAAACGATACCATTCTTTTGATAATAAATCATTAAAATAACGACGATTATAAACCCCCGTTAAACCATCAATATTAGCAATTTGTTCCAGTTTTTGATTTGCAATTAATAACTGTTGTTCAACTTTTTTTCGGGCAACTATTTCCTGATTTAAAAGATTTTGATAACGATAAATTTTTAAATGAGTTTCCAAACGACAAACTACTTCAGCCACCACAAAAGGCTTAGTTATATAATCAACCCCCCCCACTTTAAAACCCTTAATTTTTTCCGACAATTGTTGTTTAGCACTAAGAAATATAATGGGGATTTGACAGGTACGAGAATTACTCTTTAGTTGACGACAAACCTCATAACCATCTATTTCAGGCATCATTATATCTAACAAAATTAATTCAGGAGGATCATAATCAACTACTTTTAACGCCTGTTTTCCACTTAATACTTGTCTCACCTCATAACCATTATCCATCAACATCGTGGAAAGAAATTGGATATTTTCAATTTGATCATCAACAATTAAAATATCACCTCTTTTTGAATTTTGGTTATCTCCGCCGTCACTTGTATTCGCACCACTATCAGTAGTCATTTATGTTACTCAAATACATTAACTCTTCAAAGTTAAGTTGATCAGTCAATAATTTTAGAGACTCTCTTATTTGTTGATAGTTATAGGGAATTTCTTCAATGGTCTTTAGTATTTTACTACTTCGGGCACTTAAAGAATTATAAAAAAGTTTTTTGCGCCAAGAATAGCCCATAAAGACTAAATTTTCAGGTTTTAATCGAATCGTCTTTTTATTATTTTCATGATCAACAATTTCATTTTGCCACTTAAGTTCTATATTCAAACATAATTCTATTTTTCGCCAAAAATTAGTAAAATCAAAGGGCTTTAAGATAAAATCATCAAAACCCGCCGTTAAAAGTTCATTAGTTGACGATAAAGTTGTTAAAGCGACAATTTTAGTCTGATATGAATAATTGAATTCTAACCTTCTAATTATTTTTACTGTTTCTATATTTTTACTATTTAAACTCGAAACGGAAATTAAAATTAGACTTGGTTGCCATTGCTGATAAATATCGAGAATTTCTTGTCTATTTTTGCCCTCTCTAAGCTCAAAATTCGCTCCCCTAAAAAGATGACGAATAATTTGAATATCTACGGAGTTTTTTTCTAGTAGTAATATTCTATATTTTGAGATAAAAGAGTCGTTATTAACGATCTTAACAATGTTATTGCCCTTAACTAAATCAGTAAATTTTACTTTTTGACATATAATGTTAAATTCAAACTTACTACCATAATGGAGTTTACTGCTAACTTTAATATATCCCCCCAATAAATTAGTATATGTTTTACAAATAGCTAACCCTAAACCACTTCCTTCTCCTGAATTTTGCCCCCTATTTCCCTGAGTAAAAACTTTAAAGATTTTTTCTAGTTCATTTTCGGGAATACCCGCCCCAGTATCCTCAACAGAGAAATAAATATTAACATTTTGATTATCTTCTTGTTGACTATTATCGTCATTAATTATTTTAACAGTGAGTGTTATTGAACCTTGACGAGTGAATTTAATCCCATTATTAATCAAATTAGTAATAATAGATCTCAGTTTTCCTTGATCTGTTTTTATATATTCGGGCAAACCAGACTGTTTATGTAAAATAAAATCGATATTTTTGTTTCGAGCTTTTAGGGTAAAAATTTCATCGAGGTTATTAAGAAAATCCAGAAAATTGAAAGAGTATTTATTGACTTTTAATTTACCATATTCTATCTTTGATAGATCTATTATTTCATTAATAAGTGATAATAAATGTTCCCCAGATTTACTAATAGTATTGATATATTGCTTATGTCTTTGAGAAATATCATCATCAAGGCTCATTAGTTGAGTAAAGCCTAAAATTGCATTAAGGGGAGTGCGTAACTCATGGCTCATATTTGCCAAAAAAAGGCTTTTTGCTTGGGAGGCTTCTTCGGCTTTAATTTTTGCTTTTTTTAATTCGATTTCTGTTTGTTTACGCTCTGTTATATCTTTAAACATTCCCACTAAGCCAATAATATTTCCCTTTTCATCAGGCAAAGGGGCTTTATGAGTTTCTATCCAAAGTTGCTCACCATTATCTAAAGTGAATGTTTCTTCAATAAATAATTTTGCTTGATTGGATTCTATCACTTCTCTATCATCTTCAATGTACTTTAGGGCTTCCTCCTCTGTAACAGCAAAGTCAAAAGGGGTTTTTCCGATTATTTCGTTGGTTGATGATAAACCGTGAATATCTGCTAGTAGTTGATTACAGCCAAGAAAAATACTATTTCTGTCTTTCCAAAAAATGGGAAAGGGGATAGTGTTAATAATAGTTTCGATGAATTTTTGTGATTTTTGTAAATTTTGCTCTAATTCTTTTAGGGGCGTAATATCTGTTAATCCTCCAATTGAGCCAGTATTTTCCCCTTTTTCATTGTAGGTAAAAGTACAATTTGCCATCACCCATACCACTTTACCGTTAGGATGTAAAAAACGATATTCTTCTTGCCAATAAGATTTACTTTTAAAGGCTTTCATCCACGATTCATAAATTCTTTGGGCATCTTCTGGATGAAGTCGTTTTGCCCACCCTTCTCCTAAACATTCTTCAAAACTAATGCCTAAAAGTTCACTGGTTTTCTGATTAATATAAATACATTGACCCTCTGTATTATTGCGATATAAACCTATAGGTAAAGATTCTGCTAACTCTGCATAACGATTTTCGCTTTCTTTAAGTGCAATTTCAGCTAATTTGGTTTGAGTGATGTTACGAATATTTATTAAAAATTCTTGGTTATTTAAAGCAACTACTCTTGCTTCTTCATAGTTTATTTTTCCGTCTTTAAGTATGCAATAGTCAAATTTAACTACTTCTTTTGTTTGTTGACAATACTTTATGGCATCAAATATTTTTTGACAGAAGTAATCGGGAAAAACATCCATAATCGATTTAGATAAAGATACTTCAGCCGATAGATATAAGTTACTAAAACGAGAAGAAGATTTATAGTCAATAATTATTCCTTGAGAAGAAATAGTTAAGAATAAGTCTGGCAGTGCGTCAAAGATGGCACTCATCTTTGCATTTGTTTCTAAAAGTTGATTTTGGACTTTATTTTTTTCTGTTATGTCTTGCTGAAAACCAACGACTAAGTTAAATTCTTTAATATAGTTGACGCTAACTAGCAAGTCCATCATTGTGCCGTCTTTACGTCGGTGTTTAGTTTCAAAACAAAGTTTTTGGGATTTGATAATCATTTCCGTCCTTTCTTGAAGGGTTTTAGGATTAAGATCATATTCAATGTCTAAAATTGACATAGACAGTAATTCTGACTTGGTATAACCACTCATATAACAGTAAGCATCATTGACTTCCACTAGACGAGGAGGATTTGTGGCAACATCAACAATCCAAATACCATTCATGGCGGTTTTGAGTATTGTTTTATATTTCTTTTTTTGGCTTTCTAATTCTAATTGAGTTTGTTTGCGTAGGGTTGTATCTTCGTGAAAAATTATAATCTGTTTTAGTTTTTCTCTTTCTTGAGCAATAGTAGTTTGATAGTTTATGGTATTTTGTTTTAATTGTTTTTGATAACGGCTATTTTCAAGAGATAAACGGAGAGAATGTTCTAGTAAAACGGAATTTAATTGATTAACTACTAAATAATCGCTAATACCTTGATGTAAAAAATTTCTACCTGTTGCGATGTCTTCGGTGAGTAAAATTATTGGAGAGGGAAAAAGTTGTTTACACCATTGTTTGATATTATTTGCTGATGAGTTGATTATATAAGCATCATAGTCATAAAATTGAGATGCGCTCACCGCAGCTTCTTGAATATTTTTAAACCATTTTAAACTGTAATCTGCATATTTTATTTGTGTGAGTAATTTGCGAATTAAACTATAATTACCTTTCTGTGGTTCAATTAGGAGTAAATTAATTTTTTCGGAACTCATCACAGGATTGATAGTGATTTTCAAGATTTGCTCAAATTATGACACGTTTTTTTCTTAATCAATGAAAATTTTAGGGATTAATCAATGTGTTAAAAGAAACAAAAATCCATGAAGATAAGTTTTATATAATTCTTTAGCCTGTATAGATTGAATATCATTCAATACCTACTGTTTTACATTTTATTTTAGCCAAAAAAATTTCATTTCGAGCAGAGGTTATATATAATATATGCTGAAAGTCTAAAGATATTTTTACTGTTATTTTCTATGAATAATTATGATGTAATCATTATTGGTGGGGGCTTAACTGGCTCTGTTTTAAGTTATGAATTAGCTAAAAAAAATCTGCGAGTTTTGCTATTAGAAAAAGATTCCATTTTTAATAATGCTACAGTTTATAGTTATGGGGGAATTTCTTATTGGTGCGGAACAGATGAAACAACTATTAAATTATGCCAAGAAGGTATTAATATTTATCGTAATTTAACAGAAGAGTTAGACTATAACATTGATTTTCGAGAATTAGATTTACTATTTACTATTGATAAAAATCAAGATCCTGAAAACACTTTTCAACAATATCAAAAATTTCATATTGCCCCAAAATTATTAGATAAAAAAGAAACTAATTCCCTTGAACCATTAATTAATATTGATGCTATTTCAGGTAGTTTAAGATTTCCTCAAGGTCATGTTCAACCAGAGAAAATGATATTTGCTTATCAAAAAGCGTTGATGAGATTAGGAGGAAAAGTTGAGCAAGAATTAGTAATTTCTGTAGAGAAAAACCAAGATAAAATTATAGGGGTAAAAACCGAAAAAAATAGTTATTCTGCTAGTCAAATAATTCTTTGTGCAGGAGCTTTTTCTCGTTCTATTTTGCAAAATTTAGGGATAAATTTACCTCTTTATTTTAGTCATGCCCAGTTAATTATGACTCCTCCTGCTCCCGTAAAACTAAAAACGTTGGTTATGCCTTGTACAATGAAACGTCTTGATACAGAAAAACAAGTGGCTCAATCAGCAGAAAAGATATGGCAAAAAGAAAGTAATACTCTATATGGAGATGTGTTAGAAGCTGGAGCAATTCAATTTCTTGATGGTAGCTTTTGTTTGGGACAAATCAGTCAAATAATTCCTAATCTTAATTCTCCCATTGATTCTGTCATCAGTGAAAAAAGACTCAGAGATGCGATCGCGTCTATTTTACCTTCCTTGGCTAACCTATCGGGAAAATGGCATAATTGCCAAGTTGCCTTTACAGAAGGAATGCCTTTTTTAGTGGGAAAAATCGGACAAATAGAAGGATTGTCTATATTTTCTGGGTTTACCAGTCCATTTGTGTTCGTGCCTCCCCTTGCCCGATACTTTGCCGACTATTTAGTCAACGGCGAAGAAACCCTTATTTCCTTTAATTTGTAGCAAAACTTTTTTCAGCATAATCATGCAAACCAACAGAAGTGAGCAACTCAATCCACTCTTGGGGTTGTGACTCCTTAACAGCAATAACATTAATCAAAGTTTCCGTCCAAATATCAGCATTGGCAAAAATTTGGGCTTTATCTAGGGTATCCCCTGTCATTTCTAATTGAGTTTGTGTTAACTCATCTAGGGATACTCTTTCAATAGTACCCTTTGTATAATTACCACTATTAATAAACATGGGATTACAGACTAATGATATTTCCCAAGTATAGGTTTGACCCTCTGTTATATTTATTTGGTCAGATAAATTAATTTCAATAATGTAATCTCCATTTTCAATGGCTATTTCCTGAAAATCTAATTGAGTTCCATCTTCACTCTTAATTAGAAATTGTGCAGAATCTGCCTTAGTTTTAGGAATATAAATATAAAAGGGAGGCTGAGAAGATATAGTTTTAATTTTGTTATCGTCTCCGGGGGTAATAGCTTTTATCGGTAAATCACCTTGAACACAACCGCCCCTACGTCCACCCGCCGCCGTACTTTTAGGGGGATTTCTCTCAGGAGCGCTAGGAAATTCAAGGGCGTTGACAGATACAGGCAAGATAACCATGATACTTGTAACTGCAACAAATAATTTACTTATCCCTCGGAGGAAATAGGGATTATTGTTATTTTTCATTTTTCTACCTCATTAAAATTTTAATCTCATCTCTTATTCCTGCACATTTATGATAACAAGGGAATCAACAATAAGTAATGAGTTCAGGGTCATTATTCACTATTCACTATCAACTATTCACTTTTGTCTCTTGCAACTACTATAGTATTGTTAAGATTTACTTTAAATTCAGAGAATATGTCAGTAGAATTGAGAAAAAGAGATATTCTAAGCTGAGAGAAAAATAGCTATGACCCAATCCTCTGATAGATCTAAAAAACAGCCTTTACCTTTTCCTCCCATCATACCCCCAACTCAACGTCAGGGCATAACAGAAACTGATGATGAAACCAGAATGAGTAATCGTAAATTTCCCTCTCTGGAGGATGATAGCCAAAGCCTTTCTTCTCAATCTCTTGACTTTGATGCCCCTGATTTTGACGATGATGACGATTTTGAATCTGAAGATCAAACTCAAATCACCTCTCCTGATATGATGCCTCCTTTGGGAAGAAAAAGCCCCAATTTACCACCGCCTCCGGGGCTAAGAAAAGATACTAATTCTTCTCAACCCTCTAGTAGCCCCTCTCCATCGGCAAAAAATGTTCGCCCCGCTCCACCTCCCCTAACCCATCCCCCTTTAACTCCCCCTCCTTTAAGTCCTCCTCGTAGCACCGCTAGACCGGGAGAAACAGATGTACGCCGAGGTGGCACAGTACAGAAAGCTAATTTAAGACCGGGGCCACAGGCAGGGGTTCGCCCTTCAGCATCGGTGGGGAGATCCCCCGGACAACCTTCTCTACGAGAATTGGTTAAGTTGGCTTTTGATAATGGCTATTCTGATGTGCATTTAGGGGTGGGTGAATTACCCAGAATGCGCGATCGAGGTCAGATGATAATTTTGGAGCAATACCCAGAAATCGACCTTAATACTTTTATGAGTTGGTTAAGAGAGATTATGAGAGAGGAGGAAATCCAGAGATTTAAGAAGGAATTAGAATTTGACGGGGCGACTCAATATGACTTTGCCAGGGTAAGGATTAATGTTTTTGATACTTTAACTGGTCCTGCTTTAGTATTGCGTTTAATTCCTTTAAAAATTCTTTCTATGGAACAATTACGCCTTCCTCCTGTTTTCAGAGATGTGTGTGAGGTTCATAAAGGCTTAATTTTGATCACAGGTCCTACGGGTTCGGGTAAATCCACTACCCTAGCGGCAATGATTGACTATATCAACAATGAATTTCCTAAGCACATTATTACCATTGAAGATCCTGTGGAATTTGTCCATAAAAGTCGTAAGTCTTTGATTAAGCAAAGAGAAGTAGGAATGAATACTCTATTATTTGATAATGCCCTAAAAGCGGCACTTCGGGAAGATCCTGACATCATCCTAGTGGGTGAGATGCGGGATAAATCTACCGTTAACACGGCACTTAAAGCCGCCCAAACAGGTCACTTAGTTATGGGTACTTTACATACCAACAGTGCTATCAAAACCTTAGAACGTATTTTCACTTTATACACTGCCGAGGAACAACCAGCCATTAGATCTGCGATCGCAGAGTCTTTAGTGTGCGTGATTGCACAGGGACTATGTCGCACTACTGACGGCAAACGAGCCGCTTACCACGATATTCTTATCAATACGGAAACAGTAAAAGATTACATTACCGGCAACAAATATGAAGAAATTGCTCAATTAATGGTAGATGGAGAATATGATGGAATGGTGACGATGAATAAATCTTTATTTAATCTCTATCAAGAGGGAAGAATCACCGAAGAAACCGCCCTTGAACATTCCCCCACTCGCAATGAAATGGCAATGATGTTGAGAGGTAGAGTTTAAGGGAATTTGGAGAGTTCGGGGTTAAGGATAAGGAGTGTTGATGACTTGGGGGATTAGGATTAGGGAGAAAATTTGATTGTTAATTTTTTTAATACTCAACAAGGCTAATACAGGGTAAATCAGGTAATTTTTTCCTACCCTCTAATCCTGTCAATTCTACAATAAAACCAAAGGCTACAAGTTCTGAACCAATCTGTTGAACTAAATCTGACGTTGCTTTCGCTGTACCACCTGTTGCAATCACATCATCTACAATCATCACTTTCGAGCCGGATGGTATAGCGTCTTGGTGAATTTCCAATGTATCTGTACCGTATTCTAATTGATATTCGATGGAATGTACATCTGCAGGCAGTTTACCTTTTTTACGTACGGGAACGAATCCTGCGTCTAAATGATAAGCTAAAGCGGGAGCAAAAATAAATCCTCTTGATTCAATGCCGATAATATAGTCGGGAGTGTTCTCTAATTTTTCACACTCCAATGCAAGGGAGTCTATGACGTATTTCAAGCCCTTTGGTTCTTTTAATAATGTGGTAATATCTCTAAAAATGACACCGGGCTGAGGAAAATCTGGAATATCTCGGATTAAGGCTTTTAAGTCCATAGTTTTTGATTTTATATAAGTAATTTTTATTGCTTTTAATCTAGTATTCTTTTTAACCAGAATTATACAATGACCTTTAGGATTTAAGATTTTACCCTAAATTTTACTATGAAAGAAAAATTGTTACTCTGGTTAGATCGCTTTTTAATCGCCGATGTATTTCTTGTGATTATTGGCTTTTTTTGGTTTGCGATCGCACTTATGGGACGTTCTTTAGGAATTTCTTTGGGTTGGGATATTTGGTATCAACTTTGGCAACCTGTTTTCAATCCAGCCATTGGAATCTTATTCACAGGTGCATTGTTAAGTTGGTTGATCAAAAAAGTAGGAGAAAAATTAAGTAAAGAATAACTTTTAAGGCATAAAAAAAGATAATTTAATCATCAAAATCATTTCTTTTTTCTACTGTCCAATCCTCATTTTCACCGCCAATAATTAACTGAATAATGCCAACATATTCTTTTGCTAATTCCCGGAGAGAATTGATTAAAACATCAAGAGCAATTAAGTCACTTGTGCCTAAATCAAACCAACATCTTCCCCAATTACCCACATACTCAAATTCTCCCATATTGTGCATAGGAGACATCATGGCGTTGTCCGCAAAATCATAATCATACTGTAGGTAACTAATATCAATTCCCGTATCTTGAATTTGTAAATTTTCTGCGTTAAAACCCCCTAATTTACCAATATAAAACCACGAATTAAATAATTCTTCTACATATTGCTTTTCCATTTCTGAGGGAACATGATCAAACTCTAACCAAATCCATAAATCGAAAGGGTTAAATTCTCTGAAGTTTATTTCCATTTTTTAATAAGTTTTTATTTGCCAAGAATCAGTAAAAATTAAGGTAATGTTAAATAATTTTTTGTCGTTATTTTTAAAGGATAATTGTCCCCTTTGTCAACGCACAGCAGAAAAGATTATTTGTTCTTATTGTCAACAAAAAATAGATCTTTGTCAACTGGACTCTTCCCAAGAATTAACATCTGATAATTTTCTTATTTTTGCATGGGGAAAATATGATGGCACATTAAAAAGAGCGATCGCATCTTTAAAGTATAATGGCAATAGAAATTTAGGGGTGTTAATGGGTCAATGGTTAGGAAAAAAATGGCTTGATTCGGGAAACAAAGAGAAATATAAAAAATTAACAGTAATTCCGATTCCTCTACACCCTGAAAAATTGAAACAAAGGGGATTCAATCAAGCCGAATTAATCGCTCGTGGTTTTACTCGAATTACAGGTTATTCTCTTAAGCCAAATCTTTTACAAAGAGTGAAAGATACAACAGCAATGTTTGGTTTAAATCCCTCTGCTAGAAAGAAAAATATCTCAAAGGCTTTTGAAATAGGGAAGGATTTAGCCACAATAAATAAAAGTTACCCAACCCTAATCGTAGATGACATTTACACCACAGGCACCACCGTTAATGAAGCCCGACAAGTTTTAACTAAACACAAATTACTATCGGTAGGAGTAGCTACTCTCTCTAAAGTGAATAGTGAATAAACCTAAGTTCGGGGTTCTGAGTTAATATAACCTGAGCTTTGGATAAGCTGAAAGCGTTATTTTCTCCTAGTCAGAAAACCTTATAGCTTCTTAGAAATAACAATAAAATTGCCTTAACCCGAACTGACGTTACTCCTAATTGGAACTTTGCGGAAAAATAGCTTTCAACCCTTCCACTCTAGGTAGAGTAAAACCAGCACCAATAATCAGAAAAACTCCTCCTAAAACAACGGCTAAAAGATGATTGTCATGGAGAAAATAGTTCATAATCCAGCCAAAAAACAGAGAAACCGCAATTTCTGGTAAAACAATAAAAAAGTTAAAGATTCCTTGATAAATGCCTCGTCTTTGAGGGGGAATTGATTCGGTTAACATGGCATAGGGCATAACTAAAGCACTGGCCCAAGCGATACCAAAACCAAACATGGAGAATAGTAATATATACTTGTCGTGGATAAATAGTAAAGCGATAAGACTAATACCACCACAGAATAAGCATAAACAATGAATTGTTTGACGACCTATTTTTTTGGCAAAGTTAGGTAACAAAAAGGAAAAAATAACGCATACACCATTAAATAGAGCAAAACAGACTCCAGCCCATTCAATACCATCACTATAAAGCAGTGAACCTTGATTAGTTGCACCGAAAATATTTCTAGCTACGGCTGGGGGAAAGTAAAGAAAAAAACAGAATATACCTAACCATGTAAAAAATTGAATTTTGGCTAGATAAGTCATAGTAGAAGGCATATTTTGCAATGATTGCCAACTTTCTCTTATACTACTCATAATTCCTCCTCTTTGTTCCTGTAGGCGCTCAAATTTTTCTAAGTTTTGAGGAGGATATTCTGGAGTTGTGATAACAGTCCAAATTACTGTTCCTAAAAAGAGAATTGCACCAGTATAAAAGGAATATTCAACGGTTAAGGGTATTTGATGAAGAGCATTAGTGGTGTTATCTATTTGAAAAAAGTGACTTAAAATCCAAGGCAGGGCAGAAGCTGAAATTGCCCCCATACCCACCATAACACTTTGTATCGCAAATCCCTTTGTACGTTGGTCTTGAGGCAGTAAATCACCAACAAAGGCTCGAAAAGGAACCATACTAATATTAGCACTACTATCTAATAGCCATAGTAGAATAGCCGCCACCCAAATGCTGGGAGAATGAGGCATAAATAAAAGTGCGATCGCACCTAAAACCGCTCCTCCTAAAAAATAAGGTCTTCTCCTACCTAAAGGAGTCCATGTATAGTCACTTAAGTTACCAATAATTGGTTGAACTAATAAACCCGTTAAAGGTGCGGCAATCCAAAGAATAGGTAACTGATGAGCGTCTGCCCCTAGATACTCAAATATAGCACTCATATTTGCCATTTGTAACCCCCAAGCAAATTGAATACCTAAAAAACCTAGATTCATATTCAATATTTGCCGAAAACTAAATTGAGGGCGATGTTGATTTACTTGTTGATAATTTTCTGATGTTTGCTGATTATCTGATACTTTTTCTGTACTCATAAAAGTTTCATTTTTCAACATTATAACATCACCTTTAGAACGAGAAGGGCAATTAGTGAATAGTGTATAGTTGATAATTGTCATTAACCTCAGTTCGGTTTAAGAATATTGGATAAGGGTAGGTGTCAGGTTTCAGGTTGCAGGTTGCAGGTGTTGAGATAAAGTAATGAGTAACAAATAATGAGTGTTCGGGGTTTTTAATTCCTAATTCTTAATTTTTCCTTTGCCCTCCCCCCTCTCGAGGGGGGATAAAGGGGGGTTCGCCTCTTGCCTCTTGCCTTTTGCCTTTTTTTCTCCATCATTCATAGATGAAAATTTATCCCGAACTCAGGTTAATTAATAGTTAAAAACTCATTACTCGTTACTTCAGTTAATTTAGTCTTCGGGATATAGCATCTGTTACTCTGACAATATCGTACATAGGTGCAACGTCATGAACTCTGAGAATATCTACTCCTTGAGTAATAGCATAAGCACAACTGGCGGCAGTTCCCCAAACTCGTTTTTTGGGATCGTCTTGGTTTAAAATTTTGCCGATAAAACTTTTTCTCGATGTTCCCACTAACAGGGGAAAATTCATTAATTTAAATTGACTAATTGCTCTTAGTAATTCTATATTTTGCTCATAGTTTTTTGCGAAACCAATACCAATATCGATAATAATATGTTCTTTTTTTATTTCTAAGTTAGTTGCTTGATTAATTTGTTTTTGTAAAAAGTCTTGTATTTCTCCTATTAAATCTTGATAATCTGTTAAACTTTGCATAGTTTCAGGAGTACCTTTAATGTGCATTAAAATAATCGGTACATTTAATTTTGCGATTGTGGGTAGCATTTCCTGATCAAAAGTTCCCCCTGAAATATCATTAATTATATCCGCACCAGATGCGATCGCTTCTTTTGCAACTTCAGAGCGAGTGGTATCAACGGAAATAGGAATATCAGATTTTTGCCGTAAAGCCTGAACCACAGGAATAACCCGATTCAATTCTTCTTCGAGAGTTATTTGTTTTGCCCCTGGGCGAGTGGATTGCCCTCCAATATCAATAATATCCGCACCTTCATCGACCATTTTTAACGCCTGTTTAACCGCATTATCCACAGAACAAAAATTTCCCCCATCACTGAAACTGTCGGGAGTAACATTGAGAATACCCATTAAATAGGTACGTTTACCCCACTCAAAATGATAATTGCGGATAGTTAAAGATTGAGTCATCTAACAGTGAATAGTGAATAGTGAATAGTTGATAATTACTCGTTACTGGTTACTCATTACTCCCTTAAACCTGACACCTGCCACCTGATACCTGCCACCTCTCCCCCCATCCCCTCATCTCCCCATCTCCTCCTCACCTGCAACTTGACACCTGACACCTCTTTTCTAACCCCGAACCCATTACCTATTGATAGTTAACCAAACGAGCAAAACTTTCAGGGTCTAAACTTGCTCCTCCAACTAATGCACCGTCAATTTCAGGTTGTGCCATGATTTCATCAACATTTTTAGGATTCACAGATCCGCCATACTGAATCGTAACGTTTTTATTCGTGAGCTGCGATCGAATCAAACCAATAACTCGGTTAGCCTCTGCCGCTTCACAGGTATCCCCAGTTCCGATCGCCCAGATAGGCTCATAGGCAATTACCAAATTATTTTGATCCACATTCACCAAATCTTTCTCAATTTGAGCAGAAATTACCGCCTCTGTTTCCCCTGCATCTCTTTGAGCCTTACTTTCTCCCACACATAAGATAGGGGTTAAACCGTGTTTTTGAGCCGCTAATAAACGAGCGTTAACTGTTTCGTCAGTTTCACCAAAATATTGACGACGTTCACTATGACCAACAATGACATAGTTAATACCAAACTCTTTCAGCATTTCCCCAGAAATTTCTCCAGTAAATGCCCCTTGATCTGCCCAATGAATATTTTGAGCTCCCAACTTAACACGACTGCCATGAAGATTTTTCGACATGAAATTTAGGCAGGTAAAAGGTACACATAACACTGTTTCTCTTTCTTCGGGGGTATCTTCTAAATGAGAAAGAAAACCCTGTAAAAATTCTAAAGACTCTGTTTGAGTCTTGTGCATCTTCCAGTTACCAGCAATAATAATTTGTCTCACTTTACTTTCTATTAGTTATTAATATTATCAATTTCTTTTAATTATCCTATGTCCAAGCCTTATAGAAGTAAATAAGGAGTTCGCTTCACCATCAAAATAACTATTATTTGTCAATTTATTGACACAATTACCTTAAGGGAAGATAAAACCCTATTGATTTAGACATAAGTTTCAAAGTTTTTATTGTATAGTGTGTATGATGTTTAGGCAAATTGTCCTATTACGATACTCGGCAAGAGAATATAATTAGTAATTAGTAGTTAAGACAAGGCAAGAGGCAAGAGGCAAAAGGCAAGGGGCAAAAGGCAAGGGGCAAAGGTAAATAGTGAATAGTGAATAGTGAATAGTGAATAATTAAAAACTCCGTTCACGACTGAAGGGAGTTTACAAGCACAGCGAACTCTCATTTCCCCCTCTCACCCCTTCCCCTCATCTCCCTCTCTCCTTATCACCTCATCCTCAAATATCTCAATACCTTAACTCCGAACAGAGGTTATTTTTATTCCCATATCGGACAACTTAAGTCCCCTGACTTACGAGAAAAACGGATATTTTCACGATAATCCACAGGGCAATCTATCACCGCAGGAACATTGTCTTCAAGGGCAGTTTTAAGGGTAGGAATGAGGTCTTCGGAGGATTCCACACGATAGCCTTTTAAACCCATACTCTCGGCAAATTTAACGAAGTCTGGATTACCAAAATCAACAAAACTTGTCGCACCAAATTGATTCATTTGTTTCCAACCAATTAAGCCATATCCATTATCGTTAAATATCAATGTCACAAAGGGAGTTTTTGCCCTTAAGGCGGTTTCTAATTCTTGGCAATTCATCATAAAGCCCCCATCTCCCGTTACTGCTACTACTTTTTTATCAGGGTGAACTAACTTAGCGGCGATCGCACCGGGAATAGCGATACCCATAGCTGCAAAACCGTTGGAAATAATACAAGTATTAGGGGCTTCACTGTGGTAGTGTCTTGCCATCCACATTTTATGAGCTCCCACATCAGAAATAACTATATCTTCAGAACCCATTACCTGTCTTAGATCATAGATAATTTTTTGCGGTTTGATGGGAAATCCCTCATCATGGGCATATTGTTCGTAGTCTTCCCGAATTTCCTGTTTGAGAGTGGCCGCAAAAGGTAAAGGTTTAGAAGTGCGATCGCATCTTTTAATAATTTCATTTAAAGCATCGCTAATATCCCCAATTACTTCCACCGTAGGAATATAACTACTATCAATTTCAGCAGAAGTTTCAGCAATGTGAACAATGGGAATTGTGCCATCGGGATTCCAGCGTTTTGGAGAATATTCAATTAAATCATAACCAATCGCAATCACCAAATCACTTTTTTCAAAAGCGCAGGTAATAAAATCTCTCTGTTGTAAACCTACTGTCCATAATGCAAGAGGGTGAAGATAGGGAATTGTACCTTTACCCATAAACGTATTCGCAACGGGAATATTTAACTCTGTAGCGAACTGGGTTAACGCATCCGCCGCTTTTGCTCGAATTGTGCCATTTCCTGCCAAAATTAACGGATTTTTAGCTTTTGCGATCGCCACTGCCGCACTATTAACACTTTTAAAAGAAGCATAGATTTTTTCTCGATTATCGATACGTAAAGGAGAACCTTGAACCTCCATCGCCGCAATATTTTCAGGTAAATCAATATGTACCGCCCCGGGTTTTTCCTTCTCCGCTACCTTAAAAGCCTTCCTTACTACTTCAGGAGTTATACCCGGTCGTACAATTTGCTTATTCCATTTAGTGACAGGAGCGAACATCGCCACAAGATCGAGGTATTGATGTGACTCGATGTGCATACGATCAGTCCCCACCTGCCCTGTGATTGCTACCAAAGGAGCTCCATCTAAATTGGCATCAGCAACCCCCGTCATTAAATTTGTCGCCCCTGGTCCGAGGGTGGAAAGACAAACCCCTGCTTTGCCCGTTAAACGTCCATATACATCAGCCATAAAAGCCGCTCCCTGTTCGTGGCGAGTGGTGATAAATTGAATGGAGGATTCCTTTAAGGCTTCAAGAATATGCAGATTTTCCTCTCCGGGCAAGCCGAAAATATATTCAACTCCTTCATTTTCCAAGCATTTGATTAATAATTCTGCCGTGTTCATTTGCCCCCCACTTTGATTTGTTATCTTTAATTGATGTTTAAATTGATTATGTTCAATCTAGTTGTTATATTCTAGGAAAAGGGTTTTTCACCGTTGCCAATAGAGGCGATTGATTTTATCCTACTAATTTCATCTTAACTTTTTCATCTGATATAGAGAGTGTGAGCGTCATTAATTCTTCTGATTTTTCTGCTAATTCTAACCCCGATTCTACTTTTCTCCTAGATCATCCTGCTATTGGCATTCCCGATCATCCCTTACAATATAGAGCAATAGGTGTCATTCAAGGAATATATGAACCTTCGCAAAATGCTTTAACTAAAGGAATTATTACTACTGCTGACAATCAAACTTTTAATACTGTACTATTAGGAAAAACCATTGGTGCGGTGAAAAATCATGTGGATTTAGACCAAGTACAAAATTGGGTTGTCTATCCTCATACTATTCCAGACACAGATAATATTCATTTTCAAATAGCAGGAATCTATCAACCTCAAACAAATATTCCAGAAATTTTACCTGATAATTATTTTTCTATTCGAGGGGATATTGCTTATTCTTCTAAGTATAAAGAAAAAGTTATTGTCAAAATAAATCAAGGTCAATCTCGCCAAAGACCTAATTATTTTAAACTAGAATTAAAAGGCAAAATTCCCAATAATCAAATTAGACATTTTTTTACTTTTAGTGCTTGTTTAGAGGGCAAAATTTTACGAATCAAAAAATATTTAGATTTAGGTTTAATTGGTTTTAATTATCGATAATAGTGGCTCTGTCACTTCTCGTCGTGTCAATTATTGCTTAGGAAAAGGTGTCAGGTGTCAGATGAAATAAAATACTTCCTAATACCCCAATCCCCTAAAACCCTAACTATCCGCACCAATCATCACTTATTTCTACTCAATATATTATTAACATGAATAATAAATTTGTGAACCAAGAAAAAAAAATTACTGCCGTTATTTTAGCAGGAGGATTTGGCACAAGGGTAAAACATTTATTACCAGATATTCCTAAACCGATGGCAAAGGTTTTAGATAAGCCTTTTCTTGAGTGGATTATTCGTTATTTACATCAACAAAATATCAATAATTTTCTTCTTTCTACAGGGTATTTATCAACAATAATTAAAAATTATTTTAATACAAGTTTATTTGATAATTTATCTATCAAATGCTATGAAGAGTTAGAGCCTTTAGGTACTGGAGGCGGCTTTATTAATGCAGTTAAACAAGATAAAAGTTATACAGATTATTGGTTAGTAGCAAACGGAGATTCTCTTATTTTTAGCAATTTAAAACCTTTTTTTGAATGTTTAAATGATGACACTGTAGAAGGGGTTATTTTAGGTTTAACCGTAGAAGATGCTTCCCGTTATGGTTCTTTAAAATTTGATGATGATTATAATTTAATTAGTTTTGCCGAAAAAAAAGACGGTAAAGGTATAATTAATGGCGGAATATATCTTTTTAAAAATGATGTTTTAGCTAAGTTTCCTCAAAATAATAAATTGAGTTTTGAATATGATATTTTTCCTTATTTACTAAGTCAAGGTTGTAAGATAAAAGTTCATATTACTTCTGCTCCTTTTTTAGATATTGGTACACCTGAAACTTTAATTCAAGCAGAAAAATTTATTGCTGAAAATTGGCAATCTTTTTAACAGGGGAGAAAATTTGAGCGTTAAAGAATTAAGCTATGATTTTTAGTTTAGATGCAAATTAACTTACAGGGAGGATAAATCTTTGCAATTTCAGCAGTTATGGCATAAACAATCACAAAAATTATGGATAGTTTCTCTTATCTGTATCGGTATTGTTTGTTGGTTAGCTTTTTTGATGGGTTTAGGAAACATTGGTTTAATCGACAAAACAGAGGCTTTATATGTAGAAGTTGCCCGTCAAATGGTGCTTACAGGTAATTGGATTAGCCCCCATTGGAATGGAGATTATTTTTATTCTTATCCTGCGGGGGGATATTGGTTTCTGGCACTAAGTTTTAAAATTTTTGGTATCAGTGAATGGGCGGCTAGATTCCCTGTAGCTTTAAGTGCGATCGCATCTGTATTTGTGGTATTTTATACTTTACGTTATTTTGGCTTTATTGGTGAAAAACCAGAAATTAATTCGCCACAGTTATGGTTAACCGCTTGGATTGGTGCAGGTATTATGGCATTAAATCCCTATTGGATAGCTTGGGGTAGGGTGGCAGTGTCAGATATGTTGCTATCTAGTTTTGTTGGCTTGTCCATGCTATCTTTTTTTCTGGGTTATGCTCAACCTGAGAAACCAAAGCAACAAACGGTTTATTATTGTCTCTCTCCCATTTTAGCTGCGATCGCAGTTTTAATCAAAGGTCCCATTGGTGTTATTTTACCAGTGTTAGGAATAGGGGCTTTTTTAATCTATGTGGGCAAATTTTGGGAAATTTTCTGGGAAATAAAGCCTTTTCGTGCATTAACTCTATTTTTGCTCGTTGCCCTCCCTTGGTATATCATGGCTACCATTTTTGACGGAGAAATTTTTATCAATGAATTTATCCTAGAAAGTAACTTTCAACGCTTTACAGAAGTTGTTTTTAACCATCCAGGACCTTGGTACTATTACATTATTTGGGCTACGGTATTAATGTTACCTTGGTCAATTTATTTCCCCATCGCCGTCATTCAATTATCTTGTTGGCGTATTCAAGCTGTAAGACAATCTGCCCGTAACTCTCACTTAGGAATATATGCTTTTGCGTGGTTTATTACCACTTTCGTTTTTTTCTCTTCCGCCGATACTAAATTACAGGGTTATACTCTTCCTATTACTCCCGCAGTAGTAATTATTTTAGCTTTATTTTGGGGCGAAAAACTTAGGGAAAATAAAAACCATAAAAATAAAAATAATTGGCTATTTATAATTAGTAGTATTGTTAATATTTTAATTCTTATTATACTTGCGATCGCATCTGGAATTAGTGGTAAATTAGTAGGAGAAGATCCCACCGCACCCACCTTAGCAGAAAATTTAGTAAAATCAGGAATCCCCATTATGGCGGCAATTTCTTGGGGAACAGGGGCTGTCTTCGGTATTTATTTATTATTTAAACAGAGGCTAAGAAAATGGCTTTGGAGTGCTAATTTTATCGCTTTTCTCAGTTTTATTACCCTAACTTTTCCTCCGTTAATTCCTCTTTTAGATCGAGAAAGACAACTAGAATTTAGAGAAATATCAAAACAAATTTCCCAAGTAATCAAACCAGAAGAAGAAGTGTTTTTACTCGGTTTTACTCGTTATAGTACCGTTTATTATAGTAACCAAAACATTAATTTTATTTATGACACATCAGAACTAAAAGAGTTTTTGAAAACTCAAACAATGCCTAGTGACACTATAATTATTCTGGGAGAATCTAACTACTTAAATAACAGTGAAATTAACAATATAAACTACGATATTTTATCAGAAAAAAAAGCCTACAAATTAATTAGAATCGATAAAAAATGGATAATGAGTAATGAGAATTAGAGCTAGAGGAGAACGCAAAAAACGCTCATGCACTCCCTTCGAACGAAGTTAGGAAAGAGGTTCACTAAGAACCTTTAAGCGATTCTGAAGGGGTAATATTATCGGTATCTATTTCTATTTTATCGGCATACTTATCGGTATTGTTATCGGCTATTTTTGCCAATGTTCCTTCATTCACCGCTATGGATAGAATATCGGTATTATTATCGGTATAAGTTAACCGATGAATGGCCTCTGATAGCTCATTGAGCCTAGATTGAATGGGTACTAGCTCCTCCTTAATTAATTGCTTTACCCCTTTCTCAGTTATCGGTATGGTATCAGTATATTTATCGGTATCATACTTTTTTATCAGTTCATTTCCATCGAGAAAAGATTGTATCCCTAGCTCTAAAAGATAAATTAAAGTCTGTGTTATTTCTGGTTTTCCACTGATGTGATGAATCCTTGCAGAAAAACTATTAACCGCTATTTTGGATATTTGCTCATAAACATCAATGGGCAATTTAACATCCAAACGATGAAACTCAT
Source organism: Cyanobacterium aponinum PCC 10605 (assembly GCF_000317675.1). NCBI lineage: Bacteria > Bacillati > Cyanobacteriota > Cyanophyceae > Chroococcales > Geminocystaceae > Cyanobacterium > Cyanobacterium aponinum. Next base: position 141,381 of record NC_019776.1, read on the forward strand.
TATTAACTCTTTTAGTCGCCATATCGGTATAATAATCGGTATTGTTATCGGTTAGCTACTCCTATCTTATCAGTAAATTGAGTTATGTTGGTACAACAATCGGTTTAAAAATTATTGTTTATCGGGATAAGATATATTAATTATTGGTATAACTATCGGTATTGTTATCGGCATAAACAAGCAATTATAAAAATATAGGTTTTCACTATTGTTGTTGAACTACTCAAATTGAAGAAAGAAGTAATAGACTATGTTTTTACTACGTACGATAAAAACACCCTGTTAACCCTTAAAAGTTAAGGACTTAAGACACGAATAACACCCCATAAATTTAGACATAGCCATGCTACCACTTCCATTAAGAATCGTTACAATTTATCTTTGTTGCAACAATCGTTTGAACATAGTTCTATCAGAACCACTGAAGTTTATCTCAATTAACCTCTAACCTCAGTTCGGTTTAAGAATATTGGATAAGGGTAGGTGTCAGGTTTCAGGTTGCAGGTTACAGGTTGCAGGTGTTGAGAGAAAGTAATAAGTAACGAGTAATAAGTAATAAATAATGAGTGTTCGGGGTTTTTAATTCCTAATTCTTAATTTTTCCTTTGCCCTCCCCCCTCTCGAGGGGGGATAAAGGGGGGTTTGCCTCTTGCCTCTTGCCTTTTGCCTTTTTTTCTCCATCATTCATAGATGAAAATTTATCCCGAACTCAGGTTTAATAGGTTAAGGGATATTAAGAATATCTTTGTCTATGAATAAAAATACTTAGAATGAGGTCAATGTAAAACTAAAAACCAGTAATTTTTGATCATGACGACACTTAATGGGCAAGTTATTGCCAATGGCGAGGGTATCAGATTCGGACAGGTATTGGTATATAAATCAGATTTAAAAGAGGCTAATCTTGTTGGACAAACTACCACTAATGGGAATGGTTCATTTCAATTTAATTTAGACAATTTTAGTGAAGATGATCTTTTTTATATTGTTGCTTCTGAAAGTAATGCTGAAGATAGTGAAGTTATCCTAATCAATGCCATTGGTAATGTTAATCCTAATTCAGATAGTCAAAATATTACTATCAATGAGAGAACTACTATCGCCTCCACTTATGCTTTAGCTCAGTTTATCAGCGATGAAGGTTTTATTTTTGGTCCTTCTCCGGGGTTGGATAATGCTTTTTCCATTGTGCCGAATATTGCCAATATTGAAACGGGTGAGGCAGGAGTAATTATTGCCAATGAAGATAATGAAGAAGCCCTGTTAATTTTTAATACTCTGGTTAATACTTTATCTGCTAGTATCGCTACTGAGCAAAATCGCAATACTCTTTTTGATATAACTACTTTACCAAACGGCGATCGCCCTGAAAGCACTTTTGAGGCATTATTTAATTTAGCAGAAGAATTAAACCAAACTCTGAGTGAAGCCAATGCTAGAAGTTTTTTCCGTTTAGCAGAATCTGCCTCTAATCCTTTACCTATGTTAGAGGAATTTCGCACCACTTTACCTATTCCCCTTCACTATACCGCAGGTGGGATGTATGCGGTAGGTAGAATGGCTTTTGATAGTCAGGGTAACGCTTGGATTGCTAACAATTGGGATTATCAGTCTTTTCTTAATGGAGAAGGCGATCCCGAAGGGATCTGCTGCGCAGCACGCATCCCAGCCAGTCAGATAACAGTTTTAAATCCAGCCGGAGAGCCAATTTTAGGCAGTCCTATTATTGACAGTCCCATTCCCGACACCAGTTTAGTTAATGGGGTAGGTTACGGAGTGGCGGTAGGAGCAGATGATAAAGCGTGGTTTGCTAACTATGGTAACGGTTCTATTGTTCGTTTTACCCCTGACTTTGAAAATAACACGGCTAATTTAGACCTGTGGAGTAGTGCAGGTATCCAAGAAAATGATAACCCCCAAGGAATTGCTATTGATCAAGAAGGCAATCTTTGGATTCCCAATAGTGGAGGCTTTGCGGATTTAGATGATTTAGGCTCAGTCACCGTTTATCCTCAAGGTAATCCATCTCAGGCGGTTACTTTCACCAATAATGATGTCATCGGTAAACCTTTTAACATTACCATTGATAACGAAGGATTGGCATGGGTAACAAATGATCAAGCAGGAAATAGTAGTGTTACTATCCTTGACTATGAAGATGGAGAAATCAAATTAATCGACAACATTCCCACCAACGCACCCCCTACATCCCCTCCTTTTCCCCACACCTTTGGCACACCGAGAACCGTTGCTTTCGATACAGAGGGCAACGCATGGGTTACAAACTGGACAACTTCTAGTTTAACTTTCATTGATAAAGAGACAAAAGAAACTCAAGAATTTCCCCTTGGTTTAGAAAATTTTGGCTTGTGGGGCTTATCTGTGGACTCAGGAAATCAAGTTTGGGCAGGGGGTTTTGATAATTTTAGTTTAGTACTCCTCAATCAAGAAAATTCCAGAAATTCCACTGTTTTTGAAAGTGAAGCTCTACAGCATATTACAGCCGTACAAGTTGACCCTAGTGGTAATATTTGGTTAGCTAACAACTGGACAAGAGAAAGTTCTGTGTCAGATCCAGAAAATATAGTTGGTGGTGATGGAGTTGTACAATTTGTCGGTTTAGCAGATCCCGTTGAGCCTCCTTTAATTGGTACACCAGTAGATCCAGCAGATAAACCTGAAAACCTTTTAACCACTACCTTTAATCGTTTTCAAAATAGCGATCGCCCCGGCACTTATTTATATGCTAACGAAACCGAAAGCGAAGTTATCCGCCGAGATTTTACCAACTTTGTCGAAGAAGGATTTGCGTTTAAAGCCTCCAGCACAGAAAATGATACTTTAATTCGTTTGAATCGCTTTCAAAATACGGACGTACCCGGAACTTATCTTTATGCTAGCGAGGAAGAAAGCATTAGCATTAGAGAAAATAATCCTAACTTTGTCGAAGAAGGAATCGCTTTTTATGCCTATGACGCAGATGCTAATATGGCGACGGACTTTTACCGTTTTCAAAATACCCAACAACCCGGTACTTATATTTATGTTACAGAAACAGAAAAAAATAATATCTTAGAAAATTTCCCTCAATTTACCCTTGAAGGGGTAGCTTTTGAAGCGTTGACATAAATCCACTGAAGAATTAGCAATTAGTAATTAAAACCTAAAACCTGCCTCCTAACACCTGAAACTTATTTCCAAACTTTGTACCCTTTGCAGAATGAGTGCAGTGAAATCGCCGAACCCAAGTTCACTAATTAACCTCAATTCGGTTTAAGAATATTGGATAAGGATAGATGTCAGGTTTCAGGTTGCAGGTTGCAGGTGTTAGGTTTAAGGGAGTAATGAGTAACGAGTAACGAGTAATTATCAACTATTCACCCCAACACTATTTACCTTTGCCCCTTGCCCTTTTTCCATCATTCATAGATGAAAATTTATCCCGAACTCAGGTTAATTATCTGGAACGATGTCGGGTTATAATTACTACCATTGCTTAATATGATGATTTTTTTATAAGAATGGATATTAATAATTTTTTAGATAAATTTGTTGGTGATTGGTTTTCTCAACGCACTACTTATCATCTTCCTCAAAATCAAGTAGATAATGCAAAAGCTAATGTTACTCTTACTCTTTTAACTGCTGATGATAGCAAAATAACTCAGTTAGCTAACCAATATCATTTTAATCTCGATTTAAGTTTAGGTGCGTTCGGCGTAGCCGCACCCTTGGTGCTCGCATCTAGTTGGGATAATTCACCTGATTGGGGAAAACCAAAACAAACAGGAGAAAGTTTAATGTTAATATTCCGTTCTGAAAATGATCTCAATAAGGGTAATATTGTCAGAATTACTAACTCATCGGAAATAGTTAAAGGAGAATATGTTTTAGCAGAGGATGAGTCATTAATTTTAAGAATAATAAAAGATGATCAATACCTTGAGGAAAGAATTAATTTTGCCAGTGATAATTTACGCCTAAGAAATACTATTTTCAAACACAATAATCAAGTACGGCAGACTTGCTTTTATTCCGAAATCAAAAGAGTAGTTAAAAAAGAAGATTAGTTTAATAATTTTAGTAATAAATAGTTATCTATAATTTTCATCAAAATAGTATTTGAAAACTAAATTTATATGTTTTTTAGACCCTTATATAAAGCCTTTATTTTCGGATTAATAATCTTTTTTGCTTGGACAAATAATTGTGAACTAGCTTTAGCTAAAATATCCCTAAATGAAAGCAATCAATCCATAGAACCCTATCTTAACCAAGTAAAAGAAGACATAACAGAATTTACCCTTAGCAACGGTATTCATTTTATCGTTTTAGAAAATCACCAAGCCCCCGTTATTTCTTTTAACACTTATGTGGATGTTGGTGGTGCTAATGAACCAGAAGGAAAAACAGGAGTCGCCCATTTTTTAGAACATTTAGCCTTTAAGGGTACGAAGGAAATTGGTACGATCAACTATGAAAAAGAAAAACAGATTTTAGAAGAATTAGATAAAACTTTTCAACAGATAAAAGAAGCTAAAAAAGAGAATAATCAAGAACAATTAACCGAGTTAGAAAATAAATTTGAACAGTTAAATAATCAAGCCCATAATTTAGTTAAGCAAAATGAATTTGGACAAATAATAGAGCTGGAAGGTGGAGTTGGTCTAAATGCAGCAACTTCGGCAGATTCAACGGTTTACTTTTACAATTTTCCCTCTAACAAATTGGAATTATGGATGTATTTAGAATCCGATCGCTTCTTGAATCCAGTTTTTAGGGAATTTTATCAGGAAAAACAAGTAATTCTTGAAGAAAGAAAATTGCGTACAGACAATTCTCCTGTAGGCAAAATGGTAGAAGCCTTTTTAGATAGCGCTTTTACTACTCATCCTTATAAACGCCCTGTCATCGGTTATGAAGAAGATATTATTAACTTAACCAGAGAGGATGTACAAAATTTCTTTGATAGTTACTATGGGGGTAATAATATTACTATTGCCATTGTCGGAGATGTTGACCCCAAAGAAGTTAAGCAAATGGCTAATAAATACTTCGGGCGTTTTCCTTCTAGCACCAAACCCGCTAAACTAAATATAGTCGAACCAAAACAAACTGAAACAAGAGAAGTTGCGATCGAATATCCTTCACAACCTTGGTATTTAGAAGGCTACCATATCCCTAACATTAACGATCCTGATTATGTGGTTTATGATATTATCAGTTCTATTTTGAGTAGCGGACGCACTTCCCGGTTGTATCAATCCTTAGTAGATGAACAAAAAATAGCTCTTTCGGCCGCAGGGTTTAACGGTTTTCCCGGAGACAAATACCCCAATTTAATGTTATTTTATGCCATGTTAGCTCCTGAAAGACAATTGGAAGATTTAGAAGTAGCTTTACACGAACAGATAGAAAAATTAAAATCAGACTTAGTCACAGAAGAAGAATTACAAAGGGTAAAAACTCAAGCTAGAGCTAGTTTACTGCGTAGTCTTAACTCTAATGCAGGTATGGCGAAGTTATTAGCAGAATATCAAGCGAAAACAGGAGATTGGCGTAATTTGTTTTTAAGTTTAGACAAAATTTCTGCCGTTACTGCCCAAGATATTCAAAGGGTTGCTCAAAATACTTTTACCTCCGACAATAAAACCGTAGGTAGATTGATTACAAAACCTATGAATTAGGAAAGTTCAGAGTTGAGAAAGAGGTGTCAGGTTTTAGGGTATTGGAATATTTGGGGATGAGGTGATGAGGGGAGAGGGAGATGGGGGATTTTTGTTCATAAAGTTTTAACTAATAGAAAAAAATCCTTGTATCTCTTACTCTCACTTAATCTCAGTTAACCTAATTTTTTACTTTGAAACAGCCCTGCTTTGAGAGAGGGGATAAAAAGAGGGAAATTTCTTTTTTATCTTAACTCCGAACTCAAATTATTGCCCATTGCCCTTTTAACTTTGCTTTTTATTTATTATCTTCCTGAGTATAATGCTACTTTAAGACCCGATCGCGGATGTAAAGATGGAATACGATCTAAAGATAAATCCTGATTTGGTTCTAATTGCCAATGATAGTTTCTCAATAATAGACTAGCAAAAATTTTCATCTCTAATTGGGCAAAAGCGTAACCGAGACAAAATCTTGCACCACCGCCAAAACCCACTAAACTAAAGTCAGTCTTTTTATGTTCCATTCTCTGACTATTGAATCTTTCAGGATCAAATTTTTTCGGTTCAGTATAGATGTTAGGATCTTTATGAGTCCTTTCTATTCTATACAATACTTGCCATCCTTTCGGCACATAGTAGCCATTATAAACAAAAGGCTTAACTACTCCTCTAAAACCACCAGCAACGGGAGGATATAACCTTTCTACTTCTTTTAATACTTGGTCTAAATAGGTCATTTTTTTGATCTGTTCCATCGTAAAATCAGACTCATCCATCAGAGTTTTTTGTTCTAAAATAGCCTTTTCCCGCACTTCGGGATTTTGTGCCAAAGCCATACAAAAAGAAGTTAACATGGAGGTTGTAGTTTCATGTCCTGCGAATAGCATTAATAGGGCTTGAACTTTGATTTGGGCTTCAGAAAAACGGTTGCCTTCTTCATCTTGGCTCTGAAGTAGTAGGCTTATGGTATCTTCTTTTAGGTTATTTTTCCGTTTCTCGATTTCTTTTTCTATGTGTTGCAAAAGAAAATCCCTAGCTTTTAGAGCTTTACCATAGTTAGTAAACGGTAGATTAAAGGGAAAAGCAAACAAGCCTTTAGTTAATTCGCCAAACTTTTGAGAAAGTAGCTTAATTTCTTCCCGATTGTCCATTTCACTGCCCAACAATAGCACACTAGCAATCTCAAAGGTCATTTCTTTCATTTCTGGAAATAGGGTCAATTTCCCCATTTCTGCCCATTTTTTCAAGGTGCGATCGATGATTTCTTTCATGGTGTTAAAATATTTAGTCAATGCCACCCCATGAAATGCGGGCATCAGCAAACGTCTATTTTTTTGATGAATCTCTCCATCTTGAAGAAATAGGGATTCTCCCAATAAAGTACGGAAATTTTCAGGCCATCCTTCTCGCCATGAAAAGTGATCGAAATGAGTTTGTAAGATAAAATGATTCGCTTCCGCACCAACCATAAATACAGTGGGTTTACCGATAATATTGGTTTTGAATATTGAGCCATATTTGGCTTCTTTTTTATTCCCGAAATTTGGGTCTTTTATAAAGCTGAGGGTTTCACCCATTAAGGGTAAACCAAAACTACCAGGGGGAAGCGGATATTCTTGTTTTTTCTCTCGATTAATAGTCATTTTTTTCTGAATAATTTGCTAAAGTTTGAGAATAAATTTACTTTATTTCACATTATGACTTTTCAGCTTAATAAACTAGATAATCTTGATTTTGATGAAGGACAGGAAATCATTGAAGATTATATAGAAGATGCTATTTGGGATTTTGTTGATTCTCCCGTAGGACAAGAATATATAAAAACAAGAGAGCAAGGAGGTTTTTGGATTCACCACTTTATTGAATTCGGTTATATGTATGAGGGTTATACCCTTTCAACCATGACTGTTAGCGATGTAAAAACTATCATGGAATATATCCTCCCCCGTAAATTGATGATTTTGAATGAAGAAGAAGTGGAAGATGCGATTCCTGAATTAATTGCTTTTTGGCAATATTTGGGAGAAACTCATAAACGAAAAACGGCAAAAGGGATTATCAAATATCTAAAGACTTTGGAAAATAAATTTACCGCTATGATGACCGATGATAGCTCTGGTAGTTTTGTCAAATCAATGTTGATGAATGCCCATAAATCAGGATTAGATATGACATCAGAAGAAGCATTAATAAAATTTCTTCAAGGTCAAAGTCAGAATAAAGTCTCATCTGATAAAAATCTTCAAGTTTCTCAACTACTTGGGAAAAGCACCATTCCCCCCTCCATGAAAAATAAATATGATGAAATAACCAATTTAACAGATGATTTTTGTCGCAATTATCTTAATGACGAATATTTAGAATTTTCAAGAAAATTAACCACCGTTTTATGTAACTATCAACCATCCCCATTAAATAAAGGTAAGGCAAAATCTTGGGCTTGTGGTATTATTCATGCTTTAGGGATGATCAACTTTTTAGCAGATTCTTCTTTTGAACCTTATATGAAATCTTCAGAACTTTATCAACGTTTCGGGGTTTCAGAAAGTACAGGTTGCGGAAAATCAAAACAAATTCGTGATTTACTGGAAATGAGCAGATTGGATCAAGAATGGATGATGCCTAGTGTTTCTGAAAGTCATCCAATGTCGGCAATTGCCAATATAGCAAGCACCTTGAAGCAAATCTTGGATTGGGAATAAATAAAGACTCATTCATGTCTAACTCTGTAATTACTTTAGTTAGTTGACCCAAATAATTACGGTGACGAATATATCTATCAGGGTAATTTGTAGAACGTAATGATATAACGTTACCTGATTTTAACAGTTGACGTTGTTTATTATTCGCCAAAGATTTACCAGTAATACTTAGTAGAATTAGTATAAAAAAATTTAATCCTAAAAATGAAAAATAATTTGTTTTGTTCTTCACTAATATTATAATTGTTTTTGAGAATAAAGTTTAACTTTTATTTATTTTGAATTCCTAATTCCCTATGAATAATAATTAAATTTCTATTTTTATTTCCTTTTTATTAAAAGGTAAATCTTCATTAATTGCCCTTATTTCTTCCTCCGTTGCCATATTTATTTCATCAATATAATGATTTAAAATAGTATTCATTCTGGGGTGATAAAAACGGTGTAAACTATAGTTAGGAGTGGCAGGAAAACCTCGCCTTCTCTTATGACTTCCTCCTGCCCCCGGGTCATACATTTTTACTCCATGTGCGATCGCCCATTCAATAGGTTTGTAATAACAAGTCTCAAAATGCAAACTGTCATATTCTTCTAAACAACCCCAATAACGCCCATATAAATTCTCCCCTTTCCGCACACAAAAAGACATAGCAACGGGATGATGATCGTCATTTTCTCTATGCACAACCGCTAACATTAAACGATGGGAATAATTAGGATAAAGTTGCTCAAAAAACTTCTTAGTTAAATACTTACTGCCCCAATAAAATTTATCACAGGTGCTACTATAAAAACGATAAATATAAGGATATAAATAATGGGGAATTTCATCTCCTACTAAGGTTTTTAAAATTAATCCGGCTTTCTCAACAACTTTCCTTTCTCTTTTGATATTTTTCCTTTGATTGGACTTAAATATTTTCAAAAAATCTTCAAAATTATGGAAGTTTTGGTCAGACCAAATATAACTATGGTGCATCCATGCACTATATCCTAATTGAGAAATAAGCTCTTTCCATTGAGGATCGACAAAGAGAAAATTACAACCAGATAATTTATTATTAATACAAAAATGGTCGATCGCATTCACCATCAACTCAGTAATTTGTAACTCATTTTCTCCCTCAGCAATTAAAAAACGATAACCCACCGCAGGAGTGAAAGGAGTCATGCCCAACAATTTGGGATAGTATTGTATTCCTAAACGATAAGCCAAATCAGCCCATTGATGATCAAAAACAAACTCTCCATAACTATGCCCTTTTATATATAAAGGAGCACCAGCAACCAAATTATTATCCCGCCATACCGTTAAATGACAAGATTGCCAACCAGCACGAGGTTTTACACTACCCGAAGTTTCTAAGTTGTGTAACCATTCCCACTCTAAAAAAGGAGTTTTCAACGGTAAAGCCATTGCATTCCAAGCTGATTGAGGAATATCTGCCATTTTTTCACACCAACGAATCGTATAATAAGGATATTGCTTCTGTGCTAAAATTTGCTCTTTCATAACCTCAATCTTTTTGATTTTTTAAACACCTTAGACGTACAATATTGCCATTATCTTAGCTTAATTTTATGAGACTTCTTGCACAAGTCAAACAAGAGAAAAGAGTTAATACAATTTCTCAGGTGTACAAAATCTCACTTATCTGAGTTCAGAGTTCAAAGTTAGGAATTAGGAGTTAAAACTAATAGATATTGATGAAAAAAGCACATAAATTGATTTTTTTATTCTCAACTCTTTGATGGATTAATAAATGTTTAGAATATTAAAAACCGTCAAACTCACCATCTACCCAGATTAGATATTCTTGCCAAATGACCAAGGTTAAGTAATCTAAGTCAATCCTACTTTTTTAGAAAAATTATCAGTTTCCTGATAAAATCTGATTCTCAACAAAAATAAATTTATAACTTGCACAATTTTAAGATGAAGATATATTTAATTCGTCATGGTATCGCTGAATCAAGAGCGATGGAAAAAAATGATTCTCAAAGAATACTTACTCGCAAAGGCATAACTAAAACCCAAAAAGTTGCCCAAAAATTAACGAATTTGGATATAGAATTTGATGTTATTATCACAAGCCCCTACACTAGGGCAAAAGAAACCGCTATTATTTTGCAACAGGCAAAAAGAAGTTTAAATATTGTCGAACATTCTGCTCTAATACCCCAAGGAAATATTCTGGAATGGTTTAACTGGTTACAAACTTCTCCTTATAAATCTGCGGGAAACATTGCCCTAATTGGACACGAACCAGATTTAAGTGAATGGGCTCAGTTACTTATTTGGGGAAAAACTGAAGATAAATTAATCCTCAAAAAAGCTGGTATTATTGGTTTGGAAGTAGCTGACTTAAGCAATCCCCTTGGTACTGCCCAATTATTCTTGTTAGCTAGTCCAAAATGGATTAGTTGCTAAAGTATTAGTCGGCACTTTTATCATCATAAATTTTATAGTATATTAACTCCTTTGACCTCTAATAAGAGTAATCATAAACTTTCCCCATGATTTATTTTTAATTCAAAAACTCACGGGCAAACCAAAATATAAGTGAATGTTATTTTTTTTAGAGGTGAATTATTTTGTTACACCTTTGGTGAGGGCTCTTTCCTATTTTCCCCATAATATGGGTATGCAAATCTATTAATTTTTCCATCAATTTTGATTTTATTATATTTTTCTTGAGGTATAAACATGACAAAGCCTTCTTGCGAATATCAACCCGGATTAGAAGGAATCCCCGTTGCTCAATCTAGTATTAGTTTCGTGGACGGCAAAAACGGTATTTTAGAATATAGAGGTATAAACATTGAAGAGTTAGCTCAAAAAAGCACTTTTCTGGAAACAGCTTATCTATTAATTTGGGGTAAATTACCCACGAAAGATGAACTTGCTAACTTCCAAGATGAAATTACACGCCATCGTCGTGTTAAATACCATATTAGAGATATGATGAAGTGTTTTCCCGAAAGTGGTCACCCCATGGATGCCTTACAAACTTCTGCTGCTGCTTTGGGCTTATTCTATTCTCGTCGTGCTTTAGCTAAAGAAGAATATATTAGAGATGCTGTAGTTCGCCTATTAGCCAAAATACCCACAATGGTGGCCGCTTTTGCACAAATGCGCATGGGCAATGATCCAGTACAACCAAGCGACAATCTAAATTATGCGGCTAATTTCCTCTATATGTTGACAGAAAAAGAACCCGAACCCCTAGAAGCGAGAATTTTTGATGTGTGCTTAATGCTTCATGCAGAACATACTATGAATGCGTCAACGTTTTCTGCCATGGTAACAGCTTCAACTTTAACTGATCCTTATGCCGTTGTTGCTTCGGCGGTGGGAACATTAGCAGGTCCTCTACATGGTGGTGCAAATGAGGAAGTGTTAGTGATGTTAGAAGAAATTGGTTCAGTGGAAAATGTACGTCCCTATATTGAAGATTGTATTGAAAATAAAAAGAAAATTATGGGCTTCGGTCATAGGGTTTATAAAGTAAAAGACCCTCGTGCAAAGATATTACAGCAATTGGCAGAAAGATTATTCGAGCTAACTGGTCATGATGAATATTATGATATTGCCTTAGAAGTGGAAAAAGTGGTTACTGAAAAACTTGGTCATAAAGGTATTTACGCTAACGTTGATTTTTATTCAGGTTTAGTTTACCGTAAGTTGGGCATTAAGCCAGATTTATTCACTCCTATGTTTGCAATTTCTAGGGTTGCGGGTTGGTTGGCTCACTGGAAAGAGCAATTGGCCGTTAATCGTATTTTCCGTCCTACTCAAGTTTATATCGGTGATAGAGGTATTCCTTATGTAGCGATCGAAGATCGGTAAAAGTTCGATGAGTTTATATGGATGAATTAGGGTATTCGGGTATTGGGGAGATAAGGTGTCAGGTTTCAGGTTTTAGAAGAAAGTAATGAATGTTCGGAGTTTTTAATTCTTAATTCTTAATTCTTAATTATCAACTATCAACTATTCACTATTCACCTTTGCCCTTTGTCTTTTGCCTTTTTTTTATTATTCAACAGTAATTCTTCTAGTGAGGAAGGAACAGGATCATAACCGCCGGGGTGAAATGGATGACATCGCAAAATTCTTTTGATTGCTAAATAACTGCCTCTCCAAACTCCAAAAGTAGAAATAGCTGCGATCGCATATTGAGAACAAGTTGGTTGAAAACGACAAGAAGGAGGGAATAGAGGGGAAATATATTGTCGATAGATATTGATTAAAAATATTAGGATTACTTTTCCCATTGTTCAGTTATTTTAATACCATTAAGTCATAAACTTCTATAGTGCTGAAAAATCTACTATACAAAAGATTATAAAGCCCTCATAGTTTCACAAAAAAGAAGAAGTTAAACCCCCCTTAACCTTAAAGGTTTATGATGGACGGTGAAAAAGCACACCATTATTTTTCAGCTACTTAATAGTTTTTTTCTCATTTACTATATAATAGCTATTTGATGACAAAAAAATGAAAAAGTTGTTATCTTAGTTACAGAAAAAATGGCAAAAAAGTAAATCTTTGTGCTATTAATTATTAAGAGACTGATATTCAAGGTGTGAGGAAACTTAAAAGAATTATGTTTAAATTAGTCAAAAACTATACAATCGCAACTCCCGCATTGATCGCAATGGCGATCGCATCTAATGGTTTAGCTCCCGTATCTGCCAATGCGAACGAAGTAGATACAGCTACTATTGACCAGATTTCTCAGTACAATGAAACCCAGCCTATGGGACAGGTAACATCTGTATCTCAGCTAAGAGACGTTTCTCCTACTGACTGGGCATTTGAAGCATTAAGAAGTCTTGTTGAACGTTACGGCTGTATTGTTGGTTATCCTGATCGTACTTACCGTGGTAATCGTGCTTTAAGTCGTTATGAGTTCGCCGCAGGTTTAAACGCTTGTATGCAACAAATGGAGCGTTTAATTGCTTCTAGCGAGTCTGTACTTAGAGAAGATATTGAAAAATTAAAACGCTTAATGTCTGAGTTTGAAGCAGAATTAGCGGCTTTAGGTGCAAGAGTTGATAACTTAGAAGGTAGAGTAGCTTTCTTAGAAGATCACCAATTCTCCACCACTACCAAGTTGAAAGGGGAAGTTGTTATCGCAGCAGTTGGTCAAGGAGGCGGCACTGACGGTTTAGGTCTTTTCAATGAAAACTACTTAACTGGTGCTGGTGAAAGATTAAGAGACCTTCCTGCTGATTCCATTGATGACCAATTTACTTTAAGTAATCGTGTACGCTTAACTTTAGATACTAGCTTTACTGGTAAAGACACCTTAAGAACTCGTTTAGCGGCTGGTAACATTGTTCGTTTGGGTAACGCCTTCGGTAGCGATATGGCTCGTCTCAACTTTGAACAAAATACTGGTAATGACATCATTCTTGATCGTGTATATTACAAAACCAAGCTAGGTGATAAAACAACTTTCTGGGTAGGTACTGAAATGCCTATCGAGGACATCTACGAAACCTTTAGTCCTTACACTGAAAGTAGTGGTACTGGTGCATTGTCTCGAGTTAACCGTTTTAACCCCTTCATTTACCGTCAACCCGGTAGTGCAGGTATCGGTTTAAAATATGCCTTCAACAAAAACTTTGACATTACTGCTTCTTATTTAGCAGATAATGCGGCGGATGCTTCTCAAGGAAATGGTTTATTCAATGGTACTTATAGCACCGGTGTTCAGTTAGGGGTTCATCCTACTGATACTCTTAGCTTTGGTTTAGCTTATGTACACAGCTATTTTTCTCAGGATGATGTTAACTTAACTGGTAGTACTGGAAGTCGTTACACTGATGGTATCTCCAGTCAAATTGCGGCATTAGGTTCTGGAAACAGAGACGGTGGTTTTGCAGGAACTAGTGATCCTTTCAGTGGTGCGGCTACTTCTTCTGAAAACGTTGGTTTACAAGCAACTTGGCGTGTAGCTGAAAAAGTAAACCTCGCAGGATGGGTAGGTTGGTCTTTCGCTCAAGCTCACTCTGCTGACAGCACCGGTGCTAACCGTAACGGAGATAACGCAGACTTATTTACTTGGAATACTAATGTTTCTTTCCTCGACTTAGGTAAAGAAGGATCTGTATTAACTATTGCGGGTGGTCAAGTTCCCCGTGCTGGAAGTGTTGATGGTACTATTGGACGTGACAGAGGACAATCTTGGGTTGTTGAAGGTCAGTATAAATATCCTTTAACCGACAATATTTCCTTAACCCCCGGTGTTTACGCTGTTTTCAATCCTAACAATAGTGACGACAGCAGAAACCAAACCGTTGTGGTTGGTGTTCTTCGTACCGTATTCAAATTCTAAGCGTAGTTAATAATAATTACCGCAAACTCTCAAATTTTCGGGAGCTTTAACTAAATAATTCCCCTAGCCCATAGGGCTAGGTTTTTTTTTGATTTAATTAAATCCAGCGACTGGCAATAGGCATTTTCCAACCAGTGCCAAAAGCTCGATCAGTAATTTTTAGACCGGGAGGGGCTTGTTTTCGTTTAAATTCTGCTCTTACAACTAACTTGATTACTTTATTGATGGTATCTAAATCATGACCTGAATTTTCTATTTCTGTAACGGATTGATGATGGTTTATGTATCTTTCTAAAATATCATCTAATATTTCGTAAGGGGGTAAAGAATCTTGGTCTTTTTGATCTGGTTTTAGTTCGGCGCTAGGAGGTTTAGTGAGAATATTATGAGGTATGATTTCTTTTTCTTGATTAAGCCAATGACACAAGGAAAAAACTTGAGTTTTCGGTAAATCTGCAATTACTGCTAGTCCGCCATTCATGTCGCCGTATAGGGTGCAATATCCTACTGCCATTTCTGATTTGTTACCTGTTGATAATAGTAGATAACCAAATTTATTTGCGATTGCCATTAATAAAGTTCCACGAATACGAGACTGCAAATTTTCTTCTGCGATACCAAATTCTGTATTTTTAAAAAGAGGGTGTAAAGTAGAGTCATAACTTTTCATTACTTCTTGAATGGGCAATTTTTCGCTTTTTATACTTAGATTATTGACCAGTTGTTCTGCATCTGTAATTGAATGGGCTGAACTGTAGGGCGAAGGCATTAAAACCCCTAAAACATTGTCTTTACCTAAAGCAGAAACGGCAATAGTTGCCACCAAAGCAGAATCTATTCCACCGCTTAAACCGATAATTGCTTGTTTAAAACCACATTTTTTTGCATAATCTTTTACACCTAAAACTAAGGCTTGATAAATTTCTTCTTCTTTTGTTATATTTACTAAATTTATCTTATTTTCTGAGATTAAATCTTGATTTTTTTTGCAATAATCTACATAAATTAAATCCTGTTGAAAGTTTTTGGCTTTATTAATAATATTGCCTTTTTTATCAACAACAAAACTATTACCATCAAAAATTAAATCATCATTTCCTCCCACTTGATTCACATAAATAAGAGATTTTTTGTATTGTTTAGATAAATATATCAACATTTTTTCTCTAACTTGTTGTTTCTGTACAACATAGGGAGAAGCGGAAAGATTAACAATCAAATCAACATCAAGATTAACTAAATCTTTTACGGGGTTAGTAGTATAGTTTTTCTTACCCCAAAAATCCTCTTGATTCCACAAATCTTCACAAATTGTAACGCCTATTTTGACATCATCAAGATAAAAATAATTAGCCTCATTTCCTGCACTAAAATAGCGATCTTCTTCAAATACATCATAAGTCGGTAAAAGACGTTTATGAAAAAAAGTTTCAATTTTTCCATTTCTAATTAAAGCAGAACTGTTATAAAGGGTTTTTTTGCCTTCTTTTTCTGCATTATCATTTATGACAGCAATTCCGATTAAAACCGATATTTGAGGATTGATTTCTTGAGCAAATTGTTCTAATTCTTTTTTCATTTGCCCTAAAAAATTTTTATTTAAAAGTAAATCTTTAGGAGGATAACCACATAATGATAATTCAGGAGTAAGAATTAATTTTGCTCCTTTTTTTTCAGCAATATTAACAGTTTCTTTTATTTGTTTAAGATTGTTTTTTATGTCTCCGATAGTCGGATTAAGTTGTGCGATCGCAATTTTCATGATGATAAGGAGTAATAAATAGGGAGATGGGGATTCAGAGTTCGGGGTTTGAAGTTAGGGGCGAATGGCTATTCGCCCGTACAGGAGTTTTTAATTCTTAATTTTTTACTCTTGCCCTTTTTACTTTTTCTAATTATTTAAGATTTCTTGATCAAGGCTAAAATCAACATCGACTTTATCTCTACCATTAGCTAAATAGTCATTTTCAAAAGACTCTTTTAATCCAGAAATTAAATCATATTTTGGTTGCCAATTTAGTTCTTTTTGAGCTTTGGAAATATCGGCAAAAAAATGTTGAACTCTAATGGGAAAAGCCTTTCTTTTTTCTAAGTTAAATTGAGCAGGATCATAATATTTGATCTCAATTTCTTCTGGGTTTTTTCCCACAGCTTCGGCACAAGCTAAGGCTAGTCCCTTAAAAGTAACATAGCGATCGCCTGATATATTATATATTTGTCCTACCGCTTGAGAATTTCCCAAAACCAGACTCATGGCAGTTGCTAAATCTTCCACATGACCAAATTGAGTAAAATGTAATCCATGATAAGGTATTAAAATAGGCTGATTACGAAGGATGCGATCGAAAAACCATGCTTCTAAATCATTATAGTTGCCAGAACCATAAATATAAGTAGGACGAATAGAAGTGAAAGGCACACCCTCAGCTTTTAAGTAGGTTTCCGTTTCATATTTACCCTTGTGGCGACTTTGTGGGTCAACGGGATCATCTTCTCGATGGGGCATTTGTTCTGATGGTAAATACACCCCCGCCGAGCTAACATAAACGAAATGGGATATTTGATCTTTGAATAACTCTACTAAAGGCTTTGTATCTTTTAATTCTCTACCATTATTATCGAAAATTGCATCAAATTTTTGTCCTGCTAACTTATCTTTTAATTCTGAAGCATTGGTGCGATCGCCGTGTATTTGTTCAATGCCGTTAACTGGTGCTGGTTTATTACCTCGATTAAAAAGTACTACTTCATGACCTTGAGCAACTAAAATTTTAGTTAGAGAAACCCCTATAAAACGAGTTCCTCCCATAATTAAAATACGCATATACTAATTGATTATTATATTTTTGATCTTGCTCTTACTAATGTACCTGAGTTCGATTGCTTTTGTGATAACAGTTTTTGTTGCTCTTATTTTCTATTAATTTATCATAATCACCGGGTCAGAGCCTTAATTTTTTAGGCATCTTGTTTATAAACATAAATTGTTTGAGTTTCTAATTTTGGGGTTAACTCTTGAATAGAAGAATAATTAGAAATATTTTCTCTTTGTAATCTCACCTGTAATCCCAACATAGGATCATCCCCATCAGCTAGTAAAAATTGCACAGAATCAATATTTTCCCAAGTAAGGATTTTATCAATTATTTCTAAAATTCCATTCAAATAAGGATGATTTTTATTCTTATACCAGTTAGATTCAACCATTTTAGGTCTATCAAAACCCAAGTGAAAAATCATTGATGGTTGACTAAATAAAGCAATAGAAACTGGGCGCATTTCTTCCTGTAAAAGTAAATTATTACTACGCACCAAATAACGTATATTTTCTAGTTTTTCATAGCGCTTAGTGGCAGAGTTAAGGGGATTTTTCCATGTAACTGCAACGGTGCAAAGATAAGTTTGTAAGAGTAAATGTCCTAACTTTTCTGCTTTTGTGGCTAAATAATTAGAATTATAGTCATTGGCTTCAATAAATAAGGGTAAACGCTCCACAATTTCAATACCATAACCCTTTAAACCAGCAATTTTACGAGGATTATTGGTAATTAAGCGAATTTGTTTAATGCCTAAATCATTAAGAATTTGCGCCCCCATACCGTAATCCCTTAAATCCGCAGGGAAACCTAATTTTTCATTGGCTTCAACGGTATCAAAACCCTTATCTTGTAAAGTGTAGGCTTTGAGTTTGTTAACTAAACCAATGCCCCTACCTTCTTGACGTAAATAAACAACTACTCCCAATCCTGCATTTTCAACCATTTTCAATGCCGCTTGTAACTGCATTCGACAATCACAACGTAATGAGCCTAAAGCATCCCCAGTCAAACATTCTGAGTGCATTCTCACCATGACTGGTTGTTGGGAAAATTCGTTTATATCTCCTTTAACAATGGCTAAATGTTCCGTATTATTCAAAGCATTATGGTAGGCATAAATTTGAAAATCTCCAAATTGACTGGGAAAGTTACAAATTGTCTCTCTATATACGAAGCGATCGTATTTTAAGCGATAACTAATTAAATCGGCAATACTAATTAATTTTAATTGATGAGTTTGGGCATACTCATATAATTGAGGCAAACGAGCCATACTACCATCAGGATTTTGAATTTCACAAATTACCCCTGCTGGGTATAAACCAGCCAGTCGAGATAAATCTACCGCCGCTTCAGTATGGCCAGCCCTTTTCAAAACCCCACCCTTTTTCGCTCTTAAAGGAAAAATATGTCCGGGCCGTGCTAAGTCTTCTGGTTGAGTTTGAGGATTAATAGCTATTTGTATCGTTTTTGCTCTATCATCGGCAGAAATACCCGTTGTTACTCCAAGATGTTTTGCCCCATCAATGCTAACAGTAAAAGCGGTTTGATTACTGTCAGTATTTTTTGTCACCATCAAAGGTAAATCTAGCTCATCGAGTCTTTCCCCTGTCATTGCTAAACAAATTAAACCCCTTGCTTCTACCGCCATAAAATTAATCATATCGGGAGTAGCAAATTGGGCGGCACAAATTACATCACCTTCATTTTCCCTATTTTCATCATCCACTACTACAATCGCCTTTCCTGCTTTTATATCTGCTAAGGCGGATTCAATACTGTCAAATTGGATATTTTCGCTCTTCACAACTGCTGATTTACTTTTTATAGCTTTTTAGTAATTATTTGTTAATTTATTATTTTAACATTTCCTATCCATAGAGAAAAATGTATTAAACCTCCGTTTGGTTTATGAATATCGGATAAGGCTAGGTGTCAGGGTGTTTAGAGGATGAGGAGATGAGGAGATGAGGAGAGAGGGAGATGAGGTGTCAGGTTTCAGGTTTTAGGTTTCAGGTTTTAGAAGAAAGTAATGAATGCTCGGAGTTTTTAATTCTTAATTCTTAATTCTTAATTCTTAATTATCAACTATTTACCTTTGCCCTCCCTCCTCTCGAGGGGGGATAAAGGGGGGTTTGCCCTTTGCCCATTCCCGAATACGGATAAGTGATGTGCCTCATAGTAATGAGAATTGCTATAAAAAATCATCGATAGATTTTGCAGAGATGGCTTTTTTCAATAAATCGGCTATTTCACTTAAATTTTTTATTTTATGAATACTGACATTTAATTGGGAGGTAATTTGTCCAAAACGAGTAGTTAAAATTTCTACTACCGTATCTTGTAAAATTCTTATTTCTTGATTATGGTTTTCTGGAGTTTCACCACTTAAAATTTGTAGTTGTTCCTGTTGATTATTTATAATTGTAATCATCTCTTGAAGTGCTTGAGCAAGAATCCCTAATTCATCGGGGCGATCGCAAAAAGCATCAAAATCATCAGGGGAAAACTGTTTATTTTCTACAGCTGAAACGGCTGTTGCCGTCACTGCATATAATTCTTCTAAAGACTCCATATTTTGACGGTGATTTTGTTCAAGAGCATCCATAACTTGATTGTAACGAGTAGCAATATGACCCACTTCTGTAAAAGATTCTACCGGCACTCGCAAGGTTAAATCGTGGGTTTTTGCCTGTAAATCCATAACGTTTAATAATTCATATGTATCTGTTTTTGCTTCATGTTCAGCTACATTTAAACCTAATTCTTCTGCTTCAAGAGAGACTCGGAGGGGAAAAATCTGATTTAAAGGTTTCAAAATTAACCAAGTTAAACCAAACGCCCAAACCATAGCGATGACTATACCTAATAACTGAATTAACAATAATTCTATTCGACTGATAGGCATCTTCATCAAAGCTAAATCACCAAATAACGCTACGGAAATAGTACCCCATAAACCAGCACCACCATGTACTGCTACAGCATCCACCGCATCATCAATTTTGGCTCTAATTAAGGCTTGTGAAACAAATTTAGCCATCGCCGCCCCTGTCATGCCTACTATAATCGCCAAAGGATTAGGTATTATATGACAACCCGCAGTAATTGCCACTAAACCAGAAATTGAACCGTTGATTAATTCTTCCACCTCAACCCGTTTTTCTTTTACTTGAGAAAAAATCATTGCCATTATCATCCCTCCCACTCCTGCCAATACAGTGTTAAGAATAATTTTTGGTACTTGATTGTTAAAAGCGAAAGTGCTACCGCCATTAAATCCTAACCAACCTAACCATAAAAATAAAGCACCTAACACGGCAAAAGGTAAATTTGAGCCTTGAATTTTATTAACCTCTCCTTTATCGCTAAATCTACCCTGACGAGAACCAATGATAATCAGAGTAGCGAATCCTACCCATGCACCAACACCATGTACCACAGTGCTTCCAGCAAAATCAATAAAACCTAATTGTTTTAACCAACCACTACTATTCCATACCCAATGTCCATAAAAAGGGTAAATTAAACCTGAGACTAAGATGACAACTATAGTATAAGCTAAGAATTTAATTCGTTCTGCGATCGCACCTGAAATAATAGTTGTTGCCGTACCACAAAACATGGCTTGAAACAGAAAAAAAACTGTCATATCTCCTTGGGTATCCGCAGAGAAAAAGAAATTATCCCCACCAAACCAACTTCCTTGAGAAGCACCAAACATAATACCATAGCCAAAAGCCCAAAATAACAGTACAGAGATACCAAAATCTGCAAAATTTTTAACAGCGACATTGATACTATTTTTAGAGCGAGTTAATCCTGACTCAAGGCACATAAAACCCGCTTGCATCAAAAAAACTAACCCCGTACATAACAATACCCAAAGTTTATCCATGTTGATTAGTCGATAAAAAGCGATTAAGTCGATAGTAACGGGCAAATTGAGGCAAATCCGCTTGATGCCCTAAAACAATTAAAATATCTCCCCTATTTAAGATTAGAGTTGAGGCAGGATGACTAATTAAGTCTCCACTGTAACGCCGAATAGCCACCACTAAAAATGACCCCTTTCCACGAATTTCCAACTCTTTAACAGTTTTGCCCACCAAAGGAGAAGTATCAGCAAGGGATAACTCTTCTATCTGCACCTCTAACTGTTTAAGTAAATCATTAAGATAACTTTGCTCTTCAGGATGTTGAAAAAAGTCATTGGTATTAGGGGAAGTAATCAAATTCGCCATTCTCATGCCACTTACTGAAGCAGGTAAAACCACATGATTCGCTCCAGCTAATCGCAGTTTTTTTTCCGTGCTAGGAAACTCACCCCTTGCGATAATAATTAGGTTATGATTCAATTCACGGGCGGTGAGGGTAATAAAAACATTACTAGCATCACTAGCTAATACTGTTACTAAGACTCTGGCTTTATCAATACCTACTTTCGTTAAAATATTTTCATCTGTTGCATCTCCCTCTTCAGTTAAGTAGTTACGACTTTTAGCTAATTCAATGATTTCATGGTTATTATCAATTACTACAAAATTCTCCGCTACTTCTTCTAGTTGTTGAGCCAAGACTTGTCCAATATGCCCAAAACCACAGATAATAACGTGATTTTCTAAGTTAGAAATTGTTTTCCTTTGTCTTTGAGCCTCTAAAGCTCGATTAATTTCTCCTTCTGTAATCATTGAAATAAATCCCCCCAAACCATAAATAGCTGAAGATGTCCCTGCAATTATCACACTGATGGTAAAAATTTTTTCTGCGGGGGTTTGTAACGGTTTTACTTCTCCATAACCGACTCCAAAAATAGTAATTACAACCATGTAGGTTGATTCTAATAATGTCCAGCCAAAAGTCATGTAGCCAACAATAGCCACAACAATGGTGACACAAAAAAAGACTGAACCTAGAATAATTCGATTAAGAGAGTTTTGCATTCATTTATTAAATCCCCTCTTAAAAAAAAATAAAGTCAAATTTAAACCATTTTTTCAAGTTAAGATTCAGAAAAATGCGATCTATATTCACTTAACAAAAAATATTGTGCAAAAATAGAATTAGTTTATTAATGTGAAGTGTCAGAAAATTAAAAGACTTGTATTTTAAAGAATACCTTTTATAATTTCTTCTAGTCGAGATTTATCCAATTCTGTGATCACAAAAACTTCTTGTACACTTTTCCCACATCTAGCAATCAGCTTAAACCCTCCCCGAATCGGCACGGATATTTTTAACTTCATATGGGGAGAGTGCGATCGCGATCTACTTAATACGGCTGGAGTAACGGTTTTAACGCCTTCATAAGTAATCAATTTTTCTAAAATGGGAATTAACCCGTCTAAATGGGTAGAATGATTCCAGACAATTCTCCCCTCTGAAGATTTACTCATACTGCCTCCAAGGGTGCCATGGTTAAACCTTCCCTTCTTAACTGTTGATGATACAACTCTGCTTGTTCCAATGGACCACTCCACACTAAAGCCTGTCCCTCAAAATGTACTTGATTAGTTAACTGCCAAGCATAATCAGGAGTCATATTAGGAATATACTTGATTAAACAATTAGCTACATGATCAAAGGTGTTAAAATCATCATTA
The DNA here is from genome assembly GCF_000317675.1 of Cyanobacterium aponinum PCC 10605. Taxonomy (NCBI): domain Bacteria; kingdom Bacillati; phylum Cyanobacteriota; class Cyanophyceae; order Chroococcales; family Geminocystaceae; genus Cyanobacterium; species Cyanobacterium aponinum. The sequence goes on from NC_019776.1 coordinate 164,518, forward strand.
AGGACGATAACTTTATAGTTTGGATATGGTTTGCGAGTGACTTGACTCGATTTATTCGGAGCAACAATAGTACTAGCTAAAATGGTTGAAGTCATATTATTGCAGATAGGAAATTTTTGTTTATTTTTTAGGGAACATATTTAATTATACTCAATTTTGCTTTTGTTTATAATTTTGTATTGTTTATACATATTCTTCAGAGACTATCCAAACTATCTCGATAGCTACTTACAAAACAAAATCGGCTAATATTATTAGTATTTTATTTCCTTACGAGTACTGTCTATAAATTTGACTATTTAATCATAATTAATAATTACAATAAATATATATATAATCTAATGATTTGCTGAATAAAAGTTTTTTTCGATATAATTTAAAAGCATAATTAATAATCTACAAAATTATAAGCAAAAATGGCAAGAATAATTAATATTTTGAGAAACGGAAAAGCTCAAGAAGAAATAGAAGTAAAAGGTTGGATTAGAACTAAAAGAGAGTTAAAAGAATTTTCTTTTATAGAAATTAATGACGGTTCTTCCCTTGGGAATTTACAAGCAGTTTTAAACTCAGATTTACTAAACTATCAAGATATTATTAAAAGATTAAATACAGGAGTTTCTGTTAGCATAAAAGGCATTTTAGTTGATTCTCCTGCCAAAGGTCAAAAAGTAGAATTACAAGCTCAAGAAGTAATCATTTTTGGTGATTGTGATCCTGAAACTTATCCTTTACAAAAAAAACGTCACTCTTTTGAATTTCTTAGAACTATTGGACATTTAAGAGGTAGAACAAACACCATTGGAGCAGTCATGCGAGTAAGAAATGCTTGTGCGAATGCTATTCATCAATTTTTTCAAAGTAAGGGTTTTTTATGGGTTCATACTCCTATTATTACCGCCAGTGATTGCGAAGGAGCAGGGGAATTATTTACTGTAACAAATCTCTCTTTAGAAAAAATCATTCAAGATAAAAAAGATGAAATTAATTATGAAAATGATTTCTTTGGCAGACAGGCTTACTTAACAGTTAGTGGTCAATTAGAAGCTGAAATTATGGCGATGTCTTTTCAAAATGTTTATACTTTTGGCCCTACTTTTAGAGCAGAAAATTCTAACACTTCTCGACATTTAGCAGAGTTTTGGATGGTTGAACCAGAAATTGCTTTTTGTGATTTAGAAGGAGATCAAAATTTAGCAGAAGAATTTTTAAAATATGTCTTTAAATATGTTTTAGATCATTGTCCTGAAGATATGGCTTTTTTCAACCAAAGAATTAATCAAAATGTACTTATTAATGCAGAAAATATCATTAATAATGAGTTTGCAAGAATCACTTATACAGAAGCAATAAATCTATTAGAAAAAAGCAAGAAAAAATTTGAATTTCCTGTTGAGTGGGGGATAGATTTACAATCAGAACATGAAAGATACTTGGCTGAAGAATTATTCAAAAAACCCGTCATAGTTACTGACTATCCAAAAGAGATTAAAGCCTTTTATATGCGTCTCAATGATGACCAAAAAACCGTAGCGGCGATGGATATTTTAGCCCCGGGCATCGGCGAAATTATAGGCGGTTCACAAAGAGAAGAAAGATTAGATGTATTACAATCTCGTATTGTTGAATGTAATATTAATGGCGATGAACTTTGGTGGTATTTAGATTTACGTAGATATGGCACTGTTCCTCATGCTGGTTTTGGTTTAGGATTTGAAAGATTAGTTCAATTTATGACAGGAATGGAAAATATCAGAGATGTAATTCCCTTCCCACGCACCCCAATGAATGCAGAGTTTTAACTGGGTTCGATATAAGATTATCGATTAAGGTTACAGCCTTGGGGGGTAACAAGGGGCTTAAGCCCCTTGCCTATTAACACTAATCCCAACACCCTAAGCCCCGACTTCCCTCTCTCACCCATTCCCCTTATCTTCTCATCACTCTCTCTTAATCTGATTACTTGTTGATTGCCATTGATTACATCTTAATTTTTAGATCGAACTGAACAGAGGTAATGATATAATTTGCCCTTGGACATGAAAAATGTTGTTCATCATTAGTAAAATCCAATTCATATATCCTCTAACAGAATCATGACTAAAAAGCGTGTTTTATCAGGAGTTCAACCCACAGGAAATTTACACATAGGCAATTATTTAGGGGCAATTCGTAACTGGGTAGAAATACAACCTAATTATGATAATTTTTTCTGTGTTGTTGATTTACACGCTATTACAGTTCCCCACGATCGCACTTCATTAGCAGATAATACTTATACTATTGCCGCTTTATATTTAGCTTGTGGTATTGATTTAAACTACTCCACTATTTTTGTGCAGTCCCATGTAAAAGCCCATACAGAATTAACATGGTTGCTTAATTGTGTTACTCCATTGAATTGGCTAGAAAGAATGATTCAGTTTAAAGAAAAAGCGATTAAACAAGGAGAAAATGTCAGTGTGGGTTTACTAGATTATCCCGTACTAATGGCGGCGGATATTCTATTATATGATGCAGATCAAGTACCTGTAGGAGAAGATCAAAAACAACACTTAGAATTAACTCGTGATATTGCTATTCGTGTCAATGACAAGTTTGGTAGTGAAGATAAACCCGTTTTTAAAGTGCCTGAACCAATGATTAAAAAGGAGGGGGCTAGGGTTATGAGTTTAACTGACGGTACAAATAAAATGTCAAAATCTGATCCTTCTGAATTGAGTAGGATTAATTTGTTAGATAGCCCTGATGAAATTAGGAAAAAGATTAAAAAATGTAAAACTGATCCTATTATGGGTTTAAGTTTCAGTGAAGATCGTCCCGAATGTAATAACTTATTGGGATTATATAGCATTTTTAGTGGTAAAAGTAAGGATGAGGTAAGTGACGAGTGTGGGGATATGGGATGGGGTAAATTTAAGCCTTTATTGACGGATACGGTGATTGAAGCATTACAACCTATTCAAAATAAATATGCAGAAATTATGGCAGATAAGACTTATCTCGATTCTGTGTTAAGGGATGGTAGGGAAAAAGCGGAAAATGTCGCCAATGCAACTCTAAAAAGAGTTAAAGATGCTTTGGGTTATTTACCACCGATTTATTAATAGGGTGTTGGGGTATTGGGATTAGTGTTAATTAGCAAGGGGCTTAAGCCCCTTGTTACTCCTCGCCTCTTGCCTTTTGCCTTTCGCCCTTAACCTAAATATCCAATTAATTTTCCTACCCACTTATAATGACTAAACTAGAAAATGCGATCGCATCTAAAGAATTCATCATCACCGCCGAGGTGACCCCCCCTAAAGGTGGCAATCCTGAACGGATGCTAGAAGTTGCCCGTTTACTCAAAGATAGGGTACACGGAGTTAATATTACAGATGGTAGTCGTGCCGTATTGCGGATGTCTTCTATTGCTTCTTGTGTGTTGTTGCAACGAGAAGGAATTGAGCCGATTTGTCAAATGACCGGGCGCGATCGCAACTCCATTGCATTACAAGCAGATTTAATGGGTGCTTATAGTTTAGGAATTAGAAATATTTTAGCCCTAACAGGAGATCCTTTAAAAGCAGGAGATCACCCTCAAGCAAAAGCAGTTTTTGAGTTAGAATCAGTCCGTTTATTAAAGTTAATTGGACAATTAAACGAAGGTTTTGATCTGAATAATAAAACCCTACCCGATGGAAATTTAAACTTGTTTGCTGGTGCGGCGGTTGATCCTCAACTAAAGAGTTGGTCAGGGTTACAAAGACGTTTTGAACAAAAAATTAAAGCAGGAGCAAAGTTTTTTCAAAGCCAATTAATTACAGATTTTGATAAATTAGATCGCTTTATGAATGAAATTGCTAAAGGATGCGATCGACCTATTTTGGCAGGAATATTCTTGTTAAAAAGTGCTAAAAATGCTCGATTTATTAATAAAAATGTGCCGGGAGTAGAAATACCAGAACATATTATTAATCGCCTAGAAAAAGCAGAAAACCCATTACTAGAAGGCATGACTATTGCCGCCGAACAAATCAAAGATGCCCAACAAATTTGCCAAGGAGTCCATCTAATGGCGGTTAAAAGAGAGGATTTAATACCACAAATATTGGATTTAGCAAAGATTCATCACTAAGAGGTGTCAGGTTTCGGGTTGCAGGTGTCAGGGTGTTTAAGGGATAGGGGGAAACCAGTAATAAATAATAAATAAGTAATAAGTGTTCGGAGTTTTTAATTCTTAATTATCAACTATTCACTATTCACTAATTACCTTTGCCCCTAAAATTATCTATTGACAAGATTGGATGTAAAGATAGACAATAAGAAAACCTGTAAATATTTTCTAACAATCATCAATAAAATAAATATATATGGTGGAAACTGTTCCCTCTCCTGTTGAAATTGCAGAAGCTCTTACCATCCCTGCTGATTTAGAGTTTAACTTACCCGATCCAGAAGATGATCAAATTGCGGAGGAGGATTTTCTGCAAAAGGTTGATGATGTTTGGAAAGTGTGCGATCGCTTCGATTTACAGACAGATATTTGGCGTGGTAGAATCTTAAGGGCTGTTCGGGATCGAGAAAAAGTCGGCGGAGAAGGCAGAGGTACAGGTTTTTTAAATTGGCTAAAAAATAGGGAAATTACCAAAAGTCAAGCCTATGCTTTAATTCAACTTGCCAATAGTGCAGATACCCTCTTGGAAGAAGGAAATTTAGAACCTACCGCTATTAATAATTTCAGTAAACGGGCATTTGTAGAAACCGCCAAAGCAGAGCCTGAAATACAAAAATTAGTCAGCGAAGCGGCACAAAAAGGCGATCGCATCACCCGTCGAGAAGTAAAACAGTTGACGGATGAATATACAGCGATGAACTCGGATTTAATTCCTGAAAGTGTTAAAGAGAAAGCCGTTGATGGTTCATTACCTCCCCGTCATTTAGCACCTTTAGTCAAAGAATTAGAAAAACTACCAGAAGAACAAATTAGCGAAATTCAAAAAGAAATTGAAAGTAATCCTGATGTGGACACAGTTAAGCAGATGACTTCAACGGCGAAAAGTTTAAGTAAATATCTCGATTCTGCCGCCCAAGTAGAAACCCTGAGAGATTCTGCTGTAGATATTGAGTCTGCTTTACAAGAAGCCCTGAGATTAGATTGTTTAAGTCTGACGGCTGATTTAGTCAAACAAGCAACCAATTTAGAGCAGAATGTGGGTAAACTCTATACTCTCTGGAAAAAATTAGGTAGTATAGCTGATCGCCTTTATGTGGAAACAGGAAGTAGTACCCCAAGTTTGCGATCGCTTCTTAGTTGTTTGGAAAAATTAACCAGTGAGGTCATCGAGTTACGTCTTGATGATGAGGGAGAAAAAATGATTCGTTTGCGTATTATGACAGATGAGTAATGGGTTCGGAGTGACAAAATAAACATTGTTCTCTGTTCCCTTTCTCCCCTTTTAAGGGGAGACACAGAGGGGTTTCTCCTTTTTCTGACCCTAACCGAAAATTTTACATCGAATTCAAGGGAATTCAAGTTAAATACTAAATAAACCAGACGGATTAACAGATAATAAATCTCGTCGTTGTAAACCCTCTCGATAAAGAATAGCATTAGCAGACAACAAACCACTACTAATTGCCCTCTCCATTAAACCACAGGGAAAAGGCATTTTGACCCAATCTCCTGCAAACATTAAATTACTAATTTGAGACTCGGTAGAAGGACGCATTTTAAAGCTATTGGGAGGATAACCAGAAAAATTCTTTTGGTTGACTAATTGCTGATGTAAAATGTTCGCATCGGCTAATTCCGGCACAATCTCAATCAATTCTTCTCTGAAGGTATTTAAAATAGCTTCTTGGGTAGGAAATTCTTTTTCTTTATAACAATAGGCGTGTAACTCTACCACACTGCCCCCCGTTTTTTCCGCCCATGCTTTATATTCATTTTGAATGCGATGATAAAGAGTAATACTATCAGTGAGACGATAGCCTGATAAGGAAGCAAAATTACTGTGTTGCCACTCAAAATCTTTATCTAACCAAAAACGCCCAACGGCAAAGGGGTCAGCTAATGCTAAACTTTCTATTTGTGCTTTAGTTTCGGGATAACTTTTTGTGTCACCTTCTATGAGATTAAATAGGTGTTTTGTTCCTACCACATCAGTAGCAAAAACAAAATAATCCGCTTCAATGGTTTTTGGTTTACTGGCGGTTTTTTGATTTGCAACTAATTTGACTTGATTCTCTCCTCTTTCGATTACCTTATAAGTTTTTAAGTTACGTTTTGCAGGAGGATTTAGCACTTTCCCTTGTTGATCATATACTGCACCGTGACAAGGACAAACAAATTTTCCGTCTTCTTGTTTATTAACAATACAACCTTGATGAGTACAGCTTAAAGAAAAGGCTTCATCGGTATCTTTAACTACAGCAAAGAGGCGATCGCCTCCGCCATAATAGCTATAGTGTTCATCTTTTAAGAGGGGATTGAGATCTACCCAAAAAGGTACATTATTTTCCTCATCCCCTTGATAATATTCAATAGAAGTAATTTTCCCAGAACGGCAATTAATTTTACTAATATTGGCTTCAGTGATGATTTTACCTTGATTATTGACGACGTGAGCGGCGATGGGTTCAACTAAACTTCTGCCCATATCATCTACTGTGCCGTTAAAAGCCAACCCTTCAGGATTACCGAAAAAGTAAAAGTGGAAAAATTGCATTAGTTCACCTGTACTGAGAACATCAGGGGCATTAAGAGAAGATTTTGCGAAGGGTAAAAAGTACAAATCGAATAAACCTTGGGGAATACCTTTTGCCGCCCAGTCTGCCACGGAAATATTGTCTAGGTCATAGTAGGTGTCAGGAATTTTAAAGCTCGTAATAGCGTGAAAAACTCGCCAATGGGCAGGATTTGTTAAATTAATACCCCAATGAAGAGAATTGCGAGAAGAAATAGCTAAATCAACGATATTCCAAGGGAAAGAAGAATGAGAAGGACGAAAATTTTCGGGTTTATATTTATCTCCTTTAAACACCACCGAATAATATTCTAATGATTGGAAATTAGATTCGATCGCAACCTCTTTTACAATACTTTTAAGATTATAGTATTGGGGAAAAAAGCCATGAAAACCATGTTCCATCCTAAAACTATCATTTCCCACTTGAATGTCCCAACTAGCAATTTTACCGCCTAACTGGGGGGATTTTTCCAATAAAGTAACTTCAAAACCCCGACTACTCAACTCATAGGCAGAAGCCAATCCTGCCAAACCACCGCCAATAACTACCACTTTCTTCGGCTTGCTTAAAAAGCGAGGTAATTCTAAAGTATCCCATTTATGAATTGTCGGCTGAGGCTTAACAACACGGGAATAGCCGAGAATACCAACAATGCCACTAATAGCGGATAATTTTAGCAAACTGCGACGGGATATATTATTCATGCAACAATTAGGATAAGATTATGGCAATTTTAATGATTTTAATAATACTTAACATAAGTTAGCACGAATTTATAGAGCCTGAACGATGAGTATTTTCTTCATTCAACCCCTACCACCCCAAAACCCTAAGCCCCTACTTCCCCCTCTCACCCTCTCCTCTCATCTCCCTAACACCTGCAACCTGCAACCTGACACCTGAAACCTACCCTCATCCAATATTCTTAAACCGAACTGAGGTTAAAATTGATTTTGAAGACCTTACGCTTTAGTTTTAATGTACTAATATGGGTTCTCAGTTAACGTCAAACAAAGGTAGATTTAGCAGTAAAACCGATATGTCAGTAAAATATAGAGATTATAAATAAATAAATAACCAAAAAAAGAATAGAGAAGGAGATCACTTTGGTAAATACAGTATCATTCAAAACTACTAAATCCGATGAAATCTTTGCCGCGGCCCAAAAATTAATGCCGGGAGGAGTTAATTCTCCTGTAAGAGCCTTTAAATCTGTCGGTGGACAACCTATTGTTTTTGACCGTGTAAAAGGTGCATATATTTGGGATGTGGACGAAAATAAATATATTGACTATGTTGGGACTTGGGGACCTGCAATTTGTGGTCATGCTCATCCTGAAGTCATCAAATCTTTAAGTGAGGCTTTGGAAAAAGGTACAAGTTTTGGCGCTCCTTGTTATTTAGAAAATATCCTCGCCGAAATGGTGATTGATGCAGTACCAAGCATTGAAATGGTGCGTTTTGTTAACTCTGGTACAGAAGCCTGTATTTCTGTTTTAAGATTGATGAGAGCCTATACAGGTAGAAACAAAATCATCAAGTTTGAAGGTTGTTATCATGGCCATGGCGATATGTTTTTAGTTAAGGCAGGTTCTGGAGTTGCTACCCTCGGCTTACCAGATTCTCCCGGAGTACCTAAAAGCGTTACATCTGATACTTTGACTGCACCTTATAACGATTTAGAAGCGGTGAAAAAATTATTTGCCGATCATCCTGATGAAATTGCGGGGGTTATTCTTGAGCCGGTAGTGGGTAACTCTGGTTTTATTGTCCCTGATGCGGGTTTTTTAGAGGGTTTAAGATTAATTACTGAGCAGAATGGTGCTTTATTGGTATTCGATGAAGTAATGACTGGTTTCCGCATATCTTATGGTGGAGCTCAAGCTAAATTCGGTATTACTCCCGATTTAACAACTTTAGGAAAAGTTATTGGCGGTGGTTTACCTGTGGGTGCTTATGGTGGTAAAAAAGAAATCATGGCAATGGTTGCTCCTTCTGGCCCCATGTATCAGGCTGGTACTTTGTCTGGTAATCCTTTAGCTATGACAGCAGGAATTAAAACCCTTGAATTATTACAAAAACCCGGCACTTATGAATATTTGGAAGAAATTACCCATAAACTAATAAGTGGTTTATTAACTATTGCTAAAAATACTGGTCATAAGGTTACTGGCGGTAATATTAGTGGTATGTTTGGCATGTTTTTCACTGGTGAAGAGGTTCATAATTATGATGATGCGAAAAAAGCTGACACCAGTAAATTCGCCCGTTTTCATAGAGGAATGCTTGAGAGAGGAGTATATTTAGCACCCTCCCAGTTTGAGGCTGGATTTACTTCTATTGCTCACACCGAAGAGGATATAAACCAAACTTTAGCCATGGCGGAAGAAGTGTTGAAAGAAATTCCTGCCTAACTAACAGTAAATAAGTCCATTAGAGAGGTTGACAATTAAAAACAAAAAATAGATAATAATTGACTGAATGCTGATAGCTGAAAGCTAAACAGGGGGGTTATCCCCCTTGTCACCTCTTAATTTATTAAATAAATATTATTAAAGAAATATTGTATTAAGCTGCCTTCACCGAAGGTGCGCCTGCGTCGGTGGAATCGTCACTTTCTAATTGTTGCCTATAATCCTTGTCTCTTATGCCGATAACCTTATCTAAACGGCTAATTTCAAATATCATTCTGACGGAAGGGGAAACATTGAAAAGATATAGGTTTTTCTCCTGTTTTTTCGCTTCTTGATAAATACGCACCAGAGCAATTAAACCACTAGAATCAACAAACTCAACACCCTTAAAGTCAACAACAACATCCTTTTCCTTTGTGTTGTCAATAAATTTTAATAACTCTTCTTGAAATAGACTTTCATTGTTGTGGTCAATTATTCCTTGCGGTGTACAAATTTGCTGATTATTCATAACTGGTAGAACTCCTCATTATAGTATGACGATCAATTCTAAATTTTATTGCTAATAAAACTAGGATATTATCATAGTGGTAATGATAATATGTTTTGGAAAATTTTGCTTAATAATTTATCATTCTAGGACAAAAACTTTAAATAAAATTTAATAAGAGTTAAAGTTTTGAAAAAAAACAAAGTAATAATAATAATTTCACACAAAAAAATGATTTACTATGAAAAATAAATATATTGTTATAGCAGTTTAATTTTATATTTTTATATCAAAAATTATTATTTATACTTAGAAAAGTGTAATTTAGAATACATTTTTCAAATTAAAAGATATTAATACTAAGATAGTCATTAAAAAAATCTGAAAGTAAGATCAATTCTTAAATTCAACTATTTTTATTAGATTTATTTGATGTCTTTTATGTTCCCACAATGATTTTTTTGCTAAAGCTACACTAAACAATCCGAATTCTGAGTTCAGGGTTTTTAATTTCTAATAGGTGGAACATTTTGCCCTTATTCCTTGCCTCGCCTTTTCCTCACTTTACCCAAACACTTTTAAGCAATCCCTAATTTAATAGACACTGACTGAATTTAAAATAAAAATCAATTATTGTTAAGAAAACGCCAATATTAACCCTGTTACCCATTACTTGTTCCCTATTGCCTGATTTTTGCAGAAGTTAATCTATTTTTTCGATATTACCTGCTTTAACCCAGCCCTCTTGCCCACTGCTAGGAATACGAATTTTTTGCCAACCGCCATCGTCACTTGTTCCAAGAATGACAATTTCCCAGTTATAGCCCACTCCTCCAATTCTTTCTGAATCGATTCCGGGTTCTGCCCTTAAACTTAAACCAGTAGACCATATTACTTTACCCCTATAAGCTCCTTCTGGTAAATCTTCTGTTTCTTCATTGGTTGTGGTTTCTTGTGTCTCTTTGGCTGTTTCTTCCGTTGCTGTTTCTGCTTGATTGGAAGATTCATCAGGTTGTGGGATTTCTTCTACGGCGGAGTTTTCTTCTGGGAAACTCGGTTTAGGGGGATTGCCTGAGACTTGGGTTAGGAAAAAATATGCGCCTCCTGCAATTCCTGCGGTGAAAAGAATTATTCCGAGGAAAAAACCGATTAAAAATTGGAACAAGCTCGATATACTCATCTTTAATGATTGGAAAATGTGAGATTTTAATAGTAGATATTAGCAAATTATTTATAGAAGGGAAAAATTTTATCTAAATTCATTACAGGATTCATATGTATTGCCTGTAAACCATATTTCTTTGCTTCGATCACATTATGATAATTATCATCAATAAATAGGGTACGAAGGGGATTAAGTTTTGAGGTTTTGACAACATAATCATAGATTGCTTGATCTGGTTTATGTAAACTTATTTCATGGGAATAATATATTTTCTCAAACAAGGATTCAAAAGTATATTCTTTTACACTTTGGGCAAATCTTTTTTTTACTTCTCGGATGTGAATGGGATTAGTATTACTTAGAATAAATGTCCTTTTTTCCTGTTTAATTTTAGCTAGTAATTCTCCCATATATTCAGGAACATAGTTTAGCATTTGATTCCAAATATTTTCTATTTCTACTAAATCTAAATCAATTTGTGCTTTTTTTTTGATGGCAGATAAAAAGGTTATATCTTCTATTTTTCCTATTTCATACTCATAGGCTATTTGTTTTAATTCAGACAGTAATTCTTGCTCATTTCTAGGGCTAATTTTTAATAGTGTTTGATAAGGGCTTTCCATTTCTACACCTATAATTACACCACCTAAATCAAAGATTATTGCCTCAATATTATCTAAGTTGATTTTATTTTCCATGACACCTTTTATAACTTATAAATCGAAATTTTAATTCTATTTTTTCCGTTCCTTTTTTTTCCTAATTTTACCAAGAAACTTTAATAAAAAATTAATTATTTTGGCTCTTCAGAGTGTGGTTATGATAAATTAATAGGAAATAACTTCTATAACTTATATGGAATAGTGTTTATAGTAAAATAAAAACTAAAAGTTTATAAATTATTATTTAATAATTACCTATTGCCTGCCTTAACTAATAATTTACATACTCAAAGTGATAGAGCCATTATTTCACTGCATATAAATCACTACTTATACCCCATGCAAATTTCCATGAGTTAGCTATATTTTTGTTACTAAAGCCGATAAAAATTAACAAAGCTGCGATCGCCATTAATGCTGTCACACCAAAGAGTACACGATAGCCAAAATCAAGAATTAAGCTACCTAAAACCGGTCCACCGAGAGCAACCCCCACATCAAAACCACTAACACATACTGCGAATACTTTACCACGTTCGATCGCACTGCAACGATCTGAAATTAAAGCAAGGGTAATAGGAACTAATACACCTGCACCTATTCCTTCTAATATTGCCGAAAGAATCAACATCATATTATCTTGAACAAAGGTGAGGAAAATCATAGATAAGATATAGCAAATTAAGCTACCACTGATGAATAAACCTCTGCCATATTTATCAGATGCTCTCCCTGAAAGAAAACGTACTGCAAAAGATGCGATCGCAGCCGCAGTATAAAAGAAACCAACATTAAAGTTGAGTCCTAAATCTCGAATATATAAGGGTAAAAATGTGACTAGAGTACCAAAAAGACAACCAATCAAGAGTAAAACTAAAGCAGGTACTGCAAAAGAAGCACTAAAAATTAACTCTTTAAAATCACGGTTAATCAAAGACTCTTTACTTAATATTTCCCCTGACACAGAAATATTTTGATTTTTATCAACTTGAGAATCTAACTCTCGAATCTGACAAGCCAAAATTAACGCCATTAAACCGCAACTGGCCGAAAGGAGAAATAGAAATTCATAACTGGTGTAAACCTCTAAAAATCCCCCCATAGCAGGACCTATAGCCATTCCAATCGGCACAGCCAAACTCATATAACCAATTAACTCCCCCTTTTGTTTCGGGGGTGATAAATCTACCACTAAAGCACTGTAACCCGTAGTAAAAGCCGCAATACTCACTCCATGAAAAGCACGATTAATCATTAATTCTGATAAAGAATCAAAAAATAAATATCCTAAAGGTGCAATAAAAGCGACAATTGTACCAATGATAATTACAACCTTACGACTAGGATAATAAACTAATTTCCCCAAGAAGCGACGAAAAAAACGGAGAATAAAATTATTAATCCCAGAAGGAAAAGGAAGATAATTAATAAATTTTTGTAAACCTTCGTCTGCTAATTTTCCTAACCATACACGAGATAAAAGTAAACCAATGGCAAAACAACCCATAATGTAACCTACTTGCTTCACCGTTGCCCCTATATTCTGAAGATAAGAAGGCAGAGTAGGAATTAGGCTAGTTAAACTCATCCAAAAAAACAAAGCACAGAAAAAAAGAATAAATAAATTAACTAACTTATCTCTTTCAACGGCTTTAAAGGTATTGATAAAACTCACAATAGTTAAGAAGGTTAATTTTGTTACAAAACTTTATCTTCCATTGTAGATTGCATTTTCAATAATTTTCAGACTAGCTTTAACAGAATTGAGGAAATTACTAGAAATATTGGCGGTTTCTTTGCCCGTAGAATCTTCCCAATTAATCATAAAGGAATAGTAAGCCCATGTATCTGCAGAAAAATTAACTCCCCCTGCCAAACATAAAGCGTATTGGGGTTGTAAATCGATGCTTCCCCCTTTAACATAACCAATCGCCCCAGAAGGAATAAATTTATCTAAAATGGCGGGAAGTCTTAATATACGTTTAAATTCCGTTAAGGTTTCTTCTTGTTTGAAAAACTCTCCCTGTAAAGCACGACTGTAAAAATTAACAAAATCAGTAGAAGATGCGCTCGGCGTAGCCGCACCTTCGGTGATCGAGCTTTGTTCTTGATTAATAATACTTCTAGCGGGTAAATTAGGACTATTCATCTCTTGATTTATCTTTTCCCATCCCCAATCCTCGCCATTTTTCGCCCCTAAAAGATAAGAAAACATCACACTAATGCTATCGGGAATTAAAGTATTTGCTAAACCGATTTCCGCAATAAATTCTCTTACCGCTTGAGGAGTGACGTAAGCCATAATCAAATCTGTTGCGGTATTATCACTGTGCATCATCATCGCCTCTAAGGCAATCAAGGCAGTGGTTTTGCCCGATACACCCCCAAAAACCGGACTAGAAAGCACTCTCATCTCATCGTTTATCACCAACTCCTCTTCAAAATTAACCTTTCCTTCCTCCATTTGTCGCAAAAATACCGTTAAAACAAAAACTTTGAAACTACTACCACAAAAAAGAGGAATATCACTGTTAAGAGAAACATCCATAGAATTACCTTGGCTTACTGCTTTTATCTTCATAGTTGACTTACCCGGTAAATTCGTAAATAAAGGAAAAATTTTTGCTTCTAAATCATCAGAATTAATTGCTTTACTTATCATAGGAGTAAAAAAAGTGCCTGCAGAAGCTAAAGTCAAAATAGAGAGAAAATCACGACGAAACCACTTAACCATAATCAACCTCTGACAAAACTAAAATTAAAATCAATTTATATAACCTGAGTTTGAGATAAATTTTCATCTATAGAGTGATGGTGAAAAGGGCAAACCCCTCTTTATCCCCAAGGCTGTTTCATTTTCGAGAAAAAAAAAGTGCGGGAAATAGGGGGATTTTTATTCATAAAGTTTTAACTAATAAAAAAAATCCTTGTATATCTTACTCTCCCTTAATCTCAGTTAACCTAATTTTTTACTTTGAAACAGCCCTGCCCTTTATCTCCCCTAAATTAGGAGGGAGGGCAAAGGTAAATAGTTGATAATTAATAATTAATAACTTCTAACTCTTAACACAATACCCCTAACTCATTATTCTTAGAGTTACTTTCATCTTAATTGCTCATCGACGTAAAATTTATTGAGAAAAATAACGAAAAATAACAATGACAAGCAACAATTATCAATCTATCTCTTTATCAGACACAACCATTCCGAAAGTTAATACTCTAACTATGTTTCGCCTAGGTTTATTTAACTTAGGTATTGGCTTAATTTCCGTATTAACCTTAGCAGTCTTAAATCGAGTCATGATTGCAGAGTTGGGTATTCCTGCCTCTATTGCCGCAGGGGTATTAGCGATTTCTCAATTAGTGTCTCCTACTCGCATTTGGTTAGGGCAATTATCCGATGGCAAAAAATTATTTGGTTTTCATCGCACAGGATATATTCGTTTAGGAGTCATTATTTCAGGTATTGCTATTTTCTTCGCTATTCAACTGGTATGGTTATTGGGGAGTAATATCATCATTAATAATGGTTGGCAATGGAATAACGTGACGATTTTTGTTAGCATTCTTTTAGCAATTGTTTTTGTTGTTCAAGGTATTGCAACGGGGGCTTGTTCAACTCCTTTCACTGCTTTGTTAGTGGATATTTCCGATGAAGATAATCGCTCAAAAATTGTGGCTACCATTTGGTCAATGTTGATGGTAGGTATTGTTATTGGGGGTATATCGGGAAAAATTTTGTTAAATAATTTGTCGGGGGTAGAAGGTAAAGGGATACCTTTAGCAACTTTACAAGCTCCTATTAACGGTATTTTTCTTGTTGTGCCGATAATTGTGGTGATTTTGACTTTGGTGGCAACTTGGGGAGTGGAGAAAAAATATTCTCGTTTTCGGCAACGCTCGTCTTTTCAAGATAGAGAGGAAGGAGTTAGTTTTAAAAAAGCTCTCAAGATATTAACTTCTTCTCGTCAAACTGGTATTTTCTTCTCTTTTTTGGTGATGATTACTCTTAGTTTATTTATGCAGGAAGCGGTTTTAGAGCCTTATGGGGCAGAGGTTTTTAATATGCCCATAGGAGATACTACTTTATTAAACTCTTTTTGGGGAATGGGTATTTTATTGGGATATGGCACAACAGGTTTTTTTGTTGTTCCTCGTTTGGGTAAAAATAATACTACTCGTTTAGGTTGTATTTTAGTAGCTTTATCTTTTGGTTTGATTATCTTTTCCGGTTTGACTCAGACTCCTTCTGTATTAAAAGGGGCGATGGTGTTATTTGGTATTGCGGCTGGAATTACGACTATCGGGGCGATTAGTTTAATGCTTGATTTAACGGTGGCTGAGACGGCTGGAACGTTTGTGGGGGCTTGGGGGTTGGCTCAATCCTTATCCCGTGGTATCGCCATCGCTGTGGGGGGATGGATTCTCGATTTAGGGCGTTTTTTGTTTAACAATCCTTGGTTAGCTTATAGCTTGGTTTTTGTTTGTGAAGCCTTATGTATCATAGGTGCGATCGCACTTTTAAATCGGGTTAATGTTCAGGAATTTCAGGCCACTACCCGTAAAGCAACAGCTATGGTTATGGAAGGAGATTTAGATTAGTTAACCTTTGTTGGGCGCAAGAATATTGGGCATTGGCGAATTAAGCCATGATTTTTCGGTTTAGATTGGGAATTAGGAATGGAGAATAGGCAATGGTAATAATAGACACAAATGCAAAATTAAAATTAAAATCAATTTCCCTAGAGAAATAGTCAATTTTTTATCGTTGCCTGTTGCCGGATTTCTACAACGAAGTCTAATTAAGAAATAAGTAACCTGAGTTCGGGATAAGCTGAAAGCATTATTTTCTCCTAGTCAGAAAACCTTATAGCTTCTTAGAAACAACGATAAAATTGCCTTAATCCGAACTGACTTAAACAAGGGGCTTAAGCCCCTTGCTAAAAACCCCTACCACCTGCAACCTGCAACCTGCAACCTGACACCTAACCTTGTTGGATATTCTTAAACCGAACTGAGGTTAAGTAAAGATTTAGGTTGATAAATTGACTCTACTAAAGGCTTAAAAACAGAAATTAAATTCTCTTTTGCCACTGCTAAACAAGGAAAACTGATATTACCATAATTGACTCCTTTAGTAAGAGGAAAAGCATTTTCTGGATCGATATGGACAAAATTTCCCCCTGCGGCTAAAAGTATAGGATAAGCACCAGCAACATCCCAAATTTTCGGACTAGCTTCGATCGCCCCTAACGTAGCACCACAAGCGACAGAAATAAGATCGTAACTTGTCACACCAGTAATTCTAACTTTGCAGGGAAAGTCGTGTTTGAGAATATCTAAACTGCGGTTGCACATTGTCACCACATGATTCATGGTAGGAGATGCGTCACTGGTAGAAATAAGATTATTGTTGAGAAAAGCACCTTTGGGGCCAGTTAATCCCGTATTACCATAATAATAACCATGATAAGTTTGTTGTACTTGAGGAAAATGAACAAAACCGAAAACAGGAATACCTCGATAAAGTAAGCCGATGGATATACCCCAAATCGGAATCCCACGGGTAAAATTAGTTGTACCATCAATAGGGTCAATTACCCAACACCATTCATTAGGGGGTAAAATATGCTCGGTTTCCTCCGTCAAAACCCCATGGGTGGGAAAACATTGCTTAATTCCCAGTCTTAACTCCTCATCCGCCCATTTATCCGCCTTTGTTACTAGACTACCATCGGCTTTCCGAGTTGGTTCTAATTGAGCAAAATCCGCTAGTAAACTTTCCCCAATGCGGTGGGTAATCTGGTGACAGAAATTATATACTTGATGCCAGAAATAAATCATTTTTTCCTCAGTGAAATTGCTTGGACGAATAAATAAAGAGTTTGGAGTTTGAAGTTAGATAATAATTATGGTCTATTATTTATTTCTTAATTTTTAATTCTTGAATTATTAATTCAAAACTCTATCCTTTACAAAGTATAATTTATTATTCCGAACAATTGATAATTTATATTTATAGATATTCGTGTCTGTGAAACAACCTCGTTTACTCATTGCCGCCAGTGGCACAGGAGGGCATTTATTCCCTGCTTTAGCTGTAGCTCAACAGTTACCTGATTATCACATTCAATGGTTAGGTGTGCCTAATCGCTTAGAAACTACCCTTGTGCCTTCAGATTACCGTTTACATACCGTTGATATTGAGGGTTTTCAAACCAGTTTCGGCATAAAAACTATTTTTGTCATGGGTAAAATGCTCAGTGCGATCGCACGTACTTATCAAATTATCAAAAAGAGTAAAATAGAGATAGTTTTCACCACAGGGGGTTATATTGCCGCTCCTGCCATTATTGCCGCTAAATTAGCCAAAATTCCCGTTATTCTACACGAATCTAACTATATACCCGGGAAAGTAACCAAGTTACTCGGAAAATGGTGTAAATTAGTGGCTATCGGTTTTCGAGGTACAGAAAAATATTTACCCAAAAGTAAAACCCAATGGGTAAGTACACCCGTTAGAGAGGAATTTTTACAACCCCAAACTTTGCCATTAGATATTCCTGACGATGTTCCTCTAATTGTCGCTATGGGGGGGTCACAAGGGGCAGTAGCCTTGAATAAATTGGTCAGACGGTCAGCACCTCAAATACTGGACACAGGGGCTTATATCGTCCATTTAACAGGCAATCAAGACGATGAAATCGGAACATTTACCCATCCTCACTATTTAGAAATGCCTTTTTATGATAAAATGGGGGCATTATTACAAAGGGCAAATCTGGCCATTAGTCGTTCAGGTGCTGGAAGTTTAACGGAATTAGCCATTACTAAAACTCCCTCCATTTTGATTCCTTATCCTTTTGCCGCAGAAGATCATCAATTTTTTAATGGTCAAGAATTTGTTAACACTGAGGCTTCTTTGATGTTTAGGCAAGAACATTTATCCCCAGAACTATTAACAGAAACTGTACTAGATTTGTTAAATAATCATGATAAATTGATGAAAATGAGTTCCCATGCTCAACAGTTAGCTGATAGAAATAGTGCAAGTGCGATCGCACATATAATTATGAATGAATTAACTTATACTCGGCGAGAGAATAAAAAATATTGATGAAGACGAGGCAAGAGGCAAGAGGCAAAAGGCAATGGTAATTAAAAATTAGTAGTTAGTAATTAATTAAAACCTGAAACCTGACACCTGAAACCTGAAACCTATTTTATAACTCCTAACCAAGAAATCAGTTTAGACTATGTCTTAACGTCCAATGACGAGGAGAAGACTGATATACTTTAGCTGAGTGCCATTCCATTTCATGGGCTAAATCTTTTATTTCATCAACGGTTAAGGCCGCCCGTAAGGAATCTTTAAATAGTTGTTTCTGTCGAGGACTATAATCTAAGTTAGCTTCTTGAACAATTTTTTCTATATCATCCTCCGATTCAGGGCGGAATAAATCTCTAATTAAAATAGCTCCATTTGTTTTTACAACCCGATTAATTTCTTTGAGCAATTCCAAAGGTTGCGGTATGTGATGAATCAAACTGTTAGAAATAATTAAATCAAAACTATTGTCAGGATAGGGCATTTTTTTGCCATCCACTAACTGTAAAGAAATTTGGGATGATTTATTTTTCTCCTGAATATTTTTTTCCGCTATTTTTAACATAGATGAAGCTAAATCAATAGCCGTAATGTGCCATTGAGGGCAAAAATCAGCTAGTATTAGAGGTATTCTGGCTGTACCAGTACCAACGTCAAGCACTTTACTTTGTTCTTTTCCTAATTTACTAGCAAGAAGGGCGAAATCTGTGTTAACTTCTGTGAAGTCCATTTGATCATATTCTTGGGCTTCTAAGTCGTCGTTCATGACTTCAGGTTCTAAAATACGCTCTATCATTGATAAATTGGGTTCTCTTACTTTGGATATAATAAATTATCCCTAAAAAAAGGTTTCAGGTGGCAAGTTTTAGGTTGAATTAAAATTGTTAATTTATGAAGAATTGCATTGTTTACTTGAACAAATCCTTGTCAGTTAAAGTTTGTACTAATTATTTTATAGTATTTTGTCATACTTAATTTGTCATACTTACTGTGTAAAAGCCATAAATTGCTTTATTTATTGTTAATAACATTAGCAACAATTTGACTTATTTTTTCACTAGCTCCAGCACTTCCTCTGAGTTTCTGCAAATCCGATTTTATTTGCTTCAATTTATCCTCATTATTCAACAAATCTAATACTAAATTACCCACTTCTTCTACTTTCAAATGTCCTATTAATTCAGGGACAATTTCTTTTTTTGCCCAGATATTAGGCCAAGCATAAAGTTTTTTATTTTTCACCGTATATTGAATAACTATCCAATTAATTAATTTAGCAAAATAATCACCAATAATTGGTAAGTTTGCCAATAACCCTAAGATTCCATCCCATGATTTCATTGCTGTTAGTTGATAGGTAGGAATTAAAACAATCATCGGCATAGTTAATGAGCCTAGTTGTGCGGTGTTTGCCCCTACGGTTGTTAAGCATAATTGACATTGTGTTATTTCTTCATAACAGGGAAATTTAGTGATTAATTTTATTTTTATTCCGTCAGATGTTTGTAAATAAAGTTGTTTATTAATAGTAATTAATTCCCCTGTAATATTACCTAATTGTTCAATTAAATTATTATTCTCTTTTTTCCCGTAACTAGCTAATATTTCTGGAGTAATAGTTGGAGCAACAGGAATGATAAATTCCACATTATTACTATATTTATATATATAAGATGCGATCGCCATTAAAAAAGGTACACCTTGGGTTAATTTTGCAGATTTAGAACCGGGCAAAAGTCCAATTTTAACTGTTTCATTACTTCCTATGTTTTGTAGGTTATTAGATGTTATATCCGCCATTAAATCCCCAACCAAATGGCATTTACCATGAAAATAGCTGGGTATTTTATCCAAAATAGATTGTTGCATCAAAGCAAAATAATCAATATACTTATACCATCTTGCATCCCATTCAGCATAAACTAAACTTAAAAAACCTAATCTTTTCGCAATAACAACAGTAAAAAATTGATCTCCTCCTAGAAATAAAACCAATCCTCGTTGATACCACTCCCAATTATCTATTGTTTTTCCCCATAATAAAAATGAGAAAAAATTTTCAGCTCCCAAAATACGGTTAATTTCAGGCAATTTACGGGCAATATTAACCTCATTACCCGTTGCATGAGGACAAGGAGATAAAATTAAAGAAATACGCAAATTTTCTTGATTAATAGTGGATAAAGAACGAATTTGCTTAACAATAGGTAAAACCCATGTTGTAATTTCCCCTGGCCCATTAGATAAAATTACTAAATCAAAATATGAGTCCACAATTTCTTAATCTTCCCAAGTTTCAGGTTGAATTAAATCAATAATATGATCTCTCAATAAATAACCATTAAATTCTAATTCTATTTCAATTGTGTGCCATTCTCCCGCAGGAATAAAATTACATAGAGTATAAATAGGTTGTTGTCTACTAATTAATCCTTTCGAGACTAATTCTTTCGCTTTTTGTTTAATAATACCCACAGAATAAATAGTTTTAACACTCATAATTTTATCCCATTAATAACATCTATTTCAATACAACTCAAAGAGAATTCATCTGGAAAACTATCTGGTAAAAATTAAGATTGACTGATATTTATCAATAGTATAAATAATTCATATTGATAATATAAGATAACAAAGAATCTATTGATTATTCTTGATGAGCTTTACTGAAAGCATATATAAAAACAGTCAATTTTTACTAAAAAAACTGCAAAAATTCTGTTGATAAATTCCCAAGTATCTTTTTTTTACTAACTCCTAAACAAATAAGTATTTGCAAAAAAGTTAGAGAGTTATTACTCATTATCTCAGATAAAAATACTTTTACTAGACTGAAAAAGTAATCTTAATCTTTTCTTTAACTTATGAGCTAATCAACATTAACTGTTAGAATTCCTTTTATTTGGTAAATTATCAATCAGTAATTTGTAGTTAATTAAAATCTGAAACCTGCAACCTTACACCTAAAACCTGCCCCAGTTAAATATTCTTGTCATCAAACTGAGATTATAAAAACTTCTGACTTTTAACTACCACCTAATTTATCTCCCAAACCTGTCAGATAACTGATATAACTAAGCTAAATAATAAACCTGATTAACAAAAATGGGTCGCAAAGCATTATTATTGATTAATCGTCATTCCCGTAAGGGTGAAAAGTCTTTACCTTTAGCTGTAGAGTATTTTTATGCCCATGACTTGGAATTGATTATTAAACCAGTCAAAGATGCCCAAGAGTTGGGAATTGTAGTCAGAGAATACCATCATCAAATTGATTTTGTCATTGTGGGCGGTGGTGATGGAACTTTGAATGCGGTAGTTGATAGCTTAGTGGAAACTAATTTACCCCTAGGTATTCTACCATTGGGAACGGCAAATGATTTAGCTCGAACCTTAAATATTCCTTTAGCTATGAGAGAGGCTTGTAATGTTATTGGTAACGGTAAATTAAAGTCTATTGATTTAGGGTGGGTTAACGGCAAGTATTTCTTTAATGTCGCCAGTATGGGTTTAAGTGTTGATATTACAAAAAAGTTGTCTCGTGGTGTGAAGCGTCGTTGGGGAGTTTTTGCCTATGCCATCACAGCATTACAAGTTATCAGCACTGCTAGGCGTTTTTCTGCCACTATTAAGGTGGATAACGAAACTTTACCCGTTAAAACCGTCCAAATTGCGATCGGTAATGGTAGATACTACGGAGGTGGGATGGCGATCGCAAATGATGCCGCAATAGATGATCAAAGACTTGATTTATATAGCATTGAACTACAACACTGGTGGCAAATATTCCCTTTAATTTGGCATCTACCAAAAGGAGAACATCATCAATTACAATGGGTAAGGACCATAGAAGGCAAAGAAATAGAAATCCACACTTATAAATCTTATAGTGTCAACACCGATGGTGAAATTACCACTATTACCCCAGCTAAATTTAAAGTTATTCCTCATGCTTTAAAAGTTTTTGTACCCTAAATATTATGACTCTTCAGAATGTGGTCATGATAAATTAATAGAAAAGAATTTTTGTAATGCCTGAATACTATTCATGGCAGAATATAAGCTAAAAATTTATAAATTATTATTTAATAATTGTCTATTGCCTCTTGCCTACCCTAACTAATAATTCACGTATTCAAAGTAATAGAGCCTAAAATATCTTTGCCTCTTAACTTTTTCCTCTCTCCATAAGTGTTTTCTGACTATGAAAACTATTGATTATTTCACTGGGGGCTTGTCAAAAAAGGGGTCAATATAAGATAATAGTAGATTGTGTATAAAATTACTCCCATAGTAACTTAAGCTAAAAAAATGGCAAGTAAAAAAGGTGTCCGTATTATCATCACTCTTGAATGTACAGAGTGTCGTACAAACCCTGACAAACGTTCTAAAGGGGTTTCTCGCTATACTACCATGAAAAATAGAAGAAACACCACTGGTAGAATGGAAATTAAAAAATTCTGTACCCATTGCAATAAACATACTATTCACAAAGAAATTAAATAGTTTTATTCGGTACAATTTTCAAAAAATTAAAGTAAAAAATTAAAGGTAAATTATGGCTTATTTTCGTAAAAGATTATCTCCTATTCCTCTAAATCAAAAAATAGATTATAAAGATTTAGAATTACTCCATAAATTCGTAACGGAAAGAGGGAAAATGCTTCCTCGTCGTATCACTGGCTTAACCGCTCGTCAGCAAAGAGATTTAACCAATGCTGTAAAAAGAGCTAGACAATTAGCTTTATTACCTTTCTTAAACGTGGAAGGTTAAATTTAATTTGAAGGTTTAGTCGCTAATATTCTAAATCACTTTAATGTGTAAAAAAGACTCCCGTTAACTTTTCCCAAACGGTTATTATTCTTTTCAATTAACGGGAGATATATAGCAATTAAATTTAAGTTCTGAGATGGATTTTTATTAAAATAATGTAACGTTTAGTGTTTTTATTGGAAAATTATTGATTGAGCTTTTCGAGGCTTTAATAAATACAATAAAAAATATCACAACCTATTGAGAACTGCTATACTAAACTAAGTACCATCATTGCTTTAAAAATTGGGTGCGTAGCTCAGTTGGATAGAGCACCAGATTCCGGTTCTGGGTGTCGGGGGTTCAAATCCCTCCGTACTCGTAGCTATTTGGTTGACAAGCAAATGAAAATTAGCTAGAATCATTTAATGTCTTTAAACTAATTTATAATTTCTTTCTAAATTATATTTGGCGACAGCCGAAGACAGCAGGGGCAATAGCTTAATCATCCTGCCTAGGTTGATGCGAATTACAGATCAAACATAAGGTCTGTCTCAAGATTAACTAACTATAGTAAAAATCTACCGCGATACATCAACCTAATGCCGTGCAAATTGTAGCAAGGCTTTTTTTATTGTCTGTTGGTTAATAAATCAAAAGTTTAATCACTCCCTTGAGTTAATCAATGGCGCAAAAAAGAACATAAAACACCCGAGGAGGTGAGAGTCATTTCTAAGTCATTAGAGAGTAAAAAACAAGAAGTAACTGAAATCAAACAGTTGCTAGAAAAATCTCGCTTGGCGGTGGTAATAGACTATCAAGGGCTGACTGTTGCTGACATCACTAATTTGCGTAATCGCTTAAGAGAAGGCGGAACTATCTGTAAAGTAACCAAAAATACTTTAATGGGTAAAGCCATCGAAGGTGATGAAAATTGGCAACCGATGACCGAGTTTTTGAAGGGTTCTTCTGCGTTTATTTTGGCGGATGAAGAAAACATCGGAAGTGCAGTTAAAGCCTATCAAGCCTTTGCGAAAGAGAGCAAAAAAACAACTCTTAGAGGTGGTGTGATGGAAGGTAAAGCCCTCAGTGAAGCTGAGGTTAAGGCTTTAGCAGATTTACCCACCAAGGAACAACTTATTGCTCAAATTGCAGGTTCGATCAATTCTATTACTGCAAAAATTGCGATCGGAGTCAAAGAAGTACCTGCTTCTATTGCTCGTGGTATCGAAGCCTACAGAGCCAAGCAAGAGGAAGAAGCGGCTTAAGAGTCGTAATTTCAGTGTCGATTTTTTAGTGTTTACATAGTTTATAGGAGATTACATTTAATGTCTGATAAAGTTGCAAATATTGTTGAAGAGTTAAAGACTTTAACCTTATTAGAGGCTTCCGAGTTAGTTAAACAAATCGAGGAAGTATTTGGTGTAAGTGCCGCCGCTCCTGCTGGTGGTATGATGATGATGGCTCCCGGTGCGGCCGCTCCTGCAGAAGAAGTTGAAGAGAAAACCGAATTTGATGTTATTCTCGATAGCTTCGGTGATGCTAAAATGGGCGTTCTCAAAGTCGTTCGTGCTATCACTGGTTTAGGCTTAAAAGAAGCTAAAGAGTTAGTTGAATCTGCTCCTAAAGCTATCAAAGAAGGTATTAACAAAGAAGAAGCTGAAAACATCAAGAAACAGTTGGAAGAAGCTGGTGGTAAAGTAACCGTTAAATAGTTACTTGGCGTTAGGTTAGGTGTTAAGAGTTGGGAAATTTCCCAATTCTTCTTCTCAAGGTTAAAAAATATAAGGTTAAATAATTTTCCATAGGTCAAGATTTAGTTCTCGTCGCTCTACAGATACATCACTTAAGTAGCTTTTTCTCAGCATTAATTTTTACCATAACTCCAAAAGTAGATTATTCATCTTTTTTTGAAAGGAGTAATTGATCTGAATATTTTTTCTATATAATTCTTCAAATAAATTTTAGGAGATATTGAAATCAGGCAATTTTCTTAGGGGAAAAAAGAAGAATTTATGAGCATTCATTGCAATATTTCTCATATCCACAGCCAACTTGTTTGTGAAAATAAGTTCAACTACTATCTTGTCTCTCTTGAGAAATAAGCCTTAGCCCAGTCGAAATCACTATATGAGCTTAATAAAAATGGCGGGAGGCGGATTTGAACCACCGACCTTCGGGTTATGAGCCCGACGAGCTACCTGACTGCTCTATCCCGCGACGCATCTACTATGTTAACGTCTTTTCTTAACAAATGCAACCTTAATTTGAATATTTTTAAATAAGAGGGAGTTTTTGGTATTTTAGATAAAATCCTAGGATGATGAAAAGTGCGATCGCACTTGCACCTAAACCGATATAATTAGGAAGCCAGAAGACAGCTTGTAATTGATTGATTTGCCCTGCGGATAATTGAATATTGTATTGATTGTTGGGTAGTTTTTCCCATTGGGCAAATTCGTTGGTAGTGAGTTTAGCACCCAAAGGAAAATCAAACTGAATTTGTAGGTTAATTAAGTCTCCAGAAGAAATGATGATGTTACCTTCACTGGATACGACTCCCAAAGGAGTTAAATCTGCATCAAAATTAAGGGTGTTTCTCTCCAAAAACAATAAATTATTTTGTTTAATGGACATCTTTGCAGATAAATCCAAAAGACTATTAGAATTATCATCTGAGATTTTTTGAGAAGATTTATCACCCAATGTCGGAATAAAAAACTGGTTGAATTTCTTAACCAAATCTTGACCATTACTAAAAGGAATTGTCACCACTAATTCATCTTGAGAAAGTCTTTTACTCTTTCCTTGTAATTTCAATGCACGACGTTCAATACTATTTAACCACGCATTCCCTTCTTTTTCGCTGAAGTTGGTTAGTTGTTCACCCAATTTGATATGTTGAATCATTGTACCATGATTAGCCTGTGGGAATTGAATGCCGACATCATAGCGAACACATCCAGTTAAGCAAAGACATAAGGCTAAAAAAATAAATATCTTTTTCATGGAGATAAATAGCATTATTAATAAATTAAGTTACAGTTATTGACGACAATATTATCTATTCTTCTGAAGAATTAGAAGAGGCAAAAGATTGAACAAAAATTTCCCTTGTTATTGGTTGTTCTATAATTAATCCTTCTCCTCCTAAAACATCCAGAGGTTGCCCTTCTACACTAATCCAAACACTGGCATTAGGATCTAAACTACTAGCAGTATAAATGACTTGTCCTAATCTGGAAATCATTGACTCACTACCCCCACCGAGAGTAAATTCTTCTGATAAGTTTAGGTGAATACCATCTTCTTTTACTTCTAAATTCTCTAATTTTGTATCAGAGGGGATTGCACTATCCTGACTTTCTTCTTCAGATAATAACTGATTAAAAGCTGTAGTCAGGGCTGACTGAGGATTTTCTTCTTTTGTCAGGGGAATATTTTTGGGAGTTAATTGGAGATTTTCATCTAACAGGTATATTGCGACTTGCTGTTGTTGATTATTGGCTGGATTGTCAGGAATTACTTCTACATCTGTAGGGGCGGTGTCATCTGGTTGACTAACTTGATTTTTCGACTCTAGGTTACTATAAGCATACCATGCGGCAAAAGTCCCTACTGCTAAAACTGTAGTGGCAATGGAAGCAATAATTTTAGTCGAGAAAAAAGAATTTGGTTTTTGATCTTTTGCCATAATTGTTACTGTAATTGATAGTGACTACTTAGTTATTTATTTTATGGGGATTGGTTATCAAGATGAACAAATCCTGCGATTTCCAATTTATTATCCTCTATCTTAAATTTTAATAGCCTTGCAATAACGCCGTATTTTTCTAGCTTTTGTAAGGTTAACTGAGTATTTATGTTATCAGCAAATCCTTGTAATAGTTTAGATGATAGTTGTCTGTTGTTTAATGTTCCCTTAACATCTGTAATTCTTAGTTTATGACCCTTAATTAAGTCTAGGGTAAATTCTAAATTAATATTTAACAATTCTTCTTTTCTAATGGGTAATTTGGCTTTAGTATCGATACGAATACGGTTATTTGTTTGTAAATCTAATTTTAGATCCATAATTTGAACATCGGATTCTTCTGCTAATTTAGCCATAATTGATTTTGCTTGAGAAGACGTAAGTATGTTGTTCAAATCATCTTGATTAATAATAATTCTTCCCGCTAAATTAAGAGGCGAATTTAGTATTTTTTTCCACTCATTTTGTTCTATTTTCTTGAGATTTCTTAAGTAAGATAAGTTAAGGTTGATTTCATCGGTTTCTATTTCGACTAATTCCAAGGAAATATTCTCACGAGGTTGCCATTCTTTGAGACTAATTTGAATAGAATCTGCTTTTCCTTTTAAAAGTTGGTGAGTGGGAACACTATTAACTCTAACATCTATTTGCCTTACTTCTTCTGAGTTTTTTTCAATTACTTTGGTTAAAGAATTATTAACAAATAATCCCCCGAAAGATAAGCTCGATACTATAATGGTTAGTATAGTAGTAAAAATTTCCATATTATTTATATTTTAATCAACTTTTAGATATTTTTATTTATTAGCGTTAATATTCTACATCTTAATATTATTTTTTTGTTCAATATTAGTATTTTTCTATTTAATCTTGGAAGTATTCAGTTAATAAAGAAATGTATTTATTGCTTTGTTTATGGAGTGATAATTTATACAGTAAACTCGACAATAAGTGTTTGATGGTTTTTCATTGCCACTTTGAAAATTTGAAAAATGAGTGTTAAGTTACCACGGAATGAGGGAGATAAATTGATTGATGAAATCGCACCGACTAAAGAAGATTCTTTTTTAATTTATATTGTTGATGATGATAGAATAAATTTGAGTTTAATTGGTCGTTTTCTTCATAAAAGTGGTTTTAATGTTGTAACTAACACAGATATTTTTCAAGCAATTAGAGAAATTTGTCAATTAGTCCCGGATTTAATTTTATTAGATATTTTGATGCCTGATATAAATGGTTTTACGGCTTGTTCTTTACTAAAAAAATCAAGTAAAACTAAAGATATTCCCATCATTTTTTTAACTGCTTTAGATAGCTCAGAAGATAAAATTAAAGGATTAGAATTAGGTGCGATCGATTATATTACAAAACCAATTCATTACCCTGAACTTCTATCAAGGGTAAATACTTGTTTAAAAATTAGTAATTTAGCGAATAGTTTAAAGACACAAAACAGGCTTTTGAAATCAGAAATAGAAGCGAGAAAAAATGCCCAAATTTCTCTGCAAAAAGCAGAGAAAAAACTAAAAACAATTATTAACAATCATTTTCATAGTATGGTTGTTTTAGATTTAGATGGAAAGGTTTTATTTCTTAATGAAGAAGCGGAAAAATTATTCAATCGCACTCATGAACAAATGGTGGGAAATACTTTAGGTGTTCCTTTAGAGTTAAATAAAATTGGTGAGTTAGAAATACTGCGATCGCAATCTGAATTAATTACAGTAGAAATGAGAGCAGTACCAATTATTTGGAATGATGATAATGCTTATTTACTATCCTTTATTGATATTAGTGAAAAGAAAAAAATGGAGCAAGAATTAAAGATATTATATCGTGCTTCTGAACAAAGTCCAGCTTCAATTGTTATTACTAATGTGGAGGGAAATATACAATATGTTAATTCCAAATTTGAAACTGTTTCAGGATATAAAAAAGAAGAAGTAATAGGTAAAAATCCTCGTGTTTTAAAGTCGGGTTATACCCATGAAACCGATTATAAAAATCTGTGGAAGACAATTAGTAATGGCAAAGAATGGCAAGGAGAATTTCATAATAAAAGAAAAAACGGAGAATTATATTGGGAGAGAGCGCTAATTTCACCAATATTTAATTCTGTAGGGGCAATAACCCATTATATTGCAGTGAAAGAAGATATAACAGAAGAAAAACAGCAACAACTCCTTTTAAAATATCAAGCAAAATATGATTATTTAACAAAAATTCCTAATCGTAATTATGCGTTAGAAAAAGTACATAAACTGTTAAATCAAGCTGAAGAAAATAAATATAATACTGGTTTAATGTTTATTGATTTAGATCATTTTAAAGAAGTAAATGATACTTTAGGTCATGATTTTGGAGATGAATTACTAGTAGAAGTAACCATGAGAATGAAAGGAGAATTGCGTAGCACTGACTTATTAGCCCGTTTAGGGGGAGATGAATTTTTTATTGTTATTCCCATTGTTCAAAGTCGTCATGAATTACAAATTATTGCGAATAAAATTATTCAAATATTAAAAAAGCCTTTTTATATTTTTCAAGAAAAAATTTTTATTTCTGCCAGCATTGGAATCACTATTTTTCCCGAAGATGGACAGGAATTAAAACAACTTATTCGCAATGCTGATTTAGCAATGTATCAATCAAAGAAAAATGGAAGAGATCAATTTCAATTTTATCAGTATGATATGAACAAAGTTGATATTGGAAAATCCACTTTAGAAAAAAATTTTTTGAATGCCATTAGTAATGATGAATTTAAAATTGTCTATCAACCAGTCATCGATATTTTTACGGGAAAAATTGTTAGTGCAGAGGCTTTAGTGAGATGGGAAAATAAAGATTTAGGTTTGATATATCCAGAAAAATTCATTCCTTTTTTAGAGAAAAATGGCTTAATTTTAGTTTTAGAACAATGGATATTAGAAACTATCATCAATGATTTAAAATTTTGGGAAAGATACGAAGATTTACTTATAAGTATTAACTTATCTGAATATCAGTTTAAAAATGCAAAAATGGTTAAGAATATTAAAGATTTGACAGGAAAAAAACAACTACGACAATGTAATTTATGTATAGAAATAAAAGAAGAATATTTAGAGGAAAACAAAAAATTTATTGATAGTATCTTCAATGATATTAATTCGATTAATATTGAGTTTTGTTTAGATAATTTTGGTGCGGGACTAACATCAATTTCTAATCTTAGTAAGTTTCCTTTTAAACACTTAAAAATAGATCAGAGCTTAGTTCAATCTTTACCTAGAAATTCTCAAAATAAAAATATTATTGAATCAATTATTGCTGTGGCTAATATTTTGAATATTAAAGTTACCGCCAAAGGAATAGAAAGTAAAGCACAATTAGATTCTTTGAGAGCTTTAGGTTGCCATTATGGACAAGGTTATTTTTTTTCTCAACCATTATCAGCTCTTAATTTTATCACTTATTTAACCAAAAATACTAATTGAATATATTGGTTTAATAATAGAAATATTTATCCCTAAATATCTATTGGTGGGCTATGCCCACCCTAATTTTTTCCATATAGACTAATTTACCAAGAAATATTGGAAGTTACGGTTAAATCTAAATCTTCCTGAGTGTTAATGGAAATCAATTCTCTGTCTCTTGTACCACCAAATAAAAATCCAGCTAAAGCACCAAAACCAGCACCACCTAAAACTTCTTCAGTTGCGATCGCTTTATCTCCTGTTACTGCCGATATAAGGGTGGCGGCGGCACTTCCTGCCAATGCACCTTGCCAAATAGCGTCAGTGTTTCTACCATCAGATATTTTTTCTGTGCGAGTTACAATCTTAGAGTTAGCCTGAATAGAATACTGCTCACCATTAGGTAAAATAACAGTATTACCAACAAATCTTGAACCACTACCTGCAGGGCGAACTTCCCCAACAACCTCACTACCACGGGGAATAACAACTCTTCCTGAATTATCTTTTACATCACGAGTAACCACTAAGGTAACAGGTAAAGTTTCATCTTTAGTGACAAGTATTTTTTTCGCTGACGGTAAAGTAGTAGGAATAACAGTACCTGAATTTAAGTTAGCAGAATAATAGGTAGGATTTTTTCTATTTTGATTTACTTCGTTTTTGCGTTCCCATCCCGGAGGAGCGGATCTATAGTATTTGTCGGGTCTAGCTTCCACTGAAGCAAAACTACCCACCAAAGTAGTTAAAGAAAGACTTAAAACCATAAAACGAAGAGTTTTTGAAGTAAGAGAAATAGGTTTAAACATAACTAAATTACCCGAAGTAACGATAAACTATCTTTTTTGACGATAGCGGTTTCAATTTGTTCCTATTTTAGAGTTGCTGATTTTAGATATGATTTCTAAATTTAGGTGGAGAATGGGCAAAGGTTTGATAATTAAGAATTAAGAATTAAGAATCCCGTTCACGATTGAAAGGAGTGTACGAGCGCAAAGAATTTTCCGAACTCCGAACTCGTCTTTCCCCAATACCCTAATTCCTAGCTTTTTTTAGAAAGTAGTATGTGAAATATAAAGTAATCATAAATTATCGTCAGGCAAAAAATCAACTGAGGTAAGCTGAAAGTAAGGACTAGAAAATAATATCTGTAAGAGCGATCCCGAAGGGGCTACGCAGTAAGCATCTCAGTGCAAAAAAATAAGCCAACACGAGGAATAATTATGGCAACAGAAAAAGCCCACGACATCATGCGGTATCACCACAATCCCTTAAACTTCATGTTTGCACCCAAATCTGTGGCGTTAATTGGGGCTTCAGAAAAAGAAGGCAGTGTCGGGCGTACATTACTTTGGAATTTAATTACCCATCCCTTTGGTGGCACAGTTTTTCCTGTCAATCCCAAGAGGAAAAGTGTTATGGGAATTAAGGCTTACTCCTCTATTCAAGATGTTCCTGAAAATGTTGATTTAGCAATTATCGCAACTCCCGCAGTAACCATTCCCGACATCATTAGAGATTGCGTTAAAGCGAAAGTGAAAGGGGTAATAATTATTTCCGCAGGATTTAAGGAAATTGGAGCAGAAGGTTTAAGATTAGAAAAAGAAGTTCTTGCAGAGGCGAAAAAAGGTAACTTAAGAATAATTGGTCCTAATTGTTTAGGTTTAATATGTCCTCCCACGGGATTAAATGCTAGTTTTGCCAGTGCTAGTCCAAAAATGGGAAATGTTGCTTTTATCAGTCAAAGTGGGGCTTTTTGTACGGCAATTTTAGACTGGAGTTTTGCGGAAAATCTTGGTTTTAGTGCTTTTATCTCCATCGGTTCAATGTTGGATGTGGATTGGGGCGATCTAATTTACTATTTTGGGGATGATCCTTTAACTAAAAGTATCGTAATTTACATGGAATCCATTGGTAATGCTAGATCCTTTATTTCCGCCGCAAGGGAAGTGGCTTTATCAAAACCGATTATTGTCATCAAAGGAGGGCGTACCCAAGAAGCGGCTAGGGCGGCGGCTTCCCATACAGGGGCTTTAAGTAGTAGTGATAAGGTATTAGCGGCGGCATTTCGCCGTAGTGGGGTTTTACAAGTTGATACGGTGAAAGAAGTCTTTAACATGACTGAGATTTTGGCAAAACAACCTCGCCCAAAGGGTAGGAATTTGACTATTTTAACTAATGCAGGAGGTCCGGGGGTTTTAGCTACGGATGCACTAACGTGGGGAAAAGGAAAACTAGCCAAATTAAGCGACAATACCATCGAAGAGTTAAATAAAATTCTTCCTCTCCATTGGAGTCATAGTAACCCTATTGATATTTTAGGGGATGCTAATCCTGAACGTTATGCTAAAGCCCTTGAAATTGCGGCAAATGATCCCAATAGTGATGCATTATTAGTCATTTTAACTCCTCAAGACATGACTGATCCTACTAAAACGGCAGAGGCATTGGTGAAAGTGGCACAAAAGATTAAGGATAAACCGGTTTTAGCTAGTTGGATGGGAGGAGAAACCGTTGCTAAGGGTTCAGAAATTCTTAATAATGCTCATATTTATACCCAACCTTATCCCGATGATGCCGCCCGTTTATTTAATTTGATGTGGCGCTATAGTTATAATTTAAGGGGTTTGTATGAAACTCCCAGTTTTGGTGAGTCCGATGATTTTGTTAATCGTGACATTGCGGAAAATATCATCAATCATGCCCGTGAGCAAAATCGCACTCTTTTAACGGAATATGAGTCTAAGCAATTGTTAAAGGCTTATGGTATTCCTATTATCGAAACTATTATCGCTGAAAATGTGGAAGATGCGATCGCAGTTTCCGAAAAAATAGGTTATCCAGTGGTGTTAAAACTCCATTCCGAAACCATTACCCATAAAACCGATGTGGGGGGAGTCAAACTTAACCTGAAAAATGGCGATGAAGTGAAACAAGCCTTTTTGGAGATGCAAAGTCGCATATCAGCCAGTGACTTTTTAGGGGTAAGTGTGCAGAAAATGGCTAACCTTGAGGGTTATGAATTGATTTTAGGTAGTACTGTTGATCCTCAATTTGGGGCAGTAATCTTATTTGGCACTGGAGGACAATTAGTAGAAGTGTATCAAGATCAGGCGATCGCACTTCCTCCCCTCAATACAACTCTTGCCAAGAGGTTAATGGAACAAACCAAGATATATACTGCTTTAAAAGGAGTTAGGGGGAGAAAAAGTGTTGATTTAGAAAAATTAAAACAGATTTTAGTTTTATTCAGTCAATTAGTTCTCGAACAACCTTTAATTAAGGAAATTGACATCAATCCTTTATTAGTGTCAGGAAATCAACTTATTGCCTTAGATGCAAGGGTTTTGTTATACGATGCCACTATCTCTAAAGAAGATATAATTCCCCCTGCCATTCGCCCTTACCCTAACCAATATCTCTCCTATTGTCAGTTAAGCAACGGTAGAGAAGTGATAATTCGTCCTATTCGCCCAGAAGATGAACCCGAAGCAGTAAATTTTTGCCGAGATTTGTCTCAAGAAAGCGTTTATCTGCGATATTTTCACTCTATTAGCCATAAATCTCTTATTTCCCACGAACGTCTTGCTCGTATTTGTTTTATTGACTATGATCAAGAAATTGCTCTGGTGGCAGAATCATTGCAACCTGATAGTAAGGAAAAAGAAATACTTGCGATCGCCCGTTTAAGTAAGGTACACGGTACACCTGAATCTGCTGAATTAGGGATGTTAGTGAAAGATAAGTGTCAAAAACAGGGCTTAGGTAGTATTTTAGGGCAAAAACTTATCGAAATAGCTAAACAGGAGGAAATTAGGTCAATTATTGCGGAAATCCTCCCTGAAAATATAGGGATGCAAAATCTTTGTCAAAAGTTAGGTTTTCGGTTAGACAAGCATTCTGATGTGGTTAAGGCAGTTTTACAATTAAACTAGGAAATATTTAGGTTTATTGATTGAGATAGGGAAAAGGGAAACCCCCCTTTATCCCTAGGGTTTTTTCATTCTCAAAAATGTCAATTTTTGAAACTAACAAATAACCTCAGTTCGGTTTAAGAATATCTGATAAGGTTAGGTGTCAGGTGTCAGGTTGCAGGTTGCAGGTGGTAGGGGTTTTTAGCAAGGGGCTTAAGCCCCTTGTTTAAGTCAGTTCGGATTAAGGCAATTTTATCGTTATTTCTAAGAAGCTATAAGGTTTTTTGACTACGAGTTGGGATGCTTTCAGCTTATCCAAAACTCAGGTTAACAAATAGTAACAGATACAGGAGTTTTTAAGTATTAATTAATCAATTATTAAGAAAAAACGCTCCCCTCTACTGTGGGAGAGGGGTTGGGGGTGAGGGCAAGATAAGATAATTTTGCCCTGACTTTGAAAAAACCCTGCCTCGACAGGGGGGAGGGGAAGAGGGAATAATCAATAAAAAAACTCTGAACTTTAACTTTTATATTCAATAATAGTAAATTTTTGCTTATTTATCTTTTTCCACCAATATTGATATTGTCCTATAAATTGTGGAAATTTAGATAAAACACACCAATAAGCGTATAATTTTGCATTTTCTACATTATCACCAAAGTTAATTCTATAGCGATATATTTTCCAATATAAAAGTGCATAACTGAGCAATAAAAGCAAACTAATACCATTAGTAAAATAAGCTAAAACTATGGCACTAAAAGGTATAATAAAACCCCATAAATAACCGCTTTTAAGTTCTTTAATCATGTAATTTTCGGGCGGTTTTCCGTGCATAGCATACCCTTCTGCTACAGCCCATCCCCCCCTAATACTACGTTTCCACCACTGACTAAATTTGTACATAGCCGCATCGTGGTAAGTCATATCTAAATCAAGTCTTTCTATCTTCCAACCTTTCTCCCTTAGACGAATGCACATTTCAGGCTCTTCCCCACAAATTAGATCTTGTTTATAACCATTAACTTCTTTTAAGGCTGAAACCCTCATCAAAGCATCTCCGCCACAGGCTTTAACTTCCCCAATGGGAGTATTCCATTCCATATCAATAAGACGATTATAAAGGGATTTTTCGGGGTATTTTTCCCTTCTTCTTCCGCAAACAATAGCTAATGAGGGATTTTCTTCTAGTCTTTTCTTTGCTTTGTCTAACCATTGAGGATTTAATTCATAATCACCGTCAAGAAATTGGATATAGTTAATCTGGGGATAATGATTGACTATATACTTTAATCCTGTATTTCTGGCTCTAGCGGCGGTAAAAGCTATGGATAAATCCAGATTTAACACTATTACGCCCAATTCTTCTGCTTTATTTACACTATCATCCGTTGAACCTGAATCCACATAAATAATCGGATTTGTCTCTGGTAGTACTTTTTTAATCGATTGTAAAGAATTGACGAGGCGATCGCCCTCATTCCTACCAATGGTTACAACGGCAATGGAAGACATAATTTATCTGTTAAAGTTAGGAGTGAATTTAAGTTTACTGGTAATGGTAGGGAAAAGGAATATCTCGCCTAAAATTATAGAATAAAATAAAATTTTCAGTGAATTTGTGTTATGAATAGGGATGAGTAATTTAAAATTGAATTATAAACAAAAAAAATGAAAATAATTCGCATAGTAGAAAAGGTTAAAAATGGTCAAATTTTACTAAATTTACCTTCAGAGTTTTTAGGAAAATAGGTGGAAATTATTGTTTTAACAAAAGACTTTTCTGATAGGAAGAGAAAAAGTTTAAAAGGGATACTTAAAAACTATGCTAATCCTGAATTAATCACTTTGGAATCAAATGCTTGGGAAAATTATGTAGAGGAAAAATATGGCGATTGCTGATGGAAATATAATCCTTCGTTATCTTCTTAATGATCATGAGAAATTGTCCAATAAAGCAGAAGAAATACTTGAAAATAACAAGATAATATTACTTCTTCCCGTTGCTTGTGAAGTGGTATTTGTTTTGCAAAAAGTCTATAGTAGTTTTAATTAAGACTGTAACAATAATATAATTAAATAAATATTGATTTCTCTCACAACGTTAAACTATATGCCCCTTCGGGAAAATCTTTAGATGAAATTATCCGTGATTATTGCACAAATTAAATGTAACTTTCTTATTTGAAATTACTATATATATATTATTATTTCTCTTTTGTTGGTAAAATAATACGAGCTGGAACACCGACAGCAGTAGCACCTTCAGGGACATCTGTTAAAACGACAGCATTCGCACCAATTTTTGCATGGTCTCCAATGGTAACACTTCTAATAACTTTAGCCCCTGCATGAATGTCCACATGACCACCTATTTTCACGCCTTTAACAATAGTGACTTGTTGCAAAATCAAACAGTTTACCCCAATTTCTACATCAGGATGAATAACAACACCATTAGGATGAGTGAGAACTAAACCTCCGCCCATTTTCTTGGTATTGAGATGAATTTCTGCACCAGTGACAACACTCCAAAAACGATGTTGCAGAGCATTCCATTTCATAAAAATAGCTTTGAAGGGGAAATTACTGGATTGCCATTTTTGATATTCCCTAATGGATTTTAGCAGTTGTTTAGAAGGAGACCACCATTTTTCTATTTTTTCTCTCTGCCAATCCGCTTCTGTTGCAGATATACTCTGACTCATAAATATACTCTAAGCCAAATTATTAATTTTTAATTCCTAATTCCTAATGGATTTTAACTTTTCCATTTGATATTACAACCAAGACTAGGTTTTTGATCAGGGTTAATGGGTTTACCTGCCAATAAAGATGCGATCGCATCTCTTAAGTCCTTTCCTGTTACGGGTATATCTAAACTAGGGCGACTATCATCTAACTGTCCTCGATATACTAATCTAAAATCGCTGTCAAATAGATAAAAATCGGGGGTACAAGCCGCTTGATATGCTTTTGCGACCTCTTGAGTTTCATCATAGCAAAAAGGGAAATTAAAGTTGAGTTTCTCTGCCATTTGCTTTAAATTTGCGGGGGAATCATCAGGATAATTTTCCGCATCGTTACTACTAATTGCCACAATGCCTAAATTCTGACTACCATAGTCATGACCAATTTTTGCTAATTCTTGCTCAACGTGTTTCACAAAGGGACAATGCTGACAAATAAACATCACTAATAACCCCTTACATCCCTGAAAATCTTTCAGAGAAATAATTTTTCCTGATACCGTATCTGGTAAATTGAAATCAGGTGCGATCGTACCTAAAGGTAACATAACTGAAGGTGTTCGAGCCATAACAAAGAATTAAAAATTACAAGTTAAGAATTATGAAAAGGGAACAGCCAACAGGGAACGAGCAACAGTATATACTAAAATAGTTACTCAAATTCTTGTACACTCGCCATTTTTCTCTCCTCACTCGCTACTCCCTAATCCTCAATATCCTATCATGAAGCTACCTAAACCGAAAATGAGTCTTAATACCCGACTGCTTCTTTCTCACCTAGCAGTAATGATGGTGGGTTTAGGTACATTCGTTTTTATCGCCAAAGTATCTTCACCTCAATTTTTTATCTTACGTTTGGAACAATTAGAAAGAAGGGGTTTTATTACTTTTAGATCCGCCAGAACCTATTTAATTGACGGTTTCCACACTGCTTGGAATCGTAGCACATTCTGGTCTTTTATTGTTGGTGGTAGTAGTGCAGGATTTTTGAGTTATTGTCTCAGTCGTCGTATTATGAAGCCTTTACAGCAAATGAAGGAAATTACCCAACAGTTTGCAGCGGGAAATTTAAAAGAGAGAATGCCTGAAAGTGATATTTTAGAGTTAAATCAACTCAGTATTAGCTTTAATCGTATGGCTAGTTGCTTAGAAGATGTAGAAAGTCGGCGACGGGATTTAGTTAGTGATTTAACCCATGAGTTACGCACCCCTTTAACAGTTGTTAGGGGGTATTTGGAGGAGTTGGCAGGAGGAGAAATCGAGCCTTCTCTTCAATTATATGCCAATTTAGTCAGGGAAACTAAGCGATTAGAATGTTTAACCCATGATTTGCAAGAATTATCAAAAGCAGAAGCTGGTTATCTCTCTATTGATTTACAATCCGTCAATTTGCTTCCCTTATTAAAAAATTTAATCTCTCGATTTTCTGATCAACTATTAGAAGATGGACCGACTTTAAGCCTTGATTCTCCTGAAAGTTTACCTTTAGTTATAGCAGATCTCGATCGCACCGAACAAATATTAGTTAACCTCATTGGCAATGCCATCAGATATACAGAAACAGGAGAAATTAAGATTAAGATAGTGGAAAAAGGCTCTTATCTTTGGTTAGAAGTAATTGATACTGGTATTGGTATTCCTCAAGAAGATTTACCTCATGTTTTTGAAAGATTTTGGAGAGGCGATCGCTCCCGTTCGAGTTATTCTGGAGGTAGTGGTATTGGTCTAGCTATTTCTAAGAAACTGGTTGAATTACAGGGAGGAAAAATAGAAGTAGAAAGTCAATTAAACAAAGGTACTGTTTTCCGTTTTTCTCTACCCTTAAGCACCTAAACCCAGTTCAGATGATAGCCCCTCGGTAATGGGCAAAGGTGAAGAATAAGGAGTACTCTCCGAACTCAAAACCTTCCCAATTTATTTATTATTCCAGCTAACTATCAACGTCACTTTCATTATCTGTGCCTAAGTAAACAAGTCCTTGTTCAATCTTAAGGGTGACAAAACTAGCATCTCTAATTAATGTGGTTGCGTCTTTAACTCCAACAATGACGGGAATGCCCAAACGCATCCCGATTTGAGCTGCGTGCGATCGCACTCCAGTTTCCTCAGTAACAATAGCAGAGGCAAGACGCATAAAGTCCACATATTGATTATCAGTACTTTTTGTTACTAATATATCTCCTGCTTGAAAATTACTAGCTTGAGTAATATCATGAACGACTTTTGCCCTACCAGTAATAGCTCCTTGTCCGATACCTATTCCCGCTTCTAATAAGCCTTTAACAATTTCCACTTTGATTAAATCCGTTGACCCAGAAACCCCCTGCAATGTACCTGCGGTCATCACCACTAAGTTGCCATCTTGTAATAAGCCTTTTTCTCTAGCAACATTAATTGCCGCTTGAAATACTTGTCTTAAACCGGGTAAATCTAAAAGTAATAAGGGTTTAACCCCCCAAACTAACTGTAATTGACGAGAAACATTGACATGGGGAGTAATAGCAAAAATGGGAGTTTGAGGGCGGAATTTAGAAACGTTACGGGCAGTTGCTCCACTTTTTGTTAAGGTCATAATTGCTGAAGCGTTTAATTGTTGGGCAATTTGACCTACCGCACCAGCGATCGCAGTTGGGATATTATGGTTATGACTAGAAGACTCTGAGTAATTGAGGAAAGACGCAAAACTACTACCTTCTGCTGATTCAGCTAACATTTTACCCCTTTCGTTTTCAATTCTGGTGGCGATTTTTGCCATGGTTGCCACCGCTTGGACTGGGTAATCTCCCACGGCAGTTTCATTGGATAACATGACCGCATCTGTACCATCTAAAATGGCGTTTGCCACATCCGAAACCTCTGCACGGGTGGGGCTAGGACTTTTCACCATACTATCAAGCATTTGAGTTGCCGTAATAATAGGAATACCCAGACGGTTGGCAGTACGAATTAGGCGTTTTTGTAAAATTGGTACTTCTTCAGGAGGCAATTCTACCCCTAAATCACCCCTAGCAACCATTACCCCATCACAGAGGGATAAAATTTCTTCCATTTGTTCGATCGCTTCATGCTTTTCAATCTTAGCAATCACAGGTGTTGATTTCCCAGCATTAGCAATTAAATCCTTGATTTCTAAAACATCTTGAGGATTACGCACAAAACTTAACGCAACCCAATCCACCCGTTGATCTAAACCGAACATTAAATCAACTTTATCTTTATCTGTTAATGCTTTTACAGAAAGACGTACATCGGGGAAATTCACCCCTTTATTACTAGATAAAACACCCCCAACCACTACCTGACAATGAAGATCCTTGTTTTCTAAATCAATTTCCTTGACTTTCATTTCTACCCTACCGTCATCGAGGAGAATACGGGAGTTGATGGGTACTTCTTCTGCTAAATTTTCATAACTAATATAACCAATCTCCTGAGTACACTCTACATTCCTACTGGTTAAAATATAGCGATCGCCCTCTGCTAATGTAATTGAACCACAATTAAACTTTCCCAAGCGAATTTTCGGTCCTTGTAAATCTTGTAAAATACCGATAGGCTTATTTAATTCATTTTCCGCTTGACGGATAAGGCGAATACTACGTTGATGATCATCATGAGTGCCATGAGAAAAATTAAGACGAAAAGTATTTGCACCTGCTAGAATCATTTTGCGCAGGGTTTCGGGATTAGCACAAGCAGGACCAACCGTTGCTACAATCTTAGTACGACGGGAAAATTTGTCAGACATTCCTATTCTTCTTCAACAATTTTGTGGTTGATATTATATCCTACTTTGACACCTGTCGCTTTAAATATCCTCATTCTACACGAGTTCGGAATTAGGAAAGAGGTTGTAGGTTTCAGGTTTCAGGTATTAGGGTGATGAGGGGATGAGGAGGAAATTAATTAAACACTGTTGCCCTCCCCCCTCTCGAGGGGGGATAAAGGGGGGTTTGCCTCTTACCTCTTGCCTCGTCTTAATTACTAATTCCTAATTATTATGGGGAAATTATTTGCTTTTTTGTTGATTTTTTGCCTGTTCTAACGCAACCTCTTTCATCGCTTCAAAGGAATTACGATTAGATGTACCTTCAATGGCTTTTACGGCTAAATCTTGAACTTGTTTCAATGCAGATTCTAACTGATGAGATAAGTTATTAATGCGGTTTTCATTATTATTAATTGTTGACTCTAAAGCCTGTATTCTTAATAAATAATTTTGGGTTTCTCCTTCAATTTCTTTCTGTCTTAAATCCGCTTTAACTTTGGCTTGATAAGTTCCTATTCCTTTTCCTTCTTCTTTCGCTTTCTTGATTTCTAAACTTAATTTTTCCTCAAATTCTTTTACTTTTTGTTTAGTTTCTTCATATTCTTTTTCCTTTTCAAAAATAGCTTTTTCTCTTTCTTCCCATACTTTTTCTTGTTGCTGTTTAGTTTCTTCTAATTCTTTATAAAAATTATTGATTTCCTGTTCATAGCTCTCTTGATTTAGTTGTCTTTCTAATTGCAAATTATAATAATATTCATCTTGTTCTCTTTGTTTATTGGTATTATAATTATCGTTACGAATTTTGATTTCCCGTTGTTTGGTTTCTTGTTCTTTTTGCCATTCTTTACTTAAATTTTCTAACTCTTGTCTTAAACTTTCTTCTCTTTGACTATATTCTAAAATGAAGTTTTCTTCACTGGTTTGATAGTTATTAATTAACTCATCTAATGTATTTTCTTCAATGGTTTCTAAATCATGTAATTCTCTTAACTTGTCAATTTCTCCTTGAATTTCTGTTTGTAATTTCTCCACCGTAGAAGCCTCTGTTATTAGTTGTTCTGAAAGTTGACTCACAGCACCCCCAAAACTAACTTGTAATGTTTCTAAATTTTGGATTATTTGACTTATATTTGCATTAGATATATTCATAGTTTTTTCTTCATTTTTATCAGTGTTTTTTTTCTGGTCAGTCGTCTTATTTTCAGGGATTGGTGGTGTTTTTTCTAATGGTAAATTAAGGTTTTGCCCTGCTTTTAATTTATTTTCTAACTCAGTTTTTTCCTTTTCTAATTCTTTATAAGCTGATAAGATTTCTGCTTTTGTATTTTTTGAATTAATCGCCATTTTTCTACTCCTAATTATTTTTATATTTATTGTTTAATTATTATTAGATTGAAAGGCTTTTAAGGCTAAACTTTGAGCTTGATTTGTTGCATTTTGTAATTGAAGTGCGATCGCATCTATTTGTTGATTTTGTTGAGCAATTTTTGCCTCTAAAGATTGAATCTTAAACTCATAACCTTGCTTCGTAGCTTCCCATTCTTTCTCTACTAAATTGGCTTTAACTTTTGCTTCTCTATCTGCCTCCTGAATAGCTTCGCTACGGGCTTTATTAACTTCAGTTTTAATTTGTTCTTCTAATTGAGCAATTTTCTCTTGATTAGCTTTAAATTCTTCCTCTTGACTAGCTAAAATATTTTCTCTTTCTTGCCATAGTTTATTCTTTTCTTTTCCTAGTAAATTCAATTCTCTTTCTTGATTCCTTTTTGTTTCCTCATATTCATCCATTTCTCGTTTTCGACTAATTTGTAAATTATAGTTATAATCTGCTTCTTCTTTTGCCCTTGCTTCTTCTAATAACTTAGATTCTTCTGCTATTTTTATTTCAAATTCTGCTTGTTCTTTTTCCCAATTTTTTCTTAATTTCTCCTGTTGAATCTCAATTAATTTTTTACTTTCTTCAATCTGATTTTCTAATAATTTTAACTTCTCTTGATGTTCTTGTCTAAGAATATATAAACCATCAGCTACTAAGCGAATTTGTTTTAATTCTTCTAGTCTTTTAGCTTCAACAGTAATCGCCTTTTTTAAGTCAATTAATATATTAGATTCGTTTTCCAATCTGGTGGCAATTTCTTTGGTTAAATTTCCAAAATCTAACTGTAAAGTTGCCATACTATTAACAA
This sequence comes from Cyanobacterium aponinum PCC 10605, assembly GCF_000317675.1. Classification (NCBI taxonomy): domain Bacteria; kingdom Bacillati; phylum Cyanobacteriota; class Cyanophyceae; order Chroococcales; family Geminocystaceae; genus Cyanobacterium; species Cyanobacterium aponinum. Next base: position 207,683 of record NC_019776.1, read on the forward strand.
TATTATTAACGGTATAATCCGCAACTTTGGTTAACAAAACCTTATTTTTTTCCTTCTCAATTGCTTCCTCTTTTGTCGTAATCTTGGCTTCTTGTTGCTGATATTGATTTAGTAGCCGATGAAATGCCGACATTATTTGCACTTTTGTGGGCTGTAACTCTGCTTGACTCATAACCTTAAACTTGATTTTTTATTCAACATGATATTATGATATTAACTAATGTTGAATTTTTAGTCAAGTAAAAGTTGAAAATTTTTTCAAATATTTAATTATGATAGAAGTAAAAACCTTTGGAGAGTTGATAAAACAAGCCAGAAAAGAAAAAAAGTATAGTCAAAGAGAGTTAGCCGATAAATTGGGAATAGACTTTACTTACCTCTCTAAATTGGAGAATGATAGGGGAAATCCACCAAAAGAAGATATTATTCGTCAATTAGCTCAATATTTAACCCTAGATGAAAATAAACTTATTTTTTTAGCTGGAAAAATTCCTTCTGAAGATGAGGAATTAATTAAACAACATTATAAAGATATGCCATTATTGTTTAGACGAATGAGGGAAAATCCAGAGTTTGCCGCAAAAATTTTTCGTCAGGCAAGGGAAATAAATTAACTGAAAATTGCCGAAAAGTGGTGTCAGGTTTAAAGGGATAAATGAGTAGAGAGAAAGGGGGATGGGGTGATAGGGTGATGAGGTGAGAGAGGGAAACCAATTTTTAATTCCCTTTGCCCTTTGATTTTGCCCCTTTCCCCTTGATTACCAATTACTTTAATTGTTTGTTTTTATCAATCAAAACACCTTTAAAGCACCCTCTAACTATAAATGCAAAACGCCACAAAAGCTCAACAGAATAAGCAATTGTAGCGTTATTTGTTACTTTGAATGTTTTTTACTAAAATTGGGGTTTAATAGTACGACGTCTTCTTCTCACTGGTTTTTTAGAATAAGCATCTCCTGATTCTTTGTTGGGAGAAGATGAAGTTATTGGAGGGCGAGAATTTCTACTTCTATTTCGCCCTTGTTCGTCATAAATTTCTAAGTATAAGGTATCCCCAACAATGTTTGCTGCAGTTTGTAAAACTGTTTTTACTGCCTGAATATTACGTCCACCCCTACCATATATTCTTCCCTTGTCATTTTCTTCAAAAGCTAGGCGAATCCAGACTCTTTTTGTACTAGGTACTAATTCGCAATCGAAATTTAACAATTCGGGAGATTCTAATAAAGGTTCAATTAAAAAACGTACTAAACCATCATAATCGGGTTTTGTTCCATCAGGAAGGGGAAAGTTTATGTCACTATTAAGCATTTACTTGTTCAAATACTTTTGCTTTTGTCAAAATACTGCGTACAGTTTCAGTTGGTTGAGCACCTTGTTTTAATCTGGTGACAATAGCAGGTACATTTAATCTAGTTTCGTCATTTCTAGGATTATAGAATCCTAATTCTTCTAATACTTTTCCATCACGGCGACTGGTACTATTCATCGCAACAATACGGTAACTTACTTCTCTTTTTTTTCCTAATCTTTTTAAACGTAATTTAACCATATTAACTTAATTAGTTTACAACTATATAACTTTAGTGAATATTTATTTAACCTATACTATGATACTGAAATTTATGCACGATTGCTAAATTATTTATTATAACCTCAGTTAGAGATAAAATCTATTCGTAAGAGGGGGTAAAGGACAAAATAAAAAACACCTGACACATGAAACCTGATACCTCCGACTATGAACGTTAAAAATTGTTCAACCCCCACAACTTGCCCTTAGCTGATATTCTCAAACCGAACTTAGGTTAAACGAGGGTTGAGTTACCAATATCGGGAGGAATGTCTTGTAATCTTCCATTGCCAATGGCTTGTATCGCCTCTTTTAAATCTAATTTACCTGTATAAATTGCTTTTCCCACAATAACACCCCGAACACCTAAAGATTCTAAAGAAACTAAACTTAATAAATCTGTTAAAGAACTTATACCACCAGAGGCAATAACAGGAATATCTGTTACCTGTGCTAATTGTTTTAAGGCTTCGATATTAGGACCTACTAATGTGCCGTCTCTACTAATATCTGTATAAATTATAGCGGCGGCTTTGTCAGAAATTCTCTGGGCTAAGTCGGTGGCTTCAACTGTTGATGTTTCTAACCATCCTTTTGTGGCTACTTTGCCGTTACGAGCGTCAATACCTACTGCAATTTTATGAGGGAAAGTATTACACAATTCTTCTACCAATTCTGGTTTTTCCACTGCTACAGTGCCAACAATTGCCCTTTCTACTCCTAAATCGAACAAACGTTCTACGGAAGTGCGATCGCGCAGTCCTCCTCCCACTTGAATGGGGATATTAAGATTTTTAACGATAGTAGAAATAGCATCTAAATTGATGGTTGTTCCTTCTTTTGCTCCATCTAAATCCACGAGGTGTAAACGAGTTGCTCCTAACGACTGCCACTGTAGGGCGATTTCTAAAGGATTTTCACTGAAAACTTGAGATTGTTCATAATCACCTTGATATAATCTAACGCAACGTCCAGCTAATAAATCAATAGCGGGTATAACTTCCATAACTTAATTTATAACTAATTTAAAGAAATTTTATTATACCAGTTGACAGGATGAGAAAATAGGTTTATACTGTTTATCAGTGAAGGTCAATGTACCTAATTAGGGTGTGAGGAAATCAAAGAATAGCTCTTGGGGTCGAAACACGGCAAGACTCCCAAGGGCTTTTCTTTTTGCCAAATCAGAGGTAGGTTTAAAGGGAATACCTCAATTAAATGTGAAAATATTTGATTTGACTAGGTTTGACGGTTTGATTGTCAATAACTGTTTTGATCAAAATTTATCAGCTTTAACTCCTAACTCTGAACTCACATGAATCTATATCCATGACAGATTTAAAAAACAAGAGTACATCTTTGCCTCAATCTTGGTTAATTATTACAGGAAAATGGGTTTGGCATACTCTATGGCGGATTATGATGTCTCAGTTAGCTCCCACTGAAAAACAGGGAAATTATCAACGTCCTTCTAGTCAATTTCGTCATCAGGTCAAATCAGAGGTAAATTATCTTTATCAGCCCGAAAAAGGTCGTTATCGTCTATATGTGGGAATGAGTTGTCCATGGGCGCACCGTACCTTAATCGTTAGAAGTTTGAAGGGTTTAGAGGATGTGATTGATATAGAAATCCTGATTCCTTCCGTTAATCAAGGGGGATGGATTATGGAAACAGAGTCGGAAAATTGTCGAACTCTTGCTCAACTTTATCGACTTTCTCAAAGTAGTTATCGAGGAAGAAATACTGTTCCTGTTTTGTGGGATAAACAAACTAAAACTATTGTTAATAATGAGAGTGCAGATATTATTCTATTGCTTAATTCTGAATTTAATCAGTATGCCAAGAATCCGAATTTGAATCTGTATCCTTCTTCTTTGGTTAGGCAAATAGATCAATGGAATGAGAAAATTTATCATAATGTTAACAATGGGGTTTATCGTTGCGGTTTTGCCCAAACTCAGGAGGCTTATGAGTTAGCCTGTCGCAGTCTGTTTGACACTTTAGCTCAGATTGAAATTCATTTAGCTAGTAATCGTTATCTGTGTGGTGATAGTTTTACTTTAGCAGATGTGCGTTTATTTACTACTTTGATTCGTTTTGATATGGTTTACTATCCTCTATTCAAATGTAGTCTAAATGCGATCGCATCTTACCCACACTTAAGCAGATATGTGGAGGATATAAATAATTTACCAAATATTAAAAACACCTATGATCTCAACGCCATCAAACAAGATTATTATGGAAACCTTTTTCCTTTGAATCCTAGTGGGATTATTCCTTTATAAAACAAGATTTTAGGCAATTAGGAATCAGTAATTAAGAAAAAGGCAAAGGTAAATAACCTCAGTTTGGTTTAAGAATATCCGATAAGGTTAGGTGTCAGGTTGCAGGTTGCAGGTGTTAGGATGATGACCAGATGAGAAGAGAGAATGAGAGGAGGAAGTAAAGGCTTAGGGTTTGGGGTGGTAGGGGTTTTTAGCAAGGGGCTTAAGCCCCTTGTTTAAGTCAGTTCGGGTTAAGGCAATTTTGTCGTTATTTCTAAGAAGCTATAAGGTTAAGGTTTTCTGACTACGAGTTGGGATGCTTTCAGCTTATCCAAAACTCAGATTAATCCTTTTTTTTGATAAAATGATTTCAAAAATAATCGATAAAAATGCAGTTACATTTACTCACTTGGCAAGAAGTAGAAAAATATCTCACCCATTCTAATGGTATTATTATTCCTATTGGTTCAACAGAGCAACATGGGCCAACGGGCTTAATTGGTACAGATGCTATTTGCGCGGAAAAAATAGCTCAGGGAGTGGGAGAAAATACAGGAGCAATTGTTGCCCCAACTATTAATGTGGGTATGGCTTTACATCATACGGCTTTTCCCGGTACTATATCTCTACGTCCAACTACTTTAATACTATATATCCAAGATTATCTTACTTCTTTGTTTAAAGCAGGTTTTAAAAAATTCTTTTTTATTAATGGGCATGGAGGAAACATCGCCACTGTCAAGGCCAGTTTTTCTCAGTTTTATGATCATTTAGATTCGATGAATTTTGCTAATAGTGAACAAGTTAAATGTAAAATTGCTAATTGGTTTATGGGGCGTGAAGTTTATCAACTAGCAAAAAAACTTTATGGAGATGAAGAAGGCTCTCATGCTACCCCTTCAGAAGTAGCTTTAACTCAATTTGTTTATCCTGATACTATTAAAAGCGCACCTTTAGATAAATCCGTTGCCACAGGACATCCTATTTACGGAGCAAAGAACTTTCGAGAATGCTACCCTGATGGTAGAATGGGATCTAATCCTGCTTTGGCTACTCCTGAACACGGTAAACAGTTTTATGAGTTAGCGGTTAAGGAATTGACGGCAAGTTATCAAGACTTTATTTCCATCAATAATTAATAGTAGGGACAAAAAATAGTGTTGGGGTAAGTAGGTTTTAGGTGTTAGTTTATAGCTCATAATTCATCATTAATTTCCCCTCTATCCCCAATCCCATCTTATCCATAATCTAAATATACTGACATTTTATATCAAATGAAATCTTACCTTGCGGCGGCGGTGTGCATGACAAGCACTCCAGATGTAGATCACAATTTGAATCAAGCTGAAGAATTAATCGAATTAGCGGTTAATCAAGGGGCAAAGTTAGTTGGTTTGCCTGAGAATTTCTCTTTTTTAGGAGAAGATAAGGATAAAATCGCTCAGGGAGAAGATATTGCCCAAAGAAGCGAAAAGTTTTTAATTCGCATGGCACAGCGTTTTCAGGTGACGATTCTCGGCGGTGGTTTTCCTACTCCTTTACCGGGGGATAAGTCCAAAGTTCATAATACTGCTCTTTTAATTGATCCTAATGGTTTAGAGTTAGCTCGTTACGAAAAGATACATTTATTTGATGTTAATGTCCCTGATGGCAATAATTATTGTGAGTCTAATACTGTTATGGCGGGAAAGAGTCTGCCTAATGTTTGTGAGGTCAATAATTTAGGTAAGATTGGTTTGTCTATCTGTTATGATGTGCGTTTTCCTGAAGTTTATCGTCATTTATCTCGTCAGGGGGCTGAGGTTATCTTTATTCCTGCGGCATTTACTGCTTATACTGGAAAAGACCATTGGGAAGTTTTAATTCGGGCAAGGGCGATCGAAAATACTGTTTATGTTATTGCTCCTGCTCAAACGGGAAATCATTATGCCCGTCGCTGTACCCATGGCCATAGTATGATTGTAGATCCCTGGGGTTCTATTCTTTCTAGTACTGGCTCTCAAATTGGAGTTGCGATCGCAGAAATTAATCCTCAAAGATTACAAAAGGTAAGACAACAAATGCCTTGTTTACAACATCGAGTATTCGCTTAATTAACGAAGGGTAAGGGGTAAAGGTAATTAAGAAGATATTTCTATCAGGTTATGTCAAAAGAGGACTCCCGTTGCGTGCGACCTGAATTGGTCATTTTGATTACGACACCCTGTCGTTTGGTGATTTCTACCACCAGCCCTCGTGGAAAACACTTTATCACAAAGCGTGGTCACACCCTAGTAAGTAACGAAACAGGTGGAATGCAGACCCCAAATGTAGCCGAAGCTGTTAGGGATTAAACGGTAAGGAGCTAGAGGGAAGATGTAGAAGGATGAACATAGTCTAAGTTGATGATTAAACTGCGTTATAGTCCGAAGAGCTAAATTATCCCTGATAAGCTCTAACCAAAATGGTAAGAGGGTGAACTAAATACTGTTGTGAGATGCCAAAAGCAGTTCCGACAAAGCGGGTTTATATACCTAAATCCAATGGCAAGAAACGTCCTCTCGGCATCCCAACCGTGAGAGATAGAGTCGCACAAGCAATAGTCAAAAACTCACTAGAATCTGAATGGGAAGCCGTATTTGAGCCTAACTGGTATGGATTCAGATGCGGAAGAAGTTGTCATGATGCTATTGAACAATGTTTTCTAAGATTGTGTGATGGTAGAGATACTTGGGTTTTAGACGCTGATATAAAGGGGTTTTTCGATAACATTGCCCATGAATCTATCCTAAAAATGATTGATACTCACCCTAAAAAGGAGTTAATCAAAGGATGGTTAAAAGCAGGATTCATCGATAAAGGTGTCCACAACCCTACCGAAACAGGTACACCTCAAGGAGGAGTCATAAGTCCGTTGTTAGCCAACATTGGTTTACATGGATTAGAGGAACTAAAACAGGGTAAAAACTATTGGGCAAAAGGTAGTAAATACTATCAAGTAGCCACCAACCAAAATTGGAAATGTCCTGTATGTGGTGACAACTTGTTCAATGGAGAAGAAATAGAAACCCATCACATAGTACCTGTAAAAGATGGTGGTGAAGATTCCACTGACAATCTCGTACATTTGCACAAGGCTTGTCATAAACAGGTACACTCGAAATCCAAGTTGAAGGCTTGAAGTAAGGCTTGAGCCGCGTGATTAGAAATAGTCACGCACGGTTCTTAGGGGAGGGGAGAGAGGTGACTCTCGAACCTTACCCGATATTTGACAACAAAAAAACATACCTCAAATCCTTTAGTCCTGACGAAAGGAAGGAACTGGGAGATGAATTTTGACCAACAAAATAAACCTTTAGTCCTTAGTATCAGGGGGTTTTGGTAGCCGTTTACAGTAATCTTGGATAATCTCAGACATACTTACATTTTTACATTTTGCATAGTAAGCAAGTCTTGATTTTTCATCCTTAGTTAACCTTACTCTTAAAGAATATTCTCTAGCCATTGACAGTATCCACAAAAAGTTATACTATAGATAATAGCAGTAACCAGTAATGTGGGCTGACGTAAAACAAAACTGATACTAGCCGTAGGGCATACGGTAGCACAGATAAAAAACTATGTTTAAACTGCTTGTGGACTCGTTCTGACGGGGGTATTATTAGTAATAATGATACCTAGTTAAGAGGGGACTTGAAAGAAGCAAGAATAGCCCGTTACAATCACTGATTTAACGGGTGAGTGTCAATTTCTTTGTGAAATCCAACTCAAATGAAGTTAGGGCGGTTTTGATGAGTTTCTTGTAAGATATTTGTCAGGGCTTCCCAGTTTTCCCCTTCAATGCTTTCAATCAGTAAATCAAGGTTTTGTTGATATTCCCGTAAGGAGTTGATTAATTGTTGACGGTTGTATTGTGCCATCATTAGTCCTAATTCTGGATTGCCTCCCCCTACTCTACTGGTGTCTTTGAATCCTGAACTAGCCAGAGCTTGAGCTAATTTGATGACTTCTGGGGATGATGTATGAGTACAACTATAAATTAAATTGGCACTAATCATCACAGGTAAATGAGAAATCCATGCGACTGCTCGATCATGTAATTCAGGAGTAGATTGATATAGTCGGCAACCAACAGTTTCCCAAATATGACTGACTTTAGTGATGGCTAGGGGAGAGGTTTGTGGTAAAGGGGTTATGACACAGGGGGCATTGTTAAATAAGTTATATTCTGCGGCCTCCACCCCTTGATTAGCTGTACCCGCCATGGGATGACTGGGGACAAAATTTGACCATAGTTTAGTGGCAGGAGATGCGATCGCACCTTTAACAGAACCTACATCAGTAATAATGGTTTCTGGGGATAGATGAGGAATTATGCTCTCTATGGTTCTTAAAATTGCCTCTATGGGGGTACAAACAAAAATTAGGTCTGTTTTGCTCAAAAGCTCTAAATTTTGTCCTGCGGTGGTTACTATTTGTTTTTCTAAAGCGCGATCGCAAGTTTCTTTTTTACGAGAAACCCCAATTACCTCATAGCCTTTAGCGGTTAAATCCAAACCTAACGAACCACCAATTAAGCCTAAACCGATAATACCTATTTTCATTAGTGAATAGTGAATAGTTGATAATTACTCCCTTAAACCTGACACCTGCCACCTGATACCTGCCACCTCTCCCCCCATCACCTTGACACCGGCAACCTATTTTATGACCCCGAACCCTTGTACGGGCGAATGGCCATTCGCCCCTAACTAACTCCTAACTTCTACTCATTACCTAAGCTAATCCCACTAATTGTTTACTCAAATCCCACATGAGTACACCCTTATCTGTATCACTCGCCTCATCGGAAATTTCTTGTGCAAAGGATTTACGGCCTTCTTTTTGACGATTACCCCAACTCCAATAAACACCCGATTGATTATACTCTGGATCGGCGACAACCATAGCAACTCTTTCTCCTGCCAATTCTTCAGAAACATAACCCCCTGTGATATTTTTTTGGAAAAGAGGGAAGATTTTTTGGAATAAAGAATAGTGATTGCGGAAAAGGGCAGTAGTTGCCACACAGCCGGGATATAAAGCAGAGAAAGTGATACCAGTGGATTGGTGATAACGGCGATGCAATTCTCTCATGGTGAGCATATTGCAAAGTTTACTATCTTTATAGGCTTTGCCTGATTTGAATTTTTTGCCGTCAATCATGCTAATAGGTGGTTTAAATCCTTGTTTGAAGCCATCAAGATTACCTAAATCTGGAGGTGCAGGAATAGGAATTTTACCGCCCAACTCTTTAGGATTAGCGGTTACAGTGCCTAAAATGACTAAACGGGGTTCAGGATTGCCAGATTTTTGCAAATCTTCTAGCATTAAATTACAAAGAAGAAAATGTCCTAAATGATTAGTCGCAACGCTAATTTCGTAGCCATCCTTATTGCGCAAAGGTTCTTTTAAAAGAGGATAGTAAACCGCAGCATTGCAAACTAAGGCATCTAATTTTCTACCTGTTGCCCTAAAATCTTGCACAAATTTACGCACACTGTCAAAATCGGCTAAATCAATATGAATAATTTGATAGTCACCAGATTTTATACCTACTTCGTTAGCGGCTTTTAGGGTTTTATCAATATTACGACAAGCCATAATTACAAACCAGCCTTTTTGTGTTAAGGCTCTAGCGGCTTGTAAGCCAACCCCTGATGATGCACCAGTGACAATTACTGTGGGTTTATTATCTGTAGTCATTTCTCTTTATTAAGATTTGTATTTAATCATTGTTATAATTCACGTTATTTTAATGATCTCATACAAATATCTTTTCAATTTCTAAGTTTTTTTAAGTAAGTTTTCATTTAATTAACTATTGTTTTATTCTTTTATGAGCTAGTTCCCTTTTCTCTACCACCACAAAACAATTTTAAGGTGTGAGCGCAAGTAAAGGAGATAATTTACCAATTTGTTCATTACCTGTGACACTGAGGTCACTATGACATAGAAAAATCTTTTCTTCTGCTCTAGCTAATAAATCTTTAACAATTCGTCTAATTAAAATATCTTCTGACTCTCTTGGCATTGTTTGAGCATTTTTTTCTATAGGTTGTAAAAATGCTTCATAAGCAAATAATCCTAAACCTTGACTCCAAAAACGTGAACCTGTATCCATCCAAAATTGCCAACGATGGCGACAACGATGCGATCGATATTGATATATAGTTGAAATTAATAGTCCTCCTTCTAAAGAAGAAAAATTATCTTCTGAGTCATCACTATTGTTTTGATTATATTCAAGTAAGGGATTTGCTGTGATTGTACCTTTTCTTATTAATGTTAAAAATTGGCTAACAATTTCATTAATAGTTAAATTACCCAATTTATATTGAATTTCCCAGAAATGTTGTGCGGTTTCTATAAACTCTTTTAAATTAGTAATTTGATTATATTGAAGTTCATTAAGATTGGGAAAAAATAGCTGAATAATTTTGTCTATTATAGCAATTAAATGGTTGTTTCCTTCGCTAATTTCAGCTTTGATATTTTCTATTAAGGCTAATATCTCTTGATAACTTTCCCTACTTTGATAGCTGAGACGATCCCAACGGGAAAAATTAGTGTAATCTAAGAGAAAAGGATTATTTACATCAGGAACATAACAACTATCAACTAATAAATTTGCCCTAACTAAATCTATTTTTTCTTTAGACAAAATTACTAACATTTCTGGTAATAAATCTTTTCTTACTAACCTCCCTTGATGTGAATAAACTAAAGTTAAAATACTTAAAATACTGCGAATAATTGCCGAACTAACTAAAGGTCTTTTTTCCCTTAAAAATTGAATTGCTACTCCATTTTGATTGGTAAAAATATCTTGAAAAGTATATCGAGCTATTTCATCTAAGCCCGGGGCAATAATCGCTATATCTTGAGGTTTTATTTTATTTTCTTGAATAGATTTGATAATAAAATTACAAGTTTGAGAAAGCAACTCCGCCCTTGATTCTGTGATGATACTACTTATATTTGCTAAAGTTTCTATATCTTCAAAGTCTCCATTTATTAGTTTTAAAATTGGTTTTTCTAGGTTATTTTTTAAATATTGATTATCCTTATTTTCTAAAACTTGATGGTTACATAAAGGTAATATTTTCTCTTTAATATATTCTGGATCTGCATTTAATCCTAATCGAACTTTTCCTGTTTCATTGTAGGTAAAAACAGAGGTGATATTATTATCAATAAATCTTTGACAAAGTTGTGTAATTATAGAAGGAAAATCATCAATATCATCGATAAATAAACCCTTATATTGATTTAATAAATACTGTTCATATTCCCCAGAAGGCAATAAATATAATGCGTAAAGCTCATAAATTAAACCGTAGTTTAAAAATCCTTTTTCTAAACACCAATTGCGCCATTTTTGGATTAATTCTCCGAGCAAATTAGTAATGGATTTATTACCTATAGTCTGGAAAAAATCTGAATTTTGTAATGAGTCAGGTATTTTCTCAAAAGGTATTCCTGCCGCCCCTGCTAATTGTGTTAAATCTAAAATTCTGCGAACGCAAGTATATTCATTACCAAAAATGCTAATTAATTCGGAGGTAATATCTTTTTGCCATAGTTGAGTTGCTAATTCTTGTTCAGTTTCAGGGCGTAGTCTAATGGGTATTTTTGCTTTTATATCTAGTTTTTCGCAAATAAGGGGATAGAATAGGTTAACATCTTCCATTATTAATCCCAGAGGGGTTCTTATTTTTCCTAGATACCCTTGAGCGTTAAGTTTAAGGATTTCTCGAAGTAGATTTTCTCTTGCTTGATGATTGATAACGAGAATAAGGGGTTTATGGGGGAGAGGATATATTTGCATCCATTGATAAATTGATTGGGCTAAATAACGAGTTTTACCACAACAACTTTCTCCTGTTATCCAAAGGGGTTTGTTTCCTTTATTCATTGACTCAAATATAATCAATCTCTGTTAGTCTCACTTAATTAATTCTAGTGATGTGTTTTAAAATAGTATCTAGTTTTGGGTTAATTCCACTGCTAAAATCGTTAAATTCCGATTGAACAAGACTTAGTTTATCTTCGAGATAGTCAATTTCTTCTTGACATCCTCCCTAGTATCTTCCAAACGTTCAACTCGCCTATTAAGACTTCTTAATTTGCGGGATATTTCATAATCTTTGTCGTTTGGCTCTTTATTTTCTGTCATATCCAAACATTATTATCTATAAATTCCCTAACATCCCAATACCTTATAACCACTTTTGTATTTTACAAAGATATACTGACGGGGGTTCGACTGGTTTTGACCTCGTATTGAGGTTGTTTGAATAGAGATATTCCTGTCATTTCTTCTGGTTTGGGTAGTTGCAATATATCGAGAATAGTGGGTGCAATATCTGCTAATTTACCATTTTCTCTTAATTGTACGTTGCCACCGTGACCGGGTATTTTTCTTTTTTCTCCTTCAATTAAAATCAAGGGTACTAAATTGGTGGTGTGAGCAGTCCAAGGATTACCGTCTTCATCTTTCATATATTCGGCATTACCATGATCTGCTGTAATGATTACTGTGCCTCCTGCTTGGTTGATAGTTTTGATTAATTTACCCAAACATGAGTCAACGGTTTCGATCGCATCTATAGCGGCCTCTAAATTGCCTGTATGTCCCACCATATCGGGGTTTGCATAGTTCATGACGATTAAAGAATAAATGCCCTTATTGACAGCATTACAAGCGACTTGGGTAACTTCTACCGCAGACATAGCCGGTGCTTTATCGTAGGTTGTCACCATAGGACTAGAAATTAATTCCCTGTCTTCTCCTTCGAGGGGTTGTTCTAATCCACCATTGAAAAAGTAGGTAACATGGGGATATTTTTCTGTTTCGGCGGTACGAAATTGTTTTAATCCAGCTTCGGCGATAACTTCTCCGAGAATATTGGTTAGTTTTTGAGGTTCAAAGGCAACTTTAACAGGCAAATTGGGGTCATATTGGGTAAAAGTTGCAAAATGGAGGTTTTCGATTAATTCTCTTTCAAAACCGTCAAAATTCGGCATTGTGAAGGCATGACAAATCTGACGGGCGCGATCAGGTCTAAAATTGAAGAATATAATACCATCTCCTGATTCTACTGCCCCTTTACTGATACGAGTGGGTTCGATAAATTCGTCGGTAATGTCTTGACTGTAAGAATCTTTTAATACTTGTACTGGTGTTCTACCATCCCCTTCACCATCTATCGTATATAAATCATAGGCTTTTTGTACTCTATCCCAACGGCGATCGCGATCCATGGCATAATAACGTCCGCAAACGGTGACAATTTTACCTAAACCGATTTTGTGGATATGTTCTTCAACCGCCTGAATATAGTTAACTCCTTCGGTGGTATTGGTATCTCTACCATCAGTGATAATGTGAACACAAACCTCATTGACACCCTGTAATTTTGCTAAATCCAGTAAGCCAATTAAATGCTCAATGTGAGAATGAACACCTCCATCAGAGCATAAACCCATCAGGTGTAATTTACCCTCAGACTGATTTACTTGTTGACAAATTTCTTCTAATACAGGGTTTTGAAAAATTGAGCCATCTTCCACTGCATCAGAAATGCGTACTAATTCCTGTGGAACAACCCTCCCCGCCCCTAAATTCAAATGTCCTACTTCTGAATTGCCCATCTGTCCATGGGGTAATCCAACGGCCTTACCAGAAGCACTGATTAAAGTATTGGGATAAACTTCTAATAGACTATCCATTACAGGAGTTTTCGCAAGTGCGATCGCATTATCTTTTTTTTCAGGACGATAACCCCAACCATCAAGAATGACTAGCACAACGGGAGCTATTGGTGCTTGATTCATTGTCATAATTTAACCAATTAATATAAATTGTAAAAATAGTTGCAATTTGATCTTAACACTGATATTTTGTCGCCGTAACAACAGTTTTTTAACTTTACTTGACATTCAGTTATACTTTATCAGTATATATTTTGTGCATTTTGTTACAGTTTTTTAAGTTAGATCACTATTGCGTTAACAAAAGAACACCATAGCAAATATTAAGAAAATATTAAAGAGTTCGGAAAGAGGTGGCAGGTTTCAGGTTTCGGGTTGCAGGTGTTTGGGGGAGAGAGAGAAGTGAGGGCTTAGGGTATTGGGGTGTTAGGGAGAAACAAGTAATGAGTAATGACGATGAGAGTTAGGAGTTTTTAATTCTTAATTCTTCCTTTGCTCATTGCCTATTGCCTGTTCCCTTATCTTAATTGCTAATTACTAAATTACTAATTATTATCTGACATCATTAAGGTAAAATCATCATTGTTCACTGTGATATACCTTTGGATTGATTAACCAACGTGAAAATTTCTGTTTATTATACTCCCGAGTCAACTCCAGAAAATGAAATTCCTGATTGTGCTGTGGTGATTGATGTACTAAGGGCAACTACGACCATTGTTACGGCGTTAAATAATGGTGCAAAATCTGTTAAAGCCTACAGTGATTTAGATTTGTTGACCAAAGAAAGTAATTTATTGCCTCCTGAATCTCGCTTAAGATTGGGAGAAAGAGGGGGAAAAAAGGTTGATTTTTGCGATTTGGGTAATTCCCCTCTTGATTGTACTGTGGAAACAGTGAGCGGAAAACAGTTATTTATTAGCACAACCAATGGTACTCGTTCTTTACAAAGAGTTCAAGAGGCAAAAACTGTCATTGCTGGAGCGATGATTAATTATCAAGCAGTGGTGGATTATTTGCAAGAGAAACAACCCGAAACTCTTTGGTTATTGGGTTCAGGTTGGGAGGGAGGCTATTCTTTAGAAGATACCGTCTGTGCAGGTGCGATCGCATCTTTGTTGGTGGATACTGGTAAACCTGATATGATTGGTAATGATGAGGTAATTGCTTCTATTGCCTTATATCAACAATGGCAAGATAAACTGTTAGATTTATTTAAGTTGTCTAGTCATGGACAAAGATTATTGAGACTAGCCTTAGATGATGATTTGAAATATTGCTCTCAGAAAAATATCACTGATACTTTACCAATACAAACTTCATTGGGATTAGTTTCACTTAGTAATTAGTCATTGTTTTTTACCTGAAACCTAATTAATTCATTATTCATTCTCAATTCTACATTTTGTACAAAATTATGTCTAAAGTTAAAACCATTGCCAAAATTGCTCAACTCTTAGCCTCTGAGTTAGAAATCAAAAAATTTGACATCTATGGTTCAAGTGTAGATCAAACCAGTGTCCAAGTGTTTCAGGGTGAGCCAAAACAGGTAAAAGCCTCTCAGAAATCAAGTGTTATCGTCAGAGTATGGAATGAAAAAGAACAAATTGGCGTGACATCTACTACTGATGTGGACGAGGTAGGAATTGAATTGGCTTTGAAAACTGCTTTAGAAGCCAGTTATTTCGGGGTGACAGATTATGTCCCCGATTTTAGCCCTTCTGCTACCGCTAGTTTACCTGAAGTTCATCGAGAATTAGGTAGTCAAACCCCTGCTTCTGATTTAATTGAAAAGTTAATTACTTTAGAAACAGATTTATTAAATGCCCATGATGCGATCGCATCTGTACCTTATAATGGTTTAGGAGAACAAGCCATAGAACGCTTTTACCTTAACAGTGATGGAGCATTAAGAGAAGAAAATCGCACCTTTACCTCTCTATATCTCTACGCCAAAACTGAACAGGAGAATAAAAAACCTAGAAGCGGAGGAGCGTATAAAGTTGCCAATAGTCTCGAAAAATTGGACATTGAGGGTTGCTTTCAAGAAACCGTTGAGAAAACCCTGAGTCATTTAGACTATCAACCGATTAAATCGGGCAAATATCGAGTTGTCTTTTCTCCAGAAGCCTTTTTAAGTCTTTTAGGTGCATTCAGTAATCTTTACAATGCTCAAAATATTCTCGATAAACAAAGTCTTTCCACACCCGAATCTTTAGGAAAACAAATCGCATCTCCTCTGATTTCTATTAATGATAATCCGTTACATGAAGGAAATGTAAGCGGTGAAACTTTTGATGGTGAAGGCACACCCACCCGTAATTTATCCATTATTGATAAAGGAGTTTTGGTTAATTTTCTTCATAGCAGTGTGACAGCAAAAAGAATGAATGCTCAACCCACAGGTCATGCTAGTATTGGGGCAAAAGTGAGTATTAGCCCTAATTATTATCATGTTTTTCGTGGTCAGTCCCCCACTACTGAATATAGTTTAGCTGAGGCAGAAAATGTTATTTTAATTGATGATGTTCAAGCCTTACACGCTGGAGTTAATGCTTTACAAGGTTCATTCTCTCTACCTTTTGATGGTTGGCTAGTTAACAAAGGAGAAAAAGTTAGTATCGAAGCGGCTACCGTTGCAGGAGATTTTCTCGATTTATTAAAGTCTATTATTTTTGTGGAATCCGAAGCGGAAGTTACTCCCAGTGGTGTTTGTCCCCGTATTTGGGTTGATTCTTTATCTATTACAGGTCAGTAATTTAATTAGCAAGGGGCAAAGGGAAAGGGGCAAAGGGCAAAGGTGAATAGTTAATAATTAAAAATTAAAAATTAAGAATTAAGAATTAAGAATTAAAAACTCTGAATACTTATTACTTTCTCCTGAAACCTGAAACCCTGTAGGGGCGAATGGCCATTCGCCCCTACTTCTCCCTCTCCCCTCATCTCCCCATCCCCCCATCTCCCCATCCCCCCATCTCCCCATCCCCCCATCCCTCAACACCCGCAACCTGAAACCTGAAACCTATTTTATAACTCCGAATCTCGAAAGTAATTTATGATTAAAGCGATTTTAACTGATATAGAAGGCACCACAAGTTCTATTAGTTTTGTTCATGATGTTTTGTTTCCCTATGCTTATGAAAAAATGGGAGATTTTTTATCTCAACATTGGCATGATGAAACAGTAAAAAATGCTGTCGGAGAAGTGGCAAAAATAGAAAATTTAGATAGCTATACTCCTTCTCAAATTACCTCTATTTTACAAGATTGGATAAAGTGCGATCGCAAACTTACTCCCCTAAAAGATTTACAAGGAATTATTTGGGAAACTGGTTATAAAAATCAGGATTTTTGTTCTCATATTTATGAAGATGCTTATGAAAAACTAAAATTATGGCACAGTCAAAATATTCCCATTTATATTTATTCCTCCGGTTCAATTCATGCCCAAAAACTTTTTTTTGCTCACACTCAATATGGTGATTTATCATACTTATTTTCTGGTTTCTTTGATACTAACATTGGCAATAAAAAAGAACCTAATTCTTATGAAAAAATTAGTCAATCTATCGGCTTAAACCCAAATTACATTATTTTTCTATCTGATGTTGAAGCTGAAGTCAATAGTGCCTCTCAAGTGCAAATGAAAACGGTTTTAGTTGCACGAGATTTACAGACATTTAATCAATTAAATATAGAGCAACAAACTTCTCATCAATTAGTTAAATCTTTTGCTGAAATAAACATTGAAAATAACAATAAATAAAACAAAAAAACTATTGACAAAATGGAGTGTTATTGCTATACTGGAAGTATAAGTAAATAAGCCACCTTTTCTTGACCCGTAGCGGTCGGGGAGGGGTGGCTTGTGTCTTTGTTTTTTAATCCCATTTGATTTATTTCTTTGAGATGAATTATTATAAGAAATTATTAAGAATCAAAAATTCTCAATGGCATTTGGAGATCAAATATACGTCTGGCGTAATTTTCACAATTTAGAAGGGGTTTATCAACATCATGGTATTGATATTGGTGATGGTAGTGTGATTCACTATCGTAAACCCTCAGAAATTGTTGAGCAAACTTCCTGGGATACTTTTAGTCGTGCTAATCCTGTTTATGTGCGTGAATATCCTCAAGGTTTTACTTTTATTCCTGAAGTGGTGGTAAAACGTGCTTTTAGCCGTTTGGGAGAAAATAAATATAATCTTATGTTCAATAATTGTGAACATTTTGCTACTTGGTGTAAAACAGGGGTTAGTGAAAGTCAACAGGTGAAAGACTTTATTCCTACTATTAATCGATTAGATACTTTTAATTTATTTGAACCATTAAAAAATGCGTTTCAGGGCAGTAATGATATTAATAATTCTCAGCATTTACTCGAAGATGCTTTAGGTAAAATTAGGGTAGTTTGGGAACAAATTCAACCCCAATATCGGGAAGCACTAACAGAAATTGACACATGGCAACAAGTTGCTGTGAAGGCTTTACAGAATAATAGGGAAGATTTAGCAAGAGAGGCTTTAACGAAGAAAAAAAGTTATGAAAAAAAAGCTAAGCAGTTAGAAACTGAATTGGAAAAACTAGCGATAATGACAGAAAATTTACTGAAGAATAAAAACATTATTTGATCTTAGACTGGAAAAAAAGTACCATGAAAATGACTATTATTTGCTAGTTATGACAGATTAATAGAAAATAATCCTTTATTGCCTATTGCCTATTCCCTATCCTAACCAACAATTTACAGACTCAAAATAATAGAACAAAAAAGTTAAGATATTGTCTGAAGAATAATTATAGATACACTTATAACTACCACACTGTAACAAGCAATCCAATCAGATATTTTTATATTCTGCTCATGGCGATTTTTTCGCTGAGAATTGTAACCGTAACCTCTTAATATCATGGCCTGATAAACTAGCTTGGATTCATCATAACTTCTTACTAATAAACTACCTATTAACTGAGACATAATTCTTAAATTACGACTACTGAATTGATGAAAATTAAATCCCTTCAATTTTAATGCTCTGCGCATACTCAAGATGCGATCGCCCATTTGTTCTAAATAGCGGTATGTTAATAACATCATATCACTGATGATAGGAGAAAGTCCTAAAGATCTTAAAGTCTTAAGTATAGTTAAAAAGGGAGAAGTACCCAATAAAACCAATGTAGTTGTGATGATGCACAAAAAACGAGTAATTACTAATAAAATTAACAAGCAACCCTCTTGTTTTATCGAGAAAAATCCCCACGAAAAAATCGTTGTTTCTCCCACTAAAAAAGGTAATAAAAAAATAACTGCTAAAATAAAAATTCCGGGGTAGCGAAGACGAGAAATTAAATATTTTATAGGAAGTTTAGAAAGAGAATAAAGAATAACCGTAATGAAAATAATAACAGGCAAAAAAGATAAACGCTGAATAAAAGCAAAACAAAAAATTAAACTTAGTAAAGCTATTAATTTTGGTTTAGATTGCCAACGATGAATAAGAGAGTCTAAATAAACATACTCATCTAATGATAATTTCATAATTAAAGATTGCAATGGATATAGAGAGAAAATACTGCTTTTACCATTGACATCTATTTCCTCTCTATGTTTTCTACACTATTTATACTATGACAATTAACATTAACTTAATAAGTATTTTCCTTCAGAATCAGGGCTTTCTACTTTTGGTAAACCCATACTGTAATTTAATACTCTTGAGTCCAAATTATAGCTAATTTCCCCTTTATTCAATAAACCACGAATAAAATGCTCTAAATCTGAGCCAATACGACGTAAATTATAATCATTCAAATCCTCTCCACTATAACTTTCTACTAAGTCATCAAATTTACGGTAAACTTTTTGTAAAGTCATTTCTTCCCAATTAAATTCATTATCAGGGTCAACATCGAGAGTTAAAACTTGTTCAGAGGGGATTAACTCATTATTTTGAATTTCTGCCGCATAAATTCTAATGTGACGAGTAGTAGATTTTATTAACATAGTATGACTTTATGATTTAATCATTGCTTTTGCATTTTATTTTGCCACAAAACACCATCAAAATATCTTTAATTATTGGTCAATTTTAGTCAACACATCTAAAATCTGTTTTTTTTGTTCCTCATCATAACCCCATCGGCTCAAAAACTCTTGATAAACACCTTCTTTTTCTTTTATCGTATTTATTAACAAGATAATTTTTTCCTTGGTTTCTGGTAAAGATAATTCGTTAATCAAATTTAAACTTCTTTGGGTAACTTTAAAGGAACTTTCTGCCATGTCAGGGTTATTATTTCTTGTATGGGTTAACCTCATTCCCGTTGACATAGCTACATTTTTAACTAATAATTCACTGACAATTTGAGGAGAGGTTTTTAGTCCATTTATAATACCCGGAGACGGGTTATCAACCACAGAATTATCGCTAGTTAAATAAGTAACAAATAAACCTCTTGCTCCATTTTCCGTAGCTACTAAAGAAGAGATAACTTTCTCTTTTTCCGCCTCCGATAATTGGCTTATCTGCTCAATAAATCTTTCTGTAAGTGCGATCGCATCTTCAAAAGAAATATTTTTATCAGCGATTAAGTTACTATTCATAAATTCATATTTATTTGAACAATTTACCAACACAAAAAATCACCCAAAAGGGCAATTAAAAAAATAAGGAAAGAAAAAATTAAACCCAAAAATTAATGCTTTTCGTGAAAACGAATACCAAGAAAAATATCATATAAGAAACTGCCAAAATTTTTGCCCTTTAATAAATCCAAAGATTGATCACAACCCTTTGCATCCAACAAAGACTTAGTCGCATAGTAAGCAGATTCATACTTATACCAAGGAATAGAAGGCCAAAGATGATGAATTAAATGATAATTTTGTCCAAAGATAAGAAAATTTAGAACTCTACCCGGATATACTCTAGCATTTTTCCAGCGATCGCGCTCTTTAAAAGGACGATGAGGTAAATAATCAAAAAATAAACCTAAAGCGATACCTACCACTAAAGCAGGTACAAACCAAAAATTCATTACATAACCGATAAAACCATAGTGAATTCCTAAGAAAACCACTGTAAACAAAAACAAACGACTTAAAAACCATTCTAAAAGCTCATATTTCTTCCATAATCTTCTTCTAAAAAAGAAAATCTCATGATAAAAAAATCTAGCCGCAATCATCCATAAAGGCCCCCCCGTTGACACAAAATGATCAGGATCATTTTCAGGATCATTAACATGAGCATGATGTTGTAAATGAACCCTTGTAAACACAGGAAATGCAAAGCCTAGCATCAAAGCACTACCGTGACCCAAAATAGAATTAATAATACGATTGCTGTGGGCGCTGTTATGAGAAGCATCATGGATCACAGTACCAGAAATGTGCAAAGCTAAAACATTAGCAGTAAAACAAAGCCAGTCAGGAAAACTCCAGAGAAAATAACCAGAGGTAGAAACAGTAATCAAAGAGAGGGCTATTATAAACATGAATACATTGGGATTAAATCCACCCGGTGCTTTCAAATATTCTCTTGGGACCGATGTCAATACAGGTGAAACCGACTGCATTGGTATATTTTGCTCCTTGCGTGAAATTAATGATTATCTTGTGGTAGTTTACAATATTTTGCCCATTTAGGTAAAGATTTGTAAATTTGAACTATGATCATATCCACAATTTCCCTATCTCCACACTAGACGATATTGCATCGCAATAAAAATATTTAATAAATAAAACAAGTAAAATAAATTTTAATACTTTTAAGTCCAATTTCTACTGTTTTTCCTCCTTTTTAGTTCCTTTATGACTAAAACCATCAGGTAAATTGATGATAAAGACAAGATCTGGGTCAAACACATCCTCAATCACTTATTGACAAAGAAGTCAAATAAAAGTTATGATGAAAAATTGTGAGTTTTAAAGCAATCAATCTCCATGTCTATCAACGCAAATGCGATAATCCAGTCTATTGAGGCGGAATATCTAAAAGATAAAGACAGTATCCCCACCATTCACGTCGGCGACACTATTAAAGTTGGTGTCCGCATTCAAGAAGGTGGAAAAGAAAGGGTACAGCCTTTTGAAGGTACAGTGATCGCAATGCGTCACGGCGGTATAAATAAAACTATCACCGTTAGACGTATTTTTCAGGGAGTAGGAGTAGAAAGAGTATTCTTAATCCATTCCCCCATCGTTGCTAATATCCAAGTTCTCCGCCGAGGTAAAGTGCGTCGTGCTAAACTTTATTACCTCAGAGACAGAGTTGGTAAAGCAACCCGTATTAAGCAACGTTTTGACCGTCCTATTGACACTGTTAAAACAACCAAAAGTAAAAAGAAAAAATAGTCTTCTATTTCTCTCGCAAACCCTAACTACTTAACCGTAGTCTTTTACCAACTACTATAATTGTTAGCCTAAAATACAGGGTTTAAGCCTTGACAAAAGTTAACAAGATTGTTATAGTAATATGATATACGTCCTTAGTTCAGTGGTAGAACGTCGGTCTCCAAAACCGAATGTCAGGGGTTCAAATCCTCTAGGACGTGTTGGGACAGACCTATAAGAATGGTTAAGTGATTATATAATAAGTACTTGTTAGTGGTGTCTTAAAATAAGTCGCTACAAACAGAAGTTAACTAATGAGGGAATAATCGTGACTAATAAAGATACCGTAAAAACGAAAAACGCAAATTCCAACGAAGCTCAAGGAAAAGAAATCATCTCCAGCGGTTTTGTCGAAGAAACAAAGCAAGAATTAGCTAAGGTGGTTTGGCCTTCTCGACAACAGTTATTAAGCGAGTCAGTGGCTGTCATCTTAATGGTTACAGTAGTTGCAACTCTAATTTATTTAATGGATAAATTATTTGGCTGGTTGGCTGGGAAGGTGTTTTAATGAACAATTTCCCTGAACAAGAACAACAAGCAGAAGAAACCCAAACTAAAGCAGTGGGTAAACCCCGTTGGTATGTAGTTCAGGTAGCCTCTGGTTGTGAAAAAAAAGTCAAAACTGACCTCGAACAGAGGACTAATAGCTTTGATTTGGGCGATCGCGTCTTACAAATTAGAATACCTCAATCACCGACCGTAAAAGTCAAAAAAGATGGTAGTCGTATTCACGGAGCAGAAAAAGTCTTACCCGGCTATGTGTTGGTTGAGATGATTCTCGATGATGATGCGTGGCAGATGGTGAAAAATACCCCCAATGTCATTAACTTTGTAGGGGCAGAACAACGTCGTGCCGTAGGCAGAGGAAGAGGTCATGTCAAACCCTTACCCTTATCACCTTCAGAAGTAGCCCGTATCTTCAAAGAATCCGAAGAAGCTGAACCCGTCTTAAAAATCGATATGCAAGTGGGAGATAAAATCCTCGTGCTATCAGGACCATTTAAAGACTTTGCAGGGGAGGTTATTGAAGTTAGTACCGAGAGAAACAAGCTCAAGGCACTATTATCCATTTTTGGACGTGATACCCCCGTAGAATTGGAATTTAACCAAGTAGAAAAACAAGGATAAATAAAAGGAAACTTGAATAATGGCGAAGAAAGTCGTTGCACTGATTAAATTGGCTTTACCCGCAGGTAAGGCTAACCCCGCACCTCCAGTAGGTCCTGCGTTGGGTCAACATGGTGTTAACATCATGGCATTCTGTAAAGAGTATAATGCGAAAACCTCCAATCAACCCGGGATGATCATTCCTGTGGAAATCTCAGTGTTTGAGGATCGCAGTTTTACCTTTATTCTCAAAACCCCTCCAGCTTCGGTTTTAATCAAAAAAGCCGCAGGAATTGAAAAAGGATCAAAAGAACCCAACCGTGCTAAAGTAGCCCAAATTACCAAGGCTCAGTTAGAAGAAATAGCGCAAACCAAAATGCAGGATTTGAACGCTAATGACATTGATGCGGCAATGAAAATTATCGCAGGTACAGCTCGTAACATGGGCGTTACCGTTGTTGATTAATTCGAGAAATAACTTTCCATCGAAGCTTGTGAATTGATGGTGGTTTAACTGCTAAAAGATTTTCGCAATCTGGGGAGAGGTTTTTACTTCGTTAGTTTACCCAAGGAGATACATTACACCAATGAGTAAGAAATTAAGTCGAAGATTTAAAGAAGCCTTAGCCAAAGTTGAGGCTAAAGCCTACGAGCCTTTAGAGGCATTACAACTGTTAAAAGAAACCGCAACGGCAAAATTTGATGAAACTGCCGAAGTACATATCCGTTTAGGAATTGATCCTAAATATACTGATCAACAATTAAGAACTACTGTTAGCTTACCCAAAGGTACAGGACAAACTGTTCGAGTTGCAGTTATTACCAGAGGGGAAAAAGTAAAAGAAGCCAGTGAAGGTGGTGCAGATTTAGTTGGTGACGAAGATTTAATCGATGAAATCCAAAAAGGAATGATGGATTTTGACGTCTTAATCGCTACCCCTGACATGATGCCCAAAATTGCTAAATTAGGTCGTGTTTTAGGTCCTAAAGGCTTGATGCCTTCTCCCAAGGGTGGTACTGTTACCACCGATTTAGTGGGTGCTATTAACGAATTTAAAGCAGGTAAATTAGAATTCAGAGCCGATCGCAGTGGTATTGTTCACGTAATGTTCGGGAAAGCATCTTTCTCTGCTAATGACTTGTTGACCAACCTCAAGGCGATTCAAGAAACCGTTGATCGCAATCGTCCTTCTGGCGCGAAAGGTCGTTACTGGCGTACCATGTTCGTTTCTTCTTCTATGGGACCTTCCATTGAGGTGGACATCAACAGTTTAAGAGACATGAAAACAGCTTAATTAATTAGGAATTTAGGGTTAGGAGTTTAGAGTTTGTATAAATAATAAGTAATAAGTAATTATTGTTAAAATTTGACCATATTTACATGGGTTTCAGGCCCCGCTCTTTGGGCAGTGGAGCGTCAAAATAAAAAGGCTAATATATAGCTTTTCCCATGTTTATAAGGCATACATACCAATTATAAATACTTTTCCCTGTTTCCCTTAAAACGGAAGACACAAAGGGGTATAGAGGGTTTTTCCACTTTCTTTGTCACCACTAGACAATTTTATATCTAACTCATATTGCAGTAAAGAAGTTTTTCCTTTCAAGTTTCTACATCTTTATAGCAAAATTTATCTAGTAATATAACTTTTGTTGTTTGAATTCAATTCTCCCTAACAAACTACAGAAAGAAGCAGGTGAGAGTAAATATTTTTTTTATGACGAAATAAGGTTATATATGTATTTCCCAGTAAAAATAATTAAGTTTATAAAAAATTTAAAAAAGACTTTATAAAAACTTTAAAAAAGAAATTATTTCTCCTCATTAAATAATGTTAGGATCATAGCATTGGAAGTCTTATATCCAGTTCATCTTGTTCTCTATAACCCAATTCTAATTTTATAATTTGTTGCTTGTGAAAGAAACGATATTGTAAAATATACCTAAGTGTTTCCATAGTAATCTTTTTTACAAAGCAAGAGTTTTAGCATATTTATACACCGGTTTATCTCGACAAATGATATTTCGTAATTTTAATTTATTTCCTCGTTATTATTAATAATTTATTTTATTTTTGAACTTAATTTAATTCTTAGAAAGAAGAAAAATCATGGCTATTACAATAATTGACGTTAATCCTACTCCCTTTGAGTATATTTTCAACGAAGATAATCTCTTTACTTTTAATACAATTTCTCTTAATGATGATCCGAGTGCAACAATAACAGTAACTCTCACGGTATCTAATGGCACATTGACTCTTGATACCAATGCTATACCCAATTTAACTTTTACAACAGGAGATGGAACAAATGATACTGCTGTTGAATTTTCTGGAACTTTAGCCGATGTAAACGATGCCTTAAGTGGTTTAACTTTCACTCCTAATACTCACTTCAACGGTAATGAAACTCTTAGTATATCTATAAGTAGTAGTGTCCCTGATGGTACTAATCCGCCCATTGTTACCCCCGACAGTCAAAATGTCTCTCTTGCTATTACTGCAGTCAACGATGATCCCGTTTTAACCCCAATCAGTGCCTTAGCCGTTGATGAAGGAGAGGCTAACGTAGTTTTTACAGATGCCCAATTTGGTTTATCTGATCCCGACATCATCACAGGACAACAAGTAGTAACCCAACAAATTGTTAGTATCGAAAGTCTCCCCACGAAAGGTACTTTAAGACTAAATGGCAATATTTTAGTAGTTGGTTCTGTATTTTCTTATGATCAGTTATCTCAACTGACTTATACCCATAATGGCGATGATGTTAGCCCGGGTGATACAGATTTTTTCACCGTAAAAGTTAATGATGGTGGTGGTGGTGAGTCTGCTCCCACTCAAATCAACATTGATTTAATTCCCGTTAATATAGCCCCAATCATTGCTTTTGACGAGGTTGCTTTTCTTGAAGGTTCAATTAACAACATTCGATTTCCCGTTATCGATTTGGGAGACAATGCCGACACTCCTGAAACTGCTACCATAACAATTAATGCTGTAGATAATGCAGGGCAAGGAACATTATATTTTGATGCGGATAATAATGGGCAATATACGACAGGAGAAGACTTATTTGTTAACCAAACTTTTACGGCAGATCAAGTATTTAAAATAAAATTTGACAGTAATGGTGCGGAACCAAGTTTACCCTTACCCTCTTATACTATCACCGTTACCGATGCAGGTGGTGGCTTAGGTGCAGGAAATGAGTTAAGTAGCACCGCCACTATTCCCGTATTTATCAATCCTGTCGATGATGATCCCACTTTAGGGGTAAATAATTCTTTAACAGTAGAAGGTGGAAGCACTACAGTTATAACTGATAGCTTTTTACGAGTGGATGATATTGATAGCGAAGCCAAAAATTTAGTTTATTCCCTTGATAGTCGCCCCACAAAAGGTGTGCTACAGCTATACATAGGGGGAGCAACGGGAGATAAAAATGATGACAATAATTGGGTTAATTTAGGTATCGGCGGCTTATTTTCTCAAAAACAAATTAATGACGAGGATATTCGTTATGTTCATGAAGTTCATAGTACTAATCTCACAGATACTGATTCTTTCAGTTTCGTTGTTAGAGATTCCGCTTTAAGAACTATTTTTCCCATTGCAGATGAAGAGGGGGGGATAAGAAGCACACCTCTACCGTCGATCGATCCCCGTCCTTTAGATATTATCACCTTTAACATTAATATCAATAATCCACAAACTGATCCCTTAGTTACAAATCCTTCTGGTTCAACAACTGGTTATGGCGGTGATACGGGTACAAGATTAGATAATGCTCCCATAGTCGATGTAGCTACAACTTTTACAAAAAATAACTCTCCTCAAGTTCCAAATGAAGGTGGTTTCAACGTCATCACTGATGAGATGTTAAATTACAAATTTGTAAACTCTGGAGTAACAGTAATACCCAATGAGCAAGTTGTTTATACTCTAAAATCTTTACCTGATAATATCGATCCCGGTGGTGGATTATTCAAAAATGGGGTGAAATTAGTTGTTGACTCTACTTTTACTCAACAAGATATTAATGATGGTTTAATCACTTTTGTTCATAACGACACAGAAAATTTTATCAGTAGTTTTGACTATTCTGTCAGTTACGGTGGTGAAGTTCGCATTAATGATACTTTTAGTATAGATGTCAACCCTGTTAACGATACTCCTACCATTGGTCAAGGTTCTTCTGTCACTTTAAAAGAAGGAGAAGTAACTACCATAACATCTTCTCAATTAAGTCTTAATGATGTAGATGGTGTTGGATCTGATAAAAGCACAGGTTTCGCCACTATCAATAATCTTGAATTTCAGGTAACTGCTTTACCGACTCGTGGCACTTTATTTCTTGATGCTAATAATAATGGCATCATTGACGTAGGGGAAGAAATTACTACTACTCAATGGATTACTAAACAAGACTTAATTGACGGTAAAGTTAAATATCTCCATGATGGTACAGAGAATTTTATTGATCAGTTTACAGTTCGAGCAAGAGATGATCAAAATCGACCTGAAGGTCAACCTGATAGTAGTATTAGTGGTACTGCTGACATCAATATCGATGTTTTTCCTGTCAATGATACTCCGATCGTACCTTTAACATCATCTATCAATCCTGCTAATGATATTATCATTCCCGATCCTTTTCCGGGGGAAGTTGCAACTGCTACCAATAAGGGTTTAGGTTTCATTACTCCCTTAAATGAAGGTGATACTGGACTGATTGATAATAGTTTATTACAAGCAATTGATTCTGATAATAACCGTATTCAAAGACAATATCGCCTTAGCCAAGCAGTCCAAAATGGCACATTATTATTAGATGGTAAAGTTTTAGGGGTTGGTAGTACCTTCACTCAAAAAGATATTGATGATGGTAAATTAAGCTATAAGCATAACGGCTCAGAAAACTTCACTGACTTTTTCCGTTTCACTATCAGTGATGGAAATAAAACCACTCAGGTAGCACAATTTAATATTCAAGTTAACCCCCTTAACGATAAGGCAACTCTAGCCACTGCCACCACTACTTTTAACTTAGATTCAACATCACCTTTACCTATAACTGGTATTAGCCTTGCAGATGTTGATTTAGTTAACGTTGCGGTGGGTGAAACAGATAGAATCCGAGTTACGATCGATCCTAAGTTAACTCAAGCCTTCAATGGTCAAAATAGTGGCGATACCTTTAACGCTGGTACATTAAATTTAGTCACTACAAATAATATTACTTTTATTCAAGGTACTAATAATACCCTAGGGAATAAATTAGTTATTGAGGGAACTTTAGCTGATATAAATAACGCTTTGGCTTCCCTTACATATCAAACCAATACCGACTTAAACCAAACGATCGCACTTAATGTAACTGTGGACGATCGCCTTTATGATGGTAGTGGCAATGTTATTGGGGCAAATGGAGGTTTATTAAATCAGGGTACTAATGGCGGTACATCACCTTTAGATGATTCCAATAATACGGTTACGAGAATAATTAACATCAATGTTTCTACTGCCAATGACAACACAATCCTTAATGTTCCTGCAAATGTTACTGTTACAGAAGATGTAGCAAGTGGAGCAATTTTTAGTGGTATTGAAGTAAGAGATCCTGATACTTTCCAGACAACTAATAATACAGTTCAATTGACAGTAACAAATGGTACTTTATCTTTTAATAATCCTCCTTCTGGTTTTACCATTACAGGAAATGGAACAGATACCATCACTATAACAGGTACTTTTGAGCCAATTGCCATCGATGCTTTGTTTAATGCCCTAGGTTATACAGGGGATGTGAACTTTAATGGTATTGATACTCTAGAAATTCAGGCACTGGGACAAGGTAGTGTTGGACAAGGAGGCAGTAATATTGCGATCGCAGATATTCCTATTAATGTTACTCCTGTTAATGATGTCCCGACTTTAGCTGTACCCGGTGCTCAAAATATTACCTCCAATAGTCCTTTAGTTTTTAATACCACTAACGGAAATGTTATTACTATTGATGATTTAGCCGATCTCAATAACAATGGAGTTGATAATTTTACCGTCACCCTAACAGCAGGTAGTGGAACTTTGGCACTATCAGGTAGTTCAACTCTTACTGATACCGATGGTAATGCCGCCATTATAACGATTACGGGGACAAAAAATGACATTAATAACGCCTTAAATGGTCTTAGTTTCACCCCGGACGATTACAACAATGATGCCCCCATCAATATCAATGTTTTGGTAAATGATTTGGGTAATGGTTCTCCCACTGTAGGAGATAATCCTCTAACGGCTACAAATAATATTCGTGTTAACATTTCAGATCAAAATAATGCCCCATCTTTTGTTGACTTAGATGCAACCCCTACTTACACAGAAAACGGAAGTGCGATCGTGCTTGACAGTAATGCTACTGTAATCGATCCAGAATTATCGGGTTTATTCAATAATTGGAATGGAGCAAGTTTAACCCTTGAACGTCAAAGCGGTGCAAATTCAGAAGATATTTTCGGCACAACTGGCAATTTAACTTTTAGTGGTAGTGATGTTATTCTTAATGGAACTACCATCGGAACTTTAGCCACCAATAGTAACGGCACATTAACTATCACCTTTAATAATAGTGCTACCACTGCCAGAGTTAATAGTGCTTTACAACAAATTACCTATAACAACTCTAGTGAAGACCCTCCGACTTCAGTTGCGATCGCTTACACTATTAATGACGGAAATCCAATTATTAATCAAGGTGCTGGAGGTGCATTAACAGGAAGTGGTCTAATTAACATTACCATTACACCCCAAGCAGATGCACCTGTTATCACTCCGACTACGGGTAATGCTATCTTTACCGAAGCAGTGGGGCAAATTGGCAACAATACAGCTATCTCTGTTGATAACGCCATCACTCTAACAGATGTGGACGATACCCAGATGGCAAGTGCTACTATCTCTATTAGTAGTGGTTTCACCGCAGGGGATGTTTTAGCTGTTAATACCAGTGGTACTTCTATTACAGCAATTTATGATTTTAACACGGGAGTATTAAGTCTTTCTGGTACAGATAGTAAAACAAACTATGAAGCAGTTTTAAAGTCTCTTACTTTTGTTCATACTGGTGATGATCCCACTAATACAACTCGTACTATCACTTATAACGTCACTGATGCTAACTCTGATGGTGCTGGAACTGACACGGGTACAGCTACCAGAAATATTACGGTTATTCCTATTAATGATGAACCCACTTTAATAAGTAATGGTTTAGATCCTAAATTTGTAGAAGGGAATAATTTTAAAACTCTTTTTAATAATTCGGTGACAAGTACCATTGAAGCGGGACAATTAATTAATCAACTTGTCTTTACCGTTAGCAATTTAAGTAATGGTGGGAATGAAAGACTAAGAATTAATGGTACACCTTTTAATTTAACTAATGGAACCAATTTTACTCTTAGCAGTGGTCTATATTCAGGGAATGTAAGTGTTTCAGGTGGCATCGCTACAGTTACTATCAATAGTTCTTCCGGTGCAACTTCAGCCCAAATTAACGCTCTTGTTGATAGTATTGCGTACAGAAATTTTAGTCAAGACCCAACTGCTGGAAATCGAGTTGTTACTATTACTTCTATCACGGATAATGGTGGTGTCCTTGACGGTGGTGATAATAACAGTAATCCTAATCTAATCTCAACCATTGAAGTTATTCCTGTTAATGATCAACCTACTCTCAACGCAACAGGAGTTAGCAATGCACCCTATAACGAAAATGCTTCTGCTGTCGATCTTTTCAGTACTATATCAAGCAGTACGATCGAATCTGGACAAACTTTAACTCAGTTACAATTAACTGTTAATAATGTCAGTGATGGAGTAAATGAAGTTTTAAATATTGATGGAAGTGCCGTTACATTAACAAATGGTAATACTGTCAATACCACCAATGGTTATACTATCAACGTTTCTGAATCATCTGGAACTGCAACTTTAACTATTACAAAGACAGGAAATGCAACCCCCAGTCAAATAAACAGTTTAGTTAATGGTCTTTCTTATCAAAATAACAGTGAAGCACCCACGGCTGGAAATCGAACTATTACTATCACAACTTTAACCGATAGCGGGGCTAATAATTCTTTTGATGTGGATGGTGTAACTTATGATAACGATAATTTTAATGAGAACATTAACCGCATAGCTACTGTTGTTGTTAATCCCATTAATGACGCGCCCGTATTAAATCCTGTACCTGATTTAAGTCTCTCCACCACAGAAGATATAGGTATTCCCTCTGGGGCGGTGGGCTTTTTAATTGGTAACTTTGTCGATTTAGTAGATGGCAACAATAATGACAATATCACTGACGTAGATGATAACCCTTTCACTGGCATCGCCCTAACTAATGCTAGTAATTTAGGGAAAATCTATTACTCTACCAATAACGGTACAAATTGGACTGAATTTACAGGAACTTTATCCGACAGTAACGCTCTTTTATTAGCAAATGATGGAAATACCCGTCTTTTCTTCTCTCCGAATACAGACATTAATGGTACTTTAGTAAGTGGTATCACCTTCAGAGCATGGGATCAAACCACTGGCACGAATGGCGTTACTGCTAATACGACCACTAACGGTGGCACAACTGCTTTTTCAAGTGCCACAGATACTATCCGTATCAATATTGCTCCAGTTAATGATGCTCCTACTCGCACCAGTGCTACCACCAACCTAACATCGATTTTAGAAGACAATACTAACCCTGTTGGTGCAACAGTTGATTCTTTATTTAACCCTACTTTTTCTGATGTAAGAGATAATCAAATCGTTAATGGTGGTTCATCTCCTAACGATTTTGCAGGAATTGCCATCACCAATAACAATGCCAATGCTTCTACTCAAGGGGTTTGGCAATATTCTTCTAATGGTGGCACAAGTTGGACTCCTTTACCTTCCGTATCTTCTGGCAGTGCTTTTGTTTTAGCTCCTACTGATTTATTGCGTTTTGTGCCTGTTGCTAACTATCACGGCACTCCGGGGAGTTTAATCGCCCGTTTAATAGATACTTCTTCTGGGGCGGTAACTTCAGGCACAACGGCCAACGTTAGTAATGATACTAGCCTTAGTGGTGTTACAACTCCCTATAGTAACTCTGGTAATGCCGTTACCTTGAATACTGGCATTATCTCCGTTAACGATGAACCTAGTGGTGCGGATAACACCGTTACGACTAATGAGGATCAATCTTATATTTTCAATATAGCTGACTTTGGTTTTACTGATCTTCCTAATGATGCGATCGCACCTAATAGTCTTAATCGAGTTTTAATCACGACTTTACCCACCAACGGCACTTTAACTCTTAATGGTTCATCTATCACTGCTGGTACATTTATAAATATTGCCGACATCAGTGCAGGTAATTTAAGATTTGCTCCTGATACCAATGAAAATGGCAATAACTACGCCAATTTTACTTTTCAGGTAGAAGATAATGGAGGCACTACTAACGGTGGAGTTAATTTAGATCAAACTCCCAATACCATTACCATTAATGTTAATCCTGTTAACGATGCACCTACTGCCCAAGGTACAGTATCAATTAACCAAGAATCGGAAGATGATAATAATCCTAGCGGTACAATTATTAATAGCCTCATTCTCGATCCTGCTAACTATTCTGATAACCTCGACGATATAGTTACTGCCGTCGGAACAGATAATGATACTCCCCTAAGTGCGATCGCAGTTACTGGTAGCACTGACTATGTAGCTGGGCAAGGTACTTGGCAATATAGTAATGGTAGTGGTGGATGGATTAATATTCCCGTGAGTGGATTATCTGACACTACTGCATTAATTATTCCTGCAGGGCGAGATATTCGTTTTGTACCCAATCCTAACTTCTTTGGCACTCCCGGTAGTTTAACCGTTCGTTTAGCCGACGGTACAAATATTTTAACCGCAAGTAACAGTTCGAGTGATTTTAAAAATCTTGGTACAGTAGGAGGTACAAGTGCATGGTCAAATGGTACTGTTACTATTACCACTAATGGTATAACTAATATAAATGACCGCCCCACCGCTACTAACACTTCTATTACTGGTGCCGTAGAAGATAATCCGACTCCTGCCCTTGATGTAACAGGTGCTAACTTTGGCTATAGTGACGCTACTGATAACCAAACAGGAATTATAGGAGGAGGTAATGCGAGTACTTCTTTCGGTGGTATTGCGATCGTTGGTAATACTGCTAATTCCGTTACTCAAGGAAATTGGGAATATAACACGGGTAGTGGTTGGGTTAATGTGGGTTTGGTTTCCGATAATTCAGCTTTAATTCTCCCCGAAAATGCTCAATTACGCTTTAACCCCAATCCCAATTTTAACGGTACACCCGATCCTTTAAGTATCCGAGTTGCAGATACCTCCCAAACTTTTGCTAGTGGTGTAAATATTACAGGTAATTTAACTCAAACTAGCACATGGTCAGAAACGATCGACCTTTCAGCAATAATTAGTCCTCGCAATGATAATCCTGTTTTAACTGCTACCCATGGAAATATTTTCGTTACAGAAAATAACACCACTGGCACAGGGAATTCGATAGAACCTGTCAACTTACTCAGTAATTCTAATGTTACAGATATTGATTTAAGCACCACTAACGGTCTTAACTCAAGCATTTTTGGTGCAGGTACTATTACAGCACAAATCACAGACGGGGTAAGTGGGGACATACTGCAAATTAATCCTAGTTTTACTCTGCCTAATGGTGTCACAGTAAGTGGTGGCACAGGTAACATTCCTTTTCTTATCACCCTCGATGGCGATACCACTCTGACTGAGGTTAACGATATTCTTAACAATATTCAGTACAGAAGTTCTAGTGATAATCCCACTAATTTCGGAACAGATAACACCCGTCAATATAATATTTTTGTAAATGATGGGAATAACATTCAAGGTGTAAATAATGCAGGAGGACTAAATCCATTAAACTCCAATACTCTTTCTGGAGGAATAGCGATTACACCCACCAATGATCCCCCCGTTATTGACTTTGATCCTACCGACTTGGGAACTTTAAACTATACCACTACTTTCACGGAAATGAGCGTTCCTGACACGGGGGCGAATGCGGTGAATTTCACTATTAATAACGGTTCTGGTACTAATGTTAGCGATCCTGATAGCACTTTATTAAGTAACTTAACAATTAGTATAGACAGTAACACCATACAAACAGGAGATCAACTGCGTTTAGGTATAACGGTTATCGATTTAACCTCTGCTACAGGTTCTGGAACTATTACCTATGGTGGTACAACTTTTGCTTACAATGTGTCTGATGTAAGTGGTCAGCGTACTATCACTTTTACTAATAATAGTGGTGTTACAGTTCCTTTAACGGACTTTGAAACCCTTGTTGATGACCTGAAGTATAACAGTTCTTCTGATGACCCCAACGGTACTCGTGTTTTTAGTGCTACTGTTACTGATGACGATAATCTTATCTCTAGTATCGCAACCTTTACTGTTAACCTAGTAGGGGTTAATGATTCTCCGATTTTTACAGACCTAGATAATTTAACCCACATAGAAGGTGAACCCGCAGAAATTTATGATAATGATGTTACCTTGAGTGACATTGATTCTCCTAACTTCAACGGTGGTTTTTTGAGAATCTTTTATCCTACCCCTCTTAATCTGGGAGGTGTGAATAATAGTTCATTTGATTCTGGTGATCAACTGGGAATTAATACCAGTGGAGATATAACTATTACTGGGGCAAATAATAATATCGTTAACTATCAAGGGCAACGCATCGGTGTAATTGTCACAGGGTTAAATGGACAGGATGGTTCTGAACTCCGTATCAGATTCGATCGCGATCAAGCAACCCCCACAGCAGTAGAAGCATTAATCGAAAATGTTACTTTTAACAATACCTCCGATGATCCTTCTGCAAATGATCGCAGAATACGTTTTCTGGTTATCGATGGAGATGGACAAAATAATGGAGGAAGCGATCGCACCGCCTTAACCAGAACCATAACAGTTATTCCTGTCAATGATGAACCCACTCTTACTGCTACACCATTAAATCCTAACTATATCGAAGACAATTCCCCCGTTCAGGTTTTCAGTGGAACTGTTGCAGATGCGATCGAAAGTGGTCAAACTTTAACTGACTTTCAACTAACCATAACAAACATAACAGATACGAATGAAATATTAACCATTGATGGTACGCCTATAACCTTAAGTAACGGTTCAGGTACAACAACTAATGGTTTAAACTACACCCTTAGCATAGATGTTTCAAACACAGCTACCCTTACCTTTAGCGGAGGAAACTTATCAGAAAGCAGTTTCCAAACATTAGTAAATAACATCGCCTATGAAAATACCAGTGACATTCCCAATGATAGTAATACAAGAGTTGTAACAATCACCTCTCTCACGGATAACGGCAACAACGGCACCAATTACACAGATGAAAATGGCAACATATACATTGATGACAATATCAATGATACCCTTGCGATAACTTCCACAATTACTATCATCCCCACTAACGATCCGCCAGAAGGCATAAACAGCACAATCAATGTTAATGAAGATAATGATTATGTTTTTCAAGTAACAGACTTTCCTTTCACTGATATTGAAGGTGATGACTTATCTGCTGTCATAATTGAGAGCCTTCCTAGTAATGGCATACTTTTATATAATGGAAATCTCGTTGATCCGGCCAATAATATCAACGATGTTATACCCATTGCAGACATTAACAATGGAAACTTAATATTCCGTCCCACTAACCCCAACGAGAACCGTATCGGTTCATCTTACACAAATTTCCAATTCCGAGTCCAAGATGATGGTGGAACAGCTAATGGAGGTAATGATACTGCCATTAATACTAATATCCTAAACATCAATCTCAATCCTGTTAATGATGCCCCCACTGGTAAAGATGTAATTTTATCTGATCCCAAATATACAGGTTATGGTACTCCACCTTACTACACTATCAGCAATATATTTAACACAGCTAACGGTAACTTCAATGACAATACCGATCAAGTAACGGGAGGAAGTAGTGCTAATGACTTATTAGGCATAGCAGTCGTAGGAAACAATGCACCAAATAGTGGTCAAGGTCAATGGCAATATCTTGCAGGTCGCAGTTGGAGATCAATCCCTAGCACCATTAGCGACAACAATGCCTTACTTCTCTTACCTACCACTCGCATTCGTTTCTTATCCGCATCTGGATTTACCGGTATTCCTGAACCCCTAGAAGTGCGATTAGTGGATAACAACAACGGAACGGGTACTGCTTTTGGGACTTTCTTAAATTTCTCCAGTGTTAACTTAGCTACCAGAAGCACTGGTTTAAATGGCACAAACCCCACCAATACCAGTGCAATAAGTGACAAGGTTGACATTTATACCGATGGTACAGTTAATACTCCCCCTGTGATAAATGACTTAGACGGAAAATCTTTCACCACTAACATCAACTCAGGTGTATTTGTTATTGACGCTCAGGTTAATCCCTCTGGCTCACCGAAAGTAACTCTTATTGATAATGAATTGTTGAAAAATACTGGCACATTAATTGTTCAAGCCCAAGGCAACTTCTACTTTGGCGGAGACATAACAGGAGAAACTATTGGCTTTGGGGCTGGAGTTACTGTTAATGGAAATATCTTGAGTATTTCTGGAACGCAAATTGGTACTTTTACTGGAGGAAGCAATGGAAATCCTCTGGAAATAACTTTTGCAAAAGAGTTAACTCAAACGGAAGCAAATATCTTAATCCAAAATATTACCTATAATGTCAACGAGCATAAAGGAATCAGAAAGTTATCTTTCATTGCTAACGACTCCGAATTAAATTCTAATCTTGCAGAAGTTTACATTCGGGTTGATGATCCTTGGAGTCCAGATAATACAATGATTGGAGACGAATCAGAACAACCCCGCAGTGATACCATAATCGGTACACCTCAAAATGACTTAATTAACGGAAAAGGAGCAAATGATGCTCTTTATGGACGAGAAGGAGATGATGTAATCATAAGTGAAAGCGGTAATAGCATTCTCGATGGAGATACAGGTAATGATACTCTTATTGGTTCAATGGACAACGATATTATGCGTGGAGGTATAGACAATGATTTATTAATAGGTGGTGGTGGAGATGACCAAATGGTTGCCGGTAATGGCAATGATACTCTTGTCGGTGGTGATGGTGCGGATGAATTAATTGGCGATGCTGGAGCTGACTATTTTGTTTATGCTTCTGCCACTGACTCATTGCTCAATGGTTATGACTACATCAAAGATTTTAACTCTAGCGAAGGGGATAAAATCATTACTGAAAATACCCTTAACAATGTCATGGATATTGGCTTGATTTCCAATTTGAATGAGTCTTCTATTCAAAGCACCCTTAGTGGATTAGCTGAAAATACTGCGGTAGTACTTGAATTAAATGGTGTTTCTGCACAATACTTTTTGGTAATCAATCAATCAGGAGTTGGTTTTGATGCAAATTCTGACACCTTTATTCGCATAAATACCAATCAATTAACAATGGCGGACTTTATGACATTAAACAGTTCAGGTTTAGTTTAACTTTGTCGGGGTTGAATATTATTCAACCCTCTTAAATCACCTGAGTTTGAGGAAAAAACTATTGAAAAATAAGAAGTTAAAACCTATTAGTCAACAAAATTTAAAAATTTCCCCGAAACAATCATTTAATTGAGAAAAAAGGTATTAAAAAATCAATTTAACCTTATTTTGCAGCAATTATAAGTATTTTTTACTGTTTTCTACCACAATTAGACAATTTTATATCGAATTCAGGTTAACTCAATCATGTAATTTAGAAACGTAGATCACCTTTTAAACTACCGATGAAATCTCCATTTTCTGTAACTCCCAATTCTAAACGCATGGAAGCTCTACTATCTGGCATTTGATAGTCAATAACCCCGCCATAACTTAATTCTTCTTCCCTACTATTAAATCCTTGATTAAGATCTATATAGTTACGAACATAAGGACCAATTAAAATGTTATCTGTAACTTTTTGTGTTGCTTCTAAACCAAAATAAACGGTATTCCCTAACTCTAAGTTACCTTTTAAAATAGGTCCATTATTAAAACTGAATCTCCCATTGAGAAAACCGACAACAGAGCCGTTTCCATATTGAGGAATAATACCCAATGCACCTGTGACAGAAGTACCATAAGTGCGAGTTTGACGAGAGTATGTATAAGCAAGGGTAATCTGCCAAGGATTATTTCCACTACTAGCACTATTCCAACTAAAACGAAATAAAGGGCTATGAGTGCTGATGGCTTTTAATATATTATTTTCATCAAACTCAGGAGAGGAAAAGTTAGCTGTGGTTAAAGCATTTACATAAATCCCAACACTTGGTTCTTTCAAGCCAAAATCATTACGACTAATATCTCCTGCAGAATTGGGATCAACATTAAACCAAATACCTGCATTAGCACTGTAAGCCCAATCTCCCGATGTTCCAGCATAGAGTCCTTCTATGGTAGGTAAGTTAATATAACCATTAAAGTATTTAAGATTTATATCTCTTGTAAAATCTCTTCGTAACACTAAACGATCATAAGCTAAGTCAAAAGTTGTAATCGGCACTGGATAGGTTGTTAAGTAGCGAGAATTAAATTCCTGCACAAATTTTTGTCCTTCAGGACTAATTAAAACTACCTGACTGGCAAAGTTTTCATTGATGGGTTGTCCTCTATTTTCAAACTCTGTTGCTTGTAAAGGTGTGGGATTACCTAAAAAGGTTAAAGGGCCAAAATCTTCATTAGAAAGTCTTGCAGACTCCACAAAAGTTTCTCCCTCAGTCCAATCACCTATATCTTGTTGAATGAATTGTACTGCCCTTTTGATATTGCCTGTTCTAATCTGAAAAATATCTGACTCATCAGGAGTAACATAGGTGGGGAAGGTAATAAAACCTGACACCTGATTTAAACTACTGGCAGAATTACCGTAGCCGAGAGTACTGTTTAAGCGTACATTTATATCCCGTCTTTGTTCAGATGTGGCTTTAGTGGTAATGGGTTTAAAAATTTCGTTATTATCTCTCCTCTCTCTGGCTTTTTCGAGACTTTCATCCAAAATATGAAGATCTAAAGTGTGAAATATTGCCCCTAACATCATACCAATACTCGCATTAATACTTTGAGTCTCATCAACATTGTTAAAATCGTCTGAAAGAGTTACGGATAAGCCGGGGTTAGTAAATAAATTATAAAAAACTGCACCTATATCTTCTTGGGAATATTGCAGTAGAAAACGATTATGTAAACCACTGAAGTAAAATCTGTACCAGTCTTTTTGGTCATTGGCAATTTCAAAAGTGTTAATTTCTGGGGGTTGAATACCCATGCCAAGCCAAAAAAGTGAATTCCAATAATGATTATTTCTTTCTTTTTGGGTTAAGAAAGGATTGACAAGGATATTTAGTAAATCTTGATTGTCAAATTTTCCATCCTGAGCAATTTTGACTCCGGGGGTGGAGGTAACTTCACGGTTAAAAATGGGTGCTGATTCTCCTGTAATGGGATTTGTCCAATAAATTCCTGCTCCTTCTAATATTTCCTTGGGTATTGTTTCACCCTGTCTCACATCAACTTCTGCTAAAGCCCTTAAATCATTAGTTGGGAAACCTTGTAAGATTAAAGGACTATTTTCCACATCTAAATTACGAAATAATGCTCCTCCCCCTTGTGGATTAAAGGTAGAACCAACACCAATTTGACTATCATTGAGTGCCTGAGGTGAAGGTAAAATAATTGTGTCCTTTCCCACTGCTCCTAAATTATCTGTATTAAATTGAATATCCCCTGCTGGTACTCCTTCTGGGTTAACGACTTCTCCAGCTAAACTAAATACTTGAAAATCTGATAAATCTTGAACTTTAAATAGTCTTTGTAAATCATTGGGAATTACCCAAACCGCTTGATAACCAGTGAAACTTTGTCTTTGAGTTAATACTTGTCGTTGGGTAATCTCTGTTTGTTTCCCCTCATAAATTGATCCTGCTAAAATACCTGCAACACTACCAACAATGGTGTTATCTTCTAGTACCCAATACAGTTGATCTTTATAGGGATAGTAACCAAAACCAAATTTATTCCAAAAGGGATTGCGATCGGACTCTCTTAAGTCTAAATTAAGATACATATCATCGATGCGAGGCTTAAAGATAAAAGGAGAAAAAGTGAGACTATCTGAACCTCCGACAATCCAAGGATATTTTGTGGCAGTACCGCTTAAAGCCTTATCAATAAATTCTGCTACCACTTCAGGGGGTACAGTTATGGTATCTGGAGGCTCTTCTTCTGGCTCTGGGGGCTCATCTTGTAAGGGTTCAACAGGTAAGGTTCTGGGGTCAGGTTGACGCTCAAAAGGTATTAGTCTATCTTCTGCTAATAAATCACTTTGGGCAAATAATTTTTCTTGAAAAAAGCTATATTCATCAGCGTTTTGCCAATTTCGACTTTGGTTTTCTGTAGTATTTAAAGCTAATGAACCAAGGGAAAAAGATGGATTAAGAGCGATCGCACTTTCTGGAATAAGTAATTGTGCTACTTCATATTCTTCTATATTCTGAGCCAGAAGATTGTTATTGAAAGGAGTAAAATTCACCCCCGACTCAAAACTGTAGGGATTAAAAGCGATCCGCAAAGCGGCATCTTCGATGGATACATCTTGAGGTGGTGTAATAAATAACTGTGCTACTTCATATTTTTCTATATTCTGAGCCAGAAGATTGTTATTGAAGGGGGTAAAACTCACCTGCTCATCAAAACTATAAGGATTAAGAGCGATCCGCAAAGCGGCATCTTCGATGAGTTCACTTTCTGGGATGAATAACTGTGCTACTTCATATTCTTCTATATTCTGAACTATTATGTTTGACCTAACAAAGTCATAACTTGAGCTGAAGAATAAAAATTGTTTCTCATCGTTTACTACTACCCATTGCTTACTGTCAGTAGTGTATTGTTTTTCGTCAATATTTTTCAAATCCTGAGATTGGTTTTCTGATCCCGTATCAAATAATTTCTCTGTATCCGTAAAAGCACTATCAGTAAAAATACTTGCACAACCATCACTTGTACTTTGTAAAAAGCTCAATAAGAATACTATGAAACCTAAAATATTTTTGTTAATAATATTGCCCCCAAATGAAGATAAAAGTGCATTATATCCATACTTTTTTTTCATATTAAATTTTTCTTAAAATTTTCGTAGCATCTTTACAAACACTTTAAAAATAAGAATATATATTTATTTTGGATATGTAAAAGACATCTCCAAAATATAATAACTAAAAATTGGTATAATCCTATTAATTTTTATGCCAAGTGCGAGCGATCATAATGAATAATTATACTTGGGTTTATATTCAAAACCATCCTCAAGAAACAAAAAGATTATTAGGTATCAATTACGAACAATTACAGCAACTCATTGATTACCTTAAATTTCTTGAAGATAATGAGAATAAAGCACAAGAAACAAAGAAAAAACCATCGCCCCATCAAAAAAAAACCTCTAAACATTTATGGTAAAACGTTTATGAATTTTTGGAGATGTCTAAAGAAAATGTTTTTACATATTGATTTTTCACAATCATACTATCATGTGTATTGAGATTCAATAGAGAAAAAAGTAGTATAAAAAATACTAATAATAAAACAAATAAATAAACAATAAAAAGTTTCTTTTTTTCACATAATATTATAATATTAAATGATACTAAAGATTTAACTAAATTCACTTCGTCATTTTAATATATTAAGTGAATGTATGTTGGTATTTAGTAGTTAATTCATTCTTGAAAACAAATATCTACTTAGGTATAAACCATGAAAAAAACTTTATTAGCTTTAGGTGTAGCAGGATTAGGTTCTTTATTAGCCACTCCTGCTTTTGCT
Source organism: Cyanobacterium aponinum PCC 10605 (assembly GCF_000317675.1). Lineage (NCBI taxonomy): Bacteria > Bacillati > Cyanobacteriota > Cyanophyceae > Chroococcales > Geminocystaceae > Cyanobacterium > Cyanobacterium aponinum. The sequence goes on from NC_019776.1 coordinate 249,795, forward strand.
CAAACTTACTCTTCCGGTTCTTCGACTATTGTTTTAATGAACGGAGCTAGTCAATCTGTCGGTGCAGAAGTTAGTCTTCCTTCTGGAACTTACTTTACAGGTGGTTTTGCTAATGAACTTGCTACCCCTGCCCAAGTAGATGGTGCCGTAGTTGTGACTCCTGCACTTGAAGACGAAACTGAGTTTTTAGCAGTTAATGAACAGGCATTTGCAGAATTAGTAGTTGATCCCGGCTTACCCGATAGTATCGGTAATTTGGCAGGTTTTGTGCCTTCCAGTTTCACTCAAGCAGCAGCTGATGCTTTAGTCAACGCGGCTGATTTACAAGAACAAGTTTCTATTATTCGTGCCGGTGCTGGAGTTGACGGTTTAGAGTAATCTTCTCTCTATACGTCTCTTGAATATAGTCCCCCCTTGTTAAAAGGGGGTTTAAAGACAACACAAAAATTTAGAGAATGAATTTGAGCAATAATAAAAACTTAGATTCACCACTAATCCGACAACCATTATTTGAATAATGCCTAAATTGCCCATATACTCAAACCAAAAATTTCAGACGGCGAATCTTGAAATCTACTTACAGTGCCATAGTATTTGATACTCCTTAAACTCAACAATCTACGAAAAAATTTGGATAAAAGCAGATGAATTTAAAATCGATAATCACTTTCTCTTTAGCAACCCTGAGTTTAATTCCCCTCGCTCCAAAAATGGTAATGGCTCAGGCTATTGTCTCTGGTGCATCGGTTCACTTCATCCCAGACCCTGTTTCAGGGAATAATTTTATCCAAACAAATGCAGGAAGTATTTCTATTCCTACTGGTTCTTTTACTGGCACTCCTTCCATTCAACCTTTAGTTAATATTTCTGGTTCTAACATTAATGGTAATCCTACCTATGATTTGCTCATTAATCCGGGAGGAATTGATTTAACAAATCCCACTTCAGTAACGCTGAATCAACAAGCGGCTGACTTACTCAATGCTAGTGTTGGTAATATTTCTGATGTAGTCTCTATTATTAGAGCAAATTCTAATTTTTTAAGTAATCCCAGCACTGCCCAAGCGGTGGCGACAGGAAGCACCACATTATCTAGTCCTGATGGTTTAATTCAGAGTGCCAGTGCAGAATATTCTCTTCCCATTGGACTGTTATTTCTCGGCTTTGACGATGGCTTTAATACAGGTAACTGTAATGGAATTTCAGGGTGTATTAAAATAACTCCTTTCATTGATAATCTGATTGCTGGTGATCCCTCTACACCTCCTGTAATTCAAGAATTAACAGTAGATCCAGGCCCTGTGGGTTTAGTTAATACTCCTTTCGACTTAGCTACCACTGCCGCATCAATTCTAAACGGAGAAACCAACCTATCAAATATTGTGTCTATTATTCGTGCCGTGAGTGATGCTAATGGTGTTGCCTCCCCTCAAGTTCAAGCAAGGATAGCAGGAGCTTTTACTGTTCAAAACCAAGACGGTACAACTATATCTACCAGTGGAGAAATAGCTCTTCCTGCAGGTTTATATTTTGCCACTGGAGACCCCGGGGCTGGAGCAAATGTCGCATTTGATTGTGTTCAAGCAGGGGGACTAGGATGTTTTAGTATTATTCCCGAGTTGGAACAGTTGGCAGTGGGTGGACTTGATTTTCTTAATATGACTTTACTAACTATTAATCCAGGAGAAGTACAACCCGGAGATCCTAGTGTGGGTTTGAATCCTGGTGCATTAAATCCTGCCTCCACAGACTTAAACGCCTCAGCCGCCTTTAAAATTTATGAAAATGCGGGGGATATAAATGAATTGTCAGATTTAGTCTCGATTATTCGTGCCGGTGCAGGGACAAATAGTTTAACTCCCGAAAGCCGTCCCGGAGCTAGAGCTTCAGGTAGTAGCAGTATTGTTTTGCCTAATGGTGCAACTATGTCTGTAAATGGAGAAATGACATCTTCTGGCAGTCGTTATTTTCAGGGAGGAACTCCACCAGCCGGCAGCGCGATCGAAAGTTTAGGTTACTGTAATAGTTCTGCTTGTTTAGTTATTGATCCCACTATTACTATTGAAACCACTGACGTTAATTTAAGTACTATTGATGAATTAGTAATTGATCCGGGTATAGCAAGCACAGATGCAGGATGGAATTTTGATGCGGCTGCTGGTTATGCCCTCAGCGTAGCGGGTACTTTGCAAGAACAAGTTTCAATTATTAGAGCAGGAGGCGGTTTGGAGTAATAATATAGTCGTTTCAAATAAGAATGATATAATTAACTGACACAATAATTACAGATTATTTCATCTAAACTTGTGTCAGAACCAGTATAAATTATCTCTCTTTTGTCAAACTTCGAATTAATGATTAAGAAGTAGCGAAAATTATCCCGTGGAAAATATAGACCAGTTGCATCCCGTTCATAGCGTAACTATTCAACACTAGACTTGACCTCTCCCCGTACTAAAGTAACGGGGATTCAAAAAAGGAATATTGAATTGAATCGGGTTAAAACCATGATTAAATATGTTTATCCCTTGTGGCAGGGTCAAAACCGCCCTAGACACCTTGGCTAGTGAGATATTCACTGGCTGTATGCTTACATTTAATTCGTTTTTGGCGAAAACTCAGACCCTTCGGGTTTTTCACCGAAATTAGGTATCAAATCATTGGGATTTGGACAAAAGATTGATTATTTTTCTTTTATTAAAATATTACCGCAAAAAGAGTTAGGATACCATGGGAGACTCAAGTCTCCTTAAGCCTTTCATCCCCTAGATTTTAATCAGGGGATGAAAGGCTATTCTTTTATAAATAAAAAAACCACCTACACAATGTGTGGTGATTCTTTAATGTTTCGATGAAAGATAGAATTGTAAAGGAAGAATGTTAAAGCTGGCATGGAACTATTGTCCCACTCGGTCTCCCAAGCAGTATCGTCGCCGCTACTATGTTTCACCCACGAGTTCGGGATGGTTCGTAGTGGTTCCATAGTGCTAGTCACACCAGCTATACTCTCGAAGGAATAACCTTCAAGACTGCATAGAATTTCATAGTTCTTTAGGTCAAGATGACGGTCTATTAGTACACTTCGGCTTCATACATTACTGCACTTCCACCTTGTGCCTATTAACGGGTCTTCTTCCCGTGACCTTACACCAGAACACTCATCTTGAGGTGGGCTTCCCACTTAGATGCTTTCAGCGGTTATCCTCTCCGCACTTGGCTACCCTGCGTTTACCGTTGGCACGATAACAGGTACACCAGCGGTGCGTCCTTCCCGGTCCTCTCGTACTAAGGAAGGCTCCTCTCAATGTTCTCACGCTTACACCGGATATGGACCGAACTGTCTCACGACGTTCTGAACCCAGCTCACGTACCGCTTTAATGGGCGAACAGCCCAACCCTTGGGACGTACTTCCGCCCCAGGTTGCGATGAGCCGACATCGAGGTGCCAAACCTCCCCGTCGATGTGAACTCTTGGGGGAGATCAGCCTGTTATCCCTAGAGTAACTTTTATCCGTTGAGCGACGGCCCTTCCACACAGCACCGTCGGATCACTAAGACCGTGTTTCCACCCTGCTCGACTTGTTGGTCTCGCAGTCAAGCTACCTTCTGCCTTTGCACTCTTCGACTGATTTCCAACCAGTCTGAGGTAACCTTTGTACGCCTCCGTTACCATTTTGGAGGCGACCGCCCCAGTCAAACTACCCACCTGAAACTGTCCTCATTCGAGTTAGAATTCTAGCTAGCAGAGAGTGGTATCTCACCGTTGGCTCTGTATCCCCCACAAGGAATACTTCTACGCCTCCCACCTATCCTGCGCACTGCCAGCCCGAACACAATTCCAAGCTATAGTAAAGCTTCATAGGGTCTTTCTGTCCAAGTGTAAGTAGTCCGTATCTTCACAGACAATCCTATTTCGCCGAGCCTCTCTCCGAGACAGCTCCCAGATCGTTACGCCTTTCGTGCGGGTCGGAACTTACCCGACAAGGAATTTCGCTACCTTAGGACCGTTATAGTTACGGCCGCCGTTCACCGGGGCTTCAGTCGCTAGCTTCACTTTCGCTGACCAACTTCTTTAACCTTCCGGCACTGGGCAGGCGTCAGCCCCTATACCTCCTCTTTCGAGTTTGCAGAGACCTATGTTTTGCTAAACAGTCGCCTGGGACTCTTCACTGCGACCACCTCTCGGTGGCACCCCTTCTCCCTAAGTTACGGGGTCATTTTGCCGAGTTCCTTGGAGAGAGTTACCTCGCTCCCCTTCGTATTCTCTACGTGCCCACCTGTGTCGGTTTCGGGTACCGGGACTTAATTCTCAACATTACTACTAGCTTTTCTTGCCACTATCTTTCCACACTCACGATTACTCGCTCCCAATCCACTCAGGGTGTGCTTAGTTTTCATGGGTCCCTGTAGCAACTCCAATTAAGCCACGCAGGAATATTTACCTGCTTGCCATCGACTACGCTGTTCGCTTCGCCTTAGGTCCGGGCTAACTCTCCACGGACGAACCTTCTGGAGAAACCCTTGGGCTTTCGGGGTTAGGGATTCTCACCCTAATTTTCGCTACTTAAGCCGACATTCTCACTTCTATCTCGTCCACATCTGCTTGCCGCTAATGCTTCACCCTTAATAGAACGCTCCCCTACCACTACAATGTAGTCCATAGCTTCGGTGACTAACTTAGCCCCGTTCATTTTCGGCGCAGGAGCGCTTGACCAGTGAGCTATTACGCACTCTTTCAAGGATTGCTGCTTCTAGGCAAACCTCCTGGTTGTCTAAGCACTCCCACCTCCTTTCTCACTTAGTTAGTACTTGGGGACCTTAGCTGATGGTCTGGGCTGTTTCCCTCTTGACGATGAAGCTTATCCCCCACCGTCTCACTAGTGCTACCATTCATCGGTATTCTGAGTTTGTCTCATCTTGGTACCGGTCTCCCAGCCCGCAACGAAACAGTGCTTTACCCCCGATGACCTTTCACACCGCTGCGCCTCAACACATTTCGGGGAGAACCAGCTAGCTCTTGGTTCGATTGGCATTTCACCCCTAACCACACCTCCTCCGCCAATTTTTCAACATTGGTCGGTTCGGACCTCCACTACCTGTTACGGTAGCTTCATCCTGGACATGGTTAGATCACCAAGGTTCGGGTCTACAAACCGTGACTTCTCGCCCTTTTCGGACTCGGTTTCCCTTTGGCTTCGACTTTTCGTCTTAACCTGCCACGACCTGTAAGTCGCCGGCTCATTCTTCAACAGGCACACGGTCATCCCTTCTAATGGGACTCCCATTGCTTGTAAGCCGATGGTTTCATGTTCTTTTTCACTCCCCTCCCGGGGTTCTTTTCACCTTTCCCTCGCGGTACTTTTCTCTATCGGTCACACAGTAGTATTTAGCCTTACCACGTGGTCGTGGCTGATTCACCAGGGATTCCACTTATCCCTGACTACTCGGGATTCACCTATGCTTCGTCGGTTTTCAATTACAGGACTTTCACCTTCTTTGGTCTAGTTTTCAGCTAGTTCATTTAACCTTCTCTGTCATGTTTTGGTGTCCCACTACCCCATTCTCCTTAGACAATGGTTTAGGCTTTTCCCGCTTCGCTCGCCGCTACTAAGGGAATCACTTTTGTTTTCTCTTCCTCTGGCTACTAAGATGTTTCAGTTCACCAGGTTCGCTCATCACCTTTTTTAGGTGTGTTTTTAGGGTTGCCCCATTCGGACATCCTCGGCTCTACGTCTGCTTCCGACTCCCCGAGGCTTTTCGCAGGTTGCTACGTCCTTCTTCGCCTCTGTGTGCCTAGGTATCCACCATCGGCCCTTCTTTTCTTGACCTTAATCTTCCCTATTTTTCTATGCAGTTTTCAAGGTTCTCACTGAACTTTTTGTTCAGCAGTAGTGACTTTTCACCGTGCTAAACTCGTTCTTCTGGAGGTAAGCGGACTCGAACCGCTGACATCCTGCTTGCAAAGCAGGCGCTCTACCAACTGAGCTATACCCCCAATGGGCCATCCTGGACTTGAACCAGGGACCTCACCCTTATCAGGGGTGCGCTCTAACCACCTGAGCTAATAGCCCCAACACCTCTTTCTTTATTTTTCTAGCCCTCCCCATTTCCTTGCTGACTTCTTCTCGAAGTCTCCCTTAAAGGAGGTGATCCAGCCACACCTTCCGGTACGGCTACCTTGTTACGACTTCACCCCAGTCACTAGTCCCACCTTCGGCGTCTCCTTCCACTTGGGTTAGAATAACGACTTCGGGCGTGACCAACTTCCATGGTGTGACGGGCGGTGTGTACAAGACCCGGGAACGGATTCACCGCAGTATGCTGACCTGCGATTACTAGCGATTCCTCCTTCATGCAGGCGAGTTTCAGCCTGCAATCTGAACTGTGGCTGGGTTTGATGAGATTCGCTCCACCTCGCGGTTTCGCTCCCCTTTGTCCCAACCATTGTAGTACGTGTGTAGCCCAAGACGTAAGGGGCATGCTGACTTGACGTCATCCCCACCTTCCTCCGAGTTCTCCCCGGCGGTCTCCCTAGAGTCCCCAACTTAATGCTGGCAACTAAGGACGAGGGTTGCGCTCGTTGCGGGACTTAACCCAACATCTCACGACACGAGCTGACGACAGCCATGCACCACCTGTCTCTGCGTTCCCTTAGGCACTCTCAGATTTCTCCAAGATTCGCAGGATGTCAAGCCTTGGTAAGGTTCTTCGCGTTGCATCGAATTAAACCACATACTCCACCGCTTGTGCGGGTCCCCGTCAATTCCTTTGAGTTTCACACTTGCGTGCGTACTCCCCAGGCGGGATACTTAACGCGTTAGCTTCGGCACAGTCCTTCTAACAGCACTACGCCTAGTATCCATCGTTTACCGCTAGGACTACAGGGGTATCTAATCCCTTTCGCTCCCCTAGCTTTCGTCCCTCAGTGTCAGTATATGCCCAGTAGAGCGCCTTCGCCACTGGTGTTCTTCCTAATCTCTACGCATTTCACCGCTACACTAGGAATTCCCTCTACCCCTACTATACTCTAGCTCTTCAGTTTCCACTCCCTTTCCGAAGTTGAGCTTCGGTCTTTGAAAGCAGACTTGAAGTGCCACCTACGGACTCTTTACGCCCAATGATTCCGGATAACGCTTGCATCCTCCGTATTACCGCGGCTGCTGGCACGGAGTTAGCCGATGCTTACATTAGGTACCGTCATTTTTTTCTTCCCTAAGTTTTGAGGTTTACAACCCAAGAGCCTTCCTCCCTCACGCGGTATTGCTCCGTCAGGCTTTCGCCCATTGCGGAAAATTCCCCACTGCTGCCTCCCGTAGGAGTCTGGGCCGTGTCTCAGTCCCAGTGTGGCTGCTCATCCTCTCAGACCAGCTACTGATCGTCGCCATGGTAAGCCTTTACCTCACCATCTAGCTAATCAGACGCGAGCCCCTCTCTAGGCGATAAATCTTTTACCTATTCGGCTCATCCGGTATTAGCAGTCGTTTCCAACTGTTGTCCCCGACCTTGAGGCAGGTTCTCACGCGTTCCTCACCCGTCCGCCACTAGCTCCGAAGAGCCCGTTCGACTTGCATGTGTTAGGCATACCGCCAGCGTTCATCCTGAGCCAGGATCAAACTCTCCATAGTGGTTGTTACTTACAATTACTTGCTTTCACTACCTGATTCCTGTTTTTTGTTTTTCAATTAAATGAATTGAACAAGGATTTGTATTTGGTTATGATGGCTAGAAAAATATTGAATTATCGAGGTTCGTGGTGTGTCAGAGTTGAGCGTGTGGCTCAATCGCACAAATACTAATATAACTAACCTTTTTTAAAATGGCAACTTTTTTTCTACATTTTTTTCTTTTTCTTTTTGATAAATTCTCTTATCCTTTGCATAATAAGCATTTTGAGGTTTAAAAAATTTTTTCTGTGCGTCCTGCTGATTGTCGAGGAGAGAGGCAGAGTAATATGAATATAGAACTCAGAGATTGATTCGGTATTCTCCGAAAATTAGTTAGCCTGATTTCGGCATCAAATTTTTGGTTGAAGGTATAAGGCTTCAGTTGTTAGGTTAATAGTTAGAAAATTTATGAGAAATATAGATGAATTGATTTTCTTATGTTCAATTCTTTGATGACTAATCACAAATTTGACTCGAATCTTTCCCGTCAAATCTTTCAGCACCAGAAGGGTTGAACATTATTCAACCCATATCACTTGCCCAGATCTTATATTTTTATGCCGAACAGAGTTTAATTACTAGCGCCAATCATCCCAATTATTGTTGAAAATGGATGTGTTGGGAAATTTAGTGGGATTACCATTTTTGTCGAGAGTTTCTTTCAACTCCTGCAATGGTTTATTTTTGAAAGCAAATCCTTCTGTAAATTCATAGGGAAAAATTGCTTTATCTAAGGCTAATGAGGCTGTAACACCTGCGGCGGCACCAGAAGACCACTCAAAGGAATGTACCCTATAAGCGGCGGCGGCAATATGACTGGTAGCGATACTTTTACCCACAACCAACATATTATCTATTTTTTGCGGAATCATGGCTGATAGGGGTATTTGAAAGGGATAAGCCTGTCCTTGTCCTCTTCTTTCTCCTTCTCTTTCTGTGTTTCCAGATTTTTCAGGGGGGCTTTCATTCATGCAGGGGTGAAAATCAATGGCATAGTGTCCGATGCCAACGGAATCTGGATAAATGGTTGAGCGACTTCTATTTTTTACATCATTAGGATCAGTCTCACCACTTAATACGGAAAAACCTTCTAAACCAGCTAAAAGGGCTTGTAGGCGCCGATATTGTTCGGGGGTTAAGACTTGTCGATAATAATCATCGTGGTAGTTACGACGAGAAATATCAATTTCATTTACCATAAAACCGTCAGGATAAGCATAGTTAGGTCTGCCAATAATCCTTCTTGCTTCTCTCATATAAGGATATTTTGATAAACCGTGCATTGTACCCATAGGGGAATTTAAGCCTGTGAGTAATTTTTGATTGGGATGAGGTTTTTTTACTCCTTCTCCTAGTTGAGAGTCTGTTGTACCTGACACTAACCAATAGTAAAAACCTAGAGCATTTTCTTCTCCTTTTCTGAGGGTTTCTGTGCGTAATCCTCCCATCCATCCACCAGGTGTTAGCTGTCCTGTTTCTTGCAGTTGTTCTTTCGTATAAATGAGGTTATCTTGAGGTGTTCCGGGTCTATAGTCGTTGCCCCATGTCCAGTTTTGCATGGATATATCACCGGGAGTGGGTTTTGTCCAAGTTATACCTTGAAAAGTCTCTGTTTCGCTGGGTTGTGCTTTCCATATACGGCGATAGGTATAGACTAGGTCAAAATTTGCTAATCTTTCTAATTCATAGCTATAGTAAGGCTCATACTGCTCATAGAAAGAAGGTTTAGATTGAGGTTGAGGCTCTTCTGTTTGTTCCATGGCGAAGGTATAGGTAAATCCTTGGGTGCAATAAGGATCTGGGGTAGCACTCGATGACGATGGTTCAAGTTCGCTACGGGGATCAATTCCTAGTTTATAGGGTACGTCGGTTAAGGCTATAAGTTCCCCTGTTTCTGTTGCTTCTACCACTATCCATTTTAGTTTGTCATTGGCTTTACCATTTTGAGGAGGAGAAAATTTAATGATGGTTTTTTTTAGTCTTTCGGAATCTTCATAGGTATAAGCATCTTCGATGATTTGAGATAGAGGTTCTGTATTTAATGGGGGGGTGTTTGGCTGGGCTTGATGTTGAATTGCGATCGCACTTGTGATTTGTTGTCCCGTACCGCTATTGTTTAATGTTTCAATGGTTAAGTCTTTAATAACGGTGTTGGGAAACCATTTTAATTTACCTTTGCCTTTCTTGGCGGCATTTTCTAACTGTTCAAATAGGATGGTATGGGCATCTTTGGGCAAAAAGCAAGATTGACTAACCCAACATTCTCCGGGGTTTAACTTGCCATAGTATTTTTCTATGTTATCCCTCAATTCTAAATAACCCCTTGGGAAAAATAACTCTTGTCTTTGGGTGTTTCTTTCATCTAATGCAGAAGTACCCTGTGATGAAATTTGACCACCTACCCAGTCGGTAATATCCGTTAAGCAAACGGTTTTTCCTCTTAATAAAGCCTCATAGGCTGTTGCGGCACCCGCTAATCCTCCTCCTACTACTAGAATTTCACATTCTTCTGTTTTCTCAATATTTCTCGGCAAGGATGAGGCTATTGAAGGAGAAGTTGCAAACAAGGTTAAAGGTAATGAGATTAATTTGCCCCAAAAGTTACGTTTACCAAAGTTAATCATGAATTATGATGATGAGTTAAGTATATTTGTACATATATTACCAATAGATAATTGTTACTGAAAAAAAGTTTCTTTGTGATAAGCGATGATAAAGGATTAAAACCAATGATAAAAGGGTGTTCAATACATTTAAGGTGAACTTTTAACTGTATGGTAAATTACCATTTTTTAAAATTTATGTTAGATTATTAAGAAATGTAAATAACATGAGTAGGTAAATAGTTATAGATATTATGGCAAATCAAAATCATTTGAATTTAATTAGAAATATTCACGAATGGAATAAATGGCGTTTACAAAATCCTTATAGTATTCCCGATTTGAGTAATGCAGATTTACAGGGTTTAAATTTAGCTAATGTGAATCTTGGAGATGCCAATTTAAAGGGTGCAAACTTACAAGGTTGTAATTTAACTGATGCAGACTTAACGAAAGCTAATTTACATCAGGCAAATCTTAAGGAAGCAAATATTAGACGAGCAAATTGTTATAAAGCCAATTTCACCTTTGCTAATTTAGAAAAAGCATATTTATCAGAAGCCGACTTAAGTATGGCTGAGATGGAAAGTGTTAATTGTCAATATACCGATTTTACTGAGTCATATTTGATTAAGGCTAATTTAACTAATGGCAATTTTACCCATAGTAATCTTCAAGGTGCTGTTTTGACAGAAGCGAATCTATTGGGATGTCGTTTAGTGTCTGCTAATTTACGAGAGGCTGATTTAGGGGGAATTATTGGAACTCATACGGATTTTTATGGTGCGGATATGAGTGGAGTTTCTTTGGAAGATTGGCATATTGATGATACGACTAAATTAGATTATGTTATCTGCGATTATTGCTCTTTGAGTCCCAATAAATCGGTAAAATTCTATCAGGGTTTGACTCCCATTAATTTGAGATTGGAGTTATCTAAATCTGCGGATTCATCTTCGGTTAAAAAACAATCTACCCCTGCTTATAATGCTTCTTCTGTGAGAAAAAATTATCTTCATCAGGGTGATTCTCCTTATCTAGTGTTTAATTAACTCGATTTTACCTACTCAGTGAGGGAGGTATTTCTAGGTTATTTTCCCTCATTAATTTTTCGTCGCTCATTATCTTTTCAGGAATACCATCAGCGATGATTTTTCCTTTATTCATAACAATGACTCGATCGCACACTTCTAATATTAACTCTAGATCGTGGGCTGAGACTAAAATAGTTTCTGAGGAAGATTGTAGAAATTGAATTAGTTTCCTTCTTGCTTTTAAGTCTAAATTGGCACTAGGTTCATCGTAGAGAATTATTTTGGGTTGCATTATTAATACAGATGCGATCGCAACCATACATTTTTCACCCCCTGAAAGTTGATGGGGGATTCGATTTATTAAATGTTTAACACCGACAGTAGTAATAACTTGGTTGAATCTTGCTTCTATTTCTGAAGATGATAAACCTAAATTTTCCGCACCGAATATAATATCATCTTTGACAGTGGGACAAAATAGTTGATCATCTGGATTCTGAAATACTAGACCAATTTCAGGATGAAACTTTCCCGCCGCAATCGTTTTATTAAATAATTTAATTTCTCCTTGATTAAGTTTTAAAATACCACAAATAGATAAAAAAAGAGTTGTTTTTCCTGCACCATTTGCACCAATTATACCGACTTTTTCTTGATTATTAATAGTTAGACATAAATCATTAAAAATTTGTTGTTGGTTATAATTAAAAGATATATTATTAATTTCTACCGCTATCATTTATTTTACTATCAAAAATTCGTAAAAACTTCCAATTAAAAGTATTAATAAGTATTAATATCAAATCATATAATCAAGTTCAATATCTAAGAACAAATATAAAACATCGAAAAATTGAAAATATGATATTATTACTGACAATAATTATTATAAATAAAATCTGCTCAATGAGGTTAAGAAAATGAGGAGATCTAATGTTAATCAATGGGATCAAATTAGAGAAGAAGTAATATTATTATGTATTCAGTGGTACGTAACAGAAAACCTAACCTATACTCAATTAAAAAAAGTCATGGGGCAAAGAGGTTTTAAAATTGATCCTCGGACTATTAATTATTTAGTGAAAGAATATTCTCCCTTGGCAAAAAAAAGAGCGATGGAAACCCTTAGAAAAAAAAGAAGAGGATGGAGAATTGTGCAAATTCCTTTCAATTTGCGGGGTAAAAAAAAATATCTTTATAGAGCCTTAGATGCTCAGGGAAATACCCTTGATTTTATCATCACAAATATGAGAAATAAAGAAAAAGCGAGAGTTTTTTTTGAACAAACTATTCCTAAAAATTTAGAGCAAAGATTAAGTAAAATTTTATCTAACAGACAAATATTAAAAGTTGAAAAAAATAATCTAATTACAGGAAGCATATTTGTTATTATTTTAGTTATTATTGGATTTATTGTAATCAAACAAAAAGATAATAACCAAGATAATAATAGTAGCAATGCAGTCTATGGAAGAGGATTAATTAATAATGCTTTGGACATTTTATAGTGAAGATAAAAATTTTTTAAATAAACTCTTATTTCTCAGTTTATTAATATTACCATTTCAAACATTTTTAGGAATTTTAATTTTAGTATATATCTCTTATCAGGCATCGGTAAAAAACTGGAGTCAAATCAAAAATAGTTCTTTGACATTGGGTTTTATTTTTCTGAGTTTACTTTTAATAGTTAGTTCTATTTTTGCATATAAATCAGGAGAAGCATGGTTAGGCATAGTTCACTTTTTACCTTTTTTCTGGGTATTTTTAAGTTTGAGAACTATTGTTAAGACTTATGAGCAACTTTACACCATAGTTTGGTCTTTAATATTGAGTTCTATTATCGTTGTTTTGATCGCTATTGGAGAAATTAATTTTCATTGGGTAACAATAGATATAATATATAAATTATTTGGATGGCAATTAACTGGAGAAGGCATCCCCCCCGGAAGGGCATCTTCTGTTTTTCCCTACGCAAATCCGTTAGCTTTATATTTAGCTATTACCATTATTTTATCAACTGGATTACTGATAAAAAATAGTCAAAAATACTGGTTGAATAAAGTTAATTTATGCTTAATTTTTACGATCGCACTTAACGTTTATGGTTTAATTTTGACAGGTTCTCGTAATGGTTGGATTATTGTTTTTTTGAGTTTAATTGCTTTTGCTATTTATCGTCATTGGTATTTTTTATTGTCTTTGATTACTTTCTCAGGAATAATCGTTAGTTGGGCTTCTTTTGGGAATTTACCATTGCAAAATTTTTGGCGAAAGATAGTACCTAATTTTTTATGGCAAAGATTTTCTGATCAAATGTATGTAAGTGGTGATCGCCCGTTGGAAACCCTAAGAACTACACAATGGAATTTTTGCATAGATTTAATTGAACAACATCCACTATTGGGTTGGGGTTTAAGGAATTTTACAGTTTTATATGAAGAAAAAATGGGAATTTATTTAGGACATCCCCATAACTTTTTTTTAATGATGGGTGCAGAAACAGGTTTAACTACATTGGGATTTTTATTAGGTTTAATTGCTATAGTTTTAGCAAAAGGATTATTAATAATCAAAGAAGAAAAAATAGAACAAAATCATAACATAATTTTCTTTAGTTATTTAGTCGCTTTTGGTGCTTATATTATTTATAATTTATTCGATGTAAGTTTGTTCGATTTAAGGCTAAATATCTTAGCTTGGGTTATTTTGGGAGCTATTTCGGGTATAAGTGAAAACGTCAACCAAAATGAACAAATAAGAATTGTAAATAAATAAAATATATACCTTTTTCTTGAGGTTATATTACTAATTATCAATAGTGGTGAAAATATAACCAATGGTTGTCAATCTTGCTTCGGGTTTGAGTGCAATTACTTCTTCCTCTAACAGTCAAACCCATCTGGTTTGGGCTGAAAATTCCTTTCTCTGGTATGCGAAATACGATGAAAATTCGGAGACTTGGCAAGAAGCAAGGGCGATTAGCAAACTAGAAAATCAAGACATCAGCAACATCCAATTACTGTATGAAGATAATCTCATCCAAGAAGGAAATACAGAAGCAAAACAACCCGGATTTGTGGTGACATGGCAACAGGGTAGCGATAATGACAGTGATTTTTATTACACCGCAGGAAAATATGATGAACAAGGGGAATTACAATGGTTAGCTAATCCTCAAGCTATCACCTCAGACCAAGTAGGAGATTTAGAACCTACCTCTATAATTTATCAAGGGGATGTATTTTTGGTTGGTTCAAAGGTTGACTTTCTCAATCAAGCAAATCAGGCAATCAAAGAAGATACGGATTTATATTTTCAAAGATTTACTATCAATGACAGTCTTTTCTACGATGGTGATGTCACTCCTCCCCTTGCCTCTTATTCTCCCCAATTGATTCAACAAGGAGTCATTACCAATCTTATCCCCGTAAATAATACCCCTCAAACTGTTAATACTTTTAACTCTAATGCAGGGCAGGGAATTGGTGCGCAAAGTGATAGTAGCGAAAGCGAATCAGAAGCAGTTGTGCCTGAATATTCTTTTGCGTGGGGAGGAGGATTAGAATTTTCTGTTGACTTATTAGAAGTTCTCAAAGCTAAAGATAATGTGCCGAAAGGGATAGTAAGTAAAATTCTTACTCCTTTTATAAAGGGTGTAGAAATAGAAGTTTCTCTCAAAGGAGGTCAAAATTCTTCTTCAAATACGATTATAGGTTCTAGTGGGGATAATCTCAATCCTTATTTATCCGTGGAGGCAAAAACCACTTTTGAAGGAAAAGAGGTCAAGAAAATTGCTACTCTAGTCGCCGCCCCTGAAGTGGAGGGGGAAGAGCTAGTGGAGGAATCAGCTCAAAAAGAGGTGTCTGAGGCTACGGGTAATAAAGGAGAAAATGAAAATGAGGGAGGGGAGAAAGAAGGCTCTGCTTTTTCTGTTTCTTTGGGTATAGAGTCAGAATGGTCATTTGACCGAGAAACTTTACTTTTAAATGAAATTTTTGACAGTATTACTCTCACTTTTGAAGTTGATTTTCCTTTGGTGAAAGTTCCTTTAGTGGAAGTGAGTGCTTTTGGTGACATAGGTGCTTCTTTTTATGTTCAAGCCGAGCCTTTACCTGACGGAGATTACCAACCTCCCTTATCAGCTATTTTAGAGGTATTGGGAGGAGAAATATTAGGGGCTGGAGTTGCTTCTTTAGTGGGTGCTGTGGGGAATGCGATGCCAAAGGCACAGCTACGCTGCCCGCAACTAACAGTGATGAATCTACCGTTGAAGGGGCGATAGTATGGGCTTTAGCGGAGGCGGTTTTCTCTACGGTAGCTGATGCTATTACTATTGCCAATGATTCAGATCAATTAGCCTATCAAACTGCGATCGGATTTCCTATTGTTGAGGGCGGATTTAAATTTCAGTTAGGGACCAAAAACTTTAATTTTAACGGTTCGGCAGGGGTTGAAGTGGGTTTAGTTTGGGGTATTGGCGATACTCCTAATGTGCAGTTTTTGCTTTTTCCTATCGATGCAGGGACAAAAATAGGTCCGATCGTTTTTGGCATTAGTTTACGCCCCGGTTGGACTTGGAGAACAGGAGAAGATACCGCAGAAAGTACAGGAGTTTCTAGCGAAGAAATTGATTCTACAGGGGCGCAGGTGCAAGGTTCATTATTAACCATTGATTGGGGTGAAAATCTTGATCCTGATTTTGTGCCTGATGGCAGTCAGTTTGTGGTGACAGTAACCGATCAATTTGGCAATATTACCACTATTCCCGTATTTCAGGTTTTAATTGATGGTAGTATTCTACAGTTAAGACTAACAGAGATAATTCCTCTTTATGCTAATTATGACTATGCAACGGGGGATAATCCTCAACCACAACCTAATTTAATTCAAGTTAGTTATAGCACTTCAGATGATAGTAGTTTGAATTTACAGGATACTCAGGGGGAGGTGATAGACTCTTTTTCCCTGACGGTAGCTAATAATACTCCAAATCAATTTAGTGCTTTTTATAGCCCCATAACAGGTAACAGTCAAAACTACTCTCGATTCAACAATGAGCTAATTCTCTATTTTGATACGACTTCTCTTGATATTAATGTTATCCCTGATGTCCGTCGATTTACTGTCACTGGTGCAAATGTTGAGTCGGTTTCCATTTCAGACAATACCGTTATTCTCAAACTAGATAATATACCTAGTAACAATGCGGTAGTTAATTATAGTAATCAATCAGGACAAGGTAATTTATTATTAACCGCCGATGAAAATCAAATTGCCTCTTTTAAGGTGAGTGGTAATGGGCAAATTAGCCAAATTACTCGGATTCTTGCTGTTAGCTTTTCCGATGAACTAGAAAGTAATTTTGTTCCTAATACTAATCAATTTACCTTAGAAATTCTCGATGATAATGGCAATGTCACGGAAACAATTAACATTAACGTAAATGGCAAAAGAAGTCCCTAATCTCAGCATAGCGGATTAGCGGATGAATTTTGCCCAATAAAAAAAATATCCGTAGGAAACGGTATTTTAATTACGGGTATCGCTGACAGAGGGGATGCAAAAAGTAACTATCCCATGAGTTTAGTCACTGGGGATATAGATGGAGATGGAATAGAGGATTTAGTTATTGGGGCGCCAAATGTTAACAATGGTGATGGAATCGTTTATGTTATTAGGGGCAGTTATATCGCCGACAATCAAGGGCAAATTATCAATATTAATTCTGATAATAGTTTCTCTGATCAAAAAAATACTGCTTCTAATAATATTGGGTTTGTCTTTAATCCTACCGTTACAGGGGCTTATTTTGGCTATGCAGTGGCGGTGGGCAATTTTGACGGAAATGGCAGTTTAGATCTTGCTATTAGCTCTCCGGGGGCTAGTAAAGGCGATGGTTTAGTATATATTGCACATAATAATAGTGAGTTACAAACTTTCGCCACAGGTAGTAATGGTGAAAATCTCGGTTACAGTTTAGCGGTATCTCAAGCTAATGGAAAGCAAAGTTTTTCAGGTAATACTACCATAGATGATTTAATCGTAGGTGCACCTAGTTATGCTAGTAGTGTATCAAATCAATGGGTGGGGGCAGATCAACTGCCTTCGGAAAATCAAAATTTATTTCCCAATACCACATCCACCGCTATAGGTAAGGTTTATGTTTTTGGTAATAATCAAACTACTCCTCTTTATTCTTTTACAGGCTCGATTTTACCTTCTACCAATGGCACAGCCGAAAATTCTTTCACAGGAAGTGCCTTAGCTAGTGATGATTGGAACTTAGACGGAGCAAGAGATTTAGCCATTTCCGCTCCGGGTTCAGACAATAGTGATGGTTTAGTTTATGTTGTTAAAGGAGGAAAACCAACTTCAGGGGATTTAGACAGCATTAGTAACTTAATTATTCTTGGTGGTTTACCCTTCTCAAAAACAGGCAGTGAAATTGCATCAGCAGGAGATGTTAACGGCGATGGTTATGAGGATTTTTTGGTAGGCGCACCCCAAGGATTAATGGGAGTAGGACAAAGTTACTTACTTTTCGGACCTTTGGATTTAGACTCTCAAGGCACATTGTTTAATCTTAACGTCACTGCCACAGATAGTAAAAAAACTTTCCTCTTAAATGGTTCACAGCCTTATCAGTTAACAGGTTCTGCCCTTAGTGGTATTGGCGATGTCAATAATGATAATGTGGATGATTTGATGATAACTGCCCCCAATGCTCAACAATTATATGCAGTATTTGGTCATCAGTGGTTAGCAGACGATGGTAGTATCAAACTAGCGGATATTTCTGCTGATAACGGTTTTGTCATTGATGGTGACCTTTATAAGGCTAATTCAAAATCTTTAAATGGCAATGGTAATAATGTGCTTATCTTGGGAGATATTAACGGTGATGGTTTTGCGGATGTGCTTTCTGGAGGCAGTGAAGATGGTGCAGTTATTATTTTCGGGAGTAGCACTGAAAATCTTTTAGATGCCAGTGTTGGTAGTAATGATTTAATTTTGAGCGTGGCGAATCATTCGATACAAGATTTTGCCTCTTTGGGAGACTATAATGGTGATGGTTTACAAGATTTTGGGGTAATTGATGACGATAATAATTTTTATATACAATTAGGCTCTAATAATCTTAACAGTTTAGGCAATTTATCTTTATCTAATCCTTCTGTTACTTCTATCATAGAAGCGATCGAACTGGGAGACTATAATGGTGACGGTTATGATGATATTCTCCTCAACACTTCTAGCAATAGTCGTATTTATCTAGGCAATGAGGAAGGCAATGTTAACAACTTCCTTACTTTTAATCCAGTGGGGGGTAACTCCTTTAGTGATTATACCTTTGGCAGTATTGGAGATATTGACGGTGACGGTTATCAAGATATAGCGACAGGGCTTCCTCAGAGTAATTTTACCATTCAAGATGCCGCTAATGGGCAATTTACCATCTATACGAACCGAGGAAATCAATCCATCTTGCCTCCTGTAACCCCTTCATTATCCAATTTTCCTTCCAATGACTATAACCCTACCATCGCATCCTATGGTGTGCCTTCCCAACAATCCCCCGTGCCTCCTAATTTTGCGGTGTATCAAGGTTATTTGTACATGACATTTAAGGGCAATGGCAATGATGATATAAATGTTATGAGAAGTCGAGATGGTAACACATGGGAAAATCAAGTAGTTTTGACTTCTTTACAGACACCTTATAGTCCATCTTTAGTGGTTTTTGAGGATAAACTATATTTAATCCACACCTTTGAAGATAGCACTATTTACATAACTCCTTTTACTGGGGATGATAATTCTATTAGTTTTGGTGAATATACTGCTTTAATAGCGGATGCTGGTACTTCTCCTACTCCCATCGTATTCAATAACAAATTATATATCTTTTACATTGCTGATGGTGATGACCAAATCAATTATATAACCCTTTCTGATCCTGCTAATGTCACAGAGTTTGGCTATGATGAATTTAATTATATCAATGGTCAACAATCTTTCGATCGAGTCGGTGCTACCCTCACACCTGACGGGGAGAAACTGGTGTTAGCCTATAAAAACAGTAATAAAGCCGATATTTATATCACTAACTTTGATGGTAGTAATTGGAGTGAGGGGAAAATTGTACAAGATTCTCAAAACAATAACAATACCATAGAAACTACCGATGGTGTATCTCTTACCACTGTTGGTAATAATATTTATCTTGCCTATGAAGGAACAAAACCCAATGATTTAAGATATATTTACTCTCAGGATAGCGGTAATAGTTGGGAAAACGATCGAAATACCCCTAATCAGCTTGTTAATGGTGGCGCTTCTCTGACTTTTTTCCAAAGTAGCCTTTATTTTGGCTATAGTTCACAAGTTACAAGCAATGCTCCTCTTTATGTTAGCTATTCAGAGCCTATTTATAATACAAATCAAACTCAACAATTAGGAGAGCAACTATATAGTATAGGAGACTTTAATGGTGATGGTATCGAAGATTTTGCTATAGTTGCCCAAGGCTATATTGCAGATTTAGGCATTATTGATTTATCGGCAGGTTTACAAATCAGAAATAATCAGGGTGCTATTCTTATCTACTATGGTAACGCCAATGGTATTAGTAATTCCGCTAAACCTGATGTCGTTTTAGTCAATCCTCCTGTTACGGATAATCAGTCTCTTCTTTATGAAATCAATCGTTTTACCGCCATTGGAGACATTAATGGTGATGGTTACGATGATGTAGCAGTGTCATCTCCTACTACTAAAAGTAATGAAGGGTCTATTTTTGTTGTCTTTGGCGGTTCAAGTTGGCAATCAACTTATTCTGCGACAAATCCTTTTGATTTAAGCAGTTTGAGCAACAATCAATCTAATTCA
The DNA here is from genome assembly GCF_000317675.1 of Cyanobacterium aponinum PCC 10605. Lineage (NCBI taxonomy): Bacteria > Bacillati > Cyanobacteriota > Cyanophyceae > Chroococcales > Geminocystaceae > Cyanobacterium > Cyanobacterium aponinum. The sequence continues at coordinate 269,988 of NC_019776.1, forward strand.
ACCACCGATAACTCTAATACTAATGGCTTTTTAATTACTGGTTTGCCCGCATCTCAAGCTGGAATTTCTCTCAGTGGTGGAGAGGATGTCAACGGTGATGGTTTTGATGATTTTACCGTAGGCGCACCGGGTAACGATGACGATTTAACCTATGTTATTTTTGGTAGTGATTTTACCCAACAAGTTAATCAAACAGGTACTATTGGGCGCGATCGCATGATTGGTACTCCCACAGGAGAAATTTTTATTGCGGGAGAAGGAAATGACAGAATTTATAGTAATGGTGGCGTTGATGTAGTTTATGCCAGTGTGGGCAATGATTTTGTTACCGTTAATGATACTTATTTTCGTCGTTTGGATGGTGGCACAGGTATTGATACCCTTAAATTTACAGGCTATAACGGACAAAATTGGGATTTAACAACCCTTTCTCCCGGTAATCGTTTGCGTAACTTTGAAATTTTAGACATCAAAGATTATGGAGAAAATACCTTAACCCTTAATTCCCTCACCGTGACTCAACTTTCATCTAATAACACCATTACAGTATTAATGGATAAAGAAGATACCCTTAATCTTAGTGCTGATTTTGTCAACGAGGGAATAATCAACCGCAATGGGGAAACCTATCAAAAATATCGAATTGATGGTGCAACAGTTCTCATTTTAGAGGACATAGTTCAAACAAAAGCATTTACGCCCCTTTCTCTCTCTCTCTACAATACAGGCGTTGATGATTCAGGTACACCTTTAAATAACAATAGTACGGGAGACCCCCATTATGAATTAGTATCTGCTCCCGACGGCAGTAGTTCAAATATTCTTGTTACCAATTCAGGAGACGGCATATCTGGATGGATTTCCCCTGATAATAATAACAGTGACTCTTCTCCCCCCGGAGATTATACTTATCGTACAACTTTTAATTTACCTGACACAGTTAATCTTAGTCAATTCTTTATTGATGGTGAATGGCATACTGATGATGAGGGTATAACTATTACACTTAATGGTATAGAGCAATATTTAGCAAGTAATCCTAACTTTAACACTGATTTTGTTCCTTTTACTATCAATGAAGGTTTTATCGCAGGAGAAAATATTTTAGAGTTTACGGTTAATAATGCAGGTACAGAGATTAATCCCACAGTTTTAAGAGTAAAATTCGATAATGCTTTTGATAGTAACATTCAATTTTCTGCCCCCTCAACTAACATTCCTCAAGCAATACTCAATCCTGAAAACGTAAGTCAGGTATCATCAGCAAATAATAGTGTTGTCAGTATAGACGAATCAAATAATATAACAGAAGTTTCTAGTTCTCTTTTTGCCAATACCAGTAATAATGAAGACAGCACAACTAATTTATACGTCACTAATCCAACCGTTAACGAAGCCGATGGAGAAGTTAAATTTACCATTCAACGCACAGGCAACCTAGATAAATATGTCCAAATCCATTATGTAACTCAAGATGGAAGGGCAAAAGCAGGAAACGACTATCATCCCACTGTTGGTAAAGCTATTTTCACTCCGGGGGAAAGCAGTATTAATGTTTCTGTACCCTTAATCTTAGATGATGTTTATACTGGCACAAAAGACATCGGTTTATTTGTCACCCTCGAAAAAGAAAGTCATACTCCTTTGATAGATGAATTTAATATTCATGCAGATTTTAATAATGGGATTATTAACAGTTGGCATCATATCCAAGAAGAATCAACTCATCCTTTGAGTTTAATCAATGGGGAATTAGAATTTAGGGTAACTGCTACAGAAGGAGAAGCAGAAGTTAAACTTTATTTTGACGGTAATCATGAGTTTAATCGTTACTATATCTTCAATACCCAAAACCAACGTTATGAGGTATTTGACTTTAACGGGGACACGGGAGCAGAATTATTTGATGAAGATGATGATAGTAATTATGAAGGAGTTATTTTACATCTTCAAGACGGTAGCGAACATGATTTAGACGGTGCGAGAAATGGAGTTATTATCAAACGAGGGTTTTTTGCTGGAGGCAATCCTCCCGAAACTGTTTTAAATAAACCGATGTACCGTTTTCGCAATAGTGATTATGATACGGGTGCTTATCTTTATGCAGGAGAAATCGAAAGTGAGTCTATCAGAGAAAATTATCCTAATTTTGTGGAAGAAGGATTCGCTTTTTATGTTTCTACGACTCCTCAAGATGGTTTAATTACTTTTAATCGTTTTCAAAATCTCGATTATCCCGGCAGTTACCTTTATGCGGAGGAAACTGAAAGCGAGTCTATAAGAGAAAACTATCCTAATTTTGTGGAAGAAGGAATTGCTTTTTATGCTTATCCTCAAGGCTCACAAATGGCAGATGTAATTTCCCGTTTCCAAAGTAATGATTTATTGGGTAGTTATCTATATACGAGCGAACCAGAAACAGATAATGTTATCAGTAACTATGCTAATTTTAATCTTGAAGGTATTGCTTTTGAAGCGGTTGTTGCCTAAAACTACCTGAGTTCTATGAAAAAAGTTTTTAAAAAGAAGAAGTTAAGATCCATCCCTCTGATATACAATAATTGCAGAAATTACAGAATCCATAAATTGCAAGTGTTTACGGAATTTGACAATAGAGGGATAATTTATAGATAGCCGTGGGTTGCCAAAAAATCTAAACTAATATCTTCTTGGGGCAATTTTCCGAGACGATGACTAATTAATCTGTCCACATATTTACCCAAAATATCACTCTCTAAATTAACCCAATCTCCCGCTTGTAATAAAGATAAATTAGTTTGGGCATAAGTGTGAGGAATAACCGCAACAGTAAACCATTCCCCAGATTGACTATCACATCTTGCAATAGTTAAACTAATTCCATTAACGGCAATACTAGCCTTAGAAACAATATAAGGAGCAATATATTCTTGCCATTGCTTTTTTAGCTCAGAGGGGAAAGAAAAAGTCATTTCCCACGACTGCTGTTTATTTACTGACTCTATTAAACAACCAATTCCATCTACATGACCACTTACAAAATGTCCCCCAATCTTACCGCCCACTCTGAGTGAAGTTTCGAGATTAACTTTTTTCTGTTTGATAGTACTTTTTCCCAATGTTGTACGTTGTAAAGTTTCAGGAGAAGCAGTAGCGGTAAAGCCTCCTTGCAAAATCTTTTCTACCGTTAGACAAATACCATCAACAGCAACACTATCTCCTATTTCTAAATCATGACAAATAAGATGTTGGGCTTGAGAGTCAATATCTATTTGATATAAATCATTTTCTAAACTTCTGATTTTTCCAACCCCTTGTACTAATCCAGTAAACATCTACCCTGTTTTATCTTTAATATGACTTTTTACTATAATACTTTGAATTAAGGGCAATAAATGATAAAAATAATTTTTATAACATTATGGTAATAGATCAAAAACATCCTTTAGGGCATATAGACAGAGAAATAGTTAAACAGATATTTGTTGAGGGAAAAAATGATTATAACTTAGCGGAAGTAGCAAGGCTAAAAATACGTTACCAAAATTTCCCCGGTGCTAGAGATATTCAATTTGACTTGGACTCCATCTTACAACAATGGGAAATGACTGAAGATGAATTATTTGCAGAATCAAGGAAGTTGCATCAAAATAGCTCTATCTATCGCAAAAAAGTGAAAGGGGATGAGGAGAGAGAAGATTGGAGTTAATCTGAGTTTAATCCAAAATTGTAGGTTAAAGTAGGCAAGAGGCAAACCCCTCTTTATCCCCTCTCGAGAGGGGGAGGGCAAAAGTGTATAATTAACTTCTCCCTAATACCTCAATACCCCAATCCCCCAATAACCTTACACTCCAACACCTTAAACCTTTATGATAAATTCTCTAAATAACTGTGTTATCGGGAATAACGGCATTTTTGATAATGACGATGATGCCATTACGGATTAAGAAACCTTCATCTTCTCGATTAGCTTCTTCCACTCTGTCTTTATTTGTAATGATCACGTTTTGACCTATTCGAGCATTTTTGTCTATAATAGCCCTTCTTATGGTAGAGTTTGCTCCTATTCCCACTGGAACGCTACCTTGTTCGATTTTGCTTTTTCTGACGCTAAAAGGCTCGTAAAAATCGGCACCCATTACTAAAGTATCTTCGACAATGCAGTTGTTTTCTATGCGAGTACGAACCCCTAAAACACAGTGATTAATACGACATTCTTTGATGATGCAACCTTCACCGATAATGGATTGAGTTACATTAGAATTTAAGAGTTTAGTGGGGGGTAAATAACGGGAACGAGTATAAATAGGAGCTTTTTCGTCGTAGAAGCTGAAATCAGGTTGAGGTTGATTAGTTAGAGCTAAATTTGCGTCATAGAAAGCCTCAATAGTTCCAATATCTTCCCAATAACCTTTATATAAGTATGCCTGAATGCGATGATCTTTTGCCGCAAAGGGAATAACTTCTTTCCCGAAGTCTGTTTGATTGGGGTTTTGTCTTAAGAGTTTTTCCAATACTTCTTTTTTGAAGACATAAATACCCATTGAAGCAATATAGGGTTTTTCTTTAGCTTGTTCAGGATTTAAACCTAAAATAGAAGTATCTACTGCCATCTGTTTGAGGGCTTCCCCTTCTGGTTTTTCACTAAAGCTAATAATTCTGCCATTGTCATCGATTTTCATTAAACCGAAAGCCGAGGCTTTTTGTTCGTCAATGGGTACAACAGATATAGTAATATCGGCATTAGTATCACGGTGATGTTGCACAAATTTACTATAGTCCATGCGATAGAGATGATCTCCTGATAAGATAATATATTCATCTACATCCCATTCTTCAAATAGCCATAAGTATTGACGTACTGCATCTGCTGTACCCTGAAACCAATCAGGATTTTCTTTGGTTTGTTGAGCGGCTAATACTTCTACAAATCCATCACTGAAGCCCGAAAAGTTATAGGCTTTGCTAATGTGACGGTTTAAGGAAGCAGAGTTAAATTGAGTTAAAACGTAGATTTTTAATATCTCTGAGTTGATACAGTTGCTAATAGGAATGTCTATTAAACGATATTTCCCCGCTAAAGGCACGGCTGGTTTTGCCCGTAGTTTGGTGAGGGGGTAAAGTCTTGTACCTGCGCCTCCGCCTAAGATGATGCTTAGTACTCTTTTCATAAAATTTTTCTATCAAATAGCTTTTATTAGAAAGTTTATTGGTTAATGGTCAATCAGACAATGATAATTATTGAATAGTTCGGACTTTGGAGTTAGGGTGTTAGAGTATTAAGGGTGTTCGGAATTCAGCTAACTTTGTACTTAGTGTTTATAATATTTTATGTTGTGTCGATTGTTTGCTATTATGAAAACGAATATTGATCTTGATGAAAAACTCGAAAAAAAAGGCTTTGCTATCACAGGATTGAGAACCAAAAAAGAATTAGTGAATTTTGCTTTAGCTGAATGAGTCAAAAATCACACTCAAAAAGACCTTTTAGAATTGGCGGGGGAGATTGAATTTATCGACGGTTTTGGCACTAATATGGTGAGAACAAATCGTTATGTTATTGATTGATACGTCAATTTGGATTGAAGTGTTACGGGATAAGTCCAAGATTAAGTCGGCAAAACTCAAAAAGATGATTGATGGGAGAAATTATTTCCTTCCTATTTTTACCAGAATGGAACTTTTACAAGGATGCAAAGACGAGATTGAGTGGATAAAAATAAGTTCTTATCTAACACGATAAAATTATCTTGAACCTGATTATTCTTCTATATGGGATAATTGTGCTAGGTTATATTTTGAGCTTCGATGTCAGGGAATTACTATTTGTAGTAATATTGACTGTGCCATCGCAGTTATGGCTATGGAAAATAATTTTATCTTATATCATTGTGATAGAGATTTTGAAAAAATCGCCAAATATACTGTTCTCAAACAGAAGAAACTTAATCTTATATCTGGCTAATGATAATCAATAAAGATTTTATTCGATCTACTTTATGGGTAAATCTGTTTGGAGCTTAGATCATGCAAGGTTGCATAAATTATTAAAAGATAAAGATTTAGTAGCTAAATCTAGCAGAATTTTGATTGCTGTTTCTGGTGGCCAGGATTCTCTGTGTTTAGCTCGTTTATGCTTGGATTTACAGTCTAAATGGTCTTGGAAAATTGCGATCGCACATTTTGATCATCAATGGGAATGCGATCGAGGTTTAAGTTCTCATATTGCTAAGATATGTGATGATTGGGGGGTTAATTTTTATCTATCTCAAGCCCAAGAAAAAATTAGGGAAAGGGAAGGAGAGGCAAGAAAATATCGTTATGAAGCCCTGATTAATATTGCTACTGAGTATGATTTTAATTATCTTTTAACAGGACACACAAGAAGCGATCGCGCTGAAACATTTATCTATAATTTAATGAGAGGAGCAGGAATAGAAGGATTAACTGCGTTGAATTGGAGGAGAAAAATAAATGAGAATTTAACCCTTGTACGCCCTTTGCTCGATTTTACAAGGCAAGAAACAGGGCAATTTTGTCATAAGTGGCAGTTACCAGTATGGGAAGATAAATATAATCAAGAGCGTAAATTTGCTCGTAATCGCATTCGTTTGGATTTAATACCTTACTTACAAACAGAATTTAATCCTCAAATAGAAAAACATTTAACCCAAACCGCCGAAATTCTCAGAGCAGATTTAACCTATTTAAAACAGGAAACAACCAGACTTTATGAACAAGTTTATAATCACGAAAATAACAGCTTAAAATGTGAAGAACTCAGAAAAATTAGCCTTAATTTCCAAAGAAGAATTGTCAAGGATTTTTTAGTCCAAAACTTGCAAAAGATGCCTAATTTTGAGCAGATAGAAGCGGTTGTTAAGTTAATTGAATCCCCTAACCTCACCGCTACTTCTACTTTAATTAAAAATAAAATTGCTCAAGTCAAAAATAGGGAAATATTGATCAAAAATAATTAAACTTTTTTCAGTAGAAGAACTCAAAAAGTTCGATATGGTAATCCTATATTAGTTGTGAAACATCTTTACCATTTTAAAATAGCTTTATCTATTCCTTGTTCTCGTCTAACTTTGCTATCTTTTTCCATCCAAGCAATAATTTGTTCACTGCTTAAAGAATCTACTGAAACATCTAAATCTTGAGCTATTAACTGTAAAACTCTCAAGGAAGAAATCGTCAATCGAGTTAAAAATTTTTCTTCTGAAGTTAATAGACTTGCTTCCACCGCCAAAGATTCTTCTTGAGTTAAAAATTGTTGATTATTAAGCATAATTATTTCTAAATGGTCTATTTTTCTGATTATCAATCACTGGTACAATAACCAAAAGTGATATTAAGTAATTATTGATTCATGTCAGATTTTAAAGCACAATTAAAAGAACAGTTAGCTGAAGTTGATTGGAAAGATTTAATACCCCACGCTCAAAGAGATGCTCTTATTATTGTACACCCTCAACTAGATCTTATTGAAGTAGGATGTGCGATCGCACTTGATGATACTTTCTTAGTACAAAATTGGATTAGTGAGCAGTTAATAAAAAAACCCTCCTCAGAAGAATTAAGTAACTGGAATGAAGAACCAGAAATAAAATTTAAAACCTTAATAGTACAACCCTTTGTCATCGCCTCAGTTATTCCCTCCATCTAAACTAAGTTGAAATTAGTCAAGAAGGATATTTTTTGTTGAAATCATCAATTTGTCAGCTAACCTGATGTTGAGGATTCAATAAATTTTAATTATGGCACTTTCAGAAAAAGATTTTATTCGTGAATATATCAATGACGATATTTACGCATCAGTTGATTTATCTAAAGCGATGCCGAAGTATCGGTTTCCTGACAAAGAAAATGAACCCCGCCATGTTTATCAATTGATTCACGATGAATTAATGCTTGATGGTAACGCTCGTCAGAATTTAGCTACATTTTGTCAAACTTGGCTCGAACCAGAAGTTCATCAACTAATGGATGAGTGCATAGATAAAAATATGGTAGATAAAGACGAGTATCCCCAAACGGCAGAATTAGAATCTCGTTGTGTTCATATGTTAGCAGACCTTTGGAATTCTCCTGATGCGGTAAATACCATGGGATGTTCTACCACTGGCTCTAGCGAAGCGGCAATGCTTGGTGGATTAGCGATGAAATGGCGTTGGCGCAAAAAAATGGAAGCCCAAGGCAAACCCACAGACAAACCTAATTTAATTTGTGGACCTGTGCAAATATGTTGGCATAAATTCGCCCGTTATTGGGATATAGAGTTGCGGGAAATTCCCATGGAAGAAAACCGTTTATTAATGACTCCTGAAGAAGTAATTAAGCGTTGCGATGAAAATACCATTGGCGTTGTGCCAACCCTTGGAGTAACTTTTACCTGTGGCTATGAACCCGTAAAAGCAGTTAGTGATGCTTTAGATAAACTACAAGATGAGAAAGGTTGGGATATACCGATTCATGTGGACGGGGCTAGTGGGGCTTTTCTTGCTCCTTTTTGTGTTCCAGAATTAGAATGGGATTTTCGCCTGCCTCGTGTTAAATCGATCAATACCTCTGGACATAAATTTGGTTTAGCACCTCTAGGATGTGGTTGGATTATTTGGCGTGATAAGGAAGACTTACCCGAAGAACTAATTTTCAAAGTCAATTATCTAGGCGGAGAAATGTCGGTATTCGCTCTCAATTTTTCTCGTCCCGGAGGTCAAATTATTTGTCAATACTATAATTTTTTGCGTCTGGGAAAAGAAGGCTACCGCAAAATTCAAATGGCTTGTTATGAAACTGCTCAATATTTAGCCGAAGAAATAGCAAAAATGGAGCCTTTTGAGATTCTATATAATGGCGATGAAAAATCAGGGATTCCAGCCATAAGTTGGAAAATCAAAGATGGTTATGACACAAAAGGCTATACCCTTTATGATTTTGCCGATCGCCTCCGTTCTCGTGGTTGGCAAGTTCCCGCTTATTCTTTACCCGCTAATTGTCAACATATGGTTATTCAACGTATTTTAGTTCGCCATGGTGTCAGTCGAGACTTAGCATCTTTATTAGTTGAAGATATGAAGCGTTGTCTTGATTATTTGGACAAACATCCCATTTCTAAACCTTTAACTGCCCAAGAAGCAACCGGGTATCATCATTAATTTCCCTCAGTTGTTCAGCAGAAATGTTTGATTTAGGTAGGTTATAAGTTGTAGGGTGTTAGGGGGATGAGGGAGTTAGTTAGGGGCGAATGGCCATTCGCCCGTACAGGAGTTAGGGGTTTTTAATTCTTAATTCTTAACCTGAGTTTTGGATAAGCTGAAAGCATTATTTTCTCCTAGTCAGAAAACCTTATAGCTTCTTAGAAACAACGATAAAATTGCCTTAATCCGAACTGACTTAAACAAGGGGCTTAAGCCCCTTGCCTAGGTCAGAAGAAAGCCCCTTGCTAAAAACCCCTACCACCTGCAACCTGCAACCTGACACCTAACCTTCTCCGATATTCTTAAACCGAACTGAGGTTATTTACCTTTGCCCTATTTAATAACTCCAGTTAAAGGAGAACTAGCATTAGCATGGGTTTTAATAGGAATACGTCCTGCTTGATAAGCCATTCTTCCTGCTTGGGTAGCTAATCCCATAGCTTTTGCCATTTTCACTGGATTTTGAGCAAGTGCGATCGCGCTGTTGATTAATAAAGCATCTGCACCAATTTCCATACCTAAACAGGCTTCGCTAGGAGTGCCAATCCCCGCATCAATCACAACAGGAACATTAGACTGCTCAATGATAATTTTGATATTTTCCAAATTTTTAATACCCTGCCCTGAACCAATGGGAGAACCCAAAGGCATAACCGTAGCACATCCTACTTCTTCTAAACGTTTGCATAGTAAAGGATCTGCATTGATATAGGGTAACACCGCAAAACCTTCTTTAACTAGCTGTTCTGCCGCTTGTAGTGTACCGATAGGATCGGGTAATAAATATTTAGAATCGGGTATAACCTCCAGTTTGACAAAATTATTATCTTCTTGACCAAGTAATTTTGCCATTTCCCTTCCTAAACGAGCCACTCTGATGGCTTCTTCGGCATTAGTACATCCTGCGGTGTTGGGCAACATCCAAATACGCTTCCAATCAAGGGCTTCGGCTAATCCCTCATGACCCGGTGCATTACTTTGTACTCGTCTAACGGCAACCGTAACAATATCGCAACCACTAGCAATCACACTTTGTTGCATTAAGGGGATAGTTTTATATTTACCTGTACCTGTCATTAAACGAGAATTAAATTTTCGTCCAGCAATTATCAAAGTATCATCATCGCTACTTAAATCAGGAGTAGAGGTAGAAATTAGTTTGCCGTTATTAAGAGGGGTAGGATAATTCATAATCGAAGAAGTCGAGGGGGATAAATTTTCTTGAAAACGTTGATAAGTAAAAGGTTTAATTAAAGGTTCTGTAATTTTATCACTTACTAGGTTACTAATTAGTTGGGCGGTAATCGGCGCTAATAAAATACCATTGCGATAATGCCCCGTTGCTAAAATCAGATTTTGGGCATCTCCATAACCAAAAATTGGTTTTTCATCGGGAGTGCAGGGGCGATAGCCATACCATGTTTCTAATAATTGCCAATCTGCTAAAGGAGGATAAAGTTTTATCGCTCTGTTCAATAGTTCATTAATGCCTTGGGCAGTGTTGCCTTCGTGCCATCCTTTATCTTCTACCGTTGCCCCGACAATTAATCTGCCGTCTTGTTTGGGTACAAGGTAGGTATTATCTCCGAAAATTACTCTTTCTAAAGGCATTTCTAAGGGCATTTTTAGACTTAACATTTCCCCTTTTATGGGCTTTACTGGTAAGGGGTTAAGTTTACCGCTCCATGCACCTCCAGCAAGAATATAAATATCTGCTGAAAATATACCTGATTTGGTTAAAACATTTTTGATTTTACCGTGTTCCCGACTAAATGCGATCGCTTCTACTCCTTCTTTTATTTCCACACCGAGGGATTGGGCTACTTGCAACAACATCTTACCTAGACGACGAGGATCAACTTGTCCTTCTTCGGGATACCACCAACCACCGACAATATCTTCACTGAGGTTAGGTTGATAATATTGGAGGTTTTTTTTATCTAACCAAACACTATGATAGTCCTGCTCTATTTTCTGGGGAGCTTGATACACAGGAGCAATAATACCACAGGGGTTAAAATCGGTATCTTCTCCACTAATTTGCTCTAATTTTGCCACCCATTCAGGATAAAGAGCTAAACTAGCCAAAGCTAAATCTAACATTTCCCCTTGAGGCAAACCCTCCGCCCTAGGTGCTAACATTCCTGCGGCGGCGTTAGTGGCGGCTTGTTGATAGTTTCGGCTGAGGATAGTGACACCGATACCCCTTAATTTTAACTCAATGGCGATCGCCAGTCCAATAATTCCTCCACCAATGATAATAATTTCGTTGGTAGCTTTCATATTTTATTTTTCTTACTCTTAATTATTCTTAGTCTAGCGTGAAGTACGCCTTTTCGCGATGGTTCGATGCGACATAAAATTTTAAGCGGTATAAAGGTGTCAGTTGTTAACTATTAAGCCAAAGAATTAAGAAAAAATCTATCTTAGGAATGTCCTGACTTTTAAATTACAATTACGATGATCAGAAATACGAGTTTTGCTGTCACAGATACCAGTAATTTCAATGGGCTTTAAAACAATTTAAAGACAGCATAATTGCTTATAATTATTGTTGATTAGCTTGTTATTAGCAATAGCATTTTTTACTGAAACAAACCATTCTAAATTTAAAAGTGCCGACAATCAAAGCCTTCAATCGCTTTTTATCGGATGTTAGTGGAAATTAGGAGTTAGAATGAAATTATATAGATATTTATTAAGATAAGTAAATTATGAATTTAACAACTATAGAAAAAGAAAAATTAGCTATTCCACCTCTACAATTACATTATCTAGGCGATCGCACCCTTCGACAAAACACGAAAAGAATCAACAAAATAGATGACAGTGTCAGAGAATTAGCCAAACAAATGTTGCAAACCATGTACACCGAAAACGGTATTGGTTTAGCCGCTCCTCAAATAGGTGTACATAAACAAATGATTGTTGTTGATTGTCAACCCGATAATCCTGCATCTCAACCAATGGTATTAATAAATCCTGAAATTACAAAATTCAGTAAAGATTTATGTGTTGCGGAAGAAGGTTGTTTAAGTATTCCCAACGTTTTTCTTGAGGTAATTCGCCCCCGAAATATACAGCTTACCTATAAAGATGAATCAGGAAAGAAACATAAAATTAAAGCATCTGGATTACTCTCCCGTGTAATTCAGCACGAAATGGATCATCTTCATGGCATATTATTTGTGGATAGGGTAAAAAATAGTATTGCTTTAGGAGAAGAATTAAAGAAAAAAGGTTTTTCCATCGAAGCAGTTCAACCAGTTCATTAGAAAAAATGGAGTTTGGAGTAAAAATCAAGAGCTATTCAGGGAAAAACTAGACAAATTGATTTTATTTCCCCGAATCAATAATGAAGCTAGGAATAAATACCTGATCAAGATATAATTTTGTTGTTTATTTATAAAAAATATTAAGGAAAATACCATGGCAGAAAAAAAAGGATTCGGTTTAGGCTTAGGTAAAATGAAAGAACTAGCTAACGCCTTCCAAAAAGCTCAACAAATTCAGGAAGATGCCAAAAAATTGCAGGAAGAATTAGAAACCATGCAAATTAAAGGGCAGTGCGAAAACGGTTTAGTTGTAGTCACCATGAGTGGCAATCAAGAGCCTTTAAAAGTGGAAATTAAACCCGAAGCTATGGGAGAAGGTGCAGAAAAACTTTCTGAAATGGTTACAGAAGCTGTTAGAGACGCATATCAAATTTCTACCACTACTATGCGTGAAAAAATGGAAGCGTTAACAGGTAACCTAGGTTTACCCGGAATGTAGTTCAATTAGTGAATAGGTTATAAAAGGGCAAACCCCCCTTTATCTCCCCTCGAGAGGGGGGAGGGCAAAGGTGAAGAATTGAGAATTAAAAGCTCCTAACCCCGAATCCCTAACTCCTAACTCGTTTTTCCCTAACATCTTGACTTCTACTTATTTTATTACTTGTTATTTCGGGCTTTATTTATTAAGAAAAAATGGAGAAAACAAAACTATTATTTGTCTGTTTGGGGAATATATGTAGATCGCCTTCAGCAGAAAATATCATGAATCACTTAATAGAAAAAAAAGGTTTAGCAGAAAAATTTGAATGTGATTCAGCCGGTACATCAAATTATCACATCGGTTCACCGCCCGATAGAAGAATGAAGGAAGCCGCTAGAAAAAGAGGCATAGAATTGAGAGGAAAAGCAAGACAGATAGAAGAATTCGACTTAGAATATTATGACTTAATTTTAGCAATGGATAAGTCTAATTATCATAATATTTTAGCTTTAGATCCCAAAGGCAAATATAAACATAAAGTTAAATTAATGTGTGATTTTGCTAAAAATTTTACAGATCAAGAAGTTCCTGATCCCTACTATGGTGGAGAATCAGGTTTTAATTATGTCATCGATTTATTATTAGATGCTTGTCAGGGACTACTTGATTATTGTCAAGAGAAAATGGTGAAAAATTAAGGCTCTATCACTTCTCGTCGTGTAAATTATTAGTTAGGGTAGGCAAGAGGCAAGAGGCAATAGTGCGATTCGTTGGGTGCTAATCAATTTTAGATCTAATCTAAAGTGTAATTACTCCCCTGTCTGCACTCTCCATAAATTGCTATAGACTCCGCCTTTTGTAACTAAATCCTCGTGTTTACCTTGTTCGACAATTTGCCCTTTTTCCAAAACATAAATACAGTCTGCATGGCGAATGGTAGAAAGACGATGGGCAATCATAATAGTTGTTCTGTTTTCTGTAATATGAGTTAAAGAACGTGCGATCGCAGCTTCAGTGTCATTGTCAACGGCGGATGTGGCTTCATCGAGGATGAGAATAGGAGGGTTTTTGAGAATAGCCCTAGCAATAGATAAACGTTGTCTTTGCCCCCCCGATAATTTCTGACCTCTTTCCCCGACGATAGTATCATATCCTTCAGGTAGCGACATTATAAAATCATGGGCTTCCGCTATTTTTGCGGCGTTGATAATTTCCTCATCACTAACATGGGGATTACCATAGGCGATATTTTCTCTCACACTGCCATGAAACAAAAATACCTCCTGAGATACTAAACCAATGGCACGACGTAAATCATAAAGCACTATTTTCCTTATATCCATACCGTCAAGGGTAATGCTTCCTTTTTGAATCTCATAGAAACGTAATAATAACTTAACTATGGTACTCTTTCCTGAACCCGTTGAACCGACAATAGCAATAGTTGCCCCCGCAGGTATTTCTAAATTAAATTCTTCAATAACTGGTTGTCTTTGATGATAGGCAAAGGTAATATGATTAAATGCGATCGCACCTTTTACATTTTCTAAGGCGAGAGGAGTATCTCCCGAATGAATAGTAATGGGAGTATCTAGTAAATCCATAACTCTAGCAGTGGAAGCCATCGCCCGTTGATATAAATCTAAAGTTTGTCCAAGACGAGTTAAAGGCCATAATAACCTTTGGGTCATAAACACTAATACGCTATAAGTACCTACTGCTAAATTGCCCTTCTCTACTTCCATGCCCCCGAATAAGAGAATCGCAGTAAAAGCCACTAAAATCACTAAACGAATTAAAGGCACAAAAGCCGCACTCAGCGCGATCGCTTTTTGGTTACTATCTAAATAGGCTTCACTATCTTTTCTTACCCGTTGAATTTCATAATGTTCTGTGGTGAAACTTTTGATGGTTGTAATGCCCGTCAAATTATTGGCTAATCTGCCATTAAGTAAACTAACCTTTTCTCGCACATCACCATAACGGGGAGCTAACAATTTCTGAAATGCGATCGCACCCCAAATAATTACAGGTATAGGAAGAATAGTCATCCAAGCAGTGGAAGGAGAAAGGAAGAAAAAAGCTCCACTAATAATAACCACTGTCGTTAAAACCTGTAAAATCTCATTTGCCCCAACATCTAAAAATCGTTCTAACTGGTTAATATCATCATTCAAAATCGATAACAATCTTCCCGTGCTACGACTTTCAAAATACTCCAATTCCAAATCCTGAATATGACTATAAGCATTAAGTCTCAAATCATGTTGAATATTCTGAGCTAAATTACGCCACAAACGTTCGTATCCATATTCAAAAAGTGATTCCAAGCCCCATATAATGACCGAGAGTATAGTTAAAACCGTTAATTGACCAAAAACATCCTTAACTCCAAGTTTAGCGATAATAGAATCTTGTTTTTGAACTACCACATCTACAGCCGCTCCAATTAACACAGGAGGTGCTAAATCAAACAACTTGTTAAGAATAGAACAGGTTATGGCTTGATAAATGGATGAGCGATACTTACGAGAGTATTTTAATAATCGTGATAGAGGATGATTGATGTCAGAATTCATGAATAGGAAGATATAATTTTGATTGAAATATAAGTCCAAATCTGAGATCTTACACCTTAAGAAAAACATCTCGGTTTTCAGATTTCAGGTTGCTGGTTTTCAGCTAAGAAAAAAGAATTAATTTTAAACTATTTCACAAAACAATCTTAATTATTGCCTTAACCCTCAAAATAGTCAAAAATCATCAAACCAGACATTTATAATCTGTGATACCTTTTACTTAGTTTTTATGTATTGGTGCAAGATGTGAGTTAATTATAACCTCAGTTTGGTTTAATAATATTGGATAAGGGTAAGTGTCAAGAATGGGGGGATGAGGAGATGAGGAGAGAGGGAGAAGTAGGGGCGAATGGCCATTCGCCCCTACAGGAGTTTAGGGTTTTTAATCCTTAATTCTTAATTTTTAATTTCACTATTCACTCATAGATGAAAATTTATCCCAAACTCAGATTCATACAAGCTATTTTTGAGAAAAGTTAGTCATTACATCTGGTAGCATTTCTGTGTTAATACTTGCCCCTGAAAGATGATGTTCATATATTTCCGAAACAGGTAAATTTTCCCCAGAAACATGACCTTGAGGGTCTTCGTTAGGTAACAATTTCAGTAAAGGTAAGGGTAATAAAGTAGATAAATTTGTTATTAGTAAAAGTAACCAAAGACGATCAAAATTAGTTTCCGTCACTCCCAACCACTGGGTTAATAATGCCCCTAATTCATGGGAAAGTAAGCCCCCTAAATTCCAAATAGACATTAACAAAGCAAAGAAACTCGCCTCAATTCCTTCTGGGCATAATCTTGCGGATAAAACAAGTACGGGCATAAAGGCAATTTGCCCCATCACTGTTAAAACAAGACTATCTCCTAAACTAAACCAATGATCATCTATACCCCACTGGCGATTAAGATGAGTCACTAAAATTAGGCTAGTCATGCCGAGAAGAGAAGATAAAACCACACTCCAACCAAGTATTACCCGAAAAGAAATTTGTTTAAGCCATTGTTGATAGCACCATATTCCAATTAATGAGGCTAAACTGGTTATCAGTCTGATTCTACCCAAAAACTCAGGGGTAAATCCTAACTCATTAGTACTGAAAAAGAAAAATGCAGAATCAGCACTAGGAGTCATTTGCCAGAGAAAGACAAAGATAACAGGATATAAAATGGTTTTTTGTTTGAAAGTATGCCATATTTGCTTAATTTGTTCTTTAAAATCTCCTATATCCTTTTTTTCAACAACAGGTTGCTCAATAATTAATCCTGCAATCCCCACAACTAAAAGAGGAAAACAAGCGGTAATTAAAAACACCTGAGAGTTACTAAAATGTTCTAGCAATAATCCACTAAAATAAGCAGTGATTAAACCCCCAATGGCAGAAAAACCCCATGTAACTGATTGTAGTGAACCAGCTTGGGCAACAGATTCAGATTTTGCCCTTTCCACTACTACCGAATCAACAATGACATCACTAATAGCCACCGACAAAGATGTACATAAAATTGCAATAATTGCCCCTGTTAAGTTATTCACAATGGTAGCTAAACTTAACCATGCGATCGCACCTAAAACTCCAGAAAGGAGTAAATAACTACGACGACGATAACCAAAAATAGGCTTCCCATCGCTCAAAAAACCAATAACAGGCTTGGTTATCCAAGGAATAGCCGCTATTCCCATTAAAGCTGACACTTGAGCAGGAGAAAGCAGTAAATCATCCTTGAGAAAAAAACTAACCGCCAATCGTGCCAATCCTAAAATACCTTGGACAAAATAAACCGTCAGAATAGCGAATAATTCGGGTGTTAACTTATTTCCAAATAATATTTTCGACTCGATAAATTCTCTTAAATTTTTTAACCAATATGTGTTGATGAACATTAAGAATTATAACAGTATCTTGACATTTCCATGATAGGCTACTTTTTGACAACTCAGCAGAATTTAAGGACTGGGAGCAAAGTTAAAAGTACAAAGGGTAAACCCCCCTTTATCCCCCATCCCCTAACACCTGCAACCTGACACCTGTCACTTCTTTCTGAACCCTGAACTCCCCAACACCCTAATCCTATTAGCTATTGACATCAAGAATACGAGAAGTGGTAAAACGATTCATCCATTGTTCAAGATATTGACGATTGGCTAATTTTTCTTTAGGATTTTCTGTGGTTAAGGGATAGGGGGCTAACCCTTGCAATGCCGCCGTAGTTACGCAATACATTGACTTTTGAAAGCTAATACAGATTTTGACTAATAAATCATCTTCCTGCCGAGGGGTTTGACGATAAAATTCATGGAGATAATCGGGGATAAAATGACGCATATCTTGCATTAAAAGAGTGGGAGGAATACCTGCACTACCTACAGGGAGAGGATCGGCATAAAGTGCGCCATAATTAAAAGAGCCTTGATCTGAGGGGATTTGATTGGCTTGAGCATTATAAGAAATTGTGCCTAAAAATGGTGTGCCTCGGAAAAATACTGCTTCCACATAGGGTACTGCTGTATCCATCAGAAATGTTAATCCTGCGGATTCTGGAATTAATTGATAAGTTTTCCCTTTTATCTCCACCGCATAGGTAATGGGTTTATTTGCTGATTCTACTAACCCATCGAGAATATGTTTTACTACATCACTAATAGATTCTATCTCTCCATTATCATAACGATCCGATAAAGATAAGAACATATCACTCATTACTCGCCAAAATTGCCCTAAAGCAGAGTAATAAGCTAACATTTTCACTTGTTCGGGCAAAAATTCAGGAAAAAGACCATTAAGACTCGAAACTAATAGATTTCCTTTTATTTTAGCTGCGATCGCATCTTGACAGTAACGATTAAACTCAGGAGAATCTAAATAATCATCTAACTTGCCTCCTCCATGCCATAACATTCCTCGCATACAATATTCTGCATATTCATAATTAATGCGATCGTGCCACCAGTGACGAAAAAGTTTATTCCACGAAAATTGACCGTCAAAGTATTTAAAAAAAGGAAATAAGACAAGAAATTGATTCTCTGCAATATAATTAAGATTAATAGAATAACGATCTAAAACCACTCCATAGGATTTGAGAATACCTACAACTTCAATTAAATTATCGGGGGAATTTTTTAATAAAGCCTTACCACTTTCTAAACGATGAATATATTTTGCTAAAGGATGTTTAGAGGGTTGAAGAGGTGTCGTTACCATAATTATAAGTTAGTTTGCATATAAGTTGACTGGTGAGCAAAGGGTAAGGGGCAAAGGGCAAAGGTGAAAAATTAAGAATTAAGAATTAAAAATTCCGAACACTCATTACTACTCATTACTTGTTTCTCCCTCTCCCCTTATCTCCCCAACACCCTAAAACTCCTAACCCCGAACTCTGAACTTTGAACTCAAATATAGACCTTTTTTGTTCGTCTATTTTACCGTTTAGAAAATCTGTAGTAAACTACAAAATTCCTTTTTTAGCCCAATTTTAGACTAAAAGCCTAACGGCAAGGCTGTTACCTAATTGTGTTACTCAGTTTCCTTTTCCCACTTTTAGGATACTTAATAAAAAGGATTTACGCTTATTGCTACCAATTTCATATGAAATTATACACTTTTCTACAGATTGATTTCAACTGTTTTAACTCCACTTTAGACCTGTTGCAAAATTGAAAATTATTGAGAAAATAAAAGCAACCCTTGAATTTATCTTTTAAAGCAAATGAAACTTAATACTGACACAGTACAAATTCTTAACCAAGATTTACTGATTTCTGCTTATTTAGCCCAACCTGATTCTAGTGAAGAATTACCTGCCGTTATTGTGGTTCAAGAGATTTTTGGAGTCAATGATCACATTCAAGATATTACCCGTCGTATTGCTAATGAGGGATACATTGCTATTGCCCCCGCCATTTATCAACGTCAAGCCCCTAATTTCACCGCCGGTTATACTCCTGAAGATGTAAAAATCGGTCGAGAATATAAAAATCAAACTAAAGCCGACGAACTACTAAGTGATATTCAAGCAACCATTAATTTTCTTTATCAATTACCCAGAGTAAAAAAAACAGGAGTGGGTGCAATTGGTTTTTGTTTTGGTGGTCATGTTACATATTTAACCGCAATTCTTCCAGAAATTAAAGCTACAGCATCGTTTTATGGAGCAGGGATCGCTAATTGGTGTCCGGGGTCAAATGTGCCTACCATTGCCAGAACTAAGGACATTAAGGGCAAAATATACTGTTTCTTTGGCGAAAAAGATGCTAGTATCCCCCCTGAACAAGTAACACAAATTGAATCGGAACTACAAAAATATCAAATACCTCATCAAATTTTCCGCTATGGAGAAGCTGAACATGGTTTTATGTGCGATCGCCGCTCAAGTTATCATCAAGAATCGGCACAAGATGCTTGGGAAAAGGCATTAGAACTTTTTAAGACCACTTTATAATCAATTTCATAATTCCTGTTTTATTCTCAAATGTTTATTGATATTTTTCTTTTCAATCTTGTTTTAGAAAAATAAAACCCGACACCTGAAACCTGCCCTTATCGGATATTTTTAAGCCGAGCTGAGGTTAATTAATAATGTCTGACAAAAAAAAAGAATCCCAACCCTTTCTACCTAAAATAGTCCGCCGTTTTCAAAAAACCCTCTCTTCTTTCATAAATGCGATCGCAGAAGCGATTACTTCTTCTGTCCATATACCCGAAATTGCGATCGGACCTATTATTGGGTCTTTAATAACAGCTATTACCACTTTAATTATAGGATTAGTAACCATATCTAATATTTTCAGCGAACAGTTTTTATATCGCCCTCTACAAATTCAGGATAATAACGCCAATTACACCCTAGAATTAGCCCGTTATCAACAAACTATTTTGACTGATTATCTAAATCATGCCACCCAATTAACCCTTGATTATCCCCTCTGGAAATTACAGCAAAATCCTTACTTATTAAGAAGTTTAACTCAAACCGTATTAAAAGAAATTGATGGGGAAAGAAAACGATATATCATTATGTTTTTAAAAGATAGTTTTTTCCTAAATTCTCCCTCTCAAGAACCTCCCTCCCTACTTAAAGAAGCGGATTTAACCGAAGCCAATTTAAGCAAATTAGATTTAACTGCTAGTAACTTTTCTGGTAGTAATCTGAGCAAGGCAAATTTAAGCCATACCAACTTTCATAAAAGTAATTTAAAAAATGCTAATTTAAACAATGCCAACCTTACCAATGCAGACTTAAGAGGTGCAAACCTAAGCAAGATAGAAGCGACTAACACCAATTTCACTAATGCTTGTTACGATGTTTTTACTCAATTTGATTCTAATTTTGATCCCATTAAAGCTAATATGCAACAGATAGATTCTTTTAGTAACTGCCCTTATATCAAAGATGTAAGTGAAAATTCAAATAAAAAATCAACAAAGAATTAGCTTTATTTTCGATATTAGTCGTATAATGATTTGTATTATACAAAAACAGTAAAAATACTATTGCTTTGAGCCGAGACGATTAAAAGTGTTTGCACTTAGACTAGGAAAAAAACAAACTTTACTGTAAAATAGTATATTTGGGTCTAAATATAAAAATATATATAAGGAGAAATTAGTAAATATGGCTCGATATACAGGTCCTCGTTTGAGGGTAGTACGTCGCTTGGGAGATTTACCCGGTTTAACTCGTAAAAATGCTCGTCGCTCTTATCCCCCCGGACAACACGGACAAAATCGCCGTAAACGCTCTGAATATGCCATTCGTTTGGAAGAAAAGCAAAAACTCCGTTATAACTATGGTGTAAGTGAGAAACAGTTAGTTCGTTACGTGAAAAAAGCTCGTCGTGTAACTGGTTCTACTGGTTTAGTGTTGTTGCAATTGCTAGAAATGCGTCTTGACAACACCGTTTTCCGTCTTGGTATGGCTCCTACTATTCCCTCTGCTCGTCAGTTGGTTAATCATGGACATATCATGGTTAATGGTCAAGTAGTGGATATTGCTAGTTATCAATGTCGCCCCGGTGATATAATTTCCGTCAGAAATAGAGACAAATCTACCAATATTGTCAAAACCAATTTACTTAACCCCGGTTTGGCGAATCTTCCCAGTCACTTAGAATTTGATAAAGATAATCTCACCGGTAAAGTTAATGGTGTGATTGAAAGAGAATGGGTGGCTTTAAATATTAATGAACTACTCGTTATTGAGTACTACTCTCGTAAGGCTTAATTTGTTTTGGTGTTGGTGTTTTAGCCCATCAACATTGAATGAATTAAATCGAATAGGTGAAAGGCAAATAGACAGATACTATTTCTGGGAAAACCTCAGGCTAGAAGTCCTAATGATTGGCTGTCTTAATTTTTGCGTTGTTAAACTATTAACTCAAGCTAACTAGCCTCTCATCTAATTTCTTCCTCTCTTTAACTCTCCATATTTATTATCCCTTTTGACATTGAGGGCAAAAATGACTCGATCGCCCTCCTAATTTTATTTTTTCGATTATATTAGAACATATACGGCAGGGTTGCCCTTTACGACCATAAACCCATGCTTTTCCGCCATAGTTACCGTTAACCCCAGTAATGTGGAGAAAATCACTAAATGTTGTTCCCCCAGATGCGATCGCAGTTTCTAACACCTCCAAAATAGCAGAGTGTAACCTTTCTATTTGGGATGAAGACAAATCACAGGCAAGGGTTTGAGGATGAATATTACTGACAAATAACGCCTCATCAGCATAAATATTACCAATACCCGCTACAATACCTTGATCTAAAAGCACCGTTTTAATCGGGCGACGACACCGTTTTAATTTATCCTGAAAATAAGTAACGGAAAATTGAGCGTCAAAAGGCTCATAACCCAACTTTTGCAAACCAGTGATAATAGAATCGGGGGCAACATCTTGATTAACTAACCACACCTTGCCAAAAGTCCTCGTATCCACAAAACGTAACTCTTGATTATCAGCAAAAAAGAATCTTACCCTTGTATGTTTCTGCAAAGGAGAATCTTGTTTAACCCATAATAACTGCCCTGTCATCCTCAAATGGACTCCTAAGTAACCTTCGGATAATTGGGCTAATAAATACTTTCCTCTCCGATGCCATTGTAAAATCTTTTGTGACTTAACTTCCTGTACAAATGTAGAGTCAGAATCAGGAAAAGCCACACTACGAGACAGCAAGACATCTGCCCCCATAATAACAAGTCCCGAGGTCACATAATTGAGACCCCGACACACAGTTTCTACTTCAGGTAATTCAGGCATGATAAGCGCCTTAGTAATTAAAAGAAAGAACGCAACTAGCTTACTTTTTCGCAGGTGCTGCGACTTCTTCTAGTTCATGCTCGGCAAAATTATTGGTATTAACTCCAGTAGCACTACCACTAAAGCCGTTATAGTTAACTTTATCAAAACGAACGATAACAGGGTAAAGAATACCGCTTTTATCAACACTTGCAACAGTACCTACATCTTTGTACCAGTAGGACTCTTTGCGTAAAATTCTTACTTTTGAACCACGTTGAATTGCCATAAAAATATTTTTTCTCAAAATTACTATTAAATAAAAGGTTACTACTTGTTTGTACCGATGACATCAATTTTTACTTTAAGTTTTGTTAAGAAAAACACTATTTCATAAGGAATTAATGAAATATGAGCCTCTAGCCTCCAGTTATAGCCTAATTTTATGCAATTTTGGTCTTAAATTGAAAATAGATAAAAAATTCTAAGCGAGCGAGAAAAATGCAATCAAATTTAACAAAAGTGTTATATAGACTTCCTGCTGATTACAATATCTGAGTTAGAAGTAAAACCCATTGCTAAAGGGATAAAACTATTGAAAAAAAATAAATCCTACCATAGATAAAAATTAATATATCGATGTTCTAATAAAAAAATCGTTATGACAAAATGAGAATAAAAACTCGTACCTTTATTATTTTGAATAGTGTAAAAAAATAATTGAAAAGAATAACTAATTAATTATTATATTTAGGACTTATACAAAATAATTAGAAACTATAAACAAGCCCTTTCATTTACGCAATAAAACGAACAAGATAAATCTTGAAAATAAGTAAAAATTCTCTATTCTCCTCCCATCTCCTTTTCCCAATTACCTAAATCTCCGCCCTAAGATGAAACAAAAGGTAAATAATCATTGACAATAGGAAAAAAGACTTAACAATTCTTTATAATGGAAAGAACAAAATAAATGGTTATTAAGAGAGTAACTCCCTGTATCAGTTGTCATGAAGTTTTATTCAAAACAACAGGGAATAGGGAATAAGGTTCAGCAGTGGTTGCAATAATTACAAGATGATATTAAAAACATCTTAACTATTGCCTCTTGACTGTTACCTATTGCCTCTGGTAAAGAGGGATAACCAACATGAGGTAATATAACGAATCTCAGTATGCAAGGTCAAGATACAATGACAAACTATAATGTTAATGATATGAATAATAACAATTTAACTCTTTTTCAAGGGCAACCTTGGTTAGTGGAAGAAAGAGATGCTTGTGGTGTGGGTTTTATTGCCTATCAAAATGATCAAAAATCTCATAAATTAGTGAAACAGGCTTTAAATGCCTTACACTGTATGGAACATCGCGGGGGATGTAGTGCGGACAGAGATACTGGTGATGGTTCAGGGATTATGACTGGTATCCCCCATAAAATATTTCAACAATGGTTTGCAGAGAATGATATAGTAATGCCTCCTGCGGAAGAATGGGGGGTAGGAATGGTATTTTTACCTCAAGATGAGAAAGAAGCGGAAGAAGGGCGTAAATATGTCGAGGAAATGGTTGCAGTAGAAAGCCTTAAAACCCTCGGATGGCGTGAAGTGCCTATCAATCCTGATGTATTAGGACAACAAGCAAGGGAAAATCAACCCCGTATTGAGCAGATTATCGTTACTTCTGATGAAAAACATTATAAAGGGGATGAACTCGATCGCCGTCTTTATGTAGCACGTTCCAGAGTAGGCAAAAAATTGACTGATGATTTTTATATTTGTTCTTTTTCCTGCCGTACCATTGTTTATAAAGGCTTAGTAAGAGGAGAAGTATTAGGGCAATTTTATCAAGATTTAACTAATCCTGAATACGAAAGCCGTTTTGCGGTATATCATCGTCGTTTTAGCACCAATACTATGCCCAAATGGCCCTTCGCTCAACCTATGCGTATCTTAGGGCATAACGGAGAAATTAACACTCTCATCGGTAACATTAATTGGATGAGTGTCAGGGAAGCTAATTTAGAATTACCTGGATGGACAAAAGAAGAGTTTGACGGGGTTACTCCCATTGTCAACATGGCAAATAGTGACTCTTATAACCTCGATAGTTCATTAGAATTATTGGTTCGTACAGGTCGCAGTATTCCCGAATCCTTAATGATTCTTGTACCTGAAGCCTACGAAAATCAACCAGAATTAGAAAAATATCCTCAGATTCTCGACTTTTATCGTTATTATAGCGGACTAAAAGAACCTTGGGATGGTCCTGCGTTATTGGCATTCAGTGAAGGTAAAACCGTTGGTGCTTGTCTCGATCGCAATGGCTTACGTCCTGCTCGTTATGCTATCACAAAAGATGGCTATGTGGTAGTAGGTTCAGAAACAGGAGTTGTTGACTTAGACGAATCAGAAATCATCGAAAAAGGTAAACTAGGACCTGGTCAGATGATTGTGGTGGATTTGGAACAGAATAAAGTCCTCAAAAACTGGGAAATCAAACAAGAAATTGCATCCCAAAAACCTTATGGGCAGTGGTTGAAAGAATATCGCCTACATTTAGATAGACAAGCCCTCACCCCCAACCTCTCTCCCACAGGCGAGGAGGGAAATGTGAAACAGGCTTCTAGCCTGTCTGACAACAACTTAGTACAACAACAGACAGCCTTCGGTTATACCCTCGAAGATGTAGAAATGATCATTACCGCTATGGCACGGGATGGAAAAGAGCCTACATTCTGTATGGGTGACGATATTCCTTTAGCGGTGTTATCCGATAAGCCTCGTTTATTGTACGACTACTTTAAACAACGTTTCGCCCAAGTTACCAACCCTCCCATTGATCCTTTACGGGAAAGTTTGGTAATGTCGTTACAGATGCACTTAGGAGAAAGAGGCAATTTATTACATATCGAACCAAAAAACGCCCATACTTTGGTAATTGATTCTCCTGTGTTGTCAGAATCTGACTTAAGTTTTATCAAAAAATCTGACTTTGCTACCGTTGAATTATCTACCCTCTTCGCTATCAGCGATGGACCAGACGGGTTAAAATTAGCTTTAGAAAGATTATGTAATGAAGCTACCAAAGCAGTTAATCAGGGGCATCAAATCATCATTTTGAGCGATCGCACTCCCCTCACCCCCAAACCTCACCCCCCGCCCCTCTCCTAAAAGGAGAGGGTAGCCCCACAGGCGAGGGGAGAATAAATGGTGAATATTCTTATATTCCCCCTCTCCTTGCTATAGGTGCAGTGCATCAACATTTAATCAAAGAAGGATTAAGACTTAAAACATCTCTCATTGCTGATACTGCTCAGTGTTGGAGTACCCATCATTACGCTTGTCTCATTGGTTTTGGTGCGTCTGCCGTTTGCCCTTACCTTACCTTACAAACCGTATCCGCTTGGTGGCGTGACGAGAAAACTCAGAAATTGATGGAAAATGAAAAAATTGAGCGTATTTCTGAGGAAGAAGCCTTAAATAACTATCGTAAATCTATAGAAGCTGGATTACTCAAAATCCTGTCAAAAATGGGTATTTCTCTCTTGGCTTCCTATCACGGTGCGCAGATTTTTGAATGTATCGGTTTAGGTGCAGATGTGATGGAATTGGCTTTCAGAGGCACAACTAGCCGTGTGGGTGGTTTAAACTTACAAGAAGTAGCTAACGAAATCATTTCTTTCCATCAAAAAGCCTTCCCTGAGTTACAAGCCAAAAAATTAGAAAATTACGGCTATGTGAACTATAAAAAAGGTGGCGAATATCACATGAATTCCCCCGAAATGGCAAAAACCTTACATAAAGCTGTATCTGCTTATGGCACTGAGGAAGGTTATGATCATTATGAATGGTATCGCAAATATCTGCAAGAGCGCCCCGTTACTGCTTTAAGAGATTTATTAGAGTTTAAGTCTGATAAAAATTCTATCTCTATCGATGATGTCGAGCCTGTAGAAGACATTGTCAAACGCTTTTGTACCGGGGGGATGTCTTTGGGTGCATTAAGCCAAGAAGCCCACGAAACCCTCGCTATAGCCATGAATCGTATCGGTGGTAAGTCCAATTCTGGGGAAGGTGGAGAAGATCCTAACCGTTATAATATTATTGATGAAGTGGACGAAAATGGTAAAAGTCCTTTATTCCCTCATCTCAAAGGTTTACAAAAAGGCGATCGCGCTGCTTCTGCTATCAAACAAATTGCGTCTGGTCGTTTTGGTGTCACTCCTGAGTATTTAATGAGCGGTGAACAACTGGAAATCAAGATGGCACAAGGGGCTAAACCCGGTGAAGGAGGACAATTACCCGGCAAGAAAGTGAGCCAGTATATTGCGATGTTACGCCGTTCTAAACCCGGTGTTACTCTCATTTCTCCTCCTCCTCACCATGACATATACTCCATTGAGGATTTAGCCCAATTAATCCACGATTTACATCAGATTAACCCCTCTGCTAAGGTATCCGTTAAATTAGTGGCAGAAATCGGTATCGGTACGATCGCCGCCGGTGTAGCTAAAGCCAATGCGGATGTAATCCAAATTTCTGGTCATGATGGTGGTACAGGTGCATCTCCTTTAAGTTCCATTAAACACGCTGGTTGCCCCTGGGAATTGGGCGTAACTGAAGTTCATCGCACCCTATTAGAAAACCAATTACGCGATCGAGTTTTACTCCGTGCCGATGGTGGCTTAAAAACAGGTTGGGATATTGTCATGGCGGCGTTAATGGGTGCAGAAGAATATGGTTTCGGTAGTATTGCCATGATTGCAGAGGGTTGTATTATGGCTCGTGTTTGCCACACCAATCAATGCCCTGTAGGTGTCGCTACTCAACAAGAGCGTTTACGTCAGCGTTTCTCTGGTGTGCCGGGGGATGTGGTTAATTTCTTCTATTTTGTAGCGGAAGAAGTGCGATCGATTCTCGCTAAATTGGGTTATCGTAGTTTAGATGAAGTTATCGGACGTGCGGATTTATTAACCTATCGTCAAGATGCAAAACTCACTAAAACAAAAGCCTTGATTCTCGATTGTTTAACCAATCTTCCTGACACGAAAACTAACCGTGACTGGTTGAAACAGGTCGATACCCATACTAACGGTCATGTTTTAGATGATGAAATTTTAGCAGATTCTAACATCATAGATGCGATCGAATCTCATGGTAATATAACCAAAGAAATTAAGATTATTAATACTGATCGTTCCGTAGGAGCAAGAATAGCAGGAGTTATCGCTAAAAAACACGGAGATTTAGGCTTTAATGGTCAACTAAACCTCAATTTCAAAGGTTATGCAGGACAAAGTTTCGGTGCTTTCAACATTCAAGGCATGAATATTCACCTCGAAGGGGAAGCCAATGATTATGTTGGTAAAGGTATGAATGGAGGTGCGATCGTCATTGTACCACCTTCTGAATGTACTTTTGAGGCTTCTGATAACGTCATTTTAGGCAATACCTGCTTATACGGTGCAACGGGTGGTGAATTATACGCCAATGGACGAGCTGGAGAGCGTTTTGGAGTGCGTAACTCTAAAGCGACAGCCGTAATTGAGGGTGCAGGAGATCACTGTTGCGAATATATGACAGGAGGCTTAATCGTCGTCTTAGGAAATGTTGGACGTAACGTGGGTGCAGGTATGACAGGAGGCTTAGGCTATTTCCTCGATGAAGAGGGCAATTTTGAGGCAAAAGTTAACCCTGAAATTGTCAAAATTCAGCGTATTTGCACAGAGGAAGGTGAGGCACAATTAAAAGAATTAATCACTAATCATGTGGCAAAAACAGGTAGTAAAAAAGGTCAATTAATCTTAGATAATTGGGCCAATTATGTACCGAAATTCTGGCAAGTTGTTCCTCCTTCGGAAGCGGAAACTCCTGAAGTTAAAGCTCAAAAAGAGTTAACAACGGTGTAATTTAATTTGATTGCGGTGGGGATGGGTTGAACAATGTTTAACCCCTACGATAACGTAAACCGTAGGGGCAGAATAATATTCTGCCCACCCTCACCCAATTTTCTCACTTACTTTCACCACAATTTCGGCTCTATTCTCTCCTCAAATATTACTCATTTATAACCAAACATTAATTAATTTCAACTTATTAAAAGGGCAAATCGAATATAATATTTTTTGATGATGAATATTCCGAATCTTTCTCCCAATTACGGGGATTATTTAAAATATATTCTCGAACATTATTAAGCATTTCTTCATCTTTAATAACCTTTTCATAATAATTTCTTTGCCATATTAAAGATGTACCTTTTTGTTGACAAATTTGATTAATTTTGCTCGTCACTGCCCCTTTAAACGATCGAACTATACTCGGAATTGAACCTTTAACAACTTTCTGAAATTGGTTATATTTTTCTTCTTGATTAAGTGATTCTTTAATCCATAAAATACCGTGCAAATGATTGGGCATAATCACAAATACATCTAATTCCACAGAGGGAAAATGCTCTGGTATTTCTAACCAACATTGAAGTGAGATTGAACCCAGATGATTTAATAATACTTGATCCTGTTTAATTTCACCCCATAAACATTGTCGATATTGAGTACAAATAGTAACGAAATAAACTCCTTGTTGACTATAATCATAATGTTTTAAACGGATTGATCGACGGTGAAAAAAATTCATACCATATCTGATACTAACAATTATTCATAAGGGAAAATAGGTTGAACATTATGTTATCGCAGGGGCAGAGTATCATTCTGCCCACCTAACCCTCATTTCTCTGGTTTGAATGTCTAAAATTTGTATTGTAAGTCGATGACAATATATAATGATTATTGAACAATTAAATTAATAAGTTTTATGAAAGTAAAAGAAATAGATCAAAATATACTTGGTCAAACCACTGAGGTACTTATAAATAAAAAAAAAGCTAAGGGTAAAATAATAGCGATTGCAGATCATTCTACTCATCAACAAGTTTGTATTCAAATAGAAGAAGGTAAAATGGGTGTTTGGATTCCTGCTCTTGCATTAGTTGATTATGATAAACTCGCTGTTTCAGTATCTTCTAACATTTTAGAACAGGTTGTCAAATTACCTCAAGATTTTTTCGTTTCAGTGCAAAAAAAAGCAGAACAAGATATAACTTCTTTGGTCGATTTTGCTGATAATTTAGCTAAAAATATTAATAATAAAGTTGCTAGTGATATTCAATTAATTAATTCCGCAGTAGAAAAAGCTCAAAAATTAATAGAAAAAACAACTCAAGAAATTGCAAAATCTGGTGAAAATAGTATTAAATTTATTAATCAATATTTAGCAGAAACTAATTCAGCTATTGGAAAAATTCTCAATCAAATATCAGATATAATTCAAAATTTCTCGAATGAGACTTTTCGTAAATGTATTGCAATGGCAATGAAAGTGGCAGAGGATTCTTTTGATAGTGCCAAAAAAGTTGTTGATAAATTAAGACAAGAATATCCGAAAGAAAAGTCTTTTAAAATTGCCCAAAGATTAATCAACAGAAGTACAATTTTTTCACTTGGTTTTGGCATCGCCATGGATGGATTTAATTTCGCTGAATCATTAACTAAATTATCAATTGGTTTAGATTTAGCTAAAAATGCAGCCCTTTTGTCAGAGTTAGTTTATCAAATAGGGATTGCGTATGGTTTTAATGATATTAATAAAATTACTAAAGGAGAAGCCATCGCTATTATTGCCTTATGTTTAGGAATAGACATTCTACAACAATTAGGGTTAAAAGCCTTAACAGAACCTAGTTCTATTGTTAGTATTCCTATAAAAGCAGTTTCTAATGTTGCTTTATTTCAATTAGTTGGCTATGCTTCGTGTTTATATTTTGATATTAAAGTAAACGGGGCAGAGAATCCTCTAGTTTCAGGAAAAGCCTATCAACAATTTACAGATAAATTACGGATTTACTTGGACGAAACATTAAGCGAAACCGAAAAATTGGCAGATATTGTTAAAGATGCGATCTCAATTAAACAACAAGTACCTGCTTTAGCTACTGCATAAAATCATAAAAATCAATGATTACGGGGGAGTAGATTAAAGATTCTGGTGGGGATGGGTTGAACACTGTTCAACCCCTACGATAACGCAAATTGTAGGGGCAGAATGATATTCTGCCCACCCTCACCTCAATTTTGTTGCTCACTTCCTCCCGAATTTTTTGCTCACCACCATCTCAATTTATTACCCACCACCACCCAAATTTTTCGCCTATTTTCCCTTCAAATATTACTCATTTATAAGCAAATATTAATGAATTTTCACTTGTTAAAAAGGTAAATCGAATATGATATTTTTCGATGATGAATATTCGGAATCTTTCTCCCAAATACGATGATTCTCTAAAATATATTTTCGCACATTATTAAGCTTTTGTTCATTTTTAATAACCTTTTCATAATAATTTCTTTGTCATATTAAAGATGTGCCTTTTTGTTGATAAATTTGATTAATTTTTTTTCGTTACTGCCCCTTTAAACGATCGCACTTAAATGATTTAATAATACTTGATTTTGTATGATTTCTCCCCATAAACATTGTATATACAAGGTACAAATTACGAAATAAATTCCTTGTTGACTATAATCATAATATAAAAAAATAAATCAATAATGAAAGTCCTATTTGATTGTACTTCAGTGCGCGATCGCATCTCTGGTATTGGTTATTATACTTATAGCTTGATGAAGGCTTTACAGAAAGGCAATTTTCCTGATTTGGAATTGAATTTTTGTCGCCAACCTAGTATGAAACAATGGTTAAAGCATCAACAAGATTTACCAGATGTCTTAAAACAATTTCCCTCCATTCAATTTTTACCTTTTCCAGTAACAGTAAGTGATTTTCTGGGTAAATCCGCAGGTTATTTTACGAATAATATTGGTCATTTTGACATAATTCACGGTACAGATCATTATGTTTACCCTTTTAAAGAAGGAAAAAAAATCATGAATATCCATGATTTAACTTTTTTAAAATATCCTCAATTTTGCACAAATATTGTTAAACAATATACTCGCAGAATAAAAAAATGTTTACCGTGGACTGATTTAATAATTACTTTTGCTGAAAGTACAAAAAAAGATATTATTGACTATTTAGGAGTAAAAGAAGAAAAAATATTCATTACCTCAGAAGCAAGTAGATATGATTTTAACTATTTAAAAACTATAAATATTGATTTAATCAAAAGTAAAACTAACTATGATTTTTCTCAGAAATATCTATTATTTGTAAGCACGATCGAACCTAGAAAAAACATTATCAGTCTGATAAAAGCCTTTAATATTTGCAAAGAAAAATATCATCTCCATCATCACTTAATTCTTATTGGTAATAAGGGTTGGCAGTATGAGCCTATTTTTGCCGAAATAGAAAATTCCCCTTTTTCTGATCAAATTCATCATTTAGGGTATTTAACTGATGCTCAGTTAGCCATTTTTTATGCCCATGCTGATATGTTTATCTATCCCTCTTTTTATGAGGGTTTTGGTTTGCCTATTCTTGAAGCAATGACTTTAGGTACACCTGTAATTACTTCTTCCGTATCATCCATGCCTGAAGTGGGAGGAGATGCGGCAATTTATGTTAATCCCCATGATGTGGATGCTTTGGCAAATAGAATTTATCAGCTAGGGCTTGATCCGATCTTACGTCAAAGTTTAATTGAAAAAGGAAAAAACCGAGCAAAACTTTATTCTTGGCAAAGAGTAGCACAAGAAACCCTCAAGGCTTACTCCTATCTAGCTTAAAAGAAAACCCAGAAAATTTGATTATAAATACTAATAAAAAAAAATAGAGATTAAAAAAATGTAAAGGATAAGAAAAGGTTTACAATGTATAGATTAGATTATAAAGAACTTAAATATAAAATTCACAACTGAGATTTAATAACCTTACTTTATATTAGATGAGTATTGATAAACCCATTTCAAAAACATCCTTTGCTTTAACAACCCCTCTTTATTACGTTAACGGTTTACCCCACATTGGCAGCGCTTACACCACTATGATTGCAGATGCGATCGCACGTTGGTATCGTC
Source organism: Cyanobacterium aponinum PCC 10605 (assembly GCF_000317675.1). NCBI lineage: Bacteria > Bacillati > Cyanobacteriota > Cyanophyceae > Chroococcales > Geminocystaceae > Cyanobacterium > Cyanobacterium aponinum. Next base: position 302,793 of record NC_019776.1, read on the forward strand.
TTTCTGGTCATGAAGTTATGTTCGTCACAGGTACAGATGAACACGGTCAAAAAATCCAACGCACCGCCGAAGAAAAAGGAGTAAATCCTCAAGAACATTGCGATCGTATTTCTCAACAATTTCAAGACTTATGGCATAAATTAGATATAAAATTCGATCGCTTTAGTCGCACTACTGCTAGTAATCATCAAGCTATTGTCAATGAATTTTTTGCCAGAGTGCAAAAGAGTGATGATATATATTTAGCTCAACAACAGGGATGGTATTGTGTTGCCTGTGAAGAATTTAAAGAAAAAAGAGAACTCACAGAAGACGGTTTTTGTCCTATTCACACTAACCAAAAAGTAGAATGGAGAGATGAAGAAAACTACTTTTTTCGCCTTTCCCGTTACCAACAACAACTAGAAGAACTATACACCAAAAATCCAGACTTTATTCAGCCTGAAAGCAGAAGAAACGAAGTTATTAACTTTGTCAAACAAGGATTACAAGATTTTTCTATTTCCCGTGTTAATGTTTCTTGGGGTTTCCCCATACCAGACGACCCTAAACATACAATTTACGTGTGGTTTGATGCCCTTTTAGGCTATATTAGCGCTCTTTTAGATGAAAATGATCCCCCAACCCTCGAAAATGCCCTTAAAAAGTGGTATCCCTTCAACTTACATCTCATTGGCAAAGATATATTAAGATTCCATGCCGTTTATTGGCCTGCAATGTTGATGTCAGCACAATTGCCCTTACCAAAACAGGTATTTGGACATGGTTTCTTAACTAAAGATGGTAAAAAGATGGGTAAAAGTTTGGGCAACACTTTAGATCCATTCTCCCTAGTAGAAAAATATGGATCTGATGCTGTACGTTACTATTTTCTCAAAGAAATCGAATTAGGGGAAGATGGTGACTTCAACGAAATTCGTTTTGTGAATACCTTAAATGCAGATTTAGCAAATGACCTAGGAAATTTATTAAACCGCAGTTTAGGAATGCTGAAAAAATACTGCAAAGGAGTTTTACCCCCCATTACTCAAACAGATATTAGCGAAGAAAATGAAGTGAAACAGATAGGTAAATCTTTAGAAAAGAAGGTCATAGAAGCCTATCAAAATTATCGTTTTTCCAGCTTATGCCAAGAAGTTTTAAACCTCATTCGTAGTTGCAACAAATTTATTGATGAGAGTCAACCTTGGAGTTTATATAAACAAGGGGAGCAAAAAGAAGTCGAAAAAATTCTTTATGTAGTGTTAGAGTCCGTCCGATTCGCTGGTTTTTCTCTTGCTCCAATAATACCGAATATTAGTAATAAGATTTATACTCAACTGGGATTCAATTTTGATTTTAATCAAAAAGATTTAGGATTAAAAAGTAATATTAGTAATGAACATGGGCAGTGGGGTATTCTTCCTATTAACCAAGAATTGCCTAAAGCTGAACCTATATTCGCTAGACTCGAAGTACCAGAAAATAAATAGTTAATTAAATTTAGTTTCTTCTTTTAATATTCTTCTAATATATAGATATATAACTCATAGATATATAGCTAATATATAGAAATTTTTTTTAATTTTATCAAAATCATAAAATCTTTTTTAGAAACCAACTATAAACAAAAATAACTTTAATAAAAAATAAGGATAAAAAAATGTGGGATAATTTTGATAGTGATCCCGTCTTTCCCCCTGAACAAGTTTTAGAAAATAGGGGAAGGGTTGCGATCTTCATTGATGGTTCAAATTTATTTTATGCCGCCCTCCAGTTAGGAGTTGAAATCGATTATACAAAACTCCTTTATCGTTTGACTGCTGGTGCGAAATTGTTACGGGCTTTCTTTTATACTGGAGTCGATCGTACTAATGAAAAGCAACAGGGATTTTTACTTTGGATGCGTCGTAATGGCTACCGAGTTATTGCCAAGGATTTAGTGCAGTTACCTGACGGTTCAAAAAAAGCTAATTTGGATGTGGAAATTGCCGTTGATTTAATGGCTTTAGTGGATTATTATGATACTGCTGTATTGGTGAGTGGAGATGGAGATTTAGCCTATGCGGTGGATGCAGTGAGTTATCGGGGCGCTCGTATCGAAGTGGTAAGTTTGCGATCGATGACCAGTGATAGTTTAATTAATGTAGCAGACCGCTATATAGATTTAGACCAAATTCGGGAAGATATACAAAAAACCCGTAAATCCAATTTAACTTATGATGCTTTTTCTCCTTATCATCTCATCGAAAATAGAGATCCTGAAGAGTGATTGTCCTAATTTAAATTTGAGTTGTCTGGTTAAAACAGTGTATTAGGGAGCAGTGAATAATGAATAGAATAGTTGGTAATAAACAAATTCTGACTCCTACTCATTACTCATTACTAAAATATAAACGCTATGGATCAATTTTTCATGTTCAAAAACTGAGTTAATTCAGGGCGGAAAAGTAATTTAACTTGTCCTGTGGGTCCATTTCTGTGTTTAGCGATAATAACTTCAGCAACTCCTTGATCCACACTATCAGGATGATAATACTCATCACGATAAAGCATCATTACCAAGTCCGCATCTTGTTCGATCGAGTTATGAACAATAATATTATTGGCAATAAAATTGTGATAATTCTCCACCGTTAAATCATATACTTCAGTTTCTCCCAATGGTTCTATTGATGTGATTTCATCCCAATAAATATCACTATTAGCTAAAGATTTAATCACATCACATTGCACAATTTCCCCTAATTTTATTGTTGAGATTTCTGAGCTAGGTAAATAACGAGGTAAAGCAATAAAATCTTTAACCGATAATTCGTCTAATCTTTTCCAACCTTCAATAGTGAAAAATTTATGATTAGCTGTTGCTTTAATAGTTCGCCCTAAGCGAGTTTTTAAACAAAAAACAGGTTTTATCCCCGTACAAAAAGCATTTATTACCTTGGCTTTTTCTATTTTCATAGTTGCCTCATTCAAGGCGAAAACAGTAATATCTTTTTTGCTTACTAATTCACGAATAGGAACAACAGTATTTGTATCTGCCAACGCAATTAAACTATCTCCCGATAAACAGCCTGATTCTCTTAAATCCGATAGCATAGGACGTTTATTAGTACGCTGTTCTACCCCACGACTTAATTGAGAAAGAGCAATAATTGGGGCGTTCACTTCCCTTGCTAACCCCTTAAGAGAGCGAGTAATACGAGATAATTCTTGTACTCGATTATCACTACCACCCTGCATCAACTGTAAATAATCCAGTAAAATCAAGCCTAATTTACCCTTTTTCTCAGCCTGTAAACGGCGAACCTCCGATCGCATCTGCATTACTGTTAAATTACCCGTATCATCAATATAAATAGGTAACTCGGATAAAACACTCATCGCCGCCATTAAAGGTTCCATTTCTTGCTCTGTAATACGACCAGATTTTAATCGACTACTTTCTAATTTTGCCTCAGCAGATAACAAACGCAGAACTAATTGATCCCGTGACATTTCCAAGCTAAAAATAGCAACTGCTAAATCATGTTTTTGGGCAATATTAGAAGCAATATTGAGGGCAAAACTGGTTTTACCCATAGAAGGACGACCTGCGATAATGATTAAATCAGACCTTTGTAGTCCTCCAGTCATGGCATCTAAATCATAAAAATCGGTACTGATACCGGGCAAGGCAACTTGATCTTGAAAGTTTTGGATTTCTGTAAACGTCTCAATCAAAGTATCTGAAATCGGTATTAACCCTTGACTTACTCTTGCTTGGGTTAAACTAAATATTTTTTGTTCGGCTTCATCTAAAACATTATCTAAATCTTTGGTGGTATCGTAAGCTAATTCTTGAATTTGTTGAGCAGTAGTAATGAGCAATCTTCTGACGTATTTTTCCGTAACTAAAGGTACGTAACGCTCAATATTTGCCGAGGAAACCGTGCGATCTAATAAACTAACTATTTTGGGAGTGCCACCAATTTTATCGAGTAAGCCATGATCATTTAACCAAGTATTAATGGTCATTAAATCAATGGGTTGCCCCTGAAAATATAGATTTCTGGCGGCTTCATAAATTTGACGATGGGCATTAACGTAAAAAGCCTCGGGCGGTAATATATCAATAATTTTCCCCATAGCATTAGGATCAAACAGAAGACTTCCGAGGATGATTTCTTCTGCTTCTATATTCTGAGGTGGTAAAGAGTTAAGGGCTAAATCTGGGGTAAATTCCGTCATTCTAACAGGTCTTTTTATAAACTTATTTTGACACAAAAATAGCCCCTGATCACTCAGAGGCTTAAATTTTACCTATGTTCAACGCAAAAATCCTTGATTTAGGAAGATTTCAGGTTGCAGGTTTTAATTAATTACTAATTATCTTTGTTCTTTACTCTAAAAAAATGAAATCCATTAACCTAAAATGGCTTTAGCTTGGGCAACTACATTATCAACAGTGAAGCCAAATTTTTCCATGACAACACCACCGGGAGCAGACGCACCAAAAGTATTAATACCGATGCAAACTCCTTCATCACCAACAAAGCGTTCCCAACCATAGGTAACACCAGCTTCAACGGAGATACGTTTTTTCACGGATTTAGGTAATACAGATTCCTTGTAAGCCTCATCTTGTTGATCAAATAATTCAACACAAGGCATGGAAACAACACGAACTTTTAAGCCTTCGGCTTTTAATTTTTCTGCGGCTTCAACACAAAGACCAACTTCGCTACCAGTACCGATTAAGATTAAATCTAATTCTTCCGGAGCGAATCCACAGGAAAGTACATAACCACCTTTAGCCACTGCATCGATGGAAGATCCCGCTAAGTTAGGTAAGCCTTGACGGGTTAAAGCCATTAAGGAAGGGGTTTTATCAGCTTCGATCGCAACTTTGTAAGCTCCAGAGGTTTCATTACCATCGGCGGGGCGGAACACTAATAAGTCGGGAATCATGCGCAAAGACATAACGTGTTCTACGGGTTGGTGAGTAGGTCCATCTTCCCCTAATGCGATGGAATCGTGAGTCATGACCCAGATTACTTTGGCTTCAGATAAAGCAGATAAACGGATGGAGTTTCTCATGTAGTCAGTAAAGACTAAGAAAGTAGCACCGTAGGGAATTAAACCGCTATTGTGTAAAGCAATACCATTACAGATTGCTCCCATAGCGTGTTCTCTAACACCGAAGTGGATATTACGATTTTCGTAAGCACCTTTTTGGAAGTCGCCAGAGCAATGAATTTCGGTTAAGTTAGAGTGGGTTAAGTCCGCAGAACCACCGACTAATTGAGGTAAAACAGGTGCGATCGCATTTAAGCAGATTTCAGAGTGCTTACGACTTGCTAAGGCTTTATCTTCGGGAGTGTAAGAAGGTAAACAGTCCGCCCAATTTTCAGGTAATTTACCAGAGATTTGATTTTCAAATTCAGTAGCTTCAGCAGGATACTTGGTTTTGTAAGTAGCAAAGGTTTCTTCCCACTCAGCTTGTAAACTAGCACCTCTTTCGATGGCTTTATGGAAGTGATTATAAACTTCTTCTGGAACAACGAAAGGATCGTAATTCCAACCCAATTCTTTACGGGTTAAAGCCACTTCATCCGCACCTAAGGCCGCACCGTGAACTCCAGCAGTATCAGCTTTATTAGGAGAACCATAACCGATAGTAGTAGTAACTTTAATCAAAGAAGGTTTATCAGTAACAGCTTTAGCCGCCTCAATGGCAGATGCGATCGCCTCTAAATCAGTATTACCATTTTCTACGTGTTGAACGTGCCAACCATAAGCCTCATAACGCTTGCAAACATCTTCAGTAAAAGCGATGTCGGTAGAACCATCAATAGAAATGTGGTTATCATCATAGAGAGCGATTAACTTACCTAAGCCCCAATGTCCAGCCAAAGAAGCCGCTTCTCCAGAAATACCTTCCATATTGCAACCATCACCGAGAATAACATAAGTGTAATGATCAACGATAGTCGCATCAGGTTTATTGAATTTAGCCGCTAAATGAGCTTCTGCTAAAGCTAAACCAACTCCATTAGCAATACCTTGTCCTAAAGGACCTGTGGTAACTTCAATTCCTGCAGTAACGAAATTCTCAGGGTGTCCGGGAGTTTTAGATTTCCATTGACGGAACTGCTTAATATCTTCAATAGTTACACTATCATAACCGTATAAATGTAATAAAGAATACTGAAGCATAGAACCATGACCAGCAGAAAGGATGAAACGGTCACGATTGAACCATTGAGGATTTTTGGGATTAAATTTCATGAACTGATCCCATAACACAAACGCCATAGGCGCTGCGCCCATAGGTAGTCCGGGGTGTCCAGATTTTGCTTTTTCTACACCGTCAATGGAGAGAAAACGGATTGCATTAATGCAAAGTTCTTGAATAGATTGGGTTGCAACCACCATAATCAGTTTATTTAATTAATTTGTTTAATTGTTTAATCGTTTACAGTTATCTTCTCATTCTTTCGCATTGATCGCAATAATTTAATCAGAGTTCTTACATTTTACTCTGAACCCCGAACTCCGTTCACAACCGAAGGAAGTGCATGAGCGATCGAGCTTTCTCTCCAAACTCTGATAAACTAGGTTTCCGAAGGACTTTGCTGATTGAGTAAAGGAGAAAAATAAGCAACCAACGCACCTAAAGCAAAGCCAATAATATTACGAAATAAAGGCAACCACTCAGAGGTACGAGAAACCACAGGTCCCATGCCAAAAGCGAAAAATAAGATACCCCATAAAGGAGAAATAATTAAAACCCACTGCCATGCAAAAACTTGACCTTCTTTACGAGGTAATGCGGCTAAACCAAAGATAACGCCACCTACCACCGAAGTTACTAAAGTTAAAATCCACTGTTCTTTTGGTAATCCCGGTACGACTAAACATCCTCCATCTGCCAAACAGTTTTTAACCGTATCAATAGTATGGACGATCGCATTATTTTCCCCATGCTCCCTTACATAATACATATTGCCGAAGCGAGTTTGTAACTCAATCCAAAAGGTACGGGGCAATAAATCATAAACATCATCCCCAACACTAAAAGCTAGTAAATTTCCTCCTTTTCCATCCGCTACAAGAAGGATACTGCGATCGTCCAAACCCCAAAAATTAATTACTGCTCTTCCGGGAGAACGTTCATATTGGGTTAAAACTCTTAATTTCCAGCCTGTTTCCTGTTCAAAACTTTCTATATCCTCAATCAGAGATTCTTGTTGTAAATCCGGTAAATAATTGGCTAAATCGACGACGGGAGTAACTTCTTCGGGCAGTAATTCAGGGTTATTAACAGCGTAGGCAGGATGAGTGGGAAATATAAACCAAGTTCCCAAACTGATTAAACCGACAAACAAAGCAAGGATTACTTTAGTAACAATACGATGGTGCATAGTTTCTTAACAAATAAAGTAGTTTTATAAAAGTTTTCTTAATTTTCGTTACAAATTTTAACTTTTATTTTAACTTAACTGTTTCAACTATGAAGGTATTTTTAATAAAGATAATCTCTGTTAGAAATTAAGCGTTGCTTAATTGTGATATAAAATCTAACTTACATTTACCCTCAAAATTGAGGCATAAAAATATTATCACCATTGCAATAGTACCTAGTCCCGAAGACTAATTTATTCAATCTGGGGCAATTCTTCACCGTTAGCAATAGGATCTTCAATATGTTGAGAAATAGCATCTTTAATATTTACGGTAATTTTCTCATCGGATTATAATAATGATTAATAAAAGTTAATTATAGTAAAATCTATGAAAATAGAATATACATTTTGGCAAGAAAATGATGGTAAATATTTAGGTTATCTAAATGAGTATCCAGATTATTGGACACAAGGAGAAACATTAGAGGATTTAGAAGAACATCTTAAAGATCTGTATAAAGAGTTTTCTGTTCACTTTATTCCTAGTATTAAAAAAGTGGCATTATTAGAAATTTAATGAAACGGAAAGACTTAATTAAAATTATAGAAAAACATGGGTGTATTTTGATTCGTCATGGAGGAAAGCACAATATTTATCAAAATCCCGATACTGGAATTTCTCAGCCAATTCCAAGACAGAAAGAAATTAATGAAAGATTAGCTAAGAAAATAATTAAAGATTTAACTGACAATTAAAACTCGATCGCACTTCTAAACTCCCTATAAACCAGATAGAATTATTGACACAAGTTGGGTAGTCTTTATTTAACATACAATAGTCTCTCCTACATAGGGTCTAAAAGGATCATTAGCGGTATAGTATGAAACTGACCAAATTATGACAAAAATTATGGAGAAAAACAGCACTTTTGCAGTGTGGCTACTAAGGATGTCTCGTCTAATAGCAGAATTTTTTCTTGAAGCCAGAATAAACAAAAATAACCGAATTAAAAAATGTAATAAAACCTATACAACAATACACCAAAAGAAAAGTAACCCGAGCGCTTCAGCAATCCCGTTAGCGTCAGTGCAGGGATTAATTGTAGAAATATATTGAACATAACCTAATATGTAAGTTGATATTAACACCAATAATGAATAGTATAAAAACACCCTCCAAGATTCAATGGCGTAAAATATAACAGGCGATATTACGAAGAAAAATATCATAGGCGAAAAAACGAATGCTAAAAGAAAGTATAACATTCTGCTCTAACTCCATAAAATAAATTTAGAGAACTCTAATTACAATTCCTTCTCATCGTATCCTTTGTTAAGTTCGATCCTATTATTAATTATTCAAAATCCAATTTGCCAAGTTTGTTTGTATTTTTGTTAATCTTTCTGGAGAAATTTGTCCAATATAGCCAAAAAATATTTTTTGTGATACAACTGCTAATCTTGAAACTCTGACAACACTTTCTGATTTTAAACCTGTTTCTGAAAAATCAGAATCAAGAGGGGAAATAATTTCATCTAAGCCAATAATTTCTTGTCCTATTTTGCTCAAAATCATACAAACTAACCAATCTTCATAACTGTTTGGCACTGATTTAAGCAATAATGCAGGTCTTTATTTTGCTGACAATTAAATCTGTTTGCGGAAATTGAAACAAGACAATTTGACCAACTACTGCCATTTTTCGATTAAATCTGCTTCTGTATATTCAGGAATAAGATCATTTTCTAAACCTTTCATTGCTTGTTCAAGAGAAAACTGACTCCATAGTTGGTTTTCAGTTTTAAGATTCTCTTGTTGAATAATGTCAATCAAATTTAGCACTTTCATCTGTTCACTTTCAGAAAGGTTCTCTATTTTCTGGTTAATTAATCCTTTAATAGACATTTTTGCAAATTCATTATCTATCAACGTTACTTTATTTTATTTTATCTAAACCTATATAAACTCGATCGCACTATTGGTAATTTATCGCACTATTGGTAATTTTCAAAATATTTAATTACCTCATTTAAAACTTGATCGATGGTGGGTTTTTGGCAACTAATAACATCATCAGGTAAATGTTTATGATGAGGAAATGTAGAAAGATTAGGGAAATGTGGAGTGCTATCATAACGGAATATTAAATAATTACTCTCATCTTGAAAATGATAACGATAATCCAGAAAATTTAACTGATTTTCCTTTATTTCTATTGCTTCGCTAATTTGTAACAAATGTGTCTGATGAAATCGTAATCTAATTTTTAAATTAGCTCTTTTGGGTGTGATAATCTCCTCAATATATAATTCTACATAAAGATTTTCGCACTGAACAATCACTTGTTCAACTTTATTCAAATAATCAAATAAAATGCTAGGCGGCAACATTATTTAATCGTTCTTGTAATTCTTGATGCAAAGCAATATAATGACGGTAATCATTTGCCCATTCTATAAAAATGGCATCATCAGAAAACTTTCCTTGATTATATTTATTGAAAAAATCTTCAGAATCCATTTTATGCTGATTCTCATATATACTTAGTCGCTTGGCAATGGCAATCAACGCATCTAAAGATGATGTATATTGAATTATTTGTTTGCGCATTTTCTTTTTAATGACTATTGATGAGTGAGTTATAGCCTTTCAGATACAAGGTTATCTCAAAATTATCATTAGATCAATGATTGCTTTTTAATGATCGCATTTTCAATAATCGAGCCTCATAAAAATCAAGTAGGTTGGGTATCTCGAAGTGCAATTCAATATTCAAACATCAATTAACCATGATTTTGTTGGGTTTCGTGTCTCAACCCAACCTACAAAGAAGATGCGATCGCACTTGCCATAAAATAAAAATTAACGATTCTTATCAACAGTTGCCGAAATATTTGCATTCACTCAAGTGGCTTCGGTCAATCCGATGCACCGAAATGTTAGGCTGTAGTTTAGTTTATTGAAGTAGTCCTAGCTTTTTCAATCGAGAACGAATGCCACCTGGCTTTCTCTGAAACTCTCTAGCTAAATTATTGATTGTCACCCCTTGTTTGTAGCGTTGTCTTAATCGTTCATCTTCAGTCTTAGTCCAGCGTTCATAAGCTCGTGGGTGTGTTTTCTGAATATCTTTAATACTGTATTTTTTTTGAGTTGCAACCTGCTTGAAAGTTTCATGTCTAACCACTTCAAAACGTACTCTACCTGTATTGATTGCCTTAGCAATGGCTTGCTGCAACTGAGATAAATCTGCTTGCCCCGTCTTAACATCCAAAATTACAACTTCTAAATTATTTTCGTTCCCACCATTGTCCTTAGTTTCGTAAATAAAAAAGTAGGGTGGGCAATGCCCACCTTATGTAATTAGATTAGATCTAGTTAATATCTAGTTGATAGATGCAGAAGTGCTTACCGCAGGTTTAAAACTAGGTACAACGACCTCACTATCCTGTTTAGTTAACTTGTTATAAAGTCTTTCGGTGTTAGGGAAATTAGCCGCAGGTAAAGTGGGATAACGACGATAAGGCACAGTATCTTCACCGAACACTTGAGCATATTCCATACTACCAACTAAAGCAGAAATAAAGGCACGAATACCTTGAGAAGCTAAAATTTGGTTATAGTGTTGGATTTCTTTTTGGTTCAAAGGCGCACGTCCTAAGAAATGCTTAGTTCCTAACTCAATTACTTTAGTATTAGGATAAGGTGCATAGAACTCTTTTAAGTATAGTTCAGAAGAACCTAAAGCCTCGATAAACTCTTTCACAGTGATTTCACCGTTACCTAATTTACTTTCTAAGTTGGTGAAATTAGCATTGACAACATAAGGCTCAATATCACGCTCAAACACTTGACGATAAGCGGCACGAACTGCATTTTTTAACGCTACTTTATCACTGGTGTTAGTGAGTTTGAAGACTTTGGTTTGTTGACGTTGAACGGTAACACCTTGATTCACACGAGCTTTAACATCGGGTTCAGTGCGTAAACCGCTAACTTGTCCTAATTCAACAAATCTGGGGGTTACTTCCTTATCAACTCGTTTACCAATATCCTCACGAAGTGTTCCTACTCTTGCCATGCGTAATTGCATACCAGCAGGAGTTAAATAACGCTCGTAGGGTACGGTATCCTCACCGAAGGCTTCGTTATACTCAGTACTGTCGATCAACGCATCTACAAAGGCATAGAAACCTTTTTTAGAACATAAATCGAAGTATTTGTTCATCTCACTACGTCCGTAGGTAGGTCGGCCTAAGAGACGACGGTGGATATATTCGATCGCCTTACAGACATAGAAAGGAGTCCAATAGGTTTTTAAGAAGGTGTCAGATTTAGCTAAAATACGGACAAACTCTCTGAGACTAATGTCACCATTTTCAAGTTTAATTTCCGCTACGGTTAAACGTTGTCCTTCATAAACATCACGACCAAAAATTTGACGGTAGGTAGCACGGATTACCGCTTGAGTGGAACTTTCACCGAATTTAACGCTAGCACCGTTACTGCTTCCGGGTAACTGGTTATTTAAACGAACCACTTTTGCTCCCAATGAGCCGGGGTTGACTGCACGGGCTTTAGGATTGCTGTTTTGGTTGTTGATACCAGGTCCACGATGGATTAAAATACGTTTGGTATCTTTGCTAAAAGGTGCAGGCGCACTGCTAGGATTACGGTTTTCTTTGGGGAAAATCGCACCAAATTGAATTTCTAAGGGGTCATTTCCTGAACCATAAACGTGTTGATCTGGTAAGGGGCGATCGTACTTAGCAAAGGTGGTGATAAACTGAGGTACTTTGCGGAAAGGTGCGCAATAGTTGAATAAATCCTGTTGCATTCCCCAGTTACGGCATTCTTGAGCCTCTACTCCTAAACCTCTGATGTAGGGTACAGTTTCCTCACCGAAGTAGTCGGAATATTCTTGAGAATCAATTAACGCATCTACTAAAGCAGATAAACCACCACTGGAAACGATGGAGAAATATTTTTGTACTTCCTCACGGGAAGAAGGACCACGACCTAAAATGTGACGGAAAGCCAATTCTAAGGCACGGGAGTTGATGAAAGGTTCAAAGAATTGCTTACGGTATAAAGGAGATTTCGCTAAACGGCGGATAAATTCCTTCATGGAAATATCACCATTTTTCACCTGAGATTCGAGGTAAGAAATGGATTGAGAGTAAGCACGGGTGATGTCACGCTCAAACACTTGACGATAAGCGGCTTTAACCACATCATTTTTTTCTGTGGCGGATAAACCGGGTTTCATCACGAATTTGGGACGACGCTCGGCGGCGTTGAAGTAACTTTGGGGTAGTTCTAAACCTTGTAAGTCACGGGAGTTACGTTGGCGAAGTTTATTAGAAGGGGTTGGAGTTTGTAACTCACTTACCAAAATGTCAAAGTATTGGGTGAGAATATCTTTGGCTTCGGCATCATTTTTAAAGTAGCTAATGGAAGCCACTTTCATTTCTAATAAAGCCACAACAGTAGCATCAACGGAACAGGCATTTTCTAAAATTTCTTTTAAGCCTCTGGTGTTTACTACCAAAATATTGGGATCACCAGCAACTACTGCATAAGTAACATAACGTAAGAACCAAGACATATCCCGTAAGGATTTGGTCATATTAGCAGGACCATAACGAGAAATGTTGATGGGGCGAAAACCTACGGGAATTTTACCAATGCCGGGGTTAGTAAAAACAGATAATAAACCACCAAGTAAACCGCCACCACTTTCGCTTCCTTGCCCACCACTGACAAAAGTTTGAGTGGATTGTTGAGCCGCTTTGATGTCACTAGGTAAATCAGCAACACTGCCACCACCAACGCCCACTAAGGTTCTTTCCGTTTGTTCTACGGGAGGTTTTTCCAAGAAAGACATGGGTGAACCACCAGTAAAAATACGGTTAGCGGCACGGGATACGATTAAGTCAGAATTTTGGGTTAAGACTTCAGCGATTGCCAGTCTTCTTAATCCTGAGTTGAAATAGGTGTCTAATTCCCCTAGTTCATTGCGATCGAGAAAACGATCTTGCTGTTCTGCCTGAATGATCGTGGATACAGCTACTGTTTGATACAATTGCGGTCTGGCTAAAGAACTACCGCCACTTGCTTTTATACTCATTGATTGTTTTATTTTAAAATTTAGTTTCTTTATCCATTCATTAGGTTATAGATTAAATCTTTTTGGGGTCTGATTGTTATTTTGTTAACATTTGTTACAACTTCTATGCTTATTTTTCAGATTGATGGAGATTTAATCTCTTGTTTTATTCTCAAATTAGGACTCAGTAAGTCTTGAATAATGCTTAAAAGCTAACTTCATTTAACCAACGGACAGCATCTTTTGCATGGTAAGTTAAGATTAAATCTGCTCCTGCTCGTTTAAAACTCATTAAGGTTTCAATGGTTACTTTTTTCTCATCTATCCAACCATTTAAGGCGGCGGCTTTCACCATGGAATATTCCCCAGAAACGTTATAGGCGGCAACGGGTAAGTTGGTAGCTTCTTTGACTCGCCAAATAATATCCATATAAGATAATGCTGGTTTCACCATAAGCATATCTGCACCCTCAGCAATATCTAATTCGATTTCTTTGAGAGCCTCTAAACTGTTGGCAGGATTCATTTGATAGGTGCGTCTATCTCCATAACTAGGAGCAGATTCGGCGGCATCTCTGAAAGGTCCATAATAGGCAGAGGCATATTTAGCGGCATAGGACATGATGGGGATATGACTGAAACCATTTTCATCTAAGGCTTCTCTAATTACTTTAACAAAGCCATCCATCATCCCTGAAGGGGCAATAATATCAGCTCCTGCTTTTGCTTGGGAGACTGCGGTTTTTTTCAATAGTTCAAGAGTTGGATCATTTAAAACCCGACCTACTAAATCGCCTACTTCTAAGTAACCACAATGTCCGTGGGGAGTATATTCACATAGGCAGGTATCATTCATCACGATTAAATCGGGTACTGCTTCTTTGACTGCGGTGGTTGCTTTTTGTACAATGCCACAATCATGCCATGCCCCAGTTGCTTCGTTGTCTTTATCTTCGGGAATACCAAAAAGAATAATAGCGGGAATCCCCATGTCATAGACCTCTTTGGCTTCCTCAACTATTTTGTCCACAGATAATTGATAAACTCCAGGCATGGATTTGACTTCTTTTGCGATCGCATTTCCGGGTACTGCAAATAAAGGATAAATTAAATCATTAGGAGTTAAAACCGTTTCTTGTACCATGCGACGTAAGCCAACAGAAGCACGTAAACGGCGAGGGCGATTAATAGGGAACATATCTAACTATTTATATTTGTTTGAATAATGACCGTTTTCCTAGTTTAAGGCGATCGCAGTCTTTTTCCCTATAAGTTAGCAATATTTTGTTACTTTTACCGTTTTGTTTGCAAATTGAAATACATATAAAATTATGGTTCTTCTGGTTCTTCAGAGTGTGGTTATGATAAATTTAATAAGAAAAACGGGACTTCCATAACCTTTTAGGTGTCAGGTGTCAGGTTGCAGGTTGCAGGTTGCAGGTATTAGGGGATGAGGGGATGAGGTGATGAGGGGAAAGGGGGAAGTAGGGGCTTAGGGTTTTGGGGTGGTAGGGGTTTTTAGCAAGGGGCTTTCTTCTGACCTAGGCAAGGGGCTTAAGCCCCTTGTTTAAGTCAGTTCGGATTAAGGCAATTTTATCGTTATTTCTAAGAAGCTATAAGATTTTCTGACTACGAGTTGGTCTGCTTTCAGCTTATCCAAAACTCAGGTTAACTAATAATTTACACGACGAGAAGTGATAGAGCCAAAATTATTTTCTTTTGTCAAGAACTTCTAAAAAAGCAGAATTAGTAAGTTTCAAATTACCATCAATCATCTCTATGGTGAAATTTCTTTTCTCTTTTTGTTTTGTACCATCTTTATAAAGATAGGTGTTTTTTCCTTCCAAAGTAATAAGGTTTTCATTTTGATTGACGACTTTTAACTCTTCTACGGTTACTTGAGCAAATTGATTAAAAAAGCTAGGATCAAGGTTATTCGGATTAGCAAAAAACTGACGGGCGCGATCGTAATTTTTCTGAGAAACTAAATTATAAAACTCCTGTAAGGCACTAACTGCGGAATCTGCATTTAAAGTGTTAGTTGTATTGGGCGTAGTGTTTTCAGCATTATCGACAGAAGTTGCATCAGTTTGATTATCCGCACTATCTCCCGTGTTAACCATATTTTCGGGGTTACTAATATCCGTCGTTATGGCATTGTTTTGAGACTCTACCTCGGCTTGCCTTCTCAACTGTTCAGCCCTAATTCTTTCTAATTCAGCTTGTTGACGTTGTTTTTCAGCTTCTGCTCTCCTTTGGGCTTCTTCTTCTCTCATTTTTTGTTCTTGAGCTAGTCTCGCTTCTGTTTCTGCCTTTTCTTGCTCAATTTGAGCGAGTTGTGCTTGAGTTTGTTGGATATATTCAGTGATTAAAAATCCCGCTGAAACTAAAACTCCGGCAATGATAGCACTTATAACTAAGGGAATCCAATTATTTTTTTGGTAATTTTCTTGGGTATAAGTATCAGAAGAGTAAGAGGGTTGAGAAATCGGTTGAGAAAAGTTTTTTGGCTTAGTTACTGGGTGAGAAGGAGAATTTTCCTGAGAATAAACAGGATTATTGACAGGTTTTATCTCTGGTTTAATATTTGGTTGTACTGGGGTAGGTGTGCCGGACATCGAGTTATAATCGACGGGAATGGCAACGGTAGGGGAATTAATTTCTGAGTTAGAATTTCTGGGAGAATGAAGAGGTAATTTGTCAGGAATTTCTCTCCCTTGGGGGATAACTGCAACGGTTTGAATTTCACTCAAACACAAATCCTGTAACATTTCCTTGGCGGTTGCATAACGCTGACTTAGATCAATTTTACTCGCCCTACTTAGCACTTCTTGTAATTGTGGATCTATATCAGGGACATAATTAGTCCATTCTAACTGCCCATTTAATGAATTACTGGGAAATTCGATGGGATATTTTCCTGTTAGACTATAAATCATAGTCAAGGCAAGGGCGTATAAATCGCTACTGTAAACGGTTCTACCCGTGCTTTGCTCAGGGGGCATAAATCCTTTTGTACCCACTACCACGGAGCTTACCATTGAACCAGAGCTCAAAGCCACAGTACCCATAGTTTCTTTCACTGCACCAAAGTCAATTAAAATGGGTACTCCATCACGGTGACGAATAATAATATTTTCAGGCTTAATATCTCTATGAATAATTTTTTGACTGTGAATAAATTGTAGAGTTTGCAATAAAGATGTGAGAATATTACGACATTGGCTGGAGTTTATAATTCCCAAATCAGCAAGGCTTGTTCCTTCAATATATTCTTGAACTAGATAAAATTGGTTGTTTTCGACAAAATAAGCGTATAGTGTGGGAATTTGAGGACAGTTTTGCCCTAATTCTTCTAATACTTGAGCTTCTTTCTGGAAAAGATCGCTAATTACATCGGCGGATACATTATGATTAGAGTTAACTTGTCGCAGACGTTTGATCACAATTAGTCGTTGAGAGGGTAAGTGGGTATCTCTGGCTAAAAATGTTTCTCCAAAGCCTCCTTTGCCTAAAGTATTTATAATTTGATAACGCCCTGCAATTAATGAATCCATCTCAACTATCATCTCTCAACAAAAAATCAAAGAAAACTTCTATTGAATATAGCAATTTCTTTCTCAATTCAGCTAGTTTTTAGCAAAAATATGTGGGTCTACAGCCCTGTCCTTCAGAGTATCAGTGTGTTATTATTTTTTTTCGGAGGCAAGGTACGCAAATTCATCAACCTCTTAAAAAATTAGTGACAAAATATAATATGGAGTACGTCAAAAAAACTTAAAACATGGGATTTTACAGAGTTTTTCCTGTTTGTATTTTTGGCATCCTCTCCGCCCTGTGCTTCCCTAAAGGATTGAAATTCCCACTACTAGAATAACCTCAGTTCGGTTTAAGAATATCCAACAAGGTTAGGTGTCAGGTTGCAGGTTGCAGGTTGCAGGTGGTAGGGGTTTTTAGCAAGGGGCTTAAGCCCCTTGTTTAAGTCAGTTCGGATTAAGGCAATTTTATCGTTGTTTCTAAGAAGCTATAAGGTTTTCTGACTAGGAGAAAATAATGCTTTCAGCTTATCCGAACTCAGGTTAGAATAATTAAATCAAATTTGTTATGGATTTTCTTTTTTTATCAAAATTATTACCTCTTTTTCTCTATCCTCTGGGATTTGCCTGTTTTTCTTTGTTAATTGCCCTAGTTTTGTGGTGGAAATTTCCCCGTTTTTTACCCATTCCGATTATCTTGGCTTTGTTAGTTTTATTTCTGTCGAGTAATTTTTTTGTTAGTAATTTACTGGTTAAATCCCTTGAATGGCAATATTTAGCCTCTCCTAGCTCCATTGATAACGCACAAGCCATAGTTGTATTAGGTGGGGGAATCAAGCCTCTAGTTTACCCCCGCCCGATGATTGATTTAGCAGAACAAGGCGATCGCGTCATTTATGCCTCTCAACTTTATAAAATGAAAAAATCTCCTTTAATTCTGGTTTCGGGGGGAAGAATCCCTTGGAAAGCCTTAGAGAGCCAAAGTTCAGAAGCCTCTGATATGACTAAATTACTTGTATTACTTGGCGTTCCAGAATCAGCAATTATAAAAGAAGGTAAATCTTTAAATACTTATGAAAATGCCGTCAATACCCGTTTAATCTTAGAAGAGAAAGGAATCAAACAAATTATATTAGTTACGTCAGCATTACATATGCCGCGATCGGTGAAAATTTTTCAAAAACAAGGTTTTGATGTAATACCAGCTCCCACAGATTTTTTTGTAACCGAACAAGATTTTATCAAGGATGACAGTTGGCAAAATATAATTATTAATCTTTTTCCCAACTCCACATATTTGTACAATACTAACCTAGCCTTAAAAGAATATTTAGGAATTATTATTTATAAGCTCAAAGGATGGATTTAGTGAACTTCAGTTTCGGTTTAAAAATATCTGATAAGGTTAGGTGTCAGGTGTCAGGTCGCAGGTTGCAGGTGTTAGGAGATGGGGGGATGGGGGGATGAGGGGAAAAGGGGAAACAAGTAATAAATGATAAATAAGTAGACAGGAAATTTACCGAAAAATTCAACAAGTTTTGTGATGACAAATTGTCAGGGAAATTTGAAGAAAAGATGAGGGGAGAAGGCAAAGGTGTAAATAGTGTTGAGGTTAATAATAACTCCGAACTCCGAACTCCGAACTCATTACTTCTAGGTTATCATTCCGGTGTTGCATCCCCCTGAAGTTTTAATGAGTAATTAATTCTTCAACTATGGGGGGATTTTCCTGAGTAGTAAGTTTTTCTAGCAAAGTTGCACTAGCTTGGTTCAAGCCAATTAATTTAACTTCTGCACCATTACGACGGAATTTCAATACCACTTTATCCACGGCCGCAACTGCCCCTTGATCCCATAGGTGGGCGTGAGTTAAGTTAATGGTGACAGTATCGACTAATTCGTCAAAATCAAATTTACCTAAAAATTCTTCAATGGAGACAAAGAAAATTTGCCCAGATACATTATAGGTACGATGATTACCGTCTTCGCTCAATACTTTATCCACAAACACTAATTGTGCAATTTGACGGGAGAAAAATACTGTACTCATGATAATGCCGGTAATTACCCCCAATGCAAAATTTCGGGTAGCAATGGTAATTAACATGGTTGCTAACATTACTGCCGTTTCCGTGGGAGGAGTGCGAGGGATATTCTTAAAAGATGACCAACGTATCGTACCAATAGATACCATAATCATTACGGCAACTAATGCACCCATAGGCATCTGTTTAACCCAATCTTGCAGGACTAAAATCGCAAATAACAGAAAAATTCCCGCACTAAAAGTCGATAATCTGCCTCTACCTCCTGATTGTACATTAATGACAGACTGCCCAATCATGCCACATCCGGCCATACCCCCAAAGAAGGATGTAACAATATTAGCGATACCCTGCCCTTTTGCTTCTTGGTTTTTGTCGCTAGGGGTATCGGTTAATTCATCCACTAGGGCGGCGGTGAGGAAAGAGGCGAGCAATCCCACTAATGCCATTGTCAGAGAGTAAGGAAGAATGATATTGAGGGTTTCGAGGTTTAAGGGTATATTAGGTAAGGCAAAAATTGGTAATGTGGTGGGCAATTCTCCCATGTCTCCCACTGTAGGCACATCTAATTTCAGGGTAATGGTGGCTATTGTCATTACCGCTAAGGCAACGAGAGGAGAAGGTACTACTTGGGTAAAACGGGGTAGGATATAAATAATTAGTAAAGATGCGATCGTAATTAAATATACTGTGGAGGGTACATTGGTTAATTGAGGTAGTTGAGCGAGAAAAATTAGTACTCCCAGAGCGTTAATATAACCCATCATCACGGCACGGGGTACATATTTCATTTGTTTACCGAGTTTGAATACCCCGAATAATACTTGTAAAATCCCCGTTAACAGAGTTGCCGCAAATAAATATTCGATACCATGATCCTTTACTAAGTTAACCATTAATAATGCCATTGCACCTGTAGCGGCAGAGATAGAACCAGTCCTACCTCCGAGAAATGCGGTGATTACAGCAATAATAAAGGATGCGTATAAGCCAACTTTGGGATCAACTCCCGCTATAATGGAAAATGCGATCGCCTCTGGAATAAGAGCTAAACCTACGACTGCTCCTGCTAAAATATCTGCTTTAATATTGGAAAACCATTCCCTTTTTAGGGTTCTTGAATTGATAAACATTTCCTCCGGTAATATTTGATTAAGTATAGGTGACGTTAAAACAAAATGATTTAATTTAATAAAAAATTATTGAAAATCAATTTATTCAGTTTTTTCATCAATACCCGTTGATTTAAACTTCTAAATTTAGCTTCCAAACTTAGTGATTTAATATATATGGATTAGAATATAAAGTTAGTTTAGGGGGGATACATTATTTTAGATGCGATCGAGTTTTATTTACAAAAGTTAATAATACTTATAGCTTTTTTTCTGGGAAAAATCAAGAGATTTCAAAGTGGCATTGCTGAATTACGGTATGAAATGTACTGAAATTATGCCAAAAATTGAGACATAAAAATATTGTTACTTAACCTGAGTTCGGATAAATTTTTATTTGTGAGTGATAGCGAAAAGAGCAATAGGCAATAAAAGGCAAAAGAGCCTTTATGATCAGTGTTAAAAATTACAACTTTGTCTTTCTCTAGTGTGTTCAGGTTCTAACCATGAGTAAGCAAAATGACTAATAGATTGTACTCCTTTTACTGAGTTTCTAATCCCTTCCATTTGAGATTCTAAAGAGGGGCGTTTACCATCGTTTCTCCCCCAAAATCCTGCTAAAACAGGTTTTACATTGCTATCTTGTGCCGAGGCTTGAGTTACCCTTTTTACCTGATCAATGATACAGTTAGGACTACCGCATAAAGCATAAGACATGGGATGCCATTCTATACGGGGAGAAAAACTATCCCAAGGTTGTAAACGAGAGTCAAAGCCTATTTCTCCTACCACTTGATTACCGTCTGGAAAAAATACTGCTCCTGCGGGTATTCCTCTTTGTTGAACTTGGCTTGAGACAAAATCGAGAAAATCAATGACTCCTTGGGCGGCATGGGCAACGGTAAAGTACCAAGTTTCAATCTGTAAGTTACTCAAATTGTTAGGAGCATTAGGATTTCTTCCCTGCCAAAGGGGGGTTTTTTCATCTGGGTATAGTCTTTTCATTTCTTCGATGTCATTACCATTGATTGAGCCTTTAGTAATGTATCTTTCTAATAACCATCTCCCTTGTCTATTTGTTGCTCTATTTAAAAGGGTTTCCTTGGAAGCGGGGCTATAAATCCATAAATCTTTTACTTTACCCACCACCGACTCATTGCCACTACCACGAGGATAGCGAATATAGTCGAATAGTACCCCATCAGGACGGCGTTGCAATATTGCTTGTAACATTTGGCTATAGTCTTGTCTTGCTTGACGACTATAGGGATCAACAAAAGCCTGTGATTGGTCATGGACAAAGTCTATACTATTTTCTCCTCTACCATTCCGAGCTAATACAGAGGTGCGATCGCTTCTTTGAGCATAAACATAACCAAAATTGAGACTAAATAACCAAGCATAAATTTTTAAGCCTCTTTGTCGGGCTTTTTCTAAGGTTTCCGCATATAAATCTCTATTTTCGTACCCCGGAGCGTCTAAAACACTATCCCACGCTGTGAAATTTCCATTTTTAGGTAGTAATACTCTACCATCATAAAATACTTCTAAGTAAACGGTGTTATAACCTAAATTAACAATTTGATCTAAAACGCGATCAATTGAACCTGCCTTGGCATCGCAGGGATAAAGCCTTAACCAGATGGCTTGTTCTTTTAGCCAATGATTACGACGACAATTATTGAGTTGTTGGCTATGTTGTTGAATAAGTTGTTGGTATTCTCTTTGGGCATTATTGTCTCCAGAAATTGCTTTTTCCCTTAAATTATTTTTGATGTTGATGGAGTTTTGATCTAATTGACAATAAGGATTAGTAACCCCATAGCTAGGTAACTGAAATAAGGTTTGACTAATAAGGGAAATGAAAATGAGACTAATATTTAACCAAGAGAGTTTCTGCATTTGTTTCCGAGAGAATAGAAGGAATTAAAAATTAATAGATGGAGTTACACTTTTATGAGTAAATGTTAATAACTAGGAACTAATTTAACAAAATATATTATTAATTGGATTATCTCGGAGAATTTAAGTATTGAATATTATTTTAGATGGCTTGTCTTTCCCTGAAAATATGTTTACTGTTAATGGAGTAGTTTCTAAATTTAGGAATGAATGATGATAGTTTTTCTTATCCCCTGTATTGACTAAATAAGCAGGAAAATTAGTTGTGCTAATACTTAAACGCAGAGCTGTATTTTTTTCTAATTTTATACAAGTTGGCTGTAATTTAAACTTAATAGGTTGTTCACAATTATTTTGAAGAATTCTAATATGTCCTTGAGTGAAATTATAAACTTTACCATCAGGAAATACCTGAGATAAAATTGCTGATAAATCAAAACTATATTGATCACTTTGAGCAAAAATTTCTAATTCTATATCTCCAATAATTTCTAATTCTTCAGTTAAAAAGTTAGAAGTATAGGTAATAATATCACTGCGATTATCTAATTCAGTTCTTTTAAAAACGCCACTTGGAACAAAACTATGACCTCCTAAACTTGGAACATTTCGCCAAAAATCTTGTACAATTATATCTTCTTGAAATTCATTATTTTCTTGATTATTTACTAATAATACACCATCATCATCTTTGATATTAGCTAATCCTGTACTTTTTAAATATAAATACTTGTTTGTTTTATTGGTTAAATTATTTTTAGTTATCCATTTATTACTACCCATTTGAAATAAATTAATATTTTCTTTTGGCAAATAATTATTTTCAATACCTTTTAAATATTTGTCAAACCAAGCTATTTGAGTTTGATCAATATTGGAATTAGCAAAGCTAGAAAACGAGCGAGAGCCAAGGGTATTTCCCCAAGGAATATGCCCCCAAACACCAACGATTAAGCACTGTTGAAATTTGCTTTTAGTTTTCATTTCTTGATATAAATTCAATGTACCTCGCAAATAAGCATCAAACCAACCGCCAATATGAAGCATGGGTAAATCTATATCCTGAAAATAAGTTTTGGGAGAGAGTTTTTGCCAATATTCGTTATTTTCTGTATTACTTAACCATTGATAATAAAAATTACTGGGACAATATTTTCTCAAGGCTTCATCAACGGTAATAGGTATGTCATAAATAGGAAGATTCCGACTGGCTAAATAAAGAGTTTTATAAGCAGGTAAATCTCTTTTTAAACGGGCAGTTTCTGCGGCTAATTGAATCGCCCATGCTAAGTTTAATTGATAACAAAAAGCTCCATTTTCATACGCCCAATCTGTGTATAAATCATAACCAATCATTGCCGGGCAAATGGTTTTTAAGGCAGGATGTTGACTAATCGCTGCATATAATTGTGTCATTCCCTGATAAGAAAAGCCGTACATTCCTACATTACCATTGCTACCCTCTAAATTTGCTATCCAGTCAAGGGTATCGTAGCCATCTTCAATTTCTGATTCAAATAGCCGAAATTCCCCTTCAGAATCTCCTCTTCCTCTTACGTCTTGAATCACAACTATATAACCATGATTTGCATACCAACGGGGATGGCCATAAACTACCGTAGATGCGATCGCACGTCCGTAGGGTTGACGCATTAGTAAAACGGGCAATTTTTCTGAGGTATTAGGGCGATAAATGTCAGATACTAATTTAATGCCATTACGGGTTAAAAATGATTGAGTTGTTTTGATAATGGACATTGTTTTTTCTACCAAGCTAGTTTTGATTTCAAAGAATGAGAATTTGGAAAATACTGAATTTGAAAATTTTACCTTCCGTAAAATATTATGAATCAAATAAGATTGCGATATTATTCATGGGCAATATTTTTTTGCTAAGATCAATGATTAATAATCAATTTCGAGAAGAATAAATAATCATTGTTATGACGACTGTAGAATCAGTAACAAATTCAGCTCATGGTATAGATGCCCCTAAACACGGTTTACCCGTGACTATCATTACAGGATTTTTAGGTAGCGGCAAAACAACTTTACTTAACCATATTTTACAAAATCAACAAGGTGTTAAAACCGCAGTTTTAGTTAATGAATTTGGTGAAATTGGTATTGATAATGATTTAATTATTGCCAGCGATGACTCTATGGTAGAGTTGAGCAATGGTTGTATTTGTTGTACTATTAACACCGATTTAATTGATGCAGTTTATCGGGTATTAGAAAGAGAAGAAAAAATAGACTATTTAGTGGTAGAAACTACTGGTGTAGCTGATCCTTTACCTGTAGCCTTAACTTTCCTCGGTACTGAATTAAGAGACATGACAAGATTAGATTCTATTGTCACAGTGGTGGATAGTGAAAACTTTAGCCTTGATTTATTCAACAGTGAAGCGGCGTATAATCAAATTGCCTATGGTGATATTATTTTGCTCAACAAAACTGATTTAGTGGATTCTGCAGATGTTGATTTATTGGAAGTAAGACTTAGAGACATTAAAAAAGATGCGAGGATTTTACGCACAACTAAATCTCAAGTGCCTTTACCTTTAATTCTTAGTGTGGGTCTATTCGAGTCTGATAAGTACTATAATTCCGATAATAGCAGTCATGACCATGAACATGATCATCATGACCACGATCATGAACATCACCACCATGAAGAACATAATCACCATCACCACGATCACGATCATGACCATCATCATCACTCTGATCACTTAGAAAATGATGGATTTATGTCAGTATCTTTTGTTAGTGATAAACCTTTCTATATCCGTAAATTACAAGATTTTCTTGATAATAAGTTATCTGCCAACGTTTTTCGAGCAAAAGGTGTGTTATGGTTTAAGGAAAGCCCCGATCGTCATATTTTCCATTTAAGTGGTAAGCGTTTCACCATTGAAGATGATGTCTGGAAACCTAATCAAACCAAACAAAATAAATTAGTCTTTATTGGACAAGATATAGACTGCGATCGCATCTTAACTCAATTACAACAGTGCTTAGTTGAGTAGTGATTTTCGATAAATGTATTAGGATGTTAGGAAGATTAGGAGAAGATAATTCATAATTTGGCGTTGCTTGAAGAATGCAAAAGTCGAAAGGCAAGGGATGAACCCCCCTTTATCCCCCCTCTTGAGGGGGGAGGGCAAAGGTAAATAGTTAAGAATTAACAATTAAAAACCCCGTTCACGACAGAAAAGAGTGTACGAGTGCAGCGAACTCTAGTCTTCCCTGATACCTACCCTTTTCAATATTGTTAAACCAAACTGAGATTATTTATTCATTCTCCACCTACATGAGAAATCATCTCTAAAATCAGCAACACCTAATTTCTAATGGAATTTCTCCATACCTGCCAAGTGGTGTAAATAAGCAACATTGTTGCCCCCAAAGCATAAACCCCGCCACTAGGAAAACCAGAAAAAGCCAAAGCAAGACTACCTGCCCATAATGTTAAAGAATAAATATAAATAGCCGTTAGTCGTTGAGAAATTCCTGCTTGTAATAAACGATGATGTAAATGACGCTTATCGGGCAAAAAGGGAGATTTTCCTTGCAAAACACGAGATAAAATCACCCAAGACATATCTAAAATGGGTACAGCTAAAATAACATAGGGTAAAAGCACTGCTGTTACCGCCGCAGTTTTAGAAATGCCGATTACCGCAACCCCTGCTAACATAAAACCCATGAAATACGCGCCACCATCTCCCATAAAAATTTCTGCAGGATTAAAATTGTACCTCAAAAAACCTAACGCACCTCCCGCTAACCCTGCCGCTAATAAAGCCGCCGCCGGTTGATTCATGAATAAACTAACAATTAACATCACCACTGCCGCAATACCGCAAACTCCTGCGGCTAAACCATCTAAACCGTCAATCCAGTTAACTGCATTTACCATTCCCACTAACCAAATTACGGTAATGGGTAAACTCAGCCACCACATATCAATTTGGATTAAATCACCAAAGGGAATTGTAAAAAAATCAATTCTCACCCCTTTATACCAAGCAAAAGAAGCAACTATAGATTGAACTAATAAACGGGATTGAGGAGAAAGATTAAATAAATCATCAGCCAAACCAATGAAAAAAAAGAAAATTGCTCCAATAGTAACGCCCCAAATTTCCGCATCTTTCTCTGGGGACAATACACCAAAACCTCCTAACCACCAAACAATCAATAAACCTGCCGTTGTACCTGCAAAAATAGCTATTCCGCCAATTCTAACAATTGGTTGACTATGAATTTTTCTTGCATCTGGTTTATCTACATGACCACTTCTTAGACCAATATTTTTAACAACAGGGGTACTCCACATTACCACATTCATTGAAACAAGAAAAGCAATTAGATGGTAAATTTCGTTTACAGAGGAGGTTTTTGGTAACATAAGTTAGCTATCTGACTGGGAGATTGAATAAATAGTAAAACAACATTTTCTATGTAGTTAATGTTAACTTGATCTGGTTCACAAAATAATTAGAGATGGCTATTTTTTTTGCTCTTTTACTGCTCGTCGTGTAAATTATCGGTTAGAAAAAGGTGTCAGGTGGCAGGTTTCAGGTTTACGGGAGTAATGAGTAATGAGTAATAAGTAATGAGTAATGAGTTTTGATAATTTATTGTAATTAATTGATTGTTTCAAGATTTTTTATTCTTACTTAAAATCTGCAAGTCAAAAATCTCCCCATCTCCGTCTCCCCTTATCTCCCGCTCTTTTTTCTTTCTCGAAAGTGAAACAGCCCTGAGACATAGAGGGGTTTTACCTATTCCCTACTTTTACTACAATTTTATCTCGAACTCAGGTTACATACTCACAGAAAAAATCGCCCCAAAAATGACTTAAGAGGCGACTTCAAGTTTTTAAACTATGAAACAGATATTTACCCCATAGGATGGAATAAAAGATCGGGATAAAAACGATTAAATTCGATTAATAAACCAGCAGTGAAAACTAATAAAGCAGTAATTAAAACTGGTGCAGTGGACAAAAAAGTAGTTAGACCTTTCATCTAATTTTCTCCTAAAAAATAACTAAAATTTGACCGAGAAATTAACGAGGGGAAACGGGAATTTCGGAATCTTTAACCGTTAATTTACCAGAAGTAAACTCACCGAAAGCCTGTAAAGGCCACATAAAACCGAATAACATTTTATTAATGGCTAAAGGTACATCGATGATAATTTCTTTCATCTCGGTGTCTTTTTCCTCACGAATGGCGATTAAGTAAGAACGTCCTACCCAACCAATCCAACCAGCAACATAAAGGAATAATAATCCGGGAATGATAAAGTCACCAGCGTGATCTAATCTGCCATCAACTACTAAATGGGGGTAGCCTTCAGGACCACAAAGGGCTTCAGCGTAGCTTTCAGCACGTTTTTGACCAGACTCAGGATTACTGGTGGTATTACGGAAACTTTTTGCTTTCGCTTGATAAGCAGGAGACTCACTACAAGGAGTTAAGTGAGATAAATCGGCTTGAGCCGCAGGTGCGAAATTGAACCAGAGGGTAATTGATAGCGTAAATGCTAATACTAAACTGAATATTTTTCTCATAAAATTGTTTCCTTTTGCTACGAAACAATAAGTTTTTGTTACAAAAAATGAAGCCTCAAAAATGACTTCAAATGCGATTTTACTGTGATTAGTAAATGGAGTAAAGTAATAGTTAGAAAATTTATTATTCTTAACAAATCAAGAAAATAATGCCCACAATTTTAGCAGTTGAAAGTAGTTGTGATGAAACTAGCGTCGCCATTGTAACAAATCGTAATGTTATCGCTAATGTGGTGGCTTCGCAAATTAAATTACACGAGCAGTATGGCGGAGTTGTACCAGAGTTGGCTTCTCGTCGTCATTTAGAAATGATTAATCCTTGTATTGATCAAGCAATGACTGAATCTGGTTTATCATGGTCTGACATAGATGCGATCGCATCTACAGTGACTCCCGGGTTAGTGGGGTCTTTAATTGTGGGGGTTACGGCGGCGAAAACATTAGCAATGGTTCATAATAAGCCATTTTTAGGAATTCATCATTTGGAGGGTCATATTTACGCTTCTTATCTGGGTGAACCGAGTCTCAAACCACCATTTTTGTGTTTATTGGTTTCAGGGGGGCATACTAGCTTAATTCACGTCATCAAAAGCGGAGTTTACAAAACCATTGGCTCAACCCGTGACGATGCGGCAGGGGAAGCCTTTGATAAAGTGGCACGATTACTCAACCTTAGCTATCCCGGAGGTCCTATTATCGATAAGTTAGCAAAGGAAGGAAATCCCCATGCTTTTAAATTGCCAGAAGGAAAAGTATCTCTACCGAATAATCAGGGTTATCACCCCTATGACAGTAGTTTTAGCGGTCTAAAAACAGCTATGTTAAGACTTATTCAAGGTTTACAAAAAGAAAATCTCGATTCTTTACCTGTAGCGGATTTATGTGCTAGTTTTCAATATACCGTTGCTCAGGCATTGACAAAAAGGGCAATTAGAGCTTGTTTAGACCTCAATTTGGATACCATTGCCGTAGGGGGTGGAGTGGCGGCAAATAGTGCCTTAAGAAATACCTTACAAGCAGAAGCTCAAAATCATAATCTTCAAGTCTTCTTTCCTCCTCTGAAATACTGTACCGATAATGGAGCGATGATTGCTTGTGCTGGAGAAGAACATTTTATTAATAAGATGCGATCGCCTCTTAGTTTGGGGGTATCATCGAGAATGAACCTTGAAAATATAGAACAACTCTACAGTGTCAATTAATCTAAGATTACAATGATGATTATTTATTTCAAATAATTTTGAATTTTTGAGATTCTTGTGCTTATGAATGCCAACTACCTTATTTTAAAGCGAAATTATCTTGTTTCTTTGCTTACCATAGATATAAAGACAGAAAATAGACACTAATTTAGAGTTCGATTTGTAAGAGTGAAAAATAAATGACATATGTACTTTTAAATTGTCATCGGATTCTCACCTTTATCGCTAAATCTGAACTGCAATCAAGATTGGATGATTTATTTATTAGTAAAATAGCATACTATCTGAGGAAAAAACCTAAGTTTGATTTCTGGCAATTATAAAAATCATCTAAATAAATTTTAAGAGGTTGTATAAAATATGTTAATTTCCGATTTGAAAGGTGGATTGTTCAAGTACGAGGTAAAAGACTACTATGCCATTCTAGGTTTACCTATTTCTGCGAGTCCCAAGGATATTCGTTTGCGTTATTTAAAATTAGCTTATCAACTTCATCCAGACACCAATCAGGCTGAAACGAGGGAAAACAGAGAAAAAGCAAGTACCATTTTATCTAAATTGGTCAATCCAGCTTATGAAAATTTATATAAGGACAAACTAAGGAAAGAATGTCAACTTATCTTTTCTGAGATTTCTATGAGATTAGCACCTATGGCTAAAGAAATGACTCTTAGCGGTGAGATTCCCAAAAAATTATTGCGGGAAGAAGCTAATTTCAACAAAATGTATCAAGATTTAATTGAAACTTTGGCAAAAGAACAATATCAAGATTTAAGTAAATTAGCCGTCAAAATCGGTTTATTAAGCGAATTGAATATGATTTATTTAGTTCGTCAAAAACAAGGGGAATTGGGTAAAGTAATGGGTGGGGCTTCGTCTAATGTTGAGCCTAAAATTGCTGTTTCTGAGCCAATAATTACCGCCGCACCGGAGCAGTCTGGTAATACTGGTGTTTCTCAACAGGTAGAAGAAAAAGAGGAAAAAGTACCTGTTTCTCGTTTAGAAAAACTAATCAGTAGTGCGAAAAATCATATCGAGCAGTTTAACCCTGATGCGGCACTTTTTGACTTGAGAGAGGCGGTAAAAATAGATGCAAATAGTGCGGTGGCTCATGCTATGTTAGGTTCTGTTTATTTGCTCCAGAATAATTTGCCCTATGGACGTATTCATATTAATAAGGCTGTAGGTATTGATAGCAATAATCCTACCGTGAAAAAAGCTCAGGAAGAATTGAAACAGAAAGAGAAAAAATCCTCTACTGGAAAAACTGATGGTAAAAAAACAGAAAGTAAAGGTTCAGATAAAGAAAAATCTAAAGATAAAAAAGGTAAAAAAGAGCCACCCAAAATTTTTGGTATTCCTTTGTGGTAGGATTAACCATGATTTATCATCCATCCCTTAGACTTACAAATTTTCAGTATGATTCATCAAGCACCCGCCGGAGCAAGAGATTTACTACCTTTAGAAGTAGCCCAAAAAAGTTGGATTAATGATCGCTTACAAGAGGTTTTCCAGCGTTGGGGATACAAAAGAATCGTCACTTCTACCATTGAATGGGTGGATACTCTGATGGCGGGAGGGGCGATCGAACCTTCTACTGTAGTTCAACTGCAAAACATTGGTGAGGGGCGTTTAGGTTTACGCCCTGAGTTAACTGCTTCTATTGCTAGGGCGGCGGTTAATCGTCTCAGCAATCAAACCATTCAAAGACTTTGTTATCGAGCAAATGTATTTCGTAATCCCCCTGCAGGACATCATGGCAAACAATTAGAATTTTATCAAGCAGGAGTCGAGTTATTATACGCTGAAGGTGTTTTGGCCGATGGGGAGATTATCTTACTGTTGATTAATTGTTTACAATCTTTGGGCATTGAGGGCGCACAATTACTTTTAGGGGATGCAGGTTTAACCCGCTCATTGCTTAATACTTTTCCTTGTGCTTTTCGTGAACAAATTTTAGATGCGATCGCATCTTTAGATCGAGTTAAGTTACAAAAACTAGATTTAGAAGACAATCTCAAATCTAAGGCACTACAACTATTCGATTTAAGAGGAAATCCCCAAGAAGTATTAGCCAGAGTTGCCGACTTTGACTTAGACGAAACCGCCCAAAAAGCCGTTAATCATTTACAGTCATTGATGGATTTAATCAATCATAGCTGTGAAAAACCCCTACCTATAACCTTAGATTTAAGTTTAATTCAGACTTTTGACTACTATACGGGTATTGTTTTCGAGATAGTCCAAGTTATGGGCAATAAACCCTATGTATTAGGGCAAGGGGGAAGATACGATCAACTTTTGGAAGTGTATCACCCTCAGAAAAAGAATGCTCCCGGTATCGGTTTTTGTTTTAACATTCAAGACTTACATAATTGCTTATTAAATAGCCCTAATTTACCTCAAAGTACTCCCCCCAGTGATTGGTTAGTGATACCTACCAACATAAAAGCATCAAATTCAGCTTTTGCTTATGCCCAAAAATTGAGAAATACTAACCACATCGTCAGAGTGGAAATTGACCTAAAAATGCGCACTCCTGATGAAATTCGGAACTATGCCCTTGAGGAGGGTATTTCCTACCTAGCATGGGTTGATGAAAATGGGAATGCAAAAATTGAAACGGCTAATTAGTTAATAGTTAATAGTTAATAGTTAATAGTTAATAATTACTTGTTTCTCCCTCTCCCCTCATCCCCTCATCCCCTCATCCCCCTCACACCCCAAATCCCCAATCTCCCAATAACTACTTAAGAATTAAATTTATGTCCAAATTGTCTCAAGAATTAAACGACTATTTTTTTGTACAAGAAAGGGAAGAAAAAATTACCCTAGAGGAGATATTAAGCCTTGCAGGGGAGAGAATATTTGGTTTTCTCTTAGTGATTTTATCGCTACCTTCTGCTTTACCCATACCTGCTCCGGGCTATTCTATCCCCTTTGGGATTTTGATTTTTTTATTGGCGATTCAGTTAGTAATTGGGCATAAAACTCCTTGGTTGCCAGATAAAATGCTTAAAGGGGCTATGAAAACCAGCACTGCTCGTAAGTTTGTGCAAATGGGTTTACCTTGGTTAAAAAGAATTGAGAATTTAACAAAACCTCGTCTTACCTATATTTGTACTAGCTTTTCAGGAAGAATTGTGATTGGAATTGCGATCGCACTTATGGCTATTTCCATGATGATACCAATTCCAGGCACTAATACCGCTCCTGCTATGGGTATTTTTGTTACTGCTTTTGGGATGCAGGAGGATGATGGTTTTATTGTTTTAGCGGGATTAAGTCTTTGTTTAATTGCGGGAGTCGTTTCTGCCTCTATTATTTTTGCAACTATTTGGGGAGGCTTGAGTATTATTGATTGGATTGAGCAATACTTTAAGAAATAGTTTCCAAGGCTAACGGGTTTGAAAAATATTTTGAATCATTTGTTTATTTAAACCTAAAGCCACTCTCTCTAATTCTTCTACTTCCCCTCTCGACAAACGCCATCCCAATGCCCCTAAATTTTCCCTCGCCTGAAGGGGATTTTTTGCCCCCGGTATAGGAATTGTACCTTTACAAATACACCAGTTAATAGCTGTTTGTGCCATGGTTTTTCCATTATCAGATGCGATCGCATCTAGGGTCAATAAAAGAGGTTTAATCGCAGGTAATAACTGTTTAAATAAGCCACGACGAGCTCCAGAGGGTAAATGGTTCAAATCTCGGTATTTTCCCGTTAAAAGCCCTAAAGTTAAGGGGCTATAGGCAATAATTTTAATATCCAACTGCTGACATAATTCCTTTAAGCGCAATTTGACAAAAGGATAAGTAGAAAGGAGAGAATACTGCACTTGTAAGGTACTAATTTTCACTCCTCTTTCTCGGAAAAATTCATAAGCACTCAACAGATTTTTTGCTCCATAATTAGACAACCCAACTGCCTTCACTAATCCTTGATTGGATAATCTTGCTAAACCCTCTAATAAAGGCTTTTCTTGCCAAGGGAGATATTTTGCAGGAGACCAATGCAATTGTACTAAATCAACTTTTCTACCCAACCTTTGAGCGGATTTTTCACAAGCATTAATCATTGATTGGGGTGTCAAACGCCAAGGATATACAGCCAACTTAGTTGCGATCGCAATTTCAGATTGATGATCCCCCTGATACTCTCTGCTAAACTTACCTAATAAAGTCTCACTACGCCCATTTAGTTTACCTGTACCATAAGAGTCCCCAGTATCAAACCAAGTAACCCCTTGAGATACCAGCAAATTAAAAGTTTCCTGTAACTGAGTATCCATTTCTGGCTCATAACCCCAGAGAAAACGATTTCCCCAAGCCCAAGTACCGCAACCCATCGGGGACAAATGTAAATTTTCTGCTACTTTAATTTTTGATTCAATAATAAAATTCATTTATTCCATGAACAATTAACTATGTCTTTATCTTTAATAGACATCTGGTGGAAAATATTAATATAGGCTCGTAGTTAGGGCTTGGTTCCCTTATTTTGAGAATTGTTGGAGATGTCTAATTATTATGATTTTAATATTGGTTTGTAGTTAGAATTTTAACCCTTATATATTAAACATTTGGAAAAAATAATTTTTTTACTTTAAACTTTTTGGCTCTTCTACAATGGTTATTATAAATTAATAGAAAAGAATTTCTGTAATGCCTACTGAATATTATTCATGGCAAAATACAAACTAAAAATTTATAAATTATTATTTAATAATTGCCTATTTCTTAACAAACATCAATAATTTACACGACGAGAAGTGATAGAGCCATAATTTTAGTTATTTATATGATTTAAAAAAAATCGTTTGTCAATTATTTTATCCTACTTCTTTGATTTAGGTAGATGAGTAATACCGGCGTTAGCAAATAAATTAAGTTTGCCTTCTGAGATGCTAATTTTATCTACTTGTAAATAAATTCCATCTATTAATAAATTTTCTAAATTTAAAACTTTTCCCACTTCTGCTAATAAAATCTTTACTACTGTTGCTGACCAACTTTCTCCTTGAGTACAAGCAAATTCATCTAAAATAATACCTTTTTTATGCTGACAAATACGAGGCTTTATAATTAAACAAATACTCTCTAATTTATTACTATTTTGTTCTTTTAATTTAGCTTTAATCGCAATTCTACCATCAGACAAAATCCGAAAATCTACTCTTTTAAAAAATACTTTTGATGCGGTAGGGTATTGTCCTAATTTACTATTAAGATTATCAACATTTAAGATTGTTTCAATATCTGTTTCGTTAAGAATAATACGGGCTTTTCCTCGACTAGGTTGGGTTAATTCCACATTTCCCATTAAAGCCTTAAAAGGACTAACAGCAATATCATTGAGGGTGATTCTCATTTTTTCCAAAGGGAGATTTTCCCGCATCATTAAACCATTTCCATCAATATCTAATGATTCTAAAATTCCCTTGGCTAATTGTTGTGGATTTGTTTTTACTTGTACACTTAGGTATTTAGCAGATTTGATTTGACTTTTAAAAGCCATTTCCGCAATTTTATTGATAGTTTTTTCCCCAATAGTGTCGAATTTGCCCAGTAACATATTGATTTATTATAAAAATAAGGGTTTTTACTTAAATTTTAGAGTTATTTTAACATTTTTCTGAGAATTAGGTTTAATAAAACTTAATGAAAAAGTAGTTTAACTGAGAGTACAAGATTTGAGTAAGATTAACTCAATGTGAAAAATATTGATACTTGACGGAGATTAATTCCATGACAGAGTTACCTATTTATGATTTAGTGATTAATAATGGATTATTCGCTCAAATGGTAGAAGACCCTGATATTTTAGGTCAAATGTCTGATGCTTGGAAAAATTTTGTTGAATCTGGACAAATTTGGGCTTTGTTGATTGGTGTATTTTTTGGTTATATTTTTGCTTCTTTTACTCGTTTTTAGAACAATTAAAGTTATAAATAATGGCTCTATCAGTTTGAGTATGTAAATTATTAGTTAGGGTAGGCTGAAAGGCAAGAGGCAAGAGGCAATAGGGGATTATTAAATAATAATTTATAAACTTCTAGTTTTTATTTTACTATAAACACTATTTAATAAAGGTTATGGAAGTCCTGTTTCTCTTAATTCATCATAACCACACTCTGAAGAACCTAAATAATTAATTTGTTTATTTTCACCTCTTTGATTGATTAATACTTTGATTGATTAATAAATGTTCAGAAAATCTTTATCGTCAAACCTGCCACCATGAGGGTTGAACATTCTTCAACCCCCAAAATCTGTCCTTATCTGATATTTTTGCCGAAAAGCTGAGGTGATTTTGGTCAATTACAACACTAACTAGATGACATTTTTAATATTTGATTCAATAATATTTACTACGTTAGTTGATTATTAATTTTGAACTGTGACTAAACAACAAACTTGGAGCGATCGCTTTGAAACGTCTTTAAATCCTATTATTGCGGAATTTAATGCGAGTATTGGCTTTGATATTGAATTAATTGAGTATGATCTCACTGGTTCTATGGCTCATGCTAAAATGCTTGGGTTAACAGGAATTATCACCCCAGAAGAAGCAGAAACACTAATTAGAGGATTAAGCCAAATTCGTCAAGAATATAGAGATGGTAATTTTAACCCCGGTATTGAGCAAGAAGATGTACATTTTGCTGTAGAAAGAAGACTCACAGAAATTGTGGGAGATGTAGGTAAAAAGTTACACACTGGTAGATCTCGCAATGACCAAGTGGGTACAGATATAAGACTTTATTTGCGGGATCAAATTCGCCAAATTCAGGATTTATTGAGAGAGTGGCAAAAGGCACTATTAAACCACGCAGAAAAGCACATTGAAACCCTTATTCCCGGCTATACTCATTTACAACGGGCGCAACCCATTAGTTTAGCTCATCATTTAATGGCTTATTGTCAGATGGCGCAACGGGATTGGGAAAGATTAGAACAAATTTACGATCGCACCAATGTTTCTCCCCTCGGTTGTGGTGCATTGGCGGGTACAACTTTCCCCATAGATCGTCATTTTAGCGCCCAAGAATTAGATTTTGCCTCTATTTACGAAAATAGCTTAGATGGAGTGAGCGATCGAGACTTTGCCATTGAATTTCTTTGTGCCTCTAGCTTAATCATGGTGCATCTTAGCCGTATCAGTGAAGAATTGATTTTGTGGGCATCCCAAGAATTTAGCTTTATTACTCTCAAAGACAACTGCTCTACAGGATCAAGTATCATGCCTCAGAAGAAAAACCCTGATATTCCCGAATTAGTGAGAGGAAAAACGGGGCGAGTTTTCGGGCATTTACAGGCACTTTTAACCATTATGAAAGGTTTGCCCCTTGCTTATAACAAAGATTTACAAGAGGATAAAGAGGGCATTTTTGACACAGTAAAAACCGTTAAAGGTAGCTTAACCGCCATGACTATTTTAATGTCAGAAGGGCTGGAATTTCGCACCCAACGCCTCGCAGAAGCTGTTGACGAAGATTTTTCTAACGCCACCGATGTGGCTGACTATTTAGCCAGTAAAGGTGTACCTTTTCGTGAGGCTTATAACCTCGTGGGCAAAGTTGTTAAAACCAGTTTAGCGGCGAATAAGTTACTTAAGGATTTAACTCTCGAAGAATGGAAACAATTACACCCTGCTTTTGAGTCGGATATTTATGAAGCAATCAAACCTAAACAGGTAGTTTCTGCTCGTAATAGTTACGGTGGTACAGGTTTTGCACAAATAAAAGATGCGATCGCAAATTTGAAAGAAAAAATGGTGGTTTAAGATTCGGAATTAGGAAAAAGGTTTCAGATGTTTTTAATTATTAATTATCAACTATAAACTATTCACCATTGCCCATTGCCCTTTTTATAATTCATAATTCACTATCAACTAATCATGATTTAGTCAAATTCTAGTAAACTTTAAAGGTTAGGGTGTTTTGATTTCCTACAGCTAATTGAACATGAATTTAAAACAGAATCTAATTGAATTGCCTTCGGATTTGAATGCAAAAATAATTCCTCATCATGTAGCAGTGATAATGGATGGTAATGGGCGTTGGGCAAAACGTCGGGGTTTCCCTCGTATTGTAGGACATCAAAAAGGTGTTGACACTCTGAAAAGTTTATTACGTTGTTGTGACGATTGGGGTATTAAAGTTTTAACTGCCTATGCTTTTTCTACGGAAAACTGGGGAAGGCCTGTAACTGAGGTAGAATTTCTCTTAACTCTTTTTGAAAGGGTTTTAAGAAAAGAATTAGCACAGATGATGGAAAAAAATGTCAAAATCCGTTTTATCGGTGATTTAAAGGCTTTACCAGAGTCTTTACAGGCAGAAATCTATCATTCAATGGAAGAGACTAAATATAATAAGGGTATTAAGTTTAATATTGCTACTAATTATGGTAGTCGTCAGGAAATTCTCCAAGCCTGTCGTACGATCGCATCTTCTGTTCAAGAGGGTAAAATAAATTTAGAAGATATAGACGAGGAATTATTTGAAAGTCATCTTTACACTAACGGCTTAGAATCCCCAGATTTATTAATTCGTACCAGTGGTGAAATGCGTTTGAGTAACTTTTTGTTATGGCAAATGGCATACAGCGAAATTTATGTAACTAATACTCTGTGGCCTGATTTTAATCGGGAAGAATTCCATCTGGCTTTGCTCAATTATCAACAAAGAGACAGACGTTTCGGCAAGGTGAAAGAATAAAAATAATTAAGTACCGTAAATCATTAGTTTATTAAGGAATGACACATAATTTACCCCGTCAACGTTGGAAATTTTATCCTTCTCAACCTCACATCGTTACAGATATTGTTAAGCACTTTGGGGTTTCTCCCATCATGGCACAGGTTATCGCTAATCGTGGCATTGACGATATAGACTCCGCCCAAGCCTATATCACCCCCGAAACTGTTAACTTACCTTCTCCCCTCGCAGAGTTTCCCGATTTACCCCATAGTATTCAATTATTAAAAGATGCGATCGCATCTGGGGCAAAAATAGCTATCTGTGGAGACTATGATGCAGACGGGATGACCAGTACAGCTTTACTGATTAGAGCCTTAAAACACCTTGAAGCAAAAGTAGATTATGCTATTCCCAGTCGTATGAAAGACGGTTATGGTATTAATGAACGTATTGTCGAAGAATTTAAGCAAGAAGGAGTAAGTTTAATTCTGACGGTAGATAATGGTATTTCTGCTTATAATCCCATCAAAAGGGCAAAAGAATTAGGTTTAAAGGTTATTATAACCGACCATCATGACCTCCCAGAAAAATTACCCCCTGCCGATGCTATTCTCAATCCCAAACTTCTCCCGGAAACTTCTCCCTATTATGGATTAGCAGGAGTCGGAGTAGCTTATGTATTAGGAGTTTGTTTGGCTCAATCTTTAGGAAAATTAGACGGTTTAACTAAATCTCTTTTAGAATTATACACCATAGGTACGATCGCAGATCTTGCCCCTTTAACTGGGGTGAATCGCCGTTGG
This sequence comes from Cyanobacterium aponinum PCC 10605, assembly GCF_000317675.1. Lineage (NCBI taxonomy): Bacteria > Bacillati > Cyanobacteriota > Cyanophyceae > Chroococcales > Geminocystaceae > Cyanobacterium > Cyanobacterium aponinum. The sequence continues at coordinate 341,153 of NC_019776.1, forward strand.
TTAAAAAGAGGTTTAAAACTACTTCCTAAATCAGATATTCTAGGAATTCAAGCCCTAAGTAAATGTGCAGGATTAACGGAAGAAAAAAAACAGTTGCATTCTGATGATATAGGTTTTAAATTAGGGCCAAGAGTCAATGCTATCGGTAGATTAGATGACCCACAAATTGTCATTGAATTATTCACCACCGATGACGAACAAATCGCCATTACTAAAGCATTGCAATGTGAGCAAACTAATCATACTCGTCAAGAATTATGCAAACAAATCGAAAAAGAAGCCATAGAAATTATCGAAACAAAACCAATTAAATGGCAAGAAGATCGAGTATTATTAATTATTAATAATCATTGGCATCATGGTGTAATTGGCATCGTTGCCTCTCGTTTAGTAGAACGTTATGGAGTGCCAGTTTTTATCGGTACTTATGAAGATGAAGAACCAAGTATAATAAGAGGTTCAGCGAGAGGAATTGAAGAATATAATATATTTTCTGCTTTACAATATTGTGATGATTTATTAAAGAAATATGGGGGTCATAAAGCCGCAGGAGGTTTTAGTTTTGAAGCGAAAAACTTAGATTTAATTCATCAACGTTTAAAAGAATTTTCTTATCAATGCTTACTACCTGAATATTTAAAACCTTTAATTAAAATAGATACTCAAATAACCTTTGAACAAATAACCTTCAAATTATTACAAGAAATTGAGAGTTTATACCCTTGGGGTATTGAAAATAAAGCCCCGATTTTTTGGACTCCCCAAGTAGAAATCAAGTCTGAAAGAATTACTAAAACAGGAGAGCATTTACAACTATTTATTTCTGATGGTACAAGAGAACTAAAAGCGATCGCATGGCGTTGGGCGGTATATTCACCTCTACCTAAAATAGTGGATATTGCCTATAAACTAAAAGAAAATGAATGGCAAGGAGAAAAATCTATTCAACTAGAATTAGTTGGCATCCGACAAAATCTTTGAGTTGATGAAATTGTGGAGTAGGGTGGGCAATGCCCACCATTAAGACTCAAAGAGAGAACTATGCCACAGGTTGCTTACTACTAGCCTCTTTTGCTAAGAATTTTTCCAACTCTGTTAAAGCATCCGCATCTACTTTAGTTTGCATAGGACAGAATTTAGGACCACACATAGAACAAAATTCTGCTTCTTTATAAATATCCGCAGGTAATGTCTCATCATGGTATTCTCTTGCCCTGTCTGGATCTAAAGATAGCTCAAATTGACGATTCCAGTCAAAGTTATAACGAGCTTTAGAAAGTTCATCATCTCTATCTCTTGCACCGGGGCGATGACGGGCAATATCTGCCGCATGAGCCGCAATTTTATAAGCAATTAAGCCATTACGGACATCTTCGGCGTTAGGTAAGCCCAAATGTTCTTTAGGGGTAACATAGCATAGCATCGCAGTACCATACCAACCAGCCATAGCCGCTCCGATCGCACTTGTGATATGATCATAACCGGGAGCAATATCTGTCACCAAAGGACCCAAAACATAGAAAGGAGCCTCTGAGCATTCTTCCATTTGTTTTTTCACATTGAACTCAATTTGATCCATGGGTACATGGCCAGGACCTTCTACCATTACTTGTACATCATGTTCCCACGCACGGCGAGTTAATTGTCCTAAAGTTTTTAACTCTGATAATTGAGCCTCATCAGAAGCATCATGGGTACAACCGGGGCGTAAAGAATCACCCAAACTGAAAGAAACATCATATTTCTTAAAGATTTCGATAATATCATCAAAATGGGTGTAAAGGGGATTTTGTTTATGATGATGCAACATCCAACGGGCAATAATACCACCACCACGGGACACAATACCAGTGATACGATTACGTACTAAAGGCAAGTATTCAATTAAAATACCTGCATGAATAGTCATATAATCAACACCTTGTTGAGCGTGTTTTTCGATGATGTGTAAAAAGTCATCGGCGGTAAGATTTTCGATTTTTCCGTGTACACTTTCTAGGGCTTGGTAAATAGGAACTGTACCAATGGGTACTGGAGAAGCATTAATAATTGCTGTGCGAATTTCATCTAAATTACCGCCCCCAGTGGATAAATCCATGACGGTATCTGCACCATATTTTACCGCTAAGTTTAATTTAGCTACCTCCTCATCAATATTGGACGAGTTAGGAGAAGCACCAATATTCGCATTTACCTTACACTTAGAGGCAATACCAATGCACATAGGCTCAAGATTGGGGTGATTAATATTAGCAGGAATAATCATTCTGCCCCTTGCCACTTCATCTCGAATCAACTCGGCAGGTAAGTTTTCTCTTGTCGCTACATAGTGCATTTCTTCGGTAATAACACCTTGACGAGCATAGTGCATTTGAGACACGTTAGCTTGTCCACGACGTTTCGCTATCCATTCTGTACGCATATTTTTTCCTCTATAAACAGCTTTCCTACGCTGGTATTACCCAGTCTCAGGTTCTAAGGGTTTTTCTCAGCCTAACAAATTAGACACCCCTAGCTATGTGCTAAATTGTATCATTATTTGAGTGAGAATGGCTAATAGTCAACTCCAATCCCCAATTGCTATTTATCAACAATAGATGTATGATTATAGAGTAGATACAGTTAAGAAAATCTTAAACAATCACACTACTTACTTAAAACAATCGTATCATTTTCATGAGACATAGGCACATTAGTCCCGATAGCGCCCTTGGTTTGGTTTCTACTTACAGCTTTCCTGCCATTGTGGGAACGGCTGACATGATGTTGAAATCTGCTGAGGTGATGTTAGTAGGTTATGAGAAAATTGGTGCGGGACATTGTACTGCTATTGTCAGGGGAAGAATCGCAGATGTGCGTTTGGCGGTGGAAGAAGGGGCGAAAATGGCGGAGCAAATAGGTCAATTACACACAAAATTAATTATTCCTCGCCCGATGCCTAATTTAGAGGCAGTTTTTCCCATTGGTAGCCGTTTGGTAGAGGTAGCACAACAAAAAAGGGGCTTTAGCCGTTTAAGTAATCGTTCGATTGGTTTGTTAGAAACAAAAGGATTTCCCGCTATGGTGGGAGCGGCTGATGCAATGTTAAAGTCAGCAGATGTGCAGTTAGCTTCTTATGAAACTATTGGGGCGGGGTTGTGTACAGTGATAGTTAGAGGTTCAGTGGCAAATGTAGCAGTTGCGATCGAAGCTGGAATGGCTGAAGCAGAAAGGATTGGCGACTTGAATGCCGTGATGATTATTCCTCGACTCCTAGAAGATTTAGAGCATACTTTACCCGTTGCTAACTATTGGTTAGAGCAAGAAAATAAAGAGCATCCTTTACCTACATTTACGTCGAGACAGAAAGAAAGAGCAAAACGTAAATTAGTGGCATTACCTGAATTAGAAAAAATCCCTCTTACTTTTGAAACAAGAGAAAAAGTTAAGCAAGAGGCAAAATTAGAATCTCAGTTAGAGTTAAGTTCTGAGTTGGAGTTGAGTCCTGAAAGTGATGATGAAGATAACTAAAAACTAATATTAACCTCAATTTGGTTTAAGAATATCCGATAAGGTTAATCAGGTGTCAGGTTGCAGGTTGCAGGTGTTGGGGTGATGAGGTGAGAGGGAGAAATGAGTTCGGAGTTCGGAGGAGAGGGTGATGAAGTGAGGGGGTGAGAGGGGAAGTAGGGGCTTAGGGTTTTGGGGTGGTAGGGGTTTTTAGCAAGGGGCTTTCTTCTGACCTAGGCAAGGGGCTTAAGCCCCTTGTTTAAGTCAGTTCGGATTAAGGCAATTTTATCGTTATTTCTAAGAAGCTATAAGATTTTCTGACTACGAGTTGGGATGCTTTCAGCTTATCCAAAACTCAGGTTAATTAAGAATTAAAAACCCCCAACTCCTCTCATCCGCCCATCACCCTTTCAAATTATGGACCTGAAAAAACAGCATCTTCAATATCTTGACGAGACAAAGAGTAAGGGAAAGCCCTTTTTATATCACTGCCGTCTGCACCTGCATTCAGATAACTGACACAAATATCCTCTATATCTAAGGTAATTTCTGCCTCCCAATTTCCTTTTTTAACATACCAACAGTTCAATTCTTGGGGATTTTGGTCACATCCCATTTTTTTTAACCATGCTTCAATTTCAGGTAAGGGAAAATTGTACAGTGGACTTTGTGGTGTTAATTGTGCCATTATTTTTAGATCAAAAGTGCCAAAGTTGTTAATTCTCGGTCAAACACTTATCACTATATATTAGAAGTTCTCCACCAAGCAAGACAAAAGGCTAATATCATACATCCGAATATGGTTAAACCCATTAACAATAAAGCAAATAATTCTCCGGCAGATAAAGGGCGATCGCTCGGATCTAAATAACTAGCTTTTGAGCTATCATACTCATTAGCCCGTGAAAAATCATAGGGACTCTGAATCACGTTCCAACGGGAATAACCTATTTGTAAATCATATTTTAAACGGGTTTCAGGATTAGCAAGGACTCCGTAAGCCTCATTTAGACGCTGAAATTTTTGTTTTGCTTCTTCTGGGGGCAAATCCGTCGTGTCAGGATGATAAAATTTACTCAACTCTCGATATGCCCTTCTAATCTCCATTACAGAAGCTGAAGGATGTAATTTCAATAAGCCATAGTGAGTATCCGCAAAATATTCCTTTGTAATAGTTGTATATTGGGTTTTGCGATTATAATCAGAATTCACTTTTTTCTTTTGACAATGACTATTTGTTTCAATATTCTAGTACAAGGTTTTATTTTTTTACCTTAACCAAATTTTAGATAAATATATGTCGATCGCACCTTTTATTTCTGGTTTAATTAAAGTCTGTTTAATCTTATTTTGTTCTCTCTCAATTTGGCTAACTAATACCTCTTCTAGCTATGCCGACATCAATAATGATCGTTACGACGGTAATATTTTTGTGGTTTATGCTGGTAATGGTTCTCTTGTTCCCCCTAAACTGACTTTAAAACAGTCCTTTGACAGAAAAATTCCTGTTATTTTGGTTTACTACCTTGATGACAATAGCGATTCTAAACAATTTGCTTTTATTGTCTCTCGCTTACAAGAATTTTATGGAAAAGTTGCTAGTATTATTCCCGTTTCTGTAGATAGTATTCCTGTGAAAGAAAAATATCAACCTGACGAAGTGGGTTATTACTATCGTGGTGCAATTCCTCAAACCGTTGTCTTAGACGAAAATCGCCAAAAAGTATTTGATGAAGCCGGTGTTATTCAGTTTGAAGCCGTTGATGACGTATTAAGAAAAGTTTTCAATCTATTACCTCGATCGCAATCTGTAGAATTAAAACGTAAAACCTTTAATGAGTTTAATAGTGAATTAGTCCCAGAAGAAAAAGGCAATGGGCAAAGTTAAAAGGGGCAAGAGGTAAGGATGAATAATTAAGAATTAAAAATTAAAAATCCAGAACTCCGAACCCCGAACCCCGAACTCTGTTTATTTCTTAGTTGTTTTCCTTCTAGTTGTCTTTTTAGCGGTAGTTGCTTTTTTCCTTTTAGTGGTGGTTTTTTTCCCTCCCTCTTTCTCTTGGAGTAAAGCTAAGGCTTTTTCTAAAGACATACTTTCTACCGTTTCCCCTTCTGGTAATTTAACGTTGGTTTTACCATGTTGAAAATAGACCCCATAAGGACCTTGATAAATGTTAATGGGTTCATTATCTTCTGGATGATTACCTAATTCTCTTAAGGGAGTCTTTGTTTTGCCTCGTTTGCCTCTGGTAGATTTTGGTTGTGCTAAGATTTCCAAAGCTCTTTCTAAAGTGACGGTTAAAACATCATCTTCTTTGAGAGAGCGATAGTCTTTACCATCTTTTCCTTGATCATGAACGATGTAAGGTCCATAACGACCGAGAGCGGCTTTTATCGGTTTACCTGTTTCTGGATGTTCTCCCAAAGTTCGGGGAAGTTGCAAGTAAGCTAAAGCCATTTCTAGGTTAATATCTTCTAGTTGCACCCCTTTAGGGAAGGAAGAGGTTTTTGGTTTTTTCGCCCTGCCGATGGGTTCATCTCCTAGCTGTACATAGGGGCCATAAGTGCCAATTAAAAGATAGACGGGAAAGCCTGTTTCTGGATCGTGTCCTAAGACTGTAGGTCCTTCTTTTTTCTGTTTTAAAAGGGTTTGGATTTGTTCGGGGTCTAAATCTGCAGGAGTTAAGTCTTCTGGTAAGGATGATTTGATAATTTCTTCCCCTTCCTGAGATTCAATATAAGGGCCAAATTTACCTATTTTAACGGTTGCTCCTTCGAGATTTTCCAGATCGATTACTTTAGCTTGTAGGGCATCAATTTCCGTTTCCCGTTGTTTGACTTGATTTTCTAAGCCGTTTTCTCCTTGATAGAATTTTCGCAGATAAGGCAACCATTGTTCTTGCCCAGAAGCAATATCATCAAGGGTTTGCTCCATTTTCGAGGTGAATTTAGTATCCACTAATTCTTGAAAATTCTTTTCTAATAAGTCCGTGACGGCAAAGGCGGTAAAGGTGGGAATTAAGGCTTTTTGACGAATTTGAGCATAGCCTCTGTCAATAATTGTACCGATAATACTAGCATAAGTGCTAGGACGACCTACGCTTTCACTTTCAAGGGTTTTCACTAGGGATGCTTCGGTGTAACGGGCAGGAGGTTGGGTTTCATGCCCCACTACATCCAATTTTTTACAATCGGGGCGATCGCCCACTTTTAAATCAGGGAGAATTACCTCTTGGTTTTCTAATGCCGCTTCTGGATCATCTGATCCCTCTACATAAGCACGGAAAAACCCTGCAAAATCAATGCGTTTACCGCTAGAACGAAATACAGCGTTTTCTACGGCAATGTTAACGGCAATTTGGGTTAATTGGGCATCCGCCATTTGACAGGCAACGGTACGCTTCCAAATCAAGTCATAGAGAGCAAATTCTTTGTCTCTTAACCCTGTTTCTTTCGGTAGTTTAAAGGTACTTCCAGCAGGGCGTATGGCTTCATGGGCTTCCTGTGCTCCTTTGGCTTTGGTTTTATACTGCTTCGGTTTTGGACTTAAATATTCTTTTCCATACATTTGTTCTACACAACTTCGAGCGGCTGCGATCGCCTGTTCGGAAAGATGTACCGAGTCAGTTCTCATGTAGGTGATATAACCATTTTCATAGAGACTTTGAGCGATACGCATGGTATCTTTTGCCCCTAAACCGAGTTTACGGTTAGCTTCCTGTTGTAAAGTAGAAGTAGTGAAGGGGGGATAGGGCGATCGCTTCGTGGGTTTTTCCTCACAATCGGTAACAGTCCAAGTTTTACCCTTTAACTGTTTCTGTAAAGCAGTGGCTTCTTCCTCTGATAAAACAACGACTTTTTTATTCTTAATTAACTGCCCTGTTTTCGAATCAAAATCGCTCCCAGTAGCTAATTTTTTGCCGTCTAAGGTGATTAATTTTGCCTCAAAATCACTTTTATCCTGACACAATAAAGCCTTTAAATCCCAGTATTTAGCTTGTACAAAAGCTCTTCTTTCCCTTTCTCTTTGCACCAACAAACGCACCGCCACCGATTGCACTCTACCAGCCGATAAACCTCTTGCAATTTTTTTCCAAAGTAAAGGAGAGAGAGTATAGCCCACTAAACGATCTAAAATTCTTCTAGTTTCTTGGGCATGAACTAAATTTTCGTCAATATCCCGACAATTAGATAAAGCCTGATTAATCGCTTCTTTGGTAATCTCATGGAAAACCATTCTTTTTATTGGCACATTAGGCTTTAATAACTGTAACAAATGCCAACTAATACTTTCCCCCTCTCTGTCTTCGTCTGTGGCAAGGATTAATTCTTCTGCATTGGCTAAAGCCTTTTTCAACTGTTGTACAACTTTATTCTTCCCTTTGGGAATTACATAAATTGGCTCAAAATTCTGCTCAACATTTACCCCCAAACGACTCCAAGGATATTGTTTATACTCAGCAGGAACTTCCGCAGAAGAAGAAGGCAAATCCCGCACATGACCCATGGACGCTTCTACAATATAATCTTTTGGTAAATAGTTACGGATGGTTTTGGCTTTGGTAGGTGATTCAACTATAACTAATGTTGACATAGAAAATTCTTATACTCTCTCTGACTCTACTTTACATAATTTATATAACTTATTCTTTTAGCATAACCAAGATCGATCGCCTTTAGGAATTTTTCAATTAGTCAATAGTAAATAGATTAAAAAAGGACAATGGGCAAGGGGCAAGGGACAAAGGTGAATAGTGAATAGTTGATAATTAAAAATTAAAGATTAAAAATCCCGAACTCTTAACTCCTAATTCTGATTTATTGCTAAATATTAACTAAAATCAACAAATATTACAAAAACAGATTTTTTCTGGCTATTTAAACTTCGGTTATTTAAACTAATTGTTAGGTACAAAAAAGGCTAATAACCTTTCTTAAATGAGTGATTAGAGCTAGTACCGCCCCTCTGATCCATGATTGATCTCTCTTGATCTCAAAATTGTAGAGCATAATTCTCCTTGATCTACTTATGTTTGATGGAGTTATTTCTTATTCGAGTAGAAGCGATAAGGCGAAGTGTTGTGAAATGTAGATAGATGGTTTCTATCATGTCGTTCTTTCTCTGAATTAAGAGTTTCTTGATAAGTGGGTTGAGAAACGGTGAGATGTCAAGGGCTGTTTCAAATTTTCATTGTCAACCTTTAGTAAGATTTTTCTGGAAATTAATTTTTGAGTTCAATTTCATTATCAAATGTGTGATACCCGCCTAACTTTCTATGGCGGGTTTAATTTTGCGTAGTTTCCGACGATTTTTTCATCAGAGATGCGGCAAAAAATGGACTGAGGGTAAGTATTAATAGCATTCTCATCATTTGCATGGTTAGTACTAAAGCAGAATCCCCTCCTAACTCTATTACCGTTGCCATCATGGCGGTTAATCCTCCGGGGGTTGAACCTAATAAGGCTGTTAAGGTATCAATTTTGGTCATGAGATGAAATCCGTAACCTGCAAGAAAACAAGTAAAAATAAGCAGTAATACTAATCCTACTTCAATGAGAACTGCTTTTAAGAGTTTTTGGATTGTTTCCACTTCAAATTTTACACCGATAGATAATCCTAACAACAGTAGTCCTCCCCGAAAGATATAACTAGGAATGTCGATTTCGTAAGGAGAAAAGGAAAAGATAAGTAAGCCACAAAAAAAGGGTGCAAGAAATAAGTTGGAAGGCAGTTGAATTTTTTCGCCGATTTTAATACTAATAAAAACAAAAATACTAATTAAGATAATATTAACGATTAAGGGGAGGGAAGGTAATAACCGTTGATTTGTTGTAACTATTATTGGTGAGATGGGTGTTTGATTGGTGTAAAAACTAGCAATGATGGGAATAATTACGGACACCATTAGAATTCTTAGGTATTGTAACACAGCAACTGCGATCGCATCTGCTCCCATATCTTCACTCATAGCGACTAAACTAGGTCCTGCCCCCGGAATACAACCTAAAAAGCTAGTGGCTAAGTCAATATTAGCCCATTTATAGATAACATATCCATTGATTAAACTTAACGTTGCAGTGATGAGAATACACAATAGTAAAGGGAAAAAGAAATTCTGAGCTTGGGTGAATGTTTCTAAGGAAAAACGACTGGCTGTAACTATGGCAATAATAGCTTGTCCGATAACGCTAAATAGTTTAGGTAAAGGCTGAGGTTTTTTTTCAACAACTACCACTATCACCCCAAGAAACAGAGGTATAAGTAAATAAGGTATGGGTAAATTAAGTATTTCTCCAAACCAAGAAAAAGCGATAGCTAAAATGATTAAACCAATGATGCGAATAATATTTTTATAATCCAAAATTGCTGATGACATTTTCCCTTAATTATAAAGTGATAATGGAAATAATTTTTATCTTATGTTATATCTAATAGGGTATAGCAATGCTATTTTAATGGAAAAAAATCATTAGTACGAGATTAAAAATTTAAAAATTCAAGTTTAAAAAAATAATATTTTAATCATCAATTCAGTTGTTTAATTATGAGCTTATCATTTTTTTTCGCAGAGATTTCTATTGAAGAAAATTTGGAGCAATTTTTAATTGTTTTATCTGTTTCTTTAACTGTAGCTACTATCTCTCGATTTTTCAGTTGGTTCAGACAAATTCCCTATACTTTACTGTTAGTAATAGTCGGTTTAGGATTAGCTTTTGTTAATATTCGGTTAATTGATTTATCCCCTGAATTAATCCTAGAAATATTTTTACCTCCTCTACTTTTTGAAGCGGCATGGAATATTAAATGGGATGAATTAAAAAAGAATTTTCTCCCTGTGATTCTTTTAGCTACTATTGGAGTAGTTATTTGTGTGATAGGAGTTTCATTTTCCTTGAGTTATTTTACCACTATGCCAATTGCGATCGCACTTTTAGTAGGGGCAAGTTTATCTGCAAGTGATCCCGTTGCTGTGGTAGCATTATTTCGGGAATTAGGAGCAAGTAAAAAATTAACAACTCTGTTAGAAGGAGAGAGTTTATTAAACGATGGAGTTGCGGTTGTTGCCTTTGTTTTATTGGTAAGTATTCCCCTAGGAAAACATACATTTTCTTTGACTAATTCTATTACTCAATTTAGCACTTTTGTAGGTATTGGAGTAGCTATTGGCTTATTAATCGGCTTTGGAATTTCTTATTTAACCCAAAGATTTGATTTACCTTTAGTAGAACAATCATTAACATTAGTGTCTGCTTATGGGGTGTATTTAGTTACAGAAAAATTAGGAGGATCTGGGGTAATAGGAGTTGTGGTAGTGGGCTTAATTTTAGGTAATTTTGGCTCAAGAATAGGCATGAATCCTCGCACTCGTTTAATTGTTTCTGAGTTTTGGGAATTCCTTGCATTTTTAGTCAATTCTATTATCTTTTTATTAATAGGTGATCAGATTAATTTTACCGATTTAATTACTCATTTAGACTTAATTTTTGTAGCAATTATCGCTTTAATTGTTACTCGCTTAATAGCTGTTTTTGCTTTATCATATATTAGTAATTTAATTACGATAGTCGATATTAATTTGAGAGAGCAAACCGTTCTTTGGTGGGGAGGATTAAGGGGATCAGTTTCCATTGCTCTTGCACTTAGTGTTCCTAGTATTTTATCTGAACGTCAAGAAGTTATAGAAACAGTTTTTGGAGTAGTTTTATTCACTTTATTAGTACAAGGATTAACCACTAAATTATTTTTAGAAAAGTTAAATTTAATTGGTAATCAAGCTATTAAACAAGAGTATTCTGAATTGTTAGCCAGAAGATTTGCCTTAAACAAAGTTTTAGATTATTTAACGGCTATTCCCCCTGATAAAAACCCTGATATTGATCCCGAATTTTACAGTTATGAACAGAAATTGATTGAAGGGCAACGGACAACCATTGAAGAAAAAATAGTTGATTTACAACAGAAAAATCCTGAATTAAAAGATATTTCTATGAAAAAACTGCGAGAGAATTTATTAAATATTGAAGCAGATACCTACGCTGAATTAATCCTCAAAGGGGAATTAAACAAAGATTTATCGCCTATTTTACAAGAAATTATCGCACAAGAAAAATCAGATTTATGATCTAACATTCTGCTTTTAAGGGAGGTTGAGTTAAAGTGGGGATCAAAATTTTTGCCCTCACCCCCAACCCCTCTCCCACAGTAGAGGGGAGTGTTTTTTCTTAATAATTGATTAATTAATACTTAAAAACTCCTGTATCTGTTACTATTTGTTAGTTTCAAAAATTGACATTTTTGAGAATGAAAAAACCCTGGTTAAAGTGGGGATAACAATTTTTTGCCCTCACCCTTAACCTCAGAAAGTTACCGAATGATGAAAGATAGTTGCGTAATAAAATAATAAAATATAGTTATCTTAAATTAAGGAAAATTTTGATAAATTTCTTTGCGGTGTAAAAATCTAACAAATCTTACTTTATTTTTAAAAGCATAAATACCAATGCGATAATCTCCTACTCTAATTCGATAATAATTACTTTCTCCTTTCAAAAATTTGATGTTATTAATTTGTTTTAAATTTTCAGCTTTTTCAATATCTTCTATTACTAACTTAATTTTATTTAAAAGTTTAGCATCTTTAAATTTTTTGTAAATCCTTTTAAAAACTTTTTCTAAATTCTACCTCCATTATTTTTGTTCTAAAATTTTAAAAATAGATTTTTTATCAACTAACTCGGTTTTTTCTCCTTCTTCAATAGCCTTAGATAGGTCAATATCTTCTATGATTTCTGTAATTAAATCAGATAATTCTTCTTTATTTTCACTAATAAGCTCTAAAATTACCTCTTTTAAAGTTTGTTTTAATTGATTACTTTATGATTGTATTCTTCAGGATATTAGTATATTATTAATGAATATGTTGATATAATTCCCTAAAATGCTATGGAAGGCAACCACAAATATCTACACTATCAAGACCTTAAGGAATATTATCATTGTTTAAAAATAATTGACGATCAAATTAATCAATTATCTTCTGCAAAACAGGATTTATATTGGTGTGAAAGTAAGTTGCAAGAAGCACAAGAGTTAGTTAAACCATTTGGCTTTACGAATCAAAGCATCAATAACCTTCCCCAAGTAAACTTTTATTCAAAAAGAATAGAGAGGGAAAAAGTTCAGAATATCCTACAATCCATAACCAAAAATGGTGAGGAGATACTTAAGAACGAACAATTTATTATTATTTTTAATGAGAGAATAAACTCATATGTATTGTCCAAACCTACTTTAGCAGAAAAATTAAAGCAATTAACAACAGAAAAATTATTGTTACAAATTGGTATTGTTATTTATATTTGCTCTTAGGGTTTTAGGTGCTATACTATCAGGGGCTTCAAAAAGATGAAAAAATCAAACAAATCTAACTCCTCCGAATACTTTGACTTTTTTAATTTATTTGGACAACTAAAGAAAAAGAATGAAGAAATAAAAGAAATAAACAAAAAACTTGCTGATGACAAAAATATATTATACCTAGAAAATACAGAAATACCAAGATTATTGAATGTTATTTCTGAGTGTAAAAATCGAATTATCAAGTTCTTTTCTGAACTAAATGAATATACAAAGTTAGCACATAAATTTAAACAAGAAAAAGAAGATGATTTAAAGCAAATATTAAATGAGCAATCAATCAATATTAATAAAATCATGAGTAGGATTTGTCTTCCAGATTTTCAAAATAATTCTCCTCGTCTCTTAACTCTTAATTGGGGTGATCCTTTATGGATTCCTTCGGAAAATGATCCCTGCCATTGGCAACCTCAAACCACAGGTTTAGCACCTGAAGTTATCCGTATTGGAGAAATTGGACTAAAATATAATAGTAATCTCCTACGATTCCCCGCTCTTGTTCCCATCCGTGACTTTTCTAAGGAATTACAGGGTTGTAAATCTGGACATATTGCCTTTTATTCTCAGGATGCTAACTCTCGTCAAACCACTCTTTTAGCTTTACAATCCGTTGCTTTTAGAATGATTAGCACCTTCCCCGTGCGAAAATTTAAAGGCATCTTTATAGATCCTGTGGGTATGGGAGATACTTTTCCCTTTGGCAATTTACATGAATTTATCACCAGTCAAAGAATCTATACCCGTGCCGATGACATTCGGGAACAATTACGGGGTTTAACCGAACACATTGAGCAAGTAATTCAAAATTATTTAGGCAGTAATTACTCCAGCATCGAAGATTATAACCTTGAAGCAGGGGCAATTTCCGAGCCCTATCGTTACTTATTTATCGCTGATTTTCCCACAGGTTTTGATCAACGTGCCTTAGAAGATTTAAAAAGTATTCTCCTCAACGGTCCAAAAACAGGGGTTTATGTCATCCTACACATCGACAAAAATTTAGAAAAGCCCAGAAATTTTGATTACCAAACCTTCAACGATTTCTGCTCCATTATCGATAAATTTACCAATAATTCTCTGTATCAGATTTATTTTCCCAATATTTCTCAGCCTTTCTCTTTAATTTTAGATCAGCCTCCCCCTAACGAACTATTTAACCAAATGGCAGAAGCCATTAATCAGGCAATCAGAAACGTCAAAGTTGATACTGTAGCCTTTTCCAAACTCTATCCTGACGTTAATTGGTATGCTGACAGTCGCAAAGAAATTAGAACTCCCATTGGTTTGATGGGTGCAAAGGATAAACTAGAATTTTGGTTCGGGGAAAATGAAGATGGAGGCATCGTCAGTAATGGTTTATTAGCAGGAAAACCCGGTGCAGGTAAAAGTTTTACCCTCCATGCCATCATCCTCAGTCTAGCCATGCAATATTCCCCCGATGAATTGGAATTATATTTACTAGATTTTAAGCAGGGAGTAGAATTTCAAATTTATGTCGATGCAGAAAAAGGCGAAAATCGTAATTCTAGGGAAGAATTAGACGAAACAAGGGCTTTACCCCATGCGAAAGTTATTTCCATCGAGAGCGATCGAGAATTTGGCTTAAGTGTTTTAGAATATGTTAATCAACAAATAGAAGAACGCAGTAAACTATTCAAGTCCGCAGGTAACTTTGAAAAAATCTATGAATACCGCAACGCTACGGGTAATAAATTACCTCGTATTTTGGTGTTAATCGATGAGTTTCAATATATGTTTCAAGAAAGTGATCAGATTGCCCAACGCCTTAACGTAGTCATGGAAAATATCGTAAGACAAGGACGAGCCTTTGGTATTCACTTATTAATCGCCTCTCAATCTCCCAATGTGTCTAATATGAATCGCAAAATCTATGACTTTCTCGATTTACGCATGGCATTACAAATGCCTCAAAACACCGCAGGTTATGTATTAAATGAAGGTAACACCGATGCCATTGACTTATTAGATCGACCCGGTAAAATGATCTATAATCGCAACTTTGGCAACAAAAACTATAACGATATTGGGCAAGTAGCGGACATATCAGCAGAAGAAAGAAATAAGGCTTTGACTCACATTCAAAACGTGGCAAAAGAAAGACAATATCAACGCCCCGAACCGCTAGTGTTATTCTACGGCTCAAAACCAACTCAATTAAAAGATAATCGCCAATTAGTCCAATTAATGAAAATGAATCAATGGTTATCTTTAAGGGAATTAAACAAACAGGTAATTAAAGATCCTGATTGGATTGTACCAGAAAGCCCCGGAGTATTTTGGTTAGGTGAACCCATGCGCATCGGCAATCACACTCAGGGAATCTTTCGCCGTCGCCCTCGTAGTAATCTGTTATTAGTAGGAAATTCTGAAGAAACCATTTTCGGCATTATTAGCGGTATTTTAATTAGTTTAATCCACTGCTATCAACCCCAAAAAGCAAAGTTTAATATCATTGATTTATCCATCGAAGATGAGGATAATTATTGGACAGAAATGACCGTTAACTTTAGGGATATTTTTAATGAATTTTTCCCTGTTCAAATTGCAAAAAAATATGGTGATAAAGAACAACAAATAATTAAGGCAGAAACCTTATTAAAAGAAACTTTTGAAGAGTTTGAAAGAAGATTAAAACTAAGAGATGAAAACCCTGAACTTAACCCCGATGAATTAGGAGACTCATTATTTTTTATCTATGCTATTGGAGGAATAAATAAAGCATCAAATTTACGCCCTGTCATGGGAAGGAGAGAAGAAGAACCTTCCGAGGATGCTCAAAAAATTCTGGAGTTAATTTCTAAAGGTTCAGAGTTAGGTATTCACACTATTTTATGGTTAGAAGATATGAAAGGTTTTGCCAAACTAAGTAGCAATAATCGCCAGTGGTTAGGTAACTTTGATTTGCGAGTAGGTTTAACCATGTCAGGGGATAATTCCCGTTTATTATTAGGAGAATCTTTTGCCGAAAAATTACCCCGATTAAGGGCATATTTTAAGGATGATTCTTTAAGCATCGATTTAGATAAATTTAAACCTTATGCTGTACCAAGTAAAACAGAAATGCTTGAATATGCCACTAATTTTAAGAAAAGGAAATCGTCCCAATAACAATTAAATTCTCCCCTTTGTTTAAGGGGGTTTAGGGGGGATAAAATTCTTTTTTTAAGAAGAGTTAAGACAGATAAAATTGGAACTATTATTATTATGAATAAACAACAAGTTATCGATATTATCAAAGCACATCAAACACAAATCCATGATTTTGCCGTTAAAGAATTGTTTTTATTTGGTTCAGTGGCAAGGGGAGAAGAAACAGAAGATAGCGATGTTGACTTTTTAGTCAATTTTAATCAACCAGTAGGATTATTTACATTATTGAAATTAAAAAGTTATTTAGAAGATTTATTAGGGTGTTCTGTGGATATTGGTACATCTGAATCTCTGCGTCCTCATCTAAAAGAAACAGTATTAAAGGAGGTTATTCGTGCCATCTAGGGAGTTTGAGTTAAGAATTCAGGATATGTTGACAGAGATTGAAGTTGTTGAAGATACCGTCAAAGACTTAAATTTTGAAACCTTTGCCCAAAATCAACAGGCTTTACGGGTAATATTGTATGGTTTAGCAGTGATTGGTGAGGCAGTAGCAAAAACTATTGATGAACTAGAAACGCAAGATTCAAACATTCCTTGGAGGCAGATTAGAGGATTGCGAAATATGGTAATTCATGAATATTTTAGAGTGGATTTGGTTCTGATTTGGCAAACGATACAAGAAGATTTACCAATGCTTAAAGAATCTTTATTACACATTCAAAATAATTTAAGGGATACAAAATAATTTTTGATCAATTTAAACTTTATGCGGTATTAAATAACACGGAAATGCTAGAATACAAAAATAATTTTAAGGGATATTTTAAACTATTAGGGGGAAATTTGATGACACAGGATATTGATGTTGATATTGATGAATTAAAGGAATTTATTGATACTTTACAATATTTTCAGGATGTAATGAGCGATCGATTTCAAGCAGTAGAATATGATTGGAATCGTTGTGATGAATCTTGGGAAGGGGAATCAAAAAAACGTTTTACCTCTGATTTTGAAGAAGTGTACGATCGCACTAAAAGAACTTTAACGGCGGGGGAAGATGCCTTAGAATGGCTCAAAAAATATTATCAAATATTAGAAGATTTTGAAAGATTTTAAGAATAAAAAATATGGCAGAACAAACAAAATTTAACCGACAAGATGCTGAAGATTTATTAAGGGAATTACAAAAATTTAACAACATTCTTAACTATGAATGGATAAAAGTTTTAAGAAAATGGGAAACACTACAATCATGTTGGCATGACAAACAATTTGAAGAATTTGAGCCTCTTTTTCAAAAATTCAAAGCTAATTATCAAGATGCAGAAAATAAAAGTGAGGAATTTATCCGTTTTATTCAAGAACAAATAACCATTAGTGAAGAAAGACAAAGAGTATTAAGTAATTTTCAGAGAATTAGAAACTCATAATATTAATCAGAAATAAGAAAAAAATTAAATCATAGCGTTTATCTGAATGCTAAAGACATGACAATTATCCGTATTCGGGAATGGGAAATAATCTGTATCTGCACTACCTGAGTTCGATATAAGAAAAATGGTAAAAGTAAGGTGGGGAGGCATGGGAGGTGTGGGAAGCATGGAAGAAAGAATTTAAAAATAAGTAAAACAACCATTAAAATTAGGAAATAAGAAAGAAAAATCAATTGTAAATAGTTTTAAATCAATATTTGCCAAGTTTAACTCCGAACTCAGGTCTGCACTAGCATTAAAAAACTACAACCCCCCAATACCCCAATAACTCAACACCCGAAACCTGAAACCTAACCTTTGTATAGCTTTTAACCCAAACTACTTAATTCTTCTGGTTGGTGATAAAATTGAGATTCGAGGTTAAAGCCACGATAAGCCATGATATACAATTCCTTCATGTCCTTAATTAGAGGATAACGGGGATTTGTACCAGTGCATTGATCATCAAAGGCTTGTTCCGCTAAATCCTCGATCCCGAAGGGATCTGCTTCGCAGTACGCACCTCCCCACAAAAGCTCGATCACTTTCTGATTAATAAATGATTTAATCAATAGAAACCATATCAATACTAGAGATATATCTCTTTTATCCTGAGTTCGGGATAAATTTTCATCTATGAATGATGGAGAAAAAAGGCAAAAGGCAAGAGGCAAGAGGCGAACCCCCCTTTATCCCCCCTCGAGAGGGGGGAGGGCAAAGGAAAAATTAAGAATTAGGAATTAAAAACCCCGAACACTCATTATTTGTTACTCATTACTCGTTATTTATTACTTTCTCTCAACACCTGCAACCTGCAACCTGAAACCTGACACCTACCCTTATCCAATATTCTTAAACTGAACTGAAGTAATGTCGAGATTTATGCCAACGCCTCAAAAGCGATTCCTTCTTCTGTGAAGTTGAAACCACTATCTAAGATACTTTGACGTTCTGCTTCTCCTACAAATATGTATCCTCCGGGTTGAGTTTGGAAGCGGAAAATATCATTAGCTTGTTGAGCATCTGCACCATAGGTATAGAATGCTAAACCTTCTTCAATAAAGTTAGTATAGTTTTCTTTGATGCTTTGACGCTCTGCTTCTCCTACGTACAAATATGCGCCCCCAAGGTTACTATTACGAAAACGGTAAATGGGTTCTAAGTTTTCTCCGTCTTCTAATGCCACTTTGAAGGCTTCTCCTTCTTCTACAAAATTGAAGCCACCTTGTAAGATTCTTTGTCTTTCTTGGTTCTCTACATAAATGTAAGTTCCTTCACCGGTGCGAAAACGATAAATACTGGTGTTAAGTAAATTATCTGTCGTCAAGTCATCTACAGCAATAGTGCGATCGCTGAATTGTATTTGTTCCACATTGGTTAATGTGTCTGTATTTGTGCCAACGGTGACAACACCATTCTCTACAGTGATGGAAAATTCATTAAATGCACCATCATAGATAACTGTATCGAACCCTTCTCCGCCGTCAATTTGATTATTAACGCCACTTTGTCCGCTACCGATAATAACGTCATCCCCTGCACCAGCATTGACAATGTTATTTCCACCAGCAGGATTGATGCGATCGCTTCCTGAACCAGTGGTAATATCATCATCACCATCCCCAGTGGTTACTTGATTATTTCCATTACCAAGGTTAATAACATTGTTGCCATTTCCTGTGGTAATGATATTGTTTCCATTTCCTCCTGTAATAGTATAATTGTCATCGCCAAGATTTAGTTCTCTGTCTTCGTCATCAAAGTTGATGTTTTCATCATTAACAGGATTAACTGTCACATTAACTGTTGCCGTGTCAGTGCCACCATTGCCGTCACTAATGGTATAGGTAAAGCTATCTTCACCATTAAAATCAGCATTAGGAGTATAAGTAACAGTACCGTCATTATTATTTGTTACTGTGCCATTTTCGCCGTTAGTAACTTCTGTAATGGTTAAATCATCCCCGTCAATGTCCGTATCATTGGTTAAGAGTGCGATCGCATCTGGTGTATCTTCATCTGTAATTAACTCATCATCTACAGCTATGGGATTATCATTAACAGAATTGACTGTTACATTAACTGTTGCCGTGTCAGTGCCACCATTACCGTCACTAATGGTATAGGTAAAGCTATCTTCGCCATTAAAATCAGTATTAGGAGTATAAATGACAGTACCATCATTATTGTTTGTTACTGTGCCATTTTCGCCGTTAGTAACTTCTGTAATGGTTAAATCATCCTCATCAATGTCCGTATCATTGGTTAAGAGTGCGATCGCATCTGGTGTATCTTCATCTGTAATTAACTCATCATCTACAGCTATAGGATTATCGTTCACCCCTTCGATGGTGATAGTTACGATGGCAGTATCTACTCCTCCACGATTATCAGTAATGGTATATTCAAAAGTAGTAGTTGCCGTTTCTCCTTGGGATAGGGATTCAAACTCACCATCAGGATTATAAGTCACTGTACCATCATTGTTAAGAGTGACAAGACCAATGGTATTGCTAGAGTTAATACTCTTAATGACTAGGTTATCTCCATCAGTATCACTATCATTATCCAATAAATTATCGATACTAACAGAACTATTCTCTTGTGTTGTAATAGTATCGTCTTCAGCGATTACGCTGTTATTGGAGTTAAGATCCACATATACTAAACGGTGATCAGAAGTAGGAAATTCTGCTAAATCAAATAAAAGATCATCGCTAGGTTTCCAGAAAACTTCAGCGTTAACTATTTCCAAATTGTAAGAAGGTAGGACATAATCAACTCTTAGGTTACCGGGGGGAATATCCGAGTTAGGATCATTAAAGTTAAATCCAAAATCCGCCGTATCAAAAGCAGGATTGCCTGTATGGCTATCATTTGCCCCATTTTGACGAATGGAAGCATCTACCCCGCCTTCACTGATAGGAGTAATAGATTCATCGGTAGCTGAACCTTGAATAATGGGATTATTTAATAATTGGTTAATGGCTTGGGGATAGTTAGCTTTTACCTCATCTGAAGCATTAACATCGGGGAAACTGTCACCATCAAAGGGATCTGCATTATAATCCCCAACGATAACAAAACGCTCTCCTGCACTCAATCCTCCTGTGTTACCTTGATCATCATAGATATAATCGCTAGTGGTAGGATTAACATAATCTGACCAAAAACGAATTTCATCAAAGTTACGTTTACCATTACGATCCTCTGTGCCGTCAAAAACTGGAGGAGTAGGATGGGCGGCTAAAATGTGGACAATTTCACCGTTAACACTAACAGGTACATCCCAATGACTCTTAGAAGATAGCCTTAAAATTTCGATTTCTTCGGGGGAATAATAACCGTTAAGGTTTTCATTTACTTCTGTATTGGGGTCATCAATGGTAGGATCATTGGTTAACAAGTTATTGGGCATATCCTTCCATAAAAATTCTTGGAAAGTACGCACACCTTCTTCCATAATGGGATATTTGGATAACAATACCATGCCATATTGTCCTTCATAGTTACCGAATCCGAAGGCATCTCCTGCACCACCGATAGCCCCATTGTTATCTAAGTCGAAACCAGAGGCAATACCCGTATTTGAAGGAGCAAAATAAACATAAGGATACTCGACAGGATTAACCCCATTTTGACTAACACCGAGATAGTTTTCTTGAAATAAACGAATTGCATCGCCGTTGGCATCGTAGTCAAACTCGTTTAAGAGGATAATGTCAGGGTTAGTACGTTGGATTATTTCCGCAACTTTTTGGGCTTGAGCATCATCAGGGGTTGATAAATCCTCGATTAATTCCCGGGCACTGTTACGATTAAGGGAAGCGTTGAAAGTAGCTACCCGTAAATTATCATCTAAATTTAAACCGACAATCAGAGGATCATGATCAGAAGTACGATAGGGGACACTACCATCAAAAATATCCGCATCTCTGCCAAAATCTAGGTTATAGTCTAATGCGTCTGCTTCGTCAGAGTTAATCTGCCATTCTGTCACCCCTGTAACTTGTTGTGCTAAACGAGGAGAAGCTAAAGCATAATCTAATGTGCCTAATTGTCCGTCAAAGACGTAAGAGTAAGCAGAATCTCCTATTTTGTCTTTTATTAGATTAATATAGTTGTTTTCTAGGGTTTTTATGGGATCTTCTTGGGCGTAGGCGTTCAAATCACCCAAAATTAACACATCTTGATCATTACTACCTGTAGGATTAGTTCTTAGCCAAGCATTAAGTGCGATCGCAGTTTCGGTACGGCGGAAATTCCAAAATCCTTGCCCGTCTAATTGGTCAAAGTTAGGATTATTAGGGTCATTTAAGCCCGAACTTCCCTTAGATTTAAAGTGATTGACGGTAACGGTAAAGGTTTCTCCCGTGGCGATTTCCTCAAAAGTAACAGCAAGAGGTACTCGACTGGTGGCTTCTCCTGTGAAAAGAGGTTCACCACTTAAGCCCAAATCTCCCAATTGAGCAACAATAGTATCATCTAAATAAGCAACGGTAGTATTAGGTGCAATTCTGACGGTATCTTGTCGATAAATAGCCCCAACTGCGATCGCATCTGTGCCGAGAAAATCCATCCCGGGATCAACATAAGCGTAAATATCCGCCCCAAGACGCTCATTTAAAGCATTAACTAAAGTAGCAATGGGAGGTTCAGAGTCACTACCAAAATAATTCTCTAACTCCTGTAAACCAATGACATCTGCATCTAGTTGAACTAAAGTGGTGAGTAACTTGTCTAGTTGACGCTCAAATTCCGCATTAGGATTATCACTAGCAGGAGGATTACCCCCAAAACGGGTTAAATCATCTGCTCCTCTGGGTTCTTGTCCCACTGCTGTATCTGTTTGTCCGTCGTCAATGGTAGTAAAAAAGTTCAATGGGTTGAAACTAGCTACTTTTAAACGTCCTCCCACATCTTCGGGTGTTTCAGGGCGAGGGTTAACCTGCTCAAATTCTGGGTTTTCTGTGGGCATAATACGGAAAGTTTCATCACCAGATCCGCCACTACCACGACTAAAACGCACTACTCCAGTTAAATTATTAACCGCATCACCCATACGGAAGGAGTCAGCAGTATCTAAATTTCCGTCAGGGAAAATAATCGGATTGGGATTTTGTACCGTTTTGCCGTCATCAATGGTAATAGTGCGACTAGCTACATCTTGTAAATGAGCATCAAAATTATCAACATCAGGCTCATTAATTTGGGTAAATTGAAAAGCGCGATCGCCCTGAATGGCTCTAAATTCCCCAAAACGGTCTAAATTGAACATTTCTGAGATGGTGAGGGTATCGGGGAAATTAACTAACATTCCCTCATAAGCCTCTAAATCAGCGATATATCTTCCATCGGCATTAATCACCGTAGCAACGGGTAACATTACTTCTGTCGGTGCGATTTCCCCTGTGCCTGTGATTTGAATAGAAAGGGGTTCAAATTGAGTTTCACCGAAAAACTCGCTTACTTCTCCAGTAATATAAACCTTATCACCAACATTAACATCCACACCAAAGTTATTATCGAAAACAAAAATTCCTTCAGAAGTAAAAGGATTATCGTCAATATCGGTATCTTCTTCCTGAACATAAAAACCTCTGAGGAAATCGTTACCTTGAAAGTCTCCAGTCACAATGGCTTCGATGGCAAATTGTTGTCCGACAACAGGGCTAACTTCTCCGTCTCCTTGAATTTCGTGAATTTTGACTAAATTAAAATCGTCATTAACTACCATGCCATTAGCAGAGTTAACCGAAATAGTTGCATTATTAGTAGCATTAGATAAAGTTACCGTTACAGTCTCATCAGATTCAGCATCGGTATCTCCTATCACAGACAGAGTAATAATTTTACTGGTTTCGCCGTCAGCAAAAGTTATGGTTTCAGAAGGTAAAACTCCGCCAAAATCTGTACCATCTACATCCCCAGAAACAGTATAGTCAACGGAAACCTCACCACTGGTGTTTCCAGAGCGAGTTACGGTAAAAGTATATTCTGTAATCCCTGTATTTCCCTCTGCTTTTTCTGCATCCGTGGCGCTAATTTCAAAAGATGAACCGATTAAAGGAGCTAAACTAATATTGTCGATGCCGATGTCTTCTCTACCTGCTTCAAGACGAATTTGTAACCTTAAATCAAGATTTGTGCCGTTGACAGCTAGATTTTTAACGAAAGTTTGAGCGGATGAAGTTAAAGATGTGCCGTCACCAATACCATCAAAATCAGTATCTTCTAAAAAAGTGTTTTGATTAAAACTAGAGTCATCAGCAGTTTCAAAGGCGAGTAATGGTTGCCAGACACCTCCATCAACTCGATACTCGAAAATGACAAAATCGTCAAAATCAAGAGCTTCGTCACTATCTTCGGTGGCTAAATCTGTCGAAAAAATAAGGTTATTAAAACCATTGACATTTAAATCTGACCATGTTAAAAACACAGGAGGTGCGATCGTACTTGATGAACCGTCAATGTCAGAAGCTACTAAATAGTTATCATCAAATCCTGTATAGGTATTAAAACCATCGGTGGGATTACCATTAAAGTCTGCTCCTCCGTCGCCGTCACCATCAAAAATGCCTAAATAGTCAAAATTGGACGTGCCATAGAAAAAAGTTTTTTCACCACCATCATTGTCTGTAATGGTAAATAAGGGTAATTCCCCATTTTCTTGGTAATCAAAACCCTCATGAAGAATTAAATTATTTTGTGAATCATTAACCATAATTTTTATTTCAAAAGCTAATAATAAATGTGAATTTCGTTCATTGCACAATTGATAAAGCTATCAGTATAGCTAGTAATATTTCATTAACTTTTTTACTTATTACTTATTCTGTAAAACCGAGTTATTTAGTCCAGTAAACACGTAAGCATAATCATAATTCGGAGATTTTACTGCAACAAGAAAACTGGCTTATTCCATCCCCAACTTGAATTAAGTTTAAGGATTAATAGAGATTATAAACCTTTACTGAAGGATACAAAACACTTTTTTCCGTCAAACAAATGCTATATTTTACTTTTTATGAAGATTAAGCCTTCAGGAATAGTATATAACTTTTTAAATGTTTTTTATATTTTATTTTTATGTTTAAATACTTAATTTTTTCTTAAACAAAAGATAATTTATAATTAATATTTTTTTGATAGAGACACAGGAAATTTTCATATATAAAAATAATATATGGTGATTTTAATTCATAAAAAAAGGTGGGCATGACCCACCAATATCAAACTAAAATTTGAGGATTTTTTCTTCTGTCGAGATTATGCTAAAGCCTCAAAAGCAATTCCTTCTTGTGCGAAGTTGAAATCACTGTTTACAATACTTTGACGTTCTGCATCACCTACGAAGATATATCCTCCGGGTTGAGTTTGGAAGCGGAAAATATCATCAGCTTGTTCGGCATCTGCACCATAGGTATAGAATGCTAAACCTTCTTCGATAAAGTTCGTGAAGTTTTGTCTGATGCTTTGACGCTCTGCTTCTCCCACATACAAATAAGCTCCTCCAAGGTCATTGTTACGGAAACGGTAAATGGGTTCTAAGTTTTCTCCGTCTTCTAGCGCAACTTTGAAGGCTTCTCCTTCTTCTACAAAGTTAAAACCACCTTGTAAGATACGTTGTCTTTCTTCGTTCTCCACATAGATGTAAGTTCCTTCACCTGTACGGAAACGATAAATAGTGGTATCTAATAAAGGATCAGTAGGATCAGCTATTATTGTGTCTTCACGGAAGTTAAGATTTTGAATGCGAGTGTCTTCTTCGATGGGGGTATCAGCTTGATCAAAGGGTTGAGAACCATCTGGGAAAAACTCAGCTAAGTATTCCGCTAAGGCATCTTGCTCTCCTGCAATAGGTAGATCTGAATTATTAGGTAAGCTATCTGGATTTAAGCTATCAAGTCTGACTACATTTTCAAAGTAGAAAGCGGGATAACCGTCACCACCACCAGCTAAGAAATCAAGAATCACCATTTTGTAGGTAGTGCTAGGATCAACTACTAACTCTCCATCAACAACAATTGCTTCTTGAGTACCATCTTCACGGTTTAAAACAAGGTTTTGGATTCTTTCACCGGGAGTTGCCACACCAGTAGCATCACCGTCATTATTACGGGTAAACTCAATGGGGGTATTATCAGGATCAAAACTGAAACTAAAGCCACCAATTTGACCGAACTGTCCGGGAGTTGCTCCTTCTGCCCATTGTGCGACAAGATGTTCTGCTAAGTCTTTGATACCCTGAGCGGAAATATCAGCAACGGAGAGCTTATTATCGAAACGGAGAGAATTTTCTATGTCTAATTGAGAAACATCTCCTTCTTCTTTACCAACCGCAGGATTAGCTTGGGGAGGTAACTGGATTAACTCGTTTGTACCACCGTCGATGAAAGAGACACCGATTTGATCTCTGATTCCACCACCGTTTTTCACGGAAATATCAATTTCTAAGCCATATTGTTCCGCATACCAGAGGTTAGCATCAGCAGTTAAGTTACCGAGGTTGGTTTCTTCTGTGCGGACACTAGAGCGTAAACCGTTGAGCCAAACTTCTGTGTTACCGAAGATATTACCATCTTTACCGTTAATGAAGTCACCTACTCCGTCAACGATTTCCACCAATTCGGGATCCGCAACGGCTTTAACTTGCTCAAAAGTAGTAATATCGGCTTCATAGAGGCGATCGACTCCTGCAATGTCAGTGGCAAAAGCACCACTTTCATCCCCAACACTGATAATATTTCCTTCTGCGTCAAAATCAACAATTAACTGTCCTACATAACGATAGTTAGCGGCAGTGTTGATTAAGTAAATATCATTGCCGTCAGCATCTTGGAAAACTTGAGGATAGGGTTGTAATAACTCAGGAGGAGTTTGGGTTTCGTCTTGACGAAGAGTATCATCATCATTAGCCATGACACGATGAGAACCACCACCCATTAAAATATCTACATGACGTAATTTAGAGGCTAAGGCTTGTTCCACTTCAAACTGCTGTAAGTGAGTCATCAACACAATTTTGTTGATACCTTGAGCAACTAACTCATCCACAAAAGGTTGTACACTATCGGCAATGGCTTGGGCATTTTCTTCAATATCACGGCTATTGGGGTCAGTTAACATGGTAATGCCACCAATATTCGCAATTTGGGGTAAATAAGGTACAACTGCACCAATCACACCAATTTGCTCACCGTTTACGTCCACAACTACACTTTCTGTTAAACTCGCAGATTCAGGGGCTTCTCCTGCGGGTACAACTAAATCTTTGAGGTCTGAGCTGTCGGTAGAGTAGTCAAGGTTAGTGGATAAGTAAGGGAAATTAGCACCAGTGAAACCAGTAGTAGGATCGATACCTGTACCCTGAATGTCGGCATTAGGTGCGATCGCATTATAGAAAGCTTCAGGTCCTGCATCAAATTCATGATTACCAACGGCGGCCGCATCCCAACCTAATTCATTTTGAATGAGAATATCGGCAATACCAACTTCACCGTAAATATCACGACTAGCATTGAAGAAAGGTCCTGCGATGAATAAGTCCCCTGAAGATAATTTCAAGGTATTAAGATACTGGGCATCTAAGGCATTTAAGACCGCAGAAAAGCCGATGGCATCTTGTAAAGCGGGGATACCTGCTTCTTGATCGGATGCGTGGAGTAATTGTAAGGTGAAAGTAGGATTTGTATTTTCTAAGAAAGCTAATTGACCACCTTGTACTAAACCTTCCTCAGCGATAATACCATCACGGATAGAATGAGCTTGTACATCAAACAAAAATAATGAACCAGGAGTTTCATCAAATAAGTTAGAAACATCAATGATACCTGATGATTCCCAATCACCTATATCATCAGGATCTCCGTCAGTTTGTCCTTCAGGAACTGCCGTGCGATCTATTTGAGCAATACGATTTAATACTCCTGTTTCGGGATTTAATTCCCAGATAGAGGCTTCCTCTCCTGAAGTTAAACCGAATTCATCTATAGAGCGATCTTCTTGAATGTAGATTAAGCCGTTATCCGCCCATTCTAAATTATCTGGACTGCGTAAACCAAAATCAGGACCGGCAAACTGTCCATTTCCTGCATCATCGCCGTCATAGAGGACATCTAGTTGAGCGGTGATGTTATCTAAGTCGCTGAAATCCGCATCGATTTCGTAGGTTGTACCCCAACTATCACTAGGGAATAAACTATCACGACCAGTAGAAGCTAATACTGCTACAGTACCATCATCAGGACTGGTGGCTAAATCTTCGGGACGAGAGAACTTAAATGCACCTACTTCTTCGGCTAAAGCATCTTGTTTTTCTTGGGTAGCAAAACCTAATTCGTCATATTCTCCGTTTCCTGCTAAATCAGGACGATAAAAGTCGATTTCGACAAAACTACCAGAACGTTGTTCATTTGTGCCATTAAACTGCTCAGGGGTAGTTTCACCACTATCGGCGACCCAAACATAGAGTTTGCCTTGGGCTAAACCATTACGGATGAGGATGTCAGCACCTTCACCTTGACCTTTTTCACCCACATAGAGTAATAAGGGAGCTCCACCGCGATCGTCTCCAATTAATAAAGCTACTTTATCGGTAGTTCCCGTATCTAATTCAGTGACACTTTCCCATGCGGCACGTCCCATCCAAGGTACTGCATAAAGGGTATTAGTTTCAGGATCTAAAACAAATTCTGAACCGCCATCGGTTTCTTCTCCTGTGAAGAATAAGCCATCGACTAAGCCACGTCCTTCTCCGAATTGGTTTGCTTCGATATATTGAGCAGAACAGAGGCGATCTAGTCCCATAAAATCAAGGTCACTGGCTTCGTCCACCACTTCTCCAGCACGGTTAATAATGGTGTCATAGGCTTGTCCTACGTCTTCTAATTGACGAGTATCTTTGTTTATGTCAAAGAAGCTAATTCGTCCACCAGTTAATTGAGTACCGTTGGCGAGGGTATAAGCGTAACCGACTTCACTGCCTAACTCATGGTTAGCTAAAACACGAATAGTGTCTTCATCGAGGGCGAATGCTCCTAAACCATCAAGAATACCGGGGGGAACATAATAACCTTGACTACCATTAAAAATTTGTCCGATAGTGAATACAGGCTCTGTGACAAAATCTCCTAAACCCTTCATTTGGGATGGTTGATTTGGACGAGTAAAGCCGTCATCTATTTCATAGACGCTAGTTGTGCCACTAACCTCATTTGCAACTACTAATAGGGGAATTCCATTAGGACTATCTTCCGCACTAATAAATACTAAACCTTCTGGTCCTAAATCTCCTGCTTCTGGATTTGGTGAGCCATCTTCTAATTGAGCGTCAACGCTAAAGTCACGGTTGTTGATATATTGAACGAATTTAGCATCAGTGGGATCGCTAATATCATAAACCATTACTCCACCGACTCTTTCTAAGCCGACAAAAGCATAAGGCACTCCATTTATCTCACCAACGGTTACTCCTTCGGGTTCAGGTCCTTTATCATCAGAACGAGCATCAAAAGAACCGTTTTCGTCGTTGTTGGAGTTGAAGTCGTCAGGAATTAGACTTGCTGTGATTTGTTCAAAATCATCCCCACTATCAAATACTAAGTTACCGTTACTATCCCAGATAGAAAAAGAACGAGAACCGTAGGCGTAAAGCTCTTCATAAGCGATTTCACCTTGAATTTGTCCTCTTAATTCACCTCCGGGGTTTCTCTCGGTGTGTAGGTTGAAGTAGTAGTTAGTATCTTCTCCTTGAGGAGTTTTGGGAATATCGCTTTCCTGCCAAATACTTGTTAAAGTGGCATTTCCCTCATTGTCAATTAAAATTTCTGTGTCTGGATCTGCTAATAAGTCCCAAACAACGCCTCCATTCATGCCTCTCATGGCTTCATGGATATGGAGTAAGATGACATCATCCCCTGTATCGGCAGTTAAAGGATTTCCTGTAACCGCGCCAAAGTCAACTCCTGTTACTTGTAACTCGACGTTGAGGAAGCCGTTATCATCCACAAACGCAAAGGATTCACCCTCTGCATCACTCATGGCAGGAGGTACTTCTTGATCTGGAGTAAGTTCGGCTACAAAAATAGCTCGATCGCTGACTCCGAGGGTATTGGTAATGTTTAAGCGACCTAATTGATCATTTTCTTGTAACTGACGAGCATTAGGAAAAGCAACGGGATCAAGGATAATATCATTAATTCGATTTTCTTCGTTGAAAATTTCACCTTCTTCGATGATAACGTTACCCTGATCATCTTCTAAGTCACCGTCAGGACGAATTCTTGCATCTCCTTCATTAGCAGTAACTAAGTAAGTTTGACCATCAACTTCGTAGGATGCGATCGCATCTGGTTGATACATACCAAATACGGGCCAGTTACGAATATTAATGGAGTCGTCACGGTTACTAGCATCAAGGGCATTATTTAAGGAAATAATACCTAAACCGATGGGAATACCGGCTTCGTCAAAGTCATTGTCATTGATAACGGCGATGGTAGTTTCATCGATGACAGTCAAACCTTCAGGTTTATCGGTGAAGTCATAACCGATTTCTGTTAGGTTAATTGCAACTTCTTTTGTAACAGGATTAATACCTTTTTGAGCTAATTCTTCAGGAGTTAAACTGTCAAAGGTTTCATCTCCTTCCAAAACATCATCAGGAAGGGTTTGTAAGTTAGTAGCATCGTTTAAGTTAATGCGGAAAATAACTTTTTGAGAATCAGCTTCAAGGCTAGAATCTCTTTCAATGACCAAAAATTCCCCGTTTTTATTAGTAGCCACCGCATCGCCGATTTTATCGCTACCACCGCCAATGTCTTCTTGAATATAGAGATATTCACCTGTCACAGTTTCGCTAACTGGATCAAATTCTAAAATTCTGGTGGTTGCAGTTTCACCACTGTCGGGATTATCAAAAGGAGACTGCACAAAGGCATATACTTTTCCATCTTGAAATGCGATCGCTTCAAAACCTCTATTTGCCTGACGGGTGTTGTATGCTTCAGGAAAAACTCCTGTACCAACTTCAGCAGGTAAACCTTCGGGGACAAAACGATCAATTAAAACGCCTTCAGCAGAGAACTTATATAAAGCAGGACGATATTCATCGGCCGCCCAAAAAGTACCATCGGGGGCTTGAATCAAACCTTCTAAATCCGCACCAAGGGGATCAAAATCGAGAATATTTCCATCCTCATCGATGGGAATTCTACCACCGTCATCTGTAGGTAAGTTTGGTAAACCCGTTAAAGGAGAACCATCTTGACGAGTAAGTAAAACCTGATCAAGAATATTTGTATCACCATTATTAGGATTATACTCAAATTTAACTAAACGGGGTTGTAAATCAGGAATTAGATAGGTGCGAACTCTCTCCTCTACTCCATCATCGTTAATATCTCTATTTCCTGTTTCTGAAGGACCTAAATCCATATGAGTGAGAAATTCGTAATTCCCACTATCATTCATACCTAGGAAAGTTAACCCAGAAAAACCGCCTAAACGAATATCTCCTCTAGTTTGAGAAGTTCCAATAATGGGTAATTCTGATTCTTCAAAAAATGCTGTTTCTAAATTGGGTGAAGCATTATAGTTTTTGAATCCTAAAGGTACAATACCAGAAACAGTACCAGTGGTAACATCTACAACTGCTAAAGCATTATTTTCTTGTAGTGTGACGTATGCAGTTTGAGAGTCAGCAGAAAAAGCAATATATTCAGGTTCTAAATCTTGAGAAACACTGGCATTTAAACCAAAAATGCGTACTCCCTGTGCGACTAAAGCATCTTTTTGACTGTCGAAAGCATTAAAATTAGCATTGGTAACAGAAGCATTTTCCACTCCTGTGCTTATATCAATAATACTAATTGAACCTTCAGGGTCAACGCTATAATCATCATTAGCCTCTCCCTCATTAGCGGTTAATACTTTCATTCCGTCTGGGGTGAATGTCACCATGTCAGGTAATGCCCCAACAGTTACGGTATTAACGGGATTAACAGGGTTACTGAAATCACTATCGCTATTAAAGAAAGCAACACTACCGTTGTCGGTTTTTATATTAGCCTCGATCGCGATCGCAACTATACCATTTTTAACGGCAACACTGTTTGCGACTCCTCCTAAAGCTGAAGCGTCTATTTCCCCGATTTTAACGGGGTTATTAGGGTTGGAAAGGTCTAAAACATCAACGGTGACAGCTTCGGCATTTACTACGAATAGACGGTTAGTAGAGGGATCAAACGCTGGGATTTCCGCCGCACCCTCATCAAACTGTCCTGTAGCATAAGTTCCTATCAAATTTAGATTAATTGTCATAAATATCCTTAATCTTGGTACTGAGGATTTATCAAAACCTTAATTTTTGCAAGGTAGATCACCCTATAGAGTAACCAGAAGATATTAAGTAAAAGTTAATAGATAGTTAAGACATGGATAAATTCACGAGGAAAATAATTAAAAAACAAACAATGGCAGTAAAAATCAAAATTTATGGGGCTAATCTCCTAATTTCCCAATCATTATTATCTAATTTTGTATAGTAGAAGCGATCGTGAAGTCTATTTTCTCGTCCTTGCCAAAACTCAAAACTATTCGGCACTACCCGATAACCTCCCCAAGAAGCTGGAAGGGGAATTTCTTGATTATGAAATTTCTGTTTAATTTCCTCAAACTGTAACTCCAATATTTTTCGAGAAGAAATTATACTACTTTGTTGAGAACACCATGCACCAATTTGACTGCCACGAGGACGAGTTGTAAAGTATTTCAGTGATTCCATAGTGGAAATTTTATCAGCACTGCCACAAATTTGTACTTGACGCTGTAAACCTATCCAAAAAAACAATAGAGAAACTCGATTATTACCATTAATTTGAAGGGCTTTCCTACTTCCATAGTTGGTAAAAAAAACAAATCCCCTTCTATCAAAATATTTTAACAGGACAATTCTTTGCGTTGGTTGTCCTTCTGGGGAAACAGTTGCTAAATTCATAGCATTAGGTTCGGGCAAATTAGCATCACAGGCTTGTTGAAACCATAATTCAAATTGTTTAAAAGGATCTTCTTGTAGTTGTTTTCTTTGTAAACCATTGAGGGTATATTCGTTTCTTAAGTTTGCAAGATCCATGATATTTTATAACAAAACTTTCTCTTAATCCCATTATCTCACTAATGCAGAATAAGGGGCAAAGCTAGGCAGGGCTGATTCATTCTAAAATTTTCTGGTTAAGGCAGGGAATAGGCAAAAGGCAAAGGTAAATAGTCGATAGTTAACCTGAGTTCGGGATAAATTTTCATCTATGAATGATGGAGAAAAAGGCAAAGGGCAAGAGGCAAGAGGCAAGAGGCGAACCCCCCTTTATCCCCCCTCTCGAGGGGGGAGGGCAAAGGAAAAATTAAGAATTAGGAATTAAAAACCCCGAACACTCATTATTTGTTACTCATTACTCGTTATTTATTACTTTCTCTCAACACCTGCTGTTCCTGCAACCTGAAACCTGACACCTACCCTTATCCAATATTTTTAAACCGAACTGAGGTTAGTTAATAACTTCTTCCTGAACGGGCCAATGGCCATTCGCCCCTAATTCCTAAGCCTCCATCTCTGATAGATGCAAAAAACGAATTAAAATTATGTGCAAAAAGAAAATGTGTCTTTATTTAGTAGTCAAAGTTACAAAATCTTAAGAATCAAATTAATAATGTATTGGGCAGTTAAGTATATAAGTCTTTAAATATTTATTTGTATTCAATATATTAACCGAGGACAAATTATGGTTGTTGCTGTAAATACCACCACCACAAAAAAAGTGAAACTAAATAAAATTGAAAAAGTAAAAGAAGCAAAACACGGTTTGGATGTTAAGGAAGAAATAGAAAAGTTTGCTCAAATGGGTTGGGAAGCAATGGATGAAGATGACCTCATTGTTCGTTTAAAGTGGTTGGGGATTTTTTTTCGCCCAGTAACTCCGGGGAAATTTATGCTTAGGTTACGCACTCCTAATGGTATTCTCAACAGCCAACAATTACGCACTTTTGCGGAAATTATTGAACGTTATGGGGAGGATGGAAAAGCTGATATTACTACCCGTCAAAATATTCAATTAAGGGGAGTTCATTTACAGGATATACCAGATATTTTTCGTAAATTGGAAGCGGTGGGCATGACATCGATTCAGTCAGGAATGGATAATGTGCGTAATTTAACGGGTTCTCCTGTTGCTGGAATTGACCCTCATGAGTTAATTGACACCAGAGAATTAAATCAAAAATTACAGGATTTGATTACTAACCATGGACAGGGTAGTTATGAGTTTAGTAGTCTCCCTCGTAAATTAAACATTGCGATCGAAGGTAGTAAAGATAATTCTATTCACGCTGAATTGAATGATATAGCATTTTTACCCGCCTATAAAGATGGTGAATTAGGTTTTAATGTTGTGGTGGGGGGTTACTTATCCGCTCAAAGGTGCGCAGAGTCTATTCCTATGGATGTTTGGGTAAGACCTAATGAAGAAGTATTGAAATTATGCGCGGCTATTCTTAGTGTTTATAGTGAGTGTGCATTGGAAGAAGGTTTGAGGGAAAATAGAGCAAAAGCCCGTTTAATGTGGTTAATTGATAAATGGGGTATGAATCGTTTTCGCATTGAAGTGGAGAAAAAACTAGGACAATCCTTACAATTTGCCGCCCCGAAAGATGAAATTACCTTAGAAAAAAGAGATCATTTAGGGGTTAATCCTCAAAAGCAAGAGGGTTATAGTTATATCGGTATTCATATTCCTGTTGGGCATTTAGATGCGGAGGGTTTATTTGAAATTGCTCGTTTAGCGGATGTTTATGGTAACGGAGAAATTCGGGCAACAGTGGAACAAAATTTTATTATTCCTTTTGTAGCCAATGACAGGGTAGAGGCATTTCTTGCTGAACCAATTTTAGAACGCTATCGAGTTAATCCTACACCTTTAAGCCGTTCTGTAATTTCGTGTACAGGGGCTCGTTATTGTAATTTTGCCTTGGTAGAAACTAAGCAAAGAGCGGTGAAACTAGCCACAGAATTAGATAATGAACTAAATATTCCCTCTAAAGTCAGAATTCATTGGACAGGTTGTCCTAACTCTTGCGGACAGGCTCAAGCAGGGGACATTGGCTTAATGGGTACTAAAGCGAAAAAAGATGGGCAGGTGGTAGAGGGTGTTAACTTATTTATGGGGGGAAAAGTGGGCAAGGATGCTCATTTAGGCAGTCTCAAACAAAAAAGTATTCCCTGTGATGATTTAAAATCCGTTTTGAAGGAAATTTTAATTAATGAATTTGGGGCAACGGTTAAATAATTTAGCTTGAACTCGATATAAAATTGTTTACTGAAGGAGAGAAAATTAAGCGGGTAAAAGTATTTATAATTGAGATAAACTACATTTGAATTAATTTTTGTAATTTGTTCCTAAGATTAATTATTTTTTTGATGATCAAGTTTTATTGGTTATGAGCCTCAATGTCTTATTTTTCAATATTTCTTTTCTCGAACTTAAGTGATTATCGATCTCAATTCCTTATTTTTTAGTAATTTTCTCCTTGAACTCAAGTAATTTAGAAAGTAAAAAATTGTGTGTATTTAATTAATCAGTTTCTTAACTTATTTCTCTTTATTTGAAGTTATCAAAATTCAATTTGGCTTAAACTAAAATTTGTCGTTAAGTTTTGTAAAGTTCTGATGAGCTTTACATTTTTTTTGTTTTAGGATTACGTTTAGGTAATCAAACTATATTTTATTTAAAAAGTATTTTCTTGCGAAATTTCAGTATAAAACTTGAATAATTAATACTTTTAACAATTGATAATACTTTGGTTACTATTTTTACTAGAAGAAAGTTAAACTCTTTTTCTTCTAAGATTATTGTGTGTTTATAGACAATTTTTGTGTACATATAATCTCAAAAAGAAATTAAAAAAAGACTTTTTTTGCTGTGGGGGCGACAAGGGAGCGGGAAGTATTGATGATAAAAGGATTTCAATGTTAAAGTTCTCGCAAAATTAGATATTCTGGAGCAAAATATTATCTTTGCCTGAAAAAATGTTTCAACTTCCTAATATTTATCAACAACATTTAAAGAATCAATTTAATTTACCTCAATATTTAACCCTTTATCTGCTACTCAATCTACTTCAGAATCTCAAAACTATTCGACTAGAAGAAATAGCTCGACGTTTTCCTTATCCTATTAAATTACGAAGCAGAGTTAAGAAATTACAGAGATTTTTAAGTTTAAAACAATGGAATATTAACAAAGTTTGGTTTCCCATTATTAAACAGTGGATATTGCAACAATGGCACAGGAAAACAATCATTTATTTAGTCATTGATAGAACTCAGTGGGGTGTAATTAATCTACTAATGGTAAGTTTAATTTATCATCATCGAGCTATTCCGATTTATTTTCAACTCCTAAATAAAAAAGGTAGTAGCAATTTTCAAGAACAAAAAGAAGTACTAGCTCCTAGTTTAAACTTATTAAAAGACTATAAAATTGTAGTTTTAGGAGATAGAGAATTTTGCTCTGTGGACTTAGCCAAATGGTTACTATATCAAGGTAAGGTTTATTTTGCTCTACGTTTAAAAAAGAACGAATACATACAAATATCAGAAATTTGGACTCAGCTAAATGAATTATATTTATGTCCGGGTATGTCTTGTTATTATCAAGGGGTAAAAGTAACCAAAAGTAAAGGATTTACAGGAGCAAGTTTAGTAGGAAAATGGCGAAGAAAATATCGTCATAAATCTAGTAAAGAGCCGTGGTTTTTGTTAACAAATTTAAAAAGTTTACCGGAGACTATCTCGGCTTATAAAAAAAGAATGGGTATCGAGGAAATGTTTAGAGATTTCAAATTAGGAGGCTATAATTTGGAAAGTACAAAAGTAGAAGGTGATCGATTAATAGCCTTATTAATCATAATAACATTAGCCTATAGTTGGTCAACATTTAGCGGTGAGGAAATAAAAAGAAAAGGAATAAGTGAATACTTAGTTAGACCGAAGGAAAAAGGAAGAAGTGATAAAAGATATAGTGATTTCTCCATTGGTTTTAATGGGCTAAATTTTCTTCAGGGAGTCTCAGTTTTTGAGGAACAATGGCAAGAATTGACCTCTTTATTTCCTCAGAAAAGCAGGTATTATCGTCAAGGGATGAGGGCTATAAGGCTTATACAATCAGCTTTTTGAGTTCTTTGTCGCCCCGACAGCTTTTTTTGTTTAACTTAATGATTGAATTATGATTACTAAAAATTTTGGTTCGTTTGAGGTTACGGGAAATTTCAGTTTGGTTAATAATAACAGCAATTTATTGCAAACATCCTTAAATGATACAACCACTATTACCATTGATGGTCGTGAAGTTTTAATTATTAAGGGACAAACCACTCTGAATTTAGGCACAGAGCAAATGACTGTGGATGGGGATATTTCTACTAATATTAGAAGGGATGCGATCGCGCAGCGCCACTTCGTGATCGAGATTTTTTCTGGGGAAGCAAGTTTTTCGGCAGGAAGTCAGCTTGGAGGGCGTGGGATAGAATTACATCGAAACTAAATATTAGTGGTTTTAGTGTTAATTTAACTTCTCTTGCTATTACTTCAGCAGGTTTACAAATTCAGGGGAGTATTACTTTACCAGAGATTCTCGGAGAAGAAACTGTCGCTATTGAAGACAATAATTTTATTGTGATTAATTCTGGGGGGGTTAGTTTAAATGGAGGTGAAATAGAATTATCGGGACAAAGAGAATTTCGTCTTGGTAGTCTCACCTTAGAAACTAATGATCTTTCTCTTGATATTTCAGAGAATCCAGAATCTTTTGTACTTCAAGGAGATGCTTCTTTAATTGGATTTATCCCGGTTAGTAATATTAGCGTTAGTGCTGATTTTGATCCTCCCGGATTTATTGAAATTGATCTTAATGGTAATCCTGTTTTGTCAGTAGATGGGGATGTTTCTTTATCCGATGTAGTTATTGTTGAAGATGTATTAGAACTGAAACAATTTGTTTTAGGTATTGATACCACTGATGATAGTCTTTCGGCAGATGCTATTTTAGATATTCCCGATGGTATTCAATTAGAAGGAGATATTTCTTTTCTGGATGGAAAGTTAGATGCGATCGCATTTCAATTGGATGCAGAAAACGGTATTCCTCTGTTTGAAGGAGTTACTTTAAATGGTTTTGGAGGAGATGTAGAGAATATTCTCGCCCAAGAGAATGCAGGAATTGATTTAACAAATACAACTCTCGGAGATGAAGGTATAAAGATAGCTAGTGCAATTATTAATGAAGACAATAAGTTTATTGACCCGGATTCAATTAGAGAATTTATTGTATTTGAAAGAGAGTTGGGTCTGATCTATTATCCTAAAGAGATTGAAAAAATAGAAGTCGGAAGTGGGAATGCGGAAGAAATCCGCCAGTCTCTACAGGAAAAGTATCCAGATAGTTTCGTTACTAATAGATTGGAAGAGATAGAACGTGAAGTATATATTTCCGATAGACGTTATTCTATTTTTGAAGGAGTGGAAGCCGATGGCAAAATACAAACCTCAGAACCAGTTTTTATCGGTGATATTGAGATAGATGCCGGTGTCCCTGATGGAGGCAGTATTTCTGTACCTGGTTTTTTAGGTGTACCTAATAACAGAGTTGATTTAGCAGACTTTATTTCCATAAAAGGAGATGTTTTATACACATCAGAAGTTTTAGCCTTAGCCGCAACTCTCGATTTATTTGATCCTAATATCGTCAAAGGAGATGGAACATTAGTACTAGACAGTCGTAGTAAAACGATTTCGGCAGATGTTAACCTTGATATTTTTAATGGACTAATTACCAGTAGTGATCAGTTTACAATTAACTCAAACTTCGATGTTGTTATCGATGGTGATATTTCCATTAATATCCCGAAAAAAATCGGTGGCTTTTCTGTCCCTTTTGTCGGTGGGAAAAGCATTCGTGCAGATTATGCCTTTCAATTTATTAATGATGGAAATTCCTCCAATGATTTTGTTGCTTTTTGGGGTCATGTTCCCGTTATTGGTACTTTTGGAGTGGAAGTATCTTTTAATGGTGATATAAGAACCATAGGTCA
This sequence comes from Cyanobacterium aponinum PCC 10605, assembly GCF_000317675.1. Classification (NCBI taxonomy): domain Bacteria; kingdom Bacillati; phylum Cyanobacteriota; class Cyanophyceae; order Chroococcales; family Geminocystaceae; genus Cyanobacterium; species Cyanobacterium aponinum. The sequence continues at coordinate 379,790 of NC_019776.1, forward strand.
TCCTCCTGCGGAAGAAACTGGTAGTTGGACTATTTCTGAAGGAACAGAATCTCTCTTTTTAGAAGCCACTTGGGAAAATTCTGTCAATGACGTTGAGATTATTATTGAAACCCCTAACGGCGAATTTTTAACAGAAGATGAATTCATGGCTAATGGAATTGAATTTGTTGATTTTTTGACCGATGCGGAAGGCAAAGTTGTCAAAATTGATAATCCTGCGGCGGGAGTTTGGGATATAAAGGTGCAAGAAGATTTTTTATCTCAAGTGGGAGAAGTTGCTTATCATGCAGTCTTAGGAGAAACGGAAAAACCAAGTTTAAAGATAGAAACTCCTACAGTGATAGAGGAAGATTCCACCGTTAATATTCCTTACCAATTAGAAGATGTTGATTCCGATGCAACAGTTTCTTTCTTTCTCGATCATGATAATAAAAACTTTGATGGTTTACTCATTGGCCATGCTTTACCTGAAGATAAAAATTCTTTTACTTGGAATACCAAAGGTATTGCCCCGGGTACTTATTTTATCTATGGAAGAGCTATTGATGAACAGAACGAGCCTGTTTTAGTTTACTCCTCTGACTTTATCACCATTACAGAAACCATTGATATTTCTTTAGAATATATACTTCCCGACACTGACGCAGTTATTAATCAACCTTTTACTTACCAATTAGAATTAAAAAATGATAGCGATCGCACTGCGACAGATTTAAGAATTGTTAGTAAATTAAAAGATAATGGGGAATTCATCTCTGCTAATCTACCAGTAGAGCAAAAAGGAAAAGAGCTTATATTCAATATTGATACTTTAGGAGCAAAGGAAACAAAAATCGTTGAAGTGACAATAACGCCCACCGCATTAGGTGAGTTAACTAATCGTTTAGAAGTAAGTCATCCTGCTTATGACGAGAATATCAACAATAATCACGAATTTTTCTCCGTGAATGTTGTCAATCCAGAAACCCAACTAACACGCCTAAATAACGATATTTTTTCAATCCTTAGTAATTCTTCTGCTAGTCAACTTGATTTTCAACTTCTCGGTGCTAATTCCGAATCCGTGAATGAGGTAGGTTTTTTCATCGTGGAAAATGAACAAGGTACAATTACCGATAATCAAGGTAATCAATTTAATCCTAATGACCAAGAATATATGCAAAAAGCATTATCTCAAAGTCAAGTAATTTTTTCCGCCCTAAATAATTTACCCAACGGTTTTGAACAAACTCAATTAACCCGAACTATTGAAAATTTACAAAATGGCGATCGCATCGTCTTTTTCTTTATCGAAAATGCCACAGCAAAAGATGTAATTCAAGGGAATACTGACTCTAATCAAGTGTTTTTTGGTTCAACCTTTAACCATAAGAACTTTAACCCTTTAGAAGTCACAATCTTGGGAGACAATGAGTTTAATTTAGCGTGGCAAACAGACGGAGATAATTCTACTTATGATGAAATGACATTATCCGTTAATAGTCGTGTAAATGATAATATCTCTAACAGTCCAATTATTAAACAAAATAACTCGTCTGAAATTATTGATTTAACAGAATTTGAAGAATCTGTTCCCGTTAATGTCTCTGTTTATCGAGAAGCCGCTTTCGATAATCTAGTTGGTTTTTATGCCATCGATGATTTATTGGGTAATGTGGGGGGAGTTTCTCCCGAAAGTACAAACTATCAACAAATAGCTCTCGAAAATAGAGTTCAAACCCTTGATTTAATACAAGTAGAGAATCAGCAAACTAAGACAATTTCTGGGTTTTTAGAAGGAGGTCAATTATTTGCACCTTTTATTATCAGTAACGGTAGTTTTGAGGATGCTTTAAATGGTTTAGCAGATGTTTATTTTCCTTTTTTGGGGGCAAATACTGATAAATTAGATCATATTCGTCTCCTAGCCGATAACACCTTTGGTTTTGAAGATTTAGCCAACGGAGGCGATCGCGATTTTAATGATTTAATTATCAGTCTTAATTCTACATCTACTTAGATCATATTAGAAATAAAGATGTTTTCTTAATTCTCAAATTTAGAATTGATTTTTGTGATAATTGATTTACAATGGACTTTGGATCAGTTTCTATATAAAAACGTGAATGAAAGTTTGAGTCAAATTCAAGAAAGTATCATTTTAATGAAATACTATAGCTTTGATCTCAGTGGCTATCAATTTAGGGAATTAATAGTTAAATGGACAAAAATTTATCCTCATAATTGGCTACCCTTAGCAGTCACTGAAGCTATTTATCAAGGCAGGTTAAAAGCTATTTCCGTAGAGCAAATTCTGAATGTATGGCAAAAAAAAGGTAAAATTCAACACAGTTTTAATTATGAATTTGTGAGGTTAGTTAAACCTGATTTTAGTGAAGAAGAACTAAATAAATATTTAGAAATTACTGGGAGTTTTCTGTCTGATTTGTTATCACAAGAAAACATCTCAAGAGATTATAATTGCAATGACCATGATAATAACTATATTGACGCAAACTTAACAGTTAATGATTTTAATCCCGTAGAAGATTTTTCCCATTGTTTTCAAAAATTAAGGGGTTTTATTACTAATAAATAAAAAAATAGAGGCTGATTGAATTCAACCTCCGTTTTCTTTAAATAAAGTTTAGTCGATGGGAAATAGTTTCAATTTTGTTCTAACGATTGTGAGATATATCCTAGCTATTTTGTCTAGTCACACGAGGATCGAAGTAATATGCAGGTACTCTCACTAAATAATCTGTTTCTTGACCTGTAACGGATTGTGCTAACTGATCAAAAGATTCAGAATTCCAATTACGTTCGTGAATGGTTTTGCTTTGTTCTCCTCGAAAATAAGCCTGAGTACCAATAATAGATACTGCTAACCAACCGATTACAAATAATGTGATTAAAATTGCCATAATGTTCAAGCTCCTTTGCTTGACTACACCTCTATGTTAACTTATGTAAAGTTTTATTGCAATAGCTTTACAAAACAGATTTTTATGGTTATCAAATCTTGACAAGTTCGGTTTATACGAACCCATGATTTCATGATCAACCTGATTTCGAGATAAAATTCTCGATGGGAAAAGTAAAGTTAAGGCTTTATCACTTCTCGTCGTGTAAATTATTAGTTAGGGTAGGCAAGAGGCAAGAGGCAATAGGCAATAGGGGATTATTAAATAATAATTTATAAACTTTTAATTTTTATTTTACTATAAACACTATTCAATAAAGGTTATAGAAGTTATTTTTTATTGATTTATCATAACCACACTCTGAAGAACCAAAGTTAATTAAACTTATCTCCTAGATAATTAATGCTTAAAACGGTAAGAAAAATTGCTAAACCGGGGAAAATTGCCATATGAGGAGATGTTGGCAAATATTCTTGGGCTTCATACAACATTCTTCCCCAAGTGGGAATATCTGGAGGAAACCCTAAACCTAAAAAACTCAGGGTTGATTCAACTATAATCCCGTTTCCGACGGCGAGGGTAGCGGCAACAATAATAATGTTAATAACATTGGGGAGAATATGTTGCCACATAATGCGTAAAGAATTTGCACCTAAGCTACGGGCGGCACTGATAAATTCTCTTTCTTTAATTTGCAAGAATGAACTTCTGACTAATCTTGCTACAGACATCCAATTTAGTAAGCCAATAATTAAAACTACTAGGCTAAAAATCCCTAATTCTGCTCCTAACAAGGATTTGACTGGATCTCGAAAAAGATAAATCACTAATAACAAAATAGGTAATTGAGGAAGGGAAAGACAAATATCTGTAATGCGCATCAATATATTATCTATCACTCCACCATAATAACCTGCGATCGCACCTACCATTGTCCCGACACTAATAGCGACTATCATGGAAGTTATACCCACTGTTAGGGATACTCTGCCACCAAATAAAATTCTCGCTAATTGATCTTGACCTAGATCATTTGTTCCAAAAGGGTGTTGCCAATTAGGGGGTAAAGATGACTGACTAAAATCAATCATATCGATAGGAGTAGTATAAACCAGAGGAAGGAAAATAATCGCAATAATGATAAAACTTAAAATGGTTAAAGCGACGATGGCTGTTTTATCTCTTATCAGTTTACTCCAAAATAGTTTGAGCATTTATTTGAGAAAGGGAGGGGATGAGTTCAGGAGAGAGGGAGATGAGGTGATGGGGGTATTGGGGTATCAGGAGGAGGTTAATTAAACACTTTTGCCCTCCCCCCTTGAGAGGGGGGATAAAGGGGGGTTTCTTTTAAAGGGAGACACAGAGGGGTTTCTTTATTGCTTTGTCTTAAATTACTAATTCCTAATTCCTAATTCCGAATTAATATAATTATCTTTCAATTTCCGCTAAAATTTCGGCTAAGATTTCTCCTGCACCCTGTTGCTTTAGTTTGTCTGCTAAATCTGCTCCTAGCTTTTCCGCTTGGGTGCGATCGCCTGTTACACTATCTTTTAGTAATTTTTGTCCGTCTAAACTGGCAACCATACCAATTAAAGTTAAATTGTCTCCTTCTAAAGAACTATTAACACCGATAGGAATTTGACAACCACCCTCTAAAACCCTTAAAAAAGAGCGCTCAGCTAGGGTACAATCACGGGTATTAGGGTCTTCAATGGATTTAATTATTTGTAATACTTTTTCATCTCCTGTACGGCATTCGATACCTAAAGCCCCTTGTCCTACAGCATGAAGAGATATTTCTGCTGGTATTACTTGATGGATGCGATCGCCCATTCCTAATCTTTCTAGTCCTGCCACTGCTAGGATAATAGCATCATATTCTCCAGCGTCTAATTTTGCTAAACGAGTGTTAACATTACCCCTAACATCCTTAAAGGTTAAATGGGGGAAGTGATGACGTAATTGTGCTAAACGTCTGAGGGAAGAAGTACCAATCACAGAGCCTTCTGGTAAGGTTTCTAATTGTTTATCTTTATGTTTTTCATGAACTACCAAAGCATCCGCAGGGTTAACTCTTTGAGTAACACAACCTAACATTAAGCCTTCGGGAAGATTGGTGGGTAAGTCTTTCAGAGAATGCACGGCAAAATCTACATCGCCATTAAGCATCCCTACTTCTAATTCTTTTGTGAATAAACCTTTATCTCCAATTTTTGCCAATGCCACATCTAAAATTTTGTCCCCTTGAGTACTCATTTTTTCCACTTCAAACTCAATATCGGGGAAACTATTTTCTAATTCTTTTTTTACCCAGTAAGTTTGCACTAATGCCAATTGGCTTTTCCGAGATCCAATTACAATAGTGTTTTCATTATCAACGGTTGCATTCATACTATAAACAGTTTTTATAAAAAATTTAGTGCCTTATCTAGGTTATCAGAAAAGGGGAAAGAGTTTGGAGTTCTGAGTTCTGAGTGATTAATTTTGATTGTTAATTTTTATGAAAATAGCTTGACATAATTCCGTCTATTTGAGCTATTAATTGAGTTAAATTACCATTATTATCAATCACTACATCAGCTAACTGCACTTTTTCTGTTAAAGACATTTGACTATTAATACGTGCGATCGCATCTTTTTTAGATAAATTATTTCTACTTTGTAAACGAGTTAATTGTTGTTCATAATCACAGGTAACAACCCAAATTTCTGAGACTAAATCAGTCATATTTGCTTCAAAAAGTAGGGGAATTGTAAAAATATTTATTTCTTCTGTTAATGTGGGAATTAAAGACCGAAAACAATTATAAACAAAAGGATGAATTTGACTTTCTAACCACTCTTTTTCTCGAATATCATTAAAAATAATAGTTCCCAATTTAGAGCGATTTAAAGTATTATTATCCAGTAAAATATCACTTCCATATCTTTCAATAATGGAAACAAAAATAGGAGAATCCACTTTGACAGCATCACGAGCAAAAATATCCGCATCAAAAACAGGAATATAATATTTATCTCGTAAATAATTAGACACCGTTGATTTTCCCGTAGCAATACCCCCTGTTAAACCGATGATTTTTGACTTGATATTATTTCCTTTCATACAAAGATATAATAAACTGTTTTAGAGATTATAAAAAAATTAATTAGGGTTTGCATTGAGAATCAAAACCCTTTTTAAACAAAGGTTTTAAGTACAATAAAATCTGAAAAATGCGCATTTTTGACATCTAAATCAAAATGATTAAGGCTCTTCTACAGCAGGGTTTTTCTATTCTCAAAAATGTCAATTTTTGAAACTAACAAATAACCTCAGTTCGGTTTAAGAATATCTGATAAGGTTAGGTGTCAGGTGTCAGGTTGCAGGTTGCAGGTGGTAGGGGTTTTTAGCAAGGGGCTTTCTTCTGACCTAGGCAAGGGGCTTAAGCCCCTTGTTTAAGTCAGTTCGGATTAAGGCAATTTTATCGTTATTTCTAAGAAACCATAAGGTTTTCTGACTGCGAGTTGGGATGCTTTCAGCTTATCCAAAACTCAGGTTAACAAATAGTAACAGATACCTTAAGGGGGGACAATAACTCTAAAAACCTTATAGGTAGCAGGTAGCAGGTGTTAGGTGTTAGGTTTTGTCTCCACTAATATTTATCATTATCTCTATTTACTCAATGGTTCAAATAATAGGCAAAACTATTGGATTATCAACATTTTGAGATAATATGTCTGGCTATTTATTTAGTAAATACAAAATACTGTTCATGTATTTAAAACCTGCAACCTGAAACCTGAAACCTAAAACCTACCCTCACTGCAGTTTCATTGTCTCCCCGTCAGAACAGATACATGAGTTTTTAAGTATTAATTAATCAATTATTGAGAAAAAACGCTCCCCTCTACTGTGGGAGAGGGGTTGGGGGTGAGGGCAAGATGATTTTGCCCTGACTTTGAAAAAACCCTGCTTCTACAGTAGTCATGATAAATTATTAGAAAATAACTGTTATAAACCTTATAATATATGGGACAAATTATAACAAAAATGAATTTTTTATAAATTAACAGTTTTTATTTCACCTGACACCTTTTCCTAAGCAATAATTGACACGACGAGAAGTAAGAGAGCCATGATTGACAAAAAAATAACAATTTATGAAAAATCTTTATTGTGCCAGAGTCTTTGATTTTTAAGTATTTTAGACTGTTGCCCTTCTCCCCTTTCAAGAGAAAACACAGAGGAATTTCCCTGTTACTCACCCTTTTGACACAACTTTTTTATCAACTCCTAAATTAAATCAAAATAATGAAAATTTTTTTAGCGGAATTTGATCTTTTTCACAAAATTGGTGGAGGACAAACATTTTATCGTAATATAATTACAAAAAATCCCCATCTTCAATTTTACTATTTAACTATAGAAGAAAAAATTAATGGTCAACGTCCTGCTAATGCTCATATTTTTCCTTATTATCAAAGATATATCAAATCTGATTTGAAAAAAATTGGGAATAATTTACCCCTAGAAAAAATAACTCGTCCTTTTTTACTCGCTTCCAATATAGCCTACTCTATTCGCCATCAAAACTTTGATATTATCGACTGTCCAGATTATGAACAATATGGCTTATTTTTACGGGATGCTTGTGACCATCATCAGGTAAAATATCAAAAATTAGCCCTTTCTTTACATGGGGTTGTATCTCAGAGTTTGATTCATGATTGGGTAATTGATAAAAACTATATTAACTCTCTGGAATTTGCTGAAAACTTACAATATCAAATAGTCGATATTCGCTATGGTATCAGTAAAAATTATTTAGAATTTTGGCAAGATAAATATGATTTTCTCAACTATTATTATCATCCTCTAAACTTTATTGATTTACCCCATAAAAAAATTAAAAACTATCATGATGTTACTCGAAAACCTATCTTAAATTTTATTGGTAGAAAAGAAAAAAATAAAGGAGCAGATATATTTGTTAATCTCTTAACTTTTCTTGAAAAAAAACTATATTCTTATGGCAATATCATCGGTGCTGATAGCCCAACTCTTAACGGCAAAACAGGAGAATATTATCTACAACAAATGCTAAAATTAAGAAATAGTAACATTAATGTTATATCATCATTAACAACTCAGCAATTAAATCAAAAATTTTCTGAGAATAGCGTTACTATTTTACCCTCTCGTTTTGATACCCTTAATTTTGTTGCCTTAGAATCGTTGTTAAATGGTTGCCCTACTATTATTAGTGATAAAGCTGGTATTTGTCGCTTTTTAAAAGATAACTTTCCTCAATTACCTTTTATCTCTATTGATATAAATAATTTTTCTGAATCTCTTAATAAAATTAGCCAACTATTAATTAACTATAATCAATCTCGTAATAGCCTAATTAAACAAGTAAATAATATCAGCTTTAATTTAGAACAATTAGGATTAAAATTAACAGACATTTATTATCAAGAAAATAATTATTCATCTCAAGAAAGAAAAAAAGTTAATGAATATTATCAGCAACTTATTAGTCATTGTTACAAAAAGCAATATTGGCAAAAAGAAACTATTGTTTCTTTATCTAAACAAATCCTTAACCCTCTCAATCATCAAAATCAAGTCTTAATTAAGACAGTCAAAAATAAGATAAGAACTCAGAAAAAACCTATTCATACCCAGCTAATAAAAAGCCTCTTTTTTTCCTCAGAATTTAAGAAAATTAACAACTTACCTGAAATATCTGCTAAAGATATTGATGATAAACTAACGCAGTTAAAAAATTTAGGTCATCCCCTCAATGCTTCTATGGAAAATAGACAAAAATGGAAAACAGGTCATTTTGTTAATAGGGTAAAAATATGGCAAGAAATTGCTAGATTAGAAAAATTAAGGAGTAACGATTTATTATCTGCTTGTTATGAAGCTAGAATTATTCGTAGTTTAAATCAAGATAAATTTAAGCAATTACAATTCATAACTGAAACCTTTAATAACCATAATTTGAATCAAGAGGCAGAAGTTATTAATTTACTCTATCAACCTTCAAAAAATAATAGTAAATTATGCCATCAATACCTACTAAATAATTATCAAAAACATCTTAACTATCAAGAAAAACCCTACGAATTTATCGAAGATTATCGGCAGAAAAAAAATTATCGAGTTTCGATCGCAGTTTCATTGTACAATGCGGAAAATAAACTGGGCTTCTTTTTATCAATTCTGATCCAACAAAGTTTATTTCAGAAACAAGAAGCAGAAATAATACTCGTTGATAGTGCCTCTCCTCAAAATGAATATCAACTCTTTCAGACACTATTACCCCAACTAAAACACCAAAATATTCCCATTGTCTATGCCCGTAGCGAAAAAAGAGAGACTATTCAAAGTGCTTGGAATAGGGCAATTTTATTATCTCAATCCCCTTATATTACCTTTTTGGGAGTTGATGAAATGATTACTTGTGATGGTTTAGAAAAATTAGCGGCAAAACTAGACTCTAATCCTGAATTAGATTGGGTTATAGGCAATAGTCTTGTCACGGAAGTGGATTATCAAGGTAACTGGAGACAGGATGTAATGACTTATAGTCGAACTAAATTTAATCAAAACTTAGTTTACTTAGATACCTGTTACTTAACTTATGTAGGCGGGTTATACCGTAAAAATATTCATAAAAAATTTGGTTTCTACGATGAAACATTCAGAGGTGCAGGAGATACAGAATTTAAAAACAGAGTGTTACCCTATATCAAAACCGGTTTAGTCGAAGATGTTTGGGGTATATTTTGGAATTATCCAGATGAGCGCACAACCCAAAACTATTTTACTGAATTAGAAGATTTACGGGCATGGTATGTATATCGTAGTTTGGGCGGGATTGAATATGGTTTCAGAGAAAAAAATCTTGAGGATATAGAAAACTTATTATTACTTTGCTTAAATTATCGTAAATCATTTTTAGAAACTCATAGCACAGATTTTGATTTAGCATGGCACATAATTCAGTATTTAGAACAAAATTACCCTAAGTCAAAATATTTATCTATTAAAAAAAATATTGATATTATCCAACAAACTTTAGTCTCTTTAGAATTAGTAAATAACAAAAAAAATACCGATAATATTTTATTTTTATGTTTATACAGGGGCATTGAAAAATATAAAAAGCAATCTAAAACCTTTAAAAAATATTTAGATTTTGATTTTAAAGATATTTACTTATTATTTAATGATAATCGCTACGAGCAACATTTTTATTCTTGGTAAAATGTGAGTTAATTTAAGTGGGAAGTTCAACCTGATACCTCATTCTTAACTCCTAACTCATTACTCATTACTTTTCTCTAACACCTGCAACCTGAAACCTGACACCTGCCCTTATCCGATATTGTTAAACCGAACCGAGGTTTAATTTAAAGAGTCTAAAACGAATTGTAAACGGTTTTTATCTACTCCTTTTTGATGAAGTAATGACCATGTTTGTAATAAGTCTGGCCCGTGTAATTCTCCCGTTAAACCAACACGAAGCGATCGCATCACTAAACCTTTTTTAACATTTAAATCCTTAGTTATTTGTTTAATAATAACATTAGCAGAGTCAATGGTTAAATCCTCATTTAAACTATCAATAACTTGCTCTAAAACTTCTTTTACTCCAACAGAATGAATAAATTCTTGAGCTTCTGAGGATAAAGAAAAATCATTATTAAAAAACAATTGGGCTTCTTTTACCGCATCGGTTAAACGGGTTAAACTAGGGGCAATTAAAGCGGTAATTTCTAATAACCAATCTTTATCAGTATCAAGATTAAATTGATAACCAGCCTCTTGCCAATAAGAAGTTATTAAAGGTAATAAATCCTCCGCAGGCATTTGATGAAGATATTGACTATTAATCCAATCGAGTTTATCCCAATCAAACTTTGCCCCAGCCTTATTCACTCTTTCTAAACTAAACTTAGTCGCCGCTTCATCAAGGGTAAAAATTTCCTCTCCATCTGGGGAAGTCCATCCCAATAAAGTCATATAATTAGCAATAGCAGGAGCGACAAAACCCATTTTCCGAAAATCATCAATGGAAGTAACCCCATCTCGTTTGGACAGTTTTTTCCCTTCAGAATTCAAAATTAAGGGAGTGTGAGCAAATTCTGGGACTTTTCCCTCTAGGGCTTGATATAACAAAATCTGTTTTGCTGTATTGGCAATATGATCTTCTCCTCGAATTACGTGGGTAATATTCATATCTATATCATCCACCACTACCGCTAAATTATACAACGGTTGTCCGAAGCGATCGCCCTCTTTTTCAGGCATTCGGGCAATAACCATATCCCCCCCTAAATCACTACCCTGCCACGTTACAGAGCCTCTGATTAAGTCTTTCCAGACAATTTGTCGAGAATCATCAATTTTAAATCTAATCACAGGTTTACGCCCTTGGGCTTCAAATTCTGCAATTTCTTCAGGGGTTAAATTGCGGTGACGATTATCATAACGAGGAGCTTGATTATTAGCTTTTTGTTGCTCTCTCATTGCCTCTAATTCTTCGGGAGTGCAATAACAGGGATAAGCCAATCCTTTATTCAACAGAGTTTGAATGGCTTGACGATATAAGTCTAATCTTTCTGTTTGAAAAAAAGGACCTTCGTCCCAATTTAGTCCTAACCACTGTAAGCCTGATTTAATATTTTCAGTATATTCAGCCTTAGAGCGCTCTAAATCCGTATCTTCTACTCTTAGGATAAACGAACCTTGATAGCGATGGGCAAATAACCAATTAAAAACTGCTGTGCGTGCTGTGCCGATATGTAAATTACCTGTGGGAGATGGTGCAATTCTAACTCTAACGGACATAAAATTTAACAATCATAAATATTTCTTGCAGTCTTCTATTCTATCGAAATCACGGTGTTGGGGAGAAATAATTGGGTAAGAAGGAGATGTCAGGTGTCAAGTGTTAAGGTGTTAGGGTATTGGGGTGATGGGGTATTGGGGTGAGAGGGAGAAGCTAACTATTCACTATTCACTATTCACCTTTGCCCTTTGAGTTAAATTTCAAACAAATTTTCATATTTTTTATAGAGATATTGATAATCATATTGACTAGCTAAAGCAAAGGCATCTTTGCCAATCTTTTTCATATTATCTTGATTTTCTACTTTTAAACAATTGGCAATTATTTGAGGATATAAACTTAAATTATCTTCAATTAAAGCATGAATATCATTTTTAATCGGATAACCTCTAAAAGCAATATTTGTTCCTAAAATAACTTGAGAAAAACTCATAGCTTCCATTATTTTTAATGATGAACCTGTACCGTGTTGCATTGGTGCAATAATTAAATTTGCCTTTTGATAAATAATATTTAATAAGTCTAAATCAACTTTTCCTAGGGCAATAAAATTATTATTATTTTCAGGTTGACAGCAACTACCTATAACGATAAATTTACACTCAGGAAAATACTTTTCTTGGTAATATTGATGTGCGATCGATTTTATTTCTTTTACTGCTTCTAAATTGGGAAAATGACCACTACCAACAAATAAACAATAGTTTTCTTCTAGGAAAGGATAATTGTTTTTATATTTTTCTACTTGAAAATTATCCGTAATTTCTGTTGGTTGATGTATTTGAACTGGATTAGGAATCACAATACTGTTAATCTTAAATTGTTCTAAAAATTCTTTATCTTTTTCTGACACTGTAACTACTTGGTTGGCTTTTTTTAAGTTAACAATTTCTTCAGTTAAAAGAATATTATATAAGTTATTATTTTTTGATATTTGTTCACAGATAATATCATGGGCAGTAATAATTAATTTAACTTTTGCTTCTTGACATAATGGAGCTATTATACTACTCCAAAAAGGATATTCTAAAATAATAATATCAGCCCAATTTATTACTTTTTTTACTTGTTCTTCAAAAGTGCGATCGCATCTGAATTGATAATACATAGACAAACGCCAATCCTCCATAACACTATCAATATTTTCTGGAAAATAACTAGAATTGTTTTGTAAATCTTCAGGAGAATTGAAACTGTAAAAATGATCATAAATATGACCATAAATTTCTTTAACTAAAGATAAGTTATTAGAGTGCTGTTCAAAAAAAGTATAACGAGTATTGTTTAAAAATAAGTCTTTTTCTTTTCCTGTAGTAAATAACCAAATATTATGACCTTTTGCCCTTAAATAATCAATCAATAAACCGACTCTTTGACTTGCCCCTGCTTTCCTCTCTAAAATATCTTGCCAAGGATATAATATAGCAATTCTTTTTCCTAATTGATTATTATTAGTTACTTTGTTTTTGTCTATTTGGGCATTATTATTTTGCCATAATAATTGTTTTAAAAGAGTTTCATATTTATCTTGATTATTACCCCAGATAAAAGAATTTATCTTCGTCTTTTGCCAAGATTTTTCTTGAGAAGTTAAGGGATAAATATTTGGTAAAATATACCCTTCTAAGTGAGGATGAATATTTAAGATTTTGTCTCGATAATACTCCTTTGTTGCTATAATAACTTTTGCTTTACTAAATAATATTAATTCTTGATTCAACTCTTGTATATCAATATCATGATGATTGTCAATTGCTGACTGATAAGCCATTAATTCCGATACTTGACAGATGATATTGAGATCGGCAATTTTTTGATCATTAAATATATTATTTAGCAAAATTTGACTAGCAATAGAGTCTAAAATTATCCCATCTATATTTTGGGATGTGTAATAGTTAAGTAAATCATTACCTAGATATAAACTATTTATATCTACTAAATATTTGGTAAAAGTATTTTCTTGATGATAAAGACTTTTTAAATATTTTTGACTGTCTAAATTGTCTAAAAAACAGGGAGTAATATTTTTATAAATATAGTAAATATTAACTAAATTATAGTCAGATACATATTCATTAATGAGATTTTCAAAACTGCTTTTATCTAATTTACTTTGCAAAGAATATACTATTAGTGATAGCTGACAATTTTGAGAAGAAAGAAATTCTAAATTAGCTATTATTAACTGTTGATTTAACTCCAAATTTAGTAATTTATCTCCATCAACTATCAGTAAAAAATAAGACTTATGAGTTAATGGCTTACTCTCAATTTCTGAAATAGCAAAAGTATTTCTATCATCTTCTAATAATATAGGAGATAATATTGTTTTAATTAAAATATCTGTGGAGTTTTTCTTGCACCAACCAACACTAAATTTTTGTGCATTTTCCTGATAGATTGTCAAATTATTAATAATTTTAATAATTGCATCAGTAATTTGATGAGGAGAATCATAAATTATGCCTCTATTCTCATCAATTTGCTCACTTAACCATGTATCTTTAGGTACAATTACTGGCTTTCCTGCCGCCAATGACTCCGTTAAAACCCCCGAAGTTCGATAACGATAACTATAATTATCATAGGGAATAATCAACAAATCAGCACTATTTAAAAGTTGATAGTAAGCAGAAGTTGTCAGAGGATTTTTAATAATTTTGACTTTATCTTCAGGGTAGGTTTCTAATATTAAGCGACTGGTAACAATTTCTCGATCCTGATTATTAAAATTAGATTGAATAGTGATTTTGAGTTTATTATTAGATAAATAATCCTGCCACAAATTTTCAACGATTTCAGGTAAATATAAATATCCTTTTTCCTTTCTGGCATCTCCTAAAAATACTATATGTATGGGAGAATTATCATCTTTTTCTACTATATTTTCTTTTAATTTTTCTTGACGAAAAGGCACTGGAATTAATTTTAATTTGACGGGAGACAGACTATTATAACGGTTAACTAATTCCTCTGTGTCTGTATAAAATTCTATTTTATTGGGATATAATTTAGATTGATAAAATAATTCTAAGCAAGATTTTATTCCTATTCCTCGAGCATTTTTCACTAAATCATCGTCAATATCTCGTCTTAACATGATATGATAATGAGGATGGTTAATGGGTAGCATATCCCCTTGAAATCCCACCTTTTGAGACTGCAATAAATATAATAAATCTTCTATTTGTTCAATGCTAATGGTATGAATAAAAACCTGATCCTCAGAAGTTAGCTTTAACTTTTCAATAACTTTTTGTAGAGAATTAATAAAACTTTTACTATCTAAAACAATAAGCCTGGATAGAGAATTAGTAATAATTTTTGTGATAATAGAAAAAATAAATTTTATTACGCCGATACCAGTTTGTAATATTCCTAGTAAAGTATAATTAAATGGTATATTCTTCAGTAGTTTTAAATCTTCTTTTAACCATTGATTAAGACGATAAAAACTTCCTTCTACTTTTTCTAAAAAAATACTTAATTTAGGTTTAGTTGTCTTTAATATAAAAATTCGATATTTAATTTTCTCTTGATAGTTATTAAATAAATTACCAAGACTAAAATTGAGAAAAAATTGATAAATAGATGCAATATATTTTTTAACGCCAGTTAGTTTTCGGGTTGAATTGTTAAACCAATCTACCTCAAACTCAGAAATTACCCTAATTCCTTTTGGGTATAAAGAAGGAGGAAAGTTACGATTGGCAATAATAATCACCTCAAAATCCAATTTTTGTAAAGATTCTGCTATGGAAAAACTACACTCATAATGATGTCCTTGTAAATCTTGTAAAGAATGATCGATAATTATAAATCGTTTCACTGGATTTCAAAATTTTTAAATATGTTAAGAAGCAAGAGTCATCGCACTTAAATATAAACCAAAAGCAAGACCTATTTTAAAAGAGTTTAGTAAATCCGCCCACATTATTTTATTTCTGTTTTTACTACCTCCATAAACGATCATACTGGTAATCTCTGTAAAAATTAGATAAGTGGTTGCCATTGGCACATCCCATTTTCCTGCTTGAGCTAAACTTGTGGAAAGAAGGTCAGAAGTAATATACCCTGATAAAAAACCTATAATAACAAATGATAGTTTTCGCCAAGGGTTATTTAAAAAACTTTTTATTTGATTCGTAAAATTGCCAATGAGTAAGTTTAATCTCGTTTCCTGCATACTATTTTTTCTTCGTTTCTCTGTGCTTTTTCCCTTGCAAATAAAAATGACATCTTAATTTACTGATACTAATTGTTCTATATGATGTGCCATTTTTAAAGATGCACCTCGATCGCCTATTCTTTCTTTGCCATTTTTAACACATTTCTCTAAAAAATTGGAATTTTGTAATATTTCTTTAATTTTATCTGCCCCTTGCTCACATTTTTTCTCTATATCTTTATTATCTTCCACGGTAATCACATTTAAACCAAGTAACCTCATTTGCGCCTCAGCAAAGCGATAAGTAAATTGAGGACCTTCTCCGGGAATTTGTACTACAGGTTTACCTAAGCCCACAGCTTGTTCTACAGCGGTTCCAGCCATTCCTATTACCAGATTACATTGTAATAAAATATCGGCAAAAGCATCATAGTAAAGATGTATATTTATTTCTGTTCCGTTTATTTCTTTCTTCAAAATTCCTTGAGAATATTTCCAATCTATTTGTAAAGCTAAATCTCTTAAATCATTCTCCTTAATAGTGGAAACTAAAGCTGTATAAAATTGCCATTTACCGCCATATTTTTTCACCAGAATTTCACATACTTTCAATTCTAAAATTAAATTATTTAATGCTTCTGGGAATCTACTACCGGGTAATAAAGCTATCATCGGTAATTGGGGATTAATTGGTAAGTTATTTTTTGAAGAAACTAAAGTATCCATGATGGGGTAGCCTTCACAAATAACATTTTTAAATCCCTGTTTTTTCAAATCATCACGGGTAAATTCATCTTTAGTAAATATTTTTAAACAACGGTTAGAATTTAGTATCAACTTAGTTAAGAAAGGTAATTTTAAATGGTTTTCATAATAGCTAGAATTAGCAACTAGAAAGGAAACAAATTTTTTACCTGTCAAATAAGCAAAAAAAAGAGGTACAACATCTCCAACTGCTACGCAAAAATCATAATTATTTTTAATTCTATTAATAGTAACTATTTGTTGAATAGTTAAGGTAATTAAACCTGAAGTTAAATCCTTAATAAAATTAATCGGATTGAGATAAAAAATTCCCCCTGAAGGCATTTGTTGTAAAGGAGCAACAATAGGAATATTTTTGTTAAGATAAGACTTGCCTTCTCCGACAATAGGAAAACTATCTACCTGAAAATGTGGATTAAGAATCTTTAGTTTTTCTCCTATTAAACTAGAGTTTAAATCCTCTCCATGACCATTACTGATTAATAAAATTTTTTTTTGTGAACAGTTTTTATCAGAAAGCATGATTAACAATTATAAATAAAAACACTATTAAAGACTATAAAATTAATAAAAAACTTTAACTAACTGAGAAAAATTTAGAGATAAAATTTTCCTAAACTTACCTAAGTTTATCATCAAATGATTAAGAATATCAATGAAAAATCAGTATATTTACTGAAATTATAAAAAACACTAGATTAGTGTAAGAAAAAGTTAATTTTAGGAAAGTATAAAAGGGTTGTTTGAAAAACTCAAATTATGACCTTGTTAAGTATATTCTTCAATATTTCATTATTGTTGAGTAATATTAAGATTATAGTGCTATTCTTGAATATTGAAAGATAATAAAAGAAGACAAAAATATACAAAAATATAAATTTATTCAGTGGTTAAGATCTATTGATCTAGTCAATCATATACGACTAATATTCTACAAAAAATAAGGAGGGAAATAATGAGCTTAATATTTGCCCAATGGAATCCAGAATATTATACAGGAAATAAAAAAGTAGATGAAGAACATCGGCAATTATTTGAAATAGTAAATGAATTACATGATGCCATGAAGAAAGGTCATGGTAAGGATGTTTTACAACAGACTTTAGATAAACTAATTAAATATACTATTCAGCATTTTACTGATGAAGAAATGTTTATGTTATCTAAGCGCTATCCACGTTATCAAGAACATAAAAAAATTCATCAAGAATTAACCCAAAAAGTTAAAGAATTAAGAAATAAATTCATAGCAGGAAATGTCAATATAAATATTGAGTTATTACATTTTCTGAATCAATGGTTGGCACACCACATTAAGGGAGAAGATTTCAAGTTATTTAAGTATATTAGAGAACAAGAAGAGTTAAAATCAAAATCATTGATTAATTAATCTAATTTTGGCTCTATCACTTCTCGTCGTGTAAATTATTAGTGTTTGGTAGGCAAGAGGCAATAGGCAATAGGGGATTATTAAATAATAATTTATAAACTTTTAGTTTTTCTCTTACTATAAACACTATTCAATAAAGGTTATGGAAGTTATTTTTTATTAATTTATCATAACCACACTCTGAAGAACCCTATTTTTTTATCAATTGAACTAAATGTCGTTAATTTATCTTCAGGAATCTAAGATTGAAGCCAGTTTTTTAATTGCTATTTATGCTTTAAATATGGGGGATAATTTAGGTACAACTCTTGACTTATCCTCCGTAGAGTTTATTCCTCTTAAAATTGCCTTTTCTGTGCTTAATCATCTTTCTGTGGAAAGAGAAATTAATGATGAGTTTCATCAAAAAATATACAATGAATATAGTATTTACCCTGATAGTTTATCTCCGAGCGAAGGTGCGATCGCATTTTTCCCTTTATTTCTATTTTATTATGGAGATAATCGCAACTTAGATAAAAAATTAGAGTTAATAAAAGATAACTACTTTTCCTCAAATACTAATCTTAATAGTTGGAAAATATTAATTATAATTATTAATTTGATTTTGCAAAAAAAACTAGAAATAGATAAGATAACATTGCAAACAGTTTCTTTTTTAGAAAAATATACTTTAGAAGAATTAGAAGCAATAAAAATAGTGGAGCATTTAATCAGAGAAAAAATCTATTTAACTGAAGCCGAAAAAATATTACAAGCAAAAATTGATAACCATGAATTAGGAATTTATCAAGCTCTATATAGCTTTTTGTGCTTACCGAATAATATCCCTATGAGTTTATCAAGAAGCAAACAATTTATACACCAACAAGAGACTACAAGAATTTTAACAGGATTTTTATTAGGTTTATATAACGGTTATTCTCCCATATATTCCTTTGTAAATTTCACCTATCAAGAAAAAGCATTTGAGCAAATAATTGATCAATTTGTTGCCCAATGGCGAGGAAAAATAGCACAATAGAAAGAGTAAATCTATCACAAGATAATTAATTAAGTAAGAAAAATCTTCTTGCTTAACCATGAAAAATTGCCATACTGAAATATGAGTACAACCTTATCTTCATCTTTAACAGAATTAGACAATCAACTCTCTAACAGACACATCGACTTAGACCCTCAAGGATACTTTATCATTTATTTAAACAAGGATGCTGGATTAATCTGTGCTGACCACTACACAAATGCTATCAATGATCAAGGATTAGCAGTTGATCCAGATACAGGAGAAGTGATAGCCTGTAAGGGAGGAAAAGTAAGAAAGCCCACCACAACTTTTACGGGAAGAACAGCGAAAGAGATTTGCGTTAAGTTATTAGAAGAAAATGCCAATCCTCCTGTTAGTATGTTAGACCATGCCGCCTATCTGGGCAGGGAATTTATGAGGGCAGAATACGCACTGCAAACTGGAAAAGAATATATCCAAGATTAAATTACATTCAGGTTAGATAGGCTTCTCGCTTATTCTAACTCCCCATACTGCCCAATCTATTACGACTGATTTCTCCAACTAAGTTAAAATGAAGTATTGTTCACTGCGTTCATGGTAATATGACTTACACTACAGAAGAATTAATCCACTTTTTAGAATTAGAATTGAGAGCAACATGGGGTGGAAAAAGATTAATTTTTAATGCAGAAGAAAAGTTAGATAATCCTGTAGTTGCTAAAGCGGTGGATTTAGAAAAAATGAGTCGGGTGTTTGTATTTCGAGATTTTAGGCAACAGATTCATGAGTATCAACAAAAACACCAAGTATCAGGAGTGGTATGGCGAAAAGTTACATTTAAAGGACAGACCATTAGCTTTCCCGAAATTCATAATCAATTAATTCCCATTGAGGGAGATAAGGAGATTTTAATTGATGCAAAATTCCCGGTGATCGAATTTTGGCAAAAAGTAACAGAGGGCTTAAAATACTATTTAAGTGGCGATCGCACTTCTCCTATTACAGAAAGTATTTTAGAAGAATTATATCAAGAAGCCCAATGGGCAGAAATAGACGCAGGAAAAGAAGAAGTATATCTGGGTTTATGTTGGGGAAATCCCAAAGAATATATATATAAATGGGCAAAACCAGAATCAGGATTTCATCGTATCATCGCCGCCGAAAATACCCCTAGCACAATTAATATTTAACCCCGGTTGAGCTTAAGAATATCGGATAAGGGCAGGTTGCAGGTTGCAGGTTTCAGGTTTAGCAAAGTAATAATTGAGTTAAGTATCGAAAATAGACAAAGATGCACTGTTATATAAAAAATGTACTTCATAAACTTGGAAATTGCTATATAAAGAATTATTAAACAAAGGTTAAGATGGTGTTTAATCTCGATCGTTATCCCCATAGTTATCAAGCAGAAAACTATTATAACGAGCATAATTATTAATACTGAGGAGGAAAATCCATGAACGCATCAGAAAAAGCTAAAGGATTAGAAACCACCAGCAAAATAGCATCCATCGTTAACCTATTTAAACAAAATTTCCCCGATGCCAAAGCTGACTTAAAACCTTGGCAAAATGATCCTGATACCATTAATTTAGTAGATCCAGACTCCATTGATATTGGTTTTCACTTTCCGGGATGGAGTCGTAGTTTACAAAGTAGAAGTATATTAGTTCAAATTAGGTTTCATCGAGACTCGGAAGAAGAAACTCATCATTTCATCGGCATTGAAACCGCAGGATTCACCCATGCAGGAGAAGTATGGCGACTTTCCACCATTGATAATTGGCAATTAGAAGGAAAATATCTTCCCACAGAAGAAATCACAAATAAACTGAAAGAATTCTGTCGTGGAGTCTTTCAACTTTTCTAACTCTTGCCTCTTACCTATCCCTCCGAAACTACTTTTTTTCTTAACCCCAAGTATTAAGATTTATGATCTTTTTCAACAAAATGTAACATTCCTTAAGTCAGAGAGAGAGTCCAAATTAGGTTAAACTAATCATATAAATCAAGAAAAATCCTTAATATAAAATGAGCATAGTTAGTCAAGTTATTCTCAAAGCAGATGATGAACTGCGTTATCCTAGTAGCGGTGAGTTACAAGGGATAAAATCCTTTTTAGAGACAGGTTTACTCAGAGTTAAAATAGCTGAAACCTTATCAGAAAATGAGAAAAAAATTGTGGAAAAAGCCAGTCAGGAATTATTTAAAAAACGTCCTGATTTTCGTGCTCCCGGCGGTAATGCGGCTGGACAAAAACAATATAATCAGTGTATAAGAGATTTCGGTTGGTATTTACGTTTAGCAACCTATGGAGTTTTGGCAGGAGACAAAGAACCTATTGAGAAAATTGGCTTAATTGGTGCAAAAGAAATGTATAATTCTCTCGGTGTGCCTTTACCCGGAATGGTTGAATCTATTCGTTGTTTGAAAACCGCCGCTTTAGCCTTATTATCCAAAGAAGAAGCAGAAGAAACAGCCCCTTATTTTGACTATATGATTCAGTATATGTCTTAAACTTTAGTCGGGTTGACTGTATTTTCTTACACTATAGAAATTATTTCATCTGATTAATATTTATATTGTCTTCTGTTGAAAATAGTTGATTGTTGTAGTTACTGGTTGATTTTTGATTAAAAACTTAATAAATAATATTAATAAAAAAGTTTGAATTTCCTATTATGCCGAGAAAAAACAACTCTTTAGAAAAAGATGATTATAATTCTTGGCTTAACTCTAATTTACTCGTTTCTCTTTCTCTTTTTCTCTGTACTTATACAGTTTTAGGATGGGCGATCGCATCTACTGCTGGATTTTGGTTATTTCTTTTAGAGCAACAAAATATTTCTCTAACCTTTTTAATAGAACAGGATTCTCTACTATTTATCATTAAAATAGTTGCTTTATTTGTTATTATTACAATTTCTCTTTTTTTAAGTACACCTGTTGCCTTAATCACCTTTGTTTTTGAAGAAAGTATTAACTCAGATATAAAAGCCTTTATTGCCATTCTATTTTGGTCAGTTTTATTAGTTTTTATTTTTTGTTCCTTTGAATATTTCGCTGATTTATTAGTTGTTACCGCAGTCAATATACTATTTCGTCTGGATTTACAAAAATTAAAATATCCCCGTTGGGTTGTTAGATTAATCATTTTCACCCTAGCTTTTCTCTCTTTCATGAGCGGAGTTTATCTTTTTGACCATTTCAACTCCGGTAACATTACAGATAGTTATCTTAATTAGGATTATGGGCGAAGGGCAAACCCCCCTTTATCCCCCCTCGAGAGGGGGGAGGGCAAAGGTAATTAACAATCAATAATTCGTAATGATGTACTTTAATTTAAGAATTAATTTCTTCTTAATACACCAGTACTCCAATGCCCCCAAGTCTCTACTTCACCAACAACCTGACACCTGCAACCTGCAACCTCTTTTCTAACATCTAAATCAATAATTCCGTCTGTTCAAGATGCCCCATTCAAGGTAGGATAGAGAATGTGTGGCTCAAAATCACAAACTATCTTCTTATCTATCTCCCGAAATTAAAAAATCAATTTCATGACTCACACTTTTCTTTTAGAATCAGGCAGTTGGATAATAAAAGGCACATGGTTAGACAAAAATCAACAATCAAATCCATTTAAAGGTGCAATTATCATTAATTGGGAACAATCGAACTGGTTTTCAATGCAGATGAAAATAGTATTCCCGCAAAATGTACCTCAAAGTGGGTCTTTCCAAAATCGTCCTGAAATTATTTTTGAGTATAAAGGATTAATACCATCAAATCGAAGCCGATATGCCTATGTTTTAAAAAGAAGTGACCTAGAAAAAATAGAGGGAGAAGGATGGATTAGCAATGATTCTATAATTCAAAGATATTGGGTGTTAGGAAATACTCGCCGTTTAAACGGTTTTGAAACCTTTTTTTGTCTTGACGAAAATACATATCATTTAACCAGTGGTATGATGACTGGAAATAATCTCCTTTACACTTTTGAAGGAATATTAGACAGACACGGATAAAAAAAGTGATGATATAAGTCAAAATAAAAATAGATAAGATTCAGGACTAGAGTTCAATCATGAGTTTAGGGAAAAAAGAAGACCGTATATTAGGCGATCGTTATCAACTGATAGAGTTAGTCGGGTCTGGTGCAATGGGACAAGTATATCGTGCCGAGGATAAAGTCTTGGGTGGTGTCACCGTTGCCGTCAAATTTCTTTCTCAAACTCTCCTGAATGAAAAAATGAGACAACGTTTTGAAAGGGAAGCGACTATCAGCGCTTTATTGGGAGAAAAAAGTATTCATATTATCCGAGTCAGAGATTATGGAATTGACGAAAACGAAGTACCTTACTACGTAATGGAATTTCTGGAAGGACAAAGTTTAAGTGATTTAATCAAATTTCAACCCTTAGAACTCAAAAGATTTTTACACATCACCCGTCAAATTTGTGTCGGTATGGAAGCCGCCCATAGTGGGATTACCTTACATGGGGATTTATGTCAGGTTGTCCATAGAGATATAAAACCTAGTAATGTTTTGGTAATGCCTGATCCTACCGTTGGTGAGTTAGTGAAAATTCTTGATTTTGGTATTGCCAGATTAGTACAAGAAAATGCCACTCAAACTCATTCTTTTATGGGAACTTTAGCTTATTGTTCTCCTGAACAAATGGAAGGAAAAAAGCTAGATAATCGCTCTGACATTTATAGTTTAGGGGTAATGCTGTATGAAATGCTAACCTTAGAGATGCCGATTCTGCCCGAAACTTCCTCTTTTGGAGCATGGTATAAAGCTCATCATGATTTCGAACCTCGCCCCTTTGAAGCTCATTTACCCATACCTTCGGATTTAAAAAACATCATTATGAAGTGTATGGCAAAATCACGGGATAATCGCCCTCAAACAGTGGCAGAGATATTAAAAGTTATTCAAAATGTAGAGATAGATCAACGTGATTCTGGGGCAAAGAAAACAAGTTACTCAGGACAACCGACAATTGTTGCAGATATACCAAAACAAGAAGAAAAAACTACGATCGCACATCCCCATTCTCAAGATGATGCCACCCAAGTATCATCTCCATCAAGAAAAACCATTACTGATTTAACTTGGCCAAAAAATAAACCTCTACAAAAAATCGTTTTTCCCCGCATAGTTAATACCGAAACGGAGACTTATCCCAGTCTATGGGTTATGTTGGACAAGCAAGATATTCTCAACCGTATAGTTAGTATTCGTTATAATCAATTTCTATTTTTAAGCTCTCCCCATCCGATGATATTATGGATTACTGTCATTTATAATCCTACTTATGGTGCGAGATGGCTACCCTGTTATTTAGACTTAAAAAATGAGACGTCAAAACAAGTAGTTGCCTCTTTAGCTGGTACAGGCAGTTATAAAATTCTCTTTTTTGCTTTAGAAGAACCCCGAAAATGTCAACATAGTATGGTTTCAACCATTGCCTCCAATCAATGTAAAATCATGCAAGAATGGATCAAAAATAGTACACACTATAACAGTACAGGAGATGCAAGAGTTAGTAAAAAAAGATTAAAAGATGAATTTGAACGTCTAAAACCAAAAATTTTAAGTAAGTTATCAGAAAGCTATAAGTAATCAACAATTAGTGGTATGGAGGTTTCGAGTGTCAGGTTTAGGGGAGTAACGAGTAACGAGTAATTATTCACTATTCACTATTTACCTTCACTCCTTGCCCTTTGCCCTTTTGCTAATCCCAAACTTAAATAAATATAGCCTAAAAAAAATTTGAAGATTAAATATGCAATATCGTCGATTTGGTAGAACAGAATTACAAATGCCCGTATTTTCTTGTGGTGGAATGCGTTATCAATATAAATGGCAAGATTTACCCTTTATAGAAATTCCTCAAGATAATCAAAGAAATTTAGAAGCTACCATTCGCAAAAGTTTGGAAGTGGGTATTAATCACATTGAAACTGCGAGGTTTTATGGTTCTTCAGAAATGCAATTGGGTAAAATTTTACCGACTTTGCCAAGGGAAAAGTTAATTGTACAAACAAAAGTTCCTCCAGAAGAAGATAGTAAAAAATTTCTCGCCACTTTTGAAAAGTCTTTAAGTTATTTACAATTAGATTACGTTGACTTATTAGGCATTCACGGTATTAACACCCCTGAGTTGTTGGAATACACTATTCGCCCCGGAGGATGTTTAGATATTGCTAGGAAACTACAGGCACAGGGAAAAGTTAGGTATATTGGCTTTTCTACCCATGGAGCTACGGATTTAATTATTAAGACCATTGAAACTAATCAATTTGACTACGTTAACTTACATTGGTACTGGATTTATCAAAAAAATTGGGATGCGATCACATCTGCAACTCGTCATGATATGGGTGTATTTATAATTAGTCCTTCTAATAAAGGGGGAATGCTATATCAACCGTCACAAAAATTAGTAGATTTATGTCAGCCTTTAAGTCCTATCATTTTTAACAATCTTTTCTGCTTATCCCATCCACAAATCCATACTCTTAGTGTGGGTGCAGATAAACCTAGTGATTTTGATGAACATTTGAAAACTCTACCTCTATTATCTCAAGCCGAGGAATTGTTACCTCCAATTATTGAGCGTTTAGAAAATGAAGCCAAACGAGTTTTAGGGGAAGAATGGCTAAACACATGGGAGAAAGGTTTGCCGAATTATGAAGATACACCGGGTAATATCAATATTCCAATGATTTTATGGCTACGTAATTTAGCTCTTGCTTATGATTTAGTGGAATACGGCAAAATGCGTTATAACCTTTTGGGTAATGGTGGGCATTGGTTTCCGGGGCAAAAAGCGGATAAATTAGCGGATTTCGATTTAACTAATTGTTTAAAAAATAGTCCTCACCGAGATAAAATTCCTGAATTTTTAGCACAAACCGAATCGTTACTTGGAGGGCAAGAAGTTAAAAGATTATCTCAAACCAATTAGGAGTTGATGAAAAAGTGGTGTCAGGGGAGTAATAGGTAACCTCAGTTCGATTTAAGAATATCTGATAAGGTTAGGTGTCAGGTGTCAGGTTGCAGGTTGCAGGTGGTAGGGGTTTTTAGCAAGGGGCTTTCTTCTGACCTAGGCAAGGGGCTTAAGCCCCTTGTTTAAGTCAGTTCGGTTTAAGGCAATTTTATCGTTATTTCTAAGAAGAAGCTATAAGGTTTTCTGACTACGAGTTGGGATGCTTTCAGCTTATCCAAAACTCAGATTAGGGTGGTAAATTCTCAGTAGCGATATTGAGAAGCCCATGCTTACACGAAGTAAAGCGATGGGAGTAAGTCACTCTAATAAATTAGGCTTTAAAATAATCATGGCAATAACCTAACTTAATCATTAACAATGGAAGAAAAACAAATACTACCCCATCATTTAGAATTATGGCAAAAAACTCTTAATTGGACTCCTTCTTCTTCAGTATTAGAAAAATGGCAAGAATTATATAATCAAATTTTGATCAAGAATAAATACTTGAATTTAACTCGTATTACTACTGTGGAAGAATTTTGGGAAAAAAATTTATGGGACTCTTTAGCTCCAATTATTGATTATGATTTAAAGAATAAAAAAGTCATTGATATTGGTACTGGTGGCGGTTTCCCCGGATTAGCTTGTGCGATCGCATTTCCTGAATCTGAATTTATCTTAATGGATTCGATCGCCAAAAAAGTTAATTTTATTGATGAAACAAAACAAATATTAAATATAGAAAATGTTATTACTTTAATTAATAGAGCAGAAATAATTGGACAAGATATAAACCATAGAAACAAGTATGATTTTGCCCTAATAAGAGCCGTTGCGGAAATATCTGTTTGCTTAGAATATACTTTACCATTATTAAAACAAGGTGGAATTGCGATTTTATATAGAGGAAATATTGAACAAAAAGAACAAGAAAAAATCGCAAAAGTTGCCTATAAATTAGGAGGAGAATTAATCGAAATTACCAACAAAAATACTCCTGTTAATAACTACACCCGTAATAATGTTTATATCAAAAAAATAACCAATACCCCGAAAAAATATCCTCGTGAAGTAGGAAAACCCACCAAAAACCCATTATGAATTCAATTCAAAGTGAAAATTAAGGGATTGAGAAAACCTTAAATATTAATAACCTTCTGACAATCATTTCGTTAAACTGAATATTAAAGATACCTTACAAACAAATAAACAATCAAAAACATGGAAGCGATTAAAATAGGCATTATTGGGGGCAGTGGTTTATATAAGATGGAAGCCCTACAAAACATCGAGGAAATAACCATTGAAACTCCCTTTGGTAAAACTTCCGATAATCTCATTACAGGCACACTAGATGGTGAAAAAGTGGTATTTTTACCCCGTCACGGTAGAAATCATCATCTTTTACCCTCAGAATTGCCTTTTCAAGCTAACATTTATGCTCTTAAACAGTTAGGAGTAGAGTATATTATTTCCGCTTCTGCGGTGGGTTCACTACAAAAAGAAATTAAACCCTTAGATTTAGTTATACCAGATCAATTTATCGATCGCACCAAAAATCGTCCTGCCACTTTTTTCGGAGAAGGAATTGTTGCTCATGTTGCCTTTGGGCATCCCACCTGCCCACAACTAGGAAAAATTTTAGCCAAAGCTATCACTAATCTTAACTTAGAAGATATTGAATTACATGAGGGCGGAACATATATTTGTATGGAAGGTCCCGCATTTTCTACCATTGCTGAATCTAACTTGTATCGTAGTTGGGGAGCAAGTATCATTGGCATGACAAATTTAACCGAAGCAAAATTAGCCAGAGAAGCTGAAATTGCTTACGCTACCCTCGCACTCGTCACAGATTACGACTGCTGGAATCCTGAACATGATCATGTCACCGTTGAAACAGTTATTCAAAATCTACATCAAAACGCTGTCAATGCCCAAAAAGTGATTAGGGAAACAGTGAAACTCATCGCAGAAAATCCCTTTGTTAGTAAAGCCCATTCAGCCTTAAAGGATGCTATTATTACTCCCTTAAATAACGCCCCAGAAGCTACTAAGGAAAAGCTATCTTTATTGTTGAAAAAATATCTTTAACTGAAGTTTTGTACTAATCAACCTGGGCAGGGAGTCGGGATAAATTTACATCTATGAGTGACGGAGAAAAGGGCAAAAGGCAAGAGGCAAAGGTAAATAGTTTATAGTGAATAGTGAATAGTGAGTAGTTGATAATTATTCGTTACTCGTTACTCATTACTTTCTTCTAAAACCTGAAACCTGAAACCTGAAACCTGACACCTTATCTCCCTCTCCCCTCATCCCCCCATCTCCCCAACACCTGTAACCTGAAAACTCCTCATTCTTAAGCCAAACGGGGGTTACTTATCAATCATCTCCCGGGTTTACAAACATTATAATCTTCATGGGAAACTACAGCCTCTGGAGCGACAAAACTACCATAATCCCTACAAATAAGGCGATAATTTCTCGTGACGGGAATACTGATAATGAAGCGATCGTGTCTCAGTCTTTTTCCCCTAAAATTCGTATAGCAAGTTTGATTTTGAATATGTTTTATTATCTGTCGAGCCTTTAGTACTACATTTTTAGGCAACGAACTTAAATCGATAGGATCATTACAAAAAGTCTCCTGCCAAGCATTTTTTTCTCTTCTTTTTTGTTCCCTAAAAGAATGTTTTTGTTCACATCTATGACAAACTTTACCGTAACCGCTATGACCACAGGCAAATTTTTTCTTTCTTCTCGACATGACCTTGACCTCCAATAATTTTCAGTATGATTAAATGTGCCGAGAATCCGTTAGTTGAACCGTTAAACTAATTATTTTCTATTTCTATCAGCAAATTTTTTTGATTTCAGACGACAAAAATTATCAAGGTAGTTGACTGATACCAATTATTCCTCTATACCGTTGATAATGAGTATTTGTTCTGCAAGATAAGTTATTTTTTATAAAGTAATTAATCATAATAAAATATACGGTATTAAATAAGATAATTAGTATTTTATGCCCTAATAATTCTGAAAATATAATCTTATTAATTTGCAAAGGAAAAAATTTTGATAAATAATTAGTCTAAAAGCCTTTATCTAACATTGATCCCCTCACAATACTTAGGATACTCGATGGTTCTTAAAATCAACAAACTTTATTTAATTTTATTAAGATTATCTTTACAAAACTTAAAATTAATCTCAATTAATGAGAAAAAAATTCCCCAAAACCAAATATTATTCCCGGGTAAAATTAACATAAATTAGCATAAATTAACATTACTTAATATATAATCGAACCTAGAAAATAAAATAAGTAATAATACTTAGGATAAGCAACAAAAATTTTTTTGAAAGAGATATTAATCAAGAATAAAGGGTAAATAGAAAAGAAAATAAATCGAGAAAAAATTATTTAGAACCCCAATTTTTTTTGTTAAAATTCCCATAGCAGAGAGCAATAACATAAACTATATTGATATTACTTAAGTAATGGATTATATTTAATGGTGACTTTAGTAAAAATTAATTTAATTTAGGTGAGGAGAAGATGAATCCAGAAGATTTTTCCGCTCAGGTAACATTAAACGTCACAACTACCGAGGATCAAAATGATGGTAGTGCCGCCAATGGTTTATCCTTAAGGGATGCTATTATTCAGGCGAATGCAGATCCACGACGAGAATACATCATTAACGTTCCTAATGGCACTTATAATTTAACTATTACTGAAGATGGTTCTCTTGATATTAGTAGTAGTATTTCTATCATTGGTGCTGGTGCGGGAAACACAATCATTTCTGCTAGTTTTTTAGGCGATCGCATATTTAATGTTTCAGGCACAGGCAACCTCAGTATTGCGAATTTCACCCTCCAAGATGCCAACGTCGGCACAGATAGCATTATTGACGAAGAAGGAAACGCAGGTACAATAGCCGTTGATGGTGGTGCGATCAATGTTGAATCAGCAGGAAAAGCCACCTTAAATAACATGATTATCGCTCAAAACCGCACTAACGGTAAAGGTGGAGGCATTGCCAATAACGGTATTTTAGAAGTGAATGATTCCGTTGTTTTAGTCAACCTTTCTGTGGACAGTGGCGGAGGCATTTATAACGGTGAAGGAGGAAGGGCGATAATTAACCGCAGTACCATTGCCTTTAACTCTACCAGTAACACTATCAATGAAGAAACCCTTTTAGGAGGAGGAGGAATTTTTAATGATGCTGGTGGGGAAATGACCATTATTAATAGTACCATTTCCAATAATACCAGTTTGATTGGTGGAGGTCTTTGGGTTCAGGGAGAGCAAACCACAATTATCAATAGTACGATCGCACGTAATAGCGGTTCTACAGGTGCTGGTATCTTTTCAGGTAATCCCCAAGACGGAACTGCCACAGTGAATACCATCCTCCGTAATAGTATTGTTGCGGAAAATACAAACAGTGAAGACATAGATGGTAATTTTAATCTTCAAAGTTCCTATAACTTAATTGGTACATCAGCACGAGGAACTCTTGTTAATAGTCAAAATAATAATCAGGTGGGAACAGTTATTCAACCTATAGACCCCCGACTAGGTGATTTACCGGGCGAATTTACCACCACAGACGGAGCATCAAAAATATTAGTTCACCCTATCGAAGCAGGTAGCCCAGCTATTAATGCAGGAAATAACGCCGTTACCAGAATTAGAGATTTAAGTAACTATTTCGGTAACACTGACCAAAGAGGAGAGCTTAGAATAAATGATGGTGTTGTGGATTTAGGTAGCTACGAATTTAATGAAGATTCTGGAATTAATAGCGAAACTATCAATCCCGGATTGACTAACCCCATTATTCGTTTTCAGAATACCCAAGTACAGGGAACTTATCTTTTTGTCGGAGAAGCAGAAGCTCAAAATGTGAGAACAAATCATCCTATCTTTCGAGAGGAAGGAGAAGCATTTAGGGTTGCATTTAACCCCGAAGACGACTTAATAACCATTTATCGTTTTCAGAATCAGAACCAACCCGGAACATATCTATATGTAGGGGAACAAGAAAGACAAAGCGTTTTACAAAACTACTCTAATACTTTTGTAGAAGAAGGAATCGCATTTTATGTCTATGGTGCAGATGCCAATAAAGGAACAGATATTTTCCGCTTACAAAATTTAGATGTACCCGGAACTTATATTTATGTAAAAGAACAAGAAAAGAATAATATACTGGCTAATTTTGATAATTTCCGTTTAGAAGGAGTTGCTTTTGAAGTAGCTTAAAAAAATTTTATTAAACTTATAAATTTTAATTGACATCATCATTTAAAAAAGAGGTAAAACTATGACTACATTCGATTTTTCCCGTCAAGTAGTTTTAAATGTAACCACAACTGAAGATCAAAATGACGGTAGTTCGGCTAATGGGCTGTCTCTTAGGGATGCGATTTTACAGGCCAATGCCAACCCTTCCAAAGAATACGTTATCAACGTACCTGCTGGAGTTTATAACTTAACCATTCAAAATATTTTACAACCACCTGCCATCGATGATAGCACCCCAGATTTAGCCACTTTAATTGAAAGTCGTAAAACCACAGGGGATTTAGATATTAGTGGTAGAGTCACTATTATTGGAGAAGATCCAGAAAATACGATTATTAGCGGTTTAGGGTTACAAAGAACCTTTGCAGGAGCAAACTTAGAAGGTGAGTCGCTTAGAACTGTTACTAGAATTTTCACTGTGGGCGATCGTGTCTTTGACGTACTCTCAGGAGGATTTTTAACCCTTGAGAATGTTACAGTTCAAGATGGTTTATTGATTGAAAATCAGAGTATTTTTGTCGATACTGATGGGGATGGTCGTATTGACACTTTAGATGCAAGAGAATCAATCCAAATCGGTAATGTGGATACTATTCCCAATGGTGCTGGGATAAATGTTTCTGCGGGTTCAAGAGTGATAATAAATAATAGCATTATTGCTAACAGTTTAAGTGAAGTCAAAGGAGGAGGAATTAATAATGATGGAGAGTTAACTATTAATGATTCTCTCATCAAAAATAATCGTGCTGAAACTATTAATAATGCTAATTTTTTTACAGCCGAAGTCAAAACAGGGGGGGGAATTTACAATACTGGTATAATGAGAATTAATCGTAGTTCTATTATTGATAACTCTGTTGAGTCATCTCAACCTACTGATATTGAAGGAGCAGGGGCAGGTATTGCCAATGATGGGGCTGGAATTATGACCATTGTAAATACCAATATCTCCGCTAATGATGCTGGGGTTGATACTGGAGGGGGTATTCTCAACCGAGGTAGAGCCACTATCGTTAATTCTACTATTGTTAATAATATTGGACAAGTGGGAGGCGGTATTTACTCAGAAACCACAGGAGCAAGTACAGTTATCACGAACACCATTGTTGCCAATAACCAAGTACCCTTAGAACAAAGAGAAGAAATTACCTCTGATTTTCCCGTTTTTAACTTAACCACAACTCCTCTCACTAATTTTGCAGATGAATTTGTTTGGGATATTATTGACGGTACAAATCGCTTAATTCAACCGCCTCCAGATGTTACTCCTTTTCGTGACTCTTATTACAACATTCGAGTATTGTATCGCAATGAAGATCCCTTTTCTGGTTATCCCCCAGAAGGTTTGGACTTAACTGGGATCGTTGGTTTAGATAACTTAATCTTTAATAGTGATGCTGACATCGAATTTGTTTTTAACCGCTACTCTCCATCCAATCCCCTTATCAATGATCCTGATAACTTCTTTAGTGAAGCTAATGGTTTTTTAGGAGAAGATAATAATTTAATTAGTAATCCAAATCAGAATTTTCAATTTGCCTATGATGATGGTACAGGTAACACCATCTTTTTAAACACCGATTTTGAATTTGATGAAGAAGGGAAATTAATTTTAGTCTTATCAGATCCTAATATTAGTAATAACTTTCAAGAAAATATCGATATATTTGTTGCTGATACCCAAGAAGTTTTTACCTTTGATACTTTTAACAATACGATTACCTTAAATGATGAAAATAAAAGATCCGCTAGTTTTGTCAGAGATCAAAATAATCAAGTCAGAAATTTTGATACTATTGTCAGCTTTCAAAATCGTAAAATTGCTGAGATAATCAAAGAAATACCGAATCCGCCTCTACCAACTGATATTGATGGTTTTTTTGGAAGGAGTAGTGCTTTCAACCTTATTGGCAGTAGTAGTGCTAATGGTATTGTGGACGGAGTTAATAATAATATTGTGGGAAGTACAACCGATCCTTTAGATCCATTATTAGAACCGATCGCAACTCTTGGAGGAGATATTATTGCTTATCAGCCCATCGATGATAGCCCTGCGATTAATGCAGGAAATAACTTAATTGTCGAGTTACAACAATTCTTTTCTGCTAATCCAGTAGATCAATTTGGTAATCCTCGTATTAATAATGGAACAGTCGATATAGGTAGTGTGGAATCTGGCTATATTGATACTCAGGGAGTGTTAACAGAAATAGACTCTTTGCTTAACACTCCTATTTTTCGCTTTCAAAATCAGGATGTTGCTGGAACTTATCTTTATGCTCAAGAACAAGAAGCACAACAGATTCGATCGCGCTATCCTAATTTTATAGAAGAAGGACAAGCCTTTAAAGTAGCAGATCAACAAGCGGATGGTTTGATTCGCATTAATCGTTTTCAAAATACAGACATACCCGGGACTTATTTATTTGCCACGGAAGCAGAAAGTGTGTCTATTCGTCAAAATCATCAAAACTTTAAAGAAGAAGGAGTGGCTTTTTACGTTTACGGTGCAGATGCAGATATTGGTGAGGATGTTTATCGTTTTCAAAGTTTGAAGCTACCCGGGACTTATTTATTTGCCTTAGAAGGAGAGAAAGATAGCATTCTAGCTAACTACTCTAGTGATTTTCGTTTGGAAGGAGTCGCTTTTGAGGTAGTTGTTTAAAAAAAATTGGGAGTTAGAAATTAGGAATAAAAAAACTCTATTAAGCTCATAAGTTAAAATAAATAAACCAAGATTCTCCACGTCTTTAAGCGGGAGAGTGTCAACCTTCCACAATGGATAAGTCATGAAATCTCAATCGGAATTACAAACAAAACCTTGGTGGAATCGTCCTTTATTCGGTGGAGTTAGTTTGATAGAAAGGGCTTTAGGGGCTTTAAATCGTCAAGAAATACCCGAATTAGCATTATCGCTACATGATACGGAATTAGAGGAATTGGAAAAAATTTTTCCAACAATGAAAATGCTCGATCATGAGCAATATACGGATGAGTTTTTGCTTTATATAAGAATTAGAAATAAAGTAGAAAATAATCTGGAAGAATATAAGGGTTTACAGACCTTTATTAAAATTTTTATCTTTACTACTAAGCATATTAATTATTTTCGTACCATCAGAAGAATAGAGCTAGATTTTCAGGGTAAAACTCAAATAGAATTATATAATTTTATAGAGGAACAATTAAACTTAACTTCTGACCCTAATTTATTTAATCAAATAGTCATAGAAGAAATTGATAAACTCATAAATATTATTCGTAATGAACCAACCAAAGAGGCTTTATTATCTTATAAAAATGCGATCGATGCTATTAGTAAAGATGAGATAGGTTTAAATTTATTAATTTTGTTTAAAAAATATAATCTAATTGATTATTCAATTTTTAATGTTATCAATGCAATCTTAAAAAAGTTAAAGAAACAGAATTTAGAAACTTTAAAGGCTTTAGTATTAGTAGTGAAAGTTAACTATGATGAGTTAGAAAAAATAGGTCGTTTAGTGGGTATTCCCAACAATGAAGATAAGGTTATTATTTATGCAAAAATCCTTCAGTATATAGCACTCTCTTATCGTTATGAAAATTTACTTTATCGTTTTAATCAACTTTTAGAAGTTGTCAAAAATTGGAATAAGCAATATCAAACTTTGGCAGAAATTAGACAGGAATATCCTAGCCATAAATATAAAATACCAGAGTCTTTTCTTAAAGCTATTCCGGGAGAATATATATATAACAAGTATCAAGAATTTATCTAGTTTGGATAAGGGCAGGTTTGGAGGAATAATGAGTAAGGAGTAATGAGTTTTTAATTATTCACTATTCACTATTCATTATTCACTATTACTGAGTATAGTAACCAAGCAAGATAAGCGGTAAAGGTTTCAGCAATAATACTACTGAAGCGAAATAAAGCAACAACAATGATTATTTTATCACGGGGAAAGATAGCTGGATCTAAAGATGCGATCGCAACTGCTTCAAAAATACCTAAACCGCCGGGGGCGCCGGGTACAATTAAACCAATCAACCATGCAAAACTAAAAGCAGTTAATACTTGGGGAATTAAGATAATATTTAAGTCAATAAAAGGCATCATTAAAGCCATAAAAGCACTACCTCTTAAAAGCAAAAAAATTAGCTCTCCTATTAAAGGTAAAAAAGGATATTTATTTAATTTAATATTTGTTTCTACTTTTCCTTTATTTATTACTAATTTCTTTAAAACTGGGTTGATAAATTTAGGATGAATTACAATTAAAATTATTAATATAAAAAATAATAATAGAGAAAAAATAAGAGGAGAAAAATTTACTTCTAAAATTCCTAAACTAACGCTAAATATAGTAATTAATAAAGATGCGATCGCCATTAGCAAAGGTTCAAGAACCACAGGAAAAGTTCCCAAGGCAATGCTATCACCGTGATTTTGAATTGCTTTTACCCTGCCCACAAAATGCCATATATTACCCGGAATATACTTACTGATATTAGTAATTAAGTAAATTTTTACAGCAGAAAACCCACCTAATTTACAGTTAAATAAAGTTAAAATCCAAGTCCATACCCAAGCAGAAAAAATATGAGCAAAACTATTTAATATTAAACTAATAAAAATAAGTAAAAAAAGATATTTATTAAATTCTATACTTGTAATGCTACGCCAATTATTAACAATAGTAGTAGCTAAAAAAAATAGAGTGATTCCAAAAATAAAGTAGCGTAAAAATTGCTTTAATAACTTCATTAACCTGAGTTCGGGATAAATTTTCATCTATGAGTGATGACGAAAAGGGCAAACCCCCCTTTATCCCCCCTCGAGAGGGGGGAGGGCAAAGGTAGATAGTGAATAGTTGATAATTACTCGTTACTCGTTACTTTCTTCTAAAACCTGAAACCCTGTACGGGCGAATGGCCATTCGCCCCTACTTCACCCTCTCTCCTCATCCCATCATCTCTCCATCCCCTAAACACCCTGACACCTCTTTCCGAACTCCTAATTCAGGTTATTTAACTTTTTTAAACATAGTCATGGATAGGGGCGGAACTGTTATTTCTAAAGCATAAGGCCAGGGGCAATGATTCCAATCTTTAGTTTTCACTTTTTGATTTACTACTCCACTACCACCATATTTAAGATCATCAGTATTCATAATTTCTTCATAAGTACCTGCTTCATTCACTCCTAACCAATAGTGATAGTAAACATCGGGTTTGAAGTTACACACTACCACTAAAACTTCGTGAGTGTTTTTGTCTCTACGCATAAAGGTAAGCATACTGCGTCCTGCGTCATGGCAATCAATCCATTGAAATCCGTCATGGGTGAAATCATCGGTATAAAGAGCGGGTTGACTGCGGTATAAGATATGTAAATCTTTGACTAATTGCTGTAGTTGGCGATGAGGTTGCCATTCTAATAACCACCAGTCGAGATCGAGAAAATATTTCCATTCCCGTCTTTGTCCTAATTCCATACCCATAAAGAGGGTTTTCTTACCGGGGTGAGCGAACATATAACCAAACAATAGGCGCATATTTGCCATTTGTTGCCATTCATCCCCCGGCATTTTTTGCCATAGGTGTCCTTTACCGTGGACTACTTCATCGTGAGAGAGGGATAACATAAAGTGTTCGGTAAAAGCGTACCACATACTAAATGTTAACTTATTGTGGAAGTTGGGGCGATCGTGGGGATGGGCAAGGAAATATTTTAAAGTGTCGTTCATCCAACCCATATTCCATTTATAATCAAAGCCTAAACCGCCGTATTTTGTTGGTTGTGAGACGTTTTCCCAGGTAGTGGATTCTTCAGCGATAGTTAAAACTCCGGGGTAGTTTTCTTTGATAGCGTTGTTTAATTGGCGAATAAAGTCGATTCCTTCGATGTTTTCTCTGCCTCCGTATTGGTTTCTTACCCAAACTTCTCTTTCATAGTCAAGGTAAAGCATGGAAGCCACTGCATCCACTCGAATGCCGTCTATGTGGTATTTTTCCAACCAGAATAAGGCACTGGCAATTAAGAAGTTACGGACTTCGTTACGTTCATAGTTAAATACTAATGTACCCCATTCTAAGTGTTCCCCTTTACGCCAGTCGGAATATTCATATAAATGTGTACCGTCAAAACGGGCTAATCCATGTTCATCTTTGGGAAAATGCCCCGGCACCCAGTCAATCAAAACCCCGATACCTTCTTGGTGGGCGCGATCAACGAAATACATAAAATCTTGAGGGCTTCCATAACGGGAAGTAGGGGCAAAAAAGCCGACTACTTGATAACCCCATGAACCATCGAAGGGATGTTCGGTAATGGGCATTAATTCAATGTGGGTATAGCCCATGTCTTTCACGTAGGGGATGAGGCGATCGGCTAATTCTCGGTAGGTTAAAAATCTTGCACCCTGTTTATCAGGTACTGGTACGATAACACCATTTTCGGGGGGATTTTCAATATTTTCGTGCATCCATGAGCCTAAATGGACTTCATATACAGAGATAGGTTTTTCGTAGGAGTGGTTTTCCTGTCTTTGAGTTAACCAAGTGCGATCGCCCCATGTATAGGATATATCTCTAACAATAGAAGCAGTGGCAGGGCGAATCTCTTGTTCAAAGCCATGGGGGTCTGTTTTAAAGCAATTATAACCATGATGATTTTTGACTGCATATTTATATTTTTCTCCTTCCTTCATTCCGGGCATAAATATTTCCCAAATGCCCATCATATTGCGTTTCATGTTGGTATGTTCTGCTTGCCAGTTATTAAAATCTCCCACTAAAGAGACATTTTGAGCATTGGGAGCCCATACAGCAAAATAAACCCCTGATTTACCATCTCTTTCAGTGAGATGAGCTCCTAACTGTTCATAAATTCGATAATGAGTTCCTTCGCCGAATAAGTATAGATCAACCTCACTAAACCAGTCTTGTTGCCTTGTTTGTGCCATAACCATATTGTTTTATAATTGCTTGATGAACTTAGGATAATTTGCGATTAATTTTATTATTTATTAATAATATTCATTTTTATTTTTTTTGCTATTTTTTCACTGTTAGCACTCAGTCAGCTTTTTCGTTGCTAATTCCTAATTCCTAACAAAAGAATTGTTTTATAGCTCAATGCCTGTTTCTTTGAATAATTCCACCATATCTTTCGCCATTAATTTGTCTTCGCATAACATGGATAAACAACGTTTGGCAAAGTAGTCATCATTTTGAATCTTTTTGACTAAAAATTCTTTAATGGTAGTGGGATTAACTTTTTGAGGGACATATAATTTTTCAATATCTTTAGGATTACGGGGAATAAATAGTTTTCTTTCTTCAACTGCTTCATCTTCATAAATAACCTCTTTACTTACCCATTCCCAATCAACCCGTTGAATCCACATTTTTTCATCGGTGTAAATAGAGTTGATATTAAGGGTTAAATCATCGGTGACATACCAGTAAGTTTCTGAATCATCATACATCGCTCCTTCTAAACTATTGGGTATGGTAATATGACGACCAGAAAAAGTACGAATATTTACATTGGCGTTTTCAGTGGTACGGTAAGCCAATTTTAAACGAAGGTAAAGCCCTTCTTTTTCATATTTATTTTTGCGAGGCAATATATTACGGAAACAAATTGCCGCACCAGCCCCATAAATCTCAATTAATCCTGCTTCTCGATCTAAATACCAATTATCTCCATAAATTGCCGCATTTACTGCTAATGCTGTACCTTTTTGCCCTAACACATCTGTTTCTTCTGTGTAGTAAGGACGAGGCATAACGGTTTTGCGGACTAAGGGGAAAAATTCTCGTTTTAGTTCCATGTTTAATCTATATCGTTACTAACGTGATAATTGGGTCTAGTTTAAGTTTTGATTAATGGTATTTTTCAAATCTGGTGTCATATAT
Source organism: Cyanobacterium aponinum PCC 10605 (assembly GCF_000317675.1). Classification (NCBI taxonomy): domain Bacteria; kingdom Bacillati; phylum Cyanobacteriota; class Cyanophyceae; order Chroococcales; family Geminocystaceae; genus Cyanobacterium; species Cyanobacterium aponinum. The sequence continues at coordinate 419,112 of NC_019776.1, forward strand.
AATCTGTTAAGGTCTTAGTGTCAAGAGAATTAAGAATGTTTAAGTTTGAATACGATTCTCATAAAAGTCAATCAAATGCAAAAAAGCATGGTATGGATTTTGTTGAAGCACAACAGTTGTGGCAAGACGAAGACTTACTTGAAATACCTACCAAAACAGAAACTGAACCAAAATGGATTGTAATTGCTAAACTAAAACAGAAACATTGGACTGCCGTAATTACTTATCGAGGAGATATTGTACCCATTATTTCAGTCCGTAGAGCAAAAAGTAAAGAGATAAAATTGTATGAAAGCGAAAGAATTTGACCATAAATTTGACCAAGGAGAAGATATAACCCCCTAATTAGACTTAACTCAAACTAAACGCCCCCTAAAACAACTCACGCTGTCATTACAACAAAAACAATCCTTTAAATATTGAACTACCTCAATGGATGATTCAACAACTAAACCAACAGGCACAAAAACAGGGTATTAATACCAATTTTTTAATACAAAACTACTTATTACAACACTTAACACCTTCTATTTAATTTATTTATCTCTACTTTTCCTTGAGAATTTCTAGGGATTTCTGTGACACAATACCAGATTTTAGGGATTTTATAATTACTTATTTCCCCTCTTAATTTTGCTTTTATTTGTTCTGGTTTAATCCCTTTATTTTTTGGTACATAAAAAGATGCGATCGCATCTCCCCAATAAGGATCTTTTTCAGCTTTAATTACTACATCTTGAACTAAATTAGTGTTGAGAATTGCCTTTTCTATTTCTTGGGGAAAAACATTTTCTCCTCCCGTAATAATTTTTTGACTATTTCTACCTAAAATACATAAAAATCCTTCCTGATCAAAATAACCAACATCATCAGTAAGGTAAATTTCTTTTTCTTCATAGTGAGGATAATAACCTTTAAATAAAGATGTTGCTTTAATAGCAATAATATTCTGTTGATAAGTTGAGTATTGTAAAAATCCCTTTTGCCTAACCTCATCAATATCTTTTGTTTTTTCACTGGATATAATATTTGCATGGGGTAAAACTTGACCACTACTATTATTATTGTTAGTAAAATATTCAGGTTTTAAAATTGTAATTCCCGACGCAGTTTCCGTCATTCCATAGGTTAAAGCAAGAGGTAAATTATATGTCCTTGCTAAATTAATTTGTTGAGGAGAAATGGATGCACCACCGACTAAAATAGTTTTAAACTGTTGCAGAAAGAAAGGGTTTTTATCTAAGAAAAATTGTAATTGAGTTGGCACTAAAGAAATAAAATAATCTTGATAATTTACGATGCTTTGATGGTTATTTTTTAAATAATTAAAAGTATTAAAAACGAAATCTCCTTCACTAATAAAACTGCGAACAACCTGCATCAAACCACTAACATGATAAAGGGGTAAACAGCAGAAAGAATTAATAGGAAGATTACCAAAAAATTGATAGAAACTTAGGGCAGAATTAGTTAAGGTTTCCCAAGTGTGGATCGCAAATTTTATTTGTCCAGATGTTCCTCCTGTGGGGATCATTATTCCCTTCAATCGGGTTTGTTTTTTTTGTTTATTTCGACTAAATTTATAATTGATTTTACCAAAAATAAGATCAGGAGTAACTATTTTTTCTACTTGTTGCCATTCTTGTTTACCCCAATTAGGATTAACTAAAAATAAACTAACATTACTATTTATACAAGCAAAAAAAGCCGAAACAAAATTGCAAAAATCATTTTCTCCTAAAAAGATAATTATATTTTCTTCTTGATTAAACTTATTAATAATAGATAAATATTTTTCAAATAGTCTTTGCTCAAACAATTTAGCCCCTCTTAACTTTAAGTATTATTCAATTGTCTTTTAAAAAAGTGTTAGCTTAAATAAAAACTATGGTTTTTCAGAGTGTGGTTATGATAAATTATGTCTTAAAAAGGTTTCAGGTGGCAGGTAGCAGGTGTCAGGGTGTTTAGGGGATGGGGAGATGATGGGATGAGGGGAGAGGGTGAAGTAGGGGCGAATGGCCATTCGCCCGTACAGGGTTTCAGGTTTTAGAAGAAAGTAATGAGTAACGAGTAATTATCAACTATTCACTATTCACTATTTACCTTTCCCCTTTTTCCTTTTTCAACGAACAATTTATCACGACGAGAAGTAATAGAGCCATTATTTAAAAATCTCCTGTTACCTATCAGCTTTCCTCGTTGCCTAGCTTAATTTTCTTAATTTTTAAATTCTTTAATCCATGTCTTTATCTCGCATCATCACAATTATTGTCGGTATTAGTGCTATTTTTGGCTTAATGTTATGGCTAATTAGTAGCTTATCGAGACTTTATAGTGAAATTGCATGGACTAGCCCATTTTTAGCCAATTTTTTAGTATTTATTCTCATTGTTTTACTGATTTGCTTTATTGTTCTTTTTATCTACTATTTAGGTGTCACCCCCAACAGCAAAGGGAAGGGTAAACGAAAAAGAAGAAAAATATTACCTGCTTTGCCTTCTGAAAAAAATGAAATTGCGTCAGAAACAATTAAGGCAGTTAAAAAACAGGTAGCACAAATACAAGATGAAGTTGCCCAAAAAGCCCTTTTAGCTAAGTCTCAAGCTATTGAAGCTAGTTTAACTCAAGGAAACCTAAAAGTGGTAGTATTCGGTACAGGAAGTGCGGGAAAAACTTCTTTGGTTAATGCTTTAATGGGGGAAATGGTGGGAGATGTTCAAGCTAGTATGGGTACAACGACAGAGGGGGTTACTTATACTCTGAAATTACCTAATCTTAACCGAGAAATTGCGATCGTTGATACTCCGGGCATTTTGGAAATGGGAGCGCCGGGAGAAATTCGGGAACAATTAGCAAGGGAATTAGCAACTTCGGCGGATTTATTAATTTTTGTGTGTGATAACGATTTAAGGGCGTCAGAATTTAAACCTCTGGAGGCTTTAGCTAGTATCGGGAAGCGATCGCTTCTTGTTTTTAATAAGATAGACTTATACTCAGAGGAGGAACAAGAAATTATCTTAAACCAACTGCGAGAAAGAGTAAAAAGTTTTATTCCCTCAGTAGATGTATTAAAAGCCTGTGCGAATCCTCAACCCGTGCAGTTTTCCGAAAGTGAAATTATACAACCAGAAATAGAAATAATCGGGGTAATCAAGCGCTTAGCGGCAATTTGTCGAGCCGAAGGAGATGACTTATTAGCAGATAATATTCTGTTACAATCTCAACGATTAGGAGAAGAAGCTCGAAAATTAATTAGTCAACAACGTAGTCGAGAAGCCGATAAAATTATCGCCCGTTATCAATGGATTGGGGCAGGGGTAATTGCTTGTACTCCTTTACCTGTAGTGGATATGTTAGCAACGGCCGCAGTAAACGCACAAATGGTAGTAGAAATTGGACAAGTTTATGGTTGTGAGTTAAATAGTGATACAGGACGAGATTTAGCCCTTTCTTTAGGAAAAACATTGGTTAGTTTAGGAGTCGTAAAAGGGGCGGTGGAATTAGTAGCAAAAGCCCTCCAATTTACGGCGGCTACTTACGTTATTGGGAAGGTTATTCAGGCAATTAGTGCCGCTTATCTAACTCGCATTGCGGGAAAAAGTTTTGTGGAATATTTCAGTCATGATCAAGATTGGGGAGACGGCGGAATTACAGAAGTTGTGCAACGACAATTTAAGTTGAGTCGCAAGGATGAATTTATTAAAGCCTTTGTGCAAGATGCTATTACCCGTGTCATTGAACCAATTAAAGATACTTTAGATTATGGTAATGAGGAAGAAGAGAGTAACGATATTTATTTTGATGATAATGATGATTGGAGTAACGAATCAAGCAAGATTGATCAATGGTAGATAATTATCAAGTGAACTCAGTATAGAATTGTCGGTTAAGATAGGTGAACGGGTTTATGAAAGAGGTGTCAGGGTGTTTAGGGGATGGGAGGATTAGGAGGAAATGAGTTCTGAGTTCAGGGGAAATGAGGTGATGGAGGGAAATAAGTAATGATTAATGAGTGTTCAGAGTTTTTAATTCTTAATTTTTAATTCTTAATTCTTAGTTGTGGCGGTTTCCGATTTTTCCATTAGAATTATCGCATATATAAATAAAACTTGTCGGATTTTTGTACAATGAAAAGAAAATCATTGCGATTAATTGACAGTTTTCCTTTTCTCTCAGGGGTACTAGGAATTACTGCTACAGTTATAACTTCATTTTCTCTGTTCTATCCCACAGTAGCTCAAAATGTTTCAACAGAAATTAAGATTGTTGCAGGAGATGAGTCGGGAGAATATTATGCGGCGGCAAAAGATATTGAAAAGTTAGCCCAAGAAAATAATCTTGATATAGATATTATTGCGACAAAAGGGGCTTTACAAAATATTGATGATGTTTTCCGCTATAACAGTGTTAGCCTTGGACTAACTCAGAGTGATATTCTTGCTTTTTACAACACCTTTGCCAATGATAATGAAGAAATACGTCGCAAAGCTGAAAGTTTAAGAATAGTTTTGCCTCTTTATGAAGAAGAAGTTCATCTTATCACCCGTAAAGATATTAAGTCGGTGGAAGATTTGGAGGGAAAGATAGTTTCTATCGGGGATGAAAATAGCGGTACTAGCACAACCGCTACAACTTTACTTTTTCAATGGGGTGTTAATCCTCAAGAGTTGTTGACTTATGATGTGAAGCGTAGTATTGATGCTCTGCGAAATGGAGAAATTGATGCGATGTTTTATGTGGTGGGAGTTCCTGCAAAGGTTTTAACAGAACAAATTTTGAAGGAAGATAATTTTCAGATTTTACCTATCAGTTTAGCTATAAATGAAGATGATGATTTTTTCTCTCGTTTATATTCTCCTGTTACTCTCCCCGCTAATACTTATGAGTGGCAATCGGAGGAAGTTCAAACTCTTGCGGTTCAATCATTATTGTTTACTGTAGAAAATGATGGTTGTGAACAAGTATCTCCTGTGGCTTCTTTAATTAAGGATAATTTATCCTGGTTACAGGCAAATGGTAGTCCAATTTGGAAAAAAGTGGATTTAAAACTATTTCATGATGAAACCCCAGAAAGAATGTCTCAGTGTGTTAGTCAATAAAAAGGAGAAATTAAAAATGAAGCATTGGTATAAGTTAGCTTTAATTAGCGTCATTAGCTGTGGATTTTTTGCTCAAGCAACTCCTGCATCCGCAGAAAGTCGTCTTACCTGTGAGTCTTACAAAGGACGTTATAAATTTTGTGATGCCGACACCAGAGGGGGAGTTAAGTTAATTCGCCAATTGAGTCGAACGGAGTGCCGTCAAGGAAGTACATGGGGTTATGATCGTAATGGTATTTGGGTCGATCGCGGTTGTAGTGCTGAATTTGCCGTCAGAGGAAGAGGGGATAATTACAACAATAATAATAATAGTAGTGGAGATAATACGGCGGCAATTATTGGTGGTGTTTTAGCTGTAGGTGCGATCGCAGCAGCCATAGCCAGTAGTTCTGACAATAACAATTATGATGGGGGTAATACTATTACCTGTAATTCTGATCGAGGAAATTATACCCGTTGTGGTGCGGATATTCGTAGAGGCGATCGTGTTGTGATGAGACGACAACTTAGTAATTCTGGATGTTGGGAAGGAAGTACATGGGGTTACGATAGAAATGGCATTTGGGTTGATCAAGGATGTCGTGGGGTTTTTGAAATTAGAAGACGATAATTCAATGAATAATGGATAAGATAGAGGTTTCATCAGGAGTCAGAGTGTTAGGACATTGGGGTATTGGAGCATTAGGGGGAAGTTGATTAAACACTATTGCCTATTGCCTTATCTAAATTGTTAATTACTAATTAAAATCTATTCACTATTCACCTTTGCCCTCCCCCCTCGAGAGGGGGGATAAAGGGGGGTTTGCTCTTTTCTCCATCATTCATGGATGAAAATTTATCCCGAACTCAGGTTACTTTCATTAGACTTCTCCAAAAAATATTTTTTATTGGCTCGTAGTAAGGGCTTCAGCCCTCGTTTTAGCAATTAATGGAGATGTCTATTTAGATTAATTTATAGTCTTCCAAAGTAGAACTTTAGATGGAACCGAGATGATAAATAATGAGTCTATATCAAGTGTTCTGAGTTATCTTTTTCTTTATTTTGATAATAGGCGTTACTTAATAATGGTATGAAATGTACTGAAATTATGTAAAAAATTGAGACATCAAAATATTATCACTATTACCTATTCCTCATTCTCCCCCCAACCTCACTTAAATGAGCTAAAGTCAGCAACGCCTGATAATATATTCATGTCTTAAGAATTCTCCTCTTTATCAAAATATCCAACTCAGATTAGCTTATGACTTAGATTATTGGTTTTTAGTAATTAGGTTTCTTATTTTTTTTATCTCACACTCATGACTCAAATTTATAGTGCTTTTACTTTATTTACCAGTTTATTAGTTGAGGCGATGCCCTTTTTGTTAATGGGGGTATTGTTATCTAGTAGTTTAATTCTTTTTTTTGATGAAGGTAATTTAATTAAAAGAATCCCCAATCATCCTTTTTTGGGTTCGATAATTGGCAGTTTATTCGGTTTTTTCTTTCCTGTATGCGAGTGTGGCAACATTCCCGTTGCCCGTCGTTTACTGTTACAAGGTTTACCTACCTCCGTTGCAATTTCTTTTCTTCTTGCCGCCCCTACTATCAATCCTATCGTTTTATGGTCAACTTATGTCGCTTTTAGAGGACAACCTGAAGTTTTTTGGTTAAGGATAATCTTTTCTTTGACTATTGCCATTGCGGTAGGGTGTATTTTCAGTTTACAAAAAGATCCTCGACCTCTATTGAAACCATTGTTAGCAAAGCGTTTGACTGTTATTTTTGAGCAAATGGAAGCCAAAAAATCCCTTCAAACATCTCCCTCTCAACCAGAATACAGTCTTTTACAATCTGGTAGCTTTCTTCTTTCACCTCAAGGGCAGACAGTCAAAATGGATCAAACTTTGTTGAAATCCCCTGTTAATCCAAAAAGTCAAGTTAGTAAGTCTTACAAGTGGAATTTATTTATTAGCAATGTTACGAACGAACTCAGAGAATTAGGCGGTGTGTTAATATTAGGAAGTGCGATCGCAGCTTCAATACAAGTCTTTGTCCCCAGAGAGATTATTTTGAATTTAGGACAAGATACCATCACTTCTATTATCTCCATGATGATTTTAGCCGCCGTTGTTTCTATTTGTTCTACGGTTGATTCATTTTTTGTGCTATCTTTTGCCTCTACTTTTACCACCGCTTCTTTAGTTGCATTTCTGGTTTTTGGACCTATGATTGATATAAAAGCGATCGGCTTAATGTTATCTATTTTTAAACCAAGAATGATTGTTTATTTAATGGTAATTGTTGCTCAATTAACTTTTATATTAACTCTCTCCTATAACTATCTATTCTAATTTTTATTATTAAAACCATGATTAATCACCTACTAAATAATAAAAAACAATGGTTTAATGTTATAGATATAATAGCTATTTTTTCTTGGTCAATATTATTGTTTAAATATTGGATAACAGGACAGCTTTATTTATTAATTCACCCTAACTATTTTTTATTAGTACTTATTAGTAGTATTATTTTATTGTTACTATCTATAGCGAAGATATATCAAGTATTTATTTATCATCAAAAAAATCCCAATTTTGAACAATTAGCAAATAGTCAACACAGCAACCTACTACCCAAAGGATGGGGAAGTAGCCTATTGATAGCCGTTGCGGTTTTAGGTTTGATTATCAATCCAATGGTGTTAAATAGCCAAACTGCAATGCAAAGAGGCGTAACAGATACCTTACCTCCCACAACCCTGCAAACTCAATCTTTTCTTAATCAAATTCCCCCTGAAAAGCGCTCTTTGATAGAATGGGTTAGAACCTTGAATGTATATCCTGAGCCAGATAATTATATCGGTCAATCTGCTAACATAACGGGATTCGTGGTACATTTAGATCATCTTCCTGATAACTATATTTATCTTTCTCGCTTTGTCTTGACCTGTTGTGCGGTGGATGCTTACCCCGTGGGGATTTTGGTAGAACTACCCGATTCTCGCAATGAATTTCCTCCTGATAGTTGGTTAGAAGTTCAAGGTTTGATGAATACTGTCACTTTACCCGCCTTAGAAGTAACCGAAAATAAATTAGTCAAGGAAAAGAGACAATTAGTTTTACAAGCAAAAATGGTAAAAACAATTCCGACTCCTTCTAATCCTTATGCTTATTAGTTTGTTCATCAGGGCTAGAAAGAAAGGAAAATATGGGTTCTGAGTTATTAATTATTCACTATTAATCATTGCCTTCCCCCCTCTCGAGGGGGGATAAAGGGGGGTTTGCCCTTTTCTTAATTGTCAATTTCTAATTGAAATAACCTTTACATCGCCAAAAAAATTTTATATTTAATTAGGTTTATTATGGTAAATTTAACAGAAACTCAAAGCCGAAAAGATGATCATATTCGTATTTGCTTAGATGAAAAAGTACAAGTAAACCAAATTACAAATGGCTTAGAAAAATATCAATTTACCCATGTTTGTTTACCAGAATTAGACTATCAAGAAATAGACATTAATACCACTTTTTTAAACCGTCAATTAAATACTCCTTTGTTAATATCTTCTATGACAGGAGGCACGGAAAACGCCCAATTAATTAACCAAAGATTGGCTAGGATTGCCCAAAAATATGGTTTACCAATGGGTATTGGTTCAGGACGTGTTATTATTGAAAAACCAGAAATCGCTTCTACCTTTCAAGTACGTGATAATGCCCCAGATATAATGTTATTAGCCAATTTGGGGGCTGTACAACTTAATTATGGTTATAACTGGCAAGAATGCTTAAAATTAGTGGAAATTTTAGAAGCAGATGCTTTAATTCTCCATTTCAACCCCTTACAAGAATGTATCCAACCTGAAGGAGACACCAATTTCAAAGACTTATTAACAAAAATTGAGCAAGTATGTGATAAATTACCCATACCCGTTATTGCCAAAGAAGTGGGTAACGGTATATCCGTAAAAATGGCGGAAAAACTTATTAATGCAGGTATTCAGGCTATTGATGTAGCTGGTATGGGTGGGACATCATGGGCGATGGTAGAGAGTGAAAGGGCGAAAAATCCCCTTCAGAAAGAATTAGGTAAAACCTTTGCTAATTGGGGTATTCCCACGGCTGACTGCGTTAGAGACATTCGGCAACAATATTCCGAGATACCCCTAATCGCTTCGGGAGGTATTCGTAATGGTTTAGAAGTGGCTAAAATGTTGGCTTTAGGTGCGGACGTGGTGGGTTTAGCTTATCCTTTTCTTAAAACGGCTATGACTTCAGAAGAAGCTATTGAGGAGTTAGTAAAACTAATAATTGCGGAGATAAAAACAGTACTTTTCTGTACAGGAAATAAGAATATAAATTCTTTAAAAACTTCCCAAAACTTAACGATTAATAATTAAAAATTAAAATGGCTCTATCACTTTGAGTATGTAAATTATTAGTTAGGGTAAGCTGAAAGGCAAGAGGCAATAGGGGATTATTAAATAATAATTTATAAACTTTTAGTTTTTTTTTACTATAAACACTATTCACTATTCACTATTCACTATTCACCTTTGCCCTTTGCCCTTTTCTCCATCATTCATAGATCAAAATTTATCCAGAATTCAGGGTAAAATAGATTACTATTTGGTGTTATTCCCTTCTGTGACTGATGTTTATAGCTGATTTATTCGCCTTTTTGTTTTTTAAGTCTCCTCAATCAGATTCTTTTCCCGTTATTAGGTGGCATGAGGCAAAGATTTTTCAAATTCAGACCCAATCAGATCCTCAAGTGCAGATTATAGTCGATCAGTATCTCAATAATTTGGCAAATCAGGGATTAATCAAAGATCAACAAGGGGTTTGGATTCAGTCTAATTGGTCGATCGAAGCTGATAATCGAGGTAAAATACCCGCCCCCGCCGCTTCTCTAACTAAAGTTGCCACCACGATCGCATCTTTACAAACATGGGATTTAGATCATCGTTTTGTCACTAATATTTTCACTACAGGAAAAATCAATAATGGTACTTTAGAAGGGGATTTAATTGTTGAGGCTGGAGGAGATCCTTTATTTGTCTGGGAAGAAGCGATCGCCCTTGCAAATAGATTACAGGATTTAGGTATCAATAACATTACAGGGGATTTGATTTTAGTGGGTAATTGGCAGATGAATTATCAAGAAAACCCCTTAAAATCGGGAGAAATGTTAAAACAAGCATTTAACAGCGATAATTGGTCTTATGTCATCGAAAAACAATATCAAGAGATTCAAAACTTCCAAAAACGTCCCAAAATTAGTATTCAAGGGGGAGTAAAAGTTTTTTCCCAGAAGCCAGATCATTCCCAGTTAATCTTAACTCATCAATCTTTAACCCTCAGAGAAATTCTGCGTTTAATGAATGTTTATAGTAACAATAAAATCGCTGAATCTCTTGCTCAACAGATAGGAGGGGGAGAAAAAATCGCCCAAATTGTGTCTCAAGTGGCTAATGTGCCTCAAGAGGAAATTTTATTGCAAAACGGCTCTGGATTGGGAGTTGATAACCGTATTTCTCCCCGTGCTGTCGCCAGAATGTTTATGGCATTAGATACCCTTCTTGAAAAAACTAATTACAACTTAGGAGATTTATTTCCAGTATCAGGAGTGGACAATAAAGGTACGATCGAAGCTCGAAATATTCCCTTTGGTATCCCCTGTAAAACAGGCTCTTTAGCCGTAGTTAGTGCCTTAGCAGGAGTTATTCAAACATCTGAGAGGGAAAAAGTTTATTTTGCCATTGTTAACTATGGAAATGGCTTAGATAACTTGCGTAATCAACAGGATGTTTTATTACAAAATTTGCACAACCATTGGACTATTGAACCCTTAAAACCAAATTCTGATATTGAAGTTAAATTTGGCTATCTTCGTTAAGTGCTCTCATCCATTCCCGATCTAAACTAAAAACTATAGCTTAGTTCACTAACACCTATTCTTATGCCGAACTGAGGTTATATTATAATAAATGTTAAAGATTTCTTAACAAAGGTAAATTATAATTATGTCAGTATTGGCAGCGATCGCCGTTTTAGGAATATTAATAGTAGTACATGAATTAGGACATTTTGGTGCGGCTAGATTACAGGGAATTCACGTTAATAAGTTTTCTATTGGTTTTGGACCAGTTTTGGCTAAATATGACGGTAAAGAAACAGAATATGCCCTCAGAGCATTTCCGTTAGGGGGTTATGTAGGTTTTCCAGATGATGATCCTGATAGTAAAATCCCTTTAGATGATCCCAATTTATTACGAAATCGTCCAGTGTTCGATCGTGCTATTGTTATTAGTGCAGGGGTTATCGCAAATCTGATTTTTGCCTATCTCTTATTAGTAGGACAAGTTGCTACCGTCGGTGTTCAGGATTTTAATTATCAACAAGGTGTCTTAATTCCTGAAATTCTCACGGAAATAGAATCTCCAGCCCAAAAAGCAGGGTTGAAAAGTGGTGATGTAGTTTTAGCCATCGATAATCAAACTTTACCTACTCAAGAAGATGCGATCGATATTTTACGACAAACCATCCAGAAATCACCCAATCAAACCCTTAACTTTACAATTAAAAGAGGAGAAGAAACCCTATCTTTACCTATAATCCCCGAATTGGGAGAAAATGGGCAAGGAAAAATAGGAGTAATGTTAGCACCTAATGGAGAAATTATAAAACGCCGTCCTCAAAATATAATTGAACCATTTACCCTTGCCGCCGAACAATTTGAACGCTATACAACGTTAACAGTTCAAGGATTTGGACAATTAATCACCAATTTTCAAGAAAATGCCCGTCAGGTGGCGGGGCCTGTTGCCATTGTTGCAGTAGGAGCAGAATTAGCAAAAAATGATCTAGGTAATCTTTTCCAATTTGGAGCATTAATTAGCATCAACTTAGCCATTATCAACATCTTACCTTTACCTGCCCTCGATGGAGGACAACTAGCATTTTTAGTAGTAGAAGGAATCACAGGGAAACCCTTACCCAATAAATTACAAGAAGGTATTATGCAAACGGGCCTAGTATTACTTTTAGGTTTAGGAGTTTTCTTAATCTTAAGAGACACTGCAAATCTCGCTTTCTTCCAACAATTATTGCCTGAATAAAAAAGTAAAAATACTGTGTATTTTATTAGGAATTAGGAACACTTATAGCTCTATCAGTGTGAGTATGTAAATTATTAGTTAGGGTAGGCAACAGGCAAGAGGCAATAAGGGATTATTAAATAATAATTTATAAACTTTTAGTTTTTATTTAACTATAAACACTATTTTATAAAGGTTATAGAAGTCCTGTTTCTCTTAATTTATCATAACCACATTCTGAAGAACCTTATTTATTACTTAATACTCAAAAAAATACTCAAAAAATTATAATGAAATAGCTTCACCCTGATAGAAGTTTTTTTCGATCTTCTCAAGAATATCAAGATTATAAGCAAATTATTTAATCAAATTCAATCAGAGTAAAATTAAGATTCGTGAAACTTAAGGTAAAATTCTTTAAATAAGTAAGCCTCTTTTGTAATAGGATCATAAGACTATACTCTGAATTTAACAGGATCTTGAGAAGCGTTAATAGTGGGAATAAAAGATAGTAACCAACCTGAATTAAGATAAATTGGATTATTGAAATAATCAGCAACATCTGGACGTGGTAAATTAACTTGTGTCTCCTTAACTATTTTATTATCATCACCCATAGTAATTAATACTTTTTTCCCTTTACTTTTATCTGGGTTAATCGCCCATCCTGTTAATACAATTTCTTGATTTTCCACTAACTCAAAAACAGAATTTTTAATTTCACTTTGATTAATAGAATCAACATTACCTAAATCACTGCTATGACTACAAATAAAATTGATCTTATTTGCTTTTTTTTGTAATATATTTAGATTAAAATTTGGGGATTCAGAATTAAAAGGAATTACATATAATTTATTTTTATTAAAGTAATTTGCATATCGTTCCGCAAAAACATTAAATCCTTCTTCTTTGTCACAAGAAGGATAAAACCCATCATCTAAATATGTCCTTCCCACATAATGTGTTAATATTGTCGTATAAATAGCTATTGGCTGATCAGAGTTAAGATTTTCTTGCCAGTTTTGAGTATTACTAGCAACAATATTACTTAAGTTATTTAGGTCTTGTTTGAGATATTTGAATTGTAAATTAATTAAAAGAATAAAAGTTAAAGAAAAAGTAATAAGTAGATTAATAGAATTATTTAGTATTGATTTGAATCTAAATTTCTTTGATTTATAAGATAAATTTGAAGCAATTATTAATGCAATAATAACTAGTAATAATCCGATCAATGCAGACTTAAAACTTAACTGTCTAGGCAAAGAACTTAGACCAAATTTATAATAGCAAGATAATGTAATAACAAACTGAGTAACAAAAAGGGGTAAAATTGATATAAAACAGGCATTTTTGGTAATAACATTAAACTTAATTTGTACTCGATAAAAGATTAGAATAAGCAAAAGCAAAAAAGCCAACTTATAAAAAATAGAATATGTAAAAGAAAAAAAAATTAACTTGAGCTTCTCCTGACACATCATTTAAAAAAAATATTTCTCTAAAAAATTGTATAAAGGAACTACTTAAACTATTTTGAAAATTTCCTTTTAATGGGGATTCAATTTGAGCTAATTCAACAACTTCAAGTCTATTTGATTTAAGCAAAAATAAAATATATAAAGAAAGGGAAAACGGGATTAAATTAGCTATCGATAATGTCCAACGACTAAAAGTATGTAAACTATGAAAAGGAAGATCATAAAATCTAGTTGAAATAGTAGTTAATATCAAGGAGAAAAATAAACACGTACTAAAAAGTAGTTGGTAAATTGCTCCCATTTCCCATGAAGATGATGTGATAACACCGAAGATAATTAAATATAAAAGATAAAACCGAGAAATACTAATGGAATTACTTTGATTAATAAAAAAATTGAGATTAAATATTATTCCTGCCAAAGTTGAAACATAAGGAACAGAAATTACTGACTCATAAAACATAGAGCCCGGATTTTGACTCAAGAGAAAATAATTTAACAGAACAAATGTAATAAAAAGTGGGATTAATAATTTTATGTAAACATCTTGTCGGACTAAACTATGTTTTTTCAGAGTTTCCTTGATAAACAAAAAAATAGAACTTATTAAAAAAAGCCATGTGATAAGATTAATCCCTCCTGTTAACGGTTTACCAAGAAAAGGAACTAATCGATAATATACATATAAAACAATTTCGGAAAAAAACCTTGGACTCCAAAAGAAAATTCTGTTAGATAAACCATGAAAGTTCTCTGTCTGATAAAGTTTAGCGATAAAGTAGTCATCAATACCCCATGATGAGGCCATAAGCAATATGAATGAGGGAATCAGAATAAAACCAGAGGTTAATGTTAATAGTAAGATAACTTTTTCTGACTTTCTTTTATGTACCGTTGATGATGTGTTCAATGTATTATGGGAAAAACAAAATTGGTTAATGATGGGAAATTATATATCATAGTCTTGTAATATAATTATTTCTTTTTTTAGTATTGCCACACTTCTTCCTGAAGTGAAATAAGAGGCGAGATTTCACATGGCAAAAGTTTAAAAAACGACTCTTTCTCCATAGAAATTTAATCATTATCTATTATTTAAAGTTGAATTATTTATTATTTATCCTGATTCTAAACTTTATAATTTCTAATCATTGCTTTTTATCTATCGTTGTCCATCCTAAAAGAAGAAAAATTGTTACAGAGTTTGAAGTTATATATCAGAAAAGGTGACAGAGATTATATACTGCGTTTAAGTAAACTGACTTAAGAAATCATTAATAACAACTCGCTAAGGAGTATTTTTTATGTCCCATAGTGTAAAAATTTACGATACTTGTATTGGTTGTACTCAATGTGTTCGTGCTTGTCCCCTTGATGTATTAGAAATGGTACCTTGGGATGGCTGTAAAGCTGGACAAATTGCGTCTTCTCCTCGTACTGAGGATTGTGTAGGTTGCAAACGTTGTGAAACTGCTTGTCCTACCGACTTTTTAAGTATCCGTGTTTATTTAGGTGCAGAAACCACTCGCAGTATGGGTCTAGCCTACTAATAAATAAATATATCAAAATCACCACTGTTGTCTTTTTTTTTGACGGCAGTTGGTTTTTTTTTGCTTAAATATTTTTTTATAATCATTAACCAAATTTTATTATGAGTCAGAAAAAAGTTATTTTTACAGAGAATGCTCCTTTTCCCCTCGGTCCTTATAGTCAAGCCATCTCAGCTACAGGGGAATTAATTTTTCTTGCGGGGCAAATTCCCTTAAATCCGGAAACAGGAGAAATTGTTGGAGAGGGAGACATAAAGGCACAAACTAGACAAGTGATGAAAAATATTGAAGCCATCTTAATCGAAAGTGGTGTTAATTGGTCTAATGTTGTTAAAACAGGAGTTTTTCTCAGTGATTTAACTAATTTTGTCCCAATGAATGAAGTTTATGCTGAATATTTTAAAGAACAACCTCCCGCTCGTGCTTGTGTAGAAGTTTCTCGCTTACCCAAGGATGTTTTAGTAGAAATTGAGTGTATTGCCGTAAGATAACAATAAATCAGAAAATATTTATCTTGTTGACGTAAGACTCCCATTAAATAAAGAATTTGAGTAGAATTACCGTAGGTGGCGGTAGGAAAAGGGCAAACCCCTCTGTGTCTCCCCTTTTAAGGGGAGAAGAGGAACAGAGAAAAGTATTCGTAATTAATATAAACTACGATTAAAATGGTTTTAAATACATTTTTTCTCAATTTAATAATTGTTTCAGAGAAATTTTGTCAAATACAAGTCTCCACTCTTTATTTTTCAATTGGGACTTGTTGAAGATTGCTAATAATTTCTGACACCCTTTCTTTCAATTGTTGGCTGGTTTGAGAATCTAAGAAACTAAGCCTAAATCTTCTTGCTAGTATATCTTCTGGTTTTTGAGCCATTTCATAGCGGTAAACATAAACAACTTCTGCCGTAATAAAAGGATATTTGGGGGTCAATCTCTCAACGCCTAATTCTTTTGTTATTTCCTGAATTATCAAACTTCTTGAACCGTAGTAATTGATTAAATGACTTCTTATCTGCTCATCATCAACATTAGTGGCTAATTGTTTGTCTAATTCATTTCTGTCAAAGTCTTTCCCCCCCACAACAGGAATTAAAGATAGAGATGAATTGGCAGTGGAAGAAAAAGATAATTGATTAAACACCTTATTAATAGTATCTTTTGCCATTTTGCGGAAAGTAGTCCATTTTCCGCCAGTGATAGTAATTAAACCAGATTTAGAGGTTATTATAGTGTGATCTCGTGATAATTTTGCTGTGGATTTAGCCGCCGCATGGGTAGGGGAAACTAATGGTCGTAACCCACACCACGCAGACAATACATCTTCTCGTTTGACAGTTTTGTCTAAAAATTGATTCGTATATTTAAGTAGATATTGAATTTCGGCTTCGGTGGCTTGAGGATTATCTTCTACTTTTGCTGGTTCATCTGTTGTGCCAATTAAAGTAAAACCTCGCCAAGGTACGATGAAAATAACCCTACCATCTTCAGTCTTAGGTATCAATAATGCACCTTCTCCGGGAGCAAAAGATTTATTTATAACTATATGCACTCCAGAACTAACTTTCAACAATTTTTCTGTGGTGGGTTGATCTAATTCCCTAATAGAATCAGTATAAGGACCAGTGGCATTAACAATGATTTGAGCTTTTATTTCAAAGGTTTCTTGGGTTAAAGTATCTTTCACTCTAACTCCTCTACATTTTTCTCCTTCTTTGATAATTTCCGTAACTTCTACATAATTTGCGATCGCAGCTCCACATTCAATAGCTGTCATAGCAACTTCTACATTCAAACGAGCATCATCAAATTGACCATCATAATACATGACACTACCAATCATCCCCTCTGTATTGAGAGTGGGGAATAGCTCTAAAGTTTGTTTGAGACTCAATAACTTGCTTCTACCTAAACTTTGTTTTCCAGATAAAAAATCATACATTAATAGCCCAGAAAAATAATAAGGCATTTGCCAAAACTGATAAAGAGGAATAATCAGAGGTAGGGGCTTTGCTAAATGTGGAGCCATTTGAATGACATTTTTTCTCTCTGCTAAAGCATCTCGTACCAAATTAAATTGATTCCAATCAAATTTTTTGAAAGCCTGTTCTAAATAACGCACTCCCCCATGAAGTAATTTAGTGCTTTTACTACTTGTACCTTGTGCAAAGTCAAAACGCTCTACCAAACCAGTCTTTAAGCCTCTTCTTGTAGCCTCTAACGCCGATCCAACACCCGTTGCACCACCGCCAATAATCAGACAGTCAAACTCTTGTTGCTTTAATTTTTTGATTTGGGCTTGTCTTTCGATTAGCTGTGTTTTCATGATAATACAATTCTGATCGTCTCTTTCAGTATAAGCTAAGACTCATTTAACTTACATTTTTAATTCATTTCTTACTCGATTATCTGGTGTTGCAAAATTTAGTTATGATTAAAATACTAATCTCTAAACCACTCATTTTTCTATTTACTTATGCTTCGCTATGCTTATTTTCCCGGATGTGTTGCTCAAGGGGCTTGTCATGAGTTACATCAATCTACTATAGCCATATCTCAGGCTTTAGATATTGAATTAATCGAATTAAAAAAAGCGGCTTGTTGTGGCTCTGGAACTTACAAAGAAGACTCACAGTTATTAGAAGATACTGTAAATGCAAGAAATATTGCCCTTGCAGAATCGCTAAATTTACCTTTGCTTACCCACTGTAGTACTTGTCAGGGAGTAATTGGTCATGTGGATGAGAGATTAAAAGAAGCAAAAGAAAATGATGTGGAATATTTTAACCAAGTCAATGGTTTTTTAAAGAAAGAAAATTGCTCACCTTATCAAGGTACAACAGAAGTAAAACATATTTTATGGGCTTTAATTAGTGATTATGGTTTAGATGCACTACAAGCAAAAGTGGTCAAATCCCTTAAAGGTTTAAAGTGTGCCGCTTTTTATGGTTGTTACTTATTAAGGGCTCAAAAACATCTTCCTTTTGATAATCCTTTCAATCCTCAATCATTAGAACAAGTATTTTCAGTATTAGGGGCAACTCCTGTATTTTATGAGGGTAGAATCAAATGTTGTGGTTGGCCTCTTTCTAGCTATGCCACAGAACAATCTTTTAAAATGGCAGGAAAGAATCTTTTGGATGCAATCAACAATGGTGCAGACTGTATTGTAACTCCTTGTCCTTTATGTCACCTTAATCTCGATTCTCGTCAACCAGAAGTTGCGAAAGTTATACAAAAAAAATTAGATTTACCGATTTTACATTTACCCCAATTAGTTGGTTTAGCTTTAGGCATTGAGCCTGAAAAGTTGGGTCTGAATAATCATGTGGTTTCCACCGCAAAAGTTTTACATTTATTGGGATATTGATATAAAATTAACAAAATGGTGTTGCCGAATTAAGGTTTAATTAAAAGATACGATCGCACTTATTAATTTCAAATATCAACAGTTTTTACTGTTTCCTATTCTCTTCCTTCACCAGTGCATTTTTGGCTAGATGCAAGCAAAATCTGAGTGAAACCTGACACCTTTTTCTAAACTCCGAACTTTGAACTCAAGAAAAAATTGGTTGCCATTGTTGTATCTCTTGGAAAAGAGTTTCATAGCCTTTAACATTTGGATGTAGCCCATCTGGTGACATTTGAGATTTTCGCCAGTTTTCACCTCGACTCATCCATAAATCGAAGGTATCAAGGTAAGGTATATTTCTTAGTTGACAGGCTTGTTTCGTTATTTCTTTATAGTGATATTGGTCTCTAAGATTGAAGTAAAAACAGTCGAGAAAGGGCATTTTATCCTCATCAACGGGAATCATGCCGACAAACATGACAGGAGCTAATTCTTGGGCTTGATCTAACAAGCTATTTATCTCTACACTAAACTGCTCGTAACTGGTTTGATTTCGTCCTTGATTATGTCCCAAACGAGGGGTATCATTGACCCCGACAGACATTATTATTAGGTCAGGATATTTATTTCTGATTTCTCCTCGGTAGCTAAATTCTAGGCTTAATCTTTTTTTTACTTGAGAAGTGCGATCGCCTCTTATACCCAAATTATACAATACATGATCTTGAGGACTATTCATCCAGTGACGGCGCAATCTTTCTACCCATCCTCCCCCTTCTTTATCTCCATAACCATATACCAAACTATCTCCAATGGCAATAATGCGCAATGGTTGTGAAGACAGTACCTGATTATTCAGAGTCAAGTTATCAAGTGTTTGCATTTTGTCAATTAGTAATCTATTCAATTAGTAAGCTAGTTTGAGTCTAATTTTGCTGGTTAGCTTAGGGAAGAGAAACCCCCCTTTATCCCCCCTCGAGAGGGGGGAGGGGAAAAGGGAAAAGGTTTTTTAAAATATTCAAACCATGATATTTTTCAATGTCGTCGATAGTTAATTTTTAATTCTTAATTTTTAAGGCTCTTCTAAAGTAGTCATAATAAATTATTAGAAAATAACTGTTATAAACCTTATAATATATGGGACAAATTATAACGAAAATGTATTTTTTATAAATTAAAAGTTTGTATTTGACCTGACACCTGACACCTGCAACCTGACACCTTTTCCTAAGCAATAATTGACACGACGAGAAGTAAGAGAGCCATTCTTAATTTATTTACCGTTGTTTTAATAGTAATAGAGTAAGGTCATCTTCGATTTTTTGCAAACCAATAAACCTTTTTACATCATCAATAATAATATCTCTTATTTGCTCACAACTTAAACTCCAATTTTCACTCACAACCTGACACAAACGCTCAATACCGTATTGATTTTTATTAACATCCCTTGCTTCAGTGATACCATCTGTATAAAGCACTATACCATCTCCTTTATCTAAAGTAATTTTGTGATAATTTATAAACTCTTTTATATCTTCATCAATACCGATAGGTAAACCTAAATCAATAGTATCAATTAACTCTATTTCTCCATGATTTCTCACAATAATTATTTCCTCATGTTGTCCAGCGATACAAACTTCTCCCTGACAATAATTAATAATAGCTAATGATAAATTTTTTTCTGACTTCATTCGACGAACATTAAAAAAAATCGCCCGATTTAATATGTCTAAAAAGTCAATAGGATTTGTATCTCCTAAATGTTTTAAAGTGCATATTGCCGCCTGAGTCATTACCATTAAAATACCACTTTCTAAACCATGACCAGTGACATCTCCTATGCCAATAGTGACACTATTATCATCCGCTAAAATATCGTAATAATCTCCTCCTAATTCGTCAGTAGGTTCACTATAACCCGCAATATCTAAACAATGTATTTTTTCCAATTCCTCTTTTTTTGGTAGAATTAATTGTTGCATTTGATGGAGTAATTTTAGTTTGCCTGTTAGTTGCAAATTTTCAGAGCATAATCGTTGATTTAGTAAGGTAATTTCTTCATTGGCTTGGGCAAGTTCGTGAGTTCTGATTTGTACTATTTGCTCTAAATTTTTCTCTAATTTTTTTCTTTCTGTAATTTCTGTTTGAATAGATAAATATTGTAAGATATTTCCCTTTTCATCAGTTAAAGGAACAATAGTTGTATCTACCCAATAAAAACGATTATTTTTAGTTTTATTTTTTATTTCTCCTCTCCAAACTTTTCCCTGAGAAATCGTTGTCCATAATTGATGATAAAATTCTTGACTATGACAACCTGATTTTAATTTTTTTGTTTTTGTGCCGATTAATTCTTCATAAGAATAACCGGATACTTCTACTAATTTATCATTACTATAAATAATAATTCCTTCTGGGTCTGTTATCGTAACAATAGCGGATTGATCTATAGCATACTTTAGATTAGAAACGTCTTGTAAAGATTTATTGAGGTTATTAAAAATAGACTCTAACATCTCACTCATGTGATTAAAATATTGTGCTAAAGAGTCTAATTCTTGTATTCCTTGAGAGGGAATTTTTTGATTAAATTTGCCTTGGGATATTTTTTGAGACGCATTTTTTAGGTTAATAATTGGTTGAATAATTACTTTGGATGTGATTAAACCGCTTATGGTTGCAATAATAATAGCCAAGATAGATAAACTTAGACTAACACGGGTATTTGCTCGAATAAATCCTGTGAAATCTGATTCGGGAATAACTAAAACAATCAGCCAATCAATACCTTCTTGATTATTAAAGGGAATGACATCTATTAATATTTTTTCTTGATTAATAGCTAAATCTATAACCAAGCTATTTTCTAATGATTTAGAGAATAAATTTTTTTTCTTTAAATATTCTGCTATATTGCGAATATAAGGATTGTTGTTAGTAGTGGCAGGGGTAAATAAAAATCTTTCTTCTTCTTCTAATGTACCTTGAGAAAATTTAACCGAATCTGCAATTAATCTACCTTTTCTATCAAGAATAAAAGCCGCTCCTGTTTTACCTACTTTTAATTGATTTAAAAATAAACTCAATTCTCCCAAGCGAATATTATTAGTTAAAACACCGATAAATTCTTGATCTGAATTATAAATTACTCGACTACTAGCAATAACTAATTGATTGGTTAATTTGGTTTGATAAATATTCTGCCAACCGCTTGGATTGTTTTTGACTGTTTCTTGATACCATGAACTTTCACGTGGGTCAAACTCGCTGTTTTTTTCAATACTAAGGGTTTTTAAAATATCACCTTTGGCATTAATCAAATATGTCGATAATTGATTTGATTGCCCCTCTTTTTGTTCTAAAATAACTAAGTGAAAATCCCCTGATGGTTGGCGAGAAACTTCTACATAGCTACCATCTTGACGGGCAAATCCAATAATATTAGCGGTATTATTCCAGCGATATTGGTAAACAAAAAACCTTCCTAATTCTTGCAAATTATTAATTAATGAAGGATTAAAAATAATATTATTATTATTTACTTGATTGAGATGATTTCCTTCTTCTAAATAACCATTTATATTACTATCAATACGCAATATTATCTCTTGTTGTAGATTATTCGTTATTTCTTGCAGGGCTTTTTGAGAACTACGATAAGATAAATAGCTAACTACTCCTAAAACGATAAGTATTTGACACACAAAAGGAAACACAAGCAGCGATCGCAGATTTGTTCGACAATTAAGCTGATTGAATAACCTAAGCATAGTAAGGAATTTTTAATTAGGAGTTAATTAGGACAAGGCAATAGGCAATAATTAAGAATTAAGAATTAAGAATTAAAAATTAAGAATTAAAAACCCCGAACACTTATTACTAATTTATCACGAATACTTATTACTAATTTATTATTTATTACTTGTTTCCCCCTTTCCCCTCATCACCTCATCCCCCCATCTCCTCATCACCCTAACACCTGCAACCTGCCACCCGAAACCTACCCTTATCCGATATTCTTAAACCGAATTGAGGTTATTTACCGTTAATTCTTCTCATGGCTTCGATGACGTTTTCACGACTGTTGAAAGCACTAAGACGAAAATAACCTTCCCCTGCGGCACCAAAACCAGATCCGGGAGTGCCAACTACATTATCATTGTGTAAGAGTTTGTCGAAAAAGTCCCAACTAGATAAACCATCGGGGGTTTTTACCCATACATAAGGTGCATTAACACCACCATAAACGGTTAAACCAGCTTTAGTGAGTTCTTCTCGAATAATCTTAGCATTTTCGAGGTAAAAGTTGACTAATTCTTTAATTTGTGCTTTTCCTTCGGGAGAATATACTGCTTCTGCTCCTCTTTGTACGATGTAAGATACACCGTTAAATTTTGTGGATTGGCGACGATTCCAGAGTTTCCATAACTCTACTTCACTGCCATCATTCGCTTTTCCTTTGAGGGTTTTAGGTACAACGGTTAAAGCACAACGAGTTCCTGTAAATCCTGCATTTTTGGAAAAAGAGCGAAATTCGATCGCACATTCTTTTGCCCCTTCTATTTCATAAATGGAATGAGGTAAAGTAGGATCGGTAATAAAGGCTTCATAGGCGGCATCGAATAAAATAATAGAATCGTTTGCCTTGGCATAGTCCACCCATTTTTGTAAATACTCTTTAGTAGCTGTTGCACCGG
This sequence comes from Cyanobacterium aponinum PCC 10605, assembly GCF_000317675.1. Classification (NCBI taxonomy): domain Bacteria; kingdom Bacillati; phylum Cyanobacteriota; class Cyanophyceae; order Chroococcales; family Geminocystaceae; genus Cyanobacterium; species Cyanobacterium aponinum. The sequence continues at coordinate 442,385 of NC_019776.1, forward strand.
TAGGATTGTTGGGGAAACAAAGATAGATTAAATCAACTGCTTCGTTAGGTAATTCGGCGGTAAAATCATTTTCGGCACTGATGGGGAGGTAAACTAAACCCTCATACTCTCCTTTCTCGTTGGCTTCTCCTGTATGACCAGCCATGACATTTGTATCAACGTAAACAGGATATACTGGGTCTGTAACGGCAATTTTATTATCTTTGCCAAAAATGTCTAAAATATTGCCTGTATCGCACTTAGAACCGTCAGAGATAAAGATTTCATCTGGGGATATATCACACCCTCTAGCTTGAAAATCATTAGTTGCGATCGCCTCTCTTAACCATAGGTATCCTTGTTCAGGTCCATAACCTTTGAAATTAGCGCGATCGCCCATATCTTCCACTGCTTTCACCATCGCATTACGACAGGCTTGGGGTAAAGGTTCAGTAACGTCACCAATGCCCAATTTGATAATTTTAGCGTCGGGATTTGCTTGAGCAAAAGCGTTAACCCGTCTAGCAATTTCAGGAAAAAGATAACCAGCTTTTAATTTTAAGTAATTATCGTTAATTCGTGCCATTATTAATAAATGTAAAGATTAATCATCTCAGTTTATCATTAATTAGGTTCTGCTGAAATAGTTGGATTCATTACATATAATCACTACTTTGCTAAGTTTCTATGGTAAATGTAACTTTTTAGCAATATATACACCATAACTATAATAATTTTTATATTTCTTGTATAATTCTATTTCCTTATTTTCAGCTTCGACTATTGCTCTAGCATCTTCACTATTACCATTTCGCATAAGGAAATCTTGAAAGTTATTCTGCATCGGTTGATAGTAATTATCTAACCAACAATGTTCTGGTAAAACAAAGTAGCCAATGGGAGAATAACCGTTTTTCTCTAATATCTTAATCTTGGAAGATGACACATCTATTTCTGGATATTCTTTTTCCCAATATTGCTGAACCTCTAAAGGGCGAGAATTACTAATCCAAGTAATTTCTGAAACTACTAATAATCCACCCACTTTTAAATAACGATTCCAGTCTATTACTCCTTTTTCAAAACCCATATTGTATATTGCACCCTCAGACCAAATAACGTCATATTCTTCGTCTTCAAAGGGTAAATTTTCCATGGAACAACAAAGAGTACTTATTTTTTCTGCCAATCCAGAATTTTTTGCCCTAGTGTTAAGTATGTCGAGAAAGTCTTGAAGAAAATCCACCGCCGTAATTTGAGCATCTAAAAGATTCCCTAATAATAGAGTAGAAGCCCCTGTGCCACAGCCTATATCGGCAATCTTCAAAGGTTGGGATTTATCTAGCATTCCTAAATCAAGTGCCTTTTTTGACTCAGTATCACCTCCAGGACCTTGTCTATAGGCATTTTTATGAAGATCTATTAAAAGTTGATAATCTTCCATTTTTTCTTCTTATGTACAGGGTTAGTGAATTAAGCTATGCTTTTTAGTTTAGATCGGGAATGGGCAACGAAGCACTCTTGCAATGGTAATAATATTTTGAGTGTTAGATAAATAAATGGAGCATAGGGGATTCGAACCCCTGACCTCTGCGGTGCGATCGCAGCACTCTACCAACTGAGCTAATGCCCCGAATCAACCTTCCATTATAACGTAAAATTAGCTTTCATAGTATCATTGATCCAATCTAAATCTAATTGCATCAGATTATCCACACACCAATTAGCTTGTCGTTGTAACAGATGTAAGGGATAGGTGTTTGCGACTCCAACCACTGCCATACCAGCATTTTTTCCAGCTTCGATTCCTGCGGGGGTATCTTCAATTACTAAACATTCCGATGGTTTTAATTCTAGGGAGGGATTTTGTTGATTGATTTTTTCCACTGCGAGCAAGTAACCATCACCAGAAGGCTTACTGGTTTTGATGTCATCTCCTGCCACAATTACGGAGAAGTATTGACAAATGTTCATTTTTTCTAGTATATATTCTGTTTCTGTGCGTAATGCCCCTGTAACGATTCCGAGGGATAAATGACGAGATTGTAATGATAAAATAAATTCAGTGATGCGATCGCAACTTGGTAATTTTTCCATTTCCTCAAGGATTCGCCGATAATCTTGAGCTTTTCTTTGAATCAATTTGTCTAAATATTCTTCACCTATAACTCTACCTCTTGCTTCTAATATATCTTTAATACAGGCGCGATCGCTTCTTCCTAGGCAAAATTTCTGATATTGATTACCCGATGGCGGTAAATTTTCCCTCAATAATAACTCATCAATTAGTTTTTGGTGAATTATCTCATCATTAACAATAACCCCATTAAAATCAAATAGAATCGCTTTCAACACCATACAATAACCCCTTAAAGCATCGATTAATAAAACCTAAGCACTGACATCACTACAATTAATTATAATAACCCGAGTTCATGATAAATTTTTCTGACTATGGTCAAAAAAAGGGCAAAGGTAAGTAGTGAATAGTGAATAGTGAATAGTTGATAATTACTCGTTACTCGTTACTCATTACTTTTTTCTGAAACCTGATACCTGCCACCTCTCCTTCCATCCCCTCATCCCCCTATCCCCAACACCTGCTACCTAACACCTAGAAACTACCTCAATTAAATATTTTTAAGCCAAACTGAAGTTACAATAAAGCACCCCCACAACTAGAACCACTCCCTGCAGTACAACCATAACAATAATCTTCCGTTCTGATTTGAGAAATTAGATCTAAACTATTGCTATCTAAAATATCATCTAAGGTTAGTTTTTTTCCTTGATGATTGACAGCATTAAGACCACTCATTTGATTAAAATCACAATCATAAATATTTCCCAAATAATCAATAGATAACTGATTTCTACACATTAAAAAAGGTAAGGTCGCACTATTAAAATTAGCTTCTAAAAATCTTAAATAATCCTGTGTTAAATTAAATTTATCTAAGTAGAATTTAGTCCTTCCAATGGGTAAATTAGTAATAGTAAATAGATTATTGAATTTAATTTGAAAATTGTCTTTTAAATATTTTTTATAATTCTCTTCTAAGTTATCTTGTCTAGGAGTTAAATTAAATTTTTTTTCTTGTGGTAAAACAGGATTATAAACTAAGTCTAAAATTAAGTTAGGATCATAGCCATAGCCTAGCTGATTTAACTTTTGTAAAGCTAATACTGACTTATTATAGACTCCATTACCTCTTTGTTTATCAACATTACCCTCTAAATAACAAGGTAGAGATGCAACTACTCTTAATTGGTTATCAGCAAAGTATTCAGGTAAATACTCATAATTATTTTCAAAAAATATGGTCAGGTTAGTTCTTACTATTACTTCTTTATTAAATTTTCTAGCTACTCTAACAATCTCAGCAAAACCATAATTCATTTCTGGAGCTCCCCCCGTTAAATCTACTGTTTTTATTTGGGGGAACAATTCAATAATTTTTAATATTTTTTGACAGGCTATTTCACTTAATTCTTCTGTTCTTTTTGGGGATGCTTCTACATGACAATGAGTACAACTAATATTACATTTTCTTCCTAAATTAATTTGCAGAATATCAATTTTCTCTTTGGGTAAATTATGCTTAACTCGCTCAGAAAAACTCATAATGCTGTCAGAAAAACTCATTGTTGCTTCTTAAATTTGATATTATTTTCTTATTTTTAACTATTATTTAAGTTATAACAACTCATAATTGATTATGAAGGCAAAAGTCAGTAGGATCAATTATCATGGTTTTCCTGTTAGTAAATTGAATATTCATGAATAGCGATTATAATTATAGTGCGATCGAACCCAAAATTAAAGAATTAGTTAAACAGATTTGGGATATAGCCGAAGAATCCCAAGAAAATCTTTTTGCAGTACTCTTTATCTTAAGGGAATTAGAAACATTGCACCGCAACATTCAACAACAAATGTTTGAACCAGCTTTGCCAGATACTCGTCATCGCCTCTATTTACTTTTAAGACATTTAGAAGAAGTAGGAGGATGGCCTTACATAGAAAGAATGCGACTTAGAGATATTTGTGCCAAATTAATCCTCTCGGAAAATAACTCAACACAGACAACAGAAGAAATTTAAATTAATAAATTTATAATGAAATATAGTCAATTTTGTAAGCAAAGATAAATGTCAGACATTTATTTTATCAGTTATAAACTATTCTCCTTTGTTCCTTGCCCTTTTCTCCATCACTCATAGATAAAATCTCGAACTTAGGTTAATTAATAAATGCGGAACCCGGGACTTGAACCCGGAAGTTCTTGCGAACACTAGAACCTGAATCTAGCGCGTCTACCAATTCCGCCAGTCCCGCCCTGATAATTTAACAATTCTAGCGTATTTAGCAATTATCTGGGAAATTATTTCAAAATCCATTCTAAACCAATATTAAGTTGGGAGTCTTCCTGCTTAATAGAATTTTGCCAACTAATACCACTCGATAAGCGTAAATGTTTATTAATCGCATATCCTGCTTTGATTTCTGTAACCCCCACTTCATCATTGCTAGTAGGAGCGATAAAACTTTGAATTAAAGATATATCCGCCGCACCTTGAGGAGAAAATGCCAATTTGACTTTAACACCAACATTAACACCATCACTATGATAACCATTGGTTTCAATGTACCGATAACCAACCACAGGAGCAATGTTAATATAACTACCTAAAGGTAAAAGATAATATTGTATCGTGCTACCGACAGAGAGACGTTGCCCTTGAGAATTATTACTTAAATCACTGCTGTAGTCGGCACTAAAAGTTAGAGGAGTATCACCTACAAATAAATCTTCAATGCCAAAATAAACGCCACCAGAATGATGATTAGAGGGAAACTGACTATATCCAATGCGAAATAAGGTAGGAAAACTAGGCTGATTGCGAATTTCGTCACTAACATCGGGAATTTCTTTAATCCATTTTTGAATAACTGGACTATTTTCTATTAGGCTAGGATCAACATCTAAGTTTGAACTATCACCGACTGTCTCGCCACAAACTTGGGAAATAGACAATGAATAAAAAACGAGGGTAAGAACAAAAACAGGTAAAGACAAAAAACGAATATTCACAAAAACCTGAATATATTTAACAAGGTCATAATTAGGGTATTTAAAATAACCCTTTTCCCTCTCTTCTCTTTCCTTTTCTCTAACCTCACTACTATCTTTTATTCCCTCACAGAGTACAGTTAAAATATTCACAATTTATAATATAGATTGGATTTGTTGTAAGAGATATTCTATTTTTTTGTTTGCGGGTTCTAAGGTTTGAAGTTGATTTCTTGCAGAATTTAATTCCTGTTGCAAAGGATTGATATTTTGTTCTAAAAGTTCCACCTCAACCTCAATTTTCGCAACTTGTTGATATAAATTCAACCACTCTTCTTCTAAAATTTCCGTTTGAGCTTGTTTTTGTTCATACTGTTGTCTAACTTGATTTAATTCTTGTTCTAAATGGGGGCGAGTTTGTCGTAAATTATTCATCTCATTTTCTACTCTTTCTTTATTTCTGGCAATAATATCTTTTTGCACCTCTATTTCATCCTTTAAAGGGCGAAGGCTAACTGTTTCAGAAAATTCCACATCTGCTAAACCCTTACGACGACTTAAAATTTTCAAATGCTCATTTAAAACTTTCTGTTGCTTTTTGAGGTTTCTTCTTTGTCCTACTAAGGTTTCATTTAACAGTTTCATGGCTTCCTGAGCATCTGCTAGTTCTGTTTCTAGGGAAAATTTTTCCACTTCACTAGCTTGAGAAAGTTTATGTTGAACTTCCTTCACTTCATTACTTTGTAAAGATAATTCTTCTTCTTGCATATTGACGAAATTAACCAGCTTGGAAGTTTCTTGTTGTAAATTATTAAAAACTTCCTCTAATTCCCCTAAAGGCATAGATTCAAGTCTTTGGAAATCAATATCAGTTTCATCACTGTCATCCATTAAAAAACTAACCTCATCATCAAGACGTTGAACAGCTTGAAAATTATGATTAATACGCTCAAAAGCGCTTTCTTTTTCTTTCAGTAAATGTTCTTGTAATTCTAAATTGATAACGGCTTGTTGCAATTTTTCATGCAATACCCTCACCTCTTGCCTATGTTGTAATAAACTTTGCTTTTTAGAACTTAGTGCCTGTTGCTTTTGTTGCAAGGTGGTTTTTTGAACTTCTAGCTGTTGCCAACAATTATCTAATAATGCTTGTTGATTATCTAAGGCTGATAGTGCTTGGGGTAATAATTCTCTGTTATAGCCACTTTGACTAAATTCTTGGATAACGTTAGCTAAATTTTCTTTATTTTGATTGGAACGAGCCTGTTCTTGTCTAACTTGTTCCCATGCACCACTAAGTTTTTCTTTCTCCTCTTCTAGTCTGGCTAGTTCTTGTTGCTGTTGCTGTAATAATTGTTGTTGCTGATCTAGTTCTGCTTGACGACGACCAATTTCTTCCCCTTGAAGTTGCAAAGATTCTTTCCACGTTTCTATTTCCTCTTCTTGAGCCTTTGACTTCTCTAAGGTTCTGGAAAGATGACGTAAATAATTAACTATTCTTTGACCTGCCAATTCAGGATTGGATTGTAATTGTTTATTTCCATCTAAATTGAGAATATAGAGAGTACCTTTTCCTGTTTGATCGTTATGGTAACGATGTCATCTCCGGAAACAATATTCCATGTTTGATCACTGGCTTGTACTGCTAACAGTTTTAATTCTGTTTTATAGCCACCAACAAAACCTCTATTTTGAACTTTTACCTCTGCCAGATATAACACAAATCCTGATCCCTACTTATGGTTTACCTTTTTATAATATATTCCTCTAATCATAAATGATAATAGCTCATGATTGGATTTTGCCACTAAATGATTGAGGTTGTTTGTATCCTAATTGACCATGATTATCCTAATTTTTTCTCCCCTCACTCGTTGATTTTAAGTCCTTGGAGTTTCTATTAAAGACAAAGTTGTTCTTGACGTACAAAACTATCAGCTTCTGAACGTGCTAAGGGGTCTATTTGTCTTGCCGCTCTCAATCCTGATTCGATCGCACCTTCTACCTTGAAATCGGGGTGGGTAGTAAAATCTCCAGCAAATTGACGACTCTCACCATTAAATCAGAGAAAGAAACTCTAATTAGACCGTTTCTGCTTCTGTTTTTTGGATGAGACTTAATTGAATAAAACGGGTAATTATGTGGGATAAAAACCCAATAGGACCAGCGAATAAACAAAGAATTAGGGAGTGAATCGTCCAGATTTTTTCAGTTTGTCCTTGCCAATAAATATATCTACCTAAAAATAAGTCTAAAACAAGAAAGTGAACCCAACCAGCAAAAGTAATATTTGGATTACTGAAAACTTGTGCTAAATCTGTCAATTTAGGATTTGATAATATTTCAATTGATTCAGAATTTAAGCCAGTAATAAATAAATATATATAGACAAATATTAAGGGCAAAAAGATCACATAAGATTTCATTATTTTTTGTGTCCACTGCCAATTAGGAAGAAAAACCATCATTGTCCAAAATGGTAAAACAAATAAATTGGTTAAATTAAATAATTGGTTTAGCTCGATCATTGATTTCTATTTTTTCTAACTCCAAATATGAAAATGATACAATAAAAACAATTTTTTCTGTACTTTAATCAAACCTTACCCAATTAATTATTATGAATATTTATTCTAATTTTATTAAGTTTTCTTGTTTATTATTATTTCTTCTTCCTCTGGCTAGTTGTGGAAATCCGCCTGAAACTACTGCCCAAGAAGAGGAATCTTTACCTCCATCTGCTCGTATTCCTTCTGTGGATATTCAGGCAGTTTCTAGGGAATTTTTGACTCCTACAAGGGAATATATCGGTACAACTGAACCCTTAAAAGAGGTTATCATACGTTCTCAAGCGGAGGGGCAATTATTGGAGTTAACAGTAGATGTAGGCGATCGCATCTTGAAAGGTCAAACTATCGCATCCTTGGATGATACTTTACTCAATGCCTCTTTAGCAAGGGCGCAAGCGGAATTAATTTCCCTTAACTCTGCCGTTACCGAAGCTCAATCTGATGTTATTTCTGCTCAAGCGGAGGTGGAATCTGCGAGGGTGCGTTTTCAACAAGCTCAAGTTGATGCCAATAGATTACAACAGTTATACGAAGAAGGTGCGATCGCAAAAAGAGAAGTAGAATTAGCTCAAACAGAAGCGAAAACCGCAGAACAGACTTTAAAATCAGCACAATCTCAAGTAAAGGTGAGAGAAGCGGCAGTAGAAACCGCTAAGGGAAGAATTACCAGTCAAAAAGCGGTTATTGCTGAGGAAAAAAAGAGATTAGCATTTACAAAAATAAAATCTCCCTCTGATGGTTATGTTTTAGAAAGATTAACGGAAGAAGGTAACTTAATTCAAACAGGGGGGGAAATTATTAGTATCGGCGATTTTAGCCAAGCCATTGTCAATGTAGCGGTATCGGAATTGGATTTAGCGAAAGTGGCATTAGGTAAAACCGTTAACGTCAAACTAGATGCGTTTCCTAATCAAACATTTACAGGTATTATTAATCAAATATCCCCTGCCGCCCAAGGTGACTCCAGACAAATTCCCCTAGAAATTCTTTTAAGCAATCCCGAAGGGAAAATCAAACAAGGCTTACTTGCAAGGGTTAAATTTACCGCCGATAATCCTTCTCTTACGATTCCTGAATCAGCTTTACAGGTGGGAGAGCGAGATAATATAGTATTTGTGGTTAATAATCAATCTTCAGAAACAAAAGTTATTGCCAAAGAAGTAACACTAGGAAAAAGAAGAAACGGTAAGGTAGAAGTTTTAACGGGTTTAAATGAAGCAGATAAAATAGTTTCCCGTAGTAGTAACTCTTTAAAAGATAACCAGAAAGTAAAACTCAGTGCTATTAGCAAATAAGCAATAAGTTACCCGAGTCGGGATAAATTTTCATCTATGAGTGATGGCGAAAAGGGCAATTAGTGAATAGTGAATAGTTGATAATTAAAAATTAAGAATTAAAAACTCTGAACACTCATTACTTTCTTCTAAAACCTAAAACCTGAAACCTGACACCTCTTTCATAACTCCGAACTCGTTTCTCCCCAATACCCCAAAATTTTGAACTCCAAATTCCAATCTTTTATTTTTTTGTTGCTTCTAAAATGCAGACTTCCTCGGATGTAGTAACTATCCGATGGAGAGTTAAACCAGCTAGAGAAAAAAGTTCTTCAAATTCGATTTTACTTCTTTCTTTCCCCCCCGGACACATTACCAACATATTCAAATCCAACATCTTTGCTGATGAGGGTGTATCTCCTTGAGGTACAATCATTTCCATCACAAGAATTTTACCATGTTCTGGTAGCACTTCACGACAATTTTGCAAAATTGCGATCGCACTTTCGTCACCCCAATCATGAATAATATGCTTAAGTAAATAAGCGTCACCTCCAGAAGGTATTTTCTCGAAGAAACTGCCACTAATTGCCTGACAACGGTTATTAATGTTATGTTTTTTCAAGGTTTCCTGACAATGGCTAATAACATATTCCTCATCAAAAAGAATACCTTGACATTGAGGATATTTTTCCAGAATTGAGCCTAACATTTCCCCATAACCACCTCCCACATCAACAATGGTAGTAAAATCAGAGAAATCATAAGCCTCTAAAATCGCCCTTTCCTCACTGAAAGAAAAACTACTCATAGAATTTTCAAAAATTTCTGCATCTTCTGGATGAGACTTAAAATATTCAAAAACTCCCATGCCAAATACATCATCAAAGGCTGGTTTTCCTGTTTTCACGCTGTGAAATAAATTACCCCATGCCTGATAATGAGGGGCTTCTCCTAACATAATCGCTGTTGCTTTTACCGATTGGGGATGATTTTCACATAAATATTCCCCCAAAGGAGTTAGACTAAAACGTTGAGATTCAACTTCAGAAAAAATTCCCACACTAGCTAAGGCTCTCATCACACGATACAGTGCGGAAGAGTTAATATTCTTTAAACTAGCCATTTTTTCGCAAGTCTGAGGGCTATTTTGCAATAAATCAGGAATACCTAATTTGCTAATGACATAAATAGATTGAGATAACCAATAACCAGAAATCATCTGAGTTAATTGAATATGAGGCGGTAAGAGATGATTATTCATCAATTTAACGATATTTTTTCTAGGTTTATCTTGATTGTAAATCACAATTTACTGATCAAATTAAAAATTTAAATCCTTTTTTAATGGGTATCAAAAACATAAATTTGTTTAGCAACTAAAAAACGAATAGGCAAATAATCTGTTAAGCTATTGGCAATAAATATAGCTTCTTCATAATTATTAGTTGTAGTTACTGTTAAAGATAAACCATAATTTACCCCTAAAGGATCAATTAAAATAAAATAACGATTATCCGTTTGTAAGTATTGTTGAGAATAACTAGATTTGATTTCATCCAAACAGTTTGTTATTACTTCATTATCATTGATATGAACTTGTGTTTCTTGTTGAGTTGTATAAAGTTTTTCTAAGGTATAAACAATAAAACCATAGTCTAAACAAGGACAATAATAAGGGTCAAAAGGTACATTTTTATACAATAAAGAGAATTTATTATTACTATAAAAAAAATATAAATTTTCTGTCGTTTCAGCAAAATCAAAAGGTTTTTCTTTTAAAAATAAAGGAGAGTTATTAGTAAAATTGCCTTCTTTCATCCAATAGCGAGAATCATCTATCAATCCTTCTTCAACATCAATAAAATATTCTGGTTGTTCTACCAATTCTTCCAAATGAGCAATTAAAATTCTAGCCTGTCCTCGTCTGCTTAAAAAATTTTTTTCCTTAATTAACTCATCACAGTTTTTTTTAATTAACCATAAAATTTCTTCAATTTCAGGATTTAAGCGAGGTTGTAAAGGATCATATTTTTTGTCCATCATAAATTTTTTTAATCACTATATTATCTTGGTTTCGTATTCCAAGGATCTATGGATATTTTATCAAAATTGTTTTCTTTTTGTACTTTAATAATATCATTATTAACTACTATTTTTTTCTCATCTTGATGATGTTCCTTTTCTGGTAACAAATCTGATGTTATTTCTGGAGTGAATTGTTCGGGTTTCTTAAACTTACTTTTACCTTCGCTATTTTGATTATATTCTGGGTTATATTTATTTTGTTTTTCTTGTCTTAAATATTCTAGTAAAAATTGTTTATTATATTTAGCTTGTATAAATTCGTTATCTAATTCACAGGCTTTATCATAGTGAATAATCGCCTGTCTATATTTCCCTAAATCTACATAAATAATAGCTAAATTATAATAGGCTTTTACATAATTTGGTACTAAATTAATGGCTGATTTATAGTTATAAATTGCTTGGTTTATTTCTCCTAAATCATTGTATATAATAGCTAAATTATAATAGGCTTTAGCTAGGGAAGGATTTAACTGTAAGGCTTTTCGATAGTCTTCTAATGCACCCTCTTTATCGCCTAATTCGTAGCGAATATTTCCCCTATTATAAAAGCCTTGGTAAAGATTATTATTTAAAATAAGCACTTGGGAATAGTCTTCAAAAGCCTTTAATAAACTATTTGTTTTTTCATAACATAACGCTCTTCTATAGTAAGCATAAATTGAGAGGGGATTAATTTTTATTTCCTCTGTATAGTCAAATATTGCTTCTTGATAACTTTGTATTTTATATTTTATATAACCTCGCCAATGGTAAGCTAAGTCATACTTAGGATATATAATGATAGCTTGATTAAGATCTGCTAATGCTCCTTGTTGACTCCCTATTTTCCATTTTGCGATCGCTCTTAATAAATAAACTTTATAATCGATAGAATTATTTTTTAAAACTTGATCATAGCAGTAAATAGCACTTAAATAATCACCATGATTGTTATGTAAACTAGCTTGTTTTAAATAGTCATATTTTTGATCTAAATAAGATGTTAAATAAAATTTTAACCCCCCCATATATAAGAGATGAGAAAAAGAAAAAGTGAATCTATTTTGTCTTTTGGAAATATTTAAAGTGTAGGTAGGTAAAAATCCGGCAAAAATAATTTTATATTGACTTTTATTTAGTGTTAAATCTTCCCCAGAAAAAGCACATAATACAATTTGATTACTTTTTACTTCTTCTGGGGTAAAAAACCATTTTACATCAGCAAAATCAGCAATATTTGCAGAATCAGCTATGACTAATTTGACGATAATGCGAAAGTTATGATTATCCTTCAATGCAAGAATCAAAAAATCATCAAGAAAATGTTGCTCAGGATTTACTTCCACTAGCAAATCGCCAAAACTTAAATTAACACAGTATTTTATCAGTTTATTTTTAAAGATATTTTCTGTTAATTGATTATCATGATTATCTAGGGTTTCTTGTAATTTTTCTGCTAATTTTTCGGAAGATTGAATCAGAGGAATAGCTTTATTTTTATTAACAACAAAAGACTCTCCAAATACACCCTTAAAACGATGAGACAAAAAATGTTCTGATTTAAGGCGATAAATGAAGTCTTCTTGTTGATTTTTGAGTAGAGCAACCCAATCCATAGTTTTTATCTAAACATCATTTTTCCTAGTTAATAAGTAATACGATTAGATGGAGGATGAGGAGGAAACGAATTCGGAGTTTTGAGGGTTTGGGGTGTTGGGGTATTGGGGAGAAACAAGTAATGAGTAATGAAGATGAGAGTTAGGAGTTTTTAATTCTTCATTCTTCATTTTTAATTCTTCATTCTTCCTTTGCCCCTTGCCTTTACTCTTTGCCCTTTTAACCTTTTTATATGATAGCCAACACCTGAATTATAAAACTTTAATTTCTTGAATCAACCATTTATCGCCCTCTTTTACTAAAGAATACTCTACTAATAATCGTTCTTCATAAGAAAATCTGGGTTTTAATGCACCGTTTTGATAATATTGAGACTTTTCCCACACTTCGGCTTTAATAATTGCTTCTGTTGTATTCTGAGGGTTAACTTCTGCTGACTGTATCTTAATATCATGTTCATAACGTCTATAAGCATTAATTCTTCTTAAAGCATTACCATTAGCAATCCATACGGAAGCAAGGGGTTGAGAAAGCACCTGATTGAGTGGGATAAAATTATAATTAGGCCCCGTGGCTTCTTGTTTTGCATTTAGCCATCCTGCAATAATTTCTGAGGCTTTTTCTGGAGTTAATTGATTTTGCAGATTCTCTTTGATTAGCTCTTTTTCTGGGGATGGTAATTGAATTAAAGGTTCTGACAAAGGTATATTCAAGGGTTCGGGTTTTGGTTTAAATAAGATTTTAACCGCTAAAAATGCGGTCACTGAAAGTGCGGCTACGCCGAGCGCAGTTGAAATAATTAAGCCAATTAAAGGAACAAAAACAGGACTTTTATACCAAGGAGATAAATTTCGGGGGGTTGACTTAGCAACAGATGGCGTATCTTCCTCCGAATCTGTTTCTATTTCCGCATCCAGAAAATCGCCAAAACCAATTAAATCTTCTGATGGGGATAATTCATCCTCTACCAACAAAGATGTGGTTTGCTTTTCTTCTTCTGCTTCTACTACTTGAGTATTGATAATATGAGATTGGTTTTCTTGTCTGTTATCATCAATAATTTTTTCTTCCTCACTGATAGGTAAGTTTGATGCAGAATAGTTAATTTGTGAAATATTGTTAACTTCTACAGAAGGAGAAGATTCGTTTAAGACTTCTGTTTCACTGATTAAAGGAGGAGAGATACTTTCTAAATAATTTTGCACTTTCTCATCCGCAAAGTAGGCTTGTAAGGAAGAATCCACATTTCTTAAACCTTTAAATTGGGGAAAAACTTCTGTTTGTAACCATTTTTCCGTATAAACACACAATCCGGGTAATAAATCGGGAGAATTAGCCGATATTTCTTGAATACGTGCGATCGCATCTTTTTCCTTACTCTGACTTAGGGAAAACTCTGCCTCGGTAGTCTGTCCTAATAATAAAGCACAAATAGACTGTTCTAAATAAACATCTTGATGAATAGTTAAAGAAATTAAATTATTTTTTGCCTTAATAATTAAATCTGGTTTTCTTTCAGTAAATCCTCTCGCCAAACAAGCATAAGCAGTTAAATAAGCCGCCGCAGGAGAGGGTCTTTTTGCCTCATTTTCAAATAAAATTTGTTGCTCTTCTGCTGTTAAATAAACTCTGATTTGTTGTATAAAACGTAAAAAACTATCAACATTTAATCCAGAATCATCAATTTTTTGACTCTCAATGCCTCCCCTAATATTTAAAATTTCTTGAAGCAAATTAAGAGCTTTTTCTCGATCTTCTTTTATTTCATTTTCTCTAGTTAATAATTCTAAAATTTCATAAGGTTTTAACTTTCCTAAATCTTGCTTAATTTCTTTTTTTAAAGGTTGAAATAAATCTTCTTGATTCAAAAGATTATAAGACTTTTGCAAATAATTAGCCGCTAATTCATATTCTTTATCTTGCCACTTCTCCCTTGCTAATTCTAAATAGGCTAAAACCGCCGTTAAAATTAAATCTTGCCAAATAAAATCAATTTCTTCCTTATTATCTGTTAAATCTTCTAGGTTATTTTTATCTTCAAGGTAGGGTGTTGCTAATCTTAAAACTAATTCAAAATCTCCTAAATCATAAAGAATAATTAACGCCCCTACTAACAAATCATTGGTAATTTCTACCGTCACTTCTTCCGATGTTTCAAGAAAAATATCCTCTTGGGATTCTTTCGTAAATAGAGAAGACTCATATTCTAGGCGAGATTCTTCATCTTTTAGGACATCATAAGCAACTTTAAGTAAGTTCTGACGAGAGGTGATGCCATATTCACTATAACCCTCATGGGGTAACTGAAGCAAACGATCTTCATAGGCTTGATTAATTAAATCTGAATCCGCCTGAAGGGGGACTCCGAGAATACGAAAGTAATCTAAGGATATTTGCACGACTAACTATAATTAAGATTGCAGAAGGACATTAATTTACTAACTTGAGATTTTAGCATTGACTATTTGAATTAGAAATTGATTTACATTACGATTAAGAAAACTTGTTAACAAAACCTCAATTTTGGTTTAAGAATATCGGATAAGGGTGGGTTTCAGGCTTCAATTGATTATTAATTACTAAATACTAAAAATACTATCGCCATTGTCTTGCACTAAGTTACTTGATAGTTGCTAAGTAATAATACTACAGTAAAAAACTAAGGTAAATTTTCTAAATCGTTTAAATCTTTAAATCTTCCACTAGCCTGTTTATTCAATTTTAAATGTTTTAAGCTAATTAAATTGACATCAATATCGTCAATTTTTGTTATTAATCTTTCAGCAAAACAATCTGAAAACTTAACTCCTGAAATGGTGGTTAATATTTCTAATCTCAGTGGTGGATTTCCCATTCTAATAATTTTATTTTCCTGCAAAAATAATTTAGGTGATAAATTCAGGTAAATCAAATCCAAATTCTTTTAATACTTCCACTACTTTTTCGGCATTATCTGGATTAATTGCGATCCAAATATCCATATCTCCTATTGAAAGAGGATAACCATAATAGCTAACCGCATAACCTCCTACCAACAGATATTCAACTTGTTTTAAATTCAGCAATTTCAAAAAATCTCTGAAGTCTAGCGGTAGTTGCATCTTCGCCATAATTAATTACTCTCATCATTTCTAACGCTTTTAACCTATCTTCTGGTTTCTTCTTTAACCAATAAGTTTTTTCGTCTGTTTCATCTGTTAAACTGGTGATGTTTATTACTGATTTATCTATTCTTTTTTTTGTCATTATTATTAGCTATTGTTAATTATTTTTATTTATTTTAACATATTAATTCTTTTTGTAATAGTTTTATTTTAAATAATTTTAATGTAGAATTAGTTAATTTTCATTGAACTAGCTTACCAAATTATGACATCAGAAATGTGGTCAGAAATTATCTCAAAAATTAATCAAAATATTGAGCAAAAATTTGAAATGTGCGATCGCCGCTCTATTGGAGGGGGTTGTATTAATCAAGCCTATCAATTAATTGGCACTCAAGAAAGTTATTTTATTAAATTAAATAGTGCCTCTAGTTTAGATATGTTTATGGCGGAGGCGTTGGGATTAGAAGAAATGTACTCAACCCATACCATTTTAGTGCCGAAACCAATTTGTTACGGTATTGCGGGAAATAATAGCTATATTGTTTTGGAGTATTTTGAATTAGGTAGAGGTAGCAGTCAATCATGGCAACTAATGGGGAAAAAACTAGCACAACTCCATCGCTATCAAAAAGAAACCCGTTTCGGTTGGAAAATAAATAATACGATTGGTTCAACTCCTCAGATTAATGATTGGGGGGATAATTGGTCAGAATTTTTTGCAGAAACGAGAATTGGCTATCAACTGAAACTAGCTAATCGTAAAGGGGCAAATTTTTCAAATATTGGGGAAATAGTGGCTCAAATTAAAGATATTCTTAGCCATAGAAACCCGCATCCTTCTTTACTTCACGGTGATTTATGGTCTGGCAATGCCGCTTTTACTGCTGATGGCACACCTACTATTTTTGATCCTGCTTTTTATTATGGCGATCGAGAAGCTGATATAGCTATGACGGAATTGTTCGGCGGTTTTCCCTCTGACTTCTATCAAGGCTATAACCAAGAATACCCCCTAGATAGTGGCTACCAACAAAGAAAAACTATCTACAACCTCTATCATATTCTTAATCACTTTAACCTCTTTGGAGGTGGTTATTTATCTCAAGCAAAATCGATGATTAACAGAATCATTAAGTAGCGAATATATTTCAAAAGGACAACGGCAATTAGTAATTAAGACAAGGTAAAAGGCAAAAGGCAAAAGTCTTTTAACTTCTCCCAACACCCCAATACCCTGAAACCTGAAACCTGAAACCTGAAACCTCTTTTATCACCCCTAACTTTGAACCCAGATCCAGTATTATCTTTGTCTTAGGAATACTCCTATTCCGTTATGAACTCTGGCAACAGTGGCGGGAGAGCGGTCTATAATTGCCCCGCCGAGGTAAATTTGAGTAGAACTTCCTCCATCTAAATTAAGGGCGGAAATAGCCCCCATTCTTTGGAGAATTTGAGCCATTTCGGCAAGGGTTGGACCTGCTCCACCGATTCTACTATGTACGGCAACTAAGAGAATTTTACCTTGATTGTTAACTGCGATCGCACTTCTGGAGGCTTTTTGGGTATTAAAGGCTTTACTGAAATTTTCCGCTTCCCCATTTAAAACAATTTGACCATTAAGAAGCAATAGAGGACCCGCCCCCATAATATAAGGATAACTAGCGAAATCCGTAGGATTAGTATATGTATTGACGGTAACAGAGTCATTAAGACTAAATTTGTCTGCTCCTGTCCTAAATTTACGAAACACTAACAGATAACCTTTAGGGGGAATATTAATACTGTCTTCTCCTGCTTTAACTCCCACAATTTTGTCTCTGATAATGCCATTTTCCACCACTGCAACGATTTCTCCATCACTAAGAGTAGTATAATTGAAACCCCAATTTTCCGTATAACGGGCTAATCCTGCTTGTATATATCCACTATTAACATAATTATTGATGATGCGATCGCCTCTACCCGTTGTAATAGTTTCTTCTAATTTAATGCGATCAATTTTTACCTCTCCTAAATCATTCCAAGCAATAACCCCTCGATTTAAAATTGGACTCGATAGCCAGTTTTCTCTATCTTTAATCGCTCCCAATGGCAATTGATTATTACGATTGAAAAATCCCCCATTGATTCCCGCCATTGCCCCTGAATTTTGAGCTGTGGTTTTTAAAGGTGCTATACCAATGACAGTATTATTATTCGTCAAAATAGGACGTAAATCTAAATTATAGCTTTTTGTATTTAAGGTAAGAGAGGATACTAAAAACTGGTCTTTGTTATTATTTATACCAACATACTTTCTACTATAAATAACATCATCATTCCATAATATATCCCTAGGATTAATAGCAGTTGCATTAATATCAACAAATAATATATTCGGATTAGCAGAAGTTACTTTTAAATTAGAAAAAGCAGGTAAATTAATATTAACTAAAGTTTTATTATCTTTACTAGAAATAGTAAATAATTTACTATTATTAATATTTATATTTTCAGGAATTTCGTCCCCTTCTTCCTCTTGAATAACGGGGTTATTATTATTAGACGGGAGACTGGGAAAAAGAGAATTATCCGCTTGACTATCAAGGGAAATTATCCCCACATCTTTACCTTGACTTACTTGAAAAAAACTAGGTTGATTCAGTTCAATAATAATTTTTTTACCCTGAGTTTCTGACACCTCATAAATCTTATTAACTCTACTAGGGGGCAATTTTAAAGCTAAATAAGGATTAATATTCTCTATCTCTAAAGAAGTATTTTTAACTAAATCTGTTATGTCTAAATAACGATAAGGATTGAGAAATTGAGTTGGTAAAATATTACTATAAGCGAACCATTGCACAGGTTGTTTATCTTTATTCGTTGTACTTAATAACTCTATTCCTAAATTAGCTTCTGCGGCAAAATCTGCTAAACCTGTATGAATTTCCCCTCCTTGTTGCCATTGTATCCAAGGTAAATTAACATTTTTATCATTAATAATTACCTCATTACCTTTATTAACTACGTTTAAAACCTCATCTTGTGTAACTTGAGGGACAACATCTTGAGCAAAAACATCTTTGAAAAATTTTCCTTGAACTAAAAGAGGAAATGCACTAATTAAATTTACAAAAAAAAGAGACGCAATAAAAAGAATTAAAAACTTAGATTTTATCAAAGTTAATTTCATAATGACCTTCCTGAGTCTAACTAGGTGGCTCAAACTAAATAAATAAAAGTTTGTAGTTACCCCTTTAGGGGTTTTAAAGAATTGATATATAAGGGCTAAAGCCCTAACTATGAAAACTGTATCATTGATATTTTTTATGGAGTAGAATGACTTATAAATCTCTTCATTTTTAGACCCAAATTTAGCTCCTTAGTTCCATCTTTTTATCCTTATCACTAAATTTTTTCCAAGCTAAATATTATTTGGACAACAAAAAAAAATTAGTATTTTTTACCCGATGATTAATCAATAAAATAAGTCAAATGGGTCTTACTTTAAATGGTTAATTTTGATTTTTTAAAGTCAAAGAGGCAATTAAACCAAAAGTACCTGCAACAGTACCTATACCTAACCATAAAGGAAAAGAGTAACCTTTAATATCTGCAACGATTCCCGCACTTAATCCAATAATACAATGCAACAGCATCAACCAAAATACAGTATTAGGATCTGGATTAGTCAATATTTCTATCATTTGATATTAGTTTAACTTATTCGATTATTTTCAATAATTATAATATCTGTTTTTATTCATACATTAGTTTTACCTGAGTTCCATATAAAATTTTCAGTTAAGGTAGGCAAAAGGGGAAACCCCTCTGTGTCTCCCCTTAAAAGGGGAGAAAGAGAACCGGGAAAAGTGATAAAAATTAATGGAAAATATTACTCTATGGATTTTAGCTGATTTTTAACTGAATTCAATTACTGTTTCAGCTTTCTTGAGATAGGTATTACCTCAATATATAATCAATTTATCTACTTTTTTCGTCCATATCTAGTTACTTTTACTCCGAACCCCGAACCCCGTTCACGACTGAAAGGAGTGTAATAGTGCAGCGAACTCTCTGAACTCAGATAGTTTTAGTTTTACTCCTCTGTTATGTGGAAATTTAACGTGATATGTGTCTAGGAATTTTGATTTTTCATGGCTTTAGCATAATCATAAACTAAATTGAAAAAGTCTTTAACTGTGGGAATTTGTAAACGATCTTTTGTGGTAATTAAAACAACTTCTCTGGTTAACTGTTGGATTTGAGATTGATGGGATTTTAAGGTAATGGGAATAATGCTCAAAGAGGGGTCAGATTTTGATTCTTGTAGGGCAGATTCTGGTAAAAGGGCGATAAAATTACCTTGACGAATAACTCCCCGAAAAGCATCAAGGGTATTTAATTCCATTGCCACTTCTAAATCAAAACCATGTCCGGCAAATACTTCTTGAACAATTCTTTGCATTCCATAACCGTCTTTAAATATTACTTGGCTATAGGGGGCTAAATCAACTATGGTAACGCTGTCTTTTGTGGCAAGGGGATGGGTGCTAGAAACTAACACTTGTATCGGTTCATAATATAAATGTTTGCAAACCATTTCTGAGGTGGAAGTGAGATATTTATTATTCATCACTACTGCAACGTCCACTAATCCATCTCGTAATACTTTTAAAGCGCGATCGCTTCCTAGGGCTGTAACTCTAAGTTGTACTTGGGGATGACTTTGACAAAATGATTGAAGGATAGGGGGGAGAAAATAAGCACAAACAGAGTGAATTCCTGCAACGCATAATTCTGGTTGTTCTCCCTGTAACAGTTGTTGAATTTTATACTCGATTTTATCCCATTCTTGACAAATGCGTTTGGCATGGGGTAGCAGTTTTTCTCCTGAAACGGTTAATTTTGCTTGTGCTTGTCGATGGAATAAAGCTGTATTTAGATGACTTTCTAAACCCTGTACTTGACGGCTAATAGTTGATTGAGTGACACCACAAAGTTTTGCCGCTTGTCCAAAACTCCCTGTTTCACTAACGGCTACAAAAGCTCTTATTTGTTCAATTCTCATAGATTAGACTTTTTTCCTGCCCACTGCTTTTACTCCACAAACTATTAAGTTACAGAGGAGGGTACTTTTGATTCTGTTAAAATCAATACGAAATTATAAATTACAGTCCATTGTTCGAGAAATCAGAGTGTAGATACCTTCTAACAATCCTGACATTGCAAGACTTGGTAAATGTCCTTGAGGTGCGTTTAAATCATAGTTGAGATCTTCGGTGAATAGCCATAAACCTTTATTTCTCCAACCAACGCGATCGCCCATACTCTCCCAAACTTTTTTATCATGGGATCTTTTTCCACCTAAACTGAGATAAATTCTTTTTTGTACGGAAAAACCAAATTTGCCTTGACTGTATTTAGTCCATAAGCGATCAATCGAGTGTAAATCTTCACAGGGAAACTCCTGCATGGCATGGCGATCGATCCAACCAAAATCTTCTTTATTAACAGCTTTGAGCATTAATTTTTGTGTTTCTAAGTCTGCTTCTTGCCATTTTTTTTGACTCAGTAATTCTTCTAAATGATGATAGTCTATACCCACTGCAGACATTTTGGGTTTCTTTTGCGGTTCAATTACAGTTTCAGAGGATGATATTTCGGTTTGGGAAACGATTTCTTCTAAATGGGTATCAATGATGGACTCTTGATTGTCATAGTTAGATTTTACAGGAATAATGGGATTATTTTCAAAACGAGTGGGAGAAAGGGGATCATAAGTATATTCTTGGGGAGGTTGATTGGTTTGATGAGGTCTAGCTTTAATTCTCCTTACTTTTTTCTTTTTGGGTACGGGAATGATGGGAATAATGGGTAGAGGATGATGAGTGTTAGCTCTGTTATTTTTCGATGGTTGTGAGGTTTCGGGCGTGGTGGGAATGATAGGGTAATTGGGGGTCGGGGTATTATTTGTCAAGTGAATTTCAACATCTTCGGTAAGCATATTTAACCACTCTGCTACTGACTCAGGACGATTTTCTGGTAACAATTCCATGCCCTTTAAAATGGCTAAATTGGTGCGATCGCTTATTTTGGAGTTGTGGGTTTGAGGAGAAATTAAATTAATACCTTGTTGGCGAAATTGAGCAGGAAAAGGTATTTGTAGGGTTAAGATGTAGTATAAAGTTGCAGAAAGAGCATAAACATCGGTATAAGCTCCTCTTTTCGCATTTCTCTGATATTGTTCAATGGGTGCAAAACCTTCTGTACGGGAATTAGTATGAATCTGGGTTTTATCTTCTATAAAATCTCTTGCTAAACCAAAATCAATCAATACCGCCTCGTTATTTTCTATGCGACGCATAATATTAGCTGGTTTAACATCACGGTGTAAAATTCCTTGCTTGTGAATATAAGTTAAAGCACTGCCTACTTGGTAAATGTAGCGAATAGCCTCAAACTCAGAAAATCCCCCCTGTTTTTTCACTAAGGTTTCTAAATTACCACCATCAATGTATTCCATTACCATACACCACAAATCTTCTTCCTGACAGACATCATCCACCCGAATTACATGAACATGACTACACTTTGCTAAACGAAAAGCCTCTTGAATAAATCTTTCCTGATGCTTGGCAAAATTGGGTAGAGCTTGAATATTGGCGTTGAGGGTTTTAATGGCAACTATATTCTCATTAACAACATCTTTTGCTTTATACGTAATACCTGCACCCCCTGCCCCTAATACTTTTTCTATAACATATCTTCCCTTTTGAATAATTTTCCCCGCTTTCCAGTAACTCATAATAATTGCGATAGTCTTATGCTTTCTATTCTCTGCAATTTTATTTTATCCCTAATCTTTGATTCAGCGATGAAGAGTTTATGGAGATACGTGCTATAAAGCAGATCCTTAATATGTTTAGCTCCACTCAGGAACAGCTCCTTTCGATGAATGCACTGTGTTACTTTGTTTTTGGCGTTTTGAGGGCTTGGGATTGGAGGTGATGGGAAAAAAGAATAAGGGAGAATAGTTTGGCAAGAAAGTTCAAGCACTAGTTTTGCAAACGGTACAGAGTTTTAATTATTAATTATCAACTATTAGACCTCTTGCAAAATAAAAATTAAGATAAAATTAGTGCAGTTTAAAACCAATTTTGTCATTGTTGCTTCTACTCTATTCTCTGTTCCCTGACTTCTGCAAGAAGTCTATTTATTAAACCACCAATTCCTAACCGAATAACAGACATCTTCAAACAAGCAATTATATTTTGCGTAACATCAGTTATTATCAAATCTTTCGAAAATGAGTGCTGTATTAGCTATAAGACCAATAATTTGAGCAAAGGGATCTAACACCTGTGATGTAGCATCAGAAACCACCGCAAATCCTGAACGTTCAATGAAAACAATATCATTGTTAAGCAAAGGTGGATTATTTTCCTTATTCAAAGGAGCAGAAAAGTCGATTTTGACCATTCTTTCTGTAACTGTGCCATTGGGATTGAGTCTAATTAATTTTGCTGTTGCTTCATTGGCACGACGATTATTAAAACCTCCTGCCTGAAGTAGTGCTTGTTGTAAGCTAACATTCGGCGGTAGTTGCTTTAAACCGGGGTCTTTAACTTCGCCAATCACGCTAACATTAATGGTATTAGGGGAAAAACTAGCTACTGCCACTTGACGCACTTCACTATCATCAATAGATTCCGCTGTAGGAATAAAAACTCGATCGCCATTTTGTAAAATTGCATCTTCTGTGAATTTACCCGTTTGTAAGATTTCCCAGAGATTAACTTTTATTGTTTGGTCTTCTCCAGAAGGTAATGTTCTTCTTACTTCTATGTTGCGAATGTCGGCTTTAGCTGTTAATCCCCCTGCGGTTTTAATTGCCCTAGTGGCGGTAGGAATACCTGCTAAACTTTGTTCGCTGTTAATTACTCGATTACTGTCAAATGACAACTCATCGGTAAGGTTATTAGCTTTTACGTCGTCACCAGTTAAGGTGTATGGCCCTGGGCGGTTAACCTCTCCCACAATACTAATAGAAATTGGTAGGCTAAGATTCGCACTAAAATTGGCAGTCGCTGTTCTCAATACTTCTGCTGGATCGATATTTTGGGCGCTAGGTATAATGATGCGATCGCCATCTCTAAGGACAATATTTTGCTGTAAATCACCATTTTGAAGGAAATCCCATAAATTAACGGGAATAATATACTCTCTGCCCTTAAAATTACGCTCTACCCTGAGATTACGAATATCCGCCGAAGCATTAATACCATTACCCAATTGTAAAGCACTAATTAAAGTGGGAAACTTTTTACCAGAAGTTTGACTGCTACCTCCCCCACCGCTTCCTCCCGTTTCAAAGGGAATGGAATAAGAGCCTGGAGTGCGGATTTCACCTACCATAGCAATAGTAATAGGACGAGGAATAGTTAAATCAATACTAACAATAGGATCTCTCAATAAACCTTGGGAGACATACTCTTGACTAATAAGAAGTTCAGCTTCTGCCAATGTTAAACCAGCTACAGTAACACGATTAATTAAAGGTAAATTCAAAGTACCATCAACTAACACTTGATATTCTCTGCTATACTCAGGCACATTGAAAATATTTAGTGAAACAACATCGCCTGCATCTAAAGTATAAGGAAATCTCTGAGCTAAACTGTCTTGTGAAGCAGATATAGGATAGTCACTATTAACTGTGTTGGGGTTGTTATTGCCCGTTAAAGGTTTTAAAGGCTGACGTTGTGCTAATTCTTGAGCAAACACATTGCAACTCAGTAAATTAAACATCAAAAGCACTAATGCTGTAGTGGAATAGTAGATCTTTTGCATAATACAGTAATAGTAAAAAGATTTTAATTATGAAAGCTATTAAATTATAGTTTGATTGAAAAATCTGACTTCATTAAGAATTTATACATATTCTATTGATAGTGATATGTTTTGAGAAATAATCACAAAAATATTTTCTAGCATTGTATCTCATTTTCTGCCAAAGTTTGTCATTTTTAGTAATTTTGAAAAGATAAATAGTTTTTTTGCGCCAAAGCGAACTAAGGGGGAAGAATTTAAGATAAAATAACCTGAGTTTGGGATAAATTTTTCTTGTTACTGTGGGAAAAGAGTAATGAGCAAAGTTAAAAAAGCAAGGGGTAAACCCCCCTTTATCCCCTCTAAATAGGGGGAGGGCAGTTGAATATATTCAACCCCTACCGCCCCAACACCCTACTACCTGCAACCTAAAACCTGACAACTCTTTCCTAACTCTGAACACTCTATCTTCTAACACATGGACTATCGAAGACTGGAAAAAATAAAGCGAATTCTCCAGCGAAGACAACCTGATTTAACCTTAATTACCGATAATGTCAATAACTTTCGTAATTTATCCGCCATAATACGCAGTTGTGAAGCGGTGGGGACGATGGAAGTTCATTTAGTTAATAATCAACAAGAAAAACTATACTTAATCAATAAAGTAACTGCAGGTGCAGAGCGATGGTTAACACAAACTCGGCATTCTAGTATTGTGACTGGGATTAACCACTTAAAAAAAAGGGGTTTTACTATTTATGCAACTCATTTGGGTGATCCCGAAGGGATCTGCTGCGCAGTACGCACCCTAGATTATCGTAAGATGGATTATACAAAACCCACCGCCTTTGTTGTAGGTTCAGAAAAAAAAGGTATTAGCGAAGAAGCCTTAGAAAATGCTGACTATCATATTAGTATTCCAATGATGGGCATGACACAATCATTAAATGTTTCGGTTGCCACTGCTATTATTTTGTTTGAGGCACAAAGACAAAGAGAAGAAAAAGGGTATTATCAACAGCTAAGAACGTCTCAAGAAATTTATGAGAAAACTATTTTTGAGTGGGCTTATCCGGAAGCCGCACTCGCTTACAGAGCCAACAAAAAACCCTATCCACCACTAACGGAAACTGGAGAAATCAAGCGAGATTATAAATCCAGTAAAGCATCTTCTTGATGGGTTTTGATTACACCGTCAGAAGTAGCATAAGCCTTACAAGTAAGGAAAAATCCCGCTTCAATTTCCTTATCTTTAAGGAAGTCATAATCGTGATTAACGGTACCTTCAACTATTTTTGCTGTGCAACTGACACAAACACCAGCACGACAAGAGTAAGGTAAGTTAAAACCCTGTCTTTCGGCGGCATCTAAAATATACTCATCTGCATTGACTTCAATCACGTTATCAATGCCTTTTTCTTCATTTATTAATTTTATTTTATAACTATTTGCCATCGCAATAACAATGATTATTTTCTTAAAACTCGATATTTTATCTTAATGCTCATTGATCCCCTAATTTCTAATTTACTTGATAATATTAAGTAATCTTTACAATATTTCACTTGATTTTAAATATAATCAACTAATTTCAATAATTTTTTTAGGGCTAGATAAACCTGATTTGATGATTACTTGGGATTTTTTTACCCCAAATTGTTTCGCAATGACGGTAATTAACTCCTGATTAGCTTTACCATCTACGGGAGGAGATTTAAGGTTAACAATCCAAGTATCATTGTCTTTTTTTTCAATGGTTTGTTTTTTTGATCTTGGTTTTACTTGGACACTAATTTTCATAGAGATACTCAGATGTTGATAGTACTAATCGTGAATTGAGCCATCTGGCATAATTGCACCATGTAAAATAGCATCGTCAAAAATTGTACCTGTTATATCTGCTCCCGTTAAGTCGGCATTAATTAAAATTGCCCCTGTAAAATCAGCATAGCTGATGTCTGCATTACGAAAACTAGCAGAAGTTAAATCCGTTAAAACCTCGTCATTATCAATTCTACGACAAAGATGCGATCGACATAATTTAGCACCGTCAAAATTAGCTTTGTACAATAATGCTTGAGAAAAATTTGCATAGCATAACAGTGCATCTTTAAATATTGCTTCGGTTAAATCTGTACGATGATCATAGGAAAAACGAAAATCTGCATCAACTGCGATCACATTTGAAAAATCAGCTTTTTGTAAATTAGCACCGCAAAACATCGTTTTAATTATATTTGCATTATGTAAATTTACCCCCTGTAAGTGAGCATTACTTAAATCTGCATCCCTCAGAATAGTTTTTGATAAATTACTATGGCTTAAATCAGTACCCCATAAAATAGCTTCACTTAAATTTGCCCCTGAAAAATTGCTGTGAGAGAAATTGCTCAACCCTAATCTTGTTTGTCGAAAATCTGCCCCTGAAAAATCAATCTCCCTTAAATCTTCTTTTAGTATCTCTCCCTCAATGAATTTTATCCCTTGAAAATCCCTTACTCCATGTTTATATTGGTCTAAAATTTCCGAAATTTCAATGGTCATAATACGAAATTATATTTTCTTAATCTGCTTATCTATATATCTTACTCAGATCTTGAGCATTTATTTTACTCACTTATTGCATCCTGTCAATGGTTCGATACTGAATCGCTTCAGCAATATGAGGTGGTTGTATATTATTTTCTCCTGCTAAATCGGCAATGGTGCGAGAGACTTTAAGAATTCTATCCATCGCCCTAGCGGATAAACCTAGTTTTCTAATCGCATTTTCCAATAAGGTTCGACTGGTATCATCGAGGGAACAATATTCCCGTAAATGTTGCGATCGCATCTGTGCATTACAGGAAATTTTAGCATTGTGAAAACGATTTTGAGCTTTTATTCTTGCTTTTGCTACTCTTTCTTTAACTACCTCTGAGTCTTCCCCTACTTTTTGTTGAGTCATTTCTTCAGGCTTTAGACGACTAACTACAACTTGTAAGTCGATGCGATCAAGTAGAGGTCCAGATAATTTTGCCCAATATTGCTCTCGTTGACGTGGGGAACAAGAACAAGGTTGAATAGTATCACCGTAGTACCCGCAGGGACAGGGATTGGTACTTGCGACTAGGGTAAATTGAGCAGGAAAAGCAACAGATTGACGGGCGCGAGAAATAGTCACAAATCCATCTTCTAAGGGTTGACGTAAAAATTCTAAAACACTACGCTTGAATTCCGTCAGCTCATCAAGAAACAAGATCCCTCTATGTGACAATGAAATTTCTCCCGGTTTAGGAAAAGACCCCCCTCCCACTAAAGCAACTCCACTAGCTGAGTGATGAGGACTGCGAAAAGGACGTTCTTGAATTAATTTTCCTTGATTTTTCAGCAATCCTGCCACCGAATAAATCTGAGAGACCTCCAAAGCCTCCGAGAAGCTCAAAGGCGGTAAAATGGAAGCCATACGCCTTGCTAACATGGTTTTTCCTGCCCCCGGAGGTCCTACAAAGATGAGATTATGTCCTCCTGCCGCCGCAATTTCCAAAGCCCGACGCGCATGATGTTGTCCTTTAACATCTCTCAAATTATAATTACTTTGGTGAAAACTATCATCAAAATTAAGTTCGGGAATAGTCGGAGAAAAAGCAGAAGGATTTTGTAAAAAATCTGCTACTTCATTAATGTTATTTAAGCCATAAACTTCTATCTGTTCCACTACAGAGGCTTCTTGGGCGTTATCTTTTGGCACAACAATACCCTTAAAACCTAATTTAGAAGCTGTTACCGCCATTGGTAATACTCCCGCGATCGCTCTTAAGCTACCATCAAGGGAAACCTCCCCCAAAAATAAAAATTGCTCTAAATAGGTAGGATCAACCTGTTCTGAAGCCGCTAAAATACCAATACTGATGGGTAAATCAAAAATAGGTCCTTCTTTCCGCAAATCCGCAGGACTCAAATTAATCGTTATTTGCCTCACAGGAAAAGCAAAACCAGAATTTTTAAGAGCGGCTTTGACTCTTTCCCTCGATTCTTGGACTGCGGTATCAGGCAAACCGACTACTGTTGTTTTTGGTAACCCCCCCGATACATCCACCTCAACTCCTACCTTCACTCCCTCAATACCTATAATTGTTGCACTCCAAACCCGACTAAGCATCTCTTTTTCTATCTCATTAGTCCTGATATTCTTTGCTATCTGTAAGATATTACAACAACAGAAAAATAACAACCCTAAAATTTTTTTTTAAATTCCCTTGCAATTTTTTAAATCCTAAGTTATATTAGTTAATGTCGTGAAAAACGGCGAACGGGTCGCTAGCTCAGTGGTAGAGCACTCGGCTTTTAACCGATTGGTCCTGAGTTCGAGTCTCAGGCGACCCATTTTTTTGTGAAAAGCATTGAATAATAAAAAGTAATGCTTGTAGGTCAATTCGTATTAGTGGTTTGATTTATTTGAAATTGATTTAGGATCTAAAATATTCGTAACTACCAGCACTAGTTTAATCTAATTTAAATCAACTGTTTCATATTAACCGAATATATTGCGAGTGTCATCTCAAGATTATTCGTAATTACTCTGGTGTCATTAACCTTAGTTCGGTTTGAGAATATTAAATAAGGGTAGGTTTCAGGGTATTTAAGGGATGGGGGATGGGGGGATGAGGTGATGAGGGGAAAGGGGGAAACAAGTAATAAATAACCTCAGTTCGGTTTAAGAATATCTGATAAGGTTAGGTGTTAGGTGTCAGGTTGCAGGTTGCAGGTGGTAGGGGTTTTTAGCAAGGGGCTTAAGCCCCTTGTTTAAGTCAGTTCGGATTAAGGCAATTTTATCGTTATTTCTAAGTTATTTCTAAGAAGCTATAAGGTTTTTTGACTACGAGTTGGTCTGCTTTCAGCTTATCCAAAACTCAGGTTAAATAAGTAGTAAGTATTCTTAATTTTTAGTTTTTCCTTTGCCCTTTTAACTTTGCCCATTCCTAATCTAAACCAAGTTACTATTTTCACTGACAAGATAGGTAAACCAGTTATTGAGGTTTTCTAATTGTTGACTCGGCTTCATTGTACCTAAACCTCTCACAATGACCTTATTTTTTCCATACACAAAGCGGTTGCGTAAATGGGGAGGTAATTTTTCTGCTAATAGTAGCCATGCGGGTTCTTGCATTGGTGTTTCAATAATAATGTTTTGTTTTCCTTCGGGTTTAATACGGGAAAAACCGATGGATTTTGCTTTCAATTTCAACTCCGCTACTAATAATAATTCCCTTGCTGATTCGGGTATTTCTCCATATCTATCTTGCCAATCACTTTCGATTTGTTTTATTTCTCTCTGAGATGTAACGGTAGCTACAGCACGGTAAGCATCCATTTTTTGTTCCATATCCGCAATATAGCGGTTAGGAATTAAAGCAGTAAGTTTCAAGTCGATTTGAGTGTCTTCTACTTGGGGGATTTCCTGCCCCTGAATTTCGTTAATGGCTTCTTTTAACATTTCTGTGTACATTTCAAATCCAATAGCCTCCATTTGCCCAGATTGTTCAGCACCAAGTAAATTACCAACCCCCCTTATTTCCATGTCACGCATAGCTAAATGATACCCTGAACCGAGTTGCGAAAACTCTTGTAAAGCCCTTAATCTTTTTTTGGCAACATCTGACAAAATTTCATCATTGGGATAGAGTAACCATGCGTGGGCTTGAATGCCCGATCGCCCCACTCGTCCCCGTAGCTGATATAATTGAGATAATCCGAATTTATGGGCAGATTCGACGATAATTGTGTTTACTCTTGGAATATCTAAGCCAGACTCCACAATAGTTGTACAAAGTAGTAAATCTGCCTCTCCGTTACTAAAGCCTAACATAGTTGATTCTAATTGCCCTTCATCTAACTGCCCATGGGCGATCGCAATTCTTAAACTAGGTATCATTTGTTCTAGCATGGTAATAATTTTTTCCATACCCTCAATGCGAGGCACAACATAGAAAATTTGTCCTCCCCTATCTAATTCATTACGAATGGCAGTGCGAATCACCTCTTGATTAAAGGGCATGATATGGGTTTTTATCGGGCGACGACTTGGAGGAGGAGTGGTAATAAGGCTCATTTCCCGCACTCCAGAGATAGACATATACAAAGTGCGAGGGATAGGAGTGGCACTGAGGGTTAAAACATCAATAGAAGTTTTTAATGCTTTAATTTTTTCTTTTTGATTAACTCCAAATCTTTGCTCTTCATCTACTACTAATAAGCCTAAATCTTTGTATTTAATTTTATTGCTTAATAACAACTGTGTACCGACAACAACATCTAATTCTCCTGTGGCTAATTTTTGGATAATTTCTTTTCTTTCTGACGCTGTGCGGAAGCGATTTAATAAGCCAATATTGATAGGATAAGGGGCAAATCTTTCCACTAAAGTATGATAATGTTGTTGGGATAAAATAGTAGTAGGTGCGAGAAAAACCACTTGTTTATTTCCTGACGTTACTACTTTAAAAATACTCCGAATGGCTACTTCCGTTTTCCCGAAACCCACGTCACCACAGACTAATCTATCCATGGGGCGATCGCTTTCTAAGTCTCTTTTAACGTCAATAATTGCCTTTAATTGATCTGGGGTGGCTTGATAAGGAAAAGAATCTTCCAACTCAGTTTGCCAAGGAGAATCAGGGGGATAAGCATAACCTTTTAACTCGTTTCTAGTGGCATATAATTTTACTAAATCAACGGCTAATTTCTTAATGGATTTTTTGACCTTATTTTTAACATTTTGCCACTCTTTACCTGACATTTTATTTAACTTTGGTGGCTTAGTTTCCGTGTGTCGATAACGGCTTACTAATTCTAAACTATCGGCAGGAACTCTGAGTAATCCATCAGCATATTTAATTACTAAATATTCCCTCCCTTCATAAACTTCTAACTCTAAAAATTGCCCAATACCATGATATTTATGGACAATAAAATCTTTTGGTCTTAATTTATCTAAATCAACCTGCTTTGAAGCGGCTTTTCTACGTTTTCTGATATAAGTAGGAGTGGCTAAATTATGTTGTCCAAAAAATTCTCTATCGGTAACAACTGCTACACGAAAAGTGGGTAAAATAAAGCCTTCTAATTCTGCTTGCCCTGAATATTTTAAAGCGGTAGAAATACCCTGTCTTTGCAGTTTTTCAATCATCCCAAAATCAAGGGGATTAGGAATAAATTGAGCAGGAAAGTCATGTTCTTGCAGTAAAGCCACTGTGCGAGAAGGTTGAGCAGAAACCAACCAACTATTATATTGACTTAAATTAATGGTGTTATAAATCTCTTTTTTACCCCTTAAAATTTCTGCTAATTTAGCAAATTGATGAGGAGAAATAGGTAGAGGGCGACTGGATAAATTTAAACTATTTTTATTATCTTTATCGGTGTCTGTATAGATTTCTGAGAGAAAAATTTGAGGGTAATTAATGCTTTCTAAACATTCCCTAAATTCTCTATGAATTTTGATTTCTTTTTGATTTTCATAAGTTGGTGACAGGCTAGAAGCCTGTCCTACAGAAGCCTGTCCTACAGAAGCCTGTCCTACAGAAGCCTGTCCTACAGAAGCCTGTCCCACATTAGTGTTTTTTAATTCTGTTATTAGCTGATATTTTTCTTCTGCTTGTTCAAACCAAATATGGCTATGGGCTTGACACTGTTCCACTTCATCGATCGCAACTATGGTATTGGGGGGCAAATAGTCCAATAAAGAACAGACTTGATCGCCAAATGCAAAGCCGAGAAAACGAGTCATCCCTTCAGGATAAATATTATTTTCTAAATTCTCTTGCTCAGAAGTGCTTAAATATGGTTTAATAATTTCTATGCTGGGTAAGTTATGACTAATTAAGCTCTGCCATGTAGTCGGGGTCAGGCTCAAAGACTCGATCGCATCTAAACTTCTTTGAGAAACAGGATCAAATTCCCTAATTTTCTCTAATTCATCACCAAAAAACTCTAATCTAACTGGTAACTCGGCGGATACAGGGAAAATATCGATTAAATCCCCCCTTTTACTCCACTGCCCCTCAACTTCCACTAAATTAACTCGCTCATAACCCATTTTGGTTAAGGTTAATTCAATCTCCTGACTGTCTAAAGTCATGCCCTTAAACAGATAGAGACAATATTCTTTTAAAACTTTAACGGGAGGTAAATGGGGTTGTAAGGCTTTTTCTGTGGTGACGATAGCTATTTTTTGTGTAGTATCTTGATTGATCAAACTAGAAAGGGTCTGCAACTGTCCCCAAACCATCTCTGATTCTGGATCAAAAGCCTCGTAAGGACTTGCTTCTGAGGTAGGATAGAAAAAAGTTTGTTTCCAGCCCATCAGCTCGATATTTGCCATCCAACGAGCCGCTTCTTCAAGGGTTGAGCAAACTACAAGCAAGTTATCATTTTCTTGTTGGGCAAGGGCAGAGGTTACTAAACCTTTCGGCAATCTGGATGCACCTTGTAAGTTTAACCTTTTATTTTGGCTTAATTTCTGGCTAAGTTCTTGGGTTAAGGGAGAAGATGCGATCGCACGAATTACAGAATTTAACATGAACAAAGATTCTTTGAAAAAGTACAAGGCAAAAGACGAAGATAGCTATTGCAAGTAACTTCAACTATCATTTTCCATAACAATTATATAGGAGTTACGCACCAGTTCGATGGATGAATCTATGATTTAGTTAGGTTTCAGGCTTCGGGTTTCAGGTGTCAGGTTTAACGGTTTTAATTAATTGCTAATGACTAATTAATCTCAGTTCGGTTTAAGAATATTGAATAAGGGTAGGTTTCAGGGTATTTAAGGGATGGGGGATGGGGGGATGAGGTGATGAGGGGAAAGGGGGAAACAAGTAATAAATAAGTAGTAAGTATTCTTAATTTTTAGTTTTTAATTCTTAATTCTCAACTATCTACCTTTGCTCTCCCCCCTCAAGAGGGGGGATAAAGGGGGGTTTGCCCTTTTTTCCCAATTCCTAATCGAAACAATCAACTAACTGATTAATTGCCGAGGCACATTGAGCTGTAATAGTCTCCAAATTTTCTTTTTTGCCAGAGGTTGGGGGAGGAATAATATCACCAATTTTAAGATGAACTTTCACTGATTTAGGTAACTTTTGACCTTTGACCACTATTTTTTCTGTGCCACATAAAGCAACAGGAAGTAACGGAGCTTGGGCTTTAGCGGCGATGAGGGCTGCCCCTAATTTTGGATTGTGGATTCTACCGTCTGGGGTGCGTGTGCCTTCTATAAAAATCCCTGTTGCCCATCCTTCTTCTAATAGAGAAACCGCTTGACGAATGGCTTTGCGATCGAATCCTTCCCTATTGACAGGATAAGCTCCAAGACTTTTAATTAAATTACCAAAAAATCCCTCTGTGAACAACTCTTGTTTTGCCATATAAGAAACAGGGCGAGGAATCCCAGCAGAAAGTAAAGGAGGATCAAAAACACTGGCATGATTACTAACGATAATTAGTTTACCTTCAAGGGGTACTTTTTCTTTACCTGTCACTTTTCCCCGAAAATAAGTACCAAAAATGGGCTTTACCACAAAAGAGTTGACAAGATGATAAACTGTTTTTTTAGTTTTGACTATTTGACTATTGGTTTGATCCTGACTCATTCTTTTCTACTCAAATATAAAGATATTGTTAAAATACTGAAAATCTGCGTTTAATTTTTCAATAAAATCTTATGCCGAAAAAGCGACATCTTCTTAATTGGTTTTCTATTCTCACTCTGACAACAACGAGTTCAGTTTCTGCCCAGACTATATTACCAGAACTGAACAACTTTGAACCGATACCTCAATCAGTTCCTGCTTCTATCACCCCTCAATCAATTTTAATACCAGTACCACCTCCACAACAGTCTCAACCCGTGGGGACTTGTAATGCTTTTATCGCCCCCGCCATTGAAGAAGTAATTAAACGTTATGGTGGTGGTTGGGGGATTTTAGTTGAAAGATTATCTGATGGAGAAGTGCTTTACCATTATAATGCCGATCGAGGCTTTATTCCTGCCTCTAACATGAAAATCTTAACCACTGCGGCGGCTTTACAGAGATTAGCCCCCGAAACAAATATTAGTGCCAATAAATCTCTCAAAGAGTGGGTTGAGGTAACTAACTTGAGAAGTAATAATTACTATGCAGATACTTTACTTAAACGCATTGGAGGTGGTGCAACGGCTAAACAAATTTTAGCTAATATGGGTATTAATCCCAGTGGTTTTCACTTCGCCGATGGTTCTGGTTTATCTCGTCGTAATCTCGCCACTCCCAGAATTTTAGTTGATACTTTGCGAGTTATGTATTCTAGTCCCCAACGAGATTTATTTTTCGCCTCCTTACCAACTGCGGGGATGAGTGGCACTTTACGTAATCGTATGAAGCAAACCCCTGTACAAGGAATTGTCCATGCTAAAACGGGTACTTTAACTGGGGTTCGGGCTTTATCTGGTTATTTGGATCATCGAGAATATGGTACTTTAATTTTTAGTATCCTTGCCAATGACTCTCGCCAATCTGGCACTGCCTTAGTACGCGCGATCGATGAAATTGTACTAATTCTTAATACTACTTCTCGTTGTCAGTAATCCTTTAATTTTCGGTGTTTGGTGTTTGGTGTGAAATTATAATCTTAATTCTTAATTACTAATTAATAGACTTCTTGCAGAAGTCGGGTAATAGGCAATAGTAAAGATTTTAAACATTATCGGGTGTTTAATTTATTTTAAATTTTATTTTGTAGGAGGTTTAATACATGAAAGTTTACGTTCTTCTTTATAATGTCGGTACAGATAATGAAGGCATCCATACTTTACAAATCGGAAATAAAGATATGGTGTTAATGTTTGAATCAGAAGATGATGCCACTCGTTATGCCCTACTGTTGGAAGCTCAGGACTTTTATAGTCCGACAGTTGAATCTCTTAATAGCGAAGAAATAGAGGAATTTTGCACAGGGGCAGGATATGAGTGGAAATTAGTAACAGAAGGAATGTTAGAAATTCCACCAGAAATTAATGTTGAAGATACTGATTGGAAAGAGAGTGCTGATTATCCTGATGATGTCTCCTCCGAAGCCCAAATGTCTGCTTTTGAATTAGAGAGAATTCGCCGTCAACTTGAGGGTTTGTTATAACTCGCATTCTACATTTAGTTTTTTTACCTATTGCCCTTAATGAAGTATATTTCAGATGAAATATATAATTGTTTATAGAGAAGATGATTGAAAATACAGAATATAGTTATGACAACCACAGCCGATGATGTTTGGAAAATTCTAGCAGAATTAGCACAAGCTCAAAAAGAAACAGAGCGCCGTATGCAAGAAACGGATCGCCAAATTGCAAGATTGAGTAAAGAAATAGGCAATTTAGGGGGAAAATGGGGGCGTTTTGTGGAAAATATGGTTGCCCCTGCTTGTGAGACGATATTTTTAAATCGGGGTAT
Organism: Cyanobacterium aponinum PCC 10605; assembly: GCF_000317675.1. Lineage (NCBI taxonomy): Bacteria > Bacillati > Cyanobacteriota > Cyanophyceae > Chroococcales > Geminocystaceae > Cyanobacterium > Cyanobacterium aponinum. Next base: position 478,359 of record NC_019776.1, read on the forward strand.
TCCTGTACACCAAGTAAGTCAAAGGGTGAAAAAAAAGCTCGACGGTAGAGTTTTAGAAATTGATGTTTTGGGGACAAATGAGAATCATGTTTTAGTGGTAGAGGTCAAAAGTAGTTTAGGGGTGGATAATGTGAAAGAATTAATCAAAGATTTACAGAAATTTAAAGAATTTTTCCCTGAATATAATCAAAAACAAGTATATGGGGCAGTGGCTGGAATTGAAATCGAAGAAGGGGCGGATAAATACGCTTATCGTCATGGTTTGTTTGTTTTAACCCAATCAGGAGAGAATGTTGTGATTGTTAATGGTGCAGAATTTCAACCGAAAACTTGGTGAGAAAACTGTCTGTTTGTTGGTGCGTGTTGACTTAAAATAGGTGTCACATACTAATTATCCTACAAATTCTTATTTCCTAATTTTTTTAATGAACCGAGGACATCTTTTAACAGAACAAATCAACCAAGCTAGTGTTAATTTAGATCAACTTTCTCCCCTTGAAATTGTTGACTTATTTAATCAAGAAGACCAAAAAACCCTGGATGCGATCGCATCTTCCCGTCAAGAAATTGCCCAAACTATCGAAATCACCGCCCAACAATTAGGCAAGGGAGGACGATTATTTTACATAGGGGCAGGTACGAGCGGCAGATTAGGGGTTTTAGATGCGGCGGAGTGTCCCCCCACGTTTTGTACTCCCCCCACCATGGTACAGGGCATTCTCGCAGGAGGAAAAGAAGCATTAGTAAAAAGTTCTGAAGCTCTCGAAGATAGACGGGAAGACGGGGCAAAAGCTATGATTGACCATAATATCAGCAACCTTGATGTGGTAATTGGTATCACGGCTGGAGGTACAACTCCCTATGTTCACGGAGCATTACAGGAAGCAAAAAAAAGAGGTGCGATCGCAGTTGCTATGAGTTGTGTACCAAAAGAACAAGTATCCATACCAGCAGATATTGATATTCGTTTGCTCACGGGAGCTGAAATTTTAGCAGGTTCAACCCGTCTAAAAGCAGGTACAGTAACAAAAATGGCATTAAATATTATCTCCACAGGAGTAATGGTACAATTGGGCAAAGTTTACGGTAATCGCATGATAGATGTTTCCGTTACCAATAGTAAATTAGAAGATAGAGCATTGAGAATTATCTCTGATTTGACAGGTTTAGATAGAGAAAAAGCCCAAAACTTGTTATCTGCGAGTGGATCTAAGGTAAAATTAGCATTATTAATGCACTGGACTAATACAAGTAAAGCAGAAGCCGAAACTTTATTAGCCCGAAATAACGGTAATTTACGCCAAGCAATTAACAATTAGAAATTAGTATAACCAATTATTGCTTAAAAAAAGTGTCAGGTGTTAGGTTAAATAAAAAATCTTAAATCCTAAATTTTTTATTGTTAATAGTTAATTTGTAATTGATATAAAAAATCATTTGTATAGCTTTTTCCTATATTTTTATTATTACTAAATATTTTAAATAATTATGTTTAATTTATCTGATAACGTTGTTATCATTGTTGTTTCTGTAGTGGCTATAGCGATCATATTATGGGGATATAATCGGGCTAAACCTTATGGAGAAATTGGTATTTTAGCGTGGTTGCAATCCCTTGCTTTAATGACCCCCTGGTTAGTTTTTTTCGCACTGTTAACATTAGGAATTTATGTTAATTTAATTGGGGTTATTTTCTTGTTAGTATTGTCTGCAGGTACTTATATATATTTAGGAACTTTGATTAGAAATAAAGCAAAAGAACAAATCAAATCTAACATTGATAATATTTTTAAAGCTAATTTAAACTCAGAATCTGATTCCGATAATAATGATAAAAAAGAAACAGAAGACCAAGAAAAAAATAATTTATCTTTAGAAAAACAAGAAGATGAAGACGTTAAAGAAAGTAACTTTACTCCAGTAAAATTAGCACAGTTAGAACCAGAATTTAATCCTATTCAAGAAGAAGATTTAAAAGAAATAAAAACTATTTTTGGCATCGATACCTTTTTTGCTATTGACACTATTCCCTATCAAGAGGGAGTCATTTTTAAAGGTAATTTACGAGGAGAAGCAGAATATAGTCACCGCCATTTAACAGAAAAATTAACAGAAAAATTTGGGGATAAATACCGTTTATTTTTGGTAGAAACTCCAGAGGAAAAACCCGTTGTAATTATTTTACCTAGTGCCAACGATCCAAAACCATTGACTTTAGCTCAAAAAAATCTGGCTTTAGTATTATTTTTAGCGACAATTTTCACCAGTATGGAAGCGATCGCACTTTTGTTAGGATTTGACTTAGTAGGGAGTTGGGACCGTTACCCAGAAGTATTACCATTAACAGGAGGATTATGGTTTATTCTTCTCGCCCATGAAATTGCCCATCGCATTATCGCAGAGAGAAATAAAGTCAAAGTAAGTTTACCCTTCTTCTTGCCATCTTTACAAATAGGTAGTTTTGGAGCAATTACCCGTTTTGAATCTCTAATTCCTAATCGTAGTGTTTTATTTGACGTTGCCTTCGCAGGACCTGCCGCCAGTTTTGTAGTATCTCTGGGTATATTATTATTGGGCTTTATTCTCTCCGCCCCCAACAGCAGTTTTGAGATTCCTACCAGTTTTTTCCGAGGTTCAATTTTAGTGGGAGGATTAGCAAAATTATTCTTTCAGTCAGGATTAGAAGCCGATACCATTGGAGTTCATCCTTTCACCATTTTAGGATGGTTGGGCTTAGTAATTACCGCTATTAATTTGTTACCTGCAGGACAGTTAGACGGAGGTAGAATAATACAAGCTATTTATGGTAGAAAAACTTGTCGTCGTACTACTGTTGGCACATTAATCATTTTAGGAATTGTGAGCATTTTTAACCCCGTCAACTCTTTACCCTTTTACTGGGCTATTATTATTCTTTTCCTGCAAAGAGATTTAGAAAGACCTAGTTTAAATGAACTAACTGAACCCGATGACAGCCGTGCAGGATGGGGGTTATTTTTAATCTTTTTATCTCTAACAACTCTTATTCCTATTACCCCTAGTCTTGCTTCTCGTTTAGGAATAGGTCTTTTGTGAACTACCCAACACCAAAATCAAAGATTTATGGTGTGGGCTTCATCCTTCACAGGTTCGTGCCTCAAGACAGATTTACGTCCGCCTTTTGGTCTTACCGATCCTCCAGACGCAGAGACGGCTGTTCCATCCGTCTGTATTTTTCTGATGCCTTCTGCTCTAATATTTTTACTTGCGTTCTCATCTCTATCATGATGACTACCACAACTTGGACAAGTCCATTCTCTTATCTCTAATGGCATTTCAGACATTTGATAATGACAATGAGAGCAAGTTTTAGAGCTAGGAAACCATCTGTCTATCTCTACTAATAACCCACCTTTTTGCTTGAGTTTATAGTCTAGGAAATTGATCAATGTTCCCCAACCGACATCAGATATTGCTTTCGCTAAGTTGTGATTCCGAACCATACCCTTGATATTCAACTGCTCAATGACTACCACTTGATTGTTATTCACAATCTTTCTTGAGAGTTTGTGTAGGAAGTCTTGACGGGCATTGCTTATGCGTTCGTGAACTTTAGCAACTAGCTTACGAGCTTTTTCTCTATTCTTAGAGCCTTTTTTCTTACGGGCTAATTTTTGTTGTTTCCGAGCTAAGTTTTTTTCATGTTTTTTGATGTGTCTAGGGTTAGCGTACTTACTGGTTTTCCTGCCATCATGAACAATAGCAAAATCTTTGATTCCTAAGTCAATACCACAGACTTTTCCCGTAATTGTTACTTCAGGAAATGTTTGTTTGGTATCAAATAATATACTTGCATAGTATTTACCAGTAGGAGTTTTGCTTACTGTTACAGTCTTAATCTCACCTTCAAATATCCGATGAATAACTGCTTTTACTAAGCCCAGTTGGGGAATTTTGAGACATCCATCAACTATCGAGACATTTTGGGGATATTGGCAAGACTGTCTTCCTTGATATGACTTGTATCTGGGGTATTTGGCTCTACCTTCAAAGAAGTTTTTGAAAGCCTTAGTCAGATTAAGAGTCGTTGATTGCAGACATTGTGAGTAACAATCCCCTAACCAAGCCGTATCTTCCTCTTTTTTTAACTTAGGGAGATACTTATTAAGGGCTACTTGCTTTAATGCCTTACCTGTAGCTTTATAAGTGTCAATGCACAAGTTTAGAGCGTAGTTATACCACCAACGACAACAACCCATAACCTGAGATAATTTCTTGGCTTGGGTTTTGTTGGGATAGATTCTGACTTTTATTGCTCTGTGCATTGAGGTTTATTGCTAACTAGGGTTGTCAATAAATTCATTATAACTCATTATTTCTGTTTTATGTGGACTCCCTACGGTCGATTTTATTTACTGGTCGAAATTCATCCACACGCCGCGTTTAATTGTCTTTTTTGTGGAAAACTAGGCGTGGAACTTCTTTCGACATCAAGTTAAACCTGACACCTGCCACCTGATACCTAACCTTATCTAATATTCGTAAACCGAACTGAAGTTATTTTCACTATCGAGGTCGAAATAAATGATTATGACTAGGATTATAAAGTTTTGATCTCGATTGGTATGACTCCCCTTTTAAAGATTGTTGCTGAGGAAGTATTTTTAATGCAGGACTAATAAGATAAAGAGTAGTGCGAATAAAACCATAATCATAGGTAGTTTCAGCCATTTTTGTTAAAGGCACAATAATGATTTTTTCATCCTCCCACCCCACCCGGTAACAAATAGCCACAGGAGTATCGGCAGGATAATGTTTTAGTAAATCCTCTTGAGATTTTTCCACATGACGGGCGGCTAAATATAGACATAAACTGGCTTCGTGGGCGGCTAATTTCTCTAATTCTTCTTTTTCTGGTACTTGAGAAGCCTTACCACTTACCCTCGTTAAAATAATTGTTTGTACTAAATCGGGAATCGTCAATTCACTAGCAATTTTTGCCGCCGCCGCTTGATAGGCACTGATTCCGGGGATTAACTCAAAGGGAATATCTGCTTCTGCTAACAATCTCATTTGTTCATGAATGGCACTATATAAACATAAATCTCCTGACTGCAATCGCACCACTGTTAAACCCTGTTTTTCTTTTTTAATCATTAAGGGTATTATCTCTTCTAAAGTTTTATTGCCCGTGGCGATTAACTCTGCATTTTCTTTAGTATCTTTTAAAATTTGTTTTGGTACAAGGGAATCTGCATATAAAATAACATCAGCTGATTGTAGAATTTTGTAGGCTTTTAGGGTTAGCAAATCTGGGTCTCCGGGGCCTGCTCCAATAAAATATACTGTCATACAGTTAAATAGTTAAGTAAGGTTTAGCTAAAGATAAAATTATTTTCTATTGAATAGTAATTAATGTATTTTGAGAGTAGAAAATAATATTTTGGGTCAAATTTACCATTATTCGGTCTTGAATTTTGATAAAAACAGCAAATCAAATGTCTTCGCAAACTACAATCACAAAAACTATTGCTGACTTACTTTCTCTTGTGGAAAATAAGTATGGTGTTGGGGTGGGGTTAGAATTATTACGGCAATTAGGGGGACATAATATTGTCTCTGATAAGGGTGAACCTCCTGATATACCTTCTATAAGTAATGGCAATCATCCTCAAGTTGTGATTGTGGGGGCGGGAATTGCAGGATTAGTTTTGGCTTTGGAGTTGAAGGAAAGAGGTGCGAAAGTTATTCTTTTAGAGGCATCATCTCGATGCGGGGGCAGAAATTTAACTATTCGCCCAGGGGAATTAATCCAAGAAGAGAGTTTTCCTGCTCAAAAATGTAATTTACCCTCTGGACAATATTTTAATGCGGGGCCGGGGCGGATTTCTCATCATCATCGGGCTGTTTTACATTATTGTCGTCGTTTTGGTTTATCATTACGTCCTTATTTTACTCTGAATCGGGGTGCTTTGCTTCACCGTTGGCTACCTCAGACGAATCAGGATATTTTTGTCAAAAATAGACAGGTGCTGTTTGATGGGCTAGGAAGGCTCTCTGAGTTAGCTTTTAAGGGTTCTACAAGTCTTAATTTACAAGAATCTTTACCGCATGATTTGGCTTTAGCCTTAAATGACTGGTTACAAACTTTTGGGGGAGTTGATGAAAAGGGTAATTATCAAGAAGATGGAAAAAATGGCTATCAACTAATAAGAGGGGGGCGCCATGATAAGGGAAAATCTTGCCCTGCTTTGGAGTTGGAACAGATTTTGGGTTTGAGATTATGGTATGATGACCCTCGCCGTAGCCCTGATGTAATTGATGAGCAGTTAACAATGTTTGAAATTGAAGGGGGTAATGATGGTTTAGTTAGCGCTTTAGAGTCGGCTTTGGGGGATTGTATTCGTCTCAATCATGGGGTGGAAGAAATAGTCCAAGATGAAGGGGGAGTAACCCTGAAAGGTTCACTTACTAATGATTCTGGGCAAACTTTTCAATTAAAATGCGATCGCATCGTGATTACTGCTCAACCTCCTGTTTTAAAAAATATGCGTATTGATGTGGGAGATGCTTGGCTAGAGGCGTTTCAAGCTCTACCTCCTAGATTTGCCGTAAAAGTTGCAGGATGGATGAAACGACGTTTTTGGGAGGAAGATTTAGGGATTTACGGAGGAATTACTTTTACTAATCTACCTATTCAACAAATTTGGTATCCCAATAATGGTTTTTTAGAACAAAATGGAGGCTTATTAGTGTTAGCCTATAGTGCGTTGGAATATGGAGAAGCCCTCGGGAAAATCGCTCCTGATATTCGTTGTCTAGCGGTACAAGAATTAGCCAGTCGCATTCATCCACAAATAAAATCTGAGTCTAGTCATCTGATGACGATTGCTTGGCAAAATATCCCCTATATTTACTCCCCTTGGATGGCTTGGACTCCTGAAAAATATAACCAATATTTCCATCAAATTACAAGGTGCGATCGACGTATTGCCTTCGCTGGGGATTGGTGTAGTCATCTTCCTGCATGGCAAGAAGGAGCGATTCGTAGTGCTTATGATTTAATTGAGTGGGCTTTATATGGCAAAGAGTAAGGGGCAAGAGGCAAACCCCCCCTTTATCTCCAGGGCTGTTTCATTTTCGAGAAAGAAAAAAGAGCGGGAGATAAGGGGAGAGGGAGATGGGGGGATTTTTGACTTGCAGATTTTAAGTAAGAATAAAAAATCTTGAAATAATCAATTAATCATAATAAATTATCAAAACTTATTACTCATTACTCATTACTCGTTACTTATTACTCCCTCTTAAACAAAGATTTTAGTATGAAACAGCCCTGCCCCTTTATCTCTCCTCGAGAGGGGGAGGGCAAAAGTATTTAATTAACATTAACACTAACCCTAACACCCCAATCCCCCAACACTCTGACATCTGAAACCTGCCTCCATCTTATATTCTTATGCCTAACTAAGTTTAAATATTTCTTATAATTACAGGAAATAAAAAAGTAAAGAATAACATGACAAATTATATAAATCCTGCTCCCACCGTAGATATAATTATTGAATTAAAAGACCATGATTCTCGTCCTATCGTTCTTATTGAAAGGAAAAATGAACCTTTAGGGTGGGCAATACCGGGGGGATTTATGGATTATGGAGAGTCAGTGGAAGAAACAGCGATTAGAGAAGCAAAAGAAGAAACTTGTCTTGATATTGAGCTTCTTGATTTGTTATATGTTTATTCTGACCCTTCCAGAGATGCCCGTAAACATACTTTGAGTGTTGTTTTTATTGCTGAAGCAGTGGGGCAACCAATACCTGCTGATGATGCCAAAAATTTAGCTATATTTCCCATTGAGAAAATACCTTCTAATCTCTGCTTTGACCATGATTTGATTCTACAAGACTATCTTAATTATCGTCTCAACTTCAATTCTAAAGGAATCTGTTTTCCTACTCGCCCTCTACCAAAAATTAAAAAAAGTAACACCTAACTATAAAATCTGCTGGAGTTAAAAAATAGTAGTTAAAATTCTTTTAATCAATGGATCAAAAATCCATGACTATATCATTACCTTTTATTGTTCATGACAGAAAGCAATCAACCAAATTTAAACTCTTTTACTAGGACACAAATATTAGGATTTATGGGCATTACCGCCTTAATTCTCCTCATCATCTCTCAAATATGGCAACGATTAGGCAAAATAAATCTCATCCCAGTCAAATTTAATCTTCATGACTTTTCCATGGGAGTTTTAATTGCGATCGCAATTATTCTTGCTAGTAGTATTTTAACTAGAGTATGGGAAGATTATCGTCACAGTGCCGAAAAATACCTAAATTTAATTATTTCTCCCCTAATTTTGGCCGATTTAATTTGGGTGGGTTTACTCCCCGGATTAAGTGAAGAATTATTATTCAGAGGAGTTATGCTTCCTGCTTTTGGTTATGATTGGTTAGCTTTAATCCTTTCTAGCGTCTTTTTTGGAATTTTACACTGGAGTGAAGTTAGCAGTTGGCATTATGTTGTTTGGGCAATTATTATCGGCTTTGTGTTAGGTTACAGTGCTTATATTACAGGTAATTTATTAGTACCGATTGTTGCTCACAGTTTAACTAATTTTGTTTCTAGTTTGCTCTGGAAATTAAAGCATCCTTAATGGATGTTACTCAAAAATATTTAAGGTGTCACCTCCACCGATAATTTTATGTCGAACTGAGGTGATAATTGATTTTTTTACAAATGATTTAGGAGTGTTATATTAAACTAAAATCTTTAAGCTCAAAACTTCACAAAACGTAATTAAACAATATAACAAAAGGAGAATTTTTCAATGTTTAAAGACTGGAATTTTGATGATTGGTTAAATCATATTTTATTTTTTTTCACCATATTGTTATTACTTTACTCGTTCTTCTTTGTTTAGAATTTATAATGTAAATATACACTTTTATAGAAAAATAATAGTTATTCAAAATTTATAAAACTTAAAATAAAAGAGGGAATATGAATTTAAAAATAATGCTTTTTTCTGGAATTATGACTGCTTTAATTGGCTTAATGTTGGGTTTAGCAGTCTCAGAAATTTCTCAACGAGTACATCGTCGTAATATCGTCATTATTGGCGGAGGAGTATTAGGTTTTGTTTTAGGCTTTACCTATCAAGGAATTAAGCAGGAAAAAGACGAAAGACAAAAAGAGTATGAAGATACAAAGTAAATGGCTGTCTCACGTTGAATACGATAAATTTTTTCTGAAAAAAAGGGTGTTATGTTTCAAGTTTAATTAAAGTTGTTAATTTATAGCAATTACATTTTTGTTCTGAGCAAAGCCTTGTCAGTTAAAGTTTATAGCAGTTATTTTGTAGTATTTTGTCATGCTCACTATAGAAGCAGGGTTTTTTCATTCTCAAAAATGTCAATTTTTGAAACTAACAAATAACCTCAGTTCGGTTTAAGAATATCTGATAAGGTTAGGTGTCAGGTGTCAGGTTGCAGGTTGCAGGTGGTAGGGGTTTTTAGCAAGGGGCTTAAGCCCCTTGTTTAAGTCAGTTCGGATTAAGGCAATTTTATCGTTATTTCTAAGAAACCATAAGGTTTTCTGACTGCGAGTTGGGATGCTTTCAGCTTATCCAAAACTCAGGTTAACAAATAGTAACAGATACCTTAAGGGGGGACAATAACTCTAAAAACCTTATAGGTAGCAGGTAGCAGGTGTTAGGTGTTAGGTTTTGTCTCCACTAATATTTATCATTATCTCTATTTACTCAATGGTTCAAATAATAGGCAAAACTATTGGATTATCAACATTTTGAGATAATATGTCTGGCTATTTATTTCGTAAATATAAAATACTGTTTATGTATTTAAAACCTGAAACCTGAAACCTAAAACCTACCCTCACTGCAGTTTCATTGTCTCCCCGTCAGAACAAATACAGGAGTTTTTAAGTATTAATTAATCAATTATTAAGAAAAAACGCTCCCCTCTACTGTGGGAGAGGGGTTGGGGGTGAGGGCAAGATAATTTCGCCCTGACTTTGAAAAAACCCTGCTATAGAAGAGCTAAATAAATCATAGACTTTTGCGTAAGCTAACCCTTGAGTTAGATGAAAAAAGTGTTGAAAAATAAGGAGTTGAGACCTATAATAGACAAAACTTTCCACAAAAAAATTATTAAATTTAGGAAAAATATATTTAAAATCAATTTAAATTTAACTGCAGTTTATGTCAATTATAAATACTGTTGTCTGTTCTTTTATTGTCTACTCTCCTGACATCACTTTTTCATCAACCCCTAAATACAAATGATGAGTAGAAAAAGAGAAATCATTATTATTGGGAGTGGTTTGGGTGGCTTATGTTGCGGTGCAATTTTGGCTAAGTATGGCTATGATGTTTTAGTCTGTGAAAGTCATAATTTAGCTGGGGGATGCGCCCACGGTTTCCGCTATAAGGGTTTTAAATTCGATTCAGGTCCTTCTCTTTATTCGGGTTTATCTTATTCTCCATCAAGTAATCCTTTACGGCAAGTTTTAGACCTCGTTGGGGAAGATATTGAGTGGAAAAACTACGACAACTGGGGATGTTGGTTGCCTGAAGGCTATTTTGATATTGCAGTGGGTGCGGATAATTTTCATAATCTATTATTGCAGTTACGGGGAGAAGAAGCAGGAAGACAATGGCGTAAGTTGCAAGAGGTGATGAAACCTTTGGGAGAGGCTTCTATGGCTATTCCTGTTCAAGCCTTTCGTTATGACTTAGGGGCAGTTTTTACTCTTTTTCCGCACTTTTCCTCTATGATTCCTTCTCTATTTTCTGCGAAAAAACTAACAGGTAATTTTGGGGCGATTATGGATGAGGTGGTGGAAGATGAATTTATCCGTAATTGGTTAGATTTACTCTGTTTTATGTTATCTGGCTTACCTGCCCATGGCACTTCGGCGGCAGAAATGGCGTTTATGTTTGCGGAATGGTATCGCCCTGATGTCACTCTTGATTATCCAGTGGGGGGAAGTGAAGCCATTGTCGATGCTTTGATTAGAGGTTTGAAAAAAAATGGTGGTGAGTTAATTTTATCTAGCCATGTGGCAGAAATTATTATTGAAAATAATCAAGCTAAAGGGGTGAGATTAAGCAATGATGAAGAAATTAAAGCAACTAAGGCTGTTATTTCCAATGCCTCCATTTGGGATACTTTAGCTCTTATTCCCGAAGGGATGTTAGATTCTGAATCTAGAAGCAAAAGCGAAAAAACTCCCATTAATCCTAGTTTTATGCACCTTCATTTGGGGATTGACGGAAAAGATATTCCTAATGATTTACCTTGTCATCACATGATTGTTAATGATTGGCAAAGGGGAGTTACCGCTCCTCAAAATGTGATTGCCGTTTCGATTCCCTCTCTTTTAGATTCTTCTTTAGCACCTCTGGGTAAACACTCTATTCATGTTTATACCCCCGCTACAGAACCCTATGAATTATGGGCAGATTTGAATCCCAATAGTCCAGAATATCAGGAAATGAAAGAGATGCGTGCTGCGTAGCAGATCCCTTCGGGATCGCAACCTATGTGGGAAGCCCTAGCCCGATTTATTCCAGATATAAAAGAGCGATGGGAAGTGAAATTAGTTGGTACACCTTTAACCCATGAACGCTTTTTAAGACGTTATAGGGGTACTTATGGTGCCGCATGGAAAGCAGGAGAATCTTTATTTGCCCCTGCTACAACTCCTGTAAAAAATCTATATTGCTGTGGTGACTCTACTTTTCCCGGAATAGGTGTTCCTGCCGTTGCCGCCAGTGGTATTATGACAGCTAATACTGTGGCAAATATTTTCCAACAATGGAAATTTTGGCATTAGTGAATTAAGCTATAATTTTTAGTTTAGATCGGGGGTAAGGAATAAACAATAGATAATGGGAATGGGCAACGGTAATAATATTTTGAGTGTTAGATATTTAGAGTAAATCAACAATGTTTCGTGTCACAATTAAGCAATCCCAAAATTTTTTCTCTAGCGGAAAATAAGGTCATAGTTGTCCATCAAAAATTGTTTGTATTTATCCCTCAACTCAGGTAAAAATTGAGATGTAATTAAAAAGGTTTTAAAATCTTGTCCTTGACTCAAATATTGAGCATAACTAGATTGTAAAAAGACTCGATAGTCTTCTTCGTTTCTTAAATGCACTTGAAAGAAAGCTAACGTCATGGAGTTAGTATATTCATCCAGTAGGTAAGGAGAAGGTAGAGTTAAATTTCCCACCGTTTCGATTAAGTCTGTAATACCTGCATCGAGTTGGGAAAAATCAACATGGGCTTGTCCTTCTTGTAGTTGTAAATAAACATTTTGATCTGTTAAAAAAGGAAATGTCCTTGCCTGTTCAAAAACAAAGGGAGTAGCAGGATCATAGCTACCTGCAGCTACAAACAGGGGAATATCAATATTATTTAATCCGTCAATGCCAAAAATAGAAGCATTAACAGGGTTAATAGTAAATACTGCTTTTACCCTTTCATCTCGGAAATTATAATCTTTTCTAGGTAGTTGTAAAGCACGACATTGCAGTAAAAGAGCAGTATTAAGATTACCAATTTCTAAATTACAACTACGTTCTAATTGTTGAAAATTGATTTTTGCCCCCGCCACAGCCAAAGCCGTATAACCTCCAAAAGAATGCCCCCCCACTCCTACGCTTTCAAGGTTTAATTTTCCACCAAATTGCTGATTATTTAAACGAGTCAATTCATTTAATACAAACGTAATATCTAAAGGGCGATCGATAAACTCATTGAGACGAAATATTTGACGGGAGAAACCAGCTAAGAAATCTTCTGTTTGCTGTGTATCACTGCCCGGGTGTTGGGGTAAAACCACCACATAACCATAAGAAGCCAAATGAGTTGCCCATCGGCTAAAATCTTCAGGGCGAGAACTTAATCCGTGAGAAAAAATAACTACAGGGATATTTTCACCTTTTAATTCTGCTGGTTGGAAAATTTCTACGTATAGTTCTCTATTTCTGGTGGAATCAAGAAGATTTAAACGAGAATTAGTCACAGAAAATGATCCTAATTGACGAATGTCCGTCAATTTACTAAAGTCAACAGGTTCAGATAATTCAGCTTCTTTTTCACCTAATCTTGCTACTTCATCGACAAACAAATCACTACCATTAACTACTAAGTTAATTTGCTCGCTATAGTTAAGAATTCGGGGAATATTAATTTGAATGTCAACCGCTAAATTACGCAAGACATTTAAAAGGGTTAAACCATCTTCTTCCATTGCGGATTTGATTAACGCCCCTCGCAACAAAAATTTTCCGTTACTTCCTCCTCGGATATTAATGACTGAACCAAAATAATTAAGTAATCTTTCTGCTTCATCGGTGTTAAGAATACGAGATAATAAAACAGGGTCAACTTTTACGGGAGTAGTTAACGCCCTTCTAAACTCAGCTTTTTGTTGTTCATTTACCCTTGCTAAATTCAGGTAAAAACCTAAATTTTGATTAACAGTTCCATCTTTCGCAAACTTTTCTAAAGATTCTACTCTCAAAGAAGCTATTAATGGACTATAAACAAAAAAGATATTGTCGGCAGAATAACTGGTTTTGACGTTAAAGATACCTAAAGACAGAAAACTCAGACTGATGGCGGTTAATTTTTTTCCAAAAGAAATCCGAGAGAAAATCATAAATGTTAAGAATATAGTGAAGATAAAACTATTTCAAGATAATCTTAAAACTTATTTTTGTTTTATTTTCAAATCTCATAAAAATTAACACAACCTGAGTTTTGAATAAGCTGAAAGTATTATTTTCTCGTGGTTGGAAAACCTTATAGCTTCTTAGAAATAACAATAAAATTGCCTTAATCCGAACTGATGTTGCTAAAAATGTGCAATTTGAAAGGTAAAGTGATATATTTAAGATTGTTGAAAATAATTCTTATTAAATATCAGTTATCATTGGCGAGGCACATAATGGTAGAATCAGTAATTCTTCAAGTTAAAGCAGTAAGTAAAAAATTCTCTGCAAAACAACTTCCTGCGGTAAATCAGGTTAGCTTTGACTTAAAACAAGGGGAATTATTAGGTTTGTTGGGTCCTTCTGGATGTGGTAAGACGACTCTATTAAGGATGATTGCTGGTTTTGAGAGGCTTTCTGAAGGAAGTATTTTTTTAGCAAATAATATTGTGGCGGGGGATTCTATGTGGGTTGAACCCGAAAAGAGAAAAACTGGGATGGTGTTCCAAGATTATGCTCTTTTTCCTCATTTAAGTGTTGCGGATAACATTGCTTTTGGTCTAAAAACGAAAAAACCTCGCCCTAACAATCAGGAAATAAAACAAAGAGTTGCTGAAGTTTTGCAATTAGTAGGTTTAAGTGGTTTAGAAAAGCGTTATCCTCATGAGTTATCGGGTGGCCAACAACAGCGTATTGCTTTAGCTAGGGCATTAGCACCCCAACCTGAATTAATTTTGTTAGATGAGCCTTTAAGTAATTTGGATGTACAAGTGCGAGAAAGATTACGTCATGAGGTAAGAAGTATTTTAAAAAGCACTAACACCGCCGCAATTTTTGTTACTCACGATCAAAGTGAAGCAATGGCGATCGCAGATAAAATTGGGGTAATGCAAGACGGAAAACTATTACAGTTGGGAACTCCAGAAGATATTTATACTTGTCCTCAATGCCGTTTTGTGGCGGAATTTGTGACTCAGGCAAACTTTGTACAAGCTACGAGACAAGGGGATGTGTGGTGTACCGAATTGGGGGAGTGGAGTTTAAATTTACCTGTGAATTATCAAGAAGGAGAACTCATGTTTCGTCAAGAAGATGTGATTTTGCATCCTGATGAAGAAGGGGTAACAGTGATACAGGAAAGGGAATTTTTAGGTAGAGAGTATCGTTATTGCTTGGAAACTAAGTCAGGAAAAAGACTTCATGCCCGTACGGATGTGAAAACGCAGTTACCTGTGGGAACAAAAGTAAAATTAGATGTTATACCCGAATCTGCCCAAATTTTTCCTCTCATTAAACATTAGGTAGAGGTGGCAGGTTGCAGGTTTAGGAGAGTAATGAGTAATTATCAACTATTCAGTATTGCCCATTGCCTATTCCCTGCCTTAACCAGAAAATTTTAGAATAAAACAGCCTTGGGTATTTGGGAAGCAGGGGCGTTGAATATTCACCCCTTGAAACAATCAAACAAGTAAGTTTAAGCAGGATAGATACGCAAACGGCGATTTGGTTCATCACCAAAACTGTCCGATCGCAGTCTATAATGTTCAATTAACTCATGTTGCATTTTTCTGACTTTGGCACTTCTGGGCAATAACTCCACAGGTTGCCCTTGAGGAATAACAATTTGTTCCACTGCTAAACGGGCTTCTTCTAAAGCCTCAATTTCATCGTCACTGCCTACTCTTGTCAAAACCCTTATATCTAAAGATTCAGGCTCATTACCATCCTCTAAACTGACTAATTCTTTTAAAGCACGGCTAATATGGGGAATGCTATTAGATTTGATGCTTTTAATGGGTAATTGACGCTCTTTTGCTAATTGTACTAACTTTGAATGATGTTTAACTTGCGATCGCAGTGCTAAAACCGCATCCGCCGAATCTAAATCTTTAGTTAACACAATTGGTAACTTGAGAATAGAAATAACGTGATCTAAATGACTCTTGCCAATACCATAAGGATAAAGATAAATGGGGAAATCTTCTCCATTAGGACCAGGAGTCCTCATTTTTTGTCCTGTTTTTTCTAGTTGATACCATGAGTTTGCTAACATCTCCTCAAAGTCATTATGAATGGACTGAGGATGAGGAGCTATCGGTAAAGGAGTCATTTTTCCCTGCGCCCTTAAACCAGTGGGTTTATTAGGAATATCAATTAGGGTAGGAGGATTGGTACTAACTTGTTGGGGAGAAGAAAAACTGGGATCTCTGGTAATAGATACTTCCCCCTCATCATTAACCTGTCTTAACTGAGGTATAGGCTGTTTGCCCCTCAATAAATAATCGACGGTTTGAGCAACATCTTCATGGACTACCCATTTTTGTCTTTCCCACATTTCTACCGCAATCTCAAAGGTGGGAGGAGCTTTACGTTCTAAAACGGTTTTTTGTGAACCACGACGACGGGCTTCTTCATCGCCAAGAGTTACCGATTGAATCCCACCGATTAAATCCGATAAGGTAGGGTTTTTGATTAAATTCTCTAAATGATTACCGTGAGCTGTACCAACCAACTGTACACCTCTTTCAGCAATAGTTCTGGCGGCAAGGGCTTCTAATTCCGTACCAATTTCATCAATAATAATTACTTCAGGCATATGGTTTTCCACTGCTTCAATCATCACCTGATGTTGTAATTCAGGCCGTGCCACTTGCATTCTTCTAGCTCTACCGATAGCAGGATGAGGTACATCTCCATCTCCAGCAATTTCATTAGAGGTATCAATGATAACCACTCTTTTTTCTAGTTCATCGGCTAAAACCCGGGCAATTTCTCTCAAAGCTGTGGTTTTACCGACTCCGGGGCGACCTAATAACAGAATAGATTGACCACTTTCAACTAATTCTTTAATCATAAGAATAGTGCCAAACACCGCCCTACCAATACGACAGGTTAAACCGATAATGTCACCCTGACGATTACGGATAGCACTAATGCGGTGCAATGTGCGTTCAATTCCTGCTCTGTTGTCGGCACTAAAATTTCCTACCCTCGCCACACAATGAGTTATATCCTCTCTGGTGATTAATTGATCACTTAGATATTCCGTACGATGAGAAAATCTTGCTTCTGGTTTTCTGCCTAAATCCAACACTATTTCTATCAAGGAATTTTTTTGAGGATGATTTTCTAATGGTTGTTTTATGTTTGAAGGCAGTATCTCCAACAATTTGTCTAAATCATCGGTAATTTGCATTCTGTGAGGGGGTAGTTTTAATTCCATTCTTGATGTTAATAAAGTAGGTTTAAAAAGAGTTTAAGTATTTTGGTGAATTTGTCAAACATTTATTTGTGTCCATGATAACTATTAATATCAGTTTTGTTAGTAAGTTCGCCATTGGATTTCTTACTTTCTTGGACAAGAGGCAAAGGTAAGTAGTTGAGAATTAAGAATTAAAAATTAAAAATTAAAAACTCCGAACACTCATTAGACCTCTCCATAAATTATTTTTCGTTGGCTCGTAGTAAGGGCTTCAGCCCTTAAAATGTCTATTATTGGAGATGTCTATTACTCATTACTCGTTACTTTCTCCAACACCTGCAACCTGAAACCTGAAACCTGACACCTTGTCTCCCTCTCCCCTAAACACCCTGACACCTCACCTATTCTTAAACCGAACTGAGGTTAAATCATTCTTTTTTCTCTTGAACTGTTTCATGTTGAACAAGTAAAAATCAAGAATTAGAAGTTAACTATTTTTCATTCTTCCTTTGTCCTTTTCTTAATTGTTCTTAATTGCTAATTTCTAGTTCTTTTTTTAGGAGTTGAATCGATTTTTCGCTGATATAGTTATTGGTTGCAATAATTTTTGGTATTCTGATCAAGTCTGATTGTAGTTTTTGCAGGTTTTTTTTGACAAGGGTGGAACAGTTGCGATCGCACATTATTACATCACTAAAGCGAATAAGATGATTAAGTTTTCGCTGATCATGAATAGTAGCGGTAATTGTATTAATTTCATCTCCTCTGAGACTATGAATTAAAATTTCTGCGACTCTTAAAATACCACCACTTAAGCTAACGATTCCTAAATTCGTATTTTTGGATAACTGTCTAATAATGGTTAATTCTTTTTTGTAGTCATAAATATCTATAGGGATAACCCTTATGGATTCTGGAGAGACAATTTCCAATACTTGAGGTACAAAATAACGACTTGTTACCACTGTGGCGGATGTGGTTTGAGTTAGGATGTGATTTAATTCTTCTAAAGGCACTAATTGAGTGGGAACTAATAAAGCCTGTTCTAATTCTAGTACCATTAACTGCCCTGCACCGATGTCCACTTTTGGAACTGTTACTAAGATTAAGGCACTACATCTTAAACGCCATTCAATTTCCTCGAAGAAAAGTTGTTTAATTTGTTCTAGGTTATTACCTTGCTCTAATAATTGATCAATAGTTCTCTTAATAATGTCTGCCTGAGACGACTCTAATCCGACTAAATGCTTATTTTTTTTTTTGCCTTCATCCCCTTGAGATTTAACATAAATACCTGAACCTGTAATGGATTCTACCAAACCTTTTTTTTCCAGTTGTCGATAAACCTTACTGATGGTGTTGCGATGTAAATTAGTGATTTGAGCTAGTTGTCTTGTACTAGGTAAACGATGACCGGGGGGATATTGACCAGATGCGATCGCAAACTGAATTTGGTCAATTAACTGTTGAGAAGGAGAAATATGACTATCAGCTTGGATGCGAAAATTAAACATCAGTACAGATGAGTTAAAAATTAAGACAAGGCAACAAGCAAGGGTAAAGGGCAAAGGGCAAACCCCCCTTTATCCCCCCTTTCGAGGCAGGGCTGTTTCATTTTCGAGAAAGAAAAAAGAGTGGGAGATAGGGGGAGAGGGAGATGAGGGGATTTTTGTTCATAAAGTTTTAACTAATAGAAAAAAATCCTTGTATATCTTACTTTTACTTAATCTCAGTTAACCTAATTTTTTTTTTGAAACAGCCCTGCCCTTTCGAGGGAGGAGAGGAAAGGTAAATAGTTAAGAATTAAGGATTAAGAATTAAAAACACCTGAAACCCGAAACCTGACACCTGTCAGCCCTTTCCGAACCCCGAACTCCCTCATATCCCAAGCCCTACCACTTAGCTTAATTGTCAGCTTTACCACCTAAAACTTGTTGCTTTAAGCTATCAAACTCAGAAAATAATTCCTGACGAGTGGACGCTTTGAGTAAATAACGAGTAACAAACCAAACACTATAACCCAAACCAACTAATTCAAGAATAGAAGAAAGTAAGGGAATATTGTCGATCGCATCTAAAACAGATAAAGTAATATAAACGGTAATCGCAGATGCAACAATTAAACCAGTTGTGGTAAGGGGTTTTTGGTAATCAGAAAAGAAACTGCCTAATTGTTCAGGAACTTTTGCTAAGAAGTCCACCACCAAATCCACATATTCTTGCCAACTACTATCACCAGCAGATTTACCAGTGGTAGTCATCATTCCGGGGACATCATTACTAATTTTCTTTTCCATTGTTTCTTGTTTAGTTTCCATGTCTTGAACTTTAGATTCCATAAAATAATATCTCCTAAAGTAAATTTTTAGATAGTTCTTTTGAGTCTGATTTTGATTAAATTATTGACTCTTGCTAATATTATCAAAGAGTTTCTCTTTTATGATCCTTAACATTAATTCTCCCTAAGATTAAGTTTAGAATAAGCATTTTTGGATCACTACAGAAGATTACCCTCAAGTCTTATAATTGATAATCAATAAACTTAACTTTAAATTTATAGTAATAAATCCCAAAATAATAACTATATTTTTCTCAACAATACTTATAATTTATGACCAAATCCTCAGAAACGGTAAAACAAAATTTCAGTCTTCGGACAATAATCAAAGAAAACTTTACTACCATTGCCTTCGGCTTAATTCTTGCCCTATTAATTCGGATTTTTATTGCTGAACCCCGTTTTATCCCCTCTGAGTCTATGTATCCTACTTTAGCCATAGGCGATCGCCTCGTAGTGGACAAGGTATCTTATAATTTTACTAAGCCTCAAAATCAAGATATTATCGTTTTCAGTCCCCCTCCGCAACTACAAATTTTGGGGTATCAACAAGATCAAGCCTTCATCAAGAGAATTATTGCTCAAGCAGGAGAAACCGTTGCAGTTAAAGAAGGAAAAGTTTTTGTTAACAATCAACCCCTAGAAGAAGACTATATTCTCAGTCCCCCACAATACAACTTAGATGCGATTAAAGTACCTCAAGGATATGTCTTTGTAATGGGAGATAATCGTAACAACAGTAATGATTCTCATATTTGGGGATTTTTACCCGTAGAAAACATTATTGGCAAAGCTATTTTCACTTTTTGGCCTCCAGAACATATTGGTATCATTTAATATTCTTTCCTTAAGATGTTAAAGAGAGATGATTTAGGGGTTTGAAGAGTTAAGAGTT
Source organism: Cyanobacterium aponinum PCC 10605 (assembly GCF_000317675.1). NCBI lineage: Bacteria > Bacillati > Cyanobacteriota > Cyanophyceae > Chroococcales > Geminocystaceae > Cyanobacterium > Cyanobacterium aponinum. Next base: position 498,526 of record NC_019776.1, read on the forward strand.
AAAAGTTATTAATTATCGACTATTTACCTTTGCCTCTTGCCTCTTGCCTCTTGCCTCTTACCATTTGCCCTTTTTTAATTACTAATTCTTAAATGACTGAAAATACTCAAACTATTGCCTTACCAAATATAGAAAGTGCGATCGCACTTGCAGGTATTCAAGAAGAAAATTTACAATTTATTGCCCGTCATACAGGAGCAAATTTAATACTGCGGGGGCAAGATTTAGTTATTTACGGAAAAGAAAAACCTGTACAGAGGAGTATGGATGTAGTTAATTTTCTAAAACCCTATTGGGATACGGCTAAATCCATAACTCAACCAGATATTTTAACTGCATTTCAAGCATTAGACACAGGAAGAGTGGAAGAGTATCAGGATATTCAAAATGATGTGTTAGCCAAAACCCGTCATGGAGAATTGATACGAGCAAAAACTTTTCGTCAAAGACAATACGTCAAGGCTATTAAAAAATATGATATTACCTTTGGTATCGGTCCTGCTGGAACTGGAAAAACTTTCTTAGGAGCGGTTATCGCTGTACAGGCTTTATTAAATGGAGAGTGCGATCGCCTCATTTTAACACGTCCAGCCGTAGAAGCAGGAGAAAAATTAGGATTTTTACCCGGAGACTTACAACAGAAAGTAAATCCCTTTTTGCGCCCTCTTTATGATGCCTTATATGAATTTATTGAACCGATTAAAATTCCTGATTTGATGGAAAGGGGAAAAATAGAAGTTGCCCCCCTTGCGTATATGAGAGGAAGAACCCTAAGTAATGCTTTTGTCATTGTTGATGAAGCTCAAAATACCACTCCAGCACAATTAAAAATGGTATTGACTCGTTTAGGCTTTGGTTCAAAAATGATTGTAACAGGAGATATAACTCAGACAGATTTACCATCTCATCAAGAATCGGGTTTAGTAGTTGCCACCAAAATCTTAAAAAATGTAGAGGGTATTGGTTTTTGTTACCTTACTCAAGCAGATGTAGTTAGACATCCTCTTGTGCAAAAAATTGTCGCCGCCTACGAAAAAGAGCATTGCTGAATAACAGTATTAAATTATTTCACCGAATTTATGGTCAAATATGTTATGACAAGGTAAATAGTTGATAATTAAGAATTAAAAATTAAAAATTCCTTATCTCCCTAACACCTGCAACCTGCAACCTGACACCTAACCTTATCGGATATTCTTAAACCGAACTGAGGTTACTTATTTATCCTCAGAAAACTACAAACTAGATTTTAACTGAAAAATGAAACTAACTTTATCTTCTTTGCCCAAAGCGATGCGATCGCCATTTTTTAAGCGGTGACGGTTGCCTGTGGGTAAGGGAGCATGGTTAATATAAGTACCATTAGCACTGCCAATGTCTTCTATATAAAAATCATCCCCTTCTTGAAAAATTTTGGCATGGGTGCGGGAGACAATTTGAGAGTGAGGAAAGCCAGAAAGGTCAATATCTGGGGGAGTATGGTCATTAGGTTTACCTAAATGAACAACAGGTAAATGAATCGGTAACTCTAATTCTACTTCTGTTTGTACATGAGTTAAAGTAGCACTTATCGGTTGTATATGAGTTTTATCGGGGGTAATGTTGGTGAAGGGGAGAGATTGGGAAGTGAGTATATTTTCAGTGGAGTCAAATACCTCATCCAAATTGCCCACCACATTGGTGACAACATCGGTAAAAATTTCTGATTCTAAATGTTTTTCTTCTTGATGATTATTGTTATTTTCTACCATCTTTTTTTGGTTAATGCTAAAACAAAATAATTCTTAATTCCTAATAGAATTTGCATCTTCGTCAATAAACCAGATTAACTCCCCTTGGGGTTGTATTTTCTTACTGGGATATTGGTCACTATCTGACTCTTGATCAAAAACGGCTTTTAAGGCTTCTTGTTTATTTTTTCCCGATACTAAGAAAATAACCCATTGAGCGTGATTAATCAAGGGAACTGTAAAAGTTAGTCTTTGGTTATCTTCTTTATTTCCTACAGTAATGAGGCGATCGCACTCTTTTAATGCGTTAGTATGAGGAAAAAGTGAGGCAGTGTGTCCATCATCCCCCATTCCCAATAAAATAATATCGAAACTAGGAAAACCGTTTGCTACACCGAAAAAGTCTTTTAATTCCTGTTCATATTTAGACGCATCTGCCATGGGATTATTCCCTAAAGTTGGCATGGGGTAAATGTTTTGTGCAGGTATATCCACTTGGTTTAACCATGCTTCTCTTGCCATTTTTTCGTTGCTGTCTGGGTGGGTGGGTGGCACATATCTTTCATCTCCCCAAAAGACGTGAATTTTATCCCACGGTAAATCACTTTGGGCAATATTTTGATAAATTGGTTTAGGGGTACTACCTCCAGCAAGTGCGATCGAACAAATGTTTTTGTTTGCAATTGTCTCTTTAATTTTATTGATAATGAAATCAGAAGCAGAAGTAACTAGGGCATTTTTATCGGCTACAATTTTAATCTGGGTCATAAATAAAAAATGTTGAATTTTGAAGTTTACAGAATAAAAGCCAGAATAGAGCTATAAACTATTCTTCCCTTATTTTAAACACTAACTAATAAAGGGAGAATTATTAATTAATCTGAGTTCAATATAAAATTTTTGGTGGTGTAAAGGTTATTTCAATTAGTAATTAGGAATTAAAGATATTGATGAATCAGTATTTGAGAAATTTAACCTGAAACCTGATACCTAAAACCTGCCAAAATCAGAGATTTTTATACCGAGGGGAGTTAATTAATTATTAATTGACTAAAAAATAATTATTTTTTGTTGTTTGTAAAAAATAGACGCATTATCAATGTTAGAAGCAAAAGTCCACAGTCAACTAAGAGATTTTTCCCGCCTTCACAGTGAACAAGAATGGATACATCAATTAACAATGGGGAGAATGATAGCCCGTGGATTAAGGCTCCAAAGTTCTACTATTATTCAAACTGGTATCAATCATAAACATTATTATTTAAGTTATTTAATTCCTGCTTTATTATCTCCTTACTCTGTTGTTATAATCGTTGAAGAAAATTCACTTTTAGAATTTATCTTTGAAGAATGTATCTTTATTCAAAAATATATTGATTATCATAAAAAAATTCTTAATTACTATCCTAAAAATAAGGAATTAGAAAAACCAACATTATATATTGTTGACACTAAAACTTGGTTAGAAAGAATTTTCAAAGATGAAGCCATAGATCATTTAACCACAATTATTGTTAAAGGTGAAAATTTAATAGAAACTACCTATGAATATTTAACATTAACTATTAGCTATTCTCAACTACTTTCCATGATTGAAGATTTAGATTTTTCTCATCAAGATTTAATCAGAGGAAAACTAGCTAATTTACTACAACTTATTTATTCTCATCCTCCCAATCCTTACGATAGTTATTTATTGGAAAAGCAAGAAAAAAACCTAATTAAAGATATTTTGATTCATAGCCAAAGTAATAATAAATTATTGATTGATTTTTTAAGCTCTTTATTTTCACAGGAAAAATATATTCACTATTTTATAATTAACCGCTCCCAAGGATCTTTTTTATTGAAAGCTACACCTTTAGAGTTAAAATCAATTATGGAGGAAAAATGGCTAGACCAAAACTTAATTATTATTGCTGACTATTTAGAACCAGAAAAAGTCCCCCTTGATTATGGCAACCATTTAGGACTTAAATTAAAAGACTTTACTTGCTTAAAATTTTCTCCTAATCCTCAAGGTAAAATCCTTAAAATCTACTTTCCTGATAATTTTCCTTTTCCCAATAATCCTAGTTTTGCGACAAAAGTTAATCAAGAAATTTTAGCTTTAATTAGTGGTATAAAAATAAATCATTGTCCTATTATCGTTATAATTGATGATGTACCTTTGCAAGGGCAAATTACTGCTAGTTTAGCGGCTAATTTTGGTTCAAGGGTAAAGTTAAAAACTACTGATTTAGCCTTAAATAGTATTTTAGTTTGTGACACTGATTTTTGGTTAAATTATCAAGATGCCTTACTTTCTCCTCAGTTAGTAATTATGGCAACTTTACCTTTACCTTCTTTAGAAAACCCCATTATCTCCGCTAAGGTTAGTTATTTTAAAAGTCAAAAAAAAGATTGGTTTCGTCTCTATTTACTGCCTATTGCCATTAAAAATTTACAAAGAATTAGTATTTCTCTTAGACAAAATCAGGGAGTATTAGCTTTGTTAGATAATCGAGTTAATTACCGTATTTATGGTCGTCAAATTTTACAGGCTTTAGAACCTTATGGTAAAATTAATTATCTTGATTTAGATTGGATTAATTAAGTATTAATAATATAAATAACCTGAGTTTTGGATAAGCTGAAAGCATCCCAACTCGTAGTCAGAAAACCTTATAGCTTCTTCTTAGAAATAACGATAAAATTGCCTTAACCCGAACTGACTTAAACAAGGGGCTTAAGCCCCTTGCTAAAAACCCCTAACACCTGCAACCTGCAACCTGACACCTGAAACCTACCCTCACCCAATATTATCAAACCGAACTGAGGTTAAATAAATATTGGCTATAATAATAATCCTATCCATAGTTTTTTATAGGAAATTAATTAAAAGTTGTGACGATAAAAGTTGTTGGTATAGGTTTAGAAGGGAAAAAAAGTCTAAATGATCAGGTTTTAGAAATTGTTTGTAGTGCTAATATATTAGTCGGAGGCGATCGCCACTTAAGCTATTTTCCTGAGCATAAAGGAGAAAGAATAAAAATAGGAGACTTGAATCAGGTAATTTTTGAGATTAAAGAGAAAAAAAAAGAGGAGATAAATATTGTTATTTTGGCAAGTGGAGATCCATTATTTTTCGGAATTGGACGAATTTTATTAGCAAATTTTGCCCAAGAAGAATTGGAATTTTATCCTAATTTAAGTTGTGTGCAACTAGCTTTTAATAAATTGAAAACATCTTGGCAAGATTGTAAAGTAATTAGTTTACATGGCAGAGATATTGAACTTTTAATTAAAGAATTAAAAAAGGGTTCAGAAAAAATAGCATTATTAACAGATAATAATAATAATCCTTTAGTGATTTGGCGATTATATCAACAGATAAAAATAGGAGAAGATTATGATATTTGGTTATGTGAAAGTTTAGGAGATAAAAGTCAAGAAAAATTAACAAAAATTAATAGTGAAAAAGATATAAATTTAGATAATATCTCACATTTAAATATTGTTATTTTTTTAAAGCAAAAAATTGAAGATAACGCAATAAATATTAATCAATTACCAATCATAGGTATTCCTGATAACTATTTTAAAACCTTTCCAGATAGACCTTCTTTAATTACCAAAAATGAGATAAGATTATTGATATTAGGAAAATTAGCGTTACAAGAAAAACAGGTTATTTGGGATGTGGGTGCGGGAACAGGTAGTGTTAGTATTGAAATGGCTAGAATTGCTAAAAATAGTCAAATTTATGCTATAGAAAAAAAAGCGATCGCAATTTCTTTAATTAGAGAAAATTGTCAAAAATTTATGGTGAATAATATTAATATTATTCATAATTCTGCAGAAAAAGTGATGGCTACATTACCCTCTCCAGACCGTGTTTTTATTGGTGGGAGTAGTGGTAATTTAAAATTATTGTTAAATATAATAAAAGACAAAATTAATCCTGAAGGAAAAATAGTAATTGCCTTAGCCACAATAGAAAATTTAGGTATTGCAGTAGAATGGTTTAAAGAAAATAAATGGGACTATGAAATTATAAATTCTCAAATAAATAAATCTTTATCTATTGGTAAAATGACTCGTTTTAATCCTTTAAATCCCGTAAATATCATCACAGCAATTAAAAATTAAAAATTATCTTTGTTCCTATCACCCTGTATCAATTAATTCAAATAATATCATTTTATTTTTATTAATCAAATTTTGGGTAAATGCAAGATTTAAGATAAACTATTCACAAGAAAGTATTGATTATAAATTAAAATGTTTGGAATACCAGAGTTACCGCAGATTTTAGGTTCAAAATTATTTTTTCAAGGTAAAAAATTTCAATTTGAAGTAAACAAATTAAGATTACCTAACGGCGCTGAAGGAGAGTGGGAATGTATCCGTCACCCCGGAGGTGCTTTAGCTGTACCAATCACCAATGATGGTAAATTAGTATTAGTTAGACAATATCGATTTGCGGTTAAAACTCGCTTGTTGGAATTTCCTGCGGGTACGGTAGAATCAGAGGAAGCTCCAGAAACAACAATAAAAAGAGAGATAGAAGAAGAAACAGGCTATCGAGCCAAAAAATGGCGTAGTTTAGGTAAATTTCCCCTCGCTCCGGGGTATTCTGATGAATTTATTTTTGCATTTCTAGCACAGGATTTGGAAAAGTTAGCTCAACCACCAAAGCAAGATGATGATGAAGATATAGAAGTAGTTTTAATGACTCCTGCTGAATTTGAAGATTTAGCAATGACAAGTAATCAAATTGATGCCAAGACTATTTGTAGTTATTTTTTGGCACTCCCTTTTATCTAACGGGGATTTTGGAATATATGATAACCTCAGTTTAGTTTAAGAATATCCGATAAGGTTAGGTGTCAGGTGTTGGGGTGATGAGGGGAGAGGGAGACAAGGTGTCAGGTTTCAGGTTGCAGGTGTTGGAGAAAGTAATAAGTAACGAGTAATGAGTGTTCAGAGTTATTAATTATTCACCCCAACACTATTCACCCCAACAATATTTACCTTTGCCTCTTGCCCATTGCCTACCCTAACCAATAATTTACACGACGAGAAGTAATAGAGCCATTTAATTTTTTCGTTGCCAATGATCAAAAATATCTTTAATTAAAATTTCTTCTAGTAATATTTGACTAATAATAGTTAATGGTACAACTAAAAATAAGCCTAATAATCCTAGAAAACTGGCAAAAATCACTTCAGCAATAATGACATTTGCTGGTATTAAATTTACTCGATGAGGTCTTAATTTTGGAATAATAATTCTATCAACACCACAAAAAATTAAGATATAAATTATTAGAATTGCCCAAGGTTTCCAAGGGGAATAAATAAATGCGATCGCAACTGGGAATATAATACTAAAAATAGGCCCAATATAAGGAGTAAAAGACAAAATACCTGCTAATAATGCTTGAACGGCGATTAGGGGAATACCGAGAATAAAAAGAACAATAAAAGTTAAAATACTAACGGCAATTATTTTGATAAAAGTATCTTTTAACCACTCTTCTAAATCTTTTTCCGTGCGGTTGAGAATACCTGTAATACGCCGACGATAAAAAGCAGGGAATAAACGCACAAATCCTTGTTTATAAGGAGTAGGTTCAACCAAAAACATTAGGGTTAATGCTATCAGTAAAACACCACTTAATAAAGCACCTAAAAATCCTGAAACAAAATTAAATCCTCTTGTTAATAAATCATTAATAATGGGTTGAACTTGGGGCAATATTTCTTCTAAATCAGGAAAAGAATCACTTATTTCAGGAGATAAATTATTTTTGATTTTTTCTATTTGAAATATGATTTTGTCAATACCTTGCGGTAAAAGAGTTAATAATTCCTGAAACTGAAAAACTAAGGATGGTACTACAATCACAAAAAAAAGTGCGATCGCAATTAAAAAGATAACGGTAGCAATGATAACCCCGTAACCTCTTTTTAAACCTAATTTACAGAATTTTTCTACTAATAAGTTAAGAGTGATAGCGAAAACAACCGCAGTAAAAACTAACAGCAAAATTTTTCTAACTTGCCAAATGATATAGATAAGAATAATAACACTGCAAAAACTGATCCACTTGGCAAAATCCATAATTCGTTAAGCTGATATTAGTTTATTTTCACTGTCTAAAACGATAAATTTTAAATAAGTTTTAGGTTTCAGGTTTTAGATTTCCGTTGATAAATCAATAGTTGATTATTGTTATGTTAACCATGAATTTAACTTTCCCATTTACTAAGCTCTCGTTGATGTTTTACTAATAAGATAATTACAAGGGTGATAACAGGAAAAGAAATAATAAAAATAGCTAAAAAAGTTTCATTAATTTCTAAAATCCAATTATCTAAGCCGTATTTAATTATAAAGGAAATAAGGGTAGATAAAAGAATAACTTTACTAAGGAAAAAAAACTGGTTTACCAACATTATTTACTGTAATTTTTTCTTGATGAAAGAAACTAACTGATTAATTTGTTTTTTCATTTGTGCAACTTCCGACTCTAAATGTTTAACTTGAGCCTGTAGTTTCTGTAATTGATCACTATCAACACCACTATCCATAGTAGTTTGAGCGGTAGCACTAGATACAGGTTGTAAATGGGCAAGTTTCTTGGATTTCTCCATAGATTCCCGAATACCCTGAATTAGCTGTTTTTGATCAAAAGGTTTTTCTAAAAATGAAAAGAATTCAAAGGGTTCAGGTATTTTATCAGTTACTTCATCTTTCCGTCCAGACATTAACAGTAGAGGAATGGCTTTGAGGCGGGGATCTTTTTGTATTTCTTGGAATACTTCATAACCACTCTTTTTCGGTAAAAAGAAATCTAACATGATCAAGTTAGGGTTACAAGTATGAATTAATTCTAGTCCTTGGGCGCCGTCTTTGGCTTCAACTACCTCAAATTTATCATCTGGTAACATACCCTTGACGGTTCTTCTAATGACCATACTGTCATCGATAACTAATACTTTGTGATTTGACACAATCAACTCCTTGTCTAAATTAAAGACCCTAATCTTATTAAGTATATTAAACTATGATCAAATATGATTATTTTATCTAATTTTTCTTATCTTTAAGTATGACCGTAACAAGCTCTCCTACCTCCGATTTAATTAATTTGCCTTCTTGGTTACGTGCCCCCATTGGTAAAGCATCAGAGATTTCAAGGGTTCAAAAAATTGTCAAGCAAAGAAAAATTCATACAATTTGCGAAGAAGGACGTTGTCCTAATCGGGGAGAGTGTTATAGTCAAGGTACAGCAACATTTTTGCTGATGGGGGATGTGTGTACTCGTAACTGTGGCTTTTGTCAGGTGGAAAAGGGTAAAGCACCTATGATATTAGATGAAAATGAACCGCAAAAGGTGGCAGAGGCAGTTAATTTATTGGGGCTAAAATACGTAGTTTTAACCTCTGTGGCAAGGGATGACTTGGCTGATGGGGGTGCGTTTTGGTTTGTAAAAGTAATGGATGCGATTAGGAAAATGAATCCTGATACTTTAATAGAGGTGCTAACTCCTGATTTTGGCACGGGAAAAAATGCCTTACAACAGCAGTGGGACAGCGTTAAAACTATTGTAGAGGCAAATCCCGCTTGTTATAACCATAATCTGGAAACTGTGGCAAGATTACAAAATCCTGTGCGCAAGGGAGGGAAATACCATCGCTCTCTACGAGTATTGGAGATTGTTAAAGAGATAAATCCGGATATTCCTACTAAATCAGGGTTAATGTTAGGATTAGGGGAAACCTTAGCTGAAATTATCGCTACTTTGGAAGATTTAAGAAAAATAAAGTGCGATCGCATCACCTTAGGGCAGTATCTCAGACCATCTTTAGCTCATTTACCTGTACAAAAGTATTGGACTCCCGATGAATTTGAAGAATTAGGGAAAATAGCTTCTTCTTTAGGCTTCAGTCATGTGCGTAGTGCGCCTTTAGTTCGTAGCTCTTACCATGCTCACGAGTCATGATGTCGAGGTATTGGGGAGAAACGAGTAATGAGGATGAGAATTAGGGGTTTTTAATTATTCACTATTCACTATTCACTATTCGCTATTCACTATTCACCTTTGCCCTTGAATTACATTCTCATGCTAATATCTAACCATGATGAGCGAGTGATAGGTGCGCTGGTGGAAATATAGTCAACTCCCGTGGCGGCAATTGACCGAATATTATCTAAAGTAACGTTGCCTGACGCTTCTATTTTAGTTAAAGGGTTACTTTTCCTTATTAGTTTAACGGCTTCTTTCATGGTTTCTATGGCCATGTTATCTAACATTATAATTTCAACCCCAGATGCGATCGCATCTTCCACTTGAGTTAAATCACTGGTTTCTACCTCAATACTTAAAGGATAAGGCATATTTTTTCTTACCTTATCCACTGCTTCTTTGATTCCTCCTGCTCCTTGAATATGATTGTCTTTGATCATAATTCCATCATCTAAACCAATACGGTGATTGGTTGCCCCGCCAACTGCAGAAGCATATTTTTCCAAAATCCTTAATCCGGGGATGGTTTTACGAGTATCAACTAATTTAGTGGGATAGTCTCGGATTGCTTCCACATACTTTCGGGCTTCAGTAGCAATACCGCTTAACCGCATGACTAAATTTAAAGCCACTCTTTCTCCTGTTAGTAATGCTGAAATTTTCCCTTCTATCGTCAAGATTTTTGTCCCTTTTTCCTGCTTTTCTCCCTCTAAAACTAATCTTTCACATTTTGCCATAGGATCTAATATTTCAAATACTTTTTCAGCGATGGGTAAACCTGCTATTACCCCTGTTTCTTTAATAATCCAATGGGCTTTGCCAATTTTGTTATCTGCAAATATACTTTCTGTAGTGCGATCGCCTCTACCAATATCTTCTAACAGCCAGTCTTTAATTAACGTATCTAAAATTAATGAATTAGGAATCATTTTTGACAATTAAGAATTAAACATTTTTAATACTAAAGTATTCTCGTCACCTACTCAATCGAAAACTAATATACTGTTAATGCTTTCCCATTTAAGGAGTATTTTCTTTTGCAATATCTTTTCTCTAATCACGCTAAACAGCAATTAAAAAGTTATGGTAGAAAACAAATAAAGTTAGAATGGATTGAACGGGTAATTAAGAATCCAGATTATATAGAAGTTTATGATAACCTCGACATTACAATTTGTGAAACTTGTTGCTGGAAACGTATTAAAGAATATAGTAATAGGGCTTTAAAAGTTGTTTATAATCACAGAAAAAATCCACCATTAATTATTACAGTTTATTTTGATAGGAGTTACAAACATGATTAGAATTAGTGAATATGACCCTGAAGTTGATGCTATATATGTACAGTTACATGAAGATGATGTTTTAGATTCTGAAGAAATAGAAAAAGGTATAATTGTTGATTATAATAAATATAATAAGGTCATTGGTTTTGAGTTATTGGGAATACGCAATATTAGTATTTCATCACTTCAATCTTTAAAATCTCTCCTATCATCAGATGAGATTGCTATGTTACAGGAGTTTAATATTTTTAGCCAAATCTTCTTAATGGTTTTTTAATATTGATAGATAAAAAAATCTCGGAAATTATCAGGTTGTTGAAAATACTTACTCCTAACTCTCGAATTCCACTAACCAGAGTGTCATGATTCAAATAGAATTGCTACCAAGAAAAGAGGCTATTTTGTTAACGGCTTCTTTTAAAACTTCAGGAGGTTTTACTAAAGCAAATCTCACATATCCTTCTCCACAACTGCCAAAACCAGCACCGGGAGACAAAGCCACCCCTGTCTCTTTTACTAAGTTTACACAAAATGCGATGGAATCTTTCTGCCATTTTTCTGGTAATTTTGCCCAGAGATAAAGAGTCGCCAAAGGGGTAGGAGTATGCCAACCAATATTATTTAATTCTTTCACCAAAAAATCTCTTCTTTCTCGATAAATTTTTACCGTCTCAGCAACACATTCTTGAGAAGAAGTTAAAGCAGTTATTGCTCCTTCTAATATACCTTTATACTGATTAAAGTCAACTACCGATTTAATTTGTTTTAATGCTTTAATTAATTGGGAATTACCGATAGCAAAACCTATTCTAAAACCTCCCATATTATAAGATTTAGAAAAGGTAAAAAATTCTATCGATATTTCTTTTTTTCTATCAGCTTGTAAAATAGATGGTGCTTTATTCTCATCGAAAACTATATCCATATAGGGGAAATCATGGACTAAAACCAAATTATTTGCCTGACAAAAACGAAATGCAGAGTCAAAAAAATCTAAAGATGCGATCGCAGTTGTAGGGTTATGGGGATAACTCAAAACCATCATTTTTGCCTTAGCAAGTATTGTCGCAGGAATTTCATTAAACTGAGGTAAAAAACTATTTTCAGCCAATAAAGGCATAGGATAAATATTCCCCCCCGCCATATAAATACCCCCTGCATGGGAAGGATAACCCGGATCTAATAAAAGAGCATAGTCACCTTGGTTTATAATAGCTAAAGGTAAATGGGCAGTGCCTTCCTGACAACCAATTAAAGGCAAAACTTCTGTTTCCCAATCTACAGCAACCCCGAATCTTTTTTCATACCAATTGGCTGCCACCTGCCGAAAATTAGCTGTGCCACCATGCAATAAATAACCATGATTATCAGAATTATGCAAAGACTCCCCAATAGTCTTAATTATATGCTCAGAAGCACCCAAATCAGACGAGCCTAAAGACAAATCAATAATATTTTTTCCTAAACTTATCGCCTCTGTTTTCGCCCTATCCATATCAGCAAAAACATTTTTTTCTAGGGGTTTTAGTCTATCTGATAACTGCATATTTGTAGAGAAAAATTATTGAAAACTAATAACTCCTGATTCTTCATTCCTAATTCCTTATTGAATTAAACTACCGCTTCCACAAACTCTTTGAGTTTATCTTTACCAATAGCACCTTCATGACTTTTAACTACTTCACCCTGTTTAAATAATCTTAATGCAGGAACACCCTCCACTTTGCATTGAGATACACTTTCAGGACTAGCATCTACTTCTAACTTTACCACCTTGAGGCGATCGCTGTAAGTTTCTGCTATCCAACTAATAGAAGGAGAAACTAAACGACAAGGACCACACCATTGAGCCCAAAAATAAGCCAACACAGGCTGATTTTCTTCTATAACTGCACTCTTGAACTGAGAATCTTCAATTTCAATTACTTTACTCATTGTTATTATTTCCTAAGTTTAATATCTCTGTCTCTATAAAAATAAATTTATACTTATCTAATCAGATAGATAGGGTAAATGAGAATATTTATTATCTTACTCTAATTGGGAAAAACCTTCAAAAACGAATAGAGACGTTCAGATGAACGCCTCTACAGGTATTAGGTATTAGGTGTTAGGTGTTGATATTATTATAACCAATAAATCCCCATATTAGTCAAGATCGAAATTAAAAATTTTTTCAGACATTATTTTCTTTAAGAGAAAATTAACTCACCTATAGATTTTTCTTATGCTTTCCCTAACTAACCCATGTAGTTTTTATCTGCTAATACAACTCAAACTTTAAAAAAAAATAATTCATCATACTCAAACCAAAAGAATTATGGCTCTATCACTTCTCGTTGTGTAAATTATTGATGTTTGGTAGGTAAGAGACAATAGGCAATAGGCGACTATTAAATAATAATTTATAAAATTTTAGTTTTTATTTAACTATAAACTTTTATTTAACTATAAACACTATTTAATAAAGGTTATAGAAGTCCTGTTTCTCTTAATTTATCATAACCACTGTAGAAGAACCAGAATTATCTATTTTTTCCATATCATAATTGAACCATAATCGCTATAATTATACTTATTATATTTTACATATAGGTTAATAAAAACAATTATTTATTTTCTTATTAAATGCTCATATTTAAAGAATTAATCTTAGAAAATTTTGGACCTTATCAAGGAATAAATATTATTAATTTAGCTCCAAAAAATAATGATGATGCTCCAATTATTCTTTTTGGAGGAATGAATGGTGGGGGCAAAACTACTCTCATGGATAGTATTAGATTAGCTCTTTATGGTAGGAGAGCAGAATGTAGTAGTCGTGACAACTTAAGTTATAGAGATTTTTTAAATCAGTGCATTAATAAAAATATTGGATTAGGAGAAAAAACAACCATAGAATTAACTTTTGAGCATATAGTTAATAACCAATGGAAAGAATTAAAAATAATTCGTTTTTGGGAAAAAAATAGTCGTGATGGAAGTGATAATTTGAGTATTTTAGAGGATCATTATCCAGAGCTAAATTTAACGGAAAATTGGGATGATTATATTGAGAAGTTTTTACCTTTAGGTATTTCTAGCTTATTTTTATTTGATGGGGAGCAAGTTAAAGAATTAGCTGAACAAGAATTGCCAACTACATCTGTGAAAGATGCGATTAAATCTTTACTCGGATTGGAGTTAGCCGATAAATTAGCTCTTGATTTAGATGTTTTAGTCAGTCGTAAACAAAAAGATATTGATAAGTATTCTGATAGTTCTGAATTAGCAGATATTGAAAATAATTTATCAAAATTAGAGTTGGAAAAAAGAGATTTATTGGAAGATTTAAAGAAAGAAGAATCTCAATTAAAAAAGGTTCAAAAAAATTATCGTCAAGTTTCACAAAATTTAAGAGATATAGGTATAAAATTAGCTACAGAAAAAGAACAGTTAAAAGGAAAAAAGGCTCTTTTAGAAAATAACATTGAAACATTGCGATCGCATCTTAAAAATTTATCAGCTAAATTACTACCATTAGGTTTAATTCAAAATTTGTTAAATGATTTAGATATACAATTAAAAGAACAATCTCGATTAAAAAGTTTAAATATCGCTCATACTTTATGGCAAGAAAAAGATTATAAGCTACTAGATTTTTTAGAGAAAATAAATATTAGTAATGAAACTTATCAAAAAATAAAAGATTACTTAGATAAAGAACAATTTACCATAAGTCAACAACTTAATTCTCAAACAATTTATTTACCTATAGAAGATAATACTTTAACTAATTTTGCTCATAAATTCCATCAAATATTACCCCTTCAACAAGAAGAAGCAAAAAAAATAATTGAAGAGTTAAATCAAATAGAAGAAGAATTAATTTTAACAGAACAACTTTTGGCTCAAATGGATTCTCCTACTCAATATAAACAACTAGAAAAAGAATGCCAAAAACAAGAAACTACCTTGATTTCTGTTAAAAGTAGATGTGAAACCTTGAAAAAAGATATTGATAATATCACACAAAAAATCATAGAAGCCAGAAAAAAACTAGGTAGTTATGGAGAAGATAACCTAAAAAATCAACAAATTCAGCATATCTTCGATGTGTTACCAAAAGTCAAACAAACTTTAACTCTTTTTCAGGAAAAATTAACCTTAAGAAAATTAAATAAACTTGAATCAGAGGTTACTAATTGTTTTCGCTATTTACTCCATAAATCCAACTTCATCAGCAAAGTTGCGATCGCATCTGATACTTTTGCACTATCATTATATAATGAACAAGGAAACTTAATCGAGAAGAATAGACTATCGGCAGGAGAAAAGCAAATATTAGCGATTTCATTACTATGGGGATTAGCAAGAGTTTCCGAGAAAAATCTACCCATCGCCATCGATACCCCATTAGGAAGATTAGATTCATCTCACCGTTATAATCTCGTCGAGCGTTATTTTCCCACTGCCTCCCATCAAGTTATACTGCTATCAACAGACACAGAAATAGGAGAACAAGAGGTCAATTTTTTGAGAGAAAAACAGGTTATTGCAAAAGAATACTTATTAGAACATGATAATAAGAAAAATCAGACACGAATTAAAGAGGGATATTTTTATTAGAGCATCAAGGATTCGGGGTAATGAGTAATGGTTAGAATGAGGGTAGGGAACAGGAAATAGGGAACAGTATAATAATTGATGAGAAACTTATTAAAATTGATTTTGAGAAAGAGAATTAAAAATTATCCTTCATCCCTCGTAACCGTGCAAACACCCTTTCTGGTTCTTCAAATCCCATCAGAGATTTAATTTTTGGGTCATCCCAACGCATAAAAGGATTAGTTAATTTTTCCATACCGATAGTTGAAGGCACTGTGGCGACATTGTTTTCTCTTGCTTCTTGAACGTCTTTATAACGTTTATGTAGATGTGGATTATCTTGATCAACAGTAAGAGCAAACTTTAAATTACTTAAGGTATATTCATGGGCACACCAAACTCTAGTGCTTTCAGGTAATTGACGAAGTTTACTTAATGAGTCAACCATGTTAGCCGGTGTTCCTTCAAATAAACGCCCACAACCACCAGCAAATAAGGTATCTCCACAAAATAATTCTCCAGATTCTGATTCATTGATTGGGGGAAAGTAATAAGCAATATGGGCAAAAGTATGTCCTGGAACAAAATAAACATGAGCTTTTCTACCTGAAAATTCGATCGCATCTCCGTCTTCCAGAAACACATCTTGACGGGGTATTCTACCTTTATCTTTTTTTCCTCCGTAAACTATTGCTTCAGGAAAATGTTGTAATAACTCTTTATTTCCTCCCACATGATCTAAATGATGATGGGTGTTTAATATTGCCGTTAGTTTTCCCCCTAATTTTCCTATTTCCGCTAAAACTGGCTCTGATACCGCAGGATCTACTACAGCAATTTCATTAGTATTGCGATCGTAAATTAAAAATACATAATTATCACTTAACACGGGAATTCTAATAATATCCATTGCTTTTCTATTTTTTAGATAACATTTCCTTTATCTTGACAACTTTTAAACTCATACTGCAAGTTAGATTAAGCTAAAACCTGTTAAACCTCGGTTCGGTTTAAGAATATCAGATAAGGATAGGTTTCAGGTTTCAGGTTGCAGGTTGCAGGTTGCAGGTGTCAGGGTGTTTAGGGGATGGGTGAATGAGGGAGGAGGGGGAAACAAGTAATGAGAAATAAGTGTTCAGAGTTTTTAATTCTTAATTCTTAATTCTCAACTATTTACCTTTGCCTTTTTCGCCATCACTCATAGATGACAATTTATCCTGAACTCAGGTTATTAATTAATTCTTAAAAATGATTCAAACGCTTACTAGATAAGGAGTTTAATACTATCAGAACCATTTAGATGAGTCTGAGCTATTTATCTAATGATCTAATAACAATACAATTTCTTCCCTTACTTTTCGCCTCATATAAGGCTTGATCCGCTTTATTCATGAAATTTTCTAATTCCGATAAACCAACATATTCGGGAATAATAGTATAACCTCCTAAACTAGCTGTTATGCTTTTACTAATTGGCGAATTTTCATGGGGAATTGACTTTTGACGGATACTATTTAATGTTCTTAGCGCGATCGCATCTAAAGATTGTTTATCGGTATTGGGCAATATAATGACAAATTCTTCCCCCCCATATCTAGCAACTAAATCATTTTCACTTCTCACAACCTCGCAAATAGCCTCTGCAACTTGTTTTAAACATTCATCCCCTTTTCGATGTCCATAATAGTCATTATAATTTTTAAAATAATCTATATCGAGCATGATTAAGCCTAAATAAGATTGATTATTGTATGCTTTTTTCCATTCTTGAGATAATTTCACATCAAATAAACGACGATTTGCAACTCCCGTTAAAGCATCTAAATAAGAAATTTTTTCCAATTGACTATTAAGCTGTAAAATCTGATATTGTGCTTGTTTCAACTTCATCACCTGTTCCTTATATTTTTGAGTTAACCAAATTGTTGCTCCCAAAACAATGGAAAAAATAACTCCCATGATTAAAATACCTTCACTAATCAAATTGTGACGATAATTAACACACTCTGCCCTAATCATTGATTCAGACCCTTCCAAACTCTGCCAAAAAGAAATAGTAATAGTTAAACCAACGATGCCACTGGTAATCGGCAACATAAGAAAAGGTAATCGTTGAAAACGCCTTAAAGAAATACATTGAGAATCAACAATCAGAGAAAATCCAGCCACGACAAAACCGACAGAAGTATGTATAGCCATCTGAGTTAACATACCCCAACCATAAGCCGTTTCTACTTCCGATAAATAGCCAAAAAAAGCAACCGTACCAAATCCAGTTACGAATGCACTAAGAATACTAGCTGTAGAGAGAAATTTAATGCGTGGGGGGAAATACGTCAAAAACCAAAGAGATAAACTACTTAACAAAAAGCAGAGGGCAGTATTAGGGGCCATACGACCCGGATGAGAAGTCGCAACAGTAATATAATGCTCTATAAATAGCTGATCAATTCCTATGTTAAAACCGAAAATATATTGAATTAAGATTAAAAAAGCCAACAAAAAAACTAATGAAGCGAAACATCTAGCCGCAAAATAATATTCATAATTAATGCCAAAAATAGATAATCCTAAAAAAACAAATCCCAATGCTGTGTTAAATTGCATCGGCACAAAATCGGGATGAATTTGAATCAAAGAATCAATCTGGTTATACCAACCAAAACAAACTGTTAACCCCATGACAATGAGGAAGTATGCCCCTATATTAAGACAGGATGGCTTCGGCATAAAAATACTATTAAAGAGAATTATCCTCCTACTTAATTATCAAATAGTTAATACAATTTATCATCTTAATTTATAAAATATTGACAATTAGATTTCAAACCTTTTGGATTAGTGACACAAAAAAATACTGTAAGTACACAACAATATACTTTATTATCATGTCGGAAACTTAATACCTGCTACCTAAAATTATCTCAGTTGGACATAAAATTATCGGTAGAGAGAAAGAAATGGAGCATATAATAAGTAAAAGTGCCTTTAATTCAGATAAACTGTATCTAAATTGATTTTAAATATTTTTTTAAATATTTTTTTCAAGTTAATTATTTTTTAAAAGTCAAATTTTATTGATTACGAGTCTCAATGCCTTATTTTTCAATATTTCTTTTCTTGGATTCAGGTGAAATCTGAAACTTACCCTTACTTAACCTGAGTTTTAGATAAGCTGGAAGCATCATTTTCTCGTAGTCAGAAAACCTTACAGCTTCTTCTTAGAAATAACGATAAAATCGCCTTAACCCGAACTGACTTAAACAAGGGGCTTAAGCCCCTTGCTAAAAACCCCTACCACCCAAAACCCTAAGCCTCTACTTCCCCCTCTCACCCTCTCCCCTCATTTCCTCATCAGCCTAACACCCGCAACCTGCAACCTGACACCTAACCTTATCGGATATTCTTAAACCGAACTGAGGTTCACTTAATATTTTTGCATCGGACTAAAGTAAAAAGGGGTAGCAGTGAAATTAATTTTCAACACACCAACCCCTCTTTTATTCATGATTAAGGTAAACTAAAACTCATTTAACTTACTGTTTTACTGATTCTTAAGAAAGAAATCACAGGCTTAACCGTTGCCAGTTGCCTACTTTCACCAGTAAATTCAGATGCACACTAGCTTATAGCTTACCTAAGTTTAGTTTAGTAAGAAATTTTTAAAGTTTTACTTCAATATCAACACCTGCGGGTAAATCTAATTTCATTAACGCATCGATAGTTTTAGAAGAAGGTTGATAAATATCAATTACACGACGATGAGTACGAGTTTCAAAGTGTTCTCTGGAGTCTTTATCAACGTGAGGAGATCTTAACACACAATAGATTTTACGCTTTGTAGGTAAGGGAATCGGTCCAATAGGTTGAGCATTAGTACGAGTAGCTGTTTCTACAATTTTAGTACAAGAAGTATCCAGTAAACGACGATCAAACGCTTTGAGACGAATACGAATTTTTTGTTGTTGTAAAGTTGCCATGATATTTTCCTAAATTTTCAAGGTACGATGATTAATGATTAAAATTGAATTGAAAAAGATATAAGTTTTGAGTTCGGAGTTCGGAGTTCAGAGTTTTTTGAAGTAATGAGTAATGGGTAAATATTCAGTACCAATTATCATTTCGTCCTACATTCTACATTCTTTTCTGCTACCTAAAACCGTAAAACCTACTTCAACCAGAGATTCTTGCATCTCATTGACGCAAAATGAAGGCGCACCGGAGAAATTAATCTAAAGCACGCCCTCGAGCATTATTCAGTTTTAATTACTGTAAAATTTTGGATACAGCACCAGCACCAATGGTACGACCACCTTCACGAATCGCAAAACGCATACCTTGTTCGATCGCAATGGGGCAGATTAATTCTACAGTCATTTTGATGCGATCGCCAGGCATAACCATTTCAGCCGCGCTTCCATCGTCAGCAGTGAAATCACTGATAGTTCCAGTTACGTCAGTGGTACGAACATAGAACTGAGGACGATAGCCAGGGAAGAAAGGAGTGTGACGACCACCTTCTTCTTTTTTGAGAACGTAAACTTCAGCCTCAAATTTGGTGTGAGGAGTGATAGAGCCGGGTTTAGCTAATACCATACCACGCTCAATATCATCTTTTTGAACACCACGAAGAAGTACACCAACGTTGTCTCCAGCCATACCTTCGTCTAAGGTTTTTTGGAACATTTCAACCCCAGTAACAGTGGTACTACGGGTGTCACGAATACCAACTATCTCGATGGTTTCACCAACTTTAACTTTTCCTCTCTCAATACGACCAGTGGCAACAGTACCACGACCAGTAATAGAGAATACGTCTTCCACTGCCATTAAGAAAGGTTTGTCAATATCACGCTCAGGAGTGGGGATATAAGCATCTACTTCATCCATTAAAGCCCAGATTTTATCAGTCCACTCGTTTTCACCTTTTTGAGTAGCGCCGTTGGAAGTCATCTGTTCAACTGCTTTTAACGCAGAACCAGCAACGATGGGAATATTATCACCGTCGAAACCATATTCGCTGAGTAACTCACGAACTTCTAATTCAACTAATTCTAATAATTCTTCATCATCTACTTGGTCTTGTTTGTTTAAGAAAACAACTAAGTTAGGTACACCAACCTGTCTAGCTAAGAGGATGTGTTCACGGGTTTGAGGCATAGGACCGTCAGCCGCAGATACTACTAAGATAGCACCGTCCATTTGTGCCGCACCAGTAATCATGTTTTTAACGTAGTCAGCGTGTCCGGGACAATCAACGTGAGCGTAGTGACGATCAGGGGTTTCATACTCTACGTGAGCAGTATTGATGGTAATACCACGAGCTTTTTCTTCAGGGGCTGCATCGATTTCATCGTATTTACGAGCTTTAGCCTGACCAGCCGCCGCTAAAGTTAAGGTAATAGCTGCGGTTAAAGTAGTTTTACCATGGTCAACGTGACCGATAGTACCAATATTAACGTGAGGTTTCGTTCTTTCAAATTTTTCGCGTGCCATTTTCTGTGTCTTTTCCTTTTTTCAGCTAATTAATTAATTTATAGAATTCCTCTATTTTTGGCAATGATGGTATTCGCCACATTGCTAGGAACTTCAGCGTAGTTACTGAATTCCATGCTAAATATACCACGTCCTTGGGTCTTTGAACGAATATCAGTCGCATATCCGAACATTGTTTCTAAAGGAACTTTCGCAGTTACCTTCGCCAAGCCGTCTTCATTATTCATTCCCTCGATCATACCACGACGGGAGTTAAGATCTCCCATTACATCTCCAAGGAAATTTTCTGGTACTTCTACTTCTACTTTCATCATCGGTTCTAACAATACTGGATCTGCTTTTTCTACACCATCCCGAATTGCCATTGAACCTGCAATCTTGAAAGCCATTTCCGAAGAATCCACATCATGATATGATCCGTCTATCAATGTGACCTTAAGATCAATGACTGGATAACCAGCAATGATTCCAGAATCACAGGCTTCTTTTATCCCTTGCTCTACGGCGGGGATAAATTCCTTGGGAATAGTTCCGCCCACGATTTTTGAATTAAATTCAAAACCGCTTCCTGCCTCTGCTGGTTCAACCTCGATCACCACATGACCGTATTGACCTTTTCCACCACTTTGGCGAATAAATTTGCCTTCTACGGTGGTTGCTTTACGGATGGTTTCTCGATAGGCTACTTGGGGTTGTCCTACATTCGCCTCAACTTTAAACTCTCGCAACATGCGATCAACTAAAATCTCTAAATGTAATTCTCCCATCCCTGCAATTACAGTCTGGTTAGTCTCAGGATCAACACTAACTTTAAAGGTAGGATCTTCATCTGATAGAGACTGTAGAGCTTTAGACAACTTATCCATGTCTTGAGTCGTTTTTGGCTCAACTGCCACAGAGATAACTGGTTCTGGAACATATAAAGATTCCAAAATGATTGGATGATTTTCATCACATAGAGTGTCCCCCGTGATGGTTTTTCTCAACCCGATCGCAGCTCCGAGATCTCCTGCTCTTAATTCATCTACCTCAATACGCTCATTTGCTTTTAACACAATCAAACGAGACATTCTCTCTTTTGTATCCTTGGTTGAATTATAAACATAGCTTCCTTTGGTCAGAACTCCAGAGTAAACCCTTAAAAAAGTCAAGCGACCAAATGGGTCTGAGGCGATTTTAAAAGCTAAAGCAGAGAAAGGTTCCTCATCGCTAGAATGACGAATTTCCTCCTCCCCAGAGGGCAAAAGACCTTTAATAGCTGGTACTTCTGTCGGTGCTGGAAGATAGTCCACTACCGCATCAAGCAATAGCTGTACGCCTTTATTTTTAAAAGCTGAACCGCATAGCATCGGAACTAAAGTCCCTGCGATCGTACCTTTACGGATAACCGCTTTTATTTCGTCTTCGGTAATTTCTTCTTCAGCTAAATATTTTTCTAAAAGACTCTCATCAGATTCTGCGATCGCTTCTAATAAATATCCACGATATTCCTGTGCTAACTCTTTGACCTCATCAGGAATTTCTACCACTTCAATATCTTGACCGAGATCATCCTTGTAAATGTAGGCTTTTTGAGCAACTAAATCTACAATTCCTCGGAAGTCATCTTCACTACCGATGGGAATTTGAACTGGAATAGCAGGAGCTCGCAAACGATTCTTGACCTGTTGATAAACCTTGAAAAAATTTGCTCCCGTGCGATCCATCTTATTGACGAAGGCAATACGAGGTACATGATAACGATCCGCTTGACGCCAAACCGTTTCTGACTGAGGCTGTACACCACCCACAGAACAAAATACTGCAATTACACCATCGAGAACCCTCATAGAGCGCTCAACTTCAATGGTAAAGTCAACGTGACCCGGAGTATCAATGATGTTAACACGATGCTCTTTCCAACTGGTACTAATCGCAGCGGCGGTGATGGTAATTCCCCTCTCCCGTTCCTGTTCCATCCAGTCTGTCACAGCATTGCCATCATGAACCTCTCCGATCTTGTGTACAATACCAGAGTAAAATAGTATTCTTTCTGTCGTTGTGGTTTTACCCGCATCAATATGAGCCGCAATACCAATATTACGGACTAAAGAAAGCGGAATTGTCCGTGCCACAGTTACCTCCTTCTTTTAAGAGTGAAACATCTGGGATGTTTGTAAAAAATTACCTTTACAATTCTACACTTTTCTTTACATTTATTACCAAAGAATTTACATCAGTGGCAATGGTCATAAAGCGGAAAAATTGTAAGGATGATACTTGAAAGATTCTTAACAAAATGGAAGTGCAGTTTAAACAGCGAGTCAGGAAAACATTAAATACTGTTCCCCGTTGCCTGTTGCCTGTTCCTTCAATTCTGTAAGAATTTTAATAACGATAGTGAGCAAAAGCCTTATTGGCTTCAGCCATTTTGTGGGTTTCTTCTCTTTTCTTAATCGCCGCACCAGTTTCGTTAGCCGCGTCCATAATTTCGTTAGCCAATTTCATGGACATACTTTTACCGCTTCTTTTACGAGCAAATTGAGTCAACCAACGTAAGGCTAAACTTGTTCCTCTACCGGGACGTACTTCCATCGGTACTTGATAAGTAGCACCACCTACTCGTCTAGCTTTCACCTCCACTAAGGGAGTTAAATTCTTAATGGCTTTTTCAAAAGTTTCCATGGGTTCTGCCCCAGTTCTTTCGCCAATAATGCTCAACGCATCATATAGAATTTTCGCCGCTAAAGACTTTTTACCATCTTTCATAATCCGACGTACAGTCATATTTACTAAACGACTGTTGTACACTGGATCTGGTGGTACTTCTACGGTTTTCGCTTTACTTCTACGAGACATTAACTTATACCTTTAATCTGTTTTCTTCTAATGAAATTAACCTCATGGTTAAGGTTTACTAGGCTTTTGGACGTTTTGCACCATATTTAGAGCGTCCTTGCTTTCTGTCTTTTACTCCAGTAGCATCGAGAGTTCCTCTAACAATGTGGTATCTAACCCCGGGTAAATCTTTTACCCTTCCACCTCTGATAAGCACCACTGAGTGTTCTTGAAGATTATGACCAATACCTGGAATATAAGCTGTGACTTCAAATCCAGAAGTTAAACGAACCCTTGCCACTTTTCTTAAAGCAGAGTTAGGTTTTTTGGGGGTTGTTGTATAAACCCTTGTACATACACCACGACGCTGAGGACATTCTTTCAGAGCGGGTGATTTAGTTTTCTTGGTGCTGAGTATGCGTTCGCTACGAATTAGTTGCTGAATAGTTGGCATGAGAGATGTTTTTTATACAGCATTTTTGTATATATAAATATAATTTGCCTCTAGTATAAAATACCAGTGACAATCTATAATCTTATCTCATTTTTTATGGGTTTGTCAATAGTTTTTCTAAAATTAATTTTCCTAAAAGGTCATGAGAATAGAGGGAAAAATTATTATTATTTTTTCTTGAAAAAGTTGAGGTATTAATAGAGCTTGATAAATGATAATAAAAACAGATTTAGCTCTTATTTTAAGGGAAAAAGAAATAAATAAAATATTAGTAAATATCAAAAATATCAGCCTTTCAAAAATAATTTGACTCTTTTCAAAAAAAAATGTTATCTTTAAGGTATGCTTTAAACCTTCAATACTTCTATTGGTAACACTGTTCTCA
This sequence comes from Cyanobacterium aponinum PCC 10605, assembly GCF_000317675.1. Lineage (NCBI taxonomy): Bacteria > Bacillati > Cyanobacteriota > Cyanophyceae > Chroococcales > Geminocystaceae > Cyanobacterium > Cyanobacterium aponinum. The sequence continues at coordinate 523,299 of NC_019776.1, forward strand.
ATCTTATTTCAGATTTTCCCATTGAGCATAAATAAAATATTAAGCAGAAGTAGAAAAGGTTGATATTAGCAATAATAAAAATTAACAATAAAATGTGAAAACAGATTACTACTGATTATTTATTGCCATGAGCTAATTAGTAATAATTTGTCTTTTTTGATCGAAAAATGGAACTTTTTAAGCGGAGGAACTGAAAATTATGAAATCATCTTTAGTTATTCTTTATCATCGTCAACCCTATGATGAAGTAATAGAAGACGGGAAAGTTGTCTATCGTCAAAAGAAAAGTCCTAACGGTATTGTACCAACATTAAAGGGTTTCTTTTCTTATGCAGAAAAGGGTACATGGATTGCATGGCGAGAAGTAGATGAAAGTGAGAAAGAGGAATTTGAGCCAAGAATTACCAGTGATGAGGAGGAAACTAACTATACTGTTTTACGCATTGGTTTAACTAAAGAGCAGGTTAAAGATTTCTATCATATTACCTCTAAAGAGGCTTTTTGGCCTATTCTTCACTCTTTCCCTTATCATTTCACTTATGAGTCTTCTAATTGGGAAAACTTTCGGGAAGTCAACCGTCTATTTGCGGAAGCGGCGTGTAATGAAGCGGCCGACGATGCTTTGATTTGGATTCACGATTATAATTTGTGGTTAGTACCCCACTATATTAGACAAATTAAGCCTGATGCTAGAATTGCTTTCTTCCATCATACTCCTTTCCCTTCTGTTGATATATTCAATATCTTACCTTGGCGTGAAGAAATTATTAATAGTTTACTTTCTTGTGATGTAGTGGGTTTTCATATTCCTAGATACTCAGAAAATTTTGTTAATGTTGCCCGAAGTTTGTTGCCTGTGGAAATTGTTGAGAGACAACCTGTCTCTGGTCATATTATTCCCGTTGGTACAGCTTTAGCCGAACCAGAAATGGTAACTAAACTAAAGTATAAAAATCAATATGTCAAAGTCGATGCTTTCCCAGTGGGTACAAATCCTGACTTTTTCTTGTCGGTGTTAAATCAACCAGAAACTCAGCAACGTTTGAAGGAATTGGAAGCTGAATTTGAGGGGAAAAAGCTAATTATTGCGGCGGGTAGAGTTGACTATGTCAAGGGTAATAAGGAGATGTTAGAAGCATTTGGACGTTTATTAGAGCGTCGCCCTGATTTACACGGAAACATTCACTTTATAGTTAGTTGTGTTTCTCCTGCGGCGGGAATGAGAGTGTATGAGGAAGCTCAAAGTCAAATTGAACAGTTAGTAGGGCAAATTAATGGGCATTTTGGACGTTTAGATTGGACTCCGATTCTCTTATTTACTCAGGTGATTCCTATTTCTGAATTACTGTGCTACTATAAAATTTCTGATGTGTGTTGGACTACTCCTTTAAGGGATGGTTTAAATTTAGTAGCAAAAGAGTATATTATTACTCATCAAGGAGAAAACGGTGTCTTGATTTTATCTGAGTTTGTAGGAGCGGCAGTTGAGTTAGCCAATGCCATTCAAACTAATCCTTACTCTACAGATTTAATGGATAAGGCTATTGACAGAGCTTTGGCTATGTCTGTGGAAGAACAGAAAGAGCGTATGCAAAAAATGTACGAAGTTGTTACGAAATATGACGTAAAATATTGGGGCGATCGCCTCTTGGAGGTATTTAAGGAATTAAGTCACGAAGTTGATGAATAGTTTAGGTATAGGGTGTCAGGTGTCAGGAGAAGAGTTTATTAATTTTGCAACCGTAACTCTAATATCAGGAAAGGCTAAGGGGGAGATAATTCCCTCTATTAATTCTGATTTGCTTTGATAATCCCCTTGATTGGGATGGCGAAAAACGTGAATTTTCTGGTTTACTAAGTCGATTACCCAATATTCCTGAATACCAACCTCGGCGTATATCTGTTTTTTGATACCTAAATCTTTAGCCAAAGTAGAATCAGCTATCTCAATTAACCAATAAATATCTTCGGGGTAAGGGTGACGGGTGAAATATAATTCATCAGGAGTACGAGTAATAACAACATCTGGTTCTGGCTCAGAGTCTGTTAGAGTGATAGGATGAGCTTCCATTACTTCGGCTTTTTCTTGTAAAAGACTCCGTAAATATTTAACAGTATTGTGATTAGTGTATCGATGTAAAGGTTTTTCTGGACTCATTTCCACTATGTCTCCTTTGATAAATTCAACGATGCGATCGCATAAAATACCCGCATCAATCATTTTATGGTAATCGTCTAATGTCCATTTTGTAGGAGTTAGCATAGTTTTTATTATTATTAATATTCACTAAAATTTTAACCAATTAAATATTTCATTTACTGTTAATTTTAAATTAACTTTTTCTAAAACAGGTAAAGGATCATTATTTTTAAATAACCTTAATTTTTGTTCTGGTAAAAGAGCGAAAATAGCCTCTTCTTCTGGGTTAATTAACCAACCTAATTGAGTACCAAATTGAGAACAAAGTAACAATTTATCTAACACTTGAGTTAAACTTTGTTCAGGAGATAGAATTTCGATACACCAGTCTGGATAAGTATTTATTCGATTAGCAATTTTTCCTGTATCGGTTAACGGAATCTTATCCCATTCCAATACTACCACATCAGGCACGATCGACTTTGATTCAAAATTGCAACGCAATTCGGGAAAAGCACAAGCAATTTTTTCGGTTTCTGCAATATTATTAATTACAGCACAAAGTTTATACTGTATTCTACTATGTTGTCCTTGAGGCATGGGTTTTTGAGTAATTTTACCATCAATAAATTCAGAGGCTGGCTTTGTTTCGGGTTGTTGTAAAAAGTTTTCTAAGGTTAATTTCGGTTTAACTGTTGTCACCATAGTTTTTAATTAAGTAATGAGTAATAAATAGAGAGTAATTATTCATTAATTATAAATTTTTAATTTTTAACCAGTGATTTTTTGAAAAAACTGACAATATTGTCGATGTCCTTCAGGAAATACAAAGTTAACATTTAATGGCTCATCGGGATCATCTGGATGGGCTATTCCTTCTGTTACTATTAAGTTACCGTCAATATTTTCTACTTTAATCGGTTTACGGTTTTTGACTTCCCCACCAGAACTATCAACATAAGCAATGATATTATCAATATTAAACCCTTTACCTATATCTTGAATCAATTGTAAGAAATTGCGATCGCTTCCTCCTCTTTTCACTATTTTTTTTCCATTTTGCCAAGTTACTTGACTGTTAACGGTATCTCCCACTCCCATAATTAAGGGCATCGATTCAGGAGAAAATTTATCAATCACTAAATTAACTAACTCTTGATGATTATTCGGTGCTTGTTGGGGGCTAAAATCTTGACCAAGAGGATATTCTCCCGTATGTAAATAATAGTAATGATTGAGAATATATAAAACTCCCGCTTCTTTAACTGCACCTTTGAGCATAAATTGAAAATCTGTCGTGCCTGAATCGTTTTCTGTGGCTTCCTTCATTATTTCGACGCCCTCCTCGTCTCTGCCTAAATTAGGAGCTAAATGGAGAAAGAAAGAGTGTTTCAAGCCGTTTTTTTGAGCTTTGTCTAGTAACTCATCCATCAGTGCCTTTATCTCTTTTTGTAGGGCAAGATAAAGATGAGGATGATCTACAAATAAAGAGAAAAAAGTATTAAGGTTAATTGTAGGAGAAACTTGGTTAACTAAAATTACTGCGTCAAGAGCCTCGTTAATCACTTCCTTAGTTAAAAACGGAGCTTGATTTTGACAAAAATTCCGCAATCTCTCCTCAAAAATAGCTGGAATCGCCGATAAAAATGTTAATTCTTCCTGCTTTACCCCCGGATAAGTAATTTTACCGTAATTATCTTGCCATTGAACTCCCCCTCCTGCTAAACCAGATAGATAGTAACCTTCTTTTTTTACTATCTCAGGATTAGGGGCGGATTTTTCAATAATGTGGTTAACGCCAAATTTGCCAATATGTTCACCATTAGTTAATACGTAAAAATGATTATGTAAGTTACGGGCGGCTTTGACATAATTAAAATCAATAACTCGATGAAGGGGATTTTTGACTAACCCCATGCAAACTCCATCCAAGTCTTGAATAATTAATTTATTTTTGGTGTTAATTAATTTTTCTGCACATAAATCATGATTTAAAGATAAAGAAAATTGGTTGAGATTAGAATAAGTCATGAGAGGATTTTATGATTCTAGGTCAAAAGATAATCCACAACTGCAATGATGAGCAATGTTAGGATTTTTAAATTGGAATGCTCCCCCCATTAAATCCTCTAAATAGTCAATCGTCAAATTTTGCAGACGGGAATAAATTTCTGAATTAGCTACTATCACCATTCCTGAATCGTGGTTAAAGGTTAAATCTGCTTCGTTAATTTCCTGTGCAAATTCGATATTATAGGCATAGTTAAGACATCCTCCTTGATTGATACCAACTCGGATATGATTACAGTCAGGATATTGATTTTTTTGAATTCTTTTTAGTTCTGCGATCGCTCTTTTACTAATATTGATCATAATCTACATTTAAGTTTACTGTTAGAGGCAGTAAGGGGTAGGGAGTTAAAAATAATTCCTAATTACTAATCCCTAATTCCTAATAGAGTTTTTACCCTCTGGAATAGTCATCTTGAAAACGAATAATATCATCTTCCCCTAAATATTCGCCATTTTGTACCTCGATAATCACTAATTTAATAACCCCCGGATTTTCTAAACGGTGGGCGGTGCATTGAGGCACATAAGTTGACTGATTTGCCGCTAATATTTTTTCTTCATCTCCACAAACGACTTTAGCAGTGCCAGAAACAACAATCCAATGTTCACTGCGGTGATGGTGCATTTGTAAACTTAGACGATGGCCTGGGTTAACTTCAATACGTTTAATTTTGTAGCCAAATCCTTCCTCTAGGGTGGTAAAACTTCCCCAAGGGCGAGTTTCTGTAACCTGAATTTCTGATTTGTGAGGATGAGAAGTGGTGGAATGTATTTCTTGGGTTTTGTTTTGAGTCTGAGTTTTAGCCATAATAAGAGTATTGCAAATGATTCTGTTTTAAGTTATGGGTATGGTAATCTTAACTTAAGATAGCAATTGTTTTCTTATTTTGTGCAACTCTTTTTCTTCACTTCTATGGAAAAAAGGCAAAGTTAAAAGGGCAAGGGGCGAACCCCCCTTTATCCCCCCTCGAGAGGGGGGAGGGCAAAGGAAAAATTAAGAATTAAGAATTAAAAACTCCGAACACTCATTACTTTCTTCTAAAACCTGAAACTTGAAACCTGACAACTTGTCTCTCTCTCCTCATTTCCCGATACCTTAAGATTCCAGTTTCAAAACCGCCATAAAGGCTTCTTGAGGTACATCTACAGTTCCAATGGACTTCATCCGTTTTTTACCTTTGGCTTGTTTTTGTAGTAGTTTTTTCTTACGACTAATATCACCGCCATAACATTTCGCTAAAACATCTTTTCTTAAAGCAGGAATATGTTCACTAGCAATAATTTTAGACCCGATCGCAGCTTGAATAGGCACTTTAAATTGATGACGTGGAATCAATTCTTTTAATTTTTCCGTTAAAGCTCGTCCAACCTGATAGGCTTTGTCTCGATGGACAATCATGGCTAAAGCATCCACAGGATCTTTATTTACCATAATATCTAAGCGAATTAAATGATTTTCTCGATAACCAATTAAGTGATATTCCATACTGGCATAACCACGAGAACGAGATTTTAATTGATCAAAAAAGTCTGTAACTACCTCTGCTAAAGGTAATTCATAAATTAAATTAGTACGGTTGAGGGTAAAATATTTCATATCCACAAATACCCCTCGTCGAGTTTGACATAAATCCATCAGAGGGCCAACGTAGGTTTCAGGAGTAATCATTTCTACTCGGATGTAAGGCTCTTCGATTTTGATTCGTTTTTGTGGAGGAGGTAAGGCGCTAGGATTATCAATTTCGATTTCTTCGCCATCGGTGGTAGTAACTCGATAAACTACAGAAGGAGCGGTAGTAATTAAATCAAGATTATATTCTCTTTCTAAACGTTCTTGGACAATTTCCATGTGTAACAAGCCTAAGAAACCGCAACGGAAACCAAAGCCCATGGCTGAAGATGTTTCAGGTTCAAAGGAAAGGGCGGCATCATTGAGTTTTAGCTTTTCTAAAGCGTCCTTCAAGTCTGCATATTGATCTGCATCAGTGGGGAATAAACCGCAGAATACCATTGGTTTTGCTTCTGTATAACCGGGGAGAGGTTCTTTTGCTGGTTTACTGACTAGGGTGATGGTATCTCCTACCCGTGCATCTTCCACACTTTTAATAGCGGCGGCGAGATAGCCTACTTCTCCTGCGTGAAGTTCGTCAACTTGCACCTGAGTGGGGGAAAGTACCCCAATTTCATCTAAATCGTATTCTTTGCCTGATGCCATTAAACGGATGCGATCGCCTTTTTTAAGACTGCCATCCATCACACGGAAATAGACGATAACTCCCCGATAGGGGTCATAGTAACTATCAAAAATTAAAGCTCGAAAAGGCTTGTCTAAAGTATCTTGAGGTGGTGGTACTTGAGCGACAATAGCTTCTAAAATATCGTCAACACCAATACCTGTTTTCGCTGAAGCGTGAATAATATTACTACAATCTAAACCGACAACTTCTTCGATTTCATTGATGACTCTTTCAGGCTCTGCTCCGGGTAAATCAATTTTATTCAACACAGGGATAATTTCTAAGTCATTATCAAGGGCTAAATAGACATTTGCCAAAGTTTGAGCCTCTACTCCTTGAGAAGCATCAACTACCAATAAAGCACCCTCACAAGCGGCTAAAGAGCGAGATACCTCATAGGAAAAATCCACGTGACCAGGGGTATCAATTAAATTTAAAACGTATTCCTCTCCATCCTTCGCTTTATAGTTCATCCGTGCGGCTTGGAGTTTAATAGTAATGCCTCTTTCTCTTTCTAGCTCCATATTATCAAGGAACTGAGCCTTCATCTCCCGATCTGCCACAGTACCAGTTACCTGTAGCAAACGGTCTGCTAAAGTAGATTTACCGTGATCAATATGGGCAATAATACAAAAATTGCGCAGGCGTTTTACGGGAGTGTCAGTCATAGATGTCGTTGGTTTGATTTCAATAAATGGGCTAGTCAAAAATTAACGTTTCTTAACTTATTGTAATGGTGAGCTAGGAAAAACGCTCTTTATTTAGGAAAATAGAATTAAGATGATTTTGTTAGATTAGATAAGTATAAGATTAAAAGTAATTATTATGAATAATAACACTTTGTCAGAAGGACGTGGAGCAGAAAAGGTGGAAATTTCCATTCACATCGATTCTGAATTATTAGAAAAGGTAAGCCATCTTACTAATGATCCTAGTAGAATTATTGAGTCCGCTTTAAAACAATGGCTGAGGGGTGAAAGACAGCAGGATGATGATTTAACCCGTAGTCTCCGCCGTAATCCTCCTGTGCCACCTAGAGGGGAATGGAATGACTAAACTAAGCTAGTTTGCACCTAAGTTGACTGGTTAAGGTAGGGAAGAGGGAAGAGGGAAAGGGGAAAAGTTAGGCGTTTGAGTCATTTTTAAAATTTAATCAAAATGGGAAGTAAAATATGTCTTAGCTTAGGACACATCTAAATCATCGGGAAAAAGTAGGTAACTTCTAATCTGGTAAGCGTTTAAATAGTTTTTAAGAATTAATTAAAGTTGAATTTAATAGGTCTCAGTTTAAATAGGCAAATAGTTATAAATTGATGAGAGGAACAGATCACAAAAATCATGATGTCGAATATTGTGGAATATAATAATGGTCATATTTTCTCTCAATTGGGAGCAGAGCTAGTTTTCACTCAAAATGCACAAGGGGAATATCTTTCCTTTTATTGGAAATCTGATATTTATAATCAAAGTAATTTGGATCAAAAGACTTTTCAACCTTTAGTAAAAGAGACTTATTTAGAGCGTATTCGGCGGGTAATCAAACGGAAAATACCGGAGCAATGTAATTATGTTTTTTGTCATGAGCAGTTTTGTTTGCCCTTTGAGTTGATTATTAGTCCTATCATCTTGAGTGATGGTGCGGTAGAATCTGTTTTGGTAATGGGTAGAAGTTTGGATAATGCTTCTCACTTGTCCATTGAATCCACATCCGCCTTACCGACAAATCCCGATCCTTATCAGAAATTATTAACTAATATTGCCCGTAAGATTCGTCGTACTCTTGATTTAGAAACCATCGGACAACAAACCGTTGATAGTATTGGTGAGGCGTTAAAAGCTAGTCGTTGTTTGTTACTTATGCCAACAAACTCTAATAGTGAAATTTTGCAGGTGAAAGCAGAGTATTGTGAGCCTAAGTATAAATCATTGTTAGCCATGCAGATCAAATACAGCGACCATGAAGAAATGAAAGAGGCGATTATGTCTCGTAATGCAGTGATTTTTAATTCTAGTCATTGTGCTGATTGTGATGCTTTATCTACTTTGCTAGTGCCTACTTTCTATCAACAGGAATTGAATGGTATCATTTGTTTACATCAGTGCGATCGCCCCCGTAGTTGGAATGAAGCCGAACAAGAATTAGTACAGGAATTAGCGGATCAAGTGGGTACAGCTATGGCGCACGCTACTATTTATCAAAAGCTAGAAATTGCCAATAAAGAAGCGAAAGAAGCATCAAGGTTGAAAAGTGAGTTTCTAGCTAGTACAAGTCATGAATTGAGGACTCCATTGAATGGTATATTGGGTTTTCTCAAATTGGTTTTAGATGATATGGCTGATGATAAGGAGGAAGAAAGGGAGTTTATTGATCAAGCATATAATTCAGCACTACATTTACTCAATCTGATTAATGATATTTTAGACATTGCCAAAATTGAAGCAGGGAAGATGGAATTTGAACTGACATCCATTTCTTGGAATCAGATTTGTGATGAAATTCAGAAATTCGCTCACTCCCAAGCAGAGAAGAAAAATCTTTATTTTCATATTGAGCTACCCTCCACCTACGATGAAATACTACTTTACGCCGATTATCAAAGACTTTTGCAGGTAATGTTAAATTTAGTGGGTAATTCTTTAAAATTTACTCAAGAGGGAGGCATTGAAATAAAAGGGGAAATAGTACATAAACAAATCGAAATTAATGATGTTATTTTACCCGGAGTGTTAAAGATAAGTGTAGAGGATACGGGGATAGGAGTTGCTTTAGATAAACAAGAAAGACTGTTTGAAACATTTTATCAGGTTGATGGTTCACGTACGAAAGCCTACGGAGGTACAGGTTTAGGTTTAGCTATTTCCAAACGTTTAGTTGAAGCCATGGGGGGAAAAATATCGTTTTATAGTATGGGAGAATTTTTAGGTACAACTGTAACATTTACTATGCCTTTAGCTCAATTACCTTTGCTAAAAACGGAAAATCAAGACAAGATATCCGAGTAGTTTTTTTATTTGTTTTTATCATGATTTTTCTTAACAGATATTGGTATTGAAGACGTTTTTTTTGACTAATTTTGCTATTTCCCAAAAAGAAATAATACTTAGTCCTAATCTTTTTTATTTATTTTATTGTTTTTATTGTTAACATAACTACTATTAAAGATATTTTATCCCATTAAATAAAATCTCGATCGCCCTTTATTCTTTTGTTTTTAATAACTGGAATAACACTAATTTTTTTTAAGATTATAGTATATAATACACTCTTTAATAGAGATACGGTCGAGTCTTTTTGGCGATACCTATTTACAAATACCGAAACTTAAATTGTTGTTAGAATAACTCAAAAAACAGTTAGAAGGTATTAAATTTATGTCAAATTCTGAATCATTTATTAATTTCAGTTCTAAGGTAAATATTTTTTGATATTTTATATCTATGATTTTAGCAAATATGTTCATAAAACAGATGTTAATTAAAACAAATATTAATTAATAGTCCTGATAATTGCTCCCAATTTTTCATGATAAATTTCTATTTGAGAAGTCAATTTTTTGATTAAATTATTGGTTTCATCTTCGATTCTTTTTTCTCTAATTTTTTTCACTACAGAAAACACTGTATAAATAAAACCTACACTAATTATTCCCTGTCTTAAGGTAATTAAATCAATGTTAAAATTACTCATATTTTGTCCCCATAATAAGATTATTATTCCTATGAGCATAGCAGATGCGATCGCACCTATTTCTTTGATTGACCATAAAAACACTGGTTGAGAGGGAATATTAATCTCCATTTGATTTAAACTGTCCACAAAATCTTGTGCAATTATGGGATATTCTCGCATCAAAATCTCTAACCAAATTCCTTGATCTTCTTTCTCATCTTGCCACATTTTTAAATAGAATTTAACTATATCATGAATATAATTATTCAAATCCTCATTAGATTTTATTAACTTTAGTTTTTGCGGATATTCAGAGGAGAAAATATAAATAATTTTATTAGCAAAAGGTTGCCATACGATCTCAAATTGTTTGTTCCAGTCTTGTATATCTTGAGTGATTTTTAGCATAAACTTAAAATAAATAATTATAATTCTTAATTTTTTAAATCATTAATAATTTTATCAATAAAATCTAAGAAGTTTTTTGATTGTAAAATAATATCTTGATAGATATTCATATCATAATAAAGAGAAAGTAAATTTTCCGATGCTTCGATAGTAGGTTGATTGTCTCGCTCATAAATTTTTACATTTTCCTCGATTAAAAGAAAATATTGATCAACACTATTTCTTAATACTTGTTCTCTTTGTAAAACTTCTTTTTTGACATTGTTAAAAATTTCATATCTAGTATTTTTATTAGAGATAAAATTTTCTACATTTCGTGCAAATTTCAGTGTAAAAGACCCCCAATCTCCGATGTTATTACTAACATTAGTAATTAAATCTTCTTCTAGCTCTAAATGCTGTAAAAATGCACTATAGCTCCATTCGGGAAAAATGTCAATTTCGTCAATTTTGTTATTGCAATTTATGACACTTGTGTTTAGATAATCAATAAATGATTTATTGGCAACATTCCATTCTTCTTTTAATTGATTTACCCATATCGGCTTATCTTCTTTTATCAAATTTTTTGCTTTACCAATTACTTCATTTATTATTGTTTTTAAATGATTAAAAATAGATTGCTTTTCCTGCTTTAAAATTAATCTAATTGATTCTAGTTTGTTCAGAAAATTAACGTTTCTTTTCTCTAAAACTTTTGCCCTTAACCCTTCTAATTCTTTTACCTTTTCTTGCAAAGTAAAAATTTCAAATTGACAGTAACTAAGCACATTTTTTAAATGTTTTTGAATCTTACCTAGTCTCGGTAATAAAATTAATCTTTCTGTAATAAAAGAATCAAACAAATATTTTAACTGGAGTTTAAAATTATTAATATTTTTTTGATAATGAATAGCCATTTCCGAGTCATCTTGTTTAAGAACAGATAAAGCATCGATAGGAAATAATAAAGGGTTTCCTATGATTGAGTTACCAGTATTTTCTAATATTTTATTAGCTCGTTTTAATATTTTTTTAATTTGTTCATTATTTTCATCATCATCATCATCATCATCCCAAATAATCCCCATTCTATTAATAACAAATATGACATTCCCTTGAAGTAAATTATTTACATTATCAACGGCTTCTTGTTCTTTTTCCGATAATAATTTATCGGCTCTTAATACAATAATAGCTAGATCTGATTTTTCAATTTCTTGATAACTTAATTGAGTTAAATCTTCATTATCTAATAATCCGGGCGTATCTGTTAAATCGCAATCTTCATATAAAAAAAAAGTCGGTAATTTTATTTCTACTTTCTTGATATTTTCAGGAGGTTTAGCAATAACATCAGAAGTATCTAATAAAATATACTTTTTAATTTTATCAATACTAATTATTTCCGTAATTTGTCCTAGCCTAGAATCAAAATGAATCTTAGCATATTCTTTAGAGTCATGGCTAATAGTAGTAATTACACCTGTTGCTCTATCATTACGACTAGGTAATATTTTTTGACCTAAAATTGCATTAATAAAGGTAGATTTACCAGATTTAAAAATGCCAAATACAGAAATTCTTTTTTTATGTGTTAATAAATGATACTGTAATTCATAAAACCGATTAATTAAGGATTCAAAGTTTTGTATTTCTGTTTTTAGTTTAATATCACTAAAACTAGCGGATATACTTATTAGCTGAGTTGCTATATATTTAACCTCATGAGCAAAATAAACAAAATTAAATTGCTCATTTGGGGCAACATAACAATTTGGGTCATTAAAATAAAAGCGATTTACCATACTATTTTATTGACGAAAAATATATTTTATTTAATTTTTAATGAGTTGTTTTCCTTGATAAACCCATTTTATTTCTTCTAAAGAATACTCTCTATCATAGGTATTTTTACTAATCTCGTTAAATAAATATATAACTTCGTTTTTAATGGCAGAAATTCTAATTTTTTCTTTTTCGATAGAAAATTCTTTATCTTTTTTATCTTGAATAATTTTATCTTGTTCTTTTCTTACTTCTTCTATTTGTTGCTGAATTGCAGAAGTTATTTGATTTTTTAGACTATCAAATTGCTCGTTTATTTTTTTTATAACAACTTTTTTTAATTCTGGTAACTTGATTTCAACTTCTTCAAAAACCTTTTGTCCTATTTTAATCATTAATTTATTTTTAGATTTCTCTCCTTTACGAACAAATGTAAAAATTTCTGTCCCAATTAAAACAAACCATTCAATTGCGGCAGGAAATATTAATAAAATAGATGTTACTAAAACAGTTTGTTTGATACTTTCCCAGAAAAAATTTGACCAATCATTATCTCCCATTACACTACTATTCATCGTACTAAAATCACCTAGTATTGTACTAATTATTAACTGCATTACTGTATCCGCACGATTTTCTATTACATCAATTAAATTTTCTCCCGTAAAAAGAGATTCAATCAAAGAAATTTCCCTTGCAAAGTCTTGAATAGATGTATCTAATTGTTTCTGCAAAGTATCTAAATCTTTATTAATAATAATTGGAATACGATTAGCCCAAAATTCAAATTTAAACTCTACATATTTTTTTAAATCATCATTAATTGCTTTTGTAGTTGCACTGCGAGTTAATTCATCTATCGTCGCTGAAAAAAGACTAATAAAGTTTAGCTTATCTAAATTGGTGAATTTTTTATAATCAGATTCCCAATCTTCTTTCATTTTCATGACATAAGTTTCTAAATCAAAACATAATTTATCTCGGATAGTATTGGCATATAAATCGATAATTTCTTTAATCCGATTTTCCCTTTCTTCTAATAGCTTTAACTTTTTCTCCGCAACAATTCTTCTTTCTTCTAATACTGATAAAGGTTCACCTAATAATTTTTCTTGTTGAATTATTTTCTGTTCTAATTTATCAATAGTTAATATTAATAAGTCAACCACAGAACTAACCTCAGCCCTAAATTTTGATCCTGTCGTTAAGAAATTTTCTAACTCTTTTTCAAACTCTAAGATTCCTGATTCTTCTACTAATGATTGCTTAATTGGATCTTTTCTTCTACCTTTAAATGCAGATTTAGAATTGATTAAAAATAAGCGATTATTTAATAAATCTCCGTCTAAGTTGCCTTGTTCATCTAAATACAAATCCTTAATAAAATTAGCAAAAGCTGTTCTTGTTTTTTCTCTTTGATTGTTGGTATAATCATCGTCATCATCATCGACTAAATCTATTTTATTGACCACAAAAAAGATATTTTCGTTATTATTACCCTGTTTAAAATTAGCCTTAATAAATTCCCTTTCTTCCTGCCTTAATATGTGGGTTGCATCAAAAATGAAGATAACCGCATGGGATTGTTGTAAAAATTCTGTGGTTAATTTTGTTCGAGCAATTTGTTCCCCAATTCCCGGAGAATCGATTAATCTTACTCCTCCTTTACACAGGTTATAATTACATTCTATTTCCGCAAATTCAATGTCTTTAAAGCGATTAATATAATGGGTTGTATTTAAAGTTTCTTGATCCTCAAGATCTAAAACATATTGTTTATCAAACTCCTCAAAAGAGATGTATTTAGGTTGTTGATTGTTGCTATAATATAGCTTAACATTTTCTTCTTCTCCATAGACTAATATAGTAATAATGGCGGTAGCAGGACAATTATCCATCGGTAATTTACGACTGCCTAACATAGCGTTTAAAAGGGTACTTTTACCATTACTAAATGTTCCTAAAACTAGAACATTAAAGATTCCATGTTTTAAATCTTTTGACCGTTGTTGAAGGTTTTTTGCCTCACTAATTATGCCTAATCCAGCCTTAACTTTTTCTCCATTATGGAGTTCCATTTCTGTTTCTTGATAATCGCCAATTAAGAGAGAAATTTTATCTATGGCATTGGTAATATTTTCTAATTTATGACTAATATTTTCATATCCTTTTACGGTGTTATCATTGTCAAAATGACCCATTAACATAGCTGTAAAACTGTTAATATTACCCTCTATTTCTATGGCTTTTTTGATACGGTTATTGATTTCTTCTTCCGTTAGTTTATTATTATTAATTTCTTGTTGTAAATTCTCTATTTCCTGTAAGGCGTCTTGATATTTTGATTCGGCTTCCTGTCTCAATCTTTCTATTTCCTCTTTTTTCTGAGATTCCAGAAGTGCGATCGCATCTTGTTTTTGTTGTAAGATTTGCTGATATTTAGACTCAGTTTTTTGCTGTAAAATTCCTATTTCTTCTTTCTGTTTTGCGTCAGCCTCAGCTCGTTTTTTGATTCTTTCTGCCTCCTCTTTTAATTCATTTAATTCCTTTTCAAATTCAAGGGTAGGATTAGGAGGAGTCACAAACTTTTGGAAATGAAAATTATCATCATAAAATGAGCGATAATACCAAATACCTAATTCCCAAGCGTATTGAATATGAGTTAAAGCAGTATCATAATCAGGTTTATCATAATTGAGATGAGTAGCATTATTTCCTTCTATTCTTATTTTATGAAAAAGAGTTAATTGTTCATATAAATCTTTAATTTGATGCTGGAATAAACCACTATTTTCTAATTTTTTGAGAATGAAAAATTGTTCTTCTTTATTATTAATATGAATACCTACTTTTAAAGCGACTTGTTTCGCTAATAACTCTCCAAACTGTCTCAGTTTAAATAAGCAAGTATTTGGGTCAATATATAAAAAATACTCCGCCAAAGAAGCTAAATGGGCTAATTGTTGATTCTGAGGCTGGAGAAAGGAAAAATTAGAAGATACTCGAATCATGATTAATCTTTTTGAAACTGATTAAGATGCAGATAGTTTGAAACTTAAATAATACAATACCAAAAGAGAGGACACTATGATACAAAAAAAGACGAGATTTATTAAAAGTTAGTTAATTTAAGGCTTACAATCTATTGACTATTAATGTATTGTTTTTTACTTCATGATTGGCTTCATCTCAGAGAAATAAAATAATTTTATAAATTAAAGAAGTCTAATTTTATGGGCTATCTCTTCAGCAACGGGTATAACCGATAAACGATTTCCTTTTCTTACTATTAATAATTCATCTCCTGAAAACTTAGTTTTTAAAGTTGTTAAAGAAATTACCTGAGAAAATTTTTCCTGATATTGAACCCTAACCGTAAACCATCTAGGATGCTCTACAGTTGCTTTTGGGTCAAAATATGAGCTTTTTGGGTCAAATTGGGTTGGATCGGGTAAATTTGCTTCTATAATCATCATTAAACCAACTATTGAGGGAGATTTACAGTTAGAATGATAGAAAAAAGCTATATCTCCCACTTGCATTTGTTGTAAATAATTCCTTGCCTGATAGTTACGCACTCCATCCCAAATCGTCCTTTTTTCTCTTTCTAAATCATCGATACTATATACATTAGGTTCGGATTTCATTAACCAATATGCCACAATTTTTCCTCTTTTTTTATTGCTAAATTTTTGAATATTTTATCTTGAATATGATTTTATTTACAGATAAGATGTCTGTTTAACTATATTTATTGATTTAGGATTTAATTACATCTTTTAATTGATGAAGCCAATTTAAAAAGTTGTTTATATCTTCCCTAAAATTATGCCAAACAGAAAAATAGTTATTAACTAAAGTTTCTAATCTATCAATATCTAATTCAAAACCATAAATATTTCTCACAATATGTCGAAAACCCAGATAATCTTTTAGTTGTTTTACTGTGTTTTTAGTAATTACACCAGGGCGATCATTTTGCTCATTTGCCATCCTTTCTAATAAACGCCTATGCCAATCAAAACTAGATGGTTTTCCTCCATTTAATTCATCAGTTATGATTTGAAAAATACGCTCACAACCAGTGTAAAAATTATGTAATTTTAGAGCTAAACTTTCAAATAGCGTAATAGTTAATTCTGGATATTGGGGTATTTTTTCGTAAGTTTCTTTTATGTCTTTCTCTAGTTGATTCATCCTGGATAACTCATTTTCAATATCGGTGATTATTTCGGTTATTTGATTAACATTAATTTTTCTCATAGATACATTCCCCTTTTTTTAATACTTTTTCCAAGAAATAAGGTTCTAAATCTTCCAATGGTTTTAAATCAACCATATATTTTATTCCTAAGTCATTTACTACCGCAAAAGCATGAAAAAAATCACTTTTTTTAATACCTTCTACCGCTAAGTCAATGTCTGATTCTTCGTCAAATTTATCTGTTAGCAATGAGCCAAATAGGATAATTTTATTTACGCTAAATTCTTCGATTAAAACTTGTTTTATTTTATTTAAAACTTCCCTTGCTTTTTTCTTTTCTTCGAGATTTTTTTGTTTTTGTTGAATTATTTTATTTTGCCAATACTTAATATAAATATCTTCGGTAGTCATAGATAAATTAAGTTATTTAATCAGTAACAAATGCTTAGGCTGGTATATAATAATTAATTAGACTTCTCCCATAATTTAACATCTTTTCCTGTGCTTAAGGTTTCTTGCCTAAACTCTGGAGATGTCCGTTTTTAATTTTTCATTCTTAATTCTTTATTCACTAAAAAATGTCTTTTGTTGGTTTACATATCCATACTGATTATAGTTTGCTCGATGGCGCTTCTCAAATTCCTGCTTTGGTAGAACGTGCTACAGAATTAAATATGCCTGCGATCGCAGTTACGGATCATGGTGTAATGTATGGAGCAATACAACTGATTAAAAATTGTTTGAATAAAGGAATAAAGCCGATTATCGGTAACGAGATGTATGTAATTAACGATGATATAACAATTCCTCACAAAAAAATCAGAAAATATCATCAAATTGTTTTAGCAAAAGATAAAAAAGGTTATCAAAATTTAGTTAAATTAACCACTATTTCTCACTTGGAAGGAATGCAAGGAAAGGGGATTTTTTCTCGCCCTTGTGTTAATAAAGAATTATTAGAAAAGTATCATGAAGGATTAATCGTAACAAGTGCCTGTTTAGGGGGAGAAATTCCCCAAGCAATTTTACAAGGGGATGATAAAAGAGCGAGGGAAGTTGCTAAGTGGTATAAGAATGTTTTTGGTGATGATTTTTATTTAGAAATTCAGGATCATGGATCTCAAGAAGATAGAATTGTCAATATTGAAATTGTTAAAATAAGTGAAGAATTAGACATAAAAATAGTAGCAACTAATGATTCTCACTTTATTTCCTGTTATGATGTAGAAGCCCATGACGCTCTTTTATGTATTCAAACTAATAAAAATATTGACGAGATAAAAAGACTTAGATATTCAGGCACAGAATACCTTAAATCTCCTGAAGAAATGAGGCTATTATTCAGGGATCATCTTGATAGTGAAACCGTTGAAAAAGCTATCATTAATACTTTAGAAATAGCCGATAAAGTTAAGCCTTATAATGTGTTAGGAGAACCTCGTATTCCCGATTTTAAAGTACCGGCAGGGCATACTCCAGAAAGCTACTTAGAAGAAGTGACATGGCAAGGTTTATTAAAAAGACTTAAATGTATTAAACGTAGTGAAATAAATCCCGAATATCGTCAGCGTTTAGAGTATGAATTAAAGATGATGGAAAAGATGGGTTTTTCCACTTATTTTTTAGTAGTTTGGGACTATATAAAATATGCTAGAGATAATAATATTCCTGTAGGACCTGGTAGAGGTTCTGCGGCTGGATCTCTGGTAGCTTATGCGTTGGGAATTACCAATATTGATCCTGTTCATCATGGTTTATTATTTGAAAGATTTTTAAATCCTGAACGTAAATCTATGCCTGATATTGATACGGATTTTTGCATAGAAAAAAGGGATAAAATGATTAAATATGTCACAGATAAATACGGAGAAAGTAACGTTGCTCAAATTATTACTTTTAACCGTTTAACGTCTAAATCAGTGTTAAAAGATGTGGCTAGAGTGATTGGCATTCCTTATGCTGAGTCTGATTATATGGCGAAACTGATTCCCGTTTCGAGGGGAAAACCTACTAAATTAAAGGTGATGATTTCTGATGAAACTCCCTCTCCAGAATTTAAGGAAAAATACGATACAGATCCAAAAGTTAAGCGTTGGATTGATATGGCAATTAGAATTGAAGGAACTAATAAAACTTTTGGAGTTCATGCCGCAGGAGTTGTTATTTCTAGTCAACCATTAGATGAAATTGTACCTCTACAAAAAAATAATGAAGGGGCGGTTATTACTCAATATTTTATGGAAGATTTAGAGTCTTTAGGCTTATTAAAAATGGATTTTTTAGGCTTGAAGAATTTGACTACAATTCAAAAAACAGCAGAGTTAATTCAGTATAATCGCCACATAAAAATAGAAGTAGATGAGTTGCCTTTAGGGGAGAGAAAAGCTTTAGAAATTTTGGCAAAAGGCACAAGTAAAAAGTTACCTGCTGATGTGGCTAAAACCCATCAACTGCTTGAATCAGGAGATTTGGAAGGGGTTTTTCAGCTAGAGTCTGACGGGATGAAACAGATTGTAAGGGATTTAAAACCGTCTGGCATTGAGGATATTTCTTCTATTTTAGCTTTATATCGTCCAGGTCCATTAGATGCAGGATTGATTCCTATTTTTATTAATCGCAAACATGGTAGAGAAAAAATTGAGTTTCAGCATCCCATGTTGAAGCCTATTTTAACGGAAACTTATGGCGTTTTATGTTACCAAGAGCAAATTATGAAAATGGCACAAGATTTGGCAGGATATTCATTGGGAGAAGCAGACTTGTTACGCCGTGCTATGGGTAAGAAAAAGGCTTCTGAAATGCAAAAACATCGAGAAATTTTTATTGATGGTGCGGTAAAAAATGGAGTAAATCAGGCGATCGCAGAAAATTTGTTTGAGCAAATGGTAAAATTTGCGGAGTATTGTTTGAGTTATGATACAGAAATTTTAACAGTAGAATATGGAGCAATTTCTATAGGTAAAATAGTAGAAGAAAAGATTAATTGTCAAGTTTATAGTGTGGATAAAAATGGCTTTATTTATACTCAAAATATTGCTCAATGGCATGACAGAGGCTCACAGGAATTATTTGAATATGAATTGGAGGATGGTCGAATTATTAAGGCAACAAAAGACCATAAAATGATGACAAAAGATGGTCAAATGTTAGCTATCAATGATATTTTTGAACAAGAATTAGAACTATATTCTGTGGATGACATGGGGGTAATGAGTTAGGAGTTAGAAGTTTTTAATTTTTAATTTTTCATTCTTCCTTTGCTCATTGCCCCTTGAGTTAAACTAATTTACATTCTCCATCAGGGCATAAATCATATAATTCAACAGGTACAGGTTTTACTTTCCAAATGTCTTCGCAATATTCTTTGATACTGCGATCGCTCGAAAATTTGCCCATCCGTGCTACATTTAAAATAGACATTTTTGCCCATTTATCTTTATCTCTGTAGGCTTCTGCCACACGATCTTGGCACTCAATGTAAGAATGATAGTCCGCAAAGAGTAAATAACGATCATCATAGAGTAAAGAATTAACCAGACGTTGAAATAGGCTACCATCACGGTGGGAGAAAAATCCCGAAGAAATCTGGTCGATCGCCTGTTTTAGACTATCATGATAGTAGTCCCAAGGGTTATAGCCACTGGATTTAAGTTGTTCGACTTCTTGGGCGGTTAAACCGAAAAGGAAAAAGTTTTCTTCCCCTACACATTCCCTGATTTCCACATTTGCACCATCTAAAGTACCAATGGTTAACGCACCGTTAAGAGAAAATTTCATATTACCTGTGCCTGATGCTTCTTTGCCTGCAAGAGAAATTTGTTCTGATAAATCCGCCGCAGGATAGATTTTTTGCGAGTTAGTAACATTATAATCTGGCATGAATACCACTTTGATGCGATCGCGCACATCAGGATCATGATTAACCACCTCCGCCACAGAAGTAATTAATTTAATCATCAACTTAGCCACATGATAAGAAGGTGCGGCCTTACCGCCAAAAATAAAAGTACGGGGTACAATATCTAAATCAGGATGTTGCTTGAGACGGTTATAGAGGGTGATGATATGTAAAACATTGAGATGTTGTCTTTTGTATTCGTGAATCCGTTTTACTTGCACATCAAATAACGACTCAGGATTAATTTTGATACCCTGCTGTTGTTCAACTTGAGAGGCTAAATCTTTCTTCACCGCCAATTTAACATCCATCCATTGTTTACGGAATGCCCCATCATCAGCAAATTTCTCTAAACCCTTCAACTCCTCAAGATTTTTAATCCAACCATCGCCAATTTTACTGGTAATTAACTCCGTCAAACGGGGATTACTTAACACCATCCAACGACGAGGAGTCACCCCATTAGTTTTGTTGCTAAACTTCTCAGGATAAAGCTCATACCAATCTTTCAAAACCGTTTCTTTGAGCAACTCTGAATGTAATTGAGCCACCCCATTAATGGCAAAACTACCGACACAGGCTAAATGTGCCATGCGAATAGATTTTTCTTCTCCTTCTTCTATTAAAGATAAACTCCATAACTTGCCTTCATCCCCCGGAAAACGGATTGCAACTTCATCTAAGAAACGGCGATTAATTTCATAGATAATTTCTAAATGACGGGGCAAAATTGAAGCAAATAAGTCTAAATTCCATTTCTCCAAGGCTTCGGGTAAGAGAGTATGGTTAGTATAAGCAAAAGTGCGAGTAGTGACATCCCACGCAGTTTCCCAATCTAATTCGTGTTCATCGAGTAATAAACGCATTAACTCTGCTACACTAATGGCAGGGTGAGTATCATTTAATTGAACGACAAAAGTTTCATAAAAGTTTTCAACCTTACCACCTCGTCTTAAATGTAAGGCAATCATATCTTGCAAAGAACAGGAAACAAAAAAGTATTGTTGCCTTAGTCGTAACTCTTTACCCTGTATTTGTTCATCATTGGGATAAAGAATTTTACTGATATTTTCACAAATAACCTTTTCATTTACCGCCCCGTAATAATCCCCCACATTGAAGGCTTGAAAATCAAAGGATTCTGGAGCTTCGGATTTCCAGAGACGCAGAGTATTAGCAGTATTAACTTGATAACCGAGAATAGGAGTATCATAAGCTACCCCTTTCACCACCAAGTCAGGCACCCAATTACTGCCATAATGCCCGTGAGAGTCGGTATAATGTTCCACATGACCCCCTAATTTCACCTCGTAGGTTACTTCAGGGCGACGAATTTCCCAAGGATTACCGTAACGTAACCATTGGTCTGTAATTTCTACCTGCCAACCATCTCGAATTTCTTGGTCAAAAATACCGAATTCATAACGAATACCGTAGCCAATAGCAGGTATTTCCAAAGTAGCTAAAGAATCCATATAACAGGCCGCTAAACGCCCTAACCCTCCATTTCCAAGCCCCGGCTCTTCTTCTTGGGCGATCAGATGTTCTAAATCTAAGCCTAATTCCTCTACTGCTTGTTTAACTCGATCATAAATGCCTAAGTTGATTAAATTATTGCCCAAGTGAGGTCCTAAAAGGTATTCGGCGGAAAGATAAGAAACTACACGGGTTTTTGATTGTAAGTAACTATCAACGGTGACTGCCCATCTTTGTAACATTCTGTCTCGGATGGTATAGGCTAAAGCCATGTAGTAATCGTTTTCTGTGGCAATAGTGGGGAATTTCCCTTGGATGTAAAACAGGTTATCTGCGATCGCCCTTTTTAGGGTAGGAATACTTAAACCGGTGCGATCGTCTTCTACAGTAACATTATTATTGTTAGGAGGAAGAGAATTGTTAGAGGTTTTTTTATCGTCTGTGATTTCGGTGGTTTTTTTCATAAAATTATCAAAAATATTCATTGATACCTCCTCATTAGATCATTTTCTTGAATCAGTATTTCCCCTATAGCCTAACAAGTTATTATCCAAATTCAGGTTAATAAATAATAAAATTATGATCAAGAAAGTTAAGATAAAGTAAAAATAAAATCCCATACAGATTTAAGTCATGGTTGCAATTCAAGAAACAATTAAAGGTTCTAATTTATCCCCTGAAGAATATTTGACCCAAGAGGAAAAAGCCTTAACAAAGCATGAATATATCAATGGTGAGGTTTATGAAATGGCTGGTGCAAGTTCTGCTCATGTTACAATATCCCTTAATGTGGCATCTCTCTTAAAAGCTCATTTAAAAGGTAGTAATTGCCGAGTTTTTATTTCAGATATGAAAGTAAGAATCGATCGTTTAAATGTGTTTTATTATCCCGATGTAATAGTTACCTGTAACGAAAAAGATCGAGAATTAAATTATTACAAAAAAGCACCACAAATTATCATTGAAGTTTTATCAGAAAGTACAGAATCTTTTGATAGAGGCGATAAATTTGCTGACTATCGCACCATAGAAACTTTACAAGAATATGTTTTGATTTCTCAAACAAAAAAACGGGTTGATTTATTCACTAGAAAAAATTGTAATTCATGGGAATTAAGCTCATTTTCAGAGGGAGAAAAATTAACTTTAAATAGCATTAATTTTACTTGCTCTGTGTTAGATTTATATGAAGATATTGATGTCAAATAAATTTGACGCTCCTAAACATCTTCAGTGACCGCATCTCAGATTTAATCGAAAATAACAATAACATTAGAAAACAGCCGAATTTAACACAAAAATCGATTATTGCTAAAAAAACGTCAACACTAACCCTATTGCTCGTTGTCTGTGGCTTATTAACATCTGACGATGTTAGATACGTTATAATCTATAATCGAGATTCATTAGTTGAATAGAGAGTTAATCGAGTTTCCTCCTTTTATCATCCTCAAACAATTATAAAGATTTGTTAAGATTGATGTGTCAAATATCACAAGGTTATTTTCAGGATATATCTTGAAACAAATTTATTGGTGATTTTGAGTTTATTTAAACTACAAAAAACTATTCAAAAAATAATCACTACCATAAAATATGAATGATTTTTTATATTTAGCACCTACCGTAGGTGTGTTTGTTTTTGGTATTATTATTCTTCAATTCTTCGACAAGAAATCACCATTAGGTAGAGGAATATTAGTTTCTGTTTTCTTTTTGTTGACTGTGAGGTATCTTCTATGGAGAGGTTTTTATACCCTAAATTTAGCAACAAAACTCACAACTGCAATTAGTTTATTTATTTTTATTCTTGAATTTATTACTTTAATTGTTCCCCATTTCGAGTTATTTTTAGGTATCAAAAGAAACTATCGTCATCAAGAAGCCGATTTTTGGGAAGCAACCGTTAAAGAAAATCAATATTCCCCCACCGTTGACATTTTTATTCCAACCTATAATGAATCGATCGCAATCTTAAGACGTACAATAATTGGCTGTCAAGCCATAGAATATCCCCACAAAAAAGTATATCTTTTAGATGACGGCAATAGAAAAGAAGTAGAAGAATTAGCCTTTCAATTAGGTTGTAACTATATCGCCAGAGAAGAACATCAACACGCAAAAGCAGGAAACCTCAATCATGCTTTAAAATTAACTAACGGGGATTTAGTGACAGTATTTGATGCAGATTTTGTGCCTTGTAAAAATTTTCTCACTCGCACAGTAGGATTTTTCCAAAAACCAGAATTAGGCTTATTACAAACCCATCAACACTACTATAATCAAGACACCGTTGCCCGAAATCTAGGCTTAGAGAATATCCTTGGACATCCCACAGAAGAATGCTCTTCTCGACTTAATCAACCAATGCGAGACTATTATAACAGCGTTATGTGTTATGGTAGCTCTTTTATTGTCAGAAGATCCGCCCTTAATGAAGTGAATGGCTTTTATACTGATTCTGTTGCCGAAGACTACTTTACAACAATTCTTTTACTAGGGAAAAAATATGAAGTAATTTATTTAACAGAAAGATTAAGCGCCGGATTAGTGCCAGAGAATATTCCTGCTTTATTTCGCCAAAGAATGCGATGGGCTCAAGGCACAATGGAAGGTTTTTTTGTCTCTGCAAATCCTCTCACCATTAAAGGTTTAAATTTTCATCAAAGAATTATTTATCTAACGGGAGTTATTCACTGGTTTACCAGTATTAGTATCTTAATTTCTCTTGTTATTTTTCCCCTTTGTTTTATATTTAAAATGCCTCCCTTAGTCACCAATGTTCATGATTGGCTCTCATATTTTCTACCATTAATGGTATTTCAATTTACGATTTTTTATCGAATTTGTGATAATTCAACTGCAAAAATTGTCGCTGATATTTATAGTTTAATTTTAGCTTTTCCCGTTTCATTAGCAATCATTAAAACTCTCGTTAAGCCTTTTTCTGGAGGTTTTAAAGTTACTCCGAAAGGAATTTGCACCGATAAAGCTATTTTTCGTTGGAATTTAGCTCTACCTCTAATTTATGCTTTTATTTCTACACTATCTAGTTTAATTGTTTGTATTTATTTATTGTTTAATAGTGAATCAGTTAATAGCTTGATAGTAGAATTAAGATTTGCTTACAGCAGTTTAGAAATAGGTATTTTTTGGAATTTATACTATTTAATACTTTTAACTGTGGCAATATTAGCTTTTGTCGAAAAACCTCAAAAAGATTTTTATCCGTGGTTAAATATTAATACTTCCATTAACATCAAGATTAATAACAATATACAATTATATGGCTTTAGTTATTCCCTCTCTGAAAAAGGAGTAAAAATATCTTTTCCTGATAACTATTCTTTGCCATTAATTAAACATGATTCAACGGTTGAATTACATTTTAATGAGTTAAATTTAACCCTAAACGGCATAGTTAAAGACGTGAATTTTAGAAGTAGAAAAGTAGATTTATTGATAGAATATCCGCAACTAAATTTATCTGAGTACCGCACATTAGTAGAGTTTTTATTTTGTAGTCCTCACCGATGGCAAACTAAAATTGTACCTAATGAAATACAGTCTATTTTAATCTTATTAAATGTGGTGAAAAATAAAATTCTGCTCTTTCCTTTTCAGAAAAAACAAAATAAGTTAGGACGTTATAAACACTTAAGTATCAAGGCTGAGTTAGATATTATTAACTACTAAACCCCTGATTCTGAAAAATTAGTTACCAATTTAATTATTGATAAAAAAGAATATATAGGGACTAAGTATTTAGACTTATATAAAAAAAAGGAATGATCGAGATAACAAATATTTTGCCAATTTTTTCAAAAATTACAGTCAATTACGGAAAATTTTTGTTAAATTAAACTTAATAATTCGTAATAGTTGCTAAGACAATGTTACTAAAAGCAGAAACAAATCCATTTCAATTACTAGATGAGCGTCCTCAAGATACTGTGAGATTGGCGAATGTATGGGAAAGAGTAGATAATAATAGTTGTCCTTATCAATATAATTTTCATTTACACACAAGTTGTTCTGATGGTCAATTAACCCCTGAATCCTTAATAGAACAAGCGATCGCACTTGGCTTAAAAGGTTTAGCTATTTCTGATCATCACAGCGTCAAAGGTTTTTATCGTGCGTATAAATGGTTACAAGAGAAATCAAAATTTAATCCAAGAGTTAGCCTACCCTATTTGTGGACTGGAATTGAAATTACTTCAGAGTTAAACGGAACAAATGTACACATTTTAGGTTACGGTTTTGACCCTGAAAGTGAACATTTACAAAAATATCTAACAGGGGAAAATCCCGAAGGAAAAAATGCCAAAGCGGAAAAAGTCATAAAATCCTTACATCGAGCAGGAGGATTAGTCGTTTTAGCTCACCCCTTTCGTTATCGTCGTAGTGCCGAGGAATTGATTAGAGAGGCTTATGAAGTTGGTATTGACGGAGTAGAAGTCTATTATGCCTACGGTAATCCCCAACCTTGGATACCTAGTGTTAAACAGACAACTCAAGCCTTAAAATTAGCCCGTAGATACAATTTATATACCACTTGCGGTACAGATACCCATGGTAACAATATTTTAATTCGTCTTTAGGAAATTGAAATATTGTGGCTTATCAATTCATAGTAAGATTAATTACTTATAAGTTCTTCCTTAACTCAACCATCGACAGATGGAAGTTTAGGAAACTTGAAATTCCTGACAAGCTGTTGTAATACAGTTACCATTTTCAACAAAAGCAACAATTCTAACTCTTAAATCTAAACTACCAAGTATTGAATATTTGCTCAAAAACAAAAAATTATTCAACCCTTGATTTTTCTAAAAAATAAGGTACTTTTTCTGATTCTAAAGCAGGAGAAAAGAATAAACCCTGCATCCTGTCGCAACCAATGCTCGATAAAATATCTTTCTGATTTTCAGTGCTAACCCCTTCTATAACTAAATCTACATTTAAAAATTGAGCTAAATCAACCCCACAACTTATTAATTTTTCTTCTCCTGAATTGCCCTCTAAATTTTTAATCAAACGAGGAGAAGTTTTCAAGGTATTTACTTTTATTTTCTCCCTCATAAAAGCAAAAAATGTCTGAATATCTGGACTAAATAAACCATAGTTTAAAGAACTATTACTAAGTATATTTAAACGCTCAATAATGAAATTCTCTTCAACCAAACTATTATCCAACACAATTTCTAATTCTACAGAAGGAAACTGGTTTTCAGGAGTAATTAACTCACTAACTTTATCAATGACATTATCTTTCATTAGAGTTGATAAGAGAACTTTTAAACTTATTTTGAGGTCAAAAGTTTGTCTATCTTCCATCCATGAATTATAATCTTTTAGTATTTGTTCCAATGACCACAATAATAAATCTTCATCATAATTGGATTCTTGAACTTTTAATAAAATATCTAATTCTTGCAAATCTGTTTTTTCTTCTACAAAATTAATTGTTGCATTAAAACCACTTAAAATTTCTGTTTTTGCGCTGACTATAGGAGAATACTTTAAGACAAATTTATTACTACTAATTACATCGTTCATTAACATGAAATTTTTATTTTTGATAGTTATTGTCTTAGCTATATTTTCTGTAAAAAATTGACAATTGCTATTACCATATTCATAACTGCTTTCTAAAGCTATATTAGTATTTTTTATTAGCTCATGAAAATTTTTGCCATCTTGAGGATGAATAGTGACACCTAAATTAACATTTAAAATAATTGAATTTCCATTAATTGTTATAGGTTGTTTTAAATCAGTTAAAATTTGCTCAATAATAGTATTAACCTGAGATTCATTGATGATTTCCTCTTTTAAAATAATGAATTCATCCGCAGATATTTGACATAAACAATCAATAGAAGAAAGATGTTTTTTAATTATAAAAATTAAGTTTTCTAATAACTTACTTACAATTTCTTGAGAAAAATAATTACTGATATTATCCCATTGATTAACTTTTATTTTGATTAAGGCAATATTACTTTCTTTTAAACTATTAAAACCTAAAGACCATGCTAATTGTTTTTCTAATAAATTCTTATTTCCTAAATTGGTACTCAAATTATGAGAACTTTGATAACGCAAAGCATCTTCTAACTTCTGTAAATTACTATTATTTTCAACGGATACTAAAATACATTTTTGTTCTTGATAATTAATCGGAACACTTTTCACTAAAACATTGATTAGTTTTTTCTCTTTTCCTTGATGAATTGAATATCTACAACTCTTAACATTATTTTGAGCTAAAGTTGATAAATCATGGTTAATTATTTCCTTTTCACAACAATCTAATTCTTCCAATTTTAAGCCAATTATTTCTGAACTTAAATAGCCCAACATTTGAGCATAATTCTGATTTACTTTAACAATCTCAGATGATTCTAAATTAACAATAAATACACCCTGAGAAATAAGCTCTAAAATAGCAAAATTTTCATCGGTAAAAGCACTAAATATGCTTAAATCTGACATCTCTGAATTATATACTTTTTCAGCAAAAATTGATTCATAGTCAGGGTAAGCAATACTATAAAAAGTCTTTGATTGAAGGTTGACAATATCATATTTTGCTTTAACATCTATTCCACCAAAAAAGATAATATCTCCCGGATTTAGCTTTGCACAAAAACATTTTTTACCGTTGACATAAATACCATTGGTGCTTCTTCTTCCGAAAAAATCTCCATCCATTAACCAAAAAACATTTTCCGATCGCTCTGAATCCACTAAACTTTGATAATTTACTCTAATAATATGTGCATGATTACGAGAAATAACTCGATGATGACAGAAAAAAGTATTAGTAGAATTTCGCCCAATGGAATAGTTATCTTTATCTAGGAAAAAAGTTTTTTTCCAACTGCCACACTCAACTGCTAAAATGTGTTTAATATAATTTTGATTAATCTTCATTAACTGTTTTTACCTTTCTTTTGAATTAAGTTTTAAAAGAATATAGCTTGTTTATAATTAATATTTTTTTCAGAATTAGTAAAGAAAAATATTTATAACTATTATGAGAAATTTTAGCTGATTTAATTGTTAATCAGACAACTTATATAATAATTTCATTTGATTCATAATATTTTGTTGGAAGATGGAAATTAAAAGTTAAAAAGTTAGAAGCGACTGGGCTTAATCATTTAAGGATTTTCAATAATTGATTATTACAAATGATTGACGAACGCTATATAATAAGTGACAGTAAAATAGTACTGAAAGTAAAGGCTAACCATTGTAGTTATTATGTTGATAGCTAATTGCTTAAAAAATATAAAAACCCAAGTAAGCACAGTATATCTTCATATCAAGATATTTGGTTATTTTCACTTTCTCCATTATATTATTAGAAAATATAGTAATTATCAATTATTATTAAATTATGGAATTATCACCTCAAGAAAAGGATAAATTGTTAATTTTTACTGCGGGTTTATTGGCAGAGAGAAGAAAAGCAAAAGGTTTAAAACTAAATTATCCTGAAGCTGTTGCCTATATTTCTGCGGCTATTTTAGAAGGTGCAAGGGAAGGGCTCACAGTGGCAGAGTTGATGAGTTACGGGCGTACTTTATTAACTAAAAATGATGTAATGGAGGGTATCTCAGAAATGGTGGAAGAAGTTCAAGTAGAGGCTACTTTTCCTGATGGTACAAAATTAGTAACTGTTCATCACCCGATTAATTAATTTGGCTCTATCACTTCTCGTCGTGTAAATTATTGGTTAAAGTAGGGAAGAGGCAAAAAACAAAAAGCAAAAGGCGATTATTCAATAATAATTGATAAACTTTCAGTTTTTATTTTACTATAAACACTATTCAATAAAGGTTATAGAAGTCCTGTTTCTCTTAATTTATCATAACCACACTCTGAACAGTCATTAATTTTGGTCTATTACTATAATTTAGAGAGATGATTATTCTGACTAAAAAAAGTAAATTTTTTCTTCGTAATAAGGTGAATTTAGAAATATATTTAACAGCAGAAGAAAGAACAAAAGTTAAACAAAAAATACGGGTTGATACGATTAGTGAAAATGAAAATAAATATATTAAATTAAATTTAGAAAGGGG
This sequence comes from Cyanobacterium aponinum PCC 10605, assembly GCF_000317675.1. Taxonomy (NCBI): domain Bacteria; kingdom Bacillati; phylum Cyanobacteriota; class Cyanophyceae; order Chroococcales; family Geminocystaceae; genus Cyanobacterium; species Cyanobacterium aponinum. Next base: position 553,271 of record NC_019776.1, read on the forward strand.
AAATGTGCTGATGGAAGGAGATATATTAACTAATGATGATGAGAGTTTTTTTGTCGAGATAAAAGCAAAATTAGAACCCGTTATCACAGTGAAGGCATTGGATACATTAAATTTGCTAAAAGCGGCTTATCATCTAGGAAATCGTCATGTTAGTTTAGAAATTAATAGTGATTATTTACGTTTTTCTCCTAATCATGTTTTAGAATCTATGTTATCTAAATTAGGGGTTAGTTTTTGTCAGGAAACTGCACCTTTTTATCCGGAATTGGGGGCTTATAAACATGAAAAGTAAAAAGGGCAAGGGGCAAAGGAAAAATGAAGAATTAAGAATTAGTTTTCCCTCTCACCCTCTTCTCTCATCTCCCTTTCTCTCTACTCATTATCTTTGGTGGTAAATAATTGCAGGGAAACTAAAATTAAAGCTACTAGCAGGAGAATTGTGGTAGTGGCAGAAGCGTAGCCGAAATTAAATTGGCGGAAAGCTAATTCGTAAATATAAAAAGCTAAAATATTCGTGGAATTAGAGGGGCCTCCTCCTGTCATTATGTAAACTTGTTCAAAGGATTTCAGGGTAAAAATAGTTGTAGTAATAGTCGCAAAAATAAGGGTTGGTTTTAAGGCGGGTAAGGTAATGTACCATATTTTTGCCCAAAAATTTGCACCGTCTAATTCGGCGGCTTCATAGCGATTTTGAGGAATTATTTGTAATCCTGCAAGAAAAACGACTAAGTTAAAACCTATTTGTCGCCATGTGCTAAAAAGAATAAGTACGGGCATAGCCCAAAATGTGCTATTTAACCAATTGATGGGATAAAAATTAAGTTTTAATAATATTTGATTAATAGTGCCATTATTTTGAAATAACCAACGAAATCCTAATCCCATAGCGACTAAAGATGTTATGGAGGGAAGAAAGTAAGCTGTGCGGAAAAATCCTTTTAAAGGTAAATTTTGATTGAGTAATATCGCTAAAAATAAAGGAATAATTAAACTGGGAATAATAGTAAAAATTGAGAAGTAAATTGTATTAAAAATAATTTGAGAAAAATCTGGATCTATTAATAGTTTTCGATAATTTTTGAGTCCAATCCAACTAATTTGAATTATATTACCATCAGTAAAACTTAAGTAAAATACCATTAAAATAGGTATGAATAAAAAAATAGTTAATAGGGTTAAGGCTGGTGTTAAAAATAACCAAGGTTTCCAATTTAATTGAGTGATTAAGTTTATCTTTTTTGTTTGATTATTCACACTTAACTTTTAGGTTATATTTTATTTTTTTAGTTTACAGTAATTAACCTTCGTTCGGTTTAAGAATATCGGATAAGATGAGGTTATGAGGGGAGAGGGAGAAATCTAGGGTTTTTTCAAAGTCAGGGCAAAATTATCTTGCCCTCACCCCCAACCCCTCTCCCACAGTAGAGGGGAGCGTTTTTTCTTATTTCTGGTTTTGAAATTTATCCAATATTTGTTTTAAAGCGTCTATTTGTAAAGGTTTCGCTATATAGTCATTCATTCCTGCTTCTAAGCAAATGGTGCGATCGCGTTCCATAGCGTTAGCTGTCATCGCTACGATATACGGTTGTTGGGTAAGATGAGAGCGAATCCAACGAGTGACTTGTAAACCGTCCATTTCAGGCATTTGTATATCCATAAAAATCAGATCGTAATTTGTTTTTTGCACTGCTTCAATTACTTCTAAACCGTTATTAACAATATCTCCTTGATAACCTAATTTTTTCAGAGTTAAAGAGGCTACTTTTTGATTAGCTTTGTTATCTTCAGCTAAGAGAATTAAATATTGAGGAAGAGTGGTGATGGTTTCAAAAGAATTAATCTGACTAAGGGAAGTATTTTTTTCTATCTCCACCAAAGGAAGAACTATCGTAAAATAAAATGTAGGGCCTTGCCCTTCTTCCGACTCAACCCACATTGTACCGCCCATTATTTCTACTAGACGTTTACTAATGGCTAATCCTAATCCTGTACCGCCATATTTTCGAGATGTGGAAGCATCTACTTGAGAAAAAGCCTTAAATAAACGATCGCGTTTTTTTGGAGGAATTCCGATACCTGTATCTTGAACTGCAAACTGTATTTTATAATTATTTTTTTCTTGTTTTTGCCCTTCTATATAAACAGCTACAGAACCTTTATCCGTAAATTTAAGAGCATTTCCAATTAAATTAATAAGTATTTGCTTAATTCTGATAAAATCTCCGAGAAAGTTTTTAGGAATATAATTAGGATATTTGTAGGTAAGTTTTATTTTCTTTTCTTGGGCTTGAAAACTAAATAAATCGATAGCACTTTGGATGTATTCTTCTAAATTAAAAGGTTTCTTTTCTAACTCTAATTTTCCTGATTCAATCTTAGAAAAATCTAAAATATCATTGATAATCACCAAGAGACTTTCACCACTATGACGGATAGTTTTAACAAAGTCGAATTGCTCAGAATTAAGAGGTGTGTCTGCTAATAAATTTGTCATGCCAATAACCCCATTCATAGGAGTGCGAATTTCATGACTCATAATCGCTAAAAAATCACTTTTTGCCTGATTGGCTAACTCGGCTTCCTGTTTTGCCTTTTGCAATTCCTTATTTTTGAGCGCCAGTTGTTGTAGTCTTTGTTTTTCCCTTTGCAATAATTCCCCTTGGGCAATGGCTATTCCTAATTGGGCGGCAACCGCTTCTAAAAGTTCGATTTCTTCTTTACTCCAAATATGAATGCGATCGCAGTGATGTAAACCTATGCTACCATTAATTTTACCCTGATAAAAAGTACCACAAGCAAGAAGAGATTTTAGTTGCATTTTAGCGACAATTTCTTTTTCCCTTTCATTGGTGAATAAGGGATGATTTTCGATATTATCTATAGGAATCGCTTTTTCCCTCTCCAAAACTAATTCCATGTAGGGGTTATTAATCACAGGAATTTCTACATTTAAACAAGAAGGATATTTTCCTAGAATATACTCAGAAACACACCTCATAGTTTTTGGTTGCTTTTCTGCACTTCCTGACTCACAGGTAAAAATCAGAGTCTGATCTACTCCAAACGCCTTACATATCTCCTCTGCCGCCGTCAAAAATATTTCTTCCGAGTTTAAACTACGTCTGATTCTGTCGGTTAACCTTGTCAATAAAATACTTTTTTGCAACTGCTTTTGTAATTCTTTTTCAATACGAACGCGATCGCCTATATTAGTACAAGAACCGATATAACCCAAAAAATTACTATCATTATCATAGCGAGGCACGCCCACATCTAAAAACCAAGAATACTCCCCATCATAACGACGCAAACGATACTCCATTTGAAAAGGAAAATGTCCTTCAAAAGAAGAGTAATAAACTTCCTTACATTTATCTTTATCTTCTGGATGTACATTATCTAACCAACCAGTATCAATTTCCTCGGCTAAAGTTTTACCTGTAAACTCCAACCAAGTTTTATTAACATAAGTGCAATTACCATCTTTGCCAGATAACCAAATTAATACAGGTGCATTATCTGCCATCATTTGAAACCTTTTTTCACTTTCTCTCAAGGCATTTTCTACTTCCTGTTTTTTTGTAACATCATTAGCAACAACCAAAAAGACTGATTTACCTTCCTGTTTAACTAATTGCATATTCACCTCTACAGGGTAATCACTACCATCTTTGCGGCGATGAATAGTTTGAAACTGTATGTTTTCTTTTTTTCCCGTTAATAAAGGTTGAAGCAATTCGATAAAATTTTCCTTCTCATACTCTGGTTTAATCTCCAATGGAGTCATAGTTTGCAACGTTTCCTTCTCGTAGCCAATATTTTGTAAGGCAGTAGAATTGGCATATTGGAATTTTAAATCATCTGCGGAGAAAACGTAAATTTCATTTAAACTAACTTCCAGAAAATAAGCTAATTCCCTGATTTGAGCTTCCATGGCTCTTTTTTCACTAACATCCCTTAAAATCACTGTTAAGATAACTTCTTTTTCATCAGTTATCAATTTAGAAATAGAAGCCTCTGCGGGAAATTCACTACCATCCCGACGACGGGCAAAAACTAATCGTTGTTTTCTTTCCCCCATTTCTCGACAAATTGGAATTTTTGATTGGGATTGAAATTCATCCACATGGTGACGGTGGATAGTGATAAAACGTGTTGGGATTAATATATCTAGGGGTTTTCCCATTACCTCATCAGGAGTATATTGAAATAATTTTGATGCCCCTTGATTAAACATAATTATTTCTTGTTGAGGATTAATGGAGATAATGGCATCATTAGCCACGTTTAAAATTCCTGCAAGGGTTTTTTCTGTTTTTTGTAAGTTGACTTGAGTTTGTTTAGATTTAATTAACTCTTGTTGATATTTATCATTAATTTTTTGCAATTCTGCTGTGCGTTTAGTGACTTTAACTTCTAAATTTTGTCTGGCTTCTTGCAGTTGTTGTAAGAGAGTGGCTTGTTGAATTCCTATACCTAATTGTACTGACAATTGTTCTAAAAATTCGATTTCTCCTCCTTGCCATTGCCGAGGTTGATGACAATTATGGACAATTAATAATCCCCAAAGACTACTATTAACTATTAAAGGGGTAATTAGACAGGCTTTAACCCCAAATCTACTTATTAGTCGATGATAGCAAGAATCGATCGCTTCTTCATCAATATCATTAATAACTTTTGTTTTCCATAAATTGCCCGATTGTAAAAATTCTTGTCTCAAACACTCATCATCGAGGGAATAATTTGCTAAGGAGAAGGAATTATTTTTTAATGCTTCTACAGTGATATGATTATGGTTGCCTTCTAAATGATAAATAATAACCCTCTCCGTATCGAGGAGAGATAAAACCTCATCAACGGCAGTTTGTAAAATGGTTTTCAAATTTAAAGAGGTGCGAATTCTCAGGGCAATATCAGAAATTAACTTTCCCCTCCTCTCGGCTGATTGTAAATTTTGCTTTTGTTGGCTTAATAATTCCTTTAATAATTGAGTTTTTTCTGTTTGTAAAACTTCAACTTGTTTTTCTAAAACTTTAATAACTCCCTGTAATTCTCTGGGATCTATTCCCTCTAAAATGCTACTTTGAGTAATAATGCCCTGTAAATCTCCCTCATCATCCACCACCACTAAACGACGAAAACCATACTCTGACATTATTAAATGGGCATCCCATAAGGATTTTTCTTTTTTTATCATCGTTAGAGGTTGTGTCATAACTTCCTCGGCACTAATCTGAGTAATATTAATACCTAAAGCCTGATAACGCACAATATCTCTTTCGGTAATAATCCCCAAGGGTTTTACTGTATTTTTGTTTATCTCTTCAGCAATGACGATGCAACTGATAACATTACGTGCCATAATGTGAACTAAATCAATTACTTTTTGCTGAGGGTAGCCACAAATAATATTGCGACGCATTACATCATAAACATAACGATGCTTGAGTAAATCCAGAGGTTGCAAACCGCTACGGATACTTTCAGGGGTAACTATACCTAAAACTTCTCGATTATGGTTAACAATGGGTAAGTGACGAATATTATATTGACGAAAAACATCAATTAAATCTGTTATATTACCTAACTTATCCACAGAAAAGGTAATTAAATCCCTTGTCATTACTTCAGCGACAACCAATTTTTCTAAAGGCAACTGTTGGGAGGATATTTTAACTATATCTCTTTCCGTAACTAAGCCGACTAATCTTTCTTGATTAATTACTACAACACAACTTAATCCCTGATTTTGTCTATCTTTGTGACTATTACTTAATAGTTTAATCACATCGAGCAAAGAAGTATCTAAGGCAACCCGAAGAAAGTTATAGTTAATAGGGTGGTTTTGTGACAGGGAAAACATAAATCGAATCTCTAATTCATGTCAATATATTATTAACTTACCTTAAAAATAGATTCGATCGAGCAGTATCACTAAAGGTGATCGTAATAATTACACCTTTTATCATTAAAATAAAATTATAGAAAATTTCTCATAAAAATTATGACTATTGGTGTTTGGATTTTAGGGGATCAACTGATTGAAAATCATCCTATTTTAGCGGAATTAGAAGCTAACAAAAAAGAAGTAATAGTTATTTTAATTGAATCACTAAATCATATCAAAAAAAGAAATTATCATCAACAAAAACTAATCTTTATTTGGTCAGCAATGCGTCATTATGCTGAAGAATTAAGGATAAATAATTGGCAAATAAATTATCAAATAGTCGAAAATTTTGATGAAGGTTTATTTAATACAATTCAAAAATATAGTCTCACAGAAATCAGAACAATAACTCCGTGCGATCGCACCTTTTTACAATCAATTAAAAACCTAAAATTAAACTGTGAAGTAAAACTGTATCCTAACCCAAATTTTCTATGGCAACCAGAAGAATTTAAACAATGGGCAGATAAAAGAAAAAGGTTAATTCTTGAAGATTTTTACAGAGAAAGTAGAAAAAGATGGCAAATATTATTAACAGAAAATAATCAACCAGTAGGTGGAAAATGGAACTTAGATAAAGAAAATAGAAAACCTCCTAAAAATAACTTATCCCCTCCTCAACCTCTGGTATTTAAGCTGGATAATATAACAAAAAAAGTAATAGAAAAAGTTAACAAGCTAGACATAAAAACCTATGGTAATAGTGATAAATTTAACTGGGCAGTGACAAGAAAAGATGCTTTAAAAGTATTAGATAATTTCATTAATTATCGTTTAGAAAAATTTGGAACGTATCAAGATGCAATGATAACTAACCAAGAATTTATGTGGCACAGTCTTATTTCTCCTTATCTTAATGTGGGTTTATTACAACCCTTAGAAGTTATTAAAACAGTAGAAAGGGCTTATTATGAAAAATCATTTCCTTTAAATTCTGTAGAAGGATTTATTCGACAAATATTAGGTTGGCGAGAATATATGTATGGAATTTACCATTATGTAGAAGAAGATTATTTTCAAGCAAACTGGTTTAATCATCAACACCCCTTACCATCTTTTTTTTGGGATAGTAACCAAGCAAAAATGAACTGTTTAAAACAAGTACTAAAACAAACAGAAAATACAGGTTATGCTCATCATATTCAGCGATTAATGATAATTAGTAATTATGCTTTAATTAAAGGTATTTCTCCTCAAGAAATAGAAAATTGGTTTCACAGTGCTTATATAGATGCTTATGACTGGGTAATGCAAACTAATGTGTTAGGAATGGGGCAGTTTGCTGACGGTGGCTTATTGGCATCAAAACCCTACGCATCTTCGGCTAACTATATCAATAAAATGAGTGATTACTGCTCTAATTGTTCTTATAATCCCAAGGAAAAAACTACAGAAAATGCTTGTCCTTTTAATTATTTGTATTGGGATTTTTTAGCCCGTCATGAAGAAAAATTGCGCTCTCAAGGAAGAATGAATTTGGTGTTAAAACATTTAGAAAAAATGTCTCCCGATGAATTAAATAAAATACATAATTTAGCTAGTTCAACTATAGAATAAAGTCTTCAAATTTACCATATCTTACCTCAGTTCGATATAAAAATATGACTCTATTACTTCTCGTCGTGTAAATTATTGGTTAGGGTAGGCAAAAGGCAAACCCCCCTTTATCCCCCCTCGAGAGGGGGGAGGGCAAAAGGCAATTATTAAATAATAATTTATAAACTTTGAGTTTTTATTTTCCTATAAACACTGTTCAATAAAAGTTACATAATTTAGTTTCTATTAATTTATCATAACTATTGTAGAAGAGCCAAGAATATCTCCTAAATGGAGGGTTTTAGATAAAATTAACTACTCAAAGTAAGTTGACATAGAATGATATTAGAGGGCAAAAAAAGAACCTCATCAAACATCAGAAATTTAACCAACTTATTGTATGAATGATAATAATTTGATTACTGGTTTAATTCATTCCACAGAGAGTTGTGGCACAGTGGATGGCCCTGGTATTCGCTTCGTTGTTTTTACCCAAGGATGCCCTCTAAGATGCTTATATTGTCACAATCCTGATTGTCGTCATATAGAAAATGGAAAAAAAATAACAGTGGGGGAGTTAATCGAGGAAATTGAGAAATATCATTCTTATTTCGATTATTCAGGGGGGGGCGTTACAGTGACAGGAGGAGAGCCTTTAATGCAACCAGAATTTGTCAAAGCAATTTTTCAGGAGTGCCATAAAAAAGGAATTCATACGGCTTTGGATACTTCTGGATATGTGCAGTTAAATCAAGCCAAGGAAGTATTAGAATCGGCGGATTTAGTGTTGTTGGATATTAAATCTTATGATCCTGAAATTTATCGACGAGTAACAAGTGTTTCTCTGCAACCCACCCTTGATTTTGCCAATTATTTAGCGAAAATTAATAAACCAACATGGATTCGTTTTGTTTTAGTGCCTAATCTAACAGATCCTGATCATAATGTTCAAGGGTTAGCTGAGTTTGTAGCAGGATTAAAAAATGTTGAAAAAGTTGAAGTTTTACCTTTTCATAAAATGGGTGAATATAAATGGGAACAGTTAGGATATGACTATCAACTAAAAGATACCCAAACACCCTCCCCCGAATTGATTGCTAAAGTTTCAGAAATATTTAAAAGAAATGGTTTAAATGTTCAATAAAATGTATTTTCAATAAATTTAACCGCAGTTTATCTCAAAAAAAATACTTTTCCCTATCACCGCTAAACAATTTTATATCGAACTCAGGTGAGGTAGTATCATATTATTATTATTAGGGAATTTCTACAGAGGTTGGCTTGGCAATATGAGGTAATCCCCAACCTAGTTTTTCTCGGAGAATACGGAAAAATTCGGGAGACTGTAAGCGGATAAATTTGGCTGGATAGGGCGATCGCACTATTACTACTTGATCATCTGGTAAAATATAACAACCAGCATTACCATCAACCACCATCACCATTTGATTGGGAGTGGCAGGATAAATAGTTACAGGTTCTTGATTAGAGAAAACCAACGCACGGGAAGCAAGAGAATGAGGACAAATGGGTGCTAACTGAAATACGGGTACATCTGGAGTAACCACAGGGCCTCCTGCACTCAAAGAATAAGCCGTTGAACCTGTGGGAGTTGATATAATTATCCCATCGGCGGCAATGTCAACGGGGGCGTGTCTGCCAATGGCAATTTCAAAATGACACATACTTGTCAATGGTTCTCTATGTATGACAGCCTCATTTAAACAAAGGGCTTCCCAGAGTAAATGTCCATCTCGAATTACTTGAACCCGCATCATGGAACGTTCTTCCACTTCATACTCGTCTCTTAAAACGGCATCTAATATTTTTGGTAGTTGGTTAAGGTAGATTTCCGTTAAAAAGCCTAAATGCCCTGTATTGACGGCTAAAATAGGAATATTGTGGGGAGAAACCTGTCGAGAAGCAGATAAAACTGTACCATCTCCTCCCAAAACAATGACAAATTTCATATCTTGGTCAAAGCCGAAAGGAGCAATTTTTTCAATGGCACTATAACAAACGGGGCGATCGGGTCTGGAATATCCTAAAATACCGGCGTAACCAGTAGCGAGGTGAACTTGATAACCTTCGGCTGTCAATTTTTCCTTTAACTCCGTGGCGACTTGACAAGCAATGGGTTTAATATCGTTGTAAATTACGCCTATTTTGGGCATCAATATTCTTCCTGATCAATTAAGTTTTTATTTGCCGTAGTCTGTATAGCACAGTTGACAAATTATTTTATCATTAAAAGTTGCTATCAGGATATATTTTTACCTCAGTTCTACAAGAGAATATAGGATTGGACTGTTGAGGAGAGAGGGAGATGGGGGGATGAGGGGATAAGGGGGATAAGGTGTCAGGTGTCAGGTTTCAGGTTGCAGGTTTTAGAAGAAAGTAATAAGTATTCGGAGTTTTTTATTCTTAATTTTTCCTTTGCCCTCCCCCCTCTCGAGGGGGGATAAAGGGGGGTTCGCCCCTTGCCCCTTGCCCCTTGCCCTTTGCCCTTTTCGCCATCATTATCATTCATAGATAAAAATTTATCTCGAACTCAGGTTAGTTATTAACCAAAACGTCCACTAACATATTCCTGAGTGGCTTCTTCCGCAGGATTTTGAAATATTCTGTCTGTTTGATCATATTCCACTAAATATCCTAGCTTACCGCTACCCCCTTCTATACTTTTGGCATTAAAAAAGGCTGTATAGTCTGAAACCCTTGAAGCCTGTTGCATATTATGGGTAACAATGACGATGGTAAAATTTCTTTTTAATTCGTGAATAGATTCTTCTACTTTTAAGGTAGAAATAGGATCAAGAGCCGAACAAGGTTCATCCATCAAGATTACTTCTGGTTGTAGAGCGATAGTTCTGGCAATACATAAACGTTGTTGTTGTCCTCCTGAAAGGGCTAAACCACTCTGACGTAATTTGTCTTTTACTTCATCCCATAAAGCCGCTTTGCGTAATGACTCTTCTACTAAGTCATCCATATTGCCTTTATAACCGTTGATTCTTGCACCCCATGCAATATTTTCATAGATAGATTTCGGGAACGGATTAGGTTTTTGAAATACCATGCCAATTCGACTTCTAACTAACACAGGATCAACATTTTTGGCATAAATATCTTTATCTTTAAAGGTAATTCTACCCTTAATTCTCGCACTAGCCACAAGGTCATTCATGCGGTTAAAACAGCGTAAAATTGTACTTTTTCCACATCCTGAAGGACCAATAAATGCGATCGCATTATTTTTGGGTATATCCAGATTAACTCCTGCAACAGCCTTGTGAGAGCCGTAGTAAACGTCAACGTTTTCTGCCCTTAAAACTACGTCCTCGTAAAAATCAGAGGAAGATAAGTTATTCATGTTAGGTAATTATTATATAGATAAGTATGGAATCAGATTTTTTAATGACTACTTTGCCTTAAAAGTTTTATCAAGTAGTCTTGTATTAGTATCGTAAATATTTATATACTTCCATAATTATATATTGTTATGAAGAAATATTCGGTTAAGAACAGGTTAATAGTTGCCGTTTAATTATTTAACCTCAGTTTGGAGTGTTGAGGAGAAGAGATGATGAGGGGAAGAGGTGAAAGGGGGAAGTTAATTAAACACTGTTGCCCATTGCCTTTTTAACTTTGTCCCTTGCCTTTTGCCCTTTGTGTCTCCCCTAAAAAAGCAGGGTTGTGTCAAAGTAGATCTCAAAATTCCTCACCTTTACCAAAACGATTAGGTTTGTTGAGTTTATGATGAGGGCTTTCTACTGACATTCTAGGTGATATTTTGTTTCGTTATAGCTTAATTCGCACAAGCGGTACATTCTTCTTTAAATGAGTCTCTTTGCACGATGCGTACATAGTAAACGGCTTTACAACCTTTTTCCCATGACATCATTAAAGTATCAAATATATCTTTTGCTTTCAATGATCTTTCAGGCTCATCTGCAAAATATACTCCCTGATTTAAGTTGAACAGTAGTTCCATGGAAATCCCAGTGTCTATCCATTGTTGAATAGTTGCGATCGCGCTTACTACTTGATCTTGATGAAGGGTTTTGTTTTCTTGGTAAAACCAATATTTATCCTGAACGTAAGGCGGTGCAATGGGTACAGTTCCTTTAGCCCATTTGTCATAGAAGAATCTACTATAAACAGGTAACACACTAGCGGTACAACCTTGAACCAAGGAAGAAGAAGTATTAGGTGCGATCGCAGTTATGTGAGAATTACGGATACCATATTTTTGAATATCAATAGCTAACTTCTGCCAACGAATAGGTTGAGAAGCATTTTCTTCAAACCAAGTGACAGGTTTGCTACCAATTAATAAGCCTTTACTCCAATCACTACCTTCAAAAGCAGGATAAGCACCTCTTTCCTTACTCAATAACATAGAGGCTTGGGTGCAGTGATAACCAATATTCTCAAATAAGTCACTAATTTCTGACAAATTATTATATCTCAACTCCCGTTTTGCCAACCAGTCCGCTAATCCCATAGCACCAACACCAATGGTACGATAGCGATCATTATGATTCTTTGCATCTTCAAAAGGGGGTATAGTAATATCGATGGTATTATCTAAAATTCTCACTGCCAAAGTACACACCGATTCAATATCGCTATCCTCTAAATTGGCAAGGTTGAGGGAAACTAAATTGCAACAGTGAGCATATTTATTAGGGGTAACATTACTAAAGCTCTCAGTACACAAGTTCACACCAGGGATATAACCATCGTGTTTATTAGGATTGGCTTTGTTGATAGCATCTTTAAACGCAAGGTAAGGCATTCCTGTTTCCACCTGCGCCCGCATAATTTCTTTGAATAATTCCCTAGCATTAACTTTTTTATAGAGTTTAATTTTCGTCTCGAGATTAGCTTCAATAATAGAGTAAGCCTTTTCAAACTCCACACCCCAAAGAGGGGCTAAGTCAATGCCTAACTCGTTTTGTACTTCAAAAGGATCAACTAAAGTCCATTCTTGCTTATTTTCTACCCGACGCATAAATTCATCAGCAATTACTAACTGCGGAAATACGTCATAAGCCTTACGTCTTTGATCCCCGTTTTCTGTCTGCATTTCCAAAAATTCAGGTACATCCAAATGCCAAATATCTAAACCCACAGTTACCGCTCCGGCACGTCTGCCTCCCTGATTCACGGCAATGGCTGTATCGTTGAGTAATTTAATCCAAGGTATAACCCCCCCAGAGGCATTTTTCTTGCCCATTACTGAGCTTCCTGTGGCACGGATTCGAGACACATTTACCCCCACTCCACCCCCATTTTTCGAGATTCGAGCTGTATTGGTGATTTCCCTAAAAATACTTTCTAAGTTGTCATCGATACTAACGATAAAACAACTGGTTAACGAGCCGTTTGGTATTCTTAAATTAGCTAAAATTGGTGTGGCTAAAGAAATACGACGAGATGCGATCGCTTCATAAAATTTGCGAGCATAATATAAGCGAGAATCAGGAGACTCTACCATAGCCAAAAGTAATGCACAAGTTAAAAACGCTTCTTGGGGCAATTCTTGAGGCAGAAGATAACGACTGGTTAATAAAACAGCACCAGCATAATCATAATCTAAATCCCAATCGGCATTAATCCAACTTCCTGCTTCTTCTAATTCTGTCGTAGAATAAGTTAAAATACGCTCATCATATTTGCCCTGTTCTACAAAAGATTGAACGGTTTGAGCATAATTACCGTAATTATAACCACGATGAACTAGAGTTTCTTTCCATAAACTCCAAATGTGCAGTCTTCCAGCCACATAACGCCAATCGGGTTGATCTAAATCACATAACTCTAAAGCACAATTAATTAAATTATCCTGAATTTCCCGTGTGGTAATTCCATGACGTAAACGGGTTTTCAATCCTGACTCTAAAGCTATAGAATTCACCTCCTTACCATTACACGCCCAATCTACCACCTTGCGGATTTTGGTGACATCAAGAGGTGCAGACGTACCACTTCTTTTTATAACTTCGATCTGACCGGCATTTTTTGCTTCTTTGTTGTGACTATGATTGGTTTGATAAGAATAACCAGAATTTATATTTTCTTGAGTATCCAATAACATTACTTCTGCCTCGCTACCTTAAGTATTTCTACTCAATGACTATTGTTTTTTTGTTTAGACTTCTCTTTTATACCACATATATGGGGTAGGTGGATCACTCCATACACCATATGTAAAATTTAGTCAATAAAATTTATTTTTTCTTTCTTTAAGATTTTGTTCGCCAGACAAATTAATTTTGTTTGAAGTGAAGGGTAATTTTTATTTTTTTCTCGCAGACTAATCATAACAAAATATCTCTTAACGAAATCTTAAGAATTTTGTATTATATTTGAAACTTACAAATAGATAAAGAAAGAGAAAAAGAGAGAGAGGGGAAATAACTCTTAATTCTTGATTCCCATTTCTTAATTTAAAATCTGCAATCTAAAACCTAAAACCTTTTTCGTCAAAGAACAAGATTTTAATTAAAATCCTTCAAAAATGCTAATCTGAGAGTAAGCAGAAATTATATTGAAGCAAAAATAAAACTATTGTTATGTTTAATCATGGTTTAGTATGCACAGATTTTACTGATGGCTTAGATAAAATGATTCATTTTGTCTCGGCGTTAGGGGAAGGAGGATTTAAAGAGATTACTTTTTTACATAGTGTTGCTATTTGGAATGAAGGAGAAATACCTCGCATTGACAGAGATAAAGTAGAAGAAGCGAAAAAGAAATTATCTCCTGCTTTAAACAATGTACCTGAAAATATGAAAGTCAATATCGAAGTTTTATCAGGAAATCCCTCAGATAATATTTTGGCTACGATCAAGAAATATAACATTGATTTAGTGATTACTGGCTCACCTGTAAGTACTTCTTTAGAACAAATATTTTTCGGTTCAACAACTGCTAAACTAAGGAATAAATTGAGGATTCCGATGATGATTTTACGTCCTCAATTAATGTCCGTATATAGAAATGATGAATTTGCACTGAGATGTCGTAATCTTAATAGTTTTTGGTTAGTGCCTTATAATCATGCACCCCATCATCGTTACATCCTCGAAAAAATTAGAGGCTATGTGGAAATAGATAAAGGTAATACTTTAAAAGAATGTCTATTTTTGTCCGTGATTGATGAAGTTTCTCGTAGTGAAATTTTGACGGAAAATAAAGTAAAAGAGGCAGAAAATAAGTTAGCTGAAATTCAAAAAAGTTTTGTGTCTTCTCCTATTAATGTTCAAACTTTAGTAAAGAGGGGTAATATTTTAGAGGAAACTTTTAAGATTGCTTTTGCTCATGACGTTAGTGCGATCGCACTTGCTGATAATCTTAAAGAAGATAGTATTTTTAATCGCCTTGTTCAATTAGCGGTTGGTAATAATGCAAATTATCTTTTAAACTGTAGTTGGTTTCCCCTTATTTACTTTCCGATGAATAAACAGTAGGATTAAGCTGTTCTGCTCGATAGTTTTGTTTATTTGTGAGGGTAAACAGCGAATGGGTAAGAGGTAAAGATGAATAGTGAATAATTAATAATTAATAATTAATAATTCCGAACACTCATTACTCATTACTCGTTACTTATTACTTTCTCCAACACCTGCAACCGTCAAACCTGACACCTACCCTTGTCAGATATTCTTATGCTGAAATGGGGTTAAATATCGCTTTAGAAAAGAGTTAGAGGGTCAAAAATATATTTAGATTCAGTCAATTACAACAAGATGGATTTATCATTAGTCATTCCTATTTATAACGAAGCGGAAAATATTCCTCTACTCATTAATGCCATTACTAAAAGTTTAAATAATACAAACCTAGTTTATGAAATCATTTGTGTTGATGATGGTTCTCAAGATGGTTCAACCGAAGTATTAAAAAATATTCTAATGACTACCTCCTGTCTTAAAGCAATTGTACTAAGACGTAATTACGGGCAAACCCCAGCTATGGCGGCAGGTTTTGAAAATGCGAGAGGTAATGTCATTATTACTCTTGATGGAGATTTACAAAATGATCCCACCGATATACCCTTATTATTACAAAAATTGGAAGAAGGCTACGATTTAGTTAGTGGTTGGCGTAAAAATCGTCAAGATGATGCTCTTACTCGCCTTTTACCCTCAAAAATCGCTAACTGGATTATCGGCAAAATTACGGGGGTAAAGTTACATGACTATGGTTGTTCTCTCAAAGCATATCGTAAAGAATTAATTGCTGATATGAACTTATACGGAGAGTTGCACCGTTTCTTACCAGCCTTAGCATATATTGAAGGGGCAAAAATTACGGAAATTCCTGTAAATCATCATCCTCGCCGTTTTGGTAAGAGTAAGTATGGACTTGGACGCACTTTTCGAGTAATTATGGATTTACTCACTGTCTTTTTTATCAAAAAATTTCTCACTCGCCCCATGCACGTTTTTGGGTTTTTTGGCTTAATTTCCATGATATTAGGCTTTTTTATTGGCATTTATCTTTCTTTTCTGAAATTGGGCTTAGGAAGGAGTATAGGCGATCGCCCCTTGTTAATTTTATGTGTATTATTAATTTTAACGGGAGTTCAACTATTTTCTTTTGGCTTACTAGGGGAATTACTCATGCGTACTTATCATGAATCCCAAAAACGCCCCATCTATCGTATTCGAGACATTTATTTTAATAGTGGCAATCAAAAATAATCAATCAAAATAAACAAATCTATAGGCTCGGAAAACACTATACTTAAAGATATAGTTGATCTAATAAAACGGATGAGCAGACCTTTATTTTGTCATTGGCAGAAAGATATAGCCCCAGAAATTGAAAACAAACGGAAAGATGCGATCGCAGCCTTGGGATTAGACTTAGAAAAAACGATACCTGTATTCGATGAAGCAACCCAAACCGCCGCCGATTCCCTGAATGTGCCTATTTGTTGCCTAGGAATCTTAATAGAAGAAGAATATAAAATGAAATCCGCCTATGGATTATCCCATTTAGGATTAATGAATGATTTAGCTATATCTCGAAAAATCCCTCGTCAAGATGCCTTTGCCACTTATGTCATAGATAGTAGCAATTATTTAACAATAAACAATACATTAACAGACTCATTTTTTAGCTACTCGTTACTAGCTAGTCAATATGGTATCGTTGCTTATTTAGGAGTTCCACTAATTACAGAGACAGGAGAATGTATTGGTTGCTTGGAAATTATAGATACCAAACCCCGACAATTTATCCAAACAGAAATTAATTTTTTAATGATTACTGCCCGTTGGTGTTTAGCAGAATATGAACGTAGCATAATCAAAAATTCACTACATCTAAACTTCGATAAAAAAGAGACGAAAAATAAAAGTCAGAAAGATTTTCCAGAAACAGAATGTACATCATCAACCGACGAGTTAGCTATCAAGCCTACTCCTAACTCAGAAAAATATATCAGAGAGCTAAGTTTTCAACTGCTCAACCAACTTATTCAAAAATTGTCAATTCCCCTCACATCGATTATAGGAATGTCCAGTGTGCTAAAACAAGGAATTTATGGACAACTTAACAGCAAACAAGCAGAGTATTTACAAATCATCCATGATAGCGGACAAGAGATGAGTATTCTTGTAGATGAAATTGCAAAACTAGGCAACGTTAAAAGTGAAGTCAATTTAGAGTATGTACCAGTGGACTTAGAAAACCTTGGAACTCAGGTACTTCAAAGTTTAGAATCATCTGCACAAAATAAAGAGCATACTCTTCGATTATCCATTGAACCGGGTAAAAAAATATGGAATTTAGATCGGGAAAAAGCAAAAAAAACCCTTTATTATTTAGTCAATACCATTATTGAGGGTTCAAGAAGCGGAGGGGAAATTCATTTACATATTTCCCATCGAGGAGACATCCTAAAGATTAGCTGTCGAGTTAATCATCCTTGGTTAGGGGAGGGAATCTCCTTAGAAAAAATTGGTCTTTATGAAGAAGTTTTGAATAATAAAGAATTGAGTTCTAATTTAATCGGAGATGAAGATCGTTTAAATCCAGAAAATACTAACTTAAGTAACTTAGACTATGATTTAGTCTGTTTATCTTTTAGTGCCTATTTAGCCAATTTACAAGGGGGTAGTATATATTTACAGGGTTCAGTAGAGTCTGGTTATCGCTTTATTTTATCTCTGCCTATTTCTCCTATGGATTGAATTATAAATAAATTTAATTAAAAAGCTCCCCATAGGTGAGGAGCTACTTGAGTAATAAGTAATAAGTAATAAGTAATATTGCTTGACATTATAACAAAGTCCTAAAAGATATTGCAACCTTCACTCCGAAGGCAAGGATTGATTATACTTGCGCTGACAGGATTGATCCAATCAAAGTAGAGGTATATTTTCCCCAAGTATGAGTTTCTGCTTGCCCAACGGCATTTAATCCCCTTTGCAAAATTACCAATCCAGCATTTATGTCTCTATATGTGAACTACCCAAGACCGAATCGAAGATTACGGTGTGGGCTTCCTACCCAACAGATAGCGGTGTAGTGGATTTCTTACGTCCTCCTCTACCACGTCTTACATCTGGGCAATAGGCTTTATCCCCCGTTCCAGAGGTGAGGGGCTGTGTGCGGAATTTATTTCCGCTCCTTGTAAGCCCCGTCTTTAATATTCGTAGTCCTTCATCTCGGATGTTAATTGCCGCATTTATATCCCTGTCATGCTTTGTCTTACATTTTGGACATTCCCAATGTCTTATGTCCAAAGGCAAACTATCTACTCTCTTAAGGCATACATGACAAGTTTTAGAACTGGGGAAAAATCTATCTACTTCCATATATGTTTTTCCTTCTTGTTCCGCTTTATATTTAAGCATGGTACAAAATTGCCCCCAACCTACCTGTTGAATAGCTTTGGCTAGGCAATGATTTTTTATCATACCTTTAACATTGAGGTCTTCTAGCACTATAACTTGGTTTTCGTTTACTATCCTACGAGATAGTTTGTGTAGAAAATCCTCACGGCAATTAGTAATTTTTTTATGTACTTTAGCAACTTTTAATCTTGCTTTATTTCGATTATTTGACCCTTTTTGTTTACGGGATAATTGTTGCTGTTTTCTCTTTAAGTTAACTTCATGTTTTTTAATATTTTTGGGTTATCAAACTTACTCCCATCACTGGTAATAGCAAAATGATTTAATCCCAAATCAATTCCTATAGCTTTACCTTCAGAGCTTACTTTTGGTTTATCTTTACCATCATCAACCAAGACAGAGGCATAATATTGATTACAACAATTCTTGGTAATAGTTACGGTTTTAATTTTTCCATCAATAGGACGGTGAATTTTTGCATAAACCAAACCAATTTTAGGAACATTAAGACAGTCGCCTTTAATACTGACATTACTAGGGTATTGTAAAGACTGCTTACCATGTTTGCTTTTAAAATTAGGATACTTTGCTCTTTTTTCAAAGAAATTATTAAAGGCTACTCCAAGATTTAAACAAACCTGTTGTAAGCACTGAGAGTAAGTTTCAGACAACCAAGAAGTTTCCTCCTGTTTTTTTAGCTCAGGGATTAACTTCTTAACATCGTAACCTGATAAACCTTTACCTGTCTGTTTATAAGTCTCATTCATTAAATTCAAAAAATGATTCCAAAGCCATCTACAACTACCAAAGGCTTTTGCCAGTGCTAGTTTTTGAGATGAATCTGGATAAATTCTGATTTTAATGACTTTTAACATTAAGTTAGAGCAAACGAGGTTTGATATAATTTATGTTAACACAAATTCGAGGAAATGTGGAATCCTTCGGATATTTTTTTTGTTGGGCGATTCATCCCACGCCTATTTGATGTATTTTTTTAGTCGAAAATTAGGCGTGAGGCTTCTCGCCAATTAAGCTAAACTCAGTCCCAATCTTGTTTTTTGATTCAGTTTTAGTCTAAAATAATTATTAACTCAAGCAAAATAGACAATAAACAAGTCATTTTAGCTTTTTTGCTACCTTAGCTCAGTTGGTAGAGCAACTGATTCGTAATCAGTAGGTCGTGGGTTCAAGTCCCATAGGTAGCTGTAAACCAGTGTTGAATAATAGTTAATCTTTCATCATTACACAGATTAATAAATTAAGTTCAAAAATAATCTCTTATGGAAGTTGGCAATTTTTTAACAAAAGTGTTATAATTAGTAGATGTGTCATCTTGGAGAGGTGGCCGAGTGGTTGAAGGCGCAGCACTGGAAATGCTGTTTGGGGGTAACTTCAACGAGGGTTCGAATCCCTCCCTCTCCGTTAAGAGAAATAAGTAAAAATATTTTTTAGTTTAAATATTAGCTTTGTTGCTGTTTGCTAAAGTGTGTCTATTTCAGCAATGTAGGGTGAGGCATACTTCATAACCTCACAATGTGTTTTGCTAGGAAGATAATTAAAACTTTTGTCTATTGCTTCCCCTCACCACAGAAAGCAATTTTTCGGCAAAGTCTAATTGTCAAATTGTTGGCTGTAAAAGTCTGCGTATCGTCCTTTTAGGTTGATTAGTTCTTCATGAGTCCCTGATTCTACTATTTTACCTTTATCTAAAACTAAGATACGAGTTGCCTGTCTGACAGTAGCTAGACGATGAGCAATAACAAACACCGTGCGTTCAGTCATAATTCTTTCTAATGCTTGTTGTACTAATACTTCTGATTCTGAATCTAGGGCAGATGTCGCTTCATCGAGGATTAATATTTTTGGTTCAAAATAAATAGCTCGTGCGATCGCAATTCGCTGTCTTTGCCCTCCGGAAAGGCTTACACCTCTTTCTCCTACATAGCTATAGTAACCCTGACTTAAATCAGAGATAAATTCATGGGCATTGGCTATTTTTGCGGCTTTTTCTACTACTTGTATATCAAAATTTTTTTCTCCAAAAGCGATATTTTCTGCTATAGTTCCTGAAAATAAATTTGTTTCTTGAGGCACAATTCCAATTTGTTTTCTCAGACTTTTTAAAGTGACATTTTTGATATTAATATTATCAATTAAAATTTCTCCTTCTGTCACGTCGTAAAAACGGGGAAGTAAATTAACTAAAGTGCTTTTTCCTGCTCCTGATGACCCTACAAGGGCAATTATTTCTCCTTTCTTTGCTATTAAATTAATTTTTTCTAATACTTTTTGTTCCTCATTATAAGTAAAAGAAACATCTTTATATTCTACTAATCCTTGAATATTCTTAAGTGCGATCGCATCTTTTTTTTCAGTAACTAAAGGAGGAATATTTAACAACTCAAACACTCTTTCAACAGAAGCCTCTCCTTGCTTAAATTCATTATAATTATTCGTAGTAATAGAAATAGGATCAATTAGTAAAGCAACCGCAGTAATATAACTAATAAAGTCCGCCCCAGTAAGATTATTAAGATAAATTTGCCATCCTCCTAAAAACAGAAGAAAAATAATACTCATTGCTTCTAAAAATCCAACTACCACAAACTGTAAAGCTTTAGTTTTTTCGGCGGCGAATCTTGCCCTTCTATTATTTTCTGCTTCTAAAACAAAGCGATTAATTTCATACTCTTCAGCAGTATATGCTTGAACTAATCTAATACCTGAAAAAACTTCAGTAATCAATGCGGATAGATTAGAAACTTTATTTTGGCTTTTTCGAGTTAAATTTAATAGTTTATTTCCAAACCAAGTTACTAAAAATGCCATTAGTGGAGCAACAATAAAAGTAGCAATGGTCAACTGCCAATTAACATAAACCATATAGCCTAAAACGACAATTAATTGTAGAATACTTGGTATAAATTGGTGAAATATTTTATTAATAACTTCTCCGATGCGATCGACATCTTCCGTTAAACGATAGGCTAAATCCCCTGTTTTTGCTACTTGAAAATAGTTTAAACTTAGGGTTTGTAAATGACTATAAACTAATCTGCGTAAATCGAGGGTAATTTTTAGAGCCGCTTTTGCCATAAAAGTATCTTGCCCATATTGGGCGAAACCTCGCAATAAAAAAACAATTGCGGCAACCCCTGCCAAAGAAATTATCGAAGTTAAATCTCCTTTACCCACATAACCGCCAATACGCCCAGCTAACCATGCTAAGATAGGCCAAAATATGGTAAAAAAAATTGTGCATCCCATAGCAATGGAAATGGTTTTTCCTTCTTTACGAATATAAGGAATAAGTAATTTATAACTAGATTGAGAAAACAAAATTAAATATAGATAAATTAATATATTGACTGTTATGCAGTTTAGCGGAAAAAGGTAACAATCCCAATATCTACTCAGTTAGACAATGAAAGTGTTGGGGTGAACCTGAGTTTGGGATAAATTTTCATTTGTGAGTAATGGCGAAAAGGTTAAGGGGCAAAGGGCAAACCTCTCTGTGTCTCCCCTTAAAAGAAACCCCCCTTACAGTAAAATAGCCATATCTATTCATTAAAAAGTGTTTTTAAATAGCTAGGAATAAATTGTGATTCTCTTGTTTCTGGATTGATACAAATATGTCTAGTAACAGCTTTTGCAATTAGGTTTTTATCTTTTTCTACCAAATAATTAACATCAAAAACTTTATCACTAATAGGATTTACTTGACATTGAATATTAATCAAATCACCACAAAATAAAGGTTTAAAAAAATCGATTTCTGCGTGAATAATGGGAATTGCTAATTGCTTATCTGTAAAAAAATTACTTAAATTTATGCCTAAACTTAATAAAACTTCCTCATAAGCCTCATGACAAATTGACAGTAAATTGGAAAAATAAACTACTCCGGCTGAGTCTGTATCTGCAAAATGAATTTTTCTGGAATAAATAAAATTACTCATTATTTTTTATACTTATATAACATAAAAGTATTTTAATCTTTACTGCATAAATTACCCATTTGCCACTGATATATAAATAGAACATAGTTAGGTAAACAATTTATCACCATGAATCAAAATCATAGTTTTGAGGATTATAAAAATGAGATACGATGCCGAAAGTACAGCTACACTGGCCGCTATTTTAAAAGTATTTTGACAGTAATCGCTATCTGCTTAATGTTGATTGTAATTGAATTAGCTAGTTTTATGCCTGTTAATGCCAGTAACTCTGTCATTGATGTCAATATCCATCAAGTAGGTGGAAGAACTATTTATCGTGGTATTCCTGTAGAAAATAATAAATGAGGTTAATTATGTTAGAGTCTTACATGAAACAAATTACAAATTGTATTAACTCTTTAAGTTCTTATTTGAGAGAAAATCAAGAGGAAAAAAGACAAAATTATTGTGAAAAATTAGAACAAGCATTAGAATTAGTAATTAAGTTTTTTAAGAAATATGATACTCTAAATAATCATAGCTTTCGTTGTCAGAATATAGATATAGACTTGCTAATGAATCCCGAAAGAGAAGTAAGATTGGAAATAAATACTCAGAACAAAACAGAAGATTTTAAGAAAAGTATGACAACAAAAGAATTAGTTAATTATTGTTGGGATAATAAAATGGATGTGAAAAGTTTAATAACCAATTTATTCAGTTATATAAATCAAATTCTCTCAAAAAAGAAGCAGAGAATGAGCAATGAGATAGATAGATATAATTCAGAAATTAACTGTTTAAATGAAGCTATTGACAACCTCAATGAATTAATTGAAATGGATATTCCCGAAGAAATAAAACAAAGGTAATTAATCTCAGTTCAGTTTAAGAATATCCGATAAGGTTAGGTGTTAGGTGTCAGGTTGCAGGTTGCAGGTTGCAGGTGTTAGGGTGATGAGGAGATGAGGGGAGAGGGTGAGAGCATTAGTTAGAGGTTAAAGTTGCGTGCAATTTGTCAAGTATATAGTTACAATTATTAATTATAAGCTCAATTCTTTGCTAACTCTGTCTCTTAAGACTTTTCTCTGTTGACTTGGGTGAGATGGGTCTATTTTTGGGTTTCGATCGCACTTTTTCATAAATCATAAGAATAACAAATTCTGAGTATTTAGTCTAAGGTGGTCAAATCCGCTAAGTTATGGATAATAAAGGATTAGAGCGATTGTTAGTTTTTATAAACAAATCATTGACAAAAATCACTTTTGCTTAACTTCTTACCAATGGGGTGAGAGGGGGAAGTAGGGGCTTAGGATTTTTGGGTTGTAGGGGTTGAATATATTTAACGTCAGTTCGGGTTAAGGCAATTTTATCGTTATTTTTAAGAAGAGGCTATAAGATTTTCTGACTACGAGAAAATAATGCTTTCAGCGTATCCAAAACTCAGGTTTCCTAAATCTGATATTCCTGCATTCAACAGAGAAATAGATGTTATTTGCCAATACAAAAACGGCTAAAAATGCGGTCTAAAACAGATTCTGTGACTTCCTCTCCTGTTATTTCTCCTAATGCCTGAATAGCTGTACGTAAGTCGATAGTCCAAAAGTCGAGGGGTAATTGGTTTTTGATTGTTTCTTCTACTTGAGTTAGGGCTAGTTTAGCACGAGTTAAAGCGGCGGCTTGTCTCTGGTTAATGGCAATATCTAAATTTCTGGCGGTGGTTTTCCCTTTTTCTATGGTATTAATAATGGCTGATTCTAATGCTTCTATGCCTTCATTTTTAGCGGCGGCGGTGTTGACTATTTGCTTTATTTCTGAAGGATAATTGATAGTGTCAGGATTTCCTAAGTCGGTTTTATTGATGACAAGTATAATGTTTAGTCCTTTTATTTTTTCATAAATTTCTGTTTCTTTTTCTGTCCATCCTTGACTGGCATCGATGGTAAATAGAATTAAGTCTGCTTGGTTGACGGCTTGTAGTGACCTTTCTACACCAATTTTTTCTACTGTGTCTTCAGTGTTTCTTATTCCTGCAGTGTCTAATACCTGAATGGGTATGCCTTTTACTACTAATTGGGATTCTACCACATCTCTAGTTGTACCGGGTAAGTCGGTGACGATCGCACGATCGCATCTGCTCCAAGCATTCAAAAGACTTGATTTACCTACATTTGGCTGACCAACGATCGCAACTTTAATCCCGCTACGTAATAATTCCCCTTGATCTTTGGTAGCTAAAATCTGTTTAATTTGTTCTAAACTAGCCTGTAAATTTTGCTTAACTTGGTCTTCATCGAGGGGCGGTAAATCGTCCTCAAAATCAATTCTTGCCTCCACTTCCGCCAGAATATCTAAAAGGGTGTGCCGAATATTTTTGATCGGTTGTGCCAGTTTTCCCCTAAGAGATGCTAACGCAACGGTAGAAGCCTCTACAGATTTTGCTCCGACAATCTCGGCAATACTTTCGGCTTGAGTGAGGTCAATTCTACCATTTAAAAAGGCTCTGAGGGTAAATTCCCCTGAATTTGCTAACCTTGCCCCTTGTTCCAAACATAATTCTAATACTTGCTGTACGGGCATTATACCCCCATGACAGTGAAATTCGATCACATCTTCCCTTGTGTAAGAACGGGGAGAGAACATGGGTAACAACAATGCTTCATCAATGATGGTGTTATGGTCAGGATGTTTGATATAACCATAAAGAATGCGGTGGGATTCCCATTGTTTTTTGCCTTGAGGGTGAAAAATCCTTTTTGCTATTTCTAAGGCTGTCTGACCACTTAATCGGACAACACCAATACTACCTTGGCTTGGTACTACAGCAGATGCGATCGCAACTATGGTTTCTTGTTGAACAATTTTTTGTGATTTTTGCCATACTGTTAAATCTCGATAACTTTTTACTTCAATCATTTTTATTCTTTCCAAAACCTGAAACCTGAAACCTGAAACCTGACACCTCTCCTTATTTGATATTCTTATGCTAAACTGAGACTCATTCAATAAAAACACCAATATTACGGAATTTTTGATAGCGTAATTCTTTTAATTTATCTGTGGGTAATTGAGATAAATATTCTAAGTTTTCTAAAATAGCTTGTTTAAGAATTTCTGCGGTGGCAAGGGGGTCAGAATGGGCGCATCCGGGAGGTTCTGGTAAAATTTGATCAATGATACCTAAGTCTTTCAAATCATAGGCAGTAATTTTTAGGGCTTGGGCGGCTTGTTCCGATTTTTTTGCATCCTTCCACAAAATTGCGGCACAGGCTTCGGGACTAGCAACGGTATAGACAGAGTGTTCAAACATCATCAATTTTTCCGCAACTCCAATACCTAATGCACCTCCTGAACCTCCTTCTCCAATAACAGTACTGATAATGGGAACTTCAAGACTAAACATTTCTCTTAAATTTCTAGCGATCGCTTCTCCTTGTCCTAATTTTTCCGCTTCCACTCCTGCATAAGCACCGGGGGTATCAATAAAAGTAATGATAGGCATAGAAAAACGGTTAGCGTGTTCCATTAAACGCATCGCCTTGCGATAACCTCCGGGGGATGCCATACCAAAATTACGGGCAACATTATCTTTTGTATCTCTGCCTTTTTGATGACCAATAATTACAACTGCTCTGCCCTCTAAACGAGCAATACCACCAATGAGAGCTAGATCATCTGAACCTCTGCGATCGCCATGAAGTTCTAACCATTCATCGCACATAGCCTGTACATAATCGAGAGTTGAGGGGCGACGAGGATGACGAGCAATTTGTAGTTTTTGAGCAGGAGTTAAGGTACTAAAAATTTCCTGCCGTAGTTGTTCTACTTTGCCTTCTAATTCTTGTAATTGTCCTGATACGTCTAGTTGTTTTTCTTCTCCTAATTCCCTAATTTGGTCAATTCTCGCTTGTAGTTCTACTAAGGGTTTTTCAAATTCTAGTAAAAAAGTTCTTTTTTGTGCTGTTTTTGCCATAATAGTTTAATTTTATATATATTTCTTTATAATTTGAGAGAAAAGAAAAAGAGGAGAAAGGAAGAAGTAAATATTCAATGGTGACAAGTTATTTAATTACTAACCACTAATTCCTAATTAATCATCATCTATTATTAAGTATTAAAGATACGGATAACAATAAACCACTAAAAAAGTGATATTTAACTGCAATAAACTTACTATTTTGTACTAAGGAAGGGCGATCGTGATTTTCATGCACATGATTAATCATTTTTATGGCAGGGGGTAATGAAAGAAAAACAATTAAACTGCTATAGGGTAATAAATGAAGAAAAGTAAATAAAATACATAAGCCATAAAAAACTAAAGTAGAAGTTGTTAATACCTTTGCACCATTAGCAGTACCTAAACGCACGATGGGCGATTTTTTCCCTGCTTTGATGTCGTCTTCCACCTGATGAAAATGGGAGCAAAATAAAATAATTGAGGTAGAAATGCCAATCAGTACAGAAGCCCATAAACTACTAACAGAAAAATTCTGAGCCTGACTATAATAAGCAGATGCGATCGCCATTGGACCAAAAGTAATAAAACAAATAATTTCCCCTAAACCTAAATAACCGAAGCGAAAAGGAGGTCCTTGATAAGTATAGCCTAAAAAACAGCAAGCAAAAATTAAACCCATTACAGTCCAATCTCCAAGCCAAAGATTAATCATGATAATTCCCATTAAACCTAAAGCAAGACAGATGTTGCTAATCCAGAAGATAAGGGGAGCATTGCCCGTTAAATTGACAACAGAATGAGCTTTATTTACATCTATTCCCGTGTAAGAATCGAAAAAATCATTACTCAAATTTAACCAAGCGATAATTAAAATAGCAGAGAAAAGAAAAGTAACAAAAATTAAAGGGTTAAATATCCCCGTTTCTCCATAAGCCAAAGCAGTCCCAAAACATATCGGTATCACTGCCACAGTGTACATAGGTGGTTTAATCGCCGCATACCATAATTTACCTTTACTTGGTATTTCCTCAACAATGGGCTTTATTTTTTCTTCTGCTACGCTCATAGTTAATGATTAGACCTCTTGCAAAATAGAAATTAAAATAAAATTTGGGCATTTTATAGTGAATTTTATCACTGTTTCCAGATCCGAAGTTTCCTGTTCCCTACCTTCACCAGTTCGTTTTTGGCTAGATGCAGGATCTGAGTTATATGTGTTTAAAATTTTCTCTCCATGAAAATTATCCTTTGTCTGGTTAACCTCGTCAAATAAGCCAACAAAAAATCAGGCTATCATTATGAAGGTTTAACTGGAAAAAAAGCAAATGTTGACAAAACTCTCCTCTATTATCAATAACTTAGTAATGGGATTCTTACCCTCACCCTTAAGTGACCCTGTTGCTATTTTTTTAGTGATGATGGCGGTATTGTTGATCGCCCCTCTCTTATTTGAAAAGATAAAATTACCCGGCATTGTTGGTTTAATTATTGCAGGAATTATCATCGGTCCTGACGGTATTGGTTTGTTGGAAAGAGATCAAACCATTGAGCTTTTTGGTACGGTAGGACTTTTATTTTTAATGTTTATGGCGGGTTTAGAGACTAGCTTGGATGATCTCAAGTCCAATGCTAGTAAGGCAAGTATTTTTGGTTTTGCCACTTTTATTGTGCCAATGATTTTGGGTACTATGGCTTTTACCTTTCTTTTAGGTTATGACATTCTTCCCTCAATTTTAGTCGCATCCTGTTTTTCTTCCCATACTTTACTTTCTTTACCTATTGTCATTAAAAGGGGAATTGCTCGTACTCCTGCGGTAACAGTTACTTTGGGAGGAACTTTAATTGTTAACATTGTTGCTTTGTTAGTTTTAGCTGTAGTCGTAAAAGCTGATCAGGGAGAATTAAGTCTTGGTTTTTGGTTATTTTTAATTCCTGCTTTGATTATTTATACTGTGGCCGCTCTGTGGGCAGTTCCAGTGGTGGGAAGGTGGTTTTTTCGTCGTTTTGGTCATGATGAGGGGGCGGAGTTTACTTTTGTGGTAGCGACTTTATTTGTGGTTTCTTATTGTGCCAAATTAATTGAAATTGAGCCGATTATTGGAGCTTTTTTGGCGGGGATTGGTATTCGTCCCCTAATTCCTAGTCTTAGTCCTTTAATGAATCGTATTCAGTTTATTGGCAACACTTTATTTGTACCTTTTTTCTTAATTTCTGTGGGAATGTTGGTAAATCCAAAGGATATTGTTTCTAATCCTAAATCTTTAATGGTTTCTGGGGTGATGATTGTAGTTGCGATCGCAGCCAAGTATATTCCTGCATGGGGAATTGGTAAATTATTTCTCCCTCTCCCCTCATCATCTAATTGCCAATCCCCCATACCATTAAAAGCATAAAAAACTAATCTTCGTTACCATTTCTATAAAGGCACTCATATTGAAAACTTGATTTTAATTTTTGTTTTATTAATAACCTTAGTTTTATGGCAATTATTCCTAATCATCTTTCTGTTTTAGACTATATTCAGGAATTTAAAAAATTAATTTTTTCCTCTAGTTTTAATATTAAAAATAATTCATCGCCATCCCCTATTTTTTCTATTTCTTGTGAAGTAGAACCCATAGACCCTCTCATTTTTATTTCAGTTTTACAAACAGATAAACAGCCTGTTTTTTATTGGCAAAATCAACGCAAAAAAGAAGCGATCGCAGCCATAGGAGCAATTAAAAGTCTAAACATAGATAAAAATATTTGTCAGCAAGATAAGGATATTGACCGTTTTCAAAAGTGCCAAGAATTTATTAATAATAATCAAAAGTTAATCCACATTTTAAATAAAGATCAGGATAATTATCAGCCACATTTTTTTACTTATTTTCGCTTTTTTGAACAAAGCCATAATTTTGATAATAAATCTTTTCCTTTAGCTACTATTTTTTTACCATTTATTCAATTAATAAAAAAAGATAATAAATACTCAGTAACTATTAATACTTATAATCAAAATAAAAAAGAAATTCTTGATTATTTAAAAGATAATTTTAGTGAAAAAATAGAATTAAATTATAAAGTTAATTATTCTCAAGAAAATAAAATAAACTCTCATTTAGAGAACGCTAAATATCAAGGATTTATAGATAAAGTAAATAAAGGTTTAGAAGCAATTAAATCAGAAAAATTAACAAAAATTGTAGTTGCTCACGCTTTAGAAATAAAAACAGAAAATAAATTCAACATCGTAAAATCCTTAGAAAATTTAAGAAATAATCATCCTGATTGTTATATTTTTTCTATTGGTAATGAAGATCAAGAATATTTTATTGGAGCTAGTCCAGAAAGACTGCTTTCTATCAAAGATAATCAACTTGTTAGTGATGCTTTGGCAGGTTCTGCACCAAGAGGAAAGAATGAAGATGAGGATTTTTTAATCGGGAATAATTTACTCGATAGTGAAAAAGAAAAAAGAGAACATCAAGCTGTAAGTAACTTTATTTTTAATCAACTATCTGCCATGGGTTTACAGCCAAAAAAAGCATCCTTACAACTGTTAAAATTATCAAATATTCAACATTTATGGACACCAATTTATGCAGAAATAAAAGAGGAAATAAATCCCTTAGAAATTGTTAGACAATTACATCCTACCCCCGCCGTCGCTGGAGTACCAATTGAGGTAGCCTGTCAAGAAATAGAAACATCGGAAAAGTTCGATCGCTCTCTTTATGCCGCCCCTATTGGCTGGTTAGATTTACAAGGAAATTGTGAATTTATAGTGGGAATTAGATCTGCTTTAATTAAAGAAAATTATGCCCGTTTATATGCCGGAGCAGGAATTGTTACAGGCTCAAAACCAGAACAAGAATTAACAGAAATAAAACTCAAATTTCAAGCCCTTTTACAAGCTCTAATTTAGTTAAATGTATTGATGATTTATAAAAATTTTGTTAGGTTAAAATCGGCTCATGAACAAAATAGAAAAAAATTCAGCACAAATTTGATAACTATGATAGTATCTGAGTTAATTAAGTAAATATATCTATTTAGACAAGAAAATTAAAATATTATTGTGTCGAGGAGTGTCAAATAAATGAAAAATCAAAGATTATCTACAGATAATTTGCCCATACAGAAAAATAATTACAATAAACCTTTAAAAATAGGTGTTATCGGTGTGGGAAATATGGGGCAACATCATACCCGTGTTTTGAGCTTACTTAAGGATGTAGAATTGGTTGGTATTGCTGATGTTAATGTCGAAAGAGGCTTAGATATTGCCAGTAAATATAGAGTACATTTCTATGAAAATTATTTAGAACTGTTACCTCATGTGGAAGCAGTGTGTATCGCCGCCCCCACAAGACTTCACCATCAAGTTGGCTTGGAATGTTTAAGTAGAGGGGTTCATGTTCTAATTGAAAAACCCATCGCCGCTAGTATCGCTGAAGCAGAGTCTTTAGTTAATACTGCTGCCGCCTCTAATTGTATTTTACAAGTAGGTCACATTGAGAGATTTAACCCTGCTTTCCAAGAATTAAGTAAAGTTTTAAAAACAGAAAATTTATTAGCATTAGAAGCCCATCGCATGAGTCCATATTCTCAAAGGGCAAATGATGTATCAGTGGTTTTAGACTTGATGATTCATGACTTAGACTTACTCTTAGAGTTAGCCGCTTCTCCCGTTACCAAATTGAGTGCCACAGGAAGCCGAGCACCCGAATCTCAATATTTAGACTACGTCACAGCAACTCTTAATTTTGCCAATGGAATTGTTGCCACTGTTACCGCTAGTAAAGTTACTCACCGTAAAATCCGTCGTATTGTAGCTCATTGCCGAAATAGTTTAACAGAAGCAGATTTTCTCAATAATGAGATTTTAATTCATCGTCAAACAACAGCTAACTATACCACTGATTATGGACAAATTTTATATCGTCAAGATGGTTTAATTGAAAAAGTTTATACCAGCAATATTGAACCCTTACACGCAGAATTAGAGCATTTTGTTAGTTGCGTGAGAGGAGGTAACAAGCCCTCTGTGGGAGGAGAACAAGCATTAAAGGCATTACGTCTAGCTAGTTATATTGAGCAGTTAGCTTTAGATGGAAAGGTTTGGCAAGATTCTTCTTTAGATTTAGGGCAATTAAACGACGAGATTATTAGTCTTTAGTTCGATGTTAGGTTTTAGGTTTTAGGTTTGTGGTCAAATTTTTCCATAAGCATTAGAAATTAGTAACGCAACACTACTGTATTCGATACAAAAAACCTATCTAGGCTCTGCTTTTGGTAATTAAAAACCTTCTCATACAAAGGCTTTAAGCATTATTTAAAATAAAAATCAATTCTTATAGCGAAAGTATCAAAATTAATCCTGTTGCTCCTTGCCTGTTCTTTACCTCCTTGACATCATTTTTTCATCAACCCCTACTCATATGAGTTAAAAAACCTCAATTAATTGGTTCTCTTTTCTCTTCAATAAATCTTTTTACCCCTAATGCAAATAAGCCAACTGCTACCATTAAAAACAAAAAAGTCGCCATGGTAGTTACTCCCATGATTAATGTTCTTACCGTACTAGCAATATTTGCCGCTAAGGGATTATTAAATTTAATCGGCATATTAACATAGGTCAATATTACGGATTTTGTTAACAAGTAAGCCGCCACTGCTAAACCCCCAGAAATAGCACTTCCTGTCATGCAACGTAAGGGGGTTATTTTTTCCTGTTCTGCTTCTGGGCTAGGGATGATTGGTTCTTTTTTTTCTTTGTCTGTCATAAACTCTAATTAATCACAATCTTTAAGGGGATTCTAACAAAACCTCAGTTCGGTTTAAGAATATCCGATAAGGTTAGGTGTCAGGTGTCAGGTTGCAGGTGGTAGGGGTTTTTAGCAAGGGGCTTAAGCCCCTTGTTTAAGTCAGTTCAGATTAAGGCAATTTTATCGTTATTTCTAAGTTATTTCTAAGAAGCTATAAGGTTTTCTGACTAGGAGAAAATAATGCTTTCAGCTTATCCAAAACTCAGGTTAACAAAGATTTAAAAAATCAATGAAGCAAGGGGTAGGGCAATTAATAATTAATGAACTTCTCCCCAATACTTCAAGGCTTAAATCATTAACCGTATGACTTACTCTGTTACTTCCAAACCGAAAACACGATTGATAGATTTTTCTACTTTATAACCAGAATCAATAGTTTCTAAGGGATCTTTTCTGAGACGATGACGTAAACATAGGGGCATTACCCGACGAATATCATCGACAGTTACTTCAGTACGAGATTCAAAGGCTGCGATCGCTTTTGCGGCACGATTAGTTACAATATCTCCTCTAAGACCGTCAACGTCTAATTCTGAACAAATTTCAGAAATTTTGACTCTAATATCATAATCAATAGTTACTTGAGGTAAGAGATTTTGAGCATCTACTAATTTTCTTTGTAGCTCTTCCTGTTTTTCTTTGTATTTTGCCATAAATTCTTGGGGATTGCGATCGAATTCTGCTCTTTGTTCAACAATTTGCACCCTTAAATCTGGTTCTTTTACCGTACGAATTTCTGCGTGCATTCCAAAACGATCTAACAACTGAGGGCGTAATTCTCCTTCCTCTGGGTTACCTGAACCAACTAACACAAAACGGGCAGGGTGACGAATAGAGATACCTTCTCTTTCTACCGTGTTCCAACCACTGGCGGCAGAGTCGAGTAAAACATCTACAAGGTGATCATCTAAAAGGTTAACTTCGTCCACATAAAGAATTCCTCGATTAGCTTTTGCCAACAACCCCGGTTCAAAGGCTTTTACCCCTTCAGATAACGCTTTTTCAATATCAATAGTTCCACAAACACGATCTTCTGTTGCACCTAAAGGTAAGTCAACCATTGGTACTTTTTTACGTGCGATCGCAACTTGTTCTCCATTTTGGATTTTTTCCTTTACCTCATCACCCATTAACTCAAAATCTGTGGCAGAAGAATTGTAGGGGTCATTTTCTGCGACTTCAATTTCAGGTAATAAATCAGCCAATGCACGAATAGTTGTGGATTTTCCAGTGCCTCTATCTCCCATAATCATTACCCCACCAATTTTGGGATCAATGACATTAAGTAGCAAGGCAAGTTTCATTTGCTCTTGACCAACAATAGCGGTAAAGGGAAAGACTAAACGACGATTTTTTGGAGGTGCTTCTAAAGTTGCTGTCATAATATTAAAAAATAAAATTTTCTAAAAGTTTGATATAAAATTGCAATTACGTGAGAATTGTCCTTAATTTTGCAGACTAATTTTCACTGACTACGATAATTTTAGATCTCTATCTTAGCGAAAATGCAAACTCTTCTATCATAGACTTCTTATAGGTTTCACACAAGGGCTAAATCAATAACTTTTAGCCTTTACTTTAAAATAATTTGAAGATTGGTATTTTTTATCAGGTATAAATTTGCACTTTAAATTAGTAACCCCAAAACAAAAACCCCCCACCAAGTAGGTAGAGGGTTGAATTGTTAATTACTTAACTGATAGATAAAACCGATTATCAACCGAATTTACCAGCAGTAGAAGCAATCAAGAACGCCGCATAAGTCAGGATATAGCCAACAGTAAAGTGAGCTAAACCAACCAAACGAGCTTGAACGATGGATAAAGCAACGGGCTTATCTTTCCAACGAACTAAGTTAGCTAAAGGAGTGCGCTCATGAGCCCAAACGATGGTTTCGATTAATTCTTGCCAGTAACCACGCCAAGAGATTAAGAACATAAAACCAGTTGCCCAAACGAGGTGTCCGAATAAGAACATCCACGCCCAAACAGAGAGGTTGTTTACACCGTAAGGGTTATAACCGTTGATTAACTGAGCAGAGTTTGCCCATAAATAATCTCTGAACCAACCCATTAAGTAGGTAGAGTTTTCGTTGAACTGAGCAACATTACCTGTCCAGATACCGAGGTGTTTCCAATGCCAGTAGAAGGTTAACCAACCTAAAGTGTTGAGCATCCAGAACATAGCGAGGTAGAAAGCATCCCAAGCAGAGATGTCACAAGTACCGCCACGACCGGGTCCATCACAAGGGAAGGAGAAACCGAAGTCTTTTTTGTCGGGCATTAATTTAGAACCACGAGCATCTAAAGCACCTTTAACAAGAATTAAGGTGGTGGTGTGTAAACCGAGGGCGATCGCATGGTGTACTAAGAAATCTCCAGGTCCAATATTGAGGAACAAGGAATTAGTACCACTATTAATAGCATCTAACCAACCAGGTAACCACACAGCACTAGCGGTGGAAGCAACACTATCAGGATTAGATAGTAAAGCATCAAAACCGTAGAGAGCTTTACCAGAAGCCGCTTGAACGAATTGAGCAAACACAGGCTCGATTAAGATTTGTTTCTCAGGAGTACCGAAAGCAACCACAACATCATTGTGAACATAAAGTCCTAAAGTGTGGAAACCTAAGAATAAGGATACCCAGCTTAAGTGAGAAATAATCGCCTCTTTGTGTTCGAGCATACGAGCTAAAACGTTATCTTTGTTCGCTTCAGGATCGTAGTCACGGACAAAGAAAATAGCACCGTGAGCAAAAGCACCTACCATTAAGAAACCAGCGATGTACTGGTGATGGGTGTAAAGTGCCGCTTGGGTGGTGTAATCCTTCGCAATGAAAGCATAGGAAGGCAAAGAGTACATATGTTGAGCCACCAAAGAAGTGATAACTCCTAAACTAGCAAGGGCTAAACCTAACTGGAAGTGTAAAGAGTTATTGATGGTGTCATAAAGTCCTCTGTGTCCTGCACCTAATGCTCCACCAAAAGGAGTTCCTTGAGGAGGATTGTGAGCGGCTAAGATGTCTTTGATGCTGTGACCGATACCCCAGTTAGTGCGGTACATATGACCTGCTACAATGAAGATAACGGCGATCGCTAAATGGTGATGAGCGATGTCAGTCAACCAAAGAGACTCAGTTTGAGGATGGAAACCACCTAAGAAAGTTAAAATCGCACTTCCCGCACCTTCAGAAGTTCCAAATACATGACTAGCAGTATCAGGATTTTGAGCATAAACGCCCCAATTACCAGTGAAGAAAGGAGCTAATCCTGCGGGGTGAGGTTTAACACTTAAGAAGTTATCCCAACCTACGTGTACACCACGAGATTCGGGGATTGCCACGTGTACTAAGTGACCAGTCCAAGCTAAAGAACTAACACCGAACAAACCAGCTAAATGGTGGTTTAAGCGAGATTCAGCATTTTTGAACCAAGAAAGGCTAGGACGGAACTTAGGTTGTAAGTGCAACCAACCAGCAAACAAGAAGAGAGCGGAAAGAATTAAAAGGAATACCGCACCTTGGTATAAGTCTTGATTGTTGGTCATCCCGATGGTGTAGAACCAATGGTAAACACCGGAGTAGGCTACGTTTACAGGACTAGAAGCTCCTGCTTGGGTGAACGCATCAACTGCACCTTGACCGAAATGAGGATCCCAAATCGCATGGGCGATGGGACGAACGTTTAAAGGATCTTTGATCCACTGCTCAAAATTGCCCTGCCAAGCAACGTGGAATACAGTACCAGAAGTCCAAAGAAAGATGATTGCTAAATGACCGAAGTGAGAAGCAAAAATCTTTTGATAAAGATTCTCTTCAGTCATACCGTCATGAGTTTCAAAGTCATGAGCAGTAGCAATTCCGTACCATATTCTTCGTGTAGTTGGATCTTGGGCTAAATCTTGGCTAAATTTGGGAAATTTAGTTGCCATAGCTTTTTTTAGGAATTCTCCTGTTACACAATCAGAGTCAACGTTTAAAATACGCTGGTCAATTTTGGATTTTATCTTGCCTAGCCCTCGGAATTAAATTTCTTTAAAAGAAACTAGGCAAGGAATTAAATTGATTTTTAAATGTTAGTTAATAGTGAAGAATCTAAGATAAATATAGACTTTCAACTATTAACAATTATTGTTAGTTAAAACGGCTTTATCTGTTATTTTATAACTTATTTTGCCGTAGATTTTCCCACTAAATTAGTGAAAGTTTACATTCTTAACCTACGGATAAAATCCGACAGAGGAAGAATGCCCAAGTAGTCACAATTCCTCCTAGGAGATAGTGAGCTACACCTACCGCACGACCTTGAACGATACTCAAAGCGCGAGGTTGAATAGCGGGAGCTAACTTGAGTTTATTATGAGCCCAAACAATGGATTCGATTAATTCTTGCCAGTAGCCACGTCCACTAAATAAGAACATTAAGCTAAAAGCGAAGACAAAGTGACCTGCTAAGAACATAATGCCATAAGCAGATAAAGCAGAGCCGTAAGAATTAATTACGTTAGCGGCTTGTGCCCAGAGGAAGTCTCTTAACCAACCGTTGATAGTAATTGCACTTTGGGCAAAGTTACCACCAGTAATGTGAGAGACGCTACCATCAGGTAATACAGTACCCCACACATCAGATTGCATTTTCCAACTGAAGTGGAAGATAACAATAGATAAGGAGTTGTACATCCAGAATAAACCTAAGAAGACATGATCCCATCCAGATACTTGACAAGTACCGCCACGACCAGGACCATCACAAGGGAAGCGGAAACCTAACTCAGCTTTATCAGGGATTAAGCGAGAGCTACGGGAGTACAACACACCTTTGAGAAGGATTAAAACGGTAACGTGAATGGTAAACGCATGGATATGGTGAACCATGAAATCAGCAGTACCTAAAGTAATAGGCATCATCGCAACTTTGCCACCGACTGCAACAACGTCTCCACCGAATACAGGGCTAACACCAGCACTAGCGAAAGGAGCAGTTGCACCAGCCGCGGCGGCGTGAAGTCCTTGAATCCATTGAGCGAAAACAGGCTGTAATTGGATAGCGCTATCAGAGAACATATCTTGAGGACGACCTAAAGCTCTCATGGTGTCATTGTGAATATACAACCCGAAGCTGTGGAAGCCTAACCAGATACATACCCAGTTGAGGTGAGAAATAATAGCGTCACGGTGACGAAGTACTCTGTCTAAGAGGTTATTAACATTTTTAGCAGGATCGTAGTCACGAACCATGAAGATAGAAGCATGAGCTCCAGCACCTACAATCAAGAATCCACCGATCCACATATGGTGAGTGAAGATAGATAATTGAGTACCGTAGTCGGTAGCAAGGTAAGGATAAGGAGGCATTGCGTACATATGTTGAGCAACAATAATGGTCAAAGAACCTAACAAAGCGAGGTTAATTGCCAATTGTGCATGCCATGATGTGGTTAAGATTTCATAGAGTCCTTTGTGACCTTCACCAGTGAAGGGTCCTTTATGACCTTCTAAGATTTCCTTCATGCTGTGACCGATACCCCAGTTGGTGCGGTACATATGACCTGCGATGATGAACAATACTGCGATCGCCAAGTGATGGTGAGCGGTATCAGAGAGCCATAAACCACCAGTAACAGGGTTCAAACCACCTTTGAAGGTTAAGAAATCAGAGTAAACACCCCAATTCAAAGTAAAGAATGGTGTTAAACCTTGCGCGAAGCTGGGATATAACTCAGCCATTTTCGCAGGATCGAGGATGAACTCATGGGGTAAAGGAATCTCATTAGGAGCAACACCTGCATCTAATAACTTGTTAATAGGTAAAGATACATGGATTTGGTGACCTGCCCATCCTAAAGAGCCTAAACCGAGTAAACCTGCTAAATGGTGGTTCATCATGGATTCCACATTTTGGAACCATTCCAACTTGGGAGCGGCTTTATGGTAATGGAACCAACCAGCAAAGAGCATTAAACCAGCCATAACTAAACCACCGATGGCGGTGCAGTATAACTGATACTCGTTGGTGATACCAGATGCTCTCCATAATTGGAAGAAACCAGAGGTAATTTGAATACCGTGGAAGCCACCGCCTACGTCGGCATTGAGAATGTCTTGACCCACAACAGGCCAGACAACTTGTGCGCTGGGTTTAATATTTAAGGGGTCTGCTAACCAAGCGGAGTAGTTAGAAAACTTAGCTCCGTGGAAGTACATCCCACTTAACCAGACGAATACTACTGCTAAATGACCAAAGTGAGCACTGAAGATTTTACGAGAAATATCTTCTAAGTCACTGGTTTGACTATCAAAATCGTGTGCATCGGCGTGAAGATTCCAAATCCAAGTGGTGGTTTTGGGACCTCTAGCTAAAGTACGATCAAAGTGTCCGGGTTTACCCCACTTCTCGAAAGAGGTAGGTACTGGATCTTTATCTACGATTACTTTAGCTTTCGCCTCTTTTTGAGGGCTTACTGTCATGAGGGATTCCTCTCTCGACAAATACTTAAACTACTACATTACTGAAGATGATAAGGGCTATTTGTCACCATTGTGGTTCTTGCTTAACAATATTTAAAATTTGTTTAACATTCCCTCAGATAAGGCTTTGGTTTTTAATCCTTTCTCATTTAAGTCAAGATTTTGTTACTTTTCTTTATAAAATCTATCAATGTTTTAGTTATGCTCTTTTAAGGGGATAAAAAGTTAAAGAACGGATGTTAATCTTTAATATTCATGGGCGTTTCTATCTTTTTTCTTAACTTTTGATTAGTTGATGTAGATAATAAAATTTAGCAGTTTTACTATAGATAAAAACAAATATGAATAATAAATTTTTTCTCTAACATTTCATCATTGACAATTAAGTCTTTACAATCGACAATAAACAATATTTTTTTAGGATAATAACTTTTTTTTGAGTACATTATGTTTGTTCCTCCCCCATTGCACAAAGGCGATACTTTAATTGCGATCGCACCTAGTGGTACATTAAGAGAAAGAGAAAAGGAAAGATTTGAAGAAGGATTAAAAATTTGGCAAGAAAGAGGTTATGAAATTGTTTTAGAGGAAAATTATGAAGCAAGGGAAGGATATTTGGCTGGAAATGATGCTATTCGTCGTCAAGCCTTAGAAGTAGCATGGACAAACCCTGAATATAAAGGAATAATCTGCGTCAGAGGAGGTTATGGAGGGGCAAGATTATTGGAAAATTGGCAGTGGGCAAAAATTAATCCTCCGAAATGGTTCATCGGTTTTTCCGATGTCACAAGCCTGTTATGGAGTCTTTATAATGAGAACATTATCAGTCTTCATGGTCCAGTTTTAACAACTATTGCTCAGGAGTCTCAATGGTCAATAGAGCGTTTATTTAATTATATTGAAGGGGAAAAATTGCCGGAGTTACAAGGGAAAGGATGGGGAGGCAAAAAAGCTACAGGAAGGCTGTTACCAGCGAATTTAACTGTAGCAACCCACTTACTATGTACCCCTGTATGTCCCAAATTTAATGACGTAATTTTAGCCTTAGAGGACGTGCAGGAAGCTCCCTATAAAATTGATCGCATGATTACCCAGTGGCGTTTAATGGGCATTTTGGACAAAGTTAAGGGAGTTATTTTAGGTCGTTTCAGTGGTTGTGATGCTCCTGAAAGTATTCCCAGTTGGACTGTAGAACAAGTATGGTGCGATCGCCTTCAGGGCTTGGAGATACCGATTATTAGCAACTTACCTTTTGGACATGATGGGGATAATGCCTGTTTACCAGTGGGGGGGAAAGTAGAAATAGATGGAGAAACAGGGATTTTAAGTTTTCTCTAATTTCCTAATTTCATAGACTTTTAGGAAGATAAACTGGAAAAGATAAACAAAGGGTAACGATGTACAGAGCAAAGTTAAAAGGGCAAAGGGCAAGGGGCAAAGGGCAAAGGTAAATAGTTGATGATAATTAAGTTGATGATAATTAATAACTTCTAACTCCGAACTCATTCCCCTAATATCTGAAACCTGAAACCTATCCTTATCCGATATTCTTAAACCGACTTGAGATTATTTAGGGATAAAAACCAAGAGTGGGCAAACCGAGATTTTCTTCCCATCCCATCATAATATTTAAACATTGTACGGCTTGTCCTGCTTGTCCTTTAATTAAGTTATCAATTGCTGACATAACAATGACTCTACCTGTACGAGGATCGACTTCAATACCTATATATCCAACGTTTGTACTGCAAGCCCATTTTGTTTGCGGGTAAATTCCTTTATCTAAAACTTCTACAAAAATAGAGTTACGGTAGAAGGCTTTATAAACAGTAATTATGTCATCGGTTACTAATCCAGGGTCAGTTAATGTGCCATAAACTGTGGCAAGAATTCCCCTCGGCATGGGGATGAGATGGGGCGTAAATTGAATTTTTACATCTCTACGAGCTAAATCTGAGCAAATTTGTTCAATTTCTGGGGTATGACGATGTTTTGCTACTCCATAAGCTCCCAATGAACCATCTGCTTCTGCTAAAAGCAAATTTATTTTTCCTTGTCTTCCTCCTCCTGATGTTCCAGATTTTGCGTCGATAATAATTGTTTCTGGTAAAACTAAACCTTGTTTTAATAAGGGGGCTAAAGCTAACAAACTAGCAGTTGGGTAACATCCGGGGCAACCAATTAAACTACTGTTTTTGATTTGTTCTCGATATAATTCAGGTAAACCATACACTGCGGTGGATGCTATATCTTTATCTTCTCTTTCGGTTTTATACCATGCCGTATAGGTGTCTAGGTTTTTGAAACGGTAGTCAGCGGATAAGTCTAATACTTTACAGCCTTTGGCAATTAATTGAGGAGCAAAACCACAGGCTAAACCGTTAGGAAGTCCTAAAAACACTATTTGACAACGAGATGCGATCGCATCTAGGTTGATAGGCTCTATTTTTGTTTTGACTTTATTATATAGATGAGGGTATAAATCGCCATAATCTTTTCCAGCACTACTATCACCCCCTAAATAAACAACCTCAACCTCTGGATGGTCTAATAGTAACCTAACTAATTGTACGCCACCATAACCAGACGCACCTACAATCCCCACAGAAACTTTACCTGAATTACTCATAATTGCTGAAGACGATAAATTTAATCACACTTTTGCTGAATTTTAATACGAAACCTACAAATTAGATCGCCTCTTTCGGAAAAAATAGGGTTCGAGGCAATTAGCAATGAGTAATGAGCAATTAATTAAAACCTGAAACTTGCCTAAATATAAATCAATAGAATCTTGGTAAAATTGATAAAAATTGATCTATTCTGGTGTGATAGTGAATAAGTTTTGATTATGAATATTAATTCTTCGCTGAAAATTTTATTACTCTCGTCTCCCGCTGTGATTGGAACTCTTTTTCTTAATCTAGTCTATGGAGATTCTGTTCAAGCCTTGGACTTATTAAACTCTGAAGGTTCTATTTCTACATCTAATCCTAGTCCTAGTAACTTAAACTGCGATCGCAGTTTCTGTACAGGAAATCAATATTTAGCGGCTTTTCCCCAAGTTGATCAACAAGAATCTGTGAATCAATTCCCTAATGTAGAGCAAAATGAAGAAGGACATCTATTATTGGATGTAACAGAAGAAGAAAGCGATACCGCAGTACAAATGTTTGGCTGTGACTGTGTTAAGGCAATTAATGCTTTACGACAATTAAGAGGTATTCCTGTAGGAGTAGAAGGAGATCGCATTTTACCCGGTCCCTTGATTCGCCCCTGTACCCAAAGATTACCTTCTGCTTAATGATTTGGTATATCTTAAATTAAAAATATGATGTTTATCTGGGTATTGTGGTGTTGAGGTGATATATATTGTCAACTTTTAGTTGTCAGTGAATAACTTTTTTGATTAATTGTCAACTATTTTTTAGTATTTGCTCAATTCCTAATTTTTAATGATTGAATGACTGTATTTTTTATCGGTGCTGGTATTGGTGATGCTGATCATTTGACCGTAAAAGCTCATCGTCTCATTTCTCAAGCGGACGTTATTATCTACGATGCTTTAATTGATAATCAAATTCTTCAGCTTGTCCCGGAAAATTGTTTACAAATCCCTGTGGGTAAAAGAGGAGGAAAAGTAAGTACTCCCCAAGAAACAATTAACCAATTATTGGCACAATATGCACCCGTATATAAAACTATAATTAGACTCAAGGGAGGTGATCCGGGGATATTTGGGAGAATAAATCCAGAAATTGAAACTTTACAAGCTATTAATACGGACTATGAACTTATACCGGGGATTTCTTCTTCTATTGCCGCTCCTTTGTTAGCTAATATATTCCTTACAGAAAAAGAAAATAGTCATGGTTTTATGGTTGTCACAGGACATGATCCTAATTTATTGAATTGGCAAGTCCTCAGCCAAGTTGACACCCTTGTTATTTTAATGGGTAGTAAAAATTTACCTATTATCGTCGATAAACTCCAAGAGTACGGGCGATCGCATCTTTTCCCCATTGCGATTATTAAACAAGCAGGAAACAGCCAACAACAAATATGGAAAGGCACACTAGGGAATATTGTTGAGCAAACAGTTAATATTTCTTTATCTCCCTGCATTATTGTTATTGGTAAAGTGGTTAGATAAGTAAGGAAGGAGTAATTAGTAAATAGATTATCAAAGGGCAAACCCCCTTTTATCACCCCTCTCGAGAGGGGAGGGCAAAGGTGAATAGTTGATAATTAAAAATTAAGAATTAAGAATTAAAAACTCTGAACACTCATTACTTTCTTCTAAAACCTGAAACCTGAAACCTGACACCCGATAACTCCGAACTCCAAACCCTCTCTCCCAACCATCCGTGAAATTAGTATATATATTGTAGAGTCAAATAATGTCCAATTATCGAGAATCATATCCCTTAGCAGGAGAAACAATTTTAATTACCCGTGCCTATCAAAGTGGAAATAGTTTTCGGCAAATGTTAGAAGCCAAAGGGGCGACAGTTTTGGAAATGCCAGCTTTGGAAATTAAACCTCCCTCTAGTTGGCAACCCCTAGATAAAGCGATTAATCATATTGCCGATTTTCATTGGTTAATTCTTACTTCTGCTAATGGGGTTGAGTATTTCTTGGAAAGGTTACATCATCTTGGGAAGGATATTAATTATCTCAAAAACTTAAAAATAGCTGTGGTTGGCAAAAAAACTGCTCATTTTTTGGAGAAATATAATATATCTCCTGACTTTATCCCTCCTGATTTTATCGCTGATTCTCTAGTGACTCATTTTCCTGAAAGTATTGAGGGCAAAAAAATTCTATTTCCTAGGGTAGAAACGGGAGGTAGAGAAATTTTAGTACAAGAATTAACTCAACAAGGGGGAGAAGTTGTGGAAATACCCGCTTATCAATCCACTTGTCCTGATACCATAGATAATACAGTATGGGACGCTTTAGTAAAAGAAGTTATTAGTATTATCACCTTTGCTAGTTCAAAAACCGTCCGTAATTTTCATTATCTTGTGACTCAAGCCTTACAAACAACTCCCCAGTTAACTTTATCATCATTATTAACAGAAGTTGCGATCGCATCTATAGGTCCTCAAACATCTATGACTTGTCAAGAATTATTAGGTAAAGTTGATATTGAAGCCCAAGAATATACTCTGGAAGGATTAGTTGATTCTCTGGTGAAAAAGCAATACACCTCATAAATCATTCAAATTATGACCTTGTTGGTTATAGCAAAATTTACTAATATTTCATAGTTTGCCATTGTTTCCGATTTTTTGATCATCATCATGAATAAAATATTAGCCATTGGCGAGGCATTATTTGATTTTCTTCCCCATAAGAAAGTTTTAGGAGGAGCCCCTGTTAATTTTAGTGTTAACTGTGTACAACTAGGGGCAGAAGTTACTCTGTTAACGAGAATTGGGCAAGATATTTTAGGAGCGGAAATTGTCAAAAATTTACACCAAAAAGGGGTTAGTTCTGATTATATACAATGGGATCAGGAAAAAGAAACAGGCAAAGTAATGGTTAATTTAACCAAAAGTGGAGAGCCAAGCTATTTTATTAAAGAAAATGTTGCTTGGGATTATTTAGCTTTAGATCATAATTTACTCAATAATTTACACAATTACCAAGTTTTATATTTTGGTACTTTAGCTCAAAGAAATACTGTCAGCCGTCAAACAATAAACACTATTATCAGTCAATTTAAAGGGATAAAATTTTTAGATTTAAACCTGCGTAATCCGATAATTGACCAACAAATAATTCTACAAAGTATTTATCAGACTAATATTCTCAAACTTAACTTATTTGAAGCAGAATATCTCATTAATCATCTTAACTTCGATCGCAATCTTTCAACTTGGTTAAATAACTATCAATTAGATTTAATAGTTTTAACTCAAGGAGA
This sequence comes from Cyanobacterium aponinum PCC 10605, assembly GCF_000317675.1. Taxonomy (NCBI): domain Bacteria; kingdom Bacillati; phylum Cyanobacteriota; class Cyanophyceae; order Chroococcales; family Geminocystaceae; genus Cyanobacterium; species Cyanobacterium aponinum. The sequence continues at coordinate 597,753 of NC_019776.1, forward strand.
GAAAGGCACTAAATGGATTGATAAAACAGGAGAATATAGTGGAGAAATATCAAGAGCAAAAAAAAATATTAATGCAGATTCAGTGGGTGCAGGAGATGGGGTTTCGGCGGCTATTATAACTGGATATTTACAAGGTTTAAAACCTCTTGAAATAATTGCTAAAGCTAATAAAATTGGTGCTTATATTGCTAGTCATTCGGGAGCAATAGTTATTTTAAATCAATTTCAATGATATTATTTAGGCTCTATTATGTTGAATATGTAAATTATTGGTTAGTTTAAAAAATAAGGAATTATTGGATAATAATTTATAAACTTTTAGCCTTTACTTTGCTATAAAAAACATTAAACAAAGATTATAGAAAGTATTTTGTCTTAATTCATTATAAGTGTTGTAAAATAACCATCATTTATAATTTTTTTCTTAAAGTTATTTTTTTCGTAAAATATAGTTTTTAATTAATAAAAGAGTATGGATTGTTATATGTAAAAAATATTTTCATATACTTTAAATTCTTGATTATAATAATAAGAGTCAGTATAAAAATTTTAGTTAATTAAAGGTTAAAAACTGCTTAATTTTTGATTAAGCTATAAATAAATTAATAACTTATGGGAGATAAACACTCAGATTTAATTCTAATCATTGATGATAACGCTACCTATAGAAAAGTCTTGGTTAAGATTTTAGAGCAGGAAAATTTTAAAACTTTTGAGTGTAAAAATGGCTATCAAGGAATAGAAAAAGCTTTAAAAATACAGCCTAATTTAATCCTTTTAGATATAAAAATGCCTGAAATTAATGGATTTGAGACTTGTATTGAAATAAAAAAGAATAGTGCGATCGCAAATATTCCCATTATTTTTATGACCTCATTAGACGATTTAGAATATAAAATAAAGGGCTTAAAAATAGGTGGAGTTGATTATATAACAAAACCATTTCAACCAGAAGAGGTATTATATAGAGTTAAAATACATTTAAAATTAGTCAATATAAACAAAACACTAAGCCATAAAAATAAACAATTAGAAGCAGAGGTAAAAGCTAGAAAAAGAGCTGAAAAAAAACTAATTAAATTGAATAAAAATTTGGAGGATAAAGTTAATGAAAAAACAAAACATTTACATCAAGCATTATTAGAGTTAAGACAAAGAGAAAAGGAATTAGCATATAAAGCCTACTATGATGATTTAACAAAATTACCAAATCGTAGCTGGCTTAATTCTTATTTAACTGATTTAATTCAAGAAGCAAACAAAAAAAACTTGAGCAACGCAGATGTTTTTCATTCTATTCTCTTTATTGATTTAGATCGTTTTAAAGTAATTAATGATAGTTTAGGACATTTAATCGGAGATCAATTATTAGTCTTGGTTGCTGAAAGATTGATACATTTTTCTCCTGAAAATTCTCTTGTTAGTCGTTTTGGAGGAGATGAGTTTATTATTCTCTTACAAGATGATAAATGTGTAGAAAGTGTCACTAATACTGTTAAGTTACTGTTGCAAGAATTACAAAAACCTTTCATTGTTAATAATTATAAATTGTTTATTAATGCGAGTATTGGGGTGGCAATTCATAATTATCAAAAAGTAGATGTTACTAATATTTTAAGGGATGGAGATGTTGCCTTATATCAGGCAAAAAAAAATGGGAAGGGAACTTATGTTATTTTAGATGAAACTACCAGAAATCAGGCTTTATCTAGGCTAGAGTTAGAAAACGATTTAAGAAAGGCATTGGAAGAAGAAAAATTAGACTTATATTATCAACCGATTTTTTGCTTAAAAAATAATATTATTAAAGGTTTTGAAGCCTTAATTCGTTGGAATCATCCCCAATTTGGTTTTATTTCTCCACAATTATTTGTTTCCATTGCAGAGGAAATAGGCTTAATCAATTGGCTAAACGATTTTGTATTGACAAAAGCCTGTCATCAATTGGGAATTTGGTTTTCTTCTTTTCGGAATTTTCCCCATATATTTGTCAATGTTAATTTATCAATTATTAATTTATCTCAAAGTAACATTACAGAAAAAATAGACTATTTTTTAACTCAAAAATTATTTCCTGAGAGTTGTCTAAAAATAGAAATTACGGAGGGATGTTTAGAAGATGCAACTTCTTCAACCTTTGAGATTTTAAACAAGATAAATGATAGGGGAATTAACCTTTGTATTGATGATTTTGGTACGGGATACTCTTCCCTTAGTCGCTTACATTCTTTGCCGATTAAAACTCTCAAAATAGATAAAAGTTTTGTGGACAAAATTGGTACGCAGGTGAGTAGTCAAACTATTATTAAAACGATTCTAGCTTTAGCTCATAGTTTGGAAATGGAAGTTGTAGCCGAAGGAGTAGAAAATAAAATGCAGAAAGATATTTTAACTTATCTTGGTTGTGATTTTGCTCAAGGTTATTTCTATTCTCCTCCTTTAGATGTCAATAGTGCCACTGATTTTTTGGCCTCAGTTTTTGAATAAACCTATCAAAAAAAATCGTATTAATCAAATAAATCAAGACCATTTTATTATAGAATTTTGACAACCTGAAATAACCCTCTGAGGTAGAGTCTTTTATAAGGTAAACACTTCTTCTTGATGACTAATTATCAATAACTATGAAAACTAATACATTATCAGTTAATCGCATTTTAAATCCTACAGGATGGTTACTTTTAATCTTGCTAACCTTAATTCTCTCTACACTTTCTTTTGTATCCTTAGATAAAAATCAAACTCTGCCTCTGTGGATAGCGACGCTCATTAGCGGTATCTTAGGTTATATCGTTGTTCCCATACTACAGAAAATTAAAGCCTCTCAAATTATTCAAGAAGACGGCCCTCAAAGTCACCTCAAAAAAGCTGGAACTCCTACAATGGGGGGAATTTTTTTCATTCCCACTGGCTTAATTATTGCTCTAATCATGGCAAATTTCAGTCCTAATGTCATTGCCTTAGTATTACTAACTTTTGCCTATAGCTTTATAGGTTGGGTTGATGATTGGCAAATTTTGCGTAAAAAAACAAATTTAGGCTTAACTCCTAAACAAAAATTAATTTTACAAGTGGGTTTTGCCATTATTTTTTGTGTCTGGATGTTTTTCACTCAACCGGCATCTATCACAAATGTTACTCTACCATTCAACATCATTTTGCCTCTAAGTTTTCTTTTTTGGTTTGTTGCTGTTTTTGTCATGGTAGCCGAGAGTAATGCTACTAATTTAACGGATGGTGTTGATGGATTAGCAGGAGGCACAGGTGCGATCGCATTTTTAGGTTTAGGAATATTAATAGCTAACTCCCATCCTGATTTACTGATTTTTTGTTTAGCCATTAGTGGTAGTTGTTTAGGATTTGTGTTACACAACCGCAATAAAGCCTCTGTATTTATGGGTGATACTGGCTCACTGGCTTTAGGGGCAGGATTAGCCGGAGTGGGTATTTTAAGCGAAAACCTATGGGCTTTATTTATTATCAGTTTGTTATTTTTTATTGAATCTTTATCTGTTATTGCACAGGTAACATATTATAAAGCAACAAAAGACTCAGAAGGAAAAGGAAAAAGATTATTTAAAATGGCGCCTATTCATCATCACTTAGAATTAAGCGGCTGGAGTGAAACACAAATAGTGGGTATTTTTTATATCATTAATACAATTTTAGTCTTGATGGTAGTCTCAATTAGTAATTAACCTCAGTTCGGTTTAAGAATATTGGATGAGGGTAGGTGTCAGGTGTCAGGTTGCGGGTGTCAGGTTGCAGGTGTTAGGGGATGGAGGGATGAGGTGATGAGGGGAAAGGGGGAAACAAGTAATAAATAATAAATAAGTAGTAAGTATTCGTGGTTTTTAATTCTTAATTCTTAATTTTTAATTCTTAATTCTTAACTATTTAACGTCAATTCGGGTTAAGGCAATTTTATCGTTATTTCTAAGAAGAAGCTATAAGGTTTTCTGACTAGGAGAAAATAATGCTTTCAGCTTATCCAAAACTCAGGTTAATTAGCAATTAATTAAAGCCTGAAAACTCGCTAAATCAAACATTCCCCCAAAACAACTGAGGTCACTTCTAACGGCGAATCAATGAACCAAGAGTCCCTCACTATAACCCGTCTGGTTTAGTGACGGGAGTGTAAAATATCAAGTGAAATATAATTTACTTAGTGAACTATAATTGATAAAAGATAAAGATAGATTAGTCAAATCAAAGTATTCAAAACAACCCGCCATAAGAAAAAAGTTGACATTTATTTAACATAAATTAGTTATTCTAGGTAAATCCATAATGAGTGAAGCACAAGAATTTCGTCACATTCTCGTGATTGAAGATAGAAAAGGCAGAAGAATCGTCTTTTTAGAAGAAAGCAACTACACTATCGGGCGAGATTCTCATAACCCCATTATTCTTTACGATTATCAAGTTTCAAGAACCCACGCCACTTTAATTCGTAAAATGGATGAAGAGGGAGAAAATTTTTCTTATCGCTTAATAGATGGAGATTTACAAGGAAAAAAAAGTACTAATGGTGTATTTGTCAACGGGCATTCAACTATTTCCCATGAGTTGAAACACGGAGATAGTATTCGTTTTGGTACTGATGCAAAAGCCAATTATTATATTGTCCCTAGCGATTCTAGCATTGATCTTTTCAATCCAGAAAACTTAGACCGCATATCCGCTTCACGAGTAACTCTAACTAATCAATCCAGTGAAACAATGATTAGTAAAGAGGAAAATTCTAGTAATCCTGAAGACCAACAAGAGTTGATTCGTTTAGCCTCATTCCCTGAATTAAGTCCAAATCCTATTATTGAGCTAGATTGGGAAGGAAATATTACTTATATAAATCCTGCCGCCAGTATTAAGTTTGAGACAATTCATGAGGATAAATTAGACCATCCCATTCTTTCGGGTTTATTAACTGAGTACAATAACAGGCAAGGAAATTTATTTCTCAGAGAGGTAAAAATCGGCTCAGAAGTCTTTGAGCAGTATGTTCATTATTTGTCTGAAAAAAAACTGGTAAGAAGTTATATTTATGACTTTACTCAAAGAAAACAAACTGAAGCTCAATTAAAAGATAGTCAATCTCGTTACCTTGCCATTCTTAAACATATTTCTGAGGGAGTTTTTCTTGCCTATGCCAGTAATCGCAGAATTATTGAAATCAACGATGGTTTTTCTAAATTGTTAGGATATTCTTCCGAAGACTTAAGTAATTTAACTCTCTACAATATTGTTGCTAGTGATTTAGCCAGTTTCAATAAAGATTTAACTCAAGTACAAGAAACGAAGCAAGATTTACTAGAAGAGTATCTTTATCGTCGTCCTGATGGTACTTTGGTAAATTTAGAGTCGAGTGTTAGTTTAATTACTTATCAGAATAAAGAAATTTTTTGTTTTGTACTTCGTAATCCTAATAAGCAGGTAAGTTCTACACAAGACTATTCCAATTATTTAGCATTTCATGATGCTCTTTTAAATATTCCCAATCAAAATTTATTTGAACAACAATTAGAAATTGCGATCGCAAATGCTCAACGTTATCAATATCTAATGGGAGTCTTGTTTGCACAAATCGAAAACTGGCAAGAATATCAAAATCAACACCCAAAAGATGAAAGTGAGAAACTACTAAAAAACTTTACTCAAATTTTTCAATCATGCCTTAGAACAGGAGATCTAATAGCCAGATGGGATGAAGACAAATTTGCTGTTTTATTTCCCCATATCAGAGGACCAAGAGATCCTGCTAGAATTACAAAAAAAATATCCTCAACTCTTACTAGCTACTTACAAGAACAAACAGCCAATAAACAAGTTAAACTAGAGTTGAAATTAAGTTTATTGATTTATCCCATAGATGGGGAAGATAAATCCTTAATCACCAAAAACGGTTTACTATCCCTTGAACAAGTGAAAATAAGCAATCCTAATTATGGAGCAACAGGATTTAACCTCACTCCAAAAGGTGCTAGTCTTCTGAAACTAGAAAACTTAATTGGTACAGCCGTAAAAGAACAACAATTCTTCCTTTGTTATCAACCTCAAACAGATATTAACACAAGGGAACTAACGGGCTTAGAAACTCTACTGCGGTGGGAGCATCCTGAGTTAGGAAAAATTACTCCCCGTCACTTTTTGCGTCTAACAGAAGAAACTGATTTTATGTTGCCCCTAGGGATTTGGATTTTACAAACCGCCACCATGCAGATGCAAAAGTGGACTCACGAAAACATTTCACCTCTACCTATCGGGGTTAACATTTCTGCCCGTCAATTCTGCCAACCCAACTTTTTAGAAACAATTATCAAAATTCTCGAACAAACTGGATTACCTGCCCATTTACTGGAGTTGGAAATCACGGAAAACTGTTTCTTACACAATCCTGACTATGCCTATCAAATTTTGAATAAATTATCAGAACAAAAAGTTCGCCTCTGTTTTGATGGTTTTGGCAGTGGTACTTCTTCCCTTGTTTATTTACAAAAAGTACCCTTTAACACTGTAAAAATTAGCCCTTCTATTATCACTCAATTAGATAATAACTCTCAAAATCAATCTTTAGTGCAATGTATGAGTGCATTTTGTCAGGGTTATAATTCCCGTCTAGTGGCTGTAGGTGTGGAAAAACTAGAACAAATGGAATTACTAAGAAATTTGGGTTGTCATCAAATACAAGGTAATTTACTAAGTCGTCCTTTACCCTCTAAAGATATTACTACTTTCTTAAATAAAGGAGATCACCAGTTAACGAATTCCTAGCTACTGCGTAAATTTTTTTTAGCCAAAATAATTTTCAGGTTAAATATACTTGATTATATTATTAACTATCAATGAAAAAGGAATATTATAGAATGTCAGACAATCCTAGTTTATTTTTGCCAGAATCTCAATTGTTAATTCTTAATATAGTTTGTGCTTTAGCATGGGCTGATAATGAATTGAGTGAAGAAGAAACGGAAATACTATTAGAAAAATTTAAGTCGAATCTTCCTCCTGAACCAGAACCGATTTACTTTGATGATCCTGACCCTTTTTATAATACTATGGGGTTATCTTCATTTACTGTTGCTGAACAAACTCAAGCCAGAGTTAATGCAGAAATTGCTTTTAAAGACATTTTAAATCGCTATAAACAAAATCCAATACCCCTTTCTGATTTAGTATCCCAACTAAAAACTAATGAAGACCGTTGTTTATGTGCAAAATTAGCTTATGTGGTGATTAAAGCTAGTCCTGACAATCAAGGTAATTTGATTTGTGCTGATGAAAAAATGGTATATCGTCAACTGATTCAATTGTTAAATCTTGATCCTGAAGTCGTGCAAAAGATAGAACAAAGGGCAGATTATGAGTTAGATAAATTTCAACATCCTTTTAAAGCCTTTATGGGAAATGTGAAAAAGTTTTTTCTGAAAAAAATTATTTAACCTGAGTTCGGGATAAATTTTCATCGATGAGTGATGGCGAAAAGGGCAATTTAATGAATATTGAATAGTGAATAGTTGATAATTACTCGTTACTCATTACTTTCTTCTAAAACCTGAAACCTGAAACCTGAAACCCGACACCTTATCTCCCTCTCCCCTCATCCCCTCATCCCCCTAACACTTGCAACCTGCAACCTGAAACTTGACACCTCCGAACTCAAACACATCAATACCCTAACACCTAACCTTTCTGAGGAGAGTGAGAATAAAATGTTTTTAAATTGCGCTAACTTTATCTTAATTTTTATGTTGCAAGAGGTCTATTGTTACGAGTTATTCACTGATTGAACACCATCTGTTATTATTGTGTGGGGAGTGATTTAATATTTCTTAAAACTTTGATCAACATCAATTTATATAGTTAAAGTAGCGAAAATAATGTTATTCAACAGAAAAAGCCTTTGGACTCAGATCCGACAGACCGTATTTATGTTAGGTTTAATCAACATTCTCCCCACATTTACAGAAGTTGTCAGTGCACAGAATAAGCCATTATCGATTTCTCAACGCCCTTCCGTTGCTGTTAGTCAAGTCTCTCTCAGAGAAATTGAACAAATGGTGGATGAGTTACAGAATCTCATTTATCGGGTCGAAAGTACTTTAATCACTGCTGAAGCTCAAAATACAAAGTATGAAGGATCTATGAGTGCTGTAGTGCAAGAATTGGCTAAATATCGTCAATATACTAATGTTAGCTATACAGAAACAAAGTCTAATAGTCGTTACAGTAATAATAGGGCTTACGAAGCGATCGCATCTGCTCAACAATTGTTAATAGAATTTCCCACCCTAGCCCGTCAAAACTTTCCCCAAGCTCGTAGAATGTGGCTAGATGCTAGAAGAGAATTATGGGATAATTACCCTGTAGATAGACCTTTTGCTCAATCGGAAATAAGGGCTATTTGGCTCGATCGAGGTACTATAGTCAAGGCAAGATCTAAAGCTGATTTAGAACCTTTATTTAATCAAATGGCAGAAGCGGGAATTAATACCGTTTTCTTTGAAACTATTAACGCCAGTTATCCTATTTATCCTAGCCGAGTTGCTCCTGAACAAAACCCCATGACTAAAGGTTGGGATCCTCTCAAAGCTGCGATCGAACTAGCCCATGAAAGAAATATGGAATTACACGCTTGGGCTTGGATTTTTGCGGCGGCAAATCAGGGACATAATCAAATATTAGGACAACCACAAAACTATCTAGGACCAGTTTTATCTCGCAATCCGACGTGGGTGTTAAAAGATGAAAATGGTGCTGTTTTTAATCACACCCCCGGATTTAAAAAAGCCTTTTTTGATCCAGCTAATCCCTATGTTAGAAATTATCTTTATTCCCTCTTAGAAGAAATTGCCACTAACTATGATGTGGACGGTATTCAATTAGATTATATTCGTTATCCTTTCCAAGATAATCATACTAGACAAACCTTTGGTTACACCGCCGCCAGTCGTCATTTCTTTAAAGAAAGCCATGGAGTAGATCCGAAAAAAATTCAAAAATCTTCCTCTGCATGGTCTGTTTGGACTGGTTTTAAAATTAAACAAATAGATAGTTTCGTAGCAGAAGTTTCCCAAAGACTCAAAGAAAAACGCCCAGATTTAATACTTTCGGCGGCAGTATTTCCGATGGAAAGAAACCAGAGACTAAATGTATTACAACAACACTGGGAAGAATGGATTTACAGTGGTTGGGTTGATGTTATGGTACTTATGACCTATGCTTTAGATACAGGAAGTTTTGAAGCTAGAACCCAATCCATACAAGATTTAGCAGGGAAAAATTCAGGCTTAGTTATTCCGGGCATTCGTTTATTAAGCGTACCTGATACCGAAACTTTTGACCAAGTTCAATCCATTCGTAATATGCCCTCTACTGGGTATGCCTTATTTGCGGCGGAGAATTTTCAACCCACTTTGCAAAAAATGCTCCAACAAACTCAGGGAACAACTGCATCTCCTATTCCTTATCGAGACCCCTTTCAAAGCGCACAAGAGCGTTATCAAGCATTACAAAAAGAATGGATTTTTCTATTAGCTAATAATCAAATTAACATTGATCCCGCTTACTTACAACAATGGTCAGCACAAGCAGATAAATTAGGCGATCGCTTCTCTGATTTAGCCAAAAATCCTACACCAGCTAAATTAAAAGATCTTGAAAAAGATTTATCTATATTTAAAGTAAGATTCAGCCACTTTTTAGCAAAACATAGCCAAACAAATCCCGAACAAGTAGAAACATGGAAAAATCGTTTAGCTACTCTTGAATCTCTACTAAAATATGGAGAAAGAACTGTTTTTTTGACACAAAATTAAATTCATCTCAGTGAGAGGTAATAATCTCTCATTTAGGTAGGTCTCAGGTCGAAAATTCCGTCAAAAGCCTGAGATATTGTAGCATCAAAGCAAAAATACTGAATAACAGGAAATCAGAAAATCTTTTTTTTGCTGACTCCTGAATTCTGGCTCGGCAATTCCCACCTTGACCAGCTAAACTTTACTCAAGTGTAAGATATAAGTAATAAGACAAATTTAACTAACACTATTAGACACCAACGCAAAATTAAAATCAATTTCTATGGGACAGTAGTCGATTTTTTTCTTTTGCCTGTTGCCTACCTTAACCGAAAATTTTATGTCGAACTCAGGTTGCAAGAAGTCTATTGAAAAGTATTTTGATAGAGTTTATTAACTTCTTGATAGGTTTGCCACTCTCCGTTACCTCTTAAACGGCGTAATTTGTTCTCCATTAAAATACGAGCTTCTGTTCTACTTAAAGGCTCAAATAGTGGGGATTGTGACTGTATTACTACTTTAAAAAAGAGACGTTGAGCGTAAAGAGTAGTAAATAATTCCTCATTTTTATCGATAACACACAACCGATATAAAAGACCAAAATTAGGGTGATTTATGTATATTTCTGTACTCATTAAGGTTATCTAGTCAGGGTTCATTTTTGCGGTTTATCATGGACGATACTAGATTTTATCGCTTATGGGACAATTATTCTATGGCTAGGTATAAATAACTTAACTTTTGTTTACTTTCACTTAGCCCTTCTTATTATGTCAGTCCAATCCCACAATATCAGATTTGGAGAAGTTTCAGATTGACGAAGGTAATAAGTAATGAGAAAAGGGAGAGGTGATAGGGGAAAACAAGTAACGAGCATGAGAGTTAGGAGTTTTTAATTCTTAATTTTTAATTTTTAATTATCAACTATTCACTATTCACTAATTACCCTTACCCCTTTACATCTTGCCTTAACCCTCTCCCCTCATCTCCTCATCACCCTAACACCTGCAACCTGCAACCTGACACCTGACACCTAACCTTATCAGATATTCTTAAACCGAACTGAGGTTACAATTAATTTTGTTCACCCACTTAGTTAACGGAAAGAAAAAGCAGTATTGTGGGGAGTATTTCCCAGAGCGTTACTGAGTTGAGAATGAATATAACCATTAGTGGCTAATATTCTTCCACTATCTAAATCGAATTCAGAGCCATCATAGGCAGTGACAAATCCTCCTGCCTCTTTAACTATTACAACTCCCGCTAATAAATCCCAAGGTTTTAATCCTCTTTCCCAATAACCATCCAGTCGGCCTGTGGCTACATCACATAAATCTAAAGATGCACTTCCTCCTCTCCTTACTCCCTGAGTTAAATGAGTCAAATAACAAAATTCGGCATAGTTATTATCTTCTGTTTCCCTACGATCATAAGCAAAGCCTGTTACTAATAAACTATTTGTTAAGTTATTTGTTCTGGAAACCCTAATTGGTACACGATTCAATGTTGCCCCTAAACCGTCAGCCGCACTCCATAACTCTTCACGAATGGGATTATACACGACTCCAACTAAGGGTTTTCCCGAAGCCAGTAAGCCAATAGAAACAGCCGCTTGAGGATAACCATGAGCGTAATTTGTTGTACCATCAAGAGGATCTATTACCCACAAATATTCACTTTCTTGGATGCCAATTGTGCCTGATTCTTCGGCAAGAATACCATGATCAGGATAATGTCTTTTTATGACACTTAATACTTTTTCTTCAGATTTTTGATCTACTTCTGTAATTAAGTCTCCAGACCTACCTTTTTCTCTAATATCTAATTGTTTACCCCAATATTGTTTTAAAATAGCTCCTCCTTCTTGGGCGGCTAAAATAGCAATATCAAGAAGTTTTTGTTTTTTAAGAAGATTTGAAGATTCGCTCATTTTTAAGTTAATTGAGAATTGATTGGATTTTTTTTAGTTGAAATCTGATAAAGGGCAATGGGCAATGGTGAATAGTTGAGAATTAATAACTTCTAACTCCTGTACGGGCGAATGGCCATTCGCCCCTAACTAACTCCGTTCACGACTGAAAGGAGTGTACTAGCACAGCGAACTCTCCGAACTCCCTAACACCGTAAGGGTTGAATATACTCAACCCCTACCACCTGATACCTACTCTTATACGATATTCCTAATTCTTACCAATCTTGTGCGAACTTTTGATTGTCAAAGCTCTTTATTTTATCTATATTGTCAACTTTTAGTTAACAATTAAATTTTATTTTTAATCAGGAAGTTTATATTGAGAAACAATTTTTTCCGCATACTCAGGAACGTGATCTTTTAGTTTTTCTGGATAATTACGTTTAACATAAAGATAATTGCGGGTAAAGTGAGAGTCAATGGAAAAACGGGCATATTCTAAGCCTTTTGGTCCTACTTTTTCTATCACTACTCCCATTAGTTTTGCCGCCCACATGGGTAGTGTTACGCCTTGATCATAAGCAGGAATACTGTTTTGTACGGCTTGGGTGCGATCGCCTCTTGAGATAACAGGTTGAGTGTGCAACTGGTTTTTTACCAAATCAAGCATTTCCCTACCAATATCATTACGAACAACAATCCACTGCCAACCAAAAGGCGCTCCCATATAGCCCACTACCAAGTCCGCAAGGGAGTTGACATAATCAAAACAGGTCATACAAGAAGGAGCAAAAACATCCTTTAATTGATTAGTTTTTAAACCAAAGAAAGGTACTTTTTCCACACTGCCATCTTCATGTTTAAAATGTACCCGAAAATCCTGCATAAACTCATAAGCGACAACAGTATCAGGAGACTTACTGGTAGTCTCTAAAAATTTCTGCAATCCTGCACGGGTGACATTATCTACACAAGGAGTACCTAAAACATAGAGTTTTTCTAAGCCTAACTTATCCTCTACTGCCCTTAAAGCCTGAATTTGACAACCAACCCCAATTACCAATAAGCGTTTCATCCCCGACTGTTCAATCTGTTCAAGCACCGATAAATTAGGGGATAGAGTAGGTTTATTCACCTTTGCTCCCAGAATTTCCTCTGTAGTGGTGGCAATAATCGGTTTAGGTTGAAAACGATCTTCATCACTGTTTTGAACGCACACAACTCCTTCTACAAGCCCCTGGGTTAACATTTCACAGGCGATCGTACTCACAATACCAGTCCACTGCGCCCCTTCAATGGGTTCAATTTTTTTTGCAGACATCATTTCCTGATGCACTCCAAAATAAAGGTCATTTTCGTTGTTTAAGTCTCGACTACGCCCATGGGCAATGGTTTCTAATTCAGTAATCTGTTGATTAATAAAAGCACAGGCTTCTTTTACATAGTGGATATAATAGGTATCGCACAATCCGCATTCACTACATAAGTCTTTTGCAGGGCGACGACTACCTTGTTTTAAGGCTTTAGCTTTACGATGAGAATTGATTACGGTCATTTTTGTTTAAATTAATGTCAAAATATTAGTAAAAGTCTGTATTAGGTTTCAGGTTTCAGGTGTCAGATATGAGATTTTAGGTAACTATTCATTATTCATTCACTTTAACTCGTTGGGTAATCATACGAATACCACCATCACGAATAAGAATAACAGAATACCAGTGATCCTGATTATCGGTAACAGGTAACTTAACTCTTTTAAAAATTCCTCCTGCAGTTAAAGCATCTAATTCAATGCTAGAAGGTTCAAGATAAAGAGAAGGAGATACTTTTTCTTCTGATACTCCCCCTAATACAATATCAGAACCAACAGGTTCTTCTAAAATTACGTCAAAATCAAATTCTTGCCCGACATTTACTTTTGCTGGTAAATTTACTCTCGCTTGAGGAGGATTTTCCCCTGATGTGATTTCTGTTTTTTCGCTAATGATATCTTGTTTAATTAGTTGATTATTAGAAAAATATTGATTAGCTTTTATTTCAGAATTGAGGACAAATTTTTTGCCACCACTTTCATAGCTTCCCTCTATTTTGGTTAAAGTTACTGCTGATAATTCCCCTTGTTTTTCTTCCCAAGATTCAATGCTGGTTGTATATTTCAAATCGGGATATTTTGACCACATTTTTTCTAAGTATTCTTGTAAAGACTCAGAATTGATTCCATCGGAAGAAGCAAATTCGGGGGAAATATTTTCTGCTAATAGTTCAATATCTTTATTATTAGCGGCACTATCAATTTTCGTTACTATTTCTAATAGGTTTGATGGAATATTATTTGATTGGGCTTTAACTTGTTTAAATTGGGTGATATTTAAAGATAAACCTAATAGGATTAAAAGCAAAAATTTATTTGTTTTGTTCATAAAATTAGTGATGTTAAATATCTATTTTTATTTTTACTAAATATTGATAAAAGTATGATTAATGATTATAAAAAAAGATGTCAAGTTTCAGGTTTCAGGTAGTGGGGTTTAAATATGGTTCAATCCGTAAGAAGATTTCATATTTATTAATTAATTACCTTTGCCCTTTACTCTTTTACTTTCTCTTAATTATTAATTCCTGATAGGATTGAATTACCTGTATTTGTACAAAACCAGTGTAATTTATTCGGATTTAAGGCTAATTTAATATTATTTTCATTCCATTGTAGTTCAGGATTGATTAATATTCTTAGGAAGTGATTGGAGTTGGGAATTTCGACACTAACTAATAATTCCCGCCCGAAATTTTCGGTTAATAAAACTTTGCCTGTTACGGTTATTTTATGGTTTTCCGTAGCAAGGGTAATGTCTTCAGGGCGAATACCTAAATCAACTTCGGAAAGAGATTCATTACCTTTAGGAAGGGGTATGATTGTTTCTCCTAGTAAAGCACTCCCTTGTTTACATTCTAGGTTTAAAAGATTCATTTGTGGACTACCGACAAATCCTGCCACAAATTTATTGGCTGGTTGATTATAGATGCGATCAGGTGTATCAATTTGCTGGATTAACCCATCTAATAATACCACTACTTTACTTGATAGGGTCATGGCTTCAGTTTGATCATGGGTAACGTAAATTACTGGTTTATTTTGATTAGCAAATAGTTGTTTTAATTCTGCCCTTACTTTTTCTCTCAATAATGCGTCTAAATTACTTAAAGGTTCATCTAAAAGAAAAACATCTGGCTTTCTGACTAAAGCACGGGCTAAGGCTACTCTTTGTCGTTGCCCTCCTGAAAGTTGTTTTGGTTTGCGATTGAGTAAATCGGTTAAGCCTAAGTTACTACTAACCACACTAACTCTATTTTTGATTTCTTCTGGAGGAATTTTTCTTATTTTTAGGGCAGAGGCGATATTGTCAAATACACTCATGTGGGGATATAAAGCGTAGCTTTGAAATACCATAGCCATGTTGCGATCGCCCGGAGGAATATTGTTTAACTCTTTTTCATCAAGGATAACTTTACCATTGGTAGGTTTTTCCAATCCTGCTATCAGACGGAGTAAGGTAGATTTTCCGCATCCAGAAGGTCCTAAAAGAGTGATAAAATCACCATCATTAACAGTCAAACTAATATCTTTGACGGGAATTACATTGGGTGCAAATTGTTTTTTGAGATTTTCTAGTTTTAATTGTGCCATAATTTTAATCACTAATTCATTATTACTAACTACTAATTGCAAAAACTAGCCCTTGATAGCCCCTGCAGTAATACCTTGAACAATACGGCGTTGAAATGTTAAGACAAGTATTATCAGAGGTAATGTTCCCAAAATGGTAGCAGATGCGATCGCACCGTAGGGGATTTCAAAAGCACTACTGCCTCCTATTTTAGCCACAGCGATAGGAATAGTTTGTAAACTATCTCTAGTGATAAAAGTGAGAGCAAAAATAAACTCATTCCAAGCAAAAATGAAGGTTAAAATTCCTGTTGTCACCAAAGCAGGTAAAGTTAGAGGTAAAACAATTTTCCACAAAATAGACGTTGTTTTATAACCATCTATACGGGCAGAGTCTTCTAAATCCTTTGGTAATTGTAGGAAGAAACTGCGTAAAATTAAAATAGTTAGGGGTAAATTAATTGCAGTATAAGGAATAATCAAAGATAAATAATTATTACCTAAATTAAAAAATTTAACTATTTCTAATAAACCCAGAAAAAGTAAAACATAAGGAAATAAACTAACTACTAAAACCAAAGACAGAATAATATTTTTAAACGGTAAATTTAATCTAGCTAAAGCATAAGCGGAAGGTGCACCAATAACAACACAAAGAATAGTGGAAATTAGAGAAACAAAAGCACTGTTGAACATATAGCGAAGAAAAACAAAACCCAAATCGAAATAATGCTCAAGAGTTAATTGTTCTAAATTAGGGAAGTAAACTGTAGGAATTTTTATTATAGCTTCATTGGTTTTAAAAGAAGTTAAAACTTGCCATAACATTGGTGCTAAACAAAATAGTATCATGAAAATTATGCCTAGCCATAAAATAATTTTTTGCTTATTTAATGTATTAATCATAGAGAATTAAAGATTCAGAAAAATTAACGATTATGACTACAACCAGAATCCTAAAATCGAATACTAAATATCAATTTTTTTGTAATTTAGAAATCAGAAAAAATGTCAAAGCAACCACTAAAATTAACAGTAAAAAAGTAACAACAACTAAAGAAGCACCATAGCCAAAATCCAGATAACGACGAACTGTAGCATAAATATAAATGGCTACCATTTCCGTACTACCCGCAGGACCGCCCCCAGTCATTACTTGCACTAAATCAAATACTCCGAAAGATTGAGCAAAACGGAATAAAAGAGCAATCAAAATTTGGGGAGTTAGCAAAGGAATCGTAATTTGCCAAAAACTCTGCCATGGAGATGCACCATCCATCTGGTGGGCTTCATACAAATCTGAGGGAATAGATTGTAATCCTGCTAATAGAATAATGGCAATAAAGGGAGTTGTTTTCCACACATCAGCCACGATAAGAGATAACATCGCCCGATTAGGTTCACCCAACCAATTAATATTTTCAGAAATGAAACCTAAACGCATTAAAATATCATTAACGATTCCATATTGGTCATTAAAAATCCATGCCCACGCTAAACCCATAATCGCAGTAGGTAAAGCCCAAGGAATCAAAGCAGTTGTACGCACAATTCCTCTTGCAAAAAATGCTTGATTGAGAATCAAAGCAAAAACCATTCCCAGAATTAACTCAAGGGTGAGACTAACGGCGGTAAAAATAGTCGTATTTCTTAAACTTTGCCAGAAACGCCCATCTCCTAATAATCGGCTGTAGTTACTAAAACCAGCAAAAATTGATTCTAATTCCGTACCTAAATTCTGTTGAAAAAAACTCATCCAGAAAGCACGGGTAATAGGGTAAATAAAAACGAGAGTCAGAATAATTAACGCAGGAATTATCAACCACCAACCGATATATTTTTCTTGGTTATAATTATTTGTTGATAATCTCATTATTTAGTTGTAAATAGTTACAAAAATAGTATAACTGCTAATCAGAATTTCATCAAATTATGACACAATTTTCAAAAATTTCAGTGGATTAAAAATCTTTATGAATTGATTTAATTGAAAGTTAAGGAAAAATAAAAATTTTGAAGATAATATTTTTAAAATAAGTAATTGCAAGAGAAAAAAGATATTTTATCCCATTTTATTGACATCAAATTTATTTTAACTTCAGTTCAGTTTAAGAATATCGAATAAAGGTAGCTTTCAGGTGACAGGTGTCAGGTTTTAATTAATTACTAATTACTAATTTTTAATTGCCTTTTATTTACCATAACCAATAAAATTTATTCAGAACTCAGATTGTTTTAGATAAGAGCCTCAAAAGCAATACCTTCTTCTTGAAAATTGCTATAGTTAGCAAGAATGTCTTGTCTTTCCGTTTCGCCAACATAGAGATAAGCACCGGGAGTATTTTGATTTTGAAATCGATAGATACTATCTGCTTGATTACTATTAACTCCATACACATAAAAGGCGATACCCTCTTCGACAAAATTGGAGTTGTTTTCGAGGATATTTTGTCTTTCTTCTTCTCCCACATACAAATATGCACCTTGAAGATTCAGATTTTGAAAACGGTAAATAGGCATTAATTCATCATCAGATTCATCGGCAACATTAAATGCTAATCCTTCTTCAACAAAATCCGGGTAATTGGCTAAAACGCTTTGTCTTTCCTCTTCTCCCACGTATAGATATGCACCTTCAATGTTGCGATTTTGAAAGCGATAGATAGGAGTATCTAGTTTTGATTCAGATATTTGGGAGATAATTTCATCGGCTAAATAATCATTAG
Source organism: Cyanobacterium aponinum PCC 10605 (assembly GCF_000317675.1). Lineage (NCBI taxonomy): Bacteria > Bacillati > Cyanobacteriota > Cyanophyceae > Chroococcales > Geminocystaceae > Cyanobacterium > Cyanobacterium aponinum. The sequence goes on from NC_019776.1 coordinate 615,849, forward strand.
AAACAGAAGTGGGATGGCTACCATCAAGGAAAAAGAAATCTTCTACGGTCAAATTTTCTCCTAAACCAGTATTCCCAGCGAGATAATTTTGATAGCTAATTTGATTAATCAGAGGGCTTTCTAGGTCATTTTGTCGGTTATTAACGGCATTGGTAAAGACTTCAAAACCATCAATTATTGTGACATTGGCAACGTCATTGAGAGGATTATCAAAAATGTTGATTAATTCTTGATTAACCTGCTGTGCAATGGTATTTAAAAGCTGATTAGTTTGTCCCGCAAGATCAAGAGGAATGTTATTATCTATTTGTTGGTCTATTTGCAAGGCAAAGGGTATATCTCCTAGAGGAGAAACTCCCACGACGAAAATATCCCCTGTCTGGTTTTCTATGGAATATATCCCTTGAGAAATATTATTAACAATGTTGTTAACGGTATTGTTAATTAAAGCCTCGTTATCATCATTTTCGGGGGTAATGAAAATATTTGCAAAATTAGGATTGGCAAGTATTTCTAAAATATCATTACTTCCAGCCGTAATAAAAACTTCTATGGTTTCGGCATTTGTGTTATTTGATGGTAAATTCTCCAAAAATATTTGTATTTGAGAAGCTAAGCCTATGGAAAAGTCTTGTAAATTAAGTCCTGCTGAACCAAAAACCCCTGTGGTTGCACCAGCAATGGCATAAACTATATTTTCTTCAAGAGGATTTAAAGGAGATGTTGGACTAGAGTAAGGAATAAGGGATTCTACATCTACCCCTATTCTAGCTGCGATCGCTTCTGATAAAACCTGTCCGTTGGATGCTTTTCCATCATTGTAGAAGGGAGCAGGATAGAGTTCAACGCCAAAAGGAGTGGCAAGAGTGGTCAAATTACCAATATCAAATAAACTGTCTCCAAAAAAAATAACTGTCATGATTATTTATTCTTACTATTGGGTTAATAAATTAAGATCATTGTAATCTTTGTTGTTCTTATCCGTCATTGTTTTCACTAAGAAACGATGTAGAATAATTACTATCCATTGTAAAAATTCAATTATTATGACAAAAGCAATTTGGAAAGGAGTTATTGTTGCCGAAAGTGACAATTGCGAAATAGTTGAAGGAAATAGCTATTTTCCCCCTGATAGCATTAAATCAGAGTATTTTATTTCTAGTGATACTCACACTACCTGCGGTTGGAAAGGTGTTGCTAGTTACTACACATTAAAAGTAAATGGGGAAGAAAATAAAGATGCCGCTTGGTATTACCCCAATCCGAAAGAAAAAGCGTTAAATATCAAAGGTTATGTTGCTTTTTGGCGTGGAGTCAAAATAGAAAATTAAACTTGAATTTATATATCCCTCAAATTACAATAATATCTTCATGAACCATTCTGTAAGTAGAACTAAAAGCCCTTTAAATTTGATTCGGTGGCTAGAATATCATTGGGCAACTCCCGCTTATGGGGGGTGGGTTTTAATCGGTATTGCCTTAAGTTTTTTCGGGGCGGCAACGAATACAATGGCAGGATGGCTTTATGTTTTGAGTGGAATGCTACTTTCTTTGTTGGGATTGAATTTTGTTGTAGCAATTAATACTCTCAAAAAATTGCAAATTAAGCATTTAGCCATCGCTTCTGTTAGTGCTGGAGATGAATTAACCGTTTCTCTGAAGATTAATAATCCTACCCAAAAAAACAAAACTTTAATCTCCATTGTAGAACACATTCCCCCAACCTTGGGCAAGGAAATAAAACATAATATTGAAACCCTACCACCCGGGCAAGAAATACTTTTAACCGCTTATTTACAGACTAATAACAGAGGTATATATCATTGGGATTATCTTAGTTTGAGAACCGCCGCTCCCTTTGGTTTGTTTTATTGTAGTCGTTACTATCAAGTTAAGACAAGTGCGATCGTTTATCCCCATATTCTCACCTTACAAAACTGTCCTTTGATTGATAACTTAGGTCAAGAAGAAGCAAGAAAAAGAGACAGCAATCAAGTTTATAATCATGCCACAGAAGGAGTTACAAAGGCTTTAAGGCAATATCGTTATGGAGACCCTATTCGTTTAATTCATTGGCGTACAAGCGCTCGTTTAGGAGAATTACAGGTAAGAGAGTTAGAAACCATTACAGGAGGCGAAGAAATTACTATCTGTTTAGATAACTCTGGAGATTGGGATAGACAAGATTTCGAGAATGCAGTTATAGCAGTTGCGTCAATGTATTGTTACGCCAGTCGTCAACAATTAGAAGTTAAAGTCTGGATTGGGGATATGGGCTTGATTCATGGAAGAAAAGTAACCCTCGAAACTCTGGCAGGAGTTAATTATGGCGGTATCATGAAAAATAATATTCCCCAATTACCTTTAATTTGGATTTCTAATAACTCCAATTACCTAAATTCTTTACCTTTAGGAAGTCGTTATTTTTTGTTTAACAAAGATATTGTTTCTTCTTCTCTCAAGGGAATAATTTATGATTCTGAAAACAGTTTAGTCAGTCAATTACAAAAACATTTACAGTAGATACACGTTTAATAAATTACAAGTATGTAGTTAACTTGTAACAATAACTGTTTGCTTAAAGTCTTCAACTTATGAGTATTCTGAACTTTTGCCTGTTTTCTATTCCCTATCTCCCTAACACTAACCTCAGTTCGGTTTAAGAATATTGGATAAGGGTAGGTGTCAGGTTTCAGGTTGCAGGTTGCAGGTGTTGAGAGAAAGTAATGAGTAACAAATAATGAGTGTTCGGGGTTTTTAATTCCTAATTCTTAATTTTTCCTTTGCCCTCCCCCCTCTTGAGGGGGGATAAAGGGGGGTTCGCCTCTTGCCTCTTACCTTTTGCCTTTTTTTCTCCATCATTCATAGATGAAAATTTATCCCGAACTCAGGTTAACACTACTTTTTCTTTAACCTCCAACTACCATTAGCCCCTCATGGCTTGTTTTTTTTCTGCTTTTAAATCTCTTTTATTAATACCCTCTATTTCCGCATCCATCAAAGTTCTACCCGTTGCGGCAAGATAAACATCATCTAAACTAGGACGAGATTGACTGATACTAAAAATAGGCAAATTAGCTTCTGTTAATGTTTTTTCAATAGTCGTCAAAGAATTATTTTGAGGTTTGACAATTAAATTTAAAGAATTGCCCTGAGCTTGATTAATAATAATTTCTTGAACAAATGGCAAAGAAGACAACTGATTTTTTGCTGTTTCCACTTCTGATTCAGGGGTAAATTCTCTAATTCTTAAAGTGATGCGATCGCCCCCTAAACGATCTTTTAAGCTAGAAGGAGAGCCTTGGGCAATCACTTCTCCTTGATCAATAATCGCTAAACTGTCAGCTAAAGCATCTATTTCTTCTAAATAATGACTGGTAATTAAAACACTTGTACCAGATTTTTTTAATTGTCGTAGAAAATCCCAAATAATCATACGACTCTCAATATCTAAACCCACAGAAGGCTCATCCAAAATTAACACCTTCGGCTTATGTAATAAACCTGCGGCTAAATCTAGTCTCTTTCTAATTCCCCCAGAATAAGTGCCACATTGGCGATCGCAATATTCCTGTAAACCTAGAAGTTGTAATAACTGATCAATTCTTTCCTTCCGACAAGAAGCAGGTAAATGATAAAGAGAAGCCTGTAAATTTAATAATTCTCTACCCGTTAAAACCTTATCAATGGCAACCTCTTGGGCAACATAGCCAATAATTTCTCTCACTTTTTTTGGTTGAGTAATAGCAGAAACGCCCCCAACTAAAACTTCTCCTCCATCAGGTTTAGCCAATGTAGTTAAACAACGAATAGTCGTGGTTTTTCCCGCACCATTTGGCCCTAGTAAACCAAAAATTTCTCCTGCCTTGACCCTAAATGAGATATTTTTTATAGCTTGAACTTGTCCGTAATTTTTATGCAGTTTTTCAACGACAATTACATCACTACTCATCTGACTACCATATTAGACTGACATTATCTTTAACTATAGTCTCATATTTATCGCAAAATCAGCAAAATACATTGAGGGGAATTAGAAGTTCAGGGGAGAAGGAGATGGAGGGAAGACGGGTTCAGGTTTCAGAGTTCAGAGTTAAGAGTTGAAAGTTATTAATTATTCACTTTTGCCTCTTGCCTACCTTAACCGACAATTGTATATCGAACTCAGGTTAATAGGGTTTGAGCATTCTAAACTCAAACCTAACACCTACAACCTGAAACCTTAAAATTAGTAATTAGAGGAAACTAGGTTTATGACGAATCAAGTCGAGAAACTCCTGACGAGTTTTGTCATTATCCTGAAATTCTCCAATCATCGCACTGGTAACAGTCCAAGAACCCGGTTTTTGTACACCACGCATTACCATACACATATGGGTTGCTTCCATAACTACTGCTACCCCTTGAGGATCGAGAATAGTTTGGATTGCCTCAGCAATTTGACGGGTTAAACGTTCTTGTACTTGCAATCTGCGGGAGTACATTTCCACGATTCTCGCTAATTTGCTTAAACCTACTACTTTTTGATTAGGAATATAAGCAACATGAGCCCGTCCCATAAAAGGTAACATATGATGTTCGCAAAGGCTGAAAAAATCAATATCTCTGACCAAGACCATTTCATTATGACCTTCATCAAAAATAGCACCGTTAACAAGTTTTTCCAAAGATTGGTTATAACCCTGAGTTAAAAATTGCATTGCTTCAGCAACTCTTTTTGGGGTTTTTAAAAGCCCTTCTCTTTCTGGGTCTTCTCCTACTGCGTCCAAAATATTGCGTACCGCATCCATCATTTGTATTTTGTTTTCTTCTTTTGCCTCATGAATTTGGGCTTCTTTGCCATTATGAGTGTTGCGATCGGGGCGACTGGCTACATTATTATATGTTTCAGTGGTGATGGAATCATGATTGTTAGGTACATTCTTGGAGTTGGAGTTGTTAGAAAATTCTGTCATAGTTTAAGTTAGGAAAAATTGATATTAGTGCAAAAGTAAAAGTAAATGAATTTGAATGTTAATTCCTAAATTCTTAGCCATGCTTAACCGTCAAGATAAGTATAATCTAAAAAATCAAGGTCAACTATCCCTTGAGTTCTAATTTTGTCATCTTGTATATTGGTAGATTATGGGAAGAATTTGTCATCAATCCTGATTGGTTTTGTTTGAGAATGAAGGTCAAACCTCAGTAAGAATAAAAACATTCAGACGAATAAAATTAAGTTGATAGTCAACGAGTTTATAAAGAACCGCCACTAGGTGCAATGGTTAACTTTTCTACTACGGCGCCTTGAGGCAACAAGACAGTGTGTAAAATAGTTTGAGCCACTGTTTCTGGAGTTAGCATCGCCGATTTGTCGAAATAGGCTTGTACTGTTTCCGTCTCCCAAATAGGAGTATTAACTGCTCCCGGGGAGATAGTCGTTACCCTGATACCATTGGCTCTTTCTTCAATAGCAAGACATTCGCCAAAAGTTACTAAGGCTGATTTACTCACAGAATAAAGTCCCCATTCGGGAAAGAAATTAGAAGCTGCGATCGAAGCTACATTAACGATCGTACCTTTGCCTCTTTCTCTCATAGAAGGCAATATCCCCATGACACATTGAAAAACACTGGTCAAGTTTAAATCTAAAACCTTTTGCCAGTCTTCCAAAGAAGTATCTTTTAACAAATTGGTATAACCCATTCCCGCATTATTAACCAAAATGTCTATGGGGCCAAAATCTTCAGCAATAGCCTTAATGACAGTTTGCACCGTTGATAAATTTGCCAAATCAGTGGACACTATTTTGACCTGCCCCCCGTATTCAGAAGCTAGATCTGCGACTTGTTGCAATTTTGCTTGATCACGACTGACTAAACAAAGATCTATTCCTGATGACGCAAATGCTAGAGTTGTGGCTTTGCCGATACCACTACTAGCACCAGTAATGATCGCTCTAAGTCGGTTCGGGGCATTTTCCATGATATTATTGCGTTTACTAGATATTTTTAACGGCTAAATTAGGTTATTCCCTCTTTAGCAAGTAGTTGAAAATATTAAAGATGAATTACGACTTATTTGCCAAAATCACCAATGGCAATTATAACACTATTGAGTTGACATAACTTATTTCTGAGTTAATTATTTATTTTTTTTTATCTCAAGCCCCTAAAGCATTGGTATAAATCTATGCTAATTAATGAAATTTAACCATAGACATTCAAGATTCGTTAATCATAACTCTTAAATTAAGTTCATAAATTTCCTGATTAATAAAAATTAAGTGTTAATTGTTGATTTTGTTTATCTTGAATAGAAGGTAAATAATTCATTATTAATAGTTCTTTTCCTTTCGGTACAGAAGATTTTTTATAATTGTTCATTCCGTATTGTAACTCCCATTCTTGAAGATAATACTCCACAAAATTATCTTTGATAAACTTACAATTATCATAAGTAATTAGCCACTTATGTTGACATTTTTTTATAATGTTAATAAATTTTTTATGATTAAATTCTGAATGTAGATTACCTTTTTTTCCGTATAATTTTGATTTTGCATTATTATAATAAGGTGGATCAAGAAATAGAAAAGCATTATTACTATTATCTTTAATCACATTCTCAAAATCTAAATTAGTTATAGTAATATCTTTTAAAATCTGCTCTAACAATTCTAAACGTTCGATCGAAGAATCAGTAAATCTTTTTTCAAAAGCACCTTGAGAAAATCCGCCAGATTCTACAGTACCAGAAAAAGTAATTCTATTTAAAATAAAAAATCTCGTTGCTCTTTCTAAGTCTGTTAAATTCTCTATATTAACAGTCGTCAATTCTCGAAAAAGTTGTTTTCCATCTTGATAATTTTCTTTACATTTTTTTATCTCATTAACTAAATTAACTAAATCAGATTGAGCAATTTTCCAAAACAAATACAATTCTGGATTTAAGTCATTAATCCAAATTTTTAAACCGGGGTTTTTTTGTTTTAAATAAATAAACATTGATCCACCTCCCACCATTGGCTCTCTATATTCACTAAAATCATCAGGTAGGTGTTGGCAAAGATAATCAATTGCTCGACTTTTTCCCCCTGGATAACGTAATGGACTTTTAATCATTTTAACCATTATTTGTAATTAGTATATTTAACTTTTTATTTCGTTTTACTTCTAGCAATAGCTTATAAATTATACCTACTTCTTGATTAGTCAATATAAAAATATTATTTTCGATAAACTTTTCTAATTCCTGACTTTCTGTAGATTCTGATAATAAAATTTCCTCTTTAATGTTATTACCTGTCAATTTTAATCGACAACTAAACTGTAATTCTTGATCTTCTAAATAGAGATGATCTAAATTAGAATATAAAATCAGTTTAAATAATCCATCTTGTATATCATCTAATGACGGTAAACATTTTTTTGATGAATTTTTTGATTCTTGAATAATATAATTTTGTTTATCAATAATAATTTCATCAGCAGTAAGATGATAAATTCCTCCTAAATCATTTTCAATCTCGAAAACTCCTTTGCATCCATCAACTAAATACTCTAAATTATGTTCAGTTTGTATTTCTCTATTAATTGCTTGTTGTGAAAATTTTAAAGAAATATTCTTAAATTCCTCAAAATCTGTTTGAATATCTTTTAAATATTCTCTTAATCTATCTTGATTATGTATTTTAACACCTGTCTTATTTTCTATCTTTTTGTAACAATTTAATGCTAAATTGAAAATATTTATAAATTCATTTTCAAATAAATTTTTGTTCCAATGTAAAGCACTTTGTTTATAGTTAAATATTTTTTCTATTTGTTGCTTAATAAAATTATTATTAAATTTTTGTTCTGATAATTTATCTTTTGAAATTTGGCCTTTTTTTTGACTTTTTTCTGCGTCTTCGTAATAGCCTAAAATAATATAAATATTTAACAAATTCATCCAACAAAATGTCGTAAATCCTATTTTGTCTAAATCACCATCTTTTCCTTCATCTTTAATTATCGGAATAATAGTTATCACCTTTGATTGACTGTAAGTATTATACATTCTCGCAAAAGGATAACTTCTCGTACGTTTCGGAGATACCCATTTAGAATAAGCTATATTTTTATCTTCTAATTGAATTAATCCAAAACCGTCACAAATATTAATATTAAATTCTTGAAAACTATAAAGTTTTAAACTTTGAATTAAGCGAGGATTATAAATAACATTTTTAATCACACCTTTAAATTTTAAAATATTATTCATAAATTTTTTTTGATGCAAAACAAAATTGAATGCGTATTCTATATATTTGATTGTCTATTATTACAAATGTGATCAACTCTTTAATAATTAAACCCGATAAACTTTAAAAAACTTAATCTTATATTAAATTTTTGACAAAAAAAGTGAGGTAATTGATAAATCTTTCTATAATGTTTAGTTAATAAAGCAAAGAGAAAAAAGGGCTATGCTTAAGAATTTCTTTAGATTTTTAGCTAGTTAAACTCTACATTTTAGGAAGAAATTATGGTCAATAATCACATCCCCAAAAAACAAGGATTATACGATCCTCAAAACGAACATGATGCCTGTGGTGTCGGTTTTGTTGTCAATAAATATGGGAAGAAATCTCATGAAATAGTAGGTCAGGCATTGACTATTTTGATTAATTTAGATCATAGAGGCGGTTGTGGTGCAGAACCGAATACAGGGGATGGTGCAGGAATTTTAATGCAGTTACCCGATGGTTTTATGCGTAAAGAAGCCCAAAAATTGGGCATAGAATTACCTCCTATGGGAGATTATGCCGTAGGTATGATTTTTGCATCTCCCGACAAAGAAGCAAGAAATAAAGCCAGAAAAATATTTGAGCAGGTTGTGGCAGAAGAAGGACAAAAAGTCTTAGGATGGCGTGACGTGCCTACGGATAACTCAGATTTGGGTAAAAGTGCCTTGAATTGTGAGCCTTTTATGCAACAGGTATTTATCGCTAAAAATCCCACAATTACTGATAATCTAGTATTTGAACGCAAATTATATGTAATTCGCAAACGCTCTCATAATGCCATTAAAGCAACAAAAGTTGATGAGTATTGGTATCCTGCTACCCTTTCCAGCAGAACCATCGTTTATAAGGGAATGTTGCGCCCTGAGCAAGTGGGAAAATACTATTTAGACTTGAGTAATCCTGAGTTAGAAACTGCTCTAGCCCTTGTACACTCTCGTTTTAGCACCAATACTTTCCCCAGTTGGGATCGCGCTCACCCTTACCGCTACATCACCCATAACGGCGAAATAAACACCCTTAGAGGCAACATTAACTGGATGCACGCGCGTCAATCCCTGTTTAAATCCGATTTATTTGGAGATGATATGGCGAAACTTCAGCCTGTAATTAACCTCAATGGTAGTGATTCTTTAATTTTTGATAATGCCTTAGAAATGTTGGTATTAAGTGGGCGTAGTCTCTCTCATGGGGTAATGATGATGATTCCTGAGCCTTGGAGTGGCCATGAGTCTATGAGTGAGGAGAAAAAAGCCTTTTATCAATACCATTCTTGCTTAATGGAACCTTGGGATGGCCCAGCTTCCATCGCATTTACAGACGGGAAACAAATAGGCGCGATCCTCGATCGCAACGGCTTACGTCCTTCTCGCTATACTGTTACTAAAGATGGATTAGTCATCATGGCATCGGAAGCGGGGGTATTGCCCATCGAACCTGAAAGAGTAGAAAGTAAAGGCAGACTGCAACCCGGACAAATGTTCTTAGTGGATATGGAAGCAGGGCGCATCGTGCCAGACGAGGAAGTAAAAGCACCCATTATCAATCAACATCCCTATCAACAATGGTTAGATGATCACTTATATAGACTAGAAGAATTACCAACCCCTTCTGTGAAACAGGCTTCCAGCCTGTATGATAAAGATCTGATCGCCTTACAACAAACCTTTGGTTATACTTTTGAAGACTTAAGAATGCTCCTCGCCCCTATGGGTAAAGATGGAGTAGAATCGATTGGTGCAATGGGTATCGATACGCCGTTAGCAGTATTGAGCGATCGCCCCAAATTGTTGTATGATTACTTTAAACAACTGTTTGCTCAGGTGACAAATCCCCCCATTGACCCCATCAGAGAAGCAATTATCACCTCTGCGGAAACAACCATCGGTAAAGAAGGTAACTTATTAGAGCCTACTCCCGAAAGTTGTCATCTCATCGCCCTCAAAACTCCCATTCTTACCAATGAAGAATTAGCAATTCTCAAAAGCCTAGATTGTCCTAGTATCCATCATTTCGACAACCCTGCCTTAAATCCTCCCATCACCAAAGCCAATGATAATCACGGATTTAAAGCTCACACCTGTTCAATTTTATTTGACCCCAAATCAGGGGTAAAAGGGCTAGAAAGCACCTTAGAGAGCATTTTTGAGGAGGTAGATCAAGCCATTGAAAGGGGATGCACCCATATTATTTTGAGCGATCGAGATGTAAATTTTTACAACGCTCCCATACCTGCCCTATTAGCCGTATCTGGCTTACATCATCATCTCATTCGTAAAGGCACAAGGACTCAAGTGGGTATCATCCTTGAATCAGGCGAACCCAAAGAAGTCCATCATTTTGCTGTATTATTAGGTTATGGTTGCGGTGCGATCAATCCTTACCTTGCCCTTGAAACCTTTAAAGATATGATTAAACAAGGGTTAGTCACCGATGTTGACCATAAAACCGCTTGTAAAAATTATATCAAAGCAGTCACCAAAGGCATCATTAAAATTGCCTCTAAAATTGGTATTTCTACCATCCAAAGCTATCGAGGGGCGCAAATCTTCGAGGCGATCGGACTTAATCAAGATCTCATTGATAAGTATTTTACATGGACAGCATCCCGTTTGCAAGGCATTGGTTTAGACGTGATTGCCCAAGAAACCATCATGCGTCATAGTCATGCTTTCCCTGACAGACAAGTTAACGGGCATACCCTTGATGCAGGAGGGGAATATCAATGGCGTAAAGACGGCGAGGCACATTTATTTAACCCTCAAACCATTCACACCTTACAACAGGCAGTGCAACAGGGAGATTACGAATTATACAAAAAATACTCCCAGATGATCAACGATCATGGTAAGCAATTCTTCCGTTTGCGTGACTTATTGGAGTTTAAACAACGGGAATCCATACCTATTGAAGAAGTTGAGCCTATCGAAAACATCATGAAGCGCTTTAAAACAGGGGCGATGAGTTACGGTTCAATTTCCAAAGAAGCCCATGAGTCTCTCGCTATTGCCATGAATCGCATTGGCGGTAAATCTAATACAGGGGAAGGAGGGGAAGACCCCCAGCGCTATACTTGGACTAATGAGCAAGGAGACTCGAAAAATAGTGCTATCAAACAGGTAGCTAGTGGGCGTTTTGGTGTCACCAGTCTTTACTTATCCCAAGCTAAAGAGATACAAATTAAAATGGCGCAGGGTGCAAAACCGGGTGAAGGTGGGCAATTACCGGGTAAAAAAGTCTATCCTTGGATTGCGAAGGTACGTTATTCTACCCCCGGAGTGGGCTTAATTTCTCCTCCTCCTCACCATGATATTTACTCCATTGAAGACTTAGCGGAGTTAATCCATGACTTGAAAAACGCTAACCGCAACGCCCGTATTAATGTAAAATTAGTGTCAGAAGTAGGGGTAGGTACGATCGCAGCAGGGGTTGCCAAAGCCAAAGCGGATGTTGTGTTAATCTCTGGTTATGACGGAGGCACAGGTGCTTCTCCTCGCACATCTATTAAACACGCAGGACTACCGTGGGAATTGGGATTAGCGGAAACTCACCAAACCTTGTTATTAAATAACCTCCGCAGTCGTATTGTGGTAGAAACCGATGGGCAAATGAAAACAGGGCGAGACATTGCGATCGCAACTCTGTTAGGTGCTGAGGAATACGGCTTTTCAACCGCTCCCTTAGTTACTTTGGGATGTATCATGATGCGTGTGTGTCATTTGAATACTTGCCCTGTGGGGGTAGCTACCCAAAACCCCGAACTTCGTGCTAAATTTACGGGTGATCCTGCTTATACTGTCAATTTCATGAAATTTATCGCCCAAGAAATGCGGGAAATCATGGCAGAGTTAGGCTTCCGCACGGTGAATGAGATGGTAGGACGTACTGATGTCTTAAATCCCAAAGGTGCGATCGAGCATTGGAAAGCGAAAGGTATTGATATTTCTCCTATTCTCCATCAACCCAAAGTTGATCCAAATATGCCCCGTCACTGTACCATAAAACAGGATCACGGTTTAGATCAATCCCTCGATATGACTACTTTACTAGATTTATGCAAAGGTGCGATCGAGCATGGCGAAAAAGTAAAAGCCACCTTACCCATTAAAAACATTAACCGTGTAGTCGGCACAATCTTAGGTAACGAGATTACCAAAAAACATTGGGAAGGCTTACCCGAAGATACCGTGCATTTGCATTTCGTTGGTAGTGCAGGACAAAGTTTAGGTGCATTTGTACCCAAAGGAGTTACCCTTGAATTAGAAGGAGACGCTAACGACTATATCGGCAAAGGCTTAAGCGGTGGTAAAATCATCGTTTATCCCGACAAAAAAGCTACTTTTGAAGCGGATGAGAATATCATTGTCGGTAACGTAGCCTTGTATGGTGCAACCAGTGGCGAAGCCTATATTTCAGGGGTTGCAGGAGAGCGCTTCTGTGTCCGTAACTCAGGTGTAACTACCGTTGTGGAAGGAGTGGGCGATCATGGTTGCGAATACATGACAGGTGGTAAAGTGGTTATCATCGGTAAAACGGGGCGTAACTTTGCCGCAGGAATGAGTGGCGGTGTCGCCTATATCCTCGATGAAACGGGGGATTTTGCTACCCACTGCAATACGGAGATGGTTGGTTTAGAAACCCTTGAGGATGCTTCAGAAATTGCCGAATTAAAACAATTAATTGTCAAACATCAACAATTTACTAATAGTAAAAAAGCCCAAAAAGTTCTCGATAATTGGGAGGAAAATATCAGTAAATTTGTCAAAGTAATGCCTCGTGATTACAAGCGAGTTTTAGAAGCATTAAAAGAGGCAATTAATTCTGGATTAAGCGGTGATGAAGCGTTAAATGCGGCGTTTGAAGCCAACGCCCAAGATGTAGCCCGTGTCGGCGGAAGTTAATCCCCCTAAATCTCTCCTAAAAAGGGGGAGACTGTTTAATAACCGAACTTCCCCCTTTGGCAAAAACTAAAACTTATATCCCTCAAAAGTTTAAGAGCATATTAGACATCTCCAACAATTCCTAAAAATCGGATTACAACCCTTATTCTGTCGTTGTAAAATGATAGTTTCTGGAGATGTCTATTAGAATTTATCTGTTGGCGAAACATCCTTAAATGATCTAAAATCGATAGGTCTAGCCTTTGTATGTTGGTTATCTAATCCGAGTTCTTTACAAATATTGCTATAAATTTTTGGTGGGAATCCTCCGTGAAAATCCCATTCATTTCCTCCATCTTGCATTGTCAAAATACCCGATATATTTTTGTACTTATAACCCAGTTTCTGTTTTACAATATACATTGAAAGCTGTTTACTATGTGTAAAATTTTTGGGACGCATTTCTTCTAATAATAGATATAACTCCTCAGCTTCATCAATACTCAAAGAGTATTTCGCACTTAGCTTTCTAACTTCATTCTCTTTATCAACCCGAATCTGTTTTTGACGTTCAACTTCTTGACGTTCTCTTTCTCTTTGAAGTTCTATTTGTCTTAAGCGTTCAACCTCAACATCTTTGCGTTTTCTTTCCCCCGCCTCCCTCCGTTGATTCTCTAAGTTATTTCTTTGAAGACTTAATTCATCTTTGCGATTAGTTCCAACTAACTCTATTGTGACAATATCAAGCCAACTAGGTTTTGATGAGTCTATGTTTTTCCAGATATTTTCTACTTTTCCGATTAAATCAGATAATTCACTGACATGATTTTCGGGTATCTCATCCTTATGTAGCCAACACTCCTTAACTTGTTCCCCTTTTTGAGTCTGTTCAATTTCATACCATAAATTTAGTCCTTGAAAATTCTCCTCATTGTCCAATTTCTCAGCAATTTCAGGATGTTTTGCTTTAATTTTCTTAATATGAAAAAAAACTCTTCTATGGGGATTTAAAAAACGACCAGTAATAAATCCAAATCCTCTATTTGAATTGTAGCTTTTGACACTGCCAAAGTCTATTGCCATAAACAAAACCTATTCTATAAGCTCACTTACTGGATATTATTATGATACTATATCTCATATAACTATACCCTAATATTATGCGATCGCATCTTATATGTATAAGAATTTTTAAGTCCTTTAAAAGTATGATAAATAATGGCTGATTTATCTCCAGAAAATAAACGAATAATCAATCATCTTAAAGATAAATTGTTAGACATTTTGAACGAAGCAAAAAAAGTAGAGTTTTTGTTATTACAGCGTTTTGGTGAGAATTTGGATACTTACGATAGTTTAGAACAATTAACCGAAATAAGCGAACAAGCAAGAACTCGTTTTACTAAATTGTCTAATTTACAAATACATATTGCTGAATCTCAACCAGAAATCTCAAGCTCTTTGCTACAATTTATTCATCAAGCTATTGTCAGTAGTGAAGTCAAAATTCCAGCCTTAGAGCAAAGTATAAAAGAAATTAAAACAGATTGGAACTTATAATTATGAATAATCAAGAACCAAAAATTCCAAATCCTGAAAAAATTGCCGAAACTCTAAAAAAAGCTCGTCGTGCTTGTTGGGAAATGGAATTAGCAGGATTAGAATTAGATGAGGCGATCGCACTTTTAGAGCAAGAAAATCGTAATCAACGTAAACAATATTTAAACAAGGTTTTAAGCTAATAATTTGAGGAGATGCGATGGAATCCCTTAATCCCTTAAAAGATAAACTATAATTTAGATTACATCGAAAATTTAAAAATTAGGATGCGACCGTTTTTCAGTAAATAATTAAAACAAATCATCTTCAGTTAAATTAGCTTGTTTTAAAATAGCTTTAAGAGTACCAATTTTCGGATCTTTATTGCTATGAATCGGTATTGATAAAGTTGTCTCTAATCCTTCTTTGTCAAAAATATGATGACTACCTTTAACACGCTTTAAAACCCAGTCATATTTTTGCACTATTGTAGATAATTTCTTCCCTGAAACTGTAAGTGCGATCGCATCTACTATGGAAAGGAAAATTGATCGACAACCATAAGCCACAATTTTAAATTGTATAAAAAAAATCCCCCTATATTTAGGAGGAAAAAATATTACAATTTTCGATAATTTTCGATTAAGAAAGCCATCCTTTTAATCTTCTTGCAACTTGTGGTCTTCTTAATTTACGCATAGCTTTAGTTTGAATTTGTCTGACTCTTTCCCGAGATAAATCAAAAATCTTACCGACTTCTTCTAAAGTGTGAGCTTTAGAACTAGCTAAACCATAACGCAAAACAATTACTTCTTTCTCTCTTTCACTTAAAACATCACTCAACACAGACACAATTTCTTGGTGCATCATCGCTTCATTCATTTTGTCTTCGGGTAAAAGGAGATTAGTATCTTCCAATAATTCCATCAGTTCCGTATCTTCACCTTTGCCCACACGATGATTTAAAGATAAAGACTGTCTTTTCAACTGTAATAATTGATGTAACGCCTGACGCGTAATACCCATTTCTTCCGCTAACTCTTTTTCCGTCGGTTGACGTTGCAAATCTTGTTTAAGTATTCGCTGGGCTTTTTTTAGTTTATTGAGTTTTTCAACGATATGAATGGGAAGTCTTATGGTACGAGAATCATTAGCGATAGTTCTGGTAATCGCTTGTCTGATCCACCAATAGGCATAGGTAGAAAATTTATAGCCTTTGTTTGGATCAAATTTTTCGGCCGCACGATTTAAGCCAATTGCCCCTTCCTGAATTAAATCTAAAAATGGTACTCCTCGATTTAGATACCGTTTAGCAATTGAGACGACTAGACGCAAATTAGAGCGAATCATTTTTCTTTTTGCTGTTCTTCCTTTATAAAGGCGATTGTCCAACTGTCGCTCACTTTCTAGCCCCATTGCTTTGGCTAATTCCATTTTACTAGGAGTTCTTTCCAATTGACGATGTAATTCCTGTTGCTTTTCCTCACAGTCGCTCAGAAATTTGACGGCATAGGCAAGATTCACTTCTTCTTCGGCACTTAAAAGAGGATAACGAGCCATTTCTTTAAAAAATGAGCCGATCGAATCCTCAATTTTTGTTTTTTGTCTCCGAGATTTCGTTCCACTATCATCTTCTATGACCGAAAAATGAGCTATAACTTGGTGCAAATCCTCGTCAAGAGGTTCGTTTACTAACCCATTCTGATAATCTACAGTACTGCTGGTTCGATTCATTTGATAACTCCTCTTTTTCGCACTGATCAATTTGCTATCACCATGATGTTAACTAAATCACTTTTTTACGAGTTATTTTGTGATGGTTAATACCAAAAATATTTAGTCAATGATAATAACAGATCTATAGATTCTAATTTACCTAAAAAAAGTCCTTTTTGACTACAATTAGACGGGAGATTGTATATTTTCTTAAGGTTTTCTTAAAACTTAATATTTTGTAATAATAATTCTCTTCAAAAATAAACTAATCATTTAATTAATTTAAATAAGATATTCACGATAATATCTTGTTAAGAATTTACATTATCCATGTTCATATTCATTTTTCTTGGGTATTTATTAGATTTAATATATTATTAATATCTTCATTTTTCAGGGTAAGTATTATTCTGATTGATTATTTCAGTTGTTTTTACATTTGACCCCATATTTGCTGATAAATTGGGGTTTTTGTTCATAACATAAGTTTTTAATCTAAGAGGAATATCAACTATTTTTTCAATCAATATTTCACTCAATCAAACTAATGGGGAAAATCCCCCTACTAAGTTTTTTTGAGCATTAATCAGAGAATCGACTCTGTAATTGATAGGAGCTGATACCACTACAATTTATTGATAAGTTCCTTGAGTTTTGACTAATTCTACTTCTTTCTCGTCTCCTGGTTCAAAACGAATGGCAGTACCGGCTGGAATATTTAAACGCATACTGATGGTTTTGTCTCGATCGAATCTGAGAGCAGAATTAACTTTAGCAAAGGGAAAATGTGAACCAACTTGAATAGGGCGATCGCCTGTATTGGCAACAGTAATTTTCAAGGTTTCTCGTCCTTGGTTAAGTTCGATCGAACCTTCTGGGGTAAATATTTCACCTGGTATCATATATTTAGCTATAAAATAAAATACATCAATAATATTTTAATCCCAAAAAAGAAAACCCCCCACAAAAAGCAACAGTGAGGAGTTTTAATCGATTTATTTTGGTAACGAGTCTTAGCTTTCTGAATCTTTCTTTTCCTGCTTACCAAGCATACCGTACTTACGTAAGAAGCGATCGACTCTTCCTTCCGTATCAATAATTTTCTGAGTACCAGTGTAAAAGGGATGATTACCAGACCAAACCTCTACATTAATTTCAGGTTGGGTAGATCCCACACGCATCACTTCTTCACCGTTACAAATAACTTTGGCATCAGGATACCATTGGGGGTGTATTCCTTCTTTGGGCATTGTTTTATCTCCTAAAAATTATAAATTGATTGAGGAGTCAGGAGTCATAATTCACCGAGTCTGGAGTGTAATCTAAAAATCCATTACCGTGACTGATTCCCTATTCCTACTTGACTTAAATTAACTGAATCTAATCGATAAATCGGAAAAAATAGGCAAAAACTGCCAAAAATTAACGTTTAGAGAATTGAGGTGCTTTACGAGCTTTGCGTAAGCCATATTTCTTACGTTCTTTTGCACGAGGGTCACGGGTTAAGTAACCTTCAGCTTTTAAAGGTTGGCGATTATCAGGATCTAACTGACACAAAGCACGGGCAACCCCTAACTTAACCGCATCAGATTGACCAGTTAAGCCACCACCATGAGCATTAACGATAATATCATATTCATTTTCTAACCCTAAGGTTTCTAAGGGTGCTTTTAAGGTTTGAATATAGTTAGGAATTAACTGAAAATACTCAGAACCTTCTCTGTTATTTACTTTTACTGCACCAGTGCCGGGTACAAGACGAACTCTAGCAACAGAGGCTTTACGACGGCCCGTTCCTAAATAAACTACTTGATTAGACATTATTTGCTACCTCCTGCAATAGTATTAACGGTTAAAGTTTCAGGCTGTTGAGCCTCATGGGGGTGATTAGGTCCGGTGTAAACTTTAAGTTTTGTAAACAAACTTCTACCTAAGCTATTTTTAGGTAACATACCTTTAACAGCCTTTTCGATAATTCTTTCAGGAATACGCTTTTGTAACTGAGCGAAAGTTTCTACTTTCATTCCACCGGGGCGGCCAGAATGACGACGGTAGAGTTTTTGTTCACTTTTTCTGCCTGTAACAACTACTTTTTCTGCATTAACCACAATGACGTAATCCCCAGTATCTAAATGGGGGGTATAAGAGGCTTTGTTTTTACCTCTTAAAACATTGGCAATTTCAGTGGCTAATCTGCCTAAACGTTGGTTTTCGGCATCCACTACATACCATTTCTTTTCTATACTGTCTATAGCTGGAACTATTGTTTTATTCATTTTCGTTTTAGACTCTTATTAACTAAAAGTAAAAATAGGTTGAGCATTGAACCAAACTGATTCAGGAAAGGGAAATTCGGGATAACCTACTCTTAACAAACATAATCCTTTAGCAGGGGCTGAATATTTCACTTCTTCCCGACGACAATTCATCCAAATATCTTGGAACTGTGTCAAGGATTTTGTCCCCGCACCAACCTCTACTAACATCCCTACCAGTAGTCTCACCATGCCGTATAAAAAGCCACTAGCTTGAATTTCAATATTGATTAGATCTTGTTCGTATCTAACACAACTAACTTCTTGTACTTCTAGCAAAGAGTGAGAACGTTTTGAACCAGCTCGACGAAAGGCACTCATATCATGGTGTCCGAGCATGGGTTTCAGTGCTTCTGCCATCAAATTTTCGTTTAACGGCTGATAATAGTAATGCCAAGTAAAGGGTTGTAAAAATAGGTTGGGAATTTTACCAGTATATATAGTATAACGATAACGACGATAAGTAGCGGTAAAACAGGCGTGCCAATGGGGGGCAACTTCGGAGGAAGCTCTAATTAAGATACCATCAGGCAAACAACTGTTTAAAACTTTTGCCCATTTTTGTGCTGGAATGGGAGAACACACTTCAAAATGTGCCACTTGTGCAGAAGCATGAACTCCACTATCAGTTCTTCCCGCTCCATAAATCGTTACTTTATGTCCTACTATAGATGCGATCGCATCTTCAATTTCTGCTTGTACACTGCGATAGTGTGGCTGTCTCTGCCAACCATGAAAATTAGTACCGACATATTGAATTACTAAAGCAATTCGTTGTTTATTTGTGGAACTAGAATCAACCATGAATCAGAGACTAAAGAGAAATTAAACTAATTGAATAATTGCCATTTCCGCATTATCCCCACGGCGGCTTTTTGTGCGAACAACACGAGTATAACCACCATTTCTATTTCCATAACGCTCTGTAGCTTTAGCAAAAATATCGTTGACTAAATCTTTGTCATAGATATAACCTAAAGCCTGACGACGAGCAGATAGAGAACCATCTTTTGCTAAGGTAATCATTTTATCCGCAGTAGTGCGAACAGCTTTGGCACGAGCCTTAGTGGTTACGATTTCGCCTTCTCTGAGTAACTGGGTAGTTAAAGCACGGAGAAGGGCTTTGCGTTGGTCAGCTGGTAAGCCTAATAAAGGTACTTTACGACGGTGACGCATAATTTCCTCCTAAAATATTAAGAAACTAAGAATTTTAAAAATTAAATATTGTTGCTGAATTCAGCCAGTATTACTGAAGTTCGGAGTTTGGAGTTCGGAGTTCGGGGTTATTTAATGACCAATTATTAACTGATAATTAAAGTAACTACTTTTTTCAGCATCGAACTTCGGTAAACACGATTAAATTTCACAAATCCAGAGTCTTTGACTTGAATCAGTGAAATCAGAATCTATTCTTTAATACCTATAAATTATCGAATTTAAGGACTGGTGACAGGTTCAGCACTTTGGATCAACTCCCCAGCCGGAGGGTCTTTCATTTTACCCTCTCCAAGAGTAATTCCTAAACGTTGCTGTAAAGCCTCAATAACCTCTTCTGCTGATTTTTGACCGAAGTTTTTAATTTCGAGTAAATCATCTTGAGAATATTCCAATAAATCCGCCACAGTGTTAATTTGAGCCCGTTTCAAACAATTGTAAGCACGGACAGATAAATTTAACTCCTCGATGGGAATTTGACTGGTGGGGTCTTCTGGCTCTACTGTTTCTTCCTGTTGTCCTGAAATTGTTGTGGCATCTGTTAAAGGAGAGAATAGATTAACTAAAATCTCTGATGCTGAAGAAAGGGCTTCTTCTGGCTTAATACTACCATTAGTCCAGATTTCTAAAATCAGACGATCAGCAATTTCTCCTTCATAACGGATTTCTTCCGCCACAAAGTTTACTTTTGAAACAGGCATAAACACTGAATCAATTTGTAAAAAGTCGAGGGAACTATTTTCATCTTTGCCTTTATCTACAGCACGATAACCCTTTCCTTTCTCGACCCGAAATTCCATCTCTAACTTACCACCTTTCCCCAGAGTACAAATATACTGACTTGGTTCAACTACTTCTATTTCCGAAGGGAGATCGAATTGAGCGGCAGTAATGGTACAAGGACCAGTGGCTACAACACGACCAATTTGAGGAGAATCGCTATAGCTTTTGAAAATAACCCCTTTCATATTGAGCATTATTTCCATCACATCTTCTCTTACCCCTTCGACAACAGCAAACTCATGATTAACACCGGCGATTCTAACGGCAGTTACTGCTGCACCTTCTAAATTAGATAAAAGAACTCGTCTCAAGGAATTACCCATAGTTATGCCTTGTCCTTTTTCTAAGGGTTCAAGCACAAACTTTCCGTATTGACCTTGATTTTTTTGAGTTTTACTTGCTACGCAGTCGATTTTAAACACAGCCACAGTGGTTATTTCCTCAGTTGATGAAGTCAGGTTTCAGATGTTGGTGATAATCTTTACTTTTTTCTGGCTTTATTTTGCCTTAGCAGATTATCCGAAGTTTGTTTTTTGATTAGACTCTACGTCTTTTGGGAGGGCGACAGCCGTTGTGGGGAATGGGGGTAATATCACGAATTAAAGTGATTTCTAATCCTGCTCCTTGTAATGCTCTGATAGCAGTTTCACGTCCTGCACCAGGACCACTTACCATCACTTCCACTTGTTTCATTCCGTTATCCATTGCTACTCGAGCGGCACTGTCAGCGGCAGTCTGAGCGGCAAAAGGTGTTCCTTTCTTTGCTCCTTTAAAACCACTAGACCCGGCAGTTGCCCAAGAAATAACGTTACCAGTAGTATCGGTAATAGTTACAATGGTATTGTTAAAAGTAGATTTGATATAAGCTGTACCACTAGGGATATTTTTCTTTTGTTTTTTTGGTCCTCCCCTTTTGGTGGGTTTTGCCATGGTATATTTACCTCTTTAACTAATTAGTTTCAATTGCTGTGGTTAATAGAATTAGTAAGTTTATTGTTATTTTTAGTTAACAAATAAGATTGCATCTGCCAGAGGCAAGATTTAAGTTTGATGGGATTTATTTTATTTTTTACCCGGTTTTTTCTTCCCTGCGATCGCAATTCTGCGTCCTCTACGGGTTCTGGCATTAGTTTTGGTTCTCTGTCCACGCACAGGCAAACCCTGACGATGACGACGACCTCTGTAAGTACCAATATCACCCAAACGTTTGATGTTCATTGCTTCTAAACGACGCAAATCCCCTTCAATTTGGTAATTTTCTTCGATGTAGTTTCTTAATTTGGTAACATCCTCGTCGCTGAGATCTCTTACTCTGGTGTCAGGATTTACCCCTGTTGCCGCTAAAATTTTTTGGGAGGTGGTCAAGCCAATACCATATAAATAAGTTAGTCCAATCTCTACTCGTTTGTCACGAGGCAAATCAATACCTGATATCCTAGCCATGTTTTCGTTTCCTTTCTTTGTCTTGCTGTAGTTGGCAAAAAATTTGGTTGTTTTTTAAACAATAAGCTAAACTGTTGTTAACAGTTCTTATCCTTGACGTTGTTTATGTTTGGGGTTGGAACAAATAACCATTACTCGTCCACGACGACGAATAACTCGGCATTTGTCACAAATCTTTTTAACTGATGCTCTTACTTTCATAATCGTAGTTTACACTGCAAGCTTTTGATTATAACAGGATTTGGGATCTCTGTCAAACATAAATAGGTGATCTAAGTCAAGATCTTTTTTGAGTAAATTTCTACTCTTTTTTTGATCTTTATATTAGATTTACTTATTAATGATTTTTATTTTTTCCCTTTAAGTCGATAAGTGATTCGACCTTTGGTCAAGTCATAGGGAGTTAGTTCGACTTTGACGCGATCGCCCGGTAAGATTTTGATGTAGTTACGACGAATTTTACCCGCAATATGAGCTAAAACGTTGAAACCATTATCTAAATCTACTCTAAACATGGCGTTAGGCAGTGATTCTGTCACAGTCCCTTCCATTTCAATTAAGTCTTTTTTAGACATAGTTAATTATCCTCTTGATTTTGTCTATAATTTTTGTCAATTTTATCAAACAGTTTTTTCTGAGATTAAACCTTGTATATGATAGCGAATGACTAAAATATTAAAGTTTTAACCCCATATTTGACAGAAATTAATTTTTTAGGACTTAACTATGGTTGTGATTTCGGCGGTGATTTCCTCCATAGAGCGATCGCCATCTACTGTTTTTAAGAGATTACTCTGTTGATAATAGTCAATTAGAGGAGCAGTTTGTTGACGGTAAACATCAAGACGATTATTGATAGTTTCTTCGTTATCATCTTTTCTGCCCCTGGCCAACAAACGTTGCAAAATCACCTCGTTTGGCACGTCTAAGTTAACTACTGCATCACAATTTTGGTCTAACTTCTTGAGTAAACCCGTTAAAAATTCCGCTTGAGGTACATTGCGGGGAAATCCATCGAGAATCCATCCTTTTTGAGCATCATCTTGTCCTAATCTTTCTTCAATCAAGTCAAGAATCAACTCATCAGGCACTAAATCGCCATTATCGACATAACTTTTAGCTTTTACCCCCAAGGGAGTTTGAGCGGCGATCGCACCTCTGAGAATATCTCCGGTGGAAATATGAGGAATACCGTGTTTTTCGGCTATCAAAGCCCCTTGAGTACCCTTACCAGACCCCGGAGGACCTAAAAAAATAATTTTTGTCATATTCTAAATAATTAGATATTAGGAATTGGGTTAAAAAAACTCCGAACTCCGTTCACGGCGGGAGGAAGTACAAGAGCCGAAGGCAAACTCTTCGAACTCTGAACTCTCACCTATTGTTTAACCATACCCTCATAGCGCTGAGAGATGACATAGGTTTGAACTTGTTTCGCAGTGTCGATGGCAACCCCTACCAAAATCAGTAAAGAAGTCGCACCGAAGCCTTGAAAGGTAGTTACTCCCGTTGCCCGTTCCACAAAAGTAGGTACAGTGGCAACCACCGTTAAGAAAATCGCCCCTAGAAGGGTTAAACGATTTAAAACTCCTTCTAAATAAGCAACCGTAGCTTTCCCAGGTCGAATACCCGGAATACTTGTTCCCATTTTCTTCAAATTTTGAGCAATATCTTCGGGGTTGGATACCAAAGACGCATAAAAATAACTGAAAAAGAGAATTAGCACGGAGTAAACCACCACATACCAAATGCTACCGGGGCGTAAAGCTAAAGCAACCTGATTAACAACACCACTGAAAGCGGTATTTTCTGCAAAACCAGATACAGAAGAAGGTAACACCAACACCGCCGAAGCGAAAATAATTGGCATTACCCCACCCTGATTAAGTCTTAATGGTAAATAGCTAGTACGTTCCCGATAAAGTCTTCTGCCTACCTGACGACGGGCAGAAATAATGGGAATGCGACGAGTTCCTTCCTGTACAAAGACAATTCCCACAATCATCACTAAAAATACTAAGACAAGGATTGTCACTTGTGCGATCGCCTGACGACCTCCAGTTTGAGCGTAGTCAATAGTATTAGCTAAAGTTTGAGGTAACACCGCCACGATATTGACAAAAATCAATAAGGAAGCTCCATTACCCAGACCTCTCTCGGTAATTACCTCGGAAATCCACATCACAAACATAGATCCTGCGGTAATAGCCAATACAGTTTCAACAACAAACCAAGGACTATCATTTAAAGCGTAAGGACGCAACAGACCTACTGTCACCCCAGTACTTTGGATAATTGCCCATCCTAAAGCAACATAACGAGTAATTTGGGCGATTTTTCTACGTCCCATTTCACCCTCATTTTTCTGTAAATCTTCTAAAGCAGGTACAGCCGAAGTCATCAACTGCATAATAATAGAAGCATTGATGTAGGGTAAAATACCTAGAGCGAAGATCCCAATAGTGCTTAAACCTCCCCCAGTGAAGATGTCTAAGAACCCTAAAAAGGGAAGATTTTGAATTGCCGCCGCAAAAGCATCTCTATCTATACCCGGAACTGGAATATAAATACCAAGTCTCACTAGGATAAGTAAACCCAGAGTTATCAGTAAACGACTGCGTAACCCTGCGGCTTGAGCCATCTGCAAAAAAGTTTCTTGGGCGGTTGGAGTTTTTTCTCTACTAACAACCATGACTTAATTAATACTGATAGTGAATAATTAACAATTGATGATGAATAATGAACGATGAACAGGTATTGACTGGGTTAGGAGTTCGGGGTTCAGAGCTAAGTTTTCGCAACTGCTATATATTCAACTCTACCTCTAATCTGTTCCCTGTTCCCTGTTCTCTTCTTGGTACTACTATCTTGACATTAATTAGTCATTATTGCCTGATTCAGTTTTAGGGGTAGTAGAGGTGATAGAACCACCTGCTGCCTCAATTTTTGCTTGGGCAGATTTACTCCAAGCGGCTGCTTTAACATTTAAAGCAACGTTAAGCTCGCCATTACCTAAGATTTTCAAAGGACCATCATTAGCAGTAACAATACCGTGTTCCATTAAAGACTCTAAAGTTACTTCGGTATTAGGAGCTAAATTAGCCAACTTCTCCACGTTGATAATGGTGAAATGCTTAGGATTGATGATTTTAAAGTGTTTTAATTTAGGTACACGGCGATAAAGAGGCATTTGACCCCCTTCAAACCCCGGTTTAGTACCTGTACCAGAACGAGATTTTTGACCTCTCATCCCAAAACCGCCACTGGCACCTTGTCCAGCAGAAATACCTCTACCGATACGGCGACGACGTTTTTTAGATTTGGGATTAGGCGCTATTTGATGAAGTTTCATAATAATCGCAAAGTATGATTAAGACTGTTTAGGAGAAAATTTGTTCTAAAGGAATATCTCTTTCTTTGGCAACAGAGGAGAAACTACGAATTTGTTGAAGGGCATTAATTGCCGCTCTTGCGTTGTTTAAAGGGTTATTAGATCCCTGTTGTTTTGCCAAGATATTTTTAATACCAGCTAACTCTAATACAGTACGAACTGCACCCCCAGCAATTACCCCAGTACCAGGAGCGGCGGGACGCATAAATACTTGAGCTCCTCCAGCCATACCAGTACTAACGTGAGTAATGGAGTTAGATTTATTAATGTTAACGTTAACAATATGTTTTTTACCGTCAGAAACGGCTTTACGCACAGCGTTGATAACATCTCCTGCTTTACCAACACCTACGCCCACTTGTCCTTTTTCGTTACCGACAACTACGATCGCACGGAAGCTAAGTTTTTTACCCCCTTTCACAACCTTACTAACTCGGCGAATTTGTACTACTCTTTCTTGCCAAGAGTTGTCTTTTTTTTCCTTATTACGTTTTCTTTGTTTGCCTTTGCGTTCTTGTTCTTTTGCCATAATAAATACCTTTAGAAGTTAAGACCTGATTCACGAGCGGCATCAGCAAGGGCTTTTACTCGTCCGTGATAAAGATTACCACCGCGATCGAATACCACTTTATCAATGCCTTTAGATAAAGCTCTTTGAGCGATTAATTTACCAACTTCTGCTGACGCATCACAATTAGAAGTGGAAGCATCTTTTAATTTTTCTCTTAACTCTTTATCAAGGGTAGAAGCCGCAACTAAGGTATGTTGAGCCACATCGTCAATGATTTGAGCGTAGATGTGAAAGTTAGAGCGGAAAACTGCTAACCGAGGACGCTCAGGGGTACCTTGAACTTTTTTCCGGATGCGTAAATGACGACGCTTAACGAGATTTTTACGATTAATGGTCATGGTTATTTCTTACCTGCTTTACCTACTTTACGTCTTACATATTCACCAGAGTAGCGAATACCTTTGCCTTTATATACTTCAGGGGGACGAACGGCACGAATTTTAGCGGCAACATTTCCCACTAATTCTTTATCAATACCAGAAACAACAACTTCAGTATTGTTATTGACGGCAACGGAGATACCCTGAGGCATTTCCATTTCTACTGGCTTAGAATAACCCACGTTAAGAGTAAGTTTTGACCCTTGAGCTTGAGCCCGATAACCAACCCCTTGAATTTCTAGTTTTTTCTCGAATCCTTGGCTAACGCCTTGGATCATGTTATCCACCAAAGTACGACATAATCCATGTCTTTCTCTGGCTTTACGGGAATCGTTATCCCGAACTACTTTGATTTCTTGTCCCTCTTGAGTGAGAGTTACCAAAGCTGGTAAGGTTCTTGATAAATCACCTTTAGGTCCTTTGACTTGAACTAATTGCCCGTCAATAGTCACCTCTACTTTGGCTGGTATCGTGATAGGACGTTTTCCAATACGAGACATGATTTGTTAATTGATAATTGATAATGGACAGTTAATATTCGACTCTTACCAAACGTAGCAAAGGATTTCACCGCCAATGCCTTGTTTTCTTGCCTCTCGATCGGTCATGATACCGCTAGAGGTGGAAATAATGGCTACGCCAATACCGCCTAAGACTCTGGGTAAGTCTTTTTTCTTGCTGTAAACCCTTAAACCGGGGGTGCTTACTCGGCGAATGTTATGAATTACGGGTTGACGGTTTCTTCCTTTATATTTTAAGGAAACAACGATATTCTTCTTGACTCCTTCGCCTACTTCTTCATAACCACCAATGAATCCTTCTTCTTTGAGTACATCGGCGATATTACGGGTCATTCTCGTACTAGGAATAGCAACGGTGGAATGACGTACCGCACAAGCGTTACGAATACGAGTCAGCATATCTGAAATAGTGTCGTGTGCTGGCATTCTTTTTTTCTTCCTCTTGTACTTCCATTATTTATCACGAAAGGGCATACCCATTTCTTTGAGTAATGCGCGTCCTTCCTCATCGGTGTTAGCGGTGGTAATGATGGAAATATCAAAACCACGAATTTGATCAATGGAATCATACTCAATCTCAGGAAAGATGAGTTGTTCCTTAACACCTAAGCTATAGTTGCCTCTACCGTCAAAACTTTTGGGACTAATGCCTCGAAAGTCACGGATTCGGGGGAGGGAAAGGTTGATTAAACGCTCTAAGAAAGCGTACATTTTATCGCTTCTGAGTGTCACCATTGCCCCTACAGGCATTCCTTGACGAATTTTGAAACCAGCGATCGCCTTTTTAGCACGGGTAACAACGGGTTTTTGTCCGGTAATCACAGCTAGTTCACTCAGAGACGACTCCAGTGCTTTAGCATTCTGTGATGCTTCCCCTAAACCTCGGTTAATAACAACTTTAGTTACTTTAGGTACTTGGTGAATGTTGGTGTACCCAAACTGTTCTTTTAATTTTGGAACAATTGTCTCTTGATAGTAAGTTTTTAATTTGGACATTACGGTATTAATTGATATTGATAGATAAACCGTTAAAGAGCTTATTGACAAAAATTAACTGACAATTAGTCGATAATTTCGCCTGTTTTTTTCAGTTTTCTTACTTTTTTGCCTTCTTCTGTGATCACATAGTTAATGCGACTAGCTACTTTTTCCTTTTCAGAATAAAGCATCACTTTAGAACTATGAATAGGAGCTTCGTAGGTAACTATTTGCCCAGATTCTCCTTCTTGACGAGGTTTTTGGTGTTTAGTTCTAATATTTACTCCTTTAACAATAACAGTACTGTCACTAGGAATAGCTTGAAGAATTTCACCCACTTTACCCTTGTCTTTACCAGAGATTACTTGCACGGTGTCACCTTTTTTGACGTGCATTTTATAACGGGCGGGTTTTTGTTTGCTTGTTTTTAATGATCTCATGGATTAAATTACCTCCGGTGCCAGAGAAATAATTTTGGTGAAGTTTTTGTCACGTAACTCACGAGCTACAGGACCGAACACACGAGTTCCTCTGGGGTTGTTGTCTTTGTTAATAATCACGGCGGCATTGTCATCAAAACGAATGCTCATACCGCTCTCACGGCGTAAAGAATGTTTAGTTCTTACAATAACCGCACGGACAATATCGGATTTTTTTACAGCCATGTTAGGGATGGCGTCTTTCACTACGGCGATAATAACATCTCCAATGCCTCCGTAGGTACAGTTACCAGTGGATAAAACCCTTAAGCACATAATCTTACGAGCACCACTGTTATCAGCTACATTGAGATAACTTTGTTGTTGAATCATGGTCGTTTACTAATGGTTTAAATGAGAGGGTGAAAATGATTATTTGTCCTATTTTTCAACCTAAGAAGGCTGAACTGGTTTCAACCCCTATAGAGCTTTACGACTAATTATTTCAGCGATTTCCCAACGTTTGGTTTTGCTGAGAGGACGAGTTTCTCTGATTCTCACGCGATCGCCTTCTAAACATTGGTTCTGCTCGTCGTGAGCTTTGTATTTTTTCGTTTTAACGACAATTTTGCGGTATTTGGGGTGAGGGGAACGGTTTTCAACAGCAACTACTGCGGTTTTATCCATTTTGTTGCTGACAACTACCCCCACTCTTTCTTTTACTGCCATTAATTTTTACTCCTATGCGCCGATGTTGCTAGTGGTTTTTCTGACAATTCCTTTTTGACGTTCAGTCTGGATGGTGAGCAATTGAGCAACCCAGCGTCTGGTGTGCTTGAACTCATGGGGTTTTTCTAAACGTCCAGTGGTTTGAGCAAGTCTTAGTTGAAAAAGTTTTTGTTTTGCAGAAGTAATTTCTGCAGTTAACTCCTCATCGCTTAAGTTTCTTGCTTCGGCAATGCTTCTATAAGCCATAATTTAGTATTCCTCCGCTCTGGTAACAAATTTGGTCTTAATGGGTAATTTTTGAGCCGCTAAACGCATAGCTTCTCTGGCGGTTGCTTCGGGAATACCAGCAATTTCAAACATGATGCGACCGGGTTTGACTACGGCGACCCAAAATTCGGGATTACCTTTACCAGAACCCATACGGGTTTCAGCAGGACGCATAGTAACGGGTTTATCAGGAAAGACACGAATCCAAAGTTTACCGCCTCTGCGAACATAACGGGTAATAGCCCGTCTTGCGGCTTCAATTTGGCGGGATGTAATCCAACAAGGTTCGATCGCCTGAAGTGCAAAATCACCGAAATTAATGGAATTACCACGGTAGGCATTCCCTTTCATTCTGCCCCGATGTTGTTTTCGGAATTTAGTTCTTCTTGGACTTAACATGATTTCTAGTTAATGATTGTATTAGGTATTAGGTTTTAGACTTTAGGTATTAGGTTTTAGGCTTTAGAGTTTCTTCTATTACCTTTGCCTCTTGCCTTTTGCCTTTTGCCTGTTAACTATTCAGAGCGATCCTCAAATTTCTGACGACGGGGTTTTTTCCGTGAGGGTTTGTTGCGATTAGCAGTGAGATTCAAGTTTTCTTCACCAGGGATGATTTCACCTTTAAAAATCCAAACTTTTACCCCTAAAATACCGTAGATAGTACTAGCGGTTTTGTAAGAATAGTCAATGTCAGCTCTTAGGGTATGAAGAGGAACACGACCCTCTCTAATCCACTCAGTACGGGCAATTTCAGCACCGTTGAGACGACCACTCACTTGAATTTTGATCCCTAACACCTCTGCTTTTTGGGCTCTTTGAATGGCTTGTCTGACCACACGACGGAAAGAAACACGTCTTTCTAATTGTGAAGTTAAAAACTCTGCCATTAAAGCGGCACTAGCATCAACGTTAGTTACTTCAATTACATTAACTCTGAACTGACGCTGATTCTTGAGGAGAGCTTGTAAGTCAGTACGTATTTTTTCAATACCCTGACCACCTTTTCCCACAACTACCCCCGGACGAGCGGTATGGATAGAAAGGTCTATTTGATCTGCTTTACGCTCAATTTTGACATCAGCAATACTAGCATTAGCTAGATTTTTGTCAATGTACTGACGAATTTTGTGATCTTCTTGAAGAAGTTTCGGGTAATTTCTTTTATCGGCATACCAGCAAGAAGAGTGTTCTTTGGTAATACCGAGTCGAAAACCAATTGGATGTACTTTTTGTCCCATGTTATCTTTATTGAATAAGTGCGGGTTGACTATGCCATTGGAGCTACTGCCACAGTAATATGACAGGTGCGCTTACGGATTTGATAAGCACGACCCTGCGCTCTAGGACGGTAGCGCTTTAAGGTAGGTCCACCGTCAGCAAAGGCTTGAGAAATGACTAGGTCATTGGGATCTAAGCCTTGATTATGTTCTGCATTAGCTACAGCAGAGCGAAGGACTTTAACAATTGGCTCACAAGCACGGTAGGGCATAAATTCGAGGAGGATTAAGGCTTCTCGATAGCTACGCCCACGAATTTGATTCAATACCCGTCTCACCTTGAAAGGTGACATTCTGATATAACGGGCGATCGCTTTTACTTCTTGGGAGGTATCTACCTCAATATTTGTCTTAGATTTAGCCATAGTTATTAATTGATGGTTGATAGTTAATAGATGACCTGATTGTTATTTCAGTCAACTATGTCCCTAGTCAGTTAACCAAAACTCTTAACGTTTCGCTTTCTTGTCACTTTTTGCGTGACCACGAAATGTACGAGTAGGTGCAAATTCCCCTAACTTGTGTCCTACCATTTGATCAGTGATAAAGATAGGAACGTGTTGACGGCCATTATGAACAGCAATAGTGTGACCAATCATTTGGGGAATAATAGTAGAGGCTCTTGACCAAGTTTTAACTACTTGCTTATCTCCTTTACTGTTCAATTTTTCAATTTTGGAGAGTAAGCTGTCGGCAACAAAAGGCCCTTTTTTCAGTGAACGACTCATGAATTTTTTTCCCTATTTTGCGGTTAAGCTCTCAGACTTAATTTACTTGCCTTTACCAGCATTACGACGGCGAACAATGTATTTATTGCTGAGTTTTTTCTTCTTACGGGTTTTCTTACCTAATGCAGGTTGTCCCCAAGGAGAAACGGGACCAGAACGACCAATAGGCGCACGTCCTTCTCCACCACCGTGAGGGTGATCGCAAGGGTTCATTGCGCTTCCTCGGACATGAGGTCTGATACCTAAATGACGACTCTTACCCGCTTTACCCAATTTGAGGTTTCTGGCTTCGATGTTACCGACTCTACCAATGGTGGCATAACATTCTTTACGCACCATACGTACTTCTTTAGAAGGAAGTCTGAGAGTAACATAGTCCCCATCTTTTGCCATTAATTGAGCAAAACCACCAGCCGCACGGACGATTTGACCACCTTTACCTCTGGTGAGTTCAATGTTGTGAACTTCTGTACCGAGGGGAATTTTTTCAAGGGGTAAAGCGTTTCCAATTTCATAAGGTGCAGTTTCACTGGCGATGATAGTTGCACCAACTTGGATTCCTGCGGGGGCGAGGATATATCTTTTTTCACCGTCTTCATACTGCACTAAGGCAATACGAGCGTTACGGTTAGGATCGTATTCGATGGCTAAGACTTCAGCTTTGATGTCTCGCTTATCTCTTTTAAAGTCGATAATACGATAGAGTTTTTTATGACCACCGCCACGATGACGAGAGGTAATTACTCCTCGGTTGTTACGACCTTTTTTACGATGAATATATTTAGTTAGTGATTTTTCCGGAGTACTTTTGGTAATTTCCGAAAAGTCGGAAGATACCGCTTGTCTTCTACCCGGTGTATATGGTCTATATGTACGAACACCCATAGTTCCATTAATTAATTATATTGGCGATGAGCAAATCCCTTTTCTTGACTAATTCCAGAGGGGAATTATAAATCAGGGAAAAATGTGCTTTGCAGAGAATCACCTTCTGCTAACGTAACGATCGCTTTTTTGTACTGGGGTTTGTAGCCAACATTTTGACCAACACGACGTTGTTTACGGGGTTGATTCATGGTGTTAACTTTGACCACCTTTACATCAAATAAGCTCTCGATAGCAGCTCTGATTTCTGGTTTGGTTGATGTTTTAACTACTTCAAAAACATACTTATTATCTTCCATCATATAGGTGGCTTTTTCAGTCACAATGGGACGGATGACAATATCAGCAAGTTCAGCAGTAGTTTTTCTGACTTTGGTTGTTTTTCCGTATCTGCTATTCGCCACAGTAAACCTCCTGTATTTTGGTTATTGCCTCAGAGGTAGCTACAATTTTGTCAGCGTACAAAATATCATAAACATTCAAACAATCGTGTTTAATCATTTTGACGGTGGGCAAATTACGAGCTGATAAGTAGAGATTTTCGGGGATAGAATCATTTACAACGATCAAAACTTTTGCATCCTCTTCCACACCCCAACGAGTGAGGGCAGATACTACTTCTTTGGTTTTCGGGGTTGCAATTTGATCGAAGTTTTCCACCACGATTAAATCTTCCACACGATCCATAAAAGCGGTTCTGATGGCTAATTTTCTTTCCTTGCGGTTCATTTTCATGTCGAAATCTCTGGGTTTAGGTCCAAAGATGACACCACCACCACGCCAAAGGGGCGATCGGATCGAACCAGCTCTTGCTCTACCAGTTCCTTTTTGCCTCCAGGGTTTACGCCCACCCCCTCTAACTTCTGCTCTAGTTTTAGAGGAAACAGTACCCTGACGCTGATTATGTAGTTGACGAACTAAGGCACGATGAACAATATGTTCGGCGTTTTCTGCTTTAGCGACTTTCATCTCTAAAGTAGTTTCACCTACTTGCTCTCCTTGCCAATTTTTGACTACACAATTAACCATAATATTTTAATTAAGTGTTATATTCTACGCCGATTTAGTTAGTTTACTATTGACCCACAATGGTTGCAGGAGTTACGCTAACTAAGTTTCCGGGTTTACCGGGGATTGATCCTTTAACTAAGATTAAATTGCGTTCAGAATCAATTTTGACTACAGTTAATTTACGGACTTTAATTTGAGTGTTACCATAACGTCCCGCCATTCTTTTACCAGGGTAAGTACGTCCGGGGGTTGTACCCGCACCAGTTGAACCGGGTAAACGATGGTTTTTAGAACCGTGAGTCATATTACCTCTTTTGAAGTTATGACGCTTTTGATAACCAGCAAAACCTCTACCGATGGTTTTACCACCTACATCAACTAACTGCCCTTCAGAGAATAAATCAGCACCGATGGTTTGTCCTAGTTCATAACCAGAAACATCATCGAGACGATATTCTTTCAAATGACGTAATGCAGGAAGTCCTTTTGTCGCTAAGTGACCAGCTTCAGGACTGGTGAGATATTTATTAATTTCTCTAGGTTCTTTTGTGTTTAAGGTACGTTTACGATCTGGTAACTCGTCGTATCCTATCTGTAAAGCGGTATAACCGTCTTTTTCTGGTGTTTTAATTTGAGTTACTCGACATGGACCTGCTTGAATAACTGTTACAGGGATTGCGTTTCCTGTTTCAGGGTCAAAAACAGTGGTCATGCCTAGCTTTGTACCGAGTACGCCTAAGCTCACGGGATTTATCCCTCTATATTTCTAAACTACAGGATAGATCTTGTATCAATTCAAGAGCAGTATTTTCTTCTCTGGCATATAATTACTCTGGCTAAATCAAGGATTAATTAACCGAGTTGTCATGACAGAGGCATTTTAAGTTACTGTCTTTGTTGATTACTGATTTGTTAGCAGACTGTTGTAATCAATTACCAATCTAAGTATTAGATCAGATATAGTCTTTACACTCAATAGACTTAAGGTAGGACTTGGTGAAAAGTCTTTTTTTACCTCAGTATCTTTGAGAGACTAATTTTATGTACTTTTAGTCACAAATAATCATTATAGGTCATCAGTGACGAATAACGCAAGAGTTAATTACCTTTTTTTGCATTTTGTCAGAAATATTAACTTCTTGTTTTCAAAAATTAACGTTGTTGTACGAGATAAGACTGTTACAATGACGGGAGACAACAATTGTAATATCTTGTTTTTTGTAATCTTTTTTTGTAATGCTTTTTTCAACTTCTAAATCTTTCTTGCGTTTCTTTTCCAAAAATTTGATTAAGTTTGTTAGCTATTTACTTATCGTTTGCTTTTACCTTAATACATCCACTGTTTACGCACTAGAGTTAAATGCAGAGGCAAGTAGTAATACACAAGAAACAGAACTTCTCATTTCCCAGTGTCAAAATTTAGAAAAAGAGGACATATATCCTAAACTGAAAAGCATTGTTTCCGGTTCTATACAAGAAGGAAAAGAATTAGATATTGATAAATTAGTCAAAGAACAATGGAATAAATTAAAAATTGATGAAACAATAGATCAAGCTGTTAGCCAAGCTACAAAAAAACTACAGGAAGAAAAAACTTGGCTAAAAAAACTAACAAGTAATTTTAATAAATCACAAGCACAAGAATTAATTGAAGAGGTTTTCAAACTTGCCTTTGAGGAAAATCAAGCCCTGAAAAAAAGTTTCGCACAATTGTCAGAAGACATAGCAGATAGTTTTAGCAAGAAACTTGAAAAACAAATTTACTATTCCACAGAACAGGGTGTAGAATGTTTAGTGAAATACTTAGGTAACAAATATCCTCAGTCCATTGTTGCACAAGTGACAGAAGAAACAAATAAAGTTCAAGACATAAAACAAGATCGGATAAAAAATTTAGAAGTTACAGAAAATCTAGTTTCGTCAGAGAAATTCGCCATTGGAGGAGTCGCTTTAATTATCACCACGCAAGTTGTCAGGAAGTTTGGAAAGCAAATAACAAGAAGAATATTAGGTGGTATAGCTGAGAGAATTGCTGGTCGTTTTGCATTCTTATTAGCTCCGGGTGTGGGAGAGATTGTTGGTGGAAGTTTGATTATAAGTGACACAGCGTGGACACTTATTGAGGCTTCTCGAAATGGTCCGTTACCTGAAATAGCAAAGCAACTCAAAGCCCCAGAAACAAAAAATAGCATCAAAGATGAAACAAAAGGTATTATAAAAGATATACTCAAACCTGAAACTGTTGAAGCTATTAGTACACAGATTGCTAGTGATATTTATCAACAATGGCAGGATTTTGCCAGAAAATATCAAAAATTGCTGTCTTTGATTAGCAATAGTGCGCCTTCTACATTGGTGAATAAAATCGATGATTTAGTTAGAGATTACAGTTTAGATGAAATTGTGAGTTTAGTGGATAAGAGTTCATATAATATGTCTCAACGGGAGATAATAGAAGCGATTGAAAATGGGACTCTGGAAAAGGGCTTATCTATACCCTCCCCGTATTGGGAAATACTTACTCTTAATGATGATAAGAAGAAGTATAATCTCATATATCTTACAGATTATGCTGATGTAGCAGGAAAAGACTTAGGCAAAGTTATAAATTTGGAATTATATAAACTTATTGACCCCAAAAGCATCACACCAAGTCTGCTACATGAGCTTTTGTCACTACAAGACAATACAATTATATGTAAATTAGCCAACCTAGACATTGCGTCTCTGAAAATACTTTTCAACACGATACCAAAAAACGATCTGGCTTTAATTAGTAGTCAAAATGATCGAAGTTATTTAACACGGCTTGCTAACTACTTAAATCAATCAACACAAGAGGAGAAAAACAAAATGATTGCTCTTTTATTAGATAATCCTCAAAATTCTATCAATAAAAAATTTATTCTTCAGGATTTAGTAAATAGTGCTGACATTAAAAAATTATTCAAATTTTGGGAGAAAGTATATAGCATTAATTTGTTATCTTTTACTCCTGATATTAGTCAAAAATATTTATCGATTGTTGGTCAATATTTAAATAAATTTAGCCAAGATGAAGATAATAA
Organism: Cyanobacterium aponinum PCC 10605; assembly: GCF_000317675.1. Taxonomy (NCBI): domain Bacteria; kingdom Bacillati; phylum Cyanobacteriota; class Cyanophyceae; order Chroococcales; family Geminocystaceae; genus Cyanobacterium; species Cyanobacterium aponinum. The sequence continues at coordinate 652,231 of NC_019776.1, forward strand.
ACTTATTTCTTTATTACTCAATGATAAGCAGGTTATTAACGAAAAATTTGTTTTGAATGATTTAGCTAAAAGTGCGGATATGAAAAAATCTTTAGATTTTTGGCAAACTATATATGACAGTAAATTAATTAACTTTAATTCTGATTTTAATATAGATTATTTATCAAAAATAAGTTCACTTGCAAATCAAATAAGTAATGCTCAACAGAAAAAGTTGATAAATTTGTTATTAGATAATAATCGAAAAATATCTATTAATTTTATTTTGAATGATTTAACTACAAATAGTGAAAATATTAATGATTCAATTTACCTTTGGCAAAAATTATTTAAGAGCGAATTGATAACTTTTTCTCAGGATTTTCAATATGAATACTTAATTGATGTAGAAAACTATATATCAAGATTAACTAATGATGATAAAAAAATATTTATTAAATTTTTGTCTGACTATTCTAGTCTTTTGAAAGATAAAGATACTCTTAACAGCATTGTAAATAGTAGTAATGTACAAAAAGCAATAAATTATTGGAAAAACAATAATACCTTTTGGGGGAAAGTATTTATCCCAATTAAAGAGATTATAACTGGAGAAATACCTTTAAGATTAATAGCAGATAACTATGGTATTTCTATATATAAATTGTTGATTGTATCCGTATTAGCACTATTAGTATTATTAACTATCATTTATTTCTTGTTAATCATATTTAATCCTATAAATTTGATAAAATTAGGATTGTCAAAAATAAATAGCAAAAAAAATAAAGAGGGTAAGTAAAATGTTGATTGCTTTAGATCATCAAATTAATAATTCTCAAATAGAAGTAGGAGAATTGATGACGGTAGTTGTTGTTAGAGCGACTAATGCAGCAAAAGATTTTTTTGAAAACATCAAAAACGTTACTGGGGGTAAAATGACTCATTATGAGAGTTTAATTCAAAATGCACTAAAAGAAGCATTAAAACTATTAGATGAAGAAGCAAAACAAAAAGGTTACGATGGAGTTATAGGGGTTAAAATTTGTCATCCCACAGTGGTTGTTGGGGGAGTTGAAATTATTGTTTATGGTAACGGCTTTAAAAATATAAAATCCTAGAAATCATGTGCGGTAGATTCGTTCTCTCTGTTTCTTCTGTTTCCATTAAAAAAACTTTTTCTTTGGGGAGTTGTCCCATTTTTTCTCCCAGTTACAATATAGCACCTACTCAAAAAATACTGGCGATTTTAGGAGAAGAAGAATCTTCATTAAATCCTCTTTCTGAAAATAACAAATGGAAATCCTGTTTTCTTCATTGGGGATTAATTCCTTCTTGGGCAAAAAATAGTAAAAATTCATCAAATTTGATCAATGCTAGGTTAGAAACTTTAGGAGTAAAGCCTTCTTTTAAACAGGCTTTTTCTCAACGAAGATGTTTGATTCCTGCGAATGGTTTTTATGAGTGGAATCGAGAAGTTTATGGTAAAAATCCTCTTTTATTTTATAAGACTAATAAAGAAGTATTTGCTTTTGCGGGATTATGGGAAAAGTGGCAATCTCCTACAGGCGAAATTATTGAAAGTGCAACAATTATTAATACTCAAGCAAGGGGAATTATGGCAGAAATTCATCCTCGAATGCCAATTATTTTGAAGAAATGTGCTTATCAAATTTGGTTAGACAAAAGCATTCAAGATCCAAATTTATTATCAGAGATTTTACAGTCTAATTTGGAAGATAACTTACATTTTTATCCTATTAATGAAGCGGTTAATTCAGTTAAAAATAATTATCCTGAGTTGCTCGAACCAGAAAAAGTTAGTAAACAATTAAGTTTATTTTAATTGAAAAAAATTTCTAATATAATTAGTCTTTATTTTCATATAAATATAAATATTTAATTTTAAAATAACTTTGTTTTCAAGATGTCATAAAGAATGGCTCTTCAGAGTGTAGTTATGATAAATTTATAAAAATAAGTTCTATAACTTTTGTTTAATCGTGTTTATAGTAAAATAAAAACTAAAAGTTCATAAACTATTATTTAATAATTGCCTTTTGCCTAGCCTAATCAATAATTTATATACTCAAAGTGATAGAGACAAAATAATTAATAATTAGTAATTAATTAAAGTCTGAAACCTGTTATCCGACACTTTAAACCAACAACAACTCTACATTCTTACATTCAACGGAGGTAATATAGTACTTATTTAAAGATGAAGAAGCATTAGGATTTATATTAAGGGGTGAATATTATTCAACCCCTACTCATATAATTATTTAGTTGAAGCTAATTCCTTAACAGAGTTATCGGTTGTTGGAACTCCTGTTTCAGGTTTCTTCAAGACTAATTTTAATAAAGGTGGTGCTAAGAAGGTAGTTAAAATGACCATGATGATAATAGCCGCTTCTAAGGGTTTGCTTAATACGCCACTGGTTGAACCAATACCTGCAAATACTAACCCCACTTCTCCTCTGGGTATCATACCGATACCAATGGCTAAACGATTAATATTAGGTTGTCCAAATACTGCCCATCCTGTAATAACTTTACCAATAATTGCTACCACAATTAAGAAAGATGCGATCGCAAGTCCTGCTCTATTTTCGGGAATAAGAGGATTAAGTACACTTAAATCAACCCTAGCACCAACGGTCACGAAGAAAACAGGTACAATTACATCAGCAATGGGAATAACTTGCTTATCTAATTCCTTACGTTTATCGGTTTCATCTAATACTAATCCTGCGGCAAAAGCCCCTAAAATCGCTTCTAAGTGAATAACGTTGGCTAAAAATGCCATTAATAAAGCAAAGGTGAAAGCAGGAATCACCAGATTACCTCTAGTTTTTAGCTTATCTGCGATCGCCATGAAGGATTGATTAAAGAATTTACCGAGTAAAATTGAACCAATAAGGAAAGCAGAGGCACTAACAATTAAGAGAATAACTTGAGTCAGATTAACTTCTCCAGTTTTTGCCAAACTAGCTACTACCGCTAAAACAATAATACCTAAAACATCATCAATTACCGCCGCCCCGACAATAATTTGTCCTTCTTTGGCTTTTAAATAACCCAACTCTGACAACACCTTAGAAGTAATGCCGATACTGGTAGCGGTTAAAGCCGCCCCTGCAAAAATAGCGGGAATAGTGGGAAAATGGAAAAAGTAAATTAAGCCTACTGTGCCTAAAGCAAAAGGTGCAACCACACCCACTACAGCTACGATCGCAGCTTGATAACCAACGGATTTTAGTTCTCTTAAATCAGATTCTAAACCAATTTCAAATAATAAAACTACTACTCCTAACTCTGCTAAAACCGAGATAACTTCACTCTGAGAAGCAAATACTTCTGAGAGAAACTCTGGATTCATGGGAGTGAAAAACTGCAAAAAATTCATGATTTGTGAGGTACTAGCTTCACTGGTTTCGGGAAAAACCACCAGATTAAGGGCAGAAACTCCTACTATTACACCCCCCACTAATTCCCCTAAAACAGGAGGAAGATTAACTAAACGGGATAACTCACCACCTAATTTGCTGGTGATATAAATAATAGCGAGAGTAAGTAAAACTCCTGTTAAAACCAAGGGAGCTTTATCGGCTTCTGTTGCCGTTGCAAAAAATAAATTTGATACAGAAAAGTTGAGCATCATGATTATTGATTGATAAGAAATGGTTAATGTTAGTAAATTAGGTAACACAAAGCTAACCGTTACCTGTGTGACTAAGTGCTTTGAAAAAAACAAATTAGTCCAATCAAGAACAGCAATTTATAATTTAATTGTCAACTTTTAGTTAGCAATACTTTTTTTAGAGTGAGTATTGTCAACCATAAAGACAAAAATAAACATGGAAAAATCCTAATTCCTTCCTAAATCCCCTCAATTCCTAACACCCTAAAAACCTAAATTTTGGAAAGAGAAGGATCAACATCAATATCAGTACTCTGTTTCTCCCTGACAATATTTAAACCTTCTTGTAAGGCTAAGAGGCGATCGCTCATCCAGTGATATTCAGGAATTAAACCAGCAATACCAAGTTTTTCCAAACGACTTCTGACTTTACCCGTAGCACCCACGATAAACACTTCATGGTTATTATCCACTGCCTCTTGAATAGCATTTTCTAAAGCAAGGGAAGAAGTAACACCTAGTAAAGGCACTTGGCTTAAATCAACAATTAAAACATCGTAGTTAGAGATAGCGTTATGTTCACGGGAAATAGCCTTGGCTACACCAAAAATCATAGGACCATCTAAATGGAATAATAGTACACGACCTCCAGCTAAATCCAACACTTGTTTTTCTTCGGGACTTAAAGTGATTTCATCATCGGCGGTACTGACCATTTTCACTGATTTAGAACGTAATTCCGATAATTTTTCAATGGTCATAATGTTAGCAATAAAGACACCAACACCCACTGCAACCATTAAATCAACGAATACCGTTAAAGCGATAACAGTGTAAACAATTGCTGTTGCTTTCCAAGAAATTTTATGAACCCTTCTCAAGAAGCCCCAGTCCATAATATTGATACCAACTTTTAAGGCAATCCCTGCTAATACTGCTAAAGGAATACTAGAAGTTAAAGGGGCTGCCCAAACAACGATGATAAATAAAACAAAGGCACGAGTCAAACCAGATAAAGCAGTACGTCCACCTGTTTGAATATTTACAACTGTACCCATTGTTGCTCCCGCACCAGCAATACCACCAAATAAACCAGAGAATAAGTTACCTAGACCCTGTCCGATTAACTCTTTGTTAGAATCGTGTTCGGTACGAGTCAAACTATCTGCCACAACAGAAGTTAACAAAGCATCGATACAACCCAACATCCCTAAAACCATGGCATCAAATACCATTTTTTGGAATTGAGAGGCATCGATAGTAGGTACTTGTAACTCAGGAAAACCAGTGGGAATTTCACCAATACGACGAATATCCGCATCTCCAAAGAAAATGATGGAAACTACCGTACCAAGAATTAAAGCTAATAGTTGAGGAGGTACAACTCTTCTATAGCGAGATGGAACAACGTAAAGAATTACGACAGTCAACACCGCTAAAATGGTTTCTAACGGGTTGGTATTGGAAATTAAGTTAGGAAGGCTTTGAATAGTACCTATAACGCCACCTTTGGGGTTAGCTTGACCTAAAAACGGTGCGGTTTGCAAGATAATTAATATTATCCCAATCCCTGACATAAAGCCAGAAATCACCGTATAGGGCATCATGGTGACATATTTACCCAACTTCAAAAACCCGAATAGAATTTGAAAGCATCCTGCCATCATCACTACCGTAAACGCGATCGCCATCCCATTTTCTTGAGTAGCAAAATTAGCAATTACAGCAGTCATAACCACAGTCATCGGACCTGTCGGCTCTGAGATTAAAGTAGGAGTACCACCAAATAAAGCGGCAAAGAATCCTACTAATACAGCACCCCATAAACCAGCCGAAGCTCCTGCACCAGAAGCAATACCGAAAGCTAAAGCCATCGGCAAAGCGATAACCGCCGCTGTTAAGCCACCAAATATATCACCTTGTAAATTTCGAAAATGTATTTTATTAGTTATTTGCATTTAGTTTTCCTCTTTAGTTATTAATCTATGATTTCATAGATTCGCATCAATGCAATTATAGTTAAAATAGAAAAAAATCAATACGAGTATCTTAAAACAAAAGAAAGGAAATGAAAAGTAAGATTAAATTATTTTTTTTGATTTTTTTAATAAATTTTACTTATGTCAGGCTTTTTTATAGAATTTGGACAAAAGCCATTAGTAATAAAAAAAAAGAAATAGAGAACAGGGAATAGTAATAACAATTGAAGAGAAACTTCTTAAAATTGATTTTAAAATTTTTCTTTTATAGTGCTACTATACTGATGCAGAATTTCAGTAAAATGAAGTTTGCCGGATAAATCAAAAAATTATGAACAAAAAAGAGGCTAAAAAGCCCCTTATTAGTAATATTTGTTTCTCTAGTTATTTTATGTATCCAGATTTTATACTCCCCGAGTAGGATTCGAACCTACGACCAATCGGTTAACAGCCGACCGCTCTACCGCTGAGCTATCGAGGATTGCGTTGCTTAACACATTTACTTATTATAGCTAGATAAATAAAAAAAAGCAAGAGGAAAAAAATTTTTTTTAATTTTTCTTTGGATTTCGATATAGGAATGGGAGGAGGTGATAGGGGGAAGGAAAATCAGTTAGGGGTTCTGATTATTGAGGGTTTGGGGTAATGAGTAGAGAGAGGGAGAAAGAGATGAGGTATTAGGGAAGACGAGTTCAGAGTTATTAATTTTTAATTCTTAATTATCAACCATTCACTATTGCCCCTTGCCTTTTGCATGTTGCCTTGCCTTAATTACTAATTACTAATTGAAATAACTTTTACTCCATTAAAATTTTAGGTTTAAATGAAGTTATTTAAGAGGTATGAACATTTTAGTGTCTTCTATATATTGCCAAGGAATGCCGTCTGGATCACGGCTTTGACTCCATAAACCAAAATCTCGATCGCTCTTTCGTTTTCCTACTGTACTCGGATGTACTTCTAAACGCTTGGCTAAGTCACTTTGATTGAGACTCATACCATTTTCTTCTTGATTGTCAAGGTTATTGGATGTGTCTTCTTCTTGAGTTGAAGTTTCAACTTCTGGGGAAGTGTTAGAAACGGAATCATCATTCACAGGAGGGGGAGAGGAGGAAGAATTTTCTGGGGGCGTGATGGTAACAGATTCTAATTTTACTTCTGGAGTTGGAGAAGATGCTGGAGAAATACTAGAATAAGATGAAGAGCTTTGCTGTGATGAAGATGCTATATTTATATCCTCATCAGTATCACTGTCGTCAGGTTCACTATCATCAAGAATACTGCCTAAAGTACTTGCAGTTAAGAAGTAATAAACAATTCCTTTATCTTCGTATTGTCTTTTGACTGCACCATACTCTTCTGCTTTTTGATCTAAATACCAACGAGCAGTTTTCGATTTTAATTCAGTTTTGTTGGTAAGATCGAGTACGGTTACACAACCTTGATGCGCTTGTATTAAATTATTGAAGTAAGGGTCTATTTCTTCTGATAATTGTTGCAATCGGAATCTTTCCCAAAGTTTCAAGCCAAGGGCAAATATAAATATTGCCACTAATAATGGCCATGCAACAAATACAATAATAATGATGAAAGCTAAAGGCAGTAACACTAATGGAATACTGTTAGCACCACTATCTATTACTTTTCCATTCATAGTGTTAAGTGGTTAGGTGAATAACAGACCAACAGTTATTTTTAACTAGGTCTAAATACTTGAACAATTATAAGTTAAAACTTTTGAAAATTCAAAATAAACTCAAATTTTGTGTCTTAATTAGCAGGAAAAAAGCGAGTAGTTGAGAAGAATAATGGACAATCTACAATGTAGAATAAATAATCGGTAATCAATAAGAGATTAAAAGCTAGGTGTTAACATCTAATTTTCAATTCTTAATTTTTAATTTTTAATTCTTTCCTATGTCCATGCAGTTAACTATTGGTTGGCTTTATCCTAAATTAATGAGTACTTATGGCGATCGCGGCAATGTAATTTGTTTACAAAGGCGTTGTCAATGGCGAGATTTAGATGTTTCTATTTTAGCCTTAGATCAAGAGAGTTCGATCGCATCTTTTCAGGAATTTGATTTGATAGTGGGGGGAGGGGCACAAGATAGACAGCAGGAAATAGTGATGCGTGATTTACAGGGAGAAAAAGCCCAGATTATCAAGGAAAAATTAACTTCAGGGATTCCGGGGGTATTTACTTGTGGTTCTCCCCAATTACTAGGGAAATATTATGAACCTGCTTTAGGGCAAAAGATTGAGGGATTAGGTATTTTAGATTTAGTAACAAAACATCCGGGCATAAATGTACCCCGTTGCATTGGCAATGTGGCTTTTGATATTGTTGCTCCTACTTTAAAAGCCGATTTAGAGGAAATGTTGGGGGAAGTGCCTACTGTTGTAGGGTTTGAAAATCATGGGGGCAGAACTTATTTAGGAGATGTTTCTCCTCTGGGCAAGGTAGTTAGTGGTTATGGTAATAATGGTGAGGATGGTTATGAAGGGGCTTTTTATCAAAATGCGATCGCAACTTATGCCCATGGGCCTCTTCTACCCAAAAATCCTTTTCTCGCAGATTGGTTAATCATAAAGGCGATCGAACACAAGTACCAAGAAAAAATCAGTCTTAATCCCTTAGATGATTATTTAGCCGATAATGGCCGCAAGGCCATGCTTAAAAGAATGTTAAACCAGTGAATTTCAGGAAGTGCAAGGGGTAAGAGGCAAAAGGCAAGAGGCAAACCCCCCTTTATCCCCCCTCTCGAGGGGGGAGGGCAAAAGTGTTTAATTAACTTCCCCTATCTAACCCCGTTACTTATCAATACACATAACCTTCTTTATCTTCAGACGCATAAGTTTTGGTTAAAAGTTCATCAATACTAGCATTTAATACTGGTTTGCCATTAAAAACCGTACCAACGTGATTTTTTTCAAAATGAATTAAGGCTAGATTATAAGCAGATTCTGGTAGAGGTAAATAGCCCACTGTCTCCACAACATTTTGAGCTTCTGCTAAATAAAATTTGACAAATTTTTGTAGGGCAGGGTTTTCTTGAGCTTTTTTAGCGTTGATATAGATGAATAGAGGTCTTGTTAAAGGGCGATAAGTATTATTTTTAATAGTTTCATCTGAGGGTAAGATACCACCATTGCCATTGTCAATGGCTACTGCTTTGAGTTTATCTTGATGCTGTTTATAATAAGCAAAACCAAAATAGCCTAAGGCATTAGGATCTTGTATTACGCCCTGAACTAAAGCCTCGTCATTTTCACTAAAAACATAATCATTACGACTACTATCTTCAGCTCCGACAATAGCGGAAGTAAAGAATTCAAATGTACCAGAGTCTCTTCCCGGTCCAAATAAATTAACTGTTTTGTCGGGCCATTGACTGTTTATCTGACTCCAGTTTTCAATTTTGTTTTCCGCCGATGGTTGCCAAAGAGTTTTTAATTCTTCCACTGTCATCGTATTTGCCCAATCATTACTGGGATGAATAACTACTGTTAAAGCATCAAAAGCAATGGGTAATTCAATATAGGCAATATTATTTTTTTTACATTCTTCCATAAAACGTTGAGGTATGGGCACAGAGGCATTATTTATATCTGTTTCCCCTTGACAAAATTTTTCAAAACCTCCTATCGAACCTGATAAGCCGACTTTGACTTCCACAGGGGCATTTTCTTTCTGATTAAAATTAGATGCGATCGCTTCTGTAACTGGATATACTGTACTAGATCCATCAATAAGAATTGTCTGATTTTCCTGAGAAGATTGACTACCACAAGCAGAAATTAGTCCCACAATTCCTAAAGGAATCCCAATTTTTTTTACAGTTGTCAAGACATTTATATTGAACATATTGTCATTTCAAACTTTTTTGATATGTTTTTATTTTATACTTTTTTCTATAAAAAAATACAGGAAATTTATTAAAGTTAACTTAATTCTAAATACTACTTTTAACCTATTCTTAATTTACTAAAATTGATTATTAAATTTAGTTATACAAGTTATGGGAATTAGGGAGAAATTGGCAGACAACCAGTTAAGTCAATAAAACAGCTTATTCTGACAACGAATCGATATTTATGCTCCGTCATTTACCTTCTCATCCACTCTTTCTTCAATAAGGTAACGACATAAAACAAAACAAAGTAACATAATTCTGATTAATATAAAGAAATGTAACAAAAATAGAATTAAATAAATGGATCTAAAATTCAAGTCCCATTGGTTATTTTTTCAGCCAGTAATTTTAATTTCACCTTTTTTTTTCTGGGGCACAGCAATGGTAGCGATGAAAAGCGTTATTCCCCAAACAACTCCTTTATTTATGGCAGGGGTGAGAATTTTTCCCGCAGGGTTGCTAATTTTGTTAGTGGCTTTGATGTTGGGCAAATCTCAAGCTATTTCCCTTCGGGGTTGGTTATGGATTTGTTTTTTTGCCTTAGTAGATGGTTGCTGTTTTCAAGGATTTATTGGGGAGGGGTTGATGCGTACTGGTGCTGGTTTGGGTTCTGTGATGATTGACTCTCAACCCTTAGCAGTGGCGATTATGTCTCGTTGGCTATTTAAAGAAGTTATCGGTTTTTGGGGATGGTTAGGCTTATTAACTGGAATTGTGGGCATTAGTTTAATTGGTTTGCCTGATGAATGGATTTTAAGAGGTTTACAAGGGGATTTTACTGGTTTTAATTGGAGTTGGAATGGTTTATTTGATAATGGTGAATGGTTAATGTTACTAGCTTCTTTATCGATGGCAGGAGGCACGATTATGATTCCTTTCGTGTGTCGTCATGTGGATGCAGTGGTGGCAACTGGTTGGCATTTGGTTATTGGTGGTTTGGTGTTATTTTTATTTAGTTTTCAGTATGAAACGAATCAATGGATTAATCTTGATTTAAACTCATGGTTACTTTTATCTTATGCTACTATTTTCGGAAGCGCGATCGCATATGGGGTATTTTTTTTCCTCGCTTCAAAGGGAAATTTAACTAGCCTTAGTGCTTTAACTTTTTTAACTCCCGTATTTGCGCTAACTTTTGGTAATTTATTACTAGAAGAAAAACTTTCTGATCTACAATGGCAAGGAGTATGGCTAACCTTAGTTAGTATTTATTTGATTAATCAAAGGGAAAAAATCAGTAAATTTATGTTTAGGGAAAACCTGTATTTTTTCTTAAAAAAATTAAAACAAACACAAACTACTAATAAAGAATAATCAGCTCTTATACAGTAGTGATGATAAATTATTAGAAAATAACTATTTGTTATAAACCTTATAATGTATTGGACAAATTATAACAAAAATAAATTTTTGATAAATTAACAGTTTTTATTTCACCTGACACCTGACACCTGCAACCTGATACCTTTTACTAAGCAAGACAATTAATGATACAAAGAACAGAAGGAAAAAAAACAGTTCCTCAAATTTTTATTAATAATAAATCTATAGGTGGTTGTAATGAATTGTACCAGTTAGAAAGTGAATCTAAACTTAATTTTTTACTTAGTCAATCTCCATAACTTATATATAGCAATTATTAATTTTAGAAGCAATCATGACAGCCGATGAGATACTCAGATTATACGATCAAGGGGAAAGAAATTTTAGTAATTCTGATTTATCCAGAGAAGATATAATTGGAGCAAACATAACCCAAATTGACTTAAATAGAAGTAATTTAAGTTGGGCTAATTTAAGTGGAAGTGATTTAAGTGGTGGAAATTTATCCAGAGCTGATTTAATTCATAGTCGTTTTATAAGTGCAAAATTAATCAGTGTAAACTTGAGTAATAGTAATCTTAGTTATGGGGATTTAAGTTGGACAAACTTAAACAGTGCTAACTTATCTCAAGCAGATTTAAGCTACTGTAATTTGAGTAAATCTTCATTAATTAATAGTGATTTTAGTTATGCAAATTTACAAAATTGTAAACTAACAAAAGCTAATTTTATGGGGGCTAATTTTACTAGGGCTAATTTATCAGGGGCAGATTTATCGGGTGTAAATTTAACGGGGGCAGATTTTACAAGGGCGGATTTATCGGGTGCAAATCTTCAAGGATGTGATTTAGAGGAGGCTAATTTGCGTTGTGCTGATTTGTCTAAAAGTATTTTGCGAAATGCTGATTTGAGTGAAAGTATTTTACAGGGAGTCAATTTGGAAAATGCTAATTTAAGGGGTGCAAATTTCAGTGGGGCAGTCTTGAAAAATACCAATGTTGATTATCAAATAAAATTATCAGAGTTAAATATTAAGTCTCCTCACAAAAATAAAATTGTTTTTACGGGGGCAAATTTACAAGAAGTTGTTTTAGAAAATGCCATTATCAAAAATAGTATTTTTAGTTATGCTTGTTTGTTTAAAGCTAATTTAACAGAGGCATCTTTTCACCGTGCGAGTATGATTGATGCTTATTTATCCCATGGGGATTTAAGGGGGGCAAATTTACGCAGTAGTGCTTTAAGTGGTGTAATTTTGACTGGTACAACCATGCCAGATGGTTCAATTCATCCTTAGATTTAAGATTAAACTTTCTATTTTTTCATCTAGTTAGCTAAAGATAATTTTTTTCTGATGGTTAAACAGTTACGATTATCAGAAATGCGATCGTATCTTAAATCATCGGCTATTTTTTGCAAAATTTCAACCCCTCTCCCTCCCGTTGCAAATTCTCCTTGATGATTAACCCTTTGTTTCAATGATTCTAACTGGAAAGGTTGCCCAAAATCCCATACCTGAATTTTTATTTCTTCTTCGCTGATATTAATTTCTATTTCAATAATAGTTTCGGGGGGTTTATTTTTATGGGCATGGCGCACAGCATTAGTAAAAGCCTCCGCTAAAGCTAACTGAGACTGTAACCAATCTTTCTCACTAATCCATTCTTGTCTAAGAGTTTCAAATCGAGATAAAACTTCTTTGAGATAGATTAAATCACTTTTTACTCTGAATGATATGTGTTGAGTAACTTCCAATTTTCCCACAATCCCCCGCAATTTTTCGCTCTTATCTCAATCTAAATTAAACTACTATTAGATAAAGTTATTCTAGCCTAAATTAATACCAGCCATATTATGACTATTACACCTTCAACTCAGTATTATAATTGGAATAAATATAAGTGTGCTTACACCAGTTATAATACAGAATCGAATTTTCCTTATGCCATAATTTTAATTCATCCTATCGGAGTTGGTTTGTCGGGTATTTTTTGGCATCGTTTTCTTTCAAACTCAACTGTTTCGGAGTCACAAATTCCTATCTATAACCCTGATTTATTGGGGTGTGGTGAAAGTGATTTAGTACGTTTAGCTTATGATCCAAAAGACTGGGCTAGTCAACTCAATCATTTTATAATGAATGTGGTCAAAAAACCAGTTATTTTAGTTGTTCAAGGGGCATCTTTCCCTATTGCAATTTATATGAGTGCTGGAGATTTAAAATGTGATTTAATTAAGGGTTTAATTTTGTCTGGGCCTCCTGCTTGGAATATTATGATTAACGGGGGAAATTTAAGGGTTAGTGAAATTATTTGGAATCTGTTTTTTGATAGTTTTATTGGTTCTTTATTTTACCAATATGCCCGTCGTCGAGATTTTATTAAATCGTTTTCTATCAAGGAATTGTTTGGAGAAGAAAAGGATGTTGATGATGAATGGCTAGATATGTTAGAAAAAGCAGCTACTAATTCTATGAGTCGCTATGCTGTTTTTTCTTTTCTGGCTGGTTTTTGGCGAAAAGATTACTCAAAATTAATGGCAAAATTAGATCAAAAAATTTTATTATTAATGGGCGAAAAAGCAACAAGTGTAAGTAAAGAAGGTTTTAAAGAAACACCTGATCAAAGAATAGAATTATATCAGAAAAATATTCCTAATTTAACAGGGAAGAAGTTGAAAGGAAGAAATGTTTTACCCTATGAGTCAACGGAAGATTTTGTCAAAGAAACAATTAATTTTTGTCAATCTTTTACTAATTAATCAGAAATAATAGTAAAGGCTTCTATTACTTTGAGTATAAAAATTGTGGCTCTATCACTTTGAGTATGTAAATGATTAGTTAGGGTAGGCAAGAGGCAAGAGGCAAGAGGGGATTATTAAATAATAATTTCTAAACTTTTATTCAACCTGACATCTAATACCTACCAACTGAAAACTTTTTTAAGAAATAAAAAAAATGTCTTGCCATTTTTAGATTTCCAATAATAATTCCTACTTGCTAAATTGATATTAATTCTTCATTGTGATGAAAATAGCTTATTTAATTAATCAATATCCGAAAGTTAGTCATAGTTTTATTCGGCGAGAAATTATTGCTTTGGAATCTTTGGGAGTCACTATTAAAAGATTTTCCGTTAGAAAAATTGGTGATGAATTAGTTGATGATGAAGATAAGGAAGAATTATTAAAAACAAGATTTATTCTTGAGTTGGGAATTAAAGGATTACTGTTTTATCTACTGAGGGTGATTTTGTTTCAACCTCTTAATTTTATAAAAGCCTTGATTCTGACTTTCAAAATCGGTTATCGTTCGGAACGAGGAGTCATGGTTAATTTAATATATTTGGTAGAGGCTTGTGTTTTGTCATTTTGGCTAAAACAAGAGCAAATAAGGCACATACACGCCCATTTCGGGACAAATTCAACGACGGTTGCTATGCTCACAAGTTTATTGGGAAATATCTCCTATAGCTTTACTATTCATGGCCCTGAAGAGTTTGATAAACCAGATGCGATCGCACTTTCTGAAAAAATCAAGAGAGCTACATTTGTGGTGACGATTAGTAACTACGGCAAAAGTCAAGTTTATCGTTGGTGTGAGTATCAAGACTGGCAAAAAGTCCATGTTATTCACTGTGGCTTAGATGAGAAGTTTATTCAAGCAGAAATTACTCCTATTCCTTCAGAAAATAATCTAGTTTGCGTTGGTAGGTTATGTCCACAAAAAGGGCAATTATTATTGTTAGATGCGATCGCAAGATTAAAACAAAAAGGAATAATTTGTCAACTTACCCTTGTTGGGGATGGAGAATTAAGGCAAGAAATAGAAAAATTAGCAGAAAAATTACACATCAAATCACAAATAAATATTACGGGATGGGCTAGTAGTGAAGAAGTGAAAATGAAAATTAACGAAGCAAAATTAATGGTAATACCCAGTTTTGCCGAAGGTTTACCCGTAGTAATCATGGAATCTTTTGCACTAGGAAGACCTGTTATTAGTACATACGTTGCAGGAATACCTGAATTAGTAGTTGAAAATGAATCAGGATGGTTATGTTTTGCGGGAGATGTGGAAAGTTTAACGGAAAAATTAGAAAAGGCATTGAGTTTATCCCCAGAAAAATTAAATCAAATAGGAATAATAAGCAAGAAAAAAGTTAAGTATAATCATGATATAGAAATAGAAGCGAAAAAGTTAAAAAACTTGTTTGAGATAGTAGTTACAAACTAATGGCTCCAAAAGCGGATAAACTAGCACAGAATATAGATAGTATCAAAAGTTTTCTCAGAAGAAAATTAGCCACTTATCCTGAATTAAATGAAGTAATTGAAAAAATTAAATATATAGAAAAAACATTAAGTGAAAAAAAACTAACTCTACAAATTATTAGTAATAATGAAACCCTTAATCAAGCATTGTTTGACTTAATTAGTAATTATTCAGAATTTACGCAAACCTATCAGATTAAATATGATTTAACTCCTTCTTCCCCTTTACCTATTTCTCCTCAAATAAAAAATACTCTAACTCTGAAAAGATTAATAGTTGATTCCACAGAAATTATAGAAGAATATATCCTTGAAAAAGATCATAATTATTTAATCGGCAGATGTCCTGAAAATCCTATATTTTTAGATAGCAATATTTATCAAGGAATTTCATGGAAACACGCTGAAATAAATCCCATAGAAAATAAGCAAGGGGAAATAAGATGGCAAATTACAGACCTAAATAGTAGTAATGGAACTTTCATTAACGGAGAAAAATTAAATGGTAGTACTATTTTAAATAATTCCGATACTATTACCCTAGCTTATCCAGAATTAAAAGCAAATATTCCTTGTTTTGAAATTAGTCAAGAATCCATTAATTTTTCAGAAAATATTAATAATGAATATCAATATATTATTGACTGTGATTTACTTTTGCTAATTTTGGATAATAATAATTTGAGTCATAATGAAAAAGAATTTTTAGTTAACTTAGATATTTCTTTTCTCTCTAAAGTTTTTATCATAGTAGATTTTGCTGAAGAAAGTCATGTAAATTTAGAAGAAACCAATACTAATTTAGAAAATCAGATAAATTCATTAAATATAGAGTACAAAATAGAATTATTTTTTCTTAAATTAAAGGCTTTTTATCAAGAAGAAGTACAAGAGAATTTAAGCAAAATTGAGCAAAAAAATCAAGATAAATTTATCAAAGTACTAAGCAATATTATTAAACGTCAACCAGAAAATATCTTAGCAAAAAGATTAACTGCTAAATTAAACCCTTTAGTATCGCCTTTAGAGGAAATTTTGACTCAAGAGGATGAAGAATTAAAAGAAAAAATTAAAGAATCTCAAGACAAACTCACCAAAATTACTCAAAAAAATTGGAAAGAAATAACCAAAAATGCCATAAGTAATGTCAAAGAAGAAAAAGATAAATTTTTCAAGCAAATTAAATCAGATTTAGCCCAAGCAAAAAGTTCAGTTTTAGATAATTTTAGTAAACGCAGTATCGTTGGAAAAATTCAAAATTTTGTGGATGAATTACAACCAACCATTTTCAAAAAACAAGGACAACCTCATGTAAAATTACTTCCTACTCATGGGGATGTTAATGCGGATTTGAATGAAGTTTTAATCAAATTCACAACCAATAGTGTGGAAAAATGGGCTTTAAAAGAGTGGGATAAAATTATTAATAACTATAATCATGGAGGTTTAAATGATTTATTAAAAAGAGTTTATACCTATGTTGATGTTATACCTGATTTATTTTCTGAATCTCCTTTTTCTCCCCCTGCTGAATTAGACATTGCTAATAATTTTTTAATTTCTTTTATGGGTATTGAAAGTGAGGTGCGTCATAAACAAGTTTCTATGGGAGGCTATATTATGAAAACCTTACGAGCAAATATGATGCAAATTATGATGATGGCAACTATGCTGTTAGCGATATTGGGGCAGAAAATGGGAAAAAATGAAATTTTTGGACAACTTTCTCAATGGTTTCAACGTTTTCCTTTTTTACTTGGTTTAGCTGTTTTTGCTCTTATTTTTTTCCTGACTAATTCTTATAATCAAGATAATAATTTAAAGTTAGAAGAAGCAGAAGATAAACTCAAAAAAGAAGTTAATACTTATTATCAATCTCTGAGTAAAAATCTAATTGAAAAAGTAATTCAAGATATAAATTTAGCCCTCGAATATGAAGCGAATAGAATTGATAGTGCCTTAGAAAGAGTACAAGAAATTTATGGTGATTATATATCGGAAACAGAAAAACAACAAGTTATAATTAAGGCTAATTTAGAATCTTTAAAAGAAAAAGAAAAAAGTTTAAGCAAGGAAATTACAGAGTTTAAAAAATTAGCAAAGATATAGATACAATTATATCTATAGTTATATTGAAAATCATGAAAAAAATATTAGTAGGTTTACTTTTTTCAGCTTTATCCATCGGAGTTAATTCGATTTCTCGAGTATTAGCAATTCCACCAACAATAGCAACTATTATTAATATGAATACAGGGGATCGCGGCTGCTATGTAGAACTTTTAGATATGGAAGGAAATATTACTGTTGAATTAGCAGATTTTTCTATTTGTGAACAGTCTAATTTAATTAACAAAAAAGTAGAATTATTATATGAAAAAACTAATATTTTGGCTTCAGAATGTCAAGGCAATATCGACTGCAAATTAAGTGATCAAGTAATGTTAATTATTGATGTAAAAATAGCTAATTAAAAACTGATGTTACCTCATTTCAACACAATTAATGTTTGATTTAGGCAGGTTTCAAATTTAGGGGAATTAATGAGAAGGAAAAAAAAGAAGTGAGGGAAACTAACTTTTAACTATCAATATATTAATCGAAATATCCGACTATTTCCCTATTGCCTAATCCCTTCAAAACACTTTTCACGCAAACTTGAATGAGTATGTGCTACCTTAGTTTTGAAATTGCAAAAATCTACACTCTCGCAGACATATTATTCCCATGGATTCATCCAGTAAGTCTTCTTTTAGCATTAGTGCTATATCTATCCGACGCCACATTGCTACAATTATGCTCACCCTTGCGGTGATGGTGGTTGGTATATTTTTTATCACGACTATTCAAGTGGATTTGTTACCCTCGATTACTTATCCCCGTATTGGTGTAAGGGTTGAAACAGAAGGAATAGCTCCAGAAATAGCCGTAGAGGAGATTACAAGACCCTTAGAAGAAACTTTTTCGGCAGTGGAAGGGGTAGAATTAGTATCTTCTCAAACCAGAGAAAATAGAGTCAGTATTAATCTATTTTTTAGAGTTGGGGGAAATGTTGACCAAGCCTTAAACGATACAACGGCGGCATTAAATAGGGCAACAAACCGACTTCCTGAAAATATTGACACTCCTAGGGTTTTCAAGTATGAGCCTTCCCAGTTGCCTATTTACGAGTTTGCCTTGACTTCTGACACCAGAGATATTTTACCTTTGAGAGTATTTGCAGAGGAAGAATTAGCCAGAGAATTAACCGTTGTGCCGGGGGTGGCTAGTGTGGATGTATCTGGGGGCGTAAATGAAGAAATTGGAGTACGCCTAGACCTCGATCGCCTTCAAGCATTGGGCATTGGTTTACAAGATGTTTTAGACGAAATTGAAGAAGCGAATCAGGATATAACAGGAGGGCGTTTAATTGGGGAAGAAAACGAACCCTTAACCAGAGTTATCGGAAAATTTAAAAGTGTGGAAGATTTTGAAAATATTTCTTTTGCTGTACCTAATTCTAATAATAGAGTTTATTTAACAGAATTTGCAGATATTATTGATGGAGCCCAAGAGCAACGCATTTTTGTCTCTTTAAATGGTACACCTGCTGTCAAAATCAGTGTTCAAAAGCAACCCGAAGCAAATACCATCGAAGTGGTAGAAGATGTCAAAGCCAAAATAGAAGAATTACGTAACGGCAATGTTATCCCAGAAGATATAGTTATTTTACCCACCCTTGACGAGTCTATTTTCATCCGCAATTCTATCAACAACGTTATTACATCAGGTTTAATTGGTACTGCATTAGCTGCGATCGCAGTTTTATTATTTTTAGGTTCATTACGTCAAACATTGATTATCGTCATCTCCATACCCCTAGCCACTTTGGCGGCGGTAATCATGATGAAAATGTTTGGTTTAACCCTGAATATCTTTAGTTTAGGAGGATTAGCTTTAGGGGTTGGTATCGTGGTGGATAACTCCATTGTGATGCTAGAAACCATTATCGAAGGAACAGAAAAACTAATCCATGACCCCATAGTAGAAGAAAAAGGAATTTATCGCCGTCAAATCCTCAATCAATCTGTTAAAAGTGCTTCCGAAGTAGAATCCGCCCTAGTTGCCTCAACTAGCACCAACCTGGTGGCAGTTTTACCCTTCTTAATGATTGGTGGCTTTATTTCCCTTTTATTTAACGAATTAGTCTTAACCATCAGCTTTGCCGTTGCCGCTTCCATCGTTGTTGCTTTAACCGTTGTTCCTATGCTTACATCTAGGTTGTTAGCAATTCAATTTTCCAGTCAAATAAGGCGTTTCTTCGTAATTTCTTGGTTTAATAAGGCTTTTAGTGCGGCTAATAATGGTTATACCGCAACACTGAGTTTTTTACTCAAAATTCGTTGGTTAATCGTCTTGACTATTTTCCTGAGTTTTGGTTTAACATCATGGTCATTGGCACAACAACTCCCCCAAGAAATCTTACCGAGTATTAACACGGGACAAGTAAACCTATTTGCCCAATTTCCTCCCGGCACTACTTTGCCCACCAACAGAAAAGTTATGGGGTTAGTAGATGAAATCGTCCTTAAACAGCCAGAAACCGAATATGTTTTCACAACCTCTGGAGGATTTTTATTTTCTAGCTCCACCAGTGAAAATGTCTTGAGAGGTTCTAGTAATATTACCCTCAAACCTAATACTGATATTGATAAATATATCAGCAATCTCAATCAGAAACTGCAAGAATTAAATTTAGTTGATATTCGTCTGCGAGTCTCTGCGGGTAGTGTCAGAGGACTAATTTTAAATAACTCTCCTGTAAGAGCAGATATTGATGTTATTTTACAGGGAAATGACCAACAAATTCTTGAAGAAGCAGGAAGAAAAGTAATCGAAATTCTTGATCAACAAGCAAAATTAAGTAATTTTCGCCCCGATGCGGACCCAACCCAACCAGAAATTGTTATTGAGCCTGATTTGCTTCGTTTAGCTAACTATAACTTAAATATAAGCGATATTACTGACTCTTTACAAACTACCGTTAGCGGTTTAGTGGTTTCTCAACTGCAAAAAGATAATCGATTGATTGATATTCGAGTCAGACTTAATCCCGAATTAGTCCAAAATGCTGATAGTTTACTAGAAGTGCCTTTATTCACTGACGATAATAGTTTAATTCGTTTAGGAGATGTAGCCACTATTCGCAAAGGAGAAGCCCCTTCGGAAATTCAACGTATCAACCAAAGACAAGTTTATATCATTCAAGGAAGTTTAGCCGAAAATGCGAGTTTAGGACCTGCCCTAGCAGAGGTGAAAAAAATTGTTGATGAGATTGAATTACCCCAAGGAGTAAGAATTTTACCAAGTATTGCCGCCACTAGTAATGATCAACTACAATCCACTTTACCCATTTTAGGAGGATTAGCCGCTTTCTTGGTCTTTGTCGTTATGGCGGTGCAATATAATTCTTTAGTTGATCCTTTAGTTATTATGTTTACCCTTCCCCTAGCCTTATCTGGCGGGATTATCGGCTTATATGTGACTCAAACTCCCATTGGGGCAACGGTAATAGTGGGGGCAGTATTATTAGTTGGTATCGTGGTGAATAACGCTATTGTGATGGTGGAATTAGCTAATCAAATTTATCAAAGTCAGTTGGAAAATCCAGATATTAAAATTCCTAGTAGATATACAGCAATGCTTCAAGCGGCGTCTCAAAGACTACGTCCGATTTTAATGACAACCATTACGACGGTTTTAGGGATGTTTCCTCTCGCTTTAGGGGCTGGAGAAGGAGGGGAATTTTTACAACCTTTAGGTATTGTCGTTTTTTCTGGCTTATCTTTGGCAACCTTACTAACTCTATTTTTAATTCCCTGTCTCTATCTCTTATTACATCAACCTTTTAGTTTTTCCACTAATCCAGTTATTTATAAAGAAGATATTATTCCCTCTCCTACTTCTAAAAAAGCCTTGAGTTAAAAATATGATAACTTCAGTTGGGCTTAAAAATATCGAATAAGGGCAGGTGTCAGGTTTGACGGTTGCAAGTTTAGGGGAGTAATGAGTAATGAGGATGAGAGTTAGGAGTTATTAATTATCAACTATTCACTATTCACTATTCACTAATTACTAATTCTTAATTGCCTTACTCAAGTTATTGTAAACTTGATCAGAAAACCAATAGACTTTTTGACTGGTGTAAATGAAATCGACTCCGCAACCTCAAGAAATTCAAGAAATGTTTAACCGCATTGCCCCTGTTTATGATTCACTCAATGATTGGCTGAGTCTAGGATTACATCGCATCTGGAAGTTGATGGCGGTAAAATGGACTAATCCTCAACCTCAAAGTGTTGCTTTAGATTTATGTTGTGGTAGCGGTGATTTAACTTTTTTGTTGCGTCAACAGGTAATTAAAGGGAGAGTTATTGGAGTTGATTTTTCCTCTGAGTTACTCGATGTTGCCCGTGTTAAGGCAAAAAACAGAGGGTATGACGATATAGAATGGGTTAAAGCAGATGTATTAAGTTTACCTTTTCAAGATAATACTTTTGACTGCGTCACAATGGGATATGGTTTAAGAAATGTTCAAGATATTCCTTCTTGTTTGAGAGAAATCAATCGGGTATTAAAACCCAATGGAAGAGCGGCGATTCTTGACTTTCATCAACCTTCCAACTATTTTGTTGCGAATATACAAAAATGGTATTTAGATAATATTGTGGTGACTATGGCGGATTGGTTGGGCAAGAAAGAAGATTATGCCTATATTTATCCTAGTTTACAGCGTTTCCTCAGAGGCGATCGCCAAATCGAATTGGCACGGCAAATAGGTTTTTCTCAATCAGTTCATTATCCACTATTAGGAGAAATGATGGGAGTTTTGGTTTTAGCTAAGTAGAGGTCGATAAAAAAGTGGTGTCATGAGGATAAGCAACAGGAAGCGGAGAAAAGTCCAAAATACTTATCAATTAAAGACTATTGAAAATTACAATAACTCTCTGACCTTGCTGAATTTGTTCTTCGTCTCCAATTTTTTTTAATGATAAACATATTTGCTCAAAGTAACTGACACAAGTTAATTTATAAGTAATTTTTGATCAAAAACTGCAATAACTACATTATGAGAATTTTAGTCACTGGTGGTGCTGGATTTGTGGGATCTCACTTGATTGATCGCCTCATGGAACAAGGAAACGAAGTATTATGTCTCGATAATTTCTACACTGGTACAAAAGCCAATATTCAAAAATGGTTTAATAATCCCTACTTTGAGTTAATTCGTCATGATATTACTGAACCAATACGGCTAGAAGTAGATCAAATATATCATCTAGCTTGTCCAGCATCACCCATTCATTATCAATTTAATCCTGTTAAAACAACAAAAGTTAATGTGATGGGAACTTTAAATATGCTTGGGTTAGCCAAAAGAGTAAAGGCTAGATTTTTGTTAGCATCCACCTCTGAAGTATATGGAGACCCCGATGTACACCCGCAACCTGAAGAATATCGTGGTAACGTTAACTGTATAGGGCTTCGTAGTTGCTATGACGAAGGAAAAAGGGTTGCTGAAACTCTTGCTTTTGACTACTACCGTGAACACAAACTGGAAATTAGGGTAGCTCGAATTTTTAACACTTACGGTCCAAGAATGTTGGAAAATGATGGTAGAGTAGTGAGTAATTTTATTGCTCAAGCCTTAAGGGGTATTCCTTTAACTGTATATGGTGATGGTTCACAAACTCGCAGTTTTTGCTATGTTTCTGACTTGGTAGAAGGTTTAATGCGATTAATGAACAATGATTATGTGGGGCCTGTTAATTTGGGAAATCCGGGGGAATACACCATTTTAGAATTGGCGAAAACTATTCAGGAAATGGTTAATCCTGAAGCAGAATTGGTTTACAAACCTTTGCCAGAAGATGATCCCAAACAGAGACAACCTGATATAACTAAAGCAAAGCAATATCTTGATTGGCAACCGACTATTCCTCTTAGAGATGGTTTAAGAATGACTATTGAGGATTTTCGTCAAAGAATTTGTCATTAAGCGAAAGAATTGCTGTTAATTTATTCACGAGGTTTAAGCTCTTTGTCATGAGTAATAAATTTGTCATGAGTAATAAAAAGGCTTTTGGCATAAAACTTTTATTTTTCTAGTATTAAAATTTTGAGGAGTTCAATCAATGCGTGTTTGTGTAATTGGAACTGGTTATGTTGGTTTAGTTACAGGAGTATGTTTAGCTCATATTGGTCATGATGTTATCTGTGTTGATAACAATGAGGAGAAAGTTAAGTTAATGAAGCAAGGACAATCTCCTATTTATGAACCGGGTTTATCTGAGTTGATGCTATCTTGTATGAAGCATAAAAAACTCAACTTTACCACTGATTTAGGAGCGGGAGTTAATCATGGAGAGATTTTATTTATTGCAGTTGGAACCCCTGCTTTACCTACAGGAGAAAGTGATACTCGTTATGTTGAAGCCGTAGCTAGAGGTATAGGGAATTATCTTAATGGTGGTTATAAAGTTATTGTTAACAAGTCCACAGTTCCAATTGGTTCTGGGGATTGGGTTCGCATGATTGTTTTAGAAGGTTTTAAGGAAAAACATACTGCCACTGTAGGGGAAGGTTTTACTATGACAGAAAATAGTATGCCAGAGTTTGATGTGGTAAGTAATCCTGAGTTTTTACGTGAGGGAACTGCTGTATATGACACCTTTAACCCCGATCGCATCGTCTTAGGTAGCAGTAATGAAAAAGCGATCGCACTTATGAAAGAATTATATCAACCTTTGGTCGATCGCACCTTCAGTGACCATCCAGATTTGCCTCCCGTGCCTATCGTCGTCACAGACTTAAGTTCTGCGGAAATGATCAAATATGCCGCTAATGCTTTCTTAGCCACTAAAATCAGTTTTATTAATGAAGTAGCAAATATATGCGATCGCGTTGGTGCTGATGTTACCCAAGTAGCAAAAGGTATCGGCTTAGATTCTCGTATTGGTCCCAAATTCTTACAAGCAGGTATTGGTTGGGGGGGCTCATGTTTTCCTAAAGATGTATCTGCGTTAATTCACACCGCCCATGACTACGGATACGAAACAGAATTACTTAATGCCGCAGTAAACGTCAACAAACGCCAAAAGAGTATCGTTATCGAAAAACTCCAACAAGAATTAAAAATTCTCAAAGGAAAAGTCATCGGTTTACTAGGTTTAACCTTCAAGCCCGATACTGATGATATGCGAGATGCACCAGCATTGAATATTATTCAGGAATTAAACCGCCTAGGGGCAAAAGTCAAAGCCTATGATCCTATTGTCTCCCAAACTGGTTTAAGCCATGGACTCTCTGGGGTGGTAATTGAAAGTAGTACCGAGATGTTGGCTGACGGTTGTGATGCCTTGGTATTAGTCACCGACTGGCAAGAATTTTTAAAATTAGATTTAGAAAAAATCAGCAAACTGATGAAAAATCACCTAATTATTGATGGACGTAACTTTCTTGATAAAACAGCTATTGAAAAAACTGGTTTCCATTACGTCGGTATAGGCAAGTCTTAACCGTTTTAATCATTTTTAATAGGAATTAGCAATTAGTAATTAATTAAAACCTGCCACCTGACACCTAACACTTGAAACCCACCTAAACCAATATTCTTAAAACATTGACGGAAAGATAAATTAAGGCTTAGTATTAACAGAAATCGGACCATTAACCAGAGTTTGACAGGCTAAACGGTAATTTTCTGGTTTTTTCTTCAACTTTCTGGTCTCAAAGTCTGTTTTTGGAGATAAATTTTCCATGCCTTCGACAATTTCTACCACACAAGTAGCACATTGACCATAACCACCACAATTGATCAACTTACCACGCCATTTATATATATCAATATTATTCTGCAAAGCCTTTTCTCTAAGATTGGCACCATCGGCGGCAACTACTTCCTTATTTTCTTTGATAAATTTAATCGTCGGCATTTTTTTCTCCTCCTATACTGTTAAGTTTTATATCACAATATAAAGAAATTTTAAACAATAGACTTGTTTATATATAATTGAAGCAAATGAGTAGTCTTAAATTTTGTATTGAATTACTTGAAGATGGTTTAAAATTATTCAATATTAGCTATCCACAACCCAAAATCAATACTGATTATGGTCATTAATAATTCCAGTTCTTTTCGTCGCTATACGCCCCCTACCTGTACTCTTGAAATTTATAATCCTCAACCTTTTTGGGGAAAATGGCGTTATCAATCTTTTCCTCAATACTTTAGTTTTCAACTACACTTCGACGATCCTAGAATACCAAAAGATAATAGAAGTAGTATAATAGGCGATCGCACTTTACTGGAAAAATTAAGACAATTAGTAGATGAATATATAAACTTATACTTGGATGATAGACAAATAGTTAGAGATAATCAAACTTGTGATATACCTCAAGATGAACACACAGAGTTTATTTGTTTAAGTAGAGAATCAGATTATAGCCATAAACTTTATTATCACGGTATAGAACCACAGAGAGAAACAGTAGAAGTTATCCTGACAAATACCCAATTATTTGACCTGATTAACGCCCTAGAAGCCTATTACTATGACGTAACCAAGAGCAATCAAGAATTAGGAGAAGCGATTTCGAGTAACTTAGGATTAAGTATTTTTATTACAGCCCTTGTATGTATCATTGGCGGTTGGTTTTGGTGGCGTTATGAACAAAATTTAGCACTACAACAAAATCCGATAGATAATCCATCTCAATCATCAGAAGCAGAAGAATTTGATGATGACATAGAAAAAGTTATTCCTCCTTCTCCTCTCGATCCACAAAGCCTTCCATCAATAGTAACCCCAGAAGTACCAGAAGAACTAAGAAACAGAGAATCTCTCCCACCTCCAGAATCAACCATAACTCGCCCCCCCGACAATAGCCCTACGGCAGAAATTCCCCAAAATTTTCCTGAAAATAATAGTCAGGCAACTCTGACTATGGAAACGCCTCCCCCTCCTTCAGTTAATGATTTGCCCCCATCAACCGTAAATAATAATTCTCAGGGAATGAATAGTCAACCTTCTTTGTCTCAGACGATTTCATTACAACCATCCTCTTCCAACTCGAATACGATTCCTTCATCTCCTCCCAAACTTAACAAATTACCTGTTTTATCATCTTCTAATTCCTCTGTACCAAACCTTAATTCCTTTACCTCTGAAGACGTTTCTCCTTCCCAATTTGCATTAAACAATATAAATAAAACAAATGATATAACACCTCCTATCGTGATCAAAAATCCGACTCTACCAGAAAATATCAATAATTTAGACACATCTAAGTTAGTGGCGAAAAAACTTCCTCCCACCAGTGCAGAAGTCGAAGTTAAACAATACTTTATTTCCCAATGGCAACCCCCTGAAAATTTACAGCAGAGTATTGAATATAGGTTACAAATCAATTCAGAAGGACAATTAACAAAAGTGACCCCCATAGGACAAGTTGCAATTATTTATTTAGACCGTACTAATATGCCTTTATTAGGAAAAAAAATAGCGTCTTCATTAGAAGAAGATTCTCAAGCAACAATTCGCTTAATTCTTAGTCCAAATGGTAACGTACAAACTTTTAAAGAGTAAAGTGAATATGTTACGGTTTGTTGAAAACGTTTTTAGATGAACGTGAATTCGGATTTCAACCTAAGTTCGAGCTAAAATTGTAGGTTAAGTTAGCTAACAGGCAACAGTGCTTTTAATTGATATAAAATGAGTCTAAATTGATTTTAAATAAATTTTTCCTAAATTTAACGATTTTCTCTCATCTTTATGAAACATATTTTTATTACTGGTGTAAGTAGTGGATTAGGTGGTTACTTAACCAAGAAATTGGTTGAAGTAGGAGATTTTCAAATTACAGGGATTTCTCGCAACAAGCCAGTTTATTTAACTTCTGAATATCCGATTCAATGGCAAAAGTTTGATTTAAATCAAACAGAAAAAATTAATTCAACTATTTCCAAGATTTTAAATAACCAAATTATGGATGCCCTAATTCTCAATGTTGGCATATGGGAAAAAACAGCTTTCAGTTCAGATTATAGTTTTGAAGAAATAGAATATGGGGAGATTTATCAATTAATACAAGTAAACATAACTGCCAATATAGAATTAATTCGCTCTATTTTAAAACAAGGTTTCCTGAAAAAAGGGGGTAAAATAATCTTTATAGGATCAACTTGGGGTCTTGAAAATCATGGGGGAAAAGAAGTTGTTTTTTCAGCCACAAAATTTGCCTTAAGAGGTATGGTTCATTCCTTGAGAGAAATTCTAAAACATCAAATGATAAGTCCTAGTGTTCTTAATTTAGGTTATCTATCGGAGAGTGAATACCCCCAACCACAAGAAACTCAAATTCCTTTAATTGACGTATGGGAAGCAATTAAATTTTTATTATCCACTTCCCCCTATTCGTGTGTAAAAGAGATTGATATGCCCGGAATGTTTGATTCTAATTGTTGAGTTTTTTATTATAGGATAAAAAAATGGCAATCAATAAGGAGAAAGGATCGCTATGGGCTATTTTATGGATCGTAGAGCGTATGCAGAAACTTATGGTATTACTAAAGGCGATCGCATCCGTTTAGCAGATACAGAATTAATCATTGAGGTAGAAAGAGATTACACCACTTATGGAGACGAGGTCAAATTTGGTGGGGGTAAAGTAATCCGTGATGGCATGGGGCAATCAGGTGTTTCAAGGGCAGAAGGGGCAGTAGATACTGTGATTACCAATGCTTTGATTGTGGATTGGTGGGGTATTGTAAAAGCAGATGTGGCCATCAAAGACGGAAAAATAGAAAAAATTGGCAAAGCGGGAAACCCAGAGACACAGCCCAACGTAGATATTGTTATTGGGGCTGTCACAGAAGTCATTGCTGGGGAGGGTATGATTCTCACCGCAGGAGGTATTGATACTCATATTCATTTTATTTGTCCTCAACAAATTGAAACTGCGATCGCATCTGGTATTACTACAATGATTGGCGGTGGTACAGGACCTGCTACAGGCACAAAAGCCACCACTTGCACCCCCGGAGAATGGCATTTATCAAGGATGTTAGAAGCGGCTGACGCTTTTCCCATGAATTTAGGTTTTTTAGGTAAAGGTAACAGCAGTCAAACAGAAGGATTAATCGAGCAAGTGAAAGCAGGGGCGATGGGTTTGAAACTTCATGAAGACTGGGGTACAACTCCTTGGAGTATCGATACTTGTTTAACCGTTGCTGACAAGTATGATATTCAGGTTGCGATTCATACCGATACTTTGAATGAAGCAGGATTTGTAGAAGACACAATTAACGCCTTTAAAAATAGAGTTATTCATACCTATCATACCGAAGGAGCAGGGGGAGGTCACGCCCCTGATATTATCAAAGTCTGTGGGGAAATGAATGTTTTACCTTCATCCACTAATCCCACTCGCCCTTATACTGTCAATACCATGGAAGAACATTTAGATATGTTAATGGTATGCCATCACCTTGACAAAAAAATTCCCGAAGATGTGGCTTTTGCCGAATCCCGTATCCGCCGAGAAACCATCGCCGCCGAGGATATTTTGCACGATTTAGGTGCTTTTAGTATGATTGCTTCCGATTCTCAAGCTATGGGGAGAGTCGGAGAAACAATAATGCGTACATGGCAAACTGCCCATAAAATGAAAGTCCAAAGAGGTGTTTTAACCCCCCCTAACCCCCCCTTAGAAGGGGGGGGAAAATGGACAACTGAAAATGATAATTTTCGAGTCAAGCGTTACGTAGCGAAATACACCATTAATCCTGCTATTACCCATGGTATCGCTGATTATGTGGGTTCGATCGAAGTTGGTAAATTAGCCGATTTAGTCTTATGGAAACCCGCCTTTTTCGGTGTCAAACCTCAATTAGTTCTCAAAGGCGGTATGATTGCTTATAGTCAAATGGGAGACAGCAACGCTAGTATTCCCACTCCTCAACCTGTTCATTCTCAACCCATGTTTGCTAGTTATGGAGGTGCGATCGCATCTACTTCTTTAACCTTTATTTCTCAGGCGGCATTAGACTTAGATATAAAAGGAAAACTAGGGCTAAGAAAACCCACCATTGCTGTCAAAAATACCCGTAACCTCACCAAAAAAGATCTCAAACTTAATGACTATACCCCTAAAATGGAAGTAGATCCTGAAACCTATGAAGTAAGAGCAGACGGTGAATTACTAACCTGCGAACCAGCAGAAGTTTTACCAATGGCACAACGCTATTTTTTGTTCTAACCATAATCGCAAGGGGCAAACCCCTCTGTGTCTCCCCTTAAAAGGGGAGAAGGGTAATAGGCAATGGGAATAAAAAATTAGCAATTAGCAACTCCGAACTTCGAACTCTATCTGCTTATCCTACATAATTTATTAGTAAAAATCATGATCACTATAACAGAAAATACTAATAATAATCCCGAAAATTTAGATAATAATAAAGTAGTTGAAATTAAAAACTTAGACTTTTATTTTGGTCATGGTAGTATCAGAAAGCAAATATTATTTAATATTAATTTAACTCTAAAAAAAGGAGAAGTTGTTATCTTAAAAGGTCCTTCAGGCTCAGGAAAAACAACTCTTTTAACCCTCATGGGGGCTTTACGCAGTGCTAGTTATGGCTCTTTGAAAGTATTTAATCAAGAATTGATAAATGCTCCTGAAAAACTGCTTATTAATATTAGAAAAAATATTGGTTATATCTTCCAAGCTCATAATTTATTAAACTCTCTCACCGCCCGACAAAATGTACAAATGTCTTTAGAGTTGCATTCTCAATTTAGCCATGAAGAAGTAAAACAAAAATCAATCGAAATGTTGAATGCTGTTGGTTTAGGAGATCGTATTAACTACTATCCTGAAAATCTTTCTGGTGGTCAAAAACAAAGAGTTGCGATCGCACGTGCTTTAGTCTCTCATCCAAAAATGGTACTAGCAGATGAACCCACTGCCGCTTTAGACAGTAAATCAGGGCGAGATGTGGTGGATATTATGCAAAAGTTGGCTAGACAGCAAGGCTGTACTATTCTCATCGTTAGCCATGATGATCGCATTTTGGATGTAGCAGATCGTATTATTGAGTTAGAAGATGGAAAACTATTGACAGAATCCCAAGTGTAACGACTAGGACTATATTTTTGAAAAATAAAAACCTTCTCCGAAAAAGGGGACCCCCCCAGGAGGGGGGGGAATTAGGAATTAGGAATATATATTATTATTAAACAAAAATTTATTGTTGTCAATAATTACAGAGGATTTTACCTTTTATTTCCTTTTCCAACCAGTAAGTATTGTAAGAAAGAGATTTTAGTTGATTCGGAGTTATTTGCCATGGCTGTTGGGGGGCAAAAACGATAAACTCTGCCCTTTGTCCAATTTGTATTTTTAATGGTTCTTGGTATAGACATTTCAAGGCATTAACACTTAAGGCTTTCCATAATTGTGAAGCGGATAATTCACCAGTAATCACAAGATTTTGCCATAGTAAAGGTAAAGCTAATTCTAAGCCAATTGAGCCTGATGGAGCATCTGCAAAGGCAACGGTTTTTTCTTCGTAAGTATAAGGAGTATGATTAATAGAAATAGCATCAATCACACCTGTTTTTATCCCTTCCAATAAGCCCAAACGATCAATTTCAGTACCCAAGGGGGGATCAAAACGTAAATGAGGATTATAACTAGCAATGGTTTCAATATTGAGGATAAGATGATGCCAATTAACACTCCCAGTAACAGGTAATTGTTCTTCTTTTGCCCTTTTAATTAAATCCACGCCCCTAGCTGTCGAAATATTCATTAAGTGAATGGGGGTTTTTGTTAATGCCACTATTTCCAACAAAGAAGCAATAGCAACCGTTTCCGCTATCTCTGGATTTCCGATTAAACCAAGACGAATGGAAGTGCGACACTCTCTAACTACCCCTTTTCCTTTTAGTTGTAGATTTGTAGGACAAAGGGCAATAGGTAAATGAAAAGGTTGAGCATATTCTAATAACTTACGTACTAACTGTAAATTGCTATGGGGACGATTATCTGTAAAACCAACTACTCCTGACTCTGCTAAATCTGCTAACTCGGCAATGGTATTGCCCTCTAAATTTTTGGTTAAACTACCCCAACAATCAAAGTTTGTTTCTAGGGATTTAGTTTTATTTTGAATCCATGTCACCGTATTGGGATTATCTACAACTGGCAAAGTATTGGGTAAAATCGCCACCCTTGACACTCCCCCTGCTTTTGCAGAAGCATTAAGGGTTTGTAGAGTTTCTCTTTCTTCGTATCCCGGTTCACCACTATGACAAAATAAATCTACTAGGGCAGGGGCTAATATTAAGCCATTACCATCAATTATTTTCGCTGAATCGTCTGTTAATTCAATCTTTGGGCTGATTTCTTGAATCTTATTATCATCAATTAAGATGTCAGTTACTTGGTCAAATCCAGATACAGGATCTAAAGTTCTAATTTGTTGAAAAAGCAGTGTTTGATTCACCTTGGTTCCTATTTACAACTCAATAACGGTGAAAAAGTATCTACCTTTAATCGGTTAAACTTTTCCATGCCTGAGTTACTATTTTACTCAACCATCGTCTTTGTACTTGATCTAATATTTGATCTTCTGCCAATACTTCTTTGATTAGGTCTTCTAAAGATTTTCCTTCATAGTGGGTTTTTTCCACTAAAGATGCGATCGCCTCTGCGACTATTTCTGCGGACACTTTTTCGCTACAAGGATAATCGAGCTGATTGGAGTCACAAGTTAAACAAGAAATCATATTTTTTACCCCCCTCGACTTTTATTAACAATTGTAAACACTTTTTCATTTTTTAGGATGTTCAGAAGTTTAACCCATTCAAAAACAAAAAGGGTGATAAATACTGTTTTTCTTAACATTTCACTTTACATAGTATGCAAATCTCGATTTCACAAATTGATAAAACCTCATAAAAATTCTCAGGTAAATTTTTGTAAAAAGTTATCTATTTTGTAAAATTTTATACAGAAATATGCTTAAATAGAGTTAAGAAAGTAAAGGAGAGAAGAAAATGAGTGCAGAAAGTCAAGCCCGTAGTTTAATGATGCGTCATCATAAATTTATCAAAAATCGTCAACAGTCAATGTTAGGACGCACCGCTTCAGAAATTGGGATGGATATAAACGGTTCAGAATACTGGAATCCTGTTCAGGGAAAACCTAATTCTAGTTTCCGTGTTAGTTATGATCGCTCCCATGCTTCTTTAAGTTAGATAATAGGTTTTAGGTTTGATAAAAATAATTAAAGTAAAAGTTATTGTGATTTGACAGCATGGCGATAATAAATAAACTTAGGGAAGATGTCTTCGTCTAACTGATCGGTTTTTTATTTTTTAATACTATAATTCCGACACCTGACACCCGACACCTTCCTAAAATAATTAATATTTCATTGTGCGTAACATAAATTATCTATACCTAATATATGCGATCGCCTGAATCCAAACAAGGATTTTTTCTTGGCTGGTAGTTACTAAAGAAAGACAATTTTGATCTTGCCATTTTACCACCCCTTCCAGAGTCTTATTGGTCATTAAGCCAATCTCGATAGGGGTTTTGTTTTTGATGAAAGATTGAATTTGACGAACGCTAGGAAATCCTGTATCAAATGCGGTCATAATTAATTATTGTTAACTAAAAATTGGGAATATTTAGACTATGACACTGAAGTTTAGCAAATATCACGGACTCGGCAATGATTTTATTTTGATAGATAATCGTCACCAGTCTCAACCCCTCGTTTCTCAGGAAGATGCTGTAAAAATGTGCGATCGCCATTTTGGCATTGGAGCGGATGGAGTGATTTTTGTTTTAGCAGGAGAGGGAGATACTGACTATACTATGAGAATTTTTAACTCTGATGGCTCAGAACCAGAAATGTGTGGTAACGGCATTCGTTGCTTTGCTCAGTTTATCACTGAATTGGAAGGAAAAGAAGAAATCGGCAAAACCTATCGTATTCATACCCTAGCAGGTTTAATCTGCCCCACTATTATGGGTAATGGACAAGTTAAGGTGGATATGGGAGAACCCCAATTAGAAGCGGAGAAAATTCCTACTACCCTTGGCAAAACTGGGGAAAAAGTAGTCAATGAATCATTAATAGTAGGCGATCGCACTTATCATGTTAGTTGTGTGAGTATGGGTAATCCTCATTGTTTAGTTTTTGTTGAAGATATTGAGCAAATCAATCTCAATGAAATTGGATCAAAATTTGAAAATCATCCCGTGTTTCCTCAAAAAACCAATACAGAATTCATCCAAATCATTAGTCATAATTATCTAAAAATGAAAGTTTGGGAAAGAGGTGCGGGAATTACCCTTGCTTGTGGTACGGGTGCTTGTGCTACCGTGGTGGCGGGTGTCTTAAATGAAAGATGCGATCGCATCTCTACCGTAGAATTACCCGGAGGATGTCTTGAAATAGAATGGTCAGAAAAAGATAACCATGTCTATATGACTGGCCCCGCAACCAAAGTATTTTCAGGACAAATTGCTTAAGCTAATAATTAGACATCTTCAGAAAATATTAATATAGGCTCGTAGTTAGGGCTTGGTTCCCTTATTTTGAGGATTGTTGGAGATGTCTATTAAGTAACCTCAGTTCGGTTTAAGAATATTGGATAAGGGTAGGTGTCAGGTTTCAGGTTGCAGGAACAGCAGGTGTTGAGAGAAAGTAATGAGTAACAAATAATGAGTGTTCGGGGTTTTTAATTCCTAATTCTTAATTTTTCCTTTGCCCTCCC
Organism: Cyanobacterium aponinum PCC 10605; assembly: GCF_000317675.1. NCBI lineage: Bacteria > Bacillati > Cyanobacteriota > Cyanophyceae > Chroococcales > Geminocystaceae > Cyanobacterium > Cyanobacterium aponinum. Next base: position 686,184 of record NC_019776.1, read on the forward strand.
CCCTCAAGAGGGCTGATAAAGGGGGGTTTGCCCTTTGCCCTTTTTACTTTGCCATCAAAGAAAATTGAAGATAATATAAACAAAACAGCGTGAAATAGAGGAAATAATTACTAAACTCAATTCAATTCTATGTCATTATTTTTGATTTAACTAACACAATTTTAATAATTTTTTAATAATTTGCCGAAAATATCATGAAAAAAAGACAAAGAAGAAAATTAAATGAAATTAGTAATCATCTTTACAACTAATTGGGATCAAGGAATGTTAGTTTAGATAGTGTCAAGATAAAAGAAAATAAAAAAATTAATGGTTATTATGGCTCAAATACTGGACGCAATTCCCAACAATGAAAATGATAGTATTCTCTGTTGTTACGTCAATGCGACTAGCCAAATTCAAGTAGCAAGAATTACAAATATCGAAAATTGGTATTTTGAGAGAGTAGTATTCCCCGGACAAAGATTAATGTTTGAAACATTACCAGAAGCTCTCTTAGAAATTCATTCAGGAATGATGGCTAGTGCAATTTTGTCGGATACAATTCCTTGCAAACGTTTATGTATTAGTGAAGAAAAAATTGAGGAAAAAAAAGAAGATGAAGATAGTAGTTTGTACAATAAAAGAAAGGAAGATGAATCAGAAAAATTAGAAGTCGTTTTAACTTGAAATAATTTAATTACAACTCATTATTAACAATAATTTAATTATATAAAAAACCCTAAATATACTAGACAATAACCGAATTTAGGAAATAATCTCTAACCGAATAAAAAATAAAAATGATGCTTTATCTACTAAACTTGATTTAACTTTTTATTTTCGGAAAAGTCTATTAATGAAAAACAGAATTTGGGATCATTTAACAGTGAAATAGAGGGGCATAATGAAATATTTATTGCCTCTTTCTTAGCTTGATAATCAAATCTATTCAATCAATAATTGTGACGTAGCTTTTTTTCATCAATCTGTAAAATGCCCTTGCTAAATATATTGATAGTATTACCAAGTTTTTGGCTGAAAATCATCACCATTGACAATAACTACATTTTCTCCAGACTGAGTTAAAACAAATAAACCTTGACGATAAGCATATTTATCCGCTCCTTCCTCGATTTCAATTCCTGCCACTGCACCATATACTCTTTTTTGACTATATTCAGGGAAAAACTCCCTAAATTCTTGTAAATCTTCCATCAATTCTTTAACATTCTCAACCCCTAAGCTACTTTTAACCTCTACGACTAAAACATGATCTTGATTAGTCACTAAAATATCTATTTCTAAAACCCTACCATCGAGCTTCTTTTTCACCCGTTGACTAACTTGATGGACAGGAATACCACGACTGATAAACAATGTTTCACAGGCAGGAGCAACCATATTTTCCACAAAACGCCCCCATTTTCCCCCTAAATTACCGATTTCTTTGCTTAATCTCGTAATTTGGCGATCGGTTTCTAAGGATTTTTCTTTGAGAATACGCTCTATTTCTTGTAAACGATGATCACTTTCTTTTTGTGACTCTGCTAATTCGGCTAAAATTTTCCAGACATCATCGGCAGTGGTTGTCATGATTATTTGTTTTCTGGTTAATTGCTTACATAAGATAATTGTATATTAACTTTCTTTTTCTAAGCCAAACCAATAGCCCTTACCGTAAATAGTATGAATTAAGGGAGGCTCTTGATTAGACTCAATTTTTTTTCGTAAAAGTCTCACCATTGCCGCTACGACATTACTACTAGGAGCTTCTTCTGTTGTCCAAAGATAGTTATAGATTTCTTCTTGAGTAACTAACTGATGAAGGTTTTGGCTGAAAAATTGTAGTAATTTAACCTCTTTTTCTGACAACTTAATCATTTTGCCGTTACGATAGGCAATTTGACTTTCAACCTCTATTTCTAAATCGGCTACTTTGATTCTTGTTTCGAGCTTATTTTGTTCTTCTTGACTATCAGTAATTGTGCTAACTCTCCTCAATAAAGCCCTCACCCTAGCCAACAATTCCCTTAATTCAAAGGGTTTCACTAAATAATCATCTGCTCCTGCATCTAATCCCAAAACCCGATCATCTAAAGTATCTTTTGCGGTTAAAAATAATACAGGAGTTTTAATAAAAAAAGGTTGATGACGTATTTGCTGACAAATTTCTAAACCGCTTTTATGAGGTAACATCCAATCGAGAATCAGTAAATCATAGTTTTGTTTTAGGGCTAAATTTAAACCTTGTTCCCCATCATGGGATATTTCTACGTGATAACCTTCTTGTTGTAAAATCCCTTGTAAAGTTGTAGCTAACTCGATTTCATCTTCTACTAACAAAATCCTCATTGACATGACTGCTTTTAACTGATATTTAATAATTAATTGTCAAACTACTAACCACTTATGTTAACCATTGCATTGCCGAAAGGGGCTCTTTTAAAAGATAGTATTAAACTTTGTCAACAAGCGGGATTAGATTTTAGCTTATTTTTGGAAGAAAGTAACCGTCAATTACAAATAGAAGATCCTCAAGGTTTAGCAAAGGCTTTATTGGTAAGGGCTCAAGATGTACCTGTTTATGTGGAATATGGTCAAGCTCACTTAGGTATTGTTGGTTATGATGTCTTAAAGGAAAAACAAGCTGATGTTGCACAGATTGCTGATTTAGGGTTTGGTTATTGTCGTATGTCTGTGGCTGTTCCTTCTGCTAGTTCTTATCGTAGTTCCAGTGATTTACCTGCTCATGGGATTGTTGCTTCTAAGTTTGTTAATTGTGCTAAGGAGCATTTTCGGGCTTTAGATTTACCTGTGGAAATTGTTCCCCTTTATGGTTCAGTAGAATTAGGTCCGATTACAGGTATGTCAGAAGCGATCGTGGATTTAGTTTCTACGGGCAAAACCTTGAGGGAAAATGGTTTAATTGAAATAGATATTTTATTTGAAAGCAGTGCTTATTTAGTGGCAAATCCTCTTACCTATCGTCTCAATAGTTATCAACTTAGTGAATGGGTGAAGAAAATCATTAGAAATTAAGAATTGGTAGAATAGAGAAATGCTTTTGCCTTTCACTCACTACTCATTGCTGAAAATATGTTTTCAAAAACTAAAGAAAATGACTGGGGATTAATCTTAAAAATTGTCCCCTATGCAAAACGAAATTCATCTATTTTATTATTATCTTTAATCTTATTAATTCCCCTTGCCGCTTCTGGTGCAATTCAGCCTTTGATTGTGGGACAAGCTATTTCTTTATTAAGAAAAGAGCCTACATGGTCTTTTTTAGACTCTAATTCAATATCTAGTGGTTTAAATTTATTAGCAATTATTTTACTTTCTACAATTATTATTCGCACTCTTTTTCAAGCGTGGCAGGGTTTTTTAGTTCAAAAAGTTGGGCAGGAAATTACTGCTTTTATTCGTCAAGATTTATTTGATCATGTTACTTCTTTATCCTCTAATTTTTTCCATAAAACCCCTGTGGGTAAATTAGTTACTCGTATCACTAACGATGTGGAGGCTTTAGGAGACGTATTCGCCACAGGTGCGATCGGAATTTTAAGCGATGTGGTCTATATTTTGGCAATTATCGTCACTATCTTTACTTTACAGTGGCAATTAGCCTCCTTATTAGTTTTCCTCTTGATTCCTGTCACTGGCTTAATTATTTACTTTCAAAAACAGTATCGCAAAGCTAACTACACTGCAAGGGAGGAATTATCTGTTCTCAACTCCATGTTGCAGGAAAATGTTATGGGGATTAATGTAGTTCAACTATTTCAAAGAGAAAAGTATAATAGTGAACTGTTTCGCACTGTAAATGAACGTTATCGTATTGCTATTGATAAAACCATTTTTCATGATTCCGCAGTATCAGCAACCCTAGAGTGGATTTCTTTAGTTGCGATCGCAGCCGTTTTATGGATCGGGGGAATTTTTATTCTTCAGGATAGCTTAACTTTTGGGATTTTGTCGGCTTTTATTCTCTACGCTCAACGATTATTTGATCCCCTACGCCAGTTTGCGGATAAATTTACAATGTTTCAGTCAGGATTCACTGCTATTGAGAGAATTAGCGAATTGATGAATATTCCTGTGGAAATTCAAGATCGCCATGATAATATTAGCTTTGATGAAAATGCAGATCAAGGAAAAGTCGGGGAAATTAGATTTGAAAACGTGAGTTTTGCTTACAAACCCGATGAATATATTTTGAAAAACCTCAACTTTACCATTAACCCGGGCGAAAAAATTGCCATTGTGGGGCCAACTGGAGCAGGAAAGAGTTCCATAATTCGCCTTCTATGCCGTTTATACGAGCCAAATCAAGGGCGAATTTTAGTAGATGGGATAGACATTCGTGACATAACCCAAGCGGAGTTACGCCGTCATATCGGGGTGATTTTACAAGAAAGTTTTATCTTTGCAGGGGATGTGAGAAGAAATATCACTCTTGGAGAAGAATATTCTCTCACAGAAATTGAAGAAGCGGCAAAAGTAACCAACGTAGATCGCTTCATTCGCCAATTACCTGATGGTTATGATACCATTTTGAGAGAAAGAGGAGCGAACCTTTCTGGAGGACAAAAACAACTTCTTGCCTTTGCTAGGGTTGCCATTCGTAACCCCAACATTCTTGTTTTAGATGAAGCCACCTCCAGCCTTGACGTTGCGACAGAAGCAGACACTCAAGAGGCGTTGGAAAAACTATTAGTGGGTAAAACGGCTATTATCATTGCTCACCGTTTATCAACTATCCGTAACGTAGATAAAATCCTCGTGCTGAAACAGGGAGAATTAATTGAGTCTGGTAGCCATGATCAACTTTTAGCGCAAAATGGCATTTATGCAGGACTTTATAAACTACAAATGTTGGGCAGTTGATAGATAATAGGTGTCAGGTTTTAGAAGAAAGTAATGAGTAACGAGTAATTATCAACCATTCACTATTCACTATTCACTATTCACTATTTACTATTCACTATTCACCTTTGCTTTTTTGGAATCCATTTATTGCAGTTTTTCCAGATTTTCTAATAGTTTCTTTGTCCGATTTGTAATTTCTTGCCAGTTATCCTCCATTATTAAATCAGTGGGAAATAAATCACTGGCTAGTCCGATTGCGATCGCACCTGCTTTGATATAATCAACAGCATTACTGATATTTACCCCCCCTGTGGGAATAAGAGGAATATGGGGTAAAGGGGCAAGAATATTTTTCAGATAAGTAACACCCCCCACCGACTGAATGGGGAAAACTTTAACGGTTTTTGCTCCATAATTAAAAGCTGTGATAATTTCTGTGGGAGACAAAGCACCCGGTATCATCGGGATATTATGATAATGAGCTAAAGCTAATAAATCTGGATCAAAATGAGGAGTAAAACAAAACTGTATTCCAGATGCGATCGCATTTGTCAAAAAATCATGACTTAAAATTGTACCAGCACCGATATAACAAGAAGGTAACTCATCTCTTAAAGTGGAAATTAACTCCAATGGTTGATAACTATTTCCCGTCACCTCAATTAACTTAACTCCTGCTTTTGCCATAGCATGAGCCTGTTTTTTGCCTAACTCCAAATTGTTACACCTAATCACCGCAATCAAACGATTTTTTTGTAAAACAGACAGCCAACGATCTAACATAGGTAATAAAGAGAAAATAAAATTGATAATTATTCGTTCATAACTAATAATGAATAATTGATTAGTAGTTATTGGTTTAGGGACAACAAAAGTGAGAATACTGGTATTATCATGGGAGTTTCCACCGAGAATTGTGGGGGGCATTGCTCGTCATGTTGCTGAATTATACCCTGAAATCGTTAAGTTAGGTCATGAAGTTCATTTAATTACGGTTAGATCAGGAGATTCTCCCATTTTAGAACAAGTCGAGGGCATAAATGTACATCGTTTAGAGGTTATTCCAGAGGATGATTTTTTTCGTTGGATTACCTACATGAATAATGTCATGCGTAGCTACGCTGAAGATTTAATTTCCCAGATGGGGGGTTTTGATTTAATTCATGCCCATGATTGGCTTGTAGCAGATAGTGCCATTCCCCTGAAACATCGCTTTAAAATTCCCTTGATTACTACTATTCATGCTACAGAATACGGTCGTCATAATGGTATTCACAATGAAACTCAAGCCTATATTGCCAGTAAAGAAGGTACATTAATTTACGAATCATGGCGCGTCATCGTCTGTAGTGATTATATGCGTTTTGAGGTTCATCGAGCGCTTGGATGTCCCAAAGATAAAATAGATATTATTTATAATGGCATTCGCCCTGAAAAAAAAGCTAGATTACCCCTATTTGATTCTCAAAAATTTAGGCGTAAGTTTGCTCAAGATGATGAAAAAATCATTTACTATGTGGGCAGAATGACTTATGAAAAAGGAATCCATGTCTTATTAAAGGCGGCGGGAAAAGTATTACAAGATTTAAACGGTAAAGTAAAGTTAGTTATTATCGGTGGGGGTAATACTGATTTTTATCAAGATTTAGCCCATAGTTTAGGTATCTGGCAACATTGCAATTTTACGGGTTTTATGTCAGAAGAAGACTTAAATAAATTTACAACCATTGCTGATTGTGCCGTTTTTCCCAGTTTATATGAACCTTTTGGTATCGTTGTCTTAGAAAGTTTTGCTTCTTGTGTGCCTGTAGTTGTCTCAGATGCAGGAGGACTTCCAGAAGTAGTAAGACACACTAATACGGGAATTGTCACTCAAGTGAATAACCCTCACTCTCTGGCGTGGGGAATATTGGAAATATTAAAAAATCCTGACTATGCCCAATCTATGGTAAAAAATGCTTATCAAGATTTATTTACCCGTTTTCAATGGTCAAAATTAGCTCAACAAACTATTAATACTTATCATATTGTTGCCAAAGAAAGACAATTGACTATTTGGGAATAAGTGGAATCATCACCATTTAAGCTAGGGATGCACTAAGGTGTCGGGTTTCAGGTTTCAGGTTTTAGAAGAAAGTAATGAGTAACGAGTAACGAGTAACGAGTAATTATCAACTATTCACTATTCACTATTCACTATTCACTATTCATTAAATTGTCCTTTTCGCCATCACTCTTAGATGAAAATTTATCCCGAAATCAGGTTAAATGCCTCTTAGCTTGGTTAGAATATCCAAAAGAATCTTTTTGTCGAGGAGAAATGCTATTTCATGAATTTTTCATGGCGTCAACGGTTGAATATTTCCCGCTTTGCAATTCATCATCCCCGTTTGACTATTAGTTTTTGGTTAGGAATTGCCATTGCTGGTATATTAGCTTTTTCTTCTCTTAAATATGCTCTTTTTCCCGATGTTACTTTTCCCGTGGTTATTATTCGGGCTAGTAGTGATATAGTTAATCCTATCGAAAATAGCGATCGCATCACCACTATTTTAGAAAAACCATTATTATCCCTTGAGGGAGTAGAATCCGTTACTTCTACAACATATCCCCGTGAAATAATCATTAATACTCTTTTCTTTGCGGGAAAAACTTTAGAGAAAACCACAAACATTGTCAAAGAAACCATAGCCGAGGTTGATTTACCTGCTAACACTAAATTAGAAATCATCCCCTACAATCTCAATGAATCCACTGCCATTAGCTATGCTTTAACCAGTGAAAATCAAAATTTAGAAGAAATTGCCACCATTGCCATAGAAGAAATTATCCCCAACTTAGAAAAAATAGATGGTATTCTCAATGTTAATCTTTTGGGTTTAAGTGAAGATAGCCAAGAAATTAAACAAGATATTAACCCTAGTATTGTTAATTTTAATGGAGAGTCCGCATTAGCGTTACAAATAATTAAAAAAGGTACTGGTAATACCTTAGAAGTAGTAAAGAAAGTTAAAACAGTAATTAATCAGTTACAAAATCAGTTTGCAGATATTCAGTTTAATATTGCCCAAACGGAAGCAAATTATATTCAAGAGGCGACTCAAGCAACTATCGATAGTCTAATTCTCGCCATTATTTTAGCAATCTTGGTGATTTTCCCCTTTCTAAATAGTTTTAAAGCCACTTTTATTACAGCTTTAGCCATACCTCTTTCATTATTAGGTACTTTTATTGTCATGGCAACGGCTTCTTTTAATTTAGAAACAATTACCTTATTGGCTTTAGCTTTAGTCATCGGCATAGTGGTAGATGATGCCATTGTCGAGGTAGAAAATATTAGCCGTCATATTTCTGAGGGAGAAACCCCTAAACAAGCGGCCTTAAAAGGTAGTGATGAAATCGGTTTAACTGTGTCTGCCTCTACTCTTACTATTGTGGCTGTGTTTTTACCTGTTGCTTTCACTACTGGTAATGTCAAACAATTTTTTCTCCCCTTTGCTTTAACTGTCTCTACTGCCGTCATGGTTTCCCTGTTGGTGGCTCGAACTCTTACGCCCGTACTTTGTATGTATTGGTTAAAATCTGTTCCCAAACAGGGGTTAGATAACTTAGATATATTCAATGGGGGGATAAAAGATAGCAGTGAAGTTAAGGAAGAGAAAAACCCCTCTCTACATAGGGAGGAGGGAAAGAGGAAAAATAAATTTCTGAAAAGCTATCAAAAAATATTACATTGGTCATTACTACATCGAAAAGTAGTAATTATTTTTGCTTTACTTAGTTTTATTATTGGTATTGCTTTAATACCTCTCATTCCCCAAGGTTTTATTCCTCAATTAGACAGGGGAGAATTTAATGTTATTTACACCACTGAGTTGCCAAAACTTTCTCTAAATCTTGAGAATAATTCAGAAGCAAACACCATAGAAAATCAATCTAATTCTCCTTTTAATTGGATAGGTGATATTGCACAGAATCCCGATGGTTTTATTTTAAGACGAACTCGTCGGGCAGGGGATAAAATTCAAGAAGCTATCTTGGCTAATCCAGATGTGGAAACTGTATTTAATATGGTGGGATTGCGATCGCAGCCGAATAGAGGTAGAATTTATGTTAAATTAAAATCTGGTAGACAAACTGACACCATTACGATTCAAAATCAAATTAGAGATAGTCTTCCCTCTCTCAAAGGAGTCAATATAAGCGTTGAAGATATAAAATTCATCGACACAGGAGACGCTAAACCTTTCTCTTTTTCTCTAATTAGTGAAAATGTCACTTCTCTTTATTCTGGTGCAGAAAAAATAAAGCCTGTTTTAGAACAAATATCTGGTTTACAAGACTTAAGTATATCTCCCACAGACATTAGCATTTCTGCCGAGCAAAATCCCCAAATAATTGAACATCAGCAAGGCAAACCATCTGTAACTTTTACCGCCAATTTAGGAGAAGGAGAAGCATTGGGAGATTTAACAAAAAAAATAGTAAACACCATTCAACCTTTTTTACCTGCTGATATTACCTTATCCATTGGCGGTGACTCTGCCAGAATGTGGGAAGTATTAAGGCAATTTAGTTTTGTATTAGGTTTTTCTATTTTATTAATGTTAGGAGTTTTATGGCTACTTTTTGGTAGTCTAAGAGAGCCTTTAGTAGTAGGATTATCTCTACCTTTATCTATTGTAGGGGCAATGTTGGCTCTTTTAATCACTCAAAGTGACTTTGGGATGATTTCTCTAATTGGTTTTATCTTTTTATTAGGATTATTAGACAAAAATACTTTACTGTTAGTTGATTATATTAATCAATTGCGTCAACAAGGTATGAATCGACAAGAAGCAATTATCAAAGGTTGTACAATCAGGTTACGTCCGATTCTAATGACAACCCTTTCCACGATACTAGGAATGCTACCCATTGCCATCGGCTTGGGGGCAGGTGCGGAATTAAGACAACCAATGGCAGTAGCAATTATTGGCGGTTTAATCACGTCTTCTCTTCTCAGTTTGATATTTGTACCAGTTTTTTATAGCATTATGGAAGATATTTGGTTTAAAGCTAAAACCGATACTTAATAAGTAACCCCACGATAAGTTCTAGGTTTTCTTTTCGGTGTGGCAGAAGGTTTATTCTGGGGGGTGTTAACAACTTCTGTTGGGGGCTGATTAACAACCACGCCACGATACTTTACTAAATCTTCAGAAGTATCTAGGGAAATTGATGCTGTTTGATTTTTTCTAGCTTTTAAATGATCGAAACCATCGCCTTTAGAAGAATATTGAAAGATATTATATTCTGTTTTTGAGTAATTTTCTTGGGAAGAAGATTTAGATTTACCTACTCGGTTATTATCCTTAGATTTATTGTTATCGAGTGCCGAAATTTGAGAAGACTGAATATTAATATTTGCTTCTACAGGGGAGACACTATTCAGATTTTTGACTTCTACATTGGCGACTTTTTCCTCTTCCCATACGGTGTAAGAATAACTGGTTTCGATAACAAAACTTTCTTTTCCTAAACCTTCTATTTCTGCACAAAGATTTAAGGCTTTATCCCTAAACTTTTTTGGTAAATCAGATTTACGCCTAAAGTTTTTGGTAAGGTAAGTCATGGTTAGGGATTTTTGAACATCAGCAAGAGAGATTCCTTGTTGGGTCAACTCATGGGCTGTCAGTATTTTCATGGTCAAATATATTTTTAAATAAAGGACTTGTTGATGAAGATAGTTTTACTTAACCATTAATATTAGAGTAATTAAATAGGGGAAATAGTAATCTAAAATACACTTTAACTAATTTATTTAGAACAATTACCTTTTCTAAAATTTAGTATCTAATTTGACTTATTTTATGAATATAGTGTAGTTAAAATAACAAAAAAATATAGATTCAGATCAATAATTACCGTTTTATATTTTGTGCAGTATTGTAGAGGATAATTATAAAAAAAGGGACTGGACTCTTGAGTTAGAATATATCAGAGGACAATAAGTATAAAACCCTTACTTTTGTCTTTCGCCTACCTTCACCTAAACATTTTTAGTACTCCTCACTTATCTATGGTATTTGATAACTAAAATACTTATCCGACGAAGAGTTTGTATCAGGTAAAAGTAAACGCCATGTTTTTCCTGCATTCTGCCTTTGCAAATTTAAGGTGAAACTATTTTTAATTTTTTTTCCTTTATTTTTGTTGTTTTTTGTGACTACTAAATAATCTCCTGTTAAGTGGTACGTAGGTAAGTTAAATTTGTTGCTAGGTTCAATTTTTCTAATATTGATTTTTTCTATTTCTATAGTAGGCTTTTGAGTACCTAGGTGTGTGCTTAAAACCCCATATTTTTTGTTTATTTGTAGTGCGATCGCTTTTTCAATTGTAGTGGCATCAGGAGCAAATTCTAAGGGCGGGGGATTAACCGAGCAACCAGTCATGATAAAATAAAGGGCGAAGCAAATAAGTATTCTGGCTATTTTCAACATTTTTTTATTCAACCTCTATCCATTACAAAAAAGAAAATAGAAATAAGAAGAATTTAATTAATAAAATATAAGGTTTATTCTTTACAAAATATTATAATTATCCTCGCACTTATAAGAAAATGACTGATAACTCCGAGAAAAATATTTACTCTGTAATTGAGTTAAAAAAATCTCTTAAGAGAACGATGATTCAATTACAAAAAGCGATCGATATTCTCAATCAAAATTCTCCTGATGATCTACCAAATTTAACTGTTGTAGAAAATCTAGTTAAATCTAGCAATGCTTTAGTGGACTATCTTCAACTGAAAAATTCTTCTGGCGAGGCTGACATAAATACAATTCAAAGTCAAGAGGAAAAAACAGAAACTTCAGAACCTAAAAAAGTCAGAACTAGCAATAAAAAACAAAAATCTTTTGTTAAAATTAATCAAAATTTTTTGCTGGTATTAGTGTTAATTATTAGTATATCCTTTAACATTATTGCATTAACAAATAATTCTATTTTTCCCAAAAAAAACGTATCTGTAGCCAGTAATGTAAAAGATGAAGAAATAATTTCTCAAACAGATAATGATGAGAATATAAACATAGGAGACAATATATTTTTAGAGCCTCAAATAGAAGAAAAAGTAGAACAGAAAAACGATGAAACAGAGGAACAAGAAGCCTATCAAATAGGAGAAAATATTTTTCAAGAAGAAGAAAACAATCAAGAATTAGACACACCAGTATCAGAGAAAAATGATAATAATAATGAGCAAAATAACAATAATCCATCAGAACCAGAAATTATCTCATCTGAGGATGAAACTGATTTAATTAAAGAAAATCAAATAGATACTCCAAAATCATCTAATTTAAACTCAACAGAATCTCAAGAAACATCTGAACCAAAACAACAGATAGAAGAAAACGATCAAGAGGATGAAGGAATTTCTCTTCTAACCCTAAATCCAGAACAATATATTATCAAAAACATCGAAAATCAAATAGAAAATATTACCCAAAAATATGGAGAGAATTTAATTGTCAGAGTAAAAGCTAATTTTTCTAATAATAGCTTAATTATTACCGTTGGAGAAAAGTGGTATGAACTTAGTAGCAATAAACAAAATAACTTTGCTGAGGAAGTCTTTAAACAAGTTAAATCCTTAGATTTTTATAAATTTAAATTAGAAAATACAGAGGGCAAAATATTAGCCAGAAATGCAGTAGTAGGAGAAGGCATCATATTGATTCCGTAAGGCTAATAATTCCTTCCTCATCACCTTAACACCTGCAACCTGCAACCTGCAACCTGACACCTAACCTTATCAGATATTCTTAAACCGAACTGAGGTTATCTTAACTCTTAACTCCGAACTCAAATTGCCCCTTGCCCTTTTAATTAATATTAGTCTTCATGATCCTCAAAAGGATCACCTAATTCTGCGGATGGAGGTCCAAAAGCAGTATAAATTGAAACACCAGTAATGGCGATTAAAACCGCCGCTATGCCAAAACCGATTAATGTAGCAGTATCCATAATTTGATATTTTTAATAGCGAGACTTAATGATTATATTTTCGGGGTAAGAGTCCCCTTATGTTATACTGATTTTAACGGCATTCGTGCCGAAGTTGCTATAGACTCAAAAAAAACTAATTTTAAGTCAAATTTGATGAGTTTCTGTAGTTTTTAGCGGTGTGGCACATCGTTATAGCTTCTTAAAGCATCTTAGTACTATAATCTTTTGTGGTTATGGGGTTTGCTGAAAAGGAGAATCACCTTAAATAATCTTTTTTGACTCGGAAACAAGAGAATTTAAAGATTTAACGGGGTGAGTTGTCATATAATATTCGCTAGATAAAACATTATTATATAAATAGGTTGAATATGGCACAACGTACTGGTTTAGGTAACTTGCTCAGACCTTTAAACTCCGAGTATGGTAAAGTTGTACCCGGTTGGGGAACTACTCCTTTAATGGCAGTTTTCATGGTCTTATTTTTAGTTTTCTTATTAATTATTTTACAAATTTACAACTCCTCTATCTTATTAGAAGGTATTGATGTTGATTGGAGAAGTTTAGGTTAAAATACCAAATTTTTTTCCTTGTTAATGGTTGATTGTTGATTATTTTTTCATACCTTTAATCTACGGAATTAGTGTTTATTAAGTTTGGTATGAAATAGATAATAAATGAATAGTAAATAAATATTTTATTCCCATGAATGTATTTGGCATTGGCTTACCCGAAATGATTTTGATTTTTGTGGTGGCTCTGTTAATTTTTGGTCCGAAAAAGTTACCAGAAATTGGAAAAAGCCTAGGCAAAACTCTTAAAGGCTTTCAAGAGGCTTCTAAAGAATTTCAAGAGGAATTTAAGAAGGAGGCGGAGAAAATTGAAGAAACCGTTTCGATGAAAGCACAATTGGAGTCTAGTAAAGAAACAGAGGAAAATGTTGTCAATTCTAGCTCAACAGAAAAAAACTCTTAGATTCTTCTTTTGTTAACCTTGTTTTTTACTTTTATTCATGTTAATTTCTCGCTCTCCTGTTAGGATTAGTTTCTTTGGTGGTGGCACTGATTATCCAGAGTATTTTCTTCGTCATGGAGGGGCAGTATTAGCAACGGCAATAGATAAGTTTTGTTATTTAACGGCTAGTCCTTTTCCTAGTCAGTTATTTGACTATAAGATTCGCCTTTCTTATCGACAGGTTGAGTTAGTAAAAAATGTTGAGCAAATACAACACAATGTTTATCGTGAGTGTTTGAAATTTTGCGGTTTGGAAGGGGATATAGAGTTACATAATGTAGCGGATTTACCTGCTTTTACTGGGTTGGGTTCGTCTTCTACTTTTACGGTGGCATTGCTTCAGGCTTTACATAGTTTTAAGGGGGAGTTTGTTCGCCCTTTGGATTTAGCTTATGAGGCTATTTATGTGGAAAGACAGTTACTAAAGGATAAGGTAGGTTGTCAGGATCAATTAATGGCGGCGGTGGGAGGATTTAATCTCGTTGAGTTTCGTACGGAAACAGATATTTTAGTCCATAAAGTGCCGATTTCTCCTCAAAGGTTGGCAGAGTTTGAAAAGCATTTATTTATTGTTTTTACGGGCATCAAGAGACGGGCGGCGCAGGTTGTTGCCCATCAGTTGGAAAAAGTTGTGGATAATACTGATACTTTAAAGATGATGCGTTTAATGGTGGATGAGGGATGGGATATTTTAACTAGCAATAAGCCTTTTTCGGCTTTTGGAGAATTGTTACATAAAGCATGGATGGCAAAACGCAGTCTTGCTTCGGCGATTTCTAATCCTCAGATTGATGAGATATACAGTTTAGGAATTGATGCAGGGGCATGGGGTGGTAAGTTATTGGGGGCTGGTGCTGGAGGTTTTATTTTGTTTTTTGCTCCTCCAGAGGTTCATCCTGCGTTAAAATCGGTTTTTGGCGATCGCCAAGTTTTAGATATAAAGGTAAATGCACCGGGTTCAGAAATTATTTTTTCTTCTTAGGTGGCTTCTCGATAAGCAATTCTTAGTTTAGCTGATCGCGCTCTGGGATTTACTTTTTGTTCTTCTATACTAGGTATGATGGGCTTTTTAGTGACTATTTTTAATAAAGGATGCGATCGAAACTGATTTTTTACGATACGATCTTCTAAGCTATGAAAACTGATGATCGCAATTCTTGCTTCTGGTTTTAACCATGTGGGTGCTATTTGTAAAAATTTTTCCAACGAATTTAATTCTTCATTGACTTTGATTCTTAGGGCTTGAAAAGTCCTTGTGGCAGGGTGAATTTTACCATAACGATATTTACTAGGAACACAAGATGCGATCGCATCTGCAAGGGCGGTAGTAGTGTAAAAAGGACGTTTTTGAATAATCATTCGGGCAATACGGCGGGATAATCTTTCTTCTCCATAGAGAAAAATTAAATCTGCTAACTGCTTTTCTTGCCAGTGATTAACAATATCCTTAGCACTTAGAGATTGACTTTGATTCATACGCATATCTAAATCCCCTTCTAAGCGAAAACTAAAGCCCCTTTCCGGATTATCTAATTGGGGGGAGCTAACCCCTAAATCAGCTATAATTCCATCAAAAAGAGTATTAAAAGGTTTAAAATCCGCAAAATTTCCTTGAAAAAAAGAGATTTTATCCTGATAATTTTTGAGTTTTTCTTGGGCAAAATTAATGGCATTTATATCTTGATCAATAGCAGTTATTTTTACATTTTCTCCCTGTTTTAGAATTAATTCTGTATGCCCCCCTGCTCCTAAAGTTGCATCTAAGTAATGACCATTATTAATAATATTTAAAGAGTCTATAATTTCTTGAGGTAAAACGGATTGATGATAAAATTGTGCATTATTTTCTGTTGTCATTTTTGCTTAAATCGAAAGGTTGAATATCATAAAAATTAAACATTTTATCGTAACTAATAATGGAGATATTTTCAACAGTTGATCGAGTTATATTTATTTACTCAAAAGGATTACAGTAATAAAATGGCTACTTTATAACTTGTTTAAATCATTCAAAACAAAATAAATTAAGATTTAATATTTTTAGATAACTTACTATAATTTATTTTTCTATCTAATACTATGATTAAGAAAGAAATATATTTATAATAATTATTAATAAACAAAATTAAAAGACGATAAAAACAAGATTAATTCTTTATAAATCCCATAAAACAGGCATCTTACCTGTAAAATCTTACCGCAAAAATTATCAACCATGTCAATAGTATATCAATTATGTCAAAAACTCTGATCCATCAATATCGCCGAGACTTAGAAAGCCGAAAAAGATACGGTGGTAGCCGTAATGAAAGTTCCATTCGCTACGCTTTTGCAACCCTTCTCAACGGTTATTGTAAGCCGAAGGATTTTTTATTGGTGGAGGAGTTAAGCATTAACAGTCGTTTTAACAAGCCGATTCGTCTTGATGGTATTGTTAAAGATGCCTTGCGTCTCGATTGGGGATATTGGGAGGCAAAAGACGAAAAAGACTCTTTAGATGCTGAAATTGAAGCAAAATTTAATAAAGGTTATCCTAACGATAATATTCTCTTTGAAGATAGCCAAACCGCCGTTTTAATTCAAAATGGCAACGAATCCCTCCGCATTAATATGGAGGATGATGACGCATTAGATACTTTACTTAACCAATTTTTAGACTATGAAAGGGCAGAGGTTAAAGACTTTCGACAGGCTATCAGTAATTTTAGTCAAGACTTACCCATCATAATTGATACTCTCAGAAAACTGATCGATAGTCAATCACCTTTTCCTAAAGTCGAGAGGGAAGTAATATCCACTCCCTCTAATTCTAATTCCCCTCTCCCAGTGGGAGGGGGGTTAGGGGTGAGGGTAAATCAAAACTTCATCAATGCGAGAGATAAATTTTTAAAAATCTGTCAAGAATCCATCAATCCAGACATCACCATTGACGATGTAAGAGAGATGATTATTCAGCATATTTTGACAGAGGATATATTTACAAATATTTTTAGTGATGCCCAATTTCACCAAGAAAATAACATCGCTCGACAATTAAATGAAGTTATCAAAACATTTTTTACAGGTAGCGTAAAAAAGAACACTTTTAAAACCATTCAAAGTTATTATAATGCTATCATTCGCACTGCTTCTAGTATCGTTAATCATCAAGAAAAACAAAAGTTTTTGAAAGTAGTTTACGAAAATTTCTATAAAGCCTATAACCCGAAAGAAGCAGACAGATTAGGCATAGTTTATACTCCTAATGAGATAGTTAAATTCATGGTACAAAGTACCGATTATTTATTAGAAAAACACTTTCATAAGACATTAGGGGATAAAGGAGTAGAAATATTAGATCCTTGTACTGGCACTGGCACATTTATAACAGAAATATTAGATTATTTATTAACAAGAGATATTGAATATAAATATCAAAAAGAGATTCACTGCAATGAGATGTCGATTTTGCCCTATTACATAGCAAATCTCAATATTGAATATACTTATCAACAAAAAACAGGAGAATATTTAGAGTTTAATAATATCTGTTTAGTGGATACTTTAAATCCTACCGATACGGGAGAAAAACAGATGGATTTATTCTCGATGAATGAGGAAAATACAGACAGAATTAAAAGGCAAAATAAGAAAAAAATCTCAGTTATTATTGGTAATCCTCCTTATAATGCAAAACAAGAAAATTTTAATGATAATAATGCCAATCGTAAGTATGAAACTATCGACAAAAGAATAAAAGATAGTTATATCAAAGAAGGCACAGCCCAAAATCAAATCGTTGTTTATGATATGTACACCCGTTTTATTCGTTGGGCAACGGATAGGTTAAATGATGAGGGAATTATTGCTTTTATTACTAATTCTTCCTTGATTGATGCAAGAGCTTTTGATGGTTTTAGAAAGTGTTTAGAAAATGAATTTGACTATATTTATATTATTGATTTAGGAGGAAATATTAGGGCAAATCCGAAGTTATCAGGCACAACTCATAATATTTTTGGTATTCAAACAGGAGTAACTATTAGTTTCTTAATTAAGTCAAAAAAAGAAGTCAAATCACCATGTAAAATTTATTATAGTCGTCGCCCAGAATTTGAAACTAATAAAGAAAAACTAGATTTTATTAGTAAAAATGCTTTAGAAAATATTGAGTTTGAAACGATTAAACCTGATAAAAAACATAATTGGATTAATCAAACGGATAATGATTTTGATGATTTAATTCCTTTAATTAATAAGGATGTAAAAGCTGGAAAAACTAAAGCAGTTAAAAATGAGGAAACGGGAGAGTTAGAAAACAAGATTTGTGAGGAGGCAATTTTTCAATTATTCTCTATAGGGGTACAAACTTCAAGAGATGAATGGGTATATGACTATAGTTACAAAAATCTGGCTAATAAAATGAAATTTTTTACAGATATTTATTGTCAAAGTATTGATAGTAACTCAATAGATTTTACCATTAAATGGAGTTCATCATTAGAGAATTATTTTCAAAGAAAACTCAAAATAAAATTTGATAAAAAGCTGATTATTACAAGTCTTTATCGTCCTTTTTTCAAATTAAATCATTATATAGAAAAACTATTTAATCATAGATTAACCTCAAATCATTATCAATTTTTTGGGGAAGACTTAAAACAAAAGAATATTTTAATTGCAATTTCTGGTGTAGGATTTAATAAAAATTTTCAATGTTTAGCATCTGATTTATTAATTGGTGGTGATACATTAGAAAAAACTCAATGTTTGCCATTATATAGATATGAAGAAGGAGAGAGAATAGAGAATATAACTGATTGGGCATTGGAGAAATTTAGAGAATATTACCAACCCTCACCCCCCAACCCCCCTCTCCCAAAGGCGAGGGGGGAGAAGAGGGAGTAAATATAAATGTGTCAGAAATAATGGGGGCGAAACGTCAAATACTACGAGAATTATTGGAAAAGGCTAGAGAGTTAAGAAAAAAACAAACTTCCACAGAGAAAATTTTATGGGAATGTTTACGAGGAAATAGATTTTTTGGTTTTGAATTCCGTCGTCAACATAATATTGCTTCATTTATTGTCGATTTTTATTGTCATGGTGCAAAATTAGTTATTGAAATTGATGGGAAAATTCACGATGAGAAAAATCAAGAAAGTAACGATAAAAACAGAGATGAGTGGTTAAAAAGTCAGGGATTAAAAGTCTTAAGAATCAAAAATGAAATAATAATCAATAACCTAGAAGAAGCCTTAGACATAATTGCAGAAAACTTACTCCCCTCTACCACAGGAGAGGGGTTGGGGGTGAGGGTAAATAATATTACCAAAGAGGATATTTTTCATTATGTTTATGGGGTTTTACATAATCCAGAATATAGAGAAAAGTATGAGTTAAATTTAAAAAGAGAATTTCCCAGAATACCTTTTTATGACGATTTTTGGCAATGGGCAAATTGGGGTAAAAAATTGATGAATTTACATCTTAATTATGAGGAAATAGAGCCTTATAATTTAAAAAGAATTGATATACCCCTTAAATCTCAATCCCCGTTAATTTCTGTTAATAATGATGAGGAAAGATCCCCCCTAACCCCCCTTCATAAGGGGGGAAATGTGCCTAAGGTTAAGTTAAAAGCGGATAAAGTTAACCATAAAATTATTATTGATGAGGTGACTATTTTAGAACAAATACCACCGTTAGCATGGGAATATAAGTTAGGAAATCGCAGTGCTTTAGAATGGATTTTAGATCAATATAAGGAGAAAAAACCAAGGGATAAAACCATAGCAGAAAAGTTTAATAATTATCGTTTTGCTGACTATAAAGAGCAAGTAATTGATTTATTAATGAGGGTGACAACTGTTAGTGTTGAGACAATGAATATTATTAATCAGATGAACAATTCAAGGGAATTGAAGTCTAATTAATTGAGAATCTGCAATAAACTTTCCCTCATGACGGCAACGGGGGCGGGGTGATGAGTCCAAATTTCAAAGGCAACTGCCCCTTGTTGTACTAACATTTCACTACCATCAATAATTTTTGCTCCTTGTTTTTCTGCTTGTTGTAAGAAAAGAGTCGGACGAGGGTTATAAATTAAATCATATGCGATCGCATCTTCACAAATCAACTGTGCTTGAGAGGAAGTTAGGGGAGATTGAGAAATATGGGGATACATTCCCATGGGAGTGGTGTTAACAATAAGTTGACTATGGGGAATTAAATCGGTAAGCTCATCCCAAGTATAAATTGAAATTTCGGCTTTAAGAGTTGTATTAGCGAAACTAGCTTTAAATTGCTTTAATTTATCTAAATTACGCCCAACAATTTTGATTTCCCTGCATCCTAACTCACTGCAACCGACAATTACCGCCCGACTAGCGCCACCATTACCTAAAACCAAAGGGGTAATATTTGCCCAATTTTTATCCAATGACTTTAAAGGAGAGATAAACCCGTCAATATCCGTATTTGTGCCGTGCCATTGATTATTTTCTGTTAACCAAACGGTGTTAACCGCACCAATTATTTTCGCTGTTTCAGTAATATAATCTAAAAAAGGTAAGACATTTTCTTTATGAGGAATAGTTACATTAAATCCTCTTATTTTTACTGCTTTAAAAGTGTTAAATAATTCCTGTAAATTTTCTTTTTCTACGGCAAAAGGAACATAAATATAATCTAAATTTAAAGATGCGATCGCACTATTTTGAAATACTGGAGACATAGAATGTTCAATAGGATTACCAATAATTCCTAATAATTTTGTTTTGCCTGTAATTTGCATAAAAATAACGACTCTCTTAGTTTCAGAATGATCAATTATTGCTTAAAAAAGGTGTTCGGTTTCAGACTTTAATTAATTATTAATTACTAATTATCTTTGTCTGTGTCTTTTATTCTCTTACGAAGTATAATCAAAACCAAGAATCAAAAAACTTTGAGAAGATGAATAAAAATTTAATTTTCGGTATTTTACTTATCTTTATTCCCATATCCATCGCTGGTCATTTTTTACATTGGGGAGAGGTTGTCATTTTTCTTAGTGCCGCCCTAGCTATTGTACCATTAGCGGCATTTATGGGGGAAGCTACGGAAAATATTGCGGTTGTCGTGGGGCCTAATTTAGGGGGATTACTTAATGCTACTTTTGGTAACGCTACAGAATTAATTTTAGCTTTTATCGCTTTAAAAAGTGGTTTTGTGCAAGTAGTAAAAGCAACTTTGACAGGTTCGATAATTGGTAATTTACTATTAGTTATGGGATTTGCCATGTTTTTGGGGGGTTTACGTTTCAAAGAGCAAAATTTCCAACCGGCTACTGCCCGTTTAAATGCCTCTGCCATGAATTTAGCTGTTATCGCTATTTTACTGCCCACTGCGGTGCAATACACTTCAAAAGGCATTCCTACCACTACTATGCAAACCCTTTCTGTGGCGGTGGCGGTAGTTTTGATTAGTGTTTATCTGTTGACTCTCCTTTTCTCCATGAAAACCCATTCCTATCTTTATGATGTTGGCATGGCAGAAAATGAAACGGAGGAAGAATCAGAATCTCCCCATCAACCTAATATCCTATTTTGGATCTCCATATTACTTGTTGTTACAATCGGAGTTGCGATCGAATCTGAGTTATTAGTGGATTCTTTAGAAGAAGCTACCGCCGATTTAGGTTTACCTGCACTATTTACAGGGGTGATATTTTTACCCATTATTGGCAATGCGGCGGAACACGCTACGGCTGTAACCGTTGCGATTAAAAATAAAATGGATTTATCTGTTTCTGTGGCTGTAGGTTCAAGTTTACAAATTGCTTTATTTGTTGCTCCAGTTTTAGTGATTATTGGTTGGTTTATTGGGCAACCGATGGATTTAAACTTTAATCCCTTTGAATTGGTAGCAGTGGCAGTATCAGTATTAATTGCGAATTCTATTAGCTCCGATGGTAACTCTAATTGGTTAGAAGGTATATTATTATTGGCTACCTATGTGGTAATCGGACTAGCTTTCTATTTTCACCCAGTAATCGAAGGATTAGCCTAAGCTAAAAAATTTTTAATTACCATTTTCATTCAGTACTCAGATTAACTTAAAAATGGAAACAAGGGTTAATGTGTGGCACAATTTGTTATTGCCCACAAACTAACTCATTTAATTATAGGGATGAACATTGTAGAGCGTTTACGATTAGGTTTAGCGGTAGCTACTGCCAAAATAGTTACAGGATTAGTAAAGACTTTTAAATTAGGGGCGGCTAGTGTTTTACCCGGGGAAATATCCCGCCGTCTCTATCCTCGTTTACTACAACTTTTATCTCAACAGTTTCGAGGAGGATTAATTTTGGTTGTCGGCACTAACGGAAAAACAACCACTTCCCTACTGCTTAAAGATATTTTAGTCCACAAGGGCTATAAAGTTATCCATAATTCTACAGGGGCAAATTTAATTAATGGTTTAATTACTTGTTTAGTCACCAATAGTAACTTATGGGGAATTTTGTCCGCAGATTATGGCATTTTAGAAGTAGATGAAAATGTTTTACCCCTAGTATTAAAAGAATGCCAACCTAGTCATATTTTAGCTCTTAATTTATTCCGAGATCAGTTAGATAGATATGGAGAAGTTGATACCATTAGTTACCGTTGGCAAAATGCAATTACTCCTTTAAATAAAGATACTTATATTATTATTAATGGGGATGATCCTACCCTGTGTTATTTAGGGCAAAATTTACCACAAAAAGTATGTTATTTTGGCTTAAATGAACCTGAATTATATTTAGATGAAATTCCCCACGCTGTTGATTCTATTTACTGTCCTAAATGTGGCACATCCCTTCAATATAAAGGAGTTTATATTTCTCATTTAGGGGATTATGATTGTCCTAGTTGTGATTTTACTAAGAGTAAATTGTCAGTAAATAGCAAAGAATGGCCACAAATTTTAATCGGAGTTTACAATAAATATAATACTTTAGCGGCTGGTTTAACTGCTGAAACCATTGGCATTGAAAGAGACATAATTAACGATACTATTCACAACTTTAAAGCCGCATTCGGAAGGGCAGAAGAATTAACAATTCAAGACAAAAATATTCGCATCTTACTCTCTAAAAATCCTGTGGGGATGAATGAAACCATTAGGGCAGTAAATGACATCAGAGAAATTAATCCTCAAAGCACTATTTTAATGGTTTTAAACGATCGCACTCCTGATGGTACAGATGTTTCATGGATTTGGGATGTAGATACAGAAAAGTTAGTTGCGGGTGGAGGAAATATTGTAGTGAGTGGCGATCGCCTCTATGATATGGCATTAAGATTAAAGTATAGTCTGGATACTCTTAACTCTAATTTGAATTTAATCATAGAAGAGAAATTATCCCAAGCTATTAATAAAGCCCTTGAATTAACAGCAGTGGGTGAAACTTTGTATATTATTCCCACCTATTCAGCCATGTTAGAAGTCAGAAAAATATTATTAGGGCGAGAAATTCTTTAGATGGAAAAACGAGGAATTAGGAATTAAGAATTAAGGCGTTGGTGAATTAAGCGATGATGTTTTATTTCATAATTAAGCAACCCCAGAATTAACAATCAGTAATTAGATTAACCGGAGTTTTGGATAAGCTGAAAGCATCCCAACTCGTAGTCAGAAAACCTTATAGCTTCTTAGAAATAACGATAAAATTGCCTTAATGCAAACTGACTTAAACAAGGGGCTTAAGCCCCTTGCTAAAAACCCCTACCACCTGCAACCTGCAACCTGCAACCTGACACCTGACACCTAACCTTATCGGGTATTCTTAAACCAAACTGAGGTTAGATTAAGTTGAGGGAATAAATTCGCCAGAATTTGAGGTAATTCTTGAGTATATCTTTGTAAAACTTTACTAGAGAATTGCTCACTATTCATTTGACAATGGGCGATATTATTTCTATTTCTTCCTAATTGTGACCAAGTATCATCTAATTGTTTTACATCTTCAATGTGTTTAGTTATTTCCTGCTCATAAAATTTTATTCTTTCAGGATTATTTCCACTCATAGCATTTAACTGATTTTCTATATTTTTACGGGCTTCTTTATCTAAATAATTATCATTTTCTAAAATTGCTAAAGTTGTGACAAGCCATTCTCTTGCTAATAAAATTGCTTGAGTACCTAAACCTTTTTCCACATACCATTTAATTAATAAATAGTGTTTTTTAATAATAAGTTTAGGATCTGCTTTATCTTGATTTTCAAGGGCAAATTGAGCGTAATCTTGTTCAATTTTATCAATAATTAATTCAAAAGGCTTGGCAAAAATACCAACTTCTTCTCTAATTTCTTCTCCAGAATATTTTGTTAAATGATGGGCTGAAGTTAATAATTCAACTGGTCTAATAAACTCAATATTTTCTGATATTGTACTTATAGTTGACCCTAAATTTCTTAACTTATTAGGCTTAATTTCTTCGGTTTTGGCTTTACCTGATCTGAAAAAATCAATCTGAATATCTGCTAATAATTGCCCTAATTTTTGAGATGAACCAGTATTAATAAATGTGTCGGTAGCAGTTAACCAATCTAATAATTTAATAGCTGGAGTTAAGTCAAATATAGATGCTCGATTGTTTTTTGGGTCATATTGTCCATAATAAACCCCTTTTATTTTTACATTTCTTGCTTTTTCTAAGAAAGCTGAAGCTAATAAAACAATCACAGGAATAGAGCGAAAAGCATGGGTAATGTCAAATATAATTTCGCTATTTTCTGGTACTGATTCCACTACTTTATCAAATAATTTCCATATATCATCTTCATCTGTTCCTGATGGTATATCAATATAAGATAAATCAAATTTATTATCTATTTTATCTCTTAGATGATTTCCGTGAATTTTTATTGCTTCTTTGGTGGTAAAAACTTTTATTTCTTGGGCATTGAAAAAATGTGCGATCGCTTCTATTACATATTCAGTTTCATATTGTTGATTTTGCCATGTATAGGAGGTTAATTTATAATCACCAGTACCGATAAAACTTAGTAAAATCATAATTAAAAATTGGTTTTAAATAGAGAAAATTTGTTGAGTGGTTAATTTTAATTCAGGAAAAATAGCTGAAATAATAGGGGTATTATCTTGATAGGATTTAACCTGATAATTATTATTTTCATCAAGATTATACACAAAAATTGTGGGCTGTTTTGGATTGCTTAAATAACTGCGAGAAGCAACGGCTAAATAATAAATAATCTAATTTTTGTTGCATTTTTAAAGATGCGATCGTCATAACTGCTAATATCTCCTTAGAATAAATGTCCTAAACGTTCTCTCAACTCTCGCATGGCTTCTTCTAAATGCTTTTCATTATAGCCTGTAGTTTCAATAGATACACCAATTTTATGTTTTTCACCTTCGTATAAATAAAGCCAAAAAATATAACAATTATCTTTTGTTTTATAATTAGACAATTTAAAATTATTGATAGGAGCGGAAAAGGCTTTTTTATCAAAATAAATTTTCTCTATCCAAGGTATTTCTGAGAGAATTTTTTGAGCTTTTTTCCATGTTTTGGGGCGGTGATGTTCTGTCCCTTCTTGAAGATTAAAAATATCTTTTCTATCCCTTGTAGAATGAGGTAATTCTGCTTTGTAATTACCATAACTAACTTTACCATCAGACGATAAAAAAGGGAGATAAATTAAGCTCTTATACTGTTCATGAATATAACAAACAGGCACTTGATAAATATTTCCAGACAATGCCATAATCATTGATTGTGCTTTAAAACCACCTGTTGCCGCAAGGGTTACATTTCCTTTAGCATTTTTGATTAATTCTGCTAATAAATTAGCCATTTTTTCTAAAATACTACCATTAACATCTATCTCATAATTAACCTCTGGTATTTGTTTAATGGTGACATCTTCTTGACCTAATTCTGTGAAAAATAATTTTAAAATTTTTGCACATTCTTCTCCTGATTTAGTGGCAGAGTATAGCAAAATTATCTCATCTTTTTCTCGTAAATTTAGATGGTAAAATGTTTTAGTTTCTGCACTAATTAATTCTAAATCTGTAGCTTTCATCCATGCGATCGCACTTTCAATATTATCAATTAATGATTGATCAAGAGATTTTGGTTTGTTATGCCAAGGACGTTTTTTTTCTGGTGGTAATGTGTCATCTTTATTAGTTCTTAAAGATGTGCCTACAGTCATGATTATAGTTTCCATAAAATCAAAATTAATAATTAAATAAAAGTTAAATAGTTAAAAATTTCTTGAGGACAAATTTGCCAATGAGAAAGAGAAGATAGCACGGGTAATAAATCTTGATTTTGTTTTATTTGAGGTTGTTGATTAGGTAAAAAAGTCATGATAATTCTTTCTTGAGGATCAATTAACCAACCTATTTGACTACCATGATTAAGGGCAAATAAAATGTTATCAATTACCCGAATTGAACTTTGTTGAGGAGATAAAATTTCAATAATCCAATCAGGGGCAATTTCGATAATATTGGCAATTTCTCCCTGTTCATCTTTAGGTATTTTCTCCCAATTAATTATACTTATATCAGGTACGATCGAGCGTTCATCAAAATTACAACGGAGTTCGGTAAAAGCACAACATTTTTTATTAATAAAACCCTGTTGATTAATGGCAGTAGTTAAAAAAGTTTGAATGGTGCTATGTTTTCCTTTAGGCATTGGTTTTTCATAAACATAACCATTAATAAACTCTTTAATTGGTTTTGTTTCTGGTAATTGTAAAAAATCCTTTAAACTGATTCTTTTTTCTGCTTGAGTAAACATAATTTTAATTTTTGATCCCCCTAAATCCCCCTTAATAAGGGGTACTTTTTGTAATTAATTTTAACTAGGATTTCTGGGTAAACCACCATCATTTGCTAACATAGGTAAAGCAACTTTTAAACCTCCACTATTGCCTGTGCGTTCATTTTCCACAAACCATTTAAAGGCTTCTCCGTTGGGGTTGGGTTGTATGTCTAAACGGGGATAATGAATAGGTAATTTATCGCTATAACCTTGAGTGGCAACTAATAAGGCTTTGATAAAGGATACTTCCTCAAATTTTCCGTTATAGGATGTCTCTACCGCTTGTTTAAATTCCCCAATAGATGCTTTGGCAACAGTGGCATCGGGTTTATCAACTTTGAGAAGGCTACTATAGTATTCTTTCCAGTCTTCTCCCTTTCTCAAGTCGGTTTTATCCCAATCGATAGTTAATTTCACACTACCAAAGCCGAAGGGTTTACCTCCTCCAAGGCGATGATAATGATTTTTGGGTAAGTCTAAGATGAGTAGCAATGCACCCAATTCTACGGTAGAAAGGTTAGTTATATCAATGTTAAAGGTAAATTCGGTATTAGGTTTTACCCATCCAAGAATCGATCGATTCTGATCATCTCTTTCACTTCCCGGTCTATAATATTCTTGATAATGTCCATTATTATCTTGTTGGGTGCGATCTTGATTAGCATTATCCCAGTGATTTGCAGGTAAATTTTGATGGGGATATACTTTTCTTCCTCTTAAACCTTGATTGGAGTTACTGTAACCTTTTCCTTTCTCACTACCGTTATCTAAAGGAGTGCCTTTTTTATCTTGTGCCTGATAAAATCTTGCTTGGGATGGTTGGGGTTGTCCTAATATATTTAATGGTAAGCCTTTATTGCCGAAATTTTCAATACAATTATCAGTGATGCAAGTTAAGGCATTAATACGCAGATTACCTTTGTATGAACCTTTGCCGTTTTGATTTACCCAACCAAATACCCTGTCAACGGGAGATAATTGTTCCATTTTTTGAGCTGGTTTCAAGCTATCATCGAGTAAATCATCAGGGGGATATTTATACAAACGGCGAGAAATCGTAACAGGTTGAATAGCAGTTATTTTTCCTCGGTTATTCAATTCGACATAGCATAAAGTGCCTTCTTGAAATTGTAACTCTTTTTCATCCCAAATGTGTTTTGACCATCCCGTTTCTCCCGGTTTACCACCTAAATAGGCGGTAGGAGATTGATTTTTTGACTTACGTTTTTCTAAATCTTTAACGTGGGTTTGTTGATAATTTCTGATTAACTCTTCCCATAAAGATTTAATTTCAGGAGTAACGGGTATTAAATCATTATTGTTTTGTTCAATAAACACCCTTTCATTCATTTTACCGTTAATATTCGCACCTGTTACACATACCCATCCTTTTTTCCAAGAAGTATTACTGGGATTTTGATCACGAGGTATAATTTCTTCTACTTTACCTCTGCTTAATTTTACCCAGACGGCATCACCATGTATAGGTAATCGATTTTTACTCTTATATTTAGTGGCAACATGGCTTTCCCCTTTATCTTTATTTTTACTATTTTTTTCATAACGTTTGAGTCTGGCGGTTTCTCCCACTAAACCCGTATCATCCATGATTCTTAAAAAGAGTTTCCCGTCTTTACTTTCCACTCTTGCAGGTACAACCGTAATTCTTGCAGGAGTACGATAGGCTAATCTGTCTTCGTGTTTCTCAAAGATGGAATAACGGGAGTTTGTCACTATTTCGTAGGCTAAACGCAATGCTCCTTTAACGGAAGTAATGGGTAACAAGGGTTTACCATCTGCTCCTATTCTGAGAGGATAGGTTTTATGTCCATTATTATCTTCAGTGGCGTTACCTGCATCAGGAATTAATAGAGGGGTTTTTGTTTTTAATTTTACGGTTATATTGCCACTCCAATAGTCTTGATGATATTTTCCATGACCAACGGGGGCTCGATCAAACAGTTCTGAGTTATCATTTTTACGAGGGGGAGTAGGGATAAAGTTATAAGGGTTGTGAAAGTCTCCTGTCACTTCAATGGAAGATGTTAAGACGGTTGCAGGTTTTGACTGTTTAGCTTCCGCTTGAGCTGAAATTTCCCAAGATTTTCCTTTTTCTCTTATTTTTTGAGCTTTTCCATCCACTAAATCAAATTCTATCTCCATATCTTTTAGACTTTTGACAGAAGTTTTTTTGATTTCTAAAATTGATGCGGATAACTCATCATTAGGAGGGCTTATTTTTTTTTCTTTATTGTCTTTGTCTTTATCAATATAAACAATCGTTAAATTTCCCTTTTGAATCTTAAATTTTCCTTCCATAATTTTCAACCTTTTGTTAACTATTTATTTGTAACTGTTTTTCAATTTTGTTTAAATTAATTTCAATTAAATGCTGTCTATTTTCAACATTTTTAATAGCCTATAAAAGTCTATTTTTATTCGCTTCAGATTGAAGTAAGTATTCAGTTTCATCAGTTAGCTTTTGTAAATCGTTTAAAACTTTTTTTTGTGAAGTCATTTTATTTAACCTCTAAATTAATTAAACGTTCTTCAATGACCCGAACATTGCCAAAATTATCCATAACTTTGAGATATTCACGGGTGTTCAAATAAACTCTTTTTTCCTGTGATAAGGATTGAGAAAGAGGAATATCTAGGCTACCAATTCGGGAGGCAGATAGTCTTTGCCAACCCTCATTTAATGTAGTTTTCGCTTTTTCTCCCCAGAGTAAATATTGTTGCTTAATGGTATCTATTACTTCTATAGAATCTAGTTTTTTTGCTAAACAATTATCAAAATCATTTTCAGAGATGATAACTGCTGTACCTTTTCCTTCATCCTCATTTAACCATCTTAACTCATAGTTTTGGTTAAAAATACGGGCTTCAAAGATATAGTTATCTTGATAATTTGTATTGATAATCTCCCCTTTACTATTAGATAAATTGCCGTCTTTTTCTAACTTTAAAACTTGACAAGAGTTAGGAGAATACAAGAGTGCGATCGCATCTTCTAATTGATTAAGACATTGATTAATTGCTTCAGATAAAGTGATATTCACTGATGATTGAGCGTGTAAAAAAGTAGTCATTATTTACCTCCATTTAACCATGATTTCCAGTGAGAATTAAGATTAGTTAATAAATTATTATCTAAGTCATAAAAACTTGTTAAAGTCGCTTGAGAAAGAGCTTTTAAATCATCATTATCGATACCCTTACCATTAATTTCTACCTTCTCCACTTGAATCGCACCCATACCTCGATTAACTCCAAAACCAATGGGAATTTTGGACTCCATAAAGTCTCTTAAAACTAACAAAAATAACGCCAAAGTTGGTAAATATGAATTTTTTGGTGGTAAGTTTTCTTTCTTTAACCTTTCATTTTCTAATTTTTCATACTGTTTTAAACGGTGTAAATTTAAGCTAATTTCAATGTTTTCCCAATTCACCCCAAAAGGTTCAAGGGTGGTATATAAAAAGCCTTCTGCCCCACTACCAGTCCAACGATCAATCCCAACGTGGTATCCTAGTTGAGTATCCTTTAAACCCATATTATTCAAACAATTACGCAAACTGCTGTCACTGGTAGCCTCAGTAATACTTGCCCATTGATGGGATGTCATTAAATATTCATCTTTTCCATTATTTTCTGATTTTTGTGTAGCATCAGTAATACTTACTGAGCTATTTGAAGTCATGGGTTTTTTTGCAAAACAGTCATCTACTGCCAGACAACTTAAATAACCTAACTGGTTTTGATTCTCGTCTAACTCTGCTGGTGCTCCAAAAAGGGTTTTAATTAACTCTAATTTCACTTGTTGATCGAATTTGTCTTTATCCTCATAATTAAGAGAGTGATTACAGACAGTGCGAATAATTCTTTCTGCTTGGCTACGCCATACTCCTTTCAAGCTACTTCCAGGGATAACAAAGGTTAAGCCACCACTTACTCCACTGACAAGGGGTAATATATCCACTGCCATACCATCCCCCTCTGATTTAACCATCACAGACCCTATAGGACTCCATTTAATGGTTATATCGAGCTTATTTTGACAATTTTGACCTGAAGCATAAACCTTGCCCCAATTAACGGTTTTTTCCTGATTTTTCAGGATATTTAAAATTCCAGCAGGGGAGAGTAAATCTTCTTCAATGATTCTCGTGTCATATAATTTAACTCTCCCTAAACCTCGACTTTTTGCACCACCGAGATAGATTTCCCCTTCTTCTAAAGCAGTGATAAGTTGGGCGAAGGCATTTTGACATTCTTGCCATTCACTATCACTTAATTTTGCGTCTCTTTCCAAGATAAGGCTTATGGGAATTTTAACACCTTTGGGTAAAATGGCGCGATCGAACTTCATACCTTCGGCCGCAGTGCCAGAATATCTATCAATGGCGACACCGTCACGGATTTCCACAATGGCAGAATTGATAACCGCATCTTCCACAATGACAAAACTAGCATGGCCATTATCTCCTTCTTTCTCTTGAAAACCCCAAATTTTATTAGTTATCTTAGAATTAAGAGTGGCCATATAAGCGCGTAATGCACCAGCTAAACTGGTGGCGGGAAGGTAAAATTTTCCTTCACCGTTGACAGCTAAAGCCATATCTGTATCTGCATTACCACCAACTCCGCCGATATGAATAGGGCTAATAGTGGTAAGATTACCTGTAATTTTATATCGAGAACGAATTTTTCTTGCCATATTTTTAATGTGTGCTAGTAATTAATTAGTCGGAAATAAGGCTAAAGCCTTGACTACAAACCGATAAGTTAAGAATGCATTTAACTTACATTTTTTCCTAACAAAGGGTTTAACCCCTTGCCTAAATGACTTTACCTCTTAACTTTTCCCTCTTCCCTCTCCCCCTATCTCCCGCTCTTTTTTCTTTCTCGAAAATCAAACAGCCCTGTCGTAAAAGGGGGGAAATAGGAGGCTTTCCCTACCCTCACCAGTAAACTTAGATGCAAACTAGCTTATTGGGTTTTTTCCCAGTCTCGTTTATGCGCCCGAATCATCGCATCAATGAAGGTGCGTATCGCTTCCGCCCAAAGTTGCATTTTTAACTCGGTTTCGGCATTATGAGTGATGTTTAAATCCTTGGGTAAATGGAGATATTCCCAGATTTTTCTCTCATCATTGATTAAACTACGAATCAGCTTTAAGCTATCTCCTACCCATTTTTCTTTACGATTAGGCACAGATTCTAAGGCTTTAATCCAATTAGTCACTTGCTGTTTGTCATTTTGTGATTGTAGTTTACTAACAACTGAGCGTAAAGCACCTAGCTGAGTCATGGGAGGTTTACTTTCCTCTCCTTGAATCTCTAAACCTAGATATTGTTTTCTTGTCTGTCTATCGGAAGCTAAATCTAAGGCTTGTTGTTGGATTGCTTCTCGCCATGCTTCTCTTTCTATAATTCGGGCGTATTCAAAACTCGAATCATTATTTTTAATAAGATTGACATTAACATTATCATTGCTAGTGTCAACTTCGGTGACTGATGGTGTTAGTTTAGATAATTCCATCGTTAATAAAGGATCATTAAAGCACATTTGCCCATAACCTTCAACTCTTCTTTCTCCGATGCCAGACATTTGGATTTGAGATAGTTGATTGATGTCTAATTCTCCCTCTGTCACTTCATAAACGATACAACTTCCTGCTTGAATGCCCACTAAAGATGGGCGGGATAAACCCCAACGCACTTGCCATGATTCTGTGCGTCTTTGACGGATAATTTTTTGTTTTTCTTCTAGCGTGACTCCTAATGTTTTTTCTAGGGTTTCTTTGAGAATATTTAAGTCGGCAGTGGGATTGAGTCTTTTATCTCTTAACAGCAAGTCGGATAATAACCATACACTGAGGTTGTTATTGTCGAGTTGAATTTTTCCTTGATGAAGTTGCGGTTGTTGAGCTATTGTTACTTTTATCGTGCCATAATCATCTTTTTTAGATTGCCCAATGGAATAACTACCTTCTAAATTTTTCCACCATTCTTTTTTCTGGTTGCTAAGATGGTTGAATAAATCTGATTTTAAACGAATTTCCGCTCTAAATGTGGTTTTCGGGGCAATAGCGGAATAACTATAAACCCCTCCCACATCACTACTAGGGCGTTGAAGTTCATCTTCGATGGTATTGTGAGTATAAACGTTAATGGCGACTTTACGGTAAATAGGTAAATGATTATGGGTAACTTCTCCCACATAACCGCCTCTAATTCCTTTTAATTGTAAATCTTTGGGATTATCTTCAACTAAACGATTATAGACATTTCCTTTATCTAAGCCTCCTTTGAGTTTATCTGCAAAAAGACAAAAAGGCACAGGGCGACTGGGTTGATTCTTACTGCTGACGGTGGCATTAGTAATCACTAAACTCTCCTCACTAATAGCTTGAGAAATGTTTAACCATTGCCCTAGTTTACGATGCAAGTTTCTTAAAATATATTTACCGGGGATATAGTCGAGGGTTTCCACCACGTTACCGACAGTGCGACTATTGATAATAAGAGGGGATTTAGCGGTAATTTCCAACGGTAAAATATACCAGTCTGACTCTTTTATCTCTGGATATTGAAAAGTAACGGGGGGATTTATTTCTTGATAAACTGGAGGAGAAGAAGGAGTTTGACTTAAATAGTCTAAATAATTATCATTTTTTACTTTTAGAAACTCAATTTTACATTTTCCTGCACCTCTACGTCTTTTCCCGCCGATTCTCTCCGTTAATTTTGCTCCTGCTAATAATAATGCTTCGACTCTCTTTTTGTCATCGTCACTTATATCCGCAGGATAGTTAATTTGACAGTCTTTTGCGTCTAAAATTGCCCCTTTTCTTATCATCTCCTCGAATCTTAAAAAGTCTGTTTTGGCACATCCTGTGTCGTTGTCTATGCTTATACCCGGTTTAATAAATGCGATCGCATCTTTAACTTTTGTATTGACACTAAGGGCATTTTTAAGACTATCAGGAAAATGAGCGGAGCGTAAAGAGATTATAGCAGGTTGAGGGGAAGATTCGATCGCTCCTTCTTCTAATGCAGGTTGAGTGCCAAAGAGAAAATCAACCCATTGACTCCAAACGCCTTTTTCGTTGCCATTATCCAAACCTAAAGCCGCCAACTCGCAACTATCCCGTAAAATACCCGTCAAAGTTTTCCCAGGAATATAAGGTAAACCATCTCTATCCCTTTGCACGATAGCATCAACATCACCTTTCGACTGCCCCAAACCAATATGCCAATCACTCAGCATAGTTACTCTCATCGTAAAAAGCATAGACTCTCCTTTTTTTTCATAAGTTTGTAGTAAAGGCTTTAGCCTTTTATTTTGATGATTAATTATTTAATTATTAGAGAAAATCAGTAGCATCTAAAGCATCTAAAAAACTGGTAGTATAAACAGTCTTTTTGTTATTTTCTTTAGAATTAATAGGGGTTATTTGAAATAAAGATTTATCACTTTCTGCTAATTCTATAGTAATATTTTCATAGCGCTTATAAATCAACTGAAACTGAGCATCCCCTGATTCTTTTCCCCTAAATAAAGCACTCCTTAATTTATTGGATTGATTAGGAGGCAGATATTTTTTTTCATCATTTTCATTCTGAGAATTTCGCTTATTTTTAGTGAATAATTTCACCTTATTTTTAAATTCATTCCAGTCGTAAAATTTCGCCCATTTTTGACTAAATTCTGTTGCCTCTTTTAATTTATTGGAAGGAGTAACAACAAAAGGACGTTTATATAACTTTGTGTGAATGTTTTCATTTTCTTTTAACTCCAAACGCCCTCTAATTAACTCTAAATCAACCCCACTAGAATCATAGACAATATGAAAATCTAAAGCCGAACAAGAGACGGTTTTATTATCATTATTTTGTACATTATTTTTAACAGTTTTCGCAGATTTTAACAAAGATTCAGCTAAATCATAACCCACAGAAAAAGGAAAATGAGGTTTAACAATCGCAACCCCTGCACAAGAAGATAAACCATCAGATTTTAGTGCTTTTCGACTGACTTCATTAATGATATTACCCACATCTTCTAAATCATTTCTTGCAGTTTCTTCCTCAAAAGTTAACAAAAATTTTTCCGTAAATTCTAAGGCTTTTTTCCCATCACAAACAACTGTTAAATCATCCCCTCCCAACACTAAAGGAATAATTGGTAATATTTCATTCGTTTTGTTTTCATTGATGCTTATTTTTCCGTTATCTTTAAATACCTTAATTGCTTCTTTAAAAGCATTTTGGGTACATAAATCTAAAGCTAAAGAAAACTTCCTTAATTTATTAATGTAGTCTCGATTTTTTTCAGAAAAACTTTTTAAATCATTATCAATAAACTGTTCAAATTTAAAAAATATTTGCCCCAAACCGTTCCCATCTGCGTGAACAATTCCTAACCAGTTTAATTTTTCTTCAAAATTCTTTTCTAAATCATTAGTGTTTTCAGGGAATTTAAAATTACTTTTTTGGACTAATTTATCCATTCTTTTTAGAGAATCATTAGCACTATTTCTTTTAGTAAAACTCACCTGAGATATAGGAATTTTATCGTTTTCTGGATTAATTTCTATCTGAGAAGCGGGTAAACCGCTAGTATCACAATGAGATAAAATGGGTAGTTTTAAGAAACGAAATTCAGAAGAAAAAAGATTAGATTGAGCAATCTCAATTTTACGGTAAACTTGTTTAACAGCATCTTGAATCGGTTTATTCCAATCAAACTCTACATAAACTCCTGTCACGTTAATCCCAGGAGCTTCTTTTAAACATTTTGTGGTAAGTTGAGTAATAATATCTTGGGCTATTTCCTTATCTTTTGTAATTAATAAAGCCTTTCCCGATACCGCAATAATAATTTCTATTGATTGCTTGTCATCTTCAATGGGGGGATTATGATTAGAATTCAAAAGATTTTGTCTTAATAAATCACTATCCTGCCATAATTTGAGGTTAGGATTTTTGACAATATCACCTATTATTTCTAATAACCATTGTGTACCGACTCGATAAGTTAATTCTGACGCCCCAATATTTTCTTTTAATTTATTAGTGGCAAAAATGAAATTCTGATTACCTGATGTTTCTATTAGGACTAAAAACATTATTTTTCTCTAGTCGACCCATAAAAATGTAAAGGAGGCGAAGTTTATGCTTTCTTAAGAAGTTGAATCTATTGAAAGAATAACAATACTACTAGGATATTAATTGATAAGTCCTTTACATAGAAGACAAGTGTAATATTTCTTAAAATTTGCTCTTACCCCTTGCCTTTTGAAATCTATTCACCCCAAAACTAATTGCCCTTCATCTAGTGTAACCACAAATCTCACACTGAATTATAGTTGAATGTTTAAGTCTCCCTCTTGTTTGGTAATTCGACAAATGGTTTGTTGGTCTATTTTTTCTAAAACTAAATCAATCAGATTATTTCCTATTCTCAAATTTTCTAGGGATAAACGGTTAATAAAGTCTGGTAAACGGGGATTTTTGATCAGTAAACGATTATTTTTCATATCGGGAAGTAAATTAATCATCATTTGTAGTAACTGAAAAATTGTTCCTGTTGCCCATGCTTGAGGAAAACAAGCTACAGGATATTTAACGGGATTTTGGGAGGATTTTCGTTCAAAACCGCAAAATAATTCGGGAGGTCGATGATTTGCTTGAGAAATGGTCATTTCAATTAAACTTTGAGCGATAGTCATTGCATCGTCTATTTTGCCAATATGACGTAAACCTAATGCACTGATAGCTGTATCATGATGCCATACTGAACCTAAGTGATAACCCATGGGATTATAAGCGGGGGAAAAACTGCTTAAGGTACGAATACCCCAACCACTGTATAAGTCTTCTGCCATCAAACGTTGAGCCACTAAATTAGCTTTTTCTGGGGGGTAAATACCTAAAGAAAGACAATGGCCCGGGTTGGAGGTAATACTATCAATGGGTTTACCATTTTCATCTAAGGCAAGGGCATAGTATTGTTCTGATTCTAACCAAAAATCACGATTAAACCGCTCTTTTAGCTCTTCTGCTTCTTTTTGCCATTTTTGGGCTAATTTTTCTTCTCCTAATATCTTCGCTATATGACTTAGTTTTACTTTGGCATAATAAACATATCCTTGTACTTCACAAAGTGCGATCGCACCTTCTACTAATTCTCCTTTACTATTGACGATACAATCCCCCGAATCTTTCCAACCCTGATTACGAAGTCCCCCTTCTGCCTGACGTAAATAATAAATATACCCTGTTTTTTGCCGTTGATGATCTATCCAATCCATAGCCCGAAGAACATTTGACCATAATTTTTCGGCGAAAGCGCGATCGCCACTCCAGTCATAGTAGTCCGCATATAGGATTAACCATAAAGGGGTAGCATCCACCGTGCCATAATAAGGAGTATGGGGAATTTCCTGACAACGGGCTAACTCTCCTAAACGCAATTCGTGCAAAATTTTA
Organism: Cyanobacterium aponinum PCC 10605; assembly: GCF_000317675.1. NCBI lineage: Bacteria > Bacillati > Cyanobacteriota > Cyanophyceae > Chroococcales > Geminocystaceae > Cyanobacterium > Cyanobacterium aponinum. The sequence continues at coordinate 723,354 of NC_019776.1, forward strand.
CCCGGAGACTCATCATGCCAATCACTATGATTTTTTCCTTGATATTCCGCTAAAGTCAATAGGGTATTGCGGGTAATTTGGCTATCAAATATCAAAGTTTGTCGGGCGGCAATTAAAGAATCTCGCCCAAATAGAGTAGAAAACCAAGGTATTCCTGCCACTAAAATCTTACCTTGACCAAAAGACTGTAACAATAAATAAATATCATTTTCCGCCTGAGTAATGACTTGATTAACCGCCTCAGAATCAGTACGAATCTTGGTTGTATTTTGATACCAACTATCTTTTTCCCTTTGGGCAATTTTAACTCCTTCTGTCAATGATTTCGGGAAAAGAATACTAGAATTAGCCTTATTATTAATCTTAGTTTGTAAAGCATAACCAATACGGCAACTAGCCTGACTTTGGAGAGTTATATTCCAGATAACTGTATTTCCTTGAATTTTTGTAGGTTTAAGATGATTAAATGTGATTAAAGATTCCATTAAGGAATGATCTAATCCTTCATAGGCAAAGTTTAGACTATTATCCGATTGATTTAGGGCTTGCAAACTTTGTCCCCGTTGAGAGCGGATGCGATCGCTTTTAACTTCAAATAAATCCTTAAAATCTGCTTGGAAACTCAGAGTTATAGGTATTTCCACAGGATGAATCGTATAGTTGCGTAGAGTAATTTCTTCAAATAAACCACCTCGCAAAACGATTTTACGCTCAATACCGATGGTTTCCCGCTTCAATAAATTATCGATGGCGGGATTGGTACAATTAACCGTAATTTGATAGCCCGACTCCGCACAACTACTCAGCAATACGGGAGATTGACCAGCTATTTGTAACTCCGAGCGACTCAAAAATCTCGTATCATGGCAAAACAAACCTGTAACGGTACGTTTTTGATTCTTAGCCCCTGCAACGATGTTACCTAGTTGATCTGTAATCAAAAACAAGTCATTATCCTTAATAACTAAAGTCGGTTGACTTTGAAAATCAATCGCATAGGGTAATTCTGAGTCTTCGGATAGAGATATGGGAATAAAAGTTTTACCGTATAGATTTTTCGCTACCTGTATCATTTGTAATATGCTTGGATGTCAGAACTTAGGGAGAGAAGAGCAAGAATTAAAAGTTACTTTAACCTGAGTTCGGGATAAATTTTCATCTATGAATGATGGAGAAAAAAAGGCAAAAGGCAAGAGTCAAGAGGCGAACCCCCCTTTATCCCCCCTCGAGAGGGGGGAGGGCAAAGGAAAAATTAAGAATTAGGAATTAAAAACCCCGAACACTCATTATTTGTTACTCATTACTCGTTATTTATTACTTTCTCTCAACACCTGCAACCTGCAACCTGAAACCTGACACCTACCCTTATCCAATATTCTTAAACCGAACTGAGGTTACTTTAAACCTAACACCTGATACCTGACACCTCAAAACAACAACTAATTATCTTTTTGCGTAACATCAGTTACAATGTTAAGCAACGGTGGCTAAGTCGATATGGCTATCAATTAAATGTCCATTAATATTATTAAAACGTTGAGCTAAAACTTGACGGTAAACTTCTTCATAACTATCAACCATGCGAGATACTCCAAAGTTTTTCAGTACATGATTACGGCAATCATAACGATTGACTTGAGATATTTTATCCACCGCTAGGATCATTTCTTCAATGTTGTGACATAAAAAGCCGGTTTTTCCATCGGCAATTACTTCTGGAGCTGACCCCAGACTCATAGCAATTACAGGAGTACCACTAGCCATGGATTCTGCCATCACTAAGCCAAAGGGTTCACGCCACGTAATAGGAAATAGGGTTGCTCTTGCACCGCCAATTAATTTATTTTTCTCCTTACTGTCAACTTCACCTAGTAATTGAATTTGTTGACCATCCACATGGGGTAATACTTGGGTCTCAAAAAATTCTTGATCTACAGGATCAACTTTGCAAGCCATTTTCAGTTTCCAGCCTGTTTTTTTGGCAATTTGGATGGCTAAATGAGGTCCTTTTTGGGGTGAAACCCGCCCTAGGAAAGCTAAATAAGGTTCATCATCAGGTTGGGGGAAAAATTGATAGCTATTAACATCAATGCCATTATAAACATTTCCCACATAGTTAAGATCGGGCAAAGGTTCTCTTTGAGACTGAGAAATACTTACATAATTTTGATGTTTTGATTGACTAAATAATAGTTTATTTTCCTGTGTAAATTCTCCGTGTAGAGTGTGAATTGTGGGGGTTTTGACAAAGTTAGCATAGGGTAAGGCATGATAGTCAACATGACTATGAATCAAATCAAATTCATTGGCACGACTATATACTTTTTGTAATTGTAGGGTTAAATAAGCGTTATAGTCTTTAACTTGTTTGTCAGTACGAATAGCTCGAGGATAAACAGACTCTAACTTAGCCAAAGTTTGGGAGTCACCAGAAGCAAAAAGAGTTACATCATGACCACGACGGACTAATTCATCAGTCAATAAAGCAACTACTAATTCAATGCCACCATAACGATTAGGGGGGACTGATTCCCATAAGGGAGCAACTTGAGCAATCTTCATTTAACAACCTCCTAGATTTTAAAGGTAAGTAAAGTAAGAAGTATTGTTTTATAATAAAAATTTACTCAGCTACAGGAGCGTATTTAATTGACCATTAAATTATAGTTATTTGAGTCCAATATTACATAAACCCGTTTTAAGTTGCCCAGTTCGGTTTTACATGATATGGGGGGGTGAAAACCGAATTTTTTTAACTTCTTTTATAAAAAGGTTTTTTTACTATCTTCGCAGGATAAAGTTTCCCCCTAATTTCAATTTCTAATTTTTGCCCTATTTTACTGTAATTGGAAGATACATAACCAAGCGCGATCGCATCTTCTAAGGTAGGGGATAGAGTTCCACTGGTAATTTCTCCTATTACTTCTCCATTCACCAAAATGGGATAACCATGACGGGCGATATATTTACCTTCCATCACTAAAGCAACTAACTTTTTCTTAACCCCTTCTTGTTTCTGTTGTGCAATAACATCTTTGCCAATAAAGTCATGATCCAAATTGATTAACCATCCTAAACCTGCTTCTATAGGGGTAATTTCTTCATTCATATCTTGACCATAAAGACACATAGCCGCCTCTAAACGAAGAGTATCCCTAGCCCCTAAACCGCAAGGAATAACACCATTATCAAGGAAATAATACCACAATTTCTGTGCTACATTAGGAGTTGTCATAATCTCAAAACCATCTTCTCCCGTATATCCTGTTCGAGCAATAAAAACAGGTTCTTCATAGAGGGTGGTATACAAGTGAGAAAAGCTAGGAAATTGACTTAAATCTTCGTTAATCAAATGGTTGAGGATTTTAAACCCATTTTTGCCCTGTAAAGCAATTAAGGCTAATTCAGAGGATTTATCGGTAAGTGTGACATTTTTTGCGGTGAGATTTTTCGTTAACCATTGCCAATCTTTATTTTTCGTAGCGGCATTAACAATTAAGATGGCAGATTCAATCTCTAGCTCGTTTGTACCTTGATAGTAAAAAATAATGTCATCAATGATGCCTCCATGATGATTTAATAAGACTGTATATTGAGCCTTTCCTGCTTCTAAATTTTTTAAGTCTGTAGGCACAAGATAGGTGAATTTTTCCCGTAATTGTTTCCCTTCGAGAAAGAATTTCCCCATGTGAGAAATATCAAACATTCCTACGGATTCCCTAACAGCTTGATGTTCTTTTTTTAAGCCACTATATTGCAAAGCCATTTCCCAACCCGCAAAATCGGTAAATTTCGCCTTACATTCATGGGATAAGGAATATAGAGGGGTACGTAGAAGTTTAGATGATTGTGTCACAGGTAATTGTTAAGGATATATAATTTTGATAACGATTAATCAGTATAGCATTGACTTGAGTTTGGAAATAGGTTTCGGGTTTCAGGTATTTTTCAGTGTCAATGAGAAGCGAAGGTGCATTTAACTTACACTTTTTCTTAGTTCTTGAAAATAACTAAAGTGCTTGCCTATTGCCTCTTGCCTACCTCAACCAGCAGACTTAGACGCAAACTACCTTATTTATTCTCAATAATATCCATAAGAGATTGATCTAAAGGTATCATCAAAGACTCTTCTGTGTTGGCGGGAAGGGCTATAACAGGTTCATTTAAGGCAATGACTAAGTTTTCATCTGAATTGAGTTGAGAGTCTCTGTTTGCCATTTGTAGTAAGAGAGTCCTATTACCATTGAGAATACCTCCAAGAGTAGCCAAAATCACGGCTGCGATCGCACCTCCACCCCAAACATAGGTTTTACATCTTCTATTTTCTTGATCAACCTTGGCAAATACGGTAGATGATAATTCTTGAGGGCTATATTCAGGCTGGGGAGTAGGTAAATTTTGAAACTCGTCTCTCAAATAAAGTAATCGACGATATAGAGATTGTATTTCAGGATCATTTGCTAATAAATCTTGTACTTCTTCTCTTTGTTGAGCTGTAACTTCTCCATCTAAATAGGCACTTAAAAGCTCGAAAGTACATTTGTCGGGGGGATAAGAGTGATTAGTCATCATATTTTCTATCTCCAGTTTTTGGTGAGGAATTAACTATTATACTTGATTGTCTAAATAGGGTTTTAGGAGTAATTGCAGTCTATTTCTAGCTCTTGCTATTCTCGATTTTACCGTACCCAGAGAAACTTGGGTAATTTCTGCTATCTCTTCATAACTTAAGCCCTGTATCTCTCTCAACACAATGGTTGTTCTAAAAGTATCTGGTAAAGATGCGATCGCATCTCTTAATTGAGCGTAAAATTCCACGGTGGTGAGATTCTCTTCAGGTAAAGGCAAATCCGAGGGCAATTCCCAAGAGAATTCATCATCATCGGTAGTAATAGAGGCATCAAGAGAAATAGGAGTAGCAAAACGCTTTTTCTTACGTAACTGATCATAAAATAAGTTCGTTGTAATTCTGCCTAACCACCCCTTAAATTTAGTAGGATCTTGTAAAGTATTAATTTTACGATAAACCTTAATCCAGATTTCCTGAGCCAAATCCCCTCTATCTTGCCAATCAGGAGCTAAATTATAAAGGATTTTATCCACATAGCCCTGATAGCGGCGCAATAATTCCGCAAAGGCCACCCTATCAGGCTGTTTACCCTCCTGACAACGCAAAATTAAATCAGTATTTGATAATTGCTCTATTTTCACTCTTTGTTGTGGAAATGGAATCGATAAATTAGACCAAGATAGGGATATAGATAAAACCATAATATATTCTATATATTCTATGCAGTTTTAACCACAGTTATATTTTCCTTGACTATCTTTGGCTTGTCTATGTTCCCTTTGCCAATTTATTTGCTAAGATTTTTTTTATAATTAAGTTATCAATATAACCTCACCTCAGTTTTTCAGTAAGAATATCGGGTAAGGGCAAGTTTTAGAGGTTGAACAATTAATTTTCAACTCTCATGATTGTGGGCTTTAGGTTTGATGGTTCTATTTTTTTTATATTGACTCATCAGTCACTCATATTGAAAATAAGGTGGTTGGTGAATTAAACCATGATTTTTAATTTAGACCGAGGATGAGGAATAAACACTATTGTAGTGGCAACAATATTTTTTTATATTTCCGTAGTTCTTTGCACTGCAATCAAGCAACCACAAAAATAAGAAAATCACTTTATCGGGAGAATTCGCTGAGTCAAAATTTGGAATTGTTATTACAATGCAATTTCAGTGTTTTTATGCTTATACAATTTCTTATAAATGATTGCTGATTGGTATATTTTATGAAAATAATATAAGTTAATATTTTTATCTATGAATGATAATGTTGACAACAACGAAAATAAAATAGTGATTTCTGAAATAGAATTAGAAACACTAGAAGATCTCAATAAATATATTTCCGAAAGTTTAATAAATCATTATTTAATACTAGAAGAAAGCACGTCTATTCAAAAATTAATTAAAACCTTTCTCCTAGAAGAAAATATCCTTACCATTGGCAGAAGTGATAAAAATAATATTCAATTATCATCCCTAGAAGTATCCCGTTTTCATGCGCACCTAAAAAAGTTTTCTCATCCCGAAACCCACGAAATATATTATGAAGTAATAGACGGTAGTGTTGAAGGGAAAAAAAGCAATAATGGCTTAAATATTAACGGGAAAAAGGTATCAAGGGCAAAACTAAAACATGGAGATATTATTAATATTGGCTCTGAAGTAATTTTTAATTATTTTATTGATCATGAGGGAAAATTTGAGAAGCAAAAAACCACTATTTTAGAACAAAAGAACTTGGTAATAGATACAGTTGCTAATGATGAAGATGAAAAAACAAAAATAATAAAAAACTCAACTATTAGTAGTGGTATTGATCAACTTTTAAAATTTGCTTCTATTGTTAATCTTTCTCCTTATCCCATTATTGAAATTGACACCACAGGTAAAATAAACTTTCTTAATAACTCCGCAAAAATTAACTTCCCCACTCTCTTAACAGAAAATAAAAATCATCTTATTTTTAAAGACATTCTAGCTATTCCTGAAAATTTAGAAACAGATTTATTTAAAAGAGAAATAAAAATTGATACAACATATTTTGAGCAGTATGTTCACTATATCAAAGACCAAAAAATTATCAGAACATATCTTCTAAATATAACTAGCAGAAAAAAACAACAAGATAGTATTAAAAAACTTCTTGATTATGATTTAAAAACCAAACTTCCTAATTATAGATTTTTCATTAAAACTCTGCAAACAAGTATTCCTAGACATCAAAGAATACAGCAAAATCTAGCTGTTATGTTGATTGAACTAGACCAAATAGATTTAGGAAAAGAAACATTAACTCCTCAAAAAGAGCAGAATATTTATATTTATTGTGCTGATAAATTAAGTAAGTTGTTTAGGGTAGGAGATACGATCGCATATTGGAAAAATTATCAATTCATCATCTTACTATCAAATATACAAGAAAATAATCAAATTGGTTTAATTTCGCAAAGAGTAATAGACTCGTTAAAAACCCCTTTTGAAAATCAAAATATTAAAACAGAATTAAAAATTAATATTGGTATTTCAGTTTATCCTTATGATGCAGATAATTCATCAGATTTAATTAGAAAAGCAGATCAAGCCTTAAGTAATAGTAAAAAACTCGGCTCTAATACTTATGCTTTTTTCAGTGCAAAAATTAACTTTGATAATCAGGTTTTTTCCTTACTCAGTAATCACCTTAATAAGGCACTACAGAATCAGGAATTTATCATCTATTATCAACCAATAGTTAACAGAGAACATCAAATTATTGCATTAGAAAGTTTATTGCGTTGGCAACACCCCACCAAAGGTATATTATCCCCCGATGAATTTTTAAGTATTGCCGAAAACCAAAAGATTATTAATGACATAACTATATGGATGATAGAAGATATTATTGCCAAAAAACGCTCATATTCAGAAAGTGTTTTTAGGGATATTCCCATTGCAATGAATATTTCTCGTAAACTAATTGAAGACCAAAAACATAGTCAAAGATTTATCAAAATAATAGAAGATAATATTGCCTATACTCATAATCTAATCATAGAAATTAGAGACAATATTTGGTTAGAAAATCCAGAAGGAAAAGCAATTTTAAAAAAACTATTATCTTTAGGTTTAAAAATAGCATTAGATGATTTCGGTCATCAGGATACACTTTTTACAAGTATTAAAAAATTTCCCTTTCACTATCTAAAAATATCTCAAGACTTTGTCAAAAACATCAAAGATAACTATCAAGACAAAGCCATTGTTTCAGCAATTTCTACTATGGCAAAAGGACTTAATATGGAAGTAATTGTCGAAGGTATTGAAAATGAAATACAGTGGATTATTGTTTTAGAGCTAGATTGTCAGTATGCCCAAGGATACCTATTTACTAAAGCGTTGCCTTTTGAAGAAATCATGGCTATTTTAGAATACTAAATAAGGGTTGAGAGCGGGTAAGGTTCGAGAGTCATCTCTCCCCCTCCCTTTAAAACCGTGCGTAACTGTTACTAATCATATGACTCAAGTCTTACTTCAAGCCTTTAAATTGGATTTTGAGTGTACCTGATTTCACATGAGTTTTGGATAAGCTGAAAGCATTATTTTCTCCTAGTCAGAAAACCTTATAGCTTCTTAAAAATAAGAATAAAATTGCCTTAACTCGAACTGAAGTTAAAAATATATTCAATTTGCTCTCCTAGGTTGTTTAATCATGGTATGAAATAGACCTCTCCATAAATTATTTTTCGTTGGCTCGTAGTAAGGGCTGAAGCCCTTAAAATGTCTATTATTGGAGATGTCTAATGTAATAAAATTATGCCAAAAGTTGGGAAATCAAAATATTATCACTATTGCAAGAATACCCATTCTTTCTTTATTCCCTATTTTCTAACCTCAATCAAAGTCGCCCTAGAAGGGCGAGGCTTTAAACCCAATTTTTTGGTAAATTTAATAGAGAAAAATTGCTCCTGTTGGTTGTAAGTTGAAAGTGCGATTACCCTTACCAACATCTTCTATCTGTTTCACTGTTAAGTTAATCATATTATTTTCGGTTACCTCCACTAAGTATTGAAGGTTAATACGAGAGGCATTAGGAATATTCAAATCGGGGTAAATAACTAAATATATTGAATCTTCTGGGTTAAGGCTCTTGATTGTAACATTATCGTCTGCTCTTAAAACAGTGGGGGTTAGGGTTTCGTCTGTAAAAGAATAGTCGAGGGCAATTCCCGTTTCGTTAATAATTTTTAAACTAATGGGCTTTTCAGTATTAACTCTAGCGACAGGTTGCCAAAAACCGGGTTGATAAGTTGAAGCTGGGGGATTATTGGTTTCTGTCTGGGCTTGCACTGAATAGGGCAATAAACTTAAGTTAGCACTAGCGATTAATAAAGAGGAATATACAAGGGTTTTCCACATAATTTTCCATAAAAAAATCATTAAATATCGCTAGTATTCTAACCTAAAAAAATATTAAGAATTAAAAATTTTTAATTTGATTAACTATTAACTAAATTTTCTGATTGATTTAATTTTTCTTCATTCTGACGGCGAATCTTCGCATAATATTGAATACTTGCCGCCATAAAAACCACTAAACCAACAATTAGCCAGGTGGTAATATCTAAAGGTAAATTATTTTTAAAGATAGCCAACAACACAATTACTACTAATAATAAAGTAGGAGCTTCATTTAACGCTCTAAATTTCTGTCCATTCCAGTTATTTTCACCTTTTTCTAACTGTTTCATAATCCTACCGCACCAGAAATGATAAATAAGCAATAAAGCAACAAAAAGCAATTTTATGTGTAACCATCCTGATTTAAGAATTTCTGGTTCAGTGGAAATTAAACCTATAGCCATTGCCACAGTAACAACCATACCGGGGGTGGTGATGATATTGTAGAGCCTTTTTTCCATCAACTCATATTGTTTTTTGAGGATAGATTGGGCTGGTTCAGGTTTTTCTTGAGCTTCTGCATGATAAACAAATAAGCGCACTAAGTAAAATAGTCCTGCAAACCATACAACTATACCGATGATGTGAAATGCTTTAAACCAATAATAAGCCATAATTTTAAGTAAAGTTTGTGAATACCTAATTTATTTTAAGGTTAATTTGGTTAATTCTCTGTGAGTTCAATATCACGAGTTTCATTTTGTATTTTACTCGGATCTTGCGTCTGGCTAAAAATGGACTGGGAAAGCTGAAGAATAAGAGAAAAAGGCAATGGGCAAACCCCTCTGTGTCTCCCCTTTTAAGGGGAGAAGGGCAACTGACGTTAAATATATTCAACCCCTACCACCCCAAAACCCTAAGCCCCTACTTCCCCCTCTCATCCTCTCCCCTCATCTCCTCATCACCCTAACACCTGCAACCTGAAATCTGACACCTACCCTCATCCAATATTGTTAAACCAAACTGAGGTTATTTATTTGTATGGTTAATCACTGAATAATCGAAAAAAGTTAGATAAGCTGGAAAAAATCTCATCAACATAGTAATATTTAACATTCGTTTACAAAAATTAATAGTAGTCATGTCTAATTTAGAAAAAAGATCATCCTTACCCCATGTGGTAATTGTGGGCGGTGGATTTGCTGGATTGTATGCCGCCAAGGAATTAGGTAATGCCCCCGTAAAAGTAACTCTGATTGACAAGCGTAATTTTCACCTTTTTCAACCTCTCCTTTATCAAGTGGCAACGGGTAGTTTATCTCCTGCAGAAATTTGTTCTCCTTTACGTTTAATTGTGGGGAGAAATAAGAATACTCATGTCGTACTAGATGAAGTGGTTGACATTAATCCTGAGCAAAAACAGGTAATTATGAGGGAAGGGGTGGTAAATTATGATTATTTAGTCATTGGTACTGGAGTTAGTCATCACTATTTCGGAAATGATCATTGGGAACAAGATGCCCCCGGTTTAAAGAGTATTGAAAATGCCCTTGATATTCGTCGTAGAATCTTCCTCGCTTTTGAAGAAGCTGAAAAATTATCTTCTCCTCAAGAAAAACAGGAATGGTTAACTTTTGCTATTGTCGGTGGAGGCCCTACGGGGGTTGAGTTGGCAGGTGCGATCGCAGAAATTGCTCATAAAAGTATCAAAAAGGATTTCAAAGAAATTGACACAACAAAAGCAAGGATTGTCTTAATTGAAGGGATGAATCGAGTATTACCTCCCTATCCCGAAGATTTATCTGCAAAAGCTCAAGCCTCTTTAGAGGAATTGGGGGTTGAGGTATTAACCAACCGTATGGTAACAAATATTGATAAAAATACCCTGAATATTCGTCATGGAGAACAAGAAGAAACCATCAAAGCTAGAACTATTTTATGGGCGGCAGGAGTTAAGGCATCTGGTTTATCCGAGATAATTGCCGATCGCACTTCAGCCGAGACCGATCGAGCTGGTAGAATAATGGTAGAACCTGATTTAAGTATCAAAAATCATCCCAATATTTTCGTGGTGGGAGACTTAGCCCATTTTGCTCATCAAGACAATAAACCTCTGCCCGGTATTGCCCCCGTAGCAATGGAAGAAGGTAGGTATGTAGCCGGATTAATTGTGGCTAAAGAAAAAGGAAGGCAAATAGAATCTTTTAGCTATGTGGATAAAGGTAGTTTGGCAGTCATCGGTAATAATCATGCGGTTGCTAACTTAGGTTTTGTGAAATTATCTGGTATTTCTGCATGGCTTGTGTGGGTATTTGCTCATATTTATTACCTGATTGAATTTGACAATAAACTTTTGGTAATGCTGCAATGGGGATGGAATTACTTTACCCGTGGTAGAGGCGCTCGTTTAATCACAGGGGAAATCAGCGAGAAAAATCTTGTTTCTCAATCTTTTAATCATGGTAACTCTGTCTCTAATTCGGAAAAAGAATTAATCAAAAGTTAGTTGAAATCAAAGCAGGATGGGAGTAAATTTACTCTTATCCCCTTTCAATATTTACTGTACATTTAAACAAGTGTACATGAATTTTAAAAATGGACGTAACTGGATTCGAACCAGTGACCCCATCGATGTCAATGAGAATAAATGCTATTATTAAGTCTTAGATTCTTAATTTTTGGTTTTTTTTATTCCTTTTTTATTGGCAAAAGTGATCCAAAAATGATCCAGTGTTAGAAATCTGGATTTCTATTTTTAGTTAAATATCATTTCTATGATCCCTGATAAAAGTTTTCGTCCTCATGGAATCAAAGTCACTATTCAAAATAGAAGTGGCTTAATTCGTTTACTTTATACATATAAGGGTAAGCGAGAAATTATTAGCTATCCTCTTAATTATTTTGATCCCCAAAACCAACAAATTGCGATCGCAAAAGCAACAGAAATTCATAATGATATTTACCTTTACCAGAAATATGATGAAACTAAAGAAAAATATCAACTAAAGCCAAAACTTATTAAGCATGATTTTGGACAAAAAGAAATTACTATCAGAGAAATTTGGGAATTTTATAAGGAATTAAAGAAAGAAGAAATAGCCACTAATACCCAAAAAAATAACTGGTCAAAAATAGATAAAACTTTAGATGATAATTTAACCGTTGATCAAATACCAAATTATGTAATTTTACTTTTAAATAAATATGCTAAAACTACTGTAAAAAGAATTTTACAAGACTTATCAGCAAGTATTGGTTTATCTATTTCTTTTGGTAAATTTAGAGGTGATAATCCTATATTGAAGATAATTGAATCTTTAGAAGTAAATAAGAAAAAAACTATTAAATCATTTACTAAAAATGAGGTTATTACTATATTAGATGTGTTTAAAAATGATAAGTATTTACCAGAAAAGGCATTATATAACTATAGCTATTATTATAATTTTGTTGCGTTTAGGTTTTTAACAGGAACTAGACCTAGTGAAGCTATTGCTGTTACTTGGAATGATATTTTTGAGAAACATAAAAAAACTTGGTTAAGAATTAATAAACGTTATGTTAGCAATGAAATTATTTTAGGAACTAAAAATGGTGTCGATATTAGAATGTTTCCAGTTAATGATCAATTAAAAGATTTAATAGATTCTATCCCTAAAATTGATAATCCTAATAATTTGCTTTTTCCTAGTATTAACAAAACCTATATTGATAGGAAAAACTTTAGTACAAGAATCTGGAAACCATTAATTTTAAAGTTAGTTAATGAGGGTTTAGTTAAAGAATATTTAACCTTTTATGATGTTCGACATACTTTTATTACTCATCTGTGTAGATCTGGTAAAGCTGATTTACAAACTATTGCGAATATTGTTGGTAACTCTGTTCCTACTCTCATAAAAAATTATTTAGCAGTAGATGATTCTTTAGAATTACCTGAATTATTTTAGATGCAAATAGTTATTTTTATCTAAAATGAAACATTCAATTTAAGATACCTATAAGGCTTAAATTTCACACTACATTACCTTAAGGATTAATCATAAAGCCTATACTGTAAACATTGCAAATAAGCGTATATATATTAAGAGTTAATCACAGCAATAATTTTAAGATTAAAACCTACAAAGTAAACATAATACCTTAATCTCACTTGTTACAGTGAAAAGATAGCTATTAATTATGTTATAATCTAATCGTCAATAATAATGAAAAGTCACTTGTTACAGTGATTATTGCACCCATGCACAATTATAAATTAAATAATCTAACACCATTTAAAAGTAAATGGAAAAATACACCTACTAAGTTAATTAGAATACCTGAAATATTAGAAAGTAAAATATTAGCTTATGCTCATAGTTTAGACAACAATCAAAATGCTGATAATTCACTTGTTACAGTGAAACTCAAAGAAATCATTGTCAAGATTGATAATAAAGAAAAAGGCTATAAAAATAATTCTGCAAGTCAATTAATCAAAGATTTAAAAGAGTTAATTAATGGAGATAAATAAATGAGCGAAAAAAGACGTAAAATCAGAAAAAGTATATATTTTGAACCTAATCTCAATAAAGCATTAACACTTTTTGCTAATGAATATAACATTCCTACAAGTGAGGTTGTAGCTTTATTATTAGCAGGTTTTCTTATTAGTAAAAAGGATATATTTTCATCAGAATTAAGAGAAATAGTAGAAAAAATTAAGCCGTTTTTGGTATATGGACGTTCAATTCCTTATCTTGAGAATAAAGAAGAACCTTTTGTAACACTAAAAGAAATTATTGATCTTGTTGAGAAAAACTATGATAACAGTAGTGGATGACCATTGTTAATGTACAATATAAAAATCCTTTCAGTAATTACCTGAAAGGATAGGTTAAAAAACACAAAAAGGTGTTTTGACGGGTACACCTTACCAAAACCCGTTTCACTGTTGTAAGCAGTGAATTATTAAACACTTTATAAAATTTAATATGTTGTTATGATACCATCAATTGACTATACAAACCAGTGTTTATCTATACTTGGATATTCTGAAGGTGAAAAAGTTTTTATCAGAAATCTTTATTGCGATCGCACACTCAAGGATAAATTTCCACCAGTATTAAAGACATTAGCTTATCCGATCAAAGAAAACCAAATAACTCAAGATGAAGGTTATGGGGTTTACTTTGTTGTCAATGGCGGCGGCAGAAAAGCAAAAGACGTTACCCATGCTAAGGCTTTATTTTGTGAATTTGATAACTTGTCAGAATCAGAACAATTTAGAGTAATAACTAAAACTGAAGGCTTACCCGTACCAACTTTTTATATTAAATCTGGTGGTAAATCAGTTCATTTTTATTGGGTATTTGATGAACCTGTACCGATCGCACAATGGCAAGAATTAATTAAAGATTTGATTGATTTTTTAGGTTCAGATCCAGCAATAAAAGATCCATCAAGAATCATGAGATTACCAGAATTTTATCATTATTCAGTAGTTGATAATGAGATTAAACAAAATAATAAATCTGAGTTTAATTTACTTTCTGGAGAAAAATATAGTTATCAATATCTAAGAGATTCTATTCCTCATAAATTACCAAAAGATATAAAAGAATATACCCTTACTCAAATACCAGATCATAAAATAATTGACTTTTTATACGAACACATAAAACCACATCAAAAGGGTACGAATACTTACCAGAATTATCGTGAGTTATTTGGAGCAATTAAAAATCTATATGGAGAAGATTTAGCTTTAAAATTTGGGCAAGAATCAACTTTTAATGATGGATATAATTGGGAACAGATAATTAAATCAACTAATGGAAATTTTAACTTAGGTACGATTTATTATCAATTAATAGAGTTAGGATTTATCACTAAACAAGATTGGATAAAATTATGCAATTATAGCTCTAATAAAAAGAATACAAAGTTCACTGTAACAAGTGAAACTAAAAAGGAAGTTAATACCAATAATAAAAGAGTAGCCAAATTAGATAATATTGCTGAAACAAGAGAAATATTAATAAATCAATACTCATCAAGACTCAAATTTAATGAACTAAAAAAATGTGTTGAACTTGATGATGAAGAAGCATTTTTGGATGACCTTTATTTAAAAATTCATGAAGATCATGGAATAAAAATAAGTAAGCAAATCGCTTATGATTTAGCGGTAATGATTGCCAAAAGAAATAGTTATCATCCTGTCAAAAATTACCTTGATAACTGCAATGAAGAATCAGAAGAAATAGACATCAGAAATTTATCTAGTTTTGTATTTGGAACAACAGATAAACTCCATGATGAAATGCTATTCAGACACCTAATTGGTAGTGTGGCAAGAGTTTATAAATCTGGTTGTAAATTAGATACAGCTCTAATTCTTCAAGGTAGTCAAGGAATTGGAAAAAGTAGCTTTTTTAAAGTTCTTTATGGGGATAATTTTTTTACTGATTCAGTAACAGGTACTGATAAGGATAATTTGCTAATTCTTCATCAACATTGGTGTGCTGAATTAGCTGAGTTTGAAACCATAACCAGTAAAAAAGCAAGTGGTGAACTAAAAGCATTTCTCAGTAAATCTGTAGATACTTTTCGTGAACCTTATGCTAGATCTAGTCGTACAATAAAACGTCAATCAATAATTGTTGGATCTGTTAATGAATGTGAGTTTTTAGTAGATGCAACGGGAAACAGAAGATTTTGGGTTATTCCTGTTAAAACTCAAATTGACTTAGAAAAAGTATCGAAGTTTCGTGATGTAATTTGGTCTCAAGCAAAAAAAGCATTTTTTGAAGGTGAGTTTTGGCATTTGAGCTATGAATCTCAGAAATATAGCGAGGAGTTAAATAAACAATACTTACATACTGATTCTTGGGATAGTGTAGATCTTGATAATTATCTATCAGGTTTTGAAGATTTAGGAATAACAATTAGAGAAATATTAATTAATCATCTTGGTTTTGAGGAAAGTCAAATTAAAAGATCAGATGAAATGAGAATGAGCAAAATTTTAACCTCTAAATCATGGTTCAAAAAACAGAAATATATTGATGGTAAAAAATATAATAAGTGGTTTTTTGCAAAGTTTGAAGAAAAGGTTGGTATGGTTGGTATGGTTGGTATAACTCATATAGAGCAAGACTTTCAGACCTACCAACCTCCTACCAACCTCAATGAGGTTGGTATAAATGAAAAAGTGAATAATTTTGAAAAAAATAGCAACCTACCAACCTCAAATAAAGAATATACCAACCTCAATGATAAGGTTGGTAGCCTTGAAACCATTGATAATAAAGGGATATACCAACCTCCTATACCATACCAACCTTTTTCTGATCTTTTACAAAAATTAGACACAAAAAAAGAAAAAAGCGAATCAAATGATACATCTAAAACTAATGAAGCAAAAAATCAACTAAGTAAAAAAGATACTAATAATTGTCAAATAAAAAGCGAAAATGAAGAAGCGAATGAGTTAGATTTTAAAGATGCAAAAAGAGAGATAAATAGCTTGTTTATTCAGCTAGGTTATAACAGCAAGGAACAGAGGTTGAATTATGTAAATAATCTATATAAAAACCAGATAAATAACTTTTTTGATTTATCTGATGAGCAAATAGCTGAACTCTTTATGAAGCTACAAGAGGATTTATGGCAAAAGCAAAAATAAAGCCAATCTAAACTGAAGTGAACAAATACTCAAAACTTTTATTCTGACTAGGTTTTAAGTGTTCCTTTGGTGTCAGGTTAGTCGATCCGCCCTTTAAAGGGCGGATCAATTATCGGTCATCCAAACCAAACCGATTTTTGGTGAAAAATCTTGTAACACTAAAACCCTTATTTTCAGTGTGTTTTGGGTTCGCTTTGGTCGCGCGGAGATCCTAAGCACGTCCGCAACACTAACTGAACAACAAGGTGCATTCTGACACAACCATAATTCAAGAGAAGAAAATAGTAGTTTTTCATCATGGTATGTACCATGATGTGCCGATGATATTTTGCTCTTATTTGGGTCTTATCCCTCTTGTTCAATCCTCATAGGGTTGCATTTAGTTTGATAGCCTTAAAACGTCTAAGAGAGCTTCCAAACCTTTAAGAGTTGGTTACATGGAAAACCTCCTAGTATAAATTTTTAAAGATTGATCCAGAATTGATCCAGATTAAATAGTTATTATTTGTTACAAAAACAATCTATCCTAGATAATTCTCCGAAAATGATCCAAAAATGATCCACTTTTCTCATAAAATCAAATAAATAGAACAAAAACTCAGAATAAAAAAGTCTGAAATGAAGATATAGACTAGGTTTAAAGAAATGGACGTAACTGGATTCGAACCAGTGACCCCATCGATGTCAACGATGTACTCTAACCAACTGAGCTATACGTCCTAGCAATATAACATTATACTCAGGAACTATAGATAATGCAAGTAAAAAAAGGAAAAAAGGAAATTATCCGTAGAATATTAGGATTAAGCACAATCATTTGTTAGAATAACAAGGAAAATTTAAAGATCAATTAACAGTCTTTGAGTCAATCACTAGAAATTCCAAAACTTGATACTCTGGCACAAGAATTAGCGGCTATCCAGCAAACTGGCTCAAAAAAAATAGCCCTTTTAGGTTCTCGTCATGTGCCAATTACTCATCAACATTTAATCGAAATGATGAGTTATGCCCTCGTGCTAGAAGGAAACAGAATCATTACCTCTGGGGCGGCTGGTACTAATTCCGCAGCTATAAAAGGGGCAATGCGTGCTGATCCTAATCTGCTCACTGTTATTCTACCCCAAAGTCTAGCTCGTCAACCTAAAGAATCTCAAGAACAGTTAAAACAAGTAATTCATCTTGTAGAAAATCCTGACTATGATAATCTTTCTTTAGGAGAAGCTAGTGCTATTTGCAATCGAGATATTATCTCTCGCTGTCAACAATTAATATGCTTTGCTTTTCATGATAGTCACACTCTCATTCAAACTTGTAAAGAAGCAGACGAACAACGAAAAGTTGTGACTCGATTTTATTTTGACTAAGGGGGTTAATGGTTATAAAGCAAGAGGCTCAAGACAATTTTTTGTCTTGTCTCAAGCTGTATGGGCTTGTTTATGAAGATAGAAGAAATACAACTTTATCAATTATCAATTCCTTTTATTCGTCCTTTTCAATTTAGTAATGGTGAATTGTGTAATCATGATTGTCTAATTGTTGCGGTTAAAAGTGAAGGAATAATTGGTTGGGGAGAATGTCCTGTATTTCCCATTCCTTATTACACTTATGAGACAATTGCCACAGCATCTCATATTCTTAAAGACTTTCTTATTCCTCAACTCCTCGGCAAAAGTATTGATTCTCTTGTGGCACTGAATAAAGTATTTTCTCGTGTTCGTGGTCACAATATGGCTAAATCTTGTTTAGATGCCGCTATTTGCGATTTATTAGCGAGGGTTAATTCTGTGTCGCTATCTCAATTTTTGGGGGGAGAGAAAAAGCGGATTCAGGTGGGGGTTAGTGTTTCAATGCAAGATAATTTGATTTACTTATTACAACGCATAGAAGATTATATTCAACAAGGTTATCAAAGAATTAAGTTAAAAATCGCCCCTAATTATGCCATACAACCTTTAAAAACTATTCGGGAAAAATATCCTTATTTGACGTTAATGGCGGATGCTAATTCGTCTTTTTCTCTTAATGATATAGATTTGCTCAAAGCCTTAGATGAGTTCGATTTGTTGATGATTGAACAACCTTTAGCTCACGATGATTTATTAGATCATGCTTATTTACAAACTTTAATTAAAACCCCTATCTGCCTAGATGAAAGTATTAATAATTTACATGATACACGAGTTGCGATCGCACTTCAAGCGGGGAAGATAATTAATCTTAAACCCTCAAGAGTGGGAGGTATTAGTAATGCTTTACAAATTCATGATCTATGTCAGAAAGCAGGAATTAAATTATGGTGTGGAGGTATGCTAGAATCAGGCATTGGTAGGGCAACAAACTTACATTTAGCCAGTCTTAGTAATTTTACCCTTCCTGCTGATATTTCAGCTACTAACCGCTATTTCTATGAAGATATAATTCATCAGGTTTTCTCTCTTAACAGTTCTGATTCTACTATTGATGTACCCCAAGGATTTGGTATCGGGGTTGACATCAATCAAGAAAGTTTTAATAAATTTGTACAGACTTGTGATACTTATCGTTAAAAGTTATTGAAAAATCTATTTTGATAAAAATTTAGTGGGGGTTAGAGTAAATAAACTAATAATTTTTTCTTGTTCTCTATACTCAGAAAATCGTATCTGTTTTAACTCTTCTTCTCCCAAAATGATACGGTAATTAAAGACTTTATAAAAAGTCATTAAATTTGGATAACTAGGAGATATTTTTTCCCACACTGTTTCCCTCATAAGATTTAATTTTTTCTCAGTTTTTAATCCTATTTCTTCTTCTAAACCTCTATATGCACCTTGGAGAGAATTTTCTCCTCCTTTTATTTTTTCTGTGATGAAATTTTGTTCTCTTCTTCTTACTATTCCAGTCAAAAATATTTGCTTATCTTCAATCAGTTGAAAATAATTATTTCCTAAATTAAAAATAACTTCGATCGCACTTACTTTCATCAGTCTAACTAGCTTTCCTTGAATTAATTTTAATTGTGATTCTCCTTCTTTTATTTCCTGATATAATTCTTCAATAGTTTTGTTTCCTTGTTGATGATTCCATTGATTGATGTCAATATTATTTGTTTTTAAAACACTATTTAAGTCATCTAAATTATCTATTTTTAAGTTATCATTCATAGTAATAGGGATTCTTGTGCTGATAGAATAAAGACAGTTATTTAATATTAATTATTTTAGAGTAATTATAAAACTTATGATAGTAATAAAAACTAAAAAAATATAAAATTTGACCATCTTTTTATGTAAATACTAGGATTAAGAATAATTATTTAAAATAACGCTTGAAGGAATTTTCAGGAAAATTTAAAATCAAAAACAATTGTTTAAGATTCATTAAAATTTATTTAATATTATTAGAATATTGTTATGGGAATAATCATTGCTGGTGAAAGAAGTGGAGTTGGCAAAACGACAATTACTTTAGCGTTATTATCATGGTTAACTCGTCTAGGGAAATCTATACAATCTTTTAAAGTGGGTCCTGATTATATTGATCCTATGTTTCACACTGCAATTACTGGTAATGGGTGTCGTAATCTCGACCCAATTTTAACCTCCCCAGACTATGTTAAATGGTGCTTTGATTATTATACTCAGGACAAAGATATTGCCATTGTCGAAGGCGTAATGGGTTTATTTGATGGAGTACCTAACTCTCAGAATGCCCACTATGGTAGCACAGCCTATATTGCTAAACTATTAAATTTATCTGTAATTTTAACTCTTGATTGTAGTAAAATAAGTTCAAGTATAAGTGCGATCGCATCTGGATATATAAATTTTGATCGAGAAGTAAAAATAGTAGGGGTAATTCTAAATAAAGTTGCTAGTGAAAAACATTTATCTTTATTAAGAATAGGACTAGAAAAACTAAATATTCCCATCATGGGGGTATGGTTTAAACATCAAAAAATCGAGTTACCATCAAGACACTTAGGTTTAATTCCTACCGAAGAAGTAACTCAACATCAAAAGATATTTCAGCAGTTAGGTGAATTGGCAAAACAAAATATTAATTGGCAATTATTAAATAAGTATTTATATAGTGAGAAATCGATGAAAAAAGTTGATTATTTTTTAGGGAATAATTATCATAAATATCCCCTCAAAATTGCCATCGCTAAAGACAAAAGTTTTAATTTTTACTATCAAGATAATTTAGATATATTAAAATATTTAGGTATCGAATTAATTGAAGTTAGTCCTTTAGAAGATAAAAACTTACCATCAGATATTGATGGTATTTATTTAGGAGGAGGATTTCCTGAAATATTCGCGCTTCAGTTATCCGAAAATAAATCCTTTCAGATGAATATTAAAAAGAAAATTGAAAATGGTATCCCTACTTATGCCGAGTGTGGTGGAATGATGTATTTATCGGCAGGAATTGAAGATTTTAGAGGAGATAAATGGGAAATGGTGGGTGTTTTACCTCATTTTACTGTTATGAGCAATAAATTAACTATCGGCTATAGACAAGTAAAAACACTAATTACCAATGATTTTATCAATATTAATCAAACATTAATGGGTCATGAATTTCATCGAGCAGTAGATAGTTTTCAACCGATACCCTATCAAATAGATAAATTATCTGCTCCCATGTTAGAATTTCAAGACTATTATAGTCAGAAAATTATTTCCTATCAAGGATGGCAAAGATACAATGTTTTTGCTTCTTATTTACACCTTCATTTTGGCAAATTAATACCCCAATTAGAAACATTTTTACAGGGTTGTTTAAGTTGGCGAAATAGAGCAAAAAGTAAATTATAAATGTTTTTCTTCGCTAACTTCTCATTACCTTATCATGAAAAACCCGACCATTATTATTATAAGAATAGTGACTATTATGATTTAGAGAATGATGATTATTATTAGAAGGGGTGATATTTTCTGGTGGTAAATAATAACTTTGTTTTTGCAGTGCTTCTAAGTTAAAACGATAACCCACATTTCTGACTGTTTGAATTACATTTGGTTGGCGAGGATCTAATTCTATCTTTTTCCTCAATGATAACACATGAGTGTCAATAGTTCTTTGATTTTCGATCGCCTCTGGCCATGCTTTTCTCAATAATTCCGAGCGACTGAGGGGAATTCCCTGTGCCTGAGAAAGAACATATAAAAGACTAAATTCTTGAGGTGTTAAATCAATAAATTGTCCTCGAAACTCCACTCTTCTTTGTACTAAATCTATTTTTAAATCACCGAAATCAAGACTTAAAGGAGCGTTATTAGTCCGAAAACGACGTAATAAAGATTCGACTCGGGCTAAAAACTCTTGCATTCCAAAAGGTTTTTTCAGATAATCATCTGCCCCTGCTTTTAATCCTTTCACAACATCTTTTTCTGTGGTTTGTGCTGACAACATAAGAATTAAAGGTTGATGACACTGACATAACCATTGACAAAACTCAAATCCGTCGCCGTCGGGTAAATCTGAATCTAAAACAACTAAAGTTGGTGATTGATTTGCTAAATTTTGTTTTGCCTGTTGAATACTTCCACACTGGTTGATTATATAGCCGACTTGCTGTAAATGCCATCCTAAGAGCGATCGCAAATGAGGATTACCTTCTATAATTGCTATACAAACCACTTTTACCCATCCATTAACTAAATTTGATAACTAAGCATAATCAATCTATTGTCAGGATACTGTTACATAGAATACTTATTTTCTATCAGCACGTTAGTACAAAGAAACATAATAAGTAGTTTTTTAGCAAAACAAAAAGCCCCTACAAATAATGTGGGACTATACAACACCTCAGTTGAACATAAAATCTTTAGTAGTAGAAATTTGTCAAGTATAGACTTTATATGTTAACCTCAGTTCGGTTTAAAAATATCCGATAAGGTTAGATGTCAGGTTGCAGGTTGCAGGTGTTAGGGCGATGAGGAGATGAGGGGAGAGGGTGATGAGGAGATGAGGGACTTAGGGTTTTGGGGTGGTAGGGGTTTTTAGCAAGGGGCTTAAGCCCCTTGTTTAAGTCAGTTCGGGTTAAGTCAATTTTATCCTTATTTCTAAGAAGCTATAAGGTTTTCTGAATACCAGAAAATAATGCTTTCAGCTTATCCAAAACTCAGGTTAAATTATTATTTAATAGTCGCCTATTGCCTCTTGCCTACCAAACATCAATAATTTACACGACGAGAAGTGATAGAGCCAAAATAATAATAGTTATTTAACAGTAAAATTCACTTTTATCCAACAACATTTCACCATGGCCCGGTATCCAACTTACCCAAACACCAGGAACTTTTTCACATAACAATAAAGCCTCTTCTTCTGCATAGGGATTTGGTGCTTGATTTAATTTAACCCACGAATCTCGATTATAGGTAATTAAACAAACAGGATTCCAACCCAAAAGATTATCTGCCTTAACATCATCAGGAATAGCAAGGGATTTCTCTTTACCCGTAACCAGATGATTTAATTCTACAGAACAATTAATCGATCTTACTTGAACAGACATAGGTTTTTCTCCATCAATGTAACCTATAACATTCAGTTATTAACAATTAATCATCAGAATTAAGAAAGCACTACTTTAAACAATAGAAAAATAATTCATCAAGTTTTAATTAATTGCTATAACTGAAAAATTATCTTATGTTGACAACAAACAAAAAAATCAAAATCTGTATATTATGATACAGAAATATCAAGTAGTAAGGTGATTGTTGTTATCAAAAATTAACATTTACTCATGTATTCTATCTGTTGTCAAAAATTATTTTGCTTTCCAAGTGCCTCCATAACGATAAAAAGGATTGTCTTTTGCTAAAACATTCCAACAATTAGGACAAACTTGGTACCATTTATTACTCTCATCATATTGAATGCGATAACGAAGATTAACTAATTGATGACAGTAATCACAACTTTTTAGTTTTTTTGTTCTAGCCATTCATTCTAGTTAAATAAATGTAAATATAAGAACTAAAACAAGGCAAGAGGCAATGGGAGAATGAAGAATGAAAAATAGCTAACACCTAATTTTTAATTTTTAGTTTTCATTCTATCCTACTGATTTCTGATTTAGTCATTTCCCTCTCTCTTATCCCCCTTTCTGACTACTCTCTGCTCATTTCTTTCTCCTACACCCCAAACTTAATTTTTGCGATACCCTTAACCTATTCTTAAATCAATTTTTCTTGATATGAGCTTATAATATGTTAAGATAGAGAACAATAAAAACCTCTCAAATTATCTATATTCAAAAGAAAAAGAGTATTGATAGTTTATCAACTACAAAAAAATATAACAATATTATTTGATTGGTTAATAATATGCGCATTGGTATTAATGGCTTTGGCAGAATTGGCAGATTGGCATTAAGGGCTGGTTGGGGAAATCCAAACCTTGAATTCGTACATATTAACGAGCTAAAAGGGGGTGTCGAAACTGCCGCTCATTTGTTGGAATTTGATTCGGTGCATGGACGTTGGCATAAATCCCCTACCATAGAACATGAAAAAATATGTATTGATGGTAAATATATTTCTTTCAGCAGTTATTCTACGCCCCAAGAAGTACCTTGGCAAGATTTAGGAGTGGATTTGGTTATCGAAAGTTCAGGTAAATTTCGTACCCCAGACACCCTTAATCCCTACTTTGAAAATGGTGTGAAAAAAGTTGTTGTTGCCGCACCAGTGAAGGAAAATGCCCTTAATGTTGTAGTTGGGGTGAATGATCATCTCTACAATCCTGAAAAACATCACCTTTTAACTGCCGCTTCTTGTACTACAAACTGTTTAGCTCCTGTGGTCAAAGTCATTCATGAGGGTTTAGGAATTAAACATGGGGTTATCACTACCATTCACGATGTTACCAATACTCAAACCGTTGTTGATGCACCTCATAAAGATTTGAGAAGGGCGAGGTCTTGTTTACAATCTCTTGTGCCAACTACTACAGGCTCTGCAACTGCGATCGCACTTATTTATCCTGAGTTACAAGGAAAATTAAACGGCATAGCCGTCAGAGTGCCGATGTTAAATGCTTCCTTAACAGATTGTGTTTTTGAAGTAAATCGTAAAACTACCGTAGCTGAAGTTAATCAACTATTGAAAGAAGCCTCGGAAACAGCACCTTTAAAAGGCATTTTAGGTTATGAAGAACGTCCTTTAGTGTCAATAGATTACAAGGATGATGCGCGATCGAGTATTATCGATGCTCTTTCTACCATGGTAATTGATGATACTCAGGTGAAGATTTTAGCTTGGTATGACAACGAATGGGGTTACTCTAATCGTCTCATTGAGTTAGTTAATAAAATAGCCGTCAGCAATTAAAAAAAGAGGTGTCAGGTGTCAGGTTGCAGGTATCAGGTGAATTAAGATTCCCCTCTCTATTCTCTACTCCCCACTTATTACTGATAAATCATGGATAATAATATCAAAAATTATGCCCTCGTAACCGCCGCCTATTGGGGCTATACCGTCACTGATGGGGCATTAAGAATGTTGGTTTTACTGCACTTTAATAAACTCGGTTTTACCCCCATCGAAATTGCTTTTTTATTCCTTTTTTATGAAATTTTTGGCATTGTTACCAACTTTTTAGGTGGTTGGATTGGCTCACAATTTGGTTTAAGATTAACCCTTTATGGTGGTATTGGTTTACAGATTTTTGCCTTGGTTATGCTAGGTTTAATTAATCCTAATTGGGCTGTTTGGTTTCAGGTTGTCTATGTTATGACATCCCAAGCATTCTCAGGGATTGCGAAGGATTTAACCAAAATGAGTTCTAAAAGTGCTGTGCGTTTAGTTGTGCCGAAAGAAGCAGAATCAAAGCTATTTAAGTGGGTAGCAATCCTTACTGGTTCAAAAAATGCGTTAAAAGGAATTGGCTTTTTTGTAGGAGCAACTTTACTGCAATTATTCGGTTTTGAAAAGGCGTTATTTTATCAAGCGGCGGTTTTATTTATCATCTTTTTAAGTGGTAGATTTTTACCGAAAAATTTAGGCAAAATCAAAGCAAAAGTTAAATTTAAACAGTTATTTTCTAAGAGTAAAGCCATTAATATTTTATCTGCCGCAAGGTTTTTCTTGTTTGGTGCGAGGGATATATGGTTTGTGGTGGCGTTACCTGTATTTTTCCGCATGGAATTGGGTTGGAGTTTTATTCAAGTAGGTACTTATATGGCTTGTTGGGTAATTGGTTATGGTATCGTACAATCTTTATCCCCAACAATTCTAAGGCAGAATCAAGAAGGCAAAGCCCCTCAAGGAAAAACCATCCAAATTTGGACTTCTATTTTAACTATTATACCAGCCGCGATCGCACTTGCTTTTATGGCAGGTTTTCCGCCCCAGATTGTGATTACAGGGGGATTAATTATTTTTGGTATCGTTTTTGCTTTTAATTCTGCCGTCCATTCTTACCTCGTGTTAGCCTATACTGAAGATGATGACGTAGCCTTAAACGTTGGGTTTTACTACATGGCAAACTCTGGCGGGCGTTTACTTGGTACAATTACCTCTGGTATCGTTTATCAAACCATGGGTATCGAAGGTTGTTTATGGTTTTCCAGTGTATTTGTTTTAGTTGCGGCTTTAGTATCAGCAAAATTGCCTCCAGTTAAAGTTTTAGATAGTGCGAATGAATTAAGACATGAGATGTAGGAAAAAGGAAAGGGCAATTAATGATTAAAAATTCCTGAATCCTTTTTTAAAGCAATAATTAAAATTCGATGCCGGGTTGTGCTTTAATTCCTTGCTCTTTAAATGGGTGTTTAATTAACTTCATTTCTGTTACTAGATCAGCCATTTCTATTAGCTCTTTTTTTGCTCCTCTTCCTGTTAAAATAACATGACTATCTTGAGGTTTTTGTTGTAAAATTTTTAGCACTTCTTCTAAGTTTAAATAATCTAATTTTAGAGCAATATTAATTTCATCTAATAATACTAATTTATACTTAGGATTTAATATAAAATCTTTAGCTTTTTCCCATGCTTTATTTGCCATAAGAATATCTTTTTCTCGATCTTGAGTTTCCCAAGTAAAGCCTTCTCCCATGGCATAAAATTCTAATTGCCCAGACCATTTTTCTAACACTTCTTTCTCAGCAGGTTCCCAAGCTCCTTTTATAAACTGTATAATAGCAACCTTATAACCATGACCTAAACTGCGCATTACCATACCTAAAGCCGCAGTTGTTTTTCCTTTTCCATCTCCTGTATTGACAATAATTAAGCCTTTTTCTGATTTCATATTTGCTAACCGTTTATCTTGAACTTCCTTACGGCGTTGCATCTTTTTTTTATAATCTTCTGTGGTAATTGATTTATTCATTAGATTCTTTATTAATGTTTGACTTTCTTTATTTGTTACTTCTGATTTTAAGATAACCTAATTTTTGGATAAGCTGAAAGCATCCCAACTCGTAGTCAGAAAACCTTATAGCTTCTTAGAAATAGCGATAAAATTACCTTAATCCGAACTGATGTTAAATAGTTAAGAATTAAGAATGAAAAACCACGAATACTTATTTATTATTTATTACTTGTTTCCCCCTTTCCCTCATCACCTCATCCCCTCATCACCCTAGCACCTGCAACCTGCAACCTGCAACCTGCAACCTGCAACCTGCAACCTGAAACCTGCAACCTGAAAC
Organism: Cyanobacterium aponinum PCC 10605; assembly: GCF_000317675.1. Taxonomy (NCBI): domain Bacteria; kingdom Bacillati; phylum Cyanobacteriota; class Cyanophyceae; order Chroococcales; family Geminocystaceae; genus Cyanobacterium; species Cyanobacterium aponinum. Next base: position 750,634 of record NC_019776.1, read on the forward strand.
CTGACATCTAAACTTATCGGATATTCTTAAACCGAATTGAGGTTAAGATAATATTATGCCTTTTTCTGTCAAGATTCAATTGGAAAAATCCCCCTATGAATGCAAATTTCCAAACTACTGGCATTATTCTTCAAAAAAAGCCCTTCGGAGAAAATGATTTATTGATTTCTTTTCTGTCCCCTGAATTGGGGCTAAAAAAAGCGATCGCACCCAATGGAAGATTATATAAATCAACCCTGAGAGGGCGGACAGAATTACTGATGGTTAACGATTTTTTCCTGATTAAAGGAAGAAACCTCGATCGCATCTTACAAATTGAAGGACAAATATCTTATGGTCAATTAAATAGTAACATCGGGAAATTAACTATTAGTCAATATTTAGCAGAATTAGTTTTACATCTTGCCCATGAACAACCCCAGAAAGAGCTATATATGCTTTTTCTTGAACACTTAAGACGCATTGATAGTTTAACCGATAATGAACAATTATTTGCTTATCTAGCACAAGCAGTATTTCACCTATTAGCTATTAGTGGCATTGCCCCAGAAATTTATCATTGTGTTCATAATCAACGACAAATTCAACCTAATTTTGAGCAACCTTATTGGCGAGTAGGTTTTACTTTTCAAGGAGGAGGAGTGACAGAATATGTCAAATCTTCCTATTCTTCTCATTACTATCAAATTAATGATCATCTTAATGCTGTTGAATTAGCTTTATTGCAAAGTTTACCTAAACCCTCACTACTATCTGATTTAAGAGAAATAATACCCTTTAATTGTGATGATTTAGTAATTCAAAAAAGTTGGATGAGAATAGAACGAATTTTAAAAAATTATTTAGAATTTCACTTAGATTGCAAAATGCGATCAGCCGAAGTTATTGCAGATATTTTAATTGGCTTCTAAACTTTTAACTATAAAAATATTTTATTAGTAATAATAGAGACACAAAATTTTTAAGACAAAGACTGAATAATTATTTAACTTTAATATTCCTCGTTAAGATAAAGTAATAGCTAACGATTAATGAATGGTGAGTTTTTGTTATCTACTTTTATTAATTGATAGTGTTCAGGTTTTTAAAAATTAATAAAAACGGAAAAAGAATAAATTTTTTTATTATCAACTGTCTGAAAGCCTCACCTTTTATTTTTGAGTGTAAAATTAAACTAATTTTATATATTTTAGATTATAAAGAAAAATTAAGATTTTGTACTCTAAAAAAGTTTCAATATTATGCTAAATTCTATTTCCCAATGGCTTAAAAATTCTTTTGGACGCAAAATAGGCTTAGAAGTTTTGGTTTCCCTTTCTATCAGTACAATGATAGTTATAGTGAGACAGTTAGGGGGGTTTGAGTATTTTGACTTAGGCGTATATGATTGGTTATTAAAATTCCACACCCGTGAAAATCAAGATAATCGAATACTAACAGTTCTCATTACAGAAGACGATATTCAAACAGAAAAAAGATGGCCTATCAGTGACGGAACTTTAGCAAAAGCCATCAACATACTCTTAGAAAATGAACCTTATGCCATCGGAGTTGATTTATATCGTGATTTTCCCATTGAACCCGGCACAGATGATTTTACGAATCTTTTAGTTAATAGCGATCGAGTCTCGGTAGTATGTAAATTAGCCTCAGAAGCTCAACCTGCAGTTCCGCCCCCTCCTAGTTTACCCATAGATTTAGTCGGGTTTGCCGATATTGTTATTGATGGAGATGGTGTTGTCAGACGTAATTTGTTTTATGTTGAACCTCAAGAAAGTAGATGCCCAACTCCTTACTCTTTAGCGCTACAGCTAGCACTTTCTTATTTAATACCCCAAGGTATTGAACCTCAACTGGGAGAAAACGGTTCATTAATATTAGGTAAAGCAACTCTTAAACCGATTGATGGAAGTATTGGTGCTTATCGTCAAGTGGATGCTAGTGGTTATCAAATCATGCTTGATTACCGTCGGGGAAATTCTCCCACTCCTACCGTGACGTTAAATGATGTCTTACAAGGAAAAGTTGACCCTAAATTAATCAAAGATAAAGTAATTTTAATCGGAGTATCCGCCCCTAGTTTACGAGACTCTTTTTATACTCCTTTTAGTCGTCAGGGAGAAGATGTGGTATTAATGCCGGGAGTCACCCTTCATAGTTATATGGTAAGTCAATTGCTATCTTCTGCTATAGACGGACATCCCGTAATTTGGAGTTGGTCTAACGGAGGAGAAACTATTTGGATTTATTTTTGGGGTTTAGTGGGCAGTGCTTCTATTTTCTTGCTATCTCGACCTTTATTAATGATATTGCTACAGGGTTCATCTTTAGTCATTATAGTTGTTAGTGCCATCGTCTTTTCCTTTGAAGGGGGGTGGATTCCCGTTGTTCCTGCTATAGTTAGTTTTATGGGAGGTGCGATCGCACTTGTGGGCTACAACGCTTATAAAGCCAAAAACGAACAACTTTCCATTCAACAACAAGTATCAGATCAAGAAAAATCGATCGCAGTTTTACAAATGTTGTTAAAATCCCAATCTCAGACCCATAAAATATCCAAAGTAACAACCTATGAAGAAGGTTCAGTGATTGTTGGTCGTTATCAAATTATTAAACGCTTAGGAAAAGGCGGATTTGGCAATAGCTATCTTTCCGTTGATCAAATGTTACCCGGGAAACCCTACTGTGTGGTTAAACGCTTAAATGCTTATTCCGATGACACAAAAATTTTAACCCTGATGGAAAAATTACTAGAAACCGAAGCAAAAATTTTAGAAAAAGTAGGCAAACATCCTCAAATCCCCGACTTACTAGCTTATATTCAAGACAATAATAACTTTTTTCTCGTTCAAGAATATATTGACGGTCAAACCCTCATTCAAGAACTAAAAGATAAGACTAAATATAGTGAAAATGAAGTACTGCAAATTATTGAAGAAATAATGGAAATTTTGAGTTTCATTGAGCAATACAACTTAGTCCATCGAGATATAAAACCAGACAATATCCTTCGCCGTCAATCAGATAAATCCCTTGTATTAATAGATTTTGGTGGCATAAAACAAATCTTTAATTTAAAAAACGAAACAGCTATCAATGCAGTTAGTAATGAAGGCTATGCCTCACCTGAACAATTAGCAGGACAACCCGTCATGGCAAGTGACATTTACTCTGTGGGTATGGTAGCCATCCATTGTTTAACAGGAACATTCCCGGGTAAACTACCCAGAGACCCTCAAACAGGTGAAATTCTGTGGGATAGTAGCAAATATGTCAGCCCTGTAACTGCTAAAATCATCAAAAAAATGACCAGCTATCATTTCAAAGACCGTTACCAAAACGCACAGGAAGTAAGCAAAGACCTTAAACACTATAGATCACAAATAGAAGAATTAAAAAATCAAATTGACATCGATATTGAGATTGATGAAGAAAAAAAAGCCGAGGAAGTGTCAGAAATTGTCCATTCCGAAAACTTTTTACAGTTACAAGAAAAAGCAGAAAGGTTGCGCCGTAAAAGATTATCTTAACTTAAGTTCGGGGTTAGTTAGGGGCGAATGGACATTCCCCCGTAAAGGAGTTAGAAGTTATTAATTAACCTGAGTTTTGGATAAGCTGAAAGCATCCCAACTCGTAATCAGAAAACCTTATAGCTTCTTAGAAATAACGATAAAATTGCCTTAAACCGAACTGACGTTAAAAAATTAAGAATTAAGAATGAAAAACCACGAATACTTACTACTTATTTATTATTTATTACTTGTTTCCCCCTTTCCCCTCATCACCTCATCCCCCCATCCCCTAACACCTGCAACCTGCAACCTGACACCTAACCTTATCGGATATTCTTAAACCGAACTGAGGTTAATTATTCATCTTTGCCCCTTGCCCTTTACTGGTTCTGAAAAACTTAAGAAATTTTTAATAATTAACTATTGACGAATCCATAAAATTAGCTTATATTGTGACTGATTAGTCATATCATTGGGAGTAAAAAAATAAAACTCCACCTACTATCAATCAAACTCTGTCAATCAAATTAAATTTACACCTTCCATCCAGATAAAAACGAACCTGCCATGAGTATTAGATTTAACGAAGCTACCCTTAATACCAATGTCGCAACCCCTACTGGTATTATGTTTCTCGATTTAAACAACGATTTTTTACAAGATATAGTTGCCGTTTCCTCTGGTTTTGGAGGAGATGATTTAATTTGGCACAAAAGTAATAGTAATGGCACTCAAAGCACCTCTCCCACATTAATTTATGGAGAGTTAACAGGAGGGCGCAATGGTTTCTATGGTGCGGATATGGATAGAGATGGAGATATAGACTTAGTTACCGCAGAAAATAATGATGATGATGTTACTATTTGGTATAACACCAATGGGCAAGGCACTTCTTGGAGTGGTAGAAAAATATCGGATAACTTTGAAGGGGCGACAGATTTATATATAGCTGATTTTGGTAGCGATGGTTGGGTGGACATTATTGGTGCGTCAGAAGACGAAGACGATGTTTCTATCTGGCGACAAACTTCCAATGGTAGTTTTGCTAATGAATCAAGAATAGATAATAGTTTAGGGGAAGCAAGGGCGATTTATGGGGGTGATTTAAACGGCGATGGCAGACGAGACGTAGTTGCTGGTGGTGAAGAAGGTTTATTTTGGTATCGCAACAATGAGAATGGTACAAATTGGACACAACTTAGTATTGTTGGTAGTAGCTATCAACCTCAAGACTTGAAACTTGCAGATATAGATAACGATAATGATTTGGATATTATTATCGCCGCCGATAATGGGGTTTATTATTGGAGGAATAACAGTAATGGTACTTTTAGCGGGCCTACTCAAGTCGTTAACTTTAAGGTAGCACAAATTGCCGTCGCCGATCTCGATCGAGATGGAGATAATGATTTAATTTTTGGTAGTAACAGCAGTAATGCGAGTCTTTACTGGTATTCCAACAACGGTAGTGGCGGTTTTGCTTCCTTTACTATTGATAGCAGTGGTTTAAATAATATCACTGCCGTAGGGGTGGGAGATTTGGATAATGATGGTTTTACTGATATTGCCATTGGCACAGACGGAGAAGATGATCTATTTCGCTATCGTAATGAGTTAAGATGGGCGGCTATTCTTGTTGATAGTAATCCTGTGGAGGGTGGAGATAGTGGTACGTTTACCATTCTTTTGGATTCTAGTGCTGTCGCTTCTACTCCTGTAACCTACACCATAAGTGGCACGGCAACTAATAATGTTGATTATACTATATCCGGAAACACCACTATCCCCGCAGGGGCTTCTTCTGCCACTATCACCATTAATCCTATCAATGATGTTAATTATGATCCCAATGAGACTGTTACTTTAACTTTAACGGGTAATGGCATTAATAACGGTTATGTTGTCAATCCTAGTTTCTCTAGTGCTACTTTAACTATAAACGATCCCACTCCCGTTGTCAGTATAAGCTCATCTGGGGTAACAAATCCTTCTGAATCTGGTATTATTGGGCAATTCACTATTTCCTTAAATACCACCGCTACCAGCAATTTTAGTATTCCCTATAGCTTATCAGGCGCGAGTAATGACACTATCCTTGATAACGATACTAACCCCAATAATGGTAGTTTAGGCTCAACTATTCCCATTGGTATAGGGGAAAGCAGTAAGACGATTTATGTTTTTGCTAAGGATGACTTTACCTACGAAGCCAATGAGAGTTTTATTTTTACCTTATTACCCACAACTCCAGTGGTCAACAATATTGCTTTAGGTTCGGGGTATAGAGTAGATTTAAGTAAAAATAGTCGCACTTTAAATATTATCGACAATGAACCTATAGTAACAGTTAGTGGTGTTAAAAATCTGCAAGAGGGTAGCGATAATGGGGAGTTTATCGGTTATGTGGACATTATTCTTGATCAAATCGTCACTAAGCAACCCGGTTTGTCAGTATATTATAACATCACGGGGGGAAGTGCCACCCAATTCACCGACTATTTTAACTCTCAGGGAAGATTAACCAGTGGTAGTAACGCCCAAAATGTGGTTTTTATTCCCAATGGTGCAGATTCTGCTAGATTATATTTAAGTGCCTTACCAGATGCGATCGCAGAAGCCACTGAAACCATTACCATATCTTTAATTAACGATCAAAATCCTAACACTACTCCCGATTATGCCGTAGGAAATAATTATGCTTTAGGAAGTGCCGTCACCGCCACCGTTAATATCACCGATAGTGGACATTATAGCCCGAATATTGCCATCCTCGATCGCACCCTTAATGCCGTTACCAACACAAATCCCTTAGAAGCCAATAGCCAAGGAGAGGTTAACTTTAGTGTTAAATTAACTAGCCAACCAACCCAAAATGTCACCGTCAGAGTTGATAACGTTACCCTTACCTTTACCTCCTCTAACTGGGATACACCACAAAACATTACCTTAAATGGTATCACTTCCTCTCGAAATTTAGCAGTCACTAGCACCAGTAACGACAGCAACTATAATAACCGCACTAGCAATATTACCATTAATCCCGATGACGGCATTCCTAATTTAGATGTTACTGAAGGAGAAAACCCTCTTCCCACAATTATCCCTAGTGTGACTATCCTCTTAGAAAACGATACCAATGAGGGAAGCGAATTAGCAGGGGTGTTTAAATTATTGTTGAATAATCCAGCCCCAAGAGGTGGTTTAATTGTTAACTATCAAGTAGCAGGCACAGCTACCCCTAATGTTGATTATAATACCCTGCCCGGTGCGATCGAAATTCCAGAAGGAGAAACCAGTGTTTTCTTAAATGTCCCCGTTATCGATGATACGGTAAAAGAAAATGCAGAAACCGTCATTGTTACTCTGCAAGCAGGAGATGGTTACACTATTAATAACGCTACTTCCAACGTCACCCTAACCATTAGTGATGATGATGAGTCTGCCATTGAATTTGCTACTCCTCAAACCACCGCATCTATTACTGATAGCAATGATTTATTAACCGTCAGTGTGGTTAGTTTTAATGATAATAGTGGCACTTTTACTGTGGCATTAAATCAACAACCTTCTCAAAATGTCACCGTTACTTTAAGGGATGCTTTAAATAATAATGCCAGTGGAGGAAGTTTAACCTTTACCCCTGAGAATTGGCAATCACCCCAAAATCTAACCCTCACTAATTTGACTGCTAATAACAGTGATGATTTTAACTATCAAATTACCGCCGTCACCGATAGTCAAGATAGTAACTATCAAAATCAAACCCTTAACTTTCCCATTGTTACTAATACTTTAAATACTACTATCACCAGTGTTTTAACAACGGAAGGGGAAGAAGACATTTTGTTAGTGAAACTGACTAGCCAACCTAGTAGTAATGTCACCCTTAGTTTTAGTGAAATTGATGCTACGGAAAATAGTTTTTCTACTAATACCCTTACTTTTACTCCCGATAATTGGAATAGTTATCAAAATATCAATGTTAGTGGGTTAAGAGACGATCGCACCGATGGAGATATAACCTATAATGTTAAGGTGACGACAACTAGCAGTGATAGTAACTATAACGGAGTTTATCAACTATTACCCATTACGAATACAGATATTGATAGTGATGTGGTTAATAATGAGCCTGAACCAGATGATAACCTAGAAACCGATCCTTTAGTTACCATTAATATTCAAGGTAGCAGTGAAATCGGAGAAAGTGACACTACTGGGGGTAAGTTTAGAATCTCAGTGGGAGAGGGTAGTTCAAGCGAGCCTGTTAACGTACGTTATTCCATCTTAACTAATCCCCGTGATAATAATGCCACAGAGGGGGTTGACTATCAATCTTTTAATTTATTTGAGCAACAATTAGGCACAGAAAACCCTTTCAATAGTTTTGATATTGGTAGCTATAGCGCCCCCAGTGTGATAGATTTAGATCAAGATGGAGATTTAGACCTTTTTATCGGTAATTATGAAGGTGCGATCGACTATTATGAAAATACTGGCACAAAAAATCAACCTAGCTTTACTAGAAATACCAGTAATAATCCTTTTAGTGCCATTGACTTAAATGGTGCAACTTCCCCTGGTTATTCAAATCCCGCTTTCGGTGATGTTGACGGCGATGATGATCAAGATTTAATCTTAGGTAGTAGTGATGGTAAGATTCGTTTTTATCGTAATAATAACCTTACCTTTACAGAAATAACAGGCTCAAATAATCCCTTTAATAGTATCGACATCGGAGATTATAGCGCCCCTATTCTCGTAGATATTGACTCTGACAGTGACTTAGATTTATTTGTCGGTAGCGGTGATGGTTTAATCAAGTTTTATCGCAACACTGGTAGTGAAACAAATCCTGTTTTTGTGGAAGAAAATGCAGAAAATCCCTTCCAAAATGTGGACTTGGGCGATCGCGCTAGTATAATATTTGCAGATTTAGATGAAGATGGAGACTTAGACGCTGTTTTAACAGGAGATACTAACGGTGCGACTAAGTCGGGAGGAGTAATGGAATATTGGTTAAATATTGGCACTCCTTCTCAACCTAATTTTATTCAAGATGATAGCCTATTTGAACGCAGTGATTTTACAATACCAGATAATGTGCGTCCTATTTTTGGAGATATAAATGGAGATTTAGATGAGGATTTATTATTTGGTAATATTGATGGGATTATTGACTATTATGAGAATTTATCTAGTGGCGAAATAACCATTATTCCGGGGCAATTTGCCGATATTGATTTAAATCCTTTTGCTGATAACTTTGCCGAAGGAGATGAAAATGTTACCGTTGTTTTAAATACTAATCAAGGCTATTATATTGACTCAGAAAATACTACCATTACTTATACTATTAAAGATGATGATGTAGCAGGGGTTTCTATTACTGATAATGAAGGAAATAACATTACTGGTAAAACTTATATCACTAGCGAAGCTGATAATTCACCCCAAACATTTAAAGTAAAACTTACTAGCCAACCCACCGATAATGTCATTGTTTATTTAGGCACAAATAATAAAAATGAGGGTATTTTATCCGCAGAGTTTCAAGAAAATCAAGAGGTAATTTCTTTTTACTTTACTCCTGATAATTGGAATATTGAGCAAAGTTTTACTGTGAATCCTCAAGATGATTTAAGAGACGATGAAACCGTCGCTTATCAAATAATTTCTACCGTTAAAAGTGGTGATGATTTTTACAACAATTTAGAAGTTAGTGACATTACTCTTAATAATCAAGATAATGATAACGCAGGTATTAATGTTGTCCAAATAAGTGGTAATTCTACAGAGGGAAGCAGTAACTCTTATCAAATTTCCTTAAAGACTCAACCTCTTTCCCCTGTCAATGTCACCATGACACCCAGTAACGAGGAAATCAAATTTTCTAATCAAGGTTTCTCTCAACCTCTCACCCTCTCCTTTAATGAAGATAACTGGAATATTCCTCAAACTGTCACCGTCTTTGCCGTTGACGATACCAAAGTTGAATATAACCACTCCACGAATATTGATTTTAGTATTGAGTCTGAGGATAATGCCTATAGTAGTCTAACTCCTCCTCAACCCATCGAAGTTAACATCGCCGATAACGATTTACCCTTAGCTACCCTTGCGGTGACGCAAAATGCCACAGAGGAAGCCATGCCGGGTTACTTTACTATCTCGGTAAGCGAAGCCGTTGATTCCGCCTTTGGCGCAACGGGTTTAAATGTTGCCTATCGAGTCTTAGGCAGTAGTAGCGCGGTTAATGGTTTTGACTATCAAACGGTATTGGAAACAGGAAGCGTGAGAGTCGCACCGGGAGAAACTAGCACAACTTTAACGATTTCTTCCATTGATAACTTTATTGATGATGGTGATAAGCAAGTTGTTATCGAATTGTTAGCAGGGGATGGTTATAGTTTGGGAGAGACTACCACTAACACCCTCGTGATTATAAATAATGATAAGGCAGGAGTGCAAATTATTCAGAGTGGTATTGTGCCTGTTGTCAAAGAAGGGGAAAGCTATACTTTCTATGTCTCTTTATTAAGTGAGCCAACTCAGACAACTACAATTAATTTCTCTGATAGTCCAAATGAATTAAATAACGTTAACCCCCTCACCTTCACTTCTGAAAATTGGTATATACCACAAGCTGTCACAATAAGTGCGATCGACGAAAATATTGCAGAGACAGGAGAAAATCACACTACCCAATTAGCATTTATTTTTGATGGTGCATCGGAGTATGAAAATTTAGATGAGCCTGTTAACCTTGAAGTTAATATTATCGATCGAACCTTTGATAGTGTCAATACAGCGTTAGGTTTACAGTATAGTTTAAATAGTATTGAAAGGGCGTTTACCGAATCTAGTTTACCTTTAATTGGTAGTGGCTCAACCTTATCTCTTTTCTTTGACGAAATCACCGAAAAAATTGTCAATGAAATTTACATAACTAATAATTTAACAGCGTGGAAATTAGAGGAAATATTCAGGAATTTATTGCCTGAAACTTTAGGGAATAACCTTTCTAATTTGCAAATAGATTATACCCCTAATAATAATGATACTCCTTTCACTATTGCCTTTACTGTTACTTATAATGATCAAATTATTCCCCTGAGTAAAAATTTAGCAATTCCCTCCCTTGATTTAACTGTCAATGGCGAAGCCCAAGGGGATATTATTTATGATTTTACTTTAGGTTTTGGTATCAATAAAACTGGTGGTTATTATCTGGATACTTCTAAAACAGTTTTAAATCCAGATATTAAATTTGATAATGTGACTTTAACAGGTATTGATAGCATCAATGGTTTAAGTGTTGATTTTGCTGATGAAGGTATTGATTTAGATTTAGATTATGACATTAAATTAGTAGGTAATAACTTAGATACTTCTACTTTAAATATACTTAAAAACCAACCAACACAAGAATTATTCACTAACTTTGACTATGATTTTACAGGAGAAAGTTTTGCGACATTATCCCTGTCTGCTACTCCCGATGAAAGAATTACTAATTTATTTCCTGCGATAACTTTTGATTTAGCAGTGGAAGAATTACCCCTCTATAACTATGCCGATGAAGCAAAAATTGAACTTAATGACTTTACGGTTAGTCTGCAAAATGTGGCTTTAGATGTACAATCTTTAATCAGAGGTTATGTTAAAAAATATGTTGATTTAATTGATGAAATTTTACAGCCTATTTATCCCATTATTGATGCCCTTAACGCCGATACGAAATTTCTTTCTGCTTTAGAATTAGACTTTCTTTTTGATAATAATAATGATGGCAAGGTATCAGTATTGGAATTAGTTTTTACCCTTCTCAATGTTGATGATGATAGTGGCGATAATGATGCTTTACAAAATTTAGGCTTTGATGGTTTTGATGATGGTGACTCCCTTGACTTTTACGAATTTATCGATGCCATTAATGAGTTAATTGAAGTCGTCAGATTAGTTGATGACTATATTGCTGATGATAGTAATGTTTTAATTGATATAGGTTCAGTTAGTACATCAGTTCAAAATGGAGAGGTTGATTTGAGTCGTGATGATTTAACTATACCAGATGGTAACATTCTCGATCGCATCGCTAATAATCCTCTCGCCACAGATGATTTAGAGAAATTAATTGATAGTATTCTGTCTTTAGATGGTTTAGAAATACCTTTGTTAACAGACTTTTTCTCGGTAGCAGGTTTATTACTAGGGCAGGAAAACGTTGACTTTTTAATCTATGATGTGCCTGATTTAGATTTTGATATTAGTATCGATTTGTCTGATATTGGTTTAGATGCCATTTTACCTGAGTATGGTTTGGATGCAGTTTTAGAAATCGCATTAGGGCTTAATTCTAACCTTTATTTGGCTTATGATGCTTATGGATTGAATGAGTGGCAGAAAACAGGTTTTGATGATAGTAAACTAAACTTACTATTAGATGGGCTTTATTTGCGAGATGTGGATGAAAATGGTAAGGATGTCAATGAGTTAGGCGCTTCTTTTGGTGTGGATATTGGCATGGAATTTAATGCTATTGTGGCAAAGGCGCGGATGACAGGAGGTGTGCAAAGTGATAATGATGTTAAACTTGATTTTGTGGATGGTGGTGAATATCAAGGGTTAGGCGATGGTATCATTCGCTATTCTGAATTATCACCTTTATTCACTGGTGATCTTAGTGTACTCGAAATTAGTGGTGCGATCGAGGCTTTTTTAAATACGAAGGTGCAAGTAGGTGTCGATGCGGGTTTATTCGAGATAATGGAAACCATTCTTGATATTGACATTCTTACTTACAAAATTTGGGATATTGAAGATGTCTTAAAAGAATTGGGTATCAGTGGTTTTGCTAGTCAAAGTTACATACAAGGAGGCACGGTATTTTTTGATGTTAACTTTAACGGTCAACTAGATCAAGGGGAAATTTCTACTATTAGTAATGATGACGGTAGTTTTAATTTGCCAGTGGATTTAGTACCTTTCGATCGCAATCGCAATGGTATTATAGATGATCAAGATGGACGTTTAGTGGTTATAGATGGGGTTGACACCGCAACAGGATTACCGATTAATACTCCATTTTTTGCCACCGTTGACTATACCATGATTACTCCCCTTACCAGTCTGGTGCAAAAAATCCATCAATCAGGCATTGACATCGAGTTAGCCGAAGCAAAAATTAAAGAGATATTCGCTTTACCCCAAACCCTTGATTTATCAAATTTTGATCCCATGTCTGCCATAAACAATGGAGATATTAACGGGAAAAAAGTCTATACCAGTCATGTTATTACTCAAGGAGTAATTGCCGTTTTAACTCAGTTTATCTCGGGTATCACCAATCAAACTCCCGCCCAAGTGGCTGATCAAGTTATTGGTGCGATCGCACTTAGTGTATATAATGAGGATATTGGTAATTTTTATAACCTCTCTTTTCTCGACAATTTGATTACTGACTTAGTTGACGAGGTAGGAGGTGAATTTAGCGACGATGAATTAACAAACATTACCGATGTTTTAAGCCGTATCTTAACCATTGGCACTCAACTAATTGCCATCACAGGGGAAAATTCTACGGTAGATGATGTCGTCACCAATCTTAACTCCCTGAAAATAGCCTTACAATTCGATTTGGGTAATATCTTAGGGCAGTTAGGTGCAGGTTTAATTACTCCTTCTGCGGTGGATGAATTACTCCATAACTGGCAAGGAAGATTACAAGAGTCTGCTAATGTGCCAAATTTATTCGCCTTAGTTTTGGCTTTACAAACAGAGGAAATCCCCGAAGATATAGCGACTCAAAAGGTTTTAACTATTTTTGATCTTCCCCAAGATTTTGATTTAACTAAAACACCCTTATCACCTACCGATGATCCTATTTTAAGTCAACAGGTACTAATTTTAGAAAATCAACTCACTTTGCTATATCAATTAGGGGGGCAAGTTTTACAAAGTGCAGGTATTACCGACTCTCACGAAGCACAATGGTTAATTAGTCGTGCCACTGCTGAATATATTTATCATAATCCTGACATTGATTTAACTGATTCCCAAGTCATTAACCAAATTATTGATTCTGCAATTCTCTTTTCCACCCTTACAGTGGAAGATTCTATCATAGAAAGTAAACGCGATCGCATTGCTTCCGTAAATACCACCTTAGATGTAATTAATCAGGGAAATAATAACTATGAGGAATTAGCGAATCAACAACAACAAATTCTCGATAATGTCTTAGAATACTCCTCTCCCTATCACTATCCTTTACCCTTAGTTGTCAATCAAAATGAAGAAGAAACCCTTTACACTCCTCAGCCCATTGATACTAAGTTTCAAATATCCGCCCTTAATGTCTCCGATAACTATGAGTTAGGTATCAAAACCCCTGACGGTGAATCGATTATCCTCTTAGAAAACTTGCCCGGTAGCGATGATTCTACTTTAACTAATACTTTAGATGAGATTACCGTAGATACCTTAATGGGTAGTGAAACCAAGTTTTTTGGCTCATTAATAAACGCACCAGAGGGTTTAGCTACCTTTACCGATAGTGGTTTAGAATTTTATCTTACTATTAATGGTGAAACTTACAGTTCACAAAATCCAGAACAACTGGAAATTTCCTCTAAAGGCAGTCAAGGTTTAGCCTTAACTTTTAAAGACGAAAATGACACCGTTGCGGAATTTGCCATTAACACACCTGTTTTTCTCACCCCCGGTTTAGACAAGGGCGAGAATACCACCATTAATCTTACTATTGCCCGAAGTGCGGCGAATGAAAACACCATCGGTATTTACCAAGTGGATGGTTTAACAGGAGGAATTATAAGAGGCGATCGCACTATCATGCCCAATGATCCCGAATATGATAAAATAGCCATTCAGAAGGCACAATCTTCGGGATTAATATTTGAAACCCCCGAAAACATGAACATAGATAACTACACCATCGCCTTACCTAATGCTCGTATTTTTGGTTTCTTCCTTCTGGTTAATGGCAACACAGAAGAATATTTGAATCAAGGAGAAGAATTAGAAGAATCAATTTACAGCTTTTTCTCTTATGGCAGTGCCAATAAAGACAACAGGCAACATTTTACCTCCCTTGGCGATAATATTTTTGGCTTTGAGGATACTTTTGGTGGGGGTGATAATGATTTTAATGACATTTTATTGCAAATCAATTATACAGAGGTTTAGCTGTCATTAACGTTTTTTCTTTTACCCTAACCTCAGTTTTGAAACAAAACCTGATAATAAATATCTCCGAAAAACGAAGGATTAGGGTAAATACTTTGATTTATGAACATTTTGAATTACTTGGTGACTTTTATCTTTACCAATCTCACTTTTTTGCAACCCCTAAGTATAATTTTTGGCTCTATCACTTCTCGTCGTGTAAATTATTCGTGTTTGGTAGGCAAGAGGCAAGAGGCAAGAGGCAATAGGGGATTATTAAATAATAATTTATAAACTTTTAGTTTTTATTTTACTATAAACACTATTCAATAAAGGTTATAGAAGTTATTTTTTATTAATTTATCATAACCACACTCTGAAGAACCTAATTTTTTAATGCAGAATTTTGCTAATTTATTTTAACCCACAGATTTCTGCTTGGTAGAGATGTGCTAATATAGCATTTCTATAAGAAAATATGAATATTAAGCATAAAAAAGATTATTATGAAAGAAAATTTACCTATAATTTATATCTCTATTTTACTAGGTTTATTATTAATAGTTGCTATTCTTTTATTTAGACAAATTATTAAAAGTAGGCGAACAGAATCTCGTTTTTCCAAGCTACAAAATAAGCTCCAAAGTCAAAAAGGAACTGCCCAAGAATACTATGAATTAGCAGGAATTTACTTAGATAAAAAATTATTTGTACAAGCTATACAATTATTACAAAGAGGGTTAAAAAGTGACGAAGAAATAGAGCCAGAGAATAAAGCGTTGATGTATAATGCTTTAGGTTTTGCCTATTTTTCTCAAGAACAATATGATATTGCTATTCGTAACTATAAAGAGGCAATTAAATTATATCCTGAATATACTATAGCTTTAAATAATTTAGGAAACGTTTATGAGAAAAAACAGTTAATTACTCAAGCATTTGAATGTTATAAAAAAACCCTTGAATTTGATCCTAAAAATACAGTAGCAACGAAAAGAGTCCAATCTCTTGAAAAACGTCTTGTGGCCAATTAAACATTACATAATTGGCTCTGTTACTTTGAATATGATACATCACCGTCTTGTCAATTAAAGTTTGTGCTAAATGTATATTAAAGACATTGGCGAACATCAATTATTATCAATCATAAATCAGTATTGTGACCAAACCATTAATGGTGACGATGGAGCAATTATCGCTTTTGATAGTGATAGAAACTTAGTCGTTACCACTGATATTTTAGTCGAAAATGTTCATTTCAGCGATCGCACTACACCTCCAGAATCCATTGGTTATCGTGGTGTAACTGCTAACTTGTCAGATATAGCCGCTATGGGGGGAATGCCAATAGGTATTACCGTAGGTTTATCCCTCAGAGGTGACACAGAAATTAACTGGGTAGAAAAACTTTATCAGGGAATGAAAAAATGTTTAGCTCCATATAACATCAATATTGTTGGTGGAGACATAACTAAATCTGAAACTAACACTATCTCCATTACAGCCTTGGGAAAAGTTTCTGCATCTCACAGTATCTATCGCCATCAAGCACAAGTGGGCGATGTCATTTTAGTGACAGGTAATCATGGACTGTCAAGGGCAGGGTTAGAAATCCTTCTCTTTCCCGAAAAATATAGTCATCTACCCCCACAAATCAGAGAAAAGGTTATTTTTGCCCATCAATACCCTAAACCCCGCTTAGAGGTCATAAAATACCTATATGAACTATGTCAATATGGTTATCGCATTGCAGGAATGGATAGTAGTGACGGATTAGCCGATGCTATTCTACAAATATGCCATCAAAGTAAAGTAGGGGCAAGACTCGATCGCACCTCAATAATTGTTGATGAAGCAATTACGACTATTATCGGGAGAAAAACCGCTTTTGAGTGGGTGCTTTATGGAGGAGAAGATTTTGAATTAGTATTATGTTTACCCTTAAACTTAGCTAAGAAAATCCAACAAGAATTTGGAGAAAAATGTCAAATTATTGGTCAAATAACATCATCATTAGAAGTACAAATAATTGAGCAACAAAATAGCAATTTACAACTCTCATTAAATCAGAAAAAAACTTTCCAGCATTTTTAGTTATACTAATTTATAGCTTAATGTACCTGATTAGCTTATTATTAAATAATATAAGTATTGTTATTAATATAGTCCATCTACTCCCCGTAATCTTTGAGCGTTAATCAAATCATGATTAAAATTTTAGTAGTCGATGATAATCACACACCCAGAGAAGTGATCAGCGAAGCACTGAAACAGTTTAATATCCAAGTAACCGAAGCATCCAATGGGGTAGAGGCAACCAAAATAATTGAGAAAGAAAAATTTAACCTCGTAATTACTGATGTAGTGATGCCTGAAATGAATGGCTATGAATTATGTCGCTGGATAAAAAGTAATCCAGGAACAGAAAAAGTCCCTGTAATCATTTGCTCTACAAAAGGAGAAGAATTTGATATTCACTGGGCAACAAAACAAGGGGCGGATGCTTATATTATTAAGCCTTTTAAAACGATGGAATTATTGAAAACCATTAAATATTTACTTAAGCATAATGTAGGATAAAACTACCTCTTGAAAATAACAGTAGAATACAATTTTCATAATTTGAAATCAATTTGGTTCTCTTTTCCCTTGTTTGCTGACTTCAACAAAAAAATCTAATCGGGAATTAAGAACGATAAATCAGCAACTATAAACGAATAAAAATAAGCGAACTAGCTTACCATTATGACAAATACAAATGTAATTGTAATCGGCGGAGGTTTAGCTGGTACAGAAGCAACGTGGCAAATAGCTCAAGCTGGTGTGCCTGTAACCCTTTACGAAATGCGCCCTGTAAAAAATAGCCCTGCTCATCATAGCTCAGAATTAGCAGAATTAGTTTGTAGTAATTCCTTTGGCGCAGATGCCGTTGATCGAGCGGCTGGTTTATTACATGAAGAATTACGCCGTCTTAACTCCATTATCATTCAAACCGCCGATGAACACAAAGTTCCTGCAGGAGGGGCATTAGCAGTGGATAGGGGGGTGTTTAGTTCAAATTTGACTCAAACCCTTGCCAATCATCCTCTCATTACTTTAGAACGCTCAGAAATTAAAGAAATTCCGGGGGATAGTATTGTTGTTTTAGCCACCGGTCCTCTAACCAGTGATAGCCTTGCTCAACAACTACAAGATTTAACAGGTATGGATTACCTGAACTTTTTTGATGCGGCAAGTCCCATTATTGTCGGGGAGTCCATTAATCGGGATATAGCGTTTTTAGCCTCTCGTTACGACAAAGGAGAAGCGGCCTATCTCAACTGCCCGATGGATAAAGAGCAATACTTACATTTTTGGCAAGAATTATGTAACGCAGAACAAGCCGAATTAAAAGACTTTGAGCGGGAAAGTGCTAACTTTTTCGAAGGCTGTTTACCCATAGAAGAATTAGCACAACGGGGAGAAGATACCATGAGATATGGTCCTCTCAAGCCCATTGGTTTATTTGATTCTCGTTTGGGGGACTTCAAAGCTCCCGAAAATAAAGATAAAAGACCCTATGCCGTTGTACAACTCAGACAAGAAGACAAAGCGGGACAACTCTGGAATATGGTAGGATTTCAAACTAATTTACGTTGGGGAGAGCAAAAGCGGGTATTTCGCTTAATACCGGGGTTAGAAAATGCCGAGTTTGTCCGCATGGGGGTAATGCACAAAAACACATTTCTCAATGCTCCTCAACTGTTAAAACCGACCCTACAATTTAAGTATCGAGATACCTTATTAGCCGCAGGACAATTAATCGGCACAGAAGGTTACACTGCCGCCGCCGCAGGGGGATGGTTAGCAGGTACAAATGCGGCAAGAATTGCTCTAAATCAGTGTCCGATTACTCTTCCGAATGTCACCATGATGGGCGCTTTAATGGATTTTATCAGTACTGCCGACGCAAAACACTTTCAGCCGATGCCTCCTAACTTTGGGATTTTGCCCAATCTTCCCCAGAAAATTCGCAATAAACGAGAACGTTATCAAGCCTATGCACATCGTTCTTTAGATGCGATCGCACAGCACAACTTTGTGAACGCAGATCGAGTTTTTTACGGTAAATCATTAATGATAGGAGTCAGGAGTTCGGAGTTAAGATAAAAAAGAAATTTCCCGTAAGGGTTGAATATATTTAACCCCTACCCCCCTAAGCCCCTACTTCTCCCTCTCACCCTCTCCCCTCATCTCCTCATCCCCCTAAAACCTGCAACCTAAAACCTGACACCTAATCTTATCCGATATTCTTAAACAGAACTGAGGTTAATTATCAACTATTTACCTTTGCCCTTTTCTTAATTTCTAATTGAATCACCGTTTCCCAAACTGGTATATTGTAACTAAAGGTTAGGATGTCTCGAATGTTAAAACTAACCTAATTTATTGTTATTTTTATTGTTAATTTATTGATTATGACCTCACCTTTTACTCCTGAAGAAATCGCCTCCGAAGGTATTAAACCCAATGAGTATGAAGATATTGTTAACCGCTTAGGCAGACACCCCAACAAAGCTGAGTTAGGGATGTTTGGTGTAATGTGGTCTGAGCATTGTTGTTACAAAAATTCTAAACCCTTACTCTCTCAATTTCCCACTGAGGGCGATCGCATCTTAGTAGGACCGGGAGAAAATGCCGGGGTTGTGGACTTTGGTAATGGTTTACGGGTTGCCTTTAAAATTGAATCCCATAATCACCCAAGCGCGATCGAACCTTTTCAGGGGGCGGCTACAGGGGTAGGAGGTATATTAAGAGACATCTTTACCATGGGGGCAAGACCGATCGCCCTTCTTAATTCTCTAAGATTTGGAAACCTTGATAATTCCCACACAAAAAGAATATTTAAGGGAGTAGTTGAAGGTATTTCGCACTACGGGAATAGTGTTGGCGTACCCACTATTGGGGGGGAAGTTTACTTTAACAGTGCCTATCGTGGTAATCCCCTCGTTAATGCAATGGCGATCGGACTTATGGAAACCGACGACATCGTCAAAGCTGGGGCTTCAGGGGTAGGTAATCCCGTATTATACGTTGGCTCAACCACTGGTAGAGATGGTATGGGAGGAGCGAGTTTTGCCAGTGCAGAATTAACCGATGAATCTATGGATGATCGCCCCGCAGTACAGGTAGGAGATCCTTTTCTCGAAAAATCCTTAATTGAAGCCTGTTTAGAAGCCTTTAAAACAGGGGCGGTTGTTTCTGCTCAGGATATGGGAGCGGCAGGAATAACTTGTTCTACCTCAGAAATGGCGGCTAAAGGGGGTTTAGGCATCGAATTAGATTTAGACAAAATCCCCGCTCGGGAAACGGGTATGATTCCTTATGAGTATCTCCTGTCAGAATCTCAGGAGAGAATGTTATTTGTTGCCCAAAAAGGACGGGAACAGGAATTAATCGATATATTTGAAAGATGGGGACTCCATGCCGTAGTTGCGGGAGAAGTGATCGCAGATCCCATTGTCAGAATCTTCCATCAAGGTGCGATCGCCGCCGAAGTGCCTTGCACCGCTTTAGCTGATAATACCCCCGTTTACCATCGAGAATTAATGAGCGAACCCCCTGAATATGCCCAAAAAGCATGGGCTTGGCATGAGTCATTATTACCTGAATGCTCGAAAGAAGGAGTAAAAGGTCAAAAATGGGGTGAAATCCTTTTACGTCTCCTTGATAGCCCTTCTATCGCCTCTAAACGATGGATTTATCGCCAATACGACTATCAAGTGCAAAACAATACCATTATTCCCCCCGGTGGTGCGGATGCGTCTATTATTCGGGTGCGTCCTGTGAATGGTAAACCTGAGTTAGCTACTACGGGGATCGCCGCTACCACTGATTGTAATTCCCGTTATACCTATTTAGATCCCTATTTAGGGGCAAAATTAGCCGTTGCTGAAGCCGCCCGTAATCTCTCTTGTGTGGGTGCAGAGGCGATCGCAATTACCGATAATTTGAACTTTGGAAGCCCTGAAAAACCCGTTGGTTACTGGCAATTACATCACGCCTGTCGAGGCATTTCTGAGGCTTGTAAGGAGTTTAAAACCCCTGTTACGGGGGGAAATGTGTCTCTCTATAACGAAACCGTTGACAGCGAAGGCAATCCCCAACCTATTTATCCCACTCCCGTCATTGGTATGGTGGGTTTAATCCCTGATATTACCCATATTTGCGGACAAGGATGGCAAAATGAGGGGGATATTATCTACTTATTGGGTAAATTTAACCCCAGCTTAGGTGCATCGGAGTATTTAGAGCTTATTCATGGCACTGTGGCAGGAAAACCACCAGAATTAGATTATGAGTTAGAAAAAGCGGTGCAATCGGTTTGTTGTGAGGGTATTCGCTCAGATTTAGTCAAATCTGCCCATGATTGTGCAGAAGGAGGCATTGCCACTGCTTTAGCGGAATGCTGTATTAGTGGAAAATTAGGTTGTGATGTCACTCTTACAACAGGAGATAATCGCCTTGATAAGATGCTATTCGGAGAGTTAGCTAGTTTAATTATCGTTTCCGTGTCTGCGGAAAATCAAGAGCAATGGGAAGCCCAATTAACAGCAAAATTAGGCAATAATTGGCAAAAAATTGGAGTTGTTAAGGGTAATTCTCTGGTTATCAATAATCCTGAACAAAATCTCATCACTCTCGAAGTTAATACTATAACTGATACTTGGGGAAGTGCGATCGAACGTCGTTTATAAAATTTATAATAAGTAGGGATAATAAGTAGGGTGGGTGTTGCCCACCTTTTTTGTTTTTCCACAATTTTTTGACGGATTATTTACTGAGCATCTTCATTAATTAGATTTTTGATTTTGAACCATTTTTTCCTTAGTTTCCAAAATTTACTGCTTTTCATTCCCTCTATTTCAGCATTTTTATCATTAATTAATTTGCGCAAATTGGATATTTCTAAAGACTGATTTTTTTTAATATCACTATGTTCTTGATTATATTTTTTCAAGGTTTCCTGTTGCTGAGATAAAATGCTTTGCAAATGTTGAATATAATGATTCAAGTCTTTTTTTTCTGCCTCATGGATTGTATATTGTCTTTTAATTATTTTCTCTTGTTCACGAATTAATTGTTTACATTTTATTAACTCATTTGTTGAATTTTGATTATCTTCTTCTTTTGATTTTATAGCTTTTTCTAGGCTATTTATGTATTCATCTTTAGTTTTAATCATTTTTTCTAAATTATCTATTTGTTCTGAACTAGGTTGTTTTTTCATTTTTAAACTGTTAATATATTCGTCTTTAGAGTTAATAGCTGTTTGTAATTGAGCGATAGATTTTTGCTTTTCTAACTCAGGATAAGTGATAAATTGATCAAAAACATTAACAGGAGTCCTGAATAAATTTTCCCAATGTTTAAATTCTTCAGCTACATAAAAATCATTTAAGCCATCAAAGTAAATATGATGATAATTATATTGATGTAAGAAATTAGAAATATTAGTATTTTTTCTTTGGGGAGAATTAGGAATAGTGGCTTCTATAACTATCACTTTTGGGCGAAAATTTTCCCAGTCTCCACTATAAATTACTTTTTCTTCCCACCCTTCTACGTCCACTTTCAAAAAATCGATAGGTTGATGAATATATTGATGACAAATATCGGCTAATTTTTTTACTTTAACCGTATATTTTTCCATACTAAATCCGTCTTCCTTTGACAATTTTTCTGCCATTTCCTGATCAAATGTAGATAAGCCTGTATCAACTAAATCACAAAATATTAATTCACCTTCTTCATCACTAATACCTATATTTAAATTAATATCTTCAGCGCGATCGCACTTCAACAGATTATAATATTGAGGTACTGGTTCAATATTTATTCCTCTCCATCCCCTCTCATAAAAAGCCTTGGTTACAGAATCATAAACAGGATGATTAGCACCAATATCAACATAAAATCCTGTATTTTGTTCTCTGAAAATACGATTTAACAAAACATCTTCAAAATTTTGAGCGTAAGAAATAAATTTATTTTTCATAATTAAATTGATAATTATATATACTTAATAAGTGATTTTATTATTTGATTAAACCTAAAGTTTGTAAACGATGTAAATATCTTTTTCCCGCACTTATGGGAGAATAATCCGTTTGAATTTTCAATTGTCCAGCCCTAGCAATTTTTTCAGTTTCAGATAAATTTTCCACTACTTTTTGCATCAACCAACTAGCATGATATATATCTGCTTTAGCCCACTTTTGCCCTTGTGCAAAAGGATAATCATTAGCATTTAAAGAGACTAATTGATAGTCAACAGGGAAACCAGTAGAGCTATTAATAAAATCACAATTTCCCGAATAATTAGTCGCAATGACAGGTTTTTTCAACAACATTGCCTCCGCCATTGTATAACCAAATCCTTCCGAACAATGTAAGGAAACATAGCAATCACAACAATCCATTAATGCTATAACTTCACTATGACTTAAACAATCATTAATGACGATAATATCATCTTCTCCATCAATCATTTTTAATAGCTTTTGATAATTTTTTTGATCTGGATCATAACCTCTAGTTTTTATCACTAAAGCGGTAGGAATATCTAATTTTTTATTCCGAAAAGCAAGACGGTAAGCATCAATTACTGCTTGGGGATTTTTTCTGGTAGAAAAAGAGGCAAAATCAAAATTAAAATGAAATAAAAAGCAATCTTTTGGTAAGTTAAATAAACCTCTATCTACTTTAGTAAACTCACTAATAGTAACAGCCGGTGGCATACAAATCACAGGAATATTTAATTGAGATTGTAGAGAGAATTGAACAAATTTCGATTCTACCCAAACCTCATCAATATCGTCATAATTTTTTACCCATTCTGTGGGAAATCTGCTTAATTCCCAAGCAGGCATATTAATGGTAAAAATAGGTTTATTACTTTTTTGTTTTACCTGATTTTTGACAATTTCTAACTGATCTGCGTTAACCTTGTAAATATGTATGGGAGAGTTAATTTGATTTACCAAAAATTGATTAACTTGTTGATCTTGTTGGCGAGTATAGTTGTTATCAACGTGAAAACCTTTCACCGGAAAAGTAACCGCATCAAAACTTTTTATAACCATTCTTGCCGCTTGTCCAACCCCTGTTTCTGTCTTTAAATAACCAATAATGTTAATAGGTGATTTACTTTTTATAATTTCTTGAGGAGTTGATTTATAATGGGAAAGTTGCTGTTGCAAAATATTAATTATTGGTTCAATAAAATAGTCATCAAATTGATTAATTTCTGCATTTTCTATAAACCATTGAATATATCTAACTCTCCCTTGATCAGTGTTTAAATCAAAGGCTAATTTAAGATCGTCTCTAAACTCCCATAAAAAATACATTAAATTGGTTACAAAAATATGATGATTATTGTTAAGAGGATTATTAAAATCATTTAAGTATTCAGCGAAATTTTCAAAAGGATTATCACACCAGAAATCATTTAATTTTCTATAAAATTTTCTAAAAATACTTGTGATAAAAGAGCCATTATTAAAATAACTATAAAAATATTTTGGTTTAAATTTATTAGCAAAACTATAATGTTTTAATTTGAGTATATAATTGTCAACTAATTCTTGTATTTCGGGGCTAAGATTTCCATTAAAAGTGTGAGTATATTTAGATAATCTTTGATTATTTTTTACATCAATACCACTATAGTGAAAAAAAACTAAAGGGTGATTATCAACAAACCAATTATTATTTTTTTTCTCTAATTTTCTTTGTTCTAAATTCCAATAAGCAACATTAACATTTGTATCTTTAAGAATGGTAACTTTGTCATGAAAAGCTGGTAATAAATCAACAAATTTTTGATCAACAAAAATACCCTTCTCTTGTTCACTTAAACAATGAAAACGTAATTTTCTACCCCACCAGTGTAAAAATTCAATTACTTGACAACTATTACTGACAGCAATAAAACCCAAGTTATAAATACCCGCTTGCATGACTCCAATATCTCCGGGGTAGCCTTCTCCTTCTGAAGGTTTAGTTATATGGGGGGTAATTACAAAATCACTGCCATTATCTAAAGCTGAAAAAATAGAATCTAAAGGAGCGTATAATTCTATATCTGGATCTAAATAAACTACTTGGTCAAAATTATATTTTTCGATCAATAACTGCATCATAAATGGTTTTAGAGCAGTATTAAACTCCATTATGTCGTAGCGAAAGGCAAAATCATGAAAATTGGGTATATTTAATTCTTCTCCTTCGATAATATTAACGTTATTTATCTCTAGGGGAAATAAGGGGTCTTTTTTATCAGCAAGACAAAGATATATTTGGTCTGAAGGATGATATTTTTGTAATGAGTGAAACAAAATTCTTGCATATGGTAAATAATTATTAGAACAAATGGTAAAGATTGCTCTTTTTTTATTAGTTAAATTATTGTTAACCGATATATTATCTACCTTTTGAGTATTGCTCATGGTGAATTATTGATCTATAAATTGATTATGAAAATAGATTGTTCAAGGCTCATTCTACTTTATTTTGAGCAAATTTTATATTTTTTTATGGGATTAAATTTTTTTAATCTACAGAATGGTAATTTCTTTTTTTCTGATTTGATGATTTTCTTAAGTCTAAATATTATCGAGAAATAGTGTTATAATTTTATTTGATTGTTCCTTTTTTATTCAAATATATTTAGTTATCATAAAGTATAAATTAATCATTAAAAATAATTATTAAAAATTTATTTTATGAAACTATTAAAATATCTCTTTTTTTATATTAATAAAATATTAAAAATCATAGATTTTGTCTGTGTAATAATGAGAAATATTTTATATTTGATAAGTTTATATTAATATTTAATTTTTAGCTATTGACATATGAGCATAAATTCTGCTTATTTACATATTCCATTTTGTCGAAGAAGATGCTTTTATTGTGATTTTCCCATTACTGTTTTAGGGGATAATGGTGGAAATACTTACTCTAATTGGCAAAAAGAATATGTTGATTTTATTTGTCAAGAAATTATTGTTACTTCAAAATGTAGTAATCGGCCTTTAGATACAGTTTTTTTTGGAGGGGGGACTCCTTCTTTATTAGCATTAGAAGGCTTAGAAACTATTTTAAACACTTTAAATAACTGTTTTGGAATCAATCAAAAAGCAGAAATTTCTTTAGAAATTGACCCAGCAACTTTTAACTTAGAGAAACTAAAAAGTTATAAAAAATTAGGAATCAATCGCATTAGTTTGGGAATTCAAGCATTTCAGGATAATTTATTAGAGTTTTCTGGTAGAACTCATCGAGTTAAAGATATATATGAGGGGGTAGAATGGATTAATGTCGCTGATTTTGAGAATTGGAGTTTAGATTTAATCTCTGGTTTACCCTATCAAACTTTAAATGATTGGCTCGATTCCCTTGAAAAAGCGATCGCACTTTCGCCAAAACATATTTCCTGTTATGATTTAGTATTAGAACCAACAACCGTATTCGGAAAGAAATATCAAGAGGGAGATAACCCTTTACCAATGGATGAGATAACAGCACAAATGTATCGCCTCGCTTCAGAAAAATTGGGATTACATTTCTATGAACATTATGAAATTTCCAACTATGCTCAAAAGGGTTATGAATGCCGTCATAATCAAGTTTATTGGTTAAATCAATCCTATTATGGCTTTGGTATGGGGGCGGCTAGTTATGTTAATAATATTCGTTTTACTCGTCCTCGCACCCGTCAGGAATATTTTAAATGGGTAGAGCAATTAAAAGCAAATCAAGGAAAAATAGAAGCTATAGTTACTTCTAAAAATGAACAAATACTAGAAACTTTAATGTTAGGTTTAAGATTAAAAAAAGGCGTTAATTTATCTGAGTTAAAAAGTCAATTTGGGGAATATATAGAAACAAAAATTATTGATTGTTTAAAGAATCACATTGAAACAAATTTAGTTATTTTTGACCCTCACACCCTACAATTAAGGTTGAGTGATCCTGATGGTTTTTTATATTCAAATCAAGTATTAACTGCTTTGTTTAGAGAATTTGATGATGAGGGATAATAAAGGGCAAAGGGCTGTATCAGCGCAAGTGAATAGTTTATAGTTGATAACAAATAATTAGAAACACCTAAAACCTAACACTCCTTTTTTCACTCATTTCCCCTCCCCCAAATGCTCCAATCCCCCAATTCATAACGACTCCAAACCAAATTAACTTATTTTCATGGCAACTAACTGAGAAATAACCTCTCGGGCAGAATCTAAATTCAAAGACTTTTGATAGTTAGTAATAATTTGTCTTCCCACTACATTCATCCCAATATAGGAAAGTTGCGATCGCATCGCCAATAATACATACTGGCCACCACCACCGCTATGGGTAGCAATCATGGCAGGTTTACTGTTAAAACATCTACGCCAATCATCACCACTAACACTCAACCATGCGATCGCATTTGTGAGAATTGGAGGGATACCACCATTATATTCAGGGGCGACAAAAATCATTCCCTCAGTATTAATAAGAGTTTGAGATAGTGATTGTACTTTATCAGGAATACCCGATTGAGCCTGAATTTTAGGAGTGTATAAAGGTAAATCTTCTTCAATTAAATCAATAATTTGAGTTTGTTGACCCATTTCTATGGCAATTTTATTGAGTTGATGGGCTAACTCTAAATTTTTATTATTACTAGCAACAATAATTGATATTTTCATAATCGAAATTTGGGTAAGTTTTAGATTTTAGTTTTCAAATACCAATGATTAGGGAAAACCGTTTGGGGTTAGGAGTTATGAAAGAGGTTTTAGGTTGCAGGTGGTAGGGGATGGGAGGATGAGGTGATGAGGGAGATAAGGTGTCAGGTTTCAGGTTTCAGGTTTTAGAAGAAAGTAATAAGTATTCAGAGTTTTTAATTCTTAATTTTTAATTCTTAATTGTTAATTATCAACTATTTACCCCAACACTATTTACCTTTGCCCCTTGCCCCTTGCCCTTTTTTTTCTTAACCAGACACCTTAAATGCACTCCTAGCTTAATTATCCACCGAAAGCAACGGGAAAAGCTAACTTTAAAGCCGCAGTCAACAAGAGATTAACTAAAGCAACAGGAAGCAAAAATTTCCAACCTAAATCTAGTAACTGGTCAATTCTTACCCTAGGTACAGTCCAACGTAGTAAAATAGCGATGAACACGAGGAAATAAGCCTTTAACACCATCATGGTGATACCTAAAGAAGCAGTAATTACCTGTAACCAAGGAGTATTTTCACTCACACCTAACCAACTAGCCAGATTGTTGAGAGGAATGGGAAATTCCCAACCGCCGAGGTATAAAACAGCAAATACAAGAGCAGATAAAACTAAGTTGACATAAGAACCAACATAGAATAAACCAAATTTCATCCCTGCATATTCCGTTTGATAACCTGCCACTAACTCTTCCTCAGCTTCAGGTAAATCGAAAGGTAAACGCTCACATTCAGCTAAAGCAGCGATCCAAAAAATTAAAAAACCCACAGGTTGGCGCCAAATATTCCAACCCAAAATACCATAGCCTGATTGTTGTTCCACAATATCAATAGTACTTAGACTATTAGACATCATTGCGATCGCAAGTACAGCTAAAGCAAGAGGTATTTCATAACTAATAGATTGAGCCGCCGCCCTTAAACCACCAAGTAAAGAGTATTTATTATTGGAAGCATAACCCGACATCAGTAAACCAATAGGGGCAATACTAGATAAAGAAATCCAAATAAAAATACCCATATTAAGATCAGTGATAACTAAATTTTGTCCAAAGGGTACGATTAAATAGGATAAAAAGACGGGTATAACAACGATAGCGGGGCCAAGAGTAAAGAGTAAGCCATCGGCCTTAGAAGGGATAATATCTTCTTTAAATACTAATTTAATCCCGTCAGCCACAGGTTGCAACACCCCTAAAGGACCTGCATATTCAGGACCAATTCTTTGTTGGGCAGCCGCAGAGATTTTTCTTTCCAACCATACACTAACTAATACCCCCACCGTTGCACCAATAATCATTAAACCCAAAGGTAAAGGAATCCATAGCGTTTTTGCTAATTCTGGGGGTAATCCCAAATCCGTCAGAGAAGTAATAAAACTTCCTTGTAAATCAATTCCTGCACTCATTTGTATTTACTTTTATCAATATAAAGTGTTCGTAACTTATAGCTTTTGTTATTTTAACCTTAGCTGTTGCATTTGGAATGAACAATCAACATAGCAAAAAAGATATTCTTCCGTTTTCCTTCATTGACATACTCCCGCCACTAAACCCTACGGGCTATAGTG
Source organism: Cyanobacterium aponinum PCC 10605 (assembly GCF_000317675.1). Taxonomy (NCBI): domain Bacteria; kingdom Bacillati; phylum Cyanobacteriota; class Cyanophyceae; order Chroococcales; family Geminocystaceae; genus Cyanobacterium; species Cyanobacterium aponinum. The sequence goes on from NC_019776.1 coordinate 779,681, forward strand.
AGAGATTCTGAACAGCCAGTTACCTGACCATTTATCCACTCAAACAACGATAAAAGAGAAAAAAGAGGTTATGACTGACTGGAAAGACTAAATAGTTACCCAAGTTTAAGGAAAAAAAGGCAAAAGGCAAAAGGCAAGAGGCAAGAGGCAAACCCCCCTTATATCCCCCCTCGAGAGGGGGGAGGGCAAAGGAAAAATTAAGAATTAGGAATTAAAAACCCCGAACACTCATTATTTGTTACTCATTACTTTCTCTCAACACCTGCAACCTGCAACCTGAAACCTGACACCTACCCTTATCCAATATTCTTAAACCGAACTGAGACTTAATTAATCAACAAAATTTTCCCTAAAACAATCATTAAATTGGGAAAAATATATTTACAATCAATTTAAACTCAATTTAAAATCAGTTTATGTCAATTATAAATGCTTTTCTCCGCTCTCCTTCTCACTTTTAAGGGGAGACACAGAGGGGTTTCACCTTTTCTCTACCACCAGCAGACAACTTTCATATCGAACTCAAGTAATAGTCACATCTTTCAAAGGCAAAGATTTACTAGAATTATTACTTGAAGTTGTGCCATTAGTATTGGGGCTAACAATTCCCCCCGAAATTAAAACTTTAAAAGCGTCTTCAATGGATATAGAAAGGTTAATGACTTCTTCTTCTGGTATCACTGCGTACCATCCAGAAGTAGGATTAGGGGTGGTGGGAATAAAAACGCTTAACATATTTTTGTCAAAATGTTCTTGTATCATGCCACTTACTTTACCCGTGACAAAGCCGACACTCCAAACTCCTTTGCGGGGATATTCTACCATTACCACCCGTCGGAATTTTGTTTGTGAATCTTGAAAAAGTGTTTCTAATATTTGTTTGAGAGTTTTGTAAATTGAACCCGCAAGGGGAATCGCTTGTAATATTCTTTCGCCCACATCCAGCAACCACTGTCCAACAATATTTCTTGCCATTAAGCCGATCAATAAAATCAGTGCAAAAGGTACTGTTAGGCCTACGAAAAAATTGAGAAAATTGGTTAAGATAGGGTGCAAACCGTCAAAAGGATTAATTTGTTTTGGTATTTGAGTTAAAAATTTTATCGCCCAATTAGCTATGACATAGCTCAACCAAATAGTTGTCGCTAGGGGTATAACGACTAATAATCCAGCAATCAGGTCATTTTTTAAATCTTGCTTTATGCGTTGTAACACAATTTCTCTGTTGTTATTGGTTTATAAGTTAATGACAATTTCATTATTAACTAAAAATTAATCATTAACAATATGGCAAAGATTTAGGGATAATTTTGAGCTAAAATTGAGGAAATACTAGATAGATAAATCCGTGCGTCTCAAACAAGTGATTATTGCCTATAAGGCAGAGGATAAAGAAAGTAAAAAGTGGGCTGAAAGGTGTGCTAAAGAATTAGAAGCTCGTCAATGTAAGGTGTTGTTAGGACCTAGTGGAGTTAAAGATAATCCCTATCCCGTGTTTTTAGCTTCAACAGGACAAAAAATAGATTTAGGTATAATTTTGGGGGGAGACGGTACGGTTTTGGCGGCGGCGCGTCATTTATCTCCTGAGAGTATCCCTTTATTAGCGGTGAATGTAGGGGGACATTTGGGGTTTTTGACTGAGCCTTTTGAGTTGTTTAAAGATACCGAAAAACTTTGGCATCGTTTGGAGAATGATTTATATGCGGTAGAAAGAAGAATGATGCTCGAAGCTCAGGTTTGGGAAAGAGAGAAGGATAATTGTGAGCCTGTGAGCGATCGCTTTTTTTGTTTAAATGAAATGTGTGTGAAACCTGCTTGTTTGGATAGAATGCCAACTTCTTTGTTGGAAATGGAGGTGGATGGAGAAGTAGTAGATCAGTATCATGGTGATGGGTTGATCGTTTCTACTCCTACTGGTTCAACCTGTTATACTGCTTCCGCTAATGGCCCGATTATGCACCCGGGCATGAGTGCGATCGCAGTTACGCCTATTTGTCCTTTAAGTCTATCTAGTCGCTCTTTGATATTACCTCCGAGGTCTGTAGTTAGTATTTGGAGTTTGGGAGACTACGAGTTAAATAATAAATTATGGACTGATGGCGCATTGGCAACTACGATGTGGCCTGGGCAGTGGGTAAATGTCAAGATGGCTGACTGTAATGCTCAATTTATTATCCTCAGAGATTCTCATTCTTTTTATAAAACCCTTAGAGATAAACTACAATGGGCAGGGGCGAGAATTTACTATCAAAATAATCATCGTAATTAAGCTAGGAGTGCATTTAAGTTGTCTGGTTAAGACAGGCAATAGTGAATAGTGAATAGTGAATAATTAAGAATTAAGAATTAAGAATTAAAAACTCCGAATACTTATTACTTTCTTCTAAAACCTGCAACCTGAAACCTGACACCTGACACCTGACACCTGACACCTTATCCCCCCATCCCTAACACCTACCCTTACCCGATATTCTTAAACCGAACTGAGGTTAATTAAACTTCCATCGTGACATTATTGAGTAATTGGTTGGCGGCTTCTAACATTTCTGGGACTAAATCGCGCAAATCTTCTCGATTATTAAGATAAGTTGAAAGGGCTTCGAGGGGGTCTAAACTTCTACCAATGCCTAGTTCTGGTAATCTGGCTCTGGCTAATTCACTCACCGATTCGGCTTTGATGGTGTAAGTATGAGCCATTGATAGGGCTTGGTGAATTTCTTTGATGTTAATTAATTCTATTTGTTCTGAGCGTAAACGGTAAATTAGTCTTACCACTGCGGATTCGATTTTTTTAGATTTATGTGCGATGGCATTTATGATAGTTTGAAGGGGATTATCACTGGCGGTAACATCCACCTCAATAGTAACAAAAGGTCGGGTTGGCAAAGGACAAAATTGCCAGTTAACTTCTTTCTCGATAATGTCAATCAAGACATAACCTTTTTCTTCTTTCTCCTCTGAAAAATCAACCCTCTCAATACTTCCGGGATACACGACAGGGGGATTGTTTTTAGGATTCAGATTTTGATGTTTATGGACATGACCCAATGCAACATAATCAAATTCAGGTCGAATTAATAGGGAGAGAGGAACTTGAAAACCTTTTCCTACCGCTAAATATCTTTCTGCCCCTAGGGTGGCTCTTTCTGCCATTAAATGCCCTAATAGTATGGTGGGGATATTCGGGTTTAATTTTCTGACTTCTGCTTCCAAAATGAGTTCTATTTTTTGGATTAAAAGACCATAAATTTTATCCATAGATTCTCCCTCTGTTTCAAGACTGGTAAATAAAACATTAGGAGTTAACCAGGGTAAGGTAATTACTTGTATATCCCCCGATTTGGTGTTAATGGTATGAGTTTTTAATTTTTCTCCCACAATGAAATTCGGTACGCCCAAGCGATCATAAATTGATAAACTTGCCCCACCCATACCCTGAGAATGTTGGTCATGATTACCAATTAATAACACCGTGGGTATATTCTTATCTACTAAACGACGAAATTGATTGGCAAAAGCCGCCTGTATATATGGTGCTGGAGTACTATCAGGAAAAGCATCGCCACCAAATAAAACTAAATCTACTTCAGATGCGATCGCATCATCAATACAAGCACTTAAACTGCGGGTAAAATCTTCTAATCTAGTATTTAAACCAGTTTCAGGGTTAATCTTACCATGACTAAAACTACTTCCTAAATGAATATCGCTTAAGTGTAAAATTTTCATGGAATCCTCAAAATATTATTATTCGTCGAATATCAATTGACTATCAATCCAATGTTTGCCTTTTCTAATCGCTTCTGTTTTACTATAACAACAAGGAGTAAGTACGACACATTGAAATCCATAATTAACCCACACAGAATAAATTTCTTCTCCTTGAAAACTATCTTTTTCTACTTCCACACGACAATTACGGTAATCAAAGGCAATGACGATATGAGGATAATGGGGGTCAATCATATGATAATTTATGGGATGTTAGAGAGTGGGTGAGACGTAGGCTTAGGGTGTTGGGGTATTGAGGGGAAACAAGTAATGAGTGGAGAAAAGGTGGCAGGTTTCAGGTTTCGGGTTGCAGGTGTTGGAGAAAGTAATAAGTAACGAGTAATGAGTGTTCAGAGTAATTAACTATTCACTATTCACTATTCACTATTAGCTTGTTTGTGAAATAATTTTTTAAATAAAGGATTTCTTTGCCAAGAATTGATTAAGATTAATAAGCCCGTTAATAACATCCATAGTAATCCTAAACCATTAAGCAAAACATAAATCGGCTCTAAAAACTCGCCCAGATATTCCCCCTCATGAATTACCATCAAAAAATGTACTTGATCTCTGGATAAACCAAACCAACTTTTCCCTAAACGATAAACTACTCCTGTCAGCATTGTGATAAACAGAGGTAATAATACAATCGGCGCGATCAAAGTATGAAATTCTCTTGCTTTTTTTTGCCATTTAGACATAGTGTGCCTTATCTTAATTTCATTTAGTTCTCTTTAACAAGATTATAATTTGAGTTCAGAGAGTTCGCTGAGCTCGTACACTTCTTTTAGTCGTGAACGGGGTTTTTAATTCTTAATTCTTAATTATCAACTATTCACCTTTGCCCTTTAGAAATCTATTTATTAATTAAAATTACCCTTTAAGATTATTTATTTTTTAATATCAAAATGCTAGAAATAAACCAATTAACCAAATTCTATGAAAGCAAGAAAGTTTTAGACAGTCTTAATCTTAATATTAACAAAGGAGAAATTTGTGGATTATTAGGGGCAAATGGTGCAGGAAAAACAACAACTATTAATATAATTTGTGGTCTTTTAAACTATGAGCAAGGAAGTATATTTATTAACGGACAAAAACTTTCTAAAAAGAGTAAATATTATTTGGGGGTTTCTCCCCAAGAGAATTTGCTTTATTCTCATCTTACTTGTGTAGAAAATTTAGCTTTTTTTGGTAAACTTTATGGATTAAAAGGTACTAAATTAAAATCTTCTATATATGAATGTCTAAAAGCTGTTAATCTCCTTGATAAAAAAGATGATACTGTTTCCGCTTTGAGTGGGGGAATGCAAAGAAAATTAAATATTGCGATCGCATTAGTTCACCATCCTCTATTATTAATTTTAGATGAACCAACTACAGGATTAGACATTGAGGCACGTTATGATATTTGGCAATTAATTCTTCGTTTAAAACAAGAAGGCATGACTATTTTATTAACGACTCATTTATTAGATGAAGCTGAAAAATTGTGTGATCGCCTCTGCATTATCAAACAAGGAAAAATTGTTAAGGAAGGAAGTTTAAATGATTTAAAAAATATTTTACCTGCAAAAGAGCTTATTTTTATCAAATGTGAGCAGGAAGAAAAATTAATTGAAATAGCAAAAAAACAAGGTTTTAATTATCGTTATTATCAAGGCGAAATTGCTATTTTAAGTGAAGAAATACTAGAATTGTCAACAATCATTGACATATTTTCAGAAATTTATTTAACTTCAGTAACAAAAGTCAATATCAACTTACAACATATTTATTTAGAGATAATAAATAATTGATGATGAGTATAGATAAATTTTTAAAAGTTAGAAGTTAAAGCCGTTACTAATCTTAAATTTCCATTGTTGTTTAGCTATCTATAATAAAACTATAAGGATAAATCTAATTTGAAAAAATTGTGAAGTAATTGCCGTGCGTCTGCGAAAAAATACTCCCATTGATCTAAACTGTGAATATCCCTGCCCTTGTCGCCGTAAAGGAAGACTAAAGCCTATTATCCTAACAGAAGCGATGGGGTGTGATAAATGTCAACAAATTTTTGTATTGGCAGAAAACAAAGAATATATCGAACAACTCAACCCAACTTACCCCTATAAAAAAAGATGGCGTTGGTTAGGAAAACGTTGGATAAGTGCGCAAAAACCTTGGCAAGAAAGTTATTTTCTCTTAGGAATTGTTTGCTTTTTCTTTTCTGTTTTGGTTGCTACTCCATTACTAATTACCTTGACGGGGGGATTTAACTTAATCTCTGGTATGATGGTGGGATTGATATTTCTATCAGTTTGTTTTTCTTTGTGGTTTGTTTATAGCCGCTAATTTTAGTATTATGAATGATTCTGAATTGCAACCGATTGATATTGTTACCCAACAGGCACACCAAGCATTTATTGAAATGGGCAGTATCAAAGGCGTTGAACGTTCTAAGGCTGTTAAGCAAATGGCAATAAAACTCAAAGAGTGCCTTGATGATATTTTACAGGCTAACACCCTTGACTTAGAAATTAGCAAGGAGATGGCTGTACCTGAATTAATCTCTGATTGGTTAAAGTTGACTCCCCAAAGATTAGAAAGTGCGATCGAAATACTTGAAACTTTAGCCGAGTTACCAGACCCTTTTCAGAAAGTTATTAATTCTCCTTATCAAGTCACATATTGTCAAAATTATTCTCAATTAATGCCTTTAGGGGTTATCGCTTTGATTTATGAGGCTTTACCTGAACTGGCGATTATTACGGCTGGTTTAGCTATTAAAACGGGTAATTCCCTTATTTTGCGAGGCAGTAGCGAAGCGAGTAACACTAATTCTATTATTGCTCAGGCTTTACAAATTGCTTTAGAAGACGTTGATTTTCCGTCATTTTGTTTACAGTTTTTACCTTCTGAACAGGGCTTTAAAATTGAAGATTTAGTAACTCAGGATCAATATATAAACCTCATCATACCCTATGGGCGACCGAGTTTAATTCAAGAAGTGACTCAATTTGCCACTGCCCCCGTTTTGAAATCTGCTATGGGCAATTGTTATTTATATTGGTCTTTATGTAACGATTTAGAGTTAGTTAAACATATTATTACTGATAGTTATAATACTATTCCTGATCCAGTAAATGCGATCGAAAAAGTATTAATTAATTGTCAACAAAAATCCAATTCTATCACCCGTCTATTTAACCATTTACAAGAGCAGAAATTTACCCTTTTAGGTGACGAAATATTAGTTAATGAATATCCAGAACATTTACAGTTAATCTCAACTCCAATGTGGGGTAAACCTTTCTTAAACCATACAATTGCTTTTCGTGTAGTTGATGACTTATCTTCTGCTATTGCTTGGATAAATAATTATAGTAGTGGTCATGCGAATTGTTTGATAACAGACTCTTACCAAGAGGGAAGAATTTTTGCGATGGAAACAGATTCGGCTTTAGTATATGTTAATTCTTCCCCTCGTTTTTATCGTTATTTGCCCGGCAGTAATTCTGTATTTTTAGGCATTTCTAATCAAAAAGGAAACCGCCGAGGCTTAATCAGTTTGGAAACCTTCACCACAGTTAAACAAATTGTTGTTGGTAGTGGTGAGGTTTAAATTTAATGGCTCTATTACTTTGAGTATGGGAATTTTGGTTAGGGTAAGCAAGAGGCAAGGGGTAAAGGTAAACTCCCCTTTATCCCCAGGGCTGTTTCATTTTCGAGAAAGAAAAAAGAGCGAGAGATAGGGGAGAGGGAGATGGGGGAATTTTTGTTCATAAAGTTTTAACTAATAGAAAAAAATCCTTGTATCTCTTACTCTTACTTAATCTCAGTTAACCTAATTTTTTACTTTGAAACAGCCCTGCCTTTATCCCCCCTCGAGAGGGAGGAGGGCAAAAGGTAAATAGTTGATAATAAATAACTTCTAACTCCTGTACGGGCGAATGGCTATTCACCCCTAACTAACTCCTAACCCCGAATTCTCATCCCTATTACTCATTACTTTTCAATACCTAAAAATTGACAATAGGAAAATAAATAAAAACTGCTTAACCCTGCATCCATTCTGTATGGAAAAATTCACCTCTAGGTTTATCAGTACGTTCATAAGTATGAGCCCCAAAATAGTCTCGTTGGGCTTGAGTTAGATTTTGAGGGAGGCGATCGCTCCTATAACTATCAAAGTAATCTAACGAAGCACTAAAAGCAGGAATGGGAATACCCAGACTATTAGCTAAAATTAACACATCTCGCCATGCCTGTTGACGATCGAGAATACTTTGTTTAAATTCAGGAGCAAGAAGAAGATTAGGTAAACTAGGATTATCAGAAAAAGCCTTATTGATTTTACCTAAGAAACCTGCTTTGATGATGCAACCTCCTTTCCAAATACGAGCCACTTCAGGAAGATTGATATTGTAGTCATATTCAGCAGAAGCCTTGGCAATTAAAGCCATACCTTGGGCATAAGAACACATTTTTGAGCAGTATAAGGCATCTCGAATTTTATTGATGTATTCGTTGACATCTCCGTCAAATTTTCCTGTTATCCCTGTTAATTCTTTACTAGCAGAAATACGCTCATCTTTGTAGCCAGAAATAACCCTTGCGTTCACCGCCGCATAAATAGTGGGAATAGGTACACCTAATTCTAAAGAACTTACAACAGTCCAACGTCCAGTACCTTTCTGCCCTGCTGAATCAAGGATATAATCAATTAAATGACCATCGGTTTGATCATCTTTTTTGCGAAAAATATCAGCAGTAATTTCAATTAAAAAGGAATTTAGCTCATCAGTTTGATTCCAGTCCGCAAAAACTTCGTGTAACTGCTCATTACTTAAATTAAGACCTTTTTTAAGCAAATCATAAGCCTCTGCAATCAACTGCATATCGCCATATTCGATACCGTTGTGAACCATTTTCACATAATGCCCTGCACCACGGGGGCCAATATAAGTCACACAAGGTCCATCATCCACTTGGGCGGCAATTTTGGTTAAAATCGGCTCTAATTCTTGATAAGCTGAAGCTGTACCGCCGGGCATTAAAGAAGGGCCATGTAAAGCCCCCTCCTCACCACCACTCACACCCATACCCATAAAACCTAAGCCTGTGGGTTCTAATTCATTTGTACGTCTTTCTGTGTCTTCATAGAGGGAATTTCCTCCATCAATAATCATATCTCCTTCTTCAAGAAGGGGTTTAAGTTGTTGAATAACTGCATCTACAGGCGCACCCGCTTTTACCATTACCAAAATTTTACGAGGACGTTCTAAAGTTTGTACAAATTCTTCTAAAGAGTAGGCAGGTTTGATGTCTTTGCCTTGTGCTTTTGTCGCCATAAATTCTTCTGTTTTTGAGGCGGTGCGATTATATACCGCAATGGGAAATCCTCTGCTTTCAACGTTAAGGGCTAAGTTTTCTCCCATTACCGCTAATCCGATTACTCCAAATGTTCTTTTGGTCATAAATATTTTTGAGTGAATAATGTCTTTTACCTTCAGGTTAACTTGATCTTCTCAATTCGTTACCTAAGATTTTGTTAAAATTTCCTTTCTGCTTTTTCTTATTATTAAATTCGATATAAAATTTTTGGTTGAGGTAAACAAGGGACAAAGGCAATTAGTAATTAAGTAAGACAAGACAAGAGGCAAAAGTGTTTAATTAATTTCTCCCTAACACCCCAACAGCCCAACACCTGCAACCTAAAACCTCTTTCCGAACCCTGAACTCCCATTTATAATTAACATAAACTGCGGTTTAAAACTCACTTAACTATTGACTATGACTAAATCGACTAATTCTTTCTCTACTGGTGGTGGTTTACCCGTTATTCAATACTGGCTAGAAAAAAGCGTTTCTCCTCAAGGGGTTAAAATTTGGGAAAAGTTGAATCACAAAAGTAGTTGTTTGTCCTGTGCTTGGGGTACAGGTGGTCAAAAAGGAGGTTTTGTCAATGAAGCGGGAGAATATTTACAAAGATGTGCTAAAAGTGTAGAAGCGATCGCATCTGAGTTACAAGAAGGGATAAAAGGGGATTTTTTCTCTCAAAATGCCATAGAGGATTTACAAAAATTAGATTCCCAAGGGTGCGATCGTCTTGGTCGATTAACCTATCCTGTTATTTTAAGAAAGGGAAATAGTCACTATGAAAGAATTAGTTGGCAAGAAGTTTATGACATTGCAACTCAAGCCTTTCGTCAACCCCCTGAAAGAGTAGCTAGTTATAGCTCAGGTAGATCATCTAATGAAGCCGCTTTTCTTTTACAATTGATGATGAGAGCTAATGGTAGTAATAATTTAGCTGACTGTTCCGATTTATGCCATGCCCCTTCAACCGTTGGCTTAAAAGAAGTTTTTGGTAGTGGCACATCAATGGTAAGCCTAGAAAGTCTGAAACAATCAGATTGCGTGGTTTTAGTCGGTTCAAATGCCCCAGCAAATCATCCTCGCCTCATGAATGAATTAATCAAAATTCGAGACAAAGGCGGTAAAGTTATTATCATTAATCCTCAAATTGAAGTTGGTTTAGTTAAATTTGCTTCTCCTGCCTTTCCCATTAAATCTTTACTTAAAGGGGGTTCAGAAATTTCTACTCTCTATTTACAACCTATTCCCGGTAGTGACGTTGCTGTTTTTGTGGGTATCCAAAAATCTTTACTAGAACAAAACTTAGTTGATTTTGATTATTTGAAAAAATATACCCAAGGTTGGGAAGAAATTATCAATCATGCTCAAAATACCCCTTGGCAAACTATCACTAACACTTGTGGCTTATCAAAAGAAGAAATAGAAGAAGTTGCTTATACCATCGGCAGTGCAGATAAAGTAGTTTTTGCTTGGGCAATGGGGATTACTCACCACACCAATGGAGTTGATAACGTCAAAAGTATTGCTAATACGGCACTAATAACAGGAAATGCAGGAAAAATAGGCACAGGCACAATGCCCATTAGAGGACATTCTAACGTACAGGGATTTGGTTCAATGGGCGTTACTATTAGATTAAGTGAGCCGATAAAAAAAGCCCTAACTCAAATACTCAATCAATCTTTACCAGAAACTAAAGGTTATGATGCCCGTGCTTTAATTACCGCCGCCGATGAAGGAAATATAGATACTCTTTTTTGTTTAGGGGGAAATCTTTATGCCGCTAATCCTGATTTAACTCAAGCAAAACGAGCGTTAGGAAACATTAATACTATTTTTTATGTAGCAACCAAACCCAATCTTGGACATTTTCACGGTTTAGCAGAGGAAAATACCCTTATATTGCCTGTTTTTAACCGTTTTGAAAATCCTCACGCCACCACCACAGAATCGGGAAATAACTTTGTTAGATTAAACGAATCGGGTACAACTCATCTTACTTCCCCCGAAACCGATTTAATCTCCGAAATTGAGTTAATTACCGAAATTGCCCACCGTTTACATGGGGAAAATCCTTTAAACTGGCGTAAACTACAAGATACCAGCTATATTCGTCAATTAATCGCTAAAGCTATTCCGGGTTATCAAAAAATAGGAGAAATCGATCAAACAAAAACCGAATTTACCATTGAAGGGCGCATTTTTTCTGAACCCCATTTCAATACTCTTTCTGGTAAAGCACAAATGCAAGTAACTCCTTTGCCAGTCTTAACTATTCCTGAGCAAATATATTTCGATGGGGATAATAATAAAAAAGGAATTGTTTTAATTTTGGGTTCAGGTAGAGGTTATGGGCAACACAATACTGTTGTTTATAAAACCGAAGATAAATATCGGGGAATGCCTCATCGTCACTGTATCTTAATGAATAGGGAGGATATTAAAAAAGCTGGTTTTCAAGCCCATCAAAGGGTAAATGTAAAAGGTGATGGAGGAGAGTTAATGAATGTGGAAATAGTTGCAGGAGAAATTTTGCAGGGGGTTGCTTTTATGTTTTATCCTGAAGCAAATGTTTTATTTAAAGCTAAAATTGATCCTCGTTGTGGTACTCCTGCTTATAAAAGAGTCCCTATTTTTGTTTATAAGCCCGACAATAACTAAAATAACTAACCCAAGTGGGATAAGGTAAGACGCATTAAACTTATTTTTTTATTATTTTTATTAATTCTTGAAAATAATTTAAACCCTTACCTGTTGCCCGTTGTTGCTTTTTACTTTCTTATCTATCTTCCTGACACCAATTTTTCATCAACCATTATTTAATTGAGCTTATGTTGTACTTTTGGCAAAAATTAACTTCTACTTTAGTTATCATTTTTATCTGTTTGCTGGGGTTATGTTTTTTTCCCCATGAGACATTTGCTTTGACTCGTCAAATAGAGGAAGCCCCCCAACAATTTTTAACCCAGTCTCGTCATACCTTGCGAGATAATCAGGGTAATTCGTGGCAGGTAGTCTTTTTTCAACGTAAGAAAAATGGAGAAGTAAAAACTGTTGATTTACGCTTAGTTGCTTTTCCTGATGTTGTTACTTTTAAGCATCCCCAACCTTTGAAAATAACTTTTAATCAGGGTAAAATTTTATTTGCGGAAGACAAATTTGCAGAGCAATCTCCTGCCCCTAATGTGGGAGAATATGATTTTATGCCGATTATTTCTCAGCTTTCTCCTACTGATTATATTGAGTTGTCTTTGCCTGATGATCTTTCTTTGACTATTCCTGCGGCTATAATTGTGGAATGGCGATCGCTGTCTGATTTATAGTTAAATATAATATAATGATGGGAGTGTTTTTTTATGGTTGCCCTTCATCGCCAAGTTTTGGAATCTCGTCCTGATTCTTTTCGGGGTTGGTTTCAACAAGCAGAAGAATTGAAGTGCCAAGGTTTTTTAATTGAGGCTCTCCATAGCTTCGATCGCGCTTTACAATATTATCAACATGACTATTATTCTTGGTATTATCGTGGTCAAATTCTTGAGGAAATAAACTCTTTTTTAGAAGCAATAAATAGTTATAAAAAAGCCTGTGAAATTAAAAGTAATAATTATTGGGCATGGTATAATCAAGGTTGTATTTGGCAAGAAAAAATAGAAAATTATCAGGAATCTATTATTTGCTTTTTTAATGCCCTTAAAAATAAGCCTGAAGATTATTGGTCAATATATCATTTAGCGAAAGCCTATTACGCTCAAAAAAAATATTTATTATCTCTTAACTATTTACAACAGGCCCTTAAAATTCGCCCCCATGATTATTGGAGTTACTACTGGCAGGGGGTATGTCAACAAAAATTACATCAATGGCAAAACGCAAGGTATAGTTATCAAAAAGCTCTTGAAATTAAGCCCTCTGATTATTGGACTTTAAAACAGTTAGCAACTCTTGCAGAAATTCAATGTCTCTATCAAGATGCGATCGCATTTTATTCTCAGTTGGAAGAAATGGGAGAAGATACTGAGGATATATACTATAAGTTAGCACAATATCATCAAATACTTGGAAATAAAAGCCAAGCCTTACATTATCAGCAGTTAATTACTACTAAATCTTGCTAAGGCGTAACTAATTTTACTTAAAGATAATTGAATAGTTGCGTAATTTGCAAAAGTTTAATTATCTAGGTATTTGGTGAGCAAATTTTTATTTTATTTATTATGAGCGTATCCAATTATAATAATTTATCTATCAAAGGAAAATTTGATTTATATTTTCGTCGTCTAATATCAACTATTGCCGATTTACGTTTAGCCATTATTCTTCTTCTCGTTATTGCAATTTTTAGTATCACTGGCACAATTATTGAACAAAATCAGCCCATTAACTATTATCAAGAAAACTACCCTGAAAATCCTGCTTTATTTGGATTTTTAACATGGCAAGTATTACTAAATATAGGATTAAATCATGTTTATACAACTTGGTGGTATTTAGCAATATTATTTCTCTTTGGCAGTAGCTTAATTGCTTGTACATTTAGAAGACAATTACCTGCATTAAAATCAGCTAAAATATGGAGTTTTTATCATCAATCGAGACAGTTTAATAAACTGGCATTTAGTGCAGAAATTACTACCGAATCTCTTAACATAATAGAGTCAATTCTTAACAAGAAAGGTTATAAAGTTTTTAGTAGTGATAATTCTATTTATGCCCAAAAAGGAATTGCAGGAAGAGTTGGTCCTATTATTGTTCATATTGGGATGATTATTATTTTATTAGGTGCTATTTGGGGAGCATTTTCTGGTTTTTTTGCCCAAGAAATGATTGCTAGTGGCAATACTTTTATGATTAAAAACTATTTAGAAGCAGGAAAATTAACTAATTTAGAAAAAGCCCAATCTTTTCAAGTTAAAGTCAATGATTTTTGGATAGATTACACCCCAGAAGGAAAAGTGGATCAATTTTATTCTGATTTATCTGTAATTAATAAACAAGGAGAAGAAGTAAAACGTAAAACAATTTTTGTTAATCAACCATTAAGGTATAAAGGAATCACTTTTTATCAAACCAGTTGGAGTATTTCAGGAGTAAAAGTTCAGCTTAATAATAGTCCTATATTTCAGTTACCTATGGCAGAATTAGCCACAGAAAATCAAGGTAGAATTTGGGGTACTTGGATTCCTACAAAACCTGATTTAAGTGAAGGAGTTTCCTTAATAACAAAAGATTTACAAGGCACAATGTTTTTATATAATATGCAGGGGGAATTAATTAATGCTATTCGTCCTAATATGCCAGTAGAAGTAAACGGTGTTAATTTAAAAGTTTTACAATTAGTTGGAGCAACTGGTTTACAAATTAAATCTGATCCCGGTGTGCCAATAGTTTATTTTGGTTTCGCTTTATTGATGATTGGTGTCGTTATGAGCTATGTTTCATTTTCACAAGTATGGGCTTTACAAGAGGGAAATAGGTTCTTTATTGGAGGAAAAACGAATCGAGCTCAGGTCGCTTTTGAGAAAGAAATGTATAATATTTTAGAACAGTTATAGTTTCATTTTCTTTTAAATTTATTAGTAAAAAATAATATGAATTTTAACAGTATTAATGTTCAAGAATTAGCTCAAATTTTAGCAGAAGAAAATCAAGCTATTCAACTGATTGATGTGAGAGAAGAAATGGAAGCCCAAATAGCTTCTATACCCCAATTTAAACTTTTACCCTTAAGTAAATATGAACAGTGGGCGAATAAAATTAAGGAAGAATTTAACCCTGAATTAGAGACGATTGTTATTTGTCATCATGGTATTCGGTCAGCAAATATGTGTCAATGGTTAGTTGCTCAAGGATTCAAAAATGTAAAAAATGTCGTAGGCGGTATTGATGCTTATTCTATCTATGTAGATAATACTATTAATCGTTATTGATTTTAAGAAAAGGGAATATGCAAAGGCAATTAGTAATTAGGAATTAGTAATTAAGACGAGGCAAGAGGCAAGAGGCAAACCCCCCTTTATACCCCCTCGAGAGGGGGGAGGGCAACAGTGTTTAATTGATTTCCTCCTCATCCCCTCATCACCGTAAGGGTTGAATATATTCAACCCCTGCCACCTGACACCCGTCACCTGACACCTGAAACCTACCTATTACTCATTATTCTTCTCCAAATTGAGGGCTTTATTTATGGAAGCAAACACTCAAATAATTGATTTACAAAGTCTTGCTAGTGGGGATATTTTACAGCTAAAAACTTATCATTTTCAGGGCAAAAATGGAACAAAAAAAGCCTACATTCAAGCTAATTTACACGGTGCAGAAATTGTTGGTAATGCTGTTATATATGAATTAATTGAGTTTTTTAGTAACTTAAATATTGAGCAAATAGAAGGAGAAATAATTTTAGTTCCTATGTGTAATCCCGTAGGCGCAAATCAAAGAAATTTATTTTTTTCTACGGGTAGATATAGCCCTTATGATGGACTTAATTGGAATCGAATTTTTTGGGATTATATTCATGAATCTCCTGATTTAGATACTTTTGTTAAATTCAATATTAATTTGAGTAAAGAGGAAATATATCATAATTATTTAACTAATATTATTAACAATTTTTCTCATAAAATTAAAGAAATAAATAATAGTCGAAGTTTGCCTTTTTCTGAACATCTTAGGAATGTTTTACAGTCTCTTTCTCTGAATGCCAATTATGTGATTGATATTCATAGTTCCAGTGTATCTGCTATTGATTATATTTATAGCTTCGATCGCCGCCAAAAAAGTACAGATTATTTTTTATTAGAGTATGCTATTTTGATGAATAAATATGATGGAAATGCCTTTGATGAAGCCTTTTTAAATCCTTGGTTAGTACTAGAAAAAAAACTTAATCATGAAGGAAGAAACATCACTTTTGATGTGGAAGCATGGACTTTAGAATTAGGTTCAGGAATGAGGGTAAAAGAAGAATCAGTCAAGAAAGGAGTTAGAGGAATAATTAACTATTTGACTTATAAAAATATCCTAAAATTAGAATTAATTAAACCTCAAAATAAAACTAAATTTGTTCTCAAAAATAACCTTAAACATTATTATGCACCTCAAGGAGGGATTATTCGTAATCGTTTACAAGCAGGGGCAAAAATTCAACAAGGAGATACCCTTTATCAATTATTAACCTTCGAGAAAAAAGAGAGAAAGCCCACTATAATAGATATACAATCAGCAGATCAAGGCATAATTTATGATGTGTCCACTAACGATACTGTTAATCAAGGTGAGTATATTCTAGGTATTTTCCCTCATGTCTAATCCCAACGAGTCATTTTTGCCCATAATTCCCGTTGCCCCTCCAGATTTTAAATCAGGTTTTATCGCCATAATTGGGCGCCCCAATGTTGGTAAATCGACTTTGATGAATGAATTAGTAGGACAAAAAGTCGCCATTACTTCTCCTGTTGCCCAGACAACTCGTAATCGTCTCAGAGGAATTTTAACTACTCCTTCCGCACAAATTATCTTTGTTGATACCCCCGGTATTCATAAACCTCACCATGAATTAGGTAAAGTTTTAGTACAAAATGCTGTTTCCGCCATCAATAATGTTGATTTAGTTTTATTTGTGGTGGATGCTTCTCAACCTGCGGGAGGAGGAGATAGATATATTACTGATTTACTTTTAAAAAGTAAAACTCCCGTCATACTAGGATTAAATAAGAGCGATTTACAGGGAAGCAAAAAAGAAAGCCTCAATGAAAGTTATCAAGAAATATGTCAAGAAAATTGGCAAATGATCAACTTTTCAGCTATCACAGGGGAAGGATTGGACAAATTACAACAGGAATTAATCAATAAACTTGATGTTGGACCCTACTATTATCCTCCTGATTTAGTCACAGATCAACCCGAAAGGTTTATTATCGGTGAGTTGATTCGAGAACAAATATTGTTACATACCAGAGAAGAAATACCCCATTCAGTGGCGGTGACAGTGGAAAAGGTAGTAGAAGAAACAAAAATCACGAAAATTTATGCAGCGATTAGTGTGGAAAGAAGTTCTCAAAAAGGTATCATTATTGGACAAAAAGGGCAAATGTTGAAAACCATTGGTACTGCCTCTCGTCAACAAATGCAAAAATTATTAAGTGGAAAAGTCTATTTAGAGTTATTTGTCAAAGTTGAGCCTAAATGGAGACAATCTCGGTTGCGTTTAGCTGAATTTGGCTATCAAGTTGAGAAGAATTAATTTATAAGATAGATTGAGGTGTTATAACAAAGGTTTTAGGTTTCAGGTGACGGGTGTCAGGAGAGAAATAGGTAATGAGGATGAAAGTTAGGAGTTTTTAATTCTTAATTCTTAATTCTTAATTTTTCCTTTACCCCTTGCCCTTTTGAAATTTATTTACTAATTCCAAATGATAAATCCTTTTCTTAATTTAGAGTACGAACCAGCAATGGAAAATTTGGGGGATGATTATTATGATGTAGTTACTCCTGCTGAATTTCCTCAACATATTCTCAGATTTCGTAATGATGATTTACTATCAATCATCGGCTTAAGTGAGGATGAAGTAGAAGATAGCCATTGGGTAGATGCTTTTGGTAAGTTTCAGGGTATTAGACCGTTTTTAGCTTTAAAATATCATGGTTATCAGTTTGGGGTTTATAATCCTCAACTGGGGGATGGTAGAGGTTTTCTTTATGGACAAGTTAGAGGTAGAGATGGGGTATTATACGATTTTGGCACAAAAGGCTCTGGTAGAACACCTTATTCTCGTCAGGCAGATGGTAGGTTAACTCTTAAGGGAGGAGTCAGAGAAATTATCGCTGGAGAGGCTTTGTTTCGCATGGGGGTTAATACTTCCCGTTGTTTATCTCTCATTGAAACGGGGGAAGCCCTATGGCGTGGAGATGAACCTTCTCCCACTCGTAGCTCGGTAATGGTAAGATTTAGCAAGTCTCATATTCGCTTTGGTAGTTTTGAAAGGTTATATTATTTTCAACGTCCTGATTTAGTAAAAAATTTACTGGATCATGTGATTTATTATTATTATCCTCATTTAACGATGCAGGATAAGCCTTATACTCTTTTTTACTCGGAATTAATCCAGAGAGTTGCTTTATTAGTCGCTCAGTGGATGAGTGCCGGTTTTTGTCATGGGGTACTAAATACGGATAATATGTCCATTACAGGGGAAAGTTTTGATTATGGCCCTTATGCTTTTATTAATACCTATGATCCTACTTTTACGGCGGCTTATTTTGATTATGGTGGTAGGTATTGTTATGGCAATCAGCCTTTGATTTGTCGTTGGAATTTGGAGTTGTTACAGAAGCCTTTGGGGTTACTGATTTCTTTAGAGGATTTACAACAGGAGTTAGCTAAATTCGAGAGAGTTTATCAGGGTTATTATCAAGAGTTAATGCTGAAAAAATTAGGGTTTTCTCAACTTAGAAATAATTTAGGAGAAAAGCTAGTTCAAGAAACTATTGATTTGTTAAAAGAGAGTCAATATAGTTATCATCAATTCTTTGCTGATTTAGCAGAGCAGTTTAATTATGGATGGCATAATAGTTATGAATTAATTTTAGAAAATAGTGAGATAAAAAGTTCTAATTTGGATAGTTGGAAAAGGCTTTACCATCTCTGCTTAGAAACTTTTGTGAGAGAAGAGTTAGACCAAATTCAATGCACTTTACATCAATATAACCCCCAAATTGTTCCTATTCGGGCTATTATTGAGGCGATTTGGCATCCAATTACCACAGAAGATAACTGGCTACCTTTTTATGATTTGTTAGCTCAAATTAAGCAATAAAAGTCAATATGTTTTATGTCAACCTTTGAGCATTTTCTGTAAGCCTAGCCAACCAATAGCAATAAATGCGATCGCCAACATAAGACTGGAAATCGATGTTTTTAAACTTTGTTGTAGGGCTAATCCTTGAGCTTTTCTTTTTTCTTGCTCAACCGCTTTTTGTAATTCTGATTCTAGTTGATTTCTTACTTCTTGAAATTTTGCCTTTAATTCTTCAGGTTTATCTGATAGATTTAAAATTTGTTGTAATTGATCTCTTTGGGTTGTAATTGATTGTAACTGTTGAGGATTTAATTGCTGTCCTCCTAAATTTCCTCCTGCCTGAATAATTTGGTTTCTCTGTTCGATTTCTTGTTTGAGCTGTTCAGGATTTTTGGAGATGGCTTCTAATTCCGATACAAAACCTTGAATTTGTGCCTCTTGTTGGGCAATTCTTTGATCTATTTGCACGAATAAATCGGAGCTTACACGGTTTATGTTACCAAAATGGAGGGGAACAAGCAATAAATAAACTAATCCTAGGATACTGGCAATGATAAAAACGATCATCCTTACTGGCTTATTTGGTTTTTCGGAGTTATTATTATCCCCAATCCACCAAGCAACTAATAAAAATGCGATCGCAATTAAGGGCGTAATTCCTTGCTCAATAGCACCATTGGTTACATTTATTTGCCAATTTGGATCTTGCCATTGAGGAGAAATCAAGAAAAAAACATAGTTAATTAGAGAGGAAATAAGAAGAATCCCACCAACTAACTTAAGAATTAAACTTATAAAACCAGAGGTTATTTTCATATTTTAATAATAAAAATTAGCAATTCAAAATTTATTAATTCGTATTTACTAAGATATTGTACCAAGATATTAAATCTTTAATAGTAAAGATTAATTAAATTAAAATTAATATTTTTTTCGTTAATTATCAATAACTTTTTCTATCTATTACTTACTTTACTTTGCTAAGATTATTAAGATTTAGTTTTTTCTTTTTTCTTTCTTCACTGGTGAATAAGGTACAAAATCAGAGTATTATCAAATAATAATTAAATCAGACTTATGGATCAATGTATAGCTATTTTTTCTAAATCTGAAGATATACTTAAAACACTATTTTCTACTATTCTTAAGCCGAATGAAGGTTAATTAGGGTTTACTGAATAAAGCAAAAGGTGATAAAAATCAAAGATTGTAACGGAGTTAATTAATAAAAAATGTGCAGTTTTAGAAAATTTCGGTCAAAAATTATACCTTAATTCGGCAACGCCTAATTTATATACTCAAAGCAATAGAGCCAACATCCTTTAGTCTGTTCACTTTTCCTAAATAAAAAAATAAGGGCAGACAATGAAGCCTACCCTCAAATTTGTTTCAGTTTAGAAGTTAATCTTAGAAACGAGTGCTGTTAGGTTTGTAAACGATAAAACTCATGGTTTGACACTGTTTGATATTGTCGAAACCGATTACACGGATATAAGAATCAGAGTATTGAGCTTTACATTCACGTACTTCGTTTAATACTTCTTGAGCAGAAGAAGCGTTAAATAAAGGTAATTTCCATAAAGTCCAGTGGTGATCTTTGGGTTGAGGATCTTTTTCAAATTCTACCGCAGGAATAAATCCTTGATCTAATAAATACTGTACTTGTTTAACGATTTGTTGATCAGTTAAAGGAGGTAAGTAAGATAAAGTTTCGTAACGGCGCTCTTTAGGTAAAGTTTGCATCTTTTATTCTTCCTTGTTGTCTAATGAATTTGATTCTTGATTATTTTCATCCTTATCGGATGAATTAACAGGTAAAGATTGAGTTTGAGTTAAACGCTCTAAAAGATGACGACGATGTTCAATATTAGATTGAATAATATTAGTTTTTACCATTTCTGGCAAAAATTCCAATACTTGCTCTGCTAAATCTTCTCTTACTGTTAAAATTCTCAAAACTAACTCTTTATTTTCTCCCAATAGGTTATTAAGATATTTTTCACTATCTTGAACGGAAGTGCGATCGCTGTAGTTAGTTAACCAAATCGCCTGCCTAGGATTAGTTTCAGTTAGTTGATTAATGATAATTTTTACAGCTTGAAAAGTAAGATAACTTTGCAAAACCTTCGCCGTATCCTTGGCAATTTGCTTATAGGACATAATTCAGTGACTATCAGTATCCAGTTATCAGATTGATTAAATAAGTACAATTGCTTAAATGACTTTATTATTCTGTTTATTGTCAGATTTTTTGTTCACTTAGGACTATTTATACTTATTTTAGTTTTTCTGATTCCTGAATTCTGACTACTGAACAGTCAACTTAGAGAGTATCAACGGTGTCAAACTCGAATTTGATTTCTTTCCAGAGTTCACAAGCCGCAGCTAACTCAGGACTCCAACGACAAGCCTCACGAATTACTTCGTTACCTTCACGAGCGAGAGAACGTCCTTCATTACGAGCTTGAACACAAGCCTCTAAAGCTACACGGTTAGCGGTTGCACCAGGTGCGTTACCCCAAGGGTGTCCTAAAGTACCACCACCGAACTGTAAACAAGAATCATCACCGAAGATTTCAACTAATGCAGGCATATGCCATACGTGGATACCACCAGAAGCTACAGGCATGGTTCCGGGTAAGGAAGCGTAGTCTTGGGTGAAGAATACACCACGAGAACGATCTTCCTCTACATAGTCTTCGCGCATTAAGTCAACAAAACCTAAAGTAGCAGCGCGATCGCCTTCTAATTTACCTACAACAGTACCAGAGTGTAAGTGGTCACCACCAGAGAGACGGAGACATTTTGCTAAAACACGGAAGTGGATACCATGATTTTTCTGACGGTCAATTACTGCGTGCATCGCACGGTGGATGTGTAATAATACACCATTATCACGACACCATTTTGCTAAGGTAGTGTTAGCAGTAAAACCACCAGTTAAGAAGTCGTGCATGATAATAGGAGTACCGATTTCTTTGGCGAATTCAGCACGTTTGAGCATTTCTTCGCAAGTACCTGCGGTTACGTTTAAGTAGTGACCTTTGATTTCATTGGTTTCAGCTTGTGCTTTTTCAATAGCTTCTTGAACGAATAAGAAGCGATCGCGCCAACGCATGAAGGGTTGAGAGTTGATGTTTTCATCATCTTTGGTGAAGTCTAAACCACCACGAAGACACTCATAAACCGCACGACCATAGTTTTTAGCGGACAAACCTAATTTAGGCTTAATGGTACAACCAAGTAAAGGACGACCGTATTTGTTTAATAAGTCACGTTCAACAGTGATACCGTGAGGAGGACCTTGATAAGTTTTGATTAAAGCAACGGGGAAACGGATGTCTTCTAAACGTAACGCACGAAGAGCTTTAAACCCGAAAACATTGCCAACTAAAGAGGTTAAAACGTTGGTGATAGAGCCTTCTTCAAATAAATCCAAAGGATAAGCAACGAAACAGAAATATTGATTATCTTCACCGGGTACGGGTTCAACACTGTAACAACGACCTTTGTAACGATCTAAGTCAGTTAAACCATCAGTCCATACAGTAGTCCAAGTTCCAGTAGAGGACTCAGCCGCAACCGCCGCCGCACATTCTTCGGGGGGAACTCCAGGTTGGGGAGTCATACGGAAACAAGCCAATAAATCAGTATCTTTAGGGGTATAGTCAGGGGTGTAATAGGTTAAGCGATAATCCTGCACACCAGCTTTGAATCCAGCTTGTGCCATGCTTGGTATCCTCCAAATATATAAATTTTCTTTATAGCGTTATATGTAACAACTTCTTTTAATGGAAGTTAGTTTTTTGGCTTTTGCTTTTCGAGTTTAAATCTTATCATGAAGGGGATCATTTTCTATACACCTAGATTAACTATTTACGATTATTATTTTTTCTGAATTTGATTAACTTAACTAATCTAATTCTCTATGCTTACCCCAGACTATTCTCTAGGTATTTTAAACTGCTA
This sequence comes from Cyanobacterium aponinum PCC 10605, assembly GCF_000317675.1. Taxonomy (NCBI): domain Bacteria; kingdom Bacillati; phylum Cyanobacteriota; class Cyanophyceae; order Chroococcales; family Geminocystaceae; genus Cyanobacterium; species Cyanobacterium aponinum. The sequence goes on from NC_019776.1 coordinate 802,582, forward strand.
ATTTTTCCCTCTTTAACGTTATAAAAGTCAGAATTTCACATTTCTTTACACTTTGAGGTTAAATTATTACGATTATTAGTTTTCCTTATATTTTAATTAAAAAGGTAATGAGTAACGATGCGCTAGGCAAAGGAGAATAGTTGATAATTAAGAATAAAAAACCCCTAAATCTCATTCTCATTACTCATTAATCATTACTTGTTTCTCCCTTTCAGCCTCTCTCCTCATATAGTTAATAACAACACTACTCCTCCTCCGCAGAAGGAACATCATGGGGGGTAATACGATTAATCAAATCAATTATTTGATCGCCTTTCTCTAGGGAAGAATCATGAACAAAGCGAATTTCTGGGGTATGTCGCAAACGAATCCGATGACCCAATTCCCTCCTAACAAAAGGAGTACAAGCCTTTAAACCTTCCATTGTTTCGGCTTTAGCTTCTGGTGTACCATAAATACTTACAAAAACCTTAGCGTGTTGTAAATCCCCTGACATTTCAACATCGAGAATACTAACCATTCCCGCTCCCACTCTGTCATCTTTAATACCACTAATAAGCATTTGACTGATTTCTTTTCTAATTAAAGACGATACTTTTTCTACACGACGACTATTTGCCATAATCTCAAAATTCTCCTTTTATTTTCTAATATATTTTTTCGTTTGTTAGTGTCATTTTGCTATAAATTGAGATGTTAGATTATTAAGGTCTTTTTCTTCTTAATTTATAGTGAAAACAAATTTTTTTATTAATACTTAAGATCACAATTGAAAAATTTTCAAAACTTCTTTACTTCTGCTATTCTCAGTATTCTTCATTTTTTACTCTTAATTTATAATCTCGATCGCATTTAAAAGTTACAGTGATATTGCTATAATATACTGATAAAAAATTTATACTTAACAAAATTTGAATTTAAGCATTTTAAAACATCTTTTTTTCTTTTCTCTATCCTCACTACTATCTTTCATTCCTCACCCATGTGTAACTAAAAAATAATAATGTATTTATTTTAAACAGGGGTAATTCCTAACATTGCTTTTAAAGTAAAGTAAAGAAAGAAAAAACCGCCAACCATTAACCCCAAAAGTGCGATCGCAGTTGGAGGATTATTAAATAAAGGTTTTACTTGTTGCCAAAGAAAAAAGAAAATACCTAAAATCAAACTCACCATATAGCGAGGATAGCGTAAAACATTCTCCCAAAAACCGTCCATAGTTATCTCAATAAATTATTAAATAGTCCTAGTTTCTTTGATATAGTTTAACAGTTATTTTATCTTCATTCTCAACTATCACAAGAGAATATCATTAATCAAAAAATTTTCCATCAAAATTCAATCCGTGAAATTGATAGGACAAGGAATGTCTGGAACATCTATTAAATCAACCAATCCTAACTGAATATAAGGCAACATTGATCTAGTTATTTGAGTTAAATCTTGATTAATTTGTAAACTCAAATCTCTTAAAGTATTTTTCCCATTAAACAGCTTACTCATAATCTGATAAGTTTTCGGAGAAGTTTTTTCCTGAAGTTTATCATATTGTCTAATAATCGGACATTGATTGGGAAAACGGTCTGCTAATTTTGCATTTTGCCAACTTTGCCAACTTTGCCAAGCCTCAACAATTACCTGATCTGGATCAATAAAAACTAGCTGACTAGACAAAGACTGATTATTTCTCAACTGAAAAACAACCTCCATTCTTTGAGTTATATCAAATAAAATTTCAATAATAATATTTTTGATAATTAAACTTAATTGCTGACGAGTTACTTCCTCTTGTTTTAACCAATAACTAAGTAATTCGTATTCCCAAAATTGACGAAAACTTTTCTGATTAATAATACTTTCATCAAGAGAAGATATTTGAGTAATCAATATAGGGGCAAATCTAGCAACATTCCTCATCCATCTTCTAACAGGATGCCTTCCCCCAGTTGCAAAAATAATTCTTCCTAAATAAAAATAGAAAATCCACTCTTCTCCTCTTGACGAACCAAAAATCAATTCTCCCGTGAACTGGGGTTGTTTTAAACTCTGAAATAAAGTAGTTTGTCTTGTACCAATAAACTCCCTGATAGGGATTTTAGGGGCGTTACTAGATTCTGTCATTACTACAAAAAAATTTAATTTTTCAGTTATTGGAAATCACTTTTAAGTATATATATAATTTGACAGTGTTGCTACAATCAGCAAACTGTAAAAGAAGACTATTGTTAGTTCTATTTTTTATATCTATACTTTATATTAAGATGTCATGGAAAATCTTACTATTAATTTATGAACCAATCAGAGGATAAAACGGAAAAAATTTTATACCAATGGATGAACTCCAAAGGAATTAAAAATTATTTAGAACTGAGTCGCAAATCTCAAGTGTCAGAATTACAGTTTTATCGTCTTGAACATAATTTAATTGATAACATCCCTCTAGGAATACTCAAAAAAATTGCTTTTGCTTTTGATATTTCTCTTCAAACTCTAATTGATAATTTAAGCACACCTCCCCAAGAAATATCTTCCCATGAAGTCGAAAAAGATTTGAAACTAGAATGTGAGCGTTTGTTAAAAGAAAATGAGCAATTAAGACAAAATCTAATCAAAGAGTATCAAAGAGACATAATCACTATTTTAGAATCTTTACTTTTACAGTTGCCAACAATTAACTACGCTATAAAAAATAATCCAGAAATCCCCGCAACAAGATTATTACCACTAATGCAACCAGTACAAGATTTATTAAGATTTTGGGGCATAGAAACTATTGGAGAAGTGGGAGAAACAGTTAAATATGATCCCCAAATACATGAGTTAATGGAAGACACTCAAGACGATACTCAGATCTTTGAAATGGTAAAAATACGTTATGTGGGTTATCGCCAAGGGGAAGATTTACTTTATCGTGCCAAGGTTAGCCCCATTGTTGAATAAACTTATTTCTGGAGTTCCTTAACTGTGGCATGAATGTTATTAACCTCAGTTCGGTTTAAGAATATCAGATAAGGCTAGGTATTAGGGTTCGGAGTTAGTTAGGGGCGAATGGCCATTCGCCCGTACAGGAGTTAGAAGTTATTAATTATCAACTATTTACCTTTGCCCTCCCCTCTCAAGAGGGGGGATAAAAGACAGGGCTGTTTCAAAGTAAAAAATTAGGTTAACTGAGATTAAGTAAGAATAAGAGATACAAGGATTTTTTTCTATTAGTTAAAACTTTATGAACAAAAATCCCCCCATCTCCCTCTCCCCCTATCTCCCGCTCTTTTTTCTTTCTCGAAAATGAAACAGCCCTGGGGATAAAGGGGGGTTTGTCCTTTTCACCATCACTTTTTTTTTATTTAGCTTTTAATCGTTAATCCGTTTCGTCTAAATGCTCCGCCACAGAAGAGTACAATTCCAAAACATGATGATCTAAAAGACGATAAAAAACTTTACGCCCTCGTTTCTGATAAGAGACTAAACGCATTGCTTTTAAGGTGCGCAGTTGATGAGAAACTGCTGATTCTGTCATATCTAATGTTGCGGCTAAGTCACAAACACATAATTCTTGTTTAGCTAAAACGGAAAGAATTCTTAAACGATTGGGGTCTCCGAGTAGACTGAAAAACTCAGCCATTTTTTGTGCTTTTTCAGAGCTTAAAATTTGTCCTTTGAATGTATCGATAAACTCTGAGTCAAGGGAGTGAGGGGTGCAAGGAATTAAATCTTCTTTTATTGTATTAGTATTTATTTTATCTGATACCTTCATTCTCTCTGATTGGGATTGGTTTATTTTATATTATTCTAACCTCTTTTAAGGTTAGCCCTTAACAAAAACCTTTATCGGAAGTTTTTCCAGCATGATATAAACCTAATTGATAGTATTTAAGAGCGTGTTGAATTAAGTTTTGGGTTTCTTCTTCGTTCACATCTCTAATTTTTTTTGCTGGAATGCCAACCATTAAAGAATGAGACGGAACATCTTTTGTTACAACACATCCAGCTCCTATAATTGAACCTTCTCCTACAGTTACTCCATTTAAAATAATTGCTCCAATACCAATTAAACAACCCTTCTTGATATGGGCAGAATGAATAACTGCCCTATGGCCAACGGTAACATAATCTTCTAGGATGGTTTCTTGGTGAGGATCTCCGTGTATAATAGCTCCATCTTGAATGTTAGTGTAAGCCCCTATTTTTATTTTTTCTACATCTCCTCTAACCACAGCAGAATACCAAATACTTGCTCCTTCCCCAATAGTTACTTGCCCCATAACTGAGGCATTCTCTGCTATAAAAGCGGCTTGGGTAAAACTATTGATATTTAGTTGTTTCATGTAGTACCTGTGAGATTAATGGGTTACAAGATGATAAGATAAAATCTATTTAACAATAAGTTTTCTTTGAGTGAGTGATTATTCAAGAGAAACCTAATCTGATTGTCTCACAATGGCGTGAGTTTCGTCGATAAATAGATCTAAATTAAATAAAAAAAGTTCGTAGTTGCCTCTTGAGGGGCTGAAAACGTTCTTGAAATTAGGGCTTCAGCCCTAACTACTAACTGAGCCTATTTTACGTTTAACTAAGTGACGTTATTTAGTCATAGCTTGAGTTATTTATTGTTTTTGTCAAAATCTGTTGATTTAAACTCAGAACCCCGTAACGCTTGCGAAACAAGAGCCTCGAAATCTCCTAACTCTGAACTCTGGTTCACTATTCTCTTTTATTTCCTCAGTGAGTATAGAATAAAAAAGATAATTAGTTATTACTGTAAGAAAAAATAAATTATATTGATAGCTTGCAGTTTATGACTTTTAATTATTGTTATTTTATCTTTTACTTACTTTGATATTATCTGATTGTGCAATCATCTTGGTTTGAGTATCCAAAATTATTTTTTAATCCTATGAGGGATTATGCCCCTTCCCCTACTATCTTTCGTCAAGCAACTTTAGATGATGTGGAAGGAATTGCAGAGGTTTTGACTTTAAGTTTTAATCATTTTAATGAGGTTACTTTTTGGGTTTATCCTTTAATAAAAATTGGTGTCTGTCAAGATTTACGCAAACGCCTACAAAATAATGAGAAAGAAAATATTTGCCTAATTGCTGTTTTTATTAACAATACTGAGGGAAAGGTTAATCAGGAAATTTTAGGTACTGTTGAACTGTCTTTTCGAGAAAACTATCGTTGGGCAAAAAAAGAAAAATATGCCTATATTGCCAATTTAGCAGTACGAGAAAATTGTCGTCGTCAAGGTATTGCTAGTCAATTATTGTCTCGCTGTGAACAAATTGCCCAGGAAAATAATTATTCTCATGTTTATCTTCATGTTTTAGCTAGTAATCATAAAGCCCGAAAGTTATATCTCAATAATGGCTATACTATTCAACAGGTAGAAACGGATTTATTTAGTTTATTTATACCTAGCCAACGGCGTTTACTACTGACTAAATCTTTATGAATGGCACTGAATGCGATCGCATCCAAGAAAATAGTTTAGAACAATTTTTGAAACATAAACAACTTTTAGTGATTAATCCTCGGAAAAAAAATGGTTTAATTCTAATTAAGACCTATTATGCTGAATTTGCAGGACCGGGGGCAATTATTGGGGGATGTTTTGATCAAGACTTAGTTAATGCGATTCCCGTTGGTAATTTATCTTTAATTCAAGCCAGTAATTTTCAGGAAAGACAAAGGGCATATTTAATCCGCCGACAATGGGTTAAACTGATCAAACAAATAACAGATAACCCCATCCCTCGCCAAAGAGCGCAGGTAATACTTAATCAATTTGAGCATTGGTTTGATTCAGAAACGGCAGAAAAAGTTAGTGATGAAGTTTTTGCTTCCATCGTGGGTGTTTTTCCCGAAACCATTAAAAAAGCAAGAGATTTAGTTAATCGTCTTTAGCATCTTCACTTTCTAGGTTTTCTTGTTGACGACGAGAGGCAGTTAAACAGTCAGGAATACCTAAACAACCCCCCGGAATAGTTGAGCGAGTATATTCTCCACCCCAACAACAGCAATAATAACGATTCTCCTCACTCAGATTTTTCACCCCTGTGAAATTAACTTTTTCAATTACCGCCCCTGTATATTCTCCAGTTTCAAAATTAGGAGCTTGGGTACGACTACGAGGACTAGCACTATGAAAATCACCATAAAATAAGCGAACTCCTTTCATATCCGCCCCTTGTAAATCTGCCTCATAAAGAATGGTACGAGCTAAATTGGTTTTGACTAAATCTGCCTTGCTTAAATCGGTGCGTACCATATTAGCCTCACTTAAATCAGTCCAACGTAAATCTTGTCCCATTAAATTACATCCTGCCAACACTACTCCTAAATTAATTACCCTCATACCAAACTCTCTATCCTCTGCATAACCACCAGAACCATCTAAAATAGGTCTTCCTAGGTGACTATCTCTTTTTAAAGGGGTAATTAAACGAGAACGAGATAAAAACCTTAAAATTTTTGCCTTTCCTGAACCATCCACACTACTTAAAATAGCGGCGGTTCGACCTTCTGCGATCGCTCTTTCTTGAGGCCAATCTTCTAATAAGCCATCAGGTCCTAAAACCAATTCAGAAAGCCCTTGAAAATAAGCATCTATGGTTTGCTGTTGAGTAATACGATTTTGTTGAATGGTTAAATCTTTAGAAATTACATACTGTTGCCATGCCACATAAACCGCTAAAACTGCGATCATAATTTGCCCTAAAGCCCCTACCCAATCGGCCCAAGAACCAAATTCATCATATTTAAACTGATTTAACCAATTACCTACTGCGTGATAAACCCCTAAATAATTAAACAGAATCAAGGATGCGAGAATTAAACCCACCACCCCCACAACAGTTTGTCTTTCTTGAGGAGTAAGAAAAAACCGAATCCATTGGATTATATACGGTATTACTTGAACTAAAGCAAGAGAAAAAGCCACAATAGACCCAATTACCCCTAACCAACTATTATCAAGTAAAATTCCCGCAAAAGAAATACCTAAACCAATGAGAATTTTTCCCGAATGTGAGGTTTTTGGTCTTTTTACATAGGTTAACTGTTTGGGAGGTATCAGAGTAGAATTAGAGTTATTATTTTCTATTTCTGAATTATTTTTGTCTAAAGATACATTTATTTCCTCTGATTGATGATCGTTCATTTTTTACTTAATACTACGGCTAATTTTCTCTCCTAAAGATACAAAGAGAGCAAGGGTATTTTAACAGTTTTTTATTCTCGAAATTCAAGCATCTTAAAGTCAAATTAACTTGAACTTAATTTGTTGTTATTGTTTTTTATAATCGGGCGAAATTGCCCCTCTTAATAAGCCTTCTACACTAATATCTTCGTCTATTTCCTCCCAATGAATACCATAGCCTCTTCCACATATTTGCCAATTATTTAATTGTTGTTTACTAACATTAAATAAACGGGGAAAGCATGCCAATGGTGCTTTTATTGTGCGTCCATTCATAATTTCTACTGCTAAATCATCATCATCTATGATGACATTTTTAACTCTTAAGTCAACTAAAATACTCATTCCATGCCTCCAAAAACATAATTTTATTTGATTCTACCATTGCTTGTATTTTTCGTAATTCTTTTCCTGAAAATCCAATGTTTCTCGCTAAAAAGACAGGAGATAACTAAAATTTTGCCGATAAATTGTCTTTGTCCACATGAATACGAGGAGGCTCATTTGGTTCATGACTATAAAAATAAAAACGATAACCTTTATATCTTAAGATAGTTGGCATTTTAACATAACCTCAGTTCGGTTTAAGAATATCGGAAAAGGATAGGTGTCAGGTGTCAGGTTTCAGGTTACAGGTGTTAAAGTGATGAGAGGATGCGAGGGGAAGTAGGGGCTTGGGGTTTTGGGGTGTAACGTCAGTTCGGGTTAAGGCCATTTTATTCTTATTTCTAAGAAGCTATAAGGTTTTCTGACCACAAGATAATGCTTTCAGCTTATCCAAAACTCAGGTTAACATAAATAGAAAGACATAGTCTTTATCATATTTTAGGCACTACAGGTGATGGTGGGTTGAATATTATTCAACCCCGACAGTAATGGTTAATTATTTTGTGCTAAGGTAATCAACTTATCCAATAGTTGAGGAAAACCGATGCCAGATGCTTCCCATAATTTGGGATACATACTCAACGCAGTAAAGCCGGGTAAAGTATTGATTTCATTGATTAATACTTCTCCTGTTTCGGGTATATAGAAAAAGTCAACCCTACTTAATCCCCTTGAATCTACCGCTAAAAAGGCTTTTATTGCCATTTCTCTGATGGTTTCACTAATATTGTTGGGAATATCAGCCGGAATGATCAAACTGGCTAATCCGTCAGTATATTTGGTCGTATAATCATAAAAATCGGCATTATAGGTAATTTCTCCTACCACAGAGGCACTAGGGTTATCATTACCTAAGACTGCACACTCTACCTCTCTTGCTTTCACTCCTGCTTCTACTATCACCCTACGATCCAAATTAGCGGCCTCGTCTAAGGCTTTTTCTAATTCTGCTCTATTTTTAGCTTTACTAATACCCACCGATGAGCCTAAATTGGCAGGTTTTACAAAACAAGGATAACCTAATTCAGCTTCGAGGCGATCGCACACTTTAGGAAATACGCAAGGACTAGAAAATATTTCACTGCGATTAACGGCGATATATTTAACTTGGGGTAAACCTGCACAGGCAAAAGCGTTTTTCATGGCGATTTTGTCCATTCCAACGGCTGAACCTAAAACCCCGGCACCCACGAAGGGAACTTCCATGAGAGTGAGTAAACCTTGTACTGTACCATCCTCACCATTAGGACCATGCAAAATCGGGAAAAAAACTTCTATTTCACCACATTCTTCAGGAAAATGCCAATTTTTCTTAGTATCTTTTTCCACTGGTTTGGGTTCACCACTTTTTAAAATACCTTCCGCTACTTCTTTACCCCACCAATTACCTGCTTGGTCAATATATAAGGGTATGACCTCATATTTTTCTCTATTTTCTTCCACTGAAAACCCAAGGGCGATCGCCCTTGCAGAGGTAATAGAAACTTGATGTTCGCCAGATTTGCCACCGAATAATAAACCGATTTTTAATTTTGTCATTTTTAATTAACTGTCGTGCGTTTAAATTGATTGCTTAAGGTAGGGAATGGGGAATAGGCAACAGGCAATAATCAAAGTGTAGAATGTAGAGCAAAAAAACTCTCCCCACTCTCTACTCCCCTACTTTTAAAAACTCCCTACTCCATAAGGGTTGAATATATTCAACCCCTATTTACAAACTAGGATTTTGATTGTGCCAATCAGTTACTTGTTGATAAGCATAACCCACCTTAAATAAAACATCTTCTCTCAAAACATTGCCAATTAATTGCATCCCGATGGGTAAATTATTCTCATCAAAACCGCAAGGAAGACTCATCCCGGGTAAACCGGCTAAATTAACAGGAATAGTCATTAAATCAGATAAATACATACTAAGGGGATCATCAGTTTTTTCTCCAGCTTTAAATGCAGTAGTGGGAGAAGTCGGAGAAATTAACACGTCCACATCGTGAAAAGCGTTGTCAAAGTCTTGCTTAATTAAAGTTCTCACTTTTTGGGCTTTGAGGTAATAAGCATCGTAATAACCAGCCGATAGAGCATAAGTACCAAGCATAATCCGACGTTTCACTTCCGCACCAAAACCCTTTGCCCTAGTTTTGGTGTACATTTCTAAAAGATTATCCGCAGACTCGTCTCTAATGCCGTATTTAACCGCATCGTAACGGGCAAGGTTAGCACTGGCTTCTGAAGGGGCAATAATGTAATAAATAGGCAAACCGTAGCGAAAACGAGGGCAAGAAATTTCTTTCACCTGCGCCCCTAATTTTTCTAATTCTTTAATTGCCTGATTGACTTTTTCGGCGACGATATTATCTAAACCATCGGAATAGGTTTCTTTGATTACCCCTACTTTTAAGCCTTTTAAATCTGTAGCAAATGATTGGGTATAGTCGGGGATTTCCACATTTAAACTGGTGGAGTCCTTACTATCATAACCTGCGATCGCGCCTAAAAGAATCGCCGTATCTTCCACTGTATGAGCAAAAGGGCCAATTTGATCCAAAGAGGAGGCATAAGCCACTAAACCGAAGCGAGAAACCAAGCCATAGGTCGGTTTTAACCCCACTACCCCACAGAAAGAAGCAGGTTGACGAATTGAGCCTCCAGTATCCGAACCGAGGGAGACAACACACTCATCCGCAGAAACCGCCGCCGCCGAACCACCAGACGAACCACCCGGCACTCTTTCAATATCCCAAGGATTAGCTGTGACTTGATAGCCAGAGTTTTCCGTAGAACTTCCCATGGCAAACTCATCTAAATTAGTTTTACCAACAATTACCGCCCCTTGATCCCTTAATTTTTGGGTAACAGTGGATTCATAACTAGGGATAAAGTTTTCTAAAATTCTGGAGGCACAAGTGGTAGGAATGCCTTTTGTGGACATATTATCTTTAATGGCGATGGGAATACCTGCTAAAACGCCAATTTCTTCACCACTAGCAACCTTTTCATCCACTTGTTTCGCTGTTTCTAAGGCTAAATCTGAGGTGACACATAAAAAACTTTTTAATTTTGGCTCTAATTCACCAATACGTTGTAAATATTCTTGAGTAATCTCAACGGCGGAGCGTTCTTTATTTTTAATCTGTTGATGTAATTTTTTTATAGAGGTCATGAATAATTTTTCTACTGTAGGTTATTTATAATTATTATTCAATGATTGTTGCTGAATTAACAATTAGAAATCAAGAATTAAACTAAACATTTCCGAAAACTTAAGTTTGAGACAAAGTTACCACTCCTAATAAAATACAAGAAATACCAATCCATCTACCTTTGCTTATTTTTTCATGTAAGATGTATTTAGCTGATATGATAGTAATAAGATAACCAACTGCACTGGCAGGTCTAACAAAACTTAGATCATCCCAACTTAGTAGAGAAAGAAACAGTAAAAGTGCGATCGCCTGACAAGAAACCCCTATAATAATATAAAGGTTGGTAAAAATTCCTACTACCCAACGAAAAATATCCTCCACAGCAAATTTTTTGAGGGTTGCGATTTGTCTCATTCCTTTGGCGTTTAATAAATCCCCCATACTATCTGCTAACACCATCACAATAACTCCTAACCAAACAGTAGGTAGAAAGACACCACTAGAAATAAATGCAAATACGGGGCTTACTTTATCCTTCGGTGTAACAGTGACATGAGAAGATAATTGTTTTAATTTTTTTTTCTCTCGATACTGACTATAACCAACGATAAAAACCCCCACAGAAATAAAACCTGTAGCAAACCAACGTAAAAAAGAGACATTTTCCCCTAAAATTAACCATGCAAGTAAGGCATTACAGATATAACTAGAAGCATGAATCGGCAAAACATAGCTTAAATCCATTTTAGATACGGCAAATAGATAGATAAACCAAGAAATAGTAAGACTACCTAAACCAAAATAAAAAAAAGGGGATGTAAATAAATAGTAAATGACATCAATGATGACATTTGGAGCGAAAGACGTTATTTCTCCATGAATTTTCATTGCTTCACTCAGGCAAACATCTCCCAAAACCTGAGTTATTACTAAAATTGTTAAGATTAGGGTATTTAACACCTTTTACAAAAATTTGAGACGATTTTTTATTTTACGGCATTGCCCCGCAATTCTCGTCTTTGGAATAAAAAATAACTGTAACAAATTACGGTGAATTATTTAGAGAGTGGAAAAAGATACAATTTTGCTAAGAAAAGTTAACAAACCACCGTCAAAACCTCAAAAATTCCTAAAAAATTTATGTTTAAAGTATTAAGACGGCTATTGATGGAAGTATTCGCTTGAAAATCAGTACCTAAAAGTCTGTATTGCGGAGTTTCCATAGATAGGGATGAATGTAGTGCAAAATTAATCAAAAAAGTGGGGTTGGGCATCGCCTCACTCAAAAATGCTTGAGGGCTTTTGCCTTTAAGAAGCCCACGCCATAAATTTTTAATTTTGGCATTGGGAGTATATCACTATTGTTTAGCATTTTAGTGGCATGATAAATCATCGGCTTTTTCTATTAAATACGAGTATATGTTTGCGTAACTCTTTGTATATTAATTAGCTACCAATTTTCTCATGCTCTAACTTTAATCTCTAAATTCTCTTATTTCCCCAGTAAACTCAAACATAAATCGTCTTATCTAAGATTTGTCTCTTCGATTAAGGTATATTTTTGATTAACAATTCTTGTAAATTTGCTCAGAATTGGTAGAAATTGTATTTAATACTTTTATTACAACAATAAATACTTGTTGACTATGAAAAAAACTTTATTTTTAAACCCTCCTTCCTTTGATGGTTTTGATGGTGGTGCAGGTGCGAGGTATCAAGCAAAACGAGAAATAACTTCTTTTTGGTATCCCACATGGTTGGCACAACCTGCCGCTTTAGTAACTGGTAGTAAATTAATTGATGCCCCTCCTCATAATCAAACAGTAGAAGATGTGCTGAAAATAGCCTCTGATTACGAATTGGTTATTATGCACACTAGCACCCCCTCTTTAGCTAATGATGTTAAATGTGCTGAAGCTATTAAAGCTCAAAATCGGGATATTGTCATTGGTTTTATTGGCGCCCATGTGGCAGTTTTACCCGAAAAAACTTTAGTCGATAATCCCGTTTTAGATTTTGTATGTCGTAACGAATTTGATTATACTTGCAAAGAGATTGCAGAAGGTAAAGATTTTAGTGAGATTAAAGGCTTAAGTTATCGAGATCAAAACGGTAATATTATTCATAATCAAGAAAGAGAGTTAATTCATGATTGGGATGCTATGCCCAGTGTTTTGCCTATTTATGCACAACATTTAAACATCAAAAAATATTTTATCGGTTATTTACTGCATCCTTATATTTCTTTTTATACTGGTAGAGGTTGCCCTGCTAAATGTAGTTTTTGCTTATGGCCTCAAACTATTGGTGGACATAATTATCGAGCCAAGTCACCAGAAGCAGTGGGCAAAGAAATGGAAATGGCAAAGAGTCTTTTCGGAGATTCTGTGAGGGAGTATATGTTTGATGATGATACTTTTACGATTGATAAGCAAAGAGCGATCGCAATTAGTGAGCATTTGAAAAAATTAAAGTTAACATGGAGTTGTAATGCCCGTGCCAATTTAGACTATGATACCCTCAAACAACTTAGAGATAATGGCTTAAGACTTTTGCTAGTAGGATTTGAATCAGGTAACCAGCAAATTCTTGATGGTATTCGCAAGGGTATTAAACTAGAAGTTGCCCGTAAATTTATGGAAAATTGTCGTAAATTAGGTATCAAAGTTCATGGTACATTCATTATCGGACTACCCAATGAGAATCGAGAAACCATCGAAGAAACCATCCGTTTTGCTTGTGAAGTCAATCCTCATACCATTCAAGTATCCATTGCCGCCCCTTATCCCGGTACAGAATTATATCGTCAGGCATTAGAAAATAACTGGTTTAGTAAGGAAAATTTGATTTCGGAGTTTGGTATTCAAACATCAACATTAGCCTATCCTAATCTTTCTTCTGCCCAAATTGAGGATGCAGTTGAGCAGATGTATAGAAAGTTTTATTTTCGCCCTCAAGCTATTATTCCCATTGTTACGGAAATGTTAACGGATACACAGATGTTAAGAAGAAGACTTAGAGAGGGTAAAGAGTTTTTTGCTTACCTAAAGGAGAGAAAAGAAAAAGCACCCATTTGAATCTGAGCTATCTTTTCATTTTCTTATTTTTGGTTATGAGGTGGTAAACCACTTCTTAACATGGTGGGCATTAGCCCATTCTAAATTTATTGATATATTTCGGAGTTGATGAAAATTTTGTGTCAGGAGACTATGCCGTAGGCAACAGCCCAAGATAACTATAATATCAGGTTCGCTTAAACAGTTATGATTAAATATCTGGGCGTTGATGGATTAAGCTATTATTTTTAGTTTAGATCAGGAATAGGGAATAGATGCTTTTGCACTGATAATAATATTTTTAGTGTTAAATATTTTGAGCAATTCAGCAATATTTCACGCCACAATTAGGTAAACCCAGTATCTGCTTATAATTTAAAAATAATTTAAAATACGGAATTTTTTTATAGGTAATTATCCGAATTTGGTATCAAATATAGTAAGAGCACATATAAAGCACTATCCTATGAGAAATACAGAAAATGGGCAGAGCGAGACTCGAACTCGCATGACCGAAGTCGCCACATTTTGAGTGTGGTGCGTCTACCAATTTCGCCATCCGCCCTGACGATCACTTCCACTATTATAACTTATTCTTTTTTGATTGAGCAACTGATCATACTCAGGAGAATTAGACCATTTTTCTACTTCTTTTGCTCTTATAATCGGCAATGGATGGGTTAACTGAGCGGTTTGAGTTTCTTGTAAGAGTCTTCCTAACTCATTATTACTCATCATTCTATAGTCTTTTACCTGCTCCATAAAAGCAGATAAATTCAACTTAGATGCCAAATTCGGTGAACCTCCAGCTAGTTTCATCAACACGGACATAACAATTTCTGGTTTTTGTACTACTAATAAAGCACTGCGATCGCAGCTAAATTCAGCACAACGAACCCACTGTAATAACTGACTTTGTAGAGATTGAGCCACCAATGTTCCCCAAGAGGGGATTAATCCCGCCGCCAACACCATAATATTAGCCAAAGAAAGATATACCCCATGCTCACACTTTAAATGTCCCAACTCATGAGCAATGACAGCCTTAATTTCTTCAGGATTGAGTAAATCAAGCAAGGATGTATGAATAACAATAAAAGGTTTTTGACCACGAATAGCTAAAGTATAAGCATTCGGCACAGGATTTTGTTGAATGTATAATTGAGGCTTTTCTACATCCAAAATTTCACAGGCAGAAATGAGTAAATCATGCAAATCAGGTAGTTGTTTTTCTGAAATACGAATACTTGAAGCGATATTATTAAGATAAAAAAAATCTTCCGCAATACCTCCTAAAAAACCCCTAATAGCTAAATCTAAACCGGGAAGTTGCTTAAGTCTATTTGTTGCTTCCAAGTCCAAAGGATGACGAAAATGATCCGCCTTTAACCCGATTAATTTTACCGTCATGGTCAACAATTACTTTTATTTTTTCTTTATATCCTAACATTGTCAATGGAAATTCAGAGAGAAATCATCATCATTTCTAAACTTATGACTAAACTTGAGTCAATTTATATTTCATTCTGATCACTTTTATGTAATAATGTATAGTAAATGTTTG
This sequence comes from Cyanobacterium aponinum PCC 10605, assembly GCF_000317675.1. NCBI lineage: Bacteria > Bacillati > Cyanobacteriota > Cyanophyceae > Chroococcales > Geminocystaceae > Cyanobacterium > Cyanobacterium aponinum. Next base: position 817,930 of record NC_019776.1, read on the forward strand.
TAAATTTTCTTGCAAATATCTGGCTATTTTTTCAGTAATACATTACCCTAGTATTACTAATACTCAATGTCACAAAATTTAATGTCTAGTATAGTTTAGAGGAAAAAAAATGCGTCCTAACAGAACCTCCACCACCCAAATGGAAGTCACCAGTATCCGTTTGGAAAAAACCCTTAAAGATAGTTTAAAATCTTTATCTGGTAGTCAAGGTTATCAAACATTAATTCGAGATATTCTTTGGAATTATGTACAGCAAAAGTCTGGAGAATACCGTCCTAATTTTTCAAAAACTGATATTCGCTCTACTGTTGCGGCAACTGCTAGAAAAGACGAAAGTTGCGTCCTAACAGGTAAGCTAATTCCCGAAGGTGAAGAAATGCTTTTAGCTTTAACCATTCACGGTGATTTTGTCCCTGTTTCTGTAGATGCAATGAAAGAATAGGGCATTATTTAGGAATTAGGAATACAAAAGGGCAAGGGGCAAGGGGCAAACCCCCCTTTATCCCCAGGGCTGTTTCATTTTCGAGAAAAAAGAGCGGGAGATAAGGGGAGAGGGAGATGGGGGGATTTTTGACTTGCAGATTTTAAGTAAGAATAAAAAATATTGAAACAATCAATTAATCATAATAAATTATCAAAACTAATTACTCATTGCTCGTTACTTATTACTCCCTCTTAAACAAAGATTTTAGTATGAAACAGCCCTGCCCTTTATCCCCCCTCGAGAGGGAGAGGGCAAACGTAAATAGTTGACAATTAATCACTTCTAACACCCCTGTACGAGCGAATGGCCATTCGCCCCTAACTAACTCCTAACCCCGAACTCCGAACTCAGATATTGCTTATCTTCTGATGAATGACACAAATTTTAAATCCTAGGTATCATGAAAATGTAATAATGTAGGAATAATCATAAAATTTCCTTTACCTTTTCTATTAATCATGTCTATTAAACAATCAGATTATGAAACGGTGTTGGCTGACTATAGCAGTCGCAAAAGAGTTGTCTCTTTATTAGGGATGTATAGGGAATACTTAGAAATGATTCCTAGTATGAGAAGACCCACAGAAAGTGTTATTACAATACCTCTTCCCCTCGCAAAAGTAAGAAATTTAAAAACCGTTTCTGGAGATTGTTTAAGTTCGGTGGGTACGGATGAAATCACACCTATTCCCTGCGATTTAGCAATTTTAATGTGTGATCCTGAATGGAAGATTAAGATAGGGGTAGAAATTTTAGTGTTTATTCATCGCCCCCAAGAAGATTTTTCGGATTTACTAAGACGCTGGCGCCAATCTCAAATTTATTTAAACAAAGAATATGAGTGGATTATGCCAAAGACAGAAGAACATATGTTTAGTGATTTAGCAGAAGAAATTAGACCTTTATTTGTGGTTTTTTCTCAAACTCCAGAAAGAATTAAAAAGGGTTTATTGGGGGCAAATCTTCCTTATGTAGAATATATTCCTGAAGTTCCTAGCGATGACCCTGAATTTATCCCTTCTACCATGAAAAATAACTAGGAACTATTAGACATCTCCAACAATTTTCAAAATAAGGGCTTTAGCCCTAACTACGAGCCTATATTAATATTTTCTGGGGATGTCTATTATACTAACTAAGACAGTAAAAGATACTACTAGGGGTGGGTAATGCTTGAGCAAACTTTTTAAAATCCTCAAGTTATCTCCTGTCAAGTATCTCTATCAATAACAATTGTATTAATAATGTTTAATAATATATTTGCCATTGGCAAAGAAAAGAAGAATGATAGTCAAGTTTCACAAAACACAGATGATTCTATACAGGAAAATGAGGAGCTAAAACCAGTTAAATCGAAAGGTTTATCAATACAAAAACAAAGGGAAGAACAAATAAAAAGAAAGAAAATAATCATCAAATATTTTGGCAAGTCTTTACTCAATTTACAGCTAGAAACAGGCATTTGGACACCAGTTTATATTGTTGATTTATATGAAGTAGATTTTTCACAAAATCAAGAAGATTATGCACCTTTAATTGACAATGCTTTAAATGAGTGTTTTGAAATTCATAAACAGAAATTAAGACAAAAAATTTATCGTGAGTCTTTTAATTTACAACCCGGAGAATTATTGATTGTTGCGAAGGAAATAGAAGGGGAAATATTTTTATCATGTAAAAAATTCCCTTACAATATTGAGAAATTAATAGAACTTCTTAATTGTGGTTTTTTTACTTCTCATACTCATCAATTATTTTTTTTACGATATTTTGTTCCCCCTATACCAGATGATTTATATAAATTCGATCGCATCTCTATTCCTTCTAAATTTGAGCTAGTTATTAGAAAAATTATTCATTACTGCGATCGCACTTTTACTACAGATAATTTACCCTATAAAAAATGGGAAAATTTAATCAATAATTTGCACGTATTAGGAATGATTATAAAATTTCCCGATAGAGAAGAAACCGTCACAATAGATGCACTTTTTACAGAAGACTATAGTAATATTGGCTACCATCGTTTAAAAGTTGAAGAAATCGTAAAAGATACTATCGACAAAAATCCCATTGTTATACCCTTATTTATTCTTTTATTAGCTTTCTTTTGTAGCGATAAACATGATAGTAAAATCTTTTCTTACCATTATTTATTTTCTCCTACAGGCATCACGAAAAAAAAATCAATGGAGCGGGGACAACTTTCTTTTTTTAAACTTTTTAATGAACTTTTAGACGAATCTTTACTGCCTAATCAATTTCGTAAATGTATGTCAACTATCTATTATGAAGCATTTATTTTACATCAATATGAAATAGAAGATTTATTGTTTAAGTATAGAGAAAAATACAAACAAAAAGCTAAGTAAATAATTATTTAATTTCATAATAAATTTGGTTTATTAATCATAGAATATTTTCAGATGACTAATCGTTCAAAACCTCATATTACTGCGATTATTGCCACGAGTTTAAATGGTAAAATCAGTACTGATGTCAATACCAGAGCAAAATTCACCTCTGTTAATGACTTTCATCACTTAGAAACTCAAGTATCTTTGTGCGATGCGGTAATTTTCGGAGCAAATACTCTCCGTGCTTATGGTACAAGTTTATCAATCAAAGACCCAAAATTAATAAAAGAAAGACAAGCAAGACACCAACAGCCTCAACCTTTGCATATAGTTTGCTCACCCTCTGGTAATCTTAAACCTGATTGGGCTTTTTTTTCCCAACCGATACCTCGTGGTTTAATTACCACTAAAGAGGGATTAAATACATGGCATGAAAATATAAATACTTTTCCCAATTGCAATAATGATATTCAATATTCATCAAAAGAAGGTGAAAAATCTTATTTTCAGAATATTTTTATCTCAGAATCATCAATAATTAATTGGCACTTTATTCTTGATAATTTACAAAATATGAACATTAATAAAATTGCCATTTTGGGAGGAGAAAAATTAATAACTTCTTTTTTAAAAGATAAATTAATTGATGATTTATGGATAACTATTTGTCCTTTATTAATATTAAACAGTAAAGCTCCTAATTTTTGCTCAACTTTTTTAGATGAGAATATGCACTCAATAATTTCTCTGCAATTATTAGAAGTGATAAATATTAAAGAAGAAATCTTTATTCACTATACTGTTGATTATTTATAACAAGATTATTGATTAATTTGGTTCTTCTACAGTGGTTATGATAAATTAATAAAAAATAACTTCCATAACCTTTATTGAATAGTGTTTATAGTAAAATAAAAATTAAAAGTTTATAAATTATTATTTAATAATCCCCTATTGCCTATTGCTTCTTGCCTATTGCCTCTTGCCTCTTGCCTACCTTAACTAATAATTTACACGACGAGAAGTGATAGAGCCATTAATTTTTGATTTGCTAATTTATTTGGTTCTTCAGAGTGTGGTTATGATAAATTAAGGGAAACAGGACTTCCATAACCTTTATTGAATGGTGTTTATAGTAAAACAAAAACTAAAAATTTATAAATTATTATTTAATATATTGCCTCTTGCCTCTTGCCTCTTGCCTACCCTAACTAATAATTTACACGATGAGAAGTGATAGAGCCACTTATTTTGCTTCCATCCAATTATTACCCGTGTGAATATCTACTAATAAAGGTATTTTCAAGGATAACACATTCTCCATTGCTTCCTTAATTTTGAAACTCAAATCATCAACTTTTTCTAAGGGTAATTCAAACACTAATTCATCATGAACTTGTAATAATAAATTACCCTCTTCTTCAGCTAAAATTTTATTCACTTCTATCATGGCTAATTTAATTATATCTGCACTAGAACCCTGAATTGGTGCATTAGCGGCAGATCTTAACATTTGTATGGTTTGATAGTTAAAGTTAAAATCGGATAATTCAAAGGAGTTAATATCAGTATTGATTAATTTTTCTGCCTCTCTATCATTAAAATAAAAATATCTTCTTCTTCCTAAAATAGTAGTGACGTAACCATTAACTAAAGCCTCTTTTTTCTGGTTTTCTAAGTAATTGAAAATATTAGCATATTTTTCTCTATATATATCGATAAATTTTTGAGCCGTTGCTGTCTTTACTCCTGTTTCTCTGGAAAACTTTTGTGCACCCATGCCATAGATTACACCAAAATTAATCGTTTTTCCTAAGTTTCTTTCTTCTGGGGTAATATCTTCTTTTTCGAGTAATAATTTAGCGGTAACGGTATGAATGTCTTGATTATTTTGATAAGCAGATATTAAAATGGGTTCATTACTTAAATGAGCTAAAATTCTTAATTCAATTTGAGAATAATCTGCACTTAAAAATACCCAGTTTGATTGTGGAATAAAGGCTTTACGAATTTGTCGAGAAAAAGCGGTGCGAATAGGTATATTTTGTAAATTGGGATTGGATGAAGAAAGTCGGCCCGTAGCAGTCACGGTTTGATTATAATTGGTGTGTAGTCTTTGGGTTTTTTGATTAACTAAAGTGGGTAAGGTATCCACATAGGTAGATTTTAATTTCGCTAAGGTGCGATGTTGTAAAATTAAGTCGATGATGGGATGATCTCCTTTTAGTTTTTCTAATACGGCTTGATTGGTAGAATAGCCTGTTTTTGTCTTACTACTTTTTCTTTTATTTAAGCCTAATTTTTCAAATAATAATTCACTCATTTGTTTAGGAGATGCAAGGTTAAATTCTTCTCCCGCTTCTTCATAGGCTTCTGTTTCAATAGTTAGTAATTCTGAGTCAACTTCTTTGGCTAATTCTTGCAGATATTCACTGTCAATTAATACTCCTATTTGTTCCATTTGGGCTAAAATGGGTTCTAGTTTTAATTCCAGTTCAAATACTTTTTTAAGTGACGGAATTCTCTCTAATTCAGTGGTTAAAATCTCGGTTAAATGAAATGTTGCCAATACATCTAAGGCACAATAATTAGCTGTTTTTTCTATCGGTAAATCTGCTATAGTTTGCTTTTTATCTAAGCCTAAATTTTCATAATCTTGGGCAATAAATTCACAGCCATATTTGATACATAAGTTACTTAATTTGTGACTTTCTTCGGGTTGTAAAACGTAACTAGCTAGCATAGTGTCGCAGACAATACCTGTAATTTCTATACCATTATTCAGAAAGATGAGGCGATCGAACTTTGCATTATGGAAGGTTTTTTGATATTCTGTAGAGTTTAAAATAGGCTCTAATTTTGTCTGAATAATATCTAAAGTTAACTGTTTTCCTTCTTTATGATGTAGAGGAATATAGGCAGTATCTTTGAGAGTTTTTCCCCAACAACAACCAATTCCTACTAAGTTAGCGGTAAGAGTATCAAGGGAGTCAGTTTCGGTATCCCAAGCGGTAATTTTTGCCTGTTTTATATTGTTGATTAGGGTCTCTAATTTTTCTATATTATCAACAATTAAAGTATCTATTGACTGAGAATTATTATTAGTTTCTGAGTTACTTTCCCCCTTTACTAAGGGGGGATTAAAGGAGGATAACTGTTGCCTATCTTTACCTATATCTTTTACTCCTTTCCCGATAGTAAATAGAGATAATTGCCCATTATTTTCTGTCAGATTATCTAATATTCTACCCCCTAACTTCTCTTGAATTTGATTAATTTGTTTGACGAAGCTATTTAATTCTAAGGTTTGTAAGAGGGGGATTATTTCTTGATTATTAAATCCTGTTAGTTGCAAATCATCTAAGGATATTTCTAAGTTAATATCTGTGACTATTTTTGCTAAAAATTGGGAGTGTTGAGCGTCTTTTTCTCCGTTAATTAGTTTAGTTTTCACCGCAGATTTAATATTATCTAAGTTGTGATAAACGTTATCTAATGTCTCATATTCTGCTAAAAGATTACTAGCAATTTTCTCTCCAATCCCTAAAACTCCGGGTATGCAATCTGATTTATCGCCGCATAATGCTTTAAAATCGACAATTTGCGATGGTTTTACCTTCATTTTGGTAAACACTTCTTCTTCTTTATAAGTGCTATATTTTCCGATATTTTTCTCTAAATATAAGACGCTTATTTCTTTTTCATCATCTACTAATTGAAATAAATCTCGATCGCCGCTTAAAATTTTAACTTGACAATGGGATTTTACTGCTTGGGTGGCTAATGTGCCGATAACATCATCAGCTTCATAACCAACGGCGGTGACTATCTGAATATTTAAAGCCTTTAACAAAATCTGTAAATTATTCACATCCTCAATAAAATCATCAGGAGCAGGAGTTCGATCGCCCTTATAATTACTATCAGCAGTGTGGCGAAAAGTAGCTTCTTTCAAGTCAAAGGCAACGGCTACATATTGGGGTTGATAGTCGCTAATGATGGTAAAGAGGGAATTAAGAAACCCGAAACAAACACTTGTAGGAATACCTGTGGAAGTACGCAACGCCCCCTTTTTGGCTTTAGCTAGGGCATAATAGGCACGATATGCAAGGGAATGTCCATCTACTATTAATAATAAGGGGCGATCGCTTTTTGTCATCAGATTCTATGGAAACAACAGAAACTATATTATAGTTGCTAAAAGGATAATGAGTGGAAGTTCGGAGTTAGTTAGGAGCGAATGGTCATTTGCCCGTACAGGAGTTCAGAGAGTTTACTTTCGGCTCTTACATTCCCTTCTGTCGTGAACGGGATTTTTAATTTTTAATTAACCTGAGTTTTGGATAAGCTGAAAGCATTATCTCGTGGTCAGAAAACCTTATATCTTCTTAGAAATAAGAATAAAATGGCCTTAACCCCTTAACCCGAACTGACGTTACACCCCAAAACCCCAAGCCCCTACTTCCCCTCTCATCCTCTCATCACTTGAACACCTGCAACCTGAAACCTGACACCTGACACCTATCCTTTTCCGATATTCTTAAACCGAACTGAGGTTAATTATTTACCTTTGCCCTTTCCCTGTTGCCTATTCCCTTTTCTTAAAACCTTAATTACATAATCGGTTATTATGGTGAAAAACAATCCCAATTTTTTAGATTAAGTGTGTGAGGATACCCATGTCAGAGGGAAAAAGTAAGCGTCAATCTAATCAATATCAGCATCAAAATAACAGTAAAAAAGAATCTTCTCTCAAATTTAATCCTCGTTGGTTATTCTTAGGTTTTGGCTTTAGTGCGATCGCAGTTGTTTCTGCTAGTGTAGGAGCATTATTAGCCCTATCTCTCTCTAAAACACCCTTAAGACAAGCCCAATTAACTCCCGCCGAAGAAGCTGTTTTTAATCAGGAAGAAACTGTTACTTTTGATAGCCTACAAATTCCTAAATTAAGTCGTCCCGTTAATATTCTTGTACTAGGAATTAAAGTTTTAACCTCTGATGTACCAGAACAAGCCCACCCTGACGTTGGTTATCATGCTTTAGTTAATTCTTTTGAAGGACTATCAGACAGTATGTTACTTTTAAGGTTCGATCCAGAAAAAGATAACGTAGTAGTGCTTTCTATTCCTCGTGACACCAAAACTCTTATACCTCAAAGGGGAGTTACTAAAATTAACGAAGCCAATGCTTTAGGAGGTCCCGCTTTAGCGGCTGAGTCTGTAAGTAATCTCTTAGATGACGTTAGTGTAGATCGCTACATTAGAATTAATATTCAGGGAGTAGAAAAGCTGATTGACGCTTTAGGGGGATTAAATATTTATGTACCCGAAAATATGAAATATACAGATCATAGTCAACATTTGTATATTGATCTTAAACAGGGACAACAACATTTAGACGGTGAAAAAGCGATTCAATTTTTACGTTTCCGCTATGACGCTTATGGTGATATAGGTAGAGTCCAAAGACAACAAAGTTTTATGCGTGCTTTAGTTGAACAAACTTTAAGTCCTCGTACCATCCTCAGAATGCCCGATATTCTCAATGTAGTGCGATCGCATCTTGATACCAACTTAACCACCAATGAATTGATTGCACTAGCTGCCTTTGCCGCTCAAAAAAATCGTTCTGATGTCAAAATGGTAATGTTACCCGGAGACTTTAACACCCCCGGAGAGGGAGAATTGAGTTATTGGCTACCGAATCATGACAAAATCAGTGAAGTTATGGCACAACACTTTGAAGTCGGTTCTAATTATTTTTCTGCCAATTATCAATCAGATTCTCATAACCTTAAAATTGCCGTACAAAGTACCAAAGATGATCAAGAAGTAGCCCAGAAAATTGTACAATATCTAAAAGACAATGGCTATTCTCGTGCTTACTTTAGCTATAACTATTATCCTCATAACCTACCAGAAACAAAAATTATTGCTCAACAAGGAGATAACCTTGCCGCCGCCCAACTAAGAGCAGATTTAGGAGTGGGAGAAGTGGTGGTTGAAAGCACTGGAGTCATTAATTCAGATGTTACCATCCAAGTGGGTAGCGATTGGTCTAGGTCCCATGCTAATCCTGCCAATGATAATGACAATAATGAAAACAACTTTCAAACTATCTCTTATTAACTGAAGGGAAGAGTTAAAAGGGCAAGGGGCAAAGGGCAAAACCCCCTTTATCCCCCCTCTCGAGGGGGGAGGGCAAAACTGTTTTATTAATACTAACCCTAACACCCCACCCCCTAAACAGAAGGGAAGACACACAGGGGTTTTGCTAAATCTGCTATCACTACTGAACAACTTTATATCGAACTCAAGTTAAAATATAAGCTATAATTTCAGAAAAAATTGAGTTTGACCTATAAAAATGCTTTGGTATTAATTCCCAAAAAACTACGTCATAGTTTCTCATGTGATGATAAGATGATGTCATATATCCTTGGCTGTTGCCTTCCCTCAAAGGACAAAGAGAAGACTAAGATTACCATAAACTATCAATAAAGCCAGTGTATCAATTACCTAACACCCATTTTGAGCTAGATTTAAAAAATATCAATGAGAAATTAGCCCAAGCAAACGCCAGTCAAATAGTGTCATGGGCAAAAGCAGAATTTGGTTCGCATTTAGTCTTAAGTACCAGTTTCGGCATTCAGTCGGCGGTGATGTTGCATCTAGTAACTCAAGTAGTGCCTGATATTCCTGTCATCTGGATTGACACAGGGTATTTACCGAAAGAAACTTATTTATTTGCCGAAGAATTAACCAATAAATTAAATCTTAATTTGAAAGTTTACCAATCCCATTTAACCCCCGCAAGAATGGAAGCAATTTATGGCAAATTATGGGAGAAAAAAGACGTTGAATCCCTCAATTTATATGATCGTATTCGTAAAGTTGAACCCATGCAACGAGCTTTAAAAGAGTTATCTGCCAAGGCTTGGTTAGCTGGATTAAGACAAAATCAAACTCAATTTCGCAAACAATTAGGTTATGTTAATCAACAGGGTGAACAGTATAAAATTTTACCTATTTTGCGTTGGAATTCCAGAGATGTTTATGAATATTTAAAAGAATACAACTTACCCTATCATCCTTACTTTGATCAAGGTTATGTCACCGTGGGAGATTGGCACTCTAGTCGTCCTCTTTCGGTAGATGATGATCATGAAAGAGATACCCGTTTCCATGGTTTAAAACAAGAATGCGGTTTACACTTACCCACTAGCAAGGAAGAGGCACAAAGTTTAGACTCAAGTCAACTCTAGCTATTTCATAAAAAAATCTGGCGTCGCTGACTTTAGGTATGATTCCCTATTTAGATGGGCAATAGACAATGATGATAATATCCTTATATCTTAAGATCGAGTGAGACTAAAATGCGCTTATATTACAAATAAGTAACGCCAAAAATCTTCATTGTTGTCCTAACCCTAAAAATGGTCAAAAATCATTAAACCTGACACCTACTACCTGTAACTTGCCACCTTTTACTTAGTTTTTATGTATTAGTGCAAGATGTTGAAAAATCAGAACTTATGTGCGTATAGGACTTCAGCCTCACAAATATAAATGATACCCGAATAGTCATTAAAAAACTGTGCGGCAACTTCATCTGAAATCTTCAATGCCATCTCTCGATTGGCGGTGAGGACTTCTATTTTTATATTTGAGTAGGTGTCAGAAACGCTAGGTTGTCCTGATGAGCGAACGTTGCGACTGCCTTTACCGCCAGCGGCTACCACCGTATAACCGGAAGCTCCGGCTGCATCGATGATCTTGGCGATCGGTTTTAGCAGTAACTTTTCCGTGACGATGACGAGCTTACTGGCTTGCTGAGTCATGTAGATTACCTCTTGATGTATATACTCATTAAACTAAATAGAAACGTAAGAAAATGACAACATTGTGCAACACCTTATAGTTTCAAGTGGACGAAGGGAATACCCTCATTTTTGTGTACACATTGTCTAACAATAGTGTGTGTCGTTGTCATGTTAAGCACTCTAACAGAACATTTATTGATCAGTCAAGAGGAGACATAGGCATAAAAATCGGATTTATAGCATAAGTTTTTATTATCAATAGGCTTAATAAGTCTGAGGCAATTTTTGGCGAAAAATGTTGCTTGTTAATGACAGGGTGCATATACTAAAAATAATGCTAATCACTTAAATCATAGATTTATATCTATAAAAATGGTTTAAAAAAGCAAAAAAATAGAACTATTGTTCTAACTCTTGATTCAATACCTTACAGATGAGTTTTTAATAGGTATTAATTTTGAGGTAAATAAGCATACAGCTTGTAGTCTATACAAAAAAACAGCTTGGAGCAAAAAAAATGAATAATTTTGAATCGAGACACTCACAGCCAAAGTTGAATAATGACGAGGGGTGGGTAGTGCAAGTATATGGCAGTAATCGCCGTTTGCTTTGTGTTTTAGAACCTTCTCACGGTTGGATTTTTCTGATTGGTTGTGGTTTTGGTTTACTGCTGTCAATAATTTGGTTTAATGTCGCTCGTTATAGTCCTTCTTTAGATACTGCTCCACCAGTGGATTCAGCACCATTGCAAGTGGATTAGGATTTTCTCAGGATAAGGGAAACATTTTCAATAAGACTATTCATTGAAAAGAACAATCGCAATTTACTTTAGCTAAAGGGAGGAATTATACAAAAGAAAAACTTATCATTCAAATCAGATATTGCGTTCTAAATTGGTGTCAAAGAGAGCAACAATCTGGACATTCTACGATAGAATTAACTGCATGATTTAAAAAAAACAATAGATTATAGTCTATAAAAATAGCTCCTCTTTTGAGGAGGCAGAAGGAGGTATTTGTGGATTTCTTATCTAATTTTGTATCTGATTTTATCGGACAGTTGCAATCCCCAACTTTAGGGTTTCTCATTGGTGGAATGATAATTGCCGCCCTCGGTAGCCAACTACAAATTCCCGACTCAATTTATAAGTTTATTGTTTTCATGCTACTTATTAAAGTCGGTTTGAGCGGTGGTATTGCAATTCGTAAAGCCAATTTAGGGGAAATATTTTTACCCGCTTTGTTTGCTGTTTTGCTAGGTATATTAATCGTTTTCATTGCCCGATATACATTAGCTCAATTACCTAATATCAAAACAGTAGATGCTTTAGCCACGGGAGGTTTATTCGGGGCAGTTAGTGGTTCTACTTTGGCGGCAGGTTTAACGGCATTGGAAGCTCAAGGTATTGAATACGAAGCCTGGGCGGCGGCTCTTTACCCATTTATGGATATTCCTGCTCTTGTAACTGCGATCGTTATGGCTAGTGTTTATCTGAGCAAACGCCGTAATGATAAAGAAGAAGAATTCAGCAAAGTAGAATATGTTAGTAAACAGGCAGTTGCCGCAGGGGATTACTCTAGTATGGAATATCCTACAACTCGTCAAGAGTATCTTAGCCAACAACGTGGTACACCAAAGCGAGTAGAAATATGGCCTATTGTTAAAGAAAGTTTGCAAGGTTCTGCTTTATCCGCATTGTTACTTGGACTTGCTTTAGGTTTGTTCACCCAGCCTGAAAGTGTTTACGAGAGTTTCTTCAATCCCTTATTTCGTGGTTTACTTTCCATTTTGATGTTAATAATGGGTATGGAGGCGACTGCAAGGCTTAGTGAGTTGCGCAAAGTAGCTCAGTGGTACGCAGTATATGCTTTTATTGCGCCATTGGTACATGGATTCATCGCTTTCGGTTTCGGGATGATTGCTCATGCTTTGACTGGATTTAGCCTTGGTGGCGTAGTAATTTTAGCCGTTATTGCTTGTTCCAGTTCAGATATTTCTGGACCTCCCACTTTACGGGCAGGTATCCCTTCAGCTAATCCCTCTGCCTATGTGGGCTCATCCACCGCTATCGGCACGCCGGTTGCGATTGGCATAGGAATACCACTATACATCGGTCTTGCTCAAGCTATTATGGGCGGCTGATTCCAGACGATTGTGGTTCGCTAGTACTTTTTCGCTCTGGCGATCAATACAACGGTTTTGAATTACCCCTCCTTACTTCGTGGAAGGTGGGGTTCTTTTTTATTGAGTGCTAACGAGGGAATTCAAGTCGAAAAGAATAAATTATACTGAAAATATATTTGCGAAAACGGTCAGTATAATTATGTTAAAATTCGCCGATTATGTTTTAACGATTCATGAGAGTTTACTGAATTTTGAAGCAGAAAAACAAGAAACTTACGGGAATATTGAAGATTTGCGAGAATTTCTGGTAGAAACAGATACTACTATCGAGGAAATTTGGGATAACTTGACGGAAACAACGGAATTATTACTTAATGAAATAACGACTCTTGAGGATAATTTTACTAATGAAGTTGAAAAAATGTTAACGGAATTAGATGATTTAGAGGTGAAAATAGAGGATTTTGTTACGGAAAATGAAGAGTTAACAGTTGAGATTAAAGAAGATATTATTAACCTCGCAGAAAAAATAAATAGTAATGATCAAGATATTGCTGAAGAATTAGAAGAATTCGAGGAAATTGTTAATCTATTTAATAAAAATGTCCAAGAAATAGAACCCTCTTTAACAGAAAATCTGACTAATACCCACCGTTTTCTTGATGAAATTATATTAAGAGCTATAAGTCATTATCAAGAAGTTATAGACAAAGAATCAGAAAATTTTGTTCGCTTTTATGATGACTATTTAAATAATTTTATTGAAGAAAATATTGCAGAAATTCCTTCTACTTTAGATAACATTATTTCAACTATAACGGATGTTAATGAAGAAAATAAGGAAATAATAGAAGAAGCTACGGAAACTTTAATTACGTTATATAGCTCAGATTCTGGGGAAATTAGCGAGGAGTACCAAAATTTATTTAATTTGATAGAAGAAAAACTCATAGAATGTTTGAATGACTACCAAGAAAAAATAGGCGATCGCACCCAAGAAATAGAAGAAAAACTAGAAGAATCTATGGAAATATATAAAAACAGTAATGACAACGCAGAATCATTAATAAGAATTTTTGAGAAATTAGTGAATTAAATAGTTGCTGAAAAGTTTTTAGTGGGAGCGTCTCGCTCCCTTAAGGAATTTGAGATTAAAAATTATATTTCAAACTAAAATACAGACCATCATCTTGAATATTATTACCCCTATCTACTAAATCAATTAAAGGTGGTGCATAGTCAATGCGAAGATTTAAACCATCTATGGGTTGCCAAATTAAGCCTAAACCCAAAGCCGCAATAAACCGCTCATCAGCTTGAAAATTGGGATTTTCTGGAGCATTCCACACCGAACCCATATCGAAAAATGGAGCTAACTGAAATACAGGAAGCAATTCTTCATTTTTGACAAGAGTAATACGATCTTCGATGGAAAAACGAAAACCATTATCCCCCGCCCTTACATTTTGACGATAACCCCGCACTGATTGCCCTCCACCAATAACAAATTGCTCTGAAGGAAGTAAGGGACTGTCACTTAATTGTAAATCTGCTTGAATAATTAATAAATTATCAGGGTTAATTAATTGTACTCTTTGTACCTGTCCTAACCATGCAAAGAAATAACCATCAGGATCATTTGGTCTGCTTGAAGTAGTAACATCTAATAAACCTACCCCTAACCGAAACTGCGATCGCACCCCCCAAGCCCCCGTAGGCTCTCGTTTAACATAATCTTGACCAAAAGAAACCACATTAGTGCGACTAATACCATCTTCGTCAGGACCAAAACCGAAAGGAGTAGGACCTTGAAAAGTAAAAGTTTGTCCATTGCGGTAACTCATACCCACAGATAAAGCAAATTCCTCTCTCGGATTACGTAAAATCGGTTGACGATAACTAATTTCATAAAATTGACTCTCACCACTAATATCCAACTCCTGAAAATCTCCCTCTACCACCGTATTTTCTTGAAGAGACACCCTTGCTTGTAAAGTACCATTCATTGGGTTAAGAGGTACAGAATAATTAAAATCAAGATTATATGTACCAGTCCAATCCTCCAAACGAGGGCGATAGGAAACAGCAAAACTGTCCCCCAAACCAAATACATTTCCATAACCCAAATTAAACGTCATTTGAGTACCACCAATACTTGGAGGAGAATAATTATCAATACCCACAGTACCGAAAAAGGGATTAGCCTCTGTTACCCTTATATCTAAAATACTTTGTCTTTCACCGCTACCCTTACGCAAACTAGCTTCAATATTATCGATTAAAGGATCAACTTTTAATAAACGCAATTGGTCTTCCAACTTACCACTATTAAGAGGTGTTTGCGTACCTAATCCAATCCTTTCTCTGACATAATTTTCCAGTCTTTGAGCCCCTTCAATATTAATTTCCTCTATTTGTCCTTCTTCCACTCGAATAACCGCTACATTATCAGAAGTAATATTTTCCAAAACAGCTCTAGTGGTAATATAACCATTATTGAGATAAAGAGCTGTAATTTCATTACTGACATCTTCTAATTGTTTGAGGGTTAAATCACTATTTTTATAGGGTTCAATAATTCCTTTAATTTCTTCTTCAAAAATAGTATTATTAACGACTTTTATCTCACTAATTTTTAATTTTTCTTCTAAATTTTGAGCAATGTAAAAACTATTATGATTAGGATAATCTTGAGCATAAGCCATATTTTTATTAAAAAATACTCCCAATAATAGAATAGAATTAAGAGTTAAAAAAAAGTTTAATAAATTAACTTTATTCATAATTTTTATTGATTTTTAATAAGCATAAAAGATATTTTGATTAGATTATAACGACAAAATTGACAAAAAATAATAATTTTTGTTATCAACAAAATTGTCAGGTTTTTAAGTAGTAGGTAATAAATAAAAATATTCAAGAGTTTAACATCTCAAACCTCTCCACTTATGAAAACCAAAACACACCTAACGGAAAAATATAATTACTAATTGTTAATTTACCTTTACCAGGGATTACCAATCATCGTAAAAGGAGCCCAATAAAAGGGATGAGAAAAATCTTCAGGAAAACGAGAAGTATCGGGTAAATCCTCCAAAGAAATATCTAAATTAGGAGTAACAATAGTATTACCATCACTGGTTTTATAAACCTTGCCCTTCAACATATCCAATTGTGCTTGACGTAGGGCTTCTGCTTTGGTAGTGGTATTTTTCAATTTACTATAGAAATCAGTCATTAATGCGAGTGTACCAGTATCACTAACTTGCCAAACGCTACCCAATGCCGTTTTAACTCCTGCTTGTACTGCTAAACCCGCAAATCCTAATTCCGCAACCTCATTACCAAAGGCAGTTTCACAGGCACTTAATACCATTAAATCTACCAAGGGATTATCCAAACCCAAACGACGCATTTCCGTAATATTTAAACGGGAGTCATACAATTGTAAAAAACTCTCATCCGTTTCAGAGGGGTTAAAATCTCCATGAGTACCAAAATGAACAATTCCAAAGGCTTGGCTATTTAAGTTACTTCTTACTTGTTCGAGGGTAAAATTCTCATTGAGGTATTCTTGATAATTTTCTGGGGTTTCTCCAGTCCAAACCTTGCGAATACTAGGTAATTCAAGACTAGCGGCAGGTAAAGGCACAACACTATCATCGGCAAATTCTGATGCACCCATTGCCAATAAACTTAAATCTTTAATAGGGCGATAACGGTTATCATTCAGGTTTAAACTAGGTGCTAAACCGCTACTATATTTTTCCACTAAAAATTGTTGATTTTCTCTATCATATAAAGCGGCAACAGGAATAAAGCGCATATCCGTTGGCAAAATAAACAGGAGATTAGAAATTTCTCTCGCCTCTAATTCTTTTTCCAAAGGTTTAATTAACCAATCATACATATCACTGGCGTGGGGTTTATAACTATCATCAAGAGCAAAAACATCGGAAGTTGTCGCCCATAAATTGCCTGCGGTTTCAACTACTTGTTTACGGTTAATTGGTACGACTATTCTTAAAGGTTTTTCATCTTTGGTGACTACTAATATATCTAATTGGTCTTCATCCGTCGGTTGTATATTAAGACTAGGTTGTAAATTGACCTGATTAATATTGACTCGGCTATATTCTTGAGTATTGGTGGCTTCTCTTCTGGCAAATTCTGCTTCTAAATCTTGAGGTTGATAACCTTTTGGCGTAAAACTAACATAAATTAAAGCAGGTTTTTCCGCCGCTTCTCTTTCTATGGCGGTTAAAATTTCTTTTGCTTGATCAATAGTAGCAATAGGAATAGGGGGAGATGAAAGGGCAATTTCAGGAGTTGGGGTTATAGGAGTTTCTTGAACTACTTGCGTGTTGTTTATAAATGAGGGTAAGTTATTTAAAAGTCTCAAGGTTAAATTACCTTCGGTTGTGGTGATAAAATATTCTCCTCGCCCTAGGGTAAATCGACTATTAGTAATAAGTCCAGCTGTACCATTTTCACTAGCATCACCGATAATAAAGGGTAAACGACTATCTTCTCTGACTTCATTTTCTAAATCCCCCGGAAATAAATCAATAGTTACAGCACCACCATTTCCGCCACTGGTATTGATACTTGTACCGTTTTCTATTCCTGTGGCTTGAAAGTTACCAAGGGTTGTTATCTCCACATCGCCTCCTTGTTGTGGATTTGATGTGTTAATGGTGCTAACTTGTATGTCACTTTTGGCGTTTAGGGTTACATCTCCTCCTTGAGTGTTGATATTTTCTGTGGTAATGGTTTGAGCGGAAATATTTAGGTTAGTGCCATCACTGTTAATGTTCCCACTACGAAAAGAATCAGGGGTATTAAAAGAAATATTTTTTCCTAGCTGTAAATCACTATTGAAAATTTGACTATTATTAGTAGAAACAGAATTACCATCAAGGGTTACTAAACTGCTGTTCGTTTCAAGATTGTTGAGAATCTGAGAAGATCCGATCGCACCTTCAATTAAAATATTGCTACCATTAGCATTGAGGGTTAAATCGTGATTGCCGTCAATTGTACCGAGAATATCAATATCTGCCGAACCACGAGCCGAATTAGTGCTAAGAATAATATCATCACCCAAAATCACATTATCATCAATAGTGATAGCATTGCCCTGAGTCGTAATATTAGCATTTAAAGTAGTAGTTGTCTCTGAACCTTCAATAGTGACAGAAGCGTTACCATTACCATTAATGTTCTCATTTACGTTAATTTCACTAGCTCTGAGAGTTAAAGGATCACGAATTACTAGAGCTTGGTTAACATCAATTCTACCACTTTTTTCCGTACCGATAATTATATTATCAAAGCCTTCTACTTGTCCCAAATTACGAATATTGAAAGATAGTAAATCACCTCTATTTATGGAGTTATCTATAATAGTAGTGCGATCGCTGTTATTTTGAATAGTTAAATCGCCACCTTTACCTATAATTTGACTATTAGGTAGAAAATTAACACTACTAAAACTCTCTAGGGTTAAATCTCTATTATCAGAGGCTTCGAGATTGTTAAAATTAAGATTCCCCCTTGTGCTTGTTAAGGTTGTGTCAAGCAAAGTATTAACCTTACCTGTATATGTTTGCCCTTCCATGGTACGAATACTGCTATTATTCGCAGGGGTATTAATATTGATATTAATTATCGGACTAGTTACAATTAAACGATTTAAACTGGCAACTCCCCCAATTAAGTCATTGCCCAAGCCGTCTCCAAAATTAACATTATTAGCTCTAACGGTTAAGTTGTTATTTTCTCCTGTTTGACTATTGACTGTATTAGCGAAATCGATATTATTACCCGAAAGTGCGATTTCATCCCCTACTATCACCTCATCACCGTAAGTTTGATTTCTTGTGGTAGCGACATCTCCATTTAATACGGTTGTGCCTAAATTATCTGTGTCTAAGCTAGTAGCAGTGACTTGATTTAATTGAGTTTCTCCTGAGATGTTAAGAGTAATGTCTCCTAATGGTAAATTACTGCCTATGGCTTGATTAAAAGTAACATTATTACTGGTAACGGTTAAGTTATTATTTTCTCCTGTTTGACTATTAACTGTATTAGCAAAATCGATATTATTGCCTGAAACTGCGATCGCATCTCCGATAATTACTTCATCTCTATAGGTTTGATTTCCTGTGGTAGTTACATCTCCATTTAACTGGGTTATGCCAGATTCATTAGTGATTAAACTATTGCTATTTACTTGATTTAATTGAGTTTCTCCCGATACATTTAAAGTTAAATCTCCTAATAGTTGATTATTGCCTATGGCTTGATTAAAATTAGCGCTATTTGCCGTAACCGTTAAGTTATTATTCTCTCCTGTTTCACTATTCGCCGCATTGGCAAAATCGATATTATTGCCCAAAAGTGCGATTTGATTATCGGCTAGAGTTACATTACCGTTATAATCTTGATTTCCAATAGTCTTAATAGTAGAATTAGCGAAGAAAGATTGACCTTGAATAATTAAAGGATTGGAATTATTAATTAAAGTTAAATTCCCATTAGTAGTTAAAGATTCTCCCGTCACTTCTCCTCGTATCGTTATGGCTGTGCCATCAATAGTAATTATTCCTCCCAGAGTTTCGGGTAGTGGCTGAGGTGTAATATCTGGTTTGTTACTGACAATAAACCCTAAATCTACGTTGTTTCCTGCGATGTTTACTGCACCTGATGAAACAGTACCATAAGATGCGATCGCATCTATAACCACATCACCGTTAGTAGAAGTGATAGAAATATCTCCTGCTTCAGAAGCAAAAGTTGGGGGTAATTGATTGATGCCAGTGGTGTTAACTATACCATCAATGTCAATATTTCCTGAAGCGTTAACAGAAATATCTCCTGCTGGTTGCCCCCCAATACGTGCGGTGGAAATACCTAATTTGATATTAGTTTGATTATTTTCTTCTCCCGTAATTGTTACACTATCATTAGCATTGATTCTTAATGAAGCTATGTTAGGTGAATCATCTGCCACTTTAATAACTAGAGCATCTAAATTATTAGTGTTAATTACAGTATCCTGCTGTAAAATGACAGGGTCGTTATAGATTTGATCTCCGATAGTATTAATACTATTTCCATCTGCGATCGTATTAATATTAATGAATATATCCTCGGCAGAACTGTTAAAATTATTTAAGCCGATAACTGCACCGATGCGATTATCACCTAAACCATTACCATAGTTAATATTATTACCTGCAGTCACACTTAAATCATAAGGAATATCAAAAGAGTCAATATAAGCATTGAAAGTTACATTGTTATTAGCATTTATTGCCGTGTTTCTTCTTAAAACCACTGGGTTGTTATATACTAAGTCAACCTGAGCCACAATAGAATTAATATTATTACCCGCTATACCATCAAGATTTATATTGAGATTACTAACACCTTCTCCTTCTGCAGTGGTAGTCAAAGTTGATAACGGAAATTGAGAGCCAATCCTATCATCTCCGACACCATTTCCAAAACTAATATTACCAATATCACTAACATCACCAGTTACATCAAATGTTGTAATGGATAAAGCGCGAGGTATAGAATTGAAAGAATTAACAGTGCTATTGAAACTTATGTCATTACCTCTCAAATTAACATCTGCTTGTAATGCTACAGGATTATTATAAATCTGATCTAACGCCGTAGTTACATTACCATTTAATTGAGTTGCACCAAATTCACCAGTAGTCAGACTGTTAGCATTAACTGCATTAAAAATACTTGTGTTTGTCGCATTAACAGTGAAATCCCCTACAATAGAAAATTCATTGAAAATAACATCATTAGCATCATTAATGGCGACATTTCTACCATTATTGAGAGTAACAGAAGCAAAATCACTCAAAAAATTGGAATTAATAGAAATATCTTTTTCACTGCTGATGGGAAAAATAGTTGTACCGCCATTGCCATTATTAAGAGAAAGAGTGTCAAAAGTAGTTAATCCCGCAGTAATAATTGCCCCATTATCAAATACCCCTACAGCATCATTATTATTGATAGAATGGGCATTAACATTAATGTTTCCTCCTCCAACGGAATTAACTTGGGAGTTAGCTTGAATAGATATTCCCCTTGATGTGTTAGAAGAAGCATCCGTTAAACCATTTAATGTGATTGTACCTAGATTAGATGTAATTCTTGTTGGGTTTGCCGAGTCATCTCCTTCTGTGATGATACCAACACCATTTACTCCATTACCCTCATGAATACCAACTAATTCGATATTACCTAAACCTGTTACTTCAACGATAACTTGATCATTTAATATCTCTGGAGAAGCAGTACCAATACCATGATTAAGTTCACCACTAGCTTCTCCCGTACCTACCACATTTATATTACCATCTACGGTTTGAAGGGTTGTTTGCCCAACTAAATGAATACCAATATTGCTATTACCTGTTCCAGCTTGTCCAGATCCTCTTAAACTAATATTACCAGTACCATCAGTAATTAAACTTGCATCTTGTAAATAGATTCCACTGTTTCTATCATTAGGATTAATCCCCTGATTCGCTACGCCCACAGCAGGAGTTACTAAAGGATTTATACCCCCTCCGAGGACTATATCTCCGCCATTGGCGTTAATAATAGAAAGGTCTAAATTACCATCAATATTTACCCCTCGAATATCAATTGAACCACCATTCAAGCCATCTCGATCGCTATTTAAGGTAATATTACCCCCATTAGTGATAATATCTGCACCATTATTAACCCGAATCGAACGATTAGCCCTTGCGGTAAAATCAACATCAGTATTAATCACATTAACATCTGCATTAATATCTATGTCATTATTCGCCTCAAGGACAATATTCGTTGTTTGACTTCCTAAAACAGTGGCGTTAATCGTTATATCTTGACCTATAAAATCATTTAAAGTAATTTCGGGTAAACTACCGTCAACCGTGGGCGGAATTAAAGGATCATTAGGATTACTTGGATCATTGGAAACTATTATGTTTTCAGGATCTAACAATAATGTACCTAAACTACCATTAACTGCGGAAGTGTCAACCTTTCCATCAAAATAAAGATTTTCTTTCCCTGAAACTTCCACAAAACCGCCATTAAGAAACCCTTTAGCTTCAATAACTCCCGTAAAATAAGTATCTCCATCAGACCAAATAATTACTTCTCCGCCATCACCCTTGTCAAAAGCATTAGCTTCGATTTTGCTTTCAGAATTAATTACTGTCAAAGAAGCATTAGGAATTGTGCCACTACCCTGAAAATCTCCCCCAATTTTTATTTCACCACCACCATTAACGCCACTAGCGGAAATTTGAGCATCAATCACCGCCACTTTATCCCCTAAAAGGGTAATTTCTCCCCCTAAGTCTTGAGACGAAGTGTTTAACTCTCCTGAAACGATATTTAATCCAGACTCATTCGGAATTACAATCCCTGAAACTTCCACATTTTTAGTATTAGGGTTAAGTGCTACTCCATCGGTTACAACTCCCGAATTTTTTGCTCCTGTCAATAAAGTAGGTAAATCTTGAGGGGTAAACCCTAGTAAATTTCCTTGTTCATCTACTGGTATATCAACCTCTAGGCTCAATAAACTACCTTCAGGGGTTATTTTTATCCTTGATGTGCCTTCAACTGCCTGTATATTAATTTTTCCGTTGGGAGTTTCTATTGTTCCCGTATTAATGACATTACTACCAATGAGGGTCAAATTTTGCCCTTCTGCTACAGCCAAATCCCCTGCGTTGATAATGCTACCAGATTTATTAGTATTAAAAACAAAACTGTTGGGATTTCCCATTAAATTTTGATAATCATTCTCTCCCACCGCATTAAACATTCCGTTTGCAAAACCAATTCCCGTTGCTGTGGTTGCGATAAAATCAGCAGGCACATTTAAACTTGCCCCTTCCCCAAAAACAATCCCTGCGGGATTCATCAGAAACAGATTGGAGTTACCCCCTGTTACTTCTATTAAACCTTGGATATAGGAAGGATTTCCCCCTGTCACTCTGGTTAAAATATTTTGGATGTTGGGATTGGTTAAAAATGTGGCGATTTGTTGGGGAGTTAAACCAAATTCTTGAAAACTGTGAAAAAGATTTTTCCCATCCTTAGATAAAGTATTACCGTCAATAGTTATTTGATTCCCATCTCTAGTGACGATAGTGGCAGTGTTACCATCTATCTTAATTTCTTGTGCCTGTGCAGTGGGCAAATTACCAGCGAAAATCAAAAACAGTAACGAGATAAGCACATGAGATTTTTTCCACATAGCAACACCCCAAATTTGAGACGGATATAGTTTTTATATAGGGACAAAGCCAAAGAAATGTCTCATCTTAGGCTATTTCAAGTCTATGCAGAGGATATGATAGCGTCAATACTCAAAACAGATGTAGGAATTATGAAACATAAAACATACTTACAAAATCTATATTCAACGGTTTTTCTGAAAATGATTAAAAAATAATAAAATATTGCTTTTTCTTAACGATTAGGTGTAACTTAAAGACGGGATTTTCTAATCACTACTTTTGACGGGGCGAAATGGATACAAAAAATTAAGCAAAGGATATAAACCCCTAGATTGAATCCATAACTTGCCACTACCAGAGAAACGACAAACTAAACCCTCTCCTCCTAAAATCCCTGTGCGTAAATTGCGAAAGGATAAACCGCCTATCATTTCTACATTATAGTTGAGGGTATCTTCAAAAGCGACAATGTAACCAGTATCAACTACATAATTATTTTCCACGTTAATTTCTACAATAGCACCATAAGAACTAAACCAAATATCTCCTTTTCCTGTGGCTTTTAAGAGAAAGATTGACTCCCCACTAAAAAAACCTTTAAAACCCTGAAAGTTGCTGTTAATTTCTACATTTTTACTAGAAGCAACAAAACCAGAAGACTGAATCATAAGTCCTTTACTACCATCTAAATGGTAATATTGAATATCCCCTGGCACTCCGGGTGAAATATATAATTCTCCTTGACTAGCTTGGGCGGTAAACTCATTTAAAAATAAAGATTCTCCTCCCAACATTCTGCCAAAACTTTGACCAAATCCCCCCTTCATTTTCGATTCCATTTTTATGGAAGAATCCATCGCCGCCATTCCTCCTGCTTCGACTATAGCAGTTTGATTCGGTTCAAGTTCTAAAACTAAAAAACCATAGGCAGGATTGTGTTCTATTCTATATTTAATTTCTGATTTATTTAACATAATTAGCAATTAATAATTAATAATTTAACGGTGTCAGATTTTAGAGTATGTCTTAATTCTTAATTTTTTATTTAAAATCTTATCTTTCAGGTAATCTTGAACCAATTAATCTACCAAAATTACCCGGATTATGGGTTTGACAATATACTTTTCCTTGCCCAAAGAAACGACAAATTAAGCCTTCCCCTCCCAGTAATGCCCCTAACCAACTACTATTTGCTTTTCCAATCCGAAAATCTAAACTTCTTTCAAAGGCGACAATATGCCCTGTGTCAACAATATATTCTCCATCAACATCAATTTCATATATAGCCCCAAAAGAGCTTAATATTACTGGGCCATAACCTGTTATACTTAGCCAAAAAATAGATTCTCCTGAAAAGAAAGATTTAAAGCCTTGAAAACCTAAATCCATGTCAACGGTGGAGGCAGAAGCTAAATAAGAAGCGGATTGAACGATTAATTCTTGTCCTTGCATTTCATAAGTTATAATATCCCCCATGAGAGAGGGAGCTAAAAATACTTCTCCTTGGGGTTGGTAACAGCGAAAAACACTGAGAAATAAGGATTCTCCTGCTAACATCCTTTTGAATCCTCCCATAATTCCTCCTCCTTTACCCTGCCTTAATGTGGTGCTGACATTGATAAAGTCACTCATGGCTATCATTGTACCTGCTTCGGCGATCAATTCTTCATTCTGCTCGATTGTAATTTTTGCGATCGCACTTTCTGGTTGTTGTAGAATTTGTATATCCATAAATTATCACCTGAGTTCGGGTTTTCGAGTTAAAATTAATAAACTTTGACAAAAACAGTAAGGAAATTGATTTTTTCTTGTTGATCTTTTTTTAGCGATTAATTAATATTCAGAAAATTGAACCGTCAAAACCGATACCTGCAACCTATCCTTATCCAATATTTTTGCATCGAAATAGGCTAATTATCGCACCTTGGGAGAGAGAAAACCCACCAAACCACTAACACTGCGAGACTGAAGATAAATAGCCCCCCTACCCGTCAGTTTATTGACAAAACCTTCTCCTGAAGTAAGAGAGGATAAAAGATTACCCGATAAAGTGATATTCATTTTAATTCCGTCATCGTAAGCAACTAAATGATTATTATCAACGATAAAATCCCCATTAATTTCCCGACGAGTAATACCCCCATAACAACCAAATAAAACTCTACCTTTACCTGAAAAATGAAGTTTAAATAAGCCTTCCCCCGCAAACCAACTGGCAAAACCTGCCCATTTCACCCCCATTTTTGCCCCCGGAGTATGGGCAATATAAGCACCGGGTTGAAAACAGATAGATTTATTTTCTAGCTTGATTGCTTCAATGTCACCTATCATAGATTGAGTTAAAACTAAATTCAGAGGGCGATTGGTGGGATTATAAAAAACATTGACAAACATCGATTCACCGCCCAAAAATTTGCGTATCAAAGCAGGTATCAAACCTCCTGAAAACTCAGTTTTCATCACAATATCTCCATCCATGCTTACCATTGCACCAGCTTCAGCAGTAATACGTTCTCTAGGTTCTAAAGTGACAAAAATTGCCGCAAAAGCAGGGCGATAACAAACTTTATATTTCACAGTGAAGTTACCTCTACAATTAGGCGGATAACGTTTTTATCATAGGTCAAGGTTCAGAAAATAATGGATTTTGTTAACAATTTGATAAATTAAGAAGAGTAACTAAGTAAATTTGATTATGACTCAAGCACCGAAAATAATTGTTCTTGATGATGATCCTACGGGTTCTCAAACGGTTCATAGTTGTTTATTATTGATGAAGTGGGATATTGACACTTTAAGAGATGGTTTGCGTGATTCTTGCCCTATTTTTTTCATTCTCACTAATACCCGTGCTTTAACTCCTGAAACAGCCCAACAAGTTACTCAAGAAGTTTGTCGTAATCTCAAAAGTGCGATCGCACTGGAAGGAATACAAGAGTATTTAGTTGTAAGCAGATCAGATTCAACTCTTAGAGGACATTATCCTCTAGAAACCGACGTAATTGCCCAAGAATTGGGAGAATTTGACGCTCACTTCTTGATTCCTGCATTTTTTGAAGGAGGAAGAATTACCCGTGACTCTATTCACTATTTAATGATTGACGGTAAACCAACCCCCGTGCATGAAACCGAATTTGCTCAAGACTCTGTTTTCGGTTACAGTTATAGTTACTTACCTGATTATGTAGAAGAAAAAACAAAAGGTAAAATTAAAGCCCATCAAGTACAGAGATTTTTACTAGATGATATTAGAAATGATACAAAAAACCGTCTGAGGGAATTAAAAGATAATCAATGTGTAGTGGTGGATGGAGAAAAACAATCAGATTTGGATCAACTTTCCACTGATATATTAACAGTAGCTCAAGAAGGGAAAAAATTTTTATTTCGTAGTGCCGCTAGTATTTTAACATCCCTTGCCCAATTGGGAGAGCAACCAGTGAAAGCAGAAGCTATGGCAGAGTATAAGCCCAATACCAATAATGGTGTAATTATAGTTGGTTCTCATGTCAAAAAGACAACTCAACAGTTAAAACAATTATTATCTCAACCCGATATTTTTGGCGTCGAAATTGATGTCAATTTATTAAAAGATGACTTGAAAAATAGAGAATCATTAATTAAATCTGCTTTAGATAAAGTTGAGACTATTCTTAAAGAAAATAAAACTCCAGTAGTTTACACCAGTCGCCAAGAATTAAGTTTTCCTGATATTGACACTCGCTTGGAATTTGGGAAACAAGTATCCGCAGTGTTAATGGATATTGTGAGGGGATTACCAAAAGACATTGGCTTCCTCATTAGTAAAGGGGGTATTACTTCCAATGATGTTTTAAGTGATGGTTTAGCCTTAAAAGAAGCAAGATTATTAGGGCAAATTTTAGCTGGATGTTCTGTAATTATTACACCAGACAATCATCATCTTTTTCCTAGCTTACCTGTTGTGTTATTCCCGGGTAATGTGGGGGATGAAAATGGTTTAGTTACCGTTTATCAAAGATTGAATAATAACAAAGGCAGTTAATAATTAGCCACAGGTAAAGGGCAAACCCCTCTATGTCTCCCCTTAAAAGAAACCCTGGGTGATAAAGGGGGGAGGGCAAAGGTAATTAATTAGTTTCTCCCTAATACCCCAATCCCTCAACACTTAAATGTAAACTGACTTATTGATAAAAATTAACGAGAAAAGGTTGCCCATCAATTTCTCCATCTCCTACTAGATTGATAATCGAATTATTAGCGCCATAGCGAATATTCATAAATCCATCGGCAGAAGCTGAACTAGAATTGGTTAATCTAATTTTTATATTCGTGCTATCTCTGTGACTTTCTTGTCCTCCAAAAGAGATGCGATCGCCATTTTGTAATCCTAAAGAAATATCGGCTTTTCCTTGACTATTAACTTGCACAGAAACAAAATTTAGTTGTTGATTTTGTCTTCCCTGAATATTAAGTAAACCTTGACCTCTTTGAATTAAATTTAAAGGACTATATTTAGTGACAGGAGGTAAATTAGCGTTTCTATTACGAAAAATGATTGAAAATCCCTGAGAATCTAAATAACCTTTTCCTTCTAGCAAGACAATATCATTGTCATTATGTTCAAGTAAAAGTACTCCACTAGCAGTAGCCATACCCGAATTAGTAACTTGAATTCTTAACTGATTAGCATTTTGTCGAGATACTCTACCATCAAAATTAATAGTTTGATTATTATTCAAAATAATACTAACTTGACCATTCTGATTATTGGTGGTGTTAAAAGAAACCGAACTAATTTTCGTCTGTTGTCTTCCTTCTAAAGTAAAAACTCCTTCTCCCCTGCTGATAAAATTTAGAGAATCCTCTCTAGCAATAACAGGCTTTTCCAGAAAAGAAATAATAGATAAAGGAGTTAATAAACTACTAAAAATTAGAAAAAAAGATAGGTATGAAAAACGGGATTTGATTAAATAACTAAATTTCATAAAATTAATTAACTGTTTAAACACATATAATATCCTTATTAAAAGACGATATTCCCAAAATAAATGTTTCAGTCTCCCATTTTCCTGATATTACTAATTTAAAACCTCTCCATCAAAAATTTTCACCCATAGTCTTTCTTCTCCTCGAATACCAGTGTAGAATAACAATTCTTCTAGTAAAGATAACGCCAATTTATTCAATTCATCGGGGGAAGAGGCATAAATAGAAACTTTGGCACGACGATGATTCATCCTACGAAGAAAATGCGATCGAAATCTACTAAAATATTCAGAAAGACGAAAATTATTTTCTAAGGGCATTCCTTTATCTTCCATTTGTTGTGCCGCTACTAATAATTGACGAATAGGAAGTACAAATTTTTTGGCACATTTAACGGTAATAAGGGTTAAAGCCTTAACCTGTGCTAGACTTAATGATTCCCTTGTGTAGCACTTACGCCAAGGATTACTGCAACGCAAACGCCACAAACTGAGACGATTTTTGATGATAGGATTTAATTCTAACTCTTTACCTATTGCTAACATATACTCTGAACCACCTAACTGTAGAGCCTCCAAAGCTAATAATAATAAATCTAGCTGTTGTTGTACTCTCATCATGCCACTAGGAGGAGGCAAAATTAAATCGGGAAGCGTCTTAAGGATGGTAATTTCTGATTTATCAGATTTTTCCTGATTAATTAATTCGGTGTTAGAGTCAGTCATTTAAAAATACAGATTAAGTTAAAAATATAAATTCAATTGTTTTAAACTATTTTATGGGAAAATAGCACTTATCTCATTTTAACTCCGAACTCCGAACCCCGAACCCCGAACTCAAATCATCTTCAATACCGTAGGTTTCTCTAATTAAATATAAAGGTCTTTGTTTCACTTCTTCATATATACGAGCAATATATTCTCCTATCACTCCCAGAGTAATTAATTGAATACCCCCTAAAAACAAAATTGCCACAATGGTGGAAGCATAACCGGGTAAATCAACCCCTGAAATAATTGTTTTTAATACTAAAAAAAGACCGTATAAAAGAGAAATAAAAGATATAAATAAGCCAAAATAACTCCATATTTTCAAGGGAATTGAACTAAAAGAAGTAATCCCATCTAACGCAAAATTCCACAATTTCCAATAGTTAAAGCTCGTTTTTCCTCCATAACGAGGGAAGCGATCGAAATAAATTGCTGTTTGCTTGTAACCCACCCAAGAAAATAACCCTTTCATAAAACGATTTCTTTCGGGAATTTTCCTCAAGGCTTTAACCACCTTTTCATCTAATAAACGATAGTCTCCCGTATTCGCAGGAATGGGGATGGTGCTAATTTTAGCAATCAAACTATAAAAATACTCCGCCGTTTTCCTTTTTATCCATGATTCCCCTTGACGAGTTTTTCTAACAGCATAAACAACATCATAGCCTTCTCGCCATTTTGCTAATAAATCAATAATTAATTCTGGAGGGTCTTGTAAATCAGCATCAATGGGAATTACAGTTTTGCCTTTAGTATAGTCTAATCCCGCACTCATCGCTATTTCTTTGCCAAAATTACGGGAAAGATTAATAATTTTAATTCTTTTATCCCGTTGATGAAATTCAACCAAACATTTTAAGGTGTTATCTTTACTACCGTCATTAATACAAACTATTTCGTAATTGAGATTAAGGGTTTGTAAAACAGATTCTAAGCGAGAAAATAAGACAGGTAAATTCTCCTCCTCGTTATAGCAAGGAATTAATAGAGATAATTCTGGTTTAGATGGCATAGTTTTGTCGTAGCTTGTTTAAAAATGACATTTTTCAATTGGGCATAAAATCTATTAAAATGGAGTCGATATAAGTATTTTAATTTTTTAATTAAGTTAAGGAAAATGACTACAACCTTAAACAGAAATTTTAATGTTCCTCTGAAAAAAATTGCTGAATTTTGTCATAAATGGGAGATTATAGAATTTGCTGTTTTTGGTTCTATTTTAAGAGATGATTTTAGTTCAGATAGTGACATTGATTGTTTAGTTAAATTTTCTGAAAATTCTTATTGGAGCTTATTTGATCGTGTAAAAATGAAAGAAGAATTAGCCCTAATTTTAAACAGAAAAGTTGATTTAGTTAATCGAAAATCTATCGAAAATAGCGAAAATTGGTTACGGAAACAAGAGATTTTAAAAACTAACAAAGTCATTTATGTCAAAGAATAAGCATAAGGCTTCTTTAATATTCTTTAATAGATATAATTAACGCCTGTCGCAAAATCATCAGATATAAAAGTGGTTTAGACAAACAAGCATTTCTCAAAAGTGATCAAGTCCAATCAGCTATTCTATATCAACTTTTAATTATTAGACATCTCCAATAATAGACATTTTAAGGGCTGAAGCCCTTACTACGAGCCAACGAAAAATAATTTATGGAGAGGTCTATTGGTGAAGCAGTCAAATAATAAAAACACCTGACACCTGAAACCTGAAACCTGAAACCTGACACCTATCTTTATTCGATATTTTTAAACCGAACTGAGATTACTTAAATATTCCCTCTAATTTCCTCAATAACCCCATCCCGAAGCACAACTTCTATATTTAGTTTTTGTAGAAGATTATCTCCAACTTGTACTTCAAAGAAACTTTCCATTTGAGCTTGTACTACTTCTTGTCCTAACTCTAGTAACTGCACTTGTTGCATTTGTTGTAAGAATTGGTTTTTTTGCTGTAGTAATTCGTTTTTCTTTTGGTTAACTTGGCTTTGGATATTTTCTATCTGCTGGTTTGCCTGTAGGCTACCTTGTTTTCTAATTTCTGCGATCGCACTTTGACCCTGTTGATCTAACTGTAGCATTTGTTGATCAATTTGGTTAATTTGAGCTTGTAATTGTTTTTGTGCCTCATCTTGCCAAGCAGGGGTAACAATTACCTTAACATTGACAGGACGCTTTAAAACTAATTTTTGTAAGTCCATTGTAGCTAAAAAATTCCCTAAAAACTATTTTGTAAACATCGAATTAATCATATCCTGATAATGGTTAGTTATTACAGGACGTTTAATTTTTAGAGTTTGAGTCATCATACCATTATCTATGGAAAAAGGCTCTAAAATCAACTCAAAAACACTAATACGGTCATCAATTCGGTATCCGGGTCTGTTTTTGACCTCACGGGCTAATTCCTGCTTATAAAGGCTTAAAACCCCACTACTGTAAAGATCACTTTTTTCAATTTCTGCTCGATTTGCCCCCACAGAAGGTAAATTAAGAATACGATTTTGCTCTTCTCCCCATTTTTGTAACGCTTCTAAATTAGGCACAATCAACGCCCCTAAATATTTTTGATCTTGTCCCACAACCATAATTTGATCAATATAAGGGCTACGCACACAAGCATCCTCAAGGGGTTGAGGTTCAATATTTTCCCCATTACTCAAGACGATAGTATCCTTCGCTCTGCCTGTAATTACCAAGTCATTATCAGGTGTTACCCAACCTAAATCACCACTGTCAAACCATCCCTCCTCATCAATGGCTTTTGTCGTAGCTTCAGGATTTTTATAATATCCCTGCATAACCTGAGTGCCTCGAATAAAAACTAAGCCCTTTTCACCTTGAGGTAAAGTTTCACGGGTTTCGGGATTGACGATTTTTATTTCCGTTTCAGGGATAGGTTGCCCAGATGCACCCACAATATTACGGGAGATGCGACGGGCGTTAGTAACAGGGGAAGTTTCCGTTAAGCCATAGCCAACAATTAAGGGAATGCCCACTATTTGGAAAAAGTTATCAATGTGTTTCGCTAATGAACCACCACCGCTTACCCATGTTTGTATGCAACCGCCTACACCTTCTCTGACTTTAGTATAGATTAATTTGTCTCCCAGTTTATGAACGGGTAAGAGTAGAGTTGAGGTGATTTTTGCTGTCAGTTTTTGCCCACTACTAGGATTCAAATGTTCTAAGTCTAAACCATTTTTTATGCGTTTGGCTTTGATATATTTTTCGGAAGTGGCAAGGAAGAAGTTAACTAATTTTTGCTGAGTTTTACTGCCGTCACGGAATTGTTTTTGTACACCTTCATAAATAGATTCCCAAAGACGAGGCACTCCTATCATGTGATGAGGTTTAATTTTCTTCAAATCTTGCTTAAAGTAGCGAATATTGGTATAAATTAGGGTTGTTCCCCTTGAGAGTAAGAAATACTCTGCCGCCCTTTCGTAGGAATGCCAACTAGGTAAAATACTTAAGATGCGATCGCCTTTTTTTGGTTGTAAGATAACATCGAGATGACAAACTTGGTGTAATAAATTACGATGGGATAACATTACTCCTTTTGGTTTTCCTGTCGTGCCAGAAGTATAGATTAAAGTAGCTAAAGTATCCTTTTCAACAGGCACAAAAATAAAAGGGCGTTGAGCTCCTAATTGGAGAAATTGAGAGAAATTATAGGTAGTATGGGGATAATCCCGATTAACTTCCTCATCAGAGAGTAAAACTACAAATTTTAAAGAAAAATCATCTAATTCAGGTCTTAACTTCTCAAGACTAGCCACATCTTGAATAACTAACACCGAACTGTCACTATGTTCTAAGATATATAGTAACTCCTCACGATCTGCAAGAGGCGATCGCACTGCATCAGCACAACCATTAATAATAATACCTTGATCAGCAATTAACCAACGGGGACTATTATCAGCAAAAAGAGCAATTTTTTCACCAGATTTAATATCTAAAGACTGTAAAGCTGAAGCAAATTGTTTAATAGTTTTTGCCACATCTTCATAAGTTAATCTCACTTCTGGCTCACTATGAGGATCGGATAAAGCAATTATATCACCGCAATAGCTAGGTAATAAATCCCACATTTCTCCCAAGGAATTAAGAGAAAAATAATCTGGAGTTACATTTTTGTTCATGGTCATATTTATGAGCAATTATTAAAATTAGTTTGCAATTTATTCATGATTAATATTAATTGCTATGATGAATCAAAAAAACTGATTTGCCTATGAATTGGTTAGATTTTCTGGAAAAATGGTCTCAAGAGACATTGGAAATACTTTTACCCCTAAAGGAAAATAATATTTCTGATTTAACTGAATCTGAATTGGAGTTTTTAACCACAAAAACCCTACTCAAACCTCCAGCAACACCATCACAAATTGAAAACTTAGAAAATCGCTTAAGAAAAAAACTACCTCCCTCATATAAGGATTTTTTGAGAACTAGCAATGGTTGGATACAATTGGCAATGGATGCGGAAGACGGTATATTATGGTCAACAGAAGAAGTTGACTGGTTAATAAAACAAGAACCTGAGTTAGTAGAAACTTGGCATAATGGCAGAGATAATTATGTATCTGATGAGAAGTATTTTGTTTACGGAAAGGAGCAAGATTGCATTGATTTGAGAACAGAATATTTATGTAGTGCTTTGGCTTTAAGTCCATTGATTGACTCAGCAATATATTTATTAAATCCCCAAGTAGTTACTAATGATGGAGAATGGGAAGCATGGTTTTTCGGCAATGAGTTACCCGGTGCAAATCGTTATCCTTCTTTTGCCCAAATGATGATTGCAGAAAAGGAGAGAGTTTTATATAGCCTAAAAGATAGTTGTGATTATCGCTATTGATAAAAAAAGGGCAATTAGTGAATAGTGAATAGTGAATAGTTGATAATTACTCGTTACTCATTACTCCCCTAAACCTGACACTTAACCTTATCTGAATATTTTTAAACCGAACTGAGGTTACTTATTTCCCCCCAATCCCCTTCGTTGATAAACTATCTATCTTAAATGTCAAAAGAGGACTCCCGTTGCATTTGACAAGAAAGAAATACACTACAAATCCTTTAGTCCTGACGAAAGGAAGGAACTGGGAGATGAATTTTGACCAACTAATAAAACCTTTAGTCCTTAGTATCAGTGGGTTTTGGTAATCATTTACAGTAATCTTGGATAATCTCAGACATATTTACATTTTTGCACTTTGCATAATAAGCCAGTCTTAATTTTTCATCATTGGTTAACCTTACTCTCAAAGAATATTCTCTAGTCATTGACAGTATCTACGAATAGCGATAAAATTAATGATAACGTAACCAGTAATGTAGACGTAAATGTGACAAAAATTACAGTACCTAGATAACTAAATAGTCAAAGTATAAGGTTGTTAACTCGAAAAACTCAGTTAACGTAAAACCTTTAGCCCTGACGATAGGAAGGGTCTGAGAGAAAATGATCCCTAGATACTAGCCGTAGGGCATACGGTAGCACAGATAAGAAACTGTGTTTAAAATGCTTGTGGAGTCGGTCTGACGGGGGCATAGAGTAATCTTTGTCTAGTTAAGAGGCGATCTGAAAGAAGCAAGAATCACCCATCACAATCTTTGATTTGATGGTGTGAGTGTCAAATCTATGATTATGCTTTATGAATAACTAAAATTTATGACTAAGTTTGTCTTTATCACAGGAGGGGTTGTCTCTAGTATCGGTAAAGGTATTGTTGCCGCTAGCTTGGGGCGCTTATTGAAATCTCGTGATTATTCTGTGTCTATTGTTAAATTAGATCCTTATATTAACGTCGATCCGGGTACAATGAGTCCTTATCAACATGGTGAGGTTTTTGTGACTGATGATGGTGCAGAAACCGATTTAGATTTAGGACATTATGAGCGTTTTACTGATACTTCTAGTTCAAGATTTAATAGTGTTACCACAGGCTCAATTTATCAGGCTGTAATTAATAAAGAAAGAAGAGGAATATATCAGGGGGCAACAGTACAAGTTATACCTCATATCACCAACGAAATTAAAGAAAGAATCCATCGTGTGGCAAAAAATAATAGCCCTGATGTAGTAATTACCGAAATTGGTGGCACTGTCGGTGACATAGAATCTTTGCCCTTCCTTGAAGCAATTCGTCAATTTCGCAAGGATGTAGGTAGGGATAATGTGATTTATATGCACGTTACTTTAATCCCGTGGATTCCCGCCGCAGGAGAGTTAAAAACAAAACCTACTCAGCATTCGGTGAAAGAATTACGCTCATTGGGCATTCAACCTGATGTTTTAGTTTGCCGTTGTCATCGCACTATTCCTAATCATATTAAAGATAAAATTGCAGAATTTTGTGATGTGCCTAGTAAAGCGGTGATTACTTCTTCAGATGCCAGTAGTATCTATGAAGTTCCATTGATTTTAGAGAAAGAAGGGTTAGCAGAAGAGGTATTAAAGTTATTAAATCTATCTAATCGCACCCCAGATTTAGGTAAATGGGAAGTTTTAGTGGAAAAGATGCGATCGCCTCTTCATAAGTTGCAAATTGCCATTGTTGGTAAATATATACAATTGAGTGATGCTTATTTATCAGTGGTAGAAGCCTTAACTCATGCGGGGATTGACTCAGAAACAGAAGTGGAATTAACTTGGGTAGATGCTGAGAATATCGAAGCAGAAGGAGCAGAAAAATATCTGAGTAATGCCGATGGTATTTTAGTGCCGGGGGGATTCGGTAATCGAGGAGTTGATGGGAAAGTCAAAGCCATTCAATACGCCAGAGAAAATAAAATTCCTTTCCTCGGCTTATGTTTAGGGATGCAATGTAGCGTTATCGAGTGGGCAAGGAATGTCGCTCATTTAGAAAAAGCCAACAGTGCCGAATTTGATGAAAATACCCCCGATGCAGTAATTAATTTATTGCCTGAGCAAGAAGACGTTGTGGACTTAGGGGGTACAATGCGTTTAGGAGTTTATCCCTGTCGTTTAGTACCAGAAACCCTTGCTTATACCCTTTATCAAGACGAAGTCATTTACGAGCGTCATCGTCACCGCTATGAATTTAATAATGCTTACCGTAATCAATTCTTAGAAACTGGTTACAAAATAAGTGGAACATCTCCTGATGGTAGATTAGTGGAAATTATTGAATTACCAAATCATCCTTTTTTCATCGCTTCTCAATTCCATCCAGAGTTCAAATCTCGCCCTAGTCAACCTCATCCTTTATTTTTAGGATTCATCAAGGCTTGTCTCACCATTAACAACTAACCTGAGTTGAGAGTTCGGGGTTACGAAAGAGGTTTCAGGTTTCAGGTTGCAGGTATCAGGTAGGATGTTAGGGGGACAGAGTGAGAGGGGGAAACAAGTAATGAGTGTTTGGAGTTTTTAATTCTTAATTCTTAATTATTTACCTTTGCCTTTTGCCCCTTGCCCTTTTCTAAAAATAATCTGCGGAGTGAGGGTTTTTATGTAATAATTCTTAAAGAACTTTTAAGATTTGCTTTGACAAATTAAATCATGAGTGAAGCAGGTAAAGAAAAAACCCTAGCCGAACAAGCACCACCGAGCTACGAGTGTCGTTCTTGTGGATATACCTATGTACCTTCTAAAGGTGATAGTAAAACCAATATCCCCCCGGGAACTCTATTCACGGACTTACCTAGTAACTGGCGATGTCCTGTGTGTGGTGCAAGTAGAACTGTGTTTGTAAATGTAGGTGCAATTGATGCCCCTTCAGGATTTGCAGAAAACCTAGATTATGGCTTTGGTGTTAATCGCTTAACCCCCGGGCAGAAAAATTTACTTATTTTTAGTGCTTTAGCTTTGGGAGTTTTATTTTTCCTTAGCTTATATGGATTGAACTAGATTTACCTGAGTTCGATGCAAAAAATGGAGAAGATAAGAAGTAGTTAAATAACTCCTAACTCCTAACCCCGAACTCTTTCTGATTAGTCCATTAATTTTTATTGTTGGGAATACAAATGAAATTATTTTTAAATAAATTAAAACCATTTTTAGTATCTATACTAATTGGCTTTTTATGTGTAAGTTGTGCTTTTTTGCCTTCTCTTAGTTATAACCCTTGGCAATTAATCTCTTTAGATGCAGAATCAACTTTTGCAGATATAGACTTTACTAACGACTCCAATCATGGTTGGTTAGTGGGTACAAGAGCAACTTTGTTTGAAACAAAAGATGGCGGTGATAATTGGCAACAAAAAATCATCGATTTAGGGGAAGAAAAAGTTAATTTTACCGGTGTTAGTTTTTATGACAATGAAGGTTGGATTACAGGAATGCCCTCTGTACTTCTCCATACAAACAATGGAGGAGAAACTTGGGAAAGAATACCCTTGAGTGAAAAATTACCCGGCTCTCCCTATGATATTACCGCTCTTGATGACCAAACTGCAGAGATGGTAACAAATTTAGGTGCTATCTATAAAACTACCGATGGTGGTAAGACTTGGAAAGCCTTAGTAGAGGGTGCTGTAGGGGTTGCCCGTAGTATTACTCGCTCTGCAGATGGAAAATATGTTGCGGTTAGTGCTAGAGGTAATTTCTATTCTACATGGCAACCGGGAGATACAGAATGGACTCCCCATCAACGTACATCTTCTCGACGCTTACAAAATATGGGTTTTCTTGATGGAGGCGATCGCCTCTGGTTGATTGCAAGAGGAGGACAAATACAATTCAGTAAACCTAATAATTTTGAAGAATGGGAAGAAGCGATTACTCCTGAATATGCTACCAGTTGGGGCTTTTTAGATTTAACTGTACAAAACCAAGAACAAATTTGGTTAGCAGGAGGTAGTGGAAATCTTTTATTGAGTAAAGATAATGGACAATCTTGGTTCAAAGACAGAGAAATAGAGTCAGTACCATCAAACCTCTACAAAATTGTTTTTGTGGGCGATAATAAAGGTTTTATTTTAGGAGAGCGTGGTGTTCTGTTAAAATATAATACTCAGAGTGCTGATGTTAGTCAATCAAGTGCTACTTAAGCTCTCAATGTTGTAAATTAGTTAACAATCAAAATTTAGGAGGCAAACTTTAACTATGGCTGGAACTACTGGTGAGCGTCCGTTTTCCGATATAGTAACCAGTGTACGCTATTGGGTTATCCATAGCATCACTATTCCTATGCTGTTTATTGCTGGTTGGTTATTTGTAAGTACTGGTTTAGCTTATGACGTTTTTGGTACTCCTCGCCCTGATGAGTATTTTACCCAAACCCGTCAAGAGTTACCCATTATTAATGATCGCTATGAAGCGAAAAATCAAATCGAACAATTTAATAAATAGTTAGTGAAGATTCATTAAAAAGGTAAATAAAATGACAAGTAATAATCCTAATCAACCTGTATCTTATCCTATTTTCACCGTAAGATGGTTAGCCGTACATACTTTGGCTGTACCTAGCGTCTTCTTTATCGGTGCAATTACTGCAATGCAATTTATTCAACGATAGGAGTTTATTCATGGACAGAAATCAAAATCCAAACAAACAGCCAGTCGAATTAAACCGTACATCCCTTTATTTAGGGCTTTTACTTATTGCCGTACTTGGCGTGTTATTCTCTAGTTATTTCTTCAACTAAAAATTAATCAAAATTTAGGAGGTTTAGTCATGGGAGATGCAAGAATTCCCTTATGGATTGTGGGTACAGTTGCTGGTATGGGTGTTTTAGCTGTGGTAGCACTTTTCTTTTATGGTGCTTATGCAGGGCTAGGTTCTTCTTTATAATCTAATTTTAATTAAAATTAATTAGTTAGTTAATTTTCCAAATTAATCAATTTAGGGTAATTTTTTACTCAATAAGAATACATCTAAAAACTGCTCTGGATTAAATTCTAGGGTAGTTTTTGTATTTTATATGGTAATGAGTATAGAGAAAAGAGGATGAGGAGAGAGGGGGAGAGGGGGAGAGGAGGAGAAGGGAAAACTAATTCTTAACTCTCAATTTTTAACTGAAATCTATTCACTATTCACTATTTTGCCTATCCTTAGCGACATCACTTTTTCATCAACCTCCAATGAATCATTTATTAGTCAATGCAGTTAGAACAATATTCTCTTAATTATGTGGTAAAAAGTTTTTTAATCGATTTAATTAAAGCCATTGATATTAATAATCCTCATTCTCAATTATCGTTGTCTAATTTATCTCTTCAATTAAGCACAGATACTGATAGTTTTGTATATAAAACTCCTATTTTTGAACAGTTGAAAATCAATTCTCCACAATTAAAAAATTTATTGACTCAAAAATTATTGACTTTGTTTGAAGAGAATTATAGTTATGGAGATTTTAAAGTAAAAATTAATTCTTCCCATTGGTTAGAAATAGCTGTGTGCGATCCCGAAGGGATCTGCGGCACAGGAGGCATCTTAAATCAATGGTTAAATAATTTGAGTAGAGTAACAAAAATCAACATAATAAAGCAAAAAAATAACTCTAATAAAACAGAGAA
The DNA here is from genome assembly GCF_000317675.1 of Cyanobacterium aponinum PCC 10605. NCBI lineage: Bacteria > Bacillati > Cyanobacteriota > Cyanophyceae > Chroococcales > Geminocystaceae > Cyanobacterium > Cyanobacterium aponinum. The sequence continues at coordinate 857,230 of NC_019776.1, forward strand.
AAAAGCTAAATTTATTTACTATTATACCCATGCTCGTTGCTGTTCAATTTTAACATCAGCCCATAAGCAAAATTTAATTCAACTCAATAATTTAGACTTTAAAATAAATGATTGGTATTGGCAAAAAACAAAAGATATAAATTTTAATTCTCTTAATTTTTATAAAGGTTATGAATCTAAATTAATTAGAGAATTAGTGATTATTATTGATAAAATAGAAGCTAATAAAATAAATTATTTAACATCTTTAGAAAACTTAACTCAAAAAATTTTAGATGTAGAGAAACATTGCCGAATTTGGGGAAAAGTATTAAAAAATAATAAAGATATTTCCTTAGCAAGACTTGCTTTAATCATGATAGCTTTAAAATATTATCAAGCACTTATTTACGCCCAATTTTCTTTAGAATTGCCCTCAGAATTATAGAAATAAGTAATAAGTTAGCCTCAGTTGTGTTTAAGAATGTCGAATAAGGTTAGGTTTCAGGTTTCAGGTTTCAGGTGGCAGGTGCTAGGGAGAAATGAGTTTTTAATTTTTAATTCTTAATTCTTAATTCTTAATTCTTAACTATTTACCTTTGCCCATTGCTCTTTTGAAATCTATTCACTATTTTGTAACAATGTTTCAATTAAAATCTTGGCAAATATTCATCCTTGCTTTTCCCGTCATTGTGATTATCAGCTTTTTTTTCCTTGCCACGGGGCTACAAATTCACCAATGGGGCATTAATTGGATATGGGGAGTATTTATCTTAATTTTTGTTTTGTGGCGTTGGTTGTTGGGAAAATGGACAAGAGTATCCCATTCTGATTTAGATAACGTTATTTTACAGGCACAGGAGGAATTAAACAAGACTTCTTCAGCTAAATTTTTCCCTCCTGATAATCAAGAAGTTATTGCACGATTGGAAGAGGTATCCCAAGAAATTATCAAAAAAACGAGAAATGATGAGCCAATTTGGGTTGATCCTTCTTTATTTTTCCAAAGATGTCAAGAATTGGTAGAAGCGATCGCACAAATTTACCATCCAGAGGTAGAATATCCTCTTTTAAATATTTATATCCCCCAAGCCTACGGATTAATTCGCAATACCGTTGATGATGTGGATAAATGGATGAGTCAGCTATCTCCTGCATTGAACAAAATTACTGTTGCTCAAGGGTATCAAGCCTATCAAATATATAGACGTTTAGAACCTTCGGCTCGAAAAATATTACAGTTGTGGAATTGGGCACAATGGTTAATTAACCCCATAACGGCGGCAACAAAATTGGCAAGTGAGCCTCTCAGTAATCAAGCAAACCAAGAGTTATTAGTTAATCTGAATCAGGCAGTCAGAGAAGTTGCTCTCAAAAATCTAGCTCGTCAATCTGCCTTGTTATATAGAGGCGATAATTTGCCTTTTACTAATTCATCCAATGGTACGGATGTTTTGCCTCCCGCTAAAACGAAAACTTTACAAGCAATTTTATCTCAGGCACAACAACCTGAAACCGTTGAGAGCAGACCTGTTAATATTTTATTAGTGGGTAGAACAGGAGCAGGAAAAAGTAGTTTAATAAATACCTTATTTAATGCCCACACCGCAGAAGTGGATATTTTGCCTAGCACCACAGAAATAAAAGCCTATCAGTGGCAGGCTAACGGAGATAGACTCAATCTCTTTGATACCCCCGGTTATGAGCAAGTAAATCGCCCTGAATATCGTCAACAGGTGTTAGACTATGCCCATAGTGCCGACATTATTTTACTTTTAAATCCCGCCCTTGACCCTTCCTTAGAAATGGATCGAGATTTTTTAGTTAATTTGCCCCAAGATTTACAGCAAATCCCAATTATTTCCATAATGACTCAAGTCGATCGCCTCCGTCCAGTGCGAGAATGGCAACCCCCTTATAATTGGCAAACGGGAGATAAAACTAAAGAAATTTCTATTCGGGAAGCATGGCAATATCGTCAAGAAACTATTGGACAATTCACCGAAAAAATTATTCCTCTAGTAACTGCTAATTATGGAGAAAATCAACGACTAGCTTGGAATGATGATATTTTAGCTTTAACTATTTTAGATGCGATCGCACCTGCAAAACAAGTCAGATTAGCAAGATTTTTCCGTAACCTAGAAGTAAAAAGTATTACCGCCGCCAAAATAATCGACAAATATACCTTTCAAATGGCAACCAGTCAAGGATTAACAGCTTTACTAAAAAGTCCTGTATTGCAATTTATTTCTACTCTTAGCACAGGTTCTCCTCGTCTAGCCTACTTATTAGCAGAAAAAATACCCATCGAACAATTACCAGTAGTGATTGGCAAATTACAACTAGCCTATGAATTATTCAATTTGCTAAACGATAATAACAAACAAAATAAACAATTTGATTTACTATCTTTATGGACTTTAATTATTGATATGAAAGGTTTACCTGAAGATGATGCGTGGGCTTTTGGTCATGCTTTAGTTGAATTTTGGACAAAAAATCTTAACTTTCAAACATTAGAAGAAAGATATAATTTTTACTATCAACAAATTTCTATTAAATAGGCTTTTCAGAGTTTGCTTATGATAAATTAAGAGAAACAGGACTTTCATAACCTTTATTGAACAGTGTTTATAGTAACCTCAGTCAAGGTTAGGTGTCAGGTTTCAGGTTGCAGGTGTCAGGTTTAGGGGAGTAATGAGTAATGAATAACGAGTAATGAGTAATTATCAACTATTCACTATTCACTCATTTCGATCGCTTTTTTCAAATCTTTATTATATTGATCAATATTATCTAAACTCTCTAAAAGTTGATCCTCAATGATTACTTTGCCGTTGCTATCATTAGAATCATTGACATTATTAGGCTTTACGTCGTTATTAATAGAAGTTTCAGCAATGGTTTGACATTCTTCTGGGGTTTTTTGAGGGTCTTTTTCACAGGCTTTTACTAATTGTTTAATTTTCTCTTTTTGTTTATATTCATCCTGCATTGCTTTTAATTTCTCTAAGAAACCCCCTTTTTTTGGTTTGCCCGATGTTTGACTGTCTTTGGGTAAAAACTCAGCAACAGTTTCAACACTTATTTGCCATAGTTTCGGAATAAAAGGAAATGCGATCGCAATCAATGCTATACTAATTAAAGTTGAGACTAATGTCTTTATACTGCGATTTTGTGACTCTTGATGCTTTAGTTTTTGAAATTCTTGATTTTGTTGCCTTAACCATTTCTTCTTAACCTGACGCAATTGTTTTTCTTCATCTTCCCCATTTTCCCCCCATAAAGTTTTAGAGTCAGAAATTTCTTTTTGCAGTCTTTCGGTTTTCTTTGATAAGTCGTGGAATTTAAAATAAGACATGGCTAAATTCTGTATGACGATGTATTGTCTTACGAAGATTATAACCTATATATCCGTAATTACCACTAGAAAATTTGTTCTATGAGAATCTTGCTAGTAGATGATGATGAAATTCTCATTGATATTTTAGAAAAAACGCTCCAAAATCAAAACTATACTATTGATGCGGTGATGGATGGACAACAGGGGTGGACTTATGTTTCTACTTACAATTATGATCTGATTATTCTTGATTGGAGTTTACCTAAATTAGACGGTATTAGTTTATGTAAGCGCATTCGTCATTATGGCTATAATATGCCGATTATGATTCTTACTGCCCGTCATAGTAGTCAGGAAAAAAGCTACGCCCTTGATGTGGGTGCTGATGATTATCTGTGTAAGCCCTTTGACATTGAAGAATTAATGGCGAGAATCAGAGCTTTATTTCGACGTAGCCAAAGTTATGATCAATCTTCTCCCTTATTAAATTGGGGAAACCTATATTTAGATCCCTGCATTTGTCAAGTTAGTTATCAGGGTAATACTGTCCAACTTACCACAAAAGAATATCAATTATTAGAATTATTTTTACGCCATCCCCACGAGGTATTTAATATTGAAGCTATTATCGAAAATTTATGGTCTTCTATTGAGTATCCCTCAGAAGCAACAGTGCGATCGCATCTTCGTCATTTAAGACAGAAATTAAAACAAGCAGGATTATCAGAAAATCCTATCGACACTCTTAGAGGAAGGGGATACTGTTTGAAATCTCAACCCATGAAAACGGAAATAAAAACAGAACAAAACACCCTCGTATTTCCCTCAGAAATTGAAAAAGAAAAACACTTACAACAATTAACCGCATTAAATAATATTTGGGAAAAATATCAAGATAAAAGACAAGAACAATTAAACATTTTACAAACTACATTAAACCAAATTAAAGAACAAAAAATTAATAAAAATCAACTCAAAAGAGCCATTGATAACTGTCATAAATTAGCAGGTAATTTAGGAGTATTTGGTTTTAATGAAGCCTCTTACTTAGCTTCTCAGTTAGAGCAATTATTAAAAGAAAATTTAGAAAATAAATTAGATAAAATAAAACAATTTGAGACTATTTTAAATAACTTAATTTGGCAAATTAACCCTCAAGAAGATCAGCAATTAAATCCTTTAAGCAATCAAATAATTGATCATTGTCCTTTAATTTTAGTGATAAGTGAAGATGTTCAATTTAAAAAACTTTTTAATCAAGAAGCAGTAAAAAAAGGAATTATTACTGTTACCATGACAGATTTAGAAACAGTAAAAATATGGTTTAAATCTTTAGAAAAAGAGCAATTTCCTGATGTAGTTATTATGAATATTGCTTTTAATCAATGGCAACAAGAATTAATTGAAGAATATCTTGCCTTTATTACAGAATTAAATCTGCAAACTCCTCCTATTCCTAGTATTATAATTGGAGATCGCTACGAACGTAACTTTTCCCATCGCACATCCGCCCAAGAAAGACTATTAATCGCAGAAAAAGGAGGCACATTTTATCTAAAAAAACCCTTAACTCCTCAAGAAGCCATTAAATTTTGTCAAATAGCACTAAAAAGGCGTGCTCAAGGACGAAAAATCATGATTATCGATGAAGATGAAGAATTACTACGTCTTTTGCCTATCTATTTACAGCCTTGGGGTTTTAATATCACAACTCTCCATGATACCCGTCAATTCTGGGATGTGTTATGTGCGATCGCACCTGATGTACTAATATTAGAAATTGAAATGCCCTACCTTAATGGTATTGAAATTTGTAAAATGTTACGTACTCACGCCCAATGGTATCAACTCCCAATCATTTACTATACCAAGCATACAGAGCCAATAATCCTAGAAAAAGCATTCAATAGCGGAGTTAATGATATTATTCCAAAGACCCTTACAGAAAGAACATTAGCACAACGCATCATCAAAAACATAGAATCAACCTTGTGTTTGTAGAGGAGATTAAGTTATAATGATTATTGACTCGGACTTATGCAACTGTGACGCTCAAACCTTGTCAGGACCGGAAGGTAGCAGCAATACGGGATGCTTACGGTGGGCGTAAGATTCGGGTCTCAGCGATACATCAACAAAGTTTTTCTTTAGGGAAATAGTCTATTTTCCCAACTTAATGGTCTTGGTTTTAGTTATCATAGTGGGAAAAGTTATTAAGAAAAAGAAATAGCGATTATGTCTTTAGCATTAACACCTGAAAATGTGGAACAAGTATTAGATGAATTACGCCCTTATCTCATGGCAGACGGTGGAAATGTGGAATTAGTCGAAATTGATGGACCTACTGTAAAATTAAGATTACAGGGAGCTTGTGGTTCTTGTCCTAGTTCTACTATGACCCTTAGAATGGGTATTGAGCGCCGTTTAAGAGAATATATCCCTGAAATTGCCGAAGTAGAGCAAGTAATTTAATTTTTTAGATAGATAATCATATTAGTAATGAGGAATTGGCGAGGGGTTTAAACCCCTTGTTAATCAAAGTTTTTTCATTCTCAAAAATGTCAATTTTTGAAACTAACAAATAGTAACAGATACAGGAGTTTTTAAGTATTAATCAATTATTAAGAAAAAACGCTCCCCTCTACTGTGGGAGAGGGGTTAGGGGTGAGGGCAAGATAATTTTGCCCTGACTTTGAAAAAACCCTACTTGTTAATAATTGGTTCTTTAAGACTAATTTGGCTTAATTTATCTGGTTCTTCAGAGTGTGGTTATGATAAATTAAGAGAAACAGGACTTTTATAACCTTTATTAAATAATATTTATAGTAAGAGAAAAACTAATAGTTTATAAATTATTATGGTTCTTTTACAGTGGTTATGATAAATTAAGAAAAACGGGACTTCCATAACCTTTATTGAATAGTGTTTATAGTAAAATAAAAATTAAAAGTTTATAAATTATTATTTAATAATCCCCTATTGCCTATTGCCTCTTGCCTCTTGCCTACCCTAACTAATAATTTACACGACGAGAAGTGATAGAGCCATTTATCTTAATTTCTTGTAACTATTAGCTCTTGTTTATCACAACCCAAAAATTTTAAATCGAACAGAGGTAATATGAATATATTATCTAAATCAGAGCTTAATTCTATAATCCTAAAAATCATTGAAAGACAATCATTATCTTCCTCTGAGCAAGAAATATTAAAAACATTTACTCCTCATTCAAATTATCCATTTACCCATAATCAAGAGCCTGATTTATATAGAGAAAAAATTAGTATTTTACCTCTTATATATCCTTCTTTAAAAAAGATTTTACAACAGTTAAATTTTACTGAATCAGAGAATTATTTAACAACTATTTGGTTTTTTTGGTTGCCCCTAGCACTTGAATTAGCGAACTTATACCGACAAAAATCTCATCCTATTGTTATCGGTATTTTAGGGAGTCAAGGAACTGGAAAAACTACTATTACAAAAATTCTTCCTTTAATTTGGCAATATTTGAATCTGTCTAGTGTAGCCATTTCCCTTGATGATTTATATAAAACTTATCAGGATAGAAAGGAGTTATTAAAATTAGATTCTCGTTTAATTTGGCGTGGCCCTCCCGGTACTCATGATATAAAATTGGGTCTTGATGTTTTAACTGCATTAAAAAATCGTCAGTATCCCGTTAATATTCCCCGTTTTGATAAATCTCTCCATGAAGGTAGAGGCGATCGCATCTCAGGAGAAATAGTCAATCAAGCTGATATAATCATTTTTGAAGGCTGGTTTGTGGGAGTAAAGCCCGTTGAAGAAAAAGTATTTAAAAATCCTCCGCCCCCCATCATAACAAAAAGCGATCGTACCTTTGCCATTGATTGTAATCGAAGACTCAAAGAATATTTACCCCTTTGGGAAAAATTAAACTATCTGATGATATTAAATCCCGAAGACTATCGCTATAGCTTGAAATGGCGCCAAGAAGCTGAACAAAAAATGATAGCCCAAGGAAAAACAGGCATGAATAATCAAGAGATAGAAGAATTTGTTTTCTACTTTTGGAAAGCATTACACCCAGAAATATTTATCAAACCTTTAATCGAAAATCCTCAATCTGTAAACTTAGTCGTTAATATTGACATTCATCATCAAGTCAATCAAATTATTAAGTGAGGATGCCTCTAAATCGTTAGAGAGTGACAGGCAATAAATAACCTGAGTTCGGGATAAATTTTCATCTATGAGTGATGGCGAAAAGAGCAAAAGGCAAAGATAAATAATGTTGGGGTGAACAATAACTCCGAACTCATTATTCACTACTTTGTTTCCCCTCTTATCGTATCGAGTGTATCATTATTAATTAATCTATGGATTCAGCATGATGGGACAAAAATATAAGGTTATTACCAAAGATACTTTTGAGGAATGGCAAAGAATTATCAATGCGATAACCAATATAGCAGGAGTAACAGTAGGATTAATCACAAGGGTTTTAGGTAATCAAGTTAAAACTATTGTTGCCAGTCAAAATGCTGAGAATCCCTATCTTAAATTGAGTCGAGACTCTGTTATCGGTTCAGGAATATATTGTGAGCAAGTAATTAGAAATAAAACAAAATTAATTATTAACAATGCCCTAAAAAACCAAAAATGGGAAAATAACTTTGATTTACAATATAATCTTATTTCTTACCTCGGTTTTCCCTTAAGATATTCTGATAATCGCATTTTTGGAACGATTTGTTTGCTTAATAATAGGGAAACTTATTATTCTGATGATCTTATCTATCTTCTGGAGAAAATGAGAGATGTGATAGAGTCTCAAATTCATGAGATAGAAAATAACTGGCTAGATCAATTATTCGTCAATAAATCATTATTGAAGACAATTTTTGATAGTATCCCCGTAGGTATTGGCTTGTCAGCTTTTCCCCCTAATTCAGGCATTTTTTATGTCAATCCTCGATTTACTAATTTATTTGGCTATATTATTAATGATATTCCCACTATCAATGATTGGTTTAGTCTTGCTTATCCAGATACCCATTATCGCAGTCTTTCTTATAAATTATGGTTCAAAATGATTTCACAAGCTAGACAAAAAAAAGAAATTGTTGAACCTCAAGAATTTCAGATTACTTGCAAAAATGGCGATGTGAAGGACGTATTAATCAGCGTCAGAATATTAGACAATATGCTCCTTTCATCATTTGTTGATATTACCAAACAAAAACGCACAGAGGCACAATTAAGACTAAGTGAAAAAAGACATAGATTATTAGCCGAATATGCCACAGATAATATTTGGACAATGACTCCCGATTTTCAGTTTGACTATATAAGCCCCTCTATTGAATATATAAGAGGTTATACTCCTGAGGAGGTTCGTCTTCAATCATTTGAACAGATTTTAGTTGCTCCTGATTCATTGCTCAAAGGCTATCAACGCTTAAAAGAGGTTAGTCAATGTTCTCCTGAAAATACGCCAAAATATGGATTTAGGGATGAATTAGAGCTTATATGTAAAGATGGTTCGACAGTGTGGACAGAAGTAATAATTACTCCCGTTTTTGATAAGCAGGGGAACTTAAAACAAATACAGGGCATAACTAGAAACATAGCAGACCGTAAAAACTACGAGTTTGAGTTAAAAGAAGCCCATGATCAAATTATTAAAATTAATGCTGAGTTAGAAGAAAGAGTTAAAAAAAGAACTTTTGAACTAAAAGAAAGAGAAATTAGACTAGAAAAAACCAATCAAGAATTAATTAAGGCTAATCGTCTTAAAGACGAATTTTTAGCAATGATGAGCCATGAATTACGTACCCCTCTCAATGCAATTTTAGGAATGACGGAAATTCTCCTAGAAAAAATTTATGGAGAAATTAACATACAACAAGAACAAAGTTTAAAAACTATCGAAAATAGTGGACAACACTTATTATCATTGATTAATGATATTCTCGATGTTACTAAAATCGAGGCGGGAAAAATAGATCTCAATTTTAAAAATATCTCTGTTTACTCTGTGTGTGAATCGAGTTTGGATTTAATTCAGGCTCAAGCTCAAAAAAAACAAATACAACTACAAAGTATCTTACCTCCAGATTTACCCGAAATTTATGCCGATGAGAACCGTATTCGTCAAGTTCTGCTCAATTTGCTGAATAATGCAGTAAAATTCACTCCGAATTACGGTCAGGTTACTTTAGAAGCTATTTATCCTCCTCTTTCTGATAATCAAGATTCTCATCATCTTCGTTTATTAGTTACAGACACAGGAATTGGAATTGCGAAGGAAAATATCAATAAATTATTTCAACCTTTTGTACAAATTGATAGTAATTTGAATCGTCAGTATGAAGGCACAGGATTAGGATTGGTTTTAGTTAAAAAATTTGTCGAACTTCATGGGGGTAAAGTTAGTTTTAGCAGTCGAGTCGGATGGGGTAGTTGTTTCATGATTGATTTACCCATTGCCCGAAATCAAATTAAGCACAAGATTTCAACCTCTATCAATAACAATACGAGCAACAATAGAATAGAAACAAAAATAACTAAAAAACAACCCCTAATTTTATTAGCAGAAGATAATGAAGCGAATGTGATTAGTATGCAAAATTATTTAGAAGCTAAAGGTTATCGTCTTTTTATCGCTATGGATGGACAAGAAGCAATATCAGCTTTGAGCGGAGAAAAACCAGACTTAATCGTTATGGATATACAAATGCCAAAATTAGATGGAATTCGCGCGATCGAATATTTGAAACAAAATCCTGACTACTGTAATATTCCTATTATTGCGATAACAGCCCCAGTAAGTGGAAATGATCGAGAAAAATGCCTCAAAGCAGGGGCAGATGAGTATATGAGTAAACCTGTAAGGTTAAGAGATTTAGCTAATCATATTCAAAGATTATTGATACCTACAAGTTAAATCCAAAATCCTAGGAGTTTAACACTATTCAAACCTGCCACCCACTATCAACCGAGCTTCCCTCAGACTGTTTTTTCAAAATCTATTAGTTTTAACTCCGAATCCCGAACTCTTATGATACCTAACCTCAGTTCGGTTTAAGAATATCCGATAAGGTTAGGTGTCAGGTTTCAGGTTGCAGGTTGCAGGTGTTAGGGGTTTTTAGCAAGGGGCTTAAGCCCCTTGTTTAAGTCAGTTCGGGTTAAGGCAATTTTATCGTTATTTCTAAGAAGCTATAAGGTTTTCTGACTACGAGTTGGTTTCAGCTTTCAGCTTATCCAAAACTCAGGTTACCTAGCACCTATCCAAATAAAACTACTTTCTCTTGAGTAACTCCTAATTGTAAGAAGGGAATAAATCTCTAGGGAAATCTTCCGCACTTAAACAAGTTTCCATTGCCTTTACAGGATTAGAGGCTTGAGGAGTTCGAGATAAAGCAATGACACACTCAGATTGTCTGGTGGGTAAAAGACTAGCCTGACAAGTGCTTAAAGCCATCATTAAAGGAGATTGACTATTATCACCTTCCACTTTTGCCTGAGTATTTTTATTACTAGCAGTAAGTACAGTATTGTTAATGCTAACAACGCAGTTACCTAAATCCACAGGTCTTCTGACTTGATAACAACTGGTTAAAGCATCTTTCGCACTGATACTCGTAGATTGACTGATATTGGTTACGCAACTAGATAATTCCCTAGGTACGAGGGCATCAGCACAACCGGTTTGAGCATCTTCTACGGTAACCCCACTGGCGGTTAATTCTCTTAAACAAACATCAAATTGATTTTCCGCTTTGACACTATTAGAAAAAAACGCGAAATTAGCCAAAGAAAAAGCACCAGATATAGTAATAGTCGCTAGTTTAAGAAGATTATTCATTAGTCAATTATAGATTTTTATAATTTTATAGATGATCATAAAACAATATAATGAAATTAGTTACTCTTCAATCATTTTTTGGTACAATCTACATTAATTAAAACTATCTACAAATCAAATATTTCTGTGAATAGTACGACTTTAACTTCTGAAACTATAGAACTGACACCCCGTTATAACCTTCCCATTTTCATTATCATTTTGGGTGTTGCTTTGAGTCTTGTGCAAATGTTTGTCGGTATTATTACTATTTTATTTGGCTTTTTTTTACTTATACAAGCTAATATTATTAAGTTAAAATTTACTCCCAAGGCTTTAGAAGTTTATCGTCAGCAAAACAAAATTAGAGAATTTCCTTACACCGATTGGCAAAACTGGGCAATTTTTTGGCAACCCGTACCTATTTTATTTTATTTTAAGGAAGTGAAAAGTATTCATTTTTTACCAATCATTTTTGATCCTATTACCCTTAAAAAATGTTTAGAGAAATATTATCCCTTATCATAATCAATAAAAAAAAGAGAGCAAATATTTAATTAATAAATCAATATGTCAGAAATTAATAAAGAAAATCAAAACCAAAATTTCAGTATCGATGACTTTGATCATGAAGATGATTTATGGACTGATCAAGCAGAAAATAATGATGAGAATCTTCCTGATTTAGAGTTACCTTTATCTGAAGATGAAATGAATTCTGAAATAATTTCTAGTAATGAAAATAGTAAACAAGAAGAAGATATTAGTCAGGATATTTATTTAGAAGAACTTAAAAAAGAATCTAAAACAGAAAAATTAACAATGGAAGAATCAGAAATAAAAAACGCTGATATTGAGCAAAAAATAGTCGCTAGTGAAGTAAAAGCGGAAATAATCAAAGCAAATAAAGAAGAAAATAGTGCCAATCAAGAAAAATCTATTGATGAAATTGAACAAATAAAAAGACAACTCATTCAACAACAAGAAGAAATAAGTAATAACATTAATTTATTAGTAAAAGAAAGATTAGAAGAGCTGGAAAATAAAAAACAAAATTTAGAAATAACCATTGAGAAATTAGAGCGTAGAAAAGAAAGAATAAATCGAGAAATGAAAAGCTCTTTCGCTGGTATTTCCCAAGATTTAGCTATTAGAGTACAAGGCTTTAAAGATTATCTTGTGGGTAGTTTACAAGATTTAGCGGCCGCCGCCGAACAACTAGAGTTATCTCCACCACCAACCCAAGCATGGGAAAATGAGTCTCCTCCAGTTACACCAGAGAATGAAAGGGGTAAAAATTCTAATCCTCAATTTGTAGAAAAGAGTTTTAAAGAGGAAACAAGAATCATTCGCCGTCTATTAGATCAATATCGTACTAAACCAGACTATTATGGACCTCCTTGGCAATTACGCCGTACCTTTGAACCGATACACGCCGAAAGGGTTTCAGATTGGTTTTTTTCTCAAGGTGGTAGGGGTGCTTTATCTAGTATGGGTTCTCGATTACAAAATATCCTTATTGCCTCTGCGATTATTTCAATTTTATATCAACTATACAGCGATCGCACCCGTGTGTTAATTTTGGCGGACACCCCTGAAAAATTAGGAGAATGGCGTAGGGGTTTACAAGACTGTTTAGGTATTTCTCGCAGTGATTTTGGCCCTAGTCGAGGAATCGTTTTATTTGAAACTCCAGAAGCCCTCGTTCAAAAAGGCGATCGCATCGTTGCCCAAGAAGACTTACCCTTAGTAATTATGGATTTAGATGACGATAGAGTGAGCTTATCATTATTGAAATTCCCTCTTTGGTTGGCATTTGCACCGCAAAAAATGGTACAATCCCAAGATTATTACTACTAACGTTAAGCAATTATTGGTTCAGTATATTGAGGTTAGGTTTCAGGTAGCAGGTTTCAGGTGTTAGGGGATTGGGGAAGAAGGGGCTTAGGGTTTTGGGGTATTAGGGGATTAGGGAGAAACCAATTCTTAAAGTGCTAAAGTTACTAATTACTAATTGTTTATTACCTTTGTCCTTTGCTCATTCCCCATTCCCGATCTAAACTGAAAATTGTAACTTAGATTTACCAACGCCGAAAAACAACTAACTATTTATCTTGATCAAGTATGGCAAAATATATTTTATTTGGTAGCTACTGTGAAAACGCTTTAGAAAAAAGAACTCCTTATCGTCAGGCACATTTAGAAGGACTAGCAAAACAAAAAGAAGAAGGTATATTAGTCACTTTAGGACCGACAAAAGACAATACAAAGGTTTTTGGTATTTATGAAGCCGACAGTCAAGAAACCGTGGAAAACTTAGTTAAATCAGATCCTTACTGGCAAAATGGTATTTGGACTGAATATGAAGTTAAAGAGTGGATTCAAGCATTTTAATTAATTACTAATTGCCAATTAACTGTTTTGGTTCTTCAGAGTGTGGTTATGATAAATTAAAAGAAACAGGACTTCTATAACCTTTATTAAATAACCTCAGTTCGGTTTAAGAATATTGGATAAGGGTAGGTGTCAGGTTTCAGGTTGCAGGTTGCAGGTGTTGAGAGAAAGTAATGAGTAACAAATAATGAGTGTTCGGGGTTTTTAATTCCTAATTCTTAATTGTTCCTTTGCCCTCCCCCCTCTCGAGGGGGGATATAAGGGGGGTTTGCCTCTTGCCTCTTGCCTTTTTTTCTCCATCATTCATAGATGAAAATTTATCCCGAACTCAGGTTAAATAGTGTTTATAGTAAGAGAAAAACTAAAAATTTATAAATTATTATTTAACAGTCGCCTATTGCCTATTGTCTATCAAACATCAATAATTTACATACTTAAAGTGATAGAGCCATTGTTTTTGCCCTTGTAAAATTAAATTTATTTATTCTCTCTTTCTGGGAATTCTGGGAGCGGAGATGGGCATTAAAATACCATTTAAAATTCTTAATTGTTCTGCCGTACCCATACAAATAAGGGAATCACCAGCTTCAAGAATACTTCCCCCTGTAGGTCCTGCAATTAAAATACCATTACTACGACGAATAGCAACCACTAAAGCTCCTGATTTTGCTCTCAAACCAGCTTCGATTAAAGTTTGTCCTAAACAAGGGCAGGTGTTTTCATCCAGCAAAAACTCTTCTAAATAAATAGATTTTTCTCCACCGCTTAAAATACCGTCAACAAAATCCATTACTTGAGGACGCAAAGCGGCTGAGGCGAGTCTTTTTCCCCCTGTGATATAAGGAGATACAACCGCATCAGCTCCTGCCCTTTCTAATTTTTTCACAGCTTCTTCGGTACTAGCACGAGCGATCGCTCTTATGGTAGGATTAAGAGCCTTAGCGGAAATAACCGTATAAAGATTGTCTGCATCAGAACTTAAAGCCGCAACCACACAGATAGCAGTTTCGATTTTTGCCATTAGTAAGCATTCATCAAGGGTGGCATCTCCCTGAAGGGCAAGATAACCCATCTGACTGGCTTTTTCTACTTCTTCCTGCTCTGAGTCAAGGATAATAAAAGGGATTGCTTCAGCAGTAAATTCTTTAGCAACATAAGAACCCATCCGACCAAAACCGCATAATATATAATGTCCTGATAGTTTGTCAATCACGTTTCTTTTTTGTCTTAAACGAATACCTTGTTGGAAATAACCTTGTAAAAATGCTTCGGTAAAACGATTCACCATGTAACCAATGACGATAATACCCGTCAAAATCAATCCCATAGTGAAAAGGCGCGATCGCTCATCAAGGGGGTTAACTTCGCTAAAACCAACGGTTGATAGGGTTATCATGGTCATATAAGCGGAGTCCAACAATGACCACTTTTCTACTAACCAATACCACAAAGTCCCTCCAATAAAAACCCCAGCTAACCCCAGAGAACTGATAATTAATTCTTTTCTGAGTCTTTGATAGTAAGGGTCAAGGATATATTGCTTTTTTGTGGAACGGCGAAAAAAGATAGTTTGTAACTCCTAAACCTGAAAGTTTACTGACAAGGGAAAACCCCATTTTCATTTTACTTAGATTTGACCTTTTGATTAGAAATTACAATTTTCCTTTATTTATTGCCCATAATCATATGAGTTAAATTCCAGTCAGGACGAAGATTTCTGGCTTTTCTCAGATAGGGATGATAAATTTCTGCTTGAGGTTTATCTGTATTAAAATAAATTAAAACCCGAATACATTTTTCTAGGCTACCTCTCACCTGCATTTGTTGTAAATCTAAAAGAGGCACATTTTCCCATTGAGGGTTTTCTCGCGCGATCGCAGCTGGAAAAGTTGCATCTAAATCAGAAGTAACAGTAAAAATGACACTTATAATTTCTTCATAATCAAGTTGATTCCGAGTTTCAATTTCTGTTAACAATTCCGCTACAGCCTCTCTCATAGACTCAATAGTATTAGCGTCGGCAGTAGTTGCCCCTCGAATTGCTCGTACTTTAGTCATCAACGGTTTACTCATTGCTCCGATTTGTTGCCAATTTTCCATAATTTAAGGACGATATAGCCATAAAGGTTGACCACTGGTAGCCAGTTCAAATTCTAACCAATTAATAGCAGATCCTACACCTGATTTTACCTGACCACGACCACTAAAAACTCGATCGAGCAGAGATTTAGGTTCTTCAATAGTATGACATTCTGTCTTCTCTGGATCAAGTCCTACTAACTCACAAGCCCAACGACGGGCATCCTCTTCACTGCCAAGGCGATCCACTAATCCGAGTTTTAAAGCCTGTTCCCCGCTAAAAATACGACCATCAGCAAAACTTTTAACCGTTTCCACACTTAACTTTCTACCCTCGGCTACGGTTTCCACAAATTGTTGATAACTACTGTCAATCAACTCTTGTAAGATTTCCTCCTCATCGGTAGTTAAATCTCGATCAAAAGACAATATATCCTTATAAGGACCTGATTTAATTACCTTAAAAGAAACCCCCACTTTATCCAAGAGTTTTTCTAAGTTATTACCCCGAATAATCACCCCCACACTGCCAGTAATGGTACCCGGGTTTGCCATAATATGATTTGCCCCTACTCCGATATAAACACCCCCAGAAGCGGAAATATTGCCAAAACTAGCAACTATTTTGATTTTTTCCCCTAATCTTTTCAACGCAGAGTATATTTCTTGAGAATCCCCCACAGTTCCTCCGGGGGAATCAATTCTTAGCAGTAAAGCTGGATATTTTCTCTCTTCTACTTCTTCCAATGCTTCTAATACTCTCTCGCGAGTGGCAGATGCGATCGCACCATTGATTTCAATTCGAGCAATTTGTTTACGAGTCGAAGGTTTAAAAGGCCAAATCATTCTTTAAGTATTTCTAAATTTTTTTTGGTTAACAATTATATACATCCAAACAACTCATTATAACTTACCTACTCATTCTCAACACAATAATAAATTTATAATTTGCAATTAGTCACCAAGAATTTATTGCAAACCTGAAAAAAGAGTGAGAATTAAAAACTCCTAACACTCATTACTGATTACTTAACCTGAGTTTTGGATAAGCTGAAAGCATTCCAACTCGTAATCAGAAAACCTTATAGCTTCTTCTCAGAAATAACGATAAAATTGCCCCAACCCGAACTAACTTAAACAAGGGGCTTAAGCCCCTTGCTAAAAACCCCTACTTCCCCCTCTCACCCTCTCCCCTTATCTCCCTAACACCTGCAACCTGCAACCTGACACCTAACCTTATCGGATATTCTTAAACCGAACTGAGGTTACTTATTACTTGTTCCTCCCTCGTCTTGCTATCCCCAACACCTGACACCACTTTTTCAACAATTCCTAATTTGTCTTCGCCTTTTATAACTAAGAATGGCATCCACAACCGCTATGGCCACATCCTTCTCCTTCCTTATGTCCTTCGGCACAAGCCGTTGAGCAATAATAATGCCCATCTCTGGAAATTGCTTGACTAATATCAATTATACATAAACAAGAGGGACAAGCACATTTCATTTGAGTTACTGTAGTGGTAGTCATAATCAAAATTCTCCTATCTGTGAATATCTGAATATAAATTCAGTAGTTGTTTAATAATTAGATTAGCACAAAATATGATTTATTGTTCATTTATTAAGATATTTTACAAACAACCATAAAATTAGTAACTATATTTCAGAGAGTAATGATTCATTACAAGATCTAGGAATAGGAGAAAAAGAAAAATACAATAGAGACATATAGGGCTAATAGTGAGGCAAATAAGTATGTATGACAAGATATTGGTATCCCTCGATCGCTCCCCCATAGCACAAAGTGTCTTTGAAACTGCTTTGTATTTAGGGAAAAATTGTCACTCTCAACTCAATTTTCTTCATGTGTTGTCTCAGGAAACGACAGAAACTCCCCTTAGTTTTGCTCCTTACTCTTTTACTTACGACACGGAAATAATAAAAGAATTACAGCATCAATGGGAAAAATATAAACAAGAGTCGATCGAAATGTTGCAATACTGGACAAATCAGGCAAAAGATCAAGGGCTAAAAGCAGAATTTAATCAAATTTACGGGCATCCGGGTACTATTATTTGTCAACAGGCTCAGGAATGGGGAGCAAATCTAATTGTTATGGGTAGAAGAGGACATTCTACCGTGAGCGAATTATTATTAGGCAGTGTCAGTAGTTATGTTATTCACCGCAGTCATTGTGCAGTACATTTGGTACAGTTTTAGGATATTGGAAAGTTTAGAGTAGTGAATAGAAATAGGGAGGTTTCAGGTAGCAGGCAGCAGGTAGCAGGTAAGAGGTAACAGGTTTAAGAATCTCAAACATTGATTCCAAATGTCAAAGGTTTTACCTAAATAATTCAAATGTCGCTCATTAACGCCCTTGTACGCCCATACTTCAATAGACTCTTGTACAAGAATAAAGAAGAAAATCAATAAACATCATATCAAATCTATTTCTTGTCAACTCTTTAACCCGACACCTGACACCTAAAACCAATCATGTATTCTATTTTTGCCTAACATCAGTTATTCACTATTCATCTTTGCCCTCCCCCCTCTCGAGGGGGGATAAAGGGGGATTTGCCCCTTACCCTTTACCTTTGATTGCTAATTGTTAATTGCTAATTGAAATATTGATGGTAAATTATTAAAAGAGTAACGATAAAATAACCAACTCAGTCAATTTAGTAACAAGGATTCACGGGTGGAAAAAGGAACATTAGTTGAATTTAAAGTAAATGGCGATCGCCGCTTAGGTGTCATTGAGAAACCAGAAGGGAAAAAAGACTGGATAGCCATAGATGAAAACGGCAATTCCCACAAAGTTAGACCCCAAAAAGTAGATTTTTTAGTAGAAGGAGAATCCTTTAAATATACCGATATTCCCCGATTTGTAAAAGAAGTAACCCCTCATTTAGATGCTTCTAGCTTGGAAATTGCTTGGGAGTTATTGATTGAAGAAGCAACTCCTGTTACTCCGGCTGAATTAGCAACTCTCATTTTTGAGGAGGAAACACCGGTTTTCTGTTATGCCGCCCATTTACTTTTATCTGATGACAAGATTTATTTTAAGAAAAAAGGGGATATTTATGAACCTCGTCCTCAAACTCAGGTAGAAGAAATTAAACATCAAATTGAAATTGAGGCACAAAAAAAACTAGAAAAAGAAATATTCGCCCAAAAAATCCAACAAGCGTTATCGGGAGAAAAAGTTGATTGGCAAGACTCGGAGTTAACTCGCCTAAATTTCCTCGAAAAATATGTCCTACAACCTGAAAATCCCCCTAAACAGGCATTAGATATATTAGAATCTTTAGGTAAGCAGAAAACCCCCGAATCAGCACTACAGTTACTGATAGACTTGCAACTATGGAGTAAACACGAAAATATCTTTTTACGTCGTAGTTCTTACCCCAATGATTTCCCTCAACAGGTATATGAAGTGGCCCATTCAATCCTCGATCGCATCTCCACTAATGAGTTTATTGATAAAGATAGTCAACGCCTTGACTTAACCCATCATAAAATTTACACCATTGATGATGAAAGCACCACCGAAATTGATGACGGTATCAGTTTAGAGTTTTTAGATAACGGTTTAGCCCGTCTTTGGATACATATAGCTGATCCCACTCGTTTAATTAATCCCGATGATCCCCTAGACTTAGAAGCAAGAAGACGTAGCACAAGTTTATATTTGCCCACAGGCATGGTGCCGATGTTCCCCTCAGAATTAGCTACAGGTCCTATGAGTTTAGTACAAGGTCAAATTTGCCCTGCATTGAGTTTTGGAGTGGTTTTAGACGAAGAAGGGGCGGTTAAGGATTACGAAATACATTCTACCCTAGTCAAGCCTACTTATCGCCTTACTTACCACGATGTCGATGAGATGTTAACTCTCAATATTCAGGGAGAAGAAGAAATAATCCGTATTGCCCAAGAAGCCAAGAAAAGAGAACAGTGGCGCAAGAATAACGGTTCTGTGATGATTTCCATGCCAGAAGCCATTATCAAAGTAAAAAACGAAGAAGAAGTTTCCATCGAGCTTTTAGAAATGTCTCGCTCGCGCCTTGTGGTAGCTGAGATGATGATTTTAGCAGGAGAAGTGGCAGGAAAATATTGTCAAGAGCATAATATTCCCGTCCCATTTAGGGGACAACCTCAACCAGAACTACCCCCAGAAGAAGAACTAATTTTACTTCCTCCCGGACCAGTGAGATCCTGTGCTTTACGTCGTTGTATGCCTAAGAGTGAGACGGGTTTAACTCCTTCTCGTCATGCTAGTTTAGGCTTAGAAACCTATACTCAAGTCACATCCCCCATCCGCCGATATACCGACTTACTCTCCCATTTCCAAATCAAAGCTCATTTGCGAGGAGAAGAGTTACCCTTTGAGAGAGATCAAATGCAACAGATAATTTATGAGGTGGTTTCCACTTCCTCTGAGGCTTCTTTTGTGGAGAGACAAACTAACCGCTATTGGAGTTTACAATACTTTTTACAACATAGTGGAGAAGTCTGGCACGGCTTAGTATTACGTTGGTTAAGAGAAGATGACGGGTTAGCTTTAATTTTGTTAGAAGAATTAGGATTAGAATTTGCTCATAGATTCGATCGCAATGTAAAATTAGGAGAACAACTACAGTTAGAGGTCTCATTTTGTGATCCTCAACGAGATGAGATTCGTTTTCGAGAAGCAGTTTTCAATTAGGAAAAGTTAGAAGGGCAATAATTTGAGTTAGGAGTTAAGATAAAAAAATTTCCCGTAAGGGTTGAATATATTCAACCCCTACCACCCTAATCCCTTAATTCCCTAATACCTAGAACTTGACAGCTTTTCCCGAACTCCTAATCTCCCTCTCACTTCCTCCCCTCATCACCTCATCTCCCACTCCCCTAATCCCCAACTCCCAAATCTCCTAATAAATAAAAACAGACACCAATGAGTAGTGAATTTAGAGAATTATTAAAAAAAATCGGTAGTGGTACTCATACCCATAAAAATTTAACTCGTCAACAAGCCAGTTTAGCCTTAGAAATGATGTTGACAGGCAAAGCAACTCCTGCCCAAATTGGTGGTTTTATGATTGCCCACAGAATCAAACGCCCAACAGGAGAAGAATTAGCGGGGATGTTGGATGCTTACAGTCGGTTGGGGAATAAATTATCCATCATTGATGAAAACAAAGAAGTAGTTGTCTTAGGTATTCCCTATGATGGTAGAACTCGCACTGCCCCTATTTCACCTATTACCAGTTTAATCTTATCTCTGATGGGAGTACCCGTATTAATGCACGGGGGTAGAAGAATGCCTACTAAATATGGGCTAACATTGGGAGAAATTTGGACTAATTTAGGCTTAAATATACAAAACACCAGTTTAGAACAAGTTCAGACCTCATTAGCTCAAAAAAACTTTGGTTTTCTTTATCTACCTACTCACTTCCCCTTAGCAGATAACTTTGTTACTTACCGAGAAGAAATAGGGAAACGCCCTCCCATCGCTACCCTCGAATTAATTTGGCATCCCTACAAGGGGAAAAATCATATCATGGCGGGTTATGTACATCCTCCTACGGAAAAAATGATTAGAGAGGCTTTAACCCTAACAGGAGTAAAAAAATTTACTTTAATTAAGGGTTTAGAGGGGAGTGGTGACTTAAAATTAGAACAAACAAATATTATTGCTATTGATGATCACGAATCAGAAGCAGGATTTAAGTATTTAAAATTGAATCCCCTACACTACGGCTTAAAAGGACATGATTACCCTCTCCATAGCGAACAAGAATACTTTGAACAATTAACTAAAACCATCAAAGGAGAGATGACTCCCTTAACTCTAAGTAGTATTTGGAATGCCGGATTTTATCTATGGCGTTGCTCAGTGGTAGAAACTATGGAAATGGGATTAAGTAAAGCCGAAGAACTAATTATGAAGGGAGATTTACACAATCATTGTCATTCTCTTTCAGAAAACTTAAATTATGTTTAATTAAGATACGGAATAATTGATTAAAGAATTAATTTAAGCTAATGTTAGTTTGGTATTGATAGTAAATAAATATTCATAAATTGATGGAAACTACCAGCAATATTCAAACTCAACCTCAAGGTACTCCTGTTTTACAAGATATTGAAGAATTAACAATTTCTTTAGTCATCAAAAACTTTAATCCTACTCTTTTAAGTTACGAATTTTTAACTATGAGTGGGATTGTACCTAACACATGGGAATTAGCCCGTCAACCAGTTGTTAACCCAAGAGCATCTCAAATTAGTTTCAAAAATGGTGTTAATATTGTTGCCCAAGGTAATAGTTTAAGTTTTATCGAGGGTTTGGGTAATAAAGAAGTTTCTCAGTTACAGTTTGCTAAAGTTGCTCAATTATATGTGGAAAAGATGCCCAATGCTGAATATCAAGGTTTAAGCATTAGCCCTAAAGTGATTATTCCTTTTGGAGAAGGTGAAGAAGAAGGAAAAAACTTTATTAATGATACTTTTTTGAATGCTGGCTCTTGGCGTAACTTTGGTAATACAACCCCCCAAGCATCTCTAAATCTTTTTTATCAGTTAGATAAATGTCGTTTAACTGTCAATATCAATCCTGCGAGATTACAACAACCGAATAATGTGGCTATTTCTGCGGTTTTATTTGCAGGTAGTTTTAATTATCTTTTAGGAGAAAATCCCGTTGCAAGTCTTACATCACAAATTAATCAATGGGAAGCAGATTTAACAACTTTCCGAGAGTTAGTTTATCAACAAATTTTACAAAAAGCTCCTAAAACCAATGTTAGTTTATTCGATAATTAATTAACTTGAGTTCGATCTAAATTTTTTGATGGTATCAAGGCTTTAGTTTTAGGTTAGATAAAATTAGACAAGGGGCTTAAGCCCCCTTTTAACCTTTGTTCAGAGAATTAGGATTATTTTAATTGAATAACTTTAGGTTTATCGAACATATGAACAGTGTCAACAAAACGAGCAGTTTTAGACTGGGTAGAAATAACTAAACTTTGGGTTCTTGCACCACCATGGAAGAAACGAACACCGTCCATTAATGTACCGGGGGTAATACCACAAGCGGCGAATAAAACGGTTTCTCCAGAAGCTAACTCTTCGGTTTCATAAACTTTGTCAGGGTTTTCGATACCCATGTCTCTTAAACGAGCAAGATTACTTTCTTTGCTTTCACCGATTAAACCTGTTTTAACGATTTCAGGATCGTAGATTAATTGTCCTTGGAAGTGACCACCTAAACAACGCATTGCGGCCGCAGAAATAACGCCTTCAGGAGCGGCACCGATACCCATTAAGGCATGAATGTTAGTTCCAGAAAAAGCACAAGAGATAGCGGCAGAAACGTCACCATCGCTAATTAGGCGAACTCTTGCACCGGTGTTACGGATTTCTTGAATTAATTCTTTGTGACGAGGACGATCCATTACTACTACAACTAATTCTTCGGTGTCACGATTTAAGCAATCGGAGAGAATTTTTAAGTTTTCGGTAGCAGATTTGTTGATGTCAACATGACCTTTTGCGGCTGGGGGGGCGGCTAATTTTTTCATATAGAAGTCAGGAGCGGCAAATAAACCACCTTTTTCGGAAATGGCTAATACTGCCATAGAACCGTTTTGACCATAAGCAACGAGGTTTGTACCTTCGCAGGGGTCAACGGCGATGTCGATTTCAACTAATTCATTGATGTTGCAATATTTTTCCGCATCGGGTTGAGTGCAAAAACCAACTTCTTCACCGATGTATAACATAGGTGCGTCATCTCTTTCACCTTCACCGATTACGATTTTACCGCGCATATGAATTCTGTTCATTCTTTCACGCATTGCTTCTACGGCAACTTGGTCAGCAATATTTTTTTCTCCTTTACCCATCCATTTAGAAGATGCGATCGCAGCTTGTTCAACTACTTCAATAATTTCTAAACCTAAAGTTGTTTCTAACATTTAATTCCTCCAAGGAAATATAAAAAAATTATGATTATCTTTGATCAAGAAAAAGTCATCAAGAAAAAGTCTATCAGAGTCAGGGATCACATCCAAAACTTTTTTCATCTTTGTTTCAAGGATACAAAACCAACTAACAGTATTTAATTACTTTGATTTTGTTTTGTCGGACTCAGATAATCGAATCATTCCTGTTGCCAAGACAACTATAATTGAGGAAGAAAAGAACTAATTATTATTTAGTAAAATCCCCAAAAATAACTATTTGAGAATCAATGACTAAAACCTATAAAGTAACAATTCATCATCGTCAGGAAAACCGAATACAAACCATAGAAGTACCCGAAGATCAATATATTTTGGCAACCGCAGAAAAACAAGCCGTTGAACCACCTTTTTCTTGTCGTAATGGTGCGTGTACTACCTGTGCTGTTAGAGTTTTAGAAGGAAAACTTTATCAACCTGAAGCCATGGGATTATCCCCCGAATTACAGAGAAAGGGTTATGCTTTATTATGTGTTTCTTACCCTCGTTCTGATTTAGTGGTGGAAACTCAAGATGAAGATGAGGTTTATGAGTTGCAATTTGGACGTTATTTTGGCAGAGGAAAAGTTCGTTTTGGTATTCCCATTGAGGATGACTAAATTTGATTAGCAATAGGGGATCAGGAATTAGGAGTTATTGATGATCAATATATTCAAAGCACTATAAGTAGTATCACTATTAGTCTTAAATTAGCTCTAATAATTTAATTAGCTCTAATAATTTCTTTATTTTATGAATTAAATTATCTAGTTTCTCTAACTCTATATTAGTCATTAGGATTTTCAAGATAAAATTTTTAACTTAAAATCATTAGGATTTAGAATTTGAATACCTCGAAAAGAATCTAAAACTAGCAAGTCTAAATCACCCGTGATAATAAAATCTACTGGAATAGATAAACCAGCTTCTAATACTATTTTATCTTTGAAATCTCTTAATTCTTCTACCTTTAATATTGACAGAGGTTCACATAATATAGTTACGGATTTTACAGTATCTATCAAATCTTTTTCTGAATAGTTTAGCTGTTTTAATCTTTTCTGTAACTTTGATTTTGTTAAAGTGTCTTCTAACTCTTGTAATAAAGAATTAGAGATATAAATACTTGCCAAATTAGTTTCTGTTAAACTAATTATTTCACGAGGCACTCCGCCCCACAATAATCCGGAAATCCAAATATTTGTATCTAATAAAAGTTTCATTATTTAGTCTTGTTTTCTCTAACTTCTTTTACTAGAGATACAATTTCTTCCATTGATAATTGATCTTCATCTTCTCCTAATTCATCTATTTTTTGCCATAAGTGATTAAGAGTTTTTTCTGGTTTTACTAATTTTTTAATATACTGATATAATTCCGCTAGTTTATTTTCGGGAATGTTATCAATTTCTGCTTTAATTAAATCTACGATCGACATAAAATACCTACAAGTAAAGTTGATATATACATCAAATTATAACAAAATCAATTCAGCAAATAAATTATTAATCTGTAAAACATTTTCCACGATCGCTCTTAACACATTAACTACCACACTATTTCCAAATTGTTTATAAGCAATATTGTTACTATTACTAATAATAAAATCATCAGGAAATCCCATAATTCTCGCACATTCTCTTGATGCTAATTTCCTAATTTTACCATTAATTAAATAAATACCAGTTTTCGCCCCAATACCGCCACCATAAGCGGATAACGTGATAGCATGACCGCATTGATGATAAATTCTTTCACCTTGCCCACCTTTATTAATCGTACCAATTCTAATGGGTTTTTGCGGATAATTACCTAATATATCTCTAGTTATCTCCAAATTTTCCTTAATTTTTATATCACTTCTATTAATAATAAAATCTTGCGTTTCTGAGTCATCTAAACAAAAATCAATTAAACTTGTTCCCTTACTATAGTTATTAGGAAAAGTAAACTTTTTCACCTTTAAATCTTTTCTCAAACCTAAAATATAGATTCTTTCTCACTTTTGAGGTACGCCAAAATTAGAAGCATTTAAGACTTGATAAAAAACATCATAACCAATCTCATTCAAAGTATTTTCCACAACTTTTAAGGTTTTTCCCTCATCATGCCTAGCAAAATTTTTTACATTTTCTAAGATTAATAATGATGGTTGATGATATTTAGCAATTCTCACTATATCAAAAAATAAAGTACCTCTAGTATCATTAAATCCTAATTGTTTTCCAGAAATACTAAACGCTTGACAAGGAAAACCCGCACACAAAATATCATGACTAGGAATTTCATTTTCGGGAATTATAGTTATATCTCCTTCTGGTAAAATACCGTAATTTTTTAAGTAAATTTCTTGACAATGTTTATCCCATTCGGAAGCAAAAACACATTTAGCACCATAATAACTTAATGCTTGATGAAAACCGCCAATTCCAGCGAATAAATCAATAAAAGTTTTTCCTTTTAACAAACTCATTATTCAAATAATTGTAAGGGATTAATTTTAAATTGTAAACTTGTAGGATCAGGAGTTCCTCCTTTTCTTTGCATGGTAATTTTGCCTATATATAAACTTCCTTTAGGAGATATTTTTACATCACCTTGAGCAAAAAAATTACAAGCAGTATTTATATCTTTTAAAATCCAATCTAGTTTATCATTTGCATTTTTATCTTTTTTTGTAACTAATAACCACTCTGCACTTAAACCGCCTCTACCTTTAAGAATATCATTAACAATAAGTACTTTATTCTCACTGAAAAAATATATTTTAACGGGAATATGAATAACTTTAAAACTTTTTATTTTATCGCTATCATAACCCATAATAAATAGCCATTCTCTTGCTTCATTATCTTTTTGCCAAGAGTTAAATTTATCGCAAATATTTTGTTCATTGATAAATCCACCTTTTGCCGTCATTGAGCCTATTTTTGCTCTATCCATTTAAAAATGATGATCAACAATAATATATTCAGATTTTATCATAGCGTAACCCCTTCTAATTCATCCTCCGTCATCTCATAAAGACTTTTGATTTTCTCTAACTTCTCCTCATCCGCATCCCAAAAAC
Organism: Cyanobacterium aponinum PCC 10605; assembly: GCF_000317675.1. Classification (NCBI taxonomy): domain Bacteria; kingdom Bacillati; phylum Cyanobacteriota; class Cyanophyceae; order Chroococcales; family Geminocystaceae; genus Cyanobacterium; species Cyanobacterium aponinum. Next base: position 883,922 of record NC_019776.1, read on the forward strand.
CGCGCCCATTCGCCTCCAACATCCTCCCCACAATATTGCGGAAGGCTTCAGGATTCGCTTCCCTTAACTTATTCGCCATATCCTGATCTAATACATAAGTATCAACAGCTTGATCATATACCCAATTATCGGTAAAATCTACAGTGCCTCCCCAACCAATTAAAGCAGTCATCCGTTGTGATATTTCATAAGCACCGCCAGAACCTTGTTCAGCCATAGCTTTTGCCCATTTGGGGTTAAGTAATTTTGTGCGATATTCCATCCTTAAAACCTGTTCTAATTTACGGGGAGTGGTATCTTTCGAGAAACTTTCCACAAAACTAGCGGATACCTTCTTACCGCTTTGTTTCTCCGCCGCCCGTTTCAAACCTCCCGTGTTAGCATAATATTCTTGAATATCCGTCAAACCATATTCTACCGAGTCGATTTCCTGCACAACGGTTGCACTGGTTTGTAATAGTTTATCGAGAATTTCGGGGCGTGTCTCTCCCTTATCCTTTCTTCCGTAGCTGAAAACATTGCGATTCTTCCATGTATCCGCTAATTCATCCCCAGAATCCCAGTTACCATCCACAACTTGATCATTTACTAATGAGCCAAAATCACCGTTAGGATTAGAAAATAGTCGTGCAGATGCGTTATCAATATCTTTTTCCTTTAATTCAAGGTAATGTTTGCGAATAAAGTTATTTTCGGGAGATTCATCGATAATGGAAGCACGGTAAAATAAATCGTCTAACAATTCGATGATATTCAGAAAGGTATCTCGGAAAATTCCCGATAAATTGCCTAAAACATCGATGCGCGGATGCCCTACTTCTTCTAATGGCACTAACTCATATCTTACTATACGCCCTGTACCTTCTTTCACAGGTTGCGCACCCACTAATTCTAGTAAAATACCAATAGATTCGCCCTTAGTTTTAATGGCATCCAACCCCCATAGCATAACAGCAACAGTCTCAGGATAACAACCATTTTCCGCCAAATTCTGCTCAATAATCTTCTTACCAATCTCTCTACCTCTTAAATACGCACCCTGAGAAGGCATCCGATAGGGATCTAATGCGTGAATATTACGACCTGTAGGCAACACTCCAGCCCCATCCCTGAGTAAGTCTCCTCCCGGCGCAGGGGGGATATATTCACCGTTTAAGCCTCTTAGTAGGTTAGTCAATTCATCTTCTGTCTGCATTAACAAATCAGTAATTAGCTGTTGTTGTGCAAAACGTTGCTTTAATTCTTCTTCTTTTTCTGCTTTTTTCTCGACTCTGGCGAATAAGTCACTATTGCTTAACTCTTGGGCGAAGTTTTGTTGACTATAAGTATCATCGAAATAAGCCTCTAAATAGGATTGCAGTTGCTCTGGGGTGGGTTTTTCTCCTAAGATGTGTAAACCAGAGGAGAATAATCTTTGTTCAACTATTTGCAAATAGTCGTATATTTGGACAAAATAAGCGTTTAATGCCTGTTTACTGAATAATTTGGCGTTTTCGGCAGTAAATTCGATACCTAGTTTTTCTCCTTCAGCAAATTTACAGTCTTTATTTAAGCCACTATCAACGATTTTTTGGATAATATCTTCTTTTAAGAGGGCATTTTTCTCGTTATCTTCTCGATACTCGTTAATTAACTCTTTTAATGCCATTAACTCTTTATATAATCCTGCCCTGCCGTAAGGTGGTACATTATGAGAAATTAACACACCATAGCCTCTCCTTTTGGCTAACATGGATTCACTAGGGTTGTTAGCAGCGTAAATGTAGAGGTTAGGAATATCTCCTAGTAGTACATCTGACCAAGAATAACCCGTATTACCTAAAGGATTACCGGGCAACCATTCCACTGTGCCGTGCATTCCGAAGTGTATAATTGCGTCGGCTTGAAAGTCGTTTTGCAACCATTTATAAAAGGCTGTATATTGAGGATGGGGGGTTAAATCCTTCTCAAACATAAGCCTCATGGGATCTCCCGCTACACCTAGAGGAGGTTGTACTCCAATCCAGACGTTGCCAAGTTGAATACCGCCAATTTGGAATTTGTCACCGATGGTTTTAATGCCTGTTTGAGTGAGATTTCCCCATTGTTTTTGGATTTTATTTATTAGTATATACCCTAACCAGCGATCGAGGGTCTTGACATCTACGGTATTTGAAACCCCCCTACCCCCCTTATAAAGAGGGGAGTTAGGAGTGGAATTTTTATCTTGTATATTTCCCACCTCTTGAGGGGGGATAAAGGGGGGTGAAGAATAGGAAATAAAATCATCGGCGGTTTTAACTTGGTTAATGATTTCTTCCCCGTCTTCAGGGATACTATCAACGGTATAGCCTTCTTCTTTTAAGGCGTTTAAAAGTTTGTGCAGGGATTTAGGTACGTTCAATAGTGCGGCTGTACCAGTTGCACCATATCCGGGAGGGAATCCATATAAAATAATAGCAATCTTGCGATCGCACTTTTGTTTTCTTCTTAACTTAATCCAGTTATTCACTCTACCCGTGAGACGCTTAACCCTTTCTGGAATAAGATATATATCTTCACCCACTAAACCACCCAATGGGATAGTATCGATCGCACCATCCAACTCAGGTAAAGCGTATAATACCACACTTTGCAAACCACCGATACCCTTTCTTACCCATGAATAAATATCTTGGATTAATAAAGGCGCGGCGACAATGTAGGGAATATTTTTCGCCGTTAAGATACGTTTTGCCACTTCTACCTGTCTTCCAGCCTCCATACTACCAGCCGGACCACCCACTAAAGGAAATCCGATGGTAGAGATTACCGCATCAACTTTCACCGCATCTTTTGATAAAGAGGGAGTTTCATTGATACCTTGACTACGTTTTTCTTGCTCATAGTCCGTTGTCATCCAATCTCTTACAGCCACATGACCTTCCACACCATTAATAAAAATAGGTAAAGGAATTAATCCGGCTTCTTCAAAGTAACGAATTAATTGAGGGATATAGGGTTGTTTGCTGATAACGTGCTTACGATATAACAATATACCAACCACAGGATAACCCCCCCTTCCCCCCTTACTAAGGTGGGTGATATCTTTATCATCAGTTACTTCCCCCCTATTTAGGGGGGATAAAGGTGGGTTTTTCTTCTCTCTTCCTTGATACCAACTCAAATACTCACTAGGAGAAGTAAAATAACTCTCATAGTCAGGATGGAGTAACCCCATATTCGGAGTTTCGATAACAGGGGGAATTTCCGATACCTTTAAGCCGAGATAATTTTCCGCTAAATACCAACACATAGAGGCAACATTCTCAACTCCTCCTGCATTCCAATAACCGTAAATAATCAACCAGTTGCGTAAATCTTGGACTTTTTTAACGGGAATGTACTTTAATAATTTAGGTCCAGTTTTTAAAAAGCTGATATATCCTGCGAGTTTATCTTCTTCTTTGCTATTGGTAAACTTACTCAAGATGAATTGTACAGGTTTAGGCATCCCTTTGGGCTTATCCCCGATGGCAAATTTACCTATCTGAGTCAAACTCATTAACTCTAAAGCCGACTCAAAAACAAGACGAATGGGAATATGACTCACTTTTTCCCTTAACCACATTACTTGATCATAGTCAAAAAGCAGACTGGCAAAGAAAACATCAGCAGTTTGTAAAGCCGATTCTATATTTTCCCTTTGAGTATTAATATCTGCATCGGTGAAAACTATTACTTCTAAACCTTCACAGCGAGATGTAGCGAGAGTCGCTGATTGACGGTATAAGCCACTGTTAAAAGTTTCAAATCCTGTTATTAATACTATACGTTTCATCTGCGTTGCCTCTCAGGTGATCACACTTTTTGTTAAGTAATGTAAATTATTCTAACACTGTAATTAAAAAACCTTTAATTTCGGTTTTTACGGACTGTTATGTTATAATATGTTATAAAAAATGAGGTAAATATGAATTTTAATATTTATTTAGAAGATGAACTAGCAAATGATCTTATCGTCATTGCTAAAAAGTCAGGTAAAACTCGTAATTCTCTCGTCAGAGAGGCAATTCATGAATATGTAAATAAGCAACATCATTTACAGTGGAGTGAAAAAATCCTTAATTTTAATGGTGTTGATGATGGTATTGAGTTTGAAAGTTATAGAGACGAATTACTATCTCCTAATGATAAAGGAATATTTGCTTAATGTATTTACTAGATACTTGCGTTATTAGTGATTTTGTGAAGGGAGAAAAAGGCACTTTAGAGAAGATAAAAAATTCTTCCCCCCAAGAAATAGCTGTTTCTAGTATTACCGTGATGGAAATTAATCATGGTTTATCCATTAATCCCCAAAAAGCGAAAAAAATTAGTCCTATTATTGAAGAATTATTAAAATCTATAACAATTCTGGATTTTTCTACTAAAGAAGCCTACATTACAGCTCAGATAAGAGCTTTTTTGAGAGAAAATGGCACTCCCATTGGTGCTTATGATGTCTTGATTGGTGCAACGGCATTGTCAGCAGGGTTGATTTTAGTCACAGCTAACACTAGAGAATTTCAGAGAATTGCAGATTTAAAAATAATTAATTGGCGTTTTTAATATATCTAAATCATGATTAATCGTCGTTTTTTTCTAATTGTATCTAGTGTCATATTAGCTCATGTTGTTGCTTCAAAAAATTTTGCTAGTAATTCCCTAAAAACTACTAAGAAAAATAAGGAAAAAATTATTATTATCGGTGCTGGAATAGCAGGATTAACAGCAGGTAAAACTCTGCAAAATCAAGGTTTTGAAGTAATCTTATTAGAAGCAAGAAATCGTATTGGTGGACGTTTATGGACAAGTAAAAAATGGGATAATGCTTTTGTGGATATGGGAGCTTCTTGGATTCATGGAGAGGAAGGTAATCCTATTACAAAATTAGCTAATACTATCAATGCTCAAGTTTTTTCTACTAAAAGTGAAAAATCAATTATATATGACCTTAATGGAAAAGAAATTATAGAGGATAAAGAAGAAAAATTAGATAAATTAACCAATAAATTAAAGGAAATTATTAATAAAATTCAAAATAATTATTATTATGATATTTCCTTACAAAAAGCATTAGAAAAAGAATTAAAATGGCAAACACTATCAGATGTTAATAAACAATATTTAGAGTATTTATTAAATTCTAATATTGAGCAAGAATACGCCGCCGATATCTCTCAACTTTCTGCTTTCTATTTTGATGAAGGAAAGGCTTTTGATGGTGATGATTCACTCTTTATTAAAGGTTACAATGTGATCAGTGATTATTTAGCTCAAGGATTGAATATTAAACTTAATCATACCGTAGAGGCGATCGGCGTAGCCGCACCTTCGGTGAACGCATCTAATAGTCAGGGTGTAAATGTTATTACTAATAAAAGCAATTTTCAAGCAGATAGAGTAATTGTCACTTTACCATTAGGAGTTTTACAAAAAAATATCGTTAAGTTTTCTCCTGCTTTACCAGAGAAAAAATTAGAGGCGATTAATCAATTAGGTATGGGAGTTTTAAACAAATTATACGTACTTTTTCCGAAGAGATTTTGGCAAAATAATTACGACTGGATAGGTAAGATTTCAGAGAAAAAAGGACAATGGAGTGAATGGGTTAATCTTGAATCAGCACTGAAAAAACCGATATTATTGGGATTTAATGCAGGGAAATTTGGAAAAGAAATAGAGTCGTGGAGTGACGAGGAAATTATTGCCGATGCGATGAAAACTTTACGGCAAATTTACGGCAATTCTATACCTCAACCAATAGATTATCAGCTAACCCGATGGAGTCAAGATCCTTTTACCTTTGGCTCTTACTCTTATTATGCCACTAATTCAACACCAAATCATCGTCAAGAATTAGCTAAACCTATTAATAAAAAGGTTTTTTTCGCAGGGGAAGCCACTTCTATCGATTATCCGGCTACTGTACATGGTGCTTATTTTAGTGGATTGCGTGTAAGTCAAGAAATAATTGCTTTGACGAATTAACAGTATTGAATTTTGGTAATTTCTTCAACTAGGCTAACTGTTTATAACTGCCTTAATTCTATCTACAAAATCTTGATGATCAACTACTGGTTTAGAAATATACCCATCGGCGCCACTTTCTGCTAAAAAACTTTCTTTATCTCCCTGCATAGCGTGGGCGGTAACTAAAATAACAGGGATATGCTTAGTATTACTATCCTGTTTTAAAATTTGAGTTATTTTTATTCCATCTACTGCTTTCCCCTGATAAAAACTATTGGCTAAAGAAACATCCATTAAAATCACATCAGGGATACCTTCTTTCGCCATCAAAATAACTTCATCCACATTTTCTGTTCCTTTTACCTCAAATCCCCCCCTTTTCACCAAAATTTTGCTAAAAACCTTCATGTTAATGGGGTCATCTTCAACTATTAAAATTGTACTCATGCGATCGCACTTAAATAAACTTTTTCGTTATATTTGACAGACTTGAAAAAATCCACAATGGGTGCAGGATAATCTACCCCTAATTGTACTCTAAATTGTTGTTGTTCTCCCCGAGATAACTTCCATGGTTCATGAATTTTATCCCCTCTAATAGAAGCAATTTCAGGCAACCAATGACGTAAATAATCTCCCCGATAATCATAATCTTTAGACTGTTTAGGTATATTAAAATAACGGAAACCCCTAGCATCATTACCAATTCCTGCCGTATAATTCCAATTTCCCCAATTACTGCACACATCATAATCAATCAAGAGAGATTCAAACCACTCTGCCCCCATTTGCCAATTTATGCCTAAATTTTTCGTTAAAAAACTCGCCACATTCTGCCTTCCCCGATTAGACATAAAACCAGTTGTTTTTAATTCCCTCATATTTGCATCAATTAAGGGGTAGCCTGTTTGTCCCTCGCACCATGCTTCAAAAATTAACCAATTTTCCTGCCAAGGAATGCTAATATTTTGAATTCCCGATGGATAAAAGAGACGATTACCATACTTAACCGCCGTAAAACGGAAAAAATCCCGCCATAATAACTCAAAAATTAACCAGTAAGTAGAGTCATTTTTAACCCTTTCTTGCTCATACTTTTCTACCTCCTCATAGATATAACGGGGAGAAAGACACCCCAACGCTAACCAAGGAGAAAATTTAGAAGAATAATCCCCTCCTAACATTCCATTGCGAGTTTCCTTATAAACCTTGAGACAATCTTTTTCCCAGAAATAAGATTTTAGTCTTTTAATGGCTTCTGTTTCTCCTCCTTTGAAAGGTAAAACTGCTAATTGACTTACTTCAAAATTTTCTAATCCTAAATCTGATAAAATTGGAATATTTCCTGTGTCAATGGGGGGAATTGGCGGTAATTTTTTCGGAGTTTCAAAACATTCTTCAACGATACTTTTTTTTTCTATTTGCTTCCGAAAGTGAGTAAATAAATCTGGTAAATTTTCTATGGAAAAAGGTAAATCATCTGGTTGATAAAGAGTTGATTGCCAGCAGGATTTTACTTGAATATGTAATTGTTTTAAAGCCTTAATTAAACGCTTTTCAACTTTTATTTCTTCCTCTGTGGCTTCTTGAGAAAAATAAAATTCCGTAACATTATATTGTTTAGCAATATCAGGAATAATTTGTTCAGGAATACCTTTTCTAACTATTAAGTCCGTACCTAATTTTTGTAGAGATTCTCTTAAATCAGCAACACTTTCTATTAAAAATTTGGCTCTATATTTACCTGTTTTGGCAAACCCAAAAGAAGTAGTTTGAAACTGTCTATCGTCAAAGCAATAAAAAGGAATTATTCTTTGATAATCACCCTCTGCAATTCTTGCTAAAATTGCATGATCATGTATTCTTAAATCATTACGAAACCAGATCAAAGCAGTATTCATAATCTCTATCTCACCCATTCAAAAAATCAAATTTCTGCAATTACTTTTTCCCACGCTAACACAGGGTTTTCTGCTTGAGTAATGGGGCGCCCAATCACTAAATAGTCTGCACCTTCGGCAAAGGCTTGTTTCGGTGTCATTACTCTCTGTTGGTCTCCTGTAACCGCCCATTCAGGACGCACTCCGGGGCATACTAAGATAAAATCATCTCCGCACACTTCCTTCAATTTTCGGGCTTCTTGGGGGGAGCAAACCGCTCCATCAATACCACATTCCCTAGCCATCAGGGCGTTATTTAAGGCATATTCAGGCAGTTCTAGGGGAATTTTGAGGTCAAGGGCTAATTGTCGGCTATTAATGCTCGTTAAAACGCTAATTGCTAACAATTTCATGGGGGATGCAGACTCTTTAACTACTTCTTTAGCGGCGGTAAGAGCTTCTCTACCAGCAGTGGCATGGAGGGTTAGTAAGTCCACATCGTATTTTAATGCTGATTTAGTGGCACTTTTGACGGTGTTGGGGATGTCATGGAATTTGAGATCAAGAAAGATTTTTTTGTTTTCGTCTTTCAAGTATTTAAGTATATCGCTTCCTGTGCTGACAAATAGCTCTAAACCCACTTTCCAAAAGCTGACTTCGGGTAATTTCTTAACAAGTGCGATCGCATCTTCTAAACTAGGGACATCAAGGGGAACGATTATTTTATCTTTATTCATTGTATTTTCAATCTAATCTTAAATTAATCAAGCATTAAAACCTGCTTGAGCAAAGTGATGATCAGTAGTGAGTGCATCGGTTATGTTTTGTTTAACCATGACAGAAAAGGAAATACAATCAATTAGTCCCCATTCTTTATCTTGACGGGATTTATAAAGATTTAAACCTTCCCTAAACACATCAGAACTAATATTAACTATTTTAATGTTTTCTGTCGTATAACACTGTTTGATAAAGCTAACTACTTTGAGCCGATCAAATTTACTAAGAGCATTTCCTACTTCCATTAAAATTGCCTCTGTAGTCCATATTTCCTGAGCATTTTTCATCAAAGGTAATATTTTTAATGCTGATTGATGATATTGATCTCGACGATTTAATATAGCCTGAATGAATGTGGTATCGAGGAATAGTCTATTGCTCATGATTATTATTTTTCGGAGTACCATAAAGATAATGATCGTGTTCTTTTGACCAATCTTCTGGTGCTTCAATACTTCCTGCCATTTCTTCTAAAGTATCCCAAGCATTAGCTGATTTTTTTTACTTTCTATGGTTGAGAAAATTATCTGTGCGATCGCCTCTTGCTCAGTTTCAGGCAATTCTGATAGTTTGATGATAGCTTCTTCTAGTTGTTGAATCATAAGTATTAGGATATTGAACTATTGGGGGTTGGATAAAATTAATTCTAAAATGTTGATTAATTCTGGAATTTGAACTTGTGAGACACTCCAAACTAAAGCAGTATTTATTCCATCATAATCATGAACTAACTTATTCCGCATCCCTATAATTTGTTTATAAGGAATTTGAGGATTTTTTTCATAAAATTCTGTGGAGATTCTCCTCATTGCTTCTCCTAAAAACAGAAATTTCATACATAACTGCTGCCTGAGTTTTTAAATCATTAGCAAAGTCTTCCTCTTCCATATTCTGGGTAAAATCAGTAATTCTTTTTGCAAAAATCAAAGCATCAACAAGAGAGGCTAAATCACGATTCATAAATTACTTCAGCAGTGCTTAGAATTTCTTTTTTTCTGATCCAATTAGCACTTTTTTCTAAATTTTCTTTAAAAATTATGTCAATTTCTCTATTAATCATGTTTCGTAATTCTTCTTCCATTAATTGAAAATAAGTCCAATTTAAGTTAGTATCAGAGGATAATGTTATCAAAAAATCAACATCACTATTAACAGAAAAATCATCCCTTAATATTGAGCCAAATAAGGCCAATTCTTTAATTTTAAAGTGTTGACAAAAGCTAACAATATTTTCCCAAGATACTCCTAAACGTTCTTGAATAATGGGGTTAATATTCCTATTTTGATGGTAATTAATTTTCATGCCTTTCTGTACATAATACAACTCATTACTCATTACTCGACTTCTATCAAGTACCTATTATTAATTATTTAGCATTAATCAATCCTCTCCTACCTGAATCATTGGCAGAAGCACGGATAAATTCCACAAGGTGCTTAATCTGCTCATTATCGGTGAGAGGTTGTAATTCCTCTAAGGCTTGATTAACCGTTAATTTAGAACGATAAAGGATTTTATAGGCTTTTTTCAACAATGATACTTGCTCACTACTGAAATTATTGCGTTTCAATGCCACCAAATTTAACGATCGCACATGGGAAGGATTACCTTCCACTAACATATAAGGAGGCACATCTCGATCGATTCTGCTCATACCCCCCAACATTGCCATTGTACCAATTTTCACGAATTGATGAATGCCCAACATTCCCCCAATCACAGCCTTTGATTCGATTTCCACATGACCTGCGATCGCCACTGAGTTAGCAATAACGATGCGATCGTGTAAAATGCAGTTATGGGCGACATGGACATAAGCCATTAAGAGATTATCATTACCGATAATGGTTGTTTCTCCCTCTCCCGTAGCTCTGTTCACGGTTACATATTCTCGAATTACGTTGCGATCGCCTATTTTTACAAGACTTTTAGCCCCCTTATACTTTAAATCTTGAGGTGCTAAACCCAAAGCTGAACCCGGGAAAATCTGATTATCACAGCCAATTTCAATCGGCCCTTCAATTACGGTATGAGAGCCAACAGTTGTATTTGCTCCAATTTTTACATCAGCACCAATTACCGCATAGGGTGCCACCTGTACAGTAGAATCTAACTCTGCTTTAGGATCAATGATAGCAGTAGGATGTATCACGGTTTTATCGTCACCTCAGTTATATAATAATTAAATTAATCAAGGAGAGAAAAAAGCATTTGAGCTTCTACAGCCAGTTGATTATCAACTAAGCCTCGCCCTTGCATTTTAGCAATACGGTTACGTTTAAAAGACAGTAATTCTACGGTCATGATTAATTGATCACCGGGTACTACAGGACGACGAAAACGGGCATTATCAACCCCTGCATAAGCAAAAAATTTTCCTTTCATCCCCGGCAATAGGGTTAAAATTACTCCTCCGACTTGTGCTAGAGCCTCTAACTGTAAAACTCCCGGCATCAAAGGATTACCCGGAATATGCCCCGGAAAAAAAGGCTCGTTGATGGTAACGTTTTTTAAACCCACTGCTTTCTCCCCCGGTGTATAATCTAAGATGCGATCGACTAAAGCAAAGGGATAACGATGGGGTAATAATTCTTGGATTTCTTGAACGGTAAAAGTCGTTTTTTCGATAGATGACTGTTTTTCTTGCTCTGCTATTTGTTCCATCGGGGATATTTCCTTAACTGCTATCAATAATGGTCATTAAGCCCTAAACAGAATATCATAGACCGTTGACCATGAGCAATATTATTTTGGGTGTTGTTGATTTGAGATCTAATTTCTCATTTGGATGGGAAATAGGCAATAGTGATAATATTTTGATTTCTCAACTTTTGACATAATTTTCAGTACATTTCATATCATGATTAAGCAACGCCAGAATTATTCAGTAGATAACTAAATAGTGAATTTATTTAAGTTAATTTATTTGCGAAATTTTTTAATAATTTTAATAATTATTTCTTCTATCCATAAAATTAATTGATCTAGTTTTTCTAAAATAAATTGTAAAAAGTGTTTTTCATATTTAATTTCTATAACTTTTGCTTCGATTTCTATTTCGTTTTCTGCATCGAGATTATTTTGATGATTTAAGCTGTTTTGATTAACTAAATTATCTGTTTCTTCTTTATTTTTATTTGATATTTTATCAGCATTATTAATATTATTCGAAGATAGAAAATTATCGGAATTATTTTTTGAATCTGTCTCTATTTTTTTTTGTTGGTTTGTATTGAAAGATTCATCTTGACTTGGAGTAAGTTGTTGGTTATTTTCTATATATGAACTGTTATTATCTCCATATAAATCTTCCCAAGATAACCAAGATTCAGATATTTCCTCTCTGATTATAATTACATCTGATCCAGCTAAAATGGTTAATTTTTCATTTTTGTTGTCACTATTAATTTGAGGATTTGATATTTTTTTATCTTTAGAAAAGAAATATTCGATCGCAGCTAGGATAATTAATTTTATTTGAAATGGATCATTATTTTTATTTGAATTAATATTGATACTATTACTAATATTTGCCAATTGATTAATTGTTAGATTAATAATTTTATTACTAATATTTTTAGCTTGAGGAATAATATTTATATTGACCAAAGAAGCATTATTTTTTTTACTTAAAGGTAGTACATTATTATTTTTTTGCCCCTTTAAAGATGATAAAGATTTATCCTGCTTATTAGACGTAATTTGATTAACTTCAGCTTCAACATTGCCATTTAAACCATTGTGAGTATTCTTGTTTCCAAAAAAATAGTCTATCGCCGATTTAATAATATTAATTAGAGAGAAATTTTCTTGTTGATTTATTATTTCTTCAGAAATATTATTTAATGTATTTTCCTCCTCATCATCTTGTTTACTGACAATAACACTCTCAACTTGAGCAATAAATTTATCAATCCATGTAATTAAAGTATTAGGATATTTTCTAAGTTCGTAGTCCTGTACAATAATTTTAATCAAAGAAACTATTTCTTCTTGTTTTTGAATCGGAATAATATCTTTTGATTTATTATTTCCCACAATGGCGACTATTTTTCTATTGTTGATTTGACTGGCTAAACCTTGAAATTCATGGGTTAACAATAAAGGAAAATCTTTTTCTACAGTCATTTTTTCCCTTACCGTGACAATTAATTCATCACAGCGACTATACGGTAAACTAGCATTTGACTTTTTTTCTCCCGTAAAAACTTGGTTAATATTTGTTTTCCGCCACAGCCAGACAAAAGGAAGTAAGATGTCTTGTAATCCTCCTTTTATGACATAACCCCATTCTCGAAATTTTGTATTAATTTGACTGTTGATCTTGATATAATTACGGTTAACAAAATTCAACAAACGACTTTTATAAGGCTTGGAAGAAGTTGGGGGAAAAGACATATCTATTTATATTTGTCAAGAAAAAATGTGGGTGGAATTGTCAATAGTTAAATGAAACTATCAAATAATAATTATTGTTAATGCTCAATTGTTAATTGTCAATTTTTGCCTTAATGTCTAATTATTAAAAGTGAGAGGAAAAAGAATAAGTACTTCTACAATAACTTAATGTATTGAAAATTTTTTTATAAATATCTCATTATGAGTGACATCGATAATTTAAAAATAGAATTAAACAAAACAAAAATAGCTTATCAAGAAGCTCTACAAAATAGTCGTTTAAAAGCAGGATTTATGGGAAGAATTGCTCATGAGATTCGATCGCCTCTTAGTAGTTTAATGGGATTACACCAGTTAATTATTAATGATTTGTGTGAAAGTAGAGAAGAAGAAAGAGAATTTATAGTTGAAGCCTATCAATATGCAAAAAAATTAATGGCTATAATCGATCAATTTGTTGAAGTTTCAAAATTAGAAACAGGAAGAATAAATCCAGAAATAGAAATAGTTAATTTGCAAGAATTATTATTAGATATTCACTCTCTAATTTACTTAGAAGCGGCGAACAAAAATTTAAAAATAAAACTAGAAGCAACAGAAAACAGTCAAATTTTAACGGTAAAAACCGACAGAGAAAAATTAATTAATATTATTTTTTTGTTGTTAGAAATAATAATCGACTACAGCGAAATGGGAGAAATTTTATTAAGCACTTCACAAAATAATGAAGGTGTGAATATTAATATTAACTTCCCCTGTAAATCTTTTAATATGAGTGAAAATATTGATTTATTAAAATCCCCCATAGAAGAATTAAAACAACTTAACAAGTTACCTCAATTATCCAATGGCATGAAATTGATGTTAGTAGAAAACGTTTTAAATATTCTTGGAGGATATTCAACCCTTAAACAAATTCAGGAAACAGAAACTACACAATGGCAGTTATTTCTTCCGACTGAGATTGTTTAACTAATTCATTAGGAGTTGGATAGCGGTTATATAAAACCATCGTTGTTGTGGAATTCTCCTGAAAACCTATTTTCTGATAGAATTTTTGCTGGTGGGTGGTAGTTAAATAAACCCTTTCAACTCGGTTTAATAAAGGATGACTAATAATTGTTTCCACTAACTTTCTGCCCAAACCCAAACCTTGATAGTCTGGATGAATTACCACATCCCAAATCGTAGCACGATAAATACCGTCAGAAGTCGCTCTTGCACTACCGATTAATCGTTGCCTATCCCAAACAGAAACCACTGGATTACTATGAGTAATTGCAATTTTAATGTCACTAAGAGAGCGATTTTTTGCCCAAAATGCCGTCACCTTATATAAATCTTGTAATTGTACTAAATCTATTTTTGTTTTATCCGTACAAAATTCAATATGGCTACAATTCATTCAAATATACTCCTTTGTTTCAGTTTCGGGGATAAGACTTCTTTTGTCTATGCAAATAAATATTTGAGTAATTAATCAATGTTAAACCATTCTTGATAACTATTTCCCTCTTAAGTATTAAAGTTTAAATGAGAAACAATAAACCTAAAAACAAGAAATCAAAGATATTTCATTGATAAAATCAAATTTTTCTTGAAACTATTTTTAGTTAATAAAAACGATGATAAATACTTCTTTTACAGTAGCTATGATAAATTAATAAAAAATAATTACTATAAGCTGTGTAACACAAAAGATTAACGATTAAAAAAATTAATTGTTATAAGTTAATATTTATTATTTGACCGTCAAACCTAGCACCTGTCGCCTTTTCTTAACCAAGAATTTACAAGACGATCAGTAACAGAGCCAATATGATTCTGATTATTTAGTGTTTGAGGATAGTAATTATTGTGTTTTCAAGAATTAAATAAATAATAATTATTCAGAAGTATTCAAGTAAAAAAAACAGTAAGTTAATTTTGTATCAATAATAGCAAAAAATATTTTTTCGTAGGTACGGAAACAATTAAAATATCTGGATAACTTGACACTATAATCAAATTTAAGACAGAGGTATCAGGACTTGAAAATGAGGGGTTAACTATTTTTCATTTTCCACTGCCCCTTACTTTTTGTCTTTTACCCCTCGTCTATTTTTGATTTGATTGGCAATTAATTAATGCTTGAACTTCAGTTATCCGTATTCAATTCTAAGCAATAACCAGCACCATAAACAGTTTTAATATAGCGAGGTTTACGAGGATCAGGTTCTAGTTTAGTACGTAAATGGCGAACGTGTACTCTAATAGTTTCTATATCATCATCTGGATCGTAACCCCATACCTCTTTAAGAATATCACTGGGGGGAACTGTTTGCCCATGACGTTGTAGTAAACAGTGTAATAGTTCAAATTCTAAATGAGTTAGTTTAATTGTCTTCTCGAACCAAATAGCCTCAAATCTTTCTGGAACTAGGGTTAAAGGACCATAACTAAGAATTTCTGAGTGTTTAGCGACAGGAGAGGTTCTTTCACTTCTTCTCAGTAAGGCTTTCACCCGTGCCAACATTTCTTCTACTTCAAAAGGTTTCGTAAGGTAATCATCTGCACCAGCGTTAAAACCATCGACTTTATCTTGAGTTTGCCCTAAAGCAGTTAACATTAAAACAGGTATATTTGCCGTTCTCTCATCTCGTCTTAATCTTTGACAGACTGTTAAACCGTCCACTTTTGGTAACATGAGGTCTAACATAATTAAATCTGGTTGCATTTGTAAGGCGAGAGCTTGTCCTTTTATGCCATCTTCAGCTTGGGCGGTTGTATAACCTGCCATTTCTAAGTTTATGGAGACTAATTCAGTGATCGCTGGATCATCGTCAATTACGAGTATTCGAGACATTATTCAGTTGCCTATGATGGTTTATTAATGGTTTATTAAAAAAATTGCAGTTTTAAATAGGATTATTAAAATTTACTTACTGATTATAAGCAATATTATTAATTATGAATAATTTTTATTTACCTTTTGTAACTTGGAGGTTAACCAAGAATTAAGGATCTGTTTTTTAATAGTTTATATTGAATGATGGGAGAAATTTTTGTGGAGAGTTAATATTTCTGGGTTAGAAGTTTAAACTCTTATTATTTGAAGTTGGTGGTTTTTTCTTTTTCTTATAATGGTTTTACTCTTTAATTTTGCCCTTTTAGATAGTATCTTTATGGGAGAATACATCAAATTAAAAATAGTTAGATTATTAGATTATGAGTGCTAGTGTGAAAATCGGTGATTTAGTAATTAATTCAGAGAATATTTTTCATCTATTGGCTGAGAAGCAAATGATTGCACCTTTAGCAAGGGAAATTATTATTGATCGTGCGATCGCATCTATTCCTTGTAGTGAAGAAGAAATAAAAGTTGCCGAGCAACAGTTTTTTTGGCAAATGCAGATGAATCCTCAAGATACAGAAAAACTAAATACATGGTTAGAGAGAAATTATCTTACTAGAGAGCAATTACAACAACGTATTTTAAGACCTATTAGACTAGAAAAATATAAAGAACAAACATGGGGAGAACAGTTAGAATCATATTATCTCAAGAGAAAGAATCAATTAGATAAAGTTCTTTATTCTTTGATTAGAACCAAAAATCCGGGAGAAGCTCAAGAATTGTATTTTCGTCTTTGTGAGGGAGAAAGCGATTTTACCCAGTTAGCCAAACAATACTCCCAAGGCACAGAGGCACAAACAGGAGGTTTAGTAGGACCTGTAGAATTAAATGTCCCTCATCCTGATATAGCCCAGAAATTACTAACAGCACAACCTGGGCAAGTTTTACCCCCCACCAGAATAGGAGAATGGATAGTAATTTTGCGTTTGGAGAAATATATTAGCGCTCACTTAGATCAAAATTTACGTCGTAGATTATTAGATGAATTATTTGGGCAATGGATAAATGAACAAATTAGAGATACTGTAAAAGTGGATTTAGAATTGATAGCTTAACTTATATTAACCTCAGTTCGGTTTAAGAATATCAGATAAGGGTAGGTTTCAGGTTGCAGGTTGCAGGTGTCAGGGTGTTTAGGGGATGAGGGAGTTCGCTTCGCTCGTACAATCCTTTCAGTCGTGAACGGAGTTTTTAATTATCAACTATTCACTATTCATTATTCACTATTAACTATTCACTAATTGCCCTTTTCCTCATCATTCATAAATGAAAATTTATCCCGAATTCAGATTATATTAACCTTTATTTGAAGCCGAAATATCTGACTTGGACAGTTATCAGGTATCAGGTATCAGGTATCAGGTAGTAGGTTTATAATTATTCTAGTAATTTCTACCCGTTACACTATGACAAAAAATAACTATTACTTTGATGCTGAGGAAAAAAAAAGTTTTGAATTACCCGGTGCTAAACCTCATTATAATCCAGATCGTTATGGTCAAGTTCAACATATCTGCCTTGATTTGGATTTAGATATACCTAATCAAAGTTTTTCGGGAGTTTGTACCATTACTTTAACTCCCATCCGCAAAAATATCACCCAATTAACCCTCGATGCAGTGGATTTAACCATTGAGTCTGTTTTAATCGATAATATCAGTCAACCTTTTGACTACGATGGTGAAGTTTTAACCATCAACTGCTTACAACCCACTACCGATGAAGATATAAAAGTAGAAATTTTATATAGCAAAGAAAAACCGCAAAGAGGCTTATATTTTATCTCTCCTAATGAATATTATCCTGACAAACCCTCTCAAGTATGGACTCAAGGAGAAGATGAAGATTCAAGATACTGGTTTCCCTGTTTCGACTATCCGGGGCAGTTGGCAACCTCTGAGATAATTGTTAAAGTACCATCAGACTATATTGCTATTTCCAATGGTGAGTTAATTAAAACAGAAGAAAAAGACGATAAAAAAATTTATCATTGGTTGCAACCTCAAGTTCACCCTACCTATTTAATGACTCTTGCAGTGGGTAAATTTGCCGAAATTGAAGACAAATGGCAAGACATCCCCGTTAATTATTATGTAGAAAAAGGGCAAGAAATAGAGGCTAAAATTAGCATGGGTAAAACCCCTCAGATGATTGAATTTTTCAGTCAAAAATATGGCTATCCTTACCCTTACTCTAAATACGCTCAAGTGTGCGTAGATGACTTTATCTTCGGAGGGATGGAGAACACATCTACTACCTTATTAACTGATCGCTGTTTATTAGATGAAAAAGCCTCTTTAGATAACCGCAATACCGAGAGTTTAGTTGCCCATGAATTGGCGCATCAATGGTTTGGGGATTTAGTGGTAATCAAGCATTGGAGTCACGCTTGGATAAAAGAAGGGGCGGCTTCCTACGCAGAAGTATTATGGACTGAACACGAATACGGCAAGGAGGAAGCGGCATATTATCTTTTAGGGGAAGCAAGAAACTATTTACAAGAGGATTCTTCCCGCTATCGCCGTCCTATAGTTACCAATGTTTACAGAGAAGCGATTGAATTGTACGATCGCCACTTATATGAAAAAGGTGCTTGTGTTTATCACATGATTAGGGGTATTTTAGGGGAAGAATTATTCGATAAATTTATCCATACTTTTGTCAATGATAATGCCCATAAAACTGTTGAAACTATTGATTTATTGAGGGCGATTGAAAAAGCAACGGGTTATAATTTAAGCCCCTTATTTGATCAATATGTCTTTAGAGGAGGACATCCTGATTTTAAAGTAAATTATAGTTGGGATAGTGATGCTAATTTAGCCTGTGTAACCATTAAACAAACTCAAGCTAAAGAAGAAGATGGTAAATTTAAAGATTTATTTACCTTAAAAATTCCCCTTGCTTTTGGTTATATTAAAGAAGGAGAAACACCAGAAATAGTTAACTTTTCTCTTAAACTCAATCAACCTGAGCATAGCTTCTATTTTCCTTTAGCAAAAAAACCTGATTTTTTCACCTTTGATGTAGGAAACTATCACTTAAAAACTGTGAAATTAGACTATGGTTTTAGTGAATTAAAAGCTCAATTAAATTATGACCCAGATATTATATCCCGTATCTACGCTGCGATCGCGCTTGGTAAGAAAGGGAATTTAGAAGCGGTTAAAACCTTAAGAGAGGTGTTAGAAAAAGAAGTATTTTGGGGATTAAAGGTAGAAATTGCCAAACAATTGGGTAAAATCAAACTAAATCAAGCCGAATCTGCTTTAATTGCTAATCTTAACCAATCCCATCCTAAAGTTAGAAAAGCCATTATTGAAGCATTAACCCACCATAAAAGCGAAGCTAGTTATCAAGCACTAAAAAATATCGTCATCAACGGCACGGAAAGCTACTACGTGGAATCTTCGGCAATTAGTGGCTTAGGTAAGTTAACCACTGGAAGCCTTGAGGAGAAACAATCAGAGGTGATTAGTCTCCTTGAACAAATTTTAACCCAAAAAAGCGGTTGGAATGAGATTATTCGCTCCTCGGCAATCACTGGCTTATCTCATCTCAAAACCAATGAAAAAGCCGCCGACATTATCATGGAATATACGGCATTAGGTATTCCTCAACCCTTACGCTTAACTGCTATTCGTTGCCTAGGTGCGATCGCATCTGGTCAAAAACCTGATAAACTGACACTTATTCTGGAAAAATTCGATGATTTAATGGCAGATAGCTTCTTTTTGACTCAAATATCATTAATTAGTGGTTTAGGGCAAATAGAAGACTCAAGAGCTATCAATCTGTTAAGAATTTTAGCGGATACCAGCCCTGATGGAAGGGTTAAAATGAGAGCAGAAGAAACCATTAACGTAGTGAGAGGGAAACTAGCTAAAGACAAGACATTGAAAGACTTACAAAGAGAAATAGACAAACTCAAGGAGGAAAATAAAGACTTACAGAGTCGTTTAGCTAAATTAGAAGCTAAATAAGTGAAGTACTCATTGTCGGTACGCTGAACAATGAGCTTCTCGTCTCACTTGCCAATGCTTTACGCTACTTAGAACCTAATCTAAGTAGTGTCGAGTCTTACTCAGCATCTCTACCTATTTCTAGGCTTTATGGCTTTCGCCAACCCGAGCAGGAGTCCGCCTTCCGCAGACCCATAGAACAAAAATTCTACTGCGTCCAACCAGCGTCTTACGACTTTTTACCCTACTGGTTGTTACTTCCCTAGTCTCTATTGATAACTTTTGAATGTTCAATCAAATCAATACATTGATCATATCAAACAAAATCATTAGTCATTTCTACCTCATTACGCACTTCCACTGAAATTAACATCTGGGAGGTTGTGTTCTCAGCAAAGCTGAGGCACTGCGCGATCGCATTTCTTTGACTTATGATTTTTAAGATTTCATCAACTACTGAGCAATATATTGTGCATAGCTTATAAATAATTATTATGATTGACCAAGAGTATATTTACCAATTGATATATCGTAAAGAATGGCGTGAGTTATTAGATTTTGTGTATCAGTATTCTAAAATTTCTACATCAGATGAGCTAATAGTAAACGCAGTTAAGATATTTGAAGATGAGTTATTTAGGGAATTGCATAAAGGAAGTGAGACTAAAGACTTTCAAGATATTTTAGAAAAACTCTTCTTATTAGATAAAGGTAGAGCATATAAATTATCGGAAGGAAGATCATCTAGAGTAATTGTTGAATTGGTGAAGTTATATAATGCTCAGGGATTAAAGAAGAAAGCCTATGAATATGCTAAGTATAATCCCAGTGATGAGATATGTGCTGAGGTTATAAATCTTTACGAAAAGACATTACCAAAAGTAGTAGAACACTCTCAAAGTCATAAAATAAGAGTTACAAAGAACAGAAATAAGCCTAACGTTAATTATGTAAGGAGTCTTTTTCGCTCAAATCAAGAAATAGAGTTTTTTATGGTAGTGAGAGAAATATATCAAATGTACGTAGTGTATCCAAATGTTGCACTAAGCTGTGTTATTGATTTTAATAAGATCAAAGACAATTTAGCACAAGAAGAAAGAGACTTTTTCTTTAAAGGAATAATTGATTGCGTAGTGTTTGACTAGCATCAGAATTATATACCTGTTAAGTTTTTTGAGTTGGATAGTCATTATCATGACTCCTTTGAACAGCAGAAAAAAGATAACTATAAAGATCATATATTAAGTTTAGCGGGACAGAAACTTTATAGGATTAGAAAAAGTTCAAATGAACAAGGAAGACAAGAGTTTATGAAATTGATAAGAGAGTTACCAATTACGGATTCTTAGATATTTTTCTCTTAATCTGGTGTAAATAATAGCTTCGGCGGGGAAAACAAAAACATATACTTGTATTGATTTAGTTGGTTGCTTACTTATTATAAATGATTAGACAAAATAAAGATTTTAGCTCAATCGCTTTTAATAATTAGGATAAAAAACTCTAACAAAAAATTGATTACGATAACGACGATAAATATCAAAATCTTTATCTAAAGTCGCAATAGCAGGTATATTTAATCTTTCAGAAATCGCTATTAACGATAAATCAGTAAAATCAGCAGGTAAGTCTTGGTAAATCTGATTTAATTGTTTGATTTTTTGATAATCTTCTGACAATAAATGTTCAGCAATAAATACTCCTTTTTCTAAGGCAGATAAAAACTCTGTTTGAACTTTTACATCTGGTGCAAGTAGCCACATGGCTTCGGTTATACAGCCAACAGTAGTAATTAATTGACTGCTACAACTTGCAAAAAAATTAATAACTTGTTGATGATGACAATCACCCTTATTATAAAATGCGACTATAATTCCCGTGTCAATGAGAATAAAAGGGTAATATTCATTCATAATCACTAATGTTGTTCATGTTTTTGGTGTAAATATTGAGCAATTTTTTGCTTACGAATATCCCTGTCAGACAAGTCTTCTTCTCCATCTAATAAATGCTCAGGATAACCGCCCATTTTTTCTAAAACTGTTGGCGGTTTTTTTAAACTAATCCAATGATTACGCAAAAGTTTTTTCACTAATTCTTGGCTAGTTATTTTTTCTTCTGACAAAATTTCAATTAAATATTTTTCTGATTCATGATCGAGATTAACTGTTAACATCATTAATTCTTTTTTACTGTTATTAAAAGCTATAGAATTATTTATATAAATGCTATCTCTAAAATAGAGTTTTTCTTTCTCCTGTAATTTCAGATAAAATGGCAAAAATATGTGGATAAAGAAAAGACCTTTGTTATTTATTCTGCAGATCCTAAATAATTAAATTAGAAATTATTATCCTCCTCCGACAATGGTAACAACCTCAAGGCGATCGCCCTCTCGAATTATAGTATGATCCCAGTATTGACGATGGAGAATTTCCCCATTATACTCAAGAGCAATTAAACGTATGTTAAAACCCAAAGATTGCAAGATACTAGGAATAGATTGATTTTCTAAACAACGATGGGTATCACCATTAACAACAATATTGATTTCAGATAAACTCAAAATTTCTACTCCTGATCATAAAATTAGAGATGATTAACAGGACAAAAAGGAAAGGGAAATGGGCAATGGAATATATTAAATTAAAAATCAACAAAATTAACTGTTAATCGTATTTTTCATTTAGTAGGTAGCACTGTTTAAGTCTTCCCAAGAAATTTCCTGTTGCTCTCCCGCAAACTCATTATCAGGAGTAATAAATAACATACAATGACACTCTTTCCTCTCCCTCATCGGTACACAAGGACAATTCCAAAAAGTATCTTTTACCTCTGCTTCTTTATCTTCGTAGTGACGACAAGGACAAAGGGGAGAACCTAATTCTTCTTTATGACGGGCTAAACCTTGTATTACAACCGCAGTTACAGATGGTTCTGCACAAAAATAAGTTCCTGTACGTTTAGCATATTGTTCGGCAAAATTTTTCATTGCCTCTAAGGTTTTTTGATTCTTCGCTTCTGTCATTATTTTTCTATCGGCTACTATTTCCCTTTCTATTTTACAAGTTTTTGGTCAGCTAATTGAGAATTAGGAGTTAAAGAATTAGGGCAGAGTTAAAAGGGTAATGGGTAATAAGATGTAAAAGGCAATGGTGTTGGGGTGAATAGTTGATAATTACTCGTTACTCATTACTCACCTAAACCTGACACCTCATCTCCCCTTCTCACTAATCTCTCTGCCACCATCGCAACGTTAGAACTTGGATTAAGTGAAATTTTGAATTAAAAGTAAAGAAACAAAACTAATACTCATCAAAGATGCTAGGGTAACTCCTGTTTTTTGTAAACGCTTAATCATCGGTTCTACTTGATGTTTAAAAATTAACTGATCTCGATAGTAAAACTCTACTGGTTTTTCCCACACTTGCCCGTCATACCAGCTAGATTCTTCATAAACTATTTTTGTCTTTTTGAGGCGATCGCCAATATAAGCCCATCCTAAGTATAAACGAATTAAAGTAAAAGCAACGAATAAAGAAGATCCTAAACCACTAGCAATTAAAAAAATAAGGGTCATTTTTTGTGGAGGGAAACTAGCGGCGGCAATGGGTGAGCTAATCAATAAACTCCAAAGCCAAATCCAAAATAATTTACGGGCAAACTCCCACTTCGACAAAGTTACCCAGCTAAAAAACCACGACTCTTTTAATTCTTGATATTCATTGATTGGTTGTTGTTCAACGGGTACGGGACAAAAATTAGTGGGAGACTGATTCATAATACAATCTGAATAGGAAATATTCTGACTTTAGTTTTGATTCTGAGATTGATATTCAGAATTATAAATTATTTTTTCTGCTCCTCCCCAAAAAGCCTCAAGATTATAAAATTCTCTTGCTTCAGGTAGGAAAATATGGGCAATCACATCGCCATAGTCGTGAAGTATCCAGTTTCCATCGGTTTTACCTTCAACTCTGACGGGAAGACGTTGGAATTTTTCCTCTATTTTATCTTCAATGGATGTAGAAATCGCCCTTAACTGGGGTTGAGAAAAACCTGTAACAATGACAAAATAGTCCGCCACATAGGATAATTTTTCTACGTTTAATAAAACGATATTATCAGCTTTACGATCATCTGCCGCTTCGGCGATCATTAAAGCTAGTTCTTTACTGTCAACGGTTGGTAAATGTTCTAATGCTTCAGAATACTGATTCTCCAATTGTAAATTCAATTTAGTCATTCACACTCTTAATTTCTTTTTCACCATTATAATCTTAATTTTATAGTTAAGTTTATTTTGTCTGAGAGAAACCGTTGTATTTTTGTCATTGATTTCTATGGTTATATTTCTCTGTAAAGATCAAACTTTAGATTTCTTGCAGAAGTCAGGCAATAGGCAACGGTTAAAAAAATCGACTATTTCCCCATAGAAATTGATTTTAATTTTGCATTCGTGTCTATTCTCATAAATAATCTAATATTGCTATAGTTATTAATCTTGTTAAGAATTTACGGTAATGTCTAACTTTGAGAATAAATATTGGGAATTATCTTTTAATAGTGTTAGTGAAAAGTTATTTAATAATTTAAAAGAAGGGGAATATTTAATTATTCAGTTAACGGCAGAAAAAAGTCATTTTATTCGCTTTAATCATGCTAAAGTTAGGCAAACGGGCATGGTCATAGATGCAGAAGTTTCACTTAAATTAATTAGTAGTCAAAAAACTGCCTATGCTAATTTTCCCTTAACAGGAAATGAGGAAATAGATTTATCTTTAGCATTAGAAAATCTCGACTATTTACGTTCTGAAATTAAACTTTTACCTGAAGACCCGTATATTGTTTTACCTCAATATCATACTTCTTCTCATGAGGTTTATCCTAGTAATTTATTAAATCCTAAAATTGCTATAGAGTCTATATTAAAGCCTGTTCAAGGGTTAGATTTTACTGGTTATTATGCGGGGGGATTAATTATTAGGGCAAATTATAATTCTCTTGGACAAAAACACTGGTTTGCTACTGATTCTTTTTTTATTGACTATTCTTTAATTAATCATAATAACAAGGCTATTAAAGGTACTTTTTCTGCTAGGGATTGGGATTTAAACCAATATCAACATCAAATCAATTGGAATAAAAAACAGTTAGAAAAGTTAAATTTACCGATTCATGAGGTTAAACCGGGTAATTACCGCACCTATCTAGCCCCAAGTGCGATCGCATCTTTGTTGGGAATGTTCTCATGGGGTGCTATTAGCGAAGCGTCTTTACAACAAGGGGGAAGTGCTTTGGCAAAAATGAGACAAGAAGAAAATTTATCTGTGTTATTCAGCTTAAAAGAAAATTTTGAGAGCGGTAATGTACCTCGTTTTAATGATTTAGGGGAAGTTTCTCCCAATGAATTACCGTTGATTGAATCAGGAAAACTTGTGAATACCTTAATTAATAGTCGCACTGCCTTAGAATATAATTTAACAGCTAATGGAGCTAATAATAGTGAAAGTTTGCGTTCTCCCGAAATCAAAGCGGGTAGCCTGAAAGAAGAGGAAATTCTTAAGAATCTGGACACAGGATTATATCTTTCTAATTTACACTATCTCAATTGGAGCGATCGCTCTTCTGGCAGAATTACAGGAATGACCCGTTATGGCTGTTTTTGGGTAGAAAAGGGAGAAATAGTAGCAACTATTAAAGATTTACGCTTTGATGATTCTCTTTACTCTTTCTTTGGTCATAATTTAATTGCTTTGACGGATTTTCGAGAATTTATCCCTGAGGTTAGTACGTATGAAACACGTTCTCTAGGAGGTTGTTTAGTACCGGGGGCGTTAGTTAATCAGTTTACTTTTACTCTGTGAAGTCTGTTTTCGTTTTCCCATTATTTATCCGTCACTAATTGTAATTTTGCCCCTTAAACTCTATTGAGTAGCTACAAAATCTGAGCGTATGGTATTTTAATGTCTGAAGTCTCAATTATTTCAGTCTATAAATACCGTGAAAAAATCATTAGCCTATTTATCTCTTTTTCTTAGCTCACTTCTAACGATTATTAATGGAATTAATGTGCCTATTAGTGCAACGGATGACTTAAATACAATTAGTTTGATAAATAATTATAAGGACATTTTGTCCATGGATAATTCACCATTAAAAGTAATAATTCTTACGAATCTTGCTCTTAAATATGCGAGACAAAATAATCAGAAAAAAGCCTTAAAAATATTAGCAAAAGCACAACAAATATCTCTACAACTAACAGATAATTATCAACAGATAGTTAGTTTAACTCGAGTCGCTCAAACTTACGGAGAAATAAGCAAGAGAGAAAGTGCACTCGCATCTTTGAACCTAGCGAAAGAAAAAACGAAACAAATAAAAGATAAATCCCTACAAGCATCTTTATTACTGAATATTGCCCTTGAATACGAAAAATTAGGAAAAATAGAAACAGCAAACAACATATATCAACAGAGTCAAACAATTAAAGCTCAAATCAGTCAACCTCAACTAGAATTTCCCTTCGAGCAAACCCCTACAAAATTTCAAATAGGATTACTAGCAAATGTCAACTCTTTTCGTAACACTACTGCTACCTTTGGCTTTGATGTTAACTATGAAAAACAATGGGAAATTAGCGATATTCTTCTCAATGGTGCCGTTTTTATCGGCTATGATAGCGATCGCACTTTTAATAAATTTCGCCCCACAGGTTTAATTAACTCCGTTTATCGCCATCACTTTGACAAAGAATGGAGTTTTTTCACCAATGCCTTAATAACCGCAAATCAGGAGTTTTTTGCATCTCAAAATGATGATGACGATTTAAGCATCTTGGGAAATTTACTTTTTGGAGGAGGTTATAACCTCTGGAGAGGAGAAACTCCTAGTAATTCCGTTGACTTACAATTAGGCTTAGGGGGTATTTATGAGTATGACTTTTTTGACGGAGAAAAGAGACGAAATCAACTATCTCCCGCTTTGGGTATTTTGCTTCAAAGTCGAGGTTTCAAACTTGGTAACGCTGAATTAAACCATATTTTAGCCATTATACCAGCCTTAAACGACCTAGAAAACTACACCATCACCTCAGACTCTAACTTATCCATTCCCTTAAGTGAAAAATGGTCTTTTACTAATCGTTTATTTGTACGTTATCGCAATCAACTAATCGAGAAAGACAATCCCAAGGTACAATTTTTCTTTTCCACAGGAGTACAATATACATTCTAAGAATTAAGAATTAAAAACCACGAATACTTACTACTTATTTATTATTTATTACTTGTTTCCCCCTTTCCCCTCATCACCCCATCTCCCCATCCCCTACCACCTGCAACCTGACACCTGACACCTGACACCTAACCTTGACTGAAGTTAATTACTAATTCTTAATGATGGTGATGATGATTGTGATTATGATCGTGGTGATGATGACCATGATAATGGGTTTTGGCAAAACTAGGATTAATTACAGCCCCTTCTTCCGTTAATAAGGATTCAATCAAAGGATTAACCCATTGTGCCGCCATAGCACAAAATTCTTCATTATCGTTAACGCATTCCATCTGGACATAATTGACATCAGGATATTTAACGTATAATGCTTGAATAATGTGTTCTACATCTAACAAGGTTTCATGGTTTTCCGTTGCAAAGCCAATGGGCATAAATATTAAGGCTTTTGCCCCTAACTCAATCAAGTTTCTTCCTGCTAACTCCGCATTAGGTTGAGTCCATTTAATTAGAGGGGTTTGATGGTTGAGCCAACCTACGGAAATTAAGGGATAACGATAAATGAGTTTTTCTCTTACCAATTCATATAAGGCTTGACTTTCATCAATACCCGAAGTAAATCCTTTTGCTTCATGAGGGCAACCGTGATTCATTAAAACAATACCAATTTCTGAAGGTAAATAAGCATTGCTTAATTTTGCGTCGATTTCTTCTTCTACTAATTTAGCTAATAAATCGATATACTCTGGTTTATTGTAGAAAGAAGGTATATAACGTAAGGCTTTAACCCAATGGTCTTCTTTTTTGTCTTTTTGTGCTAACGCCTCGTTTATTTGCTCGATCGCAATTCCACTGGTGAAGATAGAATCAACTACTAAGAGGGGATAAATGAGAATTTTCTCAAATCCTTCAGCTTTAACCTGCTCTAAAACTTGATAGGGTAAATGAGGTTTACAGAAGTTGAAAGCCTTAAATACTTTGACTTTTTCTCCCCAAGTGTGTTGCAACTGATGCTCAATTTTTGCTCTTTGACGCTCGAAAATAGCATTATGAGGAGAAACAAAATTGCCGTGTTGATGACTCCATTCATGTAAATCGAAAACCGCTAACAATTTAGCAAGGGGGGGATATAACCATGTTGGCACAGGGGCAAATTTTGCCGTAAGTAGGTTTAAGGCTTGTTCATTATAGTTGGCAAAATCATCATAACTTTCCACCTCTCCATATCCCATAAGAATAATGGCTACTCTATCTGTAGCAGGTGAGACTGAATTTGATTCAATAGTTTTTTCCGGAGTAACTACCACGATTATGATACCTATAATTAAAATGACATTCTATATCCATTGTAGGGGCATATTTAGAAATTATGAATTATAAATTATGAATCATGGCTCACACGGAATAAATCAGAAAATATATACATTACATTTATGTAATATTTCGGTAGATAAATTCTAATTTTTATGACTAAAGTGAATCAAAAAGTTTTTTTTGTTGTATATTGAGGGGAGAGTAAGGATTTGGGTATTTGATGTACCTAAAACAACTCAAAATTAAATAGTAGTTATCAAACAGGGACAGAGATTATGACCAACTTTGATGTTAAACCTCTTAAAGACCGTCCTTCCACCTCCCCGACATCTTCATCTTCGGGTCATAATTCAAGGGCGACATACTCTCCACCGTCAACCCAAAATAGTCCCTACATAAATTCTCGTGATTTGATGCGCCTGTATCTTCGTGATATTGGGCGCATTCCTTTATTAACCAAAGAAGAAGAAATTACTTTAGCTAAAGAAATTAAAGCCTCTCAAAATTTATTGGCAATCAGAGACAAAAATAGGGAACTGCCAGTTCTTGCGAAATATTTGGAAATCATGACAATATTTGATTCTTTGGTAGCGAATCACTCTGAAGCGGTCAAAATAGGAAAAATCGCTCAACAACTCAATTTAACTCCGAAAAAAGTAGAATCGATAATTACAGAAGGAAAAGAAACATGGGCTAATTTAGCACAAGTCAAACTATCAGAGTTAGAAACTATTTTGGCTAATGGCATTAAAGCAAAACAGAAAATGATTAATGCTAATTTGCGTTTAGTTGTCTCTATTGCCAAAAAATATCAAAATAGAGGATTAGAGTTATTAGACTTAATTCAAGAAGGTACTCTCGGTTTAGAAAAAGCCGTTGAAAAATTTGATCATACCAAAGGCTATCATTTCAGCACTTATGCTTATTGGTGGATTCGTCAGGGAATGACAAGAGCGATCGCAACTCAAGCTAGAACCATTCGTCTTCCTATCCATATTACTGAAAGATTAAATCAACTAAAAAAAGTACAGAGACAATTATCCCAAAAATTAGGCAGAATCGCCACAGTAGATGAAATAGCCAAAGAAATGGATATGACTTCCCTTGATTTACGTCAATTTTTAAATCAAATACCCCGCTCCATATCCTTAGAAATGAAAGTGGGAGAAGATTATAACACTGAATTAGTGGAATTAATTGAAACAGAATCTGCAACTCCCGAAGAAAACTTAATGAGAGTATCTATGCAAAAGGATTTGCGCTCTATGCTTTCTTTACTCAATGAAAGAGAACAAAAAATTCTGAGACTGCGTTATGGGTTTGAAAATGGCAAAATTTATTCCCTTAGTGATACTGCCTCAATTATGAATTTATCAAGGGAAAGAGTTAGACAAATTCAGGCAAAAGCGATTCAAAAACTACGTCAACCAAATCAGAAAAAGAGTTTAAGAGATTATTTAGAAATAATTGGTTAGGTTTTTAGAAGCTGTTTTAAAAGTTTTTAACTCCCCCAAATACCCCTTAATAAACAGGATTTTTTCAAAGTCAGGGCAAAATTATCTTGCCCTCACCCCCAACCCCTCTCCCACAGTAGAGGGGAGCGTTTTTTCTTAATAATTGATTAATTAATACTTAAAAACTCCTGTATCTGTTACTATTTGTTAACCTGAGTTTTGGATAAGCTGAAAGCATCCCAACTCGTAGTCAAAAAACCTTATAGCTTCTTAGAAATAACGATAAAATTGCCTTAATCCGAACTGACTTAAACAAGGGGCTTAAGCCCCTTGCTAAAAACCCCTACCACCTGCAACCTGCAACCTGACACCTGACACCTAACCTTATCAGATATTCTTAAACCGAACTGAGGTTATTTGTTAGTTTCAAAAATTGACATTTTTGAGAATGAAAAAACCCTGCTTATGAAAGCAGAGTTAGGAGGGATTAACAATCAAAATCACCACTTTTCAAACAAGTTCTTATTGGGAAATTAAAAGCTCACTAATTGCTTGATAATCTTCCGTTATAATTCCTTTACTGTTTTGTAAATATTCTTTGATTAGTTCTGAGGAATTAGCTGTATATAGATTGTTAAAAATTTGGTCTGATATTACTTTTGCTTTGTTATTATTAATTTTTGATTTTAGATGGTTTTTATCTAACAAATAGGTAATAACAGGCTTAGATATTTTTTCTATAGATGTGGCTAAATTCTTTGTTTCTTTGGTAGAAATTTCTCCTAGATTTATTAAAATAACTTCAGTATTTTTATCTTTATCTAGCATTTTTAACCATAAATCCCAATCTATTTGTGATAAAAGGTTATTACCCACATTAATTACTTTAGAAAAACCTAAATCAAATTTTTGCAGGTATTGTGCAATGGTTACAGCTATTATTTGGTCAGCATAATTGATCATAGCAATATTTCCTTTCTGAAAAATATTGCCGTAATTTAAACCACAATAATATTCTTCTGGAATTAAAATCCCCCCCTGAGAAGTTCCTAATATTTTGACATCTTTTAGTTTTGCTTTTTGATAAATTTTAAACAAGTCTAAAGGTGGTACTGATTCAGAATAAATAACAATCTGCTTTATTTGAGCCGTAATGGCTTCATAAACTGCATTTAATACTAAATATGGGTGACTAAAAATCAAACTTGTGGTCATTTCTTTTTCAGAAGCGCTCGGCGTAGCCGCACCTTCAGTGAACGCATCTGTAATTAAACTAAAAACAGGAATTCCATCAAAGGTAAAATCTAAATTTTGGTCGGTAATACCCGCTACAATATCTTTTCTATGACCATCAAATTGTTGTAAATATTCTTGGGCGCAATCTTGGTCAATTCCTTGTATTAAAATACGTGGTGAAAAATTCCAATTCATGATTAAGTAATGGGTAGTAAGTGGGGTATTAGAAAGATAAGGAAGAGTAGGAGTGGGAGAAAGGGGAAATAGATTTTTGCGTTGCTTATTTTAGATATGATTTTTCATTTAGGTGGGGTTGGGGAGAATAGGTACTCTTGCAATAGACGTCTCCAACAATTCTCAAAATAAGGGAACCAAGCCCTAACTACGAGCCTATATTAATATTTTCTGGAAATGTCTAATGGATATAATATTTTGATGTCTCAATTTTTGGCATAATTTCAGTACATTTCATACCATGATTAAGCAACGCTTTAATTTTAAATTCTTAATTTTTAATTGAAATTTAAGTAATTTGGTTATGCTAAAACAGAAACTTGTTCTAAAACCGCCTTTCTTGCCCAACTGTCAGCGTGTAAAATATCCTCTAAACTGGGATTAGGTCTGTTATCACTGGAGAAGCGATCGCACACTAATTCAATTAAACGGGGAATATCCAAGAAAGTAATTTTTTCCTGTAAGAATAACGCTACAGCTTGTTCATTTGCCGCATTTAATATCGCCGGCATACAACCCCCTGCTTTTCCCGCTCCATAGGCTAACTGCATACAAGGATACTTATTATGATCAGGTTCACGAAAGGTCAAACTACCTACTTGCACTAAATCTAGGGCTTTCCAATTAGTAGAAATGCGATCGGGGTAAGACAAAGCATAAAGTAAAGGTAAACGCATATCCGCCCATCCTAACTGAGCTAATACTGATGTATCTTCTAATTCAATTAAAGAATGAATGATACTTTGAGGATGAATAACAATATCTATATTCTCATAGTCTAAACCAAAGAGAAAATGTGCTTCAATAACCTCTAAACCTTTATTCATTAGAGTAGCCGAGTCAATGGTAATTTTTTGACCCATAGACCAATTAGGATGTTTTAACGCATCTTGCACCGTCACAGAAGCCAATTTTTCCACAGGTAAATCACGGAATGCCCCCCCAGACGCAGTTAAAATAATACGTCTTAATCCTCCTTCAGGAACTCCCTGTAAACACTGAAAAATAGCTGAGTGTTCCGAGTCGGCAGGTAACAATTTCACCCCGTATTTTTCAATTAACGGCAATACAACAGGACCTCCAGCAATTAAGGTTTCCTTATTGGCTAAGGCAATATCTTTTTTCGCTTTAATCGCCGCAATAGTGGGTAATAGCCCTGCACAACCTACAATTCCGGTTACGACACTTTGGGCTTCACCATAACTAGCCACTTCACAAATTGCCTCTTCTCCTGCTAAAAGAATGGGTTGCGGAGAAACCGAGGTTATAGCATCTTTTAATTCTGATAATTTATTACTATCACGAATAGCAACAATTTCTGGTTTGAATTCTCGAATTTGTTCTGCTAAAAGATTAATGTTATTTCCGGCGGCTAATCCTACCACTTTAAATTTATCAGGATGGTCTCTAACTATATCTAATGTTTGAGTCCCTATTGAACCTGTAGAACCTAGTATAGTAATTAATTTCATAAACAAATATATTAATAAGAATATCAATATCTTACCCGAAAAAATCCCGATTAAGAAAAGGGCAAAGTTAAAAGGGCAAAAGGCAAAAGGCAAACCCCCCTTTATCCCCCCTCTCGAGGGGGGAGGGCAAGAGTGTACGAGCGTAGCGAACTCTCCTAACTCAGGTAGTGATATAATCACTGAGTGTAATTATTAATATAAATATCCATTTAAAATCATCAGTTATAAACAATGAAACCTCACGGGGTAGAAACAAAAAAAATGCGTTCCCTCAAAGATGCCTTAAATCGTTGTCAAGAACTAGGCTTAAGGATTTCCCGTCAGAGACGCTTTATTCTTGAATTGTTGTGGGAGGAGAAAAATCATCTCTGTGCCAAGGAAATTTACGAAAAGTTGAGTCAACAGGGTAAACATATCGGTTATACTGCGGTTTACCAAAATTTAGAAATTCTTTCTCAGAATGGAATAATTGAATGTGTTGATAAGCATGGAAGCCGCCTTTACAGCAACTTAGGGGATGAGCATAGTCATCTTAACATTATTGATACAGACCAAATTGTTGATATTCAAGTAGAATTACCCCCTGATTTAATTAAAAATATTGAAGCAAAAACAGGGGTAAAAGTAGCTCATTATCGTATTGATTTCTATGGTTATAAAAATTAATTATCTCCTATTTTTCTTGTTTTATTCTCCATTCCTAATTATTTAAAAGGTTGTCCCCAATGTTGCCAAGATTCTTTATTGAAGGGCGATCGCCATTTTATAATTAATTGTTTTTCCAAAAATTGCCTTACTTTTCTGGAAGTAGGAACACCCCAACAAAAAGCACTTCTAATTAATACAGGTATTTTGTATTTTCTGTGTAATTCTATGTAGCTTTGGATATAACTTTTACAATCATGATTCATCCACCGGTGATAAGGAGATAATTTCGTTTCTCCCACATATAAAAGCAGATTCAAATGGGTGTCTAAAATGAAATAAAGACAACTTTCACTTAAAGCATATTCAGGTAAATTGTAAAACTGATCCGTATGGGTTTTTAGGCTAAAAGGATCTAAGGATTCGATAATAGATAAATCGCTATTTTTAGCGTCTATATTTAAAGATAATTCTTCGTTAAAATTAACTTGATTAATATTGTTATTTCTTTGACTTTCTTGATAATTTAAAATACGCTTTTTCCACTGACTCAAAAAACTTTCGCTCATAACAAAATCAGCTTTTAAGGGCTTTTTATTCACTTCATAAATTGATGTTGATTCAAATAAACTTAGCTGTTGTGAATTACTATGGGAAGAATTGTCACTAGAATAACTCAATGTTTTAAGCTCAATTATAAATTGCAGAACAAACTCACCTTAAAGTATAATGTTTTCGACAGAAAAAGATAGTCAATCAGGAGAAAAAACATTGCCACACACTATTGTAACTGACGTTTGCGAAGGGATTGCAGATTGCGTTTCCGCTTGTCCTGTTGCTTGTATTCATGAAGGACCTAGTAAAAATATCAAGGGTACAGATTGGTACTGGATTGATTTTGACACCTGCATTGACTGTGGTATCTGTTTGCAAGTTTGCCCTGTAGAAGGTGCTATCCTCGCAGAAGAGCGTCCAGAATTACAGAAAACCCCAGTTTAGTTAGGACTTCTAAGTTCGGAATTCGGAGTTCAGGGATTAGGGGGTAGGGAGTAGGGCAGAAAAACTTATTACTTGTTACCCATGATTAATCATGACAAATTTACTAGAAGTTCAGGACGTTTACGCAGGATACATTAAAGATTTAAACATTTTACAAGGGATTAATTTTCGCATCGAATCCCATGAATTAGTAACGGTAATTGGGCCTAATGGTGCAGGAAAGTCCACTTTAGCTAAAACTATTTTTGGTTTATTAACTCCCAATGAGGGAAAAATTATTTTTAAAGGAGAAAATATAGCAGGTTTAAAACCTAATGAAATTGTCAAATTAGGGATGTGTTATGTGCCTCAAATAGTTAATGTTTTTCCTAGTTTAACCATAGAAGAAAATTTAGAAATGGGGGCTTATATTCTTTCTGGAAGCAGTAACAGACAAAAAGATTTAATCTATACAATGTTTCCCAAATTGAAAGAAAGGGCGAAGCAAAAAGCTGGTACTTTGTCGGGGGGAGAAAGGCAAATGTTAGCCATGGGAAGGGCTTTAATGTTAGATCCTGATTTACTAATTTTAGACGAACCATCCGCCGCTTTATCACCTATTTTAGTAAGCAGTGTTTTTGAACAAATTAAAGCTATTAATGAGGCAGGAAAAGCCATTATTTTAGTGGAACAAAATGCCAAAAAAGCTCTCATGATGGCACATCGTGGTTATGTTTTAGAAAGTGGAAAAGATGCGATCGAAGGTAAGGGAAGTGATTTATTAAATAATCCTCAAGTAGGGGAATTATATTTAGGCACAAGCCATAATTAAGACCATACAATAAATTTATATATTATTAATTATTTAACGTTTCTTTCCCAAACTGTTCCATAATTTATCTGGTTATTTTTGTTACTTTTTATGTTATTTTTGTTGATCAAATTTCAGTATATATAGTAACCTTTTAGCAAGAAAATCATCATAATTTGAAAATTAACCCATGATTTCGGAACAGATAATTAACAAATTGGTCGAGTTGGGTACTACTGTTGGCTTAAAAATACTTACAGCTTTAATTATTTTTCTCATTGGCTTACAGGTAGCAAAATGGATTAAGCATTTACTCGAAACAGCATTAACTAAGAAAGAAGTTGAATCAACCTTAGTTAAATTTCTCGGAAAAATTCTTTATATTGCCCTTATTTCTTTTGTCATAATCATTGCTTTAAATCAAGCTGGAGTAGCAGTAACATCGATTATTGCTATCTTTGGTGCGGCTAGTTTAACCGTCGGTTTAGCGTTGCAAGGTTCACTGTCTAGTTTAGCGGCGGGGATTTCTCTGATTATACTTCGTCCTTTCAAAATAGGTGATCTCATCGATGGAGGGGGAAGTTTTGGTATTGTGGAAGAAATAGGTTTGTTTAATACAACCATCAAAACTTTAGATAATTTAACTATTATCATTCCCAATGACAAAATTCGTAATGAGAAAATCATCAACTACTCTCTCAAGCCCATTCGTAGAGTTGACTTAGTCGTTAGTATTGGTTATGGGGACGATATAGACAAAGCAAAACAGCTAGTAAAAGAGATTTTAAGCAATGATTCTCGTATTTTAGCTGATCCAGCTTTTACTATTCATTTGTTTGAACTAGCTGATAGCAGTGTTAATTTTGCCGTACGCCCTTGGGTGAAAACTTCTGATTACTGGGATACTTACTGTGATTTAACAGAAACCATTAAGAAACGTTTTGATGAAGAAGGCATCAATATTCCCTTTCCCCAAAGAGATGTTCATATTTACAACCATAATTAGAGGTTACTGAAAAAATTGTATCGGGGTAGTTAGTAGATGTCAGCCTTCAGGCATTGGGGCATTGGGGTGTTAGGAAGATAAGGTGTCAGATATTGGGGTGGTAGGAGGGGTTGAATATATTCAACCCTTACGGGAAATTTCTTTTTTATCTTAACTTTGAACTCAAATGATTACCCTTTTCACCATCACTCATAGATGAAAATTTATCCCGAACTCAGGTTAAGTATAGCTAAAATGGTTACAAAATCTTAGTAAAATAAAGACCAGAGTAATTTCTCACTAAGTATTATCAATTCATAACTAATCCATGACATTCTCCAAAAAAACAATTTGTATCACTCTTGGCACTCGCCCCGAAGCCATAAAATTAGCACCAGTAATTAAGTGTTTTCAAAATACAGAAGATTTTGATACTAAAGTGATTTTGACTGGACAACACCGAGAAATGGTGGCACAGGTTATGGATTTGTTTGATTTGAATGCAGATTTTGATCTCGATATTATGCAAACAAAACAGACTCTAGGAGATATTACTTGTCGCAGTTTACAAGGGTTAGAAACAATTTATCAAGATATTAAACCTGATTTAGTTATTACTCAAGGGGATACAACGACGGCTTTTGCGGCAAGTTTGGCGGCATTTTATCAACAAATATCCGTGGGTCATGTGGAGGCTGGTTTACGTACAGATAACATTTATAATCCTTTTCCAGAAGAGGCAAATCGCCGTTTAATATCTCAAATTGCACAATTACATTTTGCTCCAACGACTTTGGCAGTGGAAAATTTACATAAATCAGGGGTAACGGGGGAAATTTACCATACGGGAAATACAATTATTGATGCTTTATTGTCAGTCGCACAAAAAAATCCTCCTTGTGATGTTGAAGGTTTAGATTGGAATAAATACCGAGTTTTATTAGTTACTGTTCATCGCCGAGAAAATTGGGGTGAACCTTTGCAAGATATAATTTCGGGTTTAAAGTTAATCCTTGCTAAATTTCCTGATACTGCAATTTTGTTACCTTTACATCGTAACCCTATTGTAAGAGAACCTTTACAAAAACAATTAGGTGATCATGAGAGGGTGTTTTTAACAGAGCCTTTAGATTATAAAGAGTTAGTGGGTGCAATTAAACGTTGTTTTTTACTATTAACTGATTCGGGGGGTATTCAGGAAGAAGCTCCCAGTTTAGGAAAACCTGTTTTAGTTTTACGAGAAACGACGGAAAGACCAGAGGCGGTTATTGCTGGAACTGCAAAACTGATAGGAACTAAGGCAGAGCAAATACTTTTTTCTGGCAGTGAATTATTAGACAGTGAAAATAATTATCGGCAAATGGCGGAGGCAATTAATCCTTTTGGAGATGGCAAGGCGAGTCAAAGGATATTAGATATTGTTCGCAAATATTTTTTAATGTAATGAGTAACCTCAGTTCGGTTTAAGAATATTGGATAAGGGTTCGGAGAGAACGCTCGAGCGCTCGTACACTCCTTTCAGTCGTGAACGGAGTTCAGAGTTTTTTATTCTTAATTTTTAATTCTTAATTATCAACTATTCACTATTAATTATTCACCTTTGCCCTTTCTTCATTAATAGACATCTCCAGAAATACAGGCAAGATGCCTGTTTTACGGTGGTAAATTCGCAATTTTTACCGGAAGTCTAATGGATTAAGCCAAATTGTCTTCTACTACTTTAACTAAGTGATTTGTCCAGTAGTTAACTAAATCACAATTTTGGGCTTCTACCATGACTCGAATTAAGGGTTCTGTGCCAGAGGCTCTTACTAAAACTCTCCCTTGATTACCCATGGCTGATTCAGCAGATGCGATCGCACTTTGAATGGTATCATTATCTTGCCAATTAAGACGTTTTTCCCGATCCTCTACCCGCACATTCTTCAAAACTTGAGGATAGGGAGTAAAACTATCATTAATTAAAGATTTGAGACAATTTCCTTCTTGACGTACGAGAGCGGTTAATTGTAGAGCAGTTTGAATACCATCTCCTGAAAAATGATGATGATGACAGAGAATATGTCCAGATTGTTCACCCCCTAGCATTGCCCCTGTTTCCCACATGGCGGCTTGTACATTTTGGTCTCCCACGGCGGTGCGTGTCAATTTACCACCTAATTTTTGCCATGCCATCTCAAACCCCAAATTTGCCATAACTGTGCCAATTAAAAGGTTATTGGGCAGTAAACCCTTATTCTGTAAATATTTACCCCAGAGGTAGAGAATATAGTCACCGCACACAACTCGTCCTTGACTATCTACTGCCATAACTCGATCTGCATCTCCGTCAAAAGCATAACCTATATCGGCTTGGTGATCTTTTACCGCTTGTTTTAACTGCTCTAAATGGGTTGAACCACAGTCAACATTGATGCGATCGCCATCTGCTTGGGAATTTAAACAGATAACTTCTGCGCCTAAAGCCTTAAACATTAAAGGAGCTAACTCTACCGACGCTCCCCATGCTAAATCTAAAACAATTTTGATACCCGAAAAGTCGAGATGATTAGGAATAGAATTTTCCAAAAAAGAAGCATAATTTTTAGTTAAATCATGATATTGACGAATATGACCACATTTTCCTCCTTGTAGGTTAATGTCTCCTGAAACGTGTTGACGAATGGTCTTTTCGATCGCACCTGTTAAAATCGTATCCAACTTAGTTCCCTTCTCGCCAAAAAATTTAATACCATTATCTTGAGGAGGATTGTGACTAGCAGAAATCATTACACCACCAATGGCTTCCGTTGTTTTTGCTAAATAAGCCACACAGGGAGTAGGACACAAACCCACATTCCAGACTTCTAAACCCATTGAAGTTAAGCCAGATGCGATCGCCATACTTAACATATCACTAGAATTACGAGAATCTTGTCCAATAATGACCACTCCAGAAGTGGAATGATAATCCTGTAAAACTTTTCCCGCCGCCAAACCTACCTCTAAAGCTAAGTTAGCTGTTAATAAATCCCCTACTTTGCCTCTAATACCATCAGTGCCAAATAATTTCACTGGTAAAGCCTGAAAATGAGAGTTTTTGACCTCCCCTTGAGGTCGAGAGAAAGAGACAACCATTATAAAACATCCTCACACAAATATTTTCTTTTATTAGGTTATATTAACTCAGTTCGACATAATAGATAATTTTTTCGTTGTTCTTTATTCTTCGTAAATCTCAGAAAGATAAGGACAGCTTATGTAGAAGATAATTTATCGGGATGACAGGATTTGAACCTGCGGCATCCTGCTCCCAAAGCAGGCGCGCTACCAAGCTGCGCTACATCCCGTGATGAACCTTTACCATGATAACTTAAAAATCTTGACTTCGGCAAGGATTTATTATTCTGGGTAGTAAAACATTCCCCTAATGCCTTCAGGGTCAGGAATAAAGCCTAATCTTTGATAAAACTCCACTACATGGGCATCGGCGAAAAGAGTCACATTGCTAATATCATCTTTGCGTAGCTTCCTAATCACGTATTTCATGAAGGCTTTGCCCAATCCTTTGCTTTGAAAACGAGGATGAATAACCACATCCCAAATAGTCGCATTAAAAGCATGATCTGAGGTAGCACGAGCAAACCCAATTAAAGAAGTTTTCGCCCCCCTTACTTCCCATGCAGAAGCAACTAAATAGCTGTGATCTAGGGCTTTCTTTACTTTTCTCAATGGTCTTCTGGCCCAGCCTACAGAGTCGCACAATTCCTCTAGTTCATATAAATCAATGGATTGATTAGTGCTAAAAAAAATTTTACTACGACCAAATACTTGTGGGTCAAGATTTAACCAGTCTCTCTCATCGGTTTTATCGGAGAGAATATTATCATTATCGGTTTTTGTGAACAGTTTTTGTAACCAAACCATGTTTGGAGAGAGCTAATGATTTATTTTTTATAGATACAATAAGTTTTTATCCTTGAATTAGATGATAATAGCATAATTTACTCTTTTTCGATAAGTTAGTTTGCTATAAAAGATTGAACGAGAATTGATGAGTCTTTCGCTTTTTTAAAGTCATCAAAAATTGAGAATTGAAAGCTATTTTCCTCCTTTCTCCCCTCATGCTCTCCCCAAAACTCCGAACTCCTGTACGGGCGAATGGCTATTCGCCCCTAACTAACCCTGAACTTGTTTAAATGCTATATTTTGATAAGGGTGTAAATCTATATACATAAATTGACCATCAATTTTAATAGTCCAATAAGGATCATGTTGATTATAAGAATGAACACCTATGTAACGTTGATCAATGGAATTATAGATTACTTTATACTCTCCTGAACAAGGAAGATAAATTTCTGCTTTACATTCCACTGGGTGAGGAGTTTCGTTACGAACAAAAATTATATCATCTTTGTGATCTTCTGGATTATTAGACTCAAAGCCCACATCTGAACCCCAACGAATAAAGCTAAACCATTTACGCTCATTATTTGAACCATTACGCACCATTGATTTTATATCATGACGGGCTAAAGCAGGTTCGGTATTTAATAGCTTATTCAAGTCATAAAAGTTATTGGCGATTTGTTGCTCATGGAGGGCGGCGTTTACCCCAGTTTTACTCCAATTTAAGCCGTGGAAGACATCAAACCAACCCTCTTCCCCAAATTCATCTCCTTGAAATATCATTGGCGCACCGGGGCGAAACCAGCATAAAGCGGCTAATCCAATGAGAGGTATATGACTACCTAATTCAGTAATTAAACGGGTTTTACCGTTGGCACATTCGTCATGGGTATTCATGGCGTTAACCATTTTTTCTGCACTGTTATTGTGAATTAATATTTCAATATGTTCGATTTTTCTATCAGCAACGGGGATTTGTAAATACTTGCGGATGCGGTGCATTTCTCCCATATTTTGAGCATAGGTAAATCCTAATCCTCCCTCTGAAACTGGACAAGCTAAACGGGGGAATACTCGTCTCGATTCTTCTGCTATGGTGATAAAGTTAGGGGCGGTGTGGTTTAAACGGGCGTGTAAGTCTCTTAAAAATAACAACCCTGCAAAGTCAACGGCTTCCGATAGCCAATAGCCTCGATCTTCAAAGAAGCGATCGCCTCCTATACTATTAAATAAGTCCCAATTTTCAAGGGGTATAGCCTCTTTATCATTTTTAGGCCAATCCCAGAAGCCGCGATCGTAATCATAGAATATTTGTGCTGAAACCGCATCAATTCTCGCCCCATCAATGCCTAATTCATGGTGAAGATAAGTACAAAGTCCCGCTAAATAGTTTTTCACATATTCATCACCAATATTATAAACACGGCTTTGCCATTGATTATTCCAACCCTTTGCACCATGATGATGATAAATATCAGTACCGTCATAACTTGCTAAACCACAATCCCAATCCTGCACCCCAAAACCGAGGGGAATATCCACAATCACCCCGATACCGTGTTGATGACAATAATTTACCAAGTATTTGAAATCATCAACAGTGCCGTGTCGCTCATAGATAGCATAGGGGCAACCCACCAAATAACCCCAAGAAGAATGAATCGGTGTTTGAAAAGGAGGCATAATTTGCACATGGGTAAATCCCATATAACCCACATGATCAACTATTTTATGGGCAATTTCCCGATAGTTTCCATCATGAAAAGTTGACAAGTGCATTTCATAAATACTCATGGGTTCATGACCCTTATTAAGATGTTTATGAGTCCACTGGAAGTGGCTAGGATTGCCTACAATGCTGTTAAAATTGCGACTGCCACCAACACCCCAAGTAACTGCTAATTGAGGGGAAAATGGGTCAATTCTCGCCATTTTATAGGGTGTTTCGAGGTAATTGTTCGTATTTTCTATATAATATTTGTATTCAGTCCATGTTAAGTTTTCAGGAATCGTAATTTCCCAGATTCCTTCAGCGTTAAGAGTCATGGGTTCGGCTTTGTTATTCCATCCATTACCGTCTCGTATCAGAGAAACATAAGTGGCATGGGGTGCATAAACACGGAAAACCGTTTCTTTTTCGTTAGTATGAGCACCGAAATATTGATAGGGATAATCACGTTTGATAACCTCGAGGGAGAGTTGTTGATTTTCTTTTTTCACGGGTATTTCTGAATTATATTAGAGGGATAACTTCTTCTTAAAGATAACAAGATGGTGACTCATTTTTCTGTAGATACTTCTGTAAATATTCCTGCAACGGTTAATGATTTTATCAAACACCTATCGGAAGGCTTTGGAGTTAGCGATGTTTACCTCTGCGGTGATATTGATGAAGTTAGACAGTTTATTTTGAGTCACTTGCACATGGTGAGGGGAATAAAAGATGTAGATGGAGAGAGGCAAGAGGGATTTTTAAAAAATTCAGTTGATGAACTTATTGAGTATATCAGCATCATTACTTTACCCTATTTAGAGAGAGAAAATCAGGTTAATTTAAGCATAGTTGGTGATACTCTTTATGGCTATGATTCTCAGGGGATAGCTGTTTCTTTTGTCAATATTGAGAGGTTAGTTAATTATCTTCAGCAAGGTTTACCATTGTTGGCTATTGACGGGGTTCATGTAGGTACAAGTATTCCTCATCCTG
Source organism: Cyanobacterium aponinum PCC 10605 (assembly GCF_000317675.1). Classification (NCBI taxonomy): domain Bacteria; kingdom Bacillati; phylum Cyanobacteriota; class Cyanophyceae; order Chroococcales; family Geminocystaceae; genus Cyanobacterium; species Cyanobacterium aponinum. The sequence goes on from NC_019776.1 coordinate 926,781, forward strand.
TAGGGAGTTTAATTAATCCAAAAATCCTAACGGATAAGCCTATTTATCAAGCCTCTGCCCATACGGCGATTAGACAAGCTGATGTTGGAGTTAAGGAAATTGTTGGGCAATTATGGCGGGGAAATATCATAGGTATGGATATGAACAAGATATCTGTTTCACGGGATAAAAATTATATTATGCCCGTGATGGGTACAGCTTTTTTGTGGAATTTGATTATCTGTAATGGTAATCGCCCTATTCCAACCCCTGAAGAAACTACTGTTGATTATCTACTGCAAAGGAAAACTGATTGTTGGTTTCCTACTTATACCTATAGATGCGATCCCGAAGGGAACTGCCACGCAGCACGCATCTACGAAGATAATTTATTACCCAGTAAAGAAATTAGGAAGGAAATACAAGACGGACATTGTTTCAGTATCAAAGTGGCAGGGGCATTGAGAGCCTCGTTATATCACCTGAACCCTATTAAACCCTTAATTATAGAACCCCATAGCTACTCAGGTTTTTCCCATGAATTTCTTAATCAATATGTGGGTAAATCTTTATTGCCTCAAGATTGGCTACCGTTGGCGAAAAAAGAAAATGCTTTAAGACCTTTAGTTTCGGTGCTAGATGTGCAAAAATTAGGTCAGAATGGATATTGGACAACTACCCAAGAAGAAGCAGAAAGATTTTATCAAGGATTTTTGCAAGAGTTAAAATCCCATTGGCACGAATTACCTTTTATCGAAGGTATCCCCGAATCCATGAATGATGTTTATGGTTATGGGGGAGGAATTTTAACTAGACTAACACAAGTAATAGAACAGGCTTCTTATTATGCTAATACTGATTTTGAGTCCATAAAGACTTTTTATGAAAAGAATATTTTAACAGTAGAAATTAATCGTTTATTGGTGCAGTTATCGGAATTTGAGGATGTATCTTGTATAACTGAAGAAGTTTATCTCCAGCGATGTCAAATAGTTGGGAATGCTTTTATGGCAGGAATTAAAAATATGCTAAATTATTGACACTCTAGGATATTCTAGCTTCATACATTCGTAACTAGGTGAGTTCACTCGCCCCATCTCGACTATCTTCACTAGCTTTTTATTGGACGCACTGCCCAATTGCCACTAATTCTAAACCTCCATTTCTGATTACCAAAGCTATGATATGGTCTCGCTCTGATTTTACTCACTATCTAACCTGAAGTTTGGGATAAATTTTTATCTATGAGTGATGGCGAAAAGGGCAAGAGGCAACCCCCCCCTTTATCCCCCCTCTTGAGGGGGGAGGGCAAAGGTAAATAGTTGATAATTAAAAATTAAGAATAAAAAACCTCGAACCTTTGTACGGGCAAATGGCCATTCGCCCCTAACTAACTCCGAATTCGTCTTCCCTGAAACCTGCAACCTGATACCTGATACCTGACACCTAACCTTATCCGATATTCTTAAACCAAACTGAGGTTATCTACCTTGAAATAAGGTTATTGTATATATTTTTCAATACTTTTCTTCATCACTAAGCTAATGGTTATCATTTTGGACTAATTCTATCAAAGCTCGAACTTCTCTAGTTCCTTCAGAAGACTTAAAAGTAAGAGGAAATTTCCCCGAAGTTAATAATCTTAAACCTAGGGGTGCAATACTGAATAATCCTCTTAAATCACGAAAATAATTACCCACAACCATCAAGCCAAACTTTCGCTCATCAATCCAGCCCCCATCTTTCACCAAACTAACTAAAACCTTACGATGACGAATTGCACGACTAGAATTAACGTCTTTTTTCTCTAAAATTATGCCTTTGATTTTACTAATTTGATCTAAAGGAGCAACTCCCATAGGGCAAACTTCATTACACAAATAACAACGAGTACAACCCCAAACACCCTTCTCAGTATTGTTATATTTTTCAATTCTATTTTCTCTATTTTCATCACGGGAATCATCCACAAGACGATAACTTTTTGCTAAGGCATGAGGACCTACAAAAAGCGAATTAACCTCTTTCGCATTACATTCAGAATAACAAGCCCCACACATAATGCAATTGCCCGTTTCTTCTAATAATTTTCTTTCTTCTGGAGTTTGTAAAAACTCTTTTTCTGGAGTATTTCGAGAAGAAGTACAAACATAAGGTTCTATTTTTTCTAAGTCTTGCCAAAAATTGCTCATGTCCACAACTAAATCTTTCAAGACAGGTAAATTATTGAGAGGAGAAATAACAATTTCGGGAATATTTTGCGATTTACTAAGAGGATTTTTCTCGATTTCCCCACCAACATTTTCCTTACAAGCTAAAGCAGATCTTCCATTTATTTTTACAGCACAACTACCGCAAATAGTATTACGACAATTCTTGCGAAAAGTTAAGCTACCATCTAACTCCCACTTAATTTTATCTAAACATTCTAAAATGGTATTGCCCTTATTTACTTCTATGGTGTAGCTTTGAAATTTAGGGGAAAAATCAGGCTTTTGACGCAGAATTTTGAAGGTAACTTTCATTTCAAGTAATGCCATTATTTGTAAACTTATTTATATTGTGTTGTTTTCTTTTGTTAGTGACAAGGTTCTACTGCTTAATTTTTGTAAAACTGTTTTGTGAAGGTAATAATTTTATTTTTATGTTTTTCTTTATCTATAATTGTCATTAACAAAGAATAATTATTACTTTGACTAATGAGCTATTTTCATAAATCTATAACTTTATCAGGTAAATTATTAATAATTTTAGAAAAAAGTTGTTTTCAACGATGATTTAATGAAAATTTTTTGTTATGATAAAATATCGAGATAAATAAAAATAAGAAAACAGGAAGAAAACAATTATGGGTGAATCAAATCCTACTCCTTTGGAGGGAAAAGAATTATTACAAAAAGTTAAAGAGTTATCCGATATTCCCCGTCGTCAAAGAGCAAAAGAATGTGGTTATTATACCATAGGAAAAAATGGTAAAGAAAGAGTAAATTTAACTGCTTTTTATGATGCTGTGTTAGCCGCAAAAGGCGTGCCTTTAGACCCGGAAAGAACGAAAGATGGTCGTGGCAGAGAAGCAACTTTCCGAGTTAGCGTTCATAAAAATGGTCAAATTGTCATCGGTTCTAGTTATACCGAGAAAATGGGTTTAAAACCGGGGGATGAATTTGAAATTAAGCTGGGTTACAAACATATCCACTTAAGACAGTTAGATGAAGATGAAGCCTAAAAGTGAAGGGTATTTTTATTAATAATCAGTAAGTTGTTAACACTTGAATTTAATCTAAAATTTATCTTATTAAATGATTAAATATTGCGAGTGGCTCTTATGACTGATTATTGGTCTATTTTTAATTCTTTGGGCAAAATAACTATTTTTTTGACAGTTTGGGCGGTTATCTGGGTTCCCATCGCATTACCTTTAATTAAGCTAATCAAATGGCCAAATACCGCTCCAAATGAAAATACAAGCAAGAAACTAACTCTTATTTTTTCCCTTTATCTGCTAATACCCTTTCTAATTCTAGGATTAACTAAGATAGAGGGTATTACTCTAGAACAAATAGGGATAATTTTTCAAGTTAGACTATTTAAGTCTATCTTATTCGGATATGCTTTGAGTATTTTTACTTTATTCTTAATCTATTTTTGGGAATGGGGTTTAAATTGGATTACATGGAAGAGTATTATAAATCAACCTCAAAGACCTAGTTTATTGACGACATTGCCTTTACTGGGGTTTGTTAGTATTTTTATTGCCAGTATCGAGGAATTAGTTTTTAGGGGTATATTTGTTAATTTCTTGAAAGAAGATTTTTCTCTGTGGTTAACAGCAATTATTTCTAGTTTGATTTTTGCTTTATTACATTTAGTTTGGGAACAAAAAAATACTATTCCTCAATTACCCGGTTTGTTTATTTTAGGTTTGGTGCTTTTTTATGCTCGGATTGTGGATGATAATTTATTGGGTTTAGCGATTGGTTTACATGGTGGTTGGGTTTTATGTTTAGCTGCGATCGATTCTTTTAATTTAATCGACTATAATAGCAAACTACCCAGTTGGATTATCGGAAATAAGAATCAGCCCTTAGGTAGCATTGCTGGTTTGTTGCTTGTGTTATTTGCTTTATTGTTAATATATTTGAATCATATTGTCTAACGTTAGTTCGGGTTAAGGCAATTTTATTGTTATTTCTAAGAAGCTATAAGGTTTTCCGACTAAGAGAAAATAATGCTTTCAGCTTATCCAAAACTCAGGTTAATTAAGTAATGCCGTTTGTTCTACGATATATTTAGGTATTTTTCATACTACTAAGACTGAACTCAAATTTTTAATCAAATAGGTTGAATAGGATTAAACTAAAAGTTTTAACGGGTAATATTTCTATCGATTTATTTTGGGAGGATTTATTTTGAAAAATAAACCAAGTTACTGCACCAAAACAAAATATAATTAGGGCAGTTATAATGATATTCTTCGCAGAGAATAAAGGCTTATTTATAATTTTTTTGACAAGGAAATTATTTATTTTTGGCTGAGGTAAATCAGGGATAATTTCCCCTAAATATTGCCAAGACAATTCCCCTTCTTTTTTGTCTGGTTGTTTTAACTCTATTTGACACTGAAGTAAGGCAACAGTAATATTGTCATGTCCATTCTTCTTTAAACCGATATGAAGTAATTTTTCACAAGCAGTTTTAAGGTTAATATCCTCAGTGAGAATAGGTAAAATTTCTGATTGCCAATACTGCTCCACTCGATCATAATCGGATAAACCATCGGAACATAGTAAAAAAATACTGTCTTCATCGGTAATAAATCGTCTAATATGTACTTTAAGTTTTTTTGATGATTCCATACCCAACGCTTGTAATAATGCACCAGTGCGAGGATTTGCTGACACTAGACGATATAAACCACTTCCCATCCTTACTTCTTTGGTGGCTAAGTCGTCATCTACAGTAACTTGATGGCAACCGTCTTTTGTAATCCAATAAATACGGGAATCTCCTACATTCGCAAAATATATTTCATGGGCGATCGCCATTGATGTAACTACGGTTGTACCCATTCTGTCACGATCTTGTCGTTTTTCCTGATTATTAATGTGAGTAATTCTGTCATTAGCTTTAGCAATTGCATTGTGAATTTTTACTGCATCAATTAAGGGAATCCAGTTTTTATTATTTAAGGTTTCTCTTAGAGTTTTTTGATAGCTATTATTTAATTCTTCTTTGATAATATTGATAGCTAAATTCGATGCTACTTCTCCTGATTTTTGCCCTCCCAAGCCATCACAAACCATGATTAAAGTGTCAATTCCCCCTTTAGTTTCTTTAAATTCATTTACATTGGGATAACAGGAATCTTCGTTATTACCTCGTTTTTTTCCTGCATCAGTTGCCGTAATTAAGCTAAATTTGCGACAATAATAGTTATTTCCTAATAGATAAACAATTTGATCTACTATTGCTAATAGTTTATCTATATCTGTAATTAGATTTTGTTGAATAGATAAAATAATTTTCTCTATTAAGTTTTTAATTAAAGGATCAAAATCATTTAACCAATTTTGCCATAAATCTGCTAAGTTTTTTAGATTAGGTGTTGATTCCTCATCAAATTTTAAGTCAATAAACTTAATAATTCCCCCATTAACTCGAAGGTTATTACTATCAAAAAAACTAGATAAAACTTTTTGTTTCGCTAAAGGTTTCCATAACTGTATCATTTGCCATAACCAGTTAATTTGTCGCAAAGGAGAAGCATGACAAATACTTTTTTCTAGCAGGGGAAATAATTGAGGATAAATCAATTTACCCCGACTATCTAAGGGTATATTATTGTACTCTAATAACCATCCCTGATTCTCTTGATTGATAAAGCCGTAAATCTGTGGCAGATGAAGACGATGAGAAAATAATTTGAGATAAGGTATAACTTCTGGGGGAAGGTTTTCAGGAGAATAAGGTAGTAAATAGGGTTTTGTATCTAAGACTATATCAGAATAACACACTAAGAAGCGATCGCTGATCGAATCTCCTATCTTATATTCTCGACTTAACTTTCCCCCAATTTTTAAGTAACGTTTAACTAATGGAGTTTCACACTTATGACAAAAAGCATCTTCAAGAGAATTTAGATTCTTACATCTTTTGTTAACGCATCGAATTTGTGTAATCCTATTAGTCATTATTTCATTCAGAAAATTAGGGTATTTTTACCGTTGACACTTCGGAATAAATAATTTGTCTTTTCAGGCAAATTTATAATATTCACTCTTGTGTAATAATCTTATTTAATGATCATAACTCTAATTGCTAAAAGTATAGAAAATAAATCAATTCTTCATCATAAATAGTCAATTCTTACAAGATAGGCTAGAAAGAGCAGTAATCTTGTAAACTCTGATTAATATAATATGTATGATCTTATTTAACTGTTACATGAAAATCTCTAGGCATCAAGAATCTTCCACGACTTAAAGTATTCTCTTTTAACTAACATCCAACGTAGTTAAAAATAATAAATCAGATGAGAGGATAAAAGATTGATAAAGCGGGTGAGGGGAATCGAACCCCTATCATTAGCTTGGAAGGCTAAGGTTTTACCACTAAACTACACCCGCAGGCTTTTATTCAAGACATTTACAATTATAACAATATTTTCTTTATTTGACAAGATATTAATAACAAAAAACTCAACAAGGGGTTCAAACCCCTTGCCTAATTGCTAATGAAATTAATACCGTGACTTACTCTAAAGAGTTAGCACCAGCTACAACCTCAAGTATTTGCTGAGTAATAGAAGCCTGACGAGCTTTGTTATAAGATAATGTTAAAGTTTTCATTAAATCACTAGCGTTATCACTAGCATTATTCATAGCTGTCATTCTTGCGGCTAATTCACTAGCGGCAGATTCTTGTAAAGCTCTTAATAACTGGTTATTTATGTATAAGGGTAACAGAGAATCTAAAATTTGAACGGGGTCTTGTTCAAAAATCATGTCTCTGGGGAAATCTGCAACGGGAGTAGTAACAGATTCTCTTTCTACCTGAAAATTACCGCCACGCACTGTTAAACGGAAGATTTCATCGTCATGAACCTCTAATCCTTGAGGAGTTAAAGGTAAAAGAGTTTGAATCACTGGCTTGGAACTAATTAAAGAGACAAAGCGAGTATAAATTAATTCCACTCTATCTACCACATTGGAGAAGAATAAAGAAATTAACTCATCTGCGATCGCCTGAGAGTCTTGAGCAGTAGGAATTTGCTCTAAACCATAAAAGGTGCTACTAATGGGTTCTTCACGACGTTTGAAATACTGTTCCGCTTTTCTACCCACAGTAATATAAGTATAGTTGATACCTTGGCTTTTTAGTTCCGCCGCTCTTTGTTCCGCTCTTTTAATTATGCTAGCATTATAGCTACCACATAAGCCGCGATCGCCTGTTACGACTAAGAGGGCAACGGTATTAACCTCTCTTTCTTTAAGTAAGGGTAAATCCACATCCTCAAAACGGAGACGATTTTGTAAACCGTATAAAACTTGAGCGAGGGTATCAGCAAAAGGACGAGTAGCAGTAACTTGTTCTTGCGCCCGTCTTACCTTTGCTGCCGCTACCAATCGCATCGCCTCAGTAATTTTCTTGGTGTTTTTTACTGAATCAATCCGATCTCGAATTGCTTTTAAGTTAGACATAATCTTAATATTGAGGTTAACAGTTGATAATTGACAACTATTTGTTAGAGTTCGGGTTTCGGAATTGGGGGTTCAGAGTTAATAAAGTGGGGTGGGCAATGCCCACCAATCAAAACCCGTAATACAGGCATCTTGCCTGTAATAAGCATCTTGCCTGTAAAAAAGAAATTAATTAAGCGTTAAATGCTTGTTTAGCTTCAGCAACAGCTTCTTTTAATAATGCTTCCGCTTCTTCGGTTAATTTCTTCTCGGTAGAAACGATTTCGATAAACTTAGGCTTACTGTTTTTGATGTAGTTGCGTAAGCTGGTAACAAAATCTTGTATTTGCTCCACAGCAATATCATCTAATAAGCCGTTAATACCAGTGTAAACCTGAGCTACTTGTTCCCAAACCGCTAAAGGAGAGTTTTGAGGCTGTTTGAGTAACTGGCGTAAACGCTGACCACGAGCGAGTTGCGCTTGGGTAGCGGCGTCTAAGTCAGAAGCGAATTGAGAGAATGCCTCTAATTCAGCAAACTGTGCTAATTCTAATTTTAATTTACCTGCAACCTGTTTCATTGCTTTGGTTTGAGCCGCAGAACCTACACGGGATACGGAGATACCTGCATTAATTGCAGGGCGGAAACCAGCGTTGAATAGGTCAGAAGATAAGAAAATTTGTCCGTCAGTAATAGAAATTACGTTGGTAGGAATGTAAGCGGATACGTCTCCTGCTTGGGTTTCGATAATAGGTAATGCAGTCATACTTCCACCGCCTAACTCGTCATTGAGTTTAGCCGCTCTTTCTAATAAGCGAGAGTGTAAGTAGAATACGTCACCGGGATACGCTTCACGACCGGGAGGACGACGTAATAACAAGGACATCTGACGGTAAGCCTGAGCTTGTTTGGATAAGTCATCGTAAATTACGAGGGTTGCTTTTCCTTTGTACATGAAGTACTCAGCGATCGCAGCTCCTGTGTAAGGTGCTAAATATTGTAAGGTAGCAGGATCGTTGGCATTAGCGGCAACAACGATGGTGTAATCCAATGCACCTTTTTCTCTTAAGGTATCAACCACGTTAGCAACGGTGGAAGCCTTTTGTCCAATAGCAACGTAAACACAAATTACGTCTTCAGATTTTTGGTTAATGATGGTGTCAACAGCGATCGCAGTTTTACCAGTTTGTCTGTCCCCAATGATTAACTCACGCTGTCCTCTACCGACGGGAATCATAGCGTCGATCGCAGTAATACCAGTTTGCATAGGCTCACAAACGGACTTACGAGCAACGATACCGGGGGCAGGAGATTCAATTAAGCGAGTTTCAGAAGTTTCGATGTCACCTTTACCATCAAGAGGACGAGCTAAAGCATCTAAAACTCTACCCACTAAAGCATCACCTACGGGGATTTGAGCAATTTTACCAGTCGCTTTAACACTGCTACCTTCTTGAATGTCTAAACCATCACCCATTAACACCGCACCAACATTATCCTGTTCGAGGTTAAGAGCGATACCAACAGTACCATCTTCAAATTCTAATAATTCACCTGCCATAGCTTGGTCTAAACCATAGATACGGGCAGTACCGTCACCAACTTGTAAAACAGTACCAACATTGGAAACTTGAACCTGTTGGTCATAGGATTCAATCTGTTGGCGAATAATGCTACTAATTTCGTCTGGTCTGATTGCTACCATTTTTCCTTATTTTTTTTTAGTTACTAAAATAACAATTTGCTTATCAATTTTGATCAAGAAATGATATTCGGGAAAACAACCCGCATTGACATCGTGACAAAAATTATTGCCTGTTGCCTGTTGCTTTTTGCCTACCCTTATCAAAGCGTAAATAAACTTTGTTTTGTTTTATCTTATGCCTTACCAAGCATAGAAAAACTAATGCGACGCAATTGTCCTTTCAAACTTGCATCATAAACTTGAGAACCAACTTTGATAATAACACCGCCAATAATGTCGGGATCTATTTTCGTTTGGATTTCCACGTCACTGGCTCCAGTTAGTTGTTTGATTTTTTCCACTAATTTTTCGGCTTCTCCTTCGTAGAGACGCACCGCAGAAGTGACTTCCGCTAAAACAACATTATTTAATTGGCGTACAATTTCTAAATACTTACTGAAAATGCCTTCAACAAAGCGAATACGCTTGCGATCGACTAACAGTAATAAAAAGTTAAGCAAGAAAGGATGAACTTGTCCCTCTGCAATTTTTCTTATAACCTCTTTTTTATCTTCGACGCTAACTAAGGGACTAGCGAAAAAAATCCGTAAATCATCAGAATCTTCAAATAAGTTCTTCAATTCACGAACACTATAGGCAACCTCGTCGGTAATATCCTCAGACTTAGTTAGAGACATTAAGGCTTCTGCATAAGGTTCAACCACTTCGGCTGTAATAGCACTTTGCATCTGTTTTTAACCTCCTAATTGCTCAACAGCACGACTGATCAACTTACCCTGAATGTCATCGTTTAAGCGATCTTGTAAATCTTGTTCCGCTTTTTGTAAAGCCAAAACAGCAATAGTACGTTTTAATTCGGTTACTACTTTTGCTCTTTCAGAATCTAACTCCTGAACCGCAGTAGCTTTCATTCTTTCAATTTCTTTTTGTCCTTGAGCTAAAATTTGCTCTCTGGTAGTTTTAGCAGTCTCTTGAGCAGTAGCTTTAATTTGTTTAGCCTTTGCTTGAGCTTGACTTAAGTTTTCCTTAGCCTCAGCTAATGCTTTAGCGGCAGTTTTAGCACGTTCTTCAGCTTCTTTGATTTCCTCGGTAATGCGATTACGTCTTTCTGTGAGGATGTTACCCACAAATTTACCGCCATACACCACCAATAACCCAATCACAATTACTAAGTTGATTAGGTTAGAACCAAGAATATCTGAACTAATACCAAATCCACCACCTGCTTCTTCAACTGCTAAGTAGAATAAATTAATCATAATTAATCTCTATTTAAACTAGGGGTAGATTATCTTTTTTCCGAGAAAACTAGACCCAAAAGTCGGTTAATGGTTAAGTTGTCAATTCTTGAAATTTAAGAATCAACTATCTTAACTATTTGGCAAATTCTGCACCGATTACTTTCTCAACAATTTGATGACTCAAAGCCTTGACCTGTTTTTCTAAGGCAGATAATGCTTCTTTTCTTTCAGCTTCGATTTGTTCTGATGCTTTCTGACGTTCAGCAATTACCTCTTGTTGAGCTTGTTGTACCTGTTCGGAAACAATTTTTTGAGCTTCGGCTTGGGCTTGAGCAATAACGTTTTGAGATTCTTTGCGTACTTCTCTTAATTCTTGCTCATACTGTTGTGCTAAGGCGATCGCATCTTGCTTTTGTTTTTTGGCTTGATCTAACTGCCCTTGCACATAACCAGCTCTTTCATCGATGGCTTTACCCAGTGGTTTGTAAAACAGAGCGTTGAGAATTGTCGCTAAAATCAAAAATTGAATCGCCATTAAAGGCAAAGTAGCGTCAATATCAAACAAGCCCCCTGATTCTGCGGTTTCAGCCGCTAATAAAATCCATTGTGTCATCATAATTTGACTTGAAGTCAGAATTTACTTGTGCCGTTTTTCTAAACTCGAACTATGCTTAGAAGTATTACTGCAATTGTGTATTTTGTTCAGTGCTTAGGCTTTAGGCACTAGGTTTCGTTACACGATGAGCCTATTGAACCTAAAACCTAAAACCTGAATTTATTGCTATTAGTTATCCTAGATCTAAGTTATTTAATTAGGAAAAGGGGTTAGCGAACAATAATACTAATGCTACAACTAAACCGTAAATGGTTAACGCTTCCATGAACGCCAAACTAAGAAGTAAGGTTGCACGGATTTTTCCTTCAGCTTCAGGCTGACGAGCAATACCTTCTACTGCTTGACCAGCAGCGTTACCTTGACCAATACCAGGTCCGATCGCACCTAAACCTACAGCTAAAGCAGCAGCGATTACGGAAGCAGCAGCAATTGTTGGATTCATAATTCTTTTTTTCCTTTTTAATTAATTTACTACAATAATACAATTTTGTTTTTACGTCGGGGAAGAGCTTAAGTGTCTTTCCCTTCTGTTTAGTTAACCACACAATGGCGATTAATTTAATCCCACAATGTATTTAACTATATTTTGGGTTTTTATGATAGTCAGTTTGATTAAATTCTGACTTTTTTCTTAGAACTAATTTTCTTTCGATTAGCTATCTAGGTATTTTAACCTATTCGTGATGTTCTTCTCCATGACCTTCCATGGCCTCACCAATATAAGATGCGGCTAAGGTGGCGAAAATAAGAGCTTGGATAGCACTGGTAAATAGACCTAAGATCATCAAAGGTAAGGGAATAATCAAAGGTACTAATAAGACTAATACTCCCACTGCTAACTCATCCGCTAAAATGTTACCAAATAAACGGAAACTTAGGGATAAAGGACGGGTGAAGTCTTCGATCGCCCTAAATGGTACCATAATGGGGGAAGGTTGAGCATAATCAGCAAAGTAACCTAAGCCTTTTTTACTAATCCCTGCATAAAAGTAAGCAAGAGAGGTTAATAGAGCGAAAGCTACAGTAGTATTAATATCAACCGTAGGAGCACTTAATTCACCTTCGGGAATTTCAATTAATTTCCAAGGAATTAAAGCACCAGACCAGTTAGAAACAAAAATAAACAAGAATAATGTACCAATAAAAGGCACCCAAGGACGATATTCTTTTTCGCCAATTTGATCTTTGGCTAAACCGCGCAAAAAATCCAAGACGTATTCCATAAAGTTTTGGAAGCCACTGGGAATTCTTTGAATGTTGCGGGTAGCGGCAATAGATGCGATGAGTAGAACACCGATAACGAACCAAGAAACCATAAATACTTGTCCGTGAACTTTGTATTTACCGATTTCCCAGTAAAAATGTTCTCCAACTTCGATCGCCGCTAAATTAAACTGATGAAACAAATTTAAAGTGTTTGCGAAATCCATTGAACAAGATTTGTCCTGATTAGAAGAATCGATGACAATGTACCATAGATTTAGCTCTTTTGCTCGGTTTTTTGAAGATTACCCAACAAGCTAGTAGGAATTACATACAATAAAATCGCCGCTTTATAAGTTAAAAAACCTAAAAAAACGGGTAATACCTGTAATTGTTGCCATTGAGTAGCCACCACCATTAAACCGACAAAAATCGCTAGACGAGTTGAACCAATTTTCTTTTTATATACCCCGACTCTTTCTACTTCCCTCGCTAACATATTTAGATACACCAAACTGACACAAGCACCCAATAAATAACTAAGGCTTGTTTGTAAGCTGTAAAACACCCAAACTAAAATAAAGCTGACAACGGCGATTACAACCGTACCAATAAGCAGATTATTTCGGAGTTGATAGTATTCTTCCATAGAATTATCTATCAGTTGTTGCTCCTTTTCTTGCTCAGGTGATGTTTCAACGGTATTCATAGTAAGCTCAGGGATATTTGAAAGGAAATTGATTTTTCTCTACGTTCAAACGTCAAGCTAAATCAAAGCTAATTTTATCATGGTAAGGGGCGATCAATGTAACTTTTCTTCATATTTTCAAAATGTCATTCTGAGCGATAGCGAAGAATCTCAAAGCGTTGACTTTTTAGATAAGCGACTAACTCCTAATATTTACTAAATCGCTTTAGCCGATTTTCCTTGTTAGCTTCGCCAATTTATTGTAAAACGGTCTATGATAAAATAAGATTCTCAACAGAAGTGATAATATAATTAAATTATGTTGTCTATTGAAGTACAAAACTTTGCGGAAAAACTTAATCAATTTTCTTTAGAAGATAAACAATGGTTATTGGAAAAATTGCAGGGAGAAATTAATGCTTTTCGAGACTCTAATTCCACTGAAGAAAATAATTTCGGGCAAATAAATAAGACTTTTAATATAACTCCTGCATCGTCAGGAAGTGGTTTTAATGATACTGTAATTAATCATGATCAAGTATTCGCAAATAGTATATTCACTGATTCATGATTAAAGCTATTATTGCAGATACAATTCCTCTTTATGCCTTAGTTGATTCTAGTGATCAATATTATGGGAAGGCTAGATCTGAGTTATTGAAAATTCAGCAATTAAAAATACAAGTTATTATTCCTTATCCCATTGCTTTAGAATGTTATAGCTTAGTTTTATATCGTTTAGGGAATCAAAATGCCCATAGATTTGCACAACAAATAAAAGACTCAGCTCAACTAATACAACCTACAAATGAAGACTATCATCTAGCTTGGCAAAAAATCAAACAATATTCTGATCAAAAAATTACTTTATTTGATGCGGTGACAGCAACAATTTCCCAACGTTTAAATTATCCAGTTTGGACTTATGACTATCACTTTGATTTAATGTCAATTCCCATCTGGCGAGATAGTTAAAATTATTGCTTCATTTCAACCATCCTCCACTGTTATATCCCAATCTTTAAATAATAATCGTCAAATATAATTAAACAATAAAATTATTTCCCTCTCCTAAATCAGCTTGACGACTACGGGCATCATAATATAAATCTGCTAAGGAAATCTCAAAAATAGCCTCTTTTAATTTGCGATTTAAACGCTTCCATAAAGTAATTGTTACCCAATCTTCTGGTGAATTAGCTGTATTATCTAGATCTGGCAAAGGCTCGATTTTATCACCTACTGCTGTCAAAATTTCCCCCAAAGAAATCTTTTCAGGAGACATTGCTAATTGATAACCTCCTTGTGAACCTCTCACAGATTTTATCAAACCCGCACGACGTATTTGGATTAATATTTTCTCTAGGTACGGTGCTGGTATATGTTGACGGTCAGCAATTTTATTGACAGATATTGGTTGATTGAGAGGACTCAGGCTTAAATCTAATAGTGCTTTTACTGCATAGTGTGCCTTTGTTGTTAATTTCATGAGGTTAATTTCATATATTTATTACTCATTACTCTCCCCAATCACCTAACACCCCCCCGATGATTAACTTAAAAGGGCTTCCACAAATTCATAACTGGAGAAGGGGCGCAAATCCTCAATACCCTCTCCTGCACCAATAAAACGAATTGGTAAACCTAAATCTCGAGATACTCCCAATGCTACTCCTCCTTTAGCTGTGCCATCAAGTTTTGTTAAAACTACTCCTGTTAGTTGAGCGGCTTCTGAGAATACTTGGGCTTGTTTTAAGCCATTTTGTCCGAGGGTGGCATCTAATACCAATAGTGATTCGATATTGGCATCTACGGCTTTTTTATCGATGATACGGCGAATTTTGGCTAGTTCTTCCATTAAGTTTTTCTTATTTTGCAATCTTCCTGCTGTATCAACTAACAATATGTCTGCATTACGGGCGATCGCAGCATTGATACCATCAAATACGACGGCCGCGGGGTCTGTATTTTTACCTTCATTGGCAATTACAGGAGTATTTGTCCTTTCTCCCCACACTTTAACTTGTTCTACGGCGGCGGCTCTAAAAGTATCGGCGGCGGCTATGACGCAATTATAACCAGATGTTTTCGCTAGATGAGCTAATTTCCCGATAGTGGTGGTTTTACCTACACCATTCACCCCTGTTAATAACCAAATATTGAGTTTTCCTGCTTCTGGTTCAAATTCGGTTTTTGTTAATTTTTGTAACGGTTCATCTAAAACTTGTTGTAATATTTCCTTTAAGGATGCGATCGCATCTTCAGAAGCTATAGATTCTTCTTTTAACTTATTCTGTAAAGTATTGACAATATATTCTGTTGCTTCATAACCCACATCGGCACTATATAACATTGCCTCAATTTGCTCAATGGCATTTTGATTGAGAGGTCCTTGTCCGATAACTGACTTTAACTGATTAACAAAGTTACGACGGGTTTTGCCTAATCCTTGACGTAATTTTCTCAGCCATGTAAACTCCTCCTCCGACACATCATCAGGTGTTCTGCCCTGAGACTCAAGCACCTGTGCAGACCAAACAAAATCTTCATCTAATGTAGTTTCTTCTTCTTTTTCCGTTTCTATAGCTGTTTCTTTTAAAGCAGAGAGGCGATCGCTTTTTTGCATCCACGCCGGAGCATTTTCCTTGACTTCCTCCGTTTTTTCCTCCACCATTGAAGACGAATCAACATTTTTCTCCTCAGCAGAAAGATTATTTTCTACAGAAGCAACCCTTTCATCTTCCGAATTTTCAGGAATTTCCTGCTTTTGTTTCTGAATATTAGCATAGGCGGCTTTTGCCCACTCTAAAGAAGGTTGAGACTGAATTTCTGAGGTTTCAGAAGGAGCATTAGATTGTTTATCTTCAACAACAGGAGGTTTTTGTTCAATATTTTCCTTATTCTCTTTTTTACGGCGAAACCAATTAAACATAATGATTGTGCATAAATATTCGTTAATATATTGTAACCCTAGAAAGGAATCGGTTTCAGGTTTATCCCCAGAGAATGTGAACCTTTACAGAAAGTAAAAAGTCTAAAATCGTAGCAACAATAAATCACAGAAATTGAGATGAGCGTGTTAGCTGATGATTACCCTGAAGTTGCCGATTCTGATTTAGTTAGGAATTGTCAACAAGGAAATAAAACTTCATTTCGTTTACTATATCAACGTTATCATCATAAAGTCAGAGCAACTTTATATAAGTTATGCGGTAGCGAAGTATTAGATGATTTACAACAGGAGGTGTTTTTAAAAGTTTGGAAATCTTTACCCCAATTACGTAATCCTAAATATTTTTCTACTTGGCTTTATCGTATTTGTTGGAATGTTGCTTATGATCAAGGTTCTAGCAAAAAGCGAGAATTACAACGTCATCAGGCAAATATTAACCAGACAAAACAATCTTTGGAATACAGTCTGGCAAAATCTAGTAATAATCATCAAGAGTTGTTAAAACTTCACTATCAAGAATTGGTAGCAAGAGGATTACAACATCTGAGTTTAGATCATCGAGCAGTTATTGTTCTTCATGATTTGGAAGATTTACCACAACAGGAAATAGCGGAAATATTATCTATTCCCCTTGGTACGGTCAAATCTCGTTTATTCAAAGCCAGAAAAAATTTGCGTCAATTTTTAGAACTTGAAGGTATTAGCTTATGAAACACGAAAGTGGTAATTCCGATGGAATTTGCGATGTAGAAGACATCTATTTATCCTCACAAGATGAGCAATTAGTTAGTTTTTTACAAACCCACTGCCCTCCCCCACCAGAGGAGTTAAAGCCCTGTGAAGACTTAATCATGATGTCAATTCTCACAGAAAAACAACAACCTCAAAAAAATAAACAATGGCGTTGGTTCATCCTCCCCTCTGCCATATTGACAGCAATACTCTTAGTATCTGCCTATATCTTTAAACCTAATTTTTCCCCTCAAATGGCTTCTGATCATGATGAGGAAATCGAAGCGTTTATGATTAACGGTTGGCAAGGCTCAATGGCATTATCTGAATGACATCATAGATTTGTTCGTAGTTATGGCTTTAGCAACTATGGTGAACTACCCAACACCGAATCGAAGATTACGGTGTGGGCTTCCTACCCAACAGATAGCGGTGTAGTGGATTTCTTACGTCCTCCTCTACCACGTCTTACATCTGGGCAATAGGCTTTATCCCCCGTTCCAGAGGTGAGGGGCTGTGTGCGGAATTTATTTCCGCTCCTTGTAAGCCCCGTCTTTAATATTCGTAGTCCTTCATCTCGGATGTTAATTGCCGCATTTATATCCCTGTCATGCTTTGTCTTACATTTTGGACATTCCCAATGTCTTATGTCCAAAGGCAAACTATCTACTCTCTTAAGGCATACATGACAAGTTTTAGAACTGGGGAAAAATCTATCTACTTCCATATATGTTTTTCCTTCTTGTTCCGCTTTATATTTAAGCATGGTACAAAATTGCCCCCAACCTACCTGTTGAATAGCTTTGGCTAGGCAATGATTTTTTATCATACCTTTAACATTGAGGTCTTCTAGCACTATAACTTGGTTTTCGTTTACTATCCTACGAGATAGTTTGTGTAGAAAATCCTCACGGCAATTAGTAATTTTTTTATGTACTTTAGCAACTTTTAATCTAGCTTTATTTCGATTATTTGACCCTTTTTGTTTACGGGATAATTGTTGCTGTTTTCTCTTTAAGTTAACTTCATGTTTTTTTAATATTTTTGGGTTATCAAACTTACTCCCATCACTGGTAATAGCAAAATGATTTAATCCCAAATCAATTCCTATAGCTTTACCTTCAGAGCTTACTTTTGGTTTATCTTTACCATCATCAACCAAGACAGAGGCATAATATTGATTACAACAATTCTTGGTAATAGTTACGGTTTTAATTTTTCCATCAATAGGACGGTGAATTTTTGCATAAACCAAACCAATTTTAGGAACATTAAAACAGTCGCCTTTAATACTGACATTACTAGGGTATTGTAAAGACTGCTTACCATGTTTGCTTTTAAAATTAGGATACTTTGCTCTTTTTTCAAAGAAATTATTAAAGGCTACTCCAAGATTTAGACAAACCTGTTGTAAGCACTGAGAGTAAGTTTCAGACAACCAAGAAGTTTCCTCCTGTTTTTTTAGCTCAGGGATTAACTTCTTAACATCGTAACCTGATAAACCTTTACCTGTCTGTTTATAAGTCTCATTCATTAAATTCAAAAAATGATTCCAAAGCCATCTACAACTACCAAAGGCTTTTGCCAGTGCTAGTTTTTGAGATGAATCTGGATAAATTCTGATTTTAATGACTTTTAACATTAAGTTAGAGCAAACGAGGTTTGATATAATTTATGTTAACACAAATTCGAGGAAATGTGGAATCCTTCGGATATTTTTTTTGTTGGGCGATTCATCCCACGCCTATTTGATGTATTTTTTTAGTCGAAAATTAGGCGTGAGGCTTCTCGCCAATTAAGCTAAATAAGCCTTAAAAGGCTTACTACTAACTTGTAGAAAAATGTGATTACCCTATAAAAAAATTAATCAACTTCAAGGGATAATATAACTATTCCTGCTTAATTCCATGGTTTGTAGTTAAGGCTTCGGCTATTAAAACAATTAAGTCTAAAAACAAGCTAAATAAATATTAAAAGCAACTACTAAATTGTGGAAAAAATGCAAATTTAAAAGTTATTCAAACCAGCCTAATTAATAAAACATGAATTTACAGACAATACTGCATTCTGTAGATGATTTTGTCAAAAAAGAAGATATTTTTCAAGAAGAAATAGTTACTTATCATTATGAAGGATTTTGCCCTAAAACTAAGCAAAAATTAACCTTACCTCGCACAATTTTATCAGAAAAAATAGCATTAAAATTATGTGCTGAGTTGGATAAAAATGAGATAAAAATGCCTAAAGGGAAAATGTTAGGAGTGTTAATCGTTAAAGATAACTTGGGTGATTTGAAAGTGATTAAGGCTTTTTCAGGATTTTGGGGAGGCAAAAAAGAAATTCGGGGATGGGTTAATCAAATACCTGCGAATTCAGTTATTACAATGGCGGAAAAGTTGACTTTACAAAAATTAGATCAAATAAAGTATCAAATTATTGCTCTTGAAAATATTTCTGTTAGAGAAGAATATAACAATTTAGAACAAAAATTTCAGCAAGAATGGCAATCCTTAAAAAAGATTCATCAAGTAAGAAAACAAGTCAGACATGAATTAAGAAATGAGTTAAAAGAAACAATTATTAATAATAGTAATATTGAAGAAAAATTTAAAATTTTAGAGCAAGAAAGTCGAAAAGATGATTGGCAAAGAAGAAATTTAAAGCATAAATGGCAGGAAATTTTACAGCCTTTAAAAGATAAAGTTAGTTTAGCCGATCAGGAAATTAGAAATTTAAAAAGGCAAAGAAAAGAATTATCCCGACAATTACAAGCACAAATGCAAACGGCTTATTCTATGACCAACTTTGCGGGGGAAAGTTTAAGTGTGGGAAGTTTGCTCGGCAAGGATTTTATTCCTACGGGTACAGGGTATTGTTGCGCTCCAAAATTGCTTCATTATGCGGCTACCAATAATTTAATACCTATTGCAATGGCTGAAGTTTGGTGGGGTGATACTTCTCCTAACGGTGAAAAGGTCAATGGTCATTTTTATCCTGCGTGTGAGTCAAGATGTCAGCCTTTGATGGGGTTTCTCTTATCTGGATTGCCGAGTTTTGAGGTTCGTAAATCTTCAGCAAATTTACCGATTATTTATGAGGATGATTATTTATTAGTGGTAAATAAGCCCAGTGGGTTGTTATCCGTTTCTGGTAGAGGTATTGATAAATTTGACTGTGTAGAAGCTCGTTTTAGGCAGATTCCCACGGCTAAATCTTATAATCATCTTAAAACAGTTCATCGATTAGATCAAGATACTTCAGGTATATTAATTTTGGTGAAGGATGAAGATACTCATCTTAAAATGTCACAACTATTTGCGGCCAGAGAGGTGAAAAAAATCTATGAAGCGGTTGTAGAGGGCATGGTGAAAGAAGATAGGGGAATAATTGATTTACCGTTATGGGGAAATCCTCGATCGCGCCCCTGTCAGGAAGTTAATTATCAATATGGAAAACCTAGTGTTACTCATTTTCGTGTCATAGAAAGAAGACAAGAGCAAACCCGTTTAGAGTTGATACCCATTACTGGTAGGACTCATCAGTTAAGAGTACATTGTTTACAAGGATTAGGTATGGCTATAAGAGGCGATCGCATCTATGGTAAATTAGAACAAAATGAGGATAGATTGTATCTTCATGCTAGAGAAATTATCTTTACTCATCCCCATACTCAAACCATCATACATCTAACAACAAAAACACCTTTTTAACTTCTGAATATCCAAAGGGCAAGGGGTAAAGGGCAAAGAGCAAAGGTAAACATTTGATAATTAAGAATTAAGAATTAAGAATTAACACCCTTCGAGGGAGGCAAGAGGCAAGAGGCAAGAGGCAAAAGGCAAGAGTGTTGAATGAACACGCTTCCCCAATACCCGAACTTTGAACTTTCTAATTCTCAAAATACGTAAAAAAATTATTTTTTGGCTTTAGGATCAAAAATCTCCAATTCAGATAGATTGAAAGTAATTAACTTATCCCAATTACCGCCCTCGAATAAAACCGCCGCTTTACCATCAGTAACTCTTTGGACTAATCCTTGATAACGATAATAAATATCATCGGGATTGGTAACAGTAACAGTAGTGCCGGGTAATATAATCATGATTAAATAATTTGTTTAAAGACTGTGATGTAATATTTCAAAATCTGATTCTTCTAAAGATAATACTAACATTTCAGAGTTTTTGGGTAAATGAGTTTCCTTAATAATTACCTTTACTAACCAACGAGATGAAGATTCCTGCATTAATAAATAGCCAACAAAACCCCTTACATATTCAGGATTGATAATTCTTACCGCCATACCCGCTTTTAGCATCCCATCCTCATTTTCCTTGGGGAAAATAAAACCCCTCTAATATTTACTATGTCGACTTTTCGTAATATACACTATTATCAGGTTAAGAAAAGGTTAACATAAAATTAAGTATAAACCATAAAGTGTATTTAAGAGGAGGATTGGTTCTATGAAAAAGAACAACAACGGAAATTACATTAATTTATCCTCTCAAGATTTCAAAGACTATCATTATCCATCCCCAGAAAAATTTAATTCTCCTTCTCTCCATCGAGATTTACAAAGTTTTTCTCAACAGGTTAGTTATTTATCTGCACTACATACCAACGGTAAGATTTCCACTTCTGTAGCATACTTTAAGTTAGATCATTTATGGCAAAGTTTGAATTCTGTGAATAATTAATCTCAGTTAGGTTTAAAAATATCCGATAAGGTTAGGTGTCAGGTGTCAGGTGTCAGGTTGCAGGTTGCAGGTTGCAGGTTTCAGGTTTTAGAAGAAAGTAATGAGTAACGAGTAATTATCAACTATTCACTATTCACCCCAACACTAATTGCCTTGTCTTAATTACTAATTCCTAATTGTCATTCTGACTAATCATAGTGGGTAAACTATCATTTTCCGTCAAAAATGCGATCGCAGCTTGATATTGAAGGTCTTTTTCTGTACCAATTTCAAAATAACTGATAGGATCTTGAGTAACTTCTACATTAGGAGTGATACCCTTTTTGTTAATATCTTTATGATTAGGGGTTTCATACTTAGCCACAGTAATAGCAATTCCTGCACCATCAGGTAATTCAAATAAAGACTGAATTAAGCCTTTACCAAAAGTTGTTTCTCCGATTAAAGTTGCCCGTTGATTATCTTGCAAAGCCCCTGCTAAAATTTCACTAGCACTAGCTGAACCTTGATTGACTAAAACAACTAAAGGCGCATCTGTTAGCTGATTACCCGTTGCGTCGTAACTGCCAAAAATTCCCTGACGATTGACTGTATATACAATGGTACTAGGTGGAAGCCAAAGACGGGCGATTTCAATTCCTGCCTGTAATAATCCACCGGGGTTGTTTCTTAGGTCTAAAATATAGGCTTTTGCTCCTTTTTGATCTAATTTAGCTAATTCATGGGCTAAATCTTTACTCGCATTACCACTAAACTGATTCAAACGTAAATAACCAATGGGATAGTCAGGATTACTTGTATCTAAACGGGCTGTTACTGAACTAAGAGAGAGGCGATCGCGTTTTAACTGATATTCTTTAATAATACCCTCTTTTTTACTTTTGATCTCTAGGGTAACTAAAGTACCAATTTTCCCTCTAATTTTATTAGCCGCTTCATCCAAAGTTAAAGTTTCAGTATCGATACCATCAATGGTCAAAATTTGATCTCTTGGTTGAATACCAGCCGCTTCAGCAGGGGAATTCGGTAACGGAGAAACTACCTCTAAATGTTTATCTTCGGGATTGATACTTATTTGTAAACCAATACCAGATAATTCTCCTGAAGTGGTAATTTGAAGATTTTGATATTGTCTGGGGGGCAAAAACCTTGTATAAGGATCATCTAAAGTAGCCAACATTTCACTAATAGCTTCATAGGCTTCATCCTTACTATGTAAAGGCTTTTTTAAAAATTGTTGCCGAATAAACCACCAATTTTGATTATTAAAAGAATCATCCACATAAGCCTCATTGACTAAACGCCAAGACTGAAGCAATAGTTTTTCCTCTTCCGTGTAAGCGTTAGCATTAGCTGGATTTAAGAATAAAGTTGAAAGGAATAGAATAATAGCGAATAAAAGATAAGGGATTTTTTTCATACTTTCTCTGGACATAAATAATATTGGTTTATTTATTTTACATCGTCAAATTTTAACTTTTTAATTATTCTTCCTGTACTGACAAAAGAAATCCCCTGAGTACTAGCTGTACTAACCATAACAGATTCTGCAATAGGAGAAGAAACTTCTTTTTGTGCAACCCATTCAATTAAAAAATTACCCCCAACTCCTCCCCTAGTGTCATCATCTTCTATATAAAAATTAGTTGAACTTAAAGCATTTAGTTGTATTGGATGGGATAAATAATCTTCTAATAATTGTCCTTTACTATCATAATATTTAACAGATTTAATCATAATAGGCAACTCTACATCAGTATTATGAAGACTTAAGGTAATGGCTAAACTATGACTTCTTTGACGATTGGAATAATAAATATAAGAATAGGCAGGAACATAGATAATTTCACCCATTATGGGTTTAAAATTATCATCTATGGTAACGATTTCTGTATTAATAAACGGTTCTTTTGTTAACTCTAAATTATCTGTTTCTTCTGCTTGACAACTGATAATAAAAAAAGAAATAAACAATAATATTAAATGCTTAATTTTCCATACCATAATAGTAGTTATTTTAGATTGTTAGAGAGAAAGATTAGTTTTGGGTAAGGATTTAGGAGTTGAGAGCTATTAATTATCAACTATTCACTATTCACTATTCACTATTCACTAATTTAATTTTTCCTCAATTTTAGGATCGTATAATTCTACATAATTCCAATAATTTCCAAATACTGTTTCCACATAATTTTTGGTTTCTGGAAAGGGTATATTCTCCACAAATTCATCTATATCTGCAAGACTGTAACGACTAATCCAATTACTTACATTGCCTGGCCCCGCATTATAACTTGCGATCGCTAACATGGAATTATCATTGTAAGTATCATGAGTATAATTTAAGTACCATGTACCCATTTTAATGTTATCTTCTGGATCAGTGAGAGAGTATTCTTTAATGTTAATTTGAGGGGCAATCCAAGCACCTGTTTCTGGCATAATTTGCATTAAACCTGTAGCACCAACAGGGGATTTTATATCCTTCTCAAAACGGGATTCTTGGCGCATTAAAGAGACAACTAAAAAGGGATTTAAGTTTCTTTTTTTTGACCATTTTACGATTAATTCTTCATAGGGAAATGGGAATAAAGCATACCAATATTCAGGACTTCTACGTAAGATTTGCCATTCTCCTATATCTTCTGGATTATCTCTGTTTTTTAAATTCCAAATTAAATTGATACTTTCTAAATATTTTCCTTGATTTTGTTTTAATAATCCTTGGACAAATTGTTCAGATACTGTGACTACAGGCAAGGTGTCTGTGCTACTGCTTTTCTTCCCTATTTCTGCGGTAAAAAGGTCGATCGCATCTTGATCTTCTCCTAATAAGAATAACTCTTTAAACTGATTTGATCCAGCAGGAGGAATAGGGCGCTGTTGTGGGATTTCTACTTGTAAAGGCAAACTACGTAAATTATTAAAATCTCCCACATCTTTCCCTAGGCGAACTGCAGAACGCCAAGCATAATAAGAATGGGGATGATTTTGTAAAACATATTCATAGGCTTTAGTTGCTTCTTGATTTTGCCCCAGTTTTTCTGCCCATTTCCCAATCCAAAATCCTGCTTTTGGTGCAACTCCACTATCGGGGTTATTAACACTAATTTGTTGCGCCCACTGCCATGCAGAAACATAATCACCGCTATCGGCAAAATCTTTCGCTATTTGCCAACGATAGTCGGCCGCCTCCTCACTTTGGGGATATTTTTGTAAAATTGTATCTCTAACGTTGGTGGCTTCTTGATACCTACCTAATTGAGTTAAAAGGGTTGCTTTTTCTCTTAATGCGATGACAACTTCATCAGGATATTTTTCATCTACTCTATTAAGGAAAGAAAGGGCTTCTTCTCCACCAGAAATGGTCGCTAATCGGCGCCATGCCAACCCTGTTTCTGGGGCATCTGGATAGGTTTCTACTAACTTGAAATAAGCGGTTTTGGCTTCTTTTTCTTTGTCAGATACTTGATAACTTCGGGCAATTCTATATAAATTTTGTGGGGTGGATGTGCCTTTTTCATAAGCAGAAGACACAAGGTTATAATTGCCTGTTTCCCAATAGTAGTTACCAACAATATCCCACTGTTGAGGCTCTAATTCTTGACTATATTCTTTGACGAGGCGATCGACTCTTGCTTTGTTTTCGGGTACAATATCATATTCGGCAAGGAGTAGTAATAATTCTTTTTGTTGAGGATTTTCTTCTAGTAGTTTAATTGCAATATCATGGGTGCGGGGATGTTGAGGGAATCTATTAATAGCTTCTTGGAAAAATTTAGGGTCATAATTACCTAGTTTATAATAGGCTTGGGCACTCACTAACTCATCAGGATATTTATTAATCACATCCTGCCAGATTTTCTGTGCTTTTTCTGTATTGTTATTTAGTTCGTAGGCTCTACCCTGTAACAAAAGAACATAAGGGGCTAAAATAGGATAGGTGCGATCGAGATTTTCCAAATATTGTAAGGCTTTTGCTCCATCAAAATCATTTCTCAAAGCATCCACCGCTAATAAATATTTTGCCCGATTAACATCCAGAGAAGAAGTATCCTTATTAGCAATTACCTCTAAACTAGCTTTTCTTTCCGATGGAGTTAAATTAGCAAGAGGCAAGACTTCAGAAGGGGCATCTAATCGATACTCTGGTTTTTTCTCAAAGGGAGAAATCAAAACACTATTTAAAATTTCCAGTAATTTAGGTGTAAAAAAAGTTGCACCTGCCACACACACAGCCAAAATCACCACTATTTGGATAATGACTTGATTTTTTTTGCTTTTATCGGTCTTCATTAACTACTCTTCTACTAATTTACCCGTCTTTGTGATCATATCAGTTAAACAAAAATTAATGAGGTTTAAGTGGGTGAGTAATATTAATGGGGGGTTAATGAAAAAGTGGTGTTGGAAAGATAGGCAACAGCCCAGAATACTTATAAATCAAAGAATATAGCATAATAAGGGTTTTTCAGAAATTCCTCTTTTTTTATCAATTATTTTGATTCGGATGCTAGAAATGCGAATTGTACTTATTTTCTTCCATCGTGTCTTAATTCTATTTCAAAATGTAAAAAATGTTACGAAAAATTTAGATAGAAATATTTGTGTATTTTCTTTATACTAAGCAAAAGTTAACCTTGTCTTAATCTTGTTAGTTCTTATGTGATTGATTCTCGCTTTGAAGATTGAGTAGTGCAATGGACATATATACTTATTAATATTTTTCTTAAATTTAACACCTTTTTTTTGTTAATAAAAAACGCACAAAAATTGAATATATTTATGATTATTTATTCTTCTTAAAAAAATATTATTTATCTCTTGGACAAACGATGTATAATGATAGACCCATTGGCAATAAGGTACTAACAAAGTACTAAAAAAACTTAGCTAAAGAAGAATTATGAGTAAATTGAGAGGCAATAATGTAATGAATAATAGTGTAAAATTAAGAAGTTATTACAGTAGCAACATAGAAGCGATAGCTCTTCTTTATAATAGTGCAGAAGAAAATCAAGATGAGTTGTTTTGGGAAGAAATAAAAGAGCCTTTTAGATCAATTTTAGAAGAATGCTATTGCATCAGTGAGGAAGGAAAATATAATCAATTAGAGCAAATTACTAATAGTATTAAATATAATCGTATTAGCTATATAAAATTAGGAGTGCAACTCTATCAGGTAAAATATTATCGTTTATATAAAAATAAGTATAAATCGTTTAAAGACTACTGTGAGCAAGGAGTTTATTATCCTGTTTGGAGAGCAAATCAAGTAATTGCCTCCGCAGGTGTTGCCATTAAATTAATAAAAGCAGGATTCAATATTATTCCACAAAATGAAACTCAAGCTCGTTTACTAATTAAGCTAAAAGAGGAGGAATTATTAGCAAAATGGCAAGAAGTTTTAGATACCTATGCCCCTCATAAAATTACAGCAAATCGTATTGAGGCTATTGTTTTTGGCATAAATAAAAGAACAAAAGGTACTTTAAGATTGCCCGTAAAAGTTATTCAAGAAATAGAAAATAAAGCCTTAGAAAGTGGAATGTCCACAGGGGAATTAATTACTAAAATTATTCAAGGGGAGTTGACAATTAATAGTGATGGTACTATGGAAAAAATGATTAAAGAAAAAGATGAAATAGTGGAAAATCCTAGTCCAGAAAGTATTAAAAGATGGGAAAAAGATCTAAATCAATTAGCATTTCAAGAAAGAAATAGATTGGATGATTTCACAGAAGAATTAGCCGAAGAATTGAAAAATACGGTGTTAGATTTAAAGCAAGTAATCAAAAAATGCTTTATGAAATCTTTTTTATCTCCTTGTATGTTAGAAAATTAGGTTTTACTGAATTCAAGTTGTTGAGGAGTAATAAGTAGTGAGTAATAACGACATATCATCTTTATTAGGTATATTAATTGGTACAGCAATAGGTGATTCAGTAGGTTTACCCGCAGAAGGTATTTCTCGACAACGTAATCACAAAATCTTTAGGCATCAATGGCATCAGAGACTATTATGGCGTTATGGCATGATTAGTGATGACACAGAACATACTATATTTGTCGCTCAATGCTTAATTGCTCATCCTAATTCTTCAGAAAAATACGTTGGGCGATTAGCATGGTGTTTAAGATGGTGGTTACTATCTTTACCCGCAGGGGTTGGATTAGCTACCCTCAAATCCATTATTAAACTTTGGTTAGGATTTAACCCCCGTTATAGTGGCGTTGATTCAGCAGGTAATGGGGCGGTGATGAAAAGTGCAATTATAGGGGCTTTTTTTGCTTACAACCAAGATAAATTAAGAGAATATGTTTGTTTATCTACTAGAATAACCCATTCTGATCCTCGTGCTTTAATTGGAGCAGAAGCGATCGCATCTTTGACAGCATGGATAATTCGGGATAAATTCACTCAGCCTCCTCAGATAGAAACATTGTCAACTTTTTTGAAACAAATAGGGGATAAAAATAGAGAATGGATACTATTAGTTGACGCAATTATAGAAAGTTTAAAAGAAGATTTATCAGTATTGCAATTTGCTGAGAAAATCGGGCAAAAAAAAGGTGTTTCAGGTTATGTATATCATACTGTGCCTGTCGTTATCTTTACTTGGTATCGCCATTTTGGCAATTTTCCTCAAGCATTATCAGCTATTTATGACTGTGGAGGAGATACGGATACCACTGGTGCAATTTTAGGGGCATTAATGGGAGCAACGGTGGGCTTGAAAGGAATTCCAGAAGATTGGATCAATAATTTACGAGATTATCCCAGAAACATCGAACTTTTACACAAAATTGCTCAAAAATTATCAAATACGATTCATAATAATTATCAACCCAGTCAGCCCATTTTTTATGGTTGGTGGTGGGTATTACCTCGAAATATTATTTTTCTCTTGATTGTTTTATGTCATGGTTTTCGTCGTCTTTTTCCCCCCTATTAAATAGCAGCTAAGAGAAAGGGAGATAAGAGAAATTAACTATCAACTAAAATTTATTTATTATTCATTATTCATTATTAACTATGTTTAAACCATTTACTTTATCTGGTGTTGGGCTTCATTCTGGAGACGTTACCACAGTCAAAATATCCCCTGCGAATAGAGAAGAAGGGCGTTTTTTTGTGAGGGTAGATTTACCAAACCAACCAGTTATTAAAGCCTCAATAGAATCGGTTTCTCCTACGATGTTATCTACAGAGTTAACTAATGGAGATGTTAAAATTCGCACGGTTGAGCATTTATTAGCGGCGTTATGGGGATGCGGTATTGAAGGGGCAAGAATTGAAATTGATGGTAGTGAAGTTCCTTTGTTAGATGGTTCAGCACAAGAATGGGTAAAACACATTGAATTAAAAGATGATGATAAAATATCTTATTCTTCTGAGGGGGAAATTAATGAAGCAATTTGGGTGAGAAAAGATGATGGGTTTTGTGTGGCTTTTCCCTCCCCTGAGATGAAATTTAGTTGTGGGGTTGACTATCCTTATCCAGTATTGCAAAATTTATGGTATAGTTGGTATCCTCAAAGAGAAACTTTTCAAGATGCGATCGCACCTGCAAGAACATTTGGGTTCGCAGATCAAATTGAGATGTTAAAATCACAAGGGTTAATCAAGGGAGGTAGTTTAGAAAATGCCCTTGTATGTGATTATAATGGTTGGTTAAATCCACCACTTAGGTTTGAAAATGAAGCCGTTAGACATAAACTATTAGACTTTATTGGCGATTTAAGTTTATTGGGAAATATCCCTAGAGGACATTATTTAGCTTACAAAGCTAGTCATCAACTACATACGGAATTAGCAAAGAAAATAGTAAAAGGGTAAGGGGCAAAAGTAAATAATTGATAATTAAAAATTAAGAATTAAAAATCCTGAACTCCTGTACAGGATAATGGCCATTAGCCCCTACTTCCTCCTCTCACCTACCCATCATTATTCATCACTCCTCGGCAATTCCTTGGTCACATAAGTTCTGGTTTTGCTATTACAATTTTATTCTTACCGCTATTTTTTGCTTGATATAAGGCTTTATCGGCTATGTTTATCATTCTTTCGTAGCCGCTATTTAATGAAGGAATCATGGTTACTATTCCTAAACTAAGGGTGATAACTTCATTTGTAGGGGAATATTCATGAATAATTTGTAACTCTTTAATATTCTTCTGAATTAACTTTGCTAAATTGATGGCTTTTTGAGGGGAAGTATTAGGTAAAATTATCGCAAATTCCTCCCCTCCATATCGGGCGACTAATTCTCCCGCCCTTTTGACGCTTCTACTAATTCCTTGGGCAATTTGATATAAACATTCATCTCCTTGGGGATGCCCATAGTTATCGTTATAGGCTTTGAAATTATCCACATCCGCAATAATTAGGGTTAGTGGCTGTTGTTGTCTTTGGTGTCTTTGCCATTCATGGGCTATAATTTCGTCAAACTGTCTTCTATTTGCGATCGCAGTTAATGCGTCTATTTTAGCAAGAGATTCTAATTGCAACTCCATTTTTTTTCTGCGGGTAATATCTCTAATGGTAACGGAGAAACCATCTCCCAATTTAGTGGCGATGAAATGATACCAACGACTCTGATTATTCTGTTTAAAGCAAATATCCTCCGCTAAAACTCCTCCATTATCAACAACATCTACAAGTTTACTAAATAAATTGGGGTCAATTTTTGACATTATTTTTTTGCCCACCAATTTACCTACTAAGTCATCTCGATGACGATTAATAATTTTGGCAAACACGGGATTAACCACCAAACAGCGAAAATCATCAATATGGGTGCTTAAAGGTTTTCTCACGGCTTGTAAGGCAACAATTCCATCTAAAGAGGTATTTAAAATACTGGCTAATAATGCCCGTGATTGATATAGTATCTCCTCTGTTTCTTTTCTTTTTTCTATTTCTTGTTGTAGTAATTTTTTCTGTTTTTGAATAGTTAATTGATTATTAATTCTGGCGATAACTTCTTCAATTTGAAATGGTTTAGTTATATAATCTACTGCTCCCATTTGAAACGCTCTCACCTTGTCAAAAACTTCATTTAAGGCACTAATAAAAATAATAGGAATTGACTTTGTTTCTGGATCTTCTTTGAGAATTTGACATACTTGATAACCGTCCATTTCAGGCATTTTTATATCTAATAAAATTAAGTCTGGAGGGCTAGATTTAATGGATCTTAAAGCAACCTTTCCGCTTAGTGCTTTTCTCACATTATAATTACTATGAGTTAAAATATTAGCTAATACTTTAATATTTTCAGCAATATCATCTACTATTAATAAATCATAGGTTTCTTTCTCGAACATATCTATATGTAGCAATTATATTTTAATTATATTAAATTTATTTTGATGAAAAGAATACGATTTTACCTCAATTCAGGATAAAAATTATTGATAATGATAAGGTGTTATGTAGCAATTATCGCCATGATAAGGTACAAAAATGATTGGTATTAGGGAATAGGGAATGGGCAG
Organism: Cyanobacterium aponinum PCC 10605; assembly: GCF_000317675.1. Classification (NCBI taxonomy): domain Bacteria; kingdom Bacillati; phylum Cyanobacteriota; class Cyanophyceae; order Chroococcales; family Geminocystaceae; genus Cyanobacterium; species Cyanobacterium aponinum. The sequence continues at coordinate 957,778 of NC_019776.1, forward strand.
TGGTAAATGGTATAAAAAAACTGTACCTCATACTTTTAATAAACGCTATATATTAAATTTATAGTGGATAAAAAACAATCAATAATGGACTTTTTATCAATGATTTAGGACTGGGATATATTTTCTCTGTCATTGATGATTTTTTAGGAGATTAATCTTAAGAAATAGAGAAAAATATACTTATTAAAAATGATAAATTAAATTTCGTCAATTAGAGTAGTGATTCGATCGAACTCTAAAGAGTCAACAATATTTTTTAATCCTTGAATTAAAGACTTATGAGAGTCTGGTATTTCTTGAATTAAGTCTAATATTAATTGCTCATCTAAATCAATACTAGCTTTATATAATTTTTTTAACCACTCTTGAGGCATAGCGACAAAATCCTTTGCTGTTAATTCTGAGATTATTTCTGTAGATTGATTTTCTTCTATTTGTTCATAAATAAAGTTAACTCCTAAATGTTTGCTCAACATCGAAAATATAGTTTCTTGTCGAAAGGGCTTACGCACAAAATCATCACAACCGGCTGATAAAATAATTGCTTTTTCCTCTTCTAAAACACTGGCAGTAACGGCAATAATAGCTGTAGCATTACCTTTAGTTGTACCTTTAATAATTTTTGTAGCTTCATAACCATCCATAACGGGCATTCTCATATCCATAAAAATTAGATGAGGTTGCCATTTTTCCCAAATTTTTACTGCCTGTTTTCCGTTATTCGCCTCTTTTAATTCAAAGCCAAAAGGTTTTAATAATTTAACTAATAGTTGACAGTTAATTTCTTTATCATCCACTATCAATATTTTATATGTTTTTTCATTGGCTTCAATACCAACTACTTGGGGCATTATCTGATTTGATTTAACTTCATAGTCTGGTATTATTTCTGTTTGAACGGTAAAAGAAAAAATAGTACCCACATTTTCCTCGCTACTAACTTTTATATTACCCCCCATTAATTCAACAAATTTTTTGCTAATAGATAACCCTAAACCTGTGCCTTCATTCACTTCTTTTCCTGATTTTGTTTGAGTAAAAGGTTGAAATAAAGTAGCTAATTCTTGGTGCTTAATTCCTTTTCCTGTATCTCTAATTATAAATAATAATTCTACTTTTTTTTCATTGTTATTAAGTTTATTTATTGTCCCCTGAAGGGAAACTCCTCCTTCTTCTGTAAATTTAATGGCATTACTCACTAAATTAATAATTATTTGCCGTAATTTAGGTGCATCAGTTTTAATAAATTGGGGTAAGTTATCTAATTTTTCAAAAATTAAATGTATGCCTTTTTTTTCTGCTTTATATTTAAAAATATCTTCGATTTCATCTAATAGTTTATATAAATCAATATTCTCTTTATTTAGGGTAATCTTCCCTGCTTCAATTTTTGATAAGTCTAAAATATTATTAATTAAAGTTAATAGGTGTTCTCCACTACGATTAATTATTTCTATACTTTCTTGATGTTCTTCTGGTAATGTGGGAGATTTACGCATAATTTGGGCAAATCCAAGAATCGCATTGAGGGGAGTGCGCAATTCATGGCTCATATTCGCTAAAAATTCACTCTTGGCTTGATTCGCTACTTCTGCTTTATCTTTTGCCTCTGACAGTTCTTTTGTTCTATCTTTGACTTTTTCTTCTAAGTTTTGCACCAATTCCTGTATCTCATTTGTCATTTCGTTAAAAGCGATCGCTAAATGTCCTAATTCATCTCGACGTTTTAAAATAATCGGAGATTGATGATTTCCTTTTTGAAAATTGCTCAAGGCGCGATCGAGTAGTAAAATAGGTTTTGTAATGTAGTTAGTCGTCCATAAAGCAAGAAAAAGAGCGATTAAAAGGATAAAAAACCAAATTATAATAGTTAATTTTGTATTGGCTTCGATGTCTCCTACTAAGTCTTGTTTTGGAATTAAAATCAAAATATACCAAGGTTTTGTTAGATAATTGTTGTAGGGAAAAGCCTGAATAAAATAGTATTGATTATCTAGTTTTACTTGCCAAAATTGTGATTCTTTTAAGTTATTTAAAGAGCTAAATTTTTTATTTATATTAGTAGATAATTGTCTAATTTTTTCATGCTGACTATTTTCTAAACTAATTCTTTCTGGTTGTTGCTCAATTTTTTTGGCATCAGGATTAGTGATAATAAATGGTTTTTCTAAAGAACTGGCTACTAAATAGTTATTATCATCTACAATAATAATTTCTCCTGTTTTACTAACTGATAAATCTTTTAAAAAATTGCTAATTAAAGATAATAATAAATCACTAAATAAAACCCCTTCTAATTGATTTTCTTGGTTATAAATAGGCACAACAGCAGAAATTGCGAGACGAGGAGTGCCTTGATAAATGAAAACATCACTCCATGTTGCTTCTCTGGCTTCAACAGCTTTTTGATACCAAGGTCTTTGTTGATTAATAAAATTAGGAATAACAGTTTTTTGGGCTATTTTATTCCCTTTTTGATCCAGATTATAAATTCTTAAATTATAAGGAGAAGAATTATCCATTATATTAATTTCTATTTCTTTATCATCTAATCTCTCTACTCCTATTAAATTTCCTGTCTCTGTAGCATAACCTATAAACCCAATATGAGGAAATTGATTAATTTGATACCAAAGGTATTTTTCCATTAAAGAAAAATTATTAAAATCAATAATCCCTAGTTCACGATTATCTAAATTAATTTGATTAATTGATAAAGGGGTTGATAAATATTCAGTTAATTGCTCACTAACTTTTTCGTTAATTTCTCCCTGTAATTTTTGTGCTAATTTTTCTATTGCTCTATTACTATTTTGAAAGGAAATATAGCCAAACAAACCCATGGCACTAATCATGGGCATTATAAATAATAAAATAATACGTGAGCGTAAAGACATAAAAAAGTCTGGAATTTTATTTACTAATATAACCGTAATTAGCTAAAAATTCTGTCATGTCTTGTTCTACTAAAGGAGGAGTTAACCAATTACCTTGTATTTCCTGACAACCCAATTTAATTAAATCTTCTATTTGTGATTTTTCTTCTACTCCTTCGGCAACAATTCTCAGGTTGTCAAAACTTTTACTAAGAGTGATAATAGCATGGACTAGGGCTTTATCTTGAGGATTCGATCGCATCTTCTTGATTACAGGGCGATCGAGCTTTAAAGTAGAGAAAGAAAACTGTCGAAGATAACCAATACTAGAAATCCCCGTACCAAAATCATCTAAGGCAACTCTAACTCCCAAATCCGCCAACTCATGTAAAATTTTCACCATAGTGGGATTATCTTCAGCAAGGGTAGTTTCCTTAATTTCCAGTTCCAAGAAAAAAGGATTAAGACTGGTTTTTTCCAAAACACCTTTCACCATCGCTACAAAATTAGGCTGTTGAAACTGTTGAATAGAGATGTTAACACAAATCGGTTGATCATCAAGATAACTTCCCTGCCAAGCTACCCTCTGACGACAAGCTGTTTCTAATACCCATTCTCCCATTGGCACAATTAACCCTGTTTCCTCCGCCATAGGAATAAATTGATCAGGTGTAATACGACCTAAATCAGGATGCTCCCAACGAATTAGGGCTTCAATACCCGTAATTTTTTCTAAATCAATAGCAACTTGGGGATGATATTGTAAAGTAAACTCATTTCTATCCAAAGCGTGTGCCAATAGCTTCTCAATACGTAAAAAACGCTCTATTTTCTCTTGTCTTTGAGCATCAAAAAACTTAAAGTTATTTTTCCCTGATTCCTTACTTTTGAAAAGTGCTGTTTGTGCTTGATTTAAAAGAGTTTCTGCACTTTTTTCTTCTAATTCCTTTAAAGAGACTCCAATGCTAATTTTTGTATGTATCTTATGATTTTCCAAAAAGAAAGGGGGTTTTAAGGCTTCTAACATTCTGGAGCAAATTCTACCTACATCCTGAATACTTCTCACATGGGGCAACAAACAAACAAACTGAGAAGATTCCCAATGGGCAACGGTATCACCTCCCCTTAAAGAAGTCCTCAAACGTTTAGCAAAACCATCTAAAATTCCTGATCTTAAACTATAACCGAGAGTGTCTTTTCCTTCTTCTAATATTTCTAACTCCAGAAAAACAATACATAATAATCCTTTTTGCCTACGAATATTTGCGATCGCAGTTTTTAACTGTTCTAAAAATAACTGACGATTAGGCAAACCCGTTTCTAAATCATACAACCCCTCTTCTTGAATATAAGTTTGTTGATTGATATTTCTAGTAACAGGACGAACCGTAAAAGAAAGTATAACTTGATCTCCATAACTAATCCAAATAATATTAGACTCTAGCTCAAGAGGTAACTTATTCTTACTCTTATAAACAAACTCCCTCACAACAGCCTTATCCTTTTTCGACTTTAAGATAAAATCTACCTGCTCATCTAAAACCGCCGTTGACAAATCAATCAAATCATACAACTTAAGAGAATAAATCTCGTCGAGACTATAACCCAACAAATCAGCCAACGCATTATTTGCCTCTAAGATTTTTTTGCTATTGGCATCAACCAGAAAAACCCCCTCCTTGGTTTGACTAATAAAAGCTCTATATCTCTGCTCACTATCTTGTAACTGACTTTCTAAGGCTTTACGCTTAGTAAAATCAAAAATATAACTCCTAATTAGTTTTTTATCGGGCAAATAGTGAAGATATTGCTCAAAAATTTGGTCTTTAATCTGAATTTCTCTGACAAATAATTTATTATTCTTACCGTGAGTAGTAATATTATCAATCAAACCTAACAGTAAAGGATGGGTGTTGATAATAGTATTATTTTTCAACTCAGGAAACTTATTGGTTGCCGAAGGATTAAGATAAGTAATATTACCATTCCAATCTAGCTCAATAATCGGATTAGGGCTTAACTCCGGAAAAGAAGCCAACTTAGCAATCTCTGAATCCTGAAGATTTCCTCTTTCTGACTCTAAATTAGCCTCAGAAATAACTAAAGTCTGCTTACTAACTTTTTCTTTTTCCGCCTTTTTCTTTGCTGGTAATTTTTCTGTGCCGGTGCTATCAGACTCTGATGCTTTTTCAAAATCCCCTGACTGCAATAAAGCTAAATCATCAACACTATTAAGAACATAATAACTAGCTTGAACCTCAAAACCAAAACGAATAGTATCTTCGTGCTTCAACTCTTGTACTAAACATCTTTTTTCGTTGATAAAAATACCATTAGTACTACGATTACCCTGTAAATCTCCATCAAGCAACCAATAGGAAAAACTACGATTTTTAGTATCTGTACGTCTTAATAATGTGGCATGAAAACGAGATACTTTCTTTGATGATAGAATAATTTTGTTACGTGGATCTCTACCAATCGAATAGTTTGCTTCTTCTAAAATAATTGTACGACGAGAAGAATCGTCTTCTAATACTAAAACATGAGTTATTGGTTGTAAGTCACTATGGGAGGTAGTTTTTATGTAGTCGCTATTCATGGCAGGATTTCAAGGGATGATATTTAACTCTTTACAGAAGTCTCACTCAATTGAAAATTGTAATCAAAATTTATAGGAAAATTAGAAAATTACAATTATTCCTCAATTTTACACTGCAATTCTATATTGATTACTATTAATTTATGAGAAAAACTAACTTAAAATAGATAGGAAAAATTATAGTGAAAAGGCAATGGGCAAGAGGCAAACCCCCCTTTATCCCCCCTCTTGAGGGGGGAGGGCAACAGTGTTTAATTAATTTCCCCCTCATCCCCTCATCACCCTAACACCTGACTCCCGCAACCTGAAACCTGCAACCTGAAACCTGAAACCTATTTTATAACTCCGTTCACGACTGAAAGGAGTGTACGAGCGTAGCGAACTCCCCGAATTAATTTCTTAACCCTGCTAATTCGACGAATGTAAGGGAACTTTAAAAGAGTTAAGGTGCTCTAGCAAAAGTTTAATCTTGTTTAAGTCTTTTTCCCCCGGATTAGTTTCCACTCCACTAGAAACATCAATTCCATCACATTTTAAAGTGTTTAAGGCTAGTAACACATTATCAGGAGTCAATCCCCCTGCCAACAGCCAAGGGCGAGGAGGTCTAAAATCTGCTAATTCAGACCAATTAAAGGTTTTACCTGTGCCACCATACATATCTTTTTGATAGGTGTCTAAGAGTATAGTATCAATCACAGATAAATAATCATCTAATTTAGCTAAAGAATCGGAATTTTCATAACGAAACACTTTAATAATTTCTAAATCGGGTAGAGATTCTCTTAATGTGCTACACATACTGGGGGTTTCATCTCCATGAAGTTGAATCGCCGTTAAGCCTCCTGTTTTGACAATATCGAGAATATCATCAACACTTTGATTGACAAATACCCCTACTTTACTGACTTCTGAGGGAATTTTGCTTGTAATTGTTTTTATTTGTTCAGGGTTTATGTATCGAGGAGAGTTTTTTACACAGATAAATCCTAATGTGTCCACACCTAAAGAGGCGATCGCATCCGCTTGTTTTAAGTTAGTAATACCACATATTTTCAGACGCATAATATTTAGGGGCAATTTTTAGTAATAAGAATGTAATAAAAATTAATAATAAAAAGCAATAAAAATGATTAATCTTATTTAAGATCTTAAAAGGAAAAGTAAATATAGCTATTAACATAGCAAAAATAGTTAACATAAATCAAACAAAAAAAGACCATGACACTAATAGAATTAAGTTTTTTAGCAAATATTCCTCAAACTGTAGAGTGGAACTACAATGTAGCAATAGTGATGATTGCCGCTAATTTGGTGGTGGTTTTCATTGGACGTTTTGCCATTCAAAATGCGGGGGTAGGACCAGATTTACCCGTTGGCAAACCTGCTTTATGGAAAAATTTTGGTTTACCTGAATTACTAGCTACTCTTAGCTTTGGTCATATTCTCGGTGCTGGATTTATCCTCGGATTATCCAACGCTGGATTACTATAATAGACAGTAAGTAATGAGTAGTAAATAGTATTTTTTAAAATGGCTCGGGGCGGATTTGAACCGCCGACCTTGGGCTTATGAGTCCCCTGCTCTAACCAACTGAGCTACCAAGCCTTAAAACTCACGTTTATATATTATAACTTCCTCATTGTAATTTTTCAAGATCTAAATCTAAATTTTTTTAGGGAGTGTCAAAAACAAACTCCCCTTCATCACTCTACAATTCTAAAATCTGCTTGGTGAAAGCCATACTTTCTCGATAAAGAGCATCTTTTCCCCAACGTTGTAACTCTTTACTTAAAAGATTTTCTGTTTCTTGATCGGCTAGAGATGTCACCTGTTGTACACGACAAGATTGAGCGCCTCCTCCGGCCTCCATACGCATACATCCAGTAGTTTCAGAGCATAAGACAGTACAACAATCAGCATTAAGATTAGTGGATGTTAATTTGAGACTGATTAAATCTCCCAAAATTTCTCCCCAATCCCCGACGGGAATACCGGCTAATTCAGCTTTGATAATTTTTCCTTCAGGATTAGTTAAGGTGACTTTATGAATGTCATAATCTCCTGTTTCCCTTTCACAACTTTTTGGTTGCCAATTTAAACGACTAGCTAACCAACCCAAAAACATTAGGGCTTGATTGGGATTACCTTTTTCATAATCAATCGTAACCTGATCGACTTCCCATATAGAGCTACGCCTTTCAGGAGGATCAAAGGCTTCTGCTGTCAACTCTTGCCATGATGATAATCTCGCCCAATTGATGTCACTTAAAGGAATATCTTTTTCTAATAATTGTCCTATTTTGAGTAATTCAATTTCTGGTTGGGCAAATATACTGGAATCAACTATAATTCGATCGCACTCTTTTGTCAATCTTTGAAATAAGGAGTATTCCTCGTCAATCCCTGCCTTCCACCAGATAAACTTCGGTAAATCGGGAATCATTAATTCAGAAATAATACCGCTAATACGTTCAAAGGCGGATGATACTCCCGTGATAGTGATATATTCACAGCAAATTAAACTATTTTCCGATCTTTTGTTCACAGGACAATAAGCAGAAACCTGAGCTTTTACCCCTTCATCTTCTTCTGTAGTGGAAACAAGAGCTATGATACGACAAGGATTAGTAGATGCGATCGCATCTGCAATACCAGCTCCCTCCATATCAGGAGAGTATTGCTTCACCGCAGTAGCCTCAGTGATATTAACTTTTCCTTGAGCAGACTTTGCTTTAAATTCCTCTTGTAATTTATTCATGAGCTCAGGAGAAGAAACCCCCGTAACCTCGAAATTATAGGCTTTTTGAGCCGCTTTAATTGCCGAAGTGGTGCGAGGTCCTGCAATGCCATCAATCGGACCTGTATAAAATCCCAAAGCAGAAAGTAATGGTTGAATAGCATCTGGTTCATAAACCAAAATACTAAAAGTAGAAGCCCTAGTAGCAGCTAAACCATCACCGCTACCACTATACATTTGCCAAATTTGTCTTAATTCATTATCGATGTAGTCTAAACTAACATCTTTCGGTGCTTGTAAAGAAACTAAAGGAGTCGTCATAGTTTTACAGTAATAATTATTGATTAAATGAGTAGGGAGTGGGGAGAGTGGGAAAATTAAACAAAACCTAACACCTGACACCCGAAACCTGACATCTTTCTCTTCTTTAAAGTCTTCGCCACCTTCTACCATCACGATTTAGTAGAAACTCAGCCTCTGCTGGTTGCCATGTACCTGCCTCATAAAAAGGTATAGAATTAGGATCAGCAGGGGCATCCCAAGCAGTTAAAGCCGGTGTCACCACTCGCCATGCTTCCTCCACTTCATCAGCACGGGTAAATAAGGTTTGGTCTCCCAACATACAATCAAGCAGTAAACGGTGATAAGCGTCAGCAGTTGCCATACCAAAAGACGAACCATAACTAAAATCCATATCCACCGTGCGGGTGCGTAACTCGGCCCCTAACATTTTTGCCTCAAACCTTAAAGAAATACCCTCATTGGGTTGGATTCTCAAAGCTAGGATATTGGGATTAGTTTGTTGTGCCGCCGATTGGAAAATAGTTAAAGGCACATTTTTAAATTGAATGGCAATTTCAGAAACTTTTTTTGGCAATCTCTTACCAGTGCGTAGATAAAATGGCACACCCTGCCAACGCCAATTATCCACCATTAGTTTTAAAGCGACAAAAGTCGGGGTTGTTGATAAAGGATTAACGTCTTTTTCTTCCCTATAACCGGGTATAGGTTTTCCTTTCATCCATCCCCCAGTATATTGTCCCCTAATGGCACTTTTTTCTAGGTTTTTAATATCGGCTAAGTGAGTGCCTTGTAATACTTTGACTTTTTCGCCCCTAATACTGTCGGCACTAATGCCACTAGGTGCTTCCATTGCTGTTAGACAAAATAACTGTAACAGATGATTTTGCACCATATCTCTTAATGCCCCGGCAGTTTCATAGTATCCTGCCCTTTCTTCTACCCCTACTGTTTCAGCTACGGTAATTTGAATATTGTCAATATAGTTACGATTCCATAAAGGTTCAAAAATAGCATTAGCAAAGCGAAAAACTAATAAATTCTGTACCGTTTCTTTACCTAAATAATGGTCAATACGATATACCTGCTCTTCCTTGCAAACATTTTGGACAATGCGATTAAGTACCTGCGCACTGCTTAAATCTTTTCCAAAGGGTTTTTCTATTACTAGACGATGCTTTAAAGGCTCAGTTAACATTTTAGCCGCCCCTAATTGCTTGATAGCGGCGGGGAAAAATTTAGGAGACACTGCTAAATAAAAAACACGGTTTCCTCTTGTGCCTCTTTTGCCGTCTAATTCACCAAGAAAAGTTTTTAATTTTTGGTAACTTTCTCCCTCATCCATATTCCCGGCACAGTAGTAAAGCCCTTGGGCAAAATCTTCCCATAACTCTTCTTTACCTATGCCATCGGAAAATTCTTCTATACCTTGACGCATTTGTTGACGGAAATAGTCGTGACTCCATTCCCTTCTTGCTACCCCTACTATGGTCATTTCGGCTGGTAGTCTGCCCTCTTTTTTCAGTTGATACAAGGCTGGAACAAGTTTCCGTTGGGTGAGATCCCCAGATGCTCCAAATATGACTAATATTAAAGGTTCTGGGGTTTTTGCCTGTTTCAACCCCACCCTTAAAGGATTTTCTTGTAATGTCAGCATTCCATTTCTAATTGTGAACAACCACTTTCATTCTAGTTATTCTCATCAGATATGATTTATTTTCTTCTGATGGTTAAAGTTTTGTAAATTTCATTAACCTTTTACTTGAAAATTGATGAAAAAGTAGTGTTGCCGAGCATAGACAACAGGCATCTGACAACAAGTAAAGAGCAAAATAATTTTTGGAAAACTAAAATTGTGAGTTTGTTAAGTTTGAGTTATTTGAGCAAATAGAGTTTCCCAATCACTGGTAATTAACCTCAGTTCTGGTTAAGAATATCCGATAAGGTTAGGTGTCAGGTTGCAGGTTGCAGGTGTCAGGGATAGGGGAATGGGGAGATGAGGTGATGGGGGGAGAGGTGGCAGGTATCAGGTGGCAGGTGTCAGGTTTAAGGGAGTAATGAGTAACCAGTAACGAGTAATTATCAACTATTCACTATTCACTATTCACTATTCATTATTCATTATTCATTATTCACTATTCACCTTTGCCCTTTTAACTTTGTCTTTTTTTACATTATCTCTTCACTGTGACGAAAAAGTAAATTTTAGATATTATTGTTAATTGCTTACCAAAAAAATGTAAACTAAGAAACAGTCTAATGATCTGCTTTTAGCTTTGATTATTCATGCAAACTAAGTAAGCAGAATATAAAACCTATATAGATAAGGAATATGAATCAAGAAATATTAGAAAAAGTAAAAGAAATCGTTGTTGAACAACTTGATGTTGATGCTGATAAGGTAACTCCTGAGGCAAATTTTGTTAATGATTTAGATGCTGATTCCCTTGATGTAGTGGAGTTAGTTATGGCTTTAGAAGAAGCATTTGAAATTGAGATTTCTGATGAAGAAGCGGAAAAAATTGCAACCGTTGGTGCGGCTGTTGAGCATATTGAAAGCAAAACCACTGCGGCGGCTTAGTTACTGCATTTAATTAACTAAAACTTACACTGAGTTAGTTAAAGACATTTTCAGGGATAGGAGATGGGGAATAGTAGTGTTGGTTTTCTGAATTTACACTGTTGCCTCTAACCTGTTACCTGATAACTTTCCTGATCAATTTAGTTACTCAATTTGAGGGCTAATTAACCATTAATTGTTAAATTTATATTTTCAGCATGCCATCGATTGTTTCCTATTTAAGAGCAAAATCGATAGGTGTAACTATATTTTTCTATAAGAATTATTAAGTATTATTTTTACCTGAAATAGGTAAATTTTAAGTTTTTATATATATTAGAAAATTATGACTAATCTACAATTGAAAAGAGTGGTAGTAACTGGTTTAGGTGCTATTACTCCTATTGGTAATAATTTGGATGAATACTGGCAGGGATTAATTACAGCTAAAAATGGTATCGGTAAAATTACTTGTTTTGATACTTCTGATTATGCTTGTAAGATAGCTGGTGAGGTTAAAGGTTTTGATCCTTTAGCTTACATGGAAAAAAAAGAAGCGAAACGTATGGCTCGTTTTTCTCAGTTTGCGGTTGCGGCGAGTAAAATGGCTTTAGAAGATGCCCAGTTAACCATTAATGATGATAATGCTAATGATGTTGGTATTGTCATTGGTACTGGAGTTGGTGGCTTGAGTGTTATGGAAGAACAAAATGAGGTTTTGTTAACTAAAGGACCTGGGCGTGTTACTCCTTTCCTCGTACCGACGATGATTTCTAATATGGCGGCGGGTTTGACGGCTATTCATACAGGGGCGAAAGGTCCTAATTCTTGCTCTGTAACTGCTTGTGCGGCGGGTTCAAATTCCATTGGGGATGCTTTTCGTTTAGTCCAATCTGGCTATGCTAAAGCGATGATTTGTGGTGGCACGGAGGCGGCAATTACTCGCCTTGCGATGGCTGGTTTTGCTTCGGCAAAAGCTCTTTCTACCCGTAATGATAGCCCTGAATCTGCTAGTCGTCCTTTTGATGCCGATAGGGATGGTTTTGTGATGGGGGAAGGTTGTGGTATTCTGATTCTGGAAGAAAGGGAAAGTGCGATCGCACGTGGAGCAAGAATTTATGCGGAAATGGTGGGTTATGGTATGACTTGCGATGCTTACCATATGACTGCCCCTGTGCCTGAAGGTTTAGGTGCAACCAGAGCCATTGAGTTAGCTTTAAAAGATGGTGGTTTAGCTCCTGATCAGGTATCTTATATTAATGCTCATGGTACAAGTACTCCTGCCAATGATACAACGGAGACAAAGGCAATAAAAAGAGCATTGGGGGATCATGCTTACAAAATAGCCATCAGTTCTACTAAATCAATGACAGGGCATTTATTGGGTGGTTCTGGGGGTATTGAAGCTGTAGCCACTGTAATGGCGATCGCATCTGACATTGTACCTCCGACAATTAACTTACAAAATCCTGACCCAGATTGTGATTTAGATTATGTGCCTCATGAAAGCCGTAAATTAACCGTTGATGTGGCTTTGTCTAATTCTTTTGGTTTTGGTGGACATAATGTCACCCTCGCTTTTAAAAAACACAATTAGGAGTTCGGAGAGAACGCTCGAGCGCTCGTACACTCCTTTCAGTCGTGAACGGAGTTCAGAGAGTTCGCCTTCGGCTCTTACACTCCTTTCAGTCGTGAACAGAGTTAAGATAAAAAGAAATTTCCCCCTAACACCCCAACACCTCAACACCCTAATCCCCCAATCCATGAGTTATCAAGTAGAATTAAGGGCGGCAAAAATTCCCTATATAGGTGCGATCGCAGTTCATTATTGGTTTGTAATTCATGAACAAGTATCGGAAAGATGGGAAATTTGGCAAACTAAAAGCCTTGTGAGCAGTAGTTGGGGACATTTGCATAAAAATTTGATGAATCCTACTCGTGGGGTAGGTAACGGAGGAAGCTGGCAAGAATATGTTTGGCAAGGAGAAGAAGCCGATAATTTGCAAACAATCATCCGAAAAACTCCCCAAATTTATCCCTATAATTATCTATATCGCTACTATCCTGGTCCTAATAGCAATACTTATATTCAATGGATTTTAGATAAAAGTCAAATTAGGTATTCTTTAGGTCGTAAAGGCTTAGGGAAAAACTATCATCGTTTCTTTAGCAAATACGAGGCAATTGCTCTCCTGTCAACATTTCAATAATTCTTTTTGATCCCAGTTTATTTTCTAAAATTACCCTTCCTTTTTCTTTTTTTTCTACTTTTCCAATAATAGTAGCTAAGGGATTTTCTTGCTTAAAAATAGAAAGTGCTTTTTCTGCTTCATTTTTGGGAATAAAAGCGATAAATCTTCCTTCATTCGCAATGTATAAAGGATCAAAACCTAAAATTTCACAAGCTCCTTTTACTTCTTCTTGAACGGGAATAAACTTTTCTTGAATAATCATTTCTGAGTCACTATCTATGGCGATTTCATTCAAAATACTAGCTAATCCCCCTCTGGTTATATCCCTTAAACAGTGAATATTAATTCCTGAGTTGATTAATTGTAAAACTAAATGATTCAAGGGGGCGCAATCACTTTCAATAGTTGTTTCAAACTCTAATTCCTCTCTTAATGCCATAATCGCAATGCCATGTCTGCCAATATCACCACTCAGAATAATTACGTCTTCTTCTTGAATCTGTTGAGGGTTAATCGTTAAATTATGCTCAATAATACCAACTCCACTGGTATTAATAAATATCCCATCTCCCTTACCCTTTTCAACTACTTTGGTATCTCCTGTAACAATCTTTACCTGACTAATTTCAGAGGCTTGTTTGATAGACTTTATCACCTCCCAAAAAGTAGCAAAAGATAATCCCTCTTCCAAGATAAAACTAAGACTCAAATAAAGAGGTTTTGCCCCTGCCATTGCTAAATCATTTACCGTGCCATAAACTGCCATTGAGCCTATATTTCCCCCCGGGAAAAACAGAGGATTTACTACGTAAGAGTCTGTTGTAAAAGCTATCTTATTACTGGTTAAATTTAAAATAGCTGAATCATGTTCAACGAAATTACCATTAGAAAAAACAGGTAATAACATATTATCAATTAACTGTTTCATTAACTTTCCTCCCCCTCCATGAGCCATTAAAATATGGGGATACTTTGTTATCGGTAAAGGACAGTTTAAGGAAAAATTTGTTTGATTACTCACTATTTTTTATAGCTCAAAACAAGATAATTCTTACTTCAAGTATAGTAGTGCATATTCTTTAAAACTGCTATATATTTTTTCTGATCTAATTATGAATTCCTCATATAGAATAAAACGTAAATGTTATCGATTTAGTTTTTATATAAAGAATTATTATGTTTGAAGAAGTTAATGAACAAATTAAAAGTAAGGTATTAGCATTGTTTTTTATGAAGTTTAAAATATCTCCTACCTATTCTCTAACAATCATTGAAAAATGGTTTACGGAAAATTCTTGGGCAGATTGGGAAACTTTATATAATTTAATTCAAAACGCATTGGTAAGAGTAGAAAATAATAATTTGATTAATTTGTATGAACAAAAAATTTGCCAATTAGTTAATGATATGAGAGGTTTAGGGGGGATTGAAATTAAGAACAGAAATTATCGCTTAAAAACTTATCCTCTTTGTTTTATAGGTTCAGAAGCAGTCAATTGGATGGAAAAAAAGTATGATATTTCTAAGGCAGAAGCTCTAAAATTAGGTCAAACTTTAATTAATGAAAAGATTATTCACCATGTAACTGATGATCATGATTTTAAAAATGATTATTTATTCTATAGATTTTATCTTGATGAATAATTGAGTATTTTATTTGGATTTTTCTATCATGATAAAAATGTATGTCTCTGTATGAACTTAATTACAAATATTGAAAAAAGTTAAATTTATGTTTTTTCAAAATATCCGAAAAATTTTCCCGTTTATTTTTAATATCAAATCAAGACGAAATCAAACCTTTAAAACTTTATTTTTCTCAACTTTTAGTTTGACAATTCTTATCAATATTCTGATGAATTCGATCGCAGTTTTTCTTTTTTCTGGTAGTATAATTTTAAGTGCTAATCCTAGCCTCGCTCAGACTTCGATTAATAGCGGTTTCAACCCTCAACAATGGTTACTTAACGCCCTACAATGGATTGACAGTCTTGGGGTAATGGGTGCGATCGCATTTATGCTTATTTATGTAATTGCCACAGTTGCTTTTTTACCCGGTTCAATTTTAACTCTCGGTGCGGGAGTGGTTTTTGGCATTTTTTGGGGTTCAATTTACGTTTTTATTGGTGCCACCATTGGGGCAACTTTAGCATTTTTAGTCGGAAGATATATTGCACGGGGATGGGTTGCTAGTAAAATTGAAGGAAATAAAAAATTTCAAGCTATAGATGAAGCAGTGGGTAGAGAGGGTTTAAAAATAGTTTTGTTAACCCGTCTTTCTCCAGTTTTTCCCTTTAATTTACTTAATTATGCCTATGGAGTCACAAGAGTTACTCTCAAAGATTATGTGATTGCCTCAGTGGGAATGTTTCCCGGTACGATTATGTATGTTTATATCGGCTCACTAGCCGGTAATTTGGCAACTATCGGCACACAAAGCACATCCGTGAATCCTGTCGCCCAATGGAGCATTAGAATTATTGGTTTTCTTGCTACTGTTGCTGTTACTGTGTATATAACCAAGATTGCCAAAAAAGCCCTCGATAAATCAATTTTAGATGAAGTTTAGAAAAATCATCGCTCTCTTATTTTTTGTCATGAGACATGTTTACAGAAATTAGGTAAGGGTAAAAAAAGCAATTCTTAACAGGTGAAAATTAATTATAATTGTAGCTTCAGATTTAGAAAAATAGCATTCTATTAAAAAACTAATTTATCTCTATTTTAAATTTAACAAAAGATAAAATAATGAACAGTAAAATAACAGAAATATTGCCTTCTGACCAGTATAATCAACAACTAATTTCCCTTGTGCATCCCCACGATTGGATTAACCCTAACCCCCAAAAACAATATGATTTAGTTGTTATAGGTGCTGGTACAGCAGGATTAGTAGTGGCCGCAGGAGCGGCAGGTTTAGATTTAGGCTTAAAAATAGCTTTAATTGAAAAGCATTTAATGGGAGGAGATTGTTTAAATTTTGGTTGTGTACCTTCTAAAGCAATTATCAGATCTGGAAAAATAATTGGGGAGATTTTAAAAGCAGAAAAACTAGGTATAAAAACCCAAGAAAATGAGATTGATTTTGCTTATATTATGGAAAGAATGAGAAAAATAAGAGCGGGTATCAGTCATCATGATTCAGCACAAAGATTTAAAAATTTAGGAATAGATGTCTTTTTTGGTTCAGCTCATTTTTTTGATCAAAATACTATCGAAGTAGAAGGGTTAAAACTTCATTATAAAAAAGCTGTTATTGCCACTGGTGCTAAACCAATTATTCCTAATATTGAAGGTATCAACGATGTTAATTTCTATACTAATGAAACTATTTTTTCTCTAACTAAATTACCTCCTAGTTTAGCAGTTATGGGAGGAGGTGCGATCGGTTCTGAACTAGCCCAAGTCTTTAATCGTCTTGGTTCACAAGTAACACTGTTACATAAACATGACTATATTCTCAATAAAGAAGATAAACAAGCAAGAGAAATTATCCAAAATACATTTCTGCAAGAAGGAATTAATTTAATTTTAAATTCCCAAATATTAAAAGTAGAGTTAACAGAAAATGGGAAAAAAATTGACTATATTTCCAATGGTCAAAAAAATTCAATTACCGTATCTGATATTTTAGTTTGTATTGGTAGAGAACCAAATATAAAAGAGCTAAATTTAGAAAAAGTAGGAGTAGAATATGATCTCAAAAAAGGAGTTAAAATAAATGATTATTTACAAACAACAAATCCGAGAATTTTCGCCGCAGGGGATGTCTGTTTAGGAGAAAAATTTACTCATACTGCCGATGCCGCCGCCCGAATTGTCATCAAAAATACTCTCTTTTCTCCCTTTGGTTTGGGTAAAGCAAAATTTAGTGATTTGATTATCCCCAGAGTAACATATACTGATCCTGAAGTAGCTCACGTGGGAAAATCCCCTCATCAATTAGTAACAGAAGGATTAGATTTTAATACCATAACAGTTTTAATGGATAAAGTCGATCGCGCCATTACCGATGAAGAAACAGAGGGATTTGTCAAAATATATCATCAAAAAAATTCAGATAAAATTTTAGGTGCAACCATTGTCGCAAGTCATGCAGGAGAAATGATTTCTGAAATTACCCTAGCAATGGTAAACAATATCGGTTTAAACGGTATATCCAAAGTTATTCACTCATATCCCACTCAGGCAGAAGCAATCAAAAAAGCCGCCGATGCCTACCGTCGCACATTATTAACCCCTCAGTCTCGTCGAATACTCAAATTACTGAGCAAGTTGACTTAAAAGTTAGAGATTTAGAGAGCAAAAAAATAAGCCATCTACCGGACTTGAACCGGTAACCTTTCGATTACAAGTCGAGTGCTCTACCAATTGAGCTAAGATGGCGGAGTGGGAAATATTTTCCACTGAGTTATATATCGTAACGAAATTTGATTCTATTGTCAAGAAAATATGATTTTGCTTTTCTGACAGTTTACAATTTCCTTGAGTTGGATATTTAAAAGGTAAAAAACCATAGCCGATAATGCTTAGAGAATAGTCCAAAGATTTAATTATTCTCAATTTTCACTTTTCATGAGCTTTACAAATTCATGAATTATTTATCATTACTACAAATAATTTTAGAGATAATTTCGGCGGTTTTCGGCTTTTGCCATAATGGTTTTAAGGGTTTATTAATTAACAAACGATAGCGATAAAAATTCAAAGACTCAAATAATAAACCTGCGATCGCACAAGTAACAGCTATAATTAAAATACCAAATATACCAGAACCTTCGCCAAAAGTAGCCAGAAAATGCCAGATTTGTGCATAAGCGTAGTTAATAAAAGGAGAAATGAGCGGGAAATGCCCCATAACACCCAAAATAGCTAAAACTACCGTAAATAGAACAATAGGCAAAGCAAAACTAACTAAAGAAGTTAGTAATAAAGACAAAAGTAAAGATAACCAGATATTCATTGTTTTGACTCCCAAACAGATACTCTAAAGAGAAGAAATTGAGCCACCTATCATAATACTTTTTTGCTTACGGTAACTAGCTTTTTCTATATTCAGAGTAATGCTAAAACCTCTAATTGTCACCAATATGTCAAGAATCTTAAAAAAAGATTAAATAAATTGACATAAATCAGAAAATAGTGTAAAGAAAAATTGATTTGTATGAATAAAAAAGAATTAATGTCCTCAACTCTTTACCTTGCCAGACACGGAAATAGATTAGACTTTGTTTATCCAGAATGGTTTAACACTGCCCCAAGAAAATATGATCCTCCCTTATCAGAAGATGGTAAGATACAGGCTCAACAATTAGCACAAAGATTAATCAAAGAGAAAATAGACTATATAGTTAGTTCTCCTTTTTTACGAGCGATTCAAACTGCACATATTGTTGCTGAAAATCTTGATTTAACCATCAAACTAGAAGCCGGGTTAGGAGAATGGCATAATCAGGATTGGATGAGTTATCCTCCAGAAATCCACCCCCGTGAAGAATTAGAAGAAATTTATCCTCGAATTGATTGGAATTATTCTAGTTTATTAACCCCAATCTATCCTGAAAGCGAAATAGAGATGTTAACAAGAATGAAAAAAACAGGGGAATTATTGGTCAATAATTTTCAAGGTAATTTATTATTAATTGGTCACAGCATGACTATTTTGGGAATTACTAATGGTTTACTGAGGGAAAATAGGGCAATTAAAGCCTCTGTTTGTTCTTTAACGAAGATAGTTAATCGAGAAGGTCATTGGCAATTAGAATTAGAAACTGAAACTTCTTTTTTATCTGAGTTCGATATAAAATTATCTGATGGTGGTGGGGAATAGGGAATAGGGAATAGGCAATAGTTTTTATACCTCAAGAATCTATGGTGTTTGAAAATTCATGGGATTTTGATCCCGACGATGACGTAAAGGCAGGGCTTCAGGTTGTCTATCTCCTGCTAAACTAGCGGTATATTCCAAGGCGGTGCGGAGTCGTTTGGCGGCATAAATTGACATATCACGGGGTACACAGATGCGATCGCGCAAATATCTTAAGGCTAAATCCGTTTCAGGAGGAGGAGAGCATTCTTTGTCTGTCATCATATAAGTTAAAGCACAACGCAAAGCTAAATCAAACATTTCATTATCGGTTGGATTGACTTTGATAATGTTATGACGATGTTTGAGGACACGATATAAGGCTTCTTGACGGGAATTTTCTGGTTCATTGTATTTTACATCGGGTAAACTAAACCAATCACCGCGATCGACTCTTTTTTGATTAATCAAAGTTTGCTTCTCATTGTTAGAATAGCATCCGCCCATTTGTGGCGGTAAATCATGGGCATGGGTATGAAAATCGCTTTGTGTACCCCTATAGGTTGAACGCTCTTCCAAAGCAGAAAACCAACGAGACAAAAGAGGATTCTCTTCTCTTAAAGAATAACCTTTATAGTAATAAAGACTAGCATTCATCCTTTCCACATAAGGAACAAAAACAACATCAGCCACACTAAAATCATCTAAGAAAAAAGGGCTATCAGTAACAGATAAAGCCCCCTCAACCTCTTTCACCACCTGTAAAAAACCACGACGATTATTCATCTCTTGTAAAGGAAACATTGTGGGATAGCATAACCATGTACACCACGCTCTAAATAACAATCTTTCTAATCGGCGTAAAGGAATCACTTTTTCATCTTCCATACCATAACCCAAAACTCCAAAATCTTGTTCTAAAGCCTTGAGAATATCGTCACTTTCGGTAATAATATGCCCGTCTAATTCTACTGCGGGTAACATTCCCGAAGGCACTTTTTCTTTGTACCAACTTTCTTTCTGCCCATAGCAAAACATGGTTACTTTACGAATACGGTAAGGAATTTGTTTTTCCTCCAACCATAACCAAATTTTTTGACAATAAGGACACCAAGCATGATGATCTCTATAAAGGGTTACTCTTACTTTTTCTTCTGGTTTATTAAACAACCTCAACGTAGATTGAGAGTTAGTAACACCATTGACCTTATCAATCTGAAAATCTGTGAGAGCTTCTAATTCTTGCCAAGAGAGAGGATTTAACATTTATTTTCACTGTGTTTTGCTAATTTACTTGAGTTCGATATAAAATTGTCTGGTGGTGGTAGGGTAGGGGACAAGGGGCTAAGTTAAAAGGGCAAAAGGCAAACCCCCCTTTATCCCCCCTTTCGAGAGGGGAGGGCAACGGTAAATAGTTGATAGTTGATAACTTCTAACTCTTGTACGGGTGAATGGCTATTCGCCCCTAACTAACTCCTAACTAATTTTCCCTCCTCCCCTCATCACCTCATCTCCCTCTCCCCTGAACTCCTAACTCCTAACACTTTACTCGTTTTCCTCTTCTTCGGCGGAGGGAGGAACTAAAGCAATAGCTGCGATCGCATCTTCACTATCTAATTTTTGCACTCTTACCCCACTAGCCTGACGAGATTGGAGAGAAACCGCATTGACATCACAACGGATAATAATACCTCTGGTGGTGATAATCATAAATTCATCTTCAGGGTTAACAATGCGTAGAGCCGCTAAAGCATCGCTTTTTTTGCGGAAACGAATCGCTTTTAAACCCATTCCTGCTCTTCTTTGTAAACGGAATTGAGATACAGGTACTCTTTTACCAAAACCGCTAGTAGTTACAGCTAATGCCCAAGGGGCTTCTTTTCCAGTGTCGCTGGTTAATTCTTCCTCCTCCAATTCGAGGGTATCATCTTCTTGATCATCTGCTTCAGCAATGGTGGCAGTTACTTGAGATGGTAATATGTCCATGCTGATAATTTCGTCTCCTTTTCGGAGTTTCATGGATTTTACCCCTTTAGCAGTACGGGAAAGAGGGCGTAATTGTTCATTGTCGGCGTGGAAATGAATCGCCATACCCTGACGAGAGCCAATTAAAATACTATCATCTTCTGTGGCTAGTCTTACCCACCGTAGTTCGTCTCCTTCTCCCAAAGAAATGGCAATTAAACCATTACTGCGAATATTGGCAAAGGCGGAGAGAGCAGTTTTTTTGATTAAACCTTTTTGGGTTAACATGACTAAATATTCATGATCAGTAAATTCACTTACTGCTATCATTGAGGTAATTTTTTCATCACTGGCAATGGGTAACATCTGTACAATGGGTACACCTCTAGCATTTCTCGACAGGGCAGGTAGTTGATAAGCATTTAAGCCATAGACAACACCCTTGTCACTAAAGAATAAGATGCGATCGTGATCACAACCCGTGAGAAAATGTTCAACTACATCATCCTCCTTGATTTTCGCTCCAGACTTACCTCTGGTGGCTCTATTTTGTGCCTCAAAGGTATTTACCAACATTTTTTTCAAATAGCCTTGGTTAGTCAGGATAATGGCAACTTGTTCATTAGCAATTAAATCAATATCTCCTAAATCTCCGTCCGCTTGGACTATTTCCGTGCGTCTGGGAGTAGCATGAACTTTTTTGATGTCTTCTAATTCTGATTCGATAATGTTATAAATTCTTTCTTTACGAGCTAAAATATCTTGAAAATCGGTAATTTGGGTTAATAAGTCTTGATGTTCCGCTTCAATTTTTTCTGCTTCTAGGGCAGTTAAACGACGCAATTGCATTTGTAAAATAGCATCGGCTTGGGTTTCTGAGAGGCTGAAATCGTTAACTAATTCTTGTTTAGCAGTGGCACTATCCGCCGCCCCTCTGATTAGTCTAATGACTGCATCGAGGTTATCTAGGGCAATTAATAATCCTTGTAATAAATGATCTCTTTCTTCTGCCTTTCTCAGTTGATAGCGGGTGCGTCGGGTGATAGCTTCCACACGAAAATCTAAGAATACCCGTAAAAATTGACTTATTGTAAGTAATTGAGGCTCGTTATTGACTAATGCCAACATATTTGCCCCAAAATTACTTTGAATAGCTGTTTGTTTATATAAGTTATTAAGAACAACTCTGGGATAAGCATCTCTTTTTAATTCTATAACAATACGCATTCCAGTGCGATCGCTCTCATCCCGTATATCCGAAATACCGTCAATCCTTTTATCGTTAACTAATTCGGCGATTTTTTCAATTAAACCTGCTTTATTGGTTTGATAGGGTAATTCTGTGACGATGATTGCTTCTTTTTCCTGTCTTCCCGCCGCCCTCACAGTTTCAATGTTGGCAACCCCACGCATAGTAATTGAGCCTCTACCAGTGGTATAAGCATCTTTAATACCCTGACGACCTAAAATTTGTCCTCCTGTGGGAAAATCAGGACCTGGGATATATTCCATTAACTCCAAATCCGTAATATCTGGATTGTGAATCATTGCGATCGCACCGTTAATCAATTCACCAAGATTATGGGGAGGAATATTAGTCGCCATACCCACTGCAATCCCCGTCGCACCATTAAGAAGCAGTTGAGGGACACGGGCAGGTAATACAACAGGTTCTTGTTGTGAACCATCAAAGTTATCAATAAAATCAACGGTTTCTGATTCAATATCTCGCAGTAAACCTTCCACCGCCAAAGCCTGTAAACGACATTCGGTATAACGCATCGCCGCCGGAGGGTCATTATCAATACTACCGAAGTTTCCATGACCATTAATCAACGGGTTACGCATGGAAAAATCCTGCGCCATTCTCACTAAAGCATCATATACCGCCGTGTCACCATGAGGGTGATATTTACCTAAAACTTCCCCTACTACCCTCGCACATTTACGAAAGGGGCGATCAGCAGTCAAACCTAATTCATACATAGCGTAGAGAATGCGTCTATGAACCGGTTTGAGTCCATCTCTGGCATCGGGCAATGCTCTTCCTACGATAACGCTCATGGCGTATTCTAAGTAAGACCGAGACATTTCATTGGTTAAGTTAGTAGGTACTATGCGTTCTTGGCTAGATGTCATAAGTGTTAAGATGAGTTATTTACAGTAATAACTGATTTGAGGATGAAAATAAGTGATTTGACCTGTTTAAAAGATATTTAAACTGAAAAATAGTCGAAATCGCCAGTTTTTAGGTTTTAAACTCCTAAGAATGTCAAAATCATTGCTTTATTTTAACATATACTCAGTAAGAGAATAATAGAGTAATTAGCAAAAGGGCAATGGGCAAGAGGAAAAAGTAAATAGCGAATAGTGAATAGTGAATAATTAATAACTTCTAACTCCTGTACGGGCG
Source organism: Cyanobacterium aponinum PCC 10605 (assembly GCF_000317675.1). Classification (NCBI taxonomy): domain Bacteria; kingdom Bacillati; phylum Cyanobacteriota; class Cyanophyceae; order Chroococcales; family Geminocystaceae; genus Cyanobacterium; species Cyanobacterium aponinum. The sequence continues at coordinate 981,229 of NC_019776.1, forward strand.
AATGGCCATTCGCCCCTAACTCGTCTTCCCTGATACCTGCAACCTGACACCTTATCTCCCTTTCCCCTCATCACCTCATCCCCTTATCACCTTATCCCCCCAACACCCTAAGCCTCTAACTCTTTATCTCCCTAGCCAACTATGTAAATTTTCTTTCTGGGCTTTAGTCAAATTTTTCATGACTGTAACTTGATAGCTACTAGCTTGGGGGGGTGCTAATTTAATTTTTACGGTTTTTAATTCCTCTTGATGAAAAATAGTAAGTGCGATCGCATCTCCTGCTCGATAATCTTGTAGTCTTTCTGATAACGTCTCACTGGTAACTCGAAAACCATCTATGGCTAATAACTCATCTCCAGCATCAACACCAGCTTTACCCGCCGGGGAATTAGCTTCTACAAAAGTTATTTTTTCAATACATCCTTCTTTTTGTACTGTCAATCCTAGATAAGGACAATCATTGTCTTCTTTTTTCCCTCTTAAAACTAAACCAAAAGGCTCAAAATATTGGTTGAAAGGGATTTCTTCAGTGGTTTCTAAATATAGATGGAAAAATTCTTTTAAATTAGTATTAGCAACCTTTTCTATTTCTGTCTTTAATTCTTCAGGAGTAAAACCAATTTCTTTCTTACCAAATTTGTCCCACATTATTGCCATTACATCATCAAAAGATTTCTGATTGCCACTATTTTTTCTAATCATTAAATCTAATAATAATGTTACTAACTCACCTTTTAAATAGTAAGAAATTTGGTTATTATTACTATAAGCATCTCTACGATATAACTTAATCCAAGCATCAAAGCTAGATTCCGCTAAAGGCTGTATTTTTCTTCCCGAAATATTCAAGTAATTACTTATGTCTTTACTCAATAAATCTAAAAATGTTGAACGATTATAAATACCTGCCCTCAAAGGGATAAGTATATCATAATAGCTAGTTGTTCCCTCGGAAAACCAAAGAGAAGTTGTATAATTTTCTTGATCATAATCAAACTTTTCTAAGGCTTTAGGTCTTATTCTTTTAACATTCCATAAATGAAAAAATTCATGAGCTACTAACTGCATAAAGCGATAATATTTTTCTTCTTTTTTAAAAGCAAAGCGAGGGTAGTTTAAAACGCAACAATTTTTATGTTCCAAACCGCCAAAACCTGAAGCTGATAAATGTAAAATAAATTTATAATCTTCGTAAGGTAAACCTGAAAAAATTTTTGACTCAGTTTCTATTATTTTCTTTGTGTCTTCTATAACTCTCTTTGCATCAATATTTCCATTACCCCATATAATCCATTGATGGGGCTTATTTTCCACGGTAAAATCATATTGCTTTTGTAAGCCAATTTCAAAGGGGCTATCTACTAAACAGTCAAAATTTTCTGCAAAAAAACTATTATTCTCCTCTGTTATTTTGGGTAAAGAGGTAGTAATTTTCCAATCTTTTTCAGGAGAATTTATGACAACTTTAAAAGGATTATTTTCGAAATTAGGAACATAAAGAAATAAAGCCGCACCGGTAAAAAAACCATGAGTTTCATCCAGATGATTTGTTCTCACTGTTAACTCATTAGCATATATTTGATATTTTACGTTAATAGTTGTTTCATTGTCAGTTTCTATTAACCAATGATTTTTAGTTTTTTTCTGATAACTTAAATTATTTTGTTTGTTTCCCTTAACCTGAAAATTTTGTAAATGCCTAGCATACTCCCTCACTAAATAAGATCCCGGAGTCCATACTGGCATTTTTAAATTTAATTGTTTTTTCTCCCATTTATCTATTTTTAATTCCACGTCAAATAAATGTAGCTGAGGATTTGTAATTGATACTGTATATGTGATATTTGTCATTATTTTTATAATTGAAAGTAATCGATACACTAAGTATTTATGAATAATTATAACTTCTTTGTTAAAACAACAAGTCAACAAATAATTAATAGATGTAAAAGCATGGTAAAACAAAGTAATTATATGAGTTGAATCGAATAAAATTTAGTAAAAATAATTTCAGTTTTTCCTATATCAAATTTCTTACTCATACTTTTTAATTTTATTTATTAACCTTTGCTGAGTTCATTTAACATAACCTTACTTTTTGATCAAGATATTCTTAATAATAATTTTTCATTCTTACTTAAGTGTTTTTTGAAATCAAATTGAACCAAGATTATTTTGTTCAATTACTTATTTCTACAATTATATTTTAGTATTATTGACTACATAAAAATTGGTAATATTAGATGTTTTATTTACATAAATTTATAAAAAAAAGAAATAAAGTTTTTTTAGATATAATATGATTAGGGGTAATAAAATAAAGATAAGGATACAAAAGATGTTAAAAAAAATTGTTTCTTTCTTAAATCAAGATATAAGCACCTTGACTCAAAATAATTCTCAAAAAGAAGATATTTCGGAAAATAGTATTAATATACATAATCAAGCCCTATCAGAAGCGAAGATATTAGCATCCATTGCCAAAACCATCGATAATCCTAATTTTCAACAGTCTGATTTTAAGTTTTATCTACAAATAAAATCTCTTTTTGCTCGTAATAAAGAATCTTATCAGGGATTAGAAACAAGTGCAGAATTATTACGTTTAGCAGTAAAAGCCCAAAGTAATTTTTTGAAGATTGAACAGACAGAGTTACGTTATCGAAGTACGAAACAACAAGAATATTATGAATTTGTGTTAAACTTCTTGGGGGAAAAATTTGGAGATGATGACAATAATAATGATTTAGAAAATAATCAAATTGTTGCTAAAAAAAGACAAGAAAATAAATACTCTCCAGAGGAATTTAAACAACAAATAAGAACTAAATTAGAAGAAATTAAACCAACCATTAAAACAGAACAAGGTAGAGAGGCTTTAGAAGATTATACCGAGTCTTTAGAAGGATTAGCAGAAGAGAAAGATATTGGTTTAAAACTTCTATATTTATTTAAAAAATTTAATTTAACTGATTTTTCTGTGTTAAGAGTTATCTCTGACATGGTTACTTATCTTCAAGATAAAAATATGCAGAATATGAAAGCAATGCAGGATTTAGTTGTTAAAAATGAAGATGTTTTTATAAAATTAGGAAGAATAATTGGTGTGCCCAAAACGAAAGAAACACCAGACACTTATGCCAGACTGTTGCAATATTTGGCGCTGAGTAAAAAACATGAACAAACTAGAGAGCAATTTATTAAATTAATACAAGTTTTAAAACCTTGGCAGGGTTTTTATCGTACCATTACAGATATTAGAGAGCAATATTCTGCTAATCAATATAATTTACCAGAAGAATTTACTCAAGAAATACCCGGGTTATCTATCTATGAAAATTATCAGCAATATATTAATATTTTCTAGTCCAAAATTGTGTTAATTGTACAAGGTTTAGGTTTTAGGTGTTATGAAGAATATTCGATTATTAACTGACAATATATTAGTTAACAAAAATATTTAAGCAATATCTAATAAGGGCAAAGATAGTAACATAAATAGAGGTTAAATAAGCGTTATAGGTTTGAGGACTGATAGAATAATTTTCTTTATCAGAGTCGGTTTGACTTGCTTTAAATTTCTTTTCTCGAAAGTCGAAAAACATTAATTGAGTAATTATTAATAACCCCAAGAATAGAATTGCAATATTTTGAGAAACAATTAAAGTAACGCCACTTAATAAGGTTAACAATCCGATGGCTAAACTAAAAAGATATTCTTTATAATCAGGTTTATGGTTAAAATCGATCGCTTTTATATATTTATCCATACGAGAAGATTTTAGCACCTCAAGACAGACAAATAAGCCTCCTGCAATCCAGAATAATCCAAAAATTTTGAGGCTATTAGTAATAAGAAATAAAATGATATTCATTAAATTTTTAGACTGTTTTTTTATTAATATAGCTTTTTATTATTGTTAATAATGGTGGGCTATAACCACATGAGTTCAATGATAAAAACATTGTGGAGTAAAATATTCAGAGCGATCATTAGCTCTCTTTATACAGATAAAAACTATTAAACTTAGGAAAAAGATATAAAATCAATTTGTCTATTATTTTTATCAATACACCCAAATTTTAACTCCGAACTCTGAACTCAGGTATAACCCACTCCAAATATTTAACACTCAAAATATTATTACCATTGCAAAAGTGTCTTCTAAACCAAAAGTAATAGCTTAATTCACTCACCAACGCCAATCTTAAAATTGACCTAAAAATTTTACTTCTGGATGGAGCAAAATAGACCAATTTTCTTCTACTTTTTCTTGCACATACTGTATCAAGTTAAAAATATCTCTAGCAGTTGCATTACCTGCATTAAGGATGAAATTAGCATGACGATGGGCAACTTGAGCACCACCTATTTGATGACCTTTTAAACCGATTTGCTCAATTAGCCACCCAGCCGCTTGAGGTTTTGGATTACGAAAAACACTGCCACAACTTGGTTTATCGTAGGGTTGTGTTTGTTTACGCATTTTGAAATTACTGGTGGTTAATGCCATCATTTCTTCTTTACTTTGCCCTGATTCTAAATTTAGGGTAGCTTGTAAAACTAAAGCATTTTCTTTTTGTAATCGAGAGGAGCGATAAGAGTATTCTAAATCTTCTTTTGACAGAGTTTCTATTCTTCCATCACTATAAGCCACGATCGCACTTTTGAAAATATCAGCCATACAGCCCTTGTGAGCCCCCGCATTCATCACGACAGCACCCCCCACAGTCCCGGGTATGCCAACAGCCCAATCTAGCCCTTGCCAACCTTTCTTGGCGGCTTTCCATGCCAATTTAGGAAGGGGATAACCAGCACCCACAGTGATAGTAAGATTATCCTCATCAATCAGATATTGTTTAAGATGACGAGTGTTCAAAACTAATCCTTCTATACCGCGATCGCTAATTAGTAAATTAGAACCCCCCCCTAAACAAGTAAAAGGCATTTGCTCTTTTTGTAACCATGTAAATATTGCTTGTATATCATTCCATGATTTAGGTTCAGCATACCACTGAGCCTTGCCACCGACTCGATAGGATGTGAAAGGAGAAAGAGACACGGATTGATAAATATTGCACTCAGTGTTTGTGAGGGTAACGACTTTTGTTTCTGAGTCAGTTTTGATAGTAATAGTCATGATAATCTTCTCTTAAATTCATTGGGCTTTTATAGTGGTTTCGGAGTGATAATTAGTTGATAGTTAATAAGTGATAACTAAGGGAGAAAAATTATTCAACTTATGCCCCAATTCGAGGTAATAATGTGGGATATGAAAAGGTTTGACGGTTAGGTTGAGGTTGAAGGTTAAAATCTTTTCTTTGTTAAGAAACAGGCATTAAATTCAAGGCTATTCCAACCCAAAATGTTCGTTTTGCCTAAACCTTAAAAATAGTCAAAAATCATCAAACCCAACACCGCAAAGGTCAAATTTTGTTCAATCCCTATCACCTATTACCTTTTAGTCAGTTTTATGTATTGGTGTAAGGTTTCGTCTCAGTTTAAATTAAGCGACTTGTGCATAAGATTTCTCTTCTAAAGCTATTAATTGAGGAATAATTTGATTGAGATTTCCCGCCCCTAAAAATAAAGTTAAGTCTTCGGGTTCGAGAAAATCCGCAAGAAAATCCCTTAAACTATGCAGATTGGGTTGGAAATAAACTTCCTGATGATATTTACTAATATAATCCGCCACTATTTCTCCATTAATACCCTCTGTATTTTTCTCCCCCGCACTGTAAATGTCTGTAACAATAACGACATCAGCTTGAGCAAAACACTGAGCAAAATCTTCCAAAAATGCTGAAGTGCGACTGTAGCGGTGGGGTTGGAAAATAGCAATTAATCTTTGAGCATCATACTGTTTCAGTCTAGCACGACCCGCCTGCAAAGTACATCGTATTTCACTGGGGTGATGGGCATAATCATCAATTAAAGTTGCACCCTGATAAGTGCCTTTATATTCAAAACGTCTTTTTGCTCCTTCAAAAGTGCTGAGGGCATCGGCAATAGTAGCAAAATTTAAACCTAATTTTCTGCCAACTGCGATCGCAGCTAAAGCATTACTGATATTATGATCTCCAGAGAGTTCTAAGGAAATATTACCCAACCAGATACCATTTTCCCAAACTTCTGCTTCACTACCATAAGGACTATGAACGATATTTGTAGCAATATAATTAGCCCCAGATTGAGGGTTTAAACTGTAGGTAATATCTGCTTGAATATACTTACGGGTGATAGGACAGTCAACACAAGCAATGACATTTTTAGACTGATGAGCAAATTGTCGAAAAATACCAACTAACTGATCTAAAGATTCATAATGATCAGGATGATCTAATTCTATATTAGTAATAATACCAAATTCAGGGTGATGCTGCACTAAAGAACCATCAGACTCATCCGCCTCCGCCACCAAATAATTACTTTCCCCTAAACGAGCATTTCCTTCCCATGCACTTACTTCGCCACCAATAATAACGGTAGGATCTAAACCAGACTCTAATAATAAATAAGCAATTAAACTGCTAGTGGTGGTTTTACCATGAGTTCCCGCTACCGCAACACTTTTGTAATCTTTAATAAGAGCGGCTAATAAATCTGAGCGATGATAAATAGGATAACCTTGTGCGATCGCTTCTTTGTATTCTGGGTTATCCTGATTAATAGCAGTAGAACAAACTACCTGAACCTCTTGCTTATGGTAATGTCCATGATTTCCCCATGAAATACGCTCAAAATTTTCTGCATTCTGACTAGTAAAAATAGTTGCACCAACTGCCTCTAAACGATTAGTAATATGACTAGCACGAATATCTGACCCAGAAACAGGCAACTCTCTTTTTGCCAAAATATAAGCCAAAGCCGACATACCAATTCCACCGATACCAATGAAGTGGAAAGGCTTACCTTGTAGATCTATTCCTGACATTTTCTTTGCTCCTATCACACCAAAATATTGTCGTTATGATAAATTTGCTTTAATGATATACTGATTTTGGTAAATAATACCAAGATTTTCCCGATATTTTTTAATTATTTCATTCTATGGTGAAATGTCTTTAGGCTACTGCAAAAAAAAGCAAATAAAAACTAGCCTATCTAATTTTGCTATAGCTTTATCCCCTCCCTAAAAACTTAATAACTTCACCAATAAATTATTTGCGAGGTGTTGGATTTGACCATAATCGATGCGAACACATTAGAATTAGACTTAAGTAAGTGTAATAAAAAATTAAAGATATTTCCCTTTGATCCCAGATTGTATATCAAAAGGGGGATGATTTTTTTCAAATTAGCCCAACTAAATGAATCCCTTAAGGATTTTAACAAAGCAGAAGAATTAAACCCCCAATTAACTCCTTATTTATGGCAGAGAGGACTAACTTACTATTACCTAGGAAAATACGCCAAAGCAGGAAGACAGTTTGAGTTAGATTTAAGCGTCAATTCTCAAGATATAGAAGAAACTTTATGGTTATATCTAGCTATTGCTAAATTAGAAAACCCTCAAAATGCCCAGGAATGTTTACTACCAGTAAAATATGATACAAGGGGATTTATGAGACAAATTTATCAAGTATTCGCAGGAAAATCTGATATTTCGACTTTGACGAACATTAATACTAACAGTAGTCTAAGAGAGGTATTTTTTTACTTTCTTTATGCAGGACTATATTATTTTGCTCACGAAGATAATTTTCAGGCTAATTTATATATTCAAAAAGCAATAGAAGTAAAAATCGATGATTATATGTGGTATCTAGCCTGTGTTCACTTAAACGTATTTAACAGATAAAAATGGTTCTATCACTTCTCGTCGTGTAAATTATTAGTTAGGGTAGGCAAGAGGCAATAGGCAATAGGCAATAGGGGATTATTAAATAATAATTTATAAACTTTTATTTTTTATTTTACTATAAACACTATTCAATAAAGGTTATGGGAGTTATTCTTTATTAATTTATCATAACCACACTCTGAAGAACCATAAAAATTGATTACTCACAACTGTACAAAGTTGAGTTATAACTAGATAATTAAATAAACTTTGACCGTAGATAATAATTAATGGGGGGGAATATTTTGGCTATTTTTTTATCTCGAACTCATGGGGAAAATAATTATAGACGTAAGGCTTCAGGCACGAGAGCAAATAGAAGAAATATAAAATCAAAAGTAGCCCAAACACAAACTAATAAAAGGCTAATTAGGAAAACAAACGCCCCATACACATCCATTACTCAGGAAAATATCGTTACTCAAGCAAAAGAGCAACAAAATTTAGTCAATATTATCCTTAATAATGTTTTTCGTTTAACCATTTTTGGTGTCGGTATTGGGACTATTTTTGGTAGTGTCTTGGCTAATACTGATTTAACTAAACCTCTATTTCCGAAAATTGATATTCCCTTTGTTGATAGAGTTGCCCAAAATACATCTGTAAATCAAGAAACTAATTCCAGTCAAGAGAGTAAACCCCTTGCTTATACTCCTGAAGTAAGTAGCAATCCAGAAGAATTAAAGTTTTCAGAAGAATTAACGGCTTTAAGAAGCAAATTTGATACTCTTAGGGCAAAATATCCTCAATTAGAACCCGGAGCGTTTTTTGTTGATTTAGATAATGGTGCTTATGTTAACTATAATGGCATTGCTCCTTTTCCCGCCGCTAGTACTATTAAAATACCCGTTTTAGTGGCTTTTCTCCAAGATATTGATGAGGGGAAAATTTATCTTGATGAAAAACTAACAATGACAGAAGCCAACAGAGTTCCTCATTCTGGTAATATGCAATATCAACCCTTAGGAACACAGTTTACTGCTCTTTATACTGCCACAGAAATGATCATTAATAGTGATAATACCGCCACAGAAATGATTATTGAGCGATTGGGTGGTAAAGATGAGTTAAATAAACGTTTTCAAGAATGGGGTTTAGAAAATACTGTTATTCGTAATCTTTTGCCTGATTTAGAAGGTACAAATACCACTAGCCCCAGAGATTTAGGTATTCTCTTAGCTAAAGTTAATCAAGGTGATTTGTTGTCTGTGCGATCGCGCGATCGCCTCTTAGAAATAATGCGACGGACAAAAACTCAAACCTTACTACCTCAGGGATTAGAGAATAACGCCATCATTGCCCATAAAACAGGAGATATAGGCACAGTTTTAGGAGACGCAGGTATAATCGATATGCCCACAGGAAAACGCTATATTGGGGCGGTTTTAGTCAAACGTCCTCACAATGATTACTCAGCTAGAACCTTAATTCAAGAAATTTCCCGCACTGCCTACCAACATTTTAAATGGTATCTTGCCCGTCCTCCCATAAGTAGCAATGAAACTAGCCAATAAATAAGGGGTTTGGGTTTCGGAGTTATGAAAGAGGTGAGGTTTCAGGTTTAGGGGAGTAATGAGTAACGAGTAACGAGTAATGAGTAACGAGTAATGAGTAATGAGTAACGAGTAACGAGTGTTCGGAGTTATTAATTATTCACTATTCACTATTCACTATTCACTATTTACTTTGCCTTTTATTACATAACTTTTTAATTGAAATATGCACCGCATACCAGCTACACCCGGGGGATGGAATCCTGATACAGAAGGGGTAATTTTTATCGAACAAAATCCCGCCCCAATTATTTTCATTACCAGTGCTGATACAGATATTCAAACTACAGCCGCCTGTTTAGAAAAACTACCAGAGGATTTTCCGTCCATGAGAGTAGTAAATTTATTACAATTGCAACAAGAATTAACCATTGATACCTATGCAGAAGAAGTTTTATCCCATGCCAAAGTAATTATTCTGCGACTATTAGGAGGGAGAAGTTATTGGAGTTATGGCTTAGAAGTTTGTAAAGATACAGTTTCTCAAACTAACGCATCTTTATTTATTCTACCGGGAGACGATCGCCCCGATGCAGAATTATTTAGTCAGTCGAATATGTCCATTTCTCAGGTTAATTTATTATGGCGTTACTTGACAGAGGGAGGGGTAGAAAACTTCGCTAATGGTTTTAAATTTATTGCTAATACTTGCTTAAACACTAATTATTCTTATCAACTTCCTTTAGAAATTCCCCGCTTAGGTATTTATAGTTGTTTCAATTAAGTTTAAGATAAATTGATAAATTTGGTTCTTCTACAGTGGTTATGATAAATTAATAAAAAATAACTTCCATAACCTTTATTGAATAGTGTTTAGAGTAAAATAAAAACTAAAAGTTTATAAATTATTATTTAATAATCCCCTATTGCCTATTGCCTCTTGCCTCTTGCCTCTTGCCTACCCTAACGAATAATTTACATACTCAAATTGATAGAGCCATAAATTTCGTTAAGACTAATAAATGTTTATAAAAGATTTGACTGAAACTGAGAACTTATCTAAACCTGATATTTTTGCTGAACAACTGAAGTAATTTTTACTCCCAATCCTAAACTTTGAACTCCGAACTCAGTTTGAATTAATTACTAATTTTAAATAATAAAAACTGATTTTTTTGTTTACTATTCCCAGAAAAATTATTATCACTAACAAGAATCAAACTTTGACTACCATCAGGGAAACGACCACCAAGAGTCATTCCTTCTAAATTATCTAATTTTATCCCTAATTGTTTTAAATCTAATAGTAATTTTTTCTTAATAGGAATAATATTTTCGACATTTCCAGAAATTGATTTTTGACCAGAAATATCATTAGCATTTCCTATTACCAATTGAAAAATTTTTGCACCATATCCCCTTAAGCCAAAAGTTCTTTCTAAACTTAATAAATAACCTTCATCTGGCAGTGATAATAAATCGGCAACACCATTATACAAGGTGCTAAAAGAAGGTTCATCAATGGTGTATAAATGTTCTCCAATCAATACAGGATCGCCAAAAGGATTGATCACATAATGTAAAAAACGAGATCTTAAAACGGTTAAAGGATTTTTCAAATCCACATCTTGAACTAACGCTGATTCTGTAACGGTGAATAAGCGAAAAGGGTCATTTGGCATAAATCCATTGGCTTTAATGGTTAAAGATTCTAATCCTAAATTATTTTCAATACCTTTTTTTTCACCTGTTTTAGGAATGTATCTTTCGGGTATTCTTACAGAATTTAATAAATTTCCTTCTAAATCATATTCATTAATAAAAGCAGGAATATTTTTATTTGTAACCCCTTCACTACTAATAAATAAACTGTTGTGAGGACTGAATGCTATCCCCTCTGTATCAGTGGTATTTTCTTGATAAAGTTCTCCTTTTTTATCTCTTAAAAAGGTAACATTTTCGATTTTTATATTCTCTATTTTTTCTCCTTCGATATTTATTTTAACTGTGTAAAAACGAGCAGGAGAAATATTAGCTCTATCATCAGAAATTAAATAATAAACATCTTCTTTCGGGTTATAAGTTATTCCTGATAAACCGCCAATCACAGTATCTTTATAATTACTTTCTTTGAGAGTATATTCCCCTAAAAATTCTATCTTTAAATCTAAGAAAGTGCGATCGACTTCTGCTAAAGACTTTAAATCATAAAAAGGGAAAAGGAAAAAGAATAAAACTAAAATAAAACCGATAAATCTGGTTCGAGAAATAGACATAAAAAAAATAAAGGGCAAGTTTATAACAATTTTAATCTTAATATGTGTAATGTGAATTAAATGGGGATTGTTAAATATTAAAGTGCGATCATTTTGTCGTTACCTTCAAAGTTCAGTTATTGTAGAAACAGACTCTATAAAACTCGATCGCATCACTCATAATGAGTCCACATTCGATATATCTTAATCAATTTTTCTTCTTCGATCACTTCATAAACTAACCTATGTTGCTTATTGATTCTTCTACTAATTAATCCTTTCATATCCCCTTTGAGTAGCTCATATTCAGGTGGATATTGATAAGGGTTATGGGTTATGATTTCAATGTTTTTTGTTTCAATCCGTTTGAAGATAACTTTTTCGCCTCTTTCTGCGCTTGTGTCATAAAAATTATCTTATACACTACCAATCTAGTTCCTCTAAGGTAACACCATTTTCAATCGGTTCTTTTCTAGCTTCTTTGATACTTTCAACCATTCCTGATAGAGACCTCAAATATTCATCATCACTAATATATTCAGATTCTTCTAAAATCCTTAATTCATTCTCTGAAAAATTCTTAAGAAGACTTATAAATTGTTCCTTGATGCGATCGTCTATTCTCAGAGTAATAGTTTTCATCTCACTTAATATTATTCCCTGACTGTTCGCCCATTCATTATATCCCAATAATTTATAAAATTGAAAAGCGATCGCACTTATGATCTAAGATAAATTAGAATAAATAAAAATTATAGTAATGAGGTTTTAAATATGACAACAAAATTAGCTGAAATTAAAGAAATGATTTTTCAACTTCCTCCAGAAGAAATAAATCAATTAATCAGAGAAGTTAATGAGACAATATCAACAAAAGATTTTATGAAATTAGCCGAAACAGGATTTCAGGAATGGAATGATCCAGAGGAGGATATTTATAACAATGATACCGAAAATTAGAGAAATCTGGTTAGTTTCTTTTTCTTTTAGTGATTTAACAGCCACAAAACTTCGTCCAGCTTTAGTCATTGCTAATCATAGAGAAGAAATAATTATTATCGGAATATTCTCAAAAATACCCCATGAAACTTTAAAAGAAACTTGGGTTTTAGTTTCCGAAAATAATCCACAATTTCAAGAAACAGGATTGAAAAAAACTTCTTTAATTAGGGCTGATAAAATAGCGACTCTTAGTCAATTTGTTTTCAAAAAAAAATTAGGTGTTTTATCCGTTGATTTGATGGAAAAAGTTAATTTAGCTTTGAAGAAATCTCTTAATTTATAGAGGATATATACCGATCTCATCTTTCTAGTATAGGTGTAAAGAGTTCGATCGCACCTTTCCTGAGTTCAATATCAAATTGAAAATAGATTGAATCAAATTAGCCATAGCCATAAATGATATGATTAAAAACTAATAGATATATTTAAAGAAACTATAAAAACTGGCTATGTTTAAAAAGCTATTTGGAGATCCTAACACTCGTAAATTAAAAAAATTACAACCTTACATTGCAGAAATCAATCTTTTAGAAGAAGACATAAAGAAGTTAACTGACGATGAAATGAGGGCAAAAACCGCATCTTTTAAAGAGATGTTAGCAAAAGCCACCACTAAAGAAGAAAAAGATACTATCTTAGATGAAATTTTACCTGAAGCATTTGCCCTAGTAAGAGAAGCAGGGGTAAGAGTTTTGGGAATGCGTCATTATGATGTGCAGTTACTAGGAGGTATTGTTTTACATACAGGGCAAATTGCCGAGATGAAAACAGGAGAGGGTAAAACCCTTGTAGCTACTTTACCAGCCTATCTTAATGGTTTAACGGGAGAAGGTGTACACGTTGTCACCGTCAACGATTACCTTGCCCGTCGTGATGCTGAATGGATGGGGCAAATTCATCGTTTTTTAGGCTTAAGTGTGGGCTTAATTCAAAGTGGGATGACATCTGTTGAAAGACAGAAAAATTATAGTGCTGATATTACCTATGCTACTAACAGCGAATTAGGCTTTGATTATCTTCGGGATAATATGGCAACGGATATGGCTGATGTGGTACAACGTCCCCCCAACTATTGCATTATTGACGAAGTTGACTCTATTTTAATTGATGAAGCTCGTACTCCTTTGATTATATCAGGACAAGTCGAGCGCCCCATGGAAAAATATATGGAGGCGGCAAAAATTGCTCAAATGCTTACCCGTCAAAATGAAGAGGGTGACGGTGGTGATTATGAGGTGGACGAAAAAGCCAGAAATGTTTTATTGACAGATGAAGGTTTTGCCCATGCGGAGGAGTTATTGGGAGTTACAGATTTATATGATCAAGATAATCCTTGGGCTCATTATATTTTTAATGCCATTAAAGCTAAAGAATTATTTACTCGTGACGTTAACTATATCGTCCGTAATAATGAAGTGGTAATCGTGGATGAGTTTACGGGGAGGGTTTTAGCTGGAAGAAGATGGAGTGATGGTTTACATCAGGCTATTGAGGCAAAAGAAGGGGTTGAAATCCAAAAAGAAACTCAAACCTTAGCTAGTATCACCTATCAAAACTTTTTCTTACTCTATCCTAAACTATCGGGTATGACTGGTACTGCCAAAACTGAAGAAACGGAATTTGAAAAAGTATATAACCTCGAAGTAACTATTATTCCCACTAATCGCCCCTCCGATAGAAATGATTTACCTGATGTGGTTTATAAAAATGAAATCGCAAAATGGAAAGCCGTGGCGGAAGAATGCAAGGAAATGTATGAAACAGGCAGACCTGTACTTGTTGGTACTACCAGTGTAGAAAAATCTGAGGTTTTATCTCGTTTATTACAAGAAAGAGAAATTCCCCATAATATCCTTAATGCTAGACCAGAAAACGTGGAAAGGGAATCAGAAATTGTTGCTCAGGCAGGTAGAAAAGGGGCTGTAACCATTGCAACTAACATGGCGGGGCGTGGTACAGATATTATTCTCGGTGGTAACTCTGACTATATGGCAAGGTTAAAGTTAAGAGAGTATTTTATGCCCCAAATTGTGACCCCTGAAGATGATCAATTAATGGTAAATGTTCCGGGTGTTGATATGGCTAAACGTGCCAAGGGACAAGGGTTTAGTGGTAATGGTGATGGTAAAAAACAGAAAAATTGGAAGCCTTCCTCGGATTTATTTCCCTGTCAGTTATCCGCAGATACTGAAGCTCTTTTGAAAGAAGCGGTTAAATTTGCGGTGGAAAAATATGGGCAACAGAGTTTATCAGAATTGGAAGCAGAAGAAAAAATTGCGATCGCAGCCGAAAAAGCGCCTACAGAAGATCCCGTCATACAAAAATTAAGAGAAGTCTATCAAGCCATTCGCAGAGAATATGATGAAGTAACAGATAAAGAACATGATTTAGTAGTTGAAAAAGGCGGTTTACACGTCATTGGAACGGAAAGACACGAATCGAGAAGAATTGATAACCAATTAAGAGGTAGAGCAGGAAGACAAGGAGATCCCGGTTCAACTCGTTTCTTTTTGAGCTTAGAAGATAATTTATTACGGATTTTCGGCGGGGACAGAGTTGCTGGATTAATGAATGCCTTTCGAGTTGAAGAGGATATGCCCATTGAATCAGGAATGCTCACCCGTAGCTTAGAAGGGGCACAGAAAAAAGTAGAAACATTCTACTACGATGCACGGAAAAACGTCTTTGAGTACGATGAAGTTATGAATAACCAACGTCGTGCTATATATGCTGAACGTCGTCGAGTCTTAGAAGGAAGAGACTTGAAAGGTCAAGTATTGCAATACGCAACCCAAACAATGGACGAAATTGTTGATGCTTACGTCAACCCCGATTTACCCCCTGATGAGTGGAATTTAGAAGCATTGGTAGAAAAAGCCAAAGAATTTATTTATCTTCTCCAAGACATCACCGTCAAAGATTTAGAGGATATGACTGTTGCAGAGATGAAAACATTTCTCCATGAAGAAGTCCACAAAGCTTATGACTTAAAAGAAAATCAAATTGAACAAATCCAAACAGGGTTAATGCGTCAAGCAGAAAGATTTTTTATTCTGCAACAAATAGATACCCTTTGGCGTGAACACTTACAAAAAATGGATGGTTTACGAGAATCCGTTGGTTTAAGGGGTTATGGACAAAAAGATCCCTTAATTGAGTATAAACAAGAAGGCTATGAAATGTTCTTAGAGATGATGATAGACATTCGCCGTAACGTGGTTTACTCCCTATTCCAATTCCAACCCCAAGTACAACCTCAAGCCGTCTAATAATATCGAATAAAAGTAGGTGTCAGGTTTCAGGTGGTAGGGGTTGAATATATTCAACCCTTACGGTGTTAGGGGATGAGGGGAGAGGGGAAAACAAGTAATGAATAATAAGTAATGAGTTATTATTCACCTCAACACTATCTACCTTTGCCCTCCCCCTATTTAGAGCAGGGTTTTTTCGTTCTCAAAAATGTCAATTTTTGAAACTAACAAATAACCTCAGTTCGGTTTAAGAATATCTGATAAGGTTAGGTGTTAGGTGTCAGGTTGCAGGAACAGCAGGTGGTAGGGGTTTTTAGCAAGGGGCTTAAGCCCCTTGTTTAAGTCAGTTCGGATTAAGGCAATTTTATCGTTATTTCTAAGTTATTTCTAAGAAGCTATAAGGTTTTTTGACTACGAGTTGGTCTGCTTTCAGCTTATCCAAAACTCAGGTTAACAAATAGTAACAGATACAGGAGTTTTTAAGTATTAATTAATCAATTATTAAGAAAAAACGCTCCCCTCTACTGTGGGAGAGGGGGTGGGGGTGAGGGCAAGATAATTTTGCCCTGACTTTGAAAAAACCCCGTATTTAGAGCAGGGCTGTTTCAAAATAAAAAATTAGGTTAACTGAGATTAAGTAAGAGTAAGATATACAAGGATTTTTTTCTATTAGTTAAAACTTTATGAACAAAAATCCCCTCGTCTCCCTCTCCCCCTATCTCCCGCTCTTTTTTCTTTCTCGAAAATGAAATAGCCCTGCCTATTTAGAGGAGATAAAGGGGGGATTTGCCTTTTGCCCATTGCCCTTTTTGACATCACTCATCGATAATTATTCCGAACTCAGGTTAAGTAATAAGTAAGCACAAACTAGAGAGAGAAAAAGAGATAAAATTATTATACAAATGGGTAAAATAAAGTCAACCTAGGTTTGATGCAAGAATATCGGGTAAGGACAGGTTTTATTTTTTGAATATTGACTGATAATTCACTCATATTGAAAACAAGAAAATCAATTTATTAACTGTTTTTATCAAAATCTGTTTATTTTAACGCCGAAACCCGAACTCTGAACTCTAAACTTAGGTAAGTCAGTATTCATTCAATAAAAGAATATTTGAGCAGGGGCAAATCAGTGTTTAAAGATATTGATAAAACGATTGAATTAGGAAATTATCAGGAAGCGAGGGAAAAATTATCTCAACTTATTATTGAAGAAAAAGATCGTTTGTGGTATCGATATTACTCTGCTTTAATTGCTGAAAAAGAAGGGGATTTAAGTTTAGCAGAAAATGCTTATAGAGAAATAATAAAGGATAGTATATATCCAGATCCAACTTTGATAAAATTGATCAGGGATGGCATTGAAAGAATTGTTAAGTTTTATCAATCTAAAAAAGAAGAAAAAAAACAAGAGTTTCGCACGATAGAAAATAGTCAAGATTTAGCCGTTTTAATCTTAGAACCTGTTAAGCCAGAAGATAAAAAAAATCTCGCTCCCCAGTTAGCGAAATTAATGGAAATAGATAATTATACTGCCACTTTACAAATACCAACTCGTAGTTTGAGACTTTACAAAACAGGTAGTTTAGGAGAATTAAAATATTATCAATTTGAATTATCTCAAGGGGGAATTCCTTGTTTTTGTCACCCAATAAAAAATATAAATAAAATGGATGTTTATCAAGTTAAGTTTATTGAAAACGATGGTAACATATGCGATTTAACTATAGAAAATGATTTGGAAGAAGAAAAAAGGTACACGTTGAATTGGGCAAAAGTTAAAAGTAAAGTACAGGGATTAATTCCTATTTTTGAAATGACAACCCATCTGGATGCTAGAAATAAAGTCCAGAAAAAACAATCAACTTTAGACTATGCTAATTTTTTTGATTTACACGTTGTTAGTGATAATTTAATATTACGTTTTAGTGACCATTTTTATCAGTTTGAAGCTGGGTTAACTATTGGAGAAAATAGCAAAACAACTCAAGAAAAGTGGAAAAAGTTAGTTAATTATTTACAAAGAAAAACATCTGATATTAATTTGTTATCTAATTTTAATTTATTTGCTGAAGGTGTTATTCATTTTCCAGAAATGTTAAAACAAATTACCGCCCATATTAATCTTTTTCGTCGAGAAGAATCTGTTTGGGATGAGGCGTTTCAACTTTATAGTGGTTTAATTTTTTTACAAACTTTATCTCAACAAGAAGATGATAATATATAGTCATAAAATCATTTGTTTTTAGTCAAATATTAATTTTTATTTATTTTTGTTATGGATGGATTGACTTTTTTTCAGAATAGTGCAGGAAAGTGGCGATCGCAGCGTACCACCCACCATTTACCTTTTAGAAGAGCTGAAACAGGAGGATCAGAGATAAAAGTAGAACATTTAGAGCAGAATGACCCCAAAATAAAAGAAATCTGTGAAATGCACTCTTTTGACCCCAGCTTATCGGTAGGAGGTTCTTATGTTACTTGGGATGGTGCAATGCAATGGGATAAAGAAAATGAAAATCATCAGGGGGAAACAGTATTTGCTTTAATACCTAACCAAGAAAATCCCAGACAGGGAAAACTACTTAGAGAAAGAGGCTACGCCGAGATAGTTCCCGTTGCTGGAGAGTATTATTTAGATCATGAAGATGCTTTAATTTTAAGCACAGAATACGAAACCATGACTATCCATGAAAAATTCTGGTTTGTCAACGATAATATTCGTATGAGAACAAGCACTGTACAACGTTTTGGCGGTTTTAATACTGCTACTTTTTGTATTGAAGTAAGAGAAGCAGATAACCAAGTAATCGCAGAAGAAATCAAGCCACTTTTAAATACACCATCTATTACAGGATGGTAATTTCTGTACCATTTGTGGCAATTAAAAAGGGCATTTTATTAGGAATTAGGAAATAGCCCTACATATTCCTTTCTGGGAAAAGAGTAAATAATAACTTATTTATATATACTTTCCCCACAACTTGCTCACTGTTAGGAGGAGTATCTTCTTGCCAACTATCAGTTTTAATCTCTTCTTCTTGTTCTAAATTTTCGTGACTAATATCTTGGTTTTCTTGCTTTATCTGTTCTGGCTTTTCTGAAATAGACTCTGCCTTAGACTCCCTTTCTTCTTGATTATTTGTGATATTTTGCTTGTTTTCTTCAGATTTGGCTGATTTATTCGACCATTTATTTTCCTGAACTTTATTTTCAGCGACACTATTACTATTTTCCTGAGAGTTTAGTTCAATTTTACGGGTGCGATCGCCTCTTATTGAACCGGCGGGAATTACATCTCCTGCATCAACATTAACATTATATACAGTAACAGAAGAACCTAAAGAAGCCTGAGAACCGATTATACAATGACCAAAAATCAGACAACCTGCCCCCAAAATCGCATTAGGCTTTATTTCCACATCACCATCATGAGCAGTAATCACAGTACCCATACCCAAACAAACACCACTATGAATAATAATTTTATTACCCGGAGTTGCATTTAAAATAACTCCCACAGCAATCATCACAGAGGAGTCAATCATGACATCCCCCCGCACATGGGTGGTTTGATTTGTACTAGCTTGAAGAATGGGTAAAGACATCCTGAAGAATGAAGAATTGAGAATGAAGAATATTAAAAGAGGTATCAGGTATCAAGAGAATGAATAAAAACCGTTGCTTTCTGCCTGTTGCCTTTTACTTATTACTTTTTACTTATTACTTAAAAAATCTATGGTCTTTGAATGATAGTTTCTAAAACACGACGTTTTGCATTGGTATCAATACCGATTAAACGTACATATTCCCCTGCGTGATCCTTTAAGCAACCTTCAAGGGCATTCAAAACTTGACTTTCATTAGTGCTTTCAATAGGAGAGCAAGACTTCCAAGACTTCGTACGGAAACGACGCTTGTTAGCGTGTTCAGTGCCAATTTGATAGCCCTGAGCTAATAAAGAACGAACTTGGCTAATAGTCTCAGAATCTAAAGAGCTTGAGCCACCATAGGTGCTTGTTCCATAATTACTAGAAACACTGCTACTGATGGAGTTAGAACTGCCATTATTATTGCCGACACTCCGAGTAGTAGAGCTATTATTATCCCCCGGGCGCTGAATAATCATTTCCAAAACACGACGTTTTGCATTGGTATCAATACCGATCAAACGTACATATTCTCCAGCATGATCTTGCATACAGCCCTCTAAGGCACGAATAACTTGTCTCTCATTAGTGCTAGTAATGGGAGAACAAGACTTCCAAGATTTTGTACGGAAACGACGTTTATCAGCGTGTTCAGTACCAATTTGATAGCCTTGAGCTAATAAAGAACGTACCTGCTGAATTGCTTCAGCACTTAAACTACTAGATGAAATAGCACTTCCATTACCATTACTGTAGGAAGAATAACTGCTAGAAGCTCCATTATTACTGCTATTTACTACCACCCCATTTTCTCCGGGGCGCTGAATAATAATTTCGGCAATACGACGTTTTGCTTGAGGGTCAACTCCAACAATCTGCACGTATTCACCGTCAAACTCGTGCAAATAACCTTGAATTTGATTCAAAGCCTGATTAATAGAATTAGTGGTCACACTGGGAGCAGTCAACCAAGACTTAGTACGGAAGCGACGCTTATCAGCGTGTTCAACTCCAATATTGTATCCCGCTTGAATTAACGAGCGAATTTCGCCAGTCCAATCACCATTACCTTGAGAATAACCACTAGCTCCATTTGCTTTACCATTACCATTAACACTACCAAGATCAACTTTGGCAGAAACAGTAGTTACAGAAGCAGGTTGCCCAGGAGTATCTTCAGGACGTTGAATAATAATTTCCGCAACTCTACGTTTAGCTTGAGGATCAACCCCAATCAAACGCACATATTCTCCCTGATACTCATGGAGTAAACCATCTAATTCTTTTAAAATAGTATTTTCATTATTACCTTGCAAAGAACCAGTTAACCAAGACTTGGTTTTAAAACGGCGAGCATTGGCGTGTTCAATGCTGACAGTATAGCCTTGTCTGAGCAAGGATCTGACTTGATTAGTAATATCTGTATTTAAAGTCATATTATTTTCCGATTGATAACCATTACTATGATTAGAAGTAGCTACCCGCCCTGAGGCTTGATTTTGCTCTCTGATAGGGTTGATACAGGCAGAATTCTGAGAACAGTGATAACCTGCGGCTAAGGCTTCATTAACATGAACTACATGGGCGGCAAACTCCCTATCCTCTGGTTGAACGTCTGGAAGGCGGTCTGCTTGTTGTTGATTGGTAATAACTGCACCTGAAGGAATATATTTTCCAGGAGGAATTTCTACATCTTGAATCAGAGCGTGCATCATCACAATACAACCATCTCCCACACGGGCATTAAATACCGTAGAGCGAAAACCAATAAAGCAATTATTACCCACATAAGCAGGACCATGAATCAAAGCTAGGTGAGTAATACAGCTATCTGCACCAATCCAGACGGAATATTCCTTCCCGTCGTCTCCCTGTACTCTACCTTGTTCTAAACCGTGAACTACCACCCCATCTTGGATGTTACTACCATCACCGATATAGAAAGGCGTTCCTTCATCAGCACGAATAGAAGTACCAGGAGCAACTAAAACATTAGCCCCTACTTTCACATCTCCAATTAGATTAGAGAAAGAGTGAATGTAGGCAGTATCATCTACTGTCGGCTCGGCTAAGTTTTTTGACCAAGGAGTTGGGGGAGCAGCCATTATAGGGACGCTCACTTGTTACCTCCATTAATAATTTTATTTAACTTAAACTATGGGGGCGTTGAGAATATTAGTCTCTTTTACCCCTGTCCATTAACTTTTTATTACTTGAGTTATGAATTGCTACAAGTTACAATAGTAGAAAAAGTATTTAATATAGTCTTTCTGCATCTTTTTTGCTATACAAAAGCTCTGACGCAACCGTAACCGTATCTATAATGCCCACTACCATTGCATCGATGGGACGCTCCTCATTACCAGTTTCCTTACGGGCAGAACTTCCACGAGTAACAAGTACCCATTCATTGATTCCAGCTCCTACAGTGTCTCCTGCAACTTCATATTGTGGTAGAGGATTACCACTGACATCTAAAAATTGTACCAGAAGTAATTTGACCCCTGTAAGAGTTCTTGATTTGTGGGTACTTACCACCGTCCCACATACTTTAGCAATTTGCATTAATATTTAGTTACTATTTTATGGTCTGCCTAAAGGACGAGGATTGACGCTTTCTCTGAACTGTTCTACTTCTTCTGTATAACGAATAGGTAAGACGTATTCGAGGTTTTCGTGAGGACGAGCGATGATATGGTGAGATAAAACCTGACCACCTTTTACTCTTTTCACGTTTTCAATACCTGCGGCAACAGAAGCCTGTACTTCAGACACGTCTCCTCTAACGATGACGGTTACACGACCAGTACCAATTTTTTCGTAACCAACAAGGGTTACACGAGCTGCTTTTACCATAGCGTCTGCGGCTTCTACTACGGCGGGGAAACCTAAGGTTTCAACCATTCCTACTGCGATCGACATATTTTTTTCCCTATATTTTTATCTTTAGGATGTAAGAAAAGGTCAATAAATTAGGGTGTGATACCTCTAATCCTGACGGTTTTTGATAGTTTGAGAGTTATTTAAAGACTCTTTTACTGCTAATAGTTACGGAATTGTTCTACTTCTTCTGTGTAACGAATAGGTAAGACGTATTCGAGGTTTTCGTGAGGACGAGCAATGATGTGAGTAGATAATACTTCCCCTCCACTTACTCGGTTAGCCGAATCAATACCTGCAGCAATGGAAGCCTGTACTTCAGACACATCTCCACGAATAATAACGGTTACACGACCGCTACCAATTTTCTCATAACCAACAAGGGTTACACGAGCTGCTTTTACCATAGCATCAGCGGCTTCTACTACGGCGGGGAAACCTAAGGTTTCAATCATTCCTACTGCAATTGGCATTTTGTTTTTTCCTTGATATACTAAAAATTTGCTTAAATTTACTTGTAAGGTTTTGTATAATCTTATTGCGCGGATTGTTAGGTTTATTTAATTTTCATCTTTGAAACAAAAATGTTTTGTTTGATGATTACGCAATAGACACGGACTCCCCTAAAGAAGTTTTTTACCTTAACTCAAGATATTTTTTTAATCTATCTAAAATAAGCATAAACAAGCATGGTACGTTTGACAAGATAAATGATCATGATATTTATTAATCTGTTCCTTAATAATAATTAATAGTCAATGGTTCTCTGTGAGTTAGTTTGTATTTTAGTTGGCTGATGAGGATCGGGAACAAACAACGGTTAAGAGTTATAATTCTTCTGACTCGGTGACTATTCTTTTCTTTATTCTTCATTTTTAACTCTTAGTATTTTTTCTATGGCTATTTTAATTACTGGTGGTGCTGGTTATATTGGTTCTCACACTGTTAAACTTTTACAAAATAGGGATTATGACATTCTTGTTTTCGATAATTTGGTCTATGGACATCGGGATATTGTTGAGAAACTGGGAGTTAGTTTTATCGAAGGTGATTTGTGCGATCGCACCTTATTAGATGACTTATTTCAAGAGCATAATATAGAAGCAGTGATTCATTTTGCCGCTTATGCTTATGTAGGAGAGTCGGTAGAAAATCCAGCTAAATATTACCGCAATAATGTTACTTATACTCTCAATCTACTCGAAGCAATGGAAAAAGCGGGGATCAGAAAAATAGTCTTTTCCTCTACTTGTGCCACTTATGGCATTCCCGAAGAAGTTCCCATTAAAGAAACACACCCTCAAAATCCAATTAATCCTTACGGTTATACCAAATTAGTGGTAGAAAAGATGTTATCCGATTTCCAGAGGGCTTATAATTGGGAATATGTAGCTTTTCGCTATTTTAATGCAGCAGGTGCATCTAGTGACGGTTTAATCGGAGAAGATCACAATCCTGAACCCCATTTAATACCCTTGATTTTGTATGCGGCTCTAGGAAAAAGAGATTCTATTTCCATTCTGGGAGATGACTACCCAACTCCTGACGGTACTTGTATCCGAGATTATATTCATGTGGAAGATTTAGCCCAAGCCCATCTTTTAGGCTTAGAATATTTATTAGATGGGGGAAAAAGTGAAGTATTTAACCTCGGTAATGGGAATGGTTTTTCCGTTAAAGAGGTAATCAAAGCCGCCAAGAAAGTTACGGGTAAAGATTTCACCGTTAAAAATGCACCTCGTCGCCCCGGAGACCCACCCATATTAGTGGGAAGTAGTGAAAAAGCAAAGAAAATCTTAAATTGGCAACCTCAATACCCAGATATTGAAACTATTATTAGTCATGCTTGGCAATGGCACCAGTCTCGGCATAAGTAGGGGGGTTCAAAAAGTATTTTAAAGAATAGTTTTCTTTAATATTTGAGATATTTAACCTGAGTTTGGGATAAACTTTCATCTATGAATTATGGCGAAAAGGGCAAAGATGAATAATTAATAACTGATGTTACGCAAAAAGATAATTAGTTGTTGTTTTGAGGTATCAGGTGTCAGGTATCAGGTGTCAGGTTTAAAGTCAGAAAAATTCACCCTTTTTTATTTTGACTTAGTTTTTCGATTAAACTATGTAACATTCTGCCAATTTCCTCACATTTGTTTAAAGTAACTTTTAATTCTTGCTCTTTAAGATAGCCTAATCGTCCTACAATCATCAAATGAGTTTCTAATTCTTTGAGTGAGCCATTTGCCATAGAAAGATGACGAATATAATCACCCAAATGATTTCTCCCTCCCTTATCCGATATTTTTAATAAGTATTTTTTTACTAACAATAAAAAATGAACTGCTAAAATAGAGTATTATTGCTTTTACGATTTAAAAGAAAAAATGTATTTCGGAGTTTGATCATAAACCAATGTAAGTTATTCATCTAATAAAAAAGTACCCTTCAAAAAAATAAAAGAACGTTATTTCAAAGATATAAAAATGGCAGTAACTATTGAACAAGAATTATTAAAAGCAGTAAGTAAGCGACGTAACTTTGCAATTATTTCTCACCCTGACGCAGGTAAGACAACTTTGACGGAAAAATTATTACTTTACGGGGGTGCAATTCACGAAGCGGGGGCGGTTAAAGCCAGAGGAGAGCAAAGACGGGTGACTTCTGACTGGATGGAGTTGGAAAAACAAAGAGGAATTTCTATTACTTCTACCGTCTTGCAATTTACCTATAACAACTATCATCTTAATCTTTTGGATACCCCCGGACACCAAGACTTTAGTGAAGATACTTATCGCACTTTAGCGGCGGCAGATAATGCGGTGATGTTAATTGATGCGGCTAAGGGGTTAGAACCTCAAACTCGTAAACTCTTTGAAGTATGTAAGTTGCGATCGCTTCCTATCTTTACTTTTGTTAATAAAATGGATCGCCCCGGTAGAGAGGCTTTAGAATTATTGGATGAAATTGAGAAAGAGTTAGGCTTAAAAACTTATCCTGTCAACTATCCCATCGGTAATGGTGATTATTTTAAAGGGGTGTTTGATCGCCGTCTGAAAAAGTATCATTTATTTGAGAGAGTGGCTCATGGTAGTAAGGAAGCCCCTGAAGTTATTTTATCTCCTGATGACCCCAACTTAGAAAAATATATCGGGGATAATGATTTATTGGCACAAACTCAAGAAGAATTAGAAATACTTGACGAGATAGGTGCAGAGTTTAATCTTGAAGAAATTCACACAGGAAAAATGACTCCTGTTTTCTTCGGTAGTGCAATGACTAACTTTGGGGTACGTCTATTTCTTGAATCATTCCTTGAATATGCTTTACAGCCCACCCCTAGAAATTCCAGTTTAGGGCAATTAGAGCCTACTCATCCCGATTTTAGTGGTTTTGTCTTCAAACTACAGGCAAATATGGATCCTAAACACCGAGACAGAGTTGCTTTTGTTCGGGTTTGCACAGGAAAGTTTGAGAAGGATATGACGGTTAATCATGCCCGTTCAGGAAAATCCGTAAGATTGTCACATCCTCAAAAATTATTTGCTCAGGGGCGAGAATCTATTGAGGAGGCTTATCCGGGGGATGTAATAGGATTGAATAACCCGGGGGTATTTGCCATTGGAGATACCATTTATTTAGGGCAAAAACTGGAATATGATGGTATTCCTTCTTTTTCTCCCGAATTATTCTGTTATCTCAAAAATCCCAATCCTTCTAAATTTAAGCAATTCCAAAAAGGTATTACTCAACTACAAGAAGAGGGAGCAATTCAAATTATGTATTCCGTTGATGATTTTGTCCGTGAACCCATTTTGGCGGCAGTGGGGCAATTGCAGTTTGAGGTAGTGCAATTTAGGATGTTAAGCGAATACAATGTAGAAACAAATCTTGAGCCTCTACCTTTTTCTGTTGCTCGTTGGGTTGTTGACGGTTGGGAAGCCTTAGATAAAGTTGGTCGAATATTTAATACCATGACAGTAAAAGATGGACGCGATCGCCCTGTGTTATTATTTCGTAATGAATGGAACGTGGGACAATTACAAGCAGATCATCCTGATTTAAAATTAAGTTCGATAGCCTTACTATAAACAAAAGTTATCTGAGAAATAACTATAACTATTCTGAAAATATTTGACAAAACTTTACAATTTTGTTATATTAGTAAGTGAGGTGAGCAAATCACCCAAAATATATAAGTACCTCGAAAAATTCATAACTGAAATCATAAGAACATGACTACCACTTTACAGCAACAACAACAGCTTTCCGCATGGGAGCAGTTCTGTCAGTGGATCACTTCTACCAACAACCGTTTATATGTAGGTTGGTTTGGTGTATTAATGATCCCTTGTTTATTAACTGCAACCACTTGTTTCATCATCGCTTTCATCGCAGCTCCTCCCGTTGATATTGACGGTATTCGCGAGCCTGTAGCTGGTTCTTTATTATACGGTAACAACATCATCTCTGGTGCGGTTGTTCCTTCTTCCAACGCTATTGGTTTACACTTCTATCCTATCTGGGAAGCAGCTTCCTTAGATGAGTGGTTATACAACGGTGGTCCTTACCAATTGGTAGTATTCCACTTCTTGATCGGTGTATTTTGCTACATGGGTCGTCAGTGGGAATTATCTTACCGTTTAGGTATGCGTCCTTGGATCTGTGTTGCTTACTCTGCACCTGTATCTGCGGCTACTGCTGTATTCTTAATCTACCCCATTGGACAAGGTTCTTTCTCTGATGGTATGCCTTTAGGTATCTCTGGAACTTTCAACTTCATGTTTGTGTTCCAAGCTGAGCATAACATCTTAATGCACCCCTTCCATATGCTTGGTGTAGCTGGTGTATTTGGTGGATCTTTATTCTCTGCGATGCACGGTTCTTTAGTAACTTCTTCCTTAGTGCGTGAAACCACTGAAACCGAATCTCAAAACTACGGTTACAAATTCGGTCAAGAAGAAGAAACCTACAACATCGTAGCAGCTCACGGCTATTTCGGTCGTTTGATCTTCCAATATGCTTCTTTCAACAACAGCCGTGCGTTACACTTTTTCTTAGGTGCATGGCCTGTAATCGGTATTTGGTTCACCGCAATGGGAATCTCTACCATGGCATTCAACTTAAATGGTTTCAACTTCAACCAGTCTATCTTAGATAGCCAAGGTCATGTAATTGGAACTTGGGCAGACGTATTAAACCGTGCAAACATCGGTATCGAAGTAATGCACGAGCGTAATGCTCACAACTTCCCCTTAGACTTAGCAAGTGCAGAGCCTGTATCTGCTCCTGTAATCAACGGATAGGTTGTATAGGTTGAAAAATCAAAGACAATTAAATAAATAAACGAAAGGCACTCTCTATTAAGTTAGGGGGTGTTTTTTGTTGTCTAATTTGGTTTAGGAGATGTCATTAGTTTAGATAGGGAATGGAGCATAGGCAACGGGAATAATATTTCAAGTTTTAGATATGCAAAGTAATTTAACAATCTTTCATTTCACAATTAAGCACCCCCTCGAAGATTTATTAGTGTTTTTCTTTTGTTAAATTTACGATCAAAGAAGTTTCATTGTTAAACTAATATTAAAGTAAAAGCAAAACTATCCCTACCAGTTGTCATGAATTCACTTAATCAAGCCTATCAGTTATTCATTGATGAAGTCCCAGAACTATTACAAGAAATAGAAAACGGTTTACTTAATTTGAACCATGATAGAAGCGTACCAGTCATTCATGGGATGATGAGAGCGGCTCACTCTCTGAAAGGGGGGGCGGCAAGTGTTGGCTTGCAAGGGATAAAAAATATTGCCCACAGATTAGAAGATTATCTGAAGGCTTTATATAATGAAGATTTAATTATCGATACTGAATTAGAAAACTTATTTTTAGAAGCATTTGATAGTTTAGCTGTACCTCTCAAACAACAACTGGAAACGGGAGATTTCGATCGCACTTCAGCCCAAAATAAAGCAGAAGAAGTGTGGCAAAAGTTAGATGCGAAATTAGGTAATGTGATACAACAAGTAGAAGATTATCTTCCTTCCTCCGAAGATTTAGGAATTGATATAGTGGCTTCCATGTTTGAAGTGGATATTGCTCAAGAAATTCGTCGCTTAAAAGGATTGGTTGCTTCCCCTGAAAGTTTTAATCCCTCCCAAGAGTTGAGAGAATCCTTAGAAATTTTGCAAGGATTGGGGGAAGTGGTTAACTTACCTGGTTTTTCTTTAATCGTTTCCATGGCACAACAGGCTTTAGAAAAACATCCCGATAAAACTATTATTATTGCAGGTTTATTAGTACAAGACTTAGAAGAAAGTAGAGAAATTGTCTTAGGAGGCGATCGCATTTCTGGAGGAAACCCCTGTTCTAACTTACTAGCTTTAGCCGAAGATAATCAAGCACAAGTAGAAGCAAAAGTTCTGCACAAAATAGCTCAAACTCAACAAAATACCGTCAGTGTAGAAGATCCCGTTTATCAATTTTTCATGGCAGAAGTGCCAGATTTGCTTCATGAAATAGAAACAGGTTTATTATCTCTTAAAGAAGATAAAAGTATTAATAATATCAATAATATAATGCGTTATGCTCACTCTCTTAAAGGAGGAGCGGCTAGTGTGGGCTTAGATGACATCAAAGATATGGCACATAAATTAGAAGACTATATTAAAGCCCTATTTGATGAGAGCGTAATTGTTGATGATGAATTAGAAACCCTTTTTCTCTCAGGATTTGATTGTCTTAAAAATGCCCTTGATGAGCAAAAAAAAGATGGTAATTATTCTTTACAGTGGCAAGATGAAGCTGAAGCAGTATGGCAACAGTTGGAAAACAAGTTAGGAGATATTGACAATAGGGATTATTTACCTTCCTCTGCTGATTTAGGGGTTGATATAGTAGAGTCACTATTTGAAATTGATATTGCTAGAATTATTGAACAATTACAAGAAAATATTGAAACTTGCACCAACGAAGAATTAAAAATAAGTGTTACCCCTGTGCTTGAGGTGCTGATTGGTTTCAGTGAAATCGGCAACATGAAAGGTTTAAAAAGCATTGTTGATACAACTTTTGCCGCTCTTGCTGGAAATCCCCACCAAACTCAACAAATAGTCAAATATCTGATTAACGATTTAGTTCAAGCTAGAGATGATGTTTTATCAGGTAGCTCAACTCAGGGAGGTAAACCTTCCCCAGAGTTAGAAAAATTAGCTCACAATGCCCGAGAAGGAGTAGGAGAATTAGTGGAAGGAGATAACCTTTTTCACCCAGACTCAGAAAATGGTGAAGATAGTAGCCTTTTAGATTTTGCTGATTTAGCTTCAGAAATTAATAGTAATTTTGACCAAGAAGGGGAAGAAAATATTTTTGATGTTTCTCTTGATAGTCAAGAGTTTAATTTTACTCCTGAAAGTGATGATAAAGAGGAATCAACAGATTTAAGCGGTTTAATCGAAGAAAGCGAGACAGAAGATATTTTTGCAAACTTTAGCGATGAGAGTAGTAACCAAGAAGAAAATTACCCAGATTTAGATATATTTATGGATAATATTTTTGGGGAAGAAAACCAAGAAGAGGATTCTGTGTCTTCACAGCAGAAAGAATTACAGGCACAATCCTATAAATTTTTTATGGAGGAGGCTGTAGAATTAATCGCCTTAATTGATAATAATTTGGAAACTGTTTTCCAGACAAGAGATATTAATGATATTAACGAGGTAGCAAGGGCGGCACATTCTCTTAAAGGTGGTTCTCGCAGTGCTGGTTTAGAGGAAATTGGCATGATTGCCTTAAGGGTCGAAAAAAGCCTTAAAGCCTTGTTTAACGAAAATATACCCCTTGATGAAGAAAGAAAAATTTATTTGAGAGACATTTATCAAACTCTCCGTCAAGCCATTGTTGCCAGAATGGAAAATCAAGAATTTGACGAAAAATCCGCCATGGATAGGGTAAACGCTCAATGGGAGGTGTTTGAAGCTGAATACGGAGAAGAAATCGCTAAATCAGAGGAATTTTTACCTTCTTCTAGTGACTTGGGCATTGATATTGCTACTTCTATTTTTGAGGTGGATGTGCCTGAAGGTATTGCCAATTTACAACAAGCCTTAGATTCTGGGAATCCCACAGACCTACAAGATACTCTTTTAATGCAGATAGAGGTGTTTTCTGGTTTTGGCGAAATGTTAGGTTTACCCGGTTTTACGGCTATTTGTGAAACGGCAAATAAAGCTCTAAATAATAACCCTAATCAAATCATCTCTATTACTCAAGCCTTTATTGATAACTTACGGGAAGCTCATCATTTAGTGATAGAGGGCGATCGCATCTCTGGAGGAGAACCAAGTATAGATTTATTATTTTTAGCAGGAGAAGCCCCCATTACCTCATCAGAGGAAATATCCACCTCTGGGAACGAATCCAAAGAAAAACCTGTTGACACAAGTGATCAAGCCTATGGATTCTTTATTGAAGAAGCCCCAGAGTTATTACAGACTATTGAAACAGGATTGCTAAACTTACGAGAGGAGCGTACTACCGCAAAAATTCACGAAATGATGAGAGCGGCTCACTCTATCAAAGGAGGAGCGGCCAGTGTTGGTTTAGAAGCCATAAAAACCATAGCTCACGAATTGGAAGATATTTTCAAAGTTTTATATAACCCGGATATTGACATCGACACTGACTTAGAAAGCTGGTTATTGGAAGGGTTTGACTGTCTGCAAAATGCCCTGACAACTCAAATGGAAACAGGTACTTATCAACCTCAAGAAAGCCTAGAGGAAGCATCGCAAATTTGGGCAAAAATTCGCACTAAACTGGGAGTATATTTAGATCGTGCGGATGATTATATTCCCTCGTCTTCGGATTTAGGAGTCGATATTGTTCAATCAATGTTTGAGGTGGATGTTGAACAGGAATTGCAACGCTTGAAAAATGTGCTGGAAAACCCCTCTAGTCAACCTTTAGGTGGAGAGTTACGGGCTACCCTAGAAGTCTTTTGTGGATTTGGTGAAATGTTAAATTTACCCGGATTTGCAGAAATTGCCCAATTGGGTTTACAAGCCGCTGAGACTAATCCTGATCATATTTTAACAATCATCAATGTTATTATTCGAGATGCAGAAAAAGCAAGAGATGAAGTCCTAGGAGGCGATCGCATTCGTGGGGGAGAGCCTAGCGAAGAATTAAAACGCCTAGCTCAAGGAGAAAGTAACCTAGAGGCGGAAGATAATATTTTCTTTCTTGATAACTCTGAAGATGCCACCGAAGATGAACCTTCTTTAAATGAAGTTTTTGGAGAAGTCTTATCTACCCCTGAAGAAATTTTCCCCGCCATTGATAAAGATACTCAAACCACAACTCCTCCTTTAGAAGATGTTTTCCAGCTAGATTTTGATCCTAGTCAGTTGGAAGCCTTAGATCAAGGAATTGCCGATAATGAAGAAGAAGAAACTCCCAACCTAGAGGAAATTTTTGCCTCGGAATTTAGTGAGGAAGAAATTAACCTCCTTGCCAACGCTTCTGAATTAGCCCTTGAAAATGATAAAAATAACACTATTCCTAGTCTGGATGATGTTTTTGTTGCAGATGATAGTGGCTTAGTTAACACTCCCGAAGAATCAGAAGATAGCCCCCTTCCCCTTGATGATGTGTTTGCCAATCCCGATTTTAGTCTAATTGAAGCTGATGAAGAAGCAGAGGAAGAGGATATATTATCTTTGAGTGAAATTTTTTCTAATGTTGAATTACCCCTCGAAAATACTCCCGTTGCAGTTGAGCCAATAGAGGAAGCGACACCCTCTGAAGAAATTATTTCCCAAGACCAAAATGCCGTCAATAATCAATCAGAAGACATTTTTGCCCTTCCCCCTGAAGATGAAGAATCCTCTCATATCTCAACGACAGATCAAGATTCTGCTGATGAGGAGGAAAAACATCCTATTGAAGCTAAAACTCCTAAAGAAACTCATAAACAAACTATTATCAATCTCTCTCCTGAAGAAAGAGAGGTTCTCTTAAGTGCCAAAGGAGAAAACATAGAGCAAACAATTCAATCAATTAATGACATATATGACAAATTACCAGGACTAAAATCCCAAGAACAAATAAAAGGAACATCCAAAAAAGAAAAATCTTCCTCCAAAAAAACACCTATTACTCCTACATCAACGGCAAAATCTGGTACTCCTTCTCCCAAAAGTAATTTAACTATTCGAGTAGATTTAGACCGCTTGGAGAGAATGAATAACTTAATGGGTGAGTTGTCTATCAATCGTAATGGTTTATCTCTGCAAAACAACAAATTGCAAAATGCGGTTAAAGAGTTAATTGAAAGATTTGCTAATTTCCGACAACTGGCAAATAATTTGAGAGATTTATCGGATAAGATGCTCGTTTCTCCCGAAAAGTTTGCCCCAAGAGGACAAGTTAATAATAATTTCTCTCTTGCTTCATTAACTAGCGAAGATGATGATCTAAGTCTCCATTCTGCTTTTGACGCTTTAGAAATGGATCGTTATGACAACCTTTATAATATTACTCAAGGTTTAATTGAACAAATGATTCAATTAGAAGAAGCAGTGGATGATATTGGTTTATTTGCTTCTCAATCGGGGCAGACTGTAGAAAATCAAAGACAGATGCTTAATCGCCTCAGAGACGAATTAATGTGGGCAAGAATGCTTCCTTTAGGTGAAATTCTCAATCGTTTCCCTCGTGTTCTCAGAGATTTATCTGTTAAGTACAATAAAAAAGTTAATCTTAAGTTGAGTGGTACAAGTGTATTGGTTGATAAGGCGGCATTAGAAAAATTGTATGATCCTTTGGTGCATTTAATTCGTAATGCTTTTGATCATGGAATTGAAACCCCAGAATTAAGAAAGCAGAGAAATAAGCCTGACGTAGGTACTATCGAGGTTAAAGCGTATCATCAAGGTAATCAGACTGTTATTGAAATTCGAGATGACGGGGGAGGTTTAAATTTACAAAAAATAGGTCAAAAAGCCGTTGAGAAACAGCTAATAACTTCTGAGCAATTAGCGGTAATTACGAAGGAAAATTTACTGGACTTAATTTTTGAACCCGGATTTTCCACCGCTTCGGCAGTCACGGAAATTTCGGGCAGAGGGGTTGGTTTAGATATTGTTCGTTCTCAATTGCGATCGCTCAAAGGGACTATCAGCGTGGACTCTGAACCTAATGTTGGTACGACTTTTATTCTAAGACTACCTCTAACTTTAACTATTGATAAACTTTTGGTGTTGTCGGCGGGAGTTCATTTCTATGCTTTACCTTCAGATAATATTGTAGAAATTATCGTACCTGAAGATAGACAAATCAAAGTTTCTGGAAATAAACGCTTTTTACATTATGAAAGTAAAGTTGTACCGATATATCCTTTAATGGATTTACTAGAATATCGTTGTTATTTGCCTAACACTGCTAGTACAAGTCAGAGTTTGGATATTTTGCCTACTCCCGAAGAATGGGGAAAACCATTACTCTTAATTAATTTAGGGCAAGAGTTATTTGCCATGGAAGTTGATCACTTAGTGAGTGAGCAAGAATTGGTTATTAAACCTTTTGGCAAGGCTTTGACAGCACCTAGTTACACCTATGGTTGTACAATTTTAGGGGATGGTACATTAATTCCTGTTATCAATACGACTATCCTATTAGCTAATTATTTACAGGTTAGTTCTGGGGGTAATGTTGCACCTCGCCGAGTTGCTTCTTCTGCTGATAATATGGTACATTCTCAATCTTTCCAAGTATCTTCAGTGTTAGTAATTGATGATAGTGCGGCTATGAGACGAACTTTAGCTCTTTCTTTAGAAAAGGCAGGTTATCGAGTGGTACAGGCAAAGGATGGTAAAGATGCGATCGAACAATTACAACAGGGTTTAAATGTAAACTTGATTATCTGTGACATTGAAATGCCCAACATGAATGGCTTTGAATTCTTAGGACAAAGAAGACGTCATCCTGAATTTAAGAAAGTACCAGTTGCAATGTTAACCTCTCGTAGTAATGACAAACACCGCAAATTAGCGACTCATTTAGGAGCAAATGCTTACTTCACTAAACCTTATATTGAACAAAAATTCTTAGAGTCAATTCGTAATTTAATAGAAGGACAAAAGTCTGCGGTAACAGCATAGTTTTGATTTTGAGATTGCCCAAAGGTGTTTTATTTTTTCAAATAAATTCTTAAATCTTCTGCTATATTGGGGGGGACAAGATGTTCTATTTCTCCTCCAAATTTGGCAATTTCTTTGACTACACTACTACTAATAAAACTAAGTTCAGTATTGGTGGCTAGAAAAACGGTTTCTAAACTATTTTCAAGAGTTTTGTTAATGTGTGCCATCTGCAATTCTTGTTCAAAATCAGACATCACTCTTAAGCCTCTGAGTAAAACTCCTGCCTGTTTTTTCTTGGCGTATTCCACAGTTAAGCCAGTAAAACTATCAACTTCCACGTTAGAGATATTATTTACACATTCTGTTATTTGTTGAACTCTTTTTTCGATGGAAAATAAGGGTTTTTTATTCGGATTTTTTAAAACTGCAACAATGACTTTTTCAAATAAAATACTACTTCTTTTTATTAAGTCTAAATGTCCCAAGGTGATAGGGTCAAAACTGCCGGGGTAAATAGCTATCATTATCAAATTTTAAATTAATAAACTATACTTAACAAAGGGCAAAAACAATTTTTACTTAGTAATTAATTAAAGCCTGAAATTTGAAATCTTACACGTGAAGTTATAGTAGTTTTAATTAAGACTGTAACAATAATATAATTAAATAAATATGGCTCTATCATTTTGAGTATGTAAATTATTAGTTAGGGTAGGCTGAAAGGCAAGAGGCAATAGGCAATAGGGGATTGTTAAATAATAATTTATAAACTTTTAGTTTTTATTTTACTATAAACACTATTCAATAAACACTATTCAATAAAGGTTATGGGAGTTATTTTTTATTAATTTATCATAACCACACTCTGAAGAACCATAAATATTGATTTCTCTAACAACGTTAAACTATATGCCTCTTCAGGAACATCTTTAGATGAAATTATCCGTGATTATTGCACAAATTAAATGTAACTTTCTTAATTTGAAATTACTATAACTTTAACGTAACATACTAAAATAAATGCGTAGTCTAAGTTGATTGTAACATGATTTAGAATAAAATTGTAGTTTCAAGCTGATTCAGGAACAAAACTCAGCATAATATTATTAACGGTACTATATAAATCCTCCCGACTGTGAAAACCCTCAAAACGATGAATTATTCTCCCTTTATTGTAAAGAATAAGAGTAGGCAAATTTTTAAGACGGTGAGTATTGGCTAATTGTAAATTGTCATCAGCATTTATACTGGCAATTTTTAATTCTCCTTCCCACTGAGATTCTAGCTGACTCAAAATCGGATTAAGCATCATACATAAACCACACCAAGGCGCCCAAAAATTAACTAACACAGTTTGAGATGATTCTAAAACTTGTTGATTAAAAGTATCTTGGTTGACGGAAATCATATTTATATATAATTATTATTGCAATTGTTTGTATTTTATTATGAAAGTGATAAGAGTTGATAGTAATTAATGGCTGGTTGAAAAATAAATATCACTATCACTCTAGTTGATCCCTTTACTATATTTTGCAGGAAACAGAAGGTTTCATCTAGTTAAATTAAAGATTTATTCTACTGGTTGCTGTCATTAACCAAGGGTGAAGCCACCAAAATAAGAAAACAAAACCCGTCACTCCCACATAGGCAGGGCGGAGAAACTCTTTTATTTCTAGCTTTTGTCTCCCATCTATTATCGCCAGAAAGGGAATTATAGATGTTCTTTCTTTAACTTTTATAAAGGCTTCTCCGTAACGTTTTGTTAAGCGATAATCTCCATGCCAAACGGCAAAAAGATGATGAGCAATTAAACCGAAGGATGTAACGAGGGTAAAAGTAGTACCTAACCAAATAGTGTGGGCAATACA
Organism: Cyanobacterium aponinum PCC 10605; assembly: GCF_000317675.1. NCBI lineage: Bacteria > Bacillati > Cyanobacteriota > Cyanophyceae > Chroococcales > Geminocystaceae > Cyanobacterium > Cyanobacterium aponinum. The sequence goes on from NC_019776.1 coordinate 1,017,612, forward strand.
CCAAATTACCTGTCCTACCATTTGCGGATGACGGGAAATACGAATGATACCTGTTTCGTAGAGATGGACTTCTGGTTTGGCAACGGCGGCTATTTCTAAGAGGTTAAAAGTGGCGGGATAGAGGAAGATAAAAGAAATGAAAGAGAGAATCCAGACTGTTTCTTTAATTCCCGAAATATCTTGTAATTGCCATAATACAAGACCATCGTAGCGATGATTGAAAAAATAAATAATCAATACAGTGGCTAAAGGTATGCTAACAAGGGCGAAAAAAACTCTGTACAGTCTAGCTCCTATTTTTCTCTCTGCCCACATTCTTAGGGCGGCTAATCCACTATGTGCGATCGCAAATGTGAATAGTAGGGCAATCATGATAAAATGGCTATCGTTCATCCATAGAGGCAATTTGAGGTTGAATTGAGCAAAAAAACATCGATAAATAGATTCATACGCAAAAAAAAACATCTTTTCTGAGAAAAAGTGCAACATAGAGTTTATACTTAGGGAACAGATATATAATTAATACTTATTCTATTGGTAAATGGTATCTTAGTAATAAGAAAAGTTAAAATTAGCCCCCTTTCTATTGAAAATTAGTCATCTCAGAATTAAGACTATAATTGCCACTATTACCTAATTTAATCAACTTATGTCAGATATTCCTTTTTCTCTTGATCAATTACGGATTCTTAAAGCCATTGCTGACGAAGGTAGCTTTAAACGAGCGGCTGATAGCTTATTTGTTTCCCAACCTGCCATTAGTTTACAAATCCAAAATTTAGAAAAACAATTATCCGTACCCTTGTTTGATAGGGGAGGAAGGAAAGCCCAACTGACAGAAGCAGGTAATTTACTTCTTGCCTATGGTGAAAAAATTATTACCCTTTGTCAAGAAACCTGTCGTGCGATCGAAGACTTACAAAATTTGCAGGGTGGGACTTTGATTGTCGGGGCTTCTCAAACTACAGGTACATATCTTTTACCTCGTATGATAGGCTTATTTCATCAAAAATATCCTTATGTTTCGGTTCAGCTACAGGTTCACTCTACCAGACGCACATCATGGGCAGTAGCCAACGGGCAGGTTGACTTGGCTATCATCGGCGGAGAAGTACCAACGGAATTACATGATGTTTTAGAAATCATCCCTTATGCGGAAGATGAATTAGCTTTGATTATACCTCCGAATCATCCTTTAGCGGAACAAGAGACCATTGCTAAAGAAGATTTATATAATTTGAACTATATTACCTTAGATTCTCAATCGACTATTCGTAAAGTTTTAGATCAAGTTTTAACCCGTTGTGAGATTAATACCAGTGATTTAAAAATTGAAATGGAGTTAAATTCGATCGAAGCTATTAAAAACGCTGTACAATCGGGTTTAGGGGCTTCTTTTGTATCTGTGACTGCCATTGAGAAAGAGCTAAAAATGGGCATTATTCACCGAGCCTATATTGACGATGTAGAGATAAAAAGAACACTATCTGTCATTGTTAATTCTAATCGTTATCGTTCCAAAGCGGCAGAGGCTTTTATTAAAGAAATATTACCTCAGTTTTCCAGTGAAAATCATGTGTCGGAATTAGATAAACTTTCCAAAAATAATAAGCAATACCTTGTTATAGAAAATGATAAGGGAATAATTTAACCTCAGTTCGGTTTAAGAATATCCAAAAAGGTTAGGTGTCAGGTGTCAGGTTGCAGGTTGCAGGTGGTAGGGGTTTTTAGCAAGGGGCTTAAGCCCCTTGTTTAAGTCAGTTTTTCCAAAGTTTAATAATTTTAGTTACAATCATCATTACAAAAAAAAGAGAGGAAATCAGATGATTAATCACTTATCTTTAGAATTTTTAGCTGTTGCGGGGGAATTTCCCGTATATTTCGTTGCTGTTTATGTGGTGGGTTTTATTGCGGCAGTTGTAATAGGTTCGATCGCATGGTATAGCTCAAAACGTCCTGTTGGTTGGGAGGATGCAGAAAAACCAAAGTTTATTCCCGAAGTCAAAGCCAAGGAAAACGAAGAAAACAAAGAATAAAAATAATGAGTAATAACTAGAAGTCATCCAATCTGGAGTCAGAATTTTTTTACTATTAACTATTCACCATTTACTCATTGCCCTTTTCTTAAACCACCAAAAATTTTATATCGAACAAAGGTTAGTTACTATAGCTTTAAATTCTAAACTCTAAATTGTAAATTCCTCATGGCATCTAAACCCGTTGTTACTTCCTTATATTCCTTAGCCCGTACTAGCTTACAGCAGTCTGTCTCATGGTATTCTAGTCAACGCCGTCATTGGAATTATCCCCCAAATGCAGACTTACAAGGGGCGGTTAGAGATGATTTAAGGGCGTTAAGGGCGGCTAGTGAAAAGCTAGAGCAACAAATCATTAAAATAGCGGCTTTCGGTTTAGTTAGTCGGGGGAAATCTTCCGTAATTAATGCTCTATTGGGAGAAAAAGTTTTAGATACGGGGCCTATTAATGGTGTCACCAAATGGCCTAAATCGGTTTCATGGAATCCCCCCAGTGGCAAAATAAAGATAGAGTTAATCGATACTCCGGGGTTGGATGAGATTGATGGCGAAACAAGGGCAAATATGGCAAGGGAAATTTCTGCCCAAGCGGATTTAATTTTATTTGTGATTGCAGGGGATATTACTCGCACGGAATATTTAGCTTTATTGGAATTAAGACAGGCTTTAAAACCTTTAATTTTGGTTTTCAATAAAATTGATTTATTTCCCGAAACGGATTTAGATACTATCTATCAACAATTACAACAGTTAAGTAATCAAACCCATAAGCCTTTATTTACCCCTGATGAAATCGTGTTAATTTCTGCCCAACCGCAACCATTACCCATAAGAATTGAATTACCTGATGGTAGTGTTGGAGAAGAATGGGAATATCCAGCACCGATGATTCAACCTTTACAGGAGAAAATTTTACAAATTCTTAACCGTGAAGGTAAGGCTTTATTAGCACTTAATTCTCTGACTCAAGCAAAAGTAGCCCAAAAAAATATTGCCCGTAAAACCATTGAAATGAGGGATAAGGAAGCGGAAGAGATTATTTGGCGTTATGGTAAGTATAAGGCTTTAATTGTGGCAGTAAATCCGATTGCTTTTCTGGATTTAATGGGGGGTTTTGTCTCTGATTTGATGATGATTCGTGCTTTGGCTAGGCTTTATGGTTTACCTATTACCAGTTATGAAGCAGGAAGGTTATGGCAAACTATCATTAAAAGTCTCGGTAGTCTCTTGTTGGGGGAGGTAGCTTCTATGATGATGTTGGGGTGGGCTAAAACTGGGGCAATTATTAGCAGTTTATGGGAAAATCCTTCTGGTTTTACAATGGTTGCCTCTACGGTCTTGACTCAAGGCGCGATCGCAGCTTATGGTTCTTATATAGTAGGAAAGAGTACCCAAGTTTATTTAGAGAACGGATGTACATGGGGAAATTATGGTTTAGATACAGTGATTGGAGAAATCATTGCTCAATCTCCCCCTGATGCGATTATATCCCGTTTGAGAGGATAGGCAGTTGAGGGATGAGGTGTCAGGTTTCAGGTTGCAGGAGTTAGGGGTTAGGTAGGAGGGATAAAGGGGGGTTTGCCCTTTGCCCTTTTAACTCCATCGATTTGTTGCTATAGTAGTTGCTTGATAAGTAGCATAATCACCAAGATTTTCATGGCGTTAACCACAAGAGTAAAGCTAAAGGGAAACAAGAATAGTAGTCTGACTCGGAATCAAGTTATTATTTCTTTATTGTTAATTTGGCTTTTTAGTTTTGGATGCGATCGCATTTGGTTCAGTTTAGATAATACCATACCTGCATGGGATCCGTCTGAATACTTAAATGGGGTGACAGTTTATCAGGATGCGTTAAGAAATCCTCGATGGTTTGATGGTGCATGGTGGCGAGAATTTTGGCTACTCTCGAATAAAGTACCACCTTTAATGTATATTATTACTTCTCCTTTTTTTATGATTTTAGGGGGAAGTGTAGATCATGGAAATCTTGTTTTATCACTGTTTAATTTAATTTTATTAATCTCTTTATTTTTATTAGGAAGATTATTTTTTAACGACAAAATAGCTCTATTTGCCTGTATTTTAATCCAGTTAATCCCTAGTTTATACTATTATCGTCTTGAATTTCTCTTAGATTTTCCTCTCACAGTCATCATTATTTTTAGTTTTACTTGTTTTAGTTATTGGTATTTTAGTCATGGTAAATACTCTTGGTGGCTTAGTATTTTATCAGGAATTTCTTTCGGCTTGGGGGTATTATTAAAACAAACTTTTGCTTTCTTTCTTTTTATACCGATTATCTATAGTTTTTTCAATCTTATTTTTCCTCGCCAGTGGCAAAAAATCGCTCAATTACTTATTAGTTTTATCTGTGCAATTATTACTTTTTACCCTTGGTATCGTACCAATTGGTTATTAATTTTTACTTCAGGAAAAAGGGCAACTATAGACTCTGCTATCATTGAAGGAGATCCTCCTTTAAATACCCTTAAAGCATGGACTTTTTACGGGGAAATTTTACCTTATTTACTGTCATGGGTAGTTACATTATTTGCTTTATTCGGTCTAGTTTATTTAGTTGTTAAATATTTTAGCTTAAAATCCTCTAAATATAAAAATATCTGGTTATTTTTAGCAAGCAATTTTTATCAGAATCAACGTCATCAAAAAGAAACTATTAAAGTAACTATATGGTTAGGAGTATATCTAATTAGTGGCTATCTATTATCCTCATTAAATATGAATAAAGATATTCGTTATATATTACCTTTAATACCAGTATTAGCTCTAATTATTTCCGCTCTAATTTATAGCTATCAAGGCAAAGGAAAAAAGATTATAAAAATAGTTTTAGTTTTTATTTCTGTTATCTTAATGATATTTAATTATTTCCCTTTAGGAGGTAATTGGTTAACGGCAAAACTTAGTCCTAAAATGCAAAATTTTCCCTATATCGAAGAGCCATGGGCAACCCCTGAAATTATTCCTACCGCTATAGAAACAACTCCTTATTTAAGGGCAAATATAGGAGTTTTACCTTCTACCCCTGAAATTAACCAACATAATATTTCCTTTTATGGTTCAATTCCTCGTTTTAAAGTATTTGGCAGACAAGTAGGCACAAATGAAAAATTTATCCCTCAAGATATTAATTCGATGGATTGGTTTTTAACTAAAACTGGTTATCAGGGTTCAATTCCAGATTCTCAAACAATAATTGTTAATCAAGTAGAAAATAATGGTCAATTTACTTTAGTAAAAAATTGGTCTTTACCTGATGATAGTCAATTAAAATTATACTATAAAAAGTTACCAAACAATGAAGTAAAACCTCTTAATACGCATAATAGCAAACTTAATTTAGTAGAAATAAATATCCCTCCAATATTTAAACAAGGTGTAAAGATTCCCGTTAGTTATCAATGGTCTGGCTCATGGAATAATTTAGTTAAAGGAATTCTCATTTTAGACTGGCAATCGGTGACTAATCCTCAACAAAAATGGACTCATGATCATGCTTTAGCAATGGGTAATTTACACTCTTTAAATATTGATAATTTTGATAGCAGTAAAGATTTTTTAATCACAGAAAATACGGCAATGTTTGTGCCTAATAATATGCCTGACGGAGACTATATTTTAAAAGCGACTTATTTAGACAAAAAAAATGGAGAAAGTTATCATCTTTCTTTACCTAAGATAGTAGTTACAGTTGCTCAAAATTCTCCTTCTATTACTACTGATAGAGAGTTAGATTTAATCAGTCAATTAAGGATATTTGCCCCCAATTTATCTCAAGGTATTGAAGGTTTAGATCCTATTTTTGCTCAAGTTGGTAGAATTAATCAGTATGATCCTACTCAAGATTATCTGAAGGTTGCACAAAAGGCAATGGAATATCGACTTCAACAAGAGGAAAATATTAATTATCTTTATACCCTTCTCCTTGCTCAAGTGTTACAACAAGATGTTGAAGGTGCGATCGCATCTGCTCAGGAATTAGTTACAATAAATCCGGATAATGCCTTTAACCATGCTTATTTAAGTTTCTTGTATCTCTACGATTGGCGAGGAGAAGAAGGAGAAAAAGCCTTAAAACCTGCTTTAGAATTGCAACCAGAGGTAAAAGAGTTTCAATACCTAGAAGGAATTAGTGCTTTGATGCAGGGCAATCTATTAAAAGCATGGCAAATTTACCAAAACATTGTTTCTTAATATGTTTGTAAATCACTTCTATTTTTTAGACTGACAAAGATTACAATTTGATATTACTGAAAACTCTTGCCCGTTGCCCGTTGCCTATTGCCTATCTTTACTTAGATTGAGTTATAACCTTCGAGAGTCCGATAAGTTTTCGTTAAAAATGGGATAGTTTCTTGGGCGGGTATTGGTTTGGAGAAAAAATAACCTTGAGAATATTCGCAATTTAAGTTTTTTAGTTTTTCTAAATCTTCTTTTGTTTCACAACCTTCGGCTATTACTTTCATTTTTAATTTGTGGGCTAAGAGAATAATTATTTCTACTAAATCCGCATTTTTTTGATTATTATTACTATTACGAATAAAACTGCGATCGATTTTTAAATAATCCACAGGAATGGTATGTAAATAACTTAAAGAAGAATAACCTGTACCGAAATCATCTAAACTAATTTTTATTTTTCTCGCTTTAAAATCATTGAGAATATAGATAGCTTTTTCTATATTTTCTATTAATGCACTCTCGGTAATTTCTATTTTTATACACTCTGGATTTATACCTGTTTTTTCAATAATATTATCTATATCATTGAGTAAAGAATGATGAGAAAATTGATAGGGAGATAAATTAATACTAATATAAAGAGGATGGGAAAAATTTTCCTGCCAAATAACTTGCTGTTGACAGGCTTTTTCAAATACCCATAATCCCACCGTAGTAATTAAACCAGATTCTTCTAAACAAGGTATAAATTCAAAAGGAGAAATCATACCCCTAGTAGGATGTTGCCAACGAATTAAGGCTTCAAAACCATAGGTTTTTTCTTTTGATAAATCGATTATCGGTTGATAAAAAACCGTAAATTGTTCTTCTTTAATCGCCTTTCTTAAATCTAACTCCAACTGTAGTCTTTTTTGTGCTATTTCTCTAATGCTATTATCGAAAATATAATATTTATTCTGTCCTTTTTGCTTGGCTTTATGTAACGCTGTATCAACGTCTCTTAACAATTCTAATTCTTGTTTATAATTTTTATCAGAAAAAACAATCCCTAAATTACAATTAACAAATATCTCATATTCATTCACCTTAAATGAATTTCTAAAGCTGTTTAAAATAGACTCTGTAAATTTAATTATTTCCTCCTTATTCTCCCTTTCTCTTAAGAGTAAATAAAAATTATCTGCTCCCATTCTGGCAATAAAATCTTTTTCTCTCAAACATTTCTGAATGTGTAATGCGATTGTTTGTAAGAAGCGATCGCCTATTTCGTGACCTAAAGAACTATTAATAAGACTAAAACGACTAAAATCTAATTGAATTAGAGCAAAAAGAGAATTAGTACCCATGATGCTTTTAATTTCTTCAACTAAAGCAACCTTACTAGGTAAACCAGTCAAACTATCTACCATGATCATTTTTTCTAGTTGGGCGGTACGCTCTTTCACCTTTTCTTCTAAAATAGAGTTGGCCCTTTGTAATTTTTGATAAAGAGTACGAATGGTTAAATGATTTTTAACTCTTGCCTTTACAATGTAGGGATTAATCGGCTTAATTAAATAATCCACCGCTCCAATTTCTAAACCTTTCATTTCATCGTCAATTTCACCTAAAGCAGTCACAAAAATAATGGGAATATCCTTTGTTCTAAAGTTCTTTTTAAGCTGTTGGCAAACCTCATAACCATCAATATCTGGCATCATTACATCGAGGAGAATTAAATCTGGTTGAGGATGCTTTTGTGCAAGTTCGATCGCTTTTTGCCCATTAGTTGCCGCAATAATTTTGTAAAATTTTCCCAATATTTCCATCAAGATATGTATGTTTTCAGGCTGATCATCTACTATTAATATCTTTTGGGTATTATTTTTCTGATTAAAAGACACCACATAATTCTCCCATTTTAATCCTGTTTACTTCTTTTTTGAAGTTACTTTATTTGTAGGTATGTATTTTTTTTTCATATTACCTATGTTTTATTTTATCATGAAATTAATTATTAATTATTGTAATGAATAAATAATGTCACCGATAATTAACTAAACTGATTACTGTATACTTTTCATATATCAAAAAGCACCACATCAAAAATAAATTTAAACTTACAATTAACTAATATTTTAACAAGATATTTAATGACATTTAAAATTAATATTTAGCAATATAAATAACATAAAATTTTTTTATAATCTTGATTATTTAATTTTTATTTACATCAAAAATATTGCATAATTAATTATTACCAAAAGATATTTTAATTGATGTGAAAATTATTACCCAAAGAATTTTTAACGATAATCTTTATGAATAAGCACTGGAAGCAAGAATATATTATATAATAACTTAAGGAAGTTAGATATATTTTTATTTATTAAAATTTTACGCTACCATCATCTCCTCAAATAACATCATCTTCAATAATATTGACTACGGTTTTAAGGCAAATGTCTTCAAGTATTAACATAGTTACATCTTAACTTTATTTTAAGAAAAATAAAAGATTTTCTTAAGGAAAAATGAATAGACAAAAATTAAAATTAGATAAAATAAAGGCAATTTAAAAAAAAGTAGAGAAATTAATGATTCAATCAATAGAAAAGTCTGTAACATTAAGTACAGAAGAGTTAAAAAAAATAGATGCTTATTGGCGCGCCTGTAATTATTTAGCCGTTGGGATGATTTATCTACAAGATAATCCTTTACTTAAAGAAACTCTCAAACCTGAACACGTAAAAAATCGTTTATTGGGTCACTGGGGTTCTAGTCCGGGGTTAAGTTTTGTTTATGTACATTTAAACCGTTTAATCAACAAATATGATCTAAATATGGTTTACTTAGCAGGACCTGGACACGGTGCACCCGGTATCCTTGCTCCCGTTTATCTTGAGGGTACTTATTCGGAAATTTACACGGACAAAACCCAAGATGAAGCGGGAATGCACAAGTTTTTTAAACAGTTTTCTTTCCCCGGACATATCGGTAGTCACGTCACCCCAGAGACTCCGGGGTCAATTCATGAAGGAGGAGAATTAGGTTATTCGGTTTCCCATGCTTACGGTGCGGTTTTAGATAATCCTGACTTAATTTCTGTGGTGATGGTGGGGGATGGTGAATCAGAAACAGGTCCTTTAGCAACGGCTTGGCACTCTAATAAGTTTATTAATCCTATTCGTGATGGTGCGGTGTTGCCTATCTTACATCTTAATGGTTACAAAATTGCTAACCCCACTATTCTCTCTCGCATTTCCCATGAGGAGTTAAAGGCATTATTTGTCGGTTATGGTTATGAACCCTATTTTGTTGAAGGGGATGATCCCATGATAATGCACCAAAAAATGGCGGAGGTGTTAGAAGAATGTGTTGGTAAAATTAGGCTTATTCAAGAGGAAGCTAGACGCACGGGAGTACCAAAACGTCCCAGATGGCCGATGATTGTTTTTCGTTCTCCTAAAGGTTGGACTGGTCCTAAAACTGTTGATGGTCGCAAGGTAGAGGGTTTTTGGCGATCGCACCAAGTACCCATGGGGAGTATGCACAGTAATCCTGAACATTTACAGATGTTAGAACAATGGATGAAAAGCTATAAACCAGAAGAATTATTCGATGAAAATGGTACTTTAATCCCCGAACTGCAAGAATTAGCTCCAAAAGGCGATCGCCGTATGAGTGCCAATCCTGTAGCAAATGGTGGTTTATTACGCAAAGATTTAAACTTACCTGATTTTAAAGATCCCAAATATGTCATCGATGTTATTGAACCGGGCAAAATAGAGGTGGAAAACACCAAAGTGATGGGGAACTTTTTACGGGATGTGATGGCAAAAAACATGACCACCTTCCGAGTATTTGGTCCTGATGAAACCGCTTCTAACCGCCTAAATCCTATTTATGAGGTATCAAAAAAAGTTTGGATGGCGGACTATCTACCTGAAGATGAAGACGGCGGCGAATTATCTCCCGATGGTCGTGTTATGGAAATGTTAAGTGAACATACCCTGCAAGGATGGCTAGAAACCTATCTTTTAACAGGTCGCCATGGCTTATTCCACACCTACGAAGCCTTTGCCCATGTGGTGGACTCCATGTTTAACCAACACGCTAAATGGTTAGACATATGCAAAAATAAAGTACCTTGGAGAGCCCCTGTATCATCCCTTAATATTTTACTTTCTTCCACTGTTTGGCGCCAAGACCATAATGGTTTCTCTCACCAAGACCCCGGGTATGTGGATTTAGTCACCAACAAAAGTGCAGACGTGGTAAGGGTTTATTTCCCCCCCGATGCTAACTGTTTACTCAGTGTGACAGATCATTGTTTACGCAGTAAAGATTATGTCAATGTCATTATTGCCGATAAACAAAAACATTTGCAGTATCTCAACATTGAAGAAGCCGTAAAACACTGTACCAAAGGAATCGGTATTTGGGAATGGGCTAGTAATGATGATCAAGGCACTTCTGCGGATGAACCCGATGTCATCATGGCTTGTTGTGGAGATGTTCCCACGATGGAATCTTTAGCGGCAACGGCTATTTTAAGAAAAGAATGTCCTGAACTCAAAGTTCGTTTTATCAACGTAGTGGACTTATTCAAACTTCAAGACGATAGTGAACATCCTCACGGTTTATCAAAAATTGACTTTGCAACTCTGTTCACAGAAGATAAACCCATTATTTTCAACTTCCACGGTTATCCTTGGTTAATTCATAAATTAGCCTACCGTCATGTCAGAGAGAGCGATCGCCTCCATGTAAGAGGATATAAAGAACAAGGTAACATTAACACTCCTTTAGAACTAGCTATCCAAAACCAGATCGATCGCTTCAATTTAGTGATTGATGTAATTGATCGTGTTCCTAAACTTGGTTCTCGGGCGGCATATTTAAAAGAAAGAATGAAAAATGAAATTATCGATCATTTAAACTATGCTCATACCCATGGTATCGACAAACCTGAGATGACTAACTGGAAATGGCCTTATTGATTAAGACAAGGCAATAGGGAAACCTCTCTGTGTCTCCCCTTAAAACAAACCCCCCTTTATCCCCCCTCTCGAGGGGGGAGGGCAAAAGCGTTTAATTAACCTCCCGTAAGGGTTGAATATATTCAACCCCTACCATCCCAATACCCCAATACCAACTTCTGACTCCTATTTATTGCTCATTACCCCATTAAGATTCTTCAGGATTGATGTTCAAAAACATTATTGTAATACATTAAATCCAAGTCAACAAAAAGGGAAATAGCCTCAAAGCATCTTCGAGTTAATGACCAACGGTCTTCCCGTTGTAACATTGTAATTAATTTATCTTTCACGGGGATAAGATAACGCACGTCATTGGCGGCATAGCTCAATTGTTCGGATGTAAGGCTGTTGACATTACCCCAATCAGAACTTTGGGCTTTTTTGTCTAACTCAACTCCTTCTAATTCTTGTACTAAACTTTTTAAACCGTGACTTTGAGTATAAGTACGGGCAATTTTACTGGCGATTTTAGTGCAGAAAATAGAATTCGTTTCTACTCCAAAAGTGTGCTTAAATTGAGCAACATCGAAACGGGCATAGTGGAAAATTTTCGTGATGTCAGGATTTTCTAAGAGTTTTTGTAATAAAGGGGCTTCTGTTTGTCCTTTGGCAATGCGAATGGCTGTAACTAAACCATTGCGATCGCACACTTGTACTAAACAGAGGCGATCGCGCTGAGGGATTAAGCCCATGGTTTCTGTATCCATTGCCAAACAGTCAGATTCTGAATATTGACGGAAGATTTCGGGAGATAAATCCCCTTCACACACCTGAAATTGATTTAAAGACATTCTTAATTGTGATTAATACAACTAAATACTGGAAAAAATTAAGACTACACAAAACTGGTAAATTAAAAATTAGAGGTCTTGATCCTGATGACGAGGGTAAATTTGTTCCGCTTCAGGACACTCATCAGAAACTAATAAATCCGTATAGCCCCGGGGAACAGATGCTAGTTTACGACTGACTGCACCAATACTATCTAAACGGACAAATTCTTCCCACGAGCTATTTTCGTAATCTTCGTCCATTTCATAACGGATGGTCACGATGTCACCTTCTATGCCGATGATACGTGCATCTTCAATCCAACGTTGTTGATCCCGCAAGAAAATAGAGACATCACAACCTTCTTTGTAAATTTGATAGATCTTGCGGTCTAACATAGACTTCTCCTTAAATTACTAAAGTTGAAAATGGATTTTAGGATAATTGTAAGGCTAAAAATTGTCAAGGTGAATTCTTTTTGTAGATATATTTTGTTTAGATCCTTTCTATTGTAACTAATTTTAGCTGATAGGCAATAGTTTTTGATGAAGTGGCAGAGTAAATTTAACAATCATTGTTCTTGTCTCTAGTATTAATCTTTTCTTAAAGACTTTAATCTTTCTAATTCATTAATTGCGTTGATTATTTCTTGTTGATAAAAGTCCATTTTTTCATAATTATTTTCTTGGCTAAATTCACTATATTTTTGTTGGCAATATTGTTTATATTTTTCTAAATTAATAGTTTCTAAAGATGCGATCGCTGCTTGGATATAATGAGAAGGATCAGATAAAATAGGTTGTTTATTTTCTTGAATATGAAATAAAGGAATTAATAATTGATTAAATTCGCTATTGTCAATAATAGTCTCTTGGAGAGTTAGTAATAAATAATTAGTATTTTTTTCCATAACTTGACTAACAGGCACTTTGTGAATTTTTTGCCATAAAAAACGATGATGAGCCAAGCTAAAAACCAAATCTTTTTCCTCTAATAAATCAAGAATTTGCTCTCGATAACTAGGACAGTGAATATAAACTAACAGTAACAAAAATTCAGCCTCAGATGTTTGCTGATTTTGAAAAGATTTTCCTAAAGACTTATAATATTTTTTGCGATTAAATCCATTATTAAACTGCTTTAAAGATTGCTTAAGACTCTGATATATTCTTTTAAAATCCTCACTATTTAGACCAATTAAATTACTTCTCTTACTACTTAAAATTTCTGCACAAGAAGATAAATAATGATCCCTAGTCGCCTGATTACTAATTTTATTTAATAGTCGAGATAAAGCACTAAAAACAATTTCATAATCATCACTTTTAGTTAAATTATAACCCTCAATTAATTGCTCAATTTGCCAATCTAACCATAAAGGAGCTTTGCTAATTAATTCCTGATATTTATTAATACTATTTTCATCAGATTTTAAAAACTCATCTGCATCTTTACCTTCAGGAATCGTTAGAATTTTTAACTTAATTTGTCCTGCATAAACTAAACTTTCTACTTCTTTTATTGCCCTTTCCGTCGCTTTAACTCCTGCTTTATCTGCATCAAAATTAACAATGATTTCCTTGGATTGAGTATAGCGAGATAATTGTTTAATATGTTTTTCTGTTAACGCAGTCCCCAATACCGCCACCACATTTTTAATTCCTGCTAGTTGTAAAGCAATGGCATCAAAATAACCTTCAACGACGATTACTTTATCTTGTTTAATAATTTCTGATTGGGCGTAATTAATGCCAAATAAAGTTTTACTTTTAGAAAATAAATCTGTTTCAGGAGAGTTTAAATATTTCGGCTCACTTCCATCTAAACTTCTCGCCCCGAAAGCGATGATTCTACCTTGATTATCTTGAATGGGAATAGTAAGACGATCTCGAAAATAGTCAATATAACCATCTCCTTTGGATTTTTTTCTAATTAATCCTGCCTGTTCTACTAATAATAAAGGATAGTTTTTAATTTCTACTAAATAATTGTATAAAGTATTCCAGCCACTGGGGGCATATCCTAGTTTATATTCCTCAATATTTTCTTTGCTTAAACCCCTTTGATTAAGCAAATAGTCTAAGGCAAATTTTCCTTCCTCTTGCTGTAAACTATGTTGATAAAAATAATTTGCTACCGCTAAAATTTCATATAATTGCTCTTGTAAAGAAATCTGTTTTTGAATCTCTTTTTGCTCCTCAGCCCCCAACGTTTTAACGGGTATTTGATACCTTTGAGCCAAATTTAAAATAACATCCTTAAAAGACTGTTTCCCAATTTCCATTAAGAATTTAATCGCCCCTCCTCCTGCCCCGCAACCAAAACAGTAATATAATTGCTTGGTGGGATTAACGGTAAAGCTGGGGGTTTTCTCATCATGAAAAGGGCATAATCCTGTATATTGTCTGCCTTTTTTCTGAATCACTACATAATCCGAGACAATTTCCACTAAATCAACTCTTTCTTTAACCTCTGCGATGGTATCTGGATGTAAGCGAAAATTTCCTATTTCCATAATGGCTATTTTACTGTGATTATATAAATTATTGGTTAGGAAAAGGTGTCAGGTTGCAGGTTTCAGGTGTCAGGTAAAATAAAAACTGTTAATTTATAAAAATTGTATTTTTGCCAACGGTTTTGCTTCTTTTAAAATACGCTCCCTAATTAAATGACTAATTCCATCTTCGGTAACAATATCTACTTTACACCCCAATAAATCTTGTAAATCCATTAATAATCCTCCCGGAAACCAAGATGTAACCTTGTGTGGGTCATAGTCAATCAAAAAATCTATGTCACTATTTTCTTTCTCTTTACCCGTTGCCACTGAGCCGAAAACACGCACATTAAAAGCCCCATGCTTTGCGGCGATTGCTATTATTTCTGCTCGTTTCTCTTTTAATAAAGATGTCAAGGACATTTGATGGTTGATAAAACTCTTTGATGACTTTAGTTACACATCTGCTTGGGATACATTTTGAGCAAAATACAGGCAAGATGCCTGTTTCACGGAGGGGAGGGGGGAAATTCTGATCTTTATTTTAACTCATGACTACTATTGATTAACCATGATACCATGGGGACAAACTTGGGTTAACCAACAATCTAGGTTGGGATCATTTATACTTTCTTTTACTTCTTCCATGATTGTTTCGGCTTCCTCTTTTTTGTCGCACAATGCAAATACTGTGGGTCCTGAACCAGACATCATCGCTCCTAATACGTTTTTGCTTTTAAATGCCTCTATAAGTTCATTTACGGCACTATATTCCGGTAAAACGACTTTTTCAAGGTCATTGTACAGTAAAGCTCCAATTTGCTTGTAATCATTTTTACTGATAGCTTTGACTAAGTTACCGCTATGGATTTCGTGGGTGCGTTGTTTTACTTCTTGGGGATTGGAGATGTATTCATGGTTAAATAGTTCTCGATAAGTATTGTATGCCCATCCTGTGGAAACGCTGATATTACTATATTTTGCGAGGATTACCCACAAATTTTTTAAATCGGGTAATGGCTCAATTTGTTCTCCTCTACCAGTAGCGATCGCAGTTCCTCCTGAAATACAAAAGGGTACATCAGAACCTAATAAAGCCCCTAAATCTTTTAATTCTGGTTGAGTTAAGCCTAAATTCCACATAAGGTTAAGCCCGACTAAGACAGCCGCAGCATTACTTGAGCCTCCTGCTAATCCTGCCGCAACGGGGATATTTTTCTCGATGGTGATGTCTATTCCGCCATAGTTACGACTGAGGGTAGGGTATTTTTCTTGTACTAAACGCACTGCTTTATAAGCTAAATTAGTATCATCTAAAGGCACTTGAGGATTTTGACAAAAGAGGCGAATTTCGTCGGTGCCATTGGCTCTTAAGTGAATTATATCTCCTAAATTAACGCTTTGCATGATCATCACTAATTCATGATAACCGTCAGTGCGATCGCCTATAATTTCCAAATGGAGATTAATTTTAGCAGGGGCAAAAAGAGAATAGGATTGCATACAGTTTTAATCAAAAATAGAGGGTAAGAATAAGTTAATTTGTCCATTTAGTTTAATGGTGAGAGTTGTTCATAAGCAACATTGTCTTAAAAACCTAAGTCTGAAAGGGCGGATTTAGCTTCTTTAAACACTTCTTCATCACTCTTATTTTGCCAATCATTATCCCCTATTTCTTCGTAAAAAGTACCATCATAGGGACGGGTACGCACAACTACAGGCATAGGCACAGCGTGACCTAATACTAAGGCTTGTTGTTTTGAATCTAATTTGGCTAATACTGATCTTAAACCACTCGCACCAGATACTCCTGTAAAAATAGCATCAATATCTTTCTCATCGTTAAGTAAGCAAGTTATTCTTGTGCCTACCTGTGACATTACTTCGTTGTCAATCCCTGATGGGCGTTGATCCACAATTAGTAAGGTGACAAAATACTTACGCATTTCACGGGCGATCGTACCGAAGATGGTTTGATGAACTATTTTGGAATCGAGAAAACGGTGAGCTTCTTCTATGGTAATCACTAATTGACGAGGGCGATCGAGAACATTTTTTGACTGGAGGAATTTTTCGGCTTTTTTCACATATTCGGTATGGATACGACGGGTAATCATATTGGTAACTAGCATATAAGAAAGCATACTTCCTTGAGAGCCAAACTCTATCACTACATTTTTACCGCCATCCAATAAAGAGAGAATTTCTTTGATATAGTTATGGGGACAAGCCGACTTCATATATTTTAAATCTTCAAGACGTTTTAATTTTCGTTGTAATGCCATGATTGAGCCTTGATGCCCTTGTTTTTCGTTGCAAAAGATGGAAATATCTTCATTTGTCATGTTTATTAGCTGATAAATCCAATCTTTGCCAAATTCTGATGCTAAAATGTTAGCGTTGTCGAGACTAGCTTCTGACAAACCTAACTCTCTGGCAATAAGTCGTAAATCTTCAATCTCAATTTGACTATAACTTAAATACAATTCATGGGCATTGGTGACACCGCGCCGACGGGTTGATTCTGCATCGAGGGTATAGATTTCTACACGGTTAGGGAAAAGTTGTTTTAAACCTTTGACGGTAACGGCTTGTTTCGCTTCGCTGACGGCTTCCCAACCATATTCTGAGTGCATATCAAACATCAAGTTAACGGCGGCTTCTTTACGAATAACCCCAGAAATCAATAAACGAGTGAGAAATGATTTACCTGTGCCAGATTTTCCGAAAATACCGTTACTTCTTTCCACAAAACGAGATAAATCCATACAGACAGGTACATCCATATCTAAAGGTTGTCCGATGGAAAAGTTACATTTGTAGGGGTCATTTTCCCACCCAAAGACGCAACGGAAGTCTCTTTCCGTGGATTCATATACTTGACTGAAGTGACTAGGGATGGTTTTGACGGGTAATAGTTGCAGATTGGTTTCTATGCCTTCTAATTGAGGAATATTGTCATAGTTAACTAACTCTTTTTCTGTGTCAGTGAGGGTTAACATTAACATGGGGGCAATTTCAATCGTGCCGTAGGTGTCGCTACCTGCTAAAATATCCATCCAAAAGCTATCATTATGATCAGGCGGATGGGTAAAGATTCGGGGGTTAGATGTGCCTAAAGAGACATCGGTTAATAAACAAAAAAAGCGCGATCGAGTCCCTTGTACTACTAAAAACTTACCTACACGCATATCTTCCACAGAAACATCGGGATGGAGTCTCACTTCTAATCCTTCACTTAATGAACCTTGAATGACTGATCCTAATGCTTGTGGTTGATTATTGGTCATGTTTACATCAATCTTAAGATTAAAATAATACCATTGTACAAGTTATTTAGTATTATGTGACTACTCCCATCGCTTCACTTCGTGTAAGCGTGGGCTTCTCAATATTGCTACTGAGAATTTGCTATCCTCTCTTGGTGGACTTTCCCTTGCGTCTTGCGCCGACGCAGGCTTCCATCGCTACGCCACTTATCTAGGCACATAGCCCCCGACAGCCCGACTTGATAGCCAATTTCTTTCCCCCAAAGTCCTTGGGTACTATATTTTTCTATACCTCTATTGCAAATTTCCTGTGCTGAGGCTATATCTCTATCACATTTATAATTGCATTCAGAGCAAGAATGCCAACGCTCAGACAATTCTTTCCTTACTTCTGTACGACAATTAGGACAAGTTTGAGATGTACCACGATGATCTACTTCATCAACAAAAACCCCTCGTCTTTTGCCTACATACTTTAGTATCGAACGAAATTGCCCAAAACTAGCGTCTAAGGTATGTTTGCTTAACATACCCTTTGCCATAATGCGGAAATCACAGTCTTCTAAGAAGATAGAATCTGCCATATCGCATAACTTGTGACATAGCTTGAATTGATAATCTTTCCGTTTGAATGCAATATGGTTATGGAGAGCTTCTATTTGCTTCCTTAGTTTTTCGTAATTCTTCGACCTTTTCTGTTTCTTTGAAAGCCTATGTTGAAGCACTTTCAGCCGTCTGTATAGCTCTTTCAAGAATTTTGGACGAGGTTCGACAAAACCATCAGAAGTTGACATGTAACTCAATAATCCTACATCGACACCTATACAATGACCATGAGGCACTTGATCGGGTATCGATATATCTGATTGTAAGACGATTACTGCATACCATCCTTTTGCCTTTTTGATCACTCGTACCTGTTTTACGACAAATCCTTCGGGAATAGGACGATGTAAGTTTATGACAACATCCCCTAATTTTGGTAGCTTTATTTGCCACCCCGTGATGGGATTTGTTTTGAACTGTGGAAACAGCAAAGATTTCATTTGCCCGTATTTCTTGAACCGTGGAAAACCGTAGCCACGCTTTTGAAAGAAATCCCATCCATCGTGTAAACGTCTAATGGTTGTTTGTAATACTTGGGAAGGTACTTCTTTTAGTCGTGGAAATATTTTTTTCGCTTTGGGCAAATTATTCTGCTGTTGGTGATATGAAGGAAAAGGATAGTTTGCAGGCATGATATATTCCGACTCCAAACTACATCTATCCACAGGAGTTTTGCGAGACTTTATCCAATCTTTCAACTCTTGCAGAGCATAATTGTATGTACAACGACAAGTCTCTAACCAATTTCCCAATTGAGCAGACTGTTTGCCATCAGGATATATTCTATAGGTGTAGTTTAGAGTTAACACTGCCTTTTATATACCTCATTTTATCTACCATAATAAAAAAAAGTGGTAACTGCAAGTGTGAGCAAAAAAAAGAGTAGAGTGTGGACTCCCTACGGTCGATTTTATTTACTGGTCGAAATTCATGAGGGGCAGTGAGCGGAACTATTTCCGCTCTTTAAAAGCCCCGTCCCATCGCTTGTTTGATTATTTTTTTTGCGATGGAAAACTAAGCGTGGGATTTCTTTCGACATTGACATTAAGTTAAAGTAATATTGTTCAGGAAAAAACCTAATCTATGGCGTTACCAGTATAATTAACCCTAGCTGTGAATTTTTTTATTCTCAAAATGGATGGTATTTTTGAACCCGATATTGCAGAAACAGCAGAAATACTGAAATTCGATCGCATTTTAGTTCTGAAGTTTAAATATAATCACGTATCTCTAAAAAATATAACAGAAATTCTGGGTTCAACCAAAGTAGAGATTTTATATCAATATAATTCCTCTGGGCATAATGGTAAAGAAAAAAGTGAGTTAATCTATGATTTATTAGATTCCCCTCTAACTACTTACGCTTGGAAAAAAGCACCTGAAATTATCAAAATAAGTAGTAAAAAACAGTTAGAAAAACTAGGGATTTTAGAAGATATTGAAAAAGTTTTTTTCCTAGATTTAACTAAATCTTTAGTGATAGTTCCTTTGTTCAAAAAAAGAATCAGTAATAATATTAATAAGCCCCTAATTTTAGGTTTATATATTATTCAAAATAATAAAGAAAAACGCTGGAGTAATGCTGAAATAGAATTAGCAAAATGGATGGCAAAAAAAATTACTAATTCCATTGTTAATGAACAGGCTTTTTTAAAAGTTCAGTCCCTTGTAAATGAAAGGACTTCTCAGTTACAAGTAAGTTTGGAAGTTCAAGCAAAATTAGGTCAAAAATTACGCAATTACGTGGATGAGCTAAGGAGAGTTAATAAGATAAAAGATGAATTTATTGCTAGTTTAAGTGATGCCTTAAAAACCCCCTTAGCTAACATGAAAATGGGGATAAAAATGCTGAAATTGCTTAATAAAAATGAACAAAGTATCCGTTATTTAGATATATTAGCTGATGAATGTGAAAAGGAAATTAATTTAGTTAATAATTTATTAGCACTACAAACATTAGAAAGCAATAACATTGATGTTGAGTCACAAAAAATTTATCTACAACCATTATTAGGAGAATTGTACAATTTTTTCTCTCAAGAATTGCATTATAAGCAAATTAATTTAGTAATCGATAGCTCTTTAGATTATCTTTATACTGATTTAAATAGTCTGAATTTGATTCTTCGAGAATTAATTAATAATGCCTGTAAATTTTCTCACGAAGATACAGATATTATCTTACGAATTTATGAGCAAAATTCTGATAATATTATCGAGGTGACAAACTGCGGATTTCCCATTTCCATAGCGGAAGAGAGTCTAATTTTTCAGCCTTTTTATCAGGGTAGCCGTGTGGAGAATGTCACCAATAGCGGCACAGGATTAGGACTAGCTTTGGTACAATCTTTAGTACAGAATTTAAACGGAATTATTACTGTGGAAAGTAATCCTTCTAGTCAAACTGATCGTTTTTTAAATACTTTTGTTATTACTTTTCCAAATTTTGGGAAGGTAGGGAAAGAATGAGATTTATTAATTATAATTTATCATGGGATCGAAACCGATATTCTTTATTTGCTCGTCAGTGGGATATTACAATTACTATTTTACAATTTTCTTGGTTATTATTATTAGATTTTATCAGCAAAAATAATAGGGATTTACAAAAGAAAAAAAGAGCAAGATGGTTAGTCAAAAAATTAATTAAGTTAGGCCCTACTTTTATTAAAATCGGTCAGGCTCTGTCCACTCGTCCTGATTTAATTCCTTTAGAATATGTAGAAGAATTTAGTCAATTACAAGATCGTGTTCCTCCATTTTTATCAGAAGATGCGATCGCACTTATTGAGTTAGAATTAGGGGATAATATTGAGAATATTTTTGCAGAATTTGAACGTGTACCCATTGCGGCGGCAAGTTTAGGGCAAGTTCACAGAGCCAAACTAAAAACGGGAGAAAAAGTAGTTGTTAAAGTTCAAAGAAGGGGATTAGAGCAATTATTTCAATTAGATTTTAAAGTTTTAAAAATTTTAATTGGTATCGGAAATCGTTTTATTCCTAGTTTTAGAAAATATGATTTAAACCTTATTTATCAAGAATTTTTTGAGATTTTATTTGCAGAAATAAATTATTTACAAGAGGGAGAAAATGCTGATAGATTTCGGTTTAATTTTCAAAAAGAACCTAAAATAATTGTCCCCAAAGTTTACTGGGAATACACCACAAAAAAAATATTAACTCTTGAATATTTACCCGGTATTAAAATTAACGATAAAGAGGCTTTATTAAAAAAAGAAATACCAATAAAACCCCTAATTGAGCTAGGAATTTGTACATACTTAAAACAACTATTAGAAGACGGTTTTTTTCAATCAGATCCTCACCCCGGTAATATGGCTGTAAATGACGAAGGTGCAATTATTTTTTATGATTTTGGGGCAATGGCAGAGGTGAAAGGATTAGCAAAAGAGCAGATGGTACAAACATTCTTTGCCATGTTACAAAAAGACACTGATCAGGTCTTAAATACTTTGATTTATATGGGTTTAATCGAACCTGTGGGAGATATGACAGCCGTAAAGCGTTTAATCAGTTTTTCCCTGACAAGATTTTTGGACAAACCCATCGATGTCAACGCTTTTAAAGAAATCAGTGCGGAAATCTATGTTATGTTTGAACAACAGCCCTTCCGCCTACCTCCCCAATTAACTTTCATTATCAAGGCTTTAACCACCTTAGATGGTATCGCCCGTACTTTAGACTCAAATTATAGTTTACTAGCGGCGAGTCAACCTTTCGTCAGGAATCTTACTCGTTCTAGTAATCCGACTAATATTTTATTATTGATTGCTAGAGAGGGAAAAAATATTATTCAAAAACAGTTGTTAAAGCCCAGTCGCCTAGAAACCGCTTTTTCACAATTTCAACAACGCTTAGAACAAGGAGAGTTACAACTGCGTTCTCGTTCTTTGGAAGCAGAAAGAATCAACAAAAGTATTTACCTTGCTATCAAAGCTCTAATTTATGCCTGTTTGAGTGGTTTTTCTCTGTTGGGGGGCATTTTACTCGTATCAACTTTGTATCATATTTGGGCTTTTATTTTGTTTGGATTAACAGGGTTATTCAGTTTGTTTTTGGTGCGATCGCTCTTTCGCTTAATAGTAGCAGAAAAGCTATTAAAATAATTACAAGCAATTAGCAATTAGTAATTAAACCTGTAACCTACAACCTGACACCTCTTTCCTAACCCCGAACCCTTATCCGATATTATTAAACAAGAACTGAGGTTATATAAACAAACTACCACTACGGGGCAGTAAATTAAAAACAATATTTTCTTTTCCGTCTATTTGTTCATAAATAAAAGTACTATCTCCAAAGATTTTTTCGTTAATTTTAATGGGGAAATTACAAAGATTTAATGTTATATTTCGAGGTTGAGTATCTATGTTAATAATAACAATAATCGTTTCTTCAGAATATTTACGACTAAAAATGTAAATGTGTTCATCTGCATATAAAGGTTGATAATTACCCCTTCTTAAAGCAATATATTTATGTCTTAATTGAATCAAATTTTTGTGATATTTCAGTAAATTTTGATTCCATGATTGTGGTGGTGGAAAAACACGACGTGAATCAGGATCTAAGCCTCCTAATAATCCCACTTCATCTCCATAATAGATGCTCGGTGCGCCGGGGAAAGTAAATAACAGTAGAGTGGCGATTTCAACGGTTTTAATGTCTCCTCCAGCGATGGTTAGTAATCTAGCTGTGTCGTGACTAGCAAGAAGATTGAGTTGGGTTAGGGTAATTTCCCAATCATAAAGATTAAGCAAATGGTGAATTCTTTGGGCGTATTTACGAGGATTTAAGGGAGGATAGGGATAATAGGGCGGAATATCGACGTGTTGACGTAAAATGCGATCGCCTCCAGCAAAAGCCAAAGTAGCTTCTGTAAATTGATAATTCATTACTCCGTCAAATTGAGTACCATCTAGCCATTTTTCAGCAGGTTTCCAGATTTCCCCGACAATATAGGCTTCTGGATTAATGTTTTTTACTCTTTCTCTAAATTCTTGCCAAAAACCCTCGACTTTAACTTGGTCTGGTACATCTAAACGCCAACCATCTATTCCTTGATGTAACCAATATTCTGCCACCTGCATAATATATTCCCTAACTTGAGGATTATTATGATTAAATTGGGGTAAAGCACGATTGCCCACCCAACTGGCATAATTAGCAGGTAAAGAGCCATCATAGGCAGAAACAGGCCATTTCTCCACCTTAAACCAATCTAACCAAGCAGAAAAAGGACCATTTTCCAGAATATCGTTAAAAAAGAAAAATCCCCTCCCCACATGGTTGAAAACCCCATCAAGCACAACTTTTATCTCACGTTGATGTGCCTGTTTTAAAAACTCTTGAAAAGCGTAGTTTCCTCCTAGTAAGGGATCAACTTGATAATAATCATGGGTATGATAACGATGATTACAGGTGGATTGAAAAATAGGAGTAAAGTAAATAGCATTAATACCTAAATCTTTGATGTAGTCTAACTTATCAATAATTCCCCAAAAATTTCCCCCTTTGTATCCTTGAGGAGTTGGCTGACTGTGCCATGATTCAAGATTATTTGCCTTAATATGATTGTTATAGTGTGGTTGAGGCGGTTTACCCATGGAGAAGCGATCGGGAAATATTTGATAAAAAACTGCATCCTTAACCCATTCTGGTGTTTTGATAACCATTACAATGATTTTTTTGTTGTGCAACTTCTAGTTAACCATACAATGAATTACCTGAATTTTGTCAAGTTTGATATGTTTCTTAATCTTAAATATTGAAAATGCTTTGAATTTATAAAATTTTATGGTATAATATTTAATCAGGACAGGGAGAAGGGAAAAGGATAACAATGGGCTTAAGCCCATTGCCTTTTTAAGATAAAATATTCCTATGTCAAGTCTATATAGCTTAAAGGTTTCCTATACGTACACTGAAGGCAAAAGGCTTACCAAACGCAAACTTGGGAATAAAACTCAGTGCATTGAGGTAGTTGACTTAAAATACTATTTTCGTTGCAGGAGAAAAGGAAAAGTTAAAAGGGCAAGGGGTAAACCCCCCTTTATCTCCCCTCTCGAGGGGAGAGGGCAAAGATGAATAGTTGATAATTAAGAATTAAAAATTAAGAATTAAAAATTAAAAACTCCGTTCATGACTGAAAGGAGTGTACGAGCGCAGGGAACTCTCCTAACCCTCAACTCAGGTATTGCTTATTACTACTGATTAAAACTGATTAACTAACCTGAGTTTTGGATAAGCTGAAAGCATTATTTTCTCGTAGTCAGAAAACCTTATAGCTTCTTCTTAGAAATAACGATAAAATTGCCTTAACCCTCTCCCCTCATCTCCTCATCTCCTCATCACCCTAACACCTGCAACCTGACACCTGACACCTAACCTTATTAGATATTCTTAAACAGAACTGAGGTTAACTAGCAGAAGTCAGTTCATAACGACGAGTTAATTTATCTAATTGTTGTACTAATAAACTGAGGAATAAGCCAACATCAGTGACAATACCAACAGATTCAATTGAACCTCGATCGCTCAATTTGGTTACAACCGCAGGATTTATATCCACACACACCATTTTTACTCCAGAAGGGGTCATATTACCAACACCGATAGAATGTAACATGGTGGATAACATTAAAATCATGTCTGTGCCTTTGAGAAGACGAGCGTATTCTGCTTGAGCTTTAATCAAGTCCATATAAGTGTCAGGTAAAGGGCCATCATCACGGATTGAACCCGCTAAACAGAAGGGGATATTATTTTTCACGCACTCATACATAATTCCCTGATTGATAATGCCTTGCTCTACTGCTTGGGCGATGCTACCAGCGCGACGCACCATGTTAATGACTTTTAAATGATGACGATGGCCACCGCTTACAGGTACGCCTTTACGCATATCTACCCCTAAAGATGTTCCCATCAGAGATTGTTCCATGTCATGAACTGCGATCGCATTTCCTCCTAATAGACATTGAACATAACCTTCACGGATTAAACGGGCAAGATGACCTGAACCACCAGTATGGATAACCACAGGACCTGCCACAACGGCTACCTTTCCTCCTTGATCCCGTATATGGCGCATTTCCCAAGCGATTTGTTCTACTAATAATTCCACACGGCGTTCACTAGAAACACCACCGCTCATAAAACTAAATTCTTGGGTTTTATTTCTTTCTTCTCGGGATTGGGGCGATCGCACTGTGCGGATTCCTTCTACGCCAACAACTACTTTTTCTCCCACTTCTAAATCTCGTAATAACTTACAAGTAGCAGTTATTCCTTCATTTTCTTCAGAAACTACGATCGCTGCATCCATGCGTTGATTCGTTACTCGTTCCCAATAACCGTTAATACGTACTTCCGTAGGATAGATAGTAGTCACATAAAAATCATCAGGAGAAACCCCTGCTTTAACAACGGTTTCGAGATTAGCATCCACTTGTTTATCAGGAGTAGAAACAGCTCCTAAGTCAATTAATTGACTGATAATATCCTCCATCACATCATTAGAAGGTGCAGATACTCGGACTTCTGCATTAGATGGACTTTGTCTTTCTAAACCGAGGTTAAAATTAAGAACTTTGAAACTACCGCCCTCTTTAACAATAATATCTAAAGCCCGATTCATCAAACCAGAATCGAGAAGATGTCCTTCCATTTTCAAGACTTTACTAACCACGGAAACATTAGCATGAACATCCTCTAAAATTGGCTCAGTTACTCTTAGAGTAAGGCATTTTGCCGCTCCTCCTGCTTTTAAAAACTCTGTCAGAGGTGTTTGAATAACTTTAAAACCTTTTTCCGTAATTCTGCTATTTAAATCGTCACTAATTTTATTCATAATGACGACATCATTAATATTTACCGCATTACAGGCAAAATTAATCGCATCGGCTTCATCAATGGCAATACGTTTTTCTGCGGGTACACGCATCTCAATTAAACGATTAGAATAACTATCAAAGGCTTCGGGATAGTAAAGTAAATAACCGTCTTTCAAAGGACAGAAACAGGTATCAAGATGATAGAAGCGATTATCAATCAACCGCAAAGATAAAACCTCTGTATCCAACCACTTAGCAATGTAAGGGTGAGAATCTAATTCTGAGCGAAAACCGTAACCCGCCCATAACCAGCGCCCTTCTCTATCAAATAAAGCATCTCCTGCTCCTTCAAAGGGTAAATCCTTGGGTAATTCATAAACAGTGAAACCATTTTCTTCAAACCATTGTTTAAAAAAAGGCTCTTCTCCTTGTCTTTCAGGATGATAAAAGCGACTTAAGACAACGTTATCTCCCAAAACTAAACCCGCATTAGCGGTAAATACCATATCAGGGACACCTTTTTGAGGAGTTACTAAGTCCACAATGGCATATTCTTTAATAATGTGGTATAATTTTTGCCATTGCTCAACGGCACGGTCTTGACTAGATTTGTGTATGTTTCCTTCCATCCAAGGGTTGATCACATAGTCAACATCGTAGTGATCAGGGGGACACATCAAAATGCGGATACTGTCAGTCATAAATAATTATCTGATAACTTACTATAAGGCTTAAACTAAGATTCGGGGTTTTGTTAAAATAATTAGTTTGTGCCAACATCCAATTATATCTTTCCCTTGTGAGTATTTCTGCTCTTTGGTCGGCTATGTCTAGGAATCATGACATTTTGGGTAAAGGGTAAGGGGCAAAGGGCAAGGGGCAAGGGGCAAAGGAAAAATTAAGAATTAAGAATTAAGAATTAAGAATTAAAAACTCCGAATACTTATTACTTTCTTCTAAAACCTGTAACCTGAAACCCGAAACCTGACACCTTATCCCCTCATCCCCTCATCTCCTCACCCCCCCCATCCCTAACACCTACTCTTATCCGATATTCTTTAACCAAACTGAGGTTAATTAGTGACTACTTTTACTTGACTACCATCTTGTAAATAATTGACTCCCTGAAGTGCGATCGTATCTCCGACCTCTAATCCCGATAAGATTTCTACTCTATCGTTACCGATTATTTCCCCTAATGTCACAGGCTGAGATTTAACTGTATTATCCGTTTGTAGGGTGTAAACTAATCCTTTCCCATCAACTTGAGGTAAAACCGCCGCCATTGGCACTGTTAAACTAGGTTTAATAGAAGTAATAATTGTTGCTTGTACAAACATCCCCGGTTGTAAATTAGTATCAGGGGGCAAATCAACATTGACAATTCCTTGACGGGATTCAGAATCGATGATGGGATTTATATCTCTGACTTTTCCTTTTAGTTGAATATTGTCATTCGCTGAAGAGTAAATATTAACAACTTGTCCAGTTTTAATATCTTTTAGCTGGTTTTCTGGTACTTTTAACTGTAATTCTAGTCTTTTATCCTCAATGATCGTAAATAATTTTTGAGAATTAAAAGATGAGGTTACATCGCCTACTCTAGCATTTCTTTCCGCTATTTTGCCCCCTGTGGGAGCAGTAATAATTGTTTCTGCTAACCTTGCTTGAATTAATTTAACTCTGGCTTTTGCCTCCCTTAAATTTGCTTCAGCTTGAGTAATAACTTCTTCTCTTTCTCCTGCTTCTAACTCTTGCAATCTTTGTTTTGCTTCTGCTAATCTTGCCCGTGCCTGAATTAAATTAGATTCCTGACTCAACTTATTGTTAATAAACTCATCTAATCTATCCCTAGGAATTGCCCCTTCTGCTTCTAGTTGTTTATTTCTTTCTAATCTGGTTACGGCCAATTGTAAATCTGATTGTGCTTGATTAACTTCCGCTTGGGCAAAGGTTACATTTTCTTTCGCCCTTGCTAATTCTTCTTTTCTTGTTCCTGCTTTTAATTCTGCTAATCTTGCTTGAGATTGACTAACCCCTGCTTGGGCTTGAGCTAATTCTGCTTTGAGAATGGTGTCATCTAAACGAAGTAAAATATCTCCCTGAGCAACTATGTCTCCTTCATCTACTAAAACCTCTTTTATCTGTAAGTTACTGGCTGAAGACATTACAGGTATTAACTCAAAAGCGGAGACTGTGCCTGTGGTTTCTACCTTATTCGCTATCTGTGTAATCTGCGCTTTCACAGTAGTAATTGTTTGACTAGAACTGGTTGCAGGTATTTGTGTTTGAGGAGTAGAAACGTTATTAGCGGTTGTAGAGGTTTTTGTTTCAATTACTTTCATAATAATGAATGTTCCGATAACCCCAAGTAATAAACCTAAAATGAGATTGTTACCTTGTTTTTTTTCTTGAGTTTGTGGGGAAATTTCTCGGTTTGGAAAATCATTTTTTTTACTGTCATTGGATGTCACGAATAATTTTCCGTTCTTTGGTTGACTATCTTCCCATTTTTGAGTCATTTTTTGCCTCTAGTCGCTTCTGGTGGAAATAAGATTAACTTTTATTAAGATGCTTTTTTTATTCTAACCTGAGTTCTGAATAAATTTTCTTGGTCATGGGCAAAGTTAAAAGGGGCAAAGAGCAATGGAAAAATTAAGAATTAAGAATTAAAAACTCCGAACACTTATTATTTATTTATTACTTGTTTCCCCTCATCCCCTTATCCCCTCATCCCCCTATCCTCAACACCTGACACCTAACCTTGTCCGATATTCTTAATATATAAGTGGTTAGTTTTTCTTCTATTTGAATTTGCTTTACTTTGTCTCCGTTCGGTAATTTCATCACTTATAACCCCGATACTCTTTTCAAAGTTCGTTCACCGAAGGTGCGATGGCGTTGATCGCATCTATTATCTTCCTTTTCTGTTTTTCGATTCCCTCACCGAGTATATTTTAGTAAGAGGGAGTTTGTGACGACAAAAATGGAGCTAAAAGCCATAAAAGCTCCAGCAGTGCTAGGATTTAACCAAAAATGTTGAGAGGGTAAAAGACAGCCTACGGCAATGGGAAGAGCAACCAAATTGTAACTTAATGCCCAAAAAAGATTCTGCTTGATTTTCTTTAACGTCATTTTGCTCAGGTTAATGGCGGTGATTAAGTCTGGTAATTTCCCTCTTGTTAAAACTATCCCTGCTGATTTTAAAGCAACTTCTGCTCCTTGTGCCATAGCGATCGCAATTTGGGCGGTACTCATAGCCGGAGCGTCATTGATGCCATCTCCCACCATTGCTACTAATTGATGGGGGTTTTTTTGTTGAATTTGTTGGATTAAATCACATTTCCCTTGAGGGGTTAAATCACCATAGTATTGCTCAATCCCCACTTTTTCGGCAATATATTTCACTACATCGGGGCGATCGCCACTCATGATCATGACTTCTAAGCCCATATTTTGCAGATTTTTTACTGTTTCACGGGCAAAAGGTCGAATCTTATCCCCAAGGGCAATTACTCCGACAATATGGCTATTCTGAGCTAAATAGACAACGGTTTTTCCCTGTGCTTCTAAAGGGTTAACTTGTTCCAAGATTTCGGTAGTAATACTAATTTGATGATCTTCTAGCCATGACGGATTACCTAAATAAAACCATGATAACTGTTCGTTGATTTCTATGATTCCTTTCACCCCTTTTCCTGAAACTGCACTTAATTCATGGGTTTTAAGGGTTGTTAAAGACTGATTCTGAGCCTGTTTAATAATGCCTTGGGCGAGGGGATGATTGGAAACCATTTCTAAGCTAGACGCAATTTGTAAAATCGATTGATGATTAAATTCTGGATGGAAGGAAAGAATAGTCGTAATAGAAGGGATACCCTCGGTTATTGTGCCTGTTTTATCAAAAACGATGGTTTTCAGGTTTTTAACTTGCTCTAATATATCTCCTCCTTTGATTAACAGTCCTTTTTCAGCTCCAATGGTTGTACCCACTAAAATAGCGGTGGGGGTAGCTAGACCTAACGCACAAGGACAAGCTATAACTAAAACATCAATGGCTAATTTCACACTCAAAATGGCTTTGCTCGTATCTAATTCTGTCAATAGATTTGCCCAAATTTCAGTTCCCCAAAAATACCAAAAACAAAAAGTTAAAGATGCGATCGCCATTATGCCATAGGCAAAGTAACCAGACACCACATCAGCTATTTTTTGAATAGGTGCTTTACGAGTTTGAGCTTCTTCTACCGTCGCAATAATCTGCCCTAAAACAGTTTTACTACCCGTGTTAACGGCTTCGACGATAACCATATTTTCTTGATTGATAGTACCCGCAGACACTTTATCTCCTTCGCCCTTGGATACAGGAAAAGACTCCCCCGTCAACAACGACTCGTCAATAATGGTTTTCCCTTTTACAATCACTCCATCAACGGGAAACTGCTCCCCTGACAACACCCTAACCCATTCATTAACCTTAACTCCTACTGCCGGGATTTTAACACCTTGGTCTTCCTCATAATTATTTTTACCCACTAAACGGGCAAATTGCGGTTTTAAACCCAGTAAGGTTTCCAGAGAATCCATTGCTTTGTATCTGGCATTTGATTCTAATACTCTACCTAAGAAAATAAACCCCAATAACATAACAGGTTCATCAAAAAAACATTCCCAACCCAATTCAGGAAAAATTAAAGCAATACAACTGGTGAGATAAGCGGTAGTTGCACCAATACCCACCAAACTATTCATATTCGGTTTACCGTGCCATAAACCCTGCCAACCATTAAGTAAAATTTCCCTACCCGGTATCAACAAAGCAAGGGTTGCTAATGCCCAATGAAACCAAATGTTACTGAAAAAAGTCCCTGTATGAATCCCAAAATGGTGTAAATGTCCAATAATGGAGAAAAGAAGCAGTAAACCTGCACTAATTAACTCATAAATCCTTTTTTGCTGTTCTTGTTTTCGTTTTTCTTCTATTTTGTTTTTTTGTTCCTCTTCTATTCTTTCTCCCTGCCTAACCTGACTTGGAAAACCCAATGCGGTTAATTTTTCTGCCAAAGACTGAGGTTGAATTGAGCCTTTTTCATACTCGATCGAAGCTACGGCGGTAATCAAATTGACATTAGCACAAATAACCCCTTGATGTCGAGTAATTTGTTTTTCTACCGCTTTCACACAGGCGGCACATTTCATGCCTTGAATATCGAGAATAAGAGTATCAATAGAATTAAGTTTAGATTCAAGAGAAATCATTATGAATTAAATAAGTTATAGGAAATTATTAAAATTGAGTGTTTTTAGTAATCGGCTAATGTCGATTCTTTCAAATAGTTAACAAGACTTTGTTATTCACTACACTTACACTAACTTATGCCTCACCTAGAGGTAAAATGACATGAACCACTGTCTGGTTGTTAATAAGACTTTCAATTCTAATTGAACCCTGATAGATATTGATTAATTTTTTGACGATTGCTAGTCCTAAACCGCAACCTTCTTGAGAGAAAAATTCTTGGTGAAACTGTCGAAATGAGCCAATTTCTTCTAATTGTTCTGATGTCATGCACTTACCTTCATTGATTATAAATAGATGGTAAGAATCATCATCGCTAATTTTACTTAAAATTTTAACATGCTGCCCTTGATGGGAGAATTTAAAGCTATTATTAACTAATTCTTTGACTATTCTATGTAAATCACTCTCTGAAGTTTTAATAGATGCCTCCTCTATCTCCAAAGCTAAATCTGATTTTCTGTTAAATGCTTCTGCTTCTATTTTGGCAATATTTTCAATAATAGTTTTTGTAAAACAACTATATTGTTTTTGACGGGTTTCTTCTAATTTTTCGGAATTATTGGTAAGAAATTCTAAATAGGTATAAAGAACAAATTTTTCACTAATTTGATGTAATCGTTGAGAAGAATCTAAAAGAGTCTTTGCCATGTCTTTAATTTCTTCGACACTCATAGATTCAGCGTATTCATTCAGCAATGAAGCAGATACCATCATGCCATTTAAAGGGGTATAAAGTTCATGGGGCAAGGCTTTTTGTATTCGACTACTTAATTCATCAATTTTGTCTTGTGCTTGTTTCTTCATTTTTTGATGTTTTGCTAGGCATGTATTCACTGCCGTAAACAATTCATCGGGAGTAAAAGGTTTAGTTAAATAATCGTCAGCACCTAATTCCATTCCTTTCCGAAAGTAGGGGCGATCGGATTTTGCTGTTAAAAAAATAAAAGGAATATTATCGGTTTTACCATCTTTTTTTAATTCCGTCAGAACCTGATAACCGTCTAAATTGGGCATCATTACATCGCATAAAATTAAGTCAGGCATTTCTTCTTTTGCAAGTTCAACTCCTTCGCTTCCATTGTCAGCAGTAATAGTATAAAAGTTTGATAGGTCTAGGATTTGTTTAATATTTCTAGCAATGTTTATTTCATCTTCAATGACCAAAATTTTTTCCATAGCTTGAGATAGTTTTTGATAATAAATTTAATGTTTAGATCTATTTCTAAAAAGTTTCTAGCTTGTAATGTTTTTTTATATTTATTTTTACCATTGCTTTTATATATTTTTTCTTTGTACTTTTTTGATAATTGTCTAAACAGTTTTTGTTTAACAGTATCATTATAATTTATTTTCTAATGCTCTATCATTCTTTTTTATGATCGTCATTTTTTTATAAAATTACTTTATACTTAAGTACAATATTTTGCTATATTATCAACACTTATGAATAAATACTTTATTTTTTTATTTTAATCATTTTGCATACCTATGTATATATCATTGATCTTGTAATTTTCAAAATAAAAGAGTAAGTAGAAAATACAATATTCTCTTTTTAAGTTTAAAATATTATTGATATAATAAAAGAAGTTTGTAAAATTATTTTGAACATTGGGAAAATAAAAAACGTGGGCAGTAAGAATTATTTTGATTATTTTTTGTTAATATTTAAAACATTCAACAAAAATATTTAAAATCCCAAAAAGATTGACAGATTAACTGTTGGATACTTTTACAATTATCAGAAATTAGCAAGACTATTTTTTTTGAGTTTAATTTGAACGATTCAATAAGAAGGGTATTGAATAATGCTGAGCAAAATTTATCAAAAACAACTCTTATGATATAAAAAATAAATGATTGACTATCAACCCTTGACTGTTTCTCCGGGAACAAAACTCTCGGCAGTTATTGCTTTAATGAGTGAATGTAATAATCATTGTTCTCTACTCTCAAATTATAGTGATGAGTGTCAGAGATTTTCTCGTGGTAGTTGTGTTTTAGTGATTGAAAAAAATAAAGTAAAAGGAATAATTACAGAAAGAGATATTTTGCAATATAAGGCTTTAGGACTTGATTTATCAGAAACTAAGGCAAAAAAGGTGATGAGTAGCCCAGTTTTTTCTATTAGCCCTTCTGCGTCTTTATGGGAGTTGCAAAAACAAATGGAAACGAAAAAGGTTCGTCATTTGGTTTGTTGCAATAAAAGAGGGGAGTTAGTGGGGGTTGTTACTCAAACTTCTTTGTTGCGTTCTCTTAATCCTATCGAAATGACTAATGTAATAGAATTATTGCGCGATCGCATCTATAAATTAGAAAATCAATTAAAAGTTTTTGCCCAATTTGTGAATCATGAACAGAGTTTGGAAAAAATAAAGTCAGTAAATATACTGATGATCGAGGATAATGCCACCACTGTAGAAATACTTAAAAGACGTTTGGGCTTAGAGTCAGACTATAAATTTAATGTTATTCACTATTCAACTCTGAAAGAAGGAAAAGATGCTGTCACCGTTTATGGCAGAAACTATTTTAATTTGGTGATTTTAGATCTTAATTTGACGGACAGTCAAGGATTGAGTACCCTAGAAACATTCAAGGAGAACTTTCCGGAAATTGCCACTATTGTCCTAACTGCTGAATATCAAAAAAAAGTCGCTTTAAATGCGATTAAAAAAGGCGCGCAAGACTATCTGATAAAATCTATCTTTTTAGGACAAAAAAACATCGAGCAAGACTGCTTTATCTTACCACTTTTAACAGCGATCGAGAGACA
This sequence comes from Cyanobacterium aponinum PCC 10605, assembly GCF_000317675.1. Taxonomy (NCBI): domain Bacteria; kingdom Bacillati; phylum Cyanobacteriota; class Cyanophyceae; order Chroococcales; family Geminocystaceae; genus Cyanobacterium; species Cyanobacterium aponinum. The sequence continues at coordinate 1,051,952 of NC_019776.1, forward strand.
AGAAAAAGAAAACCAAATTGAAAAACAAAATATTGAAATTTATCTTGCTAATGAAAAGTTAAAACATTCATTAAATGAAAATAAACAAATTAAAAAAACCTTAGAAGACTTTAATTTATTATTAAATAATCGGGTTAAACAAAAAACGTCTATTCTAAGAAAAATAGTAGATAAACTTAATCAAGAAATTAAAGAGAGAAAACAAATTGAAAAAAATCTAACTTTAAGTGAAAATAAACTGGATAGAATTATTAATGATGCTTCTGAAGGTATTTTAATTGTTGATTCAGAGGGGACTATTGTTTTTGCTAATGCTGAAGCCACAAGAATTTTACAAAAAGCAGATGAAAATATTATTGGGAATAAATTTGATATTCCGATTATTAATAATCAGCCTTTAGATTTAACATTAGTCGATAAAAATGGACAGCAATTATTTGAAGAGGTCAGAGTATCCTCCACAGAATGGGAAGGAAAATTAGCTAATTTAGTAATTTTGAGAAATGTTAGTGAACGCATAGAATATGAACAAAATCTTGCTGAAAATGAAGAAAAATTCCGCCAGTTAGCTGAGAATATAGAAGAAGTTTTCTATATTTTTGATATTCAAAAAAATCAGTTAATTTATCTCAGTTCTGTTTTTCAGAAAATTTGGGGTTTGTCACAACAAAAAGTTTTAAAAAATCCAGAAATATGGTTAAAATCTATTCATCCTTCAGATTACAAAAATTTAACTAATCATTGGTTAACAAACCCTACATTAATTTATGACCATTATCGAGAAAATACCGAGGTCGAATATAGAATTATTAGACCTGATAAAAAAATTCGTTGGATTAATCACAAAAGTTTTACCGTTAAAGATAAACGGGGTTCAATTTACCGCATCGTGGGCATTTTGACTGATATTACCGAGCTCCGTCAAACTCAAGAATATCTGCAACAGCTAAATCGAGAATTAGAAGATAAAGTTGATTTACATACTAGAGAGTTATTGAATTTTAAATCGGCTTTGGATCAATCGGCAATTGTAACAATTTCTGACCCCTATGGAAATATTACCTATGTTAATGATCAATTTTGCCAAATTTCTGGTTATTCCCAAGAAGAATTATTAGGACAAAATCATCGAATTGTAAACTCTCACTATCATCCTGACGAATTTTGGCAAGAGTTTTGGATGACTATTTCTCAAGGTAATATCTGGCGTGGAGAGGTAAAAAACATTAAGAAAAATGGTGGTTATTTTTGGGTTGATATGGTTGTTGTTCCTTTTTTTGATCACTATCAAGCTATCTCCCAATATATTGCTATTCGCTACGATATTACAGAGCGAAAAGAAGCTCAAGAAATTATTGAACGTAATTTAGCTACTTTTGATGTTGCCGCCGATGGTTTGGCAATTTTAGAGGGCGATCGCTATATATATATGAATAGATTACATTTAGAAATATTCGGTTATTCTAGCATTGAAGACTTACCCGAAAATAATTGGCGTTGTCTTTATGAAACCGATCAAATTAATCTTATTGAAACAGAGATTTTCCCTCTATTAATGGTAAATAAAAAATGGACAGGAGAAGCGATCGCAAAAAGGAAAGACGGTACAACTTTTCCTGAAGAATTATCTTTAACTCTTACTGATAAAGGTTATTTAATTTGTGTTTGCCGTGATATCACCCAAAGAAAAAAATCAGAAAGGCAATTGAGGGAAGCATTAGCTAAAGCCGAAGAAGTCAATGAATTGAAATCTCGACTAATTAACCTTACTAGCCATGAATTTCGCACTCCCTTAACGGTTATAGCCTCTTCTGTGGGCATCTTAAAGAGTTTTAGAGATAGACTTTCCCCTGAACAACAAGCAGAACACTTTAATACTATAGAAACTTATATTCAACATACCACTGAGTTACTCGACGATATATTATTAATTAATCGTTCAGAAACAAAACAATTACACTATCAACCCCAACAAATAAATATTAAGGATTTTTGTCTGCATCTAGTGAATCATTTACAAAATACCTATGGTGAATATCAAATCATATTTGAAATAAATAATGAATCATCCCTCGAAGAAGAGCAATATAATAGACTTTTAGATCCTAAATTACTAACTCAAATTTTGACGAATCTTGTGTCTAACAGTGTCAAATACTCTGGGGTTAATAGTCGTATCGATGTTTTACTGATTGTAGAGGCTAAAAATATTATCTTGCAGGTTAAAGATAGGGGTATTGGCATTCCCGTCAATGACCAAAAATATTTGTTTGATACTTTTTATCGTGGAGATAATGTAGGCAATATTCAAGGTACAGGATTAGGACTCCCTATCGTTAAGGAATGTGTTAACCTTTGCAAAGGCACTATTACTTTTACAAGTGTCATCAATCAGGGAACAACTTTTTCTATTAATATACCTTGTTAACTGGAGTTCGAGATAAATTTTCATCTCTAAGTGATGGCAAAAATGGCAAGAGGCAAACCCCCCTTTATCCCCCCTCTCGAGGGGGGAGGGCAAAGGTAAATAGTTGATAATTAAGAATTAAAAACTCAGAACTTATTTCCCCCTCTTCCCTTATCACCTGATCCCCTTTAGGTATGGGAGCGTCAAATTCTCATTTTCAATTTATCCCACTGTTTGAGATATTTACTACCTAATCCGTGATTATTTTTGTCGAATAAAGATTTAATGGTTATTTTAGTGCGATCGAGGATTAAAAACCAAATAAAGCAATAACCCCAGTTAAATAAAGCCCACGCAAAACCAATAGGTTTAATTAGATCGAAAAAGCCGAATATGGCTAATAATGTGGAAATGGTGACAGAAATTCCCGTTGCCAATAAAAAGGGTTTAGCAGGGGATAAAGTCCAAAAAGCATCCCTTGTGCGCACAGAATATAAAGTCATCATGCCTAATAAGGCAATATTAAAGAAAACTAGGGTTTGTAACGGAGTTGCGGCGGCTGGGTGTAATTTATCAGTAACTTCAAAAAATGTCCAATATTTCTTCGCTAGGAAATAAATTAAAAAGGTCGCAGTAACATTAATTGCGCCTAAAACACTGGCAGTGGTTAACACCTCACTCATTTTCCATTGTTGTGGTTTTGGTGCTATCTTAGCGTTATCAAAGGCGATAGTCATAATTGCACCATCATTGAGCAAGGCTAATAACACAATCATGATCGCTGTTAGAGGATAGCTGTCGAAAAATAAAATTGCTAGGGTGGTAAATACCAATATCTGTACCGTTGCTGTAATACGATATAGGGTATAGTTAGTCATTCTGGCGAAAATTTGCCGACTCAGTTTAATGGCATCAACAATGACAGACAGCCCCGGAGATAGTAAGACAATATCTGCCGCCGCCCGTGCCGCATCGGTTGCCCCAGAAACAGCAATTCCTACATCAGCTTTTTTCAAAGCAGGAGCATCATTAACCCCGTCTCCTGTCATCCCGACAATATTACCATGTTTTTGAAAAGTGTCCACAATGTGATATTTGTCTTCAGGAAAAACTTGTCCAAAGCCATCGGCTTGTAAGATTTGCTCGTCTAATTGAGCGATCATGGTAGCTGGAGTTTCTCGAAAGATTTTAGCATCTAATATATCTGTACCGAGTCCTAATTGACGGCTAGTTTCCTTTCCGATTAAGACTTGATCCCCTGTTACCATTTTGACTGGTACGCCTAGTTTACCGGCTTCTGTGATGGTCATTTTTGAGTCTGGGCGGGGGGGATCAAATAAAGAAATAACTCCTAATAAATGCCATTCTCCTTGCTCATTGGTTTTAGCCACTCCTAAAGCACGATAACCTTTTTTAGCATAAGATTCGATCGCATTATTGACTTTCGCTTTTATTTTTCCTTTATCTATAGCTAAATCGAGAATAACTTGGGGAGCACCTTTACTAACGGCAAATTTTTTCCCTTCTGTAGTTTTTACAAGGGCTTCAGTTCGTTTACTGATGGGATCAAAAGGAGTAAAGTGAGTAACTTGATAGTTGTTTAATTGTTCCGTGTTGGTTAAATTAGAGGTGATAACGCTATCAATGGGATCAGGGTCATCACTTTGAGAAGCAAGGGTTGCCATTAAGATTAAGTCTTCTTCGCTGACATTGGGCATTAAAAAGGGTTCACCGAGAGTTAATTGATTAAGGGTCAAAGTACCTGTTTTATCAGAACATAATAGATTCATCCCTGCCAATTCTTCAATAGATGACAACCTCGTTACTACCGTATCTCTTTTTGCTAATTGTTGCGCCCCGGCGGACATACTAACAGATAATACTGTAGGCATAGCAACGGGGATAGAGGCGACGGTTAAGACTAAACAGAATTTCAGTAATCTTACTATTTCTAACTCACCACTAAGCAATCTTTCGATAACAATTACAGCGATTAAAACCATCGCAATGATAATTAAGAAATTACCGATTTTTAACACTGCTTTTTGAAAGTGACTGCTGTTTTCTGTATCAGCAACTAATTTGGCGGTTTTTCCGAAAAAGGTATTGACTCCAGTGGCGGTAACGATGGCTTCCGCTTGTCCTTTTTTACATACTGAACCAGAATAGACTATTTCTCCTGTGCTACGATTAACGGGTAAAGATTCCCCTGTCAACGCCGCTTGATCAATTTTCAGAGGGTCACATTCAAGTAACATACAATCAGCAGGTAAAACATCACCGATTTTGATGCGAATAACATCCCCGGGTACTAAGTTTTTTGCTGGTATAGAAGTCCATTTTTGATCTCGAAGTGCGATCGCATTCAGGGCTAATTGTGCTTTTAGGGCGGCAACGGCATCCCCTGCGGATTTTTCTTCAAAGAAGCCGATTAAACCATTACCCAATAGTAAAACAGAGATAATGATAAAATCTGCCCAATCACCCACGGCGGCGGAAAAAATCACTGCGGCTTCAATCATCCATGAAATAGGATTCCAAAAATAAGAAAGAAATTGCAGAATGGGATTGACGGTTTTTGAGGCTAATTCATTGTAACCATATTGACTAATACGATTTTCTGCCTCCCCACTACTCAAACCTGTAGCAGAGGAATTTAAAGATTTAATCGCCTCCTCTAAGGATAAATTCGAGACATCAGGAATAATTGATGAAGTAGATATTTCAGGCATTATCTTTATTCATTCATAACTTCACCTTACATTATCCATAATTAATCGAAAACGAAAGATTAATTTTTTGATATTAGTAAATGAGGAGATAATTATTAATTTTTACCCAAGTTCAACGCAATTGTATCGAATAACGACAGGTTTGACGGTTTGGCTAATTCAATAAGTAATGTTTTGGGAAATAGGGAGATGAAGTGATGGGGGGAAACAAGTAATGAGTTAGGGGTTAGGAGTTAGTTAGGGGCGAATGGCCATTCGCCCGAAGGGTTCGGGGTTTTTTATTCTTAATTTTTAATTATCAACTATTTACCTTTGCCCTCCCCCCTCTCGAGGGGGGATAAAGGGGGGTTTGCTGCCCTTACCTACCTTTTAATCTAAGTTAAACAGTAGCTAAAGATAAAGCATTACCTGTTAAACTGAAAGCTCGAACTTCAGTAATTTTCACCGATACAACTTTGCCTTTCAATTCTGCTAAATTTCCGGCAAAAAAGGTTAAACGATTACCTCTAGTTCTACCCATCACTTGAGTGGTATCTTTAGGGTTTATATCCTCTACCAATACTTCTTCAATGCGATCTTGGTATCTCAAGGATCTTTCCCCTGCTTTAATGGCGACTAAATGATTTAATCTTTGGAGGCGATCGCTTTTTTCCTGTTCATCAATCTGATTTTCCCATTCAGCCGCAGGAGTATTAGGGCGTGGAGAATAAGCCGCAGTGTTCAGTTGATCAAAACCAATATCCTCTACCAATTTTAGGGTATTTTGGAATTGTTCCTCTGTTTCACCCGGGAAACCAACGATCGCATCGGCACTAATTGCCGCATCAGGCATATACTCACGAATTTTAGCGATAATATCCCGATAACGTTCATGGGTATAACCTCGTTTCATTGCCTTAAGAATTTCGTTATCTCCCGATTGAAAAGGAATATGAAAATGCTCACAGACTTTAGGCAATTCATAACAAGCCTTAATCAAACGTTCCGTAAAATAACGAGGATGAGAAGTGGCAAAACGAATACGCTCTATACCTTCTATGTCATGGATATAGTAAAGTAAATCTGTCAAAGTGTGTTTATGTCTGCCCGTTTCTGTTACCCCGGGTAAATCACGCCCATAAGCATCAATATTTTGACCTAAAAGAGTAATTTCCTTATAACCTTGCTTGGCTAACTCCTCAATCTCCGCTTTTATGGCTTCAGGAGTTCTCGATTGCTCTACACCCCTAACATTTGGGACTACGCAGTAACTACATCTTTCATTACAACCATAAATAATATTTACCCATGCAGAAACTTCACTTTCTCGACGGGGTTTAGTAATATCTTCATAAATGTGTATGGGTTCGGTGGCAACAATTTGGTTTCCTGCAAACACTTGTTCTAAGAGACTATCTAAACGATTAGCGTGTTGAGGTCCCATAACCAAGTCTAATTCAGGCACACGTCTTAATAACTGCTCTCCTTCCTGTTGTGCCACACATCCAGCCACAACTAAAGTTAAATCAGGTTCTTGATGTTTTCTCTTTGCCTGTCTGCCTAAATAAGAATATACTTTTTGTTCCGCATTATCTCTAATGGTACAAGTATTATAGACTAAAACTTTTGCTTGATTGGGATCTTCTGTAAACTCAAAACCCATATTCTCTAGTATTCCAGCCATTCTTTCTGAATCGGCTTTGTTCATCTGACAACCAAAGGTTGTAATATTGTATAGACGTTTTTCTTGGTTCATAATTTAAGATTTAATATAAAATAATCAGGGCGATCCGTAAAGCGATAGTAAACGTCACGCATCCACATATAGTAATAAACGAGAATAATCCCCTATTTTAATTGATTTATTCAGTCATCCGCATTAGCGTGAAATTTTCAGAGTAAAAGGATTTTGACTTCCCTGAGAGTCTCCCACATAGATTAAATATTTTCCTGCCGCCCATACTCCCCCCATTTGAGGATTTTTTCCTGATTTTGTGTCTCCCAGAATACAGAAGCGATCGCCCTCTCCCGGTCCTAAAATTAATAAACTGGGTTTTTCTGCTTGAGTTTCTAAAATTACATTCAAAGAATAGGCTTGTTCATTTAATTGAAGAACATAATTAGGTTTATCACTGACATAACCACAGTCACCACTATTCTTATTTCCCCCCGTCATCCCTTTTATTTCTTGATTTTGAGCCTGAACTTCCCCCATATTTCCACCATAGATTAAACAAACCATTGTGGCTAACCATAAATAAGAAAAAGGGTGAGAAAATTTAAGAATCATCGTCTTTAGTTCTTGGTAACTAGATATTTTTTACCATAGACTAGATATAGTGATCAAATGTTCAATAAATTATTCACTAAATTTTATTTATGTCATCGAATACTCATAGCCGACCCGAGAAATTAGATAAAATTGTACAAAAATTTAAACGCCGTGATAATCCTAAGCAAAAATATGAGCAGTTATTATGGTATGCCCAAAAATTAGAACCCATGCCAGAAACGGAAAAAACCCCAGAAAATAAAGTATCTGGTTGCGTTTCTCAGGTATATATTACCTCCACTCTTGACCAAGGAAAAATATTTTATCAAGGAGATTCCGATGCACAATTAGTAAAAGGATTGGTGGCTTTTTTAATTGCTGGTTTAAATGGTTTAACTCCTCAAGAAATTATTACCCTCACTCCAGATTTTATCGAAGAAACAGGACTCCAAGTTAGTCTCACCCCTTCTCGTGCCAATGGTTTTATTAACATTTTCAAAAAGATGCAACAACAAGCTATTTTTCTCAGCCATTAGATTATCTCGTTGACGTAAGACTCCCATTAAATAACGAGTTTGAGTAAAGTTATCGTAGATGACGGCAAACAATGTTATTAATGGTGAGAGTCGTCAAAAATTCAATTAGCAAAGGGCAAGGGGCAAAGGAAAAATTAAGAATTAAGAATTAAGAATTAAAAACTCCGTTCACGACTGAAAGGAGTGTACGAGCGCTTGAGCGAACTCTCTGAACTCATTACTTGTTTCCCCCTCTCCCCTCATCTCCTCATCCCCCTACCACCTGCAACCTGAAACCTGAAACCTGACACCTCCGAACCCCAACACCCCAATACCCTAAGCCCCGACTTCCCCCTCTTTTTCTTTTTCGAAAATGAAACAGCCCTGCTTATTAAGGAGGTATCGCCTTTTCTGTGCCACCACTAGATAACTTTATATCCAACTCAGATAGTTTAAGATATAAGTCTGGATAGTTATTGGATTAGGTTAGAATTATATCTAGTTATCAAAGTTATCATCAAAATAAGAGAAATTCATGACCACAGTTTTCCCAGAAAATAATCCGCAACAACATAAACATTCTCACAACAATAATAAACAACATCATCACGGTCATATTCACAGCGAAGAATCTCAGCGTAAAATAATCAATCGTTTGTCTCGCATAGAAGGTCATGTCAGAGGAATAAAAACCATGATCAATGAAGGTAGAGATTGCCCTGAAGTTTTAATTCAAATTGCGGCAATTCGTGGGGCATTAGATAGAGTAGCAAGATTAATTTTGGATGAACATTTGAGCGAGTGTATTACTCGGGCAGCAGAAGAGGGAGGAATAGAAGAAGAAATAGCGGCTTTAAAATCAGCGCTCGATCGCTTTTTGCCTTCTTAAAGTTAATTAACCTCAGTTTTGGATAAGAAAACAGGCAGATAGTAAGCTGAATATAGCAAACCATCAACTAACTACTGCCTTGTGTTTAATTTAGATTATTTATTTTGTCGCATCGATCATTTTTGCCAACAATTTGAATCTCAATGGCAACAAAAACTTATCTCTCAATGATTAGCTCAAAAATATATCACAAATAGAACATTCTCGTCATCGTTTATCAATAAATTTTTGTGTCAATATATTATGTGGATTGGTCACCGAAGGTGCGGCTACGCCGAGCGCATATTGTCATCAACCAAAGAGGCCTCGCCTTCGCTTAGAATAGATTTTACCTCAATCTGCTCAACCAAAACTCAGGTTACCCTAAGATTTAGAGAATCTCAAGGTTTAACTCATATTGCCCTAATGCTTGGTCAAATTCGTGACGATGAGCAAAAGCTGATTGCGATCCTGACTTCGTAACGGATAAACTACCGTTAATTACACCCCATTGTATTGCTATTGGTAATGGGTGACCTTCTATTAACGCTGTTGTTAGCCCTGCATTAAAAGCATCTCCTGCTCCTACTGTATCCACCACTGTTACTGATGGTGTACTCACCCAATATTTCTGTTCTTTGGTGGCACAATACACTCCTTTCTCGCCCATTGTGATAATTACTGTTTTTACTCCTCTATCTAAGAACCAATCACCTGCTTTCTGGGCTGTTTCTGAGTTATCTACCTCGTATCCTAACAACTGACTAGCTTCTATCAGATTGGGTGTAATTATCTCTAATTCCTTGTAAATATCTTCTCCTAACCTTAATGCCGGTGCTGGATCTAATATCACTTTTACATTATATTTCTTGGCAAGGGCGATCGCTTCTGTGATTATCCAAAGAGGAATTTCTAATTGTAACAATAAATAACTAGCAGAGGGTAAAAGAGACTCAAGGTTAGCTAAATCCTGTTCATTAACTGCACCGTTAGCACCAGATACCACAATAATTTGATTATCCCCTGATGCTTCTACGGTAATGATTGCGACTCCTGTAGGGTGGTTGTCATCAATAATAACGTGGTCATGGTTTACTTCATTATCCGTTAAGGTTTCTTTTAATTGTTTGCCGAACTCATCATTTCCTACCCTACCAACCAACTCCGTATTTACTCCTAAACGAGAGAGGGCGATCGCCTGATTAGCACCTTTCCCGCCACCGCTAAGATTAAAATTATTACCTGTTAAGGTTTCACCCTTAGATGGTAAGTAAGGAACAGTGACAGCTAAATCCATGTTGATGCTACCAAAGACTATAACCTTTTTCATTACTATTACCTGATAATTTATTTAAATAAAGAATATGACTCTTTTATAGTTGTATAGTTGTTATGATAAAGTAATAAAAAATAAAGCGTCTAAAGCCTACTGGACAAGATTTATAGTAAAAGTTTATAAATTATTATTTAATAATTTTCTGTTCCCTACCTTGATCAACAATTTACATACTCAAAGTTAGAGAGCCAAGAATATTATTACCTCAATTATGCAACCGGAGATTATTATTGGTGATTATCAACAGTTAAAAACAGAGTGTAATTTAATTCGTTATCGTGTTTTTGTAATTGAGCAAAATGTTCCTGAAACTTTAGAGTTAGATGATAGAGATTCAATTTGTATTCATTTACTTTTAAAACTCAATAATTATTATATTGGCACAGGAAGAATTGATTTACAACAACAAGGAAAAATAGGAAGGTTAGCTGTTTTACCATCTTTTAGAAATAAAGGTTATGGTCAAATTATTCTGCATAATTTAGAGTTAGTAGCAAGAGAGAATCAATTAAATTCTGTTTGGCTTAATGCTCAAAAACAATCTCTTAATTTCTATTTAAAATCTGGTTATAACACTATCAGTGATGAATTTTTAGAAGCTAATATCCCTCATCTAAAAATGATTAAATACTTTTCTGATTAATTAATAGTTGAAGCAGTTTGTCCAAACAGAATACTTCTACTGTCTTCGGTGACAGTGGGTTGTTTAAATTGTTCTGCTATTTTGTACGCCCTTATCACTCCCTCTCTTTCCCCCATGCGTTTAAACCATGCTTCTAAATGGGGAAATTCGGTTATATCCTGTTGTTGATTAGCATAAGGCACTATCCAAGGATAACAAGCCATATCGGCAATGGAATAATCTCCTACAATATAATCTTTTCCTTCTAATTGTTTATTCAATACCCCATATAATCGATTAGTTTCTTTGACATAGCGATCTACTGCATAGGGTATTTTTTCGGGAGCATATAAACCAAAGTGATGGTTTTGTCCTGCCATTGGTCCAAGTCCGCCTACCTGCCAGAATAACCACTCCAGGGTTTTAGCATATTGTCTAATATCAGAAGATAGAAACTTCCCTGTTTTCTGAGCTAAATAAAGTAATATAGCACCTGATTCAAATATACTAATGGATTCTTTTTTATCAGTCGGCTCAGTGTCAATAATGGCTGGAATACGATTATTAGGAGATATTTTGAGGAAATCTGGATTAAATTGCTCTCCTTTGGCAATATTGACAGGGATAATTTTGTAATCAAGATGGGCTTCTTCTAAAAAGATGGTTATTTTATGTCCGTTAGGGGTTGCCCAGTAATATAGTTCAATCATTTCTCAAATACTAAATAATGTTGTTGGGGTAAAAATTCGTCAGTCTTTAACCATTTTAATCCTACAGCTTCCATTTCCTTTTTTACCTGTTTCTCACTCATTTTATGTACCCCTTTAATCATAATCAAGGGATTTTCTTTACGATATTCCACTAACACTACTTTTCCTTGTGGTTTAAGAGCTTTGACTATGTTTTCCATCATTTCTCTAGGATGATTAAATTCATGGTAAGTATCCACCATCAGGGCAAAGTTAATGGATTCTGGGGGTAAATTAGGGGAAGTTTCGCTACCCAACACGGGCAAAACGGGTAAATTAGGGGATTCTTCCGCAAGGAAATCAATAATATCAATCATCTCAGGTTGCACATCCACCGCATAAACCAATCCTTCGGGTACTTTTTGGGCAAGGCGAAAACTAAAATACCCAGAACCAGCTCCAATATCTGCTATGGTATCGTCAGGACTGAGATTTAATGCTTCAATGACTTTACTGGGTTGTTCTTCTGCTTCTCTACTCGGACGCTCTAACCAGAGAAATTCTTGATGCCCCATCACCTTCGCTATTTCTCTACCAAGATAATATTTGCCAATGCCATCCCTGTTATGTAATGCTCGATATTCATAGTATTGATTATCTGTTGTCTGTACTGGTTCGTAAACAAGGGAAGATGCGAACATTATCAAGGTAAAAACAAAGATAAAGATAACAGAGATAATGATATTTAAGTGTTTCATTTAGAGATTAAGAGATAATTGACCGATTAAGAATATTACTTTTACCGCCATGATGATATTTTAAATAACAAGTATTACAAAGAGCTACTAAATTTTCTGGTCTTTTATCTTCTGGTATTCTGTTCCAGTGATGCACTTGCAGAGAGCTACCACTACTTGATTTATTTTTGAAGTCTGCACCGCATTGACTACGCTTCTAATGGGCTTTTTCCTTTATTGCTGTAGTTATTTCTCTCCAATCTTTGCTATATCTACTCATCTTATCATTTCTAACTCTGTGTCTATTTTAGGGTTTTTTTACATGAGTCGTTTCCGTCCCCTTACGGGGTAAATGTGGAAATCAACATGGCAGTCCGATCCTCTGGGACTATGCGCCCAAATTTGGGTTCATGGTGCTACGTTTCCGTCCCCTTACGGGGTAAATGTGGAAATCAACTATTGTTAGTGATTCTTGCAGTTGTAGCTTATTATGTTTCCGTCCCCTTACGGGGTAAATGTGGAAATCAACTAATGTGGTGGTGCGTGGGGAAGGGGCGTAAGAGTATGTTTCCGTCCCCTTACGGGGTAAATGTGGAAATCAACTCGTTCAGTACGCTAAATTGTAGTGGGGCGAAAGCCGTTTCCGTCCCCTTACGGGGTAAATGTGGAAATCAACACTTAGATGGGGTTGGCTACCAAGTTGATAGCGAAATTGGGTTTCCGTCCCCTTACGGGGTAAATGTGGAAATCAACTTTTCAATATTTGCAGTACGGAAAAACTGTCAATTTTGTTAAGTTTCCGTCCCCTTACGGGGTAAATGTGGAAATCAACGAGAAGAAGAAAAACAAGCTCGTCGTACTGCAAAAGCGGCGTTTCCGTCCCCTTACGGGGTAAATGTGGAAATCAACGAATACAACAGGGAATACAACAGGGAATAGTAAGCGAAGTTTCCGTCCCCTTACGGGGTAAATGTGGAAATCAACTTACATACGAAAAAGGGCATGGTATATTATTTACAAGGTTTCCGTCCCCTTACGGGGTAAATGTGGAAATCAACTCGTAACAACTCCTTAGAGCTTCGTGCCAAAGGTCATAATGTGCCGTTTCCGTCCCCTTACGGGGTAAATGTGGAAATCAACTACAGTCGCAAGGAGACGATTAGGGGGGTGTAAAAACCATTGGTTTCCGTCCCCTTACGGGGTAAATGTGGAAATCAACAAGTTATGCACAACAGCTGTACGAGATTGATAACCATGGAGTTTCCGTCCCCTTACGGGGTAAATGTGGAAATCAACACTACTACAAAACACCTTACAAGGCTTGGATCTTGACAGTTTCCGTCCCCTTACGGGGTAAATGTGGAAATCAACGTTTAAATACTATATATCTTTAGCAGAAGCCACTTCCGTGTTTCCGTCCCCTTACGGGGTAAATGTGGAAATCAACCCTATCTTTTGGAAACCTTGTCAGACATGGTTTTTACAAACTGTATGCGAAAAACTACAAGGTAGTCCTTTACATTTCTTAATGATATTAAATTATCAAGGTAAAAAAACCTGTTTTAGACGTTTATTGGGTAATAAGCACAATTATAGAGTGAACCCAAGCAATAATGCTAAGTTATTTACTTATTAACCTTAAAATCTAACTTTCTTTATTATTTACTAACTGCGACATTTTTACAACCCCCTGTTATTTTTCTTTACAACTAATAAACTACTAATTTCATTCTTTCAAGATATAGTCAATTATTATTGGACAGGAACAAACCATTTAGTCACAACATTACAGAAAATCATTTATTACATTAAGTGCGATCGCAGTCTATTACCTGATAGAGAAAATAAATAAGTTTTATACAAAAGGATTATGTTTTGTGTTATCTTTGAATAATAATTGAAGATGTAATAAATTATTATTTAACACCGATGATAGAAGGTTACACTGATTTCCCTGATGAAGATGAATTGATGCAAGAAGAAGGGGAAGTTGTCTATTCTCTTTGTTGGGATAGTGGAGCACCAGGTGCAGGGGCAGACTGTGAACTAATATATTCATGGAAAGGTCAATATGTAGTTTGTCTCAGTTATGATGTCAATAGACCAGCCTATCCTAGTCTCATAGAAGCAATTATGGGGGCAGAACTGAATTTTGTTAATGATGCCACAACGGAAATTGAGTCCACAGAATTATCTTCCGAGCAAATAATCCCACTACTAGCAATTGATATAAATAGTGATTTACATGAACTTACAATTAATAGAGAGGATTGGGAAGTAGATAAACAGGGTAATTTCACCAGAATAGTTTATGACTCATGATTAACCCAGACAATTTATTCGACAACATCCCTTCTTTAGTTGAGGGTGAAGATTTCTCTGAACTGCTCAACTGCCGTAACGTTGTCATTGAGAGAATTGTTAGTAGCAAAAACCCCGATAATAAGGTTTATTGTCAGGAACAAGACGAATGGGTAATACTGATTAAAGGAAAGGCACAGCTAAGAATTAAGGATGATATTGTTAACTTGAAAGCAGGGGATTATCTCTTTATTCCTGCTATGACTCCCCATCAAGTCCTTACCACTTCTAATAATTGTCTATGGTTAGCAATACATATTTATTAGTAATTTATTGTCGGCACATCTAATATTTTTATTATCTTTTTGCTTTGATTTCATAGCTTATAATGATGAATATATTAGGAATAGAGAAAATTATGTCATCTCCATTAGTTTGGTTAATAATTGGCTGTATTCTCTGCTTAATGGAGTTTATTTTTCCTACTGCTTTTGTGGAATTAATGATGGGTTTAAGTGCGATTATTATAGCCGGTTTAGCTTTAATTATCCCATACAATAATTTATTGATTGTTCTTTGGATGGTTCTTTCTGTTCTTTTAATCTATTTTGCTAAAAAATATCTTGAACCGAAGAAAAAAGACCCTTTGTTACTTGAAGGAAATGAAGGAATTACCATAACTGCGATCGAAGCTGGAAAAACAGGTCGGGTAATGTATGAAGGTAGTTTGTGGCTTGCTATTTGCAGTGATGAAACTATGAAAATTCCTCCTGACGAAAAAGTTTTTATTGTTAGTAGGGAAGGAAATATATTATCTGTTTTGCCGAGAAAATTACTATAACATTCATCGAGGATTAAACAATTATGGAACAGTTATTTATTTTAGTCTTTTTAGTCGGCTCTGCTTTATTTAGTAGTGTTAAAATTGTCAATGAAAAAAACGAATACTTAGTAGAACGTTTAGGAAGTTATAACAAGAAACTTTCTCCCGGACTGAATTTTGTTATCCCTTTTTTAGATAATGTAGTTTATAAAGATACTATTCGAGATAAAATTTTGGATGTTCCTCCTCAATCTTGTATAACGAAAGATAATGTTGCTATTACGGTTGATGCAGTCGTTTATTGGCGTATTGTTGACATGGTGAAAGCCTATTATAAAATTGAAAATTTACAGTCAGGGATGGAAAATCTCGTTCTAACCCAAATTAGGGCTGAAATTGGCAAGTTAGAATTAGATGAAACCTTTGTGGCTCGTTCAGAAATAAATAGTGTACTACTGAGAGAATTAGATATTGCGACTGATCCTTGGGGAGTTAAAGTTTTAAGAGTGGAGTTAAAAGATATTACCCCATCTCCGGCAGTACAACAATCTATGGAGCAACAGATGGCAGCAGAGAGAAAAAAAAGAGCGTCGATTTTAAACTCTGAGGGAGAGAGAGATTCCGCCATTAATTCTGCTAAGGGTAGTGCAGAAGCGAAAATATTAGAAGCCGAGTCTATGAAAAAAGCCTCGATTATGGAAGCGGAGGCAAGAAAACAACAGCAAATACTTCAAGCCCAAGCAACGGCAGAAGCATTACAAATTATTGTAGATCAAGTAAAAAACGATCCTCAAGCCCAAACAGCATTACAATTTCTGTTAACCCAACAGTATTTAGAAATGGGTAAGGTTATCGGTAGCAGTGATAGTAGTAAAGTTATGTTTATAGACCCTAATAATATTCTTTCTACTCTCAATGGTATTAGTTCCATCATTGACAACGATAATCAATTAACAAAGTTTTCAGCTCCTATAATCAAAGAAAATAAATCATCCTAATCTTTAGTGCGATCCCAAAGGGGTTTACTACGCAACACGCACCTCACCAATTCAATTCTCTGAGGATCTAAACTACTTGGTTACGCATTTGCCAATAATAGCGGTTATCCTGCTCATAGCCTTTGGAAACATTGG
Source organism: Cyanobacterium aponinum PCC 10605 (assembly GCF_000317675.1). Classification (NCBI taxonomy): domain Bacteria; kingdom Bacillati; phylum Cyanobacteriota; class Cyanophyceae; order Chroococcales; family Geminocystaceae; genus Cyanobacterium; species Cyanobacterium aponinum. Next base: position 1,068,366 of record NC_019776.1, read on the forward strand.
CGAAGAAAGAGAATATAAGTAACCTCAGTTCGGTTTAAGAATATCCGATAAGGTTAGGTGTCAGGTTGCGGGTTGCAGGTGTTAGGGAATGGGGGGATGAGGTGATGAGGTGATGAGGGGAAAGGGGAAAACAAGTAATAAATAATAAATAAGTAGTAAGTATTCGTGGTTTTTCATTCTTAATTCTTAACTATTTAACGTCAGTTCGGATTAAGGCAATTTTATCGTTATTTCTAAGAAGCTATAAGGTTTTCTGACTACGAGTTGGGATGCTTTCAGCTTATCCAAAACTCAGGTTAAGTAGAAGTCAAGAGTTAGGGGGGGATATAGGGGAGAAACTAATTAATGATCTTTGCCCTCCCCCTCTCGAGGGGGGATAAAGGGGGGTTTGCCCTTTGTTTTTTGACCTTTATTCAAAGTGCTTGTGCTCTCAACCATGCAACAGGAAGATATATTATCTTATTGGGAGTAGGAACAAAAGCTCGACGGTTAAATACATCGTAATTATTTTTGGCGATAACATCGAGAATTCCCTGATATAACATTAAAGCAGACCAAACAGGCCATCTTCCATCAGGATTAAGGGCTTTGATTCCGCTCTCTGCTTGTTGATAATATTCTTTAGCACGGTTGATTTGGAATTTCATTAAGTCATACCAACGCTCATCGATGACTTTATTGAATAAATCCTCTTGAGTATAATTAAATCTTTCTAAATCTTCCAACGGTAGATAAATTCTTCCTCTGCCAATATCTTCCCCAACGTCTCGGAGAATATTGGTTAATTGATTGGCAATACCAAGCGCGATCGCTTCTTTTTCAGGTATATATACGGTTTTATCATACCAAGGGGCATTTTTATAAGAGTTATCAATTCCCAGTACAGCAGAAGACATTAGACCTACAGTCCCAGCGACTCGATAACAATAGAGATATAAATCATTAAAAGTTTCATAACGATTACGATAAAGATCCATTCTTTGACCCGCAATCATATCCTTAAAAGGTTGAATATCCATCGGATAACGTTTCAGGGTATCCACCAAAGCCACATCTGGATCATCTATAGGTTGCCCTGCAAATACGGACTCTAGTTGTTGTTCCCACAAATCAAGAGTTTCAGGGGTTGTCAATTTGGCTTGAGGTCCATCTACCAGTTCATCTGTACGACGACACCAAACATAAATAGCCCAAATAGCACTTCTTTTTTCTTTAGGCATTAGTAATGTACCCAAATAAAAAGTTTTAGAATATTTCGCCGTAACTTGACGACAATATTCATAAGATTCTTCCAAACTGGCAAGAGGTTGTTTTGGTTGTAATTTTTTAGGCAGTTGCAGCATTCATCCCTGCTGTGATAATTAGCTAAATTTAATATAAAAATAAGAATAATGGCAATTCTCTAGTATTGTCTCATTTTCTGAGCAATTTTATTTAATTATTGAGAATCTATAACTAAGGTTCAATTATTAACCTTCAACTATCAACTGTCAACTTTTTCGGAGTTAGGAGTCGGGGTTCGAGGTTAGAGTTAGAAATAAAAACTTCTCCATTTCCTCTCTTATGCTTTCCCACCTTCCCACGCTTCTCCGATACTCCAATACTTTAAACCAAAGACGCTTCAGGTTTTGCTACAGTGGCAGGAAAATCTTTACTGATGACTTGTGCCGCTTGTTTTCCTGATAATACTGCCCCTTCCATACTTCCTAAATATCTTTGCATGGTGTAGTCTCCTGCTAAATAAAAGTTAGAAATGGGAGTTTTTTGATCAGGGCGATATGCTTGTCTTCCCGGAGTCGCTTTATATACAGAGCGAGGTGTTTTGACTACATGAGATTTTAGCAGTTTTGCTTGATTTTCCCCCGTGAAATGTTGGGGGAATAGTTGTCTTAATTCCTGCATGGTTGCTTCGATGATTTCTTCGTCGGACTTACTAATCCATTCGGCGGCGGGCGCTAAGACTAATTCTAACATAGAGCGATCGGGGTTACTATATTCTTTACAGGTGTTGCTCATGTCCGCATAAACACTCAAAAGGGGCGATCGAGAAAATAATAAATGATCTATATCGGTTAATTTGCGATCGAACCACAGATGTAAATTAATTACAGGCACACCCTCTAAGCCTTCTAATTTTTGGAAAAAGGATATTTCTTTCCAACTAGCAGGTAAAATCACTTTGAGAGGATCAACGGGCATAGCAGAAACGTATAAATCAGCCTCGAATACTTCATCAGCCTCGCCGTTTAAACCTCTAATTAAAAACCCTTTAACACTACCATCTTCATTCAATAAAATCTCTTTTAAAGGGGCATTTAAACGCACTTCTCCCCCTCTTTCCGTAATATAGTCAACGATGGGCTGACAAAGTCTTTCTGTGGGTGAACCGTCTAAAAACGCCATTTTTGAACCGTTTTTCTCTTGTAAAAAGCGATTTAAGGCAGTTAAAAGAATTGTGGCGGAAATTTCATCAGGATTGATAAAGTTTAAAGCCTTTGACATGGCGATAAATACTTCTTTCTCAATGCGAGGGGGGATATTTTGTTTTGCCATCCACTCAGACCATGAATATTTATCCATTTCTTCTACATAGTCTTGTCCCTGAATGATAGCAGGTAATAAACCCATGCCAAACTTAATTTTTTCTCCCCAAGTTAACATATCGTTGTTGCGCAAAATGGCTACTAAACCATTTAAGGGAGCGGGTATATCTGGAAAGTCAAATCTTGAATAAGTCCCCGGTTTTTCTGGTTGGTTAAAAATCATTGTATGTTCTTTCCACTGAAGGCGATCTTCAATACCTAACTCGTGAAATAATTGCAACATATTGGGATAAGCCCCAAAAAAGATATGAAGTCCAGTTTCGTACCAATCTCCATCTTCGTCTTTCCATGCTGCAACTTTTCCGCCCAATACGTCTCTACGTTCGAGTACAATGGGGGTGTGTCCTGCGTCCGCTAAGTATTTAGCGCAAGAAAGTCCAGCTAATCCAGCACCTGCTATGGCTACTCGCATTTATTTTCCTTTTCTTCTACTTGATTTCTTTTTATCATTTTAGTAGCATTTCTTGACATTTCGTAACATTTTTCTAAAAAAAGTTCAGACAGATGGGCAAAAAAAAAGCCCAGTGGCAAATACTAGGCGTTAAAGTTTAATGATTATTGAAGGAGAGTTTTAGACAACTCCAACTCCCTTATCACCATCGTCACTATTAACCTCTTTTAATTCTCTTGCCCTTGCAACTTTCTCCGCTTCTTCCTTTTCTCTTAAGTCTCCGGGTTGATTAACATACATTTCAGGTTCAACGGCATAATTGTTCACTAAACCTTCTCTGCTAACGGTATAACCACCAGTAGTGTCAGTGGAAGCGTCAGACTCAGGAATTGATTTAAAGTTTTCCCCTTCTCTTCTAATACGTGCGGCAGTTTCTGCAGAGGTAATATTGCGATCGTAGTTTGCAGATTTTTCCCTTTTATCGTAATTTTGATTTTGTTCGGGTTTTTCTCCTTCACCTTTCCAACCCACAACACGGTTAGAATTGTACCATGCGATCGACCCTATACCCACTGCGGCAATAAAACCTACAATTAAAACACTCACGGCAGTAACAGGAAAATGGCTGGTTTCGGCGGTAAGTTGTATTAATAATTCCATAAAAATTTGTTCCGTCTTTCTTGACTTCACTTACTAGCCTAGCTTTTAAACCAGTTTAATTACATCCATCTATATAAGTATATTTACCTCTTCCTAAAGGAATAGATTAATAGTTATCAAATAAATATTATTTATGTCTTTTAGTAGATGACAATAAGTCTAAAATTTTCCTAAGATTAAAGTGAAGGGTTAAATTTTCAACCTAAAAATTAATCCATTATTTAAGTAAATCAAAAAATAGCAATAAATAAGAATATTATGGCAAATATCACAGAGAATAAACAGGCTTATCAAGAGAAAGTAAAGGCTCAAATTGATAAAATAAACGCTCAAATTGAGCAAATGAGTGCCAAAGCTAAAGAAGCAAAAGCAGACGTAGCAGTCGAATATAATAATCAATTGGAAAAATTATACGCTCAAAGAGATGCAGTACAATCCAAATTTAAAGAGCTTCAAGACGCTGGTGAGGAAGCATGGGGTGAGATTCAAAAAGGTTTTGATAAAGCATGGAATGAATTAAATGATTCTTTCAATCAAGCATGGTCTAAATTCCAAGAAAAATAACAGTCAATTCCGTTAAGGATTTTCTTCTTACCCCCCTAGAAATTTTCTTTCTCAAAGTGCAATTTTATCTTGAACAGAGGAGGAGAATCTGGGGGATTTTTATGCTATTTATCGCCCCCTCACCCAGGGAAGAAGTCTAACTATTTATGCTAAAACAATAAATGGTGAGCATAGCCCACCCTAAAAGATTTCTTAATTGAAAATAAACAACACAACTTATATTAAATGCTTAACGTTGAGTCGCTAATTCTCCTTGATTATCTGATTGAGTGCTACCACGACGACGGCGAGATGTGAGGGTGTTAAACAACATTTTACCAATAGCCATGATTAAGTTTCCTTCTAATTCTTGGAACATTTTCATATTCATAGCAAAAGCATCGTTAGCTTCATCAACAATTTTTTCTGCAGTTGCTTCATCCACAGGTAAATCATTTAAGGCTTGACGATACATATTTTTGAAGGCCTTTTCGTCGCTGATGGTTTCAAACTCATAAAAAGCAGTACCTTCTCCATCTAAATTCATTGCTTTTTGGGCAATATTTTTCAATATTTGACCTCCAGAAAGGTCTCCTAAATAACGGGTGTAAGAATGTGCCGCAAACAATTCAGGTTGGTTATTTGCAATTTCATGGATGCGATCGACGTATGCTTGTCCTGCTGGAGTAATTTGAATTTCATTTTTCCAGTTAGCTCCATAATAGAACTGTAAATCTTTAGCTAAACTAGGCTGACGATTCAACTCAGGAAAATAAATTTTACCAACAATGGGGTGGTCTTTTAAGCGCTCCATTTCTTCTTCCATTGCCCCATAAACAAAATAAAGATTTGCCGCTAACTTACGATAGGAATTTTTCTCAACTACCCCTTTAAGGAAGCACTTAATAAACCCCATATTTTCTGCCATGGAATGGGATTTTTTTGTACCTTCTTTCAACATTGTGGCTAGATTAACTGTCATGATATTTGATTCCCTAATATTTCTGAAAATATGTTTATAAAAATTAACAAAACGTTTTTTATTGCTAGTTTTTAACCTTAAACCGAATCATGATCAGTTTATATTAAGAATTTTTACAATCAGATATGTGCTGAACAATTAAGCCACGACCTTAAGAATAAAATCATGTATTAAATGGGCTTGAGCAGGTATGATTTCGTGACCAATGTCAAACTCGTGATAAGTGAGTTTAACCCCTACATTTTCTAGTTTTTTCCGTGCCACACGGGCAGATTCTATGGGAATAACGGCATCTTGTGTACCATGAGACATGAAAGTCGGGGGAAAAGGATTTCTGTCGCTGGTGGGTTCAAAATGTAGGTAGCCACTTAAACTAATAACTCCTGCTACGGGTAATTGTAAGCCCACATCTAAACTCATCGCTCCTCCTTGGGAAAAACCTCCCACAAAAGTTTTGCTTAAAGGTAGATTAGTTATATCTTCCAAAGATAATAACCATCGATAAAATTGATCTAAACTGGCAGAAATACCCTCATTATTGTTGTCTAATTCATACCAAGCCCTTCCCCCCGGCACTTGAGGATGAAGATAAGGGGCATTGGGAAAAAGAAATAAACAAGATGGTAAATTTAACATTGGAATGAGGGCTATTAAATCGTGATAATTAGCACCCCAACCATGGAGTAAGACAAAAACAAACTCTGGAGATTTATTATTAGTAGGATTATGGGAAATTACGTCTAAAGTCATTTTTAAAGGCTCTATTACTTCTTGTCATGTTAGATTATTGCTTAGGTTAGGCAAAGGGCAAGGGAAAAATTAAGAATTAAGAATTAAAAACTCTTGTACGGGCGAATGGCCATTCGCCCCTACCTCTCCCTCTCCCCTCATCTCCTCATCACCGTAAGGGTTGAATATATTTAACCCCTACCACCTGCAACCTGAAACCTGACACCTTATCTCCTCATCCTCTAAACACCCTGACACCTACCCGATATTCGTAAACCGAACTGAGGTTTCTTTCTCACTAACCAACGCTTTATATTATTCGTCAAATAGATTAGTAAGACGTTCTACTTCAGATTGAGTGGTGTACATGGGTGTACCTGCTAAAATACCTGTTACATTCCGGAAAGGATGACCAATGTGCATACCTCTATTATCAATGGTAAACTCTCTAATATCTTTATCGTGCATTGAACCACGCATTTTTAAAACAGTGATACCTCGACGCATTTCTCCGTACATTTCCACATAGCGTAAAAGAATTATAGAGTCGGTAATAGTGGAAATATGGGCTTCTGTAATGGATGAACCACCTAAAAGAGTGGGAGTAGTAGAAGTGAATAAACCGCCGATTTCTTGTTGTTTGATAAAAGAGGTTAAACCAATAATAAATTCTCTAAATCCTTTTAGGGTAGATACCCTTTCTAAAGCACTGAGACTATCCACAGCAACCCGATTAGGTTTAAAGGTTTGGATAGTATCTTTCATATTGATGAGATGATTTTCTAAACCAGTGGTTTCAGGATAGCGACAGACAACTTTTAATTTGCCTTCTTTTTCCATTTTTTCAAAGTCCACTCCCCAACCAGTGGCATTTCTGAATAATTGTTCTCTACTTTCTTCAAAGGCAAATACTAAACAACGTTCATTATTTTCAACTCCACCGGCCATAAATTCTGTCACCATTAAGGTTTTACCTGTACCTGTTGCCCCAGATACGAGAATAATGGAGTCTCGGAAAAATCCTCCACCGCACATTTTATCTAGTTCTTTACTGCCTGATGTAATGCGTATGTTAGAAGAATGTTGCTCAAGTTCGATCGCAGATAAGGGTATAATTACTGCTCCTTTACCTTTAATGATGGTAAAAGGATATTCACCTTTTTGGTGATCTGTGCCTCTATATTTAAGAATTTCGATCGTGCGACGGCGTTTTTCATCATTCAACACATTGCGTAAAATCACCACATTATCAGCAACGAATTCCTCTACGCCAAAGCGACTAATTTCCCCATATTCTTCTGTACGTTCAGCCGTCATAATAGCTGTTACTTCTAATTCTCTAAGCGCAGATGCTAAACGGAATAAATCACTTCTGACTTGGGCACTATCAGCAAGATGACTGAAAATAGCTCCTAAAGAATCAAGAGAGACTCTTTGGGCAGAATATTTGCGAATAGCGTATTCTATACGAGCAATTAAAGCACCTAAATCATATTTTCCGCTTACCATCGGTGTTTCACCGGGTTGAGGAGATGCGTCAACGAATGCCCATTGTCTATTTTCTTCCCACTCTTTGATATTCCAATCAAAACCCCGCATATTTTTTCTAATTGCTTTGGGTGATTCTTCAAAGGTGATAAATACTCCGTTTTCTCCTTTTTTTATACCTTCGACCAAAAATTGACAAGCAAAGACGGTTTTTGCACTTCCTGCCGTACCTGAAATGAGAGTCGCCCTACCTTTTGGCAGTCCACCTTCAGCTAAGAAGTCAAATCCGGGGATTCCTGTTTCTAGTTTTTCTATGTAGTCAGTCTCTAATTCTGCACCTTGACTCATTCATTTTCTCTCTAACACGTACCATAATATATTATCTATTTTGATTTAGTTCAATGCAAGTTTTTGTCTAGTTTGCTAACTGAGATGATTTTGATTAGTGATATAATCTCATCGTTTGACTATTAGTAATCATAAATATTTAGGTACTGTCATGGGTTGGTTAAGCAAGGTTTTAGTGTTGACATTTTTCCTGAGTGCGATCGATGCTTTTTCTCTCATTAAGCCTCAAGCAACGATGTGTTGGTTAAAAGTTTCTGCTAATCAAATTGTTGGTTTTGGGCAGAATGGAAAGGATGGAATTGACGGAAAGAATGGAGATACGGGCAAAGATAGCGAATCTTTAACCATTTTTGCCGATGGTTCTCCTCTTAATCTCAATTTATCTGGACAAGATGGATTAGCCGGAGAAAATGGAAGTGCGGGGGAAAATGCCATTTGTGAAAACCAGCCCGTCAACGTTAACTATAATTTAGTCGGTGCTGATGGCGGTGATGGCGGCACTGGCGGAAATGGTGGTGATGGTGGGGGTGGTGGTTCTTTAACTATTTATAGTACTGATAAAAACTATCTACAGCAAATTTATGTTCAAGCTGGAGGGGGTAAAGGAGGAGAAGCAGGAAGAGGTGGAAATGGAGGTAAAGGTTGTCAGTGTCCCCAACCTTATTGGACTGTAGAATTTTGTAATGGCAGTCCCGGTAGTCCTGATTATAGTTGTGGCACAAAAGAGTTTAGGTGCTTAAATGGAGAAAATGGGAAAAATGGGCGATCGGGTCGAGATGGTAGAGATGGTAAACTAGGTACTTTAACTCTCATTAATAGTGATAAACCCTTACCCCCCGATCGCATCAGTGCTTCTGTCAAGATGAATGAATTAAAAAGTCGTGGTTTTAGTTTGTCAAAAAATGTTTGGGAAGTTCGTAGTGGTGCAACTTCGTTATTTGCCCCCAATTCTGTAATTGATGATCAATATTTGGAGTTAGTGGAAAGAATTGAAAATTCAGTGGTTTTAATTTGGAATGCTCCTCAATCTTTTGACTCTTTTGCCGATCGCACTCTTACCCTTGAGCTAAAAGACGATCGCAGTGTTGACATAAAAGTACCCTCAGATATTTGGTTACAAACTAACACTATTCCCAAAAGAAATGTAACCGAATTATTCGTTTTTAATGCCATTAGGGCGGATGAAGCTACAAAGTTAAAAAGTGAGGGAATTTCTGGTTCAGGCTTAAGTGTGCAATGGGAATTAACAGACACAGCCCAACGCTCGGATTTAATTTCCACTAGCTTTTATCTCAAATATAGTGTTTCCAATTCTGGAGAAGCTCGTTTTCGTCCTGTTAGTGACTATATTTTGCGTTTTGAGGGAGAAATTCCTCCCCAAATGGTACGCTATAGCAATAATCGTTTTATTCTCGATATTGGACAACTTCCCATCGATCCTCGTTATTTAGAGCCTGACAGAGCAATACAATTAGATTTAACTGTTACTAGAACCTTTGGAGATAACTCCGCCACTCAAACTCTTACAGAAAAAACAATTTTAGGACCATTTAATTGAGAAAAGGGTAAACCCCCCTTTATCCCCCCTCAAGAGGAGGGAGGGCAATTAGTGTTGGGGTGAATAGTTGATAATCAAAAATTAAGAATTAAGAATTAAAAACTCTGAACAATCATTGCTCCTGTACGGGCGAATGGCCATTCGCCCCTACTTCCCCCTATTCCCTCATCCCCCCATCACCAAAAACCTGCACTTCTTTCCGAACTCGAACTCCTAATCAAGATTATCCAATCGAATACGAGGATCGACAACAGTTAATAATATATCGGCGAAAAGATTACCAATGATCAGCATTGTTGCCCCCATCATCAGACTTGCCATGACTAAATATAGGTCTTGAGCTTGTACTGCTTGTAAGATTAGGCGACCTAACCCGGGCCAGTTAAAAAAGTATTCAGCAATGAATGAACCACTCAATAAACTGGCAAATTCAAAGCCTAATAAGGTGATTAATGGATTGATAGCATTGCGTAACGCATGGACGTAAATAACTTTATTTTCTGGTAAACCCTTGGCTCTGGCTGTTTGAATGTAGTCTTGTCTTAAAACATCTAGGAGTTGCCCTCTGGTCAGTCTTTGTAATCCTGCAAAACTGGTTATGCTTAAGGCAATGGTGGGTAATATCATATGCCATGCTATGTCAAGAATTTTTCCCCCTGTTGATAACTCTGCATGGTTGATACTTGTCATACCTCCTACGGGAAATAAAGGGGAAAGATATTGAGCCAAAATTAATAGTAATAAAGCGGTGATAAAGCTAGGAAATCCTTGACCAAAGTAACTGATAACCCTCAGAAATCGATCAGTAAATGTATTTTGTTTGACTGCACTAATAATTCCAAGAGGAAGTGCGATCGCCCAAGTAATAATGATAGAAGAACAAGCCAACAGTAAAGTGGCTGGAATACGCTCTAAAATTAAACTCGAAACAGAGCGGGAGTAAACAAAACTTTCTCCAAAGTCAAAATGAGTAATCACTTGTTTAAACCATAACCAATACTGCTCAATCGCTGATTTATCTAATCCAAAACGAATTTTTAATTCTTCAATGGTTTCTTGAGATATGGTTGGATTTTGTCGTAAATTATCTAAATAGTCTCCGGGGGCTAGTTGAATAATTGCAAAACTTAGTATAGATGCTAACAATAAGGTTAATAATCCTTGCAGTAATCTTTTGATAATGTAAAACATTGTTTAAGAATTTGATAATTTAGGTAAATCTATGTTAAAAGTTTTTGTTTATGGCACATTAAAACCCTCTGGAAAATACTATAAAATTTATTGTCAAGGAAAAACCATTAATGAGGTGAAGTGTTGGACAAAAGGCAAATTATATGATTTACCTCTGGGTTATCCTGCAATGACTGAAGGGGAAGAAAAAGTTTATGGTTATCTATTATCTTTCGCTTCTTTTAAACACTTAAGTAATCTTGATAAGTTGGAGGGTTATACAGGAATTGATAATTCCCCCTTAAATGAGTATGAACGGCGAAAAATAACTGTCTATAATGATGATAATCAACCCATAGATGAGGCTTGGTGCTATTTTATGAAAGATAGTGCGATCGCATCTTTGAATGGTGTTTTTTTACCCTCTGGATGGTGGCAATTAAAAATTAGTAATTAAGACAAGGCAAAAGGCAAAGTTAAAAGGTCAAGGGGCAAAGGGCAAAGGTAAATAGTTGATAATTAATAACTTCTAAATCTTAATTCCTAACTCATTACTTGTTTCTCCCTAATACCCCAATACCCTAATTTAGATTAACTGCTCAGATACTTCAAGATCAAACAAAGTTTGTAAGGTATGTAATGCTTTTCTTCGGGCTTCGATGTCTTTTTGGGTTCGTAATTGTACCATTGGATCATGTAATATTTTATTCACAATACCTCTGGTTAAGGCTTCAATTACCTCTTGATGTTTTTCTGCAAACTCAGAACCTAATCTCGATAAGGCTTTCTCTAATTCCTGCTCCCGGATTTGCTCTATTTTACTTCTTAAACAGCTAATAGTTGGTACAGTTTCTAAAGATTGCCACCATAGTTCAAAGGCTTCTATTTCTTCTTCTAATAAGTTTTCAGCTTCCCTTGCCATTTCTCGGCGACTGGCGTGATTTTGTGCTACTACCGCCTTTAAATCATCCACATTATAGGATTTAATAAATTCTAGTTCTGTTACGTCACTAGCTACATTTCTCGGTACTGATATATCAACTAACATCAGTGAATGATTAATGGATAGAGAGGAAAGATTATTTTTATCGAGAATTGGTTGAGTTGCTCCTGTACTGGTAAACACTATATCAGATTGAGCAACCATAGTCATCATATCTTCAAGGAGGTTTAGCTTTAAATTGGCTTGGGGAAATTGTTTTGCTAATTCTTGAGAACGATTGTGGGAGCGATTAACGATTATAATATCCTCAACTCCTTTTGCTAAGAGATGTTGAACCAATAAACGGGACATTTTTCCTGCACCGATAATGGTAACTTTCTGGGAGGATAAATCTTCTATTTTTGTATCGACTAATTCCACCGCCGCTGAGCTAATAGATACTGCACCAGTACCAATATTGGTTTCTGTACGAACTCTTTTCCCTGCACTAATTGCTTGTTTAAAGAGGCGATCGAGCAATCTACTCATACCATTATATTTCATTCCTAGTTTATGGGTTGTTTTTACTTGTGCAAGAATTTGCCCTTCCCCTAAAACTAAACTTTCTAATCCGGCGGCAACACGCATTAAGTGACGAATAGCATCTTGATGAAGAAGAATGAATAAGTGACGACGTAACTCTAATAAGGCTAAATTACCTATTTCTGCCAAAAATTGGGTTATTTCTTTTACCCCTTGTTCTGTTTCTTTGACTACAGCATAAATTTCTAAGCGGTTACAAGTGCTAATGATTGCAACTTCTTCTATGTGGGGGTAAGTGAGTAAATGACGAATGGAGTCTTCTATTTTCGCTTCAGGAATACTCAATTTTTCTCTTACTTCCACTGCGGCAGTTTTGTGAGAAAGTCCTACTACTACAATATTCATTTTCTATTTTTATGCTCTTTAAATAATCGGGTTACTATAAATGCTTTTTAACAATTTTAAATTATTGTTTATGGTAGAGGTTATTTCCTAACGTCTTTAAATAATCTTTACATATATTTACAAGGTTTCAGAAATCTTATTAATTTTCAATTTATTGATTATTTTATATTTCTCTCTAGTTTCCCTTAAACTCTTAGTTATCAAAACTTTATTCTGTTTTAATAGGGTCTTAGATTATGTCTTATGATTGGCTAGGTTTGTTAATGTTTGTTGGGGCATTAGTATTCCTTTCTTCGGGCTACCCTGTGGCGTTTTCCTTGGGGGGAGTTGCCCTTATTTTTGCCTTGATTGGTAGTTTATTGGGCGTTTTTGATCCCATTTTTCTGACGGCAATGCCTTCTCGTATTTTTGGAATTATGTCTAATTATACTTTGTTGGCAATTCCTTATTTTATTTTTCTCGGCTCAATGTTAGAAACTACGGGGATAGCTGAGAAATTATTGGAAACGATGGGAATTTTATTCGGCAGGATGAGGGGGGGATTAGCTTTAGCGGTGGTGGTGGTGGGGGCTTTATTAGCGGCTACAACGGGGGTGGTTGCGGCTACGGTGGTAGCTATGGGCTTGATTTCTTTACCGATTATGTTACGTTATGGCTACAACAAGCAATTAGCAACAGGAGTGATTGCGGCTAGTGGCACTTTGGGGCAGATTATTCCTCCTAGTGTAGTCCTTGTGGTGTTGGCGGATCAACTGGGTTTACCGGTGGGAGATTTGTTTATTGGTTCTTTAATTCCGGGGTTATTGATGGCGGGGGTTTTTGCGGCTCATGTGCTGATTGTAGCATGGTTAAGACCTGATTGCGCCCCAGCTTTGCCTTTGGAGGTGAGAAAAATCAGTGGGAAACAGTTGTGGGTTAGGGTTACTCAGGCTATGTTTCCTCCTCTAATTTTAATCTTTTTAGTTTTAGGTAGTATTTTTTGGGGTATTGCTACTCCCACAGAAGCGGGTGCGATCGGATCTTTTGGTGCTATGATTTTAGCAATGTTGAATGGGCGTTTAACTTGGCAAATGGTGCTTAAGGCTTGTAAGTCAACTATGTTGATTACCACAATGGTTATGTTTATTTTGCTCGGTTCTACTGCTTTTAGTTTAGTATTTAGGGGTATAGGAGGCGATCGCATTATTGAAGAATTATTGGTAAACTTACCCGGTGGAGTATGGGGATTTTTAGCCGTTAATATGTTGTTGATTTTTATCCTTGGCTTTTTTATCGACTTTTTTGAAATCGCATTCATTGTTATCCCATTATTTGCCCCTGCCGCTCAACTTTTAGGAATTGATTTGCTATGGTATGGAGTTATTTTAGGTGCTAATTTACAAACCTCCTTTCTTACTCCCCCTTTCGGTTTTGCCCTCTTTTATTTAAGGGGAGTCGCTCCTCCTGAAGTTTCCACAGAAGATATATACAAAGGTGCAATACCTTTTATTTTATTGCAATTATTCGTTTTAATCCTAATAATCATTTTTCCTGCCCTTGTTAATTTCTTGCCTTCTTTATCCTCGGCAAATTAAAGTAAATTTAAGACAAAATATATAAAATATAAAATTTATTCATGGTTAATATTTCCTCTGATTTAAAAGATAGATTGCATCCTTTAATTAATCAATTGGCGGAAACAATTATTACAACATGGCAAGAAAACCTTTCTCTCTCACCCTACCAACTACCAGAAGGATTAGGATATGTTGAAGGAAAATTAGAAGGAGAAAGACTAACCATTGAAAATCGTTGCTATCAAACCACCCAATTTCGGAAAATGCACTTAGAATTAGCTAAGGTGGGAACTAATTTAGATATTCTTCATTGTGTTATGTTTCCTCACGTCAATTATCCTCTGCCTATGTTTGGTTGTGACATCGTAGCAGGAAAAGCGGGAATTAGTGCCGCCATTGTTGATTTATCTCCTACTAATGCTGAAAAAAATCTTGCTGAAGATTACAATAATGCCTTATCTGCCTTAGAAAATTCTCAATTCAGTGATGTAAGAGATTTACCTGTTTGGGGTGATATTTTTTCCCCTTTTTGTTTATTCATTCGCCCTGCAAATGAAGAGGAGGAAATACAATTTTTAAATCGTGTTCGAGATTTTTTAACTATTCATTGCCAAATTGCCGAAAAGTCTCAATCTGTTTCCGATGAAGAAAAATTAATTTATTGGGAAGGACAAAAAAACTATTGCAGTCAACAACAGCAAAACGATAAAACTCGACGAGTCTTAGAAAAAGCCTTTGGGGAAGAATGGGCAGAAAATTATATGACTTCAGTGTTATTTGATTTACCATCATTAACTTAGTTACTGATGTTACGCAAAAAGATAATTAGTTGTTGTTTTGAGGTATCAGGTGTCAGGTTTAAAGTCATAAAAATTTGATCACAATATTAAAATTAAAGTGAAATAAATATATGAAAATAGCAACATGGAATGTTAACTCTATTAGAACTAGACAAGAACACGTAAAAAACTGGTTATTAGAACATGATATTGATATTATTTGTTTACAAGAAACAAAAGTTATAGATCAAGATTTTCCTGTAGAAACTTTTAATGATATAGGTTACAAAACTTATATATATGGTCAAAAATCTTATAATGGAGTAGCTATTTTTAGTAAAAAACCTCTGGATAAAATTGACTATGGTTTCTCTGGAATATTAGAGAAAAATGCTGATAATTTAGATGAGCAAAAAAGAGTAATTAGTGGTGTTTTTAATAATATTAGAATCGTTAACTTATACGTACCTAATGGTAATTCTGTTGGCTCTGAAAAATACGAGTATAAACTAACTTGGCTAAAAAAATTATCAGAGTATTTAATAGAGCTAAAAGATAAACATAGCGAAGAAATTTTAGTCTGTGGAGACTTTAATATAGCTTTAGAAGATATAGATATTTATAATCCTAAGGGGAAAAAAGATCACATCATGGCTTCTATTCCCGAAAGAGATTCTTTAACCAACATCATGGATTTAGGCTTTAGAGATGCGTTTCGTAAGTTTACTCAAGAGGGAAATCATTACAGTTGGTGGGATTATCGTCATGGTGGTTTCAGTAAAAATAGAGGGTGGCGTATTGATCATATTTACTTAACCAGTAGTCTTTATGAAAAAGCTAGTAATTGTTATATAGATATTAATCCTAGGAAATTAGAAAAACCCAGTGACCATGCTCCTGTAGTATGTGAATTTCCAAGCTAATCAATTAATGGTGGGCATTGCCCACCTAACAATAATCTTAAACAATAACTTCAAAAGCAACCCCTTCATAGGTGAAATCGGAAGCATGTTGAGAGTCAATAGTATTTTTCTCAGCTTCTAAAACAAATAAGTAAGTACCGGGGTTAACCTTACTTTGATAACGGAATACATCTTGTCCGATACCAGCATCAGCACCATAAGCATAGAAAGCAATACCTTCTTCATCAAATGTGTTTGAATGATTTTGACGAATACTAACGCTTTCTTCTTCACTGGCAAATAAGTAAGTACCGGGGGTTTCCATGCTTTGGAAGCGATTAAAGCGAATTAATCCATCTTGTTGTTGATAAGACACATTGAATGCGAATCCTTCTTCTATAAAAGGAGGTGAATAATTATTAAGAATATCGGTGCGTTCTTCTGCTCCTACATATAGATAAGTGCCAGCGCGATCGCTGTTTTGAAAACGATAGAAAGGATCATTTAATAATGAGTCTGTTGTTTCACTTCCTACTACTTCTGGATTGCTGTTATCAGGGATATTTGTAGTTGTTTCAGAATCAGTTTCCGTGTCACTATTTTCATTTACCCCAGTGGTAGTAGTGTCAGGGTTAGTTTCAGAACCGGTTTCTGTTTCACTATTTTCATTTACTCCAGTGGTAGTAGTGTCAGGGTTAGTTTCAGGATTTTCTGACCCCGTGTTATTATTTACCCCAGTGGTAGTAGTATCAGGGTTGTTAGTTTCAGGATTTTCTGACCCCGTGTTATTATTTACCCCAGTGGTGGTAGTATCAGGGTTGTTAGTTTCAGGATTTTCTGACCCCGTATTATTATTTACTCCAGTAGTGGTAGTGTCGGGAGTTGACGAATTATCTACTGTTTCTTGACCTCCTGTTGTTTCAACAAAAACTTCATAAGAACCAATATCGATTCTGCCATCACTAATTCTTTCTGAACCTCTTTGATCTAGTGGTGGATCATCGGGAAAATAGAATAGAATATTAACCTGTTCAGTATCTCCTGCATTAATAGCTAGACTGCCGGGTAATAGTGCATGAGTGGGAGTAGGACCACCATTGTCTTGTAAAGGACCTATTTTTAGATCGATACGTTGAGTTGTATCACCACCAACAATATTGCCATTTTTAGCATCAAGAATTGAGCCATTTGCGTTGCTAACTAAATTAAATCCGCTACGGGAGTCAAAAAACCCGTCTAAGTCTGGACTGCCATTATTATTCCCTACTATGGTGTTATATAAAATTGTGTTGGCAGTAGTTGTTTCTGAATAAATACCTGAACCTACTTGAGCCGCATTGTTGACAATGGTTGAGTTGATAATACGGGTAGTTCCTCTGGACAAAATGCCACCACCACCATCACCCGGACCGCCGGGGGGATCATTGCCATCATCTGAAGCACTACGATTTCCAGAAACAGTAGTATTAACCATAATCAGAGTTGCCCCTGCTTCGTTGAGAATACCCCCGCCACCACCTTCGATTATATCGGGGGCGGCTGCGTCTGCTAAGTTATTAATAATGGCACTATCTCGAATGGTCATAATGCCAGTGTTGTAGATTCCTCCTGCATTATCCCCAGAATTGTGACCGCTAACAATGGTTTTTTCTAAAGTTAAAGTACCAGAGTTATTTATTCCTCCTCCTTGTAGAGTGGTAGAACTATCGGTAATGATACTATTAGTAATGATAGCTTGAGCATTCAAATCAACATTTAACACTCCACCATTTACCGTCCCTCCTGCAAAGGTCGCATCTATATTTTCTTCTGTCATCGCACCTTTTTTAATGGTGACATTTTGAAGATTTAAATTACCATTAGCAGGACTTCCATCTTGTAAGGTTTTGCCTGATCGCTCTCCTGATAAAACATCAAAGACGCGATCGCCTATAGTTGGGGTAATAACTGGAGGATCATCAGGAAAAGGATTTGTACTATCATCAGGGGGTAAGGGTTGAGTTAAAGACTCGGCATCAATAATGGTATTTTCTGGATCTTCCCCAATAATGGTGATATTACCAATAATATCCAAGTCACCTGTTGCTAAACGGCTTTGAAATAAAGTCGCTGCATCTGCACTGGTATCAGTAGTTGGTAATAAAACATTTTTAATTGTTAGATTATATGTTCCTGCAGGAAGATTAATTGTGTAATGGTTGTCAGGATCAGCATTAGCGATAAGAATAGCATCCCTTAAAGATAAACCCTGAAAACTACTACCGTCATTTTGATCCTCAGTGGTCGTGACATTTAACAATATAGTTTCGTCTGCCATAATATCTAAGAAATTACTTAAGTATTTTTTATTTGTTTTAATTGTAATTCAAAAAAGAGAAAACAAATATTATTTTTTGTGTATATTGTTTTCTATCCAAAATATGCCCAAAAACATCCTTTAATTCAACATGGTATTGATATTTATTATTGTAAATCTTGGTTAAGTAAAAGTTAAGTTGCTGTAACCATGAAAATAACGTAAATATATAGGAGAAACGGTATTAGTTCAAAATGCAAAGTTTTTTCAATCAATAAATTTAATCCTATTATTATTTATTAAATATAGACAGATAATTAGGATATAATAATCGATAAATATTAATTAGGATAAATCTGGTTATTTTATTTATATATTTGACTTAATTTAGTAATTATCTTGATAATTACTCCTGAACTAATTTAGGCTGAATTAACCATACACCTAAGTAAAAAAAAGGAGTATCTGCTAGGGCAAATAATAATTTAAAAGTGAAACCGTTAAGAAATAAATCTGAAAACTTATCCCAAGCTATAACGCCAAAAATACATAAAACGAATAAAACTAAGCTAGTATCAATAAGCTGAGAAACAATTGTTGAACCATTATTCCTTAGCCATAAATGTTTTCCTTCTGTTAAATTTTTCCAAAAATGAAACATTCTAATGTCAACGAATTGAGCCACTAAATAAGCTAATAACGATGCGATTACTGCTGGTGTAAATAAGCCAAATACTTGATTAAATGTTTCCTGACTAATGGGAGACCATGACACGGCTTCTACTGTGTTGGCAATAGTCATAATTAGTAAAATGAAAAGGCTACTTATAAAACCTGCAATTACTACTTGATTTGCTTTATTTTTACCGTAAATTTCTGAAATTAAATCTGTACAGAGAAAAGTAATAGGATAGGGAATAATACCAACTGAAAGTTCAAAATTGAGAGAAAATATGTTAGCTGTAAAAAACTTTTGAATGATTAGATTAGAGCATATTAAACAACCGATAAAAATGGCGGACAAAATTAGGAATATAGTTTCTTGGTGAGAGGAAAAATTTTGTTTCATCTGAAAAATAGATTTTATTAATTTTCTTCTTTTTAATTTCTTAACTGATTTATTAAATATTAGAAGCATAAAACAATCAAACTCGTTACTATGACTTGCCCTCACCCCCAACCCCTCTACCACAGGCGAGGGGCGATTTTTAATAATTGGGTAACTTTAGTTATTAATTTTCCAAAATAAAAAACCTAATAAAATTAAAGAAAAATGTTGAGGTACAAGTAATTTAAAAGATTGACGGGCAATTTTTTGACTGAGAATGATAGCTAAAAGGACTCCTAAAATTAAGGCTGTACCTTGTAAAAAATTAATGACTGCGGGGTGTGCAACCAAAATGGGTAAATTACTGCCGTCAAAGCCGAAGGTTGCCCATGTTACTGGTAAGATTCTCCCTGCTTCAGCTAAACCTAGTTGTAAATAGTAAGCGAGATTTGCCATTAAGGCTAAAGGTAAATAGCCATAGGCTAATTCAATAAATGAGCGAGGTTGAATTTGGGGATAGATAGAATTAATTATTCTAATAATTCCATAAGAAAATAAGGGGATGAGAGCAGGAGCAAATAAGACGATAATAGATAAAAGGGTATGTTGCCAAAAATTGGTTAAGTCGAAATTTAAGTTAAATAGTTGATTAATTTGTGGTAATTGGTGCAGAAAAACGGCGTTTAATAGTAAAAATAATAGGGCTACTTCATAACTTCGAGGTTGATGGGTTGTCCATAATTCTATACCGGGGGGACGTAAATTAAAGCTAACAGAGCGATGAGGACAGGCTTTTAAACAAGTCATACACAATACGCAGTCTCGGTTATCTTGTAGTTGTGCGGGGTGGGAGTATAAGGGGCATCCATCGGTTGCTAATCCTTCTCCTTTTTGTGGTCCTCCTTTATAGCATTGATAAGTGGTACATTCGGCGGAGCAAATACCCTGTTGAGCCCTTAATTCGGTGATGGCTAGTTTGGCAAACATTCCATTCATTCCCCCAATGGGACATAAGTAGCGACACCAAAATCTTCTTTCAAAAATTGCGGAACAAATCATTGCTCCTGCTGTAATTAGCAGTAGTAAACAAGCTGATAAATAGGCTGTGTTGGGTAAATCCCATAATTCTTCCCAGAGTAAAATTAGGGCGAAGAGGGTAAATAAAAACCATCCTCCCCATTTTTCGGCTGTTTGACGAGGCCATTTTTTTAAGGGAATATGAGGGAGTAGCCAGACTCGTAATTTTTGGGTGATTTCGCCATAAATCATAAAGGGACAAATGGAACACCATAATCTCCCAACAAAGGGAAAACCAATCAGGATTAAAGGCCACCACCATGCCCAAAAGAAGTTAAGGGCAAAATTGTGCGATCGCGTCTGGGGTGCAAAGAATAAAATGGCAACAATAAAAGCAAAGGCGGCAACGGTAAAACCGTAGTTGATGCGATCGGGATACCATGGACTACGAAGAAAATTACGCAGACGGGGATAAACATTAAGTAAATTGAGACGAAATTGCTGTTTTTTTCCCCTTGAAGGCCAAATGATGTCTTCTGTTAATTGATTACTGCCAGATAACTGAACTATTGCTCTTTCTATCAAATTTTCTAGCTCTCGAAGATTATTAGGAAAATCATAGGTTTGTAAACGGCGTAGGGCATCGGCAGTAATGGTGGGTTTGCTAATTTTACGACTACGAGCAATTAAACTGATGTAGTAATTAGCCTGATCCTCTAAATCACTCTTTCTTACCCTGAGAGGAGGAACTTTAATGGTATGAGTGACGAGGTTACTAATTTCGGGTATTGCCTTTTCTGTAATGAGAATAATTCGAGCGTGACATTTTTTTTGTTGAGGGGTAGTGTTTTCCGAACGTTGAACGGGAAAGTATATTTGTTCTGCTAACAGTTGGCAAAGAGGTTGATGCAACTCTGGGGGCAATTCTTGAATATTATTGAAAATGAGAGTACCCTTACCCAGTGCCTCAATTAATCCATATTTTCCCCCTTCCCGTCCAAATAATTCTGCTCCACTAGCTTGAAGTTTGCCACAGTTGACCTTAATAATAGGTTCACGGCGATCGCACGAACCATAATGAATTAAAGCCGCCAAGTTATCTTTTTCCAAGCCCGGCTCACCAAAAATCAATACAGATTCTCGACTATTAGTAACTTTTTTGATTTCTTGTCGAAGCCTTACCGCATAGCGACTTCTACCAACAATTCCTCGCTTAGCTTTTGTTACTAAATAAGGACGCAAAACAGTTTGTCTCTCTCGCTCAAAACTCAATTGTGAAGATACATCTGCTAATTCTTGCGCCAAATTATCATTAAATTTTTTGTCTGTCATCTCAATCTTTGCTCAATATTTTTCTAATTTATTTAGGGGGTTTTCAGGTAGCAGGTTTTGGCTTAAATACTATCAAGAATAATTAAAACTAATTTATCTGTCTCGATTATATAACAATAACTTACAATACGGAAATCCACACCAGTTAATGTAAAGTTTTGTTGTTGCTTTTGAGAAATTATGTTAAGTTAGTATTAAATTAATTGACACAACAGCATTTTTACTATAAGGAGATCAATCATGGAAAACAAAGAAGGTAAATTAGGCTTCACCGCATTTGCTGAAAACTGGAATGGTCGTTTAGCAATGTTAGGTTTCTTAATTGGTATTGCCACTGAGTTAATGACTGGTAAAGGTATTTTAGCTCAATTAGGTTTAATGTAATTAAAAGAAACACATTTGATTGAAATTGAACTGAATTAATCTCAAGGGGGCGTTAGCCTCCTTTTTTGTTGTTTGGATATAATAAGCAAAGTTTTGGATTAATGATAAACGCAAAGAATGCCTATTTACTATTTTTGGGGTGATGATGATTTCACGATGATGCAAGAAATCAATGCCCTAAAAGAAAAAAATCTTGATCTCAATTGGTTACAATTTAACTTTGAAAAATTTGCAGGGGATAAAGAAGAGTTTATTCGTGAAGCCTTTTTACAGGCTATGACTCCTCCTTTTGGAAGTGGCGATCGCATTGTGTGGCTAGTCAATACAACCATCTGTCAATCTTGTTCTGAAGACTTATTAACAGAAATTCAACGCACCATCAAACAAATTCCCGACACAACCCATTTGCTTTTAACCAGCGAGAAAAAACCTGATGGCAGGATTAAAAGCACTAAATTAGTAAATCAATACGCTCAAGTCAAAGAATTTAGCTTAATTCCGCCATGGCAAACAGATATTTTAATTAAAAAAGTGGAAGGAATGGTTGCTCAAAAAGAGTTAAAAATCACCAAAGAAGGAATCAAAATATTAGCTAATTGCGTAGGAAATGATAGCCGTTTGTTGTGGCAAGAATTAGATAAATTATCCCTTTATCAGGGAGAAAATAAACAACCCATTAACGAAGAAATTGTTAAATCATTAGTTAATGTTAGTAATCAAAATAGTTTACAATTAGCCCAAGCAATTTTACAACAAAATATTCCCCTTGCCTTACAATTAGTACAAGATTTAATTAGTCTTAATGAACCTGCCCTGAGAATTGTTGCTACTTTAGTCGGCCAATTTCGCACTTGGGCAATCGTAAAAACAATGGTTGAAAGTGGAGAAAAAGACGAAAAAGCGATCGCTGAAAATGCCGATATTAGTAATCCAAAAAGAATTTATTTCCTAAAACAAGAAACAAAAAATATCTCCGCACAAAAATTATTATCTTCTTTACCTATTTTGTTAGAATTAGAAGCAAATTTAAAATCAGGTCATGATCCTCTTATTGCTTTAGAAACTAAAATTATTCAACTATGTACTTTATAATCAAATAAATTATCATAACTACTGTAAAAGACCCAAATATGTTTTATTTTCTATGAATAATAAAAAATTTATAACTATATTAATTGCAACTATTTTTACTTGTATTTTGAGTTACTTTATCAATGACTTTATTTTTTTTAAATCAGTACAAGGACAGGAAAATATCTCTTTTCAAACTCAAGAATTAATTAATAAATATCAACCATTTAAGCCTGAAAAAAAAGATGTCAGAATTTTAGTAATTAGTGATCTTAATAGTGCTTATGGTTCAACAGAATATGATGATGAAGTACATCTCGCCCTAAAAATGCTCCCCTTTTGGCAACCTGATTTAATATTATGCAGTGGTGATATGATTGCAGGTCAAAAACCCTCTTTAACTCAGGCTCAGATTCGGGCAATGTGGAAGGCATTTGATACTCAAATCGCTCAACCTATCAGAAATCTAAATATTCCCTTTGGTTTCACTATCGGTAATCATGATGCTTCAAGTGCGATCGCACCTAACAATAAATTTCTGTTTCAACAGGAAAGAGACTTAGCAGTAGAATACTGGCAAAATCCGAAGCATAATTCAGGAGTAAAATTCCTCGATCGCAATCAATTTCCCTTTTATTATACCTTTGAAGAAGATAATATCTTCTTTTTAGTGTGGGATGGCTCATCCAGTCGTATTCCCAAGGATAAATTATCATGGGTAGAAAAAAGCCTTGCATCAGAAAAAGCACAACAGGCAAAAATGAGAATAATTATCGGGCATCTACCTCTCTATGCGGTGTCTGAAGGGAGAGACTATCCCGGAGAAGTTTTAAACAATGCCGATGAATTACGTCAACTTTTAGAAAAATATGACGTACATACTTACATAAGTGGTCATCATCACGCCTATTATCCTGCTCATAAAGGAGAATTGCAACTATTACATACAGGTGCATTAGGTTCAGGCGCACGCCCGTATCTTGACAACAATATTCCTCCCAGAAAAACAATCACCGTTGTGGATGTAGATTTTAACAACCCTGATTACACAATTTATACAACCTATGATATGCAAGATTTCTCCCTCATAAAATATGAGCAGTTACCCCGCTTAATTATGGGACATAATGGAATGATTTTAAGACGAGATATATCTATTCAAAACCTAACAGAAGAAGAGAAGAGAATCTGTCTAAATAAATTTCAAGACAAAAAAAAATGTAATGAAAACTAGGTCAAAGGGCAAGGGGCAAGGGGCAATGGAAAAATTAAGAATTAAGAATTAAGAATTAAGAATTAAAAACTCCGAACACTCACTTATTTATTATTTATTACTTGTTTCCCCCTCTCCCCTCATCCCCCTATCCCTAATACCTGCAACCTGACACCTGAAACCTCATCTCCCCTAATATCCTAATACCTTCATCTCCTTTTCTCTCTACCCATAAGTTATTAACTTCACCAAACTGTCCTAAATCCAATACTCTTAGACTGAAGTAAAGTTATAAAGGAGCAACTTCTACTGTAATTTCTGCGGTTACTTCTGCGTGAAGTTTAATAGAAACACTATATTTACCAGTTTTTTTGATTTCAGGTACAGTAATATCTTGACGCTCAATATCTAAACCAGCACTTTGTTTAATTACATCTACCACATCTTGAGTGGTTACAGTTCCAAAGATAGCATCTTGTTCACCCACTTGCTTACGAATAACAAAATTGTTGATGGTTTGTAAGGCAGTTTTACGAGATTTGGCTTCTTCTAAAATAGCTTGTAGGCGTTGTCTTTCTTTCTCTTTTCTCTGCTCTACTTGACGCAAAATACCGGGGGTTACTACCACAGCAAAGCCTTGAGGTACAAGATAGTTACGAGCATAACCGGGAGCAACATCAACCACATCTCCTCTTTTACCTAATTTCTCAACATTCTTATTTAATAATAGTTGTACTTTCTGAGCCATGATTACCTCTTAGTAATAAATAATTTCTTATAGTTAGCATATTTAGTCACAAATTATCATTTTAACTTATTTTTCAATCTTTTGAGAATTACCTACAATCGCTATAATTAATAGAGAGTAAAACCGCTTATTTGAACTCAATCGCCTTTGCCTTTTCCTCAACTTCTATCGTAAACCTAGACATAACATCTGCTTAATTCATGACTATTAATTTTCAAGATATTGTTGCTACTCTTAATCAATTTTGGAGTGAAAGAAATTGTCTTATAGCTCAACCCTACGACACGGAGAAGGGGGCAGGTACTATGAGTCATAATACATTCTTACGCGCGATCGGACCTGAACCTTGGTCAGTAGCATATATAGAACCTTGTAGAAGACCCACTGACGGACGTTACGGGGAGAATCCCAACCGTGTACAACATTATTATCAATACCAAGTATTAATTAAACCATCCCCTGACAATATCCAAGAAATCTATTTAGACTCATTGAAAGCATTAGGAATACACCCAGAAGATCATGATATTCGCTTCGTGGAGGATAACTGGGAATCACCTACTCTCGGTGCTTGGGGAGTTGGTTGGGAAGTTTGGTTAGACGGCATGGAAATTACTCAATTTACCTACTTTCAACAGTGTGGGGGGATTGACTGTAAACCCGTTTCCATCGAAATTACTTACGGTTTAGAGAGACTAGCCATGTATCTTCAGGATGTGGATAGCATCTATGATATTCAGTGGAATAATGAGATTAAATACGGGGATATTTTCCTGCAAGGAGAAATCGAGCAATGTACTTATAATTTTGAAGCCTCTAACCCTGATTTACTATTTCAATTATTTACTTTATATGAGGAAGAAGCAAAACAATTAATTGAGAAAAATTTAGTTTTACCCAGTCTTGATTATGTTTTAAAATGTTCCCATTGTTTTAACTTATTAGACGCTAGAGGGGTGATTGCCGTCGCAGAAAGAACTCGTTATATTGGGAGGATTAGACACTTAGCCCGTCAAGTAGCAGAACAATATTTAGCCCAAAGAGAATCGTTAAATTTTCCTTTAAATAAACAGGCAAAAACCGAAAAAAAACAATTAGTAAATAATTGATTGTATCTAAGTTCAGAGTTCAGAGTTCAGAGTTTTGAGAGTTTACTTTCAGCTCTTGCTCTCCTTTTTGTCATAAATAGGATTCAAACTCAGGAGTTAAAGTTTAGAAATATTGAGAAAAAAATAGGTAAAATGATTTTTAATATTATTATCTAAACTCAATTATTATCCAGTAGTATTTATATTTTTAAAATACATTTATTTTATTAGCTTCAAGAGAACAATGACAGATTTTATACCGAGTTTTATCAGAGAAGATTTATTAAAATTATCTGCTTATATTCCTACTCCTATTAGTGATAACCAGAAACAATTAACTCGTTTAGATGCGAATGAAAGCCCTTATAACCTACCCTCAGAATTAAGAATAAAATTAGCCAGTTTTTATGAACAAGAAATAGAAACTAATCGTTATCCCGATGGTAGTCACTCCGTTTTAAAAAGGTTGATTGTGAATTATGTAAATGAATCTATAAACAAAGAAGGTTTATTTAATGTTAATAATATCTCCATTGGTAATGGTTCAGATGAGTTAATTCGCTCAATTTTAATGGCTACTTGTTTAAATAATCAGGGTTCTATTTTAGTAGCTAATCCCACTTTTTCTATGTATAAAATTCTTGCAGAAAGTTTGGGAATAAATACCATTTCCATTGAGAGAAATGAAATAGATTTTTCATGGGATATAGATAAGGCAAATCAGGCGATTAGAGAAACTAATAATCCTCCCATAAAAGTTATTTTTGTGGTTCATCCTAATTCCCCCACTGCCAATTGCTTAAATGATTCAGAGATTGCATGGTTGAAAAATTTGCCCTCTGATATTTTAGTTGTCATTGATGAGGCATACTATGAATTTAGCAAAAAAACCCTCGCAATTGAATTAAAAAACTATCCTAATTGGTTAGTATTAAGGACATTTTCTAAAGCCTTTCGTTTAGCCGCCCATCGAGTTGGATATGCGATCGCATCTCCTGCTATTATCAATGTATTAGAAAAATTAAGACTACCTTATAACTTACCAACTTTTTCTCAATTAGCGGCTCAATTCGCCATGGAAAATCGTCAATTAATATTACCGGCGGTAGAAGAAACGATAAAAGAAAAAGAGAGAGTTTTTCAGGAACTAAATAAGATAAAAAATCTGAAAATTTGGCGTAGCGATGCTAATTTTATCTATTGTCGCTTGAAGGAAAATGGCAATTATGAAAATCATCAAAATATTCTTAATCAATTAAAAGAAAAAAATATTTTAATTAGACATACAGGAGGGGGTTTAAGAATTTCCATTGGCACACCCGAAGAAAATGACTATTTACTCTCCACAATTCAATCTTTATTCAATCAATAATATATACTTAACGAGGAAATATAAAGAGGCTCTACTACTTTGAGTATGTGAATTATTGGTTGGGTTAGGCAAGAGGCAAGAGGCAAGAGGCAAAAGGCAAGAGGTAGTTATTAAATAATAATTTATAAACTTTTAGTTTTTATTTTACTATAAACACTATTTCATAAAAGTTATAGAAGTCCTGTTTCTCTTAATTTATTATAACCACACTCTGAAGAGCCATAAAAGATAATAATGAAGCTAAAGAAAAGAAAACCCCTCTGTGTCTCCTCTTAAAAAATGAGAAAGGGAAGAGGTTTTTTGAAACACTCAAATTATAGCTTTGTTAAGATAATTTCTCCCTATGAAACAATCATTATCAGAAATTGCGATAGTTTTTCTTAAATTAGGTGCGATCGCATTTGGGGGACCCGCCGCCCATATTGCTATGATGGATAAGGAAATTGTGGAAAAGCGCCAATGGTTAAGTCGGGAAAAATTACTAGATTTGCTTGGTGTTACTAATTTAATACCCGGTCCTAATTCCACAGAGTTAGCCATCCATATTGGTTATGAAAAGGCGGGGTGGCGAGGGTTAATTGTGGCGGGGAGTTGCTTCATTTTACCGGCAATGGCCATTGTTTGGTTATTAGCCATTCTTTATGTTAGGTTTGAAAGTCTGCCCTCTAGTTCTGGATTATTGTATGGTATTAAGCCAGTGGTAATTGCGATTATTATTCAGGCTTTGTGGAAAATAGGGAAAAAGGCGGCAAAAGATACTCCTACAACTATCGGCGGTGTTATGGCGACGGTAGCTTTTTTTTTAGGATTAGATGAAATCCTCATTTTATTATTAATTGGATTAGGGGTAATGATAACCAAAACCGTTATTGATAATAAAAACAATTTAGGGGGATTATTTTTCCTTCCTTTTCTTGCCGTTTCTCCTTCTATCAGTTTTTCTCCTTCAGGAATCAATATTTTTTTGGCTTTTTTGAAAATTGGTTCTATCCTTTATGGAGGAGGCTATGTTTTATTAGCTTTTTTACAACGGGATTTAGTTGAAAATTATCAATGGTTAACCTCAGAACAACTCCTAGATGCGATCGCAGTAGGACAGTTAACCCCCGGTCCTATTTTTACCACTGCGACTTTTGTTGGTTATTTAATAGCTGGAAATAAAGGAGCAATCATGGCAACTATCGGTATTTTTCTACCTTCTTTTATCTTAGTTTTATTAGTCAATCCTTGGGTGGAAAAAATCCGTCAATCTGTTCAAGCGGGTAATTTTTTAGATGGGGTAAATGCCGCCTCTTTAGGTTTAATGGCAGGGGTAACTTATATTTTGATGACTAATTCTGTAACGGATTTATTTACCCTCTTCCTAGTAATTATTACTACTATTGTTATTTTCCGTTATCAGATTAATTCTGTGTGGCTAGTCTTAATTGGAGGTTTAGCAGGTTTTCTCTATTATTACCTGATTTCTATATAAAATTTCTGATTATGTTAGTAGCTTTGGCAAGGGGTAATTAACAATTAGTAATTAGTAATTAGTAATTAATTAAACCCTGACACCTATATAAATCCAATATTCTTATATTGAACTAAGGTTGTTTTATGATTTCACCAGTAAAAGAAGTTGCGATCGCAATTTTGTATCGAGAAAACAAATTTTTATTACAATTAAGAGATAATATTCCCACCATTATACATCCGGGTTGCTGGGCATTATTTGGAGGGCATTTAGAGACAGGAGAAACCCCAGAATCGGCTTTAATCAGAGAAATTCAGGAGGAGATAGACTATCAAATCACGGATTTTCATAAATTTATTTGTCACCAAGAAGGAAATATTATCCGTCATGTTTATTACGCCCCTCTTAAAGTTGAAATAAAACAATTAACTCTGAAGGAAGGATGGGATTTTACCCTTGCACCTCCAGAAACTATCCTTCAAGGTCAATGTTACTCAAAAATAGCCAAGCAGATGCGTTTTTTCGCCCCTTTTCACCGACAAATATTATTAGACTTTTATCAAATCCATTTTCCACTTATCAAGGCTTAGGGTGTTGGGCGATTGGGGAAAAACAATTAATGAGTAATGAGAGTTAGGAGTTTTTAATTATTCACTATTCACTATTCACTAATTGCCTTTGCCTTTTTCTATCCTTGTCCAAATTGACGATCATAAACTTCGTCTTCTTTACCAGTTTCTAATTCTAAATCAGAACGGGGATAAGACACACATAATAAAGCATATCCTTCCCCTTGCAATTCAGGAGATAACCCCATTCCTTCACCTTGTTCAACTTTTCCAGTAATTATCTTTGCCGCACAAGTAGTACAAACTCCAGCGTTACAAGAGGAGGGAAGCTCAATATTTTGTTGTTGTGCTACATCTAATATCTTTTGGTCTTCAGATACTTGTATTGTATAAGATTGACCTGCATTATGAATTTTTACAGTATAAGTATTACTCATAAAATAAATTTTAACTTTAAATTTTAATCACAAACTCAGATTATACCGTAATTAATATTTAAGGCGTTGTTTAATCATGGTACGAAATCTACTGAAATTATGCCAAAAATTGAGACATCAAAATATTTATTATTACTATTGCCTATTACTCATTCCCCCCACCCTACCTAAATGAGAAATCGTATCGAAAATTAGCAATACCATATTTAACATAGTCTAAATTGTTTATTTGTCCTTTCTTGTGTTAAAAACAGTTATGTATCTTATGCAATTAACTGGTAACTATTTTTTATGTATATGACTCCTAAAAGCGGTGTACTTTTACTGCTTTCTTGTATAGCTGCGATCGCATCTGTTGGTTGTGTATTTGAGTTAAGTTCTGGTGTACCTCAGCTAGGGACAACTAGCACTACTGTCATTTTGGCTGTAAGTATCCCCTTAACTTTGATTACTTTTATTTTGGCGGTGAAAGATGCAAGGGCAAATCTTTAGTTTATGAAGAATCAATCATTAGACTTTTGAAAAAAGTTATGATTTTTGCTATGTGTATTTCGGGCATAAAACCCCGATTTCTGGAAATATTATTAAACTGAAATCTTTTTCCAAGATACTAATACTAGCAAGATAAAAAAATCAATTTTAATAGTTTTAGAATAAATATTGTTACTTTTCCCTCTTCCCTACCCTAAATATTCTAATTATTCAGCAAACTAGCTTATATTATGGAGCAACGAAAAAATCATATCGTCATACTTGTGACTACAGGTAATCAAATCGAAGCGAAGAAAATTGCCCGTGTATTAGTGGAAGAAAAGTTGGCAGGATGTGTTAATTTTTATCCTGTGACTTCTGTTTATCGTTGGCAAAATGAAATTTGTGAAGATGCTGAATGGCAATTAGTAATCAAAACTGATGAGCAACTTTTTTCGACTTTGTCAGCTAGAATTCAAGATTTACATTCCTATGATGTGCCAGAAATTATTGCTTTACCGATAGTTAATTCTTCTATGGCATATATTCAATGGTTACAAGATAGTTTGCAAAAAGTTTAAGGTGATTATTATTCAAAATTATGGGATATATTATCAGTACAGTAAATATGAAGGGTGGGGTTGGTAAAACCACTCTCACCGTCAACTTAGCCACTTGTTTAGCAAAAGGTTTTGGCAAGAAGGTATTAGTATTAGATTTAGATGCTCAAATTAGTGCCACACTCAGTTTATTACCCCCCCATGAGTTTGGTAAATTGCGTAAAAAACGTAAAACTCTTAGTTATTTGATTGATTTAGTTGTACAACCAAATCCTTATGCTAAGTTGAGTATTCACGATATTATCACTCCTTCTATCTGCGATTTACCCCAATTGAGTTTATTGCCCGGAGATATTGAATTATATGATGAGTATTTAGTCTCAGAAATGTTGCATCAACAGGCAGTAAAAGAAAATAAAAGTAATGATTTTGAGTGGGTATGGAATAATTTTGAACGTAACCTAATCCATAATATTCTTCAACCTGTCATAAATGACTATGATTTTATCATTATGGACTGCGCCCCGGGATATAATTTATTAACAAGAAGTGCGATCGCAGCTAGTGATTTTTATATTTTACCAGCAAGACCAGAACCATTATCATTAGTAGGGATACAACTACTAGAAAGAAGAATTAAAAGATTAAAAGAAAATCATCAAGAAGATAATCCCCTTAAATTACAACTACTGGGTGTTGTTTTTATCTTATCCGAATCAGGTTTATTTGGACGTTACGATAAATACTATGAGCAAGTAAAAAGAAGAGTTAAACAAGACTTTACCATAGACAAAATCTTTGCATCGGATATTCCTATGGATGTCAATGTTGCCAAAGCTGTGGACTTATTTATTCCCGTCACTCTAGCCTCTCCTAATTGTAACGGTTCAAAGGCTTTTTATAAATTAACTCAGGAATTTTTGGGCAAAATTGAAGCAATTAATAACTAAAGTTATGCAAAACCATAGAATCAATTGTTAACTGATGTTATGCAAAAAGATAATTAGTTGTTGTTTTGAGGTGTCAGGTGTCAGGTGTCAGGTTTTAGGGAGAAATGAATTCGGAGTTATTATTTAATTTACTATTAACCTTTACCCTTTGCCCATTGATTACTTTAACCTCAGTTCGGTTTAAGAATATTGGATAAGGGTAGGTGTCAGGTTTCAGGTTGCAGGTTGCAGGTGTTGAGAGAAAGTAATAAATAACGAGTAATGAGTAACAAATAATGAGTGTTCGGGGTTTTTAATTCCTAATTCTTAATTTTTCCTTTGCCCTCCCCCCTCTCGAGGGGGGATATAAGGGGGGTTTGCCTCTTGCCTCTTGCCTTTTGCCTTTTTTTCTTCATCATTCATAGATGAAAATTTATCCCGAACTCAGGTTACTTTAACGTTTCTTCTGACTTTTTTTACAAACTCTATCTAATAAACTCAGACAATTTCCTTCCCGTCGTGATTAGTTTTTGCTCCACGATATTGAGTTACACCCTTATTTTTAAAGCTAAATAACTTATCTAAAGCAGAATTTCGGCTATAATTAGAACCTCGATAAACCATTGATTGAATAGTTTTTTCTTTCTCATTATTAGAATTAGAAGAATTCAACTCTACCTTTTCAATTCTATTTTTTTCTTTTTCTTCTGTAAGATTAACTGTAGGTTCAGTAAATTTATCAATCGATTTTTGTGTTAACATCATCCCCGCCACTAAAATAGCTAACAGAATAGGGGTGGGTGCATTTACTAATCCGACTACACTAATAATTAAGGCAGTGAAAGCGGAAACAACAGCTAAAAAACAAATAATTAACTCCATGATAACAACCTCTAGTATGCTTAAACACTCAAATTAACGTCTCTGATCTCAAACAAACTTTCTTGTATCTATTACATTCTTTCTCTTTAAATTCATCATAGTAGAAAGACATATTTTAAGATTAAATACTTTTAATAAAAATTGCAAATATATAATATTTTAACAATTGCAACAATTATTACTCTAAGATAACTAATTTTTTAATTATAGAATAGATCTCTATCTATTTCACTGTTTTTGTCATGAGTATTTGTACTCATATTTCCTCGGAAAAACTTAAATTTTCAGATAAATTAACTTATCAAACAGAATAGATGTCAGAAAGAAGAAAAACAATACTTTTTATTCATCCGAATTTTCCTGCTCAATTTCGTCATTTGGGGCTACTTTTAGGAAAAAATCCTCTCTATGATGTTTTTTTTCTCACGAAGAAAAAGGAGGGGGCAATAGAAGGAATCACAAAAATTATTTATCAACCTTCTAGGGAGGCAAAGCCAGAAACTCATCATTATGTACGCCCCATTGAAAATGCTGTTTTACAAGGTCAAGCTGTTTATCGTGCTTTAATTAATTTAAAACAAAAAGGATTTTACCCTGATATTATATATGGGCATTCTGGTTGGGGTTCAACTTTATTTGTGAAGGATATTTTTCCCCGTGCCTTATTTTTGGCTTATTTTGAATGGTTTTACCACGCCATTGGCACAGATGCTGATTTTGACCCCAATGAACCTTTAACTGCTGACGATCAAGCTAGAATTAGGGTGAAGAATACTCCCATTTTAATCGATTTATATAGCTGCGATCGAGGCTTATCTCCCACTCAATGGCAAAAACAACAATTTCCAAGGGAATATCATAACAAAATAACTGTTTTACATGACGGTGTTGACACAGACTATTTTCAACCTAATGCTGACACTAAGTTAGTTATTCCTAGCCTTAACTTAGACTTGAGTGATAAAGCGGAAATAATAACTTACGTAGCCAGAGGCATGGAGCCTTATCGAGGATTTCCCCAATTAATAGAAACTATTTATATTTTACAAAAACGTCGTCCTCAGTCTCATTTTGTTATTGTTGGACAAAATAGAGTCGCTTATGGAAAACAGCTACCAGAGGGGCAAAACTATCAAGATTTGATGTTAGCAAAATTCCCTCTTGACTTAACCAAAGTCTCGTTTACCGGTTTACTTCCCCACAGTGAATATCTTAAGGTTTTACAAGCCTCTTCTGCCCACATTTATTTAACTCGTCCTTTTGTATTATCATGGTCAATGTTAGAGGCAATGGCAACGGGTTGCGTGGTAATTGCTTCTGATACTCAACCTGTTAAAGAAATAATTGTAGATAATTATAATGGCTTTTTAGTACCTTTTTTTGAACCTGAAAAAATCGCAGATAAAGTAGAATATGCTTTATTCAATCAGGATTTAATGGCTAAAATTAGAAAAAAAGCTAGACAAACTATTGTTGAAAATTACAAATTGTCTGATTTAATTCAAAAACATATTCATTGGATTGAAACAGGAAAATTAACCCCGTTAACCACCAAAAAGAAAAAGATAAGAGGTTTTTAATGAATTAAAAATTTATCATCAAAAATTGATAATTCTTTTACTCCTAACGCTAAACTTTTAATTGATTAAATTATTGTCAAATAATGATTTGACTTGTTGTATTATGACCAAAAATGCTCAATATTGGATCGACAAACTAGACCTTCAAAAACACCCAGAAGGAGGATACTATCGAGAAAATTATCGTTGTTTAGATATGGTTAATAATGACAATTTTTTGGCTAAATATAACGGTGCAAGAAATGCTAGTACTGCAATTTATTATCTTCTCCTTAATGACGAGTTTTCAGCTTTTCATCTTCTCAAGAGTGATGAGATTTTTCACTTTTATTCTGGCTCAAGTTTAGATGTTCATATTATCAACTCACAAGGAGACTATCAACTAATAAAACTGGGAAATAATCCCGAAGAAAATGAAGTTTTGCAATTAGTAATTCCTCAAAATAGTTGGTTTGCGGCGGCGGTGAGTCAACCTAATTCATATAGTCTAATTGGTTGCACTGTTGCTCCGGGTTTTGATTTTAATGATTTTACCCTTGGCAAAAAAGAAGACTTACTTAAAATTTTTCCCCAACATCAAACAATTATTGAAAGGTTTACCTATGACTAAGTTATGAAAATATTGGCTCTCTTGCCTCTTGTTGTCTAAATTATCAATTTAGAGTAGCCGATTTGGGAAACCCCTCTTTATCTCTCCTTTTAAAGCAGGGTTTTTTCAAAGTCAGGGCAAAATTATCTTGCCCTCACCCCCAATCCCTCTCCCACAGTAGAGGGGAGCGTTTTTTCTTAAAAATTGATTAATTAATACTTAAAAACTCCTGTATCTGTTACTATTTGTTAACCTGAGTTTTGGATAAGCTGAAAGCATCCCAACTCGTAGTCAAAAAACCTTATAGCTTCTTAGAAATAACGATAAAATTGCCTTAATCCGAACTGACTTAAACAAGGGGCTTAAGCCCCTTGCTAAAAACCCCTACCACCTGCAACCTGCAACCTGACACCTGACACCTAACCTTATCAGATATTCTTAAACCGAACTGAGGTTATTTGTTAGTTTCAAAAATTGACATTTTTGAGAATGAAAAAACCCTGGGGCTAAAGCAGGGTTTGCCTCTTGCCTTTAATTTATCATAACCATTGTAGAAGAACCCAAATGAATTATTAATTATAAGTTTGAATTTCTGTTTATTTAAAAGCTACAAAATATCTTTGATTCATTTTTAAATAGTTGATTATTATTTTTATTAGTGACTTTTTTAACTTGTTCAAACCTGATTTATATATCAATTTATTGACAGAAAAAACCAACTAATTTTATAATATAATTTATATAAAATATTTCAATAAAAATAAGATTGTTAATTTTTCGATAAGAGAAATATAAAAATTATGGATGGCAATTATCAAGATTATATTAACAGAGTTGTGCAAATGACTCTCCCTAGCAACTACAAGCAACAAGTTAAAAACATTCAATCATCACCAAAGTTTGTCGATGGTAAAGCCATAGATTTTCCCGGTTTTAGCGTTATTACTCCTCCTGAGAAGGAAGAAACTAATAACAAAAAATTTTATAGTTATTTACAAGAAATTCAAACTCAAATTACACAGGAATTACCAGAAAATTTATTTTTACCTGTACCGCCACAAAGTTTCCATTTAACTATAGCAGATTTAATTTGGGATACTAGCTATACTAATGCGGTGAAAGAAAATCCAGATTTTGATAATTTATTAATATCAGAAATTGATAAAATTTTTAAGGAATATGCTCAATTAAATCCCGAAATTGACACCTTAGAATTAGAAGTTTTAGGCTTATCAGTATTTCCACGTGCGATCGCAGTTTGTTTAGCACCAACGGAAGATAGTTATAATCCTATCATCAAACTGAGACAATTGATTTATCAAAACGAGCAAATTATTAAACTAGGAATCGAACAACAATATGATTTTGTAGGACATATTACCCTTGGTTACTTTGATAAAGTAGAAGATAATATTGACCGAGAACAAGTAGAATTAGTAATCGTAAAAACAAACGAGCAATTAGTATCAAAAAATCTTCCTACTTTTGAATTAAGCCAGTGGGAATTAAGAAAATTTACTGATATGACTAATTTTATTAGAGAACAAAATTGGGCTAGTATAAAAGTAGGTAACTAAAGATTATTTTGACAGAATTAAGTAATCCTATTATTGAAAAAAGTTTTGCTATTATTGATAACATAATTGGCAATCATGATTTGTCTGCAAGGGAGTATAATATCGTCCGCCGTATTATTCATACCACCGCTGATTTTGACTACCTAAATTTATTTTATTGTAGTAACAACGCCATTGATACCGCCATACTCGCCTTACAAAATAAAACTCCCATTGTCACCGATGTGAGTATGGTAAAAGAAGGTATTAAAAATATGGTGGGGAAAACTTACCAAAATCAAGTTATTGTAGCCGTAAAACAAGCTAAAATCCCCAAATCTGGTCATACTCTCACGGAGACGGGTTTATTGAAATGTTGCCTTGATTATCCCAATGCTATTTATGTAATTGGGAATGCTCCAACTGCCTTAATAGCTTTATGTAAAAAGATTGAGCAACAAAAAATTCAACCTTCGATTGTTATTGGCGTGCCAGTGGGATTTGTAAATGTTTTAGAATCAAAGGAATATCTATCTCGGTTAGGCATTCCTCAAATACAAATCAAGGGTAATAAAGGAGGCTCTACCGTAGCCGCCGCTATCATTAACGCTTTGTTAGTTATGAGTTACAAGGATTAAGGAATATTTGATAGATATAAAGATGCGTATTTATGGTAACAGAGAAATAAAAACCTTGTCAGGAAAGGATACTCGCCCTACCACCGCAAAAGTGAGAGAGGCATTATTTAATATTTGGTGCGATCGCATCTTAGATGCAACTTGGCTAGACTTGTGTGCAGGAAATGGTACAATGGGGGCGGAAGCTCTATGTCGAGGAGTAAAAGAAGTTGTTGGAATCGAAAAATCTTCTTCTGCTTGTCAAATTATCCGAGAAAACTGGCAAAAAGTAGCTAATAATGAGCAAAATTTTAGAGTTTTAAGGGGCGATGTTTTAAAAAGACTAAAAAATTTACAAGGAAAAAAATTTGATTGTATTTACTTCGATCCTCCCTACGAATTAGATATATATAATACTGTTTTAGATTTAATCTTAGAATACGAATTATTAGCAAAAAATGGACAAATAGCAGTAGAATATGACCCTAAAAAATCAATCATTAAACAAAAACAAAACCTTGATTTATTGCAGACAAAAATATATGGAAATACTGCCCTTAATTTTTATTCAAACCTGCCACCAGATGTTTGATAAGCTAGTTTACATTTAAGTTGTTTGGTTAAGAAAGGGAATAGGGAAAGTCCACCCTTACAATAGGTAAGCCTTGAAGTTGTTATTTTCAAGAATTAAAACAAGAATTAAAAAAAATAGGCTCTATCAGTTTGAGTATGTAAATTATTAGTTAGGGTAGGCTGAAAGGCAAGAGGCAAGAGGCAATAGGCAATAGGGGATTATTAAATAATAATTTATAAACTTTTAGTTTTTATTTTACTATAAACACTATTTAATAAAGGTTATGGAAGTCCTGTTTCTCTTAATTCATCATAACCACTGTAGAAGAACAAAAAAATATAAGTTAAATACGTCTTAGCCTACCTACACTTATTCAATATTCTTAAGCCGAATTAAGATTAACTAGGTAAAACTTGTTGAGAATATTTCAAATGAATAATAGATAAATCATCTGAAAAATTAGATGAGTTGTGATAAGTTTTTAAAAAATTCAAAATAGGATTTAACTCATTATTAAATTGACATAACAATTCAACAAAATTATCTAACCCTAATATATCTCCTTGGTCATTTTTTACTTCATAAATACCATCACTAAACAAGTACAAATTTGCCGAAGAACCAACATTAATCGAAGCATTTTGGTAAGCAATATTAGGAAACATTCCGATAGGCAAACCAAGAGTTTTTAGACAGATTTGGTTCATTTTTTCTCGATTATTTTCTAACAATAAAACACAAGGAGGATGACCTGCACTACAATACGTTAAGTTACCAGTTTTAACATTTAAAACCCCATACCAAATAGTAAAATATTTATCATTTTTTTCTGTCATTTGAAAATTATTATTGAGGTGATATAAAACCTCACAAGGAGAATAATAATTTAATATTCCTAAGCGACGAGAACGCAGTAAATTTAGAATAGAAATAGAAGGTAATGCCGCTTTTAATCCATGTCCTGAAATATCTAATAAATAAAAAACTAAATGTTGATCATCTAAAAAAAAGTAATCGAAAATATCTCCTCCTAAATGCAAAGAAGGAATAAACATATAATTAATTAGGATATTTTTATCATCTAAAAAATCTGGTAATAAAGAAGAAACATATTCGGCGGCTTCATTCAATTCTGTTTCTAAAAGTTGTTTTTGAATTTCTAAATCTTTACTTAATTGATGTAATCTTAAACCAGCTCTTACCCTTGCTTTTAACTCTTGTAAATCTATTGGCTTACAAATAAAATCATCAGCCCCTACATCTAATCCTTGAATTCTATCTTCCACGGAAACACGAGAAGTCATCAAGACAAAAAAAGTAGTATTTAATAGGGGATTTTTTTTGACAAATTGACATACTTCTAAACCTGATAATTTAGGCATTAACCAATCACAAATAATTAAAGCAGGTTTTATTTTTTCGGCTAATTCAATCCCTTTTTGTCCATCTCCAGCTATTTGAACACTATAACCACTAGAAGAAAAAGCTCTTTTTAACAAAATTTGTATCGTTGGATCATCATCAATAACTAAAATTTGAGGCATTTTTTCTAGGGAAAGATAAACATATTTTTATTTTTAATTTAAGAACAATTAGACCATAAATTTAAACACAAAAAGTCCCACTAATTCTTAAAGTTAACGAATTATAGCATGATTATTTAAAATCACCTCAGTTCGATATAAGAATATCTGGTTAGGATGGGCAAGGGATAATAGGCAAGAGAGAGGCAAGAGACAAAGTTAAAAGGGCAATGGTAAATATTTGATAATTAATAACTCCTAACTCCTGTACGGGCCCTAACTAACTCCGTACCGCTTTGCGGAACGAGCGCTCGAGTGTTCTCTGGTTTCCCCCTAACACCCTAATCCCCTAATACCCCAATAATACTCGATTTCCCTATCTCCCCTCATCTCTCCAAAACCTTGACACCTGCAACCTGCAACCTAATTTTATTGCTCTGTAAAATCTACTCACTGAAACGAGGAGTCATACAATAAGGACAATCTAACCATTCCTGTTGTAATTCTGCTCCACAGCCACTACAGGTTAAAGATGATTTTCGTTTAGCCTTCAATTCTGCTTCCAAACCAGAATCAGTAAATGTTACCCTTTCAACTTCTTCTAAGGTTGTATGACCTTGACGAACTAGATTTAAACTATAGGCTAAAATCGTTACCATTCCTTCTTCAACAGCCTTTTCTTTAATCATGTCAGTGGTTGCTCCTCGGTTAATGAGTTTTTGCAACTCTTCACTCATAACCATAAACTCATAAACACCCACACGCCCTTTATAACCACCGCCACCACATTTTTGGCAAACCGTGCCATTCGCTTGGGCTTGTTGTAGGGCTTCTCCTGACAAAGTATTCGCTTTATAAAAGGTAACAGATTCTTCTCCAGATACGGATAAACCAAAACGGGCTAATTCTTCTTTAGTAGGAACATAAGCAATTTTACACTCACTACAAACTCTTCGCATTAATCTTTGTGCCAAAACCCCTAACAATGCACCAGAAATCATAAAGGGTTCAACCCCCATTTCGTCCAAACGTGCGATCGCACCTGCCGCATCATTAGTATGTAGAGTGGTTAAAACCAAGTGTCCAGTCAAAGCGGCTTCGATCGCAGTTTTTGCGGTTTCAGCGTCCCGTGTTTCCCCCACCAGAATAATATCAGGGTCTTGTCTGAGAAAAGCCCGAAGAATTGAAGCGAAATCCATACCTTTTTCTCGGATTACTTGCACCTGAGTGATTCCTTCTAAAGCATACTCAATAGGGTCTTCCGCCGTACTTATGTTCACTCCCGGATCATTTCTCTCCGCTAGGATAGAATAGAGAGTTGTGGACTTACCCGAACCTGTAGGACCTGTAACCAAAATTAAACCAAAAGGACGACTGGCAATATCTCTAACTTTTGCCAATGTTTCCTCGTCCGAGATTAAAAAGTCTAAACCTAATTGAGTAGCCGAATTATCTAATATCCTTAAACAGACCTTTTCACCGTAACGACTAGGCAAACAGTTAACTCGAAAATCCACATTTCTTCCCTGAAACACCCGACGAATTTTCCCATCTTGAGGTAAACGGCGTTCTGCAATATCCAACTCAGCCATGATTTTGAAACGAGCTACCACCGCAGTTGTAATATGTTTAGGAAGAGTAAAATATTCCCTTAAAACCCCATCTTTGCGCAAACGCACCCTCATTCTGGTTTCTTGGGGTTCAACATGAATATCTGATGCTCCTTCTTGTAAAGCCTTGATGAGAATTTTATTAACCAACTTGATAATAGGGGCTTGATTAGCATCATTAGAAGTCAAATCACCATCTGGATTTTCGTCTTCAGCTTCATCTAAATCATGATCCAAATCATCAACAATATCACTAACATCCCCTAACTGATCTAATTTTTGCTTTTCTTTTAACTCTTCTTCTCTTTTTTGTCTTTGCTTATCTTCTTCATAAAACCTGTTAATTAACTTATCAAAATCTTCTTCAGTAATAACAATTCTTTGTAAGTCAAGGCCTTTTGCTCGTAATATTTTTTTGACATCATCCAACGCCTGTAAATCATCAGGATTAACCATAGCAACAACAATTACAGGCGGTTCACCCTCAATGCGACGCAAGGGTAAAAGTTTATGACGACGACAAACCTGAACTCCCATAATAGACTCGATTAAATCAGTCATTTGATCCGCTGCTATTTCTTCTGACTCTGGGTCAACACAATCAACCCCATAAAGAATTTTTAATTCAAAAAGTTGATGTTGTTTGTACTGTCGCACTAACTCAGGAGACAAAGCCTTGTGGGTGATATTTTCTAAGATTTTTACTAAAGGCTGTTTAGTATTTCTCACTTGTACCAACGCCCTTTTTAAATCTTCCTTATCAATGTAACCTGCTTGAATTAGTTTATTTCCAAAGGGATTGAAATAATCTGGACTGACTAAGGCTGTTTTTAGTTTTTCTTTAGAAGCAGAAGAAATAGGAGTTTGAGTCATGGTGATCAGGAGAATATTAAGTTATAGCTCTAAATTGTTAGCAATAATATCAATATTGTAAATGATGTTTTTGTCTTCAGTGGATAAGATAAAAATTTTTAGTTACAAAGATTGTTAAAATACATCATATATTCTGGGAAAAGCTACCAGAAAATAGTTGATTGTCTCAATGCCCAAAGTATTCCCACTAAACAAGGCAAGGAATTAAGTTTTAATGTAGTTTATAGAATCTGTCAGGATAAGGCTAGTTGACAAGTGTAAAATAAAAGCAAG
Organism: Cyanobacterium aponinum PCC 10605; assembly: GCF_000317675.1. Lineage (NCBI taxonomy): Bacteria > Bacillati > Cyanobacteriota > Cyanophyceae > Chroococcales > Geminocystaceae > Cyanobacterium > Cyanobacterium aponinum. The sequence goes on from NC_019776.1 coordinate 1,110,013, forward strand.
GAATAAGGGTAAGGCGAATACTTCTATCCTCTCAGTTCTTTTATCTATTGAGGATTTTAACATGAGTGCATTAACGGATAATGACTTAAAAGAGTTAAAGGATTTAATTACCTCTAAATTCGAGAGCATATCTAAAGATTTAAACGATATAAAAGTGGATGTAGCTACCATTAAAAGCGATGTTAACGGATTAGGAAAAAGGTTGGATGATACCAATAAAAGAATTGATAACCTTGAATTTACCAACAGGGGTATCTTCATTACTGTTATTAGTGGATTACTCCTAGCTGTCATCACCTTAACTGTTAAATTCCTAACACCACCAATTAGCTAATTTACCGCTCTCAATATTTTAAATAAATTCTATTTAGTTCCCATTTTAACGAAGAACCAGTGATTTTTTAATATTTATCATTAACAAAAACAAAATCTGACATTTTTGCATTTTCACATTGGGTCAATGCAATTTCTAACTTGTTTGATTTGGTCTTTAATATCTGTGAACTACCCAACACCGAATCGAAGATTACGGTGTGGGCTTCCTACCCAACAGATAGCGGTGTAGTAGATTTCTTACGTCCTCCTCTACCACGTCTTACATCTGGGCAATAGGCTTTATCCCCCGTTCCAGAGGTGAGGGGCTGTGTGCGGAATTTATTTCCGCTCCTTGTAAGCCCCGTCTTTAATATTCGTAGTCCTTCATCTCGGATGTTAATTGCCGCATTTATATCCCTGTCATGCTTTGTCTTACATTTTGGACATTCCCAATGTCTTATGTCCAAAGGCAAACTATCTACTCTCTTAAGGCATACATGACAAGTTTTAGAACTGGGGAAAAATCTATCTACTTCCATATATGTTTTTCCTTCTTGTTCCGCTTTATATTTAAGCATGGTACAAAATTGCCCCCAACCTACCTGTTGAATAGCTTTGGCTAGGCAATGATTTTTTATCATACCTTTAACATTGAGGTCTTCTAGCACTATAACTTGGTTTTCGTTTACTATCCTACGAGATAGTTTGTGTAGAAAATCCTCACGGCAATTAGTAATTTTTTTATGTACTTTAGCAACTTTTAATCTTGCTTTATTTCGATTATTTGACCCTTTTTGTTTACGGGATAATTGTTGCTGTTTTCTCTTTAAGTTAACTTCATGTTTTTTTAATATTTTTGGGTTATCAAACTTACTCCCATCACTGGTAATAGCAAAATGATTTAATCCCAAATCAATTCCTATAGCTTTACCTTCAGAGCTTACTTTTGGTTTATCTTTACCATCATCAACCAAGACAGAGGCATAATATTGATTACAACAATTCTTGGTAATAGTTACGGTTTTAATTTTTCCATCAATAGGACGGTGAATTTTTGCATAAACCAAACCAATTTTAGGAACATTAAGACAGTCGCCTTTAATACTGACATTACTAGGGTATTGTAAAGACTGCTTACCATGTTTGCTTTTAAAATTAGGATACTTTGCTCTTTTTTCAAAGAAATTATTAAAGGCTACTCCAAGATTTAAACAAACCTGTTGTAAGCACTGAGAGTAAGTTTCAGACAACCAAGAAGTTTCCTCCTGTTTTTTTAGCTCAGGGATTAACTTCTTAACATCGTAACCTGATAAACCTTTACCTGTCTGTTTATAAGTCTCATTCATTAAATTCAAAAAATGATTCCAAAGCCATCTACAACTACCAAAGGCTTTTGCCAGTGCTAGTTTTTGAGATGAATCTGGATAAATTCTGATTTTAATGACTTTTAACATTAAGTTAGAGCAAACGAGGTTTGATATAATTTATGTTAACACAAATTCGAGGAAATGTGGAATCCTTCGGATATTTTTTTTGTTGGGCGATTCATCCCACGCCTATTTGATGTATTTTTTTAGTCGAAAATTAGGCGTGAGGCTTCTCGCCAATTAAGCTAAAATATCTCTGACAACTTGGCAAATTTTAATTTTCTTAAAGTTTATTAAAAAAATATAGTAAACTGCTCTACTTTTTGAGTATGCAACCAAAATAAATATTTATCGGTTCAAAATTAAAGATGTCTATTGAGAAAATACTTTTACCGGTGGAAGAACTGCATTCAGAAAAAGACGAGATGTTTTCTTTATTTAAAACTCATTTTGAAGGAGTAAATCGTCAACAATTTGAAGAAGATTTAAGTGGTAAAGACTGGGTTATTTTATTAAAAGAAAATCTAGTTTTAAAAGGATTTACAACAATAAATTTTTATGATGCAAAATTTCACAACAAACCCGTAAGAATAGTTTATTCAGGAGACACAATTACTGATCCCTCCATGTGGTCAAGTCCAGCGTTGGCAAAGGCTTGGGTTGCTTCAGTCAAAGCTATTCATCAAGAAAGAAAAGAAAAATTATATTGGCTTTTAATTTCTTCAGGGTTTAGAACTTATCGCTTTTTAAGTATTTTCTGGAAAACATTTTATCCTTGTTATGCACAAAATACACCCCCTGAAATTGCCGAGTTTATGCACAATTTAGCTCAAGAGAAATTTGGTGAATACTACGATGTATCCACTGGAATTGTTCGCTTTTCACAACCTCAAATTTTAAAACCTCATTTGCAAGAAATCCCCGATGAAAGATTAAAAAATTCCCATATCGCTTTTTTTCTCAGAAAAAACCCTAGCCATAATGAAGGAGATGAATTAGTCTGTTTAGCAGAAGTCTCTGAAACTCATTTAACAAAAGCAGGATTAAGGATTTGGCGAAGTTCTGATTCCATACATATACCTTTCTCCATTAATAAACAAAATTCTGATGATACAACAAACAAAAAATAAGCGAGTATTTAATCATCCTGAACGCTTTATCGAAGGTTGGTATTGGCTTTTACCCTCGAAAGATTTACCAAAAAATAAAGTTAAAGCGGTGTCCTTGTTAGGACGAGATTTAGCCGTTTATCGTACCTATACGGGAAATGTTGTTGCCATGGATGCTTATTGTCCACACATGGGAGCTCATCTAGCCGAAGGTAAAGTAGAAGGAGAAAGTTTGCGCTGTTTTTTTCATAATTGGAAATTTAGTGCGGATGGTAGTTGTGTAGAAATTCCTTGCTTGGTCAAAACATTACCTCTGAAAGTCAATACTTGGCCCGTACAAGAGGCTTATGGTTTGATTTGGTTATGGACTGGAAATGAAGTGAAGCTACCGATTCCTTTTGCTCCTGAATTAGAAAAGGAAGAAGTTTCTACTTGTATAAGTAAAATCTTTGTCAAAGAATGTCATCCCAATGTGGTTATGATTAATGCCATTGATGCCCACCACTTTAACACAGTACATAATTTTCCCGTAGAAATTAAGTTTAAATCGGAAATTATTAATCCTAGTGTTATTACCTTTAGCAACACTACCAAAGGAGGCAAAGATTCTTGGTTAATTAATTTAATTCAACCTTTTTATAAGGAACAAGGCACTTATAGTATGTGTTATTGGTATGGCACTGTAGGAACTGTAACTCTTGGACCAGATTTTTTGCATTTTTATATTATGTTTGCGTTACGAATGTTAGAAAATGGTAAAACTGAAGGTGCAATGGTATCAATGACAAAACGTCGTTCAGGATTTTTTGGAGCAGTATTTAATAAACTTATACTTTGGGTCACAATTTTAGTGGGCGAATATTTTGCTAAGGGTGATACACAAATATTTAAAACTATTAAGTTTAATTTAAAAACCCCCGTTTGGGCTGATCATTCTATTATGGAATTTATTGATCATGTTGAACATCAAACGGTTCTACAGTGGGGAAGTTGGGAACAGATTACCGAGGGGATTGATTCTCATTTAACAAATAATCCTTAGTCTAATTAGTGAATAAAATGTCGGAAATTTCTAACAAAATTAGCGGTTTTACATTAAATCACGTCGATTTAGAATCTAAAACCCAACGTTTGCTTACATCAGCTTTAAAAAGGGCTAATATCTGTACTTCTTGTCAACCTCAATCTTTATTTTGGGATGCCAATTATTTCGGCTTAAATCAGGTTAAATATTTCTGCTCAGCAACTCCTCAACAGCAACAACAAATTCTTCAATTTGCCAACAAGGATTTACTAGAGGAAATTTATTGGGTGGAACAGGCGGGGGTTGGTTATATGGCGAAAATGGTGATTCTGGCTCAAACCCACGAAGAACGACTTTTATACAGCTTATTTTCTGCGGACGAGGCTACTCATTTAGCAACTATTACTCCTTTTTTAAAAGAAGTACCGGTTTTTTCTGGGGACACTTTTTTAAGTTATATGGCAAAAGCAATAGAATCAGATGATAAGTTGTTATTAATGGTCTTGGTTCAAGTGGTTTTAGAGGGCTGGGGTATGGGTCATTATCGCTCTTTGGCAAAGTATTGTTTGAATCCCCACTTAGGGGAAGTATTGCAGGGATTTTTGGATGCGGAAGCTCGTCATCATGCTTTGGGAGTGACTCTTGTTAAAAATTCTACTGATTATTGTCAGGAAAGTTTAGGGAATATTTATTCTGCGTTAACTTATTTTCTGCATATAGTACAAGTTGGACCCCAGAGATTATTAATCAATATTGAAAGGGTTTTAGGTTATTTATCGGCAAATGATAAAGTGGAAATTTTAACTGAATTGGAAACGGAAAAGCATAGTAGTAAAAAGTTAGATTTATTGCGATCGCTTCTAGTGGGAACTGTGCCTGATTCAATTATCGAATCTTTAGAAAAACAAGGTTCTTTTCATCCTTATAGTCCCTCACAATGTATTAAGTAGCCCCACTTAATTAAACGTAAAATAGGTTCAGCTAGTAGTAAGGGCAGAAGCCCTCCGTTGTTTCAAGAACGTTTGAAACCCCTAAAGGGGTAACTACGAACTTTCTTTTATTTAATTGGATCTACTTAGATAATTTTGGAAAAATTAAAAAAATAAAAGATGATGTTATGAAATCTTTACAGTGTTCCACTAATGAAATAAATCGCCCTTCTTTGACACCAGAATCTAAAACTTATCGCCAGTTACAGTTAAATTATAAAAGGGCAAAACAAACAGATCATAGTCCAGATTTAGATCAATTGGCGGCTAATTTTAACTATGAAGAGTGCAAAAACTGTTACTGGAATCCTCCTGAATTTTCTTTGCTCTATGGTACACCTTTTTGGGAACAAGCTAGTGAGTCTCAAAAAATAATTTTAAATCAACTTTATTGGGTGGCTTATTATTCTCAAATTATTTCTGCCGAAATTGCTACCATTTTTTTTAATCAAACAAGTGCAACTGGCCTTTATTCTATAGAGGGTTTTCGGTTAATTTGTGATACTTTAGACTTAGAAACCCGTCAAGAACGCTCTCACATTAGTGCTTTTCGTAGGGTAATAGATGAAGTTGAAAACAAACTTTTTGGTGAAAGAATATTTAGTTTTCCGATGCGATCGCCCTTTCGAGAAACCATGATTTTTGCTGATACCAATAGTTTTAAAAATTGGTGGAAAAGTTTACAATTACACTGTTTCGGCTTACTCTCCGCAGGAAATACTTTTTTAGCCTGTCAATATTTAACTGTTCGGGGTATTCGCACTTTAAACGGTAAATTAGTTCAACATCGGCTAAGTAATTTTCATCTCCAACATCCAAACCAAGAAAAATCTCCTATCCCCGCTCAAATATCCTATCATCATTTTCTTGATGAGAGTTTTCACTTTAACACTTCTACTATTTTGTCTCATGATGTTAGTAAATGCCTAAAACCCCCCACATATTTTGAACGCTATGTAACAAATTTAGGTATTAGGGGTTGTCAAAAAGATCATTATCATGTTTCCGTTGCCATCAATGGTATTTTTTGGTACGAGCCTGCTCTTTATGGTGCGATTTTAAAAATAATGCGATCGCCTCTATTTGGATTTTCTATGGAAGAGGCCAAAGCCATGCTCAAGGATTGCTTTACGAAAGAAACAGAAGGTTTACACAGAAGTTTTCAAACCCATGACGAAGCAATTTCATCCTATCAATTATATTTAGAACCTTTAGACTTTATTTCTGCCCAAAATAAAACAATGAAAATAATGGCTTCCAACTCGATCGAGAAATATTTAAAAACTCAAAAACAAGCCCTAGCAAAATTTTTTAGGCTTACCCAACTACAAAATAGTCGTCAATAAAAACTTAAATCCCTTTTATTTATTAACCCAATGCTTTGTAAAATATCTTTCACCAATAATGAGTTTCCCCCCCTTGAACTTCCTGCTCACCAATCATTAGCAGACCATTTAACTGCCCAAAATTCCCCTATTTTATTTGGTTGTCGTACAGGTTTATGTGGTACTTGTTTAGTCGAAATTATCGGGAATATTCCTCCCCCAAAGGAAGAAGAAAAAGAAGTATTACAAATTTTAGCCCCTGAAAACCCCAGAGTCCGTTTAGCTTGTCAACTGGATTTAACTCAAGATATAACCATTAAAACTTATGAAGTTTGAAGATTTTTGGTATGTAGTCGCTCTAAGTAAACAATTAAAATCGAATCAAGTTTTAAGTCGTCAAGTTTTGGGGGAATGGTTGGCAATTTTTAGAACAAAGAATGGTAAACCAGTTGCCTTACAAGATCGTTGTACTCACCGCAATAGTCGTTTATCTTGTGGTAAAGTCCAACAAGGGTATTTACAATGTCCTTATCATGGTTGGGTTTATGATGAAAGTGGAGGAGTTGTTTCTATTCCCTCTGAAGGAGAAAATTTTAAACCAAGGGCAAGTTTAAAAGCTAAACAATATCATACCTGTGAGCAGGATGGTTTTATCTATGTCTGCTTAACAGAAGAAATCAAGCCACAGTTTTCCCCTTTTTCTATGCCATACTATCAACAACCCGGTTGGCATTATGTACGGGTGGTTCACCGTTTTAATAATAATGTTACTAATTGTGCTGAAAATTTTATTGATATTCCCCACACAGTTTCTGTACATCCGGGAATTTTTAGAAAATCCTACCAACAAAAATTAGAAATGACTGTCACCCGCACTCAAGGAACTGTGATCGCTAACTATCACAATGAGGATACTAATTTGGGCTGGTGGACACGGTTTTTAAACCCTAGTCACCATAAGATTTATCACAGCGATCGCTTTTTTATGCCTAATATTACTTCCGTAGAATATCAATTTGCTCCTCGCCGTCACCTATTTATAACAAGTCAATCCGTACCTGAAACGGAAACCTCCACCTTAGTCTATACCGATGCCACTTTTTCCTATGGAATTTGGTCTTATTTAGCAACTCCTTTTGTTTCGTACACTGCGAAACGAATTATTGGACAAGATGTAAAGATTTTGCAAATTCAGCAAGAAGTAATCGAAAAATATGGCGAGAAATTCGCCCACACTCAAGCAGATACCATTCATGTTTTTGTAGAATCAATTAGGAAGGCGATCGCACAGGGGAAAGATCCCCGAACCCTTCCAGATAAAACCATTGAAGTTACCTTTTGGGTTTAACCGATGTTTCCTATAATTATATTTTGGCTATTTTTTGCAACTACCCTATTACAAAGCAAACAAAGAAAGCTATTAATTACAAAATCTCTACAGGACTGGTTTTTAGATGGCATCGGTTTATGTTTTCAGGGAGCAATTATTCCCTTACTTCAAATAGGAATAGCAACACATTTATATCAAAAAATCTTACCACAGAGCCAAGGATGTCTAATCATTGAACCTTGGTTAGGTTTTATTATTAGCTTTGTTATTGTTGACTATATTTATTATTGGACTCATCGCTTATTGTTTCATGAAATACTATTTTCTGTTCATGCAGTTCATCACAGCGTAACTCAAATGGATATGTTAGGGACTTCTCGTAACACTTTATGGTCAAGTTTGTTCCTTCCTTATATCTGGCTAAATAGTTTAATGTTATATTTATTGAGTGATTATCGGGGATACGCCTTCGGCTTCTTGTTGACTTGTTTGTTAGATTTATGGCGACATAGTTCGTGGAATTTGCCTGAAAATAATATAATTCACCGAATCTTGAATCCATGGCTTATCTTACCCCAAGATCACGCCCATCACCACTGTGGAGATAAACTGGGAAATTTTGCCGCTAACTTAAAACTTTGGGATATTTTTCATGGCACTTATATCAAACCCAACTACCACGATGAAAATATGGGAATTACTTTAAATATCAATATAGTTCAAAAGCTATTTTTTCCTTTTACTCCCTTTAATAAAGAAGATTGAGAGTTCGGAAAGAGATGTCAGGTATCAGGTTTAGGGGAGTAATGAGTAACGAGTAACGAGTAACAAGTAATTATCAACTATTCACTATTTACCTTTGCCCTCCCCCGTATCGAGGGGATAAAGGGGGGTTTACCCTTTGCTCTTTTCGTCATCACTCTATAAAAATTTATCTCGAACTCAGGTCATGACAATACTTAGCAAAATACTATATGTTTTTCCAACCCTTATTTTACTTTTAGTTTTCAGTAATTTATTTTGGTTAATAATTAACCCAAGTTTTCTGCCTTTATTTACACTATTTATTTGTTTGTATATTATTCCTTTATTAGTTTATCGTATTCACCAATATTTTTATCCTAATCTTGAAGGTATTAGCTATTTGAAAGGCAAAGAATATAATCCTTGGTGGGGGACTCAGCAAATTCAAATTATTTATAATAGTTTCTCTTTCTTAGAAAAAATTTTACACTTAGTACCCGGATTATTTTCTCTTTGGTTACGCTTATGGGGAGCAAAAATAGGCAAAAACGTTTATTGGGTTCCGACTGTGTCTATTCTCGATCGCCCCTTGATTGAAGTCGGTGATGGGGTTATTATTGGTCATCACACCGTATTTTGTTCACACAATGTTAAACCAAAAAAAGATAACTTGATAGTTTTTACAAAAAAAATAAAAGTTGGAAACTATGCTTTTATAAGTGGAGATGTGGGACTAGCCCCCGGAGTAGAGATTGAAGACAAAGCATTTGTACCTTATGGAGAAAAACTTTATCCCCGAGTTAAATTAAAAGCTAACAAAACAGAAAATGATAACTCTCTTTCTACTCAAGTAAAAGAAAATTAAAATCTAAATGTCCCAACTTTTTATCAAGGGTTTAAGTGCCGTATTTTTCCCCTTTTATCAAAAATTTCACCTAGATTTGCAAGATTTCCAAAAGGCACAAAATAAAGTCAAAAATAAAGTTATTCAAAAATTAAATAAAACCGCTTATGGTTCTAAATTAAAACTTAAAAATTTAGAAGATTGGGGAAACATTCCTATTGTAGATTATGACTCTCTAAAACCTTGGATTGCACAACAACGTCAACAACCAAATTCTGCGATTATAACACCAGAAAAAATACATTTTTGGGAATGTACCTCCGGAAGTACAGGATCAAAAAAATGGATTCCTTATACTACTTCACTCCTAGCTAGTTTCAGTAATATGTTTTGTATTTGGGCTTATGATTTAATTAGTAATGGTCCGGCTTTTTCCAGTGGTAAAACCTATCTTTGCATTTCTCCTGAAATTGGTACAACTGGGCAAGGAATTGATGATTCTAAGTATCTTAATCCTTTACTAAAATGGTTATTAGGGAAGTTTTTATTGCGAATAAAAGGGCATTTTTCCACAGTGGAGGATTTTCGTTGGAGTTTAGCTTGTGCATTACTTCAAGCCCCTGATTTAGAAACTTTTTCTCTTTGGAGTCCTAGTTTTTTAACCACTCAATTAGACTTTATTCAGACAAACAATCGACAATTACAATCTTGTTTAGTCAATAAGATAAGTTCAAGACGTTTGAGCTTACTAGGAGAAAGTGAAATTAATTGGTCTGAATTATGGTCTGAATTAAAATTGATTTCCTGTTGGGATTGTAACTATGCCGCAGACTCGGCGGAAATTCTCAAACAATATTTTCCTAAAGTTTTTTTGCAGGGAAAAGGTTTATTGGCAACAGAAGCACCGATGACTATTCCTTTAATTCCCGTTAAGGGATTTGTACCTTTACTAAATCAGGTTGTTTTTGAATTTTTAACTTCGGAAGGAGAGATTTGTAATTTAAGAGAATTGGAAGTGGGAAAAACCTATGAGTTAGTGATTTCTCAGTTGGGGGGCTTGTCTCGTTATCGAATAGGCGATCGCATTCAGGTTTCCCATTGGCATCTTAATACTCCCTGTTTGAATTTTGTCGGCAGGGGTGAGCAGATTAGTGATTTAGTGGGAGAAAAATTAAATATTGAATTTGTCAGAGAATGTTTGAATAATTTTTTAAAATGGGGTTTTTGTTGTTTAGTACCCGTTTCGGGAAATCCTCCTCATTACTGTCTTTTACTCGAACAAGCACAGGAAGAAGAAGAAGAAATTATCCGAAAATTAGAAACTGCTTTACAAGAGAATTTCCACTACCGTAAAGCGCGACAATTTGGACAACTTGACAGGGTAAAAGTGATTATCAATCCACAAGTTTCTCAATGGTTACGAGGAAATAAGAGATTGGGTGATGGAAAGTATCCTATCCTAGTCACAAAACCGTTAAATTTAACGTAAATGGCAAAAGAAGTCCCTAATCTCAGCATAGCGGATTAGCGGATGAATTGTGCCTCGATAAAAAAAATATCCGTAGGATTCGACACAAAACCAAAATCATTACTTATAATAAATTTATTGGCAACCTAAGTTAGCAATAAACCTCAATGCACAGAGCGATAAAAGTCAGAATCTATCCCAACAAAACCCAAGCCAAGAAATTATCTCAGGTTATGGGTTGTTGTCGTTGGTGGTATAACTACGCTCTAAACTTGTGTGTTGACACTTATAAAGCTACAGGTAAGACACTAAAGCAAGTAGCCCTTAATAAGTATCTCCCTAAGCTAAAAAAAGAGGAAGATACGGCTTGGTTAGGAGATTGTTACTCACAATGTCTGCAATCAACAACTCTTAATCTGACTAAGGCTTTCAAAAACTTCTTTGAAGGTAGAGCCAAATACCCCAGATACAAGTCATATCAAGGAAGACAGTCTTGCCAATATCCCCAAAATGTCTCGATAGTTGATGGATGTCTCAAAATTCCCCAACTGGGCTTAGTAAAAGCAGTTATTCATCGGATATTTGAAGGTGAGATTAAGACTGTAACAGTAAGCAAAACTCCTACTGGTAAATACTATGCAAGTATATTATTTGATACCAAACAAACATTTCCTGAAGTAACAATTACGGGAAAAGTCTGTGGTATTGACTTAGGAATCAAAGATTTTGCTATTGTTCATGATGGCAGGAAAACCAGTAAGTACGCTAACCCTAGACACATCAAAAAACATGAAAAAAACTTAGCTCGGAAACAACAAAAATTAGCCCGTAAACAAAAAGGCTCTAAGAATAGAGAAAAAGCTCGTAAGCTAGTTGCTAAAGTTCACGAACGCATAAGCAATGCCCGTCAAGACTTCCTACACAAACTCTCAAGAAAGATTGTGAATAACAATCAAGTGGTAGTCATTGAGCAGTTGAATATCAAGGGTATGGTTCGGAATCACAACTTAGCGAAAGCAATATCTGATGTCGGTTGGGGAACATTGATCAATTTCCTAGACTATAAACTCAAGCAAAAAGGTGGGTTATTAGTAGAGATAGACAGATGGTTTCCTAGCTCTAAAACTTGCTCTCATTGTCATTATCAAATGTCTGAAATGCCATTAGAGATAAGAGAATGGACTTGTCCAAGTTGTGGTAGTCATCATGATAGGGATGAGAACGCAAGTAAAAATATTAGAGCAGAAGGCATCAGAAAAATACAGACGGATGGAACAGCCGTCTCTGCATCTGGAGGATCGGTAAGACCAAAAGGCGGACGTAAATCCGTTTTGAGGCACGAACCTGTGAAAGATGAAGCTCCCGACTCAGCGATAGCGGTCGGGTAGTAGTTCACATATAAGATAAACCACAATCCAGATTAAAAAATCAAACTTAATCTGCTAAGGCTTTCAATGGAGCTAAGCGGATTCGAACCGCTGACTTTCACAATGCCATTGTGACACTCTACCAACTGAGTTATAGCCCCTTAATGGTTTTTACCCCTAATATTGTAATTAATATTTCAGGAAAAATCAACTTATATTAAAATGTAAAATAAAATATAACTTAAGCTATCACGAAAATGGAGAACAGAGAACCCAGTGCTATTGATCAGTTAATGTTAGAGTTAATCAATGTAGCAAGGGCAAATCCTCAACAAGAAGCCGATCGCCTCTTAAATGGACAGTTGAATGAGGGGGTATCTCCGAATAGTCTAATTACCTTAGCTCCTAAACAACCCTTAGCGTTTAATTATTATCTTATCGACTCGGCTTATAATCATAGTAGTTGGATGTTAGCTAATGATATTTTTAGTCATACGGGTATAGATAACACTACTTCGCAACAACGTATGGCAAGAGCAGGATATGAATTTACTGCCCCTTGGGGGAGTGGAGAAAATATTGCATGGAAGGGGACAACCGGAGATTTAGATTTTAATGAGTTTGTAATTGATAACTATACCAACCTTTTTGTGGATGAAAATTATCCCAATCGAGGTCATCGTGTCAGTTTAATGAGAGATGAGTTTCAAGAAGTAGGCATTGCTTCTTTAGAAGGCATTTTTTCTCTTAATGGTAGAGATTATAATGCGGTGATGACTACCCAAAATTTTGCCTACAGTAAGAAGGATGGTGCTTTTTTAACGGGGGTAATTTACACCGATGAGATAATTGACGATAACTTTTATAGTCTTGGGGAGGGCATTGCTAATGTTCGTATTCTCGCAGAAAATTTAGATACAGGCGATCGCATCGAGACTGTTAATTTTTCCACTGGAGGTTATTCTTTATTTTTACCCTCTGGCACTTATGAGATTAGTTTTATTGGGAACTTAGATCAAGACCCTGCTGATGATATTGTGAAGAGTAAAGTAACCATTAGTGATGTAAATATTAAACTCGATTTAGCCACAGACGATCCTAATTTAGCCACGGGAATTCTTGCTTCCCCCACCGAAAATAATGAAACGGAAAACCCCGTAGAGGAAAACAACGTAGGCAATGAAAGCGAAACGAATCAAAGTACTGATGATCTTTCTATGTTTATGGACACACCTATATATCGTCTGCAAAACCTTGATCGCCCCGGAACATATTTGTATGCTGGAGAGGAAGAAGTGAGAAATATCGGGCGTAATTATCCTCAATTTCAATTAGAAGGGTTGGCTTTTAATGTGAGTGAAACCGCCGATGAAGATTTACTAACTATTTATCGCTTTCGGAATCAAAACATTGCAGGGACATATTTATTTGTAGGGGAAGAAGAAAAAAATAATATATTAGACAACTATCCTAATTTTATTCTCGAAGGCACTGCCTTTCATGTTATTCCCCCTAGTAGCAATCAAGGTAATTCCATTTATCGTTTTCAAAACTCTGACCTTTTAGGTACTTACTTATTTGTGGGTGAAACCGAAAAAAATACCATATTGCAAGACTACTCTAATTTTATCCTAGAAGGAACAGCTTTTAATGTTATGTAAAACTATCAAAAAATATGAATAAATATCTTTTTCATCTAGCTATACCCATCAATGATATTGACACCGCAAAAAAATTTTATGGTGATATTTTAGGTTGTGATATTGGCAGAGAAAATCAACACGCTGTTATTTTCAACTTTTATGGACATCAATTAGTAGGACATACTACCAAAGAAACTTTAGTACCGCCCTCAAGTATTTATCCCCGTCATTTTGGTATTATTTTTACAGAAGAATCCCATTGGAGTGATTTACTAAATAGATGTCAGGAAAAATATTTACAATTATATCAACAACCAAAACTCAGATTTAAGGGTGAAATTACAGAACATAAAACCTTTTTTTTACAAGACCCATTTTATAATATTTTGGAAATGAAATTTTATCGTCATTATGAAGCTATTTTTGGAGCAAATGATTTTCTAACTATCGGCGATCGATAAGATAATATAATAACCTAAGTTCAGCACAATCATATCTTATTCATTAGGGGTTCAGGTTTGGTGTAGTCAATGGGGAATGGGTAAGAAATAAGTTTTTTGCTTCTTCAGAGTGTGGTTATGATAAATTAAGAGAAACAGGACTTCCATAACCTTTATTGAATAGTGTTTATAGTAAAACAAAAACTGAAAGTTTATAAATTATTATTTAATAATCCTCTCTTGCCTCTTGCCTCTTGCCTCTTGCCTACCCTAACTAATAATTTACACGACGAGAAGTGATAGAGCCATTTTTTTATTTTTAATTACTAACTGAAATTAACTTTTTTTCTAAAAACAAATGTAAATAATGGATAATCAAATTTGGGAAAAACCAGAAATAATATCTTGGACACAAATACTTTTAAATAGTTATAAAAGTCTTTTAAATAAAGAATTAATAGAAAGAAATGAGGACTTATTAACAGACTCCAAAAACTTATATAATGCTGATTTCGTGGTTTTATCCCACAATAATAAACCAGATCCCATTTACAATTATGGAAATCAACAAGCCCTAGATTTATGGGAAATGAACTGGCAACAATTAATACAAACTCCCTCTCGCAATACCACAGAACCCATATCAAGAGAGGAAAGAGAAGCACTACTCAAAGAAGCCAACTTAAAAGGCTATATCACCAACTATGGAGGCGTAAGAGTCTCTAGTACAGGCAAAAGATATTTAATACAAGATATTACCCTTTGGAACTTATTTGACAGTAACGGTGAATATTGTGGTCAAGCCGCCACTTTTTCTCACTGGCAAAAATTAGAGTAAATAGTTGGTAGTGAATAATTAATAAATAGTAACTAATAACTTCTAACTCCTGTACGAGCGAATGGCCATTCGCTCCTAACTAATTCCTAACTCATTACTCATTTCCCCCTCTCACCCTCTACTCTCATCTCCTCAACACCTTAAGGGTTGAATATATTCAACCCCTACCACCTGAAACCCATCTTCTTAATTTCTGAAATGATATTATTATTGAACAACTGAAGTTATAATCAAAGCATACTGTGCTAGGATTAACGGTATTAGTTATAATTTCAAAGTGTTAAAATAAATTATCCCAGACGAAGTTCTATGATCGCATCGTCAGACATAATTGCGAGTATTGCCGATGATTTAAGTCGTTTACCAGAAGCAAAAAGGGCAAAAAAATTAGTTTTTTATGTAAGTCAAAGATACTGGGAGTCAGATTTTTCAATCGTCAATAACTATTCTTTTGAATCGTTGCTAGAAGTATTATATGAGAGTAATCCTACCATAGAAGACCTTAAGGCATTACTTTATCAAGCGGTTAATACTCTTAATCGCAAAGGAGTTTATGTAAAAATTGCTCAGTATGTGTATAAAAGAATGTCAAAGTTATATACAGAAGATGCTCAAACAGTGTCTAACGCATCGGAATATCAAGGGAATGAGCTAGAACCAGAGTTAATCGATCGCATCTGTGAGAATATAGAATATCATGAAGAATCCCCCCGAATTAAAAAGTTAATCTTTGCCGCTTGTAAGCAATATTGGGAAAATGACATTAACGTTATTGAAATGTATGATTTAAGGGAATTAGTTTTAGAATTACATGAGTTGTATCCCAATGCCAAAAGACTAAGAAAAGCCCTTGATAAAATTGTTGCGAGTATCAACCGTCAGAATTTTTATTCTTTTATCGCAGATACTATCATTGGAGAGTTAACTTATCTCTATAAACATGAACCTGCAGAGATAAGAGAGCAAGGGAATGAAGATGAAGATACGAAATTGATTAGAGCCAAAAAACCCAATCAGTCTTCTGATATTTCCAAAGAAACTCAAATTGCGATCGAGCAACGCCACTCTGTGATCGAGTCGGTGGAAGAAAGCCCAAATCCCACCAAAGAAGAAGAAAGTTTATCCATCAAACAAGGTACAGATGTTGAACCTAGTGCCATCCCTGAAGGACAAGTTTTGCCCTGGTTAAAAGTTGATAGTCTCTTTGATCTCAAACAAGACATAATGCAATACACTAATCCTCTCAGGGCTAAAATAGTTTTATTCTATACTGTTTATCAAATTGACCCCTATGAGCAACACTGGTCAATTGTTCGCACCTGTAACCTCGATGACTTGCTAATTAAACTCTTTCAACAGTATGGTAAAGATTTAAAATTGGTAGAACATCATTTATTGCAAGTAGCCAACGCCCATATTGAAGGTTTAGAAGTAGAAGAAAACATCCAAGCCGCCACCGCCTTAGTAGAATGTATTAAACACTTCTACAAAAAATAGATAAATCAGCCGATAAAACTCAATCCAAAAAAAATAAATCGGAAATCAGCAATAAAAAATAACGAAATATTATTTCTGGGAAAATTATGGAAATTAACCAATTTATTGAGCGTTACACTTCAGGAGATCATAACTTTACGGGTGCAATGTTAGCAGGAATAGACCTTACAAATAGTGATTTGATTGGTATTATTCTCCGAGAGGCAAATTTACAAAAGACGAATTTTACCTTTGCCTATCTTAATCGTGCCGATTTAAGTAGAGCTAATTTAGTGGAAGCTAATTTTAGCGGTACAAACCTCAATCAAGCTAACTTAATGGGAGCAAATTTACATCGGGCGGAACTGCATGGGGCTATTCTACAAAAAGCGGATTTAAGAGGAGTAGAATTAACTTTAGCTAACTTACTAGACGCTAACTTATTTGAAGTGGACTTACGCTATGCAAATTTAAGCAATGCAAATCTTAAAGGGGCTTGTTTAAGATCAGTAAATATGAGGAGAGAAAAACGTTCTGAACCAACAAACCTAAGAGGGGTAAACTT
This sequence comes from Cyanobacterium aponinum PCC 10605, assembly GCF_000317675.1. Classification (NCBI taxonomy): domain Bacteria; kingdom Bacillati; phylum Cyanobacteriota; class Cyanophyceae; order Chroococcales; family Geminocystaceae; genus Cyanobacterium; species Cyanobacterium aponinum. The sequence continues at coordinate 1,126,857 of NC_019776.1, forward strand.
AGACAAAGCAGACCTAAAAAACTCAGATCTTCGTGGGGTTGATTTAAGAAACGCAAGTTTAGTCGGAGCTAATTTAGTCGAAGTTAACTTAAGGGGAGCTGATTTAACTAATGCAGACTTGACTCAAGCCAACTTAAAAGGAGCTTTTTTAACAGAAGCAGAATTTATGGGGGCAAAGTTAATCGGAGCTAATCTTTCTAATGCTAAACTAGAACGGACTAAATTAGTAGATGCAGATTTAAGTATGGCAAATTTAGAAAGTGCCACAATGCCCGATGTGAAATTTACTCGTGCGAATCTTCTTCAGGCAAACTTAAGTTTTGCTCGTCTCAATCGAGGTGATTTAACTCGTGCCAATTTATACGGTGCGGTTATGCGTAATGCTTCTTTGATGGAAGTGTTTTTTGCTCGTACTAATTTAACCTCCGCAGATTTAACTAATGCAAATTTAATTGGCGCTGATTTGAGTAGTGCTAACCTAACGGGAGTTAATTTACAAGGGGCAATTATGCCTGATGGGCAGGTTTATCATTAATTTTATTAACCTCAGTTCGGGTTAAGAATATCCGATAAGGTTAGGTGTCAGGTGTCAGGTTGCAGGTTGCAGGTGGTAGGGGTTTTTAGCAAGGGGCTTAAGCCCCTTGTTTAAGTCAGTTCGGTTTAAGGCAATTTTATCGTTATTTTTAAGAAGCTATAAGGTTTTCTGACTACGAGTTGGGATGCTTTCAGCTTATCCAAAACTCAGGTTAGTTAGAACAAGGTTTCAGGTTTGAGGTGTTAGCTTCAAGAATCAACAAAAAAAATATCTATGCTTTACTAATTTTCTCCTTTTGATTACTTCCTAACCTAAAATCTCGAAATAGTTAATATTAAGATAAAATGAAACGGAATTATCAGTTTATTGTTAATTTAAAATAAAGAAAAAATATTGTCATGGATGAAAACCAAAGAGATAAGGAAAAGTTTTTATTTCCCCAAAGTAGTTATCGAGGTGATTTTACGCCTGAGAATTTAATGTTTAATTCTAATTTACAAGAATTTGCTCAAAAAGTAAGTTATATTTGCAATTTAGAAACTAATGGCAAAATAGCCCCCCAAGAAGCATATCGCCAAATTAAAGAACTATGGCAAAATTTGCGTAAAAGTATCAAAAATTTGGGTATTAATGATCAAAAATAGATTATAATTAGCCCACTGTAATCTTTACTCAAATCTATGTCTCGCTCTTCATCTTTACAGTATTATATTATCGCTCGTCTGCTGTTAGCTCCTTTAATGTTATGGACGATTGTAACAATTGTTTTTTTGTTATTGAGAGCTACACCCGGTGATCCCACTGATGCTATTCTAGGTACTAGAGCCCCTGAAGCGGCAAAGGAGGCACTAAGAGAAGAATTGGGTTTAAATGCCCCTTTATGGGTACAGTATTTCAAATATTTAGGGCAGGTATTGAGCTTTGATTTAGGCTCTTCTCTCACAAGTCGGGGAGAAAGTGTTTGGCAGGTTATCCAACAATATTTTCCTGCTACGGTGGAATTAGCTTTTTTTGCAATCTTAGTTGCGATCGCAATTGGCATGACTGTAGGGATTATTTCTTCATTACGTCCCAATACTATTTGGGATTTAGGAGGTAGATTATTCGGAATTATTACTTATTCTCTGCCTTTATTTTGGGTAGGGATGATTATGCAATTAGTTTTTGCGGTGCAGTTAAGATGGTTTCCTTTAGGTACTCGTTTCCCTATCGGTTTAGACACTCCGAACAAAATTACTGGCTTATATACCATTGATAGTTTATTGTCTTTTAATGGTCATCAATTCAGCACTTCTATTCATTACTTAGTTTTACCCTGTTTTACTCTGGGAATCTTATTGAGTGGTATTTTTGAGCGTATAGTGCGAGTGAATCTGAAAAAAACTCTACAAGCTGAATACGTGGAAGCGGCAAGGGCGAGAGGAATCCAAGAAAGAAAAATACTTTTTTCCCACGCCTTCAAAAATGCCTTAATTCCCGTTATTACCGTTATGGGTTTAACTTTTGCGGCTCTATTAGGGGGAGCTGTTTTAACCGAAGTTACCTTTTCTTGGCCCGGGCTGGGCAATCGTTTATATGAGGCTATTTCTTTGAGGGATTACCCCACAGTACAAGGAATTATGGTTTTTTTTGGAATCATCGTTGTTTTTGCCAGTATTATTATTGATATTGTTAATGCTCTGATTGATCCAAGGATTCGTTACTAACCTACTTGAGTTCGATATAATTCTATTCCATATAAATGGGGCAAAGAGAAAAGGGAAAAGTGTTTATTATTGATATAAGCTGCGGTTAAATTGATTTTAAATACATTTTCTCTCAATTTAATAATTGTTTAAGGGAAAATCTTGTTAATTAATGAGTCTTAACTCCTTATTTTTCAGTACTTTTTTCATTTTTCATCGAGTTCGGGTTAAACTATCTCAATGGAAAAATTCATAAATTTTACATTTGTACTTCTATTTCATTCTCTGGAGATTCAGGCACATTATCATCTAAACCTTCTGGATTTTCCTCTACTTCTTTCAATTCCACACCTGAAGGTTGTTTCATTTCTAGCTCTGTTTCTAGTTCTGTTTCTTTTTCATCTCTATCCTCTTCAAACCCGTCCATATTTTCAGGATTTTCCATATCCATATCATTCATATCCATATCATCCATATCACCCATTTGGGCTTTTTCTTCCTGTTGTTGTCTAACGCTTTCTCTTTGTATTTCTCTGATTTGTTCTTCCATCATCTCGTTGCCTTGACGAAAGAAGCGATCGGAATCTTCTCCTCTGATTTGAGCCAAACTTTCGCTCATAGTTGCACCTAAACCGAGTGTAACAAGCCCTAGAAGTCCCGAAAACCATAGTAAATTAGATAACTTCTTCATTGTTTTTCCCTAACAGATTTTGTTTATTTCACTCTCATTATAGTTGATTCAATATCTTTGAGATAAGTTAGGACTCAGAACTGAGGTTAATTATTTATATCACCTACATCCTACAAATTTTGTCTGTTCAGAGGTTCAAAAGTCATCAGTGTCAAAACTGTTAAAATTCATTAGTATGTGTATATATTAGCCATTAGTCCTTAACTAAGGTTAAACTTAAACTTATACTTATATATTTATTCTTATCTTATAATTTTTTATTAACACTAAATTGAACTTTATCTTATTAACTATTACTAGATTCCATGGGTTCCACTCAGGTAACTGTTTCGGCACAATGGCTCAAAGACAACCTCGGACGGTCAGATCTCAAGATCATCGATTGTCGTTTTCGTCTTGCTGATAGCCAATGGGGTTATCAAGAATATCAAAAAAGCCATATAGAAAATGCTTATTATCTGGATTTAAACCAAGATTTGTCAGACGTTGTTCAGAGTCATGGTGGCCGTCATCCTTTGCCCAAAATAGATGCTTTTACCTCGAAATTAGAGGAATTTGGCATTATTAAAGGGGAAACTACGGTCATTGCCTATGATGATCTTCGTTTAGCTTTTTCTGCTCGTTTATGGTGGCTTTTACGTTATTTAGGTCACGACCGCATCTTTATTCTTGATGGAGGATGGCAGGAGTGGCAAAAACTAGGTTATCCAGTTAGTAATAAAATTCCTGATAGAGTTAGAGGCTCATTTTTACCTGAAATTCGTTCTGATTTGCTAGTAGATAAAGATTATGTGGAATCTCGTCTTAATTTTGACTCTACTATTATTATCGATGCTAGATCAGGCGATCGCTATCGAGGAGAACATGAACCCATAGATCCGATAGCAGGTAGTATTCCCGGTGCTAAAAATATTTTTTGGCAAGAAATGACAACAGATGATAGCTTTCTTAAATCTGAGGAAGAATTAACCTCTCTGTGGTCTTCTTATCTTGAATATCCAGAAATAATCTTGTATTGCGGTTCTGGTGTTACTGCTTGTGTCAATCTACTAGCTCTATTTAAAATTAACATTTCTCAAAGCAAATTGTATGCAGGAGGATGGAGTGATTGGTGTTCCTATCCTGAACACTTTCGCTAATTATTTTATTTAAGTTAAATTACTTAAACTATAGGAAAAATTATTATATTTTAAAACTTATATTATTATTGAATGTTTCTATTATTCCTAAAAATTATTATCAAATTATTTTGATTTAACTTATTAGGTAAACTGTATATTTTGCTACTAACATTTGTGATGTTTTTGCCATAAAAACTAAATATTTTTATTAATTGAAAAAATTGTTTTATACCTTGTCTGAAATTCTCAGGCTTGTATATCATGTCACTTATATGAAAATATTTATAACTATATTCTTATTTTTATATTATTAAATAGATGTTATTTATATGCACAACTTTGACATAAATAATGATAATTTAAACCTAGAAGGAAAATACATAGAAAATCACCTAGATTTTGAGGATACAACGGATTTAGAAGAGGAAAATCTTACAGAAAAAGAACACCCTAAACCTCAACTAATTCCCCGTCCAGAATATAACCCTAATTACCAAGTAAATTCTACTAATATTATTACTAATAGTACGGAAATAAATCATAATTACTATGAAAATCATACTCATAATAGCCATGTAAATCCTCATCGCTTAAGAGATAGAATTTCAATTTTTGTTGATGGTAATAATATGTTTTATGCACAACAAAAAAATGGTTGGTTTTTTGATCCTCGTAAAGTTATTGACTATTTTTCGGAAGAGTCTGGTTTCATGTTAATCAATGCTTTTTGGTATACAGGCTTAAAAGACTCTCAAGATCAAAGGGGTTTTCGAGATGCTTTAATTAGCTTGGGTTATACCGTAAGAACAAAAATTCTTAAGGAATACTATGACGATAGTTCAGGTAGATTTTCCCAAAAGGCGAATTTAGACATTGAAATCGTGGTGGATATGTTCAATACTGTAGATCAGTACGATCGTGTTGTTTTATTCAGTGGTGATGGTGATTTTGAAAGAGCGATCGAACTTTTACGCTCTAAAAATACTCATATAACGGTGGTTTCTACTGATGGTATGATTGCTAGAGAGTTGCGTAACGCAACAGATAGATATATAGATCTTAATGAGATCAGAAATTGTATAGAGAAAAAAGACTATTAGAAGAATTAGGAATTAGTAATCAAGGGGCTAGGGGCTAGGGACAAGGATAATTAAAAATTAAAAACACCTGAAACCTGAAACCTAACACCTGAAACCTTTTTCTCATTACTTGTTTCCCTTGAATATTTTGAACAGACATTTATTGACTATTGATTATGAATGATCATTCCCACCATAAAAACTTACCTTTAATTGGTTGGAGAGAATACTTATCACTACCTGAATTAGGAGTAGAAAAAATCAAAGCGAAAATTGATACTGGTGCAAGAACATCAGCACTACACGCTTATCACATACACCCCTATCAAGAGCGCGATCCCGAAGGGATCGGCGGTACAGGACGCACCTTGATAAAATTTCAAGTACATCCCATTCAAAGGGAAACTCATACGACAGTTAGTTGTATAGCTCCCTTATTAGAATATCGTAAGGTCACGAGTTCTGGAGGTCATGCCACTGTTAGACCTGTAATTATTACCTCAGTTCAGTTGGGAGATTATAATTGGGATATTGAATTAACCCTAACAAATCGAGATGTTATGGGCTTTCGGATGCTTTTAGGAAGGGAAGCTATTCGCAAACGTTTCCTAGTGGATGCGGGTAATTCTTTTTTAAATAAAATTAAGAAAAAATAATTGAATTTCATTAGCTCAGATCAATTTAAACTAGAAATTAGCAATTAAAGGGCAAGAGGCAAAGAAAGGGCAAAGGTAAGCAGTTGATAATTAATAACTTCTAACCCCTGTACGGGCGAATGGCCATTCGCCCCTAACTAACCCCTAACTCATTACTTGTTTCCCCCTAATCCCCCAATCTTTTAATAAAGCCCATTATTTATTTAACTACCCATGTATAGCGAAGAAAATCAATTTCGTAGAGTTCCCAAAGCACCCTTTGAACGTAGAGCTTATGCTTTCCTGATTGATTTTATTATAGTCTGGATTTTTTCTTCCCTTGTGACTAATATTTTCCTTGAGCTTGTAATATTTGTACTTCTTTGGTTTATATTCAGGGTGATAATTGTACAAATTAATAAGGGGCAAAGTTTAGGACGTTGGGCAATGGATTTGAAAATAGCAGATATACGCAGAAAAAGACAACCTTCTATGGTGTCAATGTCAAAAAGAGAAGGAGTCATCGCCCTAATTGCTTTTACTGCCATGATTGGTTTAAAAATTAACTTTAAAGACTCTTTGCTAATGGTTTTATTATTAACCCCTATTATTGTGGATGGCTTAACGATTTTTTCTGATGATGAATATAATCAGGCTTTTCACGATCGCCTCTGTGATACGATAATTATTCAGACTCGTAGGGGATTCTCCTTAGATTTAAGACTGAAAAAACTTTTTAAAGAAGCAAAGGAAACTTGGCAAAAAAAGAGAAAAAAATAGAAAAACAGTTACAATCAAGATGCTATCCCCTATTAATAGATTCATTATCAACAAAATAAATAAATGGGTAAAGTTTATATTATTGGACTGGGAAAGTCAGGTATTGCGGCAGCTAAAATTCTAAAAAAAAATCATGAAGAAGTAACAATTTATGATAGTTCTAATTCGCCATCTTTAGAAATAATAAAAAATGATTTAGCAAAAGAAAATATAGTTGTTAAATTAGGAGAAAATTTACCTTTAAATAATGTTCAAAATCCTGATTTAATTGTCGTTAGCCCCGGAGTGCCTTGGGATATACCCATTTTAGAGGAAGCGAGGAGAAAAGGTATAAAAACCATTGGTGAAATGGAGTTAGCATGGCAATATTTATCAAAAACTCCTTGGATTGGTATTACTGGGACAAATGGAAAAACTACCACAACAGCTTTAGTAGAAGCGATGTTAAAAATGGGGGGTATAAAAACCTCTGCTTGTGGAAATATTGGCTATGCCGCTTGTGATTTGGCATTAGAGTCTTTAGATAATCCCCTTGAATGGGTGGTAGCTGAAATTAGTAGTTATCAAATAGAATCTTCTATGGATTTATCTCCTAGAATTGGTATTTGGACAACCTTTACTCCAGACCATTTAGCCAGACATAAAACTTTAGAAAACTACCATCGTATTAAGGCAAGTTTATTACAAAGATCCTACCTAAAAATTCTCAATGGGGATGATCCTTATCTTCATAATTTCGGTTTAGATTTAGATTGGAAAAATGTTTATTGGACCAGTGTAAGAGGAAAAGAATATTTATTAGGGGATATAGAAAAGGGTGTTTATCTCGAAGATTCATGGATTGTGGCTTTTAAGGAGTTAATTGCCCCTGTGTCTCTGTTTAAGATGGTGGGAAAACATAATTTACAAAATTTATTAATGGCTACTGCCGCCGCTAGATTAGCCGGTGTTAGCAAAAAAGCGATCGCAGATACTATTTCGTCATTTACAGGAGTGCCTCACCGCCTCGAATTAATTACCAATATTGATGGAGTAGCTTATATAAACGATAGCAAAGCTACCAATTATGATGCGGCTCAAGTAGGGCTAGATTCTGTGGCTTCCCCCACGATTTTGATTGCAGGAGGAGAAGCAAAAGAAGGAGATGATACTGCATGGATAAATACGATTAAGGAAAAATGTGTTTCTGTTTTACTCATCGGAGAAGCCGCTTCTTTCTTTGCCGAGCGGTTTGAGGCTTCTGGCTTCGGACAATATGAAATAGTAGAGACGATGGAAAATGCAGTTAAAAGAGCAAGGGAATTAGCCTCTGATTTAAAAGCAAAAGTTGTTTTACTATCCCCTGCCTGTGCTAGTTTTGACCAGTATCAGAACTTTGAGCAAAGAGGTGAAAACTTCCGTCAGATATGCTATGATCTAACCCAGAAAGACAACTAATAAATTGTCAACTGTCAATTGTCAATTGTCAATTAGGGGAGACTCTGTCTCCCTTTCCCATGAAAAAATATTTCCTCTTCAAAGCCTTTTACTCTTAGCCCTAACCCCTCACCCACAGCAGGGCTGTTTCATTTTCGAGAAAGAAAAAAGAGCGGGAGATAGGGGGAGAGGGAGATGGGGGGATTTTTGTTCATAAAGTTTTAACTAATAGAAAAAAATCCTTGTATCTCTTACTCTTACTTAATCTCAGTTAACCTAATTCTTTACTTTGAAACAGCCCTGCTCTCCCACAGGGCGAGGGGAGTTGTTTTAACATTTTTCTTACTAATTCATTTGGGTGAAGAAATCAATAGTTTCTTTTAAAGCAACGATAAAAGCGTCGATTTCCGCAAAGGTGTTATAAAAGTAAAGACTTGCCCTTGCACTGCCAGAAATGTTTAAATAACGGTGTAAAGGTTGGGTACAATGATGACCTGAACGGATTGCAATACCTTCATGATCCAACAGTGTTGATAAATCACTACCGTGAATATCTTTGACATTGAATGCGGCTAAAGCGGCTCTCCCTTTGCCTTCTGTGGTGGGTTGATTACCGTAAATGGTGAGGTTAGGAATTTCATTTAATTGTTGAAATAAATAAGCTGTTAATTCTTCTTCGTATTGATGGATATTTTCCATGCCAATATTGCTTAAGTAATCAATAGCAGTACCAAATGCGATCGCTTCTCCAATAGCGGGAGTTCCAGCTTCAAATTTATGGGGTAATTCACCACAGGTAAAATGATCTAAAAACACATCTGCAATCATTTCGCCACCACCGAGGAAGGGGGGCATTGCTTCTAATAATTCCTCTTTGCCGTATAAAAACCCAATACCAGTAGTAGCACACATTTTATGTCCAGAGCCAACCAACCAATCACAGTCCATTCCTTGAACGTCAATGGGTAAATGGGGTAAACTCTGACAAGCATCAATAAGTACTTTTGCCCCTTTTTCTCTGGCGGAGGTAATAATCTCAGTTACGGGATTAATACAACCTAGTGTGTTGGAAACATGAACAAGGGAAACCAATTTAGTTTTTTCCGAAAGTAGTGACTGATAATGATTAAAATCAAATTCTTGAGAAGGGGTTAACTCCACAAACTTGAGAATTGCCTCTGTTTTTTGAGCGATAATTTGCCAAGGAACAATATTACTATGGTGTTCCATTACCGATAAAATAATCTCATCTCCTGCTTTGAGATGTGCTAAACCCCAACTATAGGCAACTAGATTAATTGCTTCACTGGCATTCCGGGTATAGACAATTTCATTGCGACTCTTAGCATTAATAAACTTAGCTATCTTATCCCTTGCACCTTCATAGGCATCCGTTGCCCTTGCACTTAAAGTGTGTGCTCCACGATGGACATTAGCATTGTCATACTCATAGTAGTGTCTTAAGGCTTCTATCACCGCTCTAGGTTTTTGAGATGTTGCGGCATTATCAAAGTAGATTAAGGGTTTATCGTGAATTTTTTGATGGAGAATAGGGAAGTCTTGACGAACTTCATCGGCGATAGTTTTTTTATAAGTAAGAGTCATAGTTAATTAGCAATGAGGAATTAATAATTAGTAATTACAATAAATATTGACAATTATATATAATTTATCTTGTTAAGATAGATAATTGACTATTGTGGGTTGTGTTCATTATAACAACTCCAATTGTATCAACTATTTCCCATTCCCTAATACCCTAAATAAAGTTAAATCAAGACATTATTTGAAAAAGCTATTTTTCTTCCGTTTTTTCATTTTGCTTTTCTCATAATCGATTTCTCGAATTTTCTTCATGATGCGATCGAAGTATTCTTGTAAATAAGCCTCCAAAGTAGTAATTTCTTGAGGGTCAATTTTAAGGGTTTCATAAACTTCATCCATAGGAGCATCTAAGGCAATACCACTGGCTAAAACCTCAGCAAAAGCCAATCTATCAGAGGCATTTCTTGTCCACTTAAACCAACGGGTAAAACCCCGTAAAAAACGAAGTAAGCCAAGGGGAATACGGGAAATTTTAGCGGTTTTTCCGGATAAGCGTTCACATAATTGAATTATTTCATCTCCAGTCCAAGCACGACTACCTACTAATGGATAAGTTTTTTTGACTGTTTCAGGAATTTCTAAGGCTTTAATAACAAATTTTGCCATGTCTTGAGTATTCATATAAGCAATGGGAGTATTTTCTCCGCTTACCCACACAGGTTGATTATCAAGGATAGGAATACCATATTGACCTATTAAACCCTGCATAAAGCCACCTATTTTAAAAATAGTGTAGTCTAATCCAGATTCTTGTAAAAATAACTCTGTACAATGCTTAATATTCATTAATGGTACATCTTCAAATTTCTCAGCGTTTAGCAAAGAGAAAAATATATATCGTTTAATATTTGCTTTGGCACAGGCTTGAATTAAATTTACTTTTCCTTCCCAATCAACTTGTCTGATAGTTAAAGAATCCGTCGCTCTTGCCGTTGCCGCATCAATTACCGCATCAACCCCTTCTAATGCCGACTCAATGCTCTTAAATTCACATATATCCCCTTTAACTAATTCTGCCCCCCATTCCTTTAAAAATCCTGCTTTGCCACGATTTCTCACTAAACAACGCACAGAATAATCTTGATCTATAGCATGACGGACTATTTGTCTGCCTAAAGTCCCTGTTGCTCCAATTACTAATATTTTCATTGATTATTAATTTTGTTTACATATTTTTAAATTTCATTAAGATTTTATCAGAAAGAGGGGTTAGGTTTCAGGTTTCAGGTTGCAGGTGTTTGGGTGATGAGGGGAGAGGGGGAAGTAGGGGCGAATGGCCATTCGCCCATACAGGGGTTCGGAGTTTTTAATTCTTAATTTTTCCTTTGCCCCTTGCCCCTTGCCCTTTGCCCTTTTTTTAACATTGCCCTAAATATCCTCTGGGAGTAATCAATAAGTCATGGTATCTTTTTGTACTACTATTCCCGATTAAGACTGTAGTTACCATATCAATGGGATGGTTTAACATTTCCTCTAGGGTTGTCAGAATTATACTTTCATCTTCTCTTGTTACTGAACGTGCGATCGCAACTGGGGTATTCCCTGAGCGATATTGTAAAAATATATTTTGGGCAGTGATAATTTGCTGTTGACGGGTTTGAGAGCGAGGATTATAAATGGCGGTGATAAAATCTCCTGTAGCGGCGGCGTGAAGGCGTTTTTCGATGACATCCCAAGGAGTAAGTAAGTCACTTAAACTAATGGCACAAAAGTCGTGCATCAAGGGCGATCCAATTTTTGCCGCCACGCTCTGCATTGCAGTTATGCCAGAAAAGACCTGTATAGGGGGCTGTTTTCCATCCCAGTTTTGATTTGCTAAAATTTCTAAAACTAAACCCGCCATGCCGTAAATTCCGCAATCTCCTGATGAAATTACCGCTACCTTCAACCCCCATTGAGCTAGTGCGATCGCTCTCTCTGCTCTTTGCTTTTCTTGAGTAATATTTGAAGTTTCAATAATTTGTGAGGGGTGCAACAGAGGTTTGATTAAATCAATATATAAACCATAACCGATAATAATTTCAGCGTCTCTGAGGGCTGTTTTTGCCGCCGTAGTGAGATATTCGATCGCACCCGGTCCTGTACCAATGAGATATAATTTACCCTGACGAGGATTATACTCTAAATTAGAAAGGGCAATGGCTACTGTTACCGCACCTTTTAAGCCCTCTTGTTTAAAAATTTGTTTCGGGGCGATGAGGGTAGGTGAAAAGTTATTTTCAGGTAAATTTGACCAAGAACCCGCTTTTAATGCAGAAGCCTCCGCCACACTTTTTGTTCCTACTTCATGCTCAACAATACTAGAAGGATTAGGCACATCAATTAAATTTAACTCCTCAGATGTAAAGGTTTTTAACGGTAATTGCCATTTTTGGGCTAACTCTAAAATACCTACTTCATCAGCTTTAAGATCAATAGTAGCTAAAGATGCGATCGCATTTTTTTCTAAATTATATTGAGCTAAAACGGAATTAACAGCGTTTTCAATGAGTATGGGGGAAGTATCTCTTTCGCACCCAATACCAACCCATACCCCTCTCGGATGCCAACTGACGATAGGAATATCAACCCTAGGAGTTTTGTTGACTCCAATATAAACCATTGCTTGAACCTGTTTTTCTGCTTCCGTAAAAATAGACTTAGCAAAGTCATCATCTGACTGTTTCAAAAAGTCCTCTTCTCTCTTTTCCCCTTCCTTACTATTATCTTTTATCCCTTCACCAAATATAAAAGGGTGATTTATAGGCAGATTTTGACACCACCAATTTAATCCCGATTCTTGTTTAATTAAAGTAGGTTTATTCTGAGTAATATTTGCACTAACTTTTGTCCAATCTCCTTCTCCTTTTTTCCACCCAAAAGTATAACCAAAAGAATCGATCGCAGGTAAATTAAGATTAGAAGAAGCACTGGTTATAATTGCTTTTGCAGATAATAATTCTGCCAATATTTCTGTTAATTTATCGCCTTGGTGTTGATGTTCCCCTGTTAAACAAATAATATATTCAAAAGCTGGATCAATTACAATAATAGCCGGATCAGTTTTTTTGTTAGTTAATAAAGGAGCAATTAAACGAGTAACAGCACCCAATGTTAAACAAAAAACAATACATTTACTATTAGACCAAATATTTACTAAATGTTCCCTTAAAGAAGAGTCATAAAAATTAGCGGATAAATTATCATTATGTATCTTTTTTGGTAGCCATAAAAATCCTTGAGTTATCTTATTTAAATATTCTAATTGTTCGATTTTTTCTGGTGAAGTTGTTATAAAATGAAGCGGATGATAGTCGGCAAAAATATATTTCATTTATAAATAGTAAATTACTAATAAATAATCAATAGTTAATTTCTTCCCAATACCCTAACCCCCCTATCTCCTAATTATTTCGGACCTACTTTAGAAACACACAAAAATTGATCTTGTAAATATTCTTGAGCGACTCTTTGTATATCTTCAATGGTTACACTACTAATTTTTTGAGGGAAAATATTGTCATATTCAATGCCTAAGCCTAAAGTTTCGTACCAACCAAAAACTTGAGCAAACTCTCCATTGGTTTGTTTACTTAAAGCATATTGCCCTAATAATTTGTTTTTTGCCGTTTGGATTTCTTCTGTGGTGAGGGGATTTTCTCTTAACCTTTTTATTTCATTGTATAAACCTTCTTGGGCAATGTCTGCATTGTGAGGGGCAGTACCCATATAGACTACAAATTGAGACTTATCAACCCTAGTAGGATAAAAAGCCGAAACATCGTAAGCTAAACCTCTTTTTTCTCTTAATTCCACAAACAAACGGCTAGAAAGCCCATTTCCTAAATAAGTACTCAATAACTTTAACACGGGATAATCGGGGTGTGTCATTTCTGGCACAAGATAGCCCATCATAATAATAGACTGTTGAGTGTCTTGGGAAGTATGGTGAGATCGAGCCTTGGGTGATAATAACTCTCTTTGCTCAAGGGAATCAATCTTGATAAGGGCATCTTCGGGGGGAAACCAATCACCAAAGACTTTTTCCACAACCTCCACCGCACTATTTAAGTCAATATTTCCCGCTAAACTAATAACTAAACGATCTGGTCTAAAATGTTGTTGATGATAAAATCTTAAATCGTCCTGAATCAAATTTGCCACCGTTTCTTCTGTTCCCAAAAGAGAAAAACCATAGGGATGTTGCCCATAAATCATCTGACGTAATTGGGAAAAAGCCACATTAAAAGGTTGTTCTTTTTGAGACACAATATTTTGTATTGTAATATTCTTTTCTAGTGCAATCTCATCCAGAGGAAAAGAGGGAAAACGGAGAATTTCGGAGGCTAAAGCCATAATTTCAGGAAAATCCTCTGTAATAGTCTTCATACTGACTAAAAAATAATCACTAGAAGTATCCGTGCCTAGTGCCGCCCCAATAGACTCTACCTTCTCTGCAATTTCCAAAGAAGATAAATTCCGAGTGCCCTTAGCCATGACACTAGCTAAAAGATGAAACAATCCAGCCTGATGTTTTGCTTCCCATAAACTACCCGCCTGACGACAAAAAATTTTTCCTGCAATAATATCCGTGGTGGGGTTTTCCGTTACCACTAGGGTAATACCATTACTTAATATCGTTTTGTGAATATACTTTTGAGTTTGTGTCACTGATTACAACTAAATTGCGTCAACTTAAATATCTATCACCATCATTGTAGTTTTATTTGTTAATTCTCTCTTAACTTTTTCTCAAAATCAGTCTTTATCCCCCTACTGAGTCAATGAGGAAATTAACCCTAAAGATGCGATCGCAAATTCTTTTTTGTCGGGAATTTTGGAGTTTCCGTCCCTTTACGGGGTAAATGTGGAAATCAACTCCAAAGACTGAAGCGGATTTGATCGCCGAGGAGGCAAGTTTCCGTCCCCTTACGGGGTAAATGTGGAAATCAACTTGTAAGAATAGCCCTCTTTATTCTTATTCCAGTTTCCGTCCCCTTACGGGGTAAATGTGGAAATCAACTTTCGGGAAAAGCCTCCCGTTCCCACACACCAGAAAGGTTCGTTTCCGTCCCCTTACGGGGTAAATGTGGAAATCAACAGAAAAGGATCTTAAAATTATGTCTAACTCTACCTCTGCTACTTTGTTTCCGTCCCCTTACGGGGTAAATGTGGAAATCAACAATTGATCAAACTACTACTAAAGCGTTCTTTCTATTTAAAGAAGTTTCCGTCCCCTTACGGGGTAAATGTGGAAATCAACCCTAGCTGAAGGCGTAAAAATCAGCCTGAAGGATGTATACGAGTTTCCGTCCCCTTACGGGGTAAATGTGGAAATCAACGTTTACGCCACCATATTGCCCTTCAAAATCCCTGCTTTCCCCGTCGTTTCCGTCCCCTTACGGGGTAAATGTGGAAATCAACCTTGCCGAATAGACATCCAATCCATTCGGCATTCTAAAGGGGTTTCCGTCCCCTTACGGGGTAAATGTGGAAATCAACGTGGACGAGATGGCTTTTACGCCCCCCCGAAACAAGACGAAGAAGGTTTCCGTCCCCTTACGGGGTAAATGTGGAAATCAACATCCACATTACTGTTTCTAGTGATGATTCCGCTTCTAAGTTTCCGTCCCCTTACGGGGTAAATGTGGAAATCAACGTTAACACTTTGTTAGTGTATTAATATGAGGTTAGGAACACCACGTTTCCGTCCCCTTACGGGGTAAATGTGGAAATCAACTCAGAGATTGGTTCTTGTTTGGACGAAGTAATTGGGAGTTTCCGTCCCCTTACGGGGTAAATGTGGAAATCAACCCTACCTTTGGAAATCTTTACTGCATCTTGCTTATACAAAGTGTATGCGAAAAAATACAAAATTATGCTTTACACTTCTTAACACTATTTCTTTATCAAGGTAAAAAAGGGCTTTTTTGAGTAAAAATGAATAATACCGTAAGTATAAGAGTGAATCCTAACAAAAAACGGAACTTATCTAATTTTTTATTGCCAAAACTCTTTCTAACCATTATTTCCTAACTGCGACAGATTGACAAGTTAAGTTAATATTTCTTTACAAAGCTAGGTAATCAGAATATTCCCATTGAAGTTTAACTTAATAAAGATATTCGGATAAAAGTTTTTCTCCTTCTTGGTTATTTTGTAGATGTTGAAAATAACTAAGTTAAAGCAAAAGTTTTTTCTGCGGTGGTTAATTGGCAAATTAATTTAAGACTAATTTCACTCCAATGATGAATGTTATCGCCATAGATATAATATTTACCGATATTATCTTCATGTAGGTGAGTTAATAAATATCTGCTTAAGTCGTTGTCATCCCAATAGTTATTTTCTTTTAACCATTGTTGATATTTTTCTGCCAGTTTATATATTTTTTGGTGATTGACATTTAGAGGGAGAAAACTATAGTTTTGAATTTGTTGTTGGTAGTCTTCTAAGGCAATTAATCCTTTTTCATTGATGGAATAAGTGGCATTTCCTTTGAGGAGATAATATATTTCTTGCCATAAATGCTTTGAGTCTATTTCTTCAAGATTATACTGGGTGCTAAATTTTTCTTTGAAGAGATGAAAATTAATTTGTTTACTTCTGACAAACTGGTTATCGCTTCCTTGATATGTTTCTGTTAATAGTTTTTTCAATAATTCTGTAAGAGATAATATCTCTAGGTAATTATTTTTGTTTAAGGCTTCTCCTGTTAATTGTTTATAGCGGTTAATAATTTGATATTTACTTATTAGACTATCGCTAATCAAAATAGTTTTTTGACTATTATTTTCTTTACTTTTAGCATTTAAAATAGCTTTAATTAATAGAATAGTTGTTTTACCAGTATTTTTTATTCCTGATAATATCAGAGGACTTTCTTGATGAATATTTACGAATTCTTCTTGATTTTAAAATATATCTTTTCTCTCTTTATCAAGATTACTGAATAAGTTATTTAGTTTAATAAAATCATTATAATTAATGGTTAAATCTTTTGGGCTAATTTTTAAACTTTCTTTAGTTTTGAAGTGGTTGATTATTCTGGTATCTAAGTTATTATTAAGTTGTTTTATTTTTTGCGTAAGTTATAGTAATTTCAAACAAGAAAGTTACATTTAATTTGTGTAATAATCACGGATAATTTCATCTAAAGATGTTCCTGAAGGGGCATATAGTTTAACGTTGTTAGAGAAATCAATATTTATTTAATTATATTATTGTTACAGTCTTAATTAAAACTACTATATAACTAATTAATAGTGAGTAATTATTCATTGCCATTATTGAATAAGTAACATTATAAAATTCTTTAATTAACCTACCACAAAAATGAACTATAGTGCTTCTATTAAGGTTATGAAATAATAATAATGATGATGTATAGAAATACGATGTCAGAGTTAAATATTTAGTTTTTCGCTTATATAGCTTTCACTAAACTTATGAGACACGGTTTTTCTAATACCAGTGCATCGTTGTCTATTACCTATCATTCAATACGGATAAGTAATGTGCCTTACCATAAGAGAATTGCCATATTTTATACTTCCGATTATGAATTGATTTCAAGAAGGAATTTAGTTTTACCATCGAGAATTTTTTGGTAAAACTGATAGCTAATTATTAATAACTATAAAATTAAGAAGGAAAAGTTTTATTTAATTCTTCAATTAATTCTTCTAATTCTTCCAAAGCCTGATTAACATCAAGACGAAGATTGCCTAAATCTGGCTTTTCTAAAAGTTGTTCTAATACTTCTTTTTTAGATGCGATCGCTCTTATTTTTTCTGCGATAATAGGTGTAGTCATGATGGCAAATGATTAATTTTTTTGACAATATCATTTTAATATACACTCACTGCCCCCGCATAACTTTATCTAGGTGAGGGTAAGCAACGGAAAAAGGGCGAAGGGCTACAGTTTTCTTATAGGTCAATCTAAATATCATCAACTTCAAATAGAGGACAATAACCATCATGAGGCACAGTAAAGCCATTAAGAGGAGATTCTTGATTATGGCAATGTTGATTATCAAAATGACGACAGTTACCGCAGGATTCTGGATTGAGTTGTCTTCTTAAGAGACTATTTTGCTGTAGCAATTCCCGTTGAGATAATCCCCTTAAAACTAACTCTTCCCCTTGCCATCTTGCTTCAATTAAGCCCGTGTCGGCGAAATTTTGCCATCGAGGATCTTTATTAATTTGTTCTGGTAAGGTAATAGTAACATAAGCCCCTGTTTCGTTCAATTCCCCTTCATAGTTATTTTGAGTGGTGATTTTTGGTTGCATGAATTGGGCGCCAATGGGTAAATCGACTTTTACCCCAACAGCAGGAGAATGGAGTTGATAGCGATTTTGTAATTCCTCTAAACTGGTTAAATCTGCTAGGTAATTGGGTAAACCATGAACAAATATAATATGTTGGGGGCGTAAGTTATGAATGAGTTGAGTTGTATTTCTGCCGTCGCTATGTTCTGCTAAAAGATAGTCTTCGATAATGATTCTTTCTGGATCATATTTTTGAGTTAGTGACTTAAATTCATCAGTTTGCTTGATTTTTGACTGTTCTGAAATTAATATCAGCCATTTTTGTCCATTATCTTGACAATATTCCTGTAAGTGACTTATTTTATCTGTTAAAACGATACTTGGTTCAACAATTAATTGATGACGGGCAGTATTTTTTGTTACTCGTCTCATGCGGGGTTTTATTTTATCGTCCCAAAAAAGAGGTTGATGTTTAGCAAAATTCTGAACATTTTCGGGGAAATAGCTAATTAAATCTAAATATAAGTCACAAGCTGAGGCTAAGTCTCCATCTACCCATATATCAAGGTTTCTTCCTGTAAATTCATGATGCGATCGCAATAATTTCAATAATTCTTGTCCCAAACCAAAGGTAGGTACAGGCATAATAACATTAACCTGAGATTCGATCGCAGTTTTTATTCTTGCCATCAACTGTTTTTCTTGGTGACGACGATGGGGATGTCTAGCTGTGCCATAACTTCCTTCAATAATTAGTATATCAGGATTCAAACCCCGTAAACTATCCAGAGATAACCCCTCTACCAACTGTAAATTGGAAAGACAAAAATCTCCTGTATAGAAAATTTTATAAACTCTATCTCGGTGATGATATTGAAACAAGAAAGCCGATGCACCGGGTAAGTGACCCGCAGGATACAATTCTACCGTTAAATCTGATTGTAAATGAAAAGGCGATCGCCATGGTAACACTTGAGGAAAAGAAATGGAAGCAGAATCCTTTTTATCCAACCAATTAAGGGGTAATAACTTTCCTGTGACATCACTGGTATAAATGGGCAAATTTGGGTAACACTTATGTAGAGCAAGTAAGCCACGAGCATGATCCTGATGGGCATGGGTACAAAACACCCAATCAAAAGGAGGTTGATCTTGATTAACTAATAAGCTAATATCTTCAACACCACAATCAAGTAATAGTCTATAATTACCCAGAGTCAGTTGTAAGGCAACCCCCTCGGTGTAATGCCCAACACCAAAGGGATAACAAGAAAAGCTAATTTCAGGTGCGGAAAATTTTTCTTGCCGCTTAATCATAAAAAAACTACTACTTTAATGAGCCGAACCGTTACCATCATAGTAATCGGTGTCATAGTAACCGTTTCTAGTACCGAAAAATAAAGCCGATACAATAAATAAGCCAGTTAAGATGACCATTAGCATTTTAACATCCATGATTGCTTACTACTCCGAGATATTTTAAAACTGTTACTTGTATCATAGATCATTGTTTTCTCCGTTATCTCAGTTTGAGATAAAATTTATTGGATTGTGGTAGATAAATTACTCTCCCATTTTCTCGGAGGAGATTGACGGCGAATATTACGCCAAATTTGAGTAGCGGCTAAAGTTCCATCTGCTACGGCAACAGACACTTGATTTAAGCCTTTTTTCAAGTCTCCTAACGCAAAGATGCGATCGTGGCTTGTTTGTGCCATCTCATTGGTGACAAGATTTTCTCCATCCCACTCTAAGCCTTCTATACCTTTGAGGTAGTGGTTATGATAAATTGAACCCATATTAATTAAACCTGTGGTTGCCTCAATAAAAGTTCCATCAACTAATTCTACCCCTTGCATTTTATGATCTTCTCCCACAAAACGTGCGATCGCACTTTCATAGAGAGGATAACCATGCTCCGCCAATTTCTGTTTCATTTCATCGCTAACAGTGCATAAACCATGAGTTAAAACAGTAATATAAGGAGTAAACCAATTGAGTACAAATGCCGCATTTATCTGGGACTCTTTACCAACAATTAAAACGGCTTTTTGATCCCACATATCAAAACCATCACAAATCATGCACACATGGAGAGTGTATCCAGCATAATCATAAACATTTTGCATATCATCTAATTCGGGTAAAACATCAATCACCCCTGAAGCGGCAATTAAATACTTACTGCGGAAAACAGGATAGATACTGTCTTTCTTGCCCACCTTAACCTTAACAGCAAAAGTATCCCCCTCGTCTGTGACATCTTCCACATATCCCCTTAAATGATCTGCACCCCAATCAACAGCTTGTTTCGTGCCATGATTAATAATATCTCTACCGGGGGTATCTGGGTCAAGACCTACATAATTACGTAAATCCTGCATCCACATTGAGCGCCCTTTACCCTTTTCGATGACTAGACATTTTAAACCATACCTAGCTAAGTAGATAGCCGCAGATAAACCTCCCATGCCACCACCAACCACAATGGCATCATAAACCGTATCTAAACGAGTATCTAAATTTTTGCTGGATAATCTCATATGCTATGTCTCCTGTAACTAAATTACTGTATAACTACATAATAATCAAAATCTAATATTATCTAGCCTAGTACAACATCTATTTTTTGTAGTGAATAATTTTTGACAACTTTCATCACTAAAACCTACGGGATAAACGTGGGAGATTCTTGAGAACCGATACGGCCTCTACCAATTTAATTGATTTTGGTATTATACATTCGTCCTAGTTTGATATAAGCATCTCTATCCTTACTTACACCCCTTAAAAGAGTTACTCCCCAAGGGAGAATAGAGTGGTAATCGCCAAGAAGTCGGTATTTTGAGATAAATACTACGATTAACCTGAGTTCAGGATAAATTTTTATCCATGAATGATGACGAAAAGGGCATAATTTGAATTCGGAGTTAAAATCAAAAAGAAATTTCTCCCTCTCACCCTCTCACCCTCTCCCCTCATCACCTTATCACCGCAAGGGTTGAATATATTCAACTCCTACCACCTGCAACCTGAAACCTACCTAAATTAATGCCCTTCTGGGGTATAGCTTATTATGATAGGAAAAAGAAACGGCATAATAAAAACTATGCCGCCAAAACACTTGTATAGAAAAATCTACAGGTATTAACCTACAAACTCTTTACGAGGCTCAGAAACTCCTTTAGGTTGCTCTCCTTTGAGGTAGGCTAACATGGTATCAGCGTCAGAAACTTCAAAAGGATCGGTGGGACAGTTATCAGAGAAATTAGGCTCAACGAAGATTTTTTCGATCTTGCAATCGTTAACAAACATAGAATAACGCCAAGATCTTAAACCAAAACCGAGATTAGATTTATCAACTAACATCCCCATTTTACGGGTAAATTCACCATTACCATCGGGAAGTAAGAAAACATTTTTTGCTCCGATTTCTCTACCCCATTTGAACATAACAAAGGCATCATTGACGGATACACAAACAATTTCATCTACCCCTAAAGCCTTGAATTCGTCGTATAATTCTTCGTAACGGGGAAGGTGATTGGAAGAACAAGTAGGAGTAAATGCACCGGGTAAAGAGAATACTACTACTTTTTTACCACCGAAAATATCTTGAGTGGTTTTGTCTTCCCAACGGTAAGGATTAGGTTGAATAGATTCGTCACGGACACGGGTTTTAAATACTACGTCAGGAACTCTTTCAAGTACTGCCATGGGTTAATTTCTCCAATCTAAATGTTTTCAATATTTTGAGCCTTTTTTACTGCTCTTATTTAAGAATAACTCTTATTTAAGAATATGTCAATGGCAATAATCATTTTATTTTTGTTACCTTAGAAGGTATAGAGAAAAATAGTATGAATAAGTATATTTTCGAGATTTCAAAGCAATTTAAAAATGGTTATAAGCAAAGATAATATTATCAAAACATTGAAATCAAAAGGATTGAGGGTAACACCCCAAAGATTTGCGGTTTATTCCAATTTACTTCATAGGTGTGATCATCCTACTGCTGAACAGATTCTCACGGATTTAAATCAAGAAGTGCCAACTCTTTCTCAGGCAACGGTATATCTTTCTTTACAGACTCTTCAAAATGTCGGTTTAGTTAAAGAAGTTCTATTAGAGGAGGGGGTTTGTCGTTATGATGCTAATGTTGATCCCCATCATCATTTTTTATGTGAGTGTTGCGGGGAAATAGAGGATATTCCTTGGGAAAGTTTAACCGGTATCAATATCAGTAACTTACGTCAGGGTTTGAAAGTTGATCGCTTTGAGGTAACAGTTTATGGTAGATGCGATCGCTGTTCTGATAGTCATTAAAATCACTTAAAGAGAAAAAATCATTAAAATAATAGCAAGAAGAGTCATGGAGGTAGTTGCGAACTAAACTTTTCCTGTGAGGTTTAAGATTTAGTTTGAGGAAAGTCCGGACTCCCGAAAGACCAAACCTGCTGGGTAACGCCCAGTGCGCGCGAGCGTGAGGATAGTGCCACAGAAAAATACCGCCTCCGATTAGAGGTAAGGGTGCAAAGGTGAGGGTAAGAGCCCACCAGCAGTATCGAGAGGTACTGGCTCGGTAAACCCCGGTTGGGAGCAAGGTCGAAGGAATTATGGTTGGTCTTTTCCCGATTCCGCTTTTGGTGTACCGCTTGAGGTGATTAGTAATATTCATCCCAGATAGATAACTACCCCTTTAATTTATTTAAAGGAACAGAATCCGGCTTATGAGTGACTCTTCTTTATACTTGGTCAGATTTTCATCTAGCCAAAAATGGACTGTTGAAGGTGGAGAACAGAAAACAGTAATAAGAATTGATGAAAACTTTATTAAAATCGATTTTAAAATTTTCTTTTTTAGTATTAATACACTAATCTGAAATTTCAGTTATATCTTATTTAACATCTTCAACATCGGTAGAACTTATCAAAAGCGTTTCCGTCCCCTTACGGGGTAAATGAGGAAATTAACCCCCCAGGACGTACTAAAAGTCTTCCAAGAGGAGAGTACGTTTCCGTCCCCTTACGGGGTAAATGAGGAAATTAACAACGGAAGCTAAAGAACTATTGGCTGAAAGACGAGAAGAAGAAAAGTTTCCGTCCCCTTACGGGGTAAATGAGGAAATTAACTAGTGATGAGCAATTAGCTCGTTTAGGTGAAAGAGTGGTAGTTGTTTCCGTCCCCTTACGGGGTAAATGAGGAAATTAACGATAGAATAGATTTAACAATAGTTCTTCATAGCAATTGTGTTTCCGTCCCCTTACGGGGTAAATGAGGAAATTAACCTTAGATGAGAGTAGTATTGCCGCACTGGATGAGTATATAAATCAATGGCAGTTTCCGTCCCCTTACGGGGTAAATGAGGAAATTAACGATGGTTGGGTGCAAGGAGATGAGATTATATACCCTAGTTTCCGTCCCCTTACGGGGTAAATGAGGAAATTAACGCTGAACTAACAACGTCTCCTTTTTTTACTCGCCGTCCATCGTTTCCGTCCCCTTACGGGGTAAATGAGGAAATTAACCAAATAGAAGCGTTTAGAAATCAGTTAAAAGGGATGAAAGTTTCCGTCCCCTTACGGGGTAAATGAGGAAATTAACGACGAATACTATAACTCCGATACGTCCGACATTGGTGTAATGGAGGTTTCCGTCCCCTTACGGGGTAAATGAGGAAATTAACAGCTGGCCTTTGCCCTCAGGGTATAGCGGTTACACTGACGCTAG
This sequence comes from Cyanobacterium aponinum PCC 10605, assembly GCF_000317675.1. NCBI lineage: Bacteria > Bacillati > Cyanobacteriota > Cyanophyceae > Chroococcales > Geminocystaceae > Cyanobacterium > Cyanobacterium aponinum. The sequence continues at coordinate 1,150,390 of NC_019776.1, forward strand.
TTTCCGTCCCCTTACGGGGTAAATGAGGAAATTAACGAAATAAAAGAGGAGGGTACTAAAATCCCTATGACTAAGTTTCCGTCCCCTTACGGGGTAAATGAGGAAATTAACCCCAAGGCTGCTCAGGGGCAGGTAGTACAGGTGCTCATGTTTCCGTCCCCTTACGGGGTAAATGAGGAAATTAACGGTAAATAAAGCACATTTCGGAATAATCCCATTATTATGAGTTTCCGTCCCCTTACGGGGTAAATGAGGAAATTAACGAGATCAAATTAATGTATATGTTAGAGACAGTTTAACTTTCTTGGTTTCCGTCCCCTTACGGGGTAAATGAGGAAATTAACGATTTATCTGCTAGGTCTGTTCTTTCGTGAACCTTGGCTAAATGTTTCCGTCCCCTTACGGGGTAAATGAGGAAATTAACTTTCGTGCAGGCTAATCACCTCCACGTTACCCTAGCATTTGGGGTAACACGTTTCCGTCCCCTTACGGGGTAAATGAGGAAATTAACAGTAAAAGAATTACAAGAAGAACTAGGACAAGTAAACAAAGTTTCCGTCCCCTTACGGGGTAAATGAGGAAATTAACCCTACCTTTGGAAACCTTTACTACATCTTGCTTGTACAAAATGTATGCGAGAAACTACAGAATAACGCTTAACATTTCTTAACACTATTTTTTTGTCAAGGTAGAAAAAGGTTTTTTCAAGCAAAAACTGAAAATACTCTGGGTATAAAAATGAATCCTAACAAAAAAATGAACTTATCTAAATTTCTTTTGCTAAAACTCTTTTTAACTATTATTTACTAACTGCGACAGATTGACAAGTCAGCTTAACACTTATTTACAAGATGAGATAGTCAGGAGACTCGTAGGGAGGATTATCCTTCAGTCCATAAATTTTGATTTTTTGTTTTGCGGAAGCATCTAGGGGATAAATTCTAAGGCTATCTTCCTGTAAATTTAGAACTTTTAACCATCGAGTAGAGAGAAGATGCTCTAATTTTTTTACATCTAAAGGACATTCAAAAACTGAATACTGCACTCTCTCACAATGTTGTTCTAATAATTTTGCCAATTGAGTACGTCTTTTATCATCTTTTACGTCGTAACAAATGAGCCAAAGTTTAATCATTTAATAAAAAAGGGTTCATAATCTAAGCTGGATTCCAATAAACATCGTGCTAACATTCGGGCTTGTTCGAGAAAAATTTGATTGAGTTTTAGTTTGCGGTTTTGAGGGGGATATAATAAATACTGGTTCATTCTTTCTTCTAATTCTCGCAACAACAACTTTTTGGCGGTGACACTTAACCAGATTCCTTGTCCATCAGAGGAAGGTTGAAAATCAGCTATATCCAACATTTGAGATTGAATGAGGGAAATGACTGCATAATCAACTAAAATCGGTCTAAATTCCTCCATTAAATCTAGGACTAGGTTTGGGCGGTAAGGTTGAATAGAATGAAAAAAACCTAAATAGGGATCTAATCCAGCTTTTACGCAAACTGCAAAAATACGAGCTAATAAGACTCCATAACCCCAACTGAGTAAGGCATTGATGGGATCTTTTGGAGGGCGACGGTTTCTGCCGTTAAATTGCCAATGAGGTGGGAAAAAATGTTGTAAGGCTTGATAATAACTTCGGGCAGAAATTCCTTCTATGCCCATTAATTCATCTCTTGTTCTGGGTTTATCAATGTTTTTGAGTTGCAATTGATATACATTGATTGTATCTATGGATTCTGATAATTGAGCTATTTTTCCCTTTGTGGCACGGTTTTTTATTTGTAATAATGCTCGTTGATTGCGGATTTTACCGTAGGCGAATTTTTGGGCAAAAGCTAAACCAAAAGATGTTTCAACAGTGCGATATTGTGCTAAACGAATAAGAGGATTTGAGGCAAAACTAGCTTGCAATCTTCCTCTAAATTGTCCATCTTGCCTTAAAAAAATTGCTTCGATACCTTGATCTAATAAAGCGGAAATAACGGCATCGGTTAATTGCACTCCGGGTAATATGACTAATAATTCTAGTTCACTTAGCCGACAAGTATAGGTTTGATTTTTTTTAATGGTAAAGGTTTGATTTTTATAGTGAACTTTTGTACCGGGTTCGGTTAAATATAAAGCAGTCATTTTTTCTCTTTTATTGTCGTTAAGAATACAACATATTTACAATGATTCTCTTATTATGTTAGTAATACTTTTTATTGTTGAGGAGAATTTTTATGAATTTTGCTTTAGTTAGGACGATAGTTCGCTTTCGCAACGTTTTTGTGGCGATTCTCAATGGGGTGATTACTTGGATTATTTTAATTATTGCACCGTTAGGTTTATTTACCGTAATTATATGTACGATCGCAGTTTTTTTAAGTAGTGTGATTTTTGGTTTAGTGGGGGATTTCTTTTTATTTATGATGCTTCGACAGGGAAATTTTAATGGTGTAACGGGTGTTGGCGAGAATCGAAAATTTGTAGATTCAGAGTTGCCTTCTATGAGATATTCTGAATCCATAAGAAAGAAAAATTATGATTAGACTTGTTGCAGGAGTTAATAATATTTCATGTCATAATTAAGCAACCCCAAATTATTTTGCCTAATGTCAGTTACTTAGGGTGTCTTTTTTTCCACGCTTCGAGCAAAATTAAAACTACGGCAAAAATTAGAGGCAATAGGTAGTAAACAAATCTGTAAGCAATTAAGCCTCCTAACATTTGAGGTGCGCTTATCGATTCTGGTCTTAAATATAGCATCACTGTTTCAAATACTCCTAATCCTCCCGGCACAGTGCTAATTAAACCAGCAGTTAAAGCAACAATATAGATACCAAAAAAACCGATATATGTCATAGAAAGATTGGGAGGTAATAATAAGTAAAGCACTAAGGCGGCTAATCCCCAATCTAAACCAGCAACAATAATTGTACCAAGGGAAATGATCGGTTTGGGAAAGGTGATTTCCTCTCCTGCAATGGTAACGGAATGTTTAATAGTGACACTGATGATGAAATAGATTAACACTAAGGATAAGAATATAAATCCTAGGGGATGAATGGATGCAAAGGGTAGTTTAATGGCACTGGGAAGGGTTAATGGATCTAAAATAGAGACGATTCCACTAATACTTAGTAAGCCTAACCAAAATGTTAGGTGAGTGAAAACAATTAATTCTCCTATTTTGATTTTATTTACTCCCCATAAGCCGTAATAGCGGTAACGAATTGCTGTGCCTGAGAAAGCTGTAAAACCCACAGTATTACCTACTGCATAACTGACAAAAGCAGTAAAGGCTATTTTCAAAACGGATAGTTTTTGTTTTATATGAATAAATCCTAAAATGTCATATCCTGTCATTAAGGCATAACCAAATCCTGTTACTAATAGGGCTAACATTTTTCTTTGTTGAGAAATATTTTGTAGGTATTGCCAAACACTATTAATATTATATTTTTTTAGCTCAGATGCGATCGCGGCTACGGATATAGAGAGTAGAATAATAACAAATAAAATGGGGATAAGTTGACGTAATTTTGTCATGTCAGGCAACTAAAATAAACAAGAATTAATAAATGAAAGTTATTTTTTAAACTAAACTATAAAAGTGAGTTTTGGTGATTAGAGGTATTTTAGTCAATATGGATAAGATAAAAACAAAAATAGGATGGAAAAATAATCTTGATAAACTACTTTTTATTCTTGCTAGTTTGTATTTAATTTTGATACTGGGCTTGTGGTTAAAAAATCGGCAACAAACAGTTAATTCTCAATCTCAAACTGTTAACCCGAATAAGCAAATCATATCAGAAAGCAACCTCATAGAAACAAATACTATCAATAACCAAAATACAGAAGAAAATCTCCTCAATGACGAAAATATTTCTCCAAATCAAGAAGATATTGAAAATCAAATACTATCCACAGGTAATAACATTACATCGACATTAGAAATACCACCTCTGCCCAGTAACCAATCAACGGTAAATAATATTCCGTTACCTCCCCCCGATTTACAACCCCTTCCAATTCCTCAACCGCCCCAACCAGTTGCTAATTCATCAATCACTACAAATAACCTATCGAATAATAATACAAAACCGAATCTTACCTCTTCTTCATCTATTCCTAAGGTAAACAAAGTACCTGTAATTGCTTCTCTTTCTAAAGATAACTCTAATATACCTGAGCAAATAGCTTTAAATTCCGTTCCAGAAAGCACAGAAGAAAAAACCCAAGGAAATTATACTTTAATTGGGCTAGTTCAATTACCTGATAGTAAAAGTGTTGCTTTATTCAAAGTAAACAACATAACAGAAAAAGTATCCCTTGGAAAGGAAATTGGTGCAACAGGATGGGTTTTAATGGCAGTTAATGAAAAACAGGCGGTAGTTAGTAAACAAAATCAGTCAGTTTATTTACAAGTGGGAGAAACTTTTTAGCTAACCTCTGTTCAGCATAAGAATATCAAATTTTGGTAGATAGGTTTTAGATTTCAGGTGGCAGGTGAAGTGTTTATTAATTCAAAACTTTGATACATACTGAGATCTTACATCAGTACTTTTGCCTTTAGCAAATTAAACTCTCATTAGACATCTGGTAGGAAATATGAATATAGGCTCGTAGTTAGGGCTTGGTTCCCTTATTTTGAGAATTGTTGGAGATGTCTATTCGTGAATGGTTGATAGAAGTTAGAATCCCTCACCATAATCTTTTTATTAGGTGACAGGAGAGTGTTAACTCACTTCTATTTCAATTTGAGTGTGGAAGATTTCTTGAGGTTGTAGGTATTTTAGTTGTTCTTTTGTATTAATACTGTTGCGTGGTGAACTCCAAGGTTCAAGGCAGATATACTCTTTACCCTCCAATGTCCAAAATACTAAAGTTGAAAAGAAATCATCGTATTTTACTTTAACAGTTAAATCTCTTTTTTCATCTGTAAATGAGGCTTTATTTCCTTGAAGTTTTGTAAAAGCGATGTCAATTTCTGGACTGTTGTAGTCTAAATTACCATCAAAACTAAATGTTTTATCTCCTGTTTTATTTTGGTATTCAGTAGCAGGAATATTCAATTTTAATTTGTCTTTATTACCACAGTAAAAATAAGGATGAAACCCTGTAGAAAAGGGCATTTTTTTGTTTGATTTATTTTCGTAGGATTGTTCGATAATAAGTTTTTTTCCTAACAATTCATAACTAAATATTAATTCAAATTCAAAGGGATAAACTTCTAAGGTTTCTTGATTACTTTTTAAACTTAAAATAATCTTAGCTGATTTACTGTGAGATTGTCCTATTACTTTCCAAGGTAAATCCCTAGCGAAACCATGTTGTTTTAAGATATATTTTTTGTCTTCAAAATAAAAGATATTTTCAGGTAAATTACCACAGATAGGAAATAAAACGGGAATACCACCTCTGACACTTAAACTGGGATTTTTAAATCTTTCTTGATCTAAATACAGTATATTTTGACCTTGTATTTTCCAATTGGTGACGATTCCTCCTTTTTCTGGCACAATTTCTAAACGAGAGTCATTTTCTATATCTTTGAGAATATATATTAAATATTCTTCTTGTTTTACGGCTATATTAAACATGGTGAGAAATTAGAAATTAAAAATTAACAATTAAGAATAAGAAGCAAAAGTCAAAATTTTTGAATGATGAGTAATAATCGGTAGTTAAGGGATATAAGTTCAAAAGTTATTTAATTAGTTAATAGTGAAAATATTTTGTAAATAATAGGCTAAAATTCCACAAATAACGGGTACGGTTAAATTATCAATGCCAAAAGAGGAAAAAGTTTCTAAAATTGTAGCAAAGATTCCAATGAGTAAGGCGATAATGAATAGTTTTGTCTGTATTGTAGCAACTATTCCGAAGATTGAAATAACTACTAAGATACTCACTAATGTCATGGTTAATGAACCTTCCCAACTTTTTTTATTGCCCAATAGTTGATATTTATGTTTACCCCATTTTTGTCCAATTAATGCGGCCATACCGTCTCCATAACTCATGATAAGAATACCAATGGCGGTAAATTGTTTTTCTCCTTCATGCCAAAACAGAGCAGTTAAAATACCGATACTAATAGCATAAAATAATGTGCCAAGGCTATGTCTGCCCACACTATTGACACTCGGAAGAATTGGTAAGTAGTAAGATGCGATCGCAACTATACTAGCAGTAATAACAGCTAATAAAATCACATCTGAGGTAATATTTAACCACCATGCCAAGAGAATAACATTACCTGTCCCGATATGAACTATTTTGCGAGTTAATTCGCTATCTGTTTTGTGAAGACGATTGAGAATTTCTGCGATTAATAACAAACCTCCTATATATACGGTAATCAGTAAAATTGAACCAATTTGATTCGATAAATTAACTAACATGATTATCGGTTTCCGATTTTAATGAATAAACCGCCGCTACCATCGCTACACATAGCCACCACAAGGTATTGATTTGAGGACGATACCATACTGTATCAAATAAACCCTGAGTTGCTAAACCTGCCAGAGATGCGATCGCACCTAAAATCCAGATTGCTTGTAAATCATTACTAGGTTTCATTTTTTTGATTAATACCATCCCCCTCTTAAACGTCGTCACAATGACGGCTAGGAAAGAGAATAAACCAATTAAACCAGTTTCTAGGGCTATTTCAAGAAAAATAGAATAGGCACTTAAGGCGGTGAATTTAGTTTGCATATAAAGGGGATAAATTTGATTAAAAACTTCATTCCCTGGACCAATCCCAATTAAAGGATAATCTTGTAACATTTGTAAAGCAGAAATCCAAACATTGATACGAAAATTATTACTACTATCCCCTCGCCAAGAAAAAAGACTAAAAATTCGGATTCTCAAGGGCTCAACAAAAATCATAGCAACGCCAACCAAAAGCAGAAAAGAGGTAATTACTGTTGGGATTAACCATTTACGCCAAAAGGGTGACAAATACTCATTCCACCAAAACTTAAAGCCAAGGAGAAAGACAATACCTGTGCCAATTAATGCTAACCATCCCCCTCTGCTACCTGTAAAATAAACACAAGCAACATTGATGACTAAAGCAAATCCTGCCAAAATTTTTTGTGGTTTAGTTTTCCAAACAATTAAAGCCACTACGGAAAAAGCTACCGCAGGAATTAAATAACCAGCCAACAAATTAGGATTACCCAAAAAACTATAAACTCTTGTAGTATCAGCTAAAGGAGAAGTGGGATCAGTCCAAGTAGCTAGAGGTTTAACACCGATAAATTGTTGTCTTACACCATAAGCACTTACAATCAGGGATACCAATAAATATGTACCCATGATCAGCGCTCGCATCTTTGTTTTAGCAAAAACTCGACTAGCCAAAGCAAACAGAAGTAAATAGAGAGTAAATTTAACTAATCCTGATAAAGCGGCCATTTTCAACGGAGAAAAAGCAGTAGCCGCCACAGAAATTAACCAATAAGCAAAAATGCAAAGATGGATGGGAGTAATTTGATTTTTGTCAATATCAGAAACCGTTAATAAAACCCAGAATCCACCTCCTGCCAAAAGAATAATTCCCACTAGGGTATTACTGGTAAAAGGTGAACTGATAATAACTAAACAAACAAAAATAGCCGTAATAATATCACTATAGCCGAGAAGATAACTACTCGATCGCCATGGGGATAGTAAGCCGACTAAATTACCTATTAAACTGCCTTTAAGCCAATTTAACAAAAAAAATTTTTCGTCTTGAGAATGTTTTAATGTTGACATGAGAAAGAATTTAATTAAAAAATTAAGAATTAAAAAAGCTCTATTACTTTGAGTATGGGAATTTTGGTTCGGGTAGGCTGAAAGGCAAGAGACAAAAATAAATAGTGAATAGTGAATAGTGAATAATTAATAACTCCGAACACTCATTACTCATTACTCGTTACTTATTACTTTCTCTAACACCTGCAACCTGAAACCTGAAACCTGACACCTTATCTCCCTTTCCCCTCATCCCCTCATCCCCTAAACACCCTGACAACCTGACACCTACTCTTATTCGATATTCTTAAACCGAACTAAGGTTAATAATTAATTTCTCCCATTCAAAAAACAACTGGTGGAATAAATCAGGGTTTTCATCATGAAGACAATGACCTAAATTATCTAATAATTTTAAAGTGATTTGGGGATTAATCTGGGCTAATTTTTCTGCCATTATAGGAGGAATGAGGCGATCGCATTTCCCCCAAAGTAGTAATATAGGGATATGAACCTGAGATAAAAGAGTTTTTGCCGACACATTAAAATCATTCACATAACGAGTTAAAGCAATTAAAGCCCTTGCCGCCCCTTTATCTTGAGGAGGTGTCATAATAATATCAATTAATTCATCATTCACATTCTTATGATCAACATAGGCTAATTTAAGACTACGAGTAATAATACCCCGTTGGCGAACAAGATAAAAAATTAAACGAATTAACAAAGGAAATGCCACTAAATTCTCTATTTTTTGAAGAATAGGATATAAAAAAGGGGGAATAACTTCTCTACGACCATAAATATCAGGTAAACTAATCATGACTAATCCCCGTGCTATTTTAGGGTAATTAGCTACCGCATTTAAAGCGATTAAAGAACCAATAGAATTACCAATAATAATACAAGGTTGATTAATAAAATTGTCCCAAAAATCTTTCACTAATTCTGACCAAAAAGGAATACCATACTCTGCATAGGCTTTTTCTGAATTACCAAAACCTAGTAAATCAATGGCATAAACCGAATGATTTTGCCTTAAAACAGGTATATTATATCGCCAATGCTTTAAAGAAGCCCCAAAACCATGTAAAAGGAGAATTGGTATTTGATTTTTTCCCGACATATTGGCAGGATAAAAACTATAACGGATACGCCAACCATGCCAAAACCAATCCCTTTGTTTACCATATTTTTGAGCGTTATCAGAATTATCTTTTAGCTTCATTTGCGATTAAAATCAAACCGTAAAACCTTAATTTAACTTATTTATAACAATGACAACAAAAATATTATTATTTGGAAGTAACGGACAAGTAGGCACTGAATTAAGCACTCATTTATCCAAAATAGGAGATTTAACCCTGATTAATCGAAGTATTGTTGACTTAACTTCGGAAAAGGATGTTAGAAATTGTATCCGAGATTGTAAACCCCAATTTATCGTCAATGCCGCCGCTTATACTGCCGTTGATAAAGCAGAATCTGAACCCCAATTAGCTCAACAAATAAATGCGATCGCCCCTCAAATTATCGCAGAAGAAAGCAATAAAATTAATGCACAATTTATTCATATTTCCACAGATTATGTTTTTGATGGCAAATCAAATATTCCTTATTTAGAATCTGATAATACTAATCCTTTAGGTGTTTATGGCAAAAGTAAATTACAAGGAGAAGAAAATATAAAAGAAAATAGTGATAATTATATAATTTTAAGAACTGCGTGGGTGTACGGAAAATATGGTAAGGGAAATTTTTTAAAAACTATGTTAAGAGTGGGAGAAGAAAGAGATATTTTAAAAGTAGTAATAGATCAAATTGGTTGCCCCACTTATGCTGAAGATATAGCCATAATAATCAAAAAAATAATTGAACAAAATAAGGGAGAAAAATACCGTCAAGACATATATCATTTTACAAATTTAGGAGTTTGTAGCTGGTACGATTTTGCTGTCAATATTTTTCGTCAAGCCCGAAAATTAAATTATCCCCTGAAAGTTAAAGAAATTATACCCATTTCCACCACAGAATACCCAACTCCTGCCCAGCGCCCTGCCTATTCTGTTCTCAGTACTAGAAAAATTAGGAATGACTATAATATTAATGGTGACTATTGGTTGGAATCCCTAGAGAGATATTTTCAATAAGAAATTTTAGAAATTAAGAAAAGTCAAAAGGGCAATTAGTAATTAATAATTAAAAACGTTATTGCTGATTTAAAACAAGATTCCTCATTTAAGTGGGGAATAGAAAACCATGTACTAGGCAATAGTGATAATATTCTGATGTCTATGTCTCAATTTTTAGCATAATTTCAGTACATTTCAGACGATTATTAAGCAACGCTTTAAAAACTTCTCATACTGAAAACTAAACATCTTGTTAAGCCAAAATTGATCGAATTTAAAGTAAAAAAGACAATTATTTTTGTTTTAAATTTTTATTTAGTTTAGTATGATTTTTCCATAATTTTATAGTAGAATTTTTATAAATTTTAGCGATAAAAGGGGCAGTGTTAGTAGTGGCAAAATTATCTATTTTTTCTATAGTTTGTTCAAAAATCTCTATCATTTTAGCATTATTTAAATCAGCAGAAACAAGGGTAAAAACTTTTGCTTTAAAATAAGCCATAGCTTTAATCTCCAAAATATTTCTACCGATATTTGTATCTTTAGTTAAAACAACCCAACCTTTTTTACTAACAATTGGTAGCCATTCTATATCGGGGGAGTTTGAGGGAAAATGATTTTTATGAAGTTCAACCTTAACCCCTAAGTTTTGTAATGCCTTAGCCACTGATTTACCTAATGTTCTGTCAATAAAATAAGTGTGTTTAAATTTGTGATGTTTACTCATTTAATTTTTATTGTACTTAGGATTTATTTTCAGGTATCTTGGCATTTTTTATGAATTTATTTTCTATTTTTGATTGAGAAAAAACATAATTATTCAAAGTAAAAAATATCTAAAACTTTTGCCTATTAACAACGGAGAATAATTGTTTATTTGAGCTATATTAAAACTTATGCGACTTTTATATATGATTCAAATAAAATTGCCTGTTTAATATCTATAACTTTACAGTCATAGTTTTCCGCTATATCCTCTATTGAATCCCCTGCGTCATATAGTTGAGCGATCGCTTTTGTGGGTACGCCCGTACCCTTGATTACAGGTTTTCCAAAAGAGATACGAGGGTCAATGATTAAAATTTTATCATCATTAGTATTATCTAATTCAGGGTAGAGTCTAGTGGCTAAGTTGTTTTCATCCCATTCTACACGGGTTAATAATTGCAGTAAAATTTCTTTCATCGCTAATTGTCCAGAGCGACTAACATTAACTAAGTCTCTTACTTCTTCTAAAAATAAGTCAACTCCATCGGTACTAAATTGCTTAGTAGCAAGAGGATGATCCGTATCAAATCTCTTACTAATATAATCAAGGGCGATTCTCACTTGATCTAAAGAAATATTATGAATAGTACGAATGACTCTTAAAATGTGAGCTTCAACTAAGTTAGTAAAAGAAAGTTGCGACATTTCTTCTGATGGGCGTTGTATTAAGGGTAGGAAATTTTGCTCACCTTTTCTTGTCTTATATTTACGTCCATTTAACCAAGTGCGTATAGTGGGCAGAGGAATATTAAGATATCGTGAAGCATCTGTTACTGAATAGATAGGGATATTATATATATCCAATTCCCATTGATTATCAGTTTGCAAGTATCTCTCTACCATATTGTTTGGATAAGTTAATGTTTGTTTTTTTTAGGCTAGTTTGTTGTCTGTTTATATTTTGATTTTCTCAGAATAACAAAAAACACCGCAAATATTTTTACCAATACCTCTTCTTATTAAGAATTAGCTTTTCCTAAATTTCCACATCCCCCCAATCCCCCATTTTCCCACTTCAAACCTTATTTATCCCTTATTTAACCTGAGTTCGGGATAAATTTTCATCTATGAATGATGGAGAAAAAAAGGCAAGAGGCAAGAGGCAAGAGGCAAAGGAAAAATTAAGAATTAGGAATTAAAAACCCCGAACACTCATTATTTGTTACTCATTACTTTCTCTCAACACCTGCAACCTGCAACCTGAAACCTGACACCTACCCTTATCCAATATTCTTAAACCGAACTGAGGTTTATTTATTATTGCTCAAGGGCGATTCTCCCCTGTTTGACTAAACGAAAAGTGAGAAAATAAACAAAATAAATAACATAAATAATTAATCCACTCATTCCCAAAAAGCCTAAAAATCCAGTGGTAGAATTAGGATGAAACCACGATTTATAATGCCAAGGAGCTTCTAGCCACAATCTACACATAGTATCTGCACTGGCAGAAGGAACAAATGTACAACGTAAAAAAGGAATAAATGCGATCGCACTTATTATGCCATATAAACTTACCGCCCAACGCCAAGAGGTGAGAGCCAAACGTAAACTACTTTTAGGTAAATCTCGTATTTCATCATTAATATCAGCCCAAAACCAAAGACAAATGACAATTAAAATATGTCCAGCAAACCATGCTAAATAACCAATTTGCCACACAGGAATAAACAGATAAATTGCGATGGCTAAAAGACTAGCCACCCGCCAGTAAATAAGTAGTAAGCGTTGAATCGAGGGAATTTGAGTTTTTAAGCTCCAAACAGAAAGAATAAGAGGTAAAACTAAGCAAATCAATAAAAATAACTTATAATTAGTCCAAACTAGAGCTTTTAATAAAATTTCTTCCATAAAATCACACCAATAAACAAAAATAGGTGGGGAAAACCCACCCTATAGTAAATGAATTATTGAAACTAGGATAATTAGTCATCATAAAGACGACATTCAGCCGCTTCAGGATTTTCGGAACAATATTGTTCTAAAGAGTTTTTCTTAGGTTCTTTAGTTTTTTGGTGGGAAGCCTCAGCTTGTAATTCTTCCACTGCATCCCATGCCGCCGCACACTCTCCAGAGTTACTATCAGGGCTATCGCACACTTCCCTAGCGTGTTTTAATTCTTCTTGAATTTGGTCTTGAATATTGCTCATAGTTTTTAATTCCTTTAACTTTGATATTATTATCTTTCTATAGCTTATAACAGAATTTTAATCTTTGTTATGGGGATAAGTTCCATTGCTATTTAGAAAATTATATATTAACTCGACTATGTTGATGAGGCAATTGTTAATTATCTGATTCCTTATCATTATTATCGTTATCATCATCTCTTATTACTTCATCCTTAAATCCTCTCAGGGTTTTTCCTAAAGAACTACCTAACTCTGGTATTTTTTTTGGACCAAAAATTAAAACCGCCACGATCAAAATAATAATTACTTCAGCCCAACCTAAACCAAACATATTTATATTCTCTCAAATTTAGATAAAATACCGATTCATTTTAACAATATTTAACCTCAGTTCGACGTAGTAATTTTAGATTGGACTAGATTGTGGGTTGCAGGTGTCGGGGTGTTTAGGGGATGAGGGGGAAACAAGTAATGAGTTCGGATTTTTTAATTATCAACTATTCACTAATTGCCCTTTTCGCCATCACTTATAGATGAAAATTTACCCCAAACTCAGGTTATGTAATATTCTGCATAGCAATCGCAACATTTTGACCTCCAAAACCGAAACTAAAACAAAGTACCTTTTTTAAAGGATGGTGATGGGATTTTTTCACAAAATTAAGCTCAAAATCAAGGGTTAGATTCATCGTATTTGGTAAGAGAGTTTGTTTCTCTAAAGCTAAAAAGTTGAGGGCGGAGGCGATCGCACCTCCAGCCCCTAATGTGTGTCCTGTAAATCCTTTCGTAGAACTAACATAGGGAGAGTGGGGAAATAGTTTTTTAATAATCAGTGCTTCTCGTTGATCATTTAAAATTGTCCCTGTACCATGAGCATGAATATAATCAATTTCTTGGGGGCATAAACCAGAATTATAGAGACAATCTTTAACACAGCGAATGGCAGTTTCACCATCTGACTCAGGAGTAGTCATCGCCAAAGCATCACAATTCATACTCCAACCAAGAATTTCTCCGTAAATTTTAGCATTTCTTAAACGGGCAGATTCCTCCGTTTCTAATAATAATAATCCTCCTCCTTCTCCTAAAACTAAACCGCTTCTGTTCACGGCAAAAGGGAAACAACCCTCTTGAGAAAGAGCTTTCATCTGATTAAATCCCGTGATGGTTAGAGGAGTAATGGCGGTTTCTACTCCTCCGACTACAACTTGTGAGCATCTATTTTGTTTAATTAATTCATATCCAAGAGCGATCGCAACTATGCCCGTAGCACAGGCGTTAGCAGGAGCAGAAACAAAACCTTGAGTTTGCAGATATTGGGCAATCATTAAAGCAGGTTGAGAAGGCAAAGTATGCAACCAAGACAAAGAAGAAAAATCAGGAGCAAAAGAAGATAAAAAATATTCCCATTGACTTTGACAACCCCGACTTGAACCCACAATCACCCCAATATTATCTTGAGGGAGAGTTAATTTTGCATCCTGACATAATTGCTGTATAAGGATTTTAGTTAAATCATGGATAGACACTGGTTGTTTTTCAATCATCCCCAAAGGTAGAGGAGGGAGAAAAGAAAAAGGTTGTTGAATTTTTATCCCAGAAACATCATTAAGGATTTTCTGCCAAGTATCTTGAGTATTTCCTAAACAGGTAAAAAGGCTAACGCCCGTAACAACTATTTTCAAAACTAGAGATAAAAATGTAGAAAAGGGAATAGATTTTTAAAGAGCAAAGTTAAAAGGGCAATGGGCAAAGGTGAATAGTGAATAGTTGATAATTACTCGTTACTTAATTACTCCCCTAAACCTGACACCTGAAACCTCTTTCATAACTCCGAACCCCGAACTCCTATTTCTTCAAATTCTCCGCTCCAGAAATTACTTCAGCAGATTCAATGCGATCGCCTTGGTTAATATTTGTAACTACATCCATACCTTCTGTTACTCTACCGAAAACGGCATAATTACCATCAAGGAAGGGTAATTCAGCTAAAGTAAAATAGAATTGAGCAGAAGCAGAATCAGGCATCTGAGAACGTGCCATCGCAATAACACCATAGTCATGTTTTAACTCAGGTGCGGTAGTAATGGTTTGACCATAAATAATTTCGGGAGGGGTAACTCCTTCTTTAGTTTCATCATATTCAGGACGAATTTCAAGGGGAATATAACGAGAAGTTTTTGTAGTGGGGTCAACATAACTACCAGTACCTAAAGCAGTTACAGGAAGGCTGGGATCTTTACTTTGAGGATCTCCACCCTGTGCTACAAAGGGTTGAGGTTCTTTGATAACACGGTGAAACATAGAACCGTTATAAACCCCTTGTTGTACTAAATCGACGAAATTTCCTGCGGTAATGGGGGCATTATTGCCGTCAAGTTCAATGGTAACGGATTGTCCGTTAATTTTCATTACTACTGTTGCGTTTCCTTCTAAACGAGGTAAATTCATAGAGTTATTATTTAGACTAATGTTATCTTGATTGTTACTTTCCTTCCCATTGGAATTAGTTTCCCCTGAAGGAAGATTGTCTTCTGAATTGCTATTATCTACCGCAGAGGTAGCGGTTTCTTGAGTGTTATTATCGACCCCTGAAGTAGCATTTAACTGTTGACATCCTGATAAACCTATTACCGTGATTAAACAGAGAACCACGATTAAATTAAGATTTTTATTAAAAGATGAAACTTTCATATAGCTTTATTTTTCTTAGTTATTATAAATCAAAAGGTGAGTTAAGAGTTAGGGGTTGATGTACGCAGTTATTATAAAATTCAGTTAACGAAAAACGAATACAGGAATTTGAGTAGAGCGTAGAATCTGAATAGTAGTGCTACCAATTACTAATTGGCGAATACGATTATGACCATAAGCTCCCATCAATAACATACTAATATCATTTTCAGAAATATAAGATGCGATCGCCTCTTCAGGATGTCCTTCTATCAGTAAACAAATTGGATTAAAACCTGCTAAAGTAGCCAATTCCTGTCCCTTCATGAGATTAACATGGGCTTTTTGATCCTTTTTATCTTTTGTAACGGTTACTAAATGCAATTCTAAACCTTGAAAAATAGGAGAAGAAGTAATAAGTTGTAATAGTTTTTGACAACTAGCACTGTCATCATAGGCAAATAATAACCGCTCAATGGGCTTAAACTGAAGGGGAACAACTAAACAAGGTTTATGACTACTACGAATAATCCTCTCCACATTTCCCCCTAAATGCTTTGATGCAAACTCTGCATTTTCTCCCCTTTTACCTAATACAATTAAATCATTATTACTTTCAAACTCATGTAAAGTATCAACTAAAAAACCTTTTTTTGAAATTAAATTAACATTTATTACCCCTTCTGCTTGTAAGATTTCTTTTGCAGTTTTTAAAATTAACTTAGATTTTTCATGATTTAATTGAGCTTTATGATGTTCTAATTCCACTAATTTTTCTAATAAATCTTCAGAAGCCCCTAACCCAATTGCTCCGCTAAAATTGCCAGTAGAAACTACTTTTTGAGAACGAATATCTGTAACCGATAAAACATTTATTTGAGCATTTAATCTCTTTGCAAACCAAGCACCATAATGGTAAATATTTTTAGCAATAATTGATCCATCTGTACAAACTAATATATTTTTCATAGTTTTAAAATAAATTTTTATGGCTCTTCTACAGGGAGGAAAGGGTAAAAAATCACATTTATTATAGGTTAAAAAATGTTAAATAATTTAGTTAACAAATTACCAGAAATTCAAGACTTTCGCAAGAAAAAAGGTAAAAGACACCCATTGGATACTGTTAAGGTCAGGTGTCAAGTTGCAGATTACAGGTGGTAGGGGTTGAATATATTTAACCCTTACGGTGATGAGGGGAGAGGGGGAAGCGAATGGCCATTCGCCCATACAGGAGTTATGAAAGAGGTGTCAGGTTTCAGGTTTGACGGTTTCAGGTTTTAGAAGAAAGTAATGAGTGTTCAGAGTTTTTAATTTTTAATTTTTAATTATCAACTATTCACTAATAGCCCTTTTCACCATAACTTAGAGATAAAAATTTATCCAGACCTTAGGTTAATTATCTTTTGCAGAGTGTAATGTAAAAATAGTAATTTCTGGACGACAGTTAAAGCGAATATAAGGGTAAGCCATCCCAACACCTCGATTAGTATAGAGTAGCAAATCGCTAAATCGATATAATCCTTCAGGAAATTGTTGTCCATAAGGAGGAAGAAAAGGAGGTTTTCTAAAAGGAATTTTAATTTGTCCACCGTGAGAATGTCCGGATAATTGCAATTGGAAACGATGGGTTTTCCACGCTAAAACCGCAAAATCCGGTTCATGAACCAATAAAATATTTGCACCCTTGTCAGGTATTTGTGTTAACACACTATCTAAATCATCTTTACCATATAAAACATCATCAACACCGATAATATTCAGATAACTACTGTTATTTTCAATGGTATAAACTCTATTTCTTAAAGTAATAATATCGCTATCTTTTAAACCTTCTCTGACTAACTTATGGCTTGTGGCATAGTCATGATTTCCTAATATAGCAAAACTCTTGTAATGGGGCTTAAGTTTACTTAAACTGTTAATTAAAGTTATTTGATCATCATCAAAATATCTTCTTCGGGGAGTATCTTGAATAGGAAAACCCGCCTTATTTAAAAACCTTTTAATCAAGCTAGGATGTTCTTCTGCGTAGGGAATTTTAGGAATAATTCTTTCTTCTAATCTATCTAATCTAGTGGAATAGCTACCCGATTGAGAAAAAAAATCCCCCGTTAAAACAATTATGTCGGGCTGTTGTTCATTAATTAAATTAACTATATTGGTTAACCTTTCTTCTGTCATCCATTGGTTAATGTGAATATCACTAACTTGTAAAATTCTCCACCCCTCAAAATTTTCCTCTAAATTAGGCAGGGTTATATCAAGATTTTTTATTTGAATCCATTGAGGTTCTATTTGGTAAATATAAGTAACTAAAGCGATAGAAGAAAATATGAATATAGTCGAGACAATGATTAACCAACGAAAAAAACCAAAAATAAAAAACCTCAATATTTTAATCATAAATAAAACTTGGCTTCACCAAAAATATTGCTATCTTTAATTTAACGGGTACGAGTGGGAAATCCCTAGTTTCAGTGTAACGAAATGGATGAAAACGAATCCTAACGTGTTATAACGAAGTTGGTTATTAACCCGCCCGACTGTCTAAAAGGGTTGCGAACTACTAGCAGATCGAGGAAGCAATCAACCCACTGATCCTCTAAACAAGTTTTTATGAACATGGTTGAGAAGGTGTAGAATTTTTTTAGTTCTATGGGACTGCAGAAGGCGGTTTCCTGCTCTGGTTCTAGCTTAGACTAGATAAAAAGCCTAGAAATAGGCACAGATGCGCAATAAGACTCGACAATACTTAGATTTAGTTCGGAGTATTGTAAAGCTAAAGCGTTGGTAGATGAGACGAAAAGCTCATGTTTCAGCGAAACAAATGTAAGTACTTCACGCAATTAATTTACGGCGTTTTTGCTCAAACTCGTTTTCGGAAATCAACCCATCTTGACGTAATTTTTCTAATTCTCTAATGGCTTGTGCCACTTCCGTAATTTGTTTTGCATCTATTGAATTATTTTCAGTTAACGGTAACTCAGGATTAAAGCGAGAATAAAAATAATTTGAATCTTGTGCTAAGTATAAAACAGCATCGATCGCACAGGCAATTCTAGCCATAGGACTTTCCCAACTGAGGATAAAGTAAATTAAACCCCATAATGGTTGTCCAAGATAAAGTTTATGTAGTCCCACTAAAGGGGTTACAGTACCAATTAAAGCCAAAACAACAGAAAAAATTTTCTTCTTAGGTTGTTGATAAAAATTAAAAAGCTGAGAAACCATAATTTTTTGGTTACGGAAATCCGTATGTTTCAAAACAATATCGATAATTCTATAATTAGAATATACGAAACTTTTATAAAAATTTGTAGAAAAACAAACATCTATATTTTACTGAGATAAAGAGGTTAACATGGGATTTTTTGATTCTGAAGTCGTTCAACAAGAGGCAAAGCAACTTTTCGAGGATTATCAATCACTGATGAAATTAGGCGGTGAGTTCGGAAAATTTGACAGGGAAGGAAAGAAAATTTTTATTGAAAAAATGGAAAATATGATGGAGCGTTATCGTATTTTTATGAAACGTTTTGAACTCTCTGAAGATTTTATGGCAAAAATGACCGTTGAACAATTAAAGACTCAGTTAAGTCAATTTGGTACTACTCCTGATCAAATGTTTCAACAAATGCACATGACTTTAGAAAGAATGAAACAAGAAATCAAATAAACTTAAATTTATAATCAATAATTTTCAGGAAAAACCTATTCTTTAAGTTCGGTTTAACCTAATCACGAAAAATAATCTAATTGGTAAATTGTAAATATTAAATCTTTATAAAAAAACATATAGATTATTTTTAGGAGTAAAAACAGTGAACTATCAAAGTAATGGCAATAAATTTTTTCAAACAGGAGAAGGAGACAATAATTTTTTAGAATATATCCAATCCCTAACTCCCGAAACCATTGCTCAATTATCTAAACCTCAATCATCAGAAGTTTTCCAAGTTATGGAACGTAATATTGTAGGAATGTTAGGCAGTTTACCTCCTGAACATTTTGGGGTGATGGTAAGTACTAGTAGGGAAAATTTAGGCAGACTTCTCGCTTCGGCAATGATGAGCGGTTATTTTTTACGTAATGCCGAGCAGAGAATGAATTTTGAGAAGGCTTTTATGGCAGGAGAGTCCCATGATGAGCAATCATCGAAGTAATTAGCTAGACGTTTGTAAAATTGTACTACAGTTTTTGATTTATAAGTGTTTTTGACTGTTGTCTAGCTTTGCAACACCACTTTTTCATCAACCCCTAATTAATTTGATATATGTTTAATAAAGTCCAAAAAATTGAACCAAAGGAAGGGCAAGAATCTGTATGGGATTATCCTCGTCCCCCTCGTTTAGAAGCATTCTCAGGTAGAATAGAAATTATTTTAAATGGGGTTAAAATCGCCGATACAACTTCTAGTTATCGTGTTTTAGAAACTTCCCATCCACCTGTTTACTATTTACCTCCTCAAGATATACAAATACAATATTTGATTCCCCGTGAGGGACAATCTTTTTGTGAATGGAAAGGAAGTGCGAAATACTATGATGTTTGTGTCGATGATAAATTAATTTATAAAGCCGCTTGGTACTATCCTAATCCTACTCCAGAATTTGATGCGATCGCACATTATGTCGCCTTTTATGCAGGATTAATGTCTGAGTGTTACGTTAATGGGGAATTAGTCACTCCTCAACCCGGAGGATTCTATGGTGGTTGGATTACCTCTAATATTGTCGGTCCTTTCAAGGGTGTTGCTGGTAGCTGGGGATGGTAGATTAGAGATGTTGGGGGTCAGAATTCGGAGTTAGGGTTCAGAGATCGGGGGAGAGAGAGGGATGTAGGGGCGAATGAATGAAGATTCACCCGTAAAGGTGTTCAGAATTTTTAATTTTTAATTTTTAATTCTTAATTCTTAATTCTTAATTCTTAATTTTTCCTTTGCCCCTTACTAAAAGTTAAAGGCTATGTTGTTGAATAATAAAACTTTGGACTTTATCTCGATATACCTGCAAATGTTCGTCCACCCATTCTCTACTATCACTATTAGCATAAACATGTACTAAGGGTTCGCCACCATCAGGTAAAATTAAAACCCAATTATCAGTATGATTTTCTTTGATCTTGACTCCATCAATTAGTTCCAACTTTTCGGGGGATTCGGTTTCAATGAGATAACGCATTAGTGAGCCTTTCGTTTTAGAAGGACAACGAAGAGTAATGGATTTATGACAAACCATCGGTAATTCACTTTTTACCTGTGTTAAAGAGCGCTCTTGAACAGTTAGCATTTCTATTAATTTGGCAATGGTAAACATCGCATCAAAACCGGGGTGCAACTTCGGAAAAATAAACCCCATGTCTCCACTTCCTCCTAAAACCACATTGGGAGTATTTTGACTGGTTTCCATTAAAGCACTGGGATTGACTTTTGTGCGAATAACTTTACCATCGTGACGACGGGCAATTTGTTCCACCGCAGAGGATGTATTCATGGGGACAACAACAGTGCCTCTAGGATGTGCCGTGAGAATTGTATTTACCATCAGAGCTGTTAATTCTTCCCCTCGAATTTGAATACCTGATTCATCTACTAAAATTAATAATTCACCATTAGCTGATACTTGGACTCCAAAGTTTGCTTTTAGAGCCTCTACCACATGACCTAATTGAGAAAGCAAATTTTCCCTTTCAATGTTAGAAATTGCCCTTTGACGAAGACTAGCATTCAAAACAACGGCATCACAACCAAATTTTGCCAATAGTTGCGGTAAGATTGCCCCGGAAACTGAATAAACATAATCAATGACAATTTTTGTGTCACTATTACGAATAGCCTCTAAATTAAGTTGAGTTTCAAAGGTTTTGCGGTATGTATCCACTACTTGGGCAGGATATGACATATCACCAATATCAATGGCTTGTACTCTTCTTAAGTCTTCCTTAAAATAAGCTCCTTCAATTTTCTTTTCTTTGGCTTTGGAAATATTAATTCCATTGGTATCAAAAAATTCAATTAACATATAGTCATGGCGATCGGGATGCAACCTCACATGAATTCCTCCCGCTACTCCTAACTTGGGAGTCATGGTTCGAGAAATGGGAATTGCCGCCGCTTCTAAATTCTGTACATCTATGCCTACAGACATTAAACCTGCAATTAAAGAGCGACTCACCATTCTTGATACGGTGCGTTGATCTCTGGAGACAACAACACTACTACCTGATTTTAAGGTTGAACCATAAGCCGCTCCCAATTTAACGGCAAATTCTGGGGTAATGTCAATGTTTGCGAGTCCCGTTACCCCCCTTTGTCCAAAGAGGTTACTATGGGCTATATTTCCCCAAATCAGATTAATATTAAGCATTGCCCCCGGCTCAATTCTTTTGTTAGGCCAAACTCTGACACCGATGTTAATCTGGGATTCTTCGCCAATATTACACAGAGAACCGATTACTGCTCCTTCTAAAATTTGCGATCGCCGATCTATCCTTGTCCCTCGTGCTATAATACAAGCTGATAAAGAAGATTCTTCGCCCACAATAACGCCATTCCAAATAATCGGTCGATGAAGTTCTGCATCGTCACCAATGGTCACATTATCACCAATAATTGTACCAGCAAGAATCTTTGCTCTTTCACCGATACGACAGTTACTACCAATTAAGACAGGACTTTCCACAATGGCAGTGGGATGAATATAGGTATTTTCGCCAATCCACACTCCTTGGTCTATTTCTCGATAGGGAAATTGTAATTCAACTTCTTTTTCTAGTGCTGAATAATGTGCCTCTCGATAGGCTTCTAAATGTCCCACATCGCACCAATAAGCATCAGCAATATAACCATACATCGGTTCTTCCATTTCCAACAGTTGAGGGAACAAATCTTTGGAAAAATCACATTCTTCATCTTGGGGCAGATATTTTAAGACTTCGGGTTCTAATATATAAGTACCAGTATTGACGGTATCAGAAAAAATTTCACTGGCGGAGGGTTTTTCTAAAAATCTTTGGATTCTGTTTTCCTGATCGGTAATAACAACTCCAAACTCAAGGGGATTTGGTACTCTGGTCAAAATTAAAGTTGCTTTTGATTTTTTGGCTCGGTGAAATGCGATCGCATCCTGTAAATTAAAATCAGCAATACTGTCACCACTAATGACCAAAAAAGTATCATCGAGCATTTCTTCAATGTTTTTCACACAACCAGCAGTACCTAAAGGTTGTTCTTCTTCAACAGCATAGTTGAGGGTAACGCCAAAATCTCGACCATCTTGAAAATAATCTCGCATCACATCGGGGAGATAATGGAGAGTAGCAATAATTTCATGAATACCATGACGCTTAAGCAAATTAATGATGTGTTCTGCAATGGGTCTGTTTAAAACTGGAACCATCGGCTTAGGTAGGTTACAAGTCAATGGACGTAACCTTGTCCCAGAACCTCCAGCCATTAAAACAGCACGCATATAACCTCCTACTCTCTATGATGATCAATTATTAAATGTAAACTATTTTTTCGTAATATTAAATTATTATTTATCTTTCTTAATTCAAATACTGTGGTTTCTGTTACTTAAAAATAACCTGAGTTAAGCATAAATTGTCATCGATGAGTGATAGCGAAAAGGGCAATGTGCAAAGTAAAAGGGCAAGGGGCAAGGGGCAAAGGAAAAATTAAGAATTAAAAACTCCGAACTCCGAACCCCTGTATGGGCGAATGGCCATTCGCCCCTACTTCCCCCTCTCCCCTCATCACCTCATCACTCAAACACCTGCAACCTGCAACCTGACACCTAACACCTAACCTTATTCGATATTTTTAAACCGAACTGAAGTTAAAAATAATCTCAATCATTACCTCAACTATAACTAAATATAGCTTTTATTTATCTAAATGATAATAATAATAAGTAGAAAGAATACAATATCAAGAAAAATGTAGCTAAAATTTCACTGTGGGAACATAAATTATTAAATAATCGGCTTATACTGAAGAATCTAATATAAAAGAAATTTAATAAAAAGTGAATAATATGCCTAAATTTCAACTAATCAGCAATGATCAGCCAATTACTTCTAAGCCAATTACTTCTAAAAGTGATTTCCCGCAATTTTTGGCACAACAACCAGTTCATCATAACTTCTCTTCAGAAAAAACTTATCATTACAAGTCAGAAAAACGTTATCTCGCTTGGAAAGTAGCAACTAATTTGGGGTTGAGTTTTAGATATGCTTGGCAGGGAGTGAAATATGCCTTTACCACTCAACGTAATTTTCGGATTCATACGGTAATGACTAGCGTGGCTTTAGCTTTAGGATTTTATCTTCATGCAACTACTGTCGAAATGGCTTTAATTTCCCTTACTTGTGCTATGGTAATGGTTTTAGAATTGTTGAATACAGCTTTGGAGTCTGTAGTTGATCTTACCGTCAAACAGACTTATCATGAATTAGCAAAAATTGCCAAAGATTGTGCGGCAGGAGCCGTTTTAATTGGTTCTCTGGCTTCTCTATTGGTGGCAGGTTTTATTTTGTTACCTCATGGGATAGACTTAATAATCTCAATCTTAAGCTAAAAATTATATAGAGGAGAAAACAGGTTGATTCTGGTTATCGATAATTACGATAGTTTTACTTACAATTTAGTACAGTATCTAGGGGAGTTAGCTACGGATTATAAGGTAGCACAGGATATTAGGGTTGTTCGCAATGATCAAATTTCTTTAACGGAAATTTCCGCTTTAAAGCCAGATGCGATCGTAATTTCTCCCGGTCCGGGAACTCCTGATTCTGCTGGTATTTGTTTAGAATTAGTCGAAAAATTAGGTCAAGAATATCCCATTTTAGGGGTTTGTTTAGGACATCAGACCATCGGACAAGTTTTTGGAGGAAAAGTGATATCTGCACCAGTGTTAATGCACGGGAAGACATCGGAAATTAAACACAGCAACATCGGGGTTTTTCAAGATTTACCTAACCCTTTGACTGCTACCCGTTATCATAGTTTAATTGTGGAAAAAGAGACTATTCCCCCTATTTTAGAAATAACAGCATGGACAGAAGACGGAATTGTGATGGGAATTCGTCATCAAGAATTTAAGCATATTCAAGGAGTTCAATTTCATCCTGAGAGCATCCTTACCGATTCTGGGTTAAAATTATTAGGCAATTTCCTGAAAGATTTAGATTAATGAGTATGAAACGCCGTGATTGGATTCGCTTCACAAGCTGTGGTTTGTTAACTACTTTTTTAGCTCTCAAGTATTCCCCCTCTAGCTCTGCTCAAAATAATACGGGGGTTACAATTCAATGGTTAGGTCATAGTGCTTTTGTTTTTAGCAATCCTCAAGCGAAAATTTTGGTTAATCCTTTTACGCCTTTGGGTTGTACCGCAGGATACCCCAAACCAAATCCAGAAGTCGAAGTTGTGATGATTAGCAGTCGCTTGTTAGACGAAGGTTCGGCGGCAGGTTTACCGAATAACCCTCAATTAATGGTTGAACCGGGGGTATATCAAGTAAAAGCGATCGAATTTCAAGGTATCAAAACGTTTCATGACAGAGAAGGAGGTAGAAGATTTGGTGATAATGTGGCATGGAAATGGACTCAGGGGGGGTTAAAAATTCTCCATTTAGGAGGAATTGCCTCTCCCATTGATATTGAACAAAGAATTCTCATGGGTTCTCCTGATGTCTTATTTGTGCCTGTAGGGGGAAGTGCTAAAGCCTATAATGCCCAAGAAGCGATCGCAGCTATCAAGGCTTTAAATCCCAAAGTTGTCTTTCCCACCCAATATTTAACCGATGCGGCTGAACCCGGGAAATGCGACTTAACAAGGGTAGATGAATTTTTGGAACTAGCCAAGCAAGAAGAAGATATGGGTATCAAAATCATTCAAGGAAATCAAACTACCATCAAACCTCAAGACTTACCGCCAAAAGGTACTTTAATTAGAGTTTTCAGCAATTAGTGAATAGATAAAAAAAGGGCAAAGGGCAAGGGGCAAAGGGCAAAGGTAAATAGTTGATAATTAAGAATTAGTTTCCCCACAACACCCCAACACCTCAATCCCCCAACATCCTGACACTTGCAACCCGAAACCTCTTTCTAAACTTTGAACTCAAAAAAATATGACTTCTTCCCGTTGGTTAAAAATCCTTAATCCTTATTTATTTCTGCTTCCTGCTTTAATAGTTTTAGGGATTATTGTCTTTTTCCCCGCAATACAGGCTTTTTCTCTGAGTTTTACCCGTTACGAATATGATTTAACTCAACCGCCTGAATGGATTGGTTGGGAAAACTTTCGACAGTTAAGCGAAGATAAGGTATTTCGACAGACTTTAATTAATACCCTTATCTATTTACTTGGCGTTGTACCTCCTTTAGTTATTCTCTCTCTCTTGTTAGCGATTCTTGTCAATCAGAAATTAAAAGCAATTACCTGGTTTCGAGGAGCATACTATACACCTGTAGTTGTTTCCATGGTAGTGGCAGGATTGGCTTGGAAGGCTCTTTATTGGTCAAATGGTCTTTTTAATCAATTTTTGCGTAGCATAGGCTTAGAGGACGGTATTCCTTGGTTAACTAGCCCTAATTGGGCAATCTGGAGCTTAATGATTGTCACTGTTTGGAAAGGATTGGGATACTACATGGTTATCTATTTAGCAGGATTACAAAGTATTTCTCCCGAATTGTATGAAGCAGGAGCAATTGACGGTTCAGATGGTTGGCGTAAACATCTTGATATTACAATCCCTTTGATGAGTCCTTATATTTTTTTGGTGGCGGTAATTTCAGCATTAAGTGCAACTAAAGTTTTTGAAGAAGTTTATCTTCTCACTCAAGGAGGACCACGCAACGCCTCTAAAACAGTAGTTTATTATCTCTATGAAAAAGCATTTAAGGAGTTAGACATTAGTTATGCTTGTACGATGGGATTAGTTTTATTTGTTTTTATTTTAGTTTTATCAATTGCTAATTTATATCTTTCAAAAAGAGTCAATAATTAGGGATTGATTGATTAAAAATGATGTTATGACCATAAGCAACAAGCCAGAGTGTTATTTATTATTGGTTATTTATTATTGATTGAAGTTAATTACTGTTTTACATTTTTTATTAACTTTCGATAAAAATAAAATCAATTTATCTACTTTTTTTATCCTATAAACATTGTAATTGTTTGTGTAGATAACGTTGTCCTGATCTACTACTATAAAATAGTAAATCTGTCAAAACTTTAAGGGCTAAAGATAGTTTTTGTTCTTGAGTTAAATTGAGGGACAGAGTTTCTTCTGATTCTGATAAACCAAAGAAATTATCGAGATATTCTTTGACTATTCCATAATAATTATTCTGCTCAGAATTTTCTATTTGTTCAAGCAAAGAACAAGCTCTTCTGATTAATTCTTCGTTTTTTTGTAATACTTTACTTAGATATTCAACCACTAAATCAAGCTCCGATTTACTAATAGGAATAACCATTGATTCTAGTTTAATTCCTAATGCTAAAATACCTAAATAAATTAGCTTTATTTTATTAGGAGTAAGGTTCACTTTTTCTACATCAATAAAATTTTCTTGCACGTTATCTTGTTCTTCTAACATATCACTACAATATGAATAAAATAGTTTTTAATTTACCAGAAACTTTTGCTTATAATCTTTTTAAGCTCAATCAAATAGATTGTTATTTATACGATACCTTAACTTCTACTAATGACCAAGCATGGTTACTGGAAAAGCAGAATAATATTCCCTTTCCATTCGTGGTTATAGCAAGGCAACAAACCGCAGGAAAAGGTCAAAGAGGTCATATTTGGCGATCGCATCTCGGTGGTTTATACTTAAGTTTAGGTTTAGAGTTAAACTTGCCTGTTAATTGTTTACACCATCTTACCCTATTCAGTGCAAGCGCGATCGCATCTGAGTTTAATAATATAAAAATACCTGTTGCCATTAAATGGTTAAACGACTTGATTTTGGAAGGCAGAAAATTAGGGGGTATTTTATGGGAAACAAAAATAGAGAAATCGATAATCAAAAAAGCAGTTATCGGAATTGGCATTAATTATCAAAATAATTCTCCTGCCAATGGAATCAGTTTAAATGATTATTTGTGTGTCGGTCAAAATCCTGATATTGATAGTATAGAAAAAATAGGTTTTTTGGCTATTAAAGCAATAATAAATGGTTATTACTTTTATAAAAATTATGGTATTGATTTTGTCGTAAAAACATATAATAGCTTACTTTACAATCATAAAGAAACAGCACTAATTAATCAGCAAAAAGGAGAAATATTAGGAGTTAACAAAAATGCTAATTTATTGATAAAAATTTCCTCTCAAAATGCTAAAACTATCATCAAATTCCCTCCCGAAAAATATAGTATTAGTTACAATAAAAACTCTCAAGGATACTTTGTATTAGAAGAAAAATAGGCTCTATCAGTTTGAGTATGTAAATTATTAGTTAGGGTAGGCAAGAGGCAATAGGCAATAGGGGATTACTAAATAATAATTTATAAACTTTTGGTTTTTATTTTACTATAAACACTATTCAATGAAGGTTATGGAAGTCCTGTTTCTCTTAATCTCTCATAACCACACTCTGAAGAACCGAAAAATAAAGTTATTTAACCTCAGTTTGGCTTAAGAATATCTGATAAAGTCAGGTATCAAGTTTAACTGAGTTAGTAATCCGTAGAAGTAACCAAATCAGGAGTTTTTCTTCTCAACTATTCTCTCTTTGCTTTTTCTTTTCCTTGATTTACTTAAAAAATCTAATTTAAGTAATAAAAATATAATCACAATAGGTTTTAAAAGACTTATCCTCAAATATTTCGATTATTCGATAGCCTGACAAAGTATTAGCAATTTGAAAATGGGGTTTATGTCTGTCAATTTGAAACATTGTTGATGGAGTGAGAAAAAGATGTATATTTTGATAGGAAATATAACTTTCTTGGTGATAATGTCCACAAAAAAATCTGAAAGTTTTGTTTGATATAGTTGAGAGTTTTTCTTTGATAATTTTCCAGTTTGCCAATGAGTGGTTGTCATCCATAAATGGAGAAGCACAAGTAATAGGAGGATGATGAATAAAAATAATTGTATTGTCATCTGTGGATTCAATCAACCAATCAATTTGATTATCAGAAAGTAATTTATCATTAGTATCCAAACATAAAATATTTATTCCTGACAAATTTAATTGATAGTTAAGTTTATTTTCTTCAATATCAACCAGAAAAGGCAAATTAAAAACCTGTTTCATGTTATCGACACTATCATGATTACCTGCCATCCAAATAATTTTACTGTTATAGTTTTCTGTTTTTTTTGCTAACCACTCATAAGAATTTAAACTACCCTTATCGCTAATATCTCCAGAAAAAATAATTAAGTCAAAATCTTTTTTTTCAATAGTTTGCTCAAAAACCATGGCAAGTTTATCATAAACGTTATGCCCATGAGTTGTGGATTTTTCGTCAAGATGAGTGTCTGTGATTTGTAATATTTTTTTTGTTGCTACTACCATTTTTATCAATAAAAATACTTAAAATTACCCTTGTTAAAAGAACTATTGCCGTGTTTTAGTTTTATTCTATAAGTAGAAGACTGACATTCCCACTTTAAAAAAGTGATTAAAGTAGCGTTTTAGTGACATATTTTATTATATTTACGTCACTGGTTATAAAAAAACAAGTATCTTGATTCTTGACATAACTAATCAATCAGAAAATAAATACACAGAATAACCGAACTAAAAATGACGGAAAACCAGAAAGAATAAAATATTACAGTTTTTTCAGTTGATTTATAATAGAAAGTGAATTAAAAATAAGATTTTTTAGTAATAATTATTTACATTTTTTCCTAGTTATTAGTAATTAATAATTAATCACTCTGAAAACAAGGAGAATTATTTTTTTATGAATGGTAACATCAGAGTCGGTAGTTTATTCGGCATTCCTTTTTATATCAATCCCTCATGGTTTCTGATTTTGGGGTTGATGACTTTAACTTTTGGTACAGATTTAGCCTATCAAACAAATTTACCCGGTTTAGTTCCTTTTTTATTGGGATTAGTCGCTTCTTTACTGCTATTTTCTTCCGTTTTAGCCCATGAATTGGGACATAGTTTTGTAGCGATTAGTCAAGGAATAGAAGTAAAATCAATTACATTGTTTATTTTTGGGGGTCTAGCCGCCCTTGAAAAAGAGTCTAAAACCCCTGAACAAGCGTTTTTTGTGGCGATCGCAGGTCCTGTGGTTAGTTTAATCCTTTTTGCGATTTTCCTCATCATAGAAACGAATTTCACTTTACCGATCGCACTACAACTAATAGTATCTCTTTTAGCAACCATTAATCTTGTCTTGGCATTATTTAATATGATTCCGGGGTTACCCTTGGATGGTGGTAACGTATTAAAAGCCATTGTGTGGAAAATCACAGGTAATCCCCAGAAAGGAGTAATTTTTGCGGGGCGTTTTGGACAGTTTTTTGGTTGGACAGCTATTACTATAGGGGCAATGGGAACATTAGGAATAATTCCCTTTGGTAATTTTTGGACTGTCTTAATTGGTTGGTTTTTACTACAAAATGCGGGAACGGCGGCACAGTCTGCCCAATTGGAGGATAAATTAAATCATTACTACGCTAAAGATGCGATTTCCCCTGAAAGTCCTGTTATTCAAGGTAATTTAACTATTAGACAATTTGTTAACGAATACGTAATTGGTAAACAACCATGGCGTAAGTTTCTCGTTACCGATGAAGATGGTATTTTAACAGGAGTCTTACACTTAGATGATATAAGAGCGATCGCAACTTCTCAATGGAATGAAGTATTTGTCCATCAAGTGATGAAATCAAAAGAAGAAGTTAAAACCGTTGTGGACACTTTATCTTTATTAGAAGTGGTTAAACTTTTAGAACAACAGCAGGATTTGGAATTAACAGTAGTTAAAGAAAATGGTTTTGTTGTGGGATTGATCGAGAAACAAGGTATTATTAAGTTTTTACAATCTCAAGCGGCATAAAAATGATTTAGGCACAAAT
This sequence comes from Cyanobacterium aponinum PCC 10605, assembly GCF_000317675.1. Lineage (NCBI taxonomy): Bacteria > Bacillati > Cyanobacteriota > Cyanophyceae > Chroococcales > Geminocystaceae > Cyanobacterium > Cyanobacterium aponinum. Next base: position 1,180,915 of record NC_019776.1, read on the forward strand.
GCAAAATTAAAATCAATTTCTATGGAGTTGGAGTCAATTTTTTTTACTGTTGCCTGTTGCCTGACTTCTACAAAAAGTCTATTATTCCCTAGCTTAGTATTACTTTTGTTCCATTTTTATTTAACAATATTTTTATTCATTAGAGAAATCCACAACTAAGGTTAATTGAAACATCAAATCTACGCTAAACTTGGTTAAATACAAAATCTTGCTTTTTCTGGTTAGGATTGATTAAGTATCGACTATGCAAAATTTACGGACACCAGTGATTAACTATTACCAAGTATTGGGCATTTCTAGTGATGCCTCTCCTGAAGACGTTAAAAAAGCCTTTCGCACCTTAGCAAGACGCTATCACCCCGATGTTAATCCGGGAGATCAAAATTCTGAGGAAATGTTCAAGCAAATTAATGAAGCCTACGACATCCTTTCTGATTACACAAAACGTCAACAGTATGATAGTCAATTTCTGGGTGGCAAACGTAGATTTGTTGGTAGTCAAACGAAAAAACGCCCTAGTAATGGCTTTCCTTTTCCTAATGCTAATATTGGCGGTTTTTGGCAAGATAATGTTCGATCCTCTAATGGTGCTTCCTCTGGTAATAAAAATTCTACTTATCGCCCCAATCCTCCTAATATCGGTGATTTTCGTCCGGGGACTACTAAAACCATCAAGTCCACCCCCTCTCCTCGCACCCAACCCAAAGACATTGAGGCTAAACTGACTTTACCTCTGACTAAAGCCTATGAGGGGGGAAGAGAAAGAATTAGATTGGAAGATGGGCGATCGCTTGAAGTGGATATGCCACCATGTATGTATCATGGACAAAAAATACGCTTGAAAGGTCAAGGTATCAGAGGCGGGGATTTGTATTTAAAGATTTTAATTGAACCTCATCCCTTTTTCACTTTACAAGGTTCTGATATTTCCTGTGAAGTTCCTTTGACTCCTTCTGAAGCAATAGTTGGAGGTGCGATCGAAGTTCCTACCATTGATGGTTTAGTGAAAATGAATGTCCCCGCCGGGGTAAAATCAGGACAAAGATTAAAATTAGCCAATAAAGGTTATCCTAATATACGAGGAGAAAGAGGAGACCAATTAGTTATTATTAATATTGTTATCCCCCCTGAAGTGAGCGAGGAGGAGAAGGAGCTGTACGCCAAAATCAGGGAAGTGGAACAATTTAAACCCCGTCAAGATTTTATTGATCTTTATACACAATTGTAAAAAAGAATAGATAGTCGGGTTAAGCTAATTACAAATTCCTCAAGGTCTATTGTGTTAGCATCTAAATAAAGAAAAACCATCCTCTAGTTAAAATTAACTGGATATTCCCACATCCTAATATAGAGTTTTGAGACGAGTTAATTGAATATGAAAATTACTAAACGTAGGCTTATTTTGGGTACAACAGCCTTAGCTGTTTCTAGTGTTGCCATGACAGGTATTGGTTTAAGAGTATCCCAAAGTCAAGCATTTTTTGAAGATAGTCCCAAGGAAATTGTTGATGAAGTTTGGCAAGTAATTAATAGACAATATGTGGATGCCACTTTTAATGGAGAAGATTGGCGAGGAATTAGACAAGAGTATCTCGACAAAGAATATAGCGATAAGGAAGAAGCCTATGAAGCAGTCAAGGAAATGCTGAAGAAGCTCAATGACCCTTATACTCGTTTTATGAATCCTGAAGAGTTTAAAAGTATGCAAATTGATACTTCAGGAGAGTTAACAGGAGTAGGAATCCAAATCACGAAAGAAGAAGAAACAAATAATATCGTTGTTATTTCTCCCATTGAAGATACTCCTGCGGCTGAGGCTGGTATCATTTCTAAAGATATTATTCGCAAAGTTGATGGTAAAAGTACCGAAGGGATGGACTTAAATGATGTTGTTTCTCTAATCCGCGGAAAACCCGGCACTCAGGTAAAGTTGACCATCGAAAGGGAAGGAAACATAAGAGATTATAATCTCACCAGAGCCAAAATTGAAATTCATCCTGTCAGGGCAAGAATCGAAAATACCCCTAATTTGGGAAAAATTGGCTATATTCGTTTAGTTCAATTCAGTGGTAACGCTGTCCAGGAAATGAAAGATGCGATCGAACTTGGGGAAAAAGAAAATGTGAATGGTTATATCCTAGATCTGCGATCGAATCCCGGTGGTTTGTTATACTCTAGTGTCGAAATTGCAAGAATGTTTATCGATAAAGGTCAAATAGTCTCTACCGTTGACAGAGTTGGACAAGTAGATGCTCATAATGCTAATGGTAGTGTTTTAACTAATAAACCTATCGTTGTCCTTGTCGATGGCGGTTCTGCTAGTGCCAGTGAAATCCTCTCTGGTGCTTTACAAGATTATGACAGAGCCACAGTAGTGGGAACACAAACCTTCGGGAAAGGTTTAGTACAATCGGTTAGAGGCTTAGGGGATGGTTCAGGATTAGCGGTAACTATTGCTAAATATTTAACTCCAAAGGGCAGAGACATCAACAAAGAAGGAATCGTACCTGATGTTGTTTATGAAATGACAGATGCAGAAAAAGAGGTTCTGATCCAAGACCGTGATAAAATCGGGACAACAGAAGACGCTCAATATCGTAAAGCCTTAGAAATACTTTCCCAACAGGTGGCAAAAAAATAATTAGTTGGGGGGAGAAACAAGTAATGAGGATAGGAGTTCGGAGTTCTGGTTGCAGGTGTCAGGGAATTGGGGTATGGGGGTGTTCGAGTTAGTGTTTATTCAACACTTTTGCCCTCCCCCCTCTCGAGGGGGGATAAAGGGGGGTTTCTTTTAAGAGGAGACACAGAGGGGTTTGCCTCTTGCCCTATTTCTCAATTAAGAGAATAAATTTTGCCATCAATCAGAATACGACTAATGCCTTTTGCTTTAAGGTAAATAGAAGTTTTTTGTAACATCTTACCATCAGGCACTTTTATGACTTTTCCTTTGCGATCGCAAAATCGTTTAGCCACCTTATGATTATCAAAAATAGGTAGGGTTAATTGTAAAATTTCTGATCCCGGTATTTTGCCCAGATGTCCAAAGTCTTTGAGAGGCTTAGTCACCAATTCTGCATAACGATCGATCACAAGATAACAAACTTTCGGGAAAGTTGCATTTTCTAGGGGTAGTACTTGTAACTGACTCTCAGCCATAGGATTAGAAACAATTAGTTTTTTTTCTATTTCTTCATCCTCGAAATCTTCTTCGTCTTCTTCTATGTCCTCTATTTCATCTTCCATATCCTCTCCATACATTGCCGCCAAAACTTGGACAGACTCTAGAACTTCTTCTTCCTCTTCGTTAATCTCTGTTTCTTCTGGTTGTACATCTAACATCACATTATTAGCTCTTGTATCTTCTTCCTTAAGTTGTATTTTTGGAATTACGGAAGTGTTATCTTGATGAAGAGAGATTGGCTCTAATTCTTGTGTTTCTGAAGATAGAGATAAATTCTCGTTTTCCTCCTCAAAATCTAAATTTAATTGTGCCTTTTCTTGATCTTCTTTTATGACACTAGAATATTCATCAATATCATTATCATTTTCCTTCGAATCTTTGGAGGAGTGATCAATTATTTTTTCCTCCATTTCCTCCTCTGGGTTTTTTGCCGTACGTGCTAAACGTTTTTCCTGAATTAAATCTTCGTATTCTGTTTCCGTGAGACTATTTTTGAGAAAACGACTCACCGTAGAACTGCTGACCCCAAAACGCACCGCTAATGTTGAGGTTGTCTCGTTGGTATTGCGATATAAAGATAATATTTCTTGGCGATCGCCATCGGATAATTTTCTTGGACTCATAATCTCAACCCTACCCCAATTAATTAAGCGTCTAACTCAAACAAACTATTGCCATTATTAATGTGACTGATATTAGTTGTGTTTGTCAAGAATAGCTCAAATAACAGTAGCATAGAAACGTTAAATTAGTGTATGTTGATGAGGATGAGAATAAATAAATCAACCACGAGAATTGTTAAGTAAAATATAAAATTCATCACCACTGCTTATGTCTATTTTTAGTTTTAAACCAGCATTGTTAGTTTTAGCAGACGGCACTACCTATCAGGGTTACTCCTGCGGCGCTACAGGTACAACTTTTGGAGAAGTCGTTTTCAACACGGGAATGACAGGTTATCAAGAAGTGATGACAGACCCTAGTTACTGCGGACAAATTGTTACTTTTACTTATCCTGAATTAGGAAATACAGGAATTAATCCAGAAGATGATGAATCCCATCAACCCCACATTAAAGGAGTTATTGCCCGTAATATATGCGATCGCCCCAGTAATTGGCGCTCTACTCAATCCCTTCCAGATTATCTGAAGCAAAATAATATTATTGCTATCTACGGCATCGACACCCGTGACCTAACTCGCCGTTTACGCATCTCTGGTGCGATGAATGGGGCTATATCCACAGAAACCCTAGATCCAGAACAATTATTAATTCAACTGCGTACAGTACCTTCTATGGCAGGTTTAAACCTTGTTAAAGAAGTAACTACCAAAGAAGTTTACGAATGGCATGAAAGCACGAATTCTGAATGGGAATTTAGTCCTAAAGCAAGTTTAGCGGACAAAGAAAAATATACAGTAGTTGCCATTGACTTTGGTATCAAACGTAATATCCTCCGCCGTCTAGCGAGTTATGGTTGTAAAGTAATTGTTGTTCCTGCTAATACCCCCCCTGAAGAAATCCTCAAGTATAATCCCGATGGTATATTCCTCTCTAATGGACCAGGAGACCCTTCTGCGGTAGCCGAAGGTATTGCCACGGCAAAAGCTCTTTTAGAGGCGAAAAAGCCCACTTTCGGCATTTGTATGGGGCATCAAATTCTTGGTTTGTCTCTAGGAGCACAAACCTTTAAACTAAAATTCGGACATAGAGGTTTAAACCAACCCGCAGGATTAAAGCAGAAAGTAGAAATTACTAGCCAAAATCATGGTTTTGCAGTGACAGAAGAATCTTTAGGGGCGGACGTAGAAATAACCCATCTCAATCTTAATGATCGCACTGTAGCAGGTTTAAAACACAAAAATCTACCATTTTTCTCAGTACAATATCATCCTGAAGCAAGTCCAGGTCCTCATGATGCCGATTATTTGTTTGAACAATTTGTTAAATTAATGAGGGATAATAAATAACCTGAGTTCAGGATAAATTTTTATCTTAAGGGGGGACAATAACTCTAAAAACCTTATAGGTAGCAGGTAGCAGGTGTTAGGTGTTAGGTTTTGTCTCCACTAATATTTATCATTATCTCTATTTACTCAATGGTTCGAATAATAGGCAAAACTATTGGATTATCAACATTTTGAGATAATATGTCTGGCTATTTATTTAGTAAATACAAAATACTGTTCATGTATTTAAAACCTGCAACCTGAAACCTGAAACCTAAAACCTACCCTCACTGCAGTTTCATTGTCTCCCCGTCAACTTGATTATCCATCAAAATTAGTTGCGGTGAATTTGGCTTACCATAGGCTTTGATGGACTCTATCTCCAAGCTGAAAACACCTGCCCGAAAAGTGGGATTATATGCACCATCATATTCAAATTTACTTAACATTAGCTGTAAAGAGTAAACTCTGGTTTGATCAAATTGATCTGCATTGACGGTTTTAGCCCGAAATACAGGTATTAAATCTTTGAAAGGTATATCAATAGTCATCCACACATTTGCAATCGTGTTAAAGGAATAACAATAACTGATACCGTCCCATTTTCCCTCACAACGGGTAATAAATTTGTATCTGTTTCCATCTCCTTGTACTCTCAATCGGATACCCTCATAAGCCGATAAATCCCAAGGGGGATTAAAATTTTTGCTTCTTACAGACACAAAACCGCCGTTGTTATCTGTCGAGACGTTGCCAGTAAAGATGGCTTTATTTTCCTTAAAAAATAAGTTACTACTACTTACTCCTCCCATTACCACATCATCTACTGCCCCCCAAATATATCTCTGATTTTCATTGCCATAGCGTAAGTCACATAAAATAATTTCACCGGGAAAAAGCTGTTGATTAATCAGATTGATTAAATTATTAATACCGGGTTGGGGAAAACAAAAAATGCGATCGACTCTTTCTAGTAAATGGGGTGATAAACTGTCTTGAAGAAGGTTAATTTTAATAATTTCAGTTTTTTCGGAAGGGTTAGGATTAAACGAAGATGTGTTAAGAATACGCAGAGGTATATTTTGTTGTTGAAGATTATTGAGGGTTTCTTGAGCTAAAGGACTATGATCATAACAAATTAGAGTAAAATTCATGGTTGAAATTAGAGGTGAAGTTTTGTGCTGAGAAATATTGAAAAAATTTGTAAAACAGTTAAAAAAAGGAATAACTTCAAAAAAAGTTAGAGTTTCCCATAATTGTTTGATTTTCATAACTTAAAATTATTTCGGTGAATCATAAGAATATTTGACTTGATTAAGTTTTAGCTTGATTTTAATTTTAATTTCACTATTTTTATTAATAACGAGCTTAAGAGCTAAAAAGAAAGTAAAGTTTTAAGCAATTAAATAAGAACCCAAAGAATAAATACCAAAAATTAGTAATATCCCCCCACTAATAGGATTAATCCACTGGGTAATAACTCGTAAATTTAATAAACTCTTTAATGTGCCTGTAAATGTACCTGCTAATATCAGAGGAAAAACATATCCAATAGCATAACTTACCAGCAATAAAGAACTTAAAAATATATTTTCGCTACTAGCAACAAAAGCTAATAGTGTAATTAAAACTGGAGTACTGCAAGGAGAAGCAATTAAGCCAAAAGTTAGTCCTAGAAGATAAGATTTAAGACTATTAGGAAAGTTATCTTTTACCCAATTACTAGCATCCCAATTAGGAAATTTTAAAGGTACTATTTCTAATAAATTTAAACCCATTAAAATTGCGATCGCACTTACGAATATTGGTAAACCAGTACCAATTTGCCCATAAACCCTACCTAATAAAGCGGCGAAAACTCCCAGCAAAGTAAGAGTTGTGGCTAATCCTAAAGCAAAATAGGCTGATTGCAAAAAAGAAGATAATCTTCCTTTAGTTTCATAACCGCCAATATAAGCAATAGTTAGAGGAAGCATTGATAACATACAAGGAGTTAAACTGGTGATTAAACCAGTCACAAAAATAATCAAAAAACTAAAAATAGAGACTTGATGTAATTGATTATTAACTAATTCATTGGCAAACTGTTGTAGATAATAAAGTTGATTAGAAAAAGACTCTAACATATTTATTTTTTCACTATTAGGATATTGACTGCTTTTGCCCTAATCTATGATACACCGACAGAAGCTAAGACGCATTTATCCATAATGATTTAGTGTTATTTACTTTTATCCAAAATATGAAAATAAAAATTAAAAGTTATTACTGATTATTTTATCTCGCTACAAAAAATACCCATTATTGTCAATTCTCTATAAGTATTTTGAATTAGATTGATCTTAATCAAATAGATATTGAATTTTATAAGAATAAATTATAAGATTAAAGATAAATAAAATTTTTTAGTAATGTTATTCAAAAACTATCGTAATCATCAAAACAAATATATTTTAAATAAATATTCTTTACAAAGACATTAATATTTATTGCTAAATAAATACAGTAAAAGAACATTTTATATAACAATTAAAAACAAAATTATATAGATTAAATCAGTTTAATTAGATTTAAAACACCATTAAATTGAAGCTAAATAAAAATCATGTCTAAAACGAAAACTCAAGAAGAAAAAAATTTAGAAGATAAAAAACTAAGAGAAATATTAATACTTCTTGATCAACTTTTCCGTAGAGAAGAAGCTACAGCAAAAGGAATTGTTGGCTGTCTCTATGATATTGCAACTATCAACTTAATTAATAAATATTGTCCTCTGTGGGGAATCAACGCAACTCTCAAATATCTAACTCGTTTTCCTCGCCCTCTAGCCAAATCTTTAGGAGTAAAACTCTATTTACAACCCAAATGTCCTCAATTAATAACAGATTGGTTATATAGTCTTGTTGAGTTTCCCGACAAACAAATTCCCGCTATTGAACCTGAAATAATAGAAACAGAATTGTTGCCAACTATTAGAAAAAATCGTTTAGAAATTGAATCTTTAAGACATAAAGTAAAACTTTTAACGGGTACTTTAGTGGCAACTTTTATCTTGTTTAGTAGTGGTTTTGCTTGGGTATCCTACAATTTACAAATGAATCCGATGGAGTTATTAACTACTTCTACATTCATAGAAAATGAAAAATAGCTATTGTCTCTGTTCAACCAATACCAAGTTATCTCAATTCTTTAGCAAGAAAGAATTGCTGATTCAGATAAATTCCTAATTCCTAATTTTTCAAAGATTTAAACCCACCAAGGTTTTTCCCCTGTGCGAGGATCATTTTCCGTCCAAGGAGAAATCCTGATATAATCACCATCAACATTTATATGCGCTAATTTCAACGGTAAAGGGGCAGGACCTCGAACAACTCTTCCTTCCTCATCGTACCTTGATCCATGACAAGGACACTGAAATTGATTTTCATTACCATTCCATGGAAAAGTACAACCTAAATGAGTACAATTATCGACAATTCCCCAAGGATGTAATGTTCCATCATCTTTAATAGTTAGGTAAGTTGGCTCTCCTGCTAACCCCGCTACTAAGGCTCTTGTTCCGATCGGTTCTGCTAAAATTTGAGAAGCAGGAATTAAATTACCATTAACATCTTTTGCCAAAATCGAGCCATCTTCTCCCACATCAGAAGGGGGAATAAAAAATTTTCCAACAGGATATAATACTCCACCAGCCGTAACTGCGATCGCTGCTCCTGTGATAAAATTTAGTAAATTTCGTCTCGACATTGATGCACTTTCATCATAAGGAAAACTCTGTTCCATAATCTACATATCTCCTAATTGTTTTTTTATATTCCGTTGTTTATGAGGTCTATTTTGCGAAAAATCAAGATAGAAACCACGTATATCTCGGTTAATTTTTCTAAAAACCAGATAAAGTTTAGTATTAGACATCTCCATTAATTGCTAAAACAAGGGCTGAAGCCCTTACTACGAGGCAATAAAAAATATTTTTTGGAGAAGTCTATTTGATATTAGTATTTAGAACTTTCACGGGCGTTGTTCGTATTAATGCCCAATACAGTGTAAAGAAAACAAAAACCAAATACACCACTAATTGTTAACAATACCGATGCAGTCGCTAAACCAAGACCCAAAGCAGTTCCATCATAGATGAATAAGCCTAAATAGCCTAAAATGGAAGCAAAAATTAAACGAAAAAAGCGGTCGCTTCTTCCTACATTGTTTAACATCATTTTTCAACCCCAATTGATTTTTTATTGAATCGAAATGCTATGACAAAATAAATTATTACTGTTGACCGTTATTTTATTTACAAATCTTAATCAACTAATCATTATTATATAACTAAATAGCGATATTGACAATTCTATCAATTAATGAGCTTCAACTTGAGCTATTGTGATCAACCTTCTTCACTTCCAGTAGGCTTTAATTCTTCTATAATGGTAAAAGAAACATGATTAATTGCTAATTGACCAATAGAAGTTGTTTCCTTATTAATCAACTCCCCTTCACTTTTTAAGGTTTCAAAAGGTACATCTTTTGCCATTTCCACATGGTACCAAGATAAACCCATAAAGAATCGAGTTGGATAAATATTAGAATCTTCTAAATCATCTGGGTTAGACTCCATCGGCAACCAACCAATACTAGGCAAATAAAACTCCATCCATACATGATTAAAATCTGGCACTAAAGGTATCCCAAAATGAAGTACTTTTAATGGACATTTATAACGACCAACCGTGCGACAGGCAATACCGTTTAATCTGGATAAAGCCAGTAATAAACCCAAATATTCACCGCAAGAGCCAACGCCCCTTTTTAAAACGATATCAGGGGTATCAATATGAGGTTTAATACCGTAAGTTAAATGATCATAAACATAATTACGAATATTATACATTTTACGCAATAGATTAGTTTCTGAACCCCTAGCATCTTCCGCCGCCCTTAAAATCACATCTGTATTCATTGCCAAATTATCATCATCAACCAAATATTTACTTTCGTAGTCAGGCGACAACGGGGGTAATGCTTCGCAATCACGAGGCTTTAACTGATACTTAATACTCCAAACCTCTAATATCGCTCGCCAACCAAAAACATAGCGTTCATCAGTATTAAATTCTGGGAACTTAAATAATGCCACTTTTTGACCTTGATAATCCTCTTCTATATATGGCAAACCCACCGCTTCGATACTTTTTATTTTTTGTCTCGCACTCTCTGTGGGTAGAGCAATACGCCATTCTAAATTTTTAAGTTCTAAATGATCTAACGGAGAAATTTCCTCTACATAAGTCATTTCCAATAAGAAGCCATTAGAAAGAGTATATTTATTTTCTTCATCAAAATAGAAATGTAAAGGATGAATAAAAGTGCGATCGCGATATAATAATTCATGATTCGGCTCTGCATTGGGATTATCACGAATATAAGGCTCTTGATCACTATAAGCCACATATAAAATATCCTTTCCAGTTTTTTCATCATAACAAAAAGCCAAAGCCGTAGGAGATTCAAAAGGAGTTAAAATACTGTATTTAACGTCTCCTGTCGCTCTGTCCAAGCAATATACAGTTTGTTCAATGGAGTCACATAACCAAATTTCTTCTCCTTTCACGGTAATATTTTCCGCACCAATACCAGGAGCATAAAATTTAGTGATTGCGGTTCCATCCAAAGAATAAACTAGAATATGTCCTGTTTTCTGGGTTGTAATATAAATGGTATTTTCCCAAACAGCAATTCCATTAGCAGGATAAGAAAGAGAAAAAGCACAAAAAGGCTTAGAAGTAATAACAAGATTATCCTTTTCCCATTCAATGGAACAATAATAGATATACTCCCTACTTGTAAACCATAGCTTATTCTCAGAAATACAGAGTCCCTTTGCACCAATAAAATCTTGCCAAGAAGAATTATTGACAATTTTCGTGACGCTATTCTTCGGATTAATTAATAATAAATAACCATTACGAGAATCGATCGCCAATAAATGATTATCAATAAAAATAAGACCATCAACAGAAGTAGCAATAATTGGTCTAATAGTTGCAGAAAAAGCCGATTCACAAAAAGGAGAATTCATATCGAGTTAAAATAATTTGATTATCTGACCACAATTTATTTGAATTAGTCAGTCGTTATCAACCATTAGACAACATAACAAATTTATTTCCCTAGGAATTGCTTATGATGAACAATTAAGAGACATAAATAAAAAAACCACCTACACAATGTGAGGTGATTCTTTAATGTTTCGATGAAAGATAGAATTGTAAAGGAAGAATGTTAAAGCTGGCATGGAACTATTGTCCCACTCGGTCTCCCAAGCAGTATCGTCGCCGCTACTATGTTTCACCCACGAGTTCGGGATGGTTCGTAGTGGTTCCATAGTGCTAGTCACACCAGCTATACTCTCGAAGGAATAACCTTCAAGACTGCATAGAATTTCATAGTTCTTTAGGTCAAGATGACGGTCTATTAGTACACTTCGGCTTCATACATTACTGCACTTCCACCTTGTGCCTATTAACGGGTCTTCTTCCCGTGACCTTACACCAGAACACTCATCTTGAGGTGGGCTTCCCACTTAGATGCTTTCAGCGGTTATCCTCTCCGCACTTGGCTACCCTGCGTTTACCGTTGGCACGATAACAGGTACACCAGCGGTGCGTCCTTCCCGGTCCTCTCGTACTAAGGAAGGCTCCTCTCAATGTTCTCACGCTTACACCGGATATGGACCGAACTGTCTCACGACGTTCTGAACCCAGCTCACGTACCGCTTTAATGGGCGAACAGCCCAACCCTTGGGACGTACTTCCGCCCCAGGTTGCGATGAGCCGACATCGAGGTGCCAAACCTCCCCGTCGATGTGAACTCTTGGGGGAGATCAGCCTGTTATCCCTAGAGTAACTTTTATCCGTTGAGCGACGGCCCTTCCACACAGCACCGTCGGATCACTAAGACCGTGTTTCCACCCTGCTCGACTTGTTGGTCTCGCAGTCAAGCTACCTTCTGCCTTTGCACTCTTCGACTGATTTCCAACCAGTCTGAGGTAACCTTTGTACGCCTCCGTTACCATTTTGGAGGCGACCGCCCCAGTCAAACTACCCACCTGAAACTGTCCTCATTCGAGTTAGAATTCTAGCTAGCAGAGAGTGGTATCTCACCGTTGGCTCTGTATCCCCCACAAGGAATACTTCTACGCCTCCCACCTATCCTGCGCACTGCCAGCCCGAACACAATTCCAAGCTATAGTAAAGCTTCATAGGGTCTTTCTGTCCAAGTGTAAGTAGTCCGTATCTTCACAGACAATCCTATTTCGCCGAGCCTCTCTCCGAGACAGCTCCCAGATCGTTACGCCTTTCGTGCGGGTCGGAACTTACCCGACAAGGAATTTCGCTACCTTAGGACCGTTATAGTTACGGCCGCCGTTCACCGGGGCTTCAGTCGCTAGCTTCACTTTCGCTGACCAACTTCTTTAACCTTCCGGCACTGGGCAGGCGTCAGCCCCTATACCTCCTCTTTCGAGTTTGCAGAGACCTATGTTTTTGCTAAACAGTCGCCTGGGACTCTTCACTGCGACCACCTCTCGGTGGCACCCCTTCTCCCTAAGTTACGGGGTCATTTTGCCGAGTTCCTTGGAGAGAGTTACCTCGCTCCCCTTCGTATTCTCTACGTGCCCACCTGTGTCGGTTTCGGGTACCGGGACTTAATTCTCAACATTACTACAGCTTTTCTTGCCACTATCTTTCCACACTCACGATTACTCGCTCCCAATCCACTCAGGGTGTGCTTAGTTTTCATGGGTCCCTGTAGCAACTCCAATTAAGCCACGCAGGAATATTTACCTGCTTGCCATCGACTACGCTATTCGCTTCGCCTTAGGTCCGGGCTAACTCTCCACGGACGAACCTTCTGGAGAAACCCTTGGGCTTTCGGGGTTAGGGATTCTCACCCTAATTTTCGCTACTTAAGCCGACATTCTCACTTCTATCTCGTCCACATCTGCTTGCCGCTAATGCTTCACCCTTAATAGAACGCTCCCCTACCACTACAATGTAGTCCATAGCTTCGGTGACTAACTTAGCCCCGTTCATTTTCGGCGCAGGAGCGCTTGACCAGTGAGCTATTACGCACTCTTTCAAGGATTGCTGCTTCTAGGCAAACCTCCTGGTTGTCTAAGCACTCCCACCTCCTTTCTCACTTAGTTAGTACTTGGGGACCTTAGCTGATGGTCTGGGCTGTTTCCCTCTTGACGATGAAGCTTATCCCCCACCGTCTCACTAGTGCTACCATTCATCGGTATTCTGAGTTTGTCTCATCTTGGTACCGGTCTCCCAGCCCGCAACGAAACAGTGCTTTACCCCCGATGACCTTTCACACCGCTGCGCCTCAACACATTTCGGGGAGAACCAGCTAGCTCTTGGTTCGATTGGCATTTCACCCCTAACCACACCTCCTCCGCCAATTTTTCAACATTGGTCGGTTCGGACCTCCACTACCTGTTACGGTAGCTTCATCCTGGACATGGTTAGATCACCAAGGTTCGGGTCTACAAACCGTGACTTCTCGCCCTTTTCGGACTCGGTTTCCCTTTGGCTTCGACTTTTCGTCTTAACCTGCCACGACCTGTAAGTCGCCGGCTCATTCTTCAACAGGCACACGGTCATCCCTTCTAATGGGACTCCCATTGCTTGTAAGCCGATGGTTTCATGTTCTTTTTCACTCCCCTCCCGGGGTTCTTTTCACCTTTCCCTCGCGGTACTTTTCTCTATCGGTCACACAGTAGTATTTAGCCTTACCACGTGGTCGTGGCTGATTCACCAGGGATTCCACTTATCCCTGACTACTCGGGATTCACCTATGCTTCGTCGGTTTTCAATTACAGGACTTTCACCTTCTTTGGTCTAGTTTTCAGCTAGTTCATTTAACCTTCTCTGTCATGTTTTGGTGTCCCACTACCCCATTCTCCTTAGACAATGGTTTAGGCTTTTCCCGCTTCGCTCGCCGCTACTAAGGGAATCACTTTTGTTTTCTCTTCCTCTGGCTACTAAGATGTTTCAGTTCACCAGGTTCGCTCATCACCTTTTTTAGGTGTGTTTTTAGGGTTGCCCCATTCGGACATCCTCGGCTCTACGTCTGCTTCCGACTCCCCGAGGCTTTTCGCAGGTTGCTACGTCCTTCTTCGCCTCTGTGTGCCTAGGTATCCACCATCGGCCCTTCTTTTCTTGACCTTAATCTTCCCTATTTTTCTATGCAGTTTTCAAGGTTCTCACTGAACTTTTTGTTCAGCAGTAGTGACTTTTCACCGTGCTAAACTCGTTCTTCTGGAGGTAAGCGGACTCGAACCGCTGACATCCTGCTTGCAAAGCAGGCGCTCTACCAACTGAGCTATACCCCCAATGGGCCATCCTGGACTTGAACCAGGGACCTCACCCTTATCAGGGGTGTGCTCTAACCACCTGAGCTAATAGCCCCAACACCTCTTTCTTTATTTTTCTAGCCCTCCCCATTTCCTTGCTGACTTCTTCTCGAAGTCTCCCTTAAAGGAGGTGATCCAGCCACACCTTCCGGTACGGCTACCTTGTTACGACTTCACCCCAGTCACTAGTCCCACCTTCGGCGTCTCCTTCCACTTGGGTTAGAATAACGACTTCGGGCGTGACCAACTTCCATGGTGTGACGGGCGGTGTGTACAAGACCCGGGAACGGATTCACCGCAGTATGCTGACCTGCGATTACTAGCGATTCCTCCTTCATGCAGGCGAGTTTCAGCCTGCAATCTGAACTGTGGCTGGGTTTGATGAGATTCGCTCCACCTCGCGGTTTCGCTCCCCTTTGTCCCAACCATTGTAGTACGTGTGTAGCCCAAGACGTAAGGGGCATGCTGACTTGACGTCATCCCCACCTTCCTCCGAGTTCTCCCCGGCGGTCTCCCTAGAGTCCCCAACTTAATGCTGGCAACTAAGGACGAGGGTTGCGCTCGTTGCGGGACTTAACCCAACATCTCACGACACGAGCTGACGACAGCCATGCACCACCTGTCTCTGCGTTCCCTTAGGCACTCTCAGATTTCTCCAAGATTCGCAGGATGTCAAGCCTTGGTAAGGTTCTTCGCGTTGCATCGAATTAAACCACATACTCCACCGCTTGTGCGGGTCCCCGTCAATTCCTTTGAGTTTCACACTTGCGTGCGTACTCCCCAGGCGGGATACTTAACGCGTTAGCTTCGGCACAGTCCTTCTAACAGCACTACGCCTAGTATCCATCGTTTACCGCTAGGACTACAGGGGTATCTAATCCCTTTCGCTCCCCTAGCTTTCGTCCCTCAGTGTCAGTATATGCCCAGTAGAGCGCCTTCGCCACTGGTGTTCTTCCTAATCTCTACGCATTTCACCGCTACACTAGGAATTCCCTCTACCCCTACTATACTCTAGCTCTTCAGTTTCCACTCCCTTTCCGAAGTTGAGCTTCGGTCTTTGAAAGCAGACTTGAAGTGCCACCTACGGACTCTTTACGCCCAATGATTCCGGATAACGCTTGCATCCTCCGTATTACCGCGGCTGCTGGCACGGAGTTAGCCGATGCTTACATTAGGTACCGTCATTTTTTTCTTCCCTAAGTTTTGAGGTTTACAACCCAAGAGCCTTCCTCCCTCACGCGGTATTGCTCCGTCAGGCTTTCGCCCATTGCGGAAAATTCCCCACTGCTGCCTCCCGTAGGAGTCTGGGCCGTGTCTCAGTCCCAGTGTGGCTGCTCATCCTCTCAGACCAGCTACTGATCGTCGCCATGGTAAGCCTTTACCTCACCATCTAGCTAATCAGACGCGAGCCCCTCTCTAGGCGATAAATCTTTTACCTATTCGGCTCATCCGGTATTAGCAGTCGTTTCCAACTGTTGTCCCCGACCTTGAGGCAGGTTCTCACGCGTTCCTCACCCGTCCGCCACTAGCTCCGAAGAGCCCGTTCGACTTGCATGTGTTAGGCATACCGCCAGCGTTCATCCTGAGCCAGGATCAAACTCTCCATAGTGGTTGTTACTTACAATTACTTGCTTTCACTACCTGATTCCTGTTTTTTGTTTTTCAATTAAATGAATTGAACAAGGATTTGTACTTGGTTATGATGGCTAGAAAAATATTGAATTATCGAGGTTCGTGGTGTGTCAGAGTTGAGCGTGTGGCTCAATCGCACAAATACTAATATAACTAACCTTTTTTAAAATGGCAACTTTTTTTCCACATTTTTTTCTTTTTTCTTGTTCCTTATTCGCTAAAACCTATATATTGCAACTGTTTAAGGTTTTTAAGATTTTTCTTGTTTTTTTGAGCTAGGAACATCCATGGGTGTTTTTGGAGGAAAAGTTATGAGCAAGATTGCGGTTTAAGAATATCGGATAAGGGGGATAAGGATAGGTGTTAGGGTTCAGAGAGTTGGCTACGCTCGTACACTCTTTTCAGTCGTTAACAGGGTTATTATTCACTACTCAGGTTGAGGTATTATTTCTCAGAATGATGCTTTGGATGTGTTCCAGATTCTTCTGTTTCATTCAGAACTGTAGTTTAGACTAAATGTAGAGAAAAATGAGGAAGGACAAGACAAAAAAGAAAAATAGAGAGAAAATAAAATAATCACCAATTAAAATCTCTCTACATGAACAAATATAACAGACTAAAAAATTTTCGTCATGATACCTATGAAATGTTAGTCAAAAGTAAAGATGCCACATTTGAGCTAATGGACAGCATCATGACCAGAGAAAATGCTCGTAGTTTGGCAGAATTTTCTTTATCGCCTTTTTTCCAGAGACAATGGTGTAGCACCTATGAAGCGATAGAGGATAGTCGTCCCAATGGCAACAAATTGATGAAACGATACACTCAAGAAATAGACACTTTAGAATATACGTTATTAGGCATAGATCATACCCAGTGGGAATGTAAAGATAGTCCCACGATGAAAGATAGAGGTTATCAATATTCTCATTCATCCCTAAATTCATCAGTAGTAGGACAAGGATATAGCACCATAGCATGGTTACCACCATTAAAAGAGAAAGGAAGTTGGGCATTACCTTTAAGACATGAAAGAATAACATCCTTTGAAACTCCTTTAAGTAAAGCCCGATGGCAACTCAAGCAAGTGTGTCGAGAATTGCCAGAAAATAGACGGAAATTAGTGGTCTTAGATTGTGAATATGGCAATGGCAAATTTATCCAACAGACGGCGGACATTGAGATAAGTAAGTTGATTCGAGTACGTTCTAATTTATGCCTTTATAGCAAGCCAGACCCTTATAGCGGTAGAGGAAGACCGAAAAAACATGGAGCAAAGTGGAAGTTAAATCAATGTGATGATTTTCCTCAGAGTAATAAAGTATTGGAAATGGAAGATTCATCCCTAGGACTCATACGCATCAGTAAATGGACGGAACTTCATTTCTATAATGCCCCCACACAACAATTAACTTTATTCAAAATTGAAAGATTAAAGGAGAAAAAAACAGGGAGTTTACATCGTCCACTTTGGTTAATCTGGGTAGGAGAGGAATTTTTATCTTTGGAGTATATTTGGAGTCAATATAAGCGAAGGTTTGGATTAGAACACTGGTATCGTTTTGCCAAGCAGAGGTTGCATTGGACTTTGCCAAATTTTCGCACTCCTGACAGGTGTCAAAGATGGAGTAATTTAATCATCAATATCACTTGGCAATTATGGCTCTCAAAGGATTTAGTCCAAGAACACCATTTGCCGTAGCAAAAACCACAACAGAATTTAACTCCTGGAAGGGTTGCTCTATCTATGACTTCATTATTGATAGAGATTGGAAGTCCTACCCTTTCTCCTAAAAGTCGGGGAAAATCCCATGGCTGGCCTCAAGGGGGAAAAAGAAACAAAGCTAAAGTTTATCCCACCATTAAAAAACAGCAATCCAAAAGTAAAAAAAGGCGAAAAACCTAACTTTTAAGGAATAGTTAACTCAATTTATTTTCTCCGTAAGCTAATTTTTGTTAGCTTATTGATTGTCTTGCAATTTTTTCTTAGTCTAAACTACAGTCAGAATTACAATTTTTCTAAACAAATGTTTTATTTAATGTCTATTGTTGTTAAGAATCTAAGCAAAAAAAAGGTGAGCATTGCTCACCCTAAGTTAGATGATTGTTTAGAGACGGTTTATATCTTTGTTTGAACCGATTACTACCATTGATAAGCCTTTCGTTAATACAAATTGTGGTGGTGGATTAATAATAAATTTATCATCATTCCCAACAGCTAATACATTGAGTCCATATCTGCTTCTAAGTTTCATTTCTGCTAGAGTTTTCCCATCAAATTCTTCGGGAATAGCTATTTCTACAATACTGTTGTCGGGGTCTAATTCAAAACGATCTAATATTCCGGGCTTAGTAAGGGTATAAGCTAATTCACATCCTGCTTCGTACTCAGGATACACAACTAAATCGGCTCCAACTTTTTTGAGGAGTTTTCCGTGAGTTTCTGAAGATGCTTTAGCTACTATATATTTCACTCCCGCTTCTTTGAGATTTAAAGTTGTTATGATACTCTCTTCTAAGTAGTTTCCGATCGCAACTATAACAGTATCTAATTCAAAAATTCCAGCTTCTTTTAAAGCACTAGCTTCGGTACAATCCAAACGAATGGCACTTGAGGCGATTTTATCGGTTAATGCTTGAGCCACTAATTTTTCTTCTACATCAGCCCCCAATACGTCATATCCCATGTTGTATAGTGTTTCGCATACTGCTCTGCCAAATCTTCCCAAACCGATAACAGCAAACTGACGAGTTTCTTTTCTTAGATTGCTTAAAAATTTTAAAGAACCTAAATCCAAGTTAAAAAAGGTTCTAAATCTTTGAGAATTATCAGGTTGAGCTTGTTTGTTTTCCGTCATGACTTTCTAACCAACTAATAAATTTTCTTCTGGATATTCGATTCGACTCGGTTGAGGATCTCCCACAATGGCTGCCATAAATAATAATACTCCAACTCGTCCTAAGTACATGGTAAAAACAATGGCTAGTTTCGCTAAAACCGATAAACTAGAAGTAATTCCAGTGGATAAACCGACGGTAGCAAAAGCAGAAACGACTTCAAAAAATATACTTTGAAATTCAAAATCAGAATGAAGCAAGGAAATAAAAAAGGTGATACAAACAACTGTTACTCCTGAACCAAATACAACTGCCATAGCTTTAAGAATTAAAGAAACAGGTACTTCTCTTTTGTGCATTACTACTTGTTCTTGACCTCTTAAAACCGCTTTAGTACTGTTATAAAGAATACTTAAGGTCGTTGTTTTTATTCCACCTCCTGTACCACTAGGAGATGCACCGATAAACATTAAGCCGATAGTGATAAATAGTCCTGCCTTTGTCATAGCACCAATGTCGATAGAATTGAATCCTGCTGTTCTTGTTGTTACCGATTGAAACCAAGCTGTAATTATTTTGTCTTTAAAAGGCAGTTCAGCAAGGGTATTATTATTATGAAGTTCAGTGATAAAAAATCCAACTGTACCCAAAATCAGGAGAATCAAAGTTGTTCGTGTGACAACTTTAAAATTAAGAGAAAATTCATAATGAGGATGTACTTTTTGTTTGAAAAAGTCAAGAAACCATAGAAAAACCTCAATAATAACTTGGTAGCCAATACCGCCAAGAATAATTAAAGCTGTAATTACTATATTTATCGGTATTGAACTTTGATATTGGATTAAACTGTCGGGAAAAAGGCTAAATCCGGCATTATTCCAAGCACTAACAGAATGAAATATCGCTAGCCATAAACCTTGTTTCCAACCATAATCTTGAGAAAAAATAGAGTAAAGGACTATAGTGGCAATTATTTCTAATATAAAGGTAGTAACAAAAATCGATATAACTAAATTTCGACTCCCTTGTAAAAAGGGTCGATCAAAAGATTCACTAATGGCGATTTTTTGGCGAAAATCAAATTTTTTACCGATAAGGAGAATTAAAAAAGTACTGGTTGTCATGTAGCCTAGTCCGCCTATTTGGATTAGACAAAGAATTATTAGTTCCCCCCAAAAAGAAAAATATGTGCCTGTATCGACGACTATTAAACCTGTTACACAAACCGCAGAGGTAGATGTAAACAAAGCAGTAATAAAACTTCCCCAATTCCCTGTTTCAACGGCAAAAGGCATCATGAGAAGAATTGTTCCAACAGAGATGACAGCAATAAATCCGAGACAAATAGTTCTGGCAATGGTCATTTCACATTTAGCAATTAGATATTAAATTTGTGTTTAATGTAAAGTATATAGATTACGTTTGTGAGAATGAGTTTGCAGGAATTGACCATCGTAATACCGATTTATCAATCGACAAGGAACATATCCTTATTTTGCAATTTCAGAATGAACAATTTTAGCTTATTAACGCCTAATTTTTAATCAGATTAGTTATTCCTGTTCCTCATTCAAAGTGAAAGTAATCTTAATTTTTATGAGATGAAAAAATCTTTTGCAAGAAAAATATTATCTTAAGATTATTGATTAAGAGCTTCTAAAACTTTTTCATGAATTTTGCTATTGCTAACCACTACCCCTCTATTTTCCATCATTTTAGTGGCAGTAAAAAAGTCTAAAGGATTGCCATACATATCTGTAACTTTGCCTCCTGCTTCCTCGACAACGATCGCACCTGCGGCGTGATCCCAGATATTTTCTCTGTAATCAGGATATTTGGGGGAGGGTAAGCGTAGATAAAGAGCGGCTTCTCCACTGGCAACAATACCATATTTAGCTTGAGAATCAACTCTTACTGATTGACTTGTAATTCCTACGGCTTGTGCGATCGCATTTTGTCTTTCTTGATCTCCATGACTAGCCTCAACACTTTCTACGAAACGGAAACGTTGTACATCATCATTACTAACGACTTGTAATTTAGTCATTTCTCCGCCATTTAAGGGCATTCGATAACTTCCCTCTCCTCGCACAGCTACAAAGATACAACCTTGTTCCTGAGTTTGATTAATGTTCAAAGCGGGACATCCTAATACCCCTAATTTAACCTCTCCATCTTCAATTAAAGCAAGTGCGATCGCATATTGATCTTGTCTTAAAAAACCTTTTGTACCGTCAATGGGGTCTAAAGTCCAAAAACGACGACTAACTTTGCCATTACCGTAGTCAATCCAGTCTAAAACTTGATTTTCCGAAGCGTTATCAATAATTTGCTTCACATATTCTGTTATTTTTGTCAAAGTGTTTTTCTGTTCGGGTTGTCTTAACTCTGTAGCATCTTCTTCCCCGACAATGGGAGTATCAGGAAAAATATCTTTTAAGGCTTTACAAATAATTGCCTGAGAACCAAAATCAGCCACAGTAACGGGACTTTTGTCTTGTTTTTCTAAAGCAGGGGGAATATCTTGTCTAACTTTTTGACATAGTTCAGAGGCTTGTAAAACAGCCGAAATAGCGATTTCTTTTTCTTTTTGATACATAAAATTACAAAACTTTTCTTTGAACACTAATCATTATCAATGATTCCCTACACTTTGACTATTTTTTCTCGGTGCTTCGTCAAACAAATTCAAGAGGGAAAAAAAATTTTTTCATGTTATAATACTTTTCAGGAAAAAGCTCTACTGTAAAAAATGCTTAGTAAACTTAGGGAATGTAAGCATTTACTTTGACTGAAGAGATCAGAATTAAAACACTTTATCTAATAGAAATTAATATATAAGTCTGTTTCTCTGAATTTCTTTCTGGGGTTAAAGTGGGTACTCTAAGACTATCTACTGCTTTGATTTGTTATCAGAAGTTGATTGTGCCTCTTTCGATTTACCCTGAGAATGGTCAAAGTTTTTGAGAAGGGTAAAAAACCATGATCGAAGTGGGATTATCCCGCTTTTTTTATTGTCTTTTGACTATGTAACTGAAAAATTTGTCTGAGAAAAATCATTCTATGACTCATCCTCTAATACCTTCTATTTTAGAACTAGCCGAACCTCTTGCCCAAAAATTGAATCTTGAAATCGCAAATATAGTTTTTCAAACAAACAAAAACCCACCTGTGTTGAGAATAGATATAAAAAGTGTTGGCGGAGATACCAGTTTAGATGATTGTGAAAAAATGAGTCGTCAACTAGAAGAAATTCTTGATGTGGAAAATACTCTTCCCTCTACTTATGTTTTGGAAATTTCTAGTCCTGGAATTGGTAATAACTTAGAGAGCGATCGAGAATTTGTCAGTTTCAAAGGTTTTCCCGTCATTGTCGAAACCAATACGATATTCAAGAAAAAAAACCGATGGGAAGGCACATTACAAGGCAGAGATGATCAATTTGTCTATGTAAACTGTAAAGGTAAAATTACAAAAATTCCTAGAGACATTATTCAATCAGTCCAATTACATAATCCCAGTTAACTTTTCCCAGCTACATCATCAAATATACAAATATATTACTTTATTGTCAAAAATTTATGAGCATCGTTAAATTATCAGGTTTACAAGCGTTAATTAGTGAAATTAGTCAAACCCACAATTTACCCAGAACTTCTGTAGAAGAAGCTCTTAGAGAAGCATTATTTAAAGGCTATGAGCGTTTTCGTCGCTCTAAATTAGGAGAAAAAGCACACAGTATGTTACCTCCTGAATATTTTGATAATTTCCGAGTAGAATTGGATTTAGAAGAGGAAGGCTTTAGAGTTTTAGCGCTGAAAATGGTGACCGATTCTGTGGAAGATCCTGATCATCAAATTGCTTTAGCTGAAGTTCAAGAGTTTAATGAAGAAGTACAGTTAGGCAATGAAGTTTTAGTTGATGTTACTCCTGAACAGAAAGATTTTGGTCGCATGGCGGCGATGCAAACAAAGCAGGTATTGCAACAAAAACTAAAAGAGCAACAAAGAGCGATTATTCAAGCAGAGTTTACGGAGTTAGAAGGAACGGTTCTTTCTGCTAAGGTATTACGCTTTGAGGGACAGTCTGTAATTATGACGGTGCAAAGTGCCTATGGAAGACCAGAAGTTGAAGCCGAATTGCCCAGAGGGGAACAACTAAGCAGTGATAACTATCGTGCCAATGCAACTTTCAAGGTTTATTTAAAACGGGTAAAAGAGGGAGTTCATCGAGGAGCCCAGTTAATCGTATCTCGGGCGGATGCTGGTTTAGTCGTTTATTTATTTGCCAATGAAGTGCCAGAAATTGAGGAAGGAATTATTCGCATTGTTGCTATTTCAAGGGAGGCTAATCCCAGTAAACCAGATATTACCGCAAGAACAAAAATAGCTGTAGATACCCTAGAAAGAGATGTTGATCCTGTAGGGGCTTGTATTGGTGCAAGGGGATCTCGTATTCAGGCAGTAGTGAATGAACTTAAGGGAGAAAAAATAGATGTTATTCGTTGGTCTCCAGATCCTGCTACTTACATAGCAAACGCTTTGAGTCCCGCCAAAATAGACATCGTGGAACTGATTGATCCCGATGAAAAGCAGTCTTTAGTTGTCGTTCCTGATAATCACTTTAGTCTTGCCATTGGTAAGGATGGTCAGAATGTTCGTTTAGCGGCACGTCTCACCGGATGGAAAATTGACATCAAAAAGAAATCTGACTATTTGAATGAGGAAGCCGAATAAAATCAAAAATTACCGCCGTTGTATTAGTTGTCAGAAAATTGATCATAAAAGTAATTTTTTTAGGGTGGTGAAAAATAATGCCCAACAAATTATTACCGTTGATCAAGGAATGGGAAGATCCGCTTACATTTGCAAAAATGTCGATTGTGTTGCGATCGCAGAAAAAAAACGTCTAGCAAAAGCCCTTAAAACGTCCATTCCCTCAGACATCTATCAACAATTGTGGCAAAAACTCAAAGAAACGAAAAACACTGTAAAATAAGAATCAGGATAATTATGACTTAATTTTTCTTAATAGATTCTTGATTATTTGTAAATCAAAATAGTCATAATATTGTAGATGTTCAACAACAGACCATTTTTTATGAATATAAATAATTTCATCTGATTAAACACTGTTATATTAAACATCTTAAAACTTTCTTAAAGTCACTCAAAAAAAGCAAAATATAGTAAACTTAAGGCAATTTGTGGATGAAAAACGGAAAAGTAAGAATATACGATTTATCAAAAGAGCTTGCATTAGACAACAAGGACGTATTAGAAATATGTTCCCAGTTATCCATTGAGGTAAAAAATCATAGTAGTACCATCACTGAATCCCAAGCACAAGACATTAAAGAAGCAGTAAAAAAAGTCTCCATGACATCGGCACAAAATCAAGTAAACAAAAACACCCCTGACAAGTCAAAAACCTCATCTTCCAGTATTAAAAAGCCTAATAAAAAACAGGAAATATTGGCTGTGTATAAGAATGATAAACAGTCAGAACAGGAAAAAAATAACGCTAACTCCCCTGTATTGTTAAGTCCTCCTCGCCCTCCTCAGCCTTCAAAGGACTATAAAAAAGCTCCTAATCATTCGGAAATGGTACAGGAAAATGATAATGGTTCCCCAAACAACGTTCAAAGTATGGATAAAAGTCTTAAACAACCTCCAGCTCGTCCCTCTTTAGTCGAAAAACCAGAGTTAAAAAGTCCTTCCGCCCCCGAATTGAAAAAGTCAAGCACTATTAATAAAGCAAATAGTAATAGTAAAGAAGGCGATGAGAAAAAAGTAGTCAGTCGTAGTGAAGTAGCTGTGTCCACTTCAGAAGAAGAAAAAAGGGCAAAAAGCAAGAATAATAATAAGAGTAAAAATAATTCTCGCCGCACTAAAAATAATCAAAATTTACCCCGTCGTAATGATAAGGAAAGTATAGGCAGTGCAAAATTAACAACAGAAGAAAAAGACTCTCTTCCTAAACCAGCAAAACCTGTTATTAAGGATGCAAAAAATTCAGCAGATTTAGATAAACTCAAATTAGCACCGAAACCAAAACTACAAAAACCCCCCCAACGCCCCCCTGCAATCATTGACTCAGATTTAGACGATGATGATTTGGAAACCAAAGCAAAAAGTACTGATGAAGATGATTTAGATTCAGAACCAATGTTGTTGGAAAAACCAAAAATCAGAAAGCCAAAACAGAAAAAATCAACCACGGAAAACTCTTCTTGGGATGATGATGACGATGATTCTGATAAATCGGGCAAAAAAGACGCAAAGAAAGTCAAGAAGCGTCGTTCTTTAGTCATTGATGATGACGATGATTTAGAAGATTATTTTGATGATGACCAAGAAGATTCTACAGTCATCGACTTAGCTTTAGCTCGTCCCCCTAAACCTAAAAAAGAAGCAACAAAAGCCACAGAAAAGACTCGTGCGCCTAAAAAACAACCGGTTAAAAAAGATAAAGCAGAAACTAAATCAGAAAGAAAAGGAAAACAGGAAAAACAAGAGAAACCTGAATTTATCGTCCTTAAAAATGCTCCTACAGTTCGGGAATTAGCGGATCTATTAGTTACTCCTGACACTGAAGTTATTAAACTTCTCTTCTTCAAAGGAATTGCCGTTAATATTACTGAAACCGTTGATTTAGAAATTGCGGAAATGGTAGCCAAAGAGTTGGGAGTGGAAGTAATTACAGAAGAAGAAAAAGCCAGTGCGGCTAAAACAGATATGTTGACGGAGGCAGATTTAGATAAATTGCAAAAACGTCCTCCTGTTGTAACAATTATGGGACACGTGGACCATGGTAAAACAACCCTACTTGATTCGATAAGAAATACTAAAGTAGTTCAAGGAGAAGCAGGGGGTATTACTCAACATATCGGTGCTTATCATGTGGATGTGGAACATGAAGGGGAAACTCAACAGGTTGTATTCTTAGATACTCCGGGTCACGAGGCATTCACAGCAATGAGGGCAAGAGGTACAAAAGTTACTGATATTGCTGTGTTAGTGGTGGCGGCAGATGATGGGGTACGTCCTCAAACAAAAGAAGCCATTAGTCATGCTCGTGCGGCAAAAGTCCCCATTGTTGTGGCTATTAACAAAATTGATAAGCCAGAAGCAAATCCCGATCGCGTCAAACAGGAATTAGCTGAATTAGAATTAGTTCCAGAGGACTGGGGGGGCGATACCGTAATGGTTCCTGTGAGTGCTTTAACTGGTGATAACTTAGATGCTCTTTTAGAGATGATTGTCTTGGTGTCTGAGGTCGAAGAATTGTTGGCAAACCCAGATCGCAACGCCAAGGGTACTGTAATTGAAGCCCATTTAGACCGAGCAAGGGGTCCTGTGGCAACATTATTAGTTCAAAATGGAACATTAAGAGTTGGTGATGTGATTGTTGCGGGTTCTGTCATGGGTAAAATTCGGGCGATGATCGATGATCGAGGAGCAAAAGTTGAAGTTGCAAGTCCCTCCTTTGCTGTTGAAATTCTAGGTTTAAGTGAACTTCCAGAAGCGGGAGATGAATTTGAAGTTTATTCCAATGAAAAAGACGCAAGAGCGATCGCAGAAAGTAGAGCATCCGCCAAACGGGATAACCGCTTACAACAAGCAATGTCATCTCGTCGAGTAAGTTTGAGTAGCTTATCAGCACAGGCACAACAAGGAGAACTCAAAGAACTGAATTTAATTCTTAAAGCCGACGTACAAGGTTCTGTGGAAGCGATTTTAGGCTCATTAAAACAACTACCGCAAAATGAAGTACAAATCAGAGTCTTATTATCAGGTGCAGGAGAAGTAACAGAAACAGATGTAGATTTAGCCGCTGCCTCTGGAGCTGTAGTTATTGGATTCAATACAACTCTTGCCCCCGGTGCACGTCAAGCCGCCGAACAAGAAGGAGTAGATATCCGAGAATATAACGTCATCTATAAATTATTAGATGAAATAGAAGGAGCAATGGAAGGCTTACTAGATCCAGAAGAAGTGGAAGAAAGTCTAGGAAAAGCCGAAGTAAGAGCCGTTTTCTCCGTTGGCAAAGGAGCTGTTGCTGGATGTTACGTCTTGTCAGGCAAAGTTGTCCGTAATCGCTTTATTCGAGTGTTACGCAACGGAACAGAAATTTATAATGGTAATTTAGATTCTTTACGCCGTGTCAAAGATGATGTTAAAGAAGTTGCGTCTGGTTTTGAATGCGGTATTGCTGTTAATAAATTTAGCCAATGGCAAGAGGGAGATATTATCGAGGCTTATGAAATGGTATTCAAGCGTCGTACTCTTTCTGCTTAATGAGAACAGTTAAAAAGGTGTAAAATACACCTCTATTAGTTAGATATTAGGATTGGGATTAGGTGTTAACAACTTCACTTCTTCAGCTTTGGTTAAAATTGACGAATGTTGGCAAATCATGAATAAAAAAACTGGGTAAAGTGAAAAGTTTATCAATCATTATTAAATAATTTACTTTTCCTTTTATGCCCTTTTAAGGATAAATACAAAGGGGTTTCCCTCTTTCCAAATTCGCTATCTAAACCAATAATTTACATACTCAGAGTTAGAGAGGCATTATTTTTAATGCCTTTTTGTTAATTTATTATGATTTTGTCGTAGAGTTATTAATCGATTTATTCAACTTTTTATATTTTCTTGATTAAATTGAGTCATTGATGCTAAGTAATAAGATATTGTGTTTAATCAAAAACTAAAAGAGTTTAATATTTTTTATTAGTAATAACACTTAAGTATAACACTGACAAAAAGTTAGTATTAAAAATAAAAGTTAAGATTTTTGTCAAGGTATCGATGAATCATTGAGCATTATCTATGGATACTTCAAGTAAAAATAAATTCAAAATGCAGATTATAATGAAATGATGAACTCGTGACAAAAAAGAATCCCGTGGCTGATACACAATTAGAACAAGTAAAAGAAGAAGAAACAAAGCCTAACCAGAATAGAAAAAATTCTTCCTCCTTAAAGTCTGGGAAAAAATGGCTGGTCTGGGGAAGTATTCTATTCATTGGCGGTGCAGGAACTGTAAGTTGGTTTTTTTGGCAAAATCGTCAGGTTGCAACTTCGGCAGGAGTCAGTAACACCATGCCTCCTGTACCAGTTACCCTTAGCACCTTGGAAACAGAACAGATAAAAACAAGCACGGATGTACTTGGTACGTTAGAAGCTAGTCAAACAGTGAATTTACAATCAGAAATCGAAGGAAGATTGGTGGATATTCTGGTTCGAGAAGGGCAAAATGTGAATAGGGGAGAAGTTTTGTTTGCTTTAGAAAGTGACTCATTACAAGCACAACTAGATTCAGCTCAAGCAACTTTAGCCTCTCGTCAAGCTCAATTAGCAGAACTGGAAGCGGGAAGTCGTCCTGAAGAAATTGCTTCTGCTCAGGCTAGACTCAATAGGGCTAAAATTAGATTAGCCAATGCCAAAAGAGGTTCTTCTCAAGAAGAAATCGCCCAAGCACAAGCTCAATTAGACTCTGCTCAAGCTCAAAATGAGTTAGCACAGCAAAGATTAAATCGTTATCGTAATTTGAGAGACGAAGGGGCAATTTCTAGTGACCAATTTGACACTTTTGTTACGGAAGCAAAAACTGCTAGTGCAAATTTAGAACAGGCTCAAAGACGTTTGAATCAATTACAAGAAGGTACACAGTCTGACGTGAGAGCATTACAAGCAGAAGTTGAAGAAGCCGAACAAAATTTGCTGTTGTTACAAAATGGGGCAAGGCAGGAGGATATTGATCAAGCCAGAGCTTCTGTACAGGAAGCACAAGCCAATGTGAGAAGATTAAAGGTCGAATTAGATAAAACAATGATCAAAGCTCCGATCGCAGGTAAAATTAGTAACATACCCGTTAAGGTCGGCGACTTTATCGAAACAGATACCAGGTTGACCAGTATCACCCAAAATGATCTTTTAGAATTGAATATTTCCGTACCATTGGAAAAAGCTCCTGAGCTTCAATTGGGTTTACCTGTAGAGGTTTTAAATTCCCAAGAAGAAGTAATAGCGGTGGGAAAAATTGATTTTATTTCTCCGAATGTTACCTCTGATTCCCAATTAGTTTTGGCAAAAGCCTTCTTTAGCAATGATGTTCAAAACAAATTATTAAATCGCCAATTTATTCCCGCCCGAATTGTTTGGGATAGTAGTCAGGGAATTTTAGTGCCTTCTAGTGCTATTTTTCGCATTGGTGGTCAAGGTTTCGTGTTTGTAGCGGAACAAAATCCCGAAGGGGAAGGATTAATCGCAAAACAAAGACCAATTAAAATAGGAGAAATTCACAGCAACTCCTATGAGGTTTTAGAAGGTTTACAGGCAGGCGAAAAAATTATTAGTGCAGGTATTTTGAAAGTACAAGAAGGTAGTCCCATACAGGAAATGCCTGAAAATGAGACTAAACCTATTAATTCTAGTAATTAATTCAGGTTCTTACTTCTGAAAACTAAAATCAAAAACAAACCCAATTCATATCTTTTATTATGTTTTTATCTTGTGATTTTTACCATATTTTGAAATAAAAATTAATATTAGGTGTTAGGCTTCAGGAGAGGAAATGAGCAACAAATGGGTACTAAATACCCATTAATGATTTTAGTAATATCAGTAATTTTAGATGTAAACTAGACAAGATACTGAGATGATTGATTTTTTTATTAAACGCCCTGTTTTTTCGTCCGTAACGGCATTAATTATTCTTTTTGTGGGTTTAATCTCCCTTTTTAACTTGCCTTTGGCTCAATTTCCCGAAATTAGCCCTGTACAGATACAAGTAACAGCTAATTATGATGGGGCAAGTGCTGAGGTGGTAGAAAATGCCGTTACTACCGTTTTAGAGCGTCAAATTAATGGGACTCCGGGATTGAGATATATCACCTCTAGTAGTTCCAATAGCGGTACAAGCAGTATAACAGCAACCTTTGCTTCTGATGTGAATCAGGATTTGGCGGCTGTAGATGTACAGAATAGAGTTTCGGTGGCGGAAGCCCAATTGCCAGAAAGTGTGCAACGAAATGGAGTTAGTGTCACTAAGCAATCTAATAATATTCTTTTAGGGATTGGACTTTATAGCGAAGATAACCGCTATGATAACCTTTTTATGAGTAATTATGCGGATTTGTATTTAGTTGATCCATTAAAACGGATTAACGGGGTAGCAGATGTAACTATTTTTGGAGAAAGACGTTATGCGATGCGCCTATGGTTAGATCCAGAAAAGTTGTCTAGTCGTGGTTTAACAACAGCAGATGTAATTCAAGCGGTTTCGGCTCAAAATAATCAAATTGGAGCGGGAAAAATAGGTGCTGAACCTGTACCAGATGGGCAGGAGTTTCAGATTGATTTGAGGGCGGTTAGTCAATTAACTTCGGCACAGGAGTTTGAAAATTTATTGTTAAAAACTGATGCTAATGGTGCTTTAGTAAGGTTTAAAGACGTGGGTAGGGTTGAGTTAGGGGCGGAGGATTATTCTTCTTTCTTGCGTTATCGTCGGCAATCAGCGGTGGGATTAGGGATTTATCAGTTAACAGGTTCTAATGCTTTAGAGGTGGCAAAGCAGGTAAAAACACAAATAGAGGAGTTATCTAAGACTTTTCCCCCAGGATTAAAATATGAGATTGCCTTTGATACAACTCTTTATGTGCAAGAATCGCTACGAGAAGTAGTTAATACCTTATTTATGGCGGTTTTTTTAGTAATTTTGATTATTTTGGTGTTTTTGCAGAACTGGCGAACTACGTTGATTCCTGCGGTGACAATTCCTCTTTCTTTAATTGGTACTTTTGCTTTTGTAAAGGTATTTGATTTTTCTATCAACAGTTTAACTTTATTTGGTTTGACTTTAGCAACGGGGATGGTAGTAGATGATGCGATCGTAGTTGTAGAGCAGATTGACCGCTATATTGAAGATAAGGATATGAGTCCTTTTAAAGCGGCTCAGTTAGGGATGAAACAGTTGACAGGGGCGGTAATAGCTACTTCTTTGGTGTTAATGGCGGTGTTTGTACCTGTGGCTTTCTTTCCGGGTACAACGGGGGCTTTATATCGCCAGTTTGCTTTAACGATCGCATTTTCTATTGCCATTTCCACTTTTTTGGCTTTAACTTTAACTCCCTCCTTATGTGCATTATTACTAAGACATCATCAAAAATTACCAGCATGGTTACAAGTTCCTTGCGATATTTTCAATGGCTTTTTAGATAATGTAACTAAGTCTTACCGTCGTAGTTTAGTCGGTTTAGTAAGGATGCGCACCGTCGTTATTGCTGTATTTGTGTTACTTTTAGCCGGTACAGGATGGCTTTATATTACAATACCTCAAAGTTTCTTACCAGAAGAAGATCAGGGTTATTTTATCACTATTATTCAAGCACCTGAAGGGGTATCGCTACAATATACTAGCGATGTAATGGAGAAGATCGAAAAAACTATTTTAGAAGAACCTGAAGTTCAAGCAACCTTCGGGGTAGGAGGTTTTGCATTTAGTGGTAATAGTTCCAACTCTGGGGTGATTTTTACTCCTCTTAAACCTTGGGCAGAAAGAAGAAGCCCAGAACAATCGGCAGAGGCAGTAATTGGTCGTTTATGGGGTAAGTTTGCCATGATTCCAGAGGCGAGAATTATTCCCTTAAATCCTCCAGCCATTAGGGGTTTAGGTAGTTTTGGCGGTTTTACCTATCAGTTACAAGATTTGCGTAGTGATGGGGACATCAATTCGATGATGGAGGTTTTGGGTAGTTTATTGGGACAGGCTAACCAAACAGAAGGTTTAACAAGGGTTTTTACGACCTTTACAGCCAATAGCCCCGAATTAGTCGTTGATATTAACCGCAATAAAGCTCAAGCTCTCAATGTCAATATTGATGAAGTTTTCCGGACTTTGCAAACTGCTTTTGGCTCTAGTTATGTTAATGATTTTTCCTTACAAAACAGGACTTATAGAGTTTATGTACAAGCAGATGGTAAGTTCCGCACTCATCCTGATGACATTAAAGAGTTATATGTTCGTAGTGCAAATGATACAATGATTCCTTTATCTAATTTGGCAACTATTACTCCTAGCACCAGTCCTCAAGTCATCAATCACTACAATTTATTTCGTTCGATCGAGGTTAGTGGTTCTGCCAGTCCGGGGTCAAGTTCAGGAGATGCGATCGCAGCTATGGAGAGTTTATCTGCTCAAATTCTACCGAGGGGCTTTGGCTATCAATGGTCTGGGCAATCTTTGGAAGAAATTGTTTCAGGAGGACAAGCACCGATTATCTTTGGTTTAGGGTTATTATTTGTTTTCCTAGTTTTAGCGGCACTATATGAGAACTATATTGATCCTCTAATCATTCTTTTAGCTGTACCGTTGGCTATCTTAGGGGCATTGTTAGCGCAAATGTCTAGGGGATTTTCCTTTGATGTTTACAGTCAAATTGGTCTAGTGATGTTGATTGGTTTAGCTAGTAAAAACTCGATTTTGATTGTCGAATTTGCTAATCAGTTACGCAATGAGGGTTTACCCATTGTCAAAGCGGCGATCGAAGCATCTCAAGCTCGACTCAGACCCATTTTAATGACCGCATTTTCCACTCTTTTAGGTATTTTACCTCTTGCGATCGCTACTGGGGCAGGTTCTGCCAGTCGTCAATCATTAGGTACAGTTGTATTTGGAGGAATGCTAGTGGCAACTTTTTTGAGTTTATTTGTTGTGCCAATTGTCTATATTGTGATCAAAATGTTTGCGGAAAAATTCGTTCCAACAATTAATTCAGAGGAAAAGGTAAGCCAAACACCTTGACACTCCTTGATCTGAAGGTGCAAGAAGCAAAGGGCAAAGGGCAAAGGTGAATAGTAAATAGTGAATAGTGAATAGTGAATAATTAAAAACCTCGAACACTCATTATTCGTTACTTATCACTTTCTCCCAACACCTGCAACCTGAAACCTGAAACCTGACACCTTGTCTCCCTCTCCCCTCATCCCCTCATCCCCCTATCCCCAACACTTGACACATACCCTTGCGCCATATTTTTGCCTGAAAACTGAGTTCGAGAATTTATCAAACATTAGAATAAATGGTATTACGAATCATCGTATAACCTTTGATTAACTCTTTAATACCACGACTTAAAGGCCATTGGGGTTCAAAACCAGTGCTTAAAATACGAGCATTAGAAACAATATAATCTCTTTTATCTGGGTCTTCGCCGATAGGGGCTTCCATATAAACAAAATTGGGAATTTGCTTCTGTATTTCAGCACATAGTTCCAATTTAGAAAGATTAGCGTCTTCTAAGCCCACATTATAAGGTTTTCCTTTCATCGCTTCAAAATTATCTAATCCGTGTAAAAAGACATTCACCACATCACGAATATGAATGTAATTGCGTTTGAAATGTCCCTCAAATACTACAACAGTGCGATCGGTGACAGCACGATAGACAAAATCATTCACTAACAAATCAATACGCATTCTAGGAGACATACCAAAGACAGTAGCAAGACGGAAACTAATACTATTCTCTCTTTCTAAGATGGCTTTTTCTGCCTCAACTTTAGTCACTCCGTAGGTAGAAATTGGACGTAGAGGACTTTCTTCTGTACAAAATTTACCCTTTTCACCGACACCATAACCACTATTGGTAATTGGGACTAAAAATCTTTGTTCTTTACTGGCTAGACGACACAACATTTGAATCGCATCTCTGTTTGTGGTTTCAGTAGCGATTTTATCCCGATTACACAGAGGCGCACCCACTAAAGCCGCTAGAGGAATGATTACGTCTGCATCTTTGACTAAATCTTTCATTAAAGACTCATCTCGACAATCGCCTCTGACAACATTAAAAGTTTCGTATTGGCAACAATCAGCAAGGCTATTTTGATGAAACATAAAGTTATCAACAACAGTTACCTCGTAACCTCGCTTTAAAAGTGTCGGGGTTAAAACTGACCCGATATAACCTGCACCACCAGTAATTAAAACTTTCATTTTTAACTTTTCTTCATACTTTTTATGCAGTATTTAATCATAACTTAGATTTTGCACTGTCTTATCTTAACCTCAGTTCGGTTTAAGAATATCGGACAAGGTTAGGTGTCAGGTGATAGGGGTTGAATGTTTCAAACATCTATTAATCAACGAAAAAATAGAGAAAAGCTATTATATTTTATGGCTTAAAATTATTTCTGTAATAACTTGACTCCATCCTTTACTGCCACTATGGGGGGCAACTTGCCAATTTTTATTTTTTAGTCCTTTGTGTACTCCATCAGGATTTGGGATGATAATAGGAATATCTACGCTTTCTAATAAACTAATATCATTGGGACTATTTCCCAAGCCTATAGTTGTTATTTTTTCCTCAAGGTTATGGTAATTATTGAGTAGCCATTTCACTGCGTTTCCTTTTCCTGCTTTTGCACTAATTAAATGGGAAAAGCGATCGCCCACTACTATTGTAGCCTGATACTCTTGGGCAATATTTTGTAATAAACTTGGATTAATATGCTTAGGGGTAAGAAAAGGCTCTGTAAAATTTCTTGTTTTGGCTAAAATCGCCTCATTTAAAGATAAACCAGTCAAATTAACAATGTCTTCGGGAGATAAATCTCCAAACCCGACTAAATCAGTTTTTAACTTCTGAGATATTTCCCATAAAATACATCTAGCGTTATGATACTCAAAACCTAAACTTATATAATTATACGATTCTGTAGTTAATGCTTGTGTTGTATCAAAACGAAAATCATCTTTTGGAATAAAAATACCGCTACCATTTTCCGTAATAAAAGGATCATTTAAGCCTATTTCTGCACACAAACTCTCAACTTCTGCTTTGGTTTTACTGGTGACGGGGATGACGGGAATATTTTTATTTTTTAATATCTCTAAAATTGGTAAGGCATCATCATAACGATAGTCATTTTGATTGAGTAATGTACCATCTAAGTCTGTAAAAATAAATAGCATTGGAAAGGTTTCAGGTTTTAATTACTAATTACTAATTAATTACTTATTTAATCATCCCATTTCTGTACTACTAATAAATCACGAACAGGGTCTTGCATTGAAAAACCAAAAGATATTAATTCTGATTTCAAAAAAGCCCAATCACTGCCGAAAAGCAGGGCTATTTTGCCGATACTATCATCAGGGCTTATAATTTGTGAATTTACTAAAGAAGACACTTTTTGTTGCAACTTCACCATTGGGTGAATTACTTGCTTTCTAGGCATATATTTCTTAAATTTTCTAATAATGACAGTTTACGCTAACAATTAAACTTACTCAGTAATTATGTCTAGTACAAGACAAGTATGGATTGAAAATTTATACATACTCAATCTAAGTACAAAGAAAGCGATGATGATTGCTTGGATTTTATCGCAACCATTACTTTTTATCTATTTTCAGACACATTATTTACTATTCCTGAAACAGCTTACTAATTTTGACGATTCAATACACATAAATAATTAAGCGATTTATGACAGGATTCATAAGTGAATTGTTAAACTTGATTGCAATACTGGGCAACGGTGAATAGAATATTGTCGCCTCTGGTTACTTTAACACATTATAGCACTTACTAACGAGATTTTCACAATTTCTTTAAATCAATTGTAAATGTACAATAAGGAAGATGAAAAATTAATTTGAGAAGATTCCATGAAAATCGCTATTTTATCTCAAGATAGTAGCCTTTATTCCACCAGAAGATTGAGAGATGCAGGAGAAAAAAGGGGACATGAAATAAAGGTAGTTAACTATCTGAGATGCTATATGAACATTACTTCCCATAAACCTTCGGTAGTTTACGGTGGCAAGGAGTTAGAAAATTTTGATGCAATCATACCACGCATCGGAGCTTCTCGTACTTTCTATGGTTGTGCGGTGGTGCGTCAGTTTGAGGTAATGGGGGTATTTAGTGCCAATGAATCTCAGGCTATATCTCGATCGCGCGATAAGTTAAGGTGTGTACAGATTTTAGCGAGGGAAGGCATTGGTTTACCTGTTACAGGATTTGCCCATGATACGGAAGATATTGATGGTTTAATCGAGACTGTGGGCGGTGCGCCGTTGGTGATTAAGCTATTAGAAGGCACTCAGGGTATAGGAGTTGTATTAGCGGAGACTTATCAAGCGGCAAAGTCGGTAATTCAGGCTTTCAGGGGTTTGAATGCAAATATATTGGTACAGGAGTTTATCAGAGAAGCAGGAGGAGCAGATATTCGTTGCTTTGTTATTGGTAATAAAGTGGTAGCGGCTATGAAGAGGCAAGGTGCGGAAGGGGAATTTCGCTCGAATCTTCACCGAGGGGGAAAAGCGGAAAAAATTAAGCTCACTCCTGAAGAAAGAAGCACTGCCATTCGTTCTGCTAAGGCAATGGGGTTAAGAATTGCAGGGGTTGATTTACTACGATCAAATCATGGACCAGTGGTAATGGAAGTTAATTCTTCTCCCGGTTTAGAAGGAATTGAAAAGGCTACTAATATTGACATTGCTGATAAAATTATCGAATTTATTGAAAAAAATGTAGAATCAGGGAATAATCGCGATCGCATTCAGTTTTAAGTAATCAGCAGTGTCGGCAGATAGGGGCTTAGGGTTTTGGGGTGTTAGGGGATGGGGGGATGAGGTGATGAGGGGAAAGGGGGAAGTAGGGGCTTAATTTATTGTTATTTACTTTATAAAACAAAGTGCGATCTTACCTCGGCAAGGTGCTGTGCGATCGCATCTTCTATTATTTTTATTAAAGGTGAAGGAAATAAATTTAAAAAATCATCTTGGCATATTTCTCCTTCAAAAAATAACAAACATTTATCGATAAAAATTAGGCTATCTTTTAGTGTTAAATAATTGAAGATAAGAATAACAAAATTGCCTAAATCATTATAAGGAAAAAAAGAAGGTTGAAACTCTGCACTAATTAAATTACTTACTATATCTTCAACAGAATTAGGGATAATATTTTTCTTGTTAACGGGGATAATATAGTCAATAAAAGATGAATTATTTTTAGATGAATTAGACTTATGAGGAAAGAAAAAAGATAATGGTAAAGAGAAAGTAAAGCGAGAAATAAATGCTTGTAAAATACTTAAACCAATTATGTGATATGCAAAATAATATTGAGCAATATTTAAGTTATATTTACTTCTATTAATTAATGACTCATAAGCATCAGAACTAGGATAATCATGATAAAAATGGAAAATATTTTCTGGAAATAAACATTGAATAAATTTTGTGGTTTTGATCAAGGCAATACAACAATCTTTAATTAAATAATGATATTGGTCATTTAAAATATGATTAGTTTCTGGTAAAAGTAACCAAGTATTATTGATAAAATCTTTAACGTTAGTTGAAGCAAAACCACTAACATCTAAATTAGCTAATTTAACTCCTTGAATAATTGTTAAGATAATTTCATCATTTTTTAAACCTAATTGAAATTGTTGATTGACTTTAGATAAACGTTTTTCTAACTGTTGAGATATTGAGATATTATTTTCTAGTTGTCGAAAAGGAATAGTTAATTCAATAATTGTTACGATACGAACTATAACAGTTAAGGGTAAAGAATTATCTAAAATTTGAGCAGTACATAAAGCACTTAAAAACTCATTATGCCCTCGAAAATTTGATAAGTTATCATCGATATTTAAACCAAATATTTTTAAAATAATTTCTAAATATTTATCTTTTTTATTTTGACGAGATTTTATATATAAACCGTCTATTCTTTCTTGAATCAAAGGAGCTAAATAAACAGTTAAATTGAAGGGAATTTTGCGATCGACCTGTATATAAACTAGATCATGAAATAAACCTGCTATAGTAATGATGGGGTCTTCTTGATCCTTAAACATTAACAAATGTTCAAAATTGTGAAAACAACGATAATTTCCCCCCATCGCTTCGGTAATTAAGCTAGAGATTTCGCAGATTTTATCATCTCCTAGAGGAAAACCCAGTCTGCTGGTGGCATCTGTAAGAATTTCCTGACATTGATCATAATAATCTGCGTTATTCATGAATTTTATGGAAAGAATATCTGTGAACTACCAACACGGAATAAAAATTATTGTGCAGGTCTCTCTAATAAGCTAAATGAAAATAAGTATTTTCAATTCAAGATCAATACTTACAGTTTATCTCTCCATCTTAGAAAATATTTGTTAATTATTCAAATAATATTTCTTCAAAACAAATTTCTCCAACCTCCCTCAATTGATTGGCTATTTTTTTATCGGTTTCTGATTTTTTGGTTATTTCCCTAAATTTTTGTGTGGTATATTTATTTCTAAAAGTTTTAATGGTACAGTCACACACACTTTTTGCCGCTTCGGCGTGTAATCCTTCTTTTTGCGATCGCACTAAGCATTGTTCGTTATAATTACACCATACGGAGGCATCTTCGCTTTTTAAACCATCCTTGACTAAATTTTGAATACACTGTTGACGGTTAAATTTATTAGAAGATTGCGCGATAGCTTCTTTGCTAACAGAAAAACCAGAAAAAGTCAAGAGCAAAAGACTAGAAAAAGTAAATAAAGTGTTAGTTTTTAACATATAAATAATCAGATAACTTTTAAGTGAATGTAGTTAGAGAAAAAGACGGGAAGGAATCAAAAAAGTTCATTTTTCTGCAAACGTCTTTAATAACAAAATAGTATCTTTCATTTGCTCAAAAACAGGAATAGAAAGAGAATACTGAGATAAATGAGTTAAAGTTTCCTTACCTCTTCCTGTCAAAAGTAAAACGGGTTGACATTTCGCATTGATGGCACATTCAATATCACTAGGGGCATCACCAATGAAGTAAGACTGGCTTAAATCGATACCATGATTTTCTGCATAGGTTTTAATGAGAAAAGGAGAAGGTTTACGACAAAGACATTTATCCGCAGGTTGATGAGGGCAAATTAAAATATCTGCAAAATAAACGCCAAAATTAGCATATTCTGCTATTAATCGTTCATGTATTGCCTTAACTTCTTCTAAGGTAAAATAACCTCGACTAATTCCCGATTGATTTGTGACGATAACTAAGCGATACCCTTGATTTTGCCATTGTTTCAATGCAAATGGTGCGTTTTCAGGTATTTTTACTTGTTCAGGCTTACTCAAATAAGGTATATAGTCGATGACAACTCCATCTCTATCTAAAAATAAGGCTTTCATTATTGTTAAATAATTAATAAGTGATAAATAATAATTGAAGTCAAGGTTTTAGGTGTCAGGTTTCAGTTGCAGATATTAGGTGTTTTTAATTGTTAATTATTACTCTTATCTTAACTCCGAACCCCTAACTCTGTACCGCTTTGCGGAACGAGCTCAGCGAACTCTCTGAACTCAAATGATTGCTTTGTCTTAATTACTAATTCTTATTTGCCCATAATTGATTATCTGACATTAAATAAAAGTTCGATAGTAGCTTGAGCAGTTTTCTGCCAACTAAACTTCT
Source organism: Cyanobacterium aponinum PCC 10605 (assembly GCF_000317675.1). Classification (NCBI taxonomy): domain Bacteria; kingdom Bacillati; phylum Cyanobacteriota; class Cyanophyceae; order Chroococcales; family Geminocystaceae; genus Cyanobacterium; species Cyanobacterium aponinum. The sequence goes on from NC_019776.1 coordinate 1,220,423, forward strand.
GTGCTTGTTTTAAGCCTAATTCCCTTAATTGTTGTCTTAATTTATCATCTTCTGCCATTAAATTCATAGCTGAAGCGATTTCTTTTACTTCCAACGGATTTACTAAAATTCCTGCATCCCCTACCACTTCAGGCAAAGAAGATATATTAGATGTAATTACAGGAGTACCAGATGCGATCGCTTCTAATACAGGAAAACCAAAACCCTCCCATAGAGTGGGAAAAACTAAGGCTTGAGCTTGATTAAGAATAATAGGTAAATCTTCTCTTTTTACATAATCTAAAAACTTAACTAAATGAGCAATATTTAACTCTTTTGCTTGTTGTTTGAGTAAAGGTGTATAACGAGAATCCGTAGGACCTGCCAACCACAATTCATACTTTTGATGATGTTTAAATTGAGCAAAAGCAGATACAATTCTTTCGACATTTTTATGGGGGTCATGTCTGCCTAAATACAAAAAAAAAGGCTTTTTATTTATAGGTTTGATTTTATCAATAACCTTAAAAGTCTCAGGATTATAACCTAAATAAATAGGAGTAATTTTATCTGCATTAATCCCAAAAAAGTTAATAATATCATCGGCTGTAGCTTTAGAATTGCAAATAATATGCTCTGCTTGTTGACAAACTTGGGGAATATAATAGCGGAAATAAGGAGTAAGAGGAGAATTTTTTTTTGGGAACCTTAATGGAATTAAGTCATGTACCATTATCACTGATTTAACTTTAGAAAATAACGGCATTTCTGGCACAGGAGAAAAAAGTAAATTACTACCTGATTGCTGATAAATATTTGGTACTTTTAATTGAGTCCATAATAATCTCAAAAAATGACCCTTACTACCATAATCTGGACTATATTTTTCACTGACAAAATAGGGATTTTTGTATATATTTTCTTGATAATATTGTTTAGCAACTAAACTGATATATTCTAAAGAATCAAAATAGGGTAAAATATTGATAACATAATTGGCTATTCCCGTGGGTTTTGCCAACAACATAGATAAATTAACTAGCAAAGGCTTTTCCATAAACTCTCAGAGATAAAAATATCAAAAACTCATCATTAGACTTCTGGTAGAAATTGTGATTGTAAAAATTATGATTTTTGCTGTATTTCGGGCTAGAAGCCCAAATTCCGTCGATGTTTATTCTTTATCCTCACTCATTTCTCTTAATCTCTTACTTAAAGACTTTTTCTCTCAAAGAGAATTATCTTTACTGCTCCATGTCTTAAAATAAAGATGGTCTTTTTTGCAAATCTTAACATTAAATCAACTCTTAAAATTATGGTAGAGAAAATAAAAAAAACAGAACAGGAGTGGAAAGAAATTCTTACTCCTGAACAATTTGAAGTTACCAGAAAACATGGCACAGAAAGAGCTTTTACGGGAGAATATCACGACTTTAAAGGTAAGGGCGTTTATAAGTGTGTTTGTTGTGGAAATGAGTTATTTGTCTCTGATACTAAATACAATTCTGGTACAGGATGGCCTAGTTTTTGGCAACCAATTAGAGAGGATAGTGTTGCTTACAAAAATGATTTTAGTCTTTTCATGAAACGTACTGAAGTTTTATGTAATGCTTGTGATGCTCATTTAGGTCATGTTTTCAATGATGGCCCTGAGCCAACAGGAAAACGCTATTGTATGAACTCTGCGGCTTTAAAATTTGAGCCAAGAGATTAAAAATAATAGGTTTTAGGCGTTAGGTTTATAATTTTCAATTTATAAAAATTAAAATATTTATAATTCAATGGGTCATACTGAAGTATTGGAAATAGTTATCTCGTCAGCGCTCGCCATAGCCGCACCTTTGGTGATCGCACTTTGCTCTGTAATTTGGGTAGAATTAGTTAGAGACGTATATCATTTTCTCGCCCATGTGTGGCAACCTCTATATCGTCTTCATTCATGGCATCATCGCATTTTTAAACCTGATTTATCCGTTAATAGTGAAGCTATTTATCGTCAGGCAAACTGGTATAACGATTTACCAGAATCCCTAGTAATGTTGACGTTTAGTTTTATCTATGCTTTTACTGTTATTCAAACACAATGGATTAATCCAGATTATCAATGGTTAGTTTGGACAGGGTCTTTTTATACATTAACATTTACCGCAGGTGCGATCGCCCGTGGTTTGGGAGTTCCTTATGCTGATGCTATTACAGATGTAACTCACCGCCAAGGAGATTTTACTAATATTCCAGCCAATCTATTTGTTAACCGCCCCTACCATTGGCGCCACCATTTCGATGATCAAAATGCCTATTTTTGTGGTACTATTACCGTTATTGATCGCATCATGGGTACTGCTTTATCATTGAAAGGAAAAAAAGTAATCGTCACTGGAGCAAATGGTACATTAGGACAGGCGTTAATTAAACAGCTATATTTGAAAGGTGCAAAAATTACCGCATTAACTTCTCAGGAAAAAGAACTATTTATTAGTGTAAAAAATCAACAAATTCCCATCAAAACTGTTACTTGGCAAATTGGCAGAGAATCAGAATTAAACCAACTTTTGACAAAAACAGATATTTTAATCATCAATCATGGCATTAATGTTCATGGAGAAAAAAGTGCAGAAGCCATAGAAAAATCCTATGAAGTTAATACATTTTCAGGGTGGCGACTAATGGAATTATTTTTAGATACCGTTAAAACTAATCAAGATAAAGCCACAAAAGAAATTTGGGTCAACACATCTGAAGCAGAAGTTAACCCAGCTTTTAGCCCGCTCTACGAAATGAGTAAACGTACTATGGGAGAATTAGTAACCATGAAAAGAGTTAATGCCCCCTGCATCATTAGAAAGCTAATTCTTGGCCCTTTTAAAAGTAACCTTAATCCCATTGGTATAATGTCCGCAGAATGGGTAGCACAACAAATTGTGAATTTAGCGGTGCGGGACTTTAGAGATATAATTGTGACCATTAATCCTTTAACTTATATGCTTTTCCCCATAAAAGAATTCACCACTGCTAACTATTTTCGTTGGTTCACCCGCTAAAAGCAAAGTATTTTCATCGACGAGATCTCACTATAATAATTAAAGTCCATCAAAAACTAAGATAAATTATGACAGTATATCAACTAGTGCAAATTGTTTGGCTTGTATCAGCATTTTTATTAATTCTTCTCGTTTTATTACATTCCCCCAAAGGTGACGGTTTAGGTGGAATTGGCGGACAAGCTCAATTATTTAGTAGTACAAAAAGTGCAGAAGCTACTCTTAACCGTGTAACTTGGATTCTTAGCCTCACTTTTATCAGTTTAACAGTAGTTCTCAGTGCAGGTTGGTTAAACTAGGTTAGGTTATACTCAGCAATCGCATAACTTGATTTGGGCAAGGGTAGGCAACAGGCAACCACTTCGTTGTAGTGTATAAGAGTTCTAATTATTATATTAATCAATTATTAGAAAAAAAATCTCGCCTCTACTGTGGGGCTACCCTCTCCGAAAAGAAGAGGGGCGGGGGGTGAGTTTCAGGGGTGAGGGCAAGAAAAGTTGATCCTAGCTCCTAATTTCTAACCCTATTGGACAAGAAAGTACAATATCTTGACAAGGCTATTTAACCTCTAATTTAGGTTGCGAGGTTGAATCACGCCATAACCACCATGATTACGTTGATAGATGACGTTTATTTCTCCTGTTTCTTCATTGCGGAACATATAAAAATCATGATCTACTAATTGTAATTGTTCCAAGGCTTGATCAATAGTCATAGGTGTCATGGCAAAATATTTCATCCGCACGACCTCTGAAGGTAATTCGGGTTCGCGATCGCCAATTAAATCAGTTCCTACAGTTTTCTCTTCTACTGCGTCCGATGTTTTCTCAGCAGTATGAGTTTTCTTAGCAAGATTACGTTCTTTATACTTGCGCAATTGGCGAGTGATTTTGTCAGAAACTAAATCAATACTTGCATATAAATTTTCACTGTGTTCTTGGGCTCGAATTATTGTCCCATTGGCATATACCGTGACTTCTGCTTTGTGCTTATTACTGATACGAGCATTACGAGCGACGGATAAATGAACATCAACTTTTGTCGCTAAATTTTGAAAATGTTTGACTGCTTTTTCTAATTTTTCCTCAACATAATCATGGATAGATTCAGTAACTTCGATATTGTTTCCTTGGATTAATAATTTCATAATCAATACTCCATTTCTTAAGCGATCAGTAATCTCACTTTTGATTTTTAGTTAACCAAAGCGTTGTTAGCTTTTCTCAAAATTAGCCACTTTTTTCTTTCTATTTCAAGGAAAAGAGACACTTATATAAAATAAATAAGCATAAGAATCTTGAGAATTTAAACAAGAGAAAATAATCCTTTCCTTGTCATTTTATCATACTCTAAATAAAACCGTTTTCTCACTCTAGTTCTTACTTAATTTTTCTAAACCCCCTCTTCTTTCTTTCATATTTTATAGGTTAGCACTTTTGTTATCTAAAAAACACTTATTTTTAATTTATATTCATTTTTACTGAAATTTAGTAAAGTTATGTAAACAATTTTTCTATCAATATAAAATCTTCATATCCTTACTCTTTGCCTCTTGATCTTTCTTAAACCTGCTTCAATGGGAGATAATGCACGATGCGATCGCACAAAAATAAACTAACTGAGTTTTATGAAAAAAGTATTGAAAAAAAAGTCACCTATCGACTTTGTTATAAAATTAAGTAGTAATCAATTACTCAAAACTCTTGACACTTTTTACTTATATTGTCTATGCTAGGTAATTGAGTGATTTTTTCTTTACATTATCTTAACCTAATATATCTAGCAAAAAACAAAACAACATATATTAGAAAATGGAGAAGTAATAGCAAAGAATCCTTAAAATCAATTGTCCCTATTAGCAAAAACAGTATGGAGTGAGTTGAGAAGAATGAACAAAGTGGGTACACATTTAGTCGTTGATGCTTGGCAAGCACCCGCAGATCTTTTAAATAGTCCTGAAAGAATCCGTCAAGGCTTGTTAGATGCAATTGAAGCTGGAAAAGCCACTTTAATAGATATATGTGTACACCAATTTAGTCCCCACGGGGTTACAGCGACTGTTACTTTAGCAGAATCTCATATTGCTATTCATACCTGGCCCGAGTACGGTTATTTTGCGGCAGACTTATTCTTCTGTGGTCAAGGTCAACCCAAAGAAGCCATGAAAGTTCTACAAACAGCATTAGAAGCTAAACAAGCCACTATGAGAGAAATTGACAGAGGTTTCCCCGAAGTCTTTGCTTCTCAAAACACCACTAATATGTTTGAAGAGTTAGTAACAGCTTAAACAAACGTAGTTTAGTGTTTTGATTTTTCTCCCTCAAATTAATTAACTGTTCTCGAAAAAAAACTTCCTATGACTTTATAAATATAGTCAAACAATCACGGGACTTTCCATATTTGAGGGAAAACCAAAATTGAGTATATCACAACACCCCAATAATAAGACTGAGTATCCTGATTTATAAACGCTTCATTCAGAATCTGATACGGCTTTGTTGCATGAATTAATAAATAGGGAATTTTGTTTCAACAGGTGCGATGTCAGCGAAGCTGAAGCACTGCGCGATCGCCTAAACCTTATATTTATCTGTTATTAACTATATAGCTATCTGGTTTAGCTATTTGTCTCATTCTATTCAACAACAGACATTGAACAAATAGTTCTACTGCCTAGTTATCAAAATTTCTACTACTTACTTTACCTCCAAATATTGTTTTTAACCTAAACATTGTTGTCTCTGAGATAGAACGTCGATGATAGCCACTTTCTTGTTTCCATTCTTTTCTTCCTATTTCTTCGATTCTGTCAATATTCTTATTTCTGTCCCCATCCATTGAATCTATTACCACATGACCAGATGAAGATGTTTTTTCCACTGGTAATACTATCTCTAGTTTTCTGGCTCTACGAGAAACAGTACTATGGTCTGGTATTGGTAAATCTATATTCATCAGGGAAAATAAAGATTCCATCAATCCCTGTGTTTGTCTCCCTGGTAAATTAAACAGTGATTTGACCATCAGAAAAGTTAATATTGCTTGGGAGGAGAAATAATTACTAGCACCTTTTTTACCAGATTTTTCCGTTACTAACCAATGAGACAGTGTATCCTCAGAAATCCAAAATGTCAGACTACCTCTTTGTTTTAAACCCTGATTATATTCTGACTAATTTCTGAGACGATATTTTTCTTTCATAGTTAAGGGACCGTATCTTGAGAGCAAAACAGATGTTATTATTTTATTCTATATACAAATATACAAAAAGGCTTTAACTCATCATTTATGCAACAAAGCCATTAGGAATTAAAAATTAAAAATGGCTCTATCACTTCTCGTCGTGTAAATTATTAGTTAGGGTAGGCAAAAGGCAATGGGGGATTATTAAATAATAATTTATAAACTTTTAGTTTTTGTTTTACTATAAACACTATTCAATAAAGGGTATGGAAGTCCTGTTTCTCTTAATTTATCATAACCACACTCTGAAGAACCTTAAAAATTAAAAATCCGAAACTCCTAACTCTTAACTCATTTCTCCCTCTCTCCTCATCTCCTCATCCCCCTATCGCCTCAACATCTTGACACCTACGGTAAATCTACTCAAACTTGTTATTTAATGGAAGTTTTATCTCAACTAGATAACTTGATTACGCCACACTGGGGAATTTAGGAATAGAAGCAATAAGTTGACGGGTATATTCTCTTTGAGGATTATTAATAATTTGATCTGTGGTGGACATTTCTTCTATTTTACCCCGATTCATGACGATGATGCGATCGCTGATAAATTTAACGACACTTAAGTCATGGGAGATAAAAATGTAGGTTAAGCCAAATTCTGCTTGTAATTCTTTGAGTAGATTTAGTACCTGTGCTTGAATAGAAACATCTAAGGCAGAAACAGACTCATCACAAATGATTAACTGGGGATTTAATGCCAATGCCCTTGCAATACAAACTCTCTGACGTTGCCCTCCAGATAACTCATGGGGATAACGATTAAACCAATCAGGATTCAAACCAACTCTTTCTAATAAATATCTCACTCTTTCTCTACGTTTTTTTTGATTGCCCCCAGTGCGATGAATTATCATTGGTTCGAGAATGGTTTGACCAATATTTCGGCGAGGGTTAAGGGAATTATAGGGATTTTGAAAGACAATCTGCATTTCTCGTCTTAAAAGTCTTAAACTTTTACTTTTTAAGGGTAATTGAGTTAAATTTTGTCCTAAAAACTCGATATTTCCTTCGTGATTGGGAATCAGTCTTAAGATAGTACGAGCGAGGGTGGATTTACCACAGCCAGACTCTCCCACTAAACCTAATGTTTCTCCAGGAAAAAGTTGAAAACTAACGTCATTAACCGCCCAAAAATAATCTTTTTGCCAAGGAAATGTGGTTTTTTTCCGAAAACCAACTTTGAGATTTGTTACGGTAAGCAAAGGTTGAGTTAGAAGAATTTTTTTTAGTTTAACGGGGAATTTTTCTTCTCGAGTTTCTAATTTATTTTCTAAGAAATCGGTGACGGTGGGTAAGTAGCTTCTAGTTTCGTCTAAGCGAGGGCGACAGGCTAACAAGCCTTTGGTATAAGGTTGTTGAGGATTTAAAAGAATATCTGTAGCTGTGCCATACTCCACTATTTTACCTTGATACATTACTGCTAAACTATCAGCTATGTTGGCGACAACGGCTAAGTCGTGAGTGATAAAGATTAATGCCATTTCTCGACTACGGCACAATTCCTTTAGCAATTCTAATATTGTCCCTTGTACTGTAACATCTAAAGCTGTGGTGGGTTCATCTGCAATTAAAATAATCGGTTGACAAGAAATTGCGATCGCAATCATTACTCTTTGTAGTTGTCCGCCACTCATTTCGTGGGGAAATTTTCGGAGAATAGCCTGTTTACGCTTATTAATATATTGTTGAATATCCTTATCTGTGGGTTTTTTTAAGGAATTATTTTCTCTATATTCCAGTTCTAAATCTCGATCTGTGGGTAATAATTTAACTTCTTGAAGTAAACTAATAGCCTTTCTTTTTGCTTGAGTTTCAGAAACATCTTGATGAAGACGAATAGCTTCAATTATTTGAAAACCAATATTATAAACTGGATTAAGGGAACTCATTGGCTCTTGAAAGATCATACCAATTTTCCCGCCTCGATAGTCTCTTTTTTGTTTTGAGGATAAACTAACTAAATCTACCACACTAGATGATTGACTATCAGAAAACAATATTTCCCCCCCGCTAATTTTTCCCGTTGGAGGTAACAAGCCCATAATTCCTAATGATGTCACGGATTTTCCAGAACCTGATTCCCCCACTATGCCTAAAATTTCACCTTTTTTAAGACTAAAATTAACTTTATCTACGGCAACATGAGATTGTTTTTCATCGTCTGTGAAAGTTATTTGTAAATCACGAACATCAAGAATGGTCATCTTTATCCTACTATCAAGAATTTTAGATTTAGCGGTTAAATCATTATACAGAGATTTTTTATTAATGAAGCTATTTTAACGGGCGATGAATTTTAGCCAACAAAAAATGTTCTACGGACATCTTTATTAGTATGTTTTTATTATTTAACATTCATCCTGATGTACCTCTTATCTTCCCTTAATGCTTAATGCTGAAAAATTGTTAACAATAGTTAAAATTAATTGTTAAGTAAAATATAGTAGAAAAACAGATTTACCCTCAAGATCAAACTAGCTATTATGATTAAAACATATAGAAAAAATGTTAAGAATCTCGAATTAAATGCCTAGCAAAATTACTATTGAGCAAGTTAATCAAATAGTTAACAACCTGCACCATAATCCCTTTGAGATATTAGGCTGTCACTTAATTTCAGAAAGGCAAAGGCAAAAAACATGGGTAATCCGTGCATATTTACCAAAAGCTGATAGTGTATCAGTGATGTTACCAGATAGTCGCCGACAATATCCAATGAAATCGGTACATCATCCCCATTTTTTTGAATGTGAAATCAAAACCGAAAAATTAGATACCTACAAATTAAAAGTAAAAGAAGGTAAACAAGAAAAGATAATTTATGATCCTTATAAATTCAAAGACTCCCCCATCACTGATTATGATATTTACCTATTCGGAGAAGGAAACCACTATCGCATCTATGAAAAATTAGGGGCTCATGTCATTGAATTAGATGGAGTGAAGGGAGTATATTTTGCCGTTTGGGCGCCTAATGCCCGTAATGTCTCTGTGATTGGGGATTTCAATTCATGGGATGGCAGAGAACATCAAATGAGTAAAAAAAAGGATATGATTTGGGAATTATTTATTCCTGATCTCGATTTTGGTACTCACTACAAATATGAAATTAAAAATTGGGAGGGTCATATCTATATTAAATCAGATCCCTTTGCTTTTTCTCAAGAAGCACGTCCAAAAACCGCTTCAGTGGTCAGTGATTTAGATACCTATCCATGGCAAGATCAAGAATGGTTAGAAAAACGTAGTAAAAGCGATCCTTTAACTCAACCTGTAGCCGTATATGAAGTTCACTTGGGGTCATGGTTGCACACATCAGAAGAAGAGCCTTTAAAACAGTATGGCACAAAAGCTGAAATTGTCCATGCTTCTGAATATAAACCCTCTGCCCGTTACTTAACCTATTATGAGTTGGCAGAAAAATTAATTCCCTACGTTAAAAAATTGGGCTATACTCACATTGAATTATTACCTCTAGCAGAGCATCCTTATGATGGTTCATGGGGTTATCAGGTAACGGGATATTATGCCCCTACTTCTCGTTATGGTACTCCTGAAGATTTAATGTATTTTATTGATCAGTGTCATCAAAATGGGATTGGAGTTATTTTAGATTGGGTGCCGGGGCATTTTCCTAAGGATGCTCATGGTTTAGCCTATTTTGATGGTACACATTTATTTGAACATCAAGACCCTAGAAAAGGAGAACATAAGAGTTGGGGTACTTTAGTGTTTAATTATGGTAGAAATGAAGTCCGTAATTTTTTGATTGCTAATGCCCTTTTCTGGTTTGATAAATATCATATTGATGGGATTAGGGTGGATGCGGTGGCTTCGATGCTTTACTTGGATTATGATCGAGAAGATGGAGAGTGGATTCCCAACGAATTTGGCGGTAGAGAGAATATTGAGGCGGTAGAGTTCATTAGGCAAGTTAATACGACTATTTTTGAGCAGTATCCTGGTATTTTATCCATTGCGGAGGAGTCAACTGCATGGGCAATGGTTTCTCGTCCTCCTTATATGGGGGGTTTGGGTTTTAACATGAAATGGAATATGGGCTGGATGCACGACATTTTGGACTATTTCAGTATGGATCCTTGGTTTCGTCAATTCCATCAGAATAACGTTACTTTCAGTATGTGGTATCACCAAAATGAGAATTTTATGTTGGCGTTTTCTCATGATGAAGTTGTCCATGGCAAAAGTAGTATGATTGGTAAAATGCCGGGGGATGAGTGGCAAAAGTTTGCTAATTTAAGGAGTTTATTTAGTTATATGTATGCTCATCCGGGTAAAAAAACCATGTTTATGAGTATGGAGTTTGGACAGTGGAGCGAGTGGAATATAAATACTGATTTGGAGTGGCATTTATTACAGTTCGATCGCCATAAACAGTTACAAAAGTTTTTTATTGACTTGAATCATCTATATAAGAGCGAACCTGCTTTGTATGAAAGGGATTTTGAGGGGGATGGTTTTCAGTGGATAGATTGTAGCGATAACAGACATAGTGTAGTTTCTTTTATTCGTCGTGGAGCAGATATTAATGATTTTATTGTGATTATCTGTAATTTTACTCCCCAACCCCATAGTCATTATCGTATTGGAGTGCCTCGTGCTGGTTTTTATAGGGAAATTTTCAATAGTGATTCAAGAGATTATGGTGGTAGTAACATGGGTAATTTAGGAGGAAAAATGACGGATGAGTGGTTTTTCCATAACTACGATCATTCTCTCGATTTATGTTTACCTCCTTTGGGTGTATTGATGTTAAAGCCTGAGCCTATACAACAGGAAGAGGTGATAGAAGAGAACAATATCCCAGAAGATTTCATTGATGAATCTGTTAGTTTAGAAGAAGAATGATTTGAGTTGGGGGTTCGGGGAGAACACTCGAGCGCTCGTACACTCCTTTCAGTCGTGAACGGAGTTCGGAGTTAAGAGTAAAATTTAATTATACACTGTTCTCTGTTCCCTGTTCTCTGTTCTCTGTTCCCTGCCTCGTAAGAGGCTTATTACTCATTACTCAAACCATAAATGCTAGATAAAATTAAAGATATTGCTCAAGAAATTGCCCCTAGATTAATTGAAATCCGTCGTCATTTCCATGCTCATCCTGAATTAAGTGGACAAGAATATCAAACGGCGGCTTATGTGGCAGGGGTTTTGTCTTCCTGTGGTTTGTCGGTGCAAGAGGGTATTGGCAAAACTGGGGTAATTGGAGAATTGAAGGGTAATGGTAGTCAAGATCGCACTTTAGCTATTCGCACGGATATGGATGCTTTGCCGATTCATGAGGCCACTTCCCTTGATTTTGTGTCCCGTGTGCCGGGGGTCATGCACGCCTGTGGGCATGATGTACATACCACTGTAGGATTGGGAACGGCGATGATTTTAGCTCAAATGTGCGATCGCATCGATGGTAATATTCGCTTTTTGTTTCAACCTGCGGAAGAAATTGCACAGGGAGCTCTTTGGATGGTCGCTGATGGAGCGATGAAGGATGTGGATGCCATTTTTGGGGTTCATGTTTTTCCAACTATTCCTGCTCGTTCTGTGGGCATTCGCTATGGTGCTTTAACTTCGGCAATGGATGATTTAGAAATTATAATTCAAGGTGAAGCAGGTCATGGTGCAAGACCTCATCAAGCTATTGATGCCATTTGGATTTCGGCACAGGTAATCACGGCTTTACAACAGGCCATCAGTCGCACCCACAATCCTTTACATCCTTTAGTTTTAACCATTGGACAAATTAACGGTGGGAGTGCCCCTAATATCATAGCGGATCAAGTAAAAATGGTGGGAACAGTGCGATCGCTCCATCCTGAAATTAGAGAAAATTTACCTAGTTGGATAAAAGGAATTGTTGAAGGTATTTGCAATATATACGGTGCAAAATGTGAAATTAAATATAATCATCGTCTCCCCAGTGTACAGAATGACCTCAATTTAACGAAAATAATGGAAAAAGCGGCAATGGAGGCTTTAGGAGAAGAACAAGTTATCAATATCTTGGAGCCATCTTTAGGAGCAGAAGATTTCGCTGTTTATTTAGATTATGCACCGGGTACAATGTTTCGCTTGGGTATTGGAATGGAAGATAAAAAAAATTATCCTCTGCATCATCCTCGCTTTGAATTAGACGAATCATCAATTATTACTGGAGTTATTACGATGGCTTATAGTGCTTACCAATACTTTCATTTCCATTGAGACCCTCGCTGACAAATCAAGGATTTCTTCATTTTTCCCTTGCCGTCGAAGAGTCGACCTAAAGGTCGCCCTTTAAGCTTCTCCTTCAAAACCGTGCATGAGACTTTCACCTCACACGGCTCCTCCTCGTCTTTTTGGTGTTACTTTCATCCCTACATCCCTACGTTAATGTTTCCATCACGTTCTAAGGCTTCTATAGAATTACTTAACTCCTACTCTGACTAAGGGTGATACGTCTGCATATCTTTACTATTACGGTAAAGCCTTCGCTTCTTATCACATCCTTCCCCAATCTCCTTATGCTTCACATCTGACTACTTTTCATTAAATTACATTAAAAGAGAAAGATTGGGGTTACTTCGTTCCGATGTTTCTTTTCACGATACTTTTAGGTTGAGGTAAGAAGTCCGAGGGTACTTTATGACTGCGTTGACAAAGCAATATATTTGACAACCAAAACCCTGTTGACATTTTGTCTGTGGTTTATCAGCCGATTTAACCACTTGCAATTGACGAACCAAATCCTCTTAGATTATTTTTTAACCATGAGTATCTGCCCTCGGGGGGATTACCAGATTCGGCTTCGAGCTACCCCTTTTTATTCTAGCTTAGCACCATGATGATGTTACTTCATAGCACCTAGAAAATGGAGTCAATTGGCAGTACAATGGAGGGAATTGAACCCTCAAGAAAGCATCAGTTATTCAGATTTCTAGGTTCTGAACGGGTGGTTCTCAAAATTGATTAGCACCCAACGAATCGCACCATTGCTCTTTTCCTGCCCTCAGCGACAACACTTTTTCATCAATGCCCAAGTATAACAGGAGTCTTTATCTTGAAGTGTGAGTGAAAAACCCCCGTTGAATTTCTCCGAAAAAATACCCACAGCCCCTCATGTAAACGAACCAACAAAAAAATCGAGCAACAGGGAGTTCTTAACAAAATAGGCAATCTATGCTAAAACTAAAATAAGATTGAAAGTGCGATTAAATAGTTAAATGTTAAAGGCATACAAGTATAGAATCTATCCTACCGATGAGCAAAAGGTCTTACTGGCTAAGACTTTTGGTTGCTGTCGGTGGTTCTATAATTTTGCTCTTAATTTAACTAATGAAACTTACAAAGCCACAGGAAAAGGTTTAAGCCGTAATGAAATAATCAATAAACTACCACAATTAAAGAAAGAGAAGGAATGGTTAAGTGATATCAAATCCGCTTAATTGCACATGGTATAATCAAGAGGATGTATATTTGTTGTCGTAGATTTTGACCAATGCCTTCAAGAATCAAAATTGAACCCCATTTAAGTTTACAAGAATTAGAACAAGGGTATCGAAAAGCCAAACAAGGGATTGAAAAAATTCACTACCAAGTGATTTGGTTATTAGCACAAGGGAAACGAACCTCTTATGTTTCCCACGTTACAGGATATAGCTTAAGTTGGATTTACGAACTTGTTCGTAGTTATAATCGTTCGGGTGCAAAAATGTTGGGGGATCAAAGACAACATAATCGGGGTAGAAAACCGTTATTAGACGATCAACAATTAGCTCTGCTATATCAAAGATTACAATCACCCCCCGATGATCAAGGACTTTGGAATGGTGTCAAAGTCGCAAAATGGCTCACTCAACTTCTAGATCGTACTATTTCTCCTCAAAGAGGATGGGAATATCTTAAAGGATTAGAATATCGTCTCCGATGTCCTCGTCCAAATCATCAAAATTCTAGCTGCCTTGAACAAAATGAATGGAAAAATCAACTAGCAGAAAAAAAAAAAAGATTCAACAAGAATATCCCGACGCGGACGTTCAAGTGTGGGCTGAGGATGAGCATCGTTTAGGACTCAAACCAGTATTAAGAAGAGTATGGGTAGAAAAAGGTTATCAACCGATAGCTACGGTCAATTGGCGTTTTCAATGGTTGTGGTTATATGGCTTTGTGGAACCAAATACAGGAGAGACATATTGGTGGCTACTACCATATGTAAATACTGAATTGTTTAATCGAGTCTTAAAAGATTTTGCACAGCACTATGAAATAGGTAAAAACAAAAGGGTGATTTTAGCAATGGATCAAGCTGGTTGGCATCCGATTAAAGAAACGACGGAAATACCAGAGGGAATCCACGTTATGCTGATGCCTTCTCACTCTCCAGAATTACAACCGGCAGAACGTTTGTGGCCATTAATAAATGAGGCCATCGCTAATAGGACATTTAAAAATTTAGAAGAGTTAGAAGAGGTAGTTATTAGTAGATGCAAAAAAATTATGGAAGAAAAAGAAATAGTTAAAGGAATAGCCAATTTTTATTGGTGGCCTAATTAATATCTTTTAGTGTGGCTAATTAAACGGATTTGATATGAAGTTCCATCTCAGGCTTTACAACAAGTAGCTTTAGATTTAAGTAGTGCTTTTTTAAACTTTTTTGAGAAACGGGCTAAATTCCCTAAATTTAAGAAGAAAGGAAATAAGTAATCAGTACGATTCCCACAAGGAATTAAACTTGACGGTGATTACTTGACTTTACCTAAATTAAAAAAAGTTTACTGTAAGGTATCTCGTTTACCTGAAGGTAAACTGAAATCGGTTACAGTAAGCATGACGACATCAGGAAAATATTTTGCTTCTTGTCTGTATGATGACGAGCAAGATTTACCAGAACGAAACTCAGAAGGTAAAGCCATTGGTATTGATTTAGGAGTCATTGGTTAGAAGTTAAGGTTAAAAGCAAGGTGTCAAGGAATTTTCAAAGAAAAAGTTTTTCTGATTTTTTCCCAATTCTGGAAACGGAGCAATAATCAATTTCTGCCTTGGTTTTCTCTTCCTTTTTATAATTCCTAAATCTCTGTTTTCTGGGGCTGAAAAATATTTAACCACCTCTTTTGCTTTGCCTTTATTGTTAGCAACTATAAAGTGGTACAATCCTCTATATATCATTTCTATTGAGATTGAATCAAATGGTAATGATAATTCCTCTGCTACTGCGTCTCCTAAGTCTATTAATACTCCATAAAATAGCCAAGTTCCCCATATTTGTAACTTAATTCCATTGATTGAACCTGTCCATAAATAACTCAGACCTAATAATCTTTTTACTGTATTAAATGCCTCCTCTATTCGCCAACGTTTTCCATATAAGTTGACCACCACATGAGGGGGTAAAATTTCAGGGCTTGTTACTGATGTCAAATAAGAATGCCACTTATTTTTTGACCTAATTTCAACCAGACGTAAGGTCACAATTGGCGTTTTCTTCCTTCCATCACCTATATTTATTAGGCTGTCTCTCAAATCATGACTATTCGTAAATCGTTTTAATATTTCTATAGATGCCCCTTTTTTTATTCTCGTAATAAAATCAATATTTCTTGTTATTAATTCTTGCCAAAATAGAAAATGATAAAATCCTCTATCCAACAATAATAGAGTCTGACTTTTTACTAAATTTAGAATATTTTCTTCAAATTTAACATCAGAAATACTGGGATTTTCTTCTACCCAAATTTCTACGGGTAATCTGGTTGCTAAATCCATCACTACTGCCATTTTCCCCGCTAATTTTCCTGTAGGAATATCTTTTAAACTATCTAATTTTCTGAACAATGCTTCCAATGTTGAACCATCAACAATCCAAATCTGCTTAAATTTTGTTAAAGAAAAACAGACACTATCAGGGAGTGGACGATTGGTTCTTTTTTGCCATCTTTCCTTGAATTTTGGTAGTAATTGTTTGAATATTTGTTCAAATAAAATGGAGGGAAAAGTTAAAAATCGGTCAGATAGTGCTTTTTGACTTACTTTTGTCGGATCTACCCACAAAAAACCCTCCCGATTCAAAATACGAGTTAATTCGTTGACACTGGGGACATTTCGCCATAAAAGAGTCAATATTGCTGCGGTCATTAATGATAAATTGAGAACACGATTTCTCATTCCCAAATCACGAAACAGACTCTGTTGGGCAAAAATAGAAGGGGTTAAAAGTTCAGACAAATGGGAAACAATAGCATCATTTTCACTCAAGGGATGATGTTTTTTCTGGGCGTGGTCTCGGTTAATTTTCTTGGTCATTCAAAGTAAGTGAGAAAAAGTAAATAATCTTAAATAGTAGCATTCATCAAGTTTTGAGCTGTTTATTAAGTTTTATTAGCAAAGTATTGACTTTTTGCTCATTTATTTAACTTCTAGCTAATGTTTAGGAGTAAAAGACTTTTGTATCACCAGTGATGGTAGCAAATATGGCAACCCTAACCATTACCGTAAGTATGAGCAAAAATTAGCTAAGAAACAGAAACGTTTAGCTAAGAAGCAGAAAGGCTCAAATAACCGTCATAAAGCAAGAAAAGCTGTTGCTAAAGTACATGAAAAAATAACTAGATGTAGAGAAGATTTTTTACACAAACTAAGTCGTAAATTAGTGGACGAAAACCAAGTCATAGCGGTAGAAAATCTAGCAGTGAAAAACATGGTAAGAAACCACAAATTAGCTAAGTCAATTAGTGACTGCGGTTGGGGACAATTCTGCACAATGGTTAAATATAAAGCGGAATGGGATGGAAAAACCTACATCGAAGTAGATAGATTTTTTCCTAGTTCCAAAACCTGTAACCATTGCTTACATCAAGTTGATAGTCTAACTTTGGATATTCGTAGTTGGCAATGTCCTAAATGCGGAACAATACATGACAGGGATGTAAATGCAGCGAAAAATATCAGAGATGAAGGTTTACGAATTTTGAAGGGGCTGTATTTGGATTGTACATCCAAACCTTGTAGGCTTCCCCGTGCGGTAGGGCATATCGCATCAGCTTCTGGAGAAAGAGTAAGACCAAGCAAAGGCTGTTCCTTCGCTATTCGCTCAGGATGAAAGGCTTTTGTAAGGCATTTTTCTGTGAAGGAAGAATCCCCCGTTACACCGCAAGGTTAACGGTGGGAGTTGTCAATTCTCTGGAAAAACCGAAATATTTTAGTTTTCCCATAAACGTCTTCTTGCACTGCCTTTAAAGCGATCATGACTATCCGCTAATAATGCCGGTATATTGAGTTTTTCTGGGCATTTTGGCAAACATTCACCGCATTCAGTACATTTATCTCCTTTTCTTCCCCAAAACCAATGTCCTGCGTTTTCAAACATTTGATAGCGATATTTTGCATATTCTGTCATTTCTAAGCCAACTCCTAAATTTCGTAATCTTAAAATTTCAGGAATATTTATATTTTCAGGGCAAGGAAGACATTGATAACATTGAGAACAATGATCTGTTTTTAGAGTTTGTTTAAGGGTATTTTCTATGTGGTTGAATGTGTCTATTTCCTTCTTATTTAATGGTTCATCTCTGTCGGCAACTGTGAGAGGATAAATTAATTCTTCTGGGTTACTAGCACCTAAACTTAAGGTTGAAATACGGCGATCGCACAGTAAAAAGCGATAAGTTAGAAGTAGAGGAGAAAAAGGTTTACAAAGTTTTTCCAATTTCGGAGAAGGTTGATACAAAAGTCCTCCTTTGTCGGCGGGAGAAATAATAAATACTCCTAAATCTAGTTTTTTTGCTAATTCTAATACTGAATAATTACGTTGAAAAAAATAATAATAATGAATGTTAATAAACTCAAATAAATCAGTTAAAATAGCTTCTTTAATTAGTTCTAAACTGCCATGACTAGAAAATCCAAAATGTTTTATTTTTCCTTCATTTTTTGCCTTATTTAATATTTCTAAAAAATCTGTTTTTTGTATAAAATCTAAGTGTGATGGTGTATTTATTCCGTGAATAGCAAGACAATCTATATAATCAGTTTGTAGATTTAGAAGAGACTCATCTAACCATTGACTAAAAGTATTTTTATCTTCATGGGGGGTTAATTTAGTCGTAATAATAACTTTTTCACGGGGAATGTTTAACTCCTTTAAAGCACGACCCAAATAGGCTTCGCTGTTACCATATCCTCTTGCTAATTCTAAATGATTAATACCCAACTCAAAGGCTTTTGCTACGGTTGACAATAACTGAGATTGACTGTAGCAACAACGCATTAAACCGAGGGAAAACACGGATATATTTAGTTCTGTTTTGCCAAAACGGCGATATTTCATTGTTAATTACCTTTGCCGCAATGCCTCATTTTACTTTGCCTTTTCTTAATCTTCGCTGTTACTTTTTCGGGCGCGACGGATTAATTCTTCAGGGCTTAAATTCGAGACAAAATCTCTGAATGCCTCTCTTTCTTCCTCGTCTGCATCTCTATCAACGGGGATTGAAGCATCTAGTATTACTTCTTCCATCACCCAAATAGGACAACCAGCTCGTAGGGCAAGGGCGATCGCATCACTGGGACGACAATCAATTTGCTGTTCTAATTCTCCGCCTTTGAGACATAAAAGAGCATAAAATGTATTATCTTCTAAAGCATTAATAATAATGCGATCGAGTCTTAAATTCCAAGCAGAAAGAATATTAACTATTAAATCATGAGTTAAAGGACGAGGAGAAACCTGTTGTTCTAACGCCCCAATAATTGACCTTGCTTGATCCTGTCCGATATATATTGGCAATGCACGGCGTTCTGTGGCATCCTTTAAGAGAATGATCGGACTCCTACTAATAGCATCAAGTGCGATCGCCGCCACTTTCATTTCAATCATTGATTTATTCCTCGAAAAGAATTTTAGCAGGTCAATAATTTCATTATAATTGCATTCTGTACCAAGTTTGACCAAAAATTTCAAATAGTGAATAATGAATAATTGGGGGGTGTCAGGTTTTAGGAGAAAGTAATGAGTAGAGAGAAGGGGTGATGAGGTGATGAGGGGAGGAGGAGATGGGGAGATGAGGGGAAGGGGTGAGAGGGGGAAGTGAGAATGAGTTCAGAGTTTTTAATTTTTAATTATCAACTATTCACTATTCACTATTCACTATTCATTAAATTGCCCTTTTCTCCATCACTCATAGATGAATATTTATCCAGAATTCAAGTTACTTACTCTTATTCTACAAATTAAATAGAAACCAGCTTATGACATCAACAAAGACTAGCTTTATCATCACTAACGGGAGGCTAGTGGGTTATTCTGACTTACAAACTCTAGTGATCGAAAATGGTAACATAAAATCTATACAGCCCTCTCATTTCAAGACTAATTCAGATTTGGATTTAGAAGGAGATTATCTTTCTTTAGGGGGATTTGATTTACAAATTAATGGCGGATTAGGATTAGCTTTCCCTGATCTTTGTTTTGATGATATAGATAAATTGCATGATATTTGTGCTTATTTGTGGTCAACGGGAGTAGATCAATTTTTACCCACTATTGTCACCACTTCTGTTGAAAAAATTCATCAATCTTTAAAAGTTATTCAAGAGTTTAAACGGGAAAAACCAAGAAAAAATGAAGCTGAAATTATAGGGGTTCATTTGGAAGGACCTTTTTTAAATTATGAGAAAAGAGGCGCTCACCCCCCAGAATATTTGTTACCTTTAACCCTCGATAACATCAAAATAGTTTTAGGGGCATATGCAGATGTAGTAAAAATAATAACTCTTGCTCCTGAATTAGATGAGAAAAAAGAAGTTATTCCTTATTTGCAGTCTTTGGGCATAGTGATAAGTTTAGGACATTCTCAAGCTACAGCAGAAGACGCTATAATTGCTTTTCAACAAGGAGCATCCATGGTTACTCATGCTTTTAATGCCATGCCGAATCTTCATCATCGACAGGCGGGTTTATTGGGGGAGGCTATTGTTAATCCTCATGTTTATTGTGGTTTGATAGCAGACGGTAATCATGTTTGTCCGACTATGCTTAAATTGATTTTACAAGCTAGTAATTATCATCAAGGGGTGTTTGTGGTTAGTGATGCCTTAGCCCCCATTGGCCTGGGCGACGGTGTTTATCCTTGGGATAGTCGTACTATTGAAGTCAAAAATGGTACTGCTAGGCTTCCTGATGGTACTTTATCTGGTACTACTTTGCCTTTGTTTGTTGGGGTTCAAAATTTGTATGAATGGGGTATTTGTAATATAGAAGATGCGATCGCACTTGTGACTGATGCACCAAGAAAAGCCTTAAATATGCCTTGTTTAGAAGTTAGTTCTCCTGCTAATTTAATCCGTTGGCATGAGGATAAGCAAAATAAAAAACTCCATTGGCAAAGAATCCAACATTAACTTTTGGTTAATCATTCCTTAACTATATTAAGAGTAAACAAATGCTAATATTTACGCAAATCAAAAATCAAACTACACCCCCCCCTTAATCAAAACTTTCAAAATGACTATATCTACATCTGTTCAGACTCCAACTATTGCCGTTGACTCTAATGGAAGAACTCATATTGTTTGGAATCAAAATAATGTTATCTATCACTCCTACTTTAATCCCACCAGTCAGCGTTGGGTCGAGGCTGTACCCATTGCCAATAGTGTTAGCTCTAAAGAAATTAAAATAACAACAGATGTAAGTAGCTCTCCACAAAATTCAAGTTCTGCCCCGGGTGTATTTGTTTCTTGGATTGAAGGAGAGGAAAATAACAGAGAAGTAAAAGGCACTAACGGTATAATCAACAGTTTAGGGCAATTTGATTGGAGTGAGGTAACAGATTTAACTAATGATTCTGTCAGTGATGAAAATATCCAATTAGTAACAACAAAGGAAGGGAAAATAGTCCTTATTTCCGAAAAAGTAGATAGAAATAATCCCCAAGCAGATATTGACTTATACACTCAGGTTATAGATTTAAGTCTTGACGAGCCGATACATAACAATATTGAAGAATTTAACCCCTTAAGTGCAAATAGTTTTAGACCCAATAATGCCCTTCAACTGGATACAGAGCTAGATGGAGGAGATATTCAAGTACCAGGTACATTCTTAATCACCAAAGAAAACTCAAGGACTCTTCAATTACCCTTATCTTTTTTTAACGGACAATTAGAATTCAAAAATGCTTTTGCTCTAGGGGGTGGATTCAATTTCAACAATATCATAGATGGAGGGGACAGATCTTTTTCCGCCTTTCTTCAGGCACAAGATGAATTAACTGGTTCTCTCTCTTTTGGTAAAAATAAATTATCTCTCAAAGGGAGGTTACAAGGAAAAGCAGAAGTTGATTTAGCTTTAGACGGGGACGGTAATAGCGTTTCTGTATCTGATTCCTTGAGGTTGAGAGGAGAATATGAAAGAAACTTATTACCTGGCAAGACCACTTTTGATATTAGTGTAGGTTTTCTCAATCCTGATTCTAGCTTTACATTATTAGCGGGAGAGGTAAAGTTAGGGGTTTTAATGGATCTAGCCTTCACTTTAAAACAAAAATGGGGACCATTTCCTTTTGATTTTACTCCTTCTAGTCAAAACCGCACCCTAGAAAATAGTGTTGGTGGTTCTTCTTTACAGTTAAACACTCTTGCAGAAGAGGAAAACCCAGATCTTTGGTTTAATCTAGTCAGAGCTGATGGTACTCCTGCCCAACCCGGTGATGATCCTAATCAACTTTATTGGATGATTGACACCGATCGCGCTGCTGATGAATTTTTCGCTCCCCCCTCCAACTCTCCTTCTCCGAATCCTTCTGCTTCCCTTACAGAACAAGAATTGTTAGATGTTGATGTCACAAATACGGGCATCATAACTTTTGGCATTGGTTTGTCAGGAAAACTCAAATTGCAGGTTTTAAATTTTACTGCTTTAGATTTTGAGAGCAAGTTAGAAATCTTAGCTAATGTTGAAGTTTTCCCCGAACAAGAGTTCACCAGTTTACAAGAATTATTGAGTTTGGCTGTAAATTTGTTTGGTAAGAAGTGGTCAACAATGTTATCTGTAGAACAGAATTTCACCACCAGTGATTTATTTGTGGGTATTAACCCTAATTTCATCGAAGGGACTTCTGCAATTCATGCAGGTAATCCCATAGATGCCAATATTAGCTCTAATTTAACCGATGATACTTCACCATCGGTAGTTACAGACGAAAATGGTAACATTAATGCTGTTTGGGTGAAAAATACCCATGACGATAGTTTATCCCAAATATTGTTTGCTCAATCTACTAACGGAGAAAACTGGAGTACCCCTTTGCCTATCCCTAACAGTCAGGGAATGAATTTTGATCCTGTCATCGAGGTAACTTCGTCAGGTCAAATTGTTACTGTCTGGTCAAACACAAGGGATACAGACGTTTTTAATCAAGATGGTAGTGTCAATCAGCCTAAATTATCTCAATCTCTAGGAGAAGCTACTTTATTATTTTCTGTGTCTAATGATGGAGTAACTTGGACTGAACCTCTTCCCATCAATTCTTCTATCGCTCAGCCTCAATCCCTCACTCTTAAGGAAACTTCCGACGGTGAGGTTTTAGTTACTTGGGTTATAGGGGGTACTGATGATGGTAGTGGTAATACGACTGATGATCAGTTATTTGCTTCTTTTTGGAATGGTAATGTCTGGAGTGAACCTTTATTAATTACCTCTGGGGACTTACGTTTGTTAGAAAATCCTGTTTCTACGAGTCTTAATGGTTCTCCTACGGTTTTTTGGACAGAAGTAAATAGTTCTGAGGATGTGGAGGATGATGATCAAATCGTTAGTATTTATTCTAGTTCTTTTGATCGACAGTTTAATCAGTGGGAAAGTCCTGTTATTTTTAAGCCTGATGTCTCTAATTTAGCCACTCCTGACAATGTTTTAGATGTGATAGAGGTTAGCAATGATGTTAGTAATCAGGTGGTCAGCGATTCTCTTTCTGATGTATTTAGCCAAAACAGAATTATTGCCGAGAATGATGCCCGTTTATTTATTCCTCATGATAGGGACGATCTCGAAGAGATCTGCTGCGCAGCACGCACCAGTCAGTTAGAAGTTTCACCGGTGAAGGTAAGGGAAACGGATGCAGAAGCAGTTTTAATCGTAAGACGCACAGGAGATATTAATGATTCCGTCAGTTTTAATTATCGTACGGTTAGTGGTAGTGCCACCGCAGGAGCGGATTTCGTTCCCCAAGTGGGTAGTTTAACTTTTGCGCCCGGAGAGGAATTTAAAGAAATTACCATACCCCTTCTCGATGACAATCTTGCAGAAAAAAGATTGGAACAATTTAAGGTGATTATTACCAGTGATCATCCTCAAGCCCATCGACGCATTAATGGTTTGAGAGTGGGAGATGGTAGAGTGGAGTTAGTGGCAACTATTACCTCCATTGAAGATGAACCCACAGAACTAGGTGCGATCGACAGTGGTTTTATCTTAAAGGCAGATCCACAGGCTATGTCGGGGATGAGTATTTCTCCAGCCGGAGATATAAACGGTGATGGAGTTGATGATTTTTTGGTGGGAGCACCGGGGAAAAATGATAGTAAAGGAGTCGTTTATGTCGTTTTTGGCTCTAGCACTGTGGGAGTACAAGATCAAGAATTGTCTCTTGATAATTTGGATGGTAGCAATGGTTTGATTATTAATGGTACGAATCAAGATCGTTTAGGTAGTTCGATCGCATTTGCTGATTTGGATGGAGACAATAGACAGGATTTGATTTTAGGTGCGCCTCAAAATTCAGGACAATCTTTGTCAGGAAAAGTCTATATTGTACAGGGAGCTAATTTATCCCAAGAAAATGAAATCGATCTTAACTCTACTAATGCCTTAGTTTTAGAGTCCAACGACCCGGGAAATGCTCTTGGCTTTAAAGTAGTAGTGGCAGACGTAACAGGAGATGGTATTCCCGATGTGATCGTTAGCGCTCCTGCCAGTGATAAAATCTATGTAGTCAACGGCACGACCATTAAAAACGCCTTAAATAATAATACTCCTTCCCTCAACTTAGATGAATTAGACGCTAATAGTGTCACTATTTTAGATACAGGAACAGGGCAGATTGGTACAGGTTTAGGAACTGCTGATGTCAACGGGGATGGAATTAAAGACCTTTTGCTAGGTTCACCTCAAGCCAATCCTGTGGACTTTTCCGCCAGTGATGACCCTTCTGCTCAAGCCCCCGCTTTTGGGGGTCAAGTATCCGTTGTTTTCGGCGGTTCAGGTCTGAATAATTCTTTAGATTTGAGTCAGCTAAACGGTAGTAATGGTTTTACCCTCAACGGTGAAGGCTTTTTCAATCCTTCTAATTTTGATGGTGATAGCACCCTCACAGACCCTAATTTACAACCTAATTTTACTATTGCTGATTCAGCCGGGACAAATGTGGTTAGTATCGGAGACGTAAATAATGATGGTGTAGAAGATTTTATTATCAGTGCCTCTAATTCTGCATCTGGGGGGATAAATAGTCTAGGTCGGGCTTATGTTATTTTCGGTAAAACTTCTGGTTGGTCGTCAGAGATTGACTTAGCCAATCTTAACATTAATGATGGTTTTGCCATTGAAGGTATTAACACTGCTAATATTGGTGGTAATACAGGTTTTTCTGTGTCTGGGGTAGGGGATGTTAACAATGATCTTTTCGATGATTTCTTGATTAGTGCGCCCACTCTAAATACTCAAGGGGCAAATAGTGCCAACGGTCAAAGTTACTTAATTTTTGGAGGGGATAATTGGTCTAATTTCCTCAATGATGGAGTTTTGAAGTTATCGGATGTCAATACTCTCAATCAAAGGGTTTTTGTCTTTAATAATCCTCTCAATGGCACTCAGTTAGGTATCGGCTTAGGTGCGATCGGAGATGTTAATAATGATGGTTCTCCAGATTTTGCGATGGCAACTCCTCAAGTTTTCCCCGATCAAGAAGAAAGTAATATTTTCGTTGCTTTTGGTCACGAATGGGTAGGACCAGGAGGAAGTCTTGATGTCACAAAGCTCAGAAGTGATAATGGTACTGTTTTTCAACCTCCCACAAACAATGAAATTGGTACTGTTTCTTTGGGAGGAGATATAAACGGCGATGGTTATGCTGATACGGTAATTGTCGATGCTGGATTTGGAGGGAGTGGAGGACAAATTGTTTATCTTTCTTTTGGTAGTGATCCTATGCAACCCTCTACCTTGCTTGAAAGTGTCTCCATTACCCTTAACAATGATGGTTTGATTTTGGGTAGTCAAACTGTTGACTCAGGAGATTTTAATAATGATGGTGTTGAGGACTTTATTGTTGCCCGTAGTGGTTCGCCAAATGATACTTATGCTACTGTCATCTTTGGCAACACAAATCAATCATTTTGGTCAAGTATCGATCCCAATACGGGAATCAACATCAATGATTTATTAACAGAAAATGGAGGGGTACAAATTACTGTTCCTAATATTTCTAATCAGGGAGATGATGTTAACCTTTCCATGGGAGATTTTAATGGTGATGGTGTGGATGATGTTTTAGTTAATAGTGCCAATCTCAACCCTTTTATCATTTTTGGCGATCATGATTTTACCTCTGGTACAGTTTCTTCTATCAATGTGCTAAATCAGTCTTTACCCATACAAACAGAAATTAATTTCCCTATTTCATCGGTGAGCGACGTGGGGGATGTCAATGGGGACGGATTTACAGATTTTGCCTTGTTAGGTATTGATGAGGATGACAATTCTTTAGTTAATTATCTTCTTTTCGGTTCTTCCAATTTAGATAGTGAAGCCTCCATTAATTTGAATACTATTAATGGCAATAACGGAGTGAAAATGAGTGCTTCGGTGCCACAACTGAATTTACGAGATCAAGGGGCAGTGGGTAGTGTTCAAGGAGTTGGTGATATAAATGGGGATGGAGTTGATGATTTTGTGTTAGGAATTACCAATTTACTGCAAGGAAGTGTAGGAGGAGAAGTTTATGTGATTTTTGGCGATCGCAATTTAGGTGACAATAGTTCTTTTGATCTTAATGATTTGAATGGTAATGATGGTTTTTTAATTTCAACTACGGGAAGAGATGCTTTAGGCTTTAGCGTTACAGGGGGAGGAGATATTAACGGTGATGGTTATGATGACTTGGTCATCGGTGCGCCAAGTGATGACATAATTAATGTTGCAGGTGCTACTACTCAGGGAACTACCTACACAGTTTTTGGGGGCGAAAATATTGGAGAAAGCGGAAGTATTAATGTAGAGGATCTTGATGGTGCTAACGGTTTTGCTAGTGTTGGGGCAAGAAATTTGTCCTTTGCTGGCACTTCGGTGGGTCAACTCAAGGATGTTAACGGAGACGGCTTTGCTGATATGGGAATCGGAGCTCAGGGGGATAATTCTCAAGAGGTTGCAGGTCTTGCTTATAATGTCTTTGGTGGCGACTTTACGGCTAATGTTACCTATCAAGGAACGATCAATAATGATATTTTATCTGCAACTCAATTAGCGACAGAATCCGCTCCTCACATTATGAATGGGGGTCAAGGAAATGACGTATTGCAGAGTGCCGGAGTGAACAGAAACGCTGACGGACGAGTAGTCATGAAGGGTGGTCAAGGAAATGATTTACTTTCCATTGGTAGTCTATTGTTCGATCGCATGGATGGAGGTAGTGGCGAAGATACCCTGCAACTAAATAGTTTTATTCTTTCCTCCAACAACCTAGATTTAACCGATCGCACCGTAGGCAGTCGTATTCAAGGAATTGAAATTATTGATCTCGGTTTTAATAACCGTGTCACCCTCAATTTAGAAACCCTGACAAGTCTTTCGGACACCACCAACACCTTTAAAGTTCTCGGTCATAGCTCTTTTGTCGTAGCCAATGACTTTGCTCAATGGATTAAGCAAGACCCTGTCACCATCGATGATGTTATTTTTGATCAATATATTAATCAAGGAACTCGCCTTTTAATTCAACAGGATCTCGATTCTAATGGCAGAAATCAAAATGTATTTCAATCCACGGCAATTTCTGATGTTGTGGTTAATGGTACAGAAAGTGATGATGTTATTTCTTCATCTTCCTTGAATAGTTTAAGGGCTAATGTTATTCATGGTTTAGGTGGGGATGACCTTATTGATGTGAGCGATACCCAAGGAGAACATATTATTCATGGCGGAGCAGGACTCGATCGCATTATTGTTAGCAAAAATGACACCGCTTTTGGTTCTTTGGGAGATGACACCTTCGAAGCCTTAGAAAACAGCGAAAATAACATCCTCCACGGTGATGAAGGAAATGATACATTTCTCCCTGGTAAAAATAACCAAGCCTTTGGTGGACAAGGACGCGATCGCTTTTTCATGCAAGGAGAAGGTAAAAATCTAGTATGGGGAGGACAAGACATCGATGAATTTTGGATTGCAGACCAAGACTTTCCCTCTTCTTTTAACGCTATTATGGACTTTGAATTGGGAGTCGATACTATTGGCTTAAAAGGATTTGCTGGACGAGAAGAAGAGATCAAACTATTTCAATTTGGAACAGATACCCTTATATCTTTAGGAAATCAACATTTAGCCCGTGTTCAGGGAATTAACCCCAATTTCTTAAAAATAACCTCCCAAGGCAATGATCTCCTCATTTTAGCTCAGGAAATAAGCACAATCACCGTCACTAACACCAACGATTCTGGCGATGGTTCTTTACGTCAAGCCATTATTGATGCTAATAACACCCCTGAACAAGAAATAATCGATCTCTCTGGAATAGGTGGTCGTACAATCCAGTTGCAAAGTCCCTTACCCACCATCATCTCAGATCTTATCATTCAAACCGCAGGACCATTAGGAACACCCACCATTAAAGCTCCAAATAGTCAATTTAACAATATTTTCACCCTCGGTGGCGTTAACTTTAACTTATCCTATGCTAACTTGCAAAATGGTTTTGCTCGAGGCGGAAATGGCGTTACCGGTGGTGGTGGTGGTTTAGGAGCAGGGGGGGCGATAAATACTTCGAATTACCTAGCCACAGTCACCCTCGACAATATTGTCTTTGATTCCAACCAAGCCGTTGGTGGTAATGGAACCACAGGTGCTCGTGGCGGTGGAGGCGAATTCGCAGGAACTCCCGATGATCAACCCCAATCTGGCGGGAATGGAGGATCTTTTAATATCAATGGAACAAATGCTCCGGGATTTGGTGGCTCTGGTGGAAGCATAGAGAATGGAGAAAGCGGAGGACGAGGGGGCAATGGTGGTAATACTAATGTTGTCGGTTATGGTGGTGGCGGTGCTGGTGGTGGCGGTGGTGGTAGTGGTGGTACTTTAGGCGGAAGTGCTACTAACGGTGGTGATGGTGGTGATGGTGGTTTTGGTGGTTTCGGTGCTGGTGGTGGTGCTGGAGGGGGCGGTGGTGGTGCTGGTCCTTCTGGTCCTTCCAATCGTGCGGGTAATGGTGGTGCTGGTGGTGCTGGTGGTAATTTTGCTGGTAATGGAACGGGAGGTTCTAAAGGTGAAGATCCTGAATTCGCATCGGGCAGTAGTCCGGGAAATGGTGGCACTGGAGGCGGTGGTGCCGGTTTAGGGGGTGCTTTATTTATTCAATATGCCAATGTGACTATCACTAATAGTATTTTTTCCGATAATCGAGCCCAAGGGGGCAGTGGTGGAAACAATGGTCAAGGTCTTGGAGGTGCTATTTTTATTGATGATGGTAATTCTACTGTTACGGGCAGTAACTTAACTTTTAATAATAATTCAGCTCCTAACAGTGAGGGGGGAGAGTTTGCTGGTATCAATGGTGAATCTCAGAATAATAACGATGTTTTTGGTACAATTAAGTCCATATCTTCAGCCCAAGAAGAGTTATTTGCCGTACCTTCTCCCCAAGAATTAGAAAGAGATAGTCTTTTAACTATTACTTTTAATCGTTTTCGCAATAATGATGGAGGTTATTTATATACTGATGAAATAGAAAGTCGAATTGTCAGTCAAAGTTTTCCTAACTTTATCCAAGAGGGATCAGCTTTTAAAGTTTCAACCAGAGAAGATGACAATTTAATTCGTTTTAACCGCTTCCAAAACTCCGATAAACCGGGTTCTTATCTTTATGCAGGGGAAGCAGAAAGTGCTAATATTAGAGAGAATTTCCCCAATTTTGTGGAAGAAGGTATTGCTTTTTATGCTTATGCTGGAAATGCCGATGTTGGCACAGACTTTTTCCGTTTCCAAAATAATCAACAACCCGGGGTATATATTTACGTTGCGGAGGAAGAACGAAATACTATCCTAGAAAACTTCCCTCAATTTACTTTTGAAGGTGTCGCTTTTGAGGCCTTGGGCTAAATTAATTGATTTTCTTTTGTTCATAAACCTTAAGGGTTGAACAATGTTTAACCCCGACAATCTTCCCAAATTCAGTTTTTTATCGCAATAATGTTATTAACAAATAATCATAAAAATTTAATTTTAAATAATTGTACAAAACAAGATATTATCAATTATTTAAACAGTGCTTGGGAAACAGAAGATATTTTATTTAAAAGTATTCAAGACGATCGAACCTTTTATCTTAATCCTGATTCTCTGCGTAATCCTCTCATTTTTTATCTTGGTCATTCGGCGATATTTTACATCAATAAATTGCTCATTGTTGGTTTATTAGACACTGGAATTAACCCTCTTTATGAAAAATTATATGAAATGGGAGTTGATCCAGATACCCCAGATGAGTTACAAAATGCGATCGCATCTATTCAATGGCATGATGTAGAAAAATTATGGACATATCGCCATCAAGCCAGAAATCTATTGATTGACATAATTAAAAAAACTCCCCTTGAGTTACCTATCACCCCTGAAAGTCGATGGTGGGCAATTATTATGGGGATAGAGCATCAAAGGATACACATAGAAACATCTTCGATGTTAATACGACAATTACCCGTAGAATTAATCGCAAAACCTTCATCTTGGTATTATGCCTCAAGCAAAGGAAAACCTCCTAAAAATGACATGATAACAGTCAAAGGAGGAGTCGTGAACCTTGGCAACCCAGAAAAGGCTTATCTCTACGGTTGGGATGTAGATTTCGGCACAAGAGAAGTAATTGTCAATGATTTTGCTGTTAGTAAATACCCTATTACCAACGATGAATTTTTGCAATTTGTGAAGTCTGGAGGTTATCAAAATTCAAACTATTGGCAGGAAGAAGGATGGCAATGGCGAGAAACAAATCAAGTTACCCATCCTAAATTTTGGATACTAAATCAAGATAGTTACCGTTATCGTCTCATGTTTGATGAGATAGATTTACCCCTCGATTTTCCAGTAGAAGTCAACCATCATGAAGCGATCGCATTTTGTAATTATTATAGTCAGAAAATAGGTCAAAAATGTACCATGATGAGTGAGGCACAGTGGCACTTAGCCAGTGGGAAAAACCAAGATGACGAGAATAAATATAACCTCAACCTAAAATATATTTCCCCGACTCCTGTTGGTAGCATAGAAACAGCACAAAGTCATGAAGGAATTTACGATTTAAGAGGAAATGTCTGGGAATGGTTAGCGGATATATTTACACCCCTAACAGATTTTCAACCTCATTATCTATATCAAGACTATTCTGCTCCATTCTTTGATAATCGTCATTATCTTTTAAAAGGTGGTTCTTGGGCTACCAATGGTTATGAAGCCACCCCTTATTATCGTAATTGGTTTCGTCCTCATTTCTTCCAACACGCAGGGTTTAGAATATCAAACCAATTTTCCTAGTTATAGTAGCAGATTTGGAAAGAGGCAAAGTTAAAAGGGCAAGGGGCAATAGTGAATAGTTGATAATTAACCTCAGTTTGGTTTAAGAATATCCGATAAGGTTAGGTATCATATCAAATCCGTTTAATTAGCCACACTAAAAGATATTAATTAGGCCACCAATAAAAATTGGCTATTCCTTTAACTATTTCTTTTTCTTCCATAATTTTTTTGCATCTACTAATAACTACCTCTTCTAACTCTTCTAAATTTTTAAATGTCCTATTAGCGATGGCCTCATTTATTAATGGCCACAAACGTTCTGCCGGTTGTAATTCTGGAGAGTGAGAAGGCATCAGCATAACGTGGATTCCCTCTGGTATTTCCGTCGTTTCTTTAATCGGATGCCAACCAGCTTGATCCATTG
Organism: Cyanobacterium aponinum PCC 10605; assembly: GCF_000317675.1. Lineage (NCBI taxonomy): Bacteria > Bacillati > Cyanobacteriota > Cyanophyceae > Chroococcales > Geminocystaceae > Cyanobacterium > Cyanobacterium aponinum. The sequence goes on from NC_019776.1 coordinate 1,251,882, forward strand.
CTAAAATCACCCTTTTGTTTTTACCTATTTCATAATGCTGTGCAAAATCTTTTAAGACTCGATTAAACAATTCAGTATTTACATATGGTAGTAGCCACCAATATGTCTCTCCTGTATTTGGTTCCACAAAGCCATATAACCACAACCATTGAAAACGCCAATTGACCGTAGCTATCGGTTGATAACCTTTTTCTACCCATACTCTTCTTAATACTGGTTTGAGTCCTAAACGATGCTCATCCTCAGCCCACACTTGAACGTCCGCGTCGGGATATTCTTGTTGAATCTTTTTTTTTTTTCTGCTAGTTGATTTTTCCATTCATTTTGTTCAAGGCAGCTAGAATTTTGATGATTTGGACGAGGACATCGGAGACGATATTCTAATCCTTTAAGATATTCCCATCCTCTTTGAGGAGAAAATAGTACGATCTAGAAGTTGAGTGAGCCATTTTGCGACCTTGACACCATTCCAAAGTCCTTGATCATCGGGGGGTGATTGTAATCTTTGATATAGCAGAGCTAATTGTTGATCGTCTAATAACGGTTTTCTACCCCGATTATGTTGTCTTTGATCCCCCAACATTTTTGCACCCGAACGATTATAACTACGAACAAGTTCGTAAATCCAACTTAAGCTATATCCTGTAACGTGGGAAACATAAGAGGTTCGTTTCCCTTGTGCTAATAACCAAATCACTTGGTAGTGAATTTTTTCAATCCCTTGTTTGGCTTTTCGATACCCTTGTTCTAATTCTTGTAAACTTAAATGGGGTTCAATTTTGATTCTTGAAGGCATTGGTCAAAATCTACGACAACAAATATACATCCTCTTGATTATACCATGTGCAATTAAGCGGATTTGATATCAGGTATCAGGTTGCAGGTTGCAAGTGGTAAGGGTTTTTAGCAAGGGGCTTAAGCCCCTTGTTTAAGTCAGTTCGGGTTAAGGCAATTTTATGATTATTTCTAAGAAGCTATAAGGTTTTCTGACTACGAGTTGGTCTGCTTTCAGCTTATCCAAAACTCAGGTTAATTAAGAATTAGTTTCTCCCTAGCACCTCTTTTCTAACCCCTACTCAGGTGTCCTTATCCTATACTTTCAAGCTGAACTAAGATTAGTTTAACTTTCTGTAATCAATTCTCTATCTTCTCTGATTCTTTGCTCAATATTTTTCCCGCCAATGAAAGAGCGTAACATCCACGCCATTTCTTCGTGTTGTTCCATAATACCCGTTAAGAAATCGGCTGTACCTTCATCATGAAATTTTTGAGAACATAAATCAATATGCTTACGAAGGTTGCGAATTATATGTTCGTGGTCTATTACTAAACGCTGTACCATTTCTGTAGAGTCAGGTAAGTCGCTAGGATGCTCTTTTAAAGTTGTATTCTCCAAAAATAGTTGCGCCGTGCCAATGGGATATTCTCCTAAAGCTCTAATTCTCTCCGCACAGTTATCTATATTATCTGAAATGATCTCGTATTGACCTTGCCAAATTTCATGGAGGGTTAAAAATTGAGGTCCAACTACATCCCAATGATATTTTTTAGTTTTGATTTGCAATAGATAGAAATCTGCTAAGTTTTGATTTAATAATTTAACAACTTCTTGAATTTCTGTTTTGCTTAATCCTATATTAATAGTATTCATAAATTAATTTTTTCTTATTTGCACTTACTCTCTATCATGACAATTATTGAAATTATTTTCATCTCTCAAAAGTATTAAATATCTCTACCGAAAGAAGTATTTTATTACAGAAGAATAGATTAAAAATATCATCTTTTAAGATGAGTAATTTGAGGTTTATTCCTCTACCTACAAAAGTTGCCCTTACTCGCATACACTATGTAAATATAACTCTTTGAGTTTTTGATTTTCTCAAATTATTTTATTCTTACAAGCAAAACTAGCTAATTCAGTACGATTAGTTGAGCCTGTTTTTCTTAACAAGTTACTCACATATTTTTCTACTGTTTTTGAGCTTAAATATAATTCCTCTCCTATTCTTAAGTTAGAAAATCCTTTAATCAAGAGCCTTAACACTTGTCTTTCCCTATTTGTTAACGAAATATCTAATTTTACATCGGACTTCGTTTGACTTAATTGAACATTATGACGAGTAAATAAATGCTTAATAATAGCAATTAATTCTGGTGGGTTAAAGGGTTTTTCTAAATAAATATCACATCCTGCCTGATAACCATTTACCCTATCTTGAATACCGTCTTTATTGGTTAAAAAAATAACAGGTAATAATTCAAATTCTTTTATATCTCTTAATTCTTTTACTAGCTCAAAACCATTTTTCAAAGGCATAATTATATCAGAGATTAATAAATGAGGATGATAAATTTTTGCTAAAGAAATCGCTTCCTGCCCATTACCCGCTAGAATTACTGAATAATTTTGTAATTCTAAACATTCTTTAAGTAAATTTCTAATAATTAAGTCATCATCAGCTACCAAAATTTGCCATGTCATAATTATCACAACTTTAAAGTATTTTTATGCGAGGCTATTGACCTTGTTTATAATTTCATTCTATATCCATTTTTATTTGTTTACGAATGTTTATTTAACAATAATTAAAATAATAATTATATTGTTTAAAATGTAACAATTTATGCTTATTTTTTTCTTTTATTACCATTCATTGCTATTTGATAAAGTTGCCAAAATGCTGAATAATTATTTACTGATAAATGACTATTAAGCTAAAATTAAAATTTATGATAACGGATATAGAATCTCGACTTAAAACTCTTGCCCAAGAAGCCCAAGAGGCGATCGCATCTTCCGAGAGTTTATCACAACTAGAAGAATTAAGAGTTAGTTATTTAGGTAAAAAAGGTCAATTATCCCTCATTTTAAAAGAAATGGGTAAACTATCCGCCGAAGAAAGACCCCGTATCGGTGCGATCGCAAATGAAATCAAAACTACTATTCAAGATAACTTAAGCAATAAACAACAAAATTTACAACAAGCAGAAATCGAAAAGCAAATTTTAGCAGAAACCCTCGATGTCACCATGCCGGGGGTGAGCTATCCCTTGGGTAAATCTCATCCCTTACAAAGTACTATTGATCGCATCTTAGATATATTTGTCGGCTTAGGATATACAGTTGCCGAAGGACCACAAATCGAGAGCGACTACTATAATTTTACCGCCTTAAATACCCCTGAAGATCATCCAGCTAGGGACATGCAAGATACCTTCTATTTTGAAGATGGTAGCCTTCTGCGCACTCACACATCATCCGTACAAATTCGTTACATGGAAAAAAATGAGCCCCCCATTAGGATTATCGCACCGGGTAGAGTTTACCGACGAGATACCGTTGATGCCACCCACTCCGCCGTATTCCACCAAATCGAGATACTAGCCGTGGGGAAAGGGTTAACCTTCACCGACTTAAAAGGTACAATCAAAGAGTTTCTCAGACAGATGTTTGGAGACGATTTACCCACTGTTTTCCGTGCCAGTTACTTCCCTTTCACCGAGCCTTCAGCAGAAGTTGACGTACAATGGCAAGGTAAATGGTTAGAAGTACTCGGATGCGGTATGGTTGATCCAAATGTACTCAAAGCAGTAGGTTATGACCCAGAAATTTACACAGGATTCGCCGCAGGGTTAGGAGTTGAGCGCTTTGCTATGATTTTACACAAAATCGATGATATTCGCCGTTTATATAATAGCGATCTCCGTTTTCTGCAACAATTCTAACATGAGTTCGGAGTTGGGGGTTCAGAGTTAAACTTAAAAGAATATTTAGCGAAAATTATATCACTTTTCCCTGTTCCCTCTTCCCTTTTTCCGCAACTTCAGCAAGAAGTCTAATAAATTTATATCGAAGAGAGCTACTAATAGATTAGGATTAGATATAGTTGTTTTTGGGGTTTATTTGTGTTTTTTAGCGTCGTAATTCCTACCTACAATCGTTTACCGATTTTACAAAAATGTCTGAGGGCATTGGAAAACCAACAATTTGATACAGGCTTAATCTCTGATTATGAAATTGTCGTGGTGGATGATGGCTCAACAGATGCGACTATCTCATGGTTAGACACAGAAAAAGCCAATTTACCCCATGTTAGACTATTTACCCAAAATCATCGAGGAGCAGGAGCGGCTCGTAATTTAGGAGTAGAAAATGCCGTTGGTGAGTATATTATCTTTATTGACAGCGATTTAGTAGTGACAGAGAGCTTTTTACAAAGTCACGCTCAAGCCCTAATTACCGCCGAAAACAAATTACAATCTGACTTAATTTTTACCTATGGTGCAGTTATCAATACTTGCAACTTTGACAATCCTACATCAGAACCTTATAAAATTACAGACTTCTCCGCCGCTTATTTTGCGACAGGTAATGTAGCCATCAAAAAAAAGTGGTTAATAGAAGCGGGAATGTTTGATACCATGTTTAGTCAATATGGTTGGGAAGACTTAGAATTAGGCGTAAGACTGAAAAGGCTGGGCTTAAAACTAATTAAATGCCCATCAGCAGTGGGTTATCATTGGCATCCTCCCTTCAATCTCGAACAAATACCCCAATTAATTGAAAAAGAGATAGAAAGAGGCAAAATGGGGGTACTTTTTTATCAGAAACATCCCACCTATGAAGTTAAAATGATGATTCAAATGACATGGTTGCATCGACTATTATGGGGCATTCTTTCCCTTGGCGGTAGCTTAAATGAAAAAACAATGAAACCCCTTTTGCAATGGCTAATTAATCAGGGAAAACCCCAACTAGCCCTTGAAATAGCCCGAATTTTTCTTAATTGGTACAACGTGCAAGGAGTCTATGATGCTTATAAGTTAAGTAAAAACACTTAAATTTTATTAAAAAAAATAAGTAAATAAGATTTATCCATATAATACTGTTAGACCAAAAATAAATAAATATTCATAAAAAAACTCTTATAAGAAAACACGGAGGAAAAATTAATGCAAGTTTTATTCTTACTTATAGGTTTAGTTGTTGGTGCGGCAATATTGTGGTTTATTAACAAAGACAAGGTTGATGCTTCTGTTGTTGAAGCAGAAAAGCAGAAAGTTTTAAACCAAGCCGAAGGAGAATTTGAAGCCCGTAAGCAAGAGTTAATTGCCTCTTTAACTCGAGAATATGAAAACCAAGCTAATGAAAAAATTGCTGAAGTTGAAAGTAGTTACAGTAACCAAATTCAAGAATATCAAAATCAAATTAGTGAATTACAAACAAATATTACCTATTTAGAATCACAAACAGAGCAAGTAACGGATTTACAACGCAGAATTAGTGAGTTAGAAAACGCAGAAACTCAAATTTCACAGTTACAAGCTAAAATTGCCGAGTTAGAGGCAGGGAAAGGTGATTCTGATGATGTGGATGGGTTAAATACCAGAATAGCTGAATTAGAAACTCAATTACAATTACAGCAACAGCAATTTGAAGATTATCAAAATCAGTTACAACAGTCTTTTCAAAGCCAGATAGAAGATTTACAAAATAATCATCAAACAGAAATCGAGGGCTACAGCATAAGAATTCAACAGCTTGAAAGACTAATTCCAGATTCTGACGCTATTATAGATTCTATTGCAGGTACGCAAAACGCTTCAGAGGAATTTTTACAAGAAGAAAACTCAGATATTAATAATCAAGAAGAATCCCTAATAGAAGATGAAACCCCTGATTTTGGTGCTTTTTCTGAAGAAGAATCTTCTTTTGATGTGCCAGAAGAATCTAGTATTGCAACTGAAATCGCAACACCTTTTGATAGTGTAGAGGAAGTTGAGGAAGCCTCTTTAACCTTTGATGAAGTAGAAGAAGGTCAAGATTTTGTATTTACTCAGGATGATACTTCTGAAGAATCTTCTCTCGACTTTTCTGAAGAGGAAGCTAATATTGCGACAGAAATCTATCCTCCTCTTGATTCTGTTGAAGAAGATACTCCTTTCGATTTAGGAGAGGTGCAAGAAGAAGTTAGTGAAGTAGAGGAAGAATCGCCTTTTGATTTTGGTGCCGATGAAAGTGAAAGTGAAACCCCTGATTTTTCTTTAGAAGAAGTTAGTGAAGTTGAAGAGGAATCGCCTTTTGATTTTGGTGCAGACGAAAGCGAAAGTGAAACCCCTGACTTTGCTTTAGAAGAAATTAGCGAAGTAGAGGAAGAATCGCCCTTTGATTTTGGTACAGATGAAAGCGAGAGTGAAACCCCTGACTTTGCTTTGGAAGAAATTGATGAGGATGATTCTAGCTTAGATTTTGTGATGGAAGAGAATGAAACAGAAATAGATATGTTTTCTTCTGAAATGGATATATCTAGTGATGATGATTTAGGGGATGATTTGAATTTAGATGCTTTTGGAGAATCTCAAACAACTTCTAGTCAAGATGAATTAGACATTTTTTCTGATGATTCTGATTTTTCTTCCACTGACGATGAATTGTTAGAAATTAGTGATTCCGATGATGAATTTAATTTTGATTATACTACTGAATCTGCTAGTGCTTCTGCATCCATCGATAATGATGATCAAGATGATATTTTAGGAAACCTAGAATTGTCTGATAATGATGATAATGACTTAGGTTTAGATTTTGGCTTGGATGATGATTCTGATGAGGAGGATTTTGACTTAGATAGTCTTTTAGAAGATTCAGATAAGAATTAAAAATTAATATCAAAGGTGTTTAGGTGTGAGGTTCAATAAAAACTATTCTTTTATAATAAGAGGTAATAATTTTATTTGGTTCTTCAGAGTGTGGTTATGATAAATTAAGAGAAACAGGACTTCCATAACCTTTATTGAATAGTGTTTATAGTAAAATAAAAACTAAAAGTTTATAAATTATTATTTAATAATCCCCTATTGCCTATTGCCTCTTGCCTTTCAGCCTACCCTAACTAATAATTTACACGACGAGAAGTGATAGAGCCTTTTATTTTTGTTGTCAGTAGTTAATAATAACAAAAAAATAAGGGGTAAAAACCCCTAACTCATTACTTGTTACTTATTACTAAAGTCAATTAGGCTTCATCCAAAGCGGCAATACCGGGTAAAACTTTACCTTCTAATAACTCTAAACTAGCACCACCACCAGTAGAGATATGACTCATTTTCTCGGCAACACCAACTTTTTCTACGGCGGCAACGGAATCACCACCACCAATGATAGTAGTTGCTCCTTTTGCGGTAATTTCTGCTAAACTATGTGCGATCGCTTCTGTACCTTTAGCAAATTTTTCAAATTCAAATACTCCCATAGGTCCATTCCAAACAACGGATTGACAGTCGGCAAGAGCAGTTTGGAAGGTTTTAACGGAATCAGGACCAATATCTAAGCCCATCCAACCATCAGGAATGCTATTAATATCAACGGTTTGAGCGTTTGCATCAGGAGCAAAATTATCAGCTACAATTACGTCAGTAGGTAATAAAAATTCTACACCTCTTTCTTTTGCTTTTGCTTCTAAAGCCTTAGCTAAATCTAATTTATCTTCTTCTACTAAAGACTTACCAACACTTAAACCACGGGCTTTATAGAAGGTGAAAATCATACCACCGCCGATAATTAATTTATCGCATTTTTCTAATAAGGTTTCGATAACACCAATTTTACTAGAAACTTTAGAACCACCGATAATAGCTACTAGAGGACGTTTAGGAGATTCGATCGCACTTTGTAAGAATTTCAACTCTTTCTCAATTAAGAAACCAGCCACACTGGGGGATAAATAGTGAGTAACCCCTTCAGTGGAAGCATGGGCGCGGTGAGCAGTACCAAAAGCATCATTAACGTACAAATCAGCATTACTAGCTAATTTTTTCGCAAATTCAGGATCATTAGCTTCTTCTTCATTGTAAAAACGGAGGTTTTCTAATAAGACAACATCACCGTTAGCCATCCCATTAACTGCATTAGTCACATCATCACCAATACAGTCATCACACTTAACCACATTTTTACCCAATAACTCAGAAAGACGGACTGCCACAGGAGTTAAACGGAGACTATCCTTAACTTGACCTTTGGGACGACCCATGTGACTACACAAAATTACTTTCGCACCTTTTGAGATTAAATCATTAATGGTAGGTAAAGCCGCTTTGATACGAGTATCATCGGTAATCGCACCGTTATCCATAGGCACGTTGAAATCCACGCGCATTAATACTCTTTTACCTTCTAAATCAGATTTTGTTAAATTTGCAACACTTTTTTTAGCCATAGTGATATTTTGGAATATTTATCAGACAATAAAAATAGAAGAAGTAAAAAAAATTACTCTTTGCCGATTTTACCTGACAATGTCACTAGAGGTAAGTGCTATGTTCAAAAACATTCTATTTCCCATTGACCAAAGTAGAGAAGCCAGAGAAGCAGTTGCCGTCGTAAGCAACATCGTTAAAACCTATGAAAGTAAACTATATCTACTATCAGTTGTAGAAACAAATCAAGAAGAAGATGCTGTGATGAGCGACATGAAAACTGTTGCTCAATTACTCAAAAATGCTCAAGATTTATTTTTCCAAGCTGAAATTATAGCAGAAGTCATAGAAAGAGAAGGAATGCCTCCTTTTGTTATTTGTGATGTTGCTGATGAGATTGAGGCTAATTTAATTATTATGGGATGTCGTGGCTTAGGTTTAACTCAAGAAGGAGTTGAAGATAGTGTCACTAATCGGGTGATTAATCTTGCCCCCTGTCCTGTTTTAGTTGTACCGTGAATTAATTAGCAATTAGTAATAATTAACCAAAGTTCTGAATAAATCTCTTTGGCTATGGTAGCTGATTTGGGACACCCTTGTATATCTCCCCTTAAAAGGGGAGAAGGGAAAAAGTCATTAAATTGAGAAAAAACCTATTGAAAATCAATTTAACCGCAGTTGATGTCAATTATAAATACTGTACCCTTTTCTCTTTTTTTTACCACAGACAATCCTATATCAAACTCAGTTAACTCCATCTCTAGGTAAAGACTTTTTGAGTAATCTCTAATTACTAATCACTAATTGCTAATTGTTAATTCTTCATTAATTCTAACTAGGCTTTTTTAGGAGAAAGAAGCATTATCATATTGCGTCCCTCTTTTTTTGGTCTTTGTTGAACTTCTGCCATTTCCCCTAAATCTTCTGCAAGACGCTCTAATAATTCCTGTCCTAAGTGAGTGTGTTGAGCTTCTCTTCCTCTAAAATTGATTGTTGCTTTCACTTTATCACCAGCTTTAAGGAAGCGTTTTGCTTGATTAAGACGTACTTGATAATCATGCTCGTCGATTTTGTAACGCATTTTTACTTCCTTAACATCCGCAGTATGTTGCTTTTTGCGAATGGCTCTTGCTTTTTTTTCCTGCTCAAATTTGAATTTGCCATAGTCCATGATGCGACACACAGGAGGATCAGCCGTTTCACTGACTAAGACGAGGTCTAATTCTTTTTCTTCCGCTAGACGATTTGCGTCTCTGGTATCAAGAACACCAAGTTGTTCTCCGTCTGTGTCAATTAATCTGACTTTAGGAAAACGAATATTTTCATTAATTTTGGGTAAATCTCTTTGGTTATTTTTTTTGTTGCTATAGGTCACAGGCTTTGATTATTTTCTCCAATATGCTTTCTATAAAATATTTAGTTGATTTGAATAAGTACGAAGGATTAGGTTTTTTTCCTAGTCAATATTATAATTGGTGATTGCTAATCTGAATTAGTTTTTCTCGATATTCGTCGGTGAAATACTTTTTCTACTGGTAATTTAGTCTTATTATTAAAAAAAATTAACAAGGTTAAAGGTTAATGGATTCAACGATATTTCAAGCCCTTTTCAATGGTTTAGCGGTGGGAAGTATTATTGCATTGGCGGCGGTGGGTTTAACCCTAACTATGGGAATTTTACGTCTGTCTAATTTTGCTCATGGTGATTTTTTGACCGTTGGTGCTTATTTGACTTGGTGGATTAATCATTTTGGGTTGAATATTTGGTTGTCAATGGCGATCGCACTTTTGGGGACAATACTTATTATGTTAGCAGGAGAACAACTATTATGGAAACCTTTGAGAAAACAAAAAGCCAGTAGTACCAGTTTAATTATTGTATCCATCGGTTTAGCCTTGTTTCTGCGCAATGGTATTTTGTTCATTTGGGGGGGGAGTAATCAAAACTATGATTTACCGTTGGTTGAAGCCCTCGATTTTGGTGGTTTAAAAATTGCTTATTATCGTCTTATTGTCATTATTGTTACTATTTTGGCTATAGTGGGACTTCATTTGGTACTGCAAAAAACGAAAATGGGGAAAGGCATGAGGGCGGTGGCAGATAATATTGATTTGGCGAGGGTATCAGGGATTAATGTTGAGCAGATAGTTTTATTCACTTGGGTTTTAACAGCAATACTTACCGCCACGGGAGGGGGATTATATGGATTAATTACTGCAGTGCGTCCTAATATGGGATGGTTTTTGATTTTACCTATTTTTGCGTCTGTGATTTTAGGGGGCATTGGTAATATTTATGGTGCGATCGCAGGTGGTTTGATTATTGGTGTGGCACAAGAATTGAGTGTTTTTATCGTGGGTTCAGAATATAAGCTCGGTGTTGCTTTACTGATTATGATTGTAATTTTGTTAGTAAGACCTCAAGGCATTTTCGGTAAATAGTTGATAGTGAATAGTTGATAGTGAATAATTAATAACTTCTAACTCTGAACTCCGTTTACGACTGAAGGGAATGTATGAGTGCTTGAGTGAACTTTCCGAACCCTAACACCTGAAACCTGAAAACTGTCCCCATGGGTGAGATGTTAAAATGAACCTGATTTGACAAAACTAATATATTTGGAGAAAAACATTGGATCGTCAAACTACAGGCAATATTTCAACTTTAATAGGCGGAATTCTTGCCGCTTTAATTGTTTTTATTGGTTTTAATTCCTTTATTATTATCAACCCCGGACAAGCTGGTGTATTAAGTATTCTGGGAAAAGCCCAAGATGGAGCATTATTAGAGGGTATCCACTTTAAACCCCCTTTAGTTTCCAACGTTGATGTTTATGATGTCACTGTACAGAAATTTGAAGTCCCTGCTCAAAGTTCGACAAAAGACTTACAGGAACTAAGTGCTAGTTTTGCCATTAACTTCCGCCTTGATCCCATTCAAGTAGTTAATATTAGAAGAACTCAGGGAACTTTGCAAAATATTGTCGCTAAAATTATCGCTCCTCAAACTCAGGAATCTTTCAAAATTGCCGCCGCTAGGCGTACTGTTGAAGAAGCTATCACCCAACGTAATCAGTTAAAAGATGATTTTGATAATGCCTTAAATGAGCGTTTAGAAAAATATGGTATTATTGTTCTTGACACCAGTGTTGTGGACTTAAACTTTTCCCCTGAATTTGCTAAGGCGGTAGAAGAAAAACAAATCGCTGAACAAAAGTCACAAAGAGCGGTTTATGTAGCCAAAGAGGCTGAACAACAAGCACAGGCGGACATCAATCGGGCAAAAGGTAAAGCCGAGGCTCAAAGACTCTTAGCAGAAACTTTAAAAGCTCAAGGAGGAGACCTAGTATTGAAGAAAGAAGCGATCGAAGCCTGGAAAGAAGGAGGGGCTCAAATGCCTAAAGTTCTTGTTATGGGTGGAGATAGTAACGGTGGTGGAATTCCTTTTCTTTTTAATCTCAATGAACTGGAAAGATAATTTCATGTTGATATAGCCATTAAAAAAGGGGTCAGTAACAGTTTTACTGACACCCTTCTTAGTTATGGAGCTGAGCAGAGTCGAACTGCTGTCCAAACTAGCTATTTACTTTTCGCTCATTCACAGGTTTAGCTCATCTAATCCTCAGAGCGGGAACTGTCACTTATCCCTGACAGTAGGATTTTCTAGTGTTTTCTTATCTCAAAGACAGACTAGAAACCATCTTTAAGAGCATCCGTTGGGGTTTGCCTATAATGCTTAACGGAGTCACACTATAAGCGCTCGAACCGGTTTTAGGTCTTAGGCAGCAACAGGAGCTGCTTTACGAGCAAAAGGAACGATGTTGTTCGCAGTTACATTTTTTTTGAGCCTTTTATTTGCGAGAGGAGACTCACTCTCGACCTGAATCACGGGTCAGCTTTCACTAGCCTGTCGAAGCCGTTACAGCCCCTTGTCTGACCTGTTAATCTCTATCGTAGCTTGTTTATTTAAAAGTGTCAACTACAGGTAATTAACAATTAGTAATTGGAAATTAAGACAAGGCAATAGGGAATGCAGGGCTGTTTCATTTTCGAGAAAGAAAAAAGAGCGGGAGATAAGGGGAGAGAGAGATGGGGGGATTTTTGACTTGCAGATTTTAAGTAAGAATAAAAAATCTTGAAACAATCAATTAATCATAATAAATTATCAAAACTCATTACTCATTATTCGTTACTTATTACTCCCTCTTAAACAAAGATTTTAGTATGAAACAGCCCTGAATAGGCAATGGCAATTAGTGTTGGGGTGAATAGTTGATAATTACTCATTATTCCCCGAAACCTGAAACCTGCTACCTGACACCTGTAACCTTTTTCTGAACCCCACACTCGGGTGGACTGAGGTTATTTACTCAGAGAAAGTTCTCCTTTTCTGCCAAGAATGCCTTGAGGACGCCAAATCATTAAAATCATAAGAATTAAACCAATTACCATGACTCTAAATGCACCAACTTGAGAGGCAGTAATAAAGGGCATACTACTAAATATAAATCGAGTTAAGGAGTCATATCCCCAAAAAATCATTGCTCCTAATATAACTCCCGCATTATTTCCTGAACCGCCTAAAACAACGATAATCCAAGCATTAAATGTCATTAAAGGTTCAAAACTACTGGGATAAATGGTTGTTAATTGCCAACTGTAAAATGCACCAGCTAAACCTGCGATCGCACCTCCTAACATAAAGGCTTGTAATTTATACCAAAAAACGTTTTTGCCTAACGCCTTTGCAACTTCCTCATCTTCCCGAATAGCTTTCAACACCCGCCCCCAAGGAGAATGAATGATAATATCTAAGCCATAGTAAATCACTGCCAAGGTTATCAATATCAGTAACATTAACCCGGCTTTATAAGTATAGTCCATAAGTGCGATCGCACCGTTAATATAACAGATAAGAATAAAAATAAAAGCTAGACTACCCCAAACATAAGTACTTAATAAACTGGGAGGTTGATAACTTTTTCCCTGAATGTTTTTGGCTAAATTTAACCTTTGACGAACATTAATCCATAAACGCCAAACCACAAACACGGCTAAGACTGTGAGAATGGCAACCATCAATAATTTTCCCAAGGGATTAGGCTTAAAAGTACCAAAAGGCAGATTATAACCTTGAATACCAAAAGTTCCTTTGGTTAACCATTCTTCATTTTGAACAATCAAACGGACTAATTCTCCAGCCCCAATAGTGACAATAGCCAAGTAGTCTTCTCTTAACTTAATACTACTAAAACCAATAATTAAGCCAAAAATAGAAGCCCCTAAAGCACCAATTATTACCGCTAAAAATAAAGGGACTCCTTGTGACTCAAGCAAAACAGTCGTGTAAGCTCCAATAGTCATAAAGGCTACATGACCAAAATTAATTAACCCCGTAAAACCCCATTGTAAATTCAAACCAAGAGCAAAAAGACTATATAAACTCGCAGAAATTGTTAAAAAGACTAAATATTCAACCACTTTAACCTCATGTAAAAAAAATAAGTGAGTCAGTTTGCATCTAAGTTTACTTGTGAGGGTAGTTTACAGGCAACAGGCAATAAATAGTGAATAGTGAATAGTGAATAGTGAATAAATTTCAATTAAGAATTAAGAATTAAGAATTAAAAACTGTTACAGTCGAACGAGAAGTCACCTTCTCGCACTCTGCTTCAAAACTGTACGTGCGACTTTCACCGCATACAGCTCCTGAATAACAAAGCTCTTGACATGAGCAGAAATTAGTCTATTTCCTTGCTTGATGAGTTTTCACAGCTATATCTTTTACCTCAAAAAGGGTATCCAAAGCATAACACCATTACTTATCCCCAAACATCTTTGTTATCCGTCTCTTGTCTGCCTATCTTTGGAGTTACCCAAAGCATTTGCTTTTAGAGACATCCTCTCCCTTCAATGGTTTATGGATGGTTTCCTACTGTTTTCACAGAACCGTTGAGGGTTACTTCGTTCCTAATCATCATTGATTGAACTGTTAGGATGATGCTATCCACCGAGAACTATATGGGATACTTGTAAATAACGTAACGACATTATTTACCCTAGTTCCATTAACATTTTGTTCATAGCTTAACAGCCTCTTTAGCTATTTGTAATTAACGATGGTTCAGATACATCTTGACTTTCGCTATCCATAAGTTCTTGCTTGGCGGGTTTCCAATGGGGGCTATCAGATACCGCCTTCTCTCCTCGCTCATCACCAGAAAGTTACCAATTTTCCAGCAACAGGAGACGCTTTCACTCCAAGTATCAAGAGGGTAGGATTTACACCTACATGATGATTAAGTTGTCAATGTACTAAATAAATTGATACATTGCCGCTAATCCCCTAGATTATAAATCTAGTTTCTAGCGAACGAATCGCACCATCACTTATTACTTTTCCCTAACACCTGAAACCTGAAACCTGACACCTCATTACTCATTCATTAGTTGTTTCTCCCTCTCCCCTCATCCCCCTATCCCCTTATCACCCCTTCTGCTCAATCTTGTAATGTTTTTAGTAAACCCCCTCTAATTAAGCGACTAATTAACTGAGTTTTTTGTTCTTCCTTTAATGAATCGGGAAGCATTTGAGCGGTAAATGGTTCTTTTTGTTTTGCTACAAACTCCATTGCCTCTCGATAATGTAATCCTCCATTGATACTATTTCCGGGGAATTGAATACTGATGGAAAATCCTTTTTTAACTATACGGCATCTCATACCCTCTCTTTTTACTACTAATGTATCAGGTGCGATCGCATCTACCAAATTAACTTGCTGAAAATGCCCGTCAGGAATTGGGGTAATTTTATGAATAAATTGATCATAAATTAATTCCATTGCCTCATCTATAGAACTTTTTTCCGCAAAAGTTTGTAATAATTGATCGAATTGCTCCTTAATTTCTCCTAACATTTCGGGCTTATCTAAAAAGCCAATAGGTAAAGCCTTACGTAAATCTTGATTTTTCAATGCCAACATTGTTAAAGCATTAACCATCAAATCAAGCCATTGAGTGGGATAAATACCTAAAGTTAAATGAAGGGAAAAACTTTCTTGAGTAGCCGCATGATGCACAAAACCTCTGGGTAAATATAATAAATCCCCCGGTTGTAAACAAACTGTATGTAATAATTTTGGTAAACTATTTTCAGGAATAACCGGTTGAAAACTTCCCAACAAAGGCACAGGTTGAAAACACTGATGCACTTGCCATTCTTTTGAGCCATCCACTTGTAAAACAAAGACATCATGAGTATCATAATGGGGGGATAAGCCCTTTGAGTCTTTTGGAGATAGATAAAGATTTGCAATTACCCCATGATTAAAAAAGTTTTGTAGTTTTTGACAATAAATCGCCAAAGGTTTCCAAAAATTTTGTAAGCCATTAACAACCAAAGTATGATCCTCATAATAGGCTTTATAAAGTTGATTAAGGTTAAGACTACCATCAGCTTTAACATATCTATCGGGGAGAAAATCCTGTTGATTTTTCACCACCCGTATCTCTGGGGGTTTCAGTTTACTATATTGTAAAATTGAGTCTAAATCC
Organism: Cyanobacterium aponinum PCC 10605; assembly: GCF_000317675.1. Classification (NCBI taxonomy): domain Bacteria; kingdom Bacillati; phylum Cyanobacteriota; class Cyanophyceae; order Chroococcales; family Geminocystaceae; genus Cyanobacterium; species Cyanobacterium aponinum. The sequence goes on from NC_019776.1 coordinate 1,267,638, forward strand.
TCTACCGAGAGTAAATCTTGATAGTAGTTTTTTTGATTACGAGAAATAATTAAGGGTTTTTTCTCCCAATATTCATTGATAAATGTGTTTAAATCAATGGGGGCAATTAGTTTAGCAAAATCAAAATCATCTATAGACATAATCTCAAAAAAAGAATAGTTTAATCTTTACGAAGAATATCAGGAAGCCAGAGTAAGCCAATAATTAACAAGCAAGAGATAACTAAAAAGATTGCATATTTAGTTCCGTCATCCATAGGTTTTTACCTCATTATTTTTATTGGAATTCTACTCCCAAAGTAAAATTGATGGCAATAAATCTGGATGGGCAAACCTCAGTAATTGATAGCCAATACCGCTACTACCGTGATGGAAGCTAGGATTAAAAATCAAAGGAGGTAAACCAGAAAATAATTGAAAATTACCTGCTGATTCTGCCCGACTCAGTAAAGAATTAACCCCTTGATGGGAAAATTCTAATAATGAAGGTTGGTTTAATTTTTTAGAGGCAACTAATAGAGTTTCTAAGCGCCCAAAATTACCCCAACAAAGGTTATCCACTTCCCCAAAACAATATTTTTGCGTTGTTTCTAGGGCGTTATTTATATCCTCTTGAATCAAATTATCATTATAAATATGCGAAATACCTAAACGACTTAAAGCTATCCCAGAAGCTCCATTTGTCCAAGAAACGTTAAATACTGCATTGTCTGAAGAATCATTAGCCCAATTTTTGTCTATAGGTGAAAAGAAATTTTGCTCTTGTTGAAGGGCTTGTTTTCCTGCTTCCAAGAAACGTTTATCATCGGTAAGGGCAAATAGTCTGAAAAAACTATAACTAATACCTGCTAAACCGTGAGTGAAACCTGTTTTGATATTTTTATCATCTGTTTGTTGATATTGAAGTAAATATTCTCCGCACTCTTTCGCTATTTTCAAACTATGAGATTTTATCGATGCTGAGGCTAATTCTGTTTTCGATAGTGCTAATAAACCTAAAATGGAACTGGCTAACCCGTCAATAATTGGAAAAGAAGACTTTTTGATTAAATCAGGAGTTATTAACCCAGTTAAACTATGGGCATCTTCCAATAATATTGGTTCTTGTAACAATTCGCTCATCTTAACTAAGGAATAAATTATTGAGCAAATTCCCCTTGTGCCACTAATACCCGTTTTTTTGACCAGTCTTTCTTGAATTTTAGGATATTTCGTTAGTTGTCGAATATTGTTTTGTATAGTTTTGAGACTTCTATCGGTTAAATTTTTCCATCTCTCATCCTGTGTAATTTTATATAAGGCAGAAAGAAAAAGAGCAATTCCTGAATTACCATCATATAAGCCCGGATTTAACCCCGGGAAACGGAAACCATTAGTTTTTGCTCGATACTCTAAACTGAGCCATGTTATCCCTTCATCGGTTGACATCAAAGAGTTTCTCTGGGCTTCTGAAGAAGTGGTTAGTGCGACCGCATTTTTTTCTAAATCTTCTGCAATTTTAACTACCTGCCTGAATAATAACTCTTGATTCAAAGAAGTAGAGTCAGATAAAGATAAATTCTGTTTTTGAGAGTAGTCATCAGTAGAAATAAGAGAAATAGGTTGAGGCTGTTTAACTAATTGGGCATAAAAAGCACTACGAATCATTTGTACTTGTTGCTCTAAATCCTTATGACTGAAATTTTCAAATCTAGTCATCAAAGATTCAAAACTGGGCTTTTCAAACATATCTGCTACCATTTCTCCCTTGCCCACATAAACCCCATTTATCGAAGTATTGGAGGTAAAACAGGGAATGTCTAAATCTTCCATTTCTCTTAATTCTGTTCTTAATATGGGTAATAACTTCTCTGGATTTTTCATCCCTAAAAAAGCACGACTTAAAACATCGAGGGCAATACTTCGCTTGATACCCGATTTAAGTAAACTAGGATGATAAGAATTAGATAAAATTGTGTTGTATGTGTTTGTGTTGCGAAATAAATAACGAGTATTTTGATTTTTTAACAATAAAAAAGGGCTTTCTTCACTCAATAATAACTTTTTCTTTTTCAGCAAAAACTCATAAGTTTCTTTAAATCCTTGAACTATATCTTCTAAATAATCTTTAGGAGAAAGGATAGCATTATTCAGGACTGGTAAATTATTTCTCTGTGTAAAAACTACTTCCTTCAAGCCCAAATTCATGGCATCGGAATTTATATTGTTAATTGCAATTTGTTGTATTTTCTTTTCTTCTTCTACTGCCAATCCACCAACGTTAACATTGACATCATCATTGAGAAAACTATATTCAATTGGTATCAAAAAAGTGCGAAATACAGACTCTTGAATTAATTTTCCGACAGATGCAGTAGATGCGTGCTGCGCAGTAGATCCCTTCAGGATCGAACTTTCTGCTCCTTCTGTTAAACTGATACCATTATCATCGTTATTTGCCTTAGTTCGTGGCTGTAATAATCCCTCCAAATCAATCAACATGGGATTATCACCATGGGAAATTAAATTTTCAAAATGAAAATCAGAACCCTCTAAAGTATAGGTAAGACATACCAACATTCCATAACGATAATAGAAATTTTTTGCCTCTTGCTCACTGTTACAAGGTAATGATGATAAAAACTCAATCCAACCATAATTATCACGATGGATAATTTTAATTGTTTTTAAAGGTATAAGATTAGACTTTTGATTAAACCAGTTTAAAAATTGGTAAAAGTTTACATCAAGATGGATATTTCTAGGCTTATAAATTAACTTTAGTCCTGTGTCGAATTTTAATGCTATAACAGACCTTCCTCTTTCATGAGAATCCGATAAACCAACCTGAATATCAATAACTTGTTTCAAAGGTTTATCCGAAGAAAAAAGTCTTTCTATTTCTGGTAAATCATTATTTAACCTAGTAATAAATTCTTGATTAGCTTCCACCCAATAATTAATTAATATAGCACTCAATTTTCCCAAAACGCTATACTTTTCAAAAAAAGAAATCAGATTATCTGATAGTAAATTATCTAAAAATTGCTTATATTTATTATTACTTTTACTTTCTTTTATCTGAGTTAAAATAAACTCCTTCATTTCATTTCCTGAAGAACGAAAATTTTTAAATTCTTCCAATAAAACAGATGTACAAAGATAGGCAAGTTGATTAATTAACTGTTGTTCTAAAACTACCAAAGAATCATTATTTAACAAATCTAAAGTAGATTTTGTTCTTTGACGTAATTTATCCCAAGCCACTTGAATAAAGGGAGTATAAATAGGCTCAAAAGGAATTTTAGTCGAATTAACAATATTCTCAGGTAATTGCGATAATTCTAAATTTTCAGCTTTTTGTATAACTTTTTTTAGAGTAATCAACCATTCAGGTAAAGGGGTGTCAGGAGAAAAAGTTCCTTCAGCCAAAATCAATGAAATTTTATCTAATGTGAAGCCTTCAAAAGCCAAACGCTGTTTAAATTTTTCTTTATTGCCTTTTGCTACGATGTGACACCATAAATTTAAATTTTCTTCTACCTGAGATTGACAGAAATTTGAAATATTGGGAATCCAATGATAAGTTAACCTTTCATTAATTGAACTAGCTTGATTTTGAATAAAGCTCAATGTTGTTTCTAAATGATGATTTTCCAGTTTCATAGGTAGCAATATTTAAAAAATTTATTCCTTATTTTATTTAGTTATTAACTATTTTTTATCCTTTTAAAAAAAATAAATTTAATCAAAAAATTGTCTTTATATTTATATTTTTTTTAGGTTATGATATTTGTTAATATAACAATTTTACGTTAATTGTTATTTAGAAAAACCAATTAGTAAATCAATATATTTTGATAATAATGAACATTGAAAATATTTAATTTTTATGAAAATAACATAGTTATATATAAAACTTTATCGATAAAATCACTTGGTATAGAAACTATAAAAAACTAAAATGAGGTAATATTTTCATCTTGAGTTCAGCTTAACTCATTAATAAAAGGAATGCCATATTTGTTCACAAGCTATGAATAAATTCCTGAACTTTTATGAACTTTTATGTATAGACATTATAAGAAAAATTATATTACCTTAATGACAGTTACTTGAAGTCAACGAAAATCATAAAAATTTTCCAATTTATTTTTACAAGAGGTCAACTAATATGAGCAAAGAAGCCGTAGAAGAGTTTTTTGCAAAAATTCCTGAAGATGATAACCTGCAACAAAAATTAGTATCTATTCTTCAAGCAGATATTGATCATCGTCAAGAAACTGCTAAATTAGCACAAGAATATGGATTTGATATTACAGCCGAAGAACTTTCGGAAGAAGTCAAAAAACGACAGGAAGAATTTGCACAGCGCCAGGAAAGTGGAGAATTAAGTGAGGAAGAATTAGAAAGCGTTGCCGGTGGTTTATCTTTCCCCGGTACTTTTAGCTTCCCCTCGCCTATACCAGGCACTTTTCCTTTTCCAACCCCACGTCCTGGACCTATTCCTTTCCCTAAACCAAAATGGTAAGAGTTTTATGATTCACGGGTGAATAAACAGACACAATAGATAGACAATTTTAGTTTCATTATATTTCCGTTGCTGTTTAGGTTTTTCCTTTTCAGTGACGGTTTAATTTTGGAAATTTTTTGACCAGTAAAAATTCTAAAGTTGGCGTTGCTTATTTTGTATATGATTTCTCATTTAGGTGGGGAATAGGCAATAGTGATAATATTTTGATGTCTCAATTTTTGGCATAATTTCAGTGCATTTCATACCATGATTAACCCACACTCTAAAGTTTTCTAAACTTTTATGAACTTTTGTGTATTTGTGGTTTCATAAAAATTATATTGCCTTAGCCTGTAATAGTTGTTTTTTCAAAACAATTAATTAACATCAATTTTCATTCTCATATGGAGTCTGACTAATAATGAGTAAAGAAGCAGTAGAGCAGTTTTTCGCTAGAATTCCTGAAGATAATGAGCTACAACAAAAATTGGTTTCCATTCTTCAAGAAGACATTGACCATCGCCAAGAAACAGCTAAATTAGCTCAGGAATACGGGTTTGATGTCACGGCAGAAGAACTGTCGGAGGAAGCAAAACAACGGCAGGAAGAGTTTGCACAGAACCCAGAAAGCGAAGAATTAAGCGAGGAAGAATTAGAAAGTGTTGCTGGAGGCTCTATTCCTAGCATCACCGTCGGTATTTTTCAACCTCTTACAATAAACACTTACAATATGCCGGGTTCTATTTCAAACCCTTTTCCGAAACCAAAATGGTAGGACTTGAATAATTTAAGAGTGGGCAATAGAGAATTTCAAATTTCTCATATCTGTGTTACTGTTCAGTTATTTTTCTGTCAGTAGTACCTTTCCGTTTATATATTTAGTGAATAAAGAGGTAGAAAATTATGAGCCAAGAAGCTGTTATTAGTTTTTTAGATGCAGTTCCCCAAAATGAAGAGTTACAAAGAAAATTAGCTACTATTCTCGAATCTTCGGAAAATGATCGTGAAGATGCCGCTCAGTTAGCTAATGAATATGGTTATGATATTACCCCCGATGAACTCTGGGCAGAAATCCAAAAACGTCAACAGGAAACTAAATTCCGTCAAGAGGCTGGTGAATTAACGGATGAGGAATTGGAGGCAGTGGCTGGAGGAGAACTACTTGTAGCAACGATCGCATCAACTGTTGCTATGACTGTTTCTGTTGGTGGCAGTATCGCTGTGGGAATACTAGCTCCTAAAATTAAATGGTAACAAAATACTGAACTTTTCTGAACTTTTCTCTATTGACTCCCATAGAAATAGTTTCTAGTATGTACCCATGGATTGCTAATAATCTACATTAGTAATATTCACTTAACATTATATCGAGGAAGAATAATGAGTCAAGAAGCTGCTATACAGTTTTTGGAAGCTGTTCCTGAAAATGAAGAACTACAGCAAAAATTAGTTGCTATTCTCGAATCTTCAGAAAATGATCGTGAAGATGCCGCTCAATTGGCGAATGAATACGGTTATGATATTACCCCCGATGAACTCTGGGCAGAAATCCAAAAACGTCAACAGGATTTGGAAGCCCGTCAAGAGGCTGGAGAATTAACAGATGAAGAATTGGAAGCCGTTGCAGGTGGTGAGTTCGTTGCTACTGCAGTAGTTGCCACCGTTGTTGGAGCGGCTGGTCTTGGATGGACAATTGGTGGTGGAATCGCACCCAAAATAAAATGGTAAAGGTTTTTGACCTGCCATTTATCCAGATTAATAGGTTTTTCATCTTTTTTTGCCACCTATTTATATATTCAACAATCAAATGTTGATTTTCATTATTAACAGTTAAAGTTTTTAGGAGATTTAATCATGAGCATAGCCGCAGTAGAGGCTTTCTTAGACAAAGTTCAAACTGATGAAGAGTTGCAGAAAGAACTTGCCACAGCCCTAGAAGCTGAAAATGATCGTCAAGCAGTTACTGATTTAGCTAACTCTAAAAATTATGAATTTACTCCCGATGAACTTTGGGCAGAAATCCAAAAAAGACAAAATGATGCTTTAGCCCGTCAACAGTCTGGAGAATTGAGCGATGAAGAATTAGAAGCCGTAGCTGGGGGAGAGTTTGTGGTGGGAAGCGTTCTTATCACCGCCGCTAGTTTTGCCGCTTCGGTCACTGCTGGTGTTGCTATTCCTAATATTAAATGGTAGGAAAAAGTACCGAACTTTTCAGAACTTTTATCTATTGACGATCGCCTCTCCAGTATTTATCATCGTTTTTAAAGTTTTAATAAACTTACGTAAAAACCCTTAGGGGAGGTAACAAAATGAGTCAAGAAGCCGTAGTTCAATTCCTCGATGCAGTTCCTGAAAACGAGCAGTTACAACAAAGATTAGTAACAATTCTCGAAACTTCAGAAAATGACCGTGAAGATGCCGCCAAACTAGCTAACGAGTATGGTTATGACATTACACCAGAGGAATTATGGGCTGAAATTCAAAAACGTCAAGAAGAAGCTGTCGAGCGTCAAGAATCTGGTGAGTTAACCGATGAAGAATTAGAGGCTGTTGCTGGTGGTGAAGTAGTTGCAATTACTGTAGCTGCGATCGGTGCTGCTTCCACTATCTTCTCCGCATTAATTCCCAAAATTAAATGGTAGAAATACCTTTTCATCATAGTTAAAAACTATAGACTTCCGGGGTATTTCGGTACTTTGGAAGTTTTATCTATTAATAAGAATTAAATTTACCCAACAAATATTTATTGTTTCTCACAAAACTTTATTAAAGAGTTTTAAAATACCTTTTCTGATATTATGGACAGTGCAATTTCCTTCGCCAACGGTTCTCAAATTCTTGCTCTCAACAGTTGCGATCGCCTCTGTTATGTAATTCAACCCTTTATTCAAGAAATACTCAATCAATTTGTCCAATTAAACAGCCTAGATCAAGCTATTGTCATCGGTGCAAAAAAGCATCATAAAATAGCAGAAAAACTTTTTGAGTTTGAATTAGATAATCCAGCAGAAACCTTTTCTCTTAAAGAACAATTTTTGTTTCCTGAAAAAAGTCCGATCCTGTCTTTGCAATACGGGAACACCCGCTATCCTTTATTCTTAGAAAAATATGGCTCAGAAATAATTTATGATCAATCCACCTTACCCGCAATTCATAAATTATTTTATCTGTGTGGTCAATCCAATCTCTCCTATGAGCAAATCTGTGGGCAACTCGAACAACCCATGATCGACTTTTTAGATAAATTAATCAATACAAAAGTAGTTCAAAATAAACCCAATCAACCAAAATCCCTTGAATTAAAAACTCCGGGAGTTTTTCGTTTGCAACACGCCGCCCTACTTTACCGCACCAAAACCACAGGTATTTTAGTAGATCCTCATCTTCACTCTAACTATGGCATTCCCAACCTGAAAAAAGATATTAGTCGTGCCATGTTGGGTGACAATGTTGATGCTATTTTGATCTCTCATCCCCACTATGATCATTGGCATTATCCCACTTTGATGATGTTTCCCCCAGAAATTCCCATCATTGTACCAAAAGTGCCAAGGGGATCAATTATGTGCGAAGACATGAAAGCCAGACTTGAAAGTTTAGGATTTACTAATGTTATGGCTGTTGATTGGTATGCAGAAACGATTTTAGTGGGGGATATAGAAATTAATGTATTACCCTTCTATGGCGAACAACCTTTAGTACCGGAATTTAACCAACCAAAACACCCTGATTTGCGCAACTGGGGAAATACTTACTTAATTAACACGGAATACTATAAATCTTGGTTTTTAATCGATTCTGGCGATGACGATATGGGAACCATGGCAGAAGTCGCAGAATATGTCAAAGAAAAATTTGGCACATTGGATCATGTCCTCAGCAATTTTCAACCCTTGTCTTATAACTCCATTGGTACTGATTTATCAGGGTGGGGAATAGATATTGTCGCCAATTTGCTCAGTAATCCTCAAATTTTTTCTGTTACCAATAAAAAAGAAGGAGAACATATCGCCCTTTTAGGACCTCAAGGAGTTGCTAAAATTTGTTCAATTGTTGGGGCAAAATATTGCTTACCTTATGCAGACAGTTGGGCAGAATTGGGAGAGTCAGGAATCCATGATGCTACTTTAATTAAAGACGTAAAAGAAGAATTGCATAATTTAGATTGTCTTACTCAAGTTATCCCGTGGAAAATAGGGGATCAATTTGTAATTAATGGCACAAGCAAAATAGAAGAAAACATTTTTATCAATCTTTAGATAATTAGTTAATATGAGCAGAAGTAAAACTATTGCTAATTTTTTAAGTCCGAAAAAAGAGCCTAAATATTACGCTCAAAGATCAGATTTATTCTCTATTGATTATCTTGAACAATTAGAAAAATCAATTCTATCATCTCCTTACTTAGCAAAAAATCAACTAAGTGAAAATTTTGAACAAACTAGAGGTTTTTCCGTAGTTTTTAAAAGTAGCAGTATTGACAAAGTAGAAACGGAATTTCCTTTTTTTAAAACTTACTTAAACACTGCCTTAAAAAGGCCTTGTAATGCGTTCTATCTCAATGCCCTAATTTTAGACAACGGTAGTCGAGTTGATCCCCATATTGATTGCAGTATTTCTTCCTATGAAATGGTTATGCTTGTTCCTCAATTAGTTAGTGTTTTATATGTAAAAATACCCGATGATTTGCGAGGAGGAGAATTAATTTTAGAATCAGAAAATAAACAAGTAGCAAAGATAAAACCCCAGAGAAATAATTTAATTTATTTTATTGGTAATTTACTTCATTCTGTCAATTCTGTAACTAGCTCTCAACCAAGAATAAGTTTAATTTGTGAGCAGTATAATTTACCGCCAGAAAGACTAACAAAAATTCCAGATCTTGATATTAAATCAAGTCAAGAATAATATAGTTTTTTATTATTTATTTTTTAAAATTATGATTAAAAACTCTTTAAATGATTATATTAATTTAATTAGACCAACTATTTCTACTGATATTATTGATGAGAATAATTGGCAAAATATTAGTAAAGTTGCTCAATATCTTCCTAGTGCTTTAACTACTTTTTTTGGCTTTGAATCTCGTTTAGGAACACCAAAAGCTCATTGTGATTTTCTTTTGTGTGCAGATGCTACAGAAACAGGAAAAAAAGTATTAGGGGATAAAGAATATTCTATTCAATTATCGGAAAATTTGTTAATTCATCCTGTTTGGAAAAATGTTAATATTTTTGGTCAATTATGGAATGATAAGGGTTCGATTTTATCGGAGAAAATTAATAATATTTGGTTAGAATTTGATATTGATGAGACACTAGATAATATCCCGATTCCCAGTTGTTTTTTTGCTCCTCAAGCTATTTATGCTAATCAAGCGGATGAGGCGATTAAGTGGGTTTGTGATACGGCTTTAAATTTGTTAAGGGGAAAATCCATTAATCCTGAAATTCAGGCAAAATTATTAACTTGTTTACAATCATTGCCTTCTGGTGCTTATGTTTTTCAAATAGGTTTAATGTTAGCAAGGGAAAGCGATTTTATTCGGGTTTGTATCCGTGATATTTCTCACACAAAAGTTATTGAATTTTTACAAAAAATTGGTTGGATTGGTTCTGTTAATGAATTAAAAAGTCTTTTAAATGATTTAGCTCAATACTGCGATCGCATCGATTTAGATATAGATATAGGGAGCGAAATAGCTCCTAAAATTGGTTTAGAATGTTATTTAGAAAGACAACCTTCTCTTAACCCTAAATGGCAATTATTTTTAGAATATTTATTAGAAAAAGGGTTAGTAATTCCAGAAAAAAAAGATGCTTTACTCAATTATACGGGATATATAAGAGAGAAAGATTACCCTGAATTATGGCCCAAAAACTTATCTAAATTGTCGAGTTTAATTGGCTCTCAATATCAAAGAATTTTCTTTAAAAGTTTGCATCATATAAAAGTAGTTTATCAGGAGAATAAATGTTTAGAAGCTAAAGCCTATTTAGCGGTAATGAATACTCTAATTGATCAGCAAAGAATACAAAAATCAAAGGAATTTAAAAATAATAGTATTCAGATAAATAATTTTCTGTCCGAACAAGAAAATAAACAATTATTAAACTTTATTATTCGTAATAAAAATCAATTTCAATCAGCTACTCTTCATGAAGATTATCAAAATTTAGGCAGGAAAGAAGAAAATTATCGTCTTTCTTCAGTATTATTTGATTTCCCTGAATGGGAAACTATAATGCGCGATCGCATCTCCTCCATTTTACCTGATGTGATAGATAAACTAGGCATTCCGCCCTTTCCTGTTGCCCACATAGAAGCTCAAATTACAGCCCATAATGATCATAATTACTTCAAACTTCATAACGATAACGGCACACTAGAAAGCTCAGGACGAGTGCTTACATTTGTATATTATTTGTGTCAAGAACCACAACCATTTACAGGAGGTGAATTAAAAATTTACAACAGCACCAGCCCCGAAAATTTAAAACCAGATAGTATTAAAACTATTGAGCCTATTAATAATAGTATCGTCTTTTTTCTTAGTCAATATATGCACGAAGTAAGGCCAGTAAATTGCCCTTCTCAAGATTTTGCCCACAGTCGTTTTACCGTCAATGGTTGGATTTGGAGAAAAAATTAACCATTAATACTTATAATACTTATTACTTATTAACTATGCAAGTATCAGAAATTTTACAAACTCTCCCCCATTCCCTTGAATGGATGGTATTATTTAACATCAGCGCGATCGAACCTTTAACCGATCATAATACTATTAAGGCAATGTATCATCTGCCCGAAGATGTGGATTTAAAGCCTTATTCTCACGTGGTTTTAACTAGCGAAGGTCGATTTTTAGCATCTGGGGATAATTTTCAATTATTTGATCCTGTATCTGGAAAACGTTGGTCAAAAGAAAATATCAAGGATAATTTATATACCAGATTTTCGCCTCAGCTAAATTTATTCTCCGTTGATGAAGCCGATTGCCTAGGATTAGGAGAACAAAACCCTTACTCTCCCGTTTTACTTCATGTTAAAATCGCAGAAGGTTATGGACAAGCTCAAGCAATATTTGACCATCAACCCAATTTTGACCATTATCCTCTTTTAAAAGCAGTAGGAGTTAAGTTTCTTTCAGGAGAGATAAAAAACTCTTACTACTTAGCAAAATTTCAAAATCGTTTACCCATTCATATTCATGCAGGGATTCTATCTCACTTTAGTAGAACTGCACATTGTAACCTCTTTTTCTTACAACATGGAAATATTGATCCACCTTTAGAAGAAGGGTTATGGAAAGCCTCAGAAGTACGCAGTAATTGGGGTAAAAATTACAACTTAACAATTTTAGCAAACCTTGTTAATCAGTTAGAGGAAAAACCCTTAGCGATGGTGTGTCAACCTCCTCCACCGCAACCATTATTTGGCTATGGCGATTTAGTGCCTTTAGGGTTTGTTTTAAGAGCCTTAAATCTTGCTACGGATGAAAATACAATTAACTCAAAAGATAAATTAGAGAAATTTTTGCTTAGTAAACAAGAAGGCAAACTCTGGGCTTTTCATAGTCAAAGATTAGTTACCGCAACGGATTCAGCTTTGGTTTTACAAGGTTTTAATTTACCTGAGTCGGTAGAGGCATTGGAAGTTTTTGCAGATGGTAAGGGCGGTTACTATCCTCAACTTTGGTCTGAAGAAAAACAAGAGGGTAAGATGGTTTATGACGACAGTTGCGCCCATTGGTGTCAAGGTGATTATGCCACTACCTGCATGGTAAGAAGTCTAAGAAAAAGGGCAGGATTAGAGAGTAAAACCCCTTTAGATTATTTATTATCTGGTTTTGAGCATCGTAGTGGTTTATATTTTGCGAATCCTTATCTAGTCGATTGGTATTTAGCACAAGCTATTACAGATGAAGAAGAAGGAGACATTTTGAGACAAAAATTAATAACAGAAATTCTCGCTAGTATAAATGAGGATTATTCTTTTGGGTTGTATGATGTCGCTTTTTCTACGGCGTTGGCTATTTTAACTTTAACGGAGTTAGGGGTAAGAAGTAGAACAATTCGAGTAATGCAGTTACGTTTATTAGAGCTAATAGAAGCAAAAACAACTCTAACCATTCCCTTTTACTCTAGTTTAAAAATTGATTCAGAAATTACTTCTCAAAAGGAGTTTTTCACCTTATTAATGGGTCAAAGTTTTACGAAAAATCCTTCTGGTATCAATCAAAAACAAATTCGCAAAATAGGAGAGGAGTATCATGGTATTTCTCTTTATTTGGATACATACCGCTTAATTACTCATTCAACAATGGCTCTTGCGTTAGCTGAAAAATGTGATTTAGAAGACGGTTATTTAGATTTAAGTCATTATCAAGACTATATTCATCCCCGTTATCAGTGTCAAAGTCATTGCGAGTATATTGCTAAGTTTGCTTTACCACCTTATTTATTGGAGGGGCAAAGTTAAAAGGGCAAGGGGCAAAGGAGAGGTGAGTGAGGAGTTAGGAATTATTAATTATTCACTATTAACTATTAGACATCTCCATTAATTGCTAAAACGAGGGCTGAAGCCCTTACTACGAGCCAATTAAAAATATTTTTGGAGAAGTCTATTAACTATTCACTATTCACTACCTTAAGTGACAATTTTATATCTAATTCAGGTTTAATTCTATGAGAACAATTGCAATTTGCGGAAATAACGTTAAAAATATCATTGCTAGTCCTAGTTTTGTGCAATCTTTGCAGATGAATGGGGTTAGGGTTAATTGTGGTTTAATCCATACTCAAGCTATCAAATTTGATCCTAGTCATCCTGAATATCAAGATCATGTTTTAATCAAAATTAAAGGTTTTTCTTGCAACTATCGAGATAAAACTTTGATTTTACAAACTGCCACGGCGGGGGTTGATAATCGTTTTAATGCCGTTGGCTCAGATTGGGTGGCGGAGGTGGTGGATTTTGGTTCTAATGTTACTGATTTACAAAGAGGCGATCGCATCATTAATAATAATGCCTATCCTGATTCTGGGGTGAAAGGACTATTTGAAGGAGTTCCCACTAATCACGGTTCAAAAGAGTATCGAGTGTTACATCGAGCTAAATTGATGAAAATTCCCCCTCAAATGCCTGATGAAGTAGCCGCCGCTTTTAGTATTGGGGCGCAAACCACTTATAGTATGATTCGCAGATTAACTCTTTCTCAAGGGGAAAACGTCTTAGTAACTGCCGCCAAATCCAATACATCTTTATTTGCGATTCAAGGTTTACAAAAACATAATGTCAATGTTTATGCTTCTACCACTTCTCGTAAATTTGAACAAGAGTTATTAGATATGGGGGTAAAAAAAGTTGTGTTGATTGACCCTAATTCCCCTAAATTAATGAGTGAAGAAACTATTGCATCTTTAAAACAGGAAATTACTGGTTTTGATGGTATTATCGATCCTTTTTTTGATGTTCATTGCGATAAATTAATTCCCGCTCTCAATGTTTGGGGTAGATATATCACTTGTGGCTTATATAATCAATATTCTCATTTAACGGGAGAAGAATTTAATTCTATTGGTTTAACTCCTAGCACTATGGTTAATATGATGATCAATAACATTCAGATTATGGGTAATTGTATCGGTTTAACTTCTGATTTAGAAGATGCGATCGCAGATTATGTTTCAGGAAAACTCAAAGTAAATATTGACTCAGTATTCACAGGGAATCAAGTAGCAGAATTTTTTGAACGCACCTATAACGCTAAAGACAGATTTGGCAAAGTCGTTTACTGTTATGACTAAGTTAACTAAGCTACCAGTTATAATATTAGTTATAACAATATATAAAATAAGACAATGTTCAGACTAAAAGTAACTACCGTTGGTAATTCTACAGGAGTTATCTTGCCCAAAGAAGTATTAGCCAAAATGCACGTAGAAAAAGGCGATAATCTTTATCTGACTCCCACTCCTAACGGATTTGAAATTACCCCCTATAATCCCGAATTTGAACAGGAAATGGAAACCGCACGAGAGATAATGAAACAATATCGTAACGCTTTACGAGAATTAGCCAAATGAGTATTCATTGGTTATCAATGCGCTTAGTTATAGCCATTCATCAAGAACAAATTAGCGAACATGGAGGGGCAGATGGTTTAAGGGATAAGGGTTTATTAGAGTCTGCCTTAATACGTCCACAAAATCAATATTACTATCATAAAATTACGAATATTTCATCCTTAGCTTCTACTTATACCTTTAGCATAGTTAAAAATCATCCCTTTATTGATGGTAATAAAAGAACAGGTTTTATTAGTGGAGTAACCTTTTTAATGCTCAATGGTTCTCACTTTACTGCTTCTGAAGTGGAAGTAGTACATATCATCCAAACCTTAGCTAGTGGCAGAATTACCGAGGAAGAATTACAACAATGGTTCGTAAAGAAAAGTAAGCAGATGAATAATTAAAGCATCATTTCATCCTCATTTCATATTCTCCTGTCACCATAGTATGGAAGATTAGGTAAAAATGAGGAAAAAGTTTATTATGACCCAGTATAGTCTAAATAGGCGTAATTTTTTGCAGTTGACGGGGGGTATTGCCACCAGCGTTGTTTTACATCAGATTCTACCCGCATCCGCAAAGAATATAAACTCCAACGGTTATTTAGAAGGGGATGTTATCGACTTAGTGATAGCAGAAACAAAAGTTAAGATAAGCGATCGCTCCTCTAGTGGTAAACTGGTAAATGGTAGCCTACCCTCTCCCACCATCAGACTTAAAGAAGGGCAAAACGTAACCATTAACGTCAAGAATAACTTAAATGAAGATACTTCTATTCATTGGCATGGTTTAATCTTACCAGCAAATATGGATGGAGTACCGGGAGTAAGTTTTCGGGGCATAAAACCAAAGGAAACCTTTACTTATCAATTCCCTGTTAACCAAAGTGGTACTTACTGGTATCATAGCCACAGCAATATGCAAGAACCATTAGGAATGTATGGTGCTATTATTATTGACCCTCTTGAACCTGAACCTTATAAATGCGATCGAGACTATGTAATTATATTATCAGATTGGAGTTTTGAGAATCCCCACGCCATCCTCGCCAATTTGAAAAAGATGCCCACCTATTATAACTATCAAAGACGCACGGTAGCTAATTTAGCGCAAGATTGGAAGTGGAAACAAATGCGGATGGATTCTGCGGATATTGCCGATGTGACGGGGGCGACTTATACTTATTTGATGAATGGTAAAACCAGTAATGATAATTGGACGGGTATTTTTAACAAGGGTGAAAAAGTTAGACTGAGATTTATTAACGCTTCAGCCATGACATTGTTTGATGTGAGAATCCCGAATCTACCCATGACAGTTATACAAGCAGACGGGCAGAATGTGCAACCCGTGACAGTAGATGAGATAAGGATAGGGGTAGCCGAAACCTATGATGTGATTGTTGAACCAGATACCCAAGAGGCTTATACTATATTTGCGGAAAGTCTCGATCGAAGTGGTTATGTTAGAGGTACACTTGGGATAAAAGAAGGGTTATCAGCCGAAATTCCTCCTCGTAGAGAGCGCCCTTTGCGTACAATGGATGATATGGGTATGGATCATAATGCTCATAGTGGTCATAATAATCAATCATCTTCATCAAGTCAAGACCACAGTAACCATAATTCCTCATCATCTAATCATAGCAATCATCAAAGCCCATCGATCGATGGTAGTAACCATAATCAGCATCAAGATCATGATATGTCAAATATGAGTCACAGTGATCATAGTAATCATGATATGTCGAATATGGATCATAGTGATCATAGTAGCCATAATATAAGTGAGAAAGAAACCTTAGATTTTTCATGGCAACCGAGGGGGGAGGATAATAATGGTATCGGTAACGCCGCAACGCCAATGATGGTAAAAAATCGTTTAAATGAAGCAGGAGTTGGCTTAGAAAATGTCAAACATCGAGTATTAGTTTATACGGATTTAAAGAGTGTAAAACCCTTAAAAAACAGAAGAAAATTCGATCGAGAAATAACCCTATATTTAACAGGAAATATGGAGCGTTATATGTGGTCATTTAATGGTAAAAAATACTCAGAAGACAAAGAAATAGACTTTTATTATGGAGAGAGATTAAGACTAACATTTGTCAATGATACCATGATGGAACATCCCATACATTTACACGGGATGTGGATGGAATTAGTTAATGGCAACGGCGATTATCAACCACGAAAACATACAATTATTGTCAAACCAGCCGAGAAATTATCCACAGAAATTGACGTTGATGCAAAAGGAAAATGGGCTTTTCATTGCCATTTAATGTATCACATGGATGTGGGAATGTTTCGGACTATTAATGTTATTTCCTAAAAAATAATAGTATTAAAGCCTAAAATTTTTATAAAAAAATTCATGCCTTTTATTAGGGTGAGCATTCTTCCTTTATGTCTCCTTATTTTACCTCTAAAGAGGTAACTACAAACTTAATCAAAAAATTTAGATAATTAATTATATCAATGCTATATAAGAGTAAATTTATAGTGCGATCGAGTCTTATATCCTGTTTAATTTTAACTAATTTTGTTCATCAAATTAAAGCCCAAGAAATAAAGGAAACCATTATTAAAAAGCCATTAATTGTTAATAATTTTATTGATGAAAATAACTACCAAGAAAAACAAGAATTTTTTAAGCAATTTAAAGATGACCAATACTTAAATCAAGAAAAAAACTTTACTTTTGCTCAACATAATCATAACAACAATAATAATCAAGAAAATGATTTTGGTGATCCCATCGACGATAATCAAATTTTTTATAAAATCCTGTTTGATCAATTAGAATATCAAGTTAATGATAGTCAAAATATTTTTAATTGGGATATTCAAGGATGGATAGGGGGAGACTATCAAAAATTATGGGTAAAAACCGAAGGTGATGTTAGTTTTGATGATGGTAATGGAGAAGCAGAATTGCAACTTTTATACAGTAAAATGATTTCTCCTTATTTCGATTTTCAAACAGGTTTAAGATATGATCAACTATACGGAGAGAAAGGAAATAGTCGAGGTTTTGCCGTCATTGGGATTGAAGGATTAGCACCTTACTTTGTAGAAATTGATACCGCTTTATTTATTAGTCATCAAGGAGATATTTCTGCAAGATTTAAAGCCGAAAAAGAATTATTACTCTCCCAAAGATTAGTTTTACAACCGAAAATAGAAACAAATTTAGCCATACAAAAAGTAGAAGAATTTGGTATTGGTAGCGGTTTTAATAACTTAGAATTAGGTTTAAGATTACGCTACGAAATTAATCGTGAATTCGCCCCTTATATTGGTGTTAGTTGGAATAAATTATTTGATGATACTGCTAAATTTGCGGAGGAAGAGGGGGAAAGTAGTGATGATATTAAATTCGTAACAGGAGTGAGATTAATATTTTAAATTAATCCATGAAAAACATCGTATAAGATACAAATCTCACTTTACTAAGTTCGATATAAAATTGTCGATTAAGGTAGGTAACAGGAAATAGTAAACGAGTAAAGGTATGTACTATTGAGATAAATTCAGTTTAAATTGATTTTAAGTAAATTTTTCCCAAAATTAGTGATTTTTTAGAAGACAATTTTGTTGATTATAGGTATCAAATTCCTATTCTTCAATACTTTTTTCATCGAACTCTGGTTCATTTGGTTTTCTAGCTCAACCTACTCTTTATTTTAGTGTTGATGATGCCCTTTATGATCTTCTTCTTTATCTTTTTCTTCTTTTTTATCATCATTATCTTTCGTAAATCTATTATTATTTATTTCATATGGAGACTTATATTTTTCTCGAAAATGAGAATATCCTTCGTGACTAAAAACAGGAGAAATACTAAGAGTAAAATTAAATATTAATCCTGTAAAAAATAACAAACTAATTAACAATTTACTCATGATTTGAAAATCTTTTTACTAAATAATAATCGTTATTGTAACTATCAATTATGAAATCACTATGAAAAAGAATTTTTCTCTATCTTAATCAATCTGATCAATTATCTTAAGTGATCATCCGAACTTAATATAACCTGAGTTCGGGATAAATTTTTATCTATGAGTGGTGGGAAAAAAAAGAAAATAGACAATCACGGTTTTGCTTTGATTGAACAAATAATTCAACAAAAGCCCGATCTGATTTTTTCAGAGTTATGCCAATTGTTCAAAGAGAAAACTGGGGTAAAAGTCAGTGAACCAACCATGTATCGATATGTCCAAAAATTAAATATTACCAGAAAAAAAAGTCTATCCGCCAGTGAGCAACAAAGAGATGATATAAAAAAAACGACACGAATATCGGGGGTGGCTCGATTTTGTCGATATTAACTACTTAGTCTATGTAGGCGAGTCAGGGGTAAATTTAGGGATGACTCGTTTTTATGGTTGAGAAAAAATAGGGGAAAGAGTGGTGATGGACTGTCCCAGAAACAAAGGTAAGAATATCTGTCAGGCAAAAAGCATTTAAAAGAAAGAATACACAATTGTCAATATTGTGGTTATACAGCACCAAGAGATGTTGTGAGTGCAGAGGTAATTAAAAATAGAGAATTAATAGCGGTAGGGCATACCGTAAATCAAAATGCTTACGGAGACGTACTGACGGGGATTAGTCAAGATTTGATTAGTCTAGTTAAGTGTCTGTGAGGTAAGAATCGCTCGTTACAATCTTTGATTTAACGGGTGAGTGTCAAATCATAACTACTGTAATAGAATCAATATTAATTAACTTTTAGAGTCCAATCTTCTTCAATGGGTTCATAACCAATATCAATTTCCTCCTTTTCAATAATACTTCTCACTTTTTCAAAAACCTCTATTCCTTTAGGTCTAATTGCGGCAATAATATATTCTTGATCTCGTTTTTCCCTAACATCTCTAATTAATTGTAAAAAAGCTGAATTAGAATTTTCCAGTTGATTTGTAGGAATAAATTCTTCACTAGGGTATATAACTACCCCATCTTCTCTACATTCTATATAACGAGGCTGTTTTTGTTGATTAGCACCATCTTCCGCTTGGGCAATAATCTTAACTTCTGGGTTAGAATCTAAAGTCTGAGTACTGACTACAATAATTAATAAAATTAAACTGCCAATAGTACAAGCTAAAACCGAGAGAAATGGAAATAATTCTAGTTCTATTTTTTTATGAGATTTTCTAGTCCTAGACATGGTGATATTTTGAATATTTAAGGATAATTTAAAGTTTCTTAATTTTTATAATTCTTCATTCTTAATTTTAGTTATCAATTTGCTCCACTAAACGAATAACCCTAGGTTTACTTAAGTCTTGTAATGTAGGTTGAATATTTGTAATTTTGTCTTGAATATTGACTAATGTTTTTTCAATATCACCGACATTATGTAAAACTTCGACTATTTTTTCTAGGTTAGATTGTAAAGATTTTAACTCAGCAATTCTCGCACTAGATGCTTCTAAAGAAGTAACTTTTTCTTCTAAACTGACGGCGGCTTTATTTAATTGTTGACTGATAGCTTGAGATGCTTCTACTAAACCTTGACTGTTAGTTTCATTATTTTTTTGGACTAAATCCACTAATTCTTTTATGTTAGTAATTATGGATTGATTTAAGTCATTTTGTTGTCCGAAGGTTTGAATAAATTTGTTTCTATCTTCTAAAATAACGGCATTGACTTCTTTAATTGTATTAAGTAATTGTTGCTCTTGTTCATAAATTTTATGAAACTGATTCACAAATTCTGTTACTAAATTTTTAGCGGCTTCTTGAGCATAAATTTGAGCGGGAGAAATTAATTCTTCTGGAGTGGGAAGTGCTTCTTTTATAGGTTTAATTAATTCTTCTTTTGTCGGCAGTTTTTTCTCAAGGGTTGTATTAATTGTATTAACAATAACTTCTGTATTGAGGTCATTTTTCTCGCCTGTTTGTTTCTCATTTAAACGAGGTAAAATATAATCGTTAATATAAATATCTGTTGCTAAAAGTAAGTTTGATTCCATTCTTTCAATTAAAACAAGGGGAATCATTACAACCACAGATAACAATAGTGCCAATAGGGTGGTATCAAAAGCCACCGCTAAACCACTGGTAACAGTGCCGATGCCTTCTTTTATCTGGTCTATTTCGGCGGTATTTTCCAAAAAGCCAGTAAAACCATTCACCGCACTACTGATGCCTAATACTGTACCAATAAAGCCCAATAGAGGGATAGCCCAGACTAAAATTCTTGGCACTGCGTAGGAAGATTCAGAGGCACTTAGATAAAATGATGAATCATCAAGGGCAAAATTTGTAACGGTTTTTCTACTTCCTGAGTTGATATAGGCATTAATAACTCTCCTTAAGCGATTAGTTATCATGGTGGAGGTGCGAGATAAGTCTTCTTGAAGATGGAGAAGTTGCACTGATTGATGATTTTCAAAGGAAAATTCTTCGGGGATTCCTAACTTTTTAAAAACTTTATTTTCTTTGCTAATTTTCAGATATTTATCAACGGTAATAGT
The DNA here is from genome assembly GCF_000317675.1 of Cyanobacterium aponinum PCC 10605. Taxonomy (NCBI): domain Bacteria; kingdom Bacillati; phylum Cyanobacteriota; class Cyanophyceae; order Chroococcales; family Geminocystaceae; genus Cyanobacterium; species Cyanobacterium aponinum. The sequence continues at coordinate 1,288,698 of NC_019776.1, forward strand.
AATAACTAAAAAAGCACAAAAAACGGTTAAAAATTGAGTAAATCCTCTTTTTAATAACAGCATTCCCACATAAGTTTCTTGAAAGGGTAAAGCTAAAACATAAATTAATATTGTGAGGACTAAGGCGGCAATTATTGTATTAAGAAAATTAATGTCTAATTCTTGACGGTTATTATTTTTTTGACCCATGATTGCGAATATTAATAGTTTAGTTGAGAGTATATTTTACATTAGAATATTTCAAATAATAAATAAATTTTATTGATGAAGAGTGATTTTTTCTTAATGTTTAAAGAAAGATTTGATTTGATTATAGATAGTAAATCAGAGATAATAATTTGGATAGGTAAATAGTAGCGTAAAAGTAAGAGAATTGATAATGACAAAGAATGTTGGGGTAATTGGAGGTGGGCAATTAGCATGGATGATGGCTCTTGTTGCACCACAAGAAAATATTAAAATTTATATTCAAACTCCTCATGAGACTGATTCGGCGGTGTGTTTAGGGGAAAGAACTATTTTTGCCCCAGTTGATGATGTGTCGGCAACAGCAGAGTTAGCAAAATATTGTGATGTAATAACTTTTGAAAATGAGTTTGTGGATTTGGAGGGTTTACAGTCTTTGGTGACCGAAGGTGTGTGTTTTTATCCTCGTCTTACAAGTCTTTCCCCTTTATTAGATAAATTTGATCAAAGGTCATTTTTTCAATCACAGGGTTTTCCCGTGCCTCGTTTTTCTCTGTATGAGTCGGATTCGGATTTTCAAAGTTTTTCTTTTCCTTTAGTGTTAAAAGCTCGTCGTCATGGTTATGATGGACAGGGAACTGTAATTGTCAAATCTCCTCTGGAATTACAATCAGCTTTGGAAAAATTTAAACAAACACCATTATTGATAGAAGAATTTGTCCCCTTTGAGAAAGAATTAGCGATAATGGCGGCAAGAAGTGCCACTGGAGAGATTAAAGTTTATCCGGTAGCAGAAACCTATCAAGAAAATCAGGTTTGCCGTTGGGTGATTGCCCCTGCTTTAATTAATCAGGATATTACAGAAAAAATAAGTGCGATCGCATCTAAATTATTAGTAAGTTTAGACTATGTGGGAATATTAGGAATAGAATTATTCATGAAGAATAATGGAGAGGTGTTAATTAATGAAGTTGCCCCTCGCACCCACAATTCTGGACATTATACCCTAGATGCCTGTGAAACTTCCCAATTTGCCATGCAACTACAGACTATCACGGGAAAAAAATTGGGCAATACTCGATTAAAAAGCTCAGGTGCAGTCATGATTAACTTATTGGGCTATGAATCCGCTCAAAGTGAATATTTACCCCAAAGAAAAGAAATAGAACAACTAGGAGCATTTGTACACTGGTATGGTAAAACAGAATCTCGTCAAGGCAGAAAACTAGGTCATGTAACAGTATTATTAGACGAAAAATCCCCTGAAAAAATGTATCACCAAGCCCAAATGATGATCGAAAAAGTAGAATCTATTTGGTATCCCCAGAGGTAATGAGAGGATGGATTTAGGGTTCGGTGTTATTAATTATTTAACCTCAGTTCGGTTTAAGAATATCGGATAAGGTTAGGTGTCAGGTGTTGGGAGAAAATAATAAGTGAAGAGAAGGGGAGGGGGGATAAAGGGCAGGGCTGTTTCAAAATAAAAAATTAGGTTAACTGAGATTAAGTAAGAGTAAAATATACAAGGATTTTTTTCTATTAGTTAAAACTTTATGAACAAAAATCCCCTCATCTCCCTCTCCCCCTATCTCCCGCTCTTTTTCTTTCTCGAAAATGAAACAGCCCCGGGGATAAAGAGGGGTTTGCCCCTTGCCTCTTTCCTAATTCTTGATTTAGCTGTCAGTTATAATAAGCTGTATGTAAAGAAATATTAAGTAATTTTACAAATATAACAATGCAACAGCTAGAAAAACCAATTCAAAAACCATATAGCTTAGAAGACTGGCGAAAAGGTTATGAATCTCAAAAACAAGAATTAGAATATTGGATTGAAGATATAGAAGGAGAAATTCCCCAAGAATTATCAGGTACACTATATCGTAATGGACCTGGATTTTTAGATGTATATGGAACACCTTTACAACATCCCTTTGATGGTGATGGTATGATTACCGCTTTTACTTTTAATGAAGGTAAGTGTTTTTTTCGTAATCGATTCGTTAAAACCAAAGAATTTTTAGAAGAACAAAAAGCTGGTAAAATGCTTTACCGAGGTGTATTTGGTAGCCAAAAACCCGGAGGATGGTTAGCAAACTTATTTGACCTCAAAATTAAGAATATCGCCAATACCAATGTTCTTCACTGGGGGGGTAAACTTCTTGCTTTGTGGGAAGCCGCCCATCCTTATCACCTTAATCCTGAAAACCTTGAAACTGTCGGCTTAGATAACTTAGATGGCATTTTAGAGGCTGGAGAGGTGTTTTCTGCTCATCCTAGAATTGATCCAGCTTCTAGTTTTAACAATGGAAAACCATCTTTAGTTAATTTCGGTGTTAAAACTGGACTTTCTAGCACCATTACTATCTATGAATTGGATGAAAAAGGCAAATTATTACAGAAATATAGTCATATCATTGACGGTTTTTCATTTATTCACGATTTTGTAATTACTCCTAACTACTGTATCTTTTTCCAAAATCCTACTACTTATAATCCTTTTCCTTTCCTTTTCGGTTTGAGAGGTGCAGGAGAATGCGTAAAATTTTTAGACAATCAACCCACCAAAATTATTCTTATCCCTCGTAATGCACCCCATAAAGATGTGATTACCTTGGAAACAGAGGCAGGATTTATTTTTCATCACGCCAATGCCTTTGAAGTAAATGAGCAAGAAATTGTCGTTGATTCTATCTGTTACGCTAAACTGAGTCAAATTGATCCAGATACTAGCTACAAAGAAGTAGATTTTGATAAACTAGCACCCGGTCAACTATGGCGTTTTCAACTTAACTTACAAGATGGTAAAGTTACGAAAAAATTAATTGATCCTCGTTGTGTAGAATTTCCCAGCATTCACCCCAATAAAGTAGGCAGAGATTATCGTTATCTGTTTATTGGTTCTGCTCATCATCCCACAAGTAATGCTCCTTTACAAGCCTTACTCAAATTAGATTTGCAAACTAACGAACAACAGTTCTATTCTTTTGCTCCGAAAGGTTTTGCCGGTGAACCAGTTTTTGTGCCGAAAGCAAATCCTCAATCGGAAGATGATGGCTGGGTATTTAATCTTATCTATGATTCTAGTCGTCATAAATCTGATTTAGTTATTTTTGATGGTCAAGATATTTCTTCTCCTGTGGCTACTTTGCACTTAAAACAACATATACCCTATGGACTTCATGGTAGTTGGAAAAGCAAAAGCTAGTTAATTGAGTTCGGGGTTCTGAGTTCGGGTGTTAGGGGGAAGTTAACTAAACACTTTTGCCTTTTGCCCATTCCCTGTTGCCCTGTCTTAACCTGAGTTTTGGATAAGCTGAAAGCATCCCAACTCGTAGTCAAAAAACCTTATAGCCTCTTAGAAATAACTTAGAAATAACGATAAAATTGCCTTAATCCGAACTGACTTAAACAAGGGGCTTAAGCCCCTTGCTAAAAACCCCTACCACCTGCTGTTCCTGCAACCTGACACCTAACACCTAACCTTATCAGATATTCTTAAACCGAACTGAGGTTGTCTTAATTTTTGCTGTCTATGGGAGAGGATTGATAAAGTAAAAAAAATTGATTAAATATTCCTAAAGTTTGGCTTTTATATACAGGAGTTTTAACTTGATAAATACTAAAAATAAGATAGTTATTTCTGATGGTATTTTCTGATAAAAATTGTTCGATCGCACCTGAACTTTGATCCGCAACAAAGTTACAAGTTAGACTTTTTAAATTACTTAATATATCCTCGGATTTATTAGCATTACAAATTTGATCTTTTAATGAGCCTTGAGTATTTTCAGTAATGAATTCATTAAATTTTTGTTCACTGGGATTGGTGAAGTAACCATACAGAAAAAATGCACCTAATATTAATAAAGAAATTCGAGATAATTTCATAATTTTTATACATAAAATAAACTACAAAAAAATTATTCTTCGGGATAAATATTAGTAATCACTCTGGTACTATTATCTCCTTGGACAGTAATATTTTTATCTCTGAGATTGCCCCATGCTTTAATACCTTTTAAGTTTAAATCGGGATTTAATTGACTATAATAAACATTTCCTTCTGCATTAATTTCCTCATTATCCACATTCCAAAGCATTTTATCTGCATAAATTTCTGACTCCTTATCTTTTGTTTCTCCGTAAATTCCTTCTTGTAAATAAACCTGATTTTCCTCCAAGTTAAATTTAACAAAATTGGCGGTTAAAGTAGTTCCTTTGTCTGGTTGTATCAACTTAGTTGGTTGATTAGATTCCATGATGCGATCGCCATAATACCAAACAACACGATTTGTTGCCGCTTGCAGAGAAGGCTTAATAGATTGATACTCCACATTCCCACTTATGACGGCTACGCTATTATTCAAATCAACTTCTACTTGTTGGCTATTTAGTTTATCCGTGATAATTTTTTCATCAAAACGAATCATATTTAAAGGCTTATTACCAATCACTTTATCTTGAGGGATTCGCCAATATAAATGTTCCGTAGTTAATTGTAAAGTTGGCTTATTTGTGGTTGCGAAAACATCTTTACTTAACTCTAAAACCTGATTTTTAGTATTATATATTCCTTCCTTTGCCGTCACCACTAATTTTTCATGACTAGCCTTAATTTTATCTTTTCCCGTTACAACCAAAAAATTATCCTCTGGTTTCCAAACTACTTCTTCTCCTCTAAATTCAGCTTTATTCCGAGGATCAATAACTAAAATATTGCCCTCTAAAAAAATTTCCTTACCTTCTTTTGTTACCTCTCCTCTATCGGCTTTCACTTTCAAAATAATCTCATTATTTTCAAATAAATTACCTACTATTTCTTCGATTTTTGCACTTTGATTATCTTGAGCATAAATTGCTTTTTCCGTACTAATTCTCCAAAGAGTATTACCATCAGCATTAGACTGTTCAATAGTAGAGTTGTAAAGAACTAAACCTTGTTCAACTTCCCTATTCGCTTCATTATCATTAACTTCTTGAGGAGGTTGACTATTTCCCTGACAACTAACTAAGAAAAAGCACAAGCAAAGAAAAGCAAAAGATTTTTTAATGAACATTATTTGTTTTCAATAAGCCTTAAAATTGTTAACTAAAAATAAATCAAAACTGAAAATTTCATATCAAAGATTTATCCAGTTTTAGCTGTGCCTCCGACATCAAATCCTCTTGAAGATGATCCACAAAAAGAATGCCATTAAGATGATCTAATTCATGTTGAATAATTCTAGCGATAAAATTATTATATTGTTTTCGATGCCATTGACCATCACGGGTAAAATATTCTACCTCTATATCTCGATAACGGGCAACCATGCCTCTTTTTTGCCTAACACTTAAACATCCTTCTTCCTTTATCACTATCTCTTGAGAATGGCTAACAATCAAGGGATTTATCATGGCAAACGGTGACATATAAGGTGCGTCAGGATAACGAATATTGGGATGAGAAGCCACGACAATGATTCTTTTTGATATTCCCACTTGAGGGGCAGCAATGCCAACACCGTGAGACTTGAGAGTTAAATCTAATAATTCATCGATGAGATTTTGTGTTTCTTGGCAGTGAATATCTTCAACTTCTTGTGCAATTTCCCTTAAAACTGGTTCACCTATTTGTAAAATTTCCTTGATCATAATCACATTTTGAAAACCATTATTTAACAACCAATTATCTGTCCTAGTATATCGTTTTCCCTAATCACATCAACTGAATGTATAAACCAACCGCATTACCTGACTATTATTGGTATCGAGCAACACAAATTTTTCCAAACTTCTTTTTATACTTCTCTTAATTATTTCTTAATTTTTTCTTAAATAACTGGTGTGAGGTCTTCAATGTCGAAAAAAAATATCTATTGCCTAGCCACAGTTTTAAGTGTCTTAGCAAATCCCGCTATTACCCAAGAAACTCTATACAGTTTCAATGAACCAGATTCGATGGCACAAATTAATTCCGTGTCACAATTGAGAGATGTTTCTCCTACTGATTGGGCATTTGAAGCCTTAAGAAGTTTGGTTGAGCGTTATGGTTGTATTGTTGGCTATCCCGATCGCACCTACCGAGGAAATAGAGCCTTAAGTAGATACGAGTTTGCCGCAGGTTTAAACGCTTGTATGCAACAAATGGAAAGACTTATTGCCCAAAGTGAAAGCGTGTTAAAAGAAGATATAGAAACCCTCAAACGCTTGATGGCAGAATTTGAAACAGAATTAGCCGCCCTTGGTACAAGAGTTGACAACCTCGAAGGAAGAGTGGCATTTTTAGAAGATCATCAATTTTCTACTACCACCAAACTAGGAGGAGAAGTTACTTTTACCCTTGCTCAAGCCTTTGGTGATAAAGTTACTAATCCAAATACTGGTATTAGCGAAGATTTAGACACTCAGGCAGTTTTAACTACTAGAGTAAGACTTCAATTAGCCACCAGTTTTACAGGTAAAGATGTGTTATTCACTCGCTTAACGGCGGGTAATTTAGGAGCATCTTTTGCGGGTCAAACCTTCACCGATGAAGGGCGTTTTGCTTATGATGGACAGTTAAACAATGACGTTACAATCGATCGTCTTCATTACTACTTTCCTATTAACGACAATCTCAGAATGTTTGTTATGGCAAGTTTAGGGGGACACCACTTCTACGCAGACACCTTTAACCCCGGTTTAGAAGCAGGAGGAGGAGCAAACGGTGCATTGTCTCGATTTGCAGAAAGAAACCCCTTATATCGTCTTGGTTTAGGTGGTCAAGGAGTAGGTTTCCGATACAAACTAGGCACTAACTTTGAACTATCCGCAGGTTACTTAGCAAGAGGAGGAAATGACCCTTCCGAGGGGCGAGGTTTATTCAATGGTAATTACTCCGCTATGGGGCAATTAGTCTATAAACCCACTGACAGAATTAAATTTGGTTTTAGCTATTTAAACGGCTATGATCCTAACGGAGTGGGTTCCGCATTTTCCTTCGGAGGTACGGGAACAAGATTTGCCAACTTACAATTAACAGGTTTAGGAGTTCCTAACCGACCAATTTCTAGCAATTCCTATGGCTTACAAGGTCAATTTGATATTACTCCTAATTTCAGTCTTCGGGCTTGGGGGGGTTATACTTCCGCCAAACTAATCGGCTTGGGTGAAGGAGAAATTTGGAACTATGCCCTTGCTTTAGCCTTCCCAGATTTAGGAAAAGAAGGAAGCATGGGGGCAATTATCGTTGGTGCTGAACCCTATTTAGGGGGTTTAGATGTACCTCAAAATCCTCGCTTAATCAACGATACTCCTTTACACGTGGAAGTTTCTTATAAATATCCTCTGACGGATAATATTACACTAACTCCCGGTTTAATTGTTTTAGCGGCACCGAATCAAAATAGTGGCAGAAATGATCCTATTTATATAGGTACTATTAGAACAACCTTTACCTTTTAATTGCCCCTACTCGCTCCTTATACTAATAGCCTAGATGAGTTCAGGTATTGGAGAGTAATAAGCAATAAATAATAAGTAATGAGAAAGGGAGATGAGTTAGGGATTGGGGGTTTTTAATTATTCACTATTCACTAATCATCTTTATCCTTTCCATTTTCCTAAGTCCATAACTCAGGTTAATTAAAATTTTCCAGATTTTGGTAAGCATTAATCATCCCCTGAGCGCCTTGATTATATCCTTCTCCTTCATTTAATTCAGCACTAACTTGAAATAACTGATTAGCTAACTCTACGCCGGGTAAATGCCTATCTTGAAGAGTTTCTTGTATTAAACGTAAGTCTTTTAATATATGCTTAATCATGAATCCGGGTTCAAAATCTTCCTCAATAATTTTTTTGCCTAGATTACTCAATGCCCAAGAACCAGCCGCTCCCGTGCTACAAACTTTTACAATCAAGTTGGGATCTATGTTTTGAACTTGGGCTAATTTCATCGCCTCGCATAAGGCTACCATATGCAAACTAGCTAAAACCTGATTACATAATTTTACCCCTTGTCCACTGCCTACATCCCCACAGTGAGTAATATTTTTTCCCATAATCTCTAAATAGGGTAAACATTCTCTAAAGTCTTTTTCTTTTCCCCCTACCATAATTGTTAAAGTGCCTTGTTGAGCTCCTATATCCCCACCAGAAATAGGGGCATCTAAGAAACGAATTTGTTTTTTCTCTAATTGACTGGCAATGTTTTTCACTGCCGTTGAGCCAATGGTGCTAAAGTCAACAACTAAGCTGTTTGGAGGAGCAAAATTAATTACCCCTGACTCTGACAATAAAACTTCTTCCACATCTGGCACATCTCCTAAACAAGTAAAAATTATTTCGGCGGATTCTACTGCTTCGGCAATGGTATCAACCATTGTTAAAGATGATTCTTGTAATAGAGGTTGTATATGAGGGCGATTTTTAGTGCGATTCCACACTTTAATCTGACATGGGGCATTCGCTAAATTTTTTGCCATTGGTGCTCCCATTACTCCTAATCCTAAAAATGCTAGTTGATGATTCATGATTAACACTAACTAATCTTATTTTTGATGGCGTTGACTACAGTTTCTAATACATGAACCCTAGCATAATATTTATCATTCCCGGGTACAACTGTCCAAGGGGCAAGGGCTGTGCTAGTACGTGCGATCGCTTGATTTACTGCCACATCATACAAATCCCATTTTTCTCGGTTGCGCCAATCTTCTTCTGTTAGTTTATAACGTTTATAGGGGTCTTCTTTTCGATCTTGAAAACGGTTTAATTGTTCTTCTGGGCTGATATGTAGCCAGAATTTTAAAACAATATAGTTTGATGTAGCTAATTGAGCTTCAAATTCATTAATTTCTCTGTAGGCTCTCCGCCATTCTATCTCCGTGGCAAATCCTTCTATTCTTTCTACTAAGACTCTACCATACCAACTGCGATCGCATATACCAATTTTTCCTAAAGCTGGTAAACTACGCCAAAAACGCCAAAGATAATGATGTTTTTTTTCTTCATCGGTGGGGGCGGCAAAGGTGTGAACTTCATAACTACGGGGGTCTAAAATATCGGTAACACGCTTAATCGCTCCTCCTTTCCCGGCGGCATCCCAACCTTCAAATAATAGTAAAACCCCGATATTATGTTCATAAATATCTTTTTGTAATTGTCTGAGTTGCACTTGATATTTTTTTAATTTAGTTTTATATTCATCCTTTGGCAAGTGTAAAGTTAAATCAGTTTGCCCTAAATAATCAGGCTCAGTGGGTAATAATTGACTTTGGGGGGCAGAAGATGGGGTTGCGGTGATAATTTCTCTTTTGGCTAAACCTTCTCGGATAGTAGCAACTAATTGCGTTAAAACCTTCATTTTTGCCCAACGTTGACAATCTGCCTCCACTAAAACCCATGGTGCAAATCCAGTGCTAGTATAAATCAACATTTCCTCCGCTAAATGACTATATTCTTCGTAATTTTTTACTTGTTGCCAGTCTTCTTTGCGCACTCGCCACGATTCTAGTTCGTCTTTTTCGTATTTTTTAAGACGGTTTTTAAGTTCTTTTTTGCTAACATGAAGCCAATATTTAGCAACTACCGTCCCATCTTCTACCAACTGTCTTTCAAAAGCATTAATATCCCTCATTATCAATGGCACTCTTTCATCTTCTAGGCGCTTAAATAACCTGTCTTCTAACACGTGGGTGTACCAACTATGGTAAAAAATACCAATACTCCCTACTGGGGGAAGTTTCTGCCAAAAACGCCAAAGAAAGGGGTATTGTTTTTCCTGCTCTGAGGGTGAAAAGATAGGATGAACCGTAAAACCACGAGGATCCATGTAGTTTGTCATTTGCTTTACTAATTCCCCTTTTCCTGCGGCCGCCCACCCTTCTAAAACAACGATGATAGGCATTTTTTGTAACCAACAAATATTTTGGAGCGATCGCAACTCTCGCATTAATTCTTCTATTTTGTAGCGGTAGGTATCTTTATCAAGAGAGTTACTTAAATCAAGGTTATCTAACATTTAAAAACTTTATTCTACATTCTATTTTCAAATATATAGTTTATTTTGTTGATACTAATTCATTCTTAATTAATTCTTAACACAAACAAATCAAGGTTTCAGGTGTTGGGAAGAAAGTAAGCAGTCATGATTAGAGAGAAAGGGTGATGAGGTGATGGGGTGAGAGGGGGAAACAAGTAATGAGTTTTTAATTATTAATTATTCACTATTCACTATTCACTATTCTTAATTTTTAATTCCCGTATCACTTACCCCTTGAATAAACTGTTTTTGACCGAAGATAAATAAGATAATGACGGGAATAGTAGCAATTATTACCGCCGCCATGAGTAACGACCAATTACTGGTAAATTGTTCTTGAAAGGATGCTAAGGCTAATTGTACTGTGGTTAAGTTAGGGGTGTTAGTAAATACTAGAGGTTTAAATAAATCATTCCACTCCCCGATAAAGGTAAATAGGGAAAGAGTTATTATCGCCGGTTTTGCTAAAGGGAATAAAATCTGCCAGATAATTTGTAAGGAGTTTGCACCATCTAGGGTTGCCGCTTCTTCTAATTCCACGGGAATAGAAATAAAATATTGACGCATCAAAAAAATACCGAAACCACTGGCGGCAGAAGGCAATATTAACGCCCAATAAGTATTGATTAAATGTCCCCATTTTAAGATTAAAAAAATCGGAATTACTAATACTTGAAAAGGAATAATTAATGTAGATATAATAAGTAAAATAATAAAGTTTTTTCCTCTAAATTTTAGTCTAGCTAAAGCGTAACCTGCCAAAGTGGAAGTAATTACTTGAAAAAAAACAGATGCGATCGCAACCAATCCAGAGTTAGCAAAAGCTAATAAAAAATTGCCTTTTTCCCATGCCAACTGATAATATTGGAAAGTAAATTTAGACTCAGTTCCTGTTGAAAAAAAAGAAGTATATAAAATAAAAATAAAGGGAGATAAAATAATAATTAATCCCCCAAATAATAAGATAAAACTAAAGATTTTAAATGTCGAATTAGTAAACTTATCCATAAAAATTGATTCTCATGAGGGATAAGGTAATAAATGGGGATACAGAGAGTGGGTTGGGGGAAGTAATCAGGAGTCAGGAGTTGGGGTGTTAGGAAGAAATTAACTGTTGCAATAGTTTTTTGTCTAAATTGCTAATTGTAATTGAAATCTATTCACTAACTGCTTTTTACCCAAGGTTTTTTCATTCTCAAAAATGTCTATTTTTGAAACTAATAAATAGTAACAGATACAGGAGTTTTTAAGTATTAATTAATCAATTATTAAGAAAAAACGCTCCCCTCTACTGTGGGAGAGGGGGTGGGGGTGAGGGCCAGATAATTTTGCCCTGACTTTGAAAAAACCCTGCTTTTTACCCCTATCAAAAAAATTAAACCTAATATCCAGTCACCTGATACTTAATACCTGAAACTTCCTAAAGTCGAAAATTTCTGTTAGGAAAAAGTTAAAAGAGGTTTAAAGCCGTGCTTAACAGAGGCTTCGCCGATTTGTTCCATTTTTTCGACACTAATTTGGTTTCTTCCCCAAGAAAAATTAGTGTGCCATTTCTCAAACTCTAACAACATAGCCTCAGCAAAACAAGCAAACATTTGTCTCCCGGGTATATCCATATTGACAATTTCCATAATTTTCCAGTCAATATTTAAGGAATGTTCTACAATGCCGCCATTTAATACCTTAATATCAGGATGATTAAATTTAGTACCCAAATTCTTCGGATAACCGCCATCAATTAATAAACAAGGTTTTTTCAAGGTTTCGTTATTAATTTCTACCCCTCTGGGCATACTGGCAACCCAAACCACTATATCAGCTAAAGGTAAGGCTTCTTCTAAGCCCATGATTTTACCTCTACCTAAATCAGATTGTAAAAGCTCTAAACGCTCACGATTACGGGCAATCAAGAGTAAATCAGCAACATCAGTTTTTTGATTTAACCAACGACAAACAGCACTGCCAATATCACCCGTAGCACCGCATACAGCCACCGTTGCTTTACTCAAGTCAATACCCAATTGGGCGCTGGCTTGTTCTACTTGACGACAAATAATATAAGCTGTATGAGTATTACCAGTGGTAAAGCGTTCAAACTCTAATTCTACGTTACGCACTTGCTTATTTTCCTTAAGATTGAATTCTTCAAAAATAATGGAAGAAAAACCACCGAGAGCAGTAATATTTATGTTGTGTTTTTGAGCTAATGCCATCGCATTTAAAATTTTCCTGATTGCAGTTTTGATGCGACGACTGTTTAACATTTCTGGGAGGAAACAAGATTCGATATAACAGCCTTCAATGGTTGCCCCTGTGACGCTTTTGACTTGAAACTCATCCACTAATATGGGAGGTGCAGAACACCAAAATTCAAATCCTTCATTGGCATATTCAGAGTAGCCCAGTTTGTGAGCTTCTTTTTGAGCGTGTTCTAAGTTGGTTAAGTGACCGATGAGACCAAACATTTAATAATATTTTACTTTAATATAATGTTTTTTTTGAAATACAGAAAGTCAATAAAAGCTAAGAATAAGTTAAGACTTTTTATCATATTACTAAAAAATGTAACAAAAAAAAGTGGTGAGTGCTGATTTCTGATAGTGACAGGGCAAAACTTAATCAATGAATGCCTAATGATAAATAACTGTCATCTCCTAGCAGGTTATAATTACTAATTGCTAATTACTAATTGAATTATGTTGCCTAGAGAAGAATTATTAAAGAGAGTTGAAAATAAAGAAGATATTGCCCGTGTGATTGATAAGGCTGAAAAGGCGGTTAAAACGTGGGAGTTAGTGGTGACAGATTTTCTTTCTCCTCCTGTGTTGGCAGAGGTTAATGAAATTTTTGCTTCTCTGACAGAGGTAAAAATAGTTTGTTGGGGGGGCTATCCTCAAGCGGAAAGGCAACGGGTGGGGATTCATCGAGAGGAGGTTTATGCTGGTGTGGCCGAGATTCCTCTAATGGCTTTAGATGTCGCTGGTAATTTTCTTTTTGATACGGCTACTCATCGAGATTTTTTGGGAGCGATTTTAGGTACGGGTATTGTTAGAGATAAAATTGGTGATATTATTGTTTTGGGTGAAAGAGGGGCGCAGGTTATCGTTACTCCCGAAATAGGGGAGTTTCTGGAAACATCTTTGACTCAAGTGCGTTCTGTACCAGTAAAAACTGGTAAGATAGATTTATCAGATTTAAAAATTCGCCCTCCGAAAAAGAAAGAAATGACTACGGTAGAGGCTTCTTTAAGGTTGGATGCGATCGCATCTTTTGGTTTTGGCATTTCCCGCAGTAAAATGGCCGATGCGATTAATAATGGAGATGTAAGGGTTAATTGGAAAGAAATTACACAACCCAGTTATAATGTCAAAGATGGCGATTTAGTCTCTTTTCGTGGTAAGGGTAGATTAGAAATAGGTGCGATCGCACTTACTAAGAAAGAACGTTATCGCATTAATTTAACAAGGTTTGTATAGGATTTATTTAGAGATATTTAATGAGTTTAATTACTATTTTTTTGACTTCTTTTGGACTGGCAATGGATGCTTTTGCTGTTTCTGTGGGTAGCGGGATTAGCCTCAAAAAAGTAACTCTGAAAGATGCTATCATTATCGGTACGTTTTTTGGCGGATTTCAGTTTTTTATGCCCTTAGTTGGCTGGTTTGCAGGGTTAAGTTTTCGGGAATTTATTGTTAGTTTTGATCATTGGATTGCCTTTGGTTTATTAAGCATCATTGGTGGTAAAATGCTTTATGAGGCTTGGCAAGAAGAAGATGAAGAAGAAGTAGGTACAGACTTCCGCAACTTATATGTTTTGTTAACCTTGGCCATTGCTACCAGCATAGATGCTTTAGCTATAGGTTTGGGTTTTTCTGTGATTAAAACTCCCATTATTACTGCCGCCGTCATTATTGGTATTATCACCTTTTTGCTTTCTTTTTCAGGTGTATTTTTAGGAAGTAAATTCGGTCATTTATTTGAGAAACAAGCGGAAATAATTGGTGGTTTTGTACTGATAGGCATTGGTTTTAAAATTTTATTAGAACATCTTTAGAAATTTATATTCATTTCAACATTTTTTGTTTTTTAAACAGACTAAAAATATAGTTAGCTCACTTTTTCTAACCATTTTTCAAAATCAGATATATTTTCAAAATCGAATAAATCTTCTGCTAAAGATTCTAATTGAGGAATAGAGAGCGATCGCACTTTCTGTTTTTGATTTTCAGTTAAACTACCGAAACGGCGATTTAATTGACGAATCAGCAAATTGGCTTCTCCTTCTTCTAAACCTTTTTGTATGCCCTCTTCTAAACCTTTTTGTATCCCTTCTTCTTTAGCCTTATCTTGCCAGTATTTGACTAAGGTTTCGTAGGCATCTAATTTGGGCATAGTGGCAGTTTTTAAATCAAACATAGTCAATATATCCTCTGTTTTTAATTGCGGTAATTTACTTTTTAGTATAGCTTCGATTAAGGTGAATTGTCTCTGGAAGTCTTCTTCTGTTTTAGCACTACTTAACACAAGATTTCCTAAATGTTTTATCTCAGAATTTGGACTAACAATTAATCTGAGTAAAGCTAAATTAGGGCTTAATTTTTCTATATTTGATAATTCTTCTAAGTATAATCTAGTAATATTATTATTCAATAATATTTGATAAGGAACTTCTGAACCTAAATCATTATTTTTGTTTTTTAGTATTAATAAACCTTTCCATGGTCTCTTGATTTCATATTGACTTAAATAGAGAAATATTTCTGCGAAATATCGATGATAGAATTTTATATCTTTTTGCATTTGTGCTTCTAAAAAGACTAATGGAATATTTTTATCATCAGATAAAGGAGTTAAGAGTCCGTCTAAACGAAATTCTGTATCTTTAACGACTGGTGCTGTATATTCAAATTGACAGTTACTGGGAATTTCAGGTAATAATTCGTTAATTAAACTAGGTTGATTAATAAATATTTGGTAAAAAAGTTTATCAGTTTTCATTTTTTATCATTTCATTAAACCAATCCGCTGTCATTTTTATCCCTTCATCTACGGTATAAGGAGGTTGCCAATTAAGGATTTTTCTAATCTTACCACTATCCACCTGCAATGATCCTAAGAGGCGATCGCCCGCTTCTCCTTTTCCTAGTAATTTTGTTCCTATTTTTATCAAACTAGAAGGTATAGGTAATAATAAGGGAGTTTTATTCATGGCTTTCCCAATGCATCTTATTAACTCAGGGGTTGACAAATCTTCTCCGTCACTGACGATAAAAGTCTGATTTTGAGCTTGAGGGGAGTCAATGCAAGTGATAATAGCATCAACTAAATTGCCCACGTAAACAAGACTACGAGAGTTATTTATGCCTCCTAACGGAAGGGGTAAACCTTTACTAATAATTTTCATTAGTTGGAGAAAATTGGCTTTAACTCCTGCACCATAAACCAGAGGAGGGCGAATAATTACTACTTCTAAGCTTGTTTTCTCTGCTAATTTGAGTAACTCCTGTTCCGCTTCCCATTTACTTTGCCCATAAGGATCAACTGGATTTGGTTTATCATCTTCTCTATAGGGTGTCTTGAAAGTACCTTCGCCATTAACTTTAATGGAACTAAGATAAATAAAGCGTTTAACTCCATTTTTAACCCCTTGTTTTGCCAAAGAAATTGGAGCGTAAGTATTAATTTCTCTATATGCTTCAAGAGATGAGAAGGTGCGATCGTTCATTTGATGCACTCTAGCTGCTAAATAAATAATAACCTCTTGATTTTGTAAAAAGTCTGAAGGTAAGGTATCATTCAAAGAATTAACAATAAAAGAGTTAACATTTTCAGGTAACTTATTTTTATCCTCTGCTTTGCGAATTATTGCTGACATGCTACAATTATCTTTCACTAATTCCTTAACGAGATATTGTCCGACAAATCCAGTCGCACCAGTAATAAGTATAGATTGTGACATATTTCTTTTTTGTTATATGAGATAAGAAAATATTAACTTAAATCAAGGAAAAAATAATTACTCACCATCAATTAATTTCATTAAAAAATTAATGTAGGATTCCAATTCTAAACAAATTAAAGGCACTAATTTCTCATAAACTTTTTTAAGATAATCCAGTTTTAGCTAATCATAATCATTAATCAAAATAGTATAGTAATTTCAAATAAGAAAGTTACATTTAATTTGTGCAATAATCACGAATAATTTCATCTAAAGATGTTCCTGAAGGAACATATACTTACAATTCTGAAAATGGCTGAAAAGCTGAAAGTGTTAAGAATCAAACCGTATGCTTAAATGAAAATGCCCAAAATATTTTTCCTAAATCATGAAATTTCATCTATCTAGCATAATTCAGATTTTCTTTGTCAGATTTAATAGATTATTTCGCTCTCATAAAATTGAAGCATTTGAAGCTATTATGATTTTAGCAATCAGTCATGCTTATGGCTATTTTAATCCTAAACAATTGGCAGATTTCTTAGGAGTTAATCATCAAAAAATATATGCAGAAATTTCTTCATGGACATTATACAAGCTCCAAAAAGTTTTAAAATTATTGATGGTCAATGTGGCAGTAGAACAGTTACAAATTATTGAAAAAAAGAGTAATTCTACACAGTCAAGGGTAAAGATAACACTTGCTGTAGATGATAGTGTTATTGACAGAGTAGGAAAGAGGTTACGCTGTACATTTACTTGGTATAGTGGACGTTGGAAAAAAGTGGTAAATGGACAAAATATATTAGGAATCATATTAACAATCAATGGAAAAGCAATACCCATTGGATTAAAATATTGCTCCAAACAGGGAAGAAAAAATACGCATAAACCAAGTATTTTAATTGCGATGTTAAAGGAAATTAAAGAAGAATGTCTCAAAGAAAATATCAATATTAGTAAATATCCTATTACTCTCGATTCTTGGGATGTATCAAAACAATTAAAAGAACAATTAGATGAACTAGGATTCACCAAAATTATTTTAATTTTCAATTATTAGCACTAATGTTTAAAATTAGTGAAAGTACCGCTCATAATATTTTTCATAAATGGCAAAAATGTATGGAATCTGCACTGCCATGTTCTCTGTTAGAACAGGTAAAAAAGTCCGAAGAAAATCTGGAAGAAATGGAGCAAATATTGACTCATTATGAATTAATTGTAGATAGCGAAGAACAAGAAATAGAAAGAAGTTTAGACTATGAACAGCAAAAAAAGCATACTTTTAAAAACCAGATAATTTGTTTACCAAGAGGAGAAGATATTGTGGATGTAGTAGCAGGAGAGCAAGGTCGGAAAGCTGACATAACTATTTGGCGAGAAAATGCGAATAAATTTGATGAAAAACAAAAATTTAGTGGGGATAAAGCTTATGTAGGTGAACCGCAAATAAGAACTCCTAAAAAGAAACCTAAAAATGGGGAATTAACTCAGGAAGAAAAAGAGCAAAACAAAGAAATATCTTCAGAAAGAATATTTGTAGAACATTTAATTAGAATAATAAAAGTATTTAAGGTTATGGGAGAAAGATTTAGATTAAAAAAAGAAGAATATGAATCAGTTTTTTTAAGCGTATGTGGACTGGTAAGATTAAGAATGAAAACTTTAATAATTAAATATCAGAAAAAAAAAGAAATAGGAGAAGTAATAGATGTTTTATTAACCCATATTTTTTCGTCTAAATTGAGTTTTTCTTAATTTTTGACGAAGTAATAGGATTTTAAAGAAACGATCGCCCTATCAAAAAAAACCTCTAAACATTTATGGTAAAACGTTTATAAATTTTTGGAGATGTCTATTAGTATATAGTTGGTCAACATTTAGCGGTGAGGAAATAAAAAGAAAAGGAATAAGTGAATACTTAGTTGGACTGAAGGAAAAAGGAAGAAGTTATAAAAGATATAGTGATTTCTTCATTGGTTTTAATGGGCTAAATTTTCTTCAGGGAGTCTCAGTTTTTGAGGAACAATGGCAAGAATTGACCTCTTTATTTCCTCAGAAAAGCCGGTATTATCATCAAGGGATGAGAGCTATAAGGCTTATATAATAAGCTTTTTGAGTTCTTTGTCGCCTCGACAGGATAATTTTTTGAAACGAATTAAATCAAGAAAAAAATCTGTTAAATCTTCCAAATCTCCTAACATTTGTAAACATTTAATGGATTCAATTTCCTCCACGGCTAAATCAATATCAAAGGCTTTGAAAAAGTATTTTGACTCCAAAAATGAACCCCATTGAATAATTTTTTTTGGTTGATATTTTTTAATAATTATGTTAGTAATTTTTCATAATCCTGTTTAATTTGTTGCTACAAATTAAACCTTTTTGCTTTTTGTCGTTGATAATTTCTAGCGGCGCTATAATAAAAGACCAAGGTAAATTATCGTTGGAAATCTTCTTTTGTTTTTGCACTATTCAAAACCGATTATTCTAAGTTTTTTACCTCTAAATTTTTAGCTGCAATCGACTTTAGCAAAACTAAATAAGGACTAAGATTTTTATCTTTTAATTAATTGAAAAACTTTGGTAAAGTATTTAAGAAAAACCTTATATATATTGGTTTTTATTCCATTTTCTCGACAAGCTTTAACAATTTCTTGGTTTAGAATTAAATTACTTTTTAAATTAGCAGTACTCTTTCCTCCTGTTCTCATTTTTACAAAAACTTCAGGAATATAAGCATAACGAATATTATATTTAGCAATAAACCTAGTTAAGATTTCGTAATCAGCAGCAATTTGATAGTCTGTTTTAAAATAACCATATTTTTCATATATATTTCTTTTGAGAAAACAGCTAGGATGAGCTGGCATCCAACCCCAAGCAAATTTTTTAGGGGTAAAGTTTGCAGAACTATAATATCTTGTGATTTTGTCCAAATTTTGAGAGTTAACATAAACAATATCACCAAAAACTAAATCTACTCTAGTCTTTTCAAAGTAGGAAACTATCCTAGAAATAATAGAATTATTGACATAGAAATCATCTGAGTTAAGAATACCAACGATGTCACCCGTTGCTAATTTCAGTCCTTTATTCATTGCATCATAAATTCCTTTATCAGGTTCTGAAATAAAATGATCAATACGATCTTGATAAGGTTTTATTTTTTCAATAGTACCATCTGTTGATTGCCCGTCTATGATAATATATTCTACTTTGGGATAGTTTTGAGATAAAACCGAGTTTATGGCACATTCAATTGTTGATTTATTGTTATAAACAACCGTGATAATAGAAACTTTCATTATGAATATCTTTTTTATTTAATACTTTAGTTTTTCAGCAATGGTTTCAAAATAGTGAAAACGACCAATATTTCCTGAGTGAAATACCATAAATTTTTTATCTAAACCATATGTGATAGCAAACTCATATTTTTTTCATTTGAATAATTCAATAGGTGCGATTGAACAATTCTCAATGAGGGGTTTTGATTTTTCAGAATTAGAAGGAGTACCCGTATAAACCTTAGTTTCTAAATCTTTAGTAAATATAGTAGTTTTAATTAAGATTGTAACAATAATATAATTAAATAAATATTGATTTCTCTCACAACGTTAAACTATATGCCCCTTCAGGAACATCTTTAGATAAAATATCCGTGATTATTGCACAAATTAAATGTAACTTTCTTATTTGAAATTACTATAAGTTTTCCACTAAGTCAGTTAATAACTGAGAATTAGAGACTTCACTAGGATAAAAATATTGACTAATAATGATAAGAGAGGGCATAAATTCGATGAATCAATATAAACAAAACCTTATATTTTAATATTATCATCTTCGCAAATTAAAGATATTAAGCGTTTTAAATGAACTTCTCTAGTAAAGTGATCTTGAAAGTGTTTAATAGCATTTTTACTGAGTGTACTGTAATTATCTGGTGATTTAATTCCCTTTAAAATAGCGTCAATAATTTCCTGAGGATCATTAGTTTTTATTAAATAACCATTATACTCATCCTTCACCTGTTCAGGAATTCCTTTGTGATAAGTACTAATAATAGGCGTTCCAAAAGCAAGGGCTTCAATTATACTTAAGGGTTGTCCTTCCCACGAATAAAATGTTGGCAAAACAAAAAAGTTAGCTTCTCTTAACATTTTCTCTTTTTTTTCCCCTGATACCCTGCCATGGTAGATAATATAATCTTCTAAACCAGCTTGTTTTATTTTGAAAAAAAAGTCTTCTTTTTGTTTTTTTACATCCAAAGATTTATCGTCAACGACTGTTAAAGAAAAGTCTCCGCAAAAATCACAGATTAGTCTAATACCATGATTTTTAATTAATTTGATACAAGCATCAAGCAAAATAAGATAGCCTTTAGAAGGAATTAAATTGGATAAATATAGTAATCGAAGACATTGATCCGTCGATGGCAAGGATTTCACCTTTGCTAAATTAGTATTTAAGTTTGTTGTTAAACCGTTGGGTATAAATTTTATTTTTCCGTCAATATCTGGAACGAAATAAAATTGGTCTCGTAATAACTCTCCTAAAACAACGATATGAGTACTTTTCGCCAAAGTAGAACGAATTAATTTTTGAAATAAAGATGATTGACCAAGATAAAAATCCTTGTAACCTCCACCGTGAAGATGTAGAATAACTCGCTTTTTAAAAAACCAAGCAAACCAAATAATCATCATGTCTCGAATAAAACCCAATTTCGATGAGGAAATTGTCATATAAATAACTTCTTGATTGGGAATTTTTTGCAACGCCTCAAAAATAGCTTTTAGGGAGTCTTTGACACGAGTGAGAGAAAAACTACCG
The DNA here is from genome assembly GCF_000317675.1 of Cyanobacterium aponinum PCC 10605. Classification (NCBI taxonomy): domain Bacteria; kingdom Bacillati; phylum Cyanobacteriota; class Cyanophyceae; order Chroococcales; family Geminocystaceae; genus Cyanobacterium; species Cyanobacterium aponinum. The sequence continues at coordinate 1,309,673 of NC_019776.1, forward strand.
TATGTAGCAGATTTCCGAGAATCAACGATATATATGACTTCAGGTTGATAATCTATTAGCTTAAACCCATCAATAAGAGAATCAAAACTTAAAGACACACCTGAAGCCATATTTTGAGAAGAATAACCAATTAACAATATATTTTCATTCATAATATTCAAAGACAAAGATAAAAAAAAATTAGACGCGATCATTCAAGGGATATTTTATGGATTTTTTCCCAAGAAAGTATGATAAAATCTTGGGAGAAATATAAATCAAAAACCAAGACCACAAAATGGTACGAGAAACCAGAGAAAACTCATTTCTAACCCAAATAGTCATAGAATAAAAAACAATTAAAATCATTGACAAGTCTATCGTCGTTAACATTTTGTTTCTTAAAAGAGACCAATATTTTCCCATTAAATTTCCTAAAAAAGTGAATACGACTATTATACCTATCCAAGAAAAATTTAGGTAAGATTCTGCAATTGCCAAAAAACCAATTCCAGCGACGGTGTTTGGTGCGATATATTCTTTTACCCACTGACTATTTGACGGTGCCATCCCAGAATTGAATGGGATTGCGGACAATATTGAAAGTAGATAATCAATTCCCCATCTATAATCTTCCATAAAATTAATCTGCATGAGAGTCCCCATTAAAGTTTCAATAGTTGACGAAAAAGGTTCAAAAAATGCTTGTAAATAGGTCGAAAAATACTTATCCGAATTTAGAATAATATCTTGTAAAAGGATAAAATTCCATTGTGAAACGGGAATTCCCCTTAATACTTGAACAAGAGGAACTAACAAAAAAATAAAAATCAGAATTAATGACCATCTCAACCAATTAAATTTAGACACACTTATAGAATAAGATTGTATGTATATCAATAGAATTGGTAAAGCCGCTCCTCTATCTCCTGTAATCAATAATAAAGCACAGGAAATAAAAATCCAAATAAAACTCATTCTGATGGATTTTGTACTACTAGAGCTTATGGCGAGTAGTGCAAGGGTTGACCAAGGAATTAACCAAGTTAAAGATGCAACTAAAAATTTTTGACTAAAATCATTTTTCTCAATTCTTGCAAATTCATGATAACCGCCTTGAATCATAACTGCTAATCCTTTTCCTTGTAAATATAGGAAACCGATAAATCCTAAACAAAATAAGATAATGAACACACAAATTATAGATAAATAATACTCATGAAATTTCCTTTGATAATTATTAATTTGAAATAACTTAGATACCATACTTTTTTTTATTATCTGTTTTGATGTTTTTGATGTCAAAGTCCCCAATGAAAATGACACAAAAGCCATCGCAACTAAAGGTACACTCATTGATAAATATTCATAGTTAACCAACCTTAATGCACTTAAGCCAAAAGAACCTAAAAATAGATAAAGAATAAAGGCAGAATTGGTAAAAAGATAAGTAATGAAGAGATATACACTAGGGAATGATAAAACACTTATCCTAGTTGCAATCAGTAAAAAGAAAATTTGCAAAGGACAAAAAATCACACTGAATAAACAATAATCTCTAAAATTTGCCACGTCATATTTTTGATTAAGTAGAACAAACGTAATCAATAGTAGAAGTTCGGACAAATAGATAAGAAAACAAATTTTTTTAATCGTTTTATTCATAAATCACTGTTAAAAACGTTATTAAGAATAACGAAAATTTTGCAGACAATATTGATCAGCTAGACCATGATAATAAGATAAGTCTTGTTCCGAAAAATAATTTATCCAATCACCCACTGAACCTTTTCTAGTAAAAGCAAATCCTTCTTTATTCTCTTTTTCTTTATAGTGTTTTGTTTTTTCTTCATTATGTTTTACTTTTTCAAAACGAGAAAGAATAATTGCTTCAGAAATAATCGACTCAGGTAAAGATATTTCTAAAAAATTTAACATTCTAAAAAACTCATTCTTATCATTATTTTTTAACTCTTCATAAAAAATAGTCTCTTTATTTATATGTTCCCATGACTTATGATAACGAAACCACGATTGTAAACCAAATTTTTTATTTCTAATAAATTCTGAAAATGAGCCATCGAAATTAGTAGTTTTTTTATTGGAAGCAAAATAATAATATGAAACCATAACATCTCTTGGATCTCTCATGATCAGAATGGTTTTTTTATCCGAAAAAAAAGGAAGATAAGATTTATGGGTTTTAATAATTCGTGGTAATTTCGTGTATTTCCATGGGTTCAATAGATTATTGACACCAAATTCTGGCATCGTTTCGTCTAAAATCTTAAAGTTCACAATCTTACCATCCCAATAAATCAAACTAATTAGATTACAAAAGAAAAATCTAACCCATGTATTTCCTGACTTTGGAAAGGAGGTTAAGATGACATCTTGATTCTTAAAACCTAAAACACCAACAGCATGAGAATAAATTTTTGAAAACAATTGTTGACGAGAAAAATAGTTCATAAATTAATTTGATTTAGTTTTTATTTGTAATATTCCTAGGGTTTTTTTTTGGACATAAGTAATTCTTGATACAAATTTTCATAAGAACTAACCATGTTCCTATGATTTACAAGCTGTTGAACAAATTCTTGTCCATTTTGTGCTATGTATTTACGCAACTCTCCTAAAGAGTATAATTCTTTAAGAGAATTTACTAAAGAGTCTAACCTGTTAACGTGAAAAAGATACGCATTTTTTTTATGCTCAACTAAAGCTTTTATTTCTGAAATGTCCGATACTAAAACGGGAATTCCCAAAGCCATGGCTTCTAACATCACATTTGGCATTCCTTCTCTAATACTTGGTAGAACTAAAAGATCAGCTTTTTTAACTAAAATATGCCAATCTTTTCTATAACCCAAAAAAATAATTGAATCTTCTAATTTATGTTTTTCTACTAACTTTTTCAGAATCAGTGTTTCTCGCTCAGAACCATGACCACAAACAAACAATACTACTGGATAATTTTCTTTTTTTAATATTCCTATTGCTTCAATAAGTAAGGGCAAACATTTTTGTTTGACGAATCTCCCAGTAAACCATAATTTAAAAATTTTTTGCTCATCCAACAAGTCCGGAAAGACAAGGTTACTGGAAGTCAATTTTAATTCAATGGAATTGGGAATTGTAATACCTTTTTTTCGGTGGAAAAGAATACGATAAAACAAAGGTTCATTAATTGTATCAAAGTTTGTGACCAATCGATCTGCTAAAACATGTTGTATGTAACGACTACGATCTCTAATCCATTGATACATACTACCACTATTATTGATGCTTCTCCTTTGTGCACTTAATATGGGAATACTATATAATTTGCCTACTATAGCTGAAGGAATTGTCATAATTTCCGGTAGCCACAAATGCAAAATATCTGGCTGCCAAGAAACTATTGATTGGCGTATTGAATCCCAATGCCTAAATAAATTTATCTTATAATAATCTTTTATTTGTAAAAGATCAATATCATCTCTTATATTTGGAATTTCAGAACCATAGCTAATAAATAATATTCCCATTTTATATACGGAGCGATCAGCATTATTAACAATTATCTGTAACTGACGTTCTGCTCCCCCTCTTTCTAATGCAGCAATAACATGAAGAACTCTCAATTTGTTGTTTTTAAATTTAACACCCATAAGTTTATTGTTTATTTTGTTGTTATATGTAGCCTTTTTAAGCCAAGATAGTAAAAAATACTTTATATTACGACAAAATTTTTTCGTCACTAGCAATTATGATATAAGACATAAAAAAACGATATAATAGAAAAATCAGGGGAATTTTTTCTCCCCATTTATAGAGAATTCTACCTCTTTGGCTAGGACTGTTTTTAAGATAGTATTTTTCTACAAAGTAGATATTTTTGAATAAAGAATTAAATTCTTTAATAACTTGTGAAATACTTAAATAGTTAGTATTAGACAATAAATAAGCTTGATTTTCCCTCGCTATTTCTTGTGGTTTTTTCCCTTTTTGAGTTGACTTACGAATCCCTAAAAAAGCCCAGAGTAAAAGATAATATTGGTTACGAATAATAGAAGAAAATGGGACATAAACATGGGATTCTATTATTTTGTACTTTGAGGGAAAAATATGGCAGCAAACACCATTGGGCTTAAGAACTCGATAAATTTCAGCTAAAGTTTCACCGTAGTTTTTGACGTGTTCCATTACTTGATTGCTAATTAGTATGTCAAACGTGTTATCAGGATAGGGTAATTTATAAGGATTATCTGAAATTAGTTTAATATACCCTTGTTTGCTTAAAAAAGCAACGTGTTCACCATCCTTGAATTTGAAATCACAACCTTTAGCATTGTATCCCAAGTCTAATAATTCTTTAACAGTATTACCATTCCCACATCCAAAATCGAGAATTCTTGATTGACTGGAAATTTCTATATTAAGGTCATTAAATATCGCTAAAAAAATTGAACTATCGATTCTTCGTTTTTGCATTTTATTTGATTCCTCTCAAAGCCAACATTGACACCACAATTATTTTTTAGGCAATGTTATTGAAATGATACTATCTTTTTTTTGTTTTGTTAAATTTATTTTTCTTGACAAATTCAACCATAATTTTTGCCAATTTATTTCCCAAAAATGCTTGGCTTAAAATTTCGGAATAAAAATAGTTAGGAATATTATTTAAACCCGTGTTTCTTTTAACTTTGTAGTTTATCGGTCTATCTAATAAAATGATCTCCTGCTTAGAATTTTTATTGGGAAAAGGAGTTTCTGGTACTGGTTTGTTTAAAAAATAACATAATTCTTTCCAGCCATGACCTAAGCCCCAATCAACCACTAACAAATCATTTGGTCTATTTTTAAAATATTCAATGACATTTCTAGTATGTTGATCATAAATATATGAATAAGTACTTTCATGGAAACGGTCGCATCCAAAGATACTAATACGAATAGCATTGCCTAAATTATTTGAAGGCTCTTGATATTTCCAACGACAAGAATTGAGCCACTTTTCCTTGTCTCTTGTAGTCAGTATAAATTTACTATTCGGATATAGTTCGTCGAGTTGGGGATAAAAATGCTCCCCAAAATTGGTTAGGGCATCCCAATCACCTTCAAAAGAAAAAGATCCATTCAGTTTGTCCATTATATAGTAGGTAGGATGATGTAGGGATTTATAACCCAAAATAGATAAAGCCTGATTTAAACTTGAAGTTCCACTGCGAGGAAGTCCAATCCCGAAAATCTTATAAGTATTAGAATTCATAAGCAATACATTCTCACAAAAAATAACTTAGAATTTATAATTAAAATAGTTGATTTCTTCAGCAAAAATTTTTTCTACCAAGGCACATTCCTCACTTTTATACCATTTACGATAATCATACCTGTGATTATTTTTTTTTGCTTGAGGAAACATATTAGGAGAAAAAGGAATGTTCAAAACAGAGCAAACCTTCGCCATATCATCAGTTAGATTCTCATAACGACCTATGAAATCAACAACTACAGTGTTGTTAATTGTGTACATAGACCAATTATCATAATTGACTGGTTTTACCTTATGATGATTGGAATCGTCATCGAGGATACGCAAATATTCAAGGAAACTTACATTGTGAACATTTTTTGTTTTAGTACGCCATAGATAATCAGAGACAACTCTTTCATAAGGATTTCTAACAAAACAAAACTTATAATATTTCTTCCATGCTTCCGGGTTGTAATGCTTAATACAAGAAGCTGTTGGGTGAGGCGGATTATTTCCCAATGATTTTTTGTATTTTTCTTTCTGAGCCGCATTAATAGCTAGTATTAATTTTTTTTTCTGAAACAGGGTACTAGGCTCAACCATTATACGTTCAATCATTTTCACGGTAGATAATGGATAGAGTAGGTCTAGAAAACATCTCAGATTGGGTAGAACCCCCAAGTCGAAGGAATCACCCCATGCTCCTATTTGGAGATCAAAGCGACCCAACTTGTTGGATAAAAATGCAGAGATTGAACTACCAGCAACCTTTCGACAATGAATAAAGATAAATTTATGTTTATGACTGATAATCATATTGATTTAGATAAAACTTTAACACATGGACTATTAAAACAGTGAATTTAGATTAAAAATGGTGAACTTAGATTGCTGTTGTCATATGTCTAAATTTAGTTGATTTATCAAGCAATTCTTGGTATGTACCTTCTGTGATTACTTGTCCTTGACTTAATTCAAAAATGCGATCGCATTTTTCTACGGTACTCAGTCTATGGGCAATCATAATGATGGTGAAATTATGACTTAAAGATTCGATCGCTTTCATAACCTCCTTTTCTGTGGCATTATCTAAAGCACTGGTTGCCTCGTCAAATACTATCACAGAAGCGTCTCCATATAAAGCCCTAGCAATACCAATTCTTTGACGTTGCCCTCCACTGAGACGGATTCCTCTTTCCCCCACATAGGTATCATATTGAGCGGGTAAATATTCAATAAACTCAGCGATTTGAGCTAGTCTAGCGGCTTTTTTGACTTGTTCTAAGTCAATTTTCTCATGGGGAACTCCAAAAGCTATATTTTCTGCAATTGTACCATCACACAGGAAAATTGATTGAGGTACATGGGCAATATTTTTTTGCCACCGATATAACCTTTCTCCTTCTAAGGGTAAATCATCCACCAGAATACTTCCTTTTTGAGGTTGTAAAAGCCCTAAAATTAAATCTGCAGTGGTGCTTTTTCCACTGCCAGTACTACCTACAAATGCAACAGTAGTTTTTGCTTGAATAGTTAAATTTAAGTTTTGTAAAACCCAATCAGTTTCTTCGGAATAACGAAACCAAATTTCTTCCAATTTCAACTCCTTTTTAAGGGGAAGGGGAGTCAGTGATTGAATAGCAGAAATTTTCAGCTGATTATTAACTTGTCTTCTTAAACCTATTAAAACCCTTGTGATAGATGCTTTTGAACCTTGAATTTTTGCCAAAGAATTAAATGTTTCCTGTAAAGTAGGTAATAATTTTTTCGCCCCTAAAGCAAGACTACCTAAAATGGGAATAACTCTACTAAAGTCGCCATTTTTCCCTAGACTTAATGCTAATAAAGCAATGGCAGATAGCGCCAAGGCTTCAATGAAAAATTTAGGAGACTGAGCAATAACATTATTAGTTGCTTTAGCTTTTTTCAAGGAATACTCAGATTTTTGATAGACTTTTTCAAAAAATTCTTGATTATGACTCAATAAAATATCTCTAACTCCCCCAATTCCTTCTTGAACCACTTTTATCTTTTTCTGTCCCGCCTCAGTTATGATTTTACTATTTCGTGTTAATAATTTGCGACGAGTTCTATAAATGATTATATAAGCTCCCCCCAAAAGAATAGCAGTTCCAAAAGCAATAGTGCCGTCAATAAAAATAAAAGTGGTTATGAGAGCAGGTATAATGAAAGCATTATTAATTAACGTAGCAAGAGGAATTAATACGTTTTGAGTAAGATTATCTGTATCGACAGTTACTGTTTGAATTAAATGACTGGAATTTTGTGAAACGTGGAAAATATAAGATTGTTGTAAAGTTTTATGGTAAATTTGATTGCTAATATCCGCACCTACTGCTGACGCAAAACGAATTCTAAAATGAACGGTGATTAATCTTATTCCATTCGCTATTATTACCGTCAAAATAAATCCTGTGGCTAATAAGGTAATTAATTCAATGGGTGTTTCAATGGAAAAAACATCAAAAATTAGTTTTAGTTTTGGATTGTTAAGGATATTTTCTGGATTACTGAATGCACTGAGAAAAGGAAATATAGAACCTACACTTACCATTTCGCCAAGAGAGGATAATAGCATTAAAATAAGCAACAAAAACATTTGCCTTTGACGACGGGGAGGAAGATAAGTCCATAACTCCTTTAATTGAGACATCAAAGAATCATTCCTTTTTATTAATGGTTTTTTGCTTTGTATCATGAAATTATGATCTAAAAATATATAGGTATTTTTGATTAAGATAATATTTGTTGTTAATCTTTAACTAATCTTCATAAACAGAGACTTATTATTTTTTTTTGTGCATATTTCGGTTTTATTTTGAAATTTATCTTTATATCGGAGATTATAAACTATTCCTACAAAAATTGTTTTGATTTCGGATACATAAATAAAATATCGATATTGTTTAGCTTAATTTACTAAAGCATTGTCTTTTGCTTTCTCACAAATTAATATCGATTCTAGTATTTAGATTTCCCGTTTTGGGTAGAAAATTGAGGGAATAAGCTATACTTAAGTTATTTTTTATGGAACCATTACCTACAAAATAATTATCTTGCGGTGCATCACTAAACATTAAAATAATTGAAATAGTTAAAAAATTGGACAAGGTATCAGTTAGTCAAATCAAAATCATATATATTTTTAGTTATATTTAGTTTCAATACCTAATCACCAATGCTAAAAAGTGATTATTTAGTTTCTCAGTCCTGCAAATTTATATCCATGACTTCAATAAAAATGTTTACAAATGCTATTCTTCGTTATAGTCCAAAATATAATGATATATCCCGATCGCACCGAAGACTAATACTTTTTTGTTTAGATACGATTGTATGTATTTTGTCTTTGCTATTCGCCCTGAGCAACTTTTATGGTATTTCTCAGGGTATTTTTTTATCTAGCCGTTTTTTGCCGCTACTGCTGATTTATATTGCTATCAAATTATTATTTTTAGGATTGTCAGGTTTATATCGTTCCGTAGTTAGATACACTGACTTAGGATTGGTATCAACTATCACGAAATCAGTTATCTTGAGTAGTTTATTTGGCATCTTATTAATTTTTCTCTTTGCTTCAGAGTATATTGCTGAATCAGTAATAGTTGTGGATGGACTCACCACAATTATTGGCTTACTTTTACTACGCTTTACCGTTTATTCCCTAATTAAGTCTTTAAATAGCTACTATGAAATTAACCAAGAAAGAAAAGAAAAACTCGTTATTTATGGGGCGGGTTCTGCTGGTTATCAGCTATCTAAAAGCCTTGAATACCAAGCTGAATATGAACTAATTGCTTTTGTCGATGATAATCCTGAATTAGAGGGAAGGATCATCTCTGGAGTGCCTATTTATCGTCCGAGATATTTGTTTAATCTTATCAGACAACAACCCATTGATAGTATTATTTTCGCCATTCCTAACTTAACAACATTAAGAAAACGGGAAATTATTGAAGGGTTACAATCCTTACCTGTTAAGTTTAAAACGATTCCCAATATGAAAGATTTGATTTCTCAAGGTGGTTCGCCACCCCAATTGGGAAATATTGATGTCAAATCCTTATTAGGCAGGGAAGAAATTAATCCTAAACAAAATTTACTGGGGCTTAATATCACAAATAAAGTAGTTTTAGTAACTGGTGCAGGAGGCTCGATCGGATCTGAATTGTGTCGGCAAATTATTCAGTTACAACCCCAAGCGCTGATTTTATTTGAGTTGAGTGAATTTGCTTTATATACTATCGATCTGGAATTAAAAGCTACAGATTTTGATGTGCCTATTTATACATATTTGGGAACTATTACCGATGAGCTTTATTTTAAAACTATTCTCCTCAAACATCAAGTGGACACCATTTATCATGCGGCCGCTTATAAGCACGTTCCCTTGGTAGAAATCAACCCTTGTGTAGGTATATACAACAATGTCTTTGGTACTTTTGTAACTGCTCAAAGTGCTGTTCATTGTAGAGTAAAAAATTATGTTTTAATTTCTACTGACAAAGCCGTTAGACCTACAAACATTATGGGGGCGAGCAAAAGAGTCGCCGAGTTAATTATACAGGCTTTTGCCGCCAGAGAAAGCACTAAAACTATTATGACTATGGTACGTTTTGGTAATGTATTAGGAAGTAGCGGTTCTGTTGTGCCCCGTTTTCGTAAACAGATTAGCGAAGGAAAACCAATTACCCTTACCCATCGAGATATTACTCGTTATTTTATTTCCATTCCTGAAGCCGTCAGTTTAGTCATTCAAGCTGGTGCCATGGCAAAAGGAGGGGAGATTTACTTATTAGATATGGGTAAGCCTGTTAAAATCTATGATTTAGCGGTGAAAATGATCAAATTAAGTGGCATGATTCCAGAAAAAGATATTCCTATTCAAATCGTGGGTTTAAGACCAGGGGAAAAGTTGTATGAGGAATTGCTAATAGATACAGACAAGAGTAGTCCTACTCAACATCCTCAAATATTTTCTGGTTCCGAACCGATGATGGAATGGGAAACTCTTAAGCCTCATTTGGATAATCTTTTAAGTTTTGCGCAAGAAGGGAACTGCGAGGAAGTTGTCAGATTACTTAAAATTCTCGTTCCTGAATATCAACCGCAAAGGGAAAAGGAAAAATTAAAGTTGTTAAATTAAAACTTATTATTTAGTATGTATAAGAAACCATTTTTGTGGTTAAATCACACATTTCAATCAAAAAAAAGTCATGAAAGCTCTTTTTAAGATGCAAATTAAGAATAATTTTTTATTTGATCCTCAGACCAATTTTATATAATTATTTATCAGGAAGAAAAGACTACTTTGAGAGGTGATCACTTTGAATAATAATGTGCGATCGCACATTAGTGGGCTATGGCAAATACTGTTTTAATTCAGAAACAAAGTAAGTCCATCCTTCCATAAGACAATTTAAGTATAAAGTGGTAGGTATTTTCACCAATAGTCAAAGCATCGTTATATACAGTAACTTTATGACACAAATATAAGTAACTAATCTAATCAAAATAAATCTTATTACATATAATTCTAATTATGTTTCTGAACAACCCTAATAACCCTGAAAACTTAGTTCCACAAAATCAACCTCCCAATAAATTAGTTTATTTGAACTCGAATGATATTGATGACGACGATGAAATAGATATAAGTGAGCTACTGAGACTAATCAGGAGAAGAGGACTAATTATCATGGGTACAACTGCCGCTTTAGCGATAAGTCTGTCGGCATGGGTATTGTCAAAACCGCCAGTTTATCAGGGCTCAGTAAAACTTTTGGTTGAACCCTTAAATAAGGATAATGCTGATTTAAGTTTCTTAAGTGATATAGCAGGACCTGGAGCATTAAAAGGCAATGAGTTAGACTATCAAAGTCAAATTGATGTCTTAAAAAGTCCTTCTGTAATGAATTCTATCGTAGAACAAATCAGAACCCGTTATCCAGAGATAATTTATCAACCCCCCGAAGATGAAACTCAAGAAAACTTAAGGGAAAAATTGAATGTCACACAGGCAGGAGATACTAAAATTATTGAGGTTAGTTATAAAGATAAGTCTGAAGAGAAAATACTTTTTATCCTTAATCAAATAGTTGATGGTTATTTAGATTACCAAGCAAAAGAATACGTAAGTAATCTTTCTCAAGCTATTGATTTTAGTGAAGAACAAATTACTAGGGTTCGTTTGGAAGTTGCCGCTTTAGAGTCACAGTTAGAAAATTTCCAACAAAATAATAACTTAATCGATCCAAATTCTCGCAACGAAGCCTTAACAACTCAAGCAACGTTTCTGGCAGAAGAAAGTGAAAAGGTTCAAATAGAACTTGATGGGATGAAAAAATTAGCTCAAGAGTTAGAACAAAAATTAAATTTAACACCGCAACAAGGGGTTATCGTATCTCGTCTTAATACAGAACCTTACTACACAAAGCTAATCGAGCAAATTAAGGAAACTGAAACCCAAATCGCTTTAGAAGGTTTGCGTTTTGGTTTTGAACATCCCAGTGTGAAAGCGTTAGTGGCAAAAAAAGATGAATTAGTTGCTTTGTTGAATCGGGAAACTCGCAAAATTCTAGGCTCTGGAAACTCTAATCTTTCTCTCGATTTTTTAACTTCTGTTTCTAATAATGTAGAAACTACTCAGCAGTTTTTTGATGTCAATAATCAAATTCAAGTTTTGGAAGCCAAACAAAGAGGTTTAGATGAGGCTTGGGAAAGACTTAATTCTCAAATCAAAAATTTATCTACTACTAACAAAGAGTATTTTCAACTTCAAAGAGAATTAACTACGGCAAACGAGAGTTTAAATCGACTTTTAGCGCTGAACGAAAATTTACAAATAGAGGTTGCAAGGCAGTCTTCTCCTTGGAAATTAATTACCCCCATAAATGAAACTATTATTGAAGATGTATCTGGCACATTGAGAAAAATAGCATTAATTAGTATTGCTAGTTTGTTTTCCGGGGCCATGTTGGGCTTATTAGTTGACAAGTTAGATTCCTCTTTCCATACAGTAGAAGATGTTAAAAGTAGTGTTAATTTACCTTTATTGGGAGTGATACCCCACAACAAGTTTTTAACAGAAATTACTGACAAGAAGAAAAAACGATCTGATAGCATTCCTAGTTTGAGTCGTAAAAGTATCTTTGATGATGAGTCGATTACTTTTAGTTTGGATAGCTATTGCTCTTTATACACTAATATAAATCTATTAAGTTCAGATACTTCTATTCGTTCGATTGTGGTGGGTGCGGCAGAGGCTAGTGAAGGAAAATCAACTACATCTTTATTTTTAGCAAAGGCGGCGGCACTTTTAGGGCAAAAAGTTTTAATTGTGGATGCGGATATGCGGAAACCAAAAATTCATACTTATTTGGGGATCAAAAATAAAATTGGCTTGAGTAATTTAATCGCTGAAGATATACTTCCTGAAGATGTTATTCAGTCTTTTGATGATGGTCTTTCTGTTATTACTGCGGGTTCAAAACCGCCTAATCCTACTCGCCTAATCGCTTCTCGTAAGTGGCAAACTTTGATGCAGAAATTTAAGCAGGATTTCGATTTTGTAATTTATGATACTCCTCCTTTGATGGGTTTTTCTGATGGTAAAATATTGACTCCTCTTACAGATGGTTTAGTTTTTGTAGTCAGAATGGGTAAAACTCGTCGTCCTAATGTACAACAGGTAATTAATGATTTACAGGTTTCTAAGTTGACAGTTTTGGGAATGGTGGCTAATGGTGTTAAAAATTATATGGGGGGTGCTTATTATGGTTATTACAATTACAAGAACTATTACAATGATGAGCGTTAGGGGTATTTAAAAATTAAGGATAGAAATTTTTAGTTTTTGAGCCTTTGTACGATCGCACTTAATTTTCGTAAACTAATGAGGGCATTTTTGATTAATTTTACTGCCTTCCAAGGTTCTTTTAAAAATGCGATCGCAACTTTCCTGTTATTCAATTTGCCATCAAAAGTAATAGCTGAATTTAAGTCAGGTAAATCATCATCATAATTATCGCTAACAACCCTAATCACCGAAACCGACTGGAAATAATTTAAAAGAGCAAAACTTTCCATATCCACGATAGAAGCACTGGTTTTTTGAAACAGACTCTTTTTTTGACTGGATTGGCTAATTAATGTGTCAGTAGTTAATCCCTTTACCAAAGGACAATTTAACCTATCTCTTAAATACTTATTTAACTGTGAATCACAATTTTTAGTTACTAAATTATCATCATCTAAATAACAACAACTTTCATAAATAACCACATCTCCCACTGAATAATTAGGGGATAAACTTCCTCCCAAACCGATTAAAAGAATGGATTTTTCTCTAGGGATTCGATTATTTTTTAAGAGATTATTAACTGGATTAATTCCTATGGGAATAGGAAAAATTTTACTCTTTAAATCAGATGAAAACAAACTTTTTTGAAGGGCTTTTAACTCTTCTCCATCACACACGAAAATATAATCAATCATGGCTCTCTTACTGCTCGTCATGTAAATTATTGGTTAGGAAAAGGTGTCAGATGTCAGGTGGCAGGTTTGACGGTTAAATAATAAATATTAACTTATAACAATTAATTTTTTTTATTATTAATCTCTTGTTTTACACAGCTTATGGCAATTATTTTTTATTAATTGATCATAGCTACTGTAGAAGAGCCTTATTTTATATTAAATTATCATAACTATTGCCAAAGAGTAAAAGACCTGATTTATTTTTCTCAACTCATATAGTAATCCCTTGTACCTTTAGCGGACATAGCCATATTTAAACGATTTAAACCATGAATGTAAGCACAAGTGCGGAAAGAAACCCCTAATTCTTGATGAATTTTCCAAACTGCTTCTGCTTCCTCAATCATCTTTTCTTTTAATTTTTCTTGAACCTCTTTTAAAGTCCAATATAAGCCATTGCGATTTTGTACCCACTCCAAATAACTAACTGTAACTCCTCCTGCATTAATCAGAATATCGGGGAAAACATGAATACCTTTTGCTTCTAGTATCTTATCCGCCTCGGAAGTAATCGGACCATTTGCCACTTCAAAAATAAATTTTGCCCTTACTCCAGAAGCATTTTCTACGGTTATTTGTTTTTCCAATGCCGCAGGAATCAACACATCCACATCAAGGGTTAAAAGTTGTTCATTCGTAATGTTTTCATGCTCAACTATATTGCAAACGGTGTTATGACAATAGACTCCTTTTATGGAAAGATGCTTTCTTTTGTATTCTCTGATGCTAGAAATATCTAATCCGTGAGGAGAATAAATCCCCCCCTGAGAATCGCTAACCGCAACCACTTTATAACCAGATTTAGCCAATAAATGGGCAATTTCCGCTCCTGCATTACCAAATCCTTGTACTGCAACCGTTGTTGTTTCAGGTTTTTGATTAAATTGAGGTAAAACGCTGTTGATGACGTAAAAAGCCCCTGTGGCTGTGGCCGTATCCCTTCCCTGAGAACCTCCCATGGTTAAAGGTTTTCCTGTCACTACCCCGGGGGAAATGCGACGGCGAATAATACTATATTGATCCATCATCCACCCCATAATCATCTCATTGGTGTAAACATCTGGGGCTAAAATATCCACATCTGGCCCAATAAAATCTGCGATCGCCTCTATATAACCTCTGCTTAACCTTTCTAATTCAGCTTTAGATAATAATTTTGGATTAACGGTAATTCCTCCCTTCGCACCTCCAAAAGGTAAATTAAGTAAGGCACACTTAAACGTCATCCAAAAAGCCAGAGACTGTACTTCATCTAAACACACAGAAGGATGATAACGAACACCTCCTTTTCCCGGGCCTCTTGTATCATCATAACGAACCCGATAACCCTGAAAAATTTTTAAAGAACCATCATCCATTCTCACGGGAATAGAAACACTAAGACTAGCTTTAGGATACTTTAATCTTTCACTTGCGTCCTCAGAAATAGTGACATATTGTAAGGCTTTTTCCAATCTGAGACTTGCATCGGCAAATAGAGAGGACATAAATTTAGATCTACCAAATTTAACATGGATAAATCTATAATAACCCCAGTTCGTTGTAAATTCGGAGTAAATTTCCCCAGTTATGTTAAAGTAAAGGGCTTTGTTTTATATTAGATTACCTAGCTATTAAATAAATTTCCAATAAGTTTCAAGTACAATTAGAAGATGCGATCTCATTCTAACTAAAATCGCTGTAGTCAAAGAGTTTGCCACTTCCGCCATGAAATTATGTAAAAATCCCCCTCATTTAACCATTACTTGGCAAGAATGTAGCAATTTATAGCAACAATCCCTTTATTATTTAAAATCTATTCCTTTAGAAGATACAGATTATTTAGAAACCCAAAAACTATTAAGTAACTATACAACTAATCTAGCAAAAATAAAAATCCAAGAGACAAAAGAAACAGAATCTTTAGAATACTTAAATCAAGCAGAAAAAGGAGTAGAAACACTACTAAAAAGTAACAATAATCAGCCTAATTATATCGCTAGTCAACTACAAGCTATTACCAATGATTTGGAAAAAGTTCAACCTGAAACAACTGCTTATCAAAAGTCCCAAGAATTACAAAAATTTGCAAAAGAAAGAAAAATTAAAACAATTTCAATAACTGATGTTACTGTCAAAATACTGTAAACTAAAAATCTAGCATCAATTCAACCAATAAATTTATCTCGTTGACGTAAGATTCCCATTAAATAACGAGTAGGGGTCAACGTTATGATATAATTGATTGTGTGGAGTTAACGTCCACCTACAGGGGGTCACCTCGAAAGTTGCGGTTAACCATGAATCGTCATGGTGTCTAGGTTTCCTAGATGGATATACGACCCAGTAAGGTAAGTACCAGTCAGCATAACAACCCCCGTAAGAGAGGGGAGAATTGCAAGTAATTGCAGTTCAGAATTTTCTATTACAATCTTTGATTTAATGGTGAGAGTCGTCAAATATCAAATTATTCCCAACATGGAAAGCATCATAAACAATCTTCTCAGTAAAGAAAACTTATTTGCTATATCCTTATTTCCTTATCTAGGCTTTTTATGGTTTCTCACTAAATCAGGAAAAGTACCCAAATTAGCTTTAATTGGTTTTTATCTTCTTCTCCTTTTTGTTGCTATTACTATTCCTGCCGGGCTGTATGCTGAAAATCATTATCATACCACTCTCGCTAATGTTGACTGGTTACACGGAGGGGCAGAATTTTTCTTAACTTTATCAAATATTTTCGTGGTTTTGGGATTTCGTAAAATGGTAATTACCGCAGAAAATCAAAACAATACTCAGTAAAATTAGTGGCTCTCTTATTTCGAGTATGTAAATTATTGATTAAATTAGGCTGAGGGGCAACAGGGGATTTTAAATAGTAAAAGATAAAATTTTAATCAATTACTTTTGTGATAATAATTTGAAGCTCTTACTTTTTATTAAATTATCATAACTACTGTAAAAGATCTGAAAAATCCCGCTTATGAAGCTAAGAATAACTTATTAATTTACACTTCTTACTAACTCTTAAAAAAGACTATTAATTTTATTTTATCATTGCCATATTCTGGATTTAAAAGTACCATCTAAACCCTTTTTGTCTCTTAAAAATTGCCAAATAAGAGTAAAGTATTCTTTAGCGGCACTGACGGAATCACCCATATAACGACACAATAACCCCTGTTGTAAAGCAGTTATTCCTATTCCTATATTTTCGTCATATTTTTCTTTTATCAAATGGCGTAAATTGGAAATATATTGATCAATATTTTCTGACCCTATATAAACTAAATTACCCACCACTGGATTTCCCCCTAAACCATTGGAAGCGTAAAATAAAGGACTATTTCCCATAAAATATTGCCTATCAATCCAAATCGGTTTGTTTTCTCGCCAAATCTCTAAATAATTTAACCAATTACCCCCACTAAAAATTTCCCCCCTTGCACTTCTACCGAAACGAATTATTTCCCATCCTAACCAACTAGCATTATCTTCTAAATCAACTCTCATTTTTTGCTCAAAATTAGCATTGTTAAAAACAATCATTTCTTGTGGTAAATATTCTAAATAAGCATTTTTTTCCAGCTTAATTTTTACTTCTTGAATAGCTTTTTTTCCCTTAGAACCATATATTTTTGTTGCCGCAGGGGTCGTTATTAAAACCTGAGAACTATTTGCTAGACAAATATTTTGCGAGAGAATATCATCTCCAGCTATTCCTCCAGCAGTATGTAAAATAACACTGTGACAAACGGATTTCCCTTCAGGATAAAAAGAATTTTGAAACTTAAAAGGTGCTTGACTAAATACTGATTTTATTGTCGTTTCTTGTTTTTGATGTTCATATACCAGATTTATTATTCCTTGCCAGTGTTTCATTAATTAATATCTATTTACTAAAAATTATTAAGAATTTTTTATACTAATAAAAATACCATTTATTCTATTCTAATTATTGTATTTTTCTTGCTCTCTTAGCTTAGTTGATAGCAATTATCCCTTAAAAAATTGTTTGGAGTTCGGAGTAATATTTTTAATTATCAACTATTCACTTTTGCCCCTTACCCTCTTATCTTTTCCCATAAGACAATTTACACAACTCAAATAGAATTGTTATGTCCTCCATTGTGAAAAAGGATTATTGACTAGATAAGAGTTATAGTAACGCAAATCGTCAGTTACTTCCTCTCCTATCCATTCAGGGAGAATAATATCTTGATTTTCCTCGGTCAATTCTACTTCTGCCATTGTCAAACCTTTGTTCTCCCCTAAAAATTCATCTACTTCCCAAGTTAAATTACCTACAAGTATTTTATAGCGTATTTTTTCAATAAAGGGGCGATCGCACAAAGTTTGTAACATTTCCTCAGCTTCTTCCACAGGAATAGAATATTCAAATTCTGATCTCGTCTGACCTTTTGTTTTACCCTTAAGAGTGAGATAACCCTGCGCACCAACAATCCGAACCCTCACAGTATTACCACTGATAGTATAAATATATCCCTGCCGATAAACCAAACCATTGTCAGGGGGAAACCACTTATCCAGGTTAACTAAAAATTTTCTCTCAATTTCGATACCCATTTTCTTGCCAAGAAAAATAAATTAATGTTATACTAACAAAGTATCAAAAATCAGGGCGGCGTAGCCAAGTGGTAAGGCAGAGGTCTGCAAAACCTTTATCCCCCAGTTCGAATCTGGGCGTCGCCTCTTAAGTAAGACTATTTTATTATAGACTCTTAGGTTCTAACCTCTAAACCTTGAACTCCAAATCCTGCATCCTGAACCTCTAACTCTTTCTTTATTAATAGTTGTGTAGAAATGATAAGTAATCTAAGTTTGTTGGGTTATATTGAAAAATAAACTTGGACTTATTGTAAAGGAGAAGGCGATTATGGAGATAATGATTGAAGATTTGATGGAGCAGTTAGTAGAGTTAGGGGGGTCAGATATGCACATTCAGGCAGGAGCCCCCGTCTATTTCCGTATTAGCGGTAAACTAACCCCCATTGGAGATGAACCCCTTAATGCTCAAGAGTGCCAAAAATTAATTTTTAGTATGCTCAATAATACTCAACGTAAAACATTAGAGCAAGAATGGGAGTTAGACTGTTCCTACGGGGTAAAAGGCTTGGCTCGATTTCGTGTAAATGTTTATAAGGAAAGGGGTTGTTATGCCGCTTGTTTAAGGGCTTTATCTTCCAAAATTCCCAATTTTGATCAATTAGGCTTACCAGATATTGTCAAGGAGATGTCCGAACGCCCTAGGGGTATGATTTTAGTGACGGGGCAGACAGGTTCTGGAAAAACTACTACTTTAGCGGCAATGTTGGACTTAATTAACCGCACTCGTGCAGAACACATCTTAACAGTAGAAGATCCGATCGAGTATGTTTTTCCCAATATTAACAGTCTATTTCACCAACGTCAAAAAGGAGAAGATACTAAAAGTTTTGCCAATGCCTTAAAAGCGGCGTTAAGGGAAGATCCAGATATTATTCTAGTGGGTGAGATGCGCGACTTAGAAACTATTTCCTTGGCGATTACGGCGGCGGAAACTGGACACCTTGTCTTTGGTACTTTACATACTAGCTCTGCGGCGGGAACAATTGATCGTATTATTGATGTATTTCCTTCGGCAGAACAAGCCCAAATTAGAGCAATGTTATCTAACTCTTTATTGGCAGTATTTGCTCAAACTTTGGCTAAAAAGAAAAATCCCAAACCGGGCGAATTTGGTAGGGCAATGGCTCAAGAAATCATGATTGTGACACCTGCGATCGCAAACTTAATTAGAGAAGCAAAAGCCCCACAAATTTATTCTGCGATTCAAACAGGGGGTAAATTAGGAATGCAAACCATGGAACAGGCTTTAGCAAATTTGGTGAAAACAGGTACAATTGCAGTGGAAGAAGCCCTTGCCAAGAGCAGTAAACCAGATGAATTGAAACGCTTATTAGGTTCTTCTATGGATAGCGGGATGGTTACTCCTAGCAAACGTCGTTAATATTTGTTTGAATGAAAGGAAGGATTAAATCATGGCTACTTTTATAGTTCAAGTTAAAGATAAAACAGGAAATGTTTTAGAGGAAAGGGTTGTTGCTAATTCTCAAGATGAAGCTCGTCGTATTCTTCGCAAACGTTATGCGGCAGTGGGCAAAATTCGCAAAGCAGGAATGGACTTTGATTTAGCTTCTATTGAAGCGGCATTAAGTAAGGTTTCTGTTAAAGATAAGGCTATTTTTTCCCGTCAATTTGCCGTATTGGTTAATGCGGGGGTTGCAATTGTTCGCTCTTTGTCAGTATTGGCAGAGCAATCAGGAAATCCTAAGTTTAAGAAGGCTCTAACTACTATTGGAGAGGATGTTCAACAGGGGGTTAATTTATCTGAAGCAATGGCAAAGCATCCCGACTGTTTTGATAGGCTATATGTGAGTATGGTAGAAGCAGGAGAAACAGGGGGGGTTTTAGACGAAGTCATGAATCGTCTTGCTAAACTTCTCGAAGATGTTGCTCGTTTGCAAAACCAAATTAAATCAGCAATGGCTTATCCTGTCACTGTTGGTATTTTTGCGGTGATTGCTTTTTTGGGTATGACCATTTTCTTGATTCCTGTATTTGCTGGTATTTTCGACCAATTGGGTGCAGAATTGCCGGCTTTGACTCAATTTATGGTTACTCTTAGTGATTTTTTGCGTAGCTGGAAAGCAATTATTCCCGTGGGTGTGATTATTGGGGTTGTTTTTGCCTTCCGTCAATATTATAAAACTCCGGCTGGACGTTTACAAATAGATACGATCGCACTTAAAGCTCCTATTTTTGGGGACTTAAATGAAAAAAGTGCTGTTGCTCGTTTTTGTCGTATTTTTGGTACTTTAACCCGTTCTGGTGTGCCCATCTTACAATGTTTAGAAATATCTCAAGAGACTATCCCTAATAAAGTAATTTCTAATGCCATTGGCGCTGCAAAAGATTCTATTTTAGAAGGAGGTATGTTAAGTGTTGCGATCTCGGAAAGAAAGGTTTTTCCCTCTATGGCAATTCAAATGATGATGATTGGTGAAGAAACGGGGGAATTAGATGCAATGATGATGAAAGTTGCAGATTTTTATGAAGATGAAGTAGAACAAGCAGTTAAGGCATTAACCAGCGTCATCGAGCCTTTAATGATGGTTTTAATTGCGGGTATGGTCGGTACAATTCTTTTATCGATGTATTTGCCAATGTTCTCTATTTTCGATCAACTAGGATAACAACAATTAAGAGTTAGTAATTAGAAATTAGTAATTGTTAGAACTACCTACACACTCATTATCTTATTATGGTATAATGGTAGTCTGTGTCTTGCAACCTGTTCGGATCAGGTAAGGGCATTTATAAAGCAGAACTAAATAAAATCTCTGCTACCTGTACGGCAGTATATAAAGGAAATTAATATGACTTACGCAGTAATTGAAATCTGTGGAAAACAACTTAAAGTTGAACCAGGCAGATTTTACGATATAGACAGAATCAATCAAGAATCAGAAACCGAAGTATCCATCGATAAGGTACTTTTAGTTAGTCATGACAATGATATTCATGTAGGACAACCTTACGTGGAAAGTGCGACAGTAAGCGGTACAATCATTGATCATCGTCGGGGCAAAAAAGTTTTGGTCTACAAAATGAAGCCCAAAAAGAAAACTCGCAAAAAAAGAGGTCATAGACAAGAATTAACACGCTTAATGATCGATTCTATTCGTATTGGTGGCAATGTAATTGCAGAAAAAACCTCTGAATCTAAATCTGTAGAAACAGAAGTTGCGATCGAGGCTTAAAATAAAGCACAATAAAAAAATATTTAATCTTATTTAACCTTAAATTTTGCTTAGGAGTATTTAAAATGGCACATAAGAAAGGTACTGGTAGTACTAGAAACGGAAGAGATTCTAATTCCAAGCGTCTAGGTGTAAAACGTTATAGTGGAGAAACAGTAACCGCAGGAAGCATTTTAGTGCGTCAGCGTGGGACAAAAGTTTATCCTGGTAATAATGTTGGTATCGGTAAAGATGATACTCTTTTTGCCTTAATTGAAGGAGTTGTTAAATTTGAAAATAAAACCACCAGTCGTAAGAAAGTAAGCGTCTATCCTGTTTAGATTTACGATTGAGTGTGAACTAACTAAAACTTAGTTTCCACTAAGAATAAGTAAAGGAAAGGGGCTTAAGCCCCTTATTTTTTTATTTCTAACTGGTTTGTTTACTTACTGCTAACCAGAAAACTTATTCCTAAAAATACGACAAATGAGAACAGAAAATTAATCTCTGCCGTTTATGGCAATTAATAAACGTAAAATAAAGATAAATAAGTTGATATAAGTGAGATACATAGAAAGGGCGGCACATAAGTATTGCTCATCCCGATAAGCGCGAGGGAGAAGATAAAAGTCAACTACAGACGCTCCCGCAAAAAGCAACACTCCTAAACCAGAAATACCGACTTCCAACCAACTAGGAGTAAAAACACCAAAAAATCCCAATACAACTTGCAACAGAATTACGACGAATAATCCCATAATACCAAGCTGTACTGTTTTAGTTAGGGCTAATCCATCCTCTTCACCTAAGTTAGAACCAACATTTCGGGCAATCACAAAAGTTACACCACATCCCAAGGCGGCAATGCCCACTCCTTGAAGTCCTACTCCTGCTGTACCTAAAGCAACAAAAACAATACCACTGAGGGTATATCCTGAAAGAAGACTATAGACAGCTAAAAGAGGTAAGGCGGTGCCATTATCTGCCCTTTCTGCGATGCCTCTAACTACGAAAAATAAAACTAACTCGGCAATCATTGCCCCAAAAAAGGTAGGCATGAATATACCGGGGTTGGATTGAATTACTCCTAAACCGCCATAAACACCTACTGCGGTTAAAACTAAACCTCCACCTAGATAAGGTAAGGCTTTATTGATAACATTAGGTCCTACAAGGGCTTGACCTTGAGCCTTTTTGATTGCATTTCTAAAGTTACTGGTTGTTGCCATAAATTCTCTCTATTTAATAATTCGTTAATTTTATATTTTTTCTTTCAAGTGGAGATAACCTTCTGTAATAATTACACACTCTCCTTTTACCTTTATATCTTTTATTATGCCCTTTTGTTTAGTAGCGATCGCCGTAATTTTACTATTTCTTCCGATTTCGATACCTTGTTCAATTAACCACTGCCAACTACCATCAGTTTCCTGTTGAGATTGAACTAAATAAGCCGCAAAAGCCGTTGCCGCCGAGCCTGTGGCGGGGTCTTCTATTATATTCAAAGCAGGGGCAAACATTCTCACTCGCCAAAGATTTTTACTGACAGGGTAGCAAGGGTAAACATGAGGGAAAAGAGTATTTCTTAGGGTTTTTTCCCAATGAGATAAATTTATTTTTGCTTCTGATAACGCTTTCTGACTATTTAGAGGAATAATCATAAAAGGTAAACCGCAGGAAACAGCTTGAGGACTAAAATCAGAATGTAAGTCTGTCTCAGATAATGATAAAACCTCTGCTAAGGCTTTTTTTGAAGGAATATTATGGAAAAATTCGGGAGGATTAGGAGCAGTTAATTCTGATGATTTAACGATACCATTGTCCGTATAAATATTAACGGGTACAAGACCAACTTTTTCCTCAAGAATAATTTGTGTTGCAGAAGATTTGAGAGTAACCATGCCCAAATGAGCTAATAGGAAAGCTGTACCAATGGTTGGATGTCCAGCAAAGGGTATTTCTCCACCTGGGGTAAAGATTCTGACTTGATAGTCTGCCTGAGAATTAGAGGCAGGAAAGACAAAAACTGTTTCTGAAAAATTAAACTCAACGGCTATTTTTCTCATTATGTCGGAAGATAAACCTTCGCTATGGGGGAAAACCGCCAATTGATTACCCGCAAAAGGTTGATTTGTAAAAACGTCTAAGGTATAAAACTGATATTTCATTCAGAAATTTATGGTAATTAATAACAGGTCTGATTTTTAAATTTTTTATGGCTAAAGCCATTACTACAAACTATAGAACTCTGAAAGTCAGTGGGGCAATACTTACTATCTCAATTAGGATTTATTGATACTCATTCAACAACTTATTTAGCATAGCTATATGATTGAATGAAAAGAAGTAAATTCATTCGAGGGGGATATATTTCCATGGTGACATTAATCACGAATAAAACTACCAATCAAACTATAAGTTTAGAGGAATTTCTACAACTTCCAGAAACAAAACCCGTCCGAGAATATTTTGATAATAAAATTACACAAAAACCCATGCCCCAAGCAAAACATAGCCGTATTCAAGGTAAATTAACTAAAGTTATTAACGATGTAGTAGAAGAATCCAAAATAGCTTTAGCTTTTCCTGAATTACGATGTACTTTTAACGATAAATCCATCGTGCCAGACATTGTGGTTTTAACTTATAATCACATCCCTAAAGATGAAAATGGCGAACTTACTAACACGATTTCTATTCCTCCTGATTGGATGATCGAAATTCTTTCTCCTGATCAAAGTCAAACACTTATCATAAAAAAAATCTTACGTTGTCTCGAATCTGGTTGTCAATTAGCATGGATAATTGATCCTGAAGAAAAAATTATCTTTGTCTATTCTCTACAAAAAGTGTCTTATTTCGAATTAGATAGCGATGTTTTACCTATGCCTGATTTTATGGCTGATTTTAGCTTAACTTTAGGAGATATTTTTGGTTGGTTAAAGTTTTAAATGTATTTTGGAAGATAATAACTTGATTTAAGTGAAAATCGGCAACAGGCAACATTTTTTTTACATCAAAATATAACCTTTACTATTATAATTGTTGATGATAAACGTGATAAACATGATACAACTACGCTATTATACACCCCGATAAAAAAGTAGGGTGAGTAACACCCACCCCATCAATTAAGATTTAATTAATAAGTCATCAGGCAAACGCTTTAAACTCAATCTCTCGTCTTCTACATCCACAAAAATGGTGTCTCCGTCTTTAAATTCACCTTTTAATATAGATTTTGCGATCGCAGTTTCCAAGTATTTTTGTACTGCACGTTTGAGAGGTCTAGCACCATAAACAGGATCATAGCCAATTTCTGCAAGGAAGTCTAAAGCAGATTCAGATAAAGAGAGAGATAATTTTTGTTCTGCTAAACGAGTTTCTAAACGGGCAACTTGCAATTTAACGATATGACGTAGCTGGGATTTTTCCAAACTATGGAAGATGATAATTTCATCAATACGGTTAAGGAATTCTGGACGGAAATTCGCTCTCATCGCATCCATTACTCGGCTACGCATCTGTTCATATTTACTATCATCCCCTGACACATCAAGGATAAATTGCGATCCAATATTGGAGGTCATGATAATAATGGTATTAGAAAAGTCCACAGTGCGTCCCTGAGAATCCGTCAATCTGCCATCATCAAGAATCTGCAACATGACGTTAAACACATCAGGATGGGCTTTTTCAATTTCATCAAATAATACCACCGAGTAAGGGCGACGGCGAATGGCTTCGGTTAATTGCCCTCCTTCTTCATAACCTACATACCCCGGAGGCGCTCCCATTAAACGGGAAACAGTGTGTTTCTCCATATATTCAGACATATCAATACGCACGATCGCCTCTTCAGTGTCAAAGAGAATACCAGCTAAAGCCTTCGCTAATTCCGTTTTACCGACACCCGTAGGACCTAAAAAGATAAAACTAGCGGTAGGGCGATTAGGATCGCTTAAACCAGCACGAGAGCGTTGTATAGCCTCAGAAACAGCGATAACTGCTTCATCTTGCCCAATTACTCGCTCATGAAGTTGAGATTCAAGGTGCAATAATTTTTCTTTTTCTGATTCAACTAATTTACTAATGGGAATACCAGTCCATTTTGAGATAATTTCCGCAATGTCTGATTCTTCCACTTCTTCCCGCAAGAGGGATTTACCTGTAGTTTGTTTTTCTGCTAGGGCAGTTTCTTTATCTTTGATTTGCTGTTGTAAATCGTTTAATTTGCCGTAACGCAACTCGGCGGCTTTATTATAATCATAATCTCTTTCCGCCTGTTGAATTTCCACATTAACTCTTTCTATCGATTCCCGTAAATTGCGAATTTCATCGATAATATCCTTTTCAGACTGCCATTGAGCATTAAAAGCTGATTGTTGCTCTTTCAAATTTCCTAATTCTTGCTCTAGCTTTGCTAATCTCTCTTTTGATGCAGGATCATCTTCTTTTTTCAATGATAATCTTTCCATCTCTAATTGGAGGATTTTGCGATCGACTTCGTCCAATTCTTCGGGTTTAGAAGTTATTTCCATTTTCAACTTTGCCGCCGATTCATCCACTAAATCAATGGCTTTATCTGGCAAAAAGCGATCTGTAATATAGCGATTCGACAACATTGCCGCCGCTACGAGGGCATTGTCAGCAATTTTAACCCCATGATGTACTTCATAACGTTCTTTTAATCCCCTTAAAATAGAGATAGTATCAATGACATTAGGTTCGCCTACATATACCGATTGAAAACGTCTTTCTAGTGCTGCATCTTTCTCAATATATTTACGGTATTCATCGAGAGTTGTCGCCCCGATACAACGTAATTCTCCCCTTGCTAACATCGGTTTTAAGAGGTTTCCTGCATCCATTGCCCCTTGAGTCGCTCCTGCACCGACAACGGTATGTATCTCATCGATAAAAAGGATGATATTACCCTCGGATTCGGTAACTTCTTTCAAGACGGCTTTGAGTCTTTCTTCAAATTCTCCTCGATATTTCGCCCCTGCAATCAATGCACCCATGTCTAAGGCAATAAGAGTGCGATCGAGCAATGATTCGGGTACATCTCGGTTTATAATACGTTGGGCTAATCCTTCTACAATCGCAGTTTTTCCTACCCCCGGCTCACCAATTAACACAGGGTTATTTTTCGTGCGACGGGACAGAATTTGAATAGTACGACGGACTTCATCATCTCTACCGATAACGGGATCTAACTTCCCTTGTCTTGCCAATTCTGTTAAATCTCGACCATATTTAGTCAAAGATTCGTATTTTCCTTCAGGATTTTGATCGGTCACTTTCTGGCTTCCTCTAATTTCTTTAATGATAGTTTTTAGTTGATTTTCATCGAGATTAAATTCTCTTAATAAATTTTTCCCAAAACGTTCGTCTTGGGCATAACCTAAGATAATATGTTCAATGGAAATGAAATCATCTTCAAATTCTTTGCGGTATTTTTCTGCCCTATCTAAAAGAGTATCAAGGCTTTTTCCTAAATATACCGAGTCAGAAACGTTTTTAACCTTCGGTTGACGATTGATAAATTCATCGGTGCGATCGCGCAAACGAGTTAAACTAATATCAGCTTTATTAAAGATACTTGTAGCTAATCCCTGTTGTTCTAAAAGAGATTTTAACAGATGCTCTGACTCAATTTGCTGGTGTTGACTTTGTTTGGCAATGTCGGGAGTTTTGACTATTGCCTCCCATGCTTTTTCTGTAAATTGTTGTGGATTTGTTGGTTGCATTTTTTTTATTTCCTAATAAGAATAATGATAAAAATAGCTTGTTTATTTAACCTGAGTTCGGGATAAGCTGAAAGCATTATTTTCTCCTAGTCAGAAAACCTTATAGCTTCTTAGAAACAACGATAAAATTGCCTTAATCCGAACTGACTTAAACAAGGGGCTTAAGCCCCTTGCTAAAAACCCCTACCACCTGCAACCTGCAACCTGCAACCTGACACCTAACCTTGTTGGATATTCTTAAACCGAACTGAGGTTTATTTAATAAGTAAAATTACAACAATTATATTATTCAGTTATCTAAACATGATTATAAAACAATATAAATATTATCTTAGTTGGGAATACTCTACTAATTTAGTGGGGATTAAATCACCTATTGAGTTAGGGATTTTTGAAGAAATAGACATCATAAGAAATAAAGCATAAGCGGAAAATTAATCTATAATGACGTAACAGCTATCAATAAGAAAAAACCATGATTGCTCAACTAGAAAAAACTTGTTACTCGGTAGAAGAATATTTTGAGTTAGAAGAAACCGCCGAATATAAAAGCGAATACCATGATGGAGAAATTATCCCCATGACAGGAGGCACAACTAATCACAACAAAATAGCAGGTAATTTTTATTTTTATTTTAAATCTGCTTTCAGAAGACAAAATTACGATATTTATATCAATGATGTGCGTCTTTCTATTCCTCTCCAGAGACGTTATACTTACCCTGATATTATGATTATTCAAGATCAACCAATCTATGAAGGGGATAAACAAACAACCATCACAAATCCCCTCATAATTATTGAAGTTTTATCAAATTCAACGGAAAATTATGATAAGGGAGAGAAATTTAAAAGCTATCGTTCTATTAAATCTTTTCAAGAATATATATTAATAGATCAGTATAGTTTTTCTGTGGAACAATTTATCAAAGAATCTGAAGGAGAATGGAAATTTAAGGAGTATTTAGGAGAAAATCAGGTGTTAAAATTAGGTAAAATTGATTTTGAACTATCTTTTTCTGATATTTATGAAGGGGTTAATTTTGTTGAAAGTATTTAAAATTGTCGATAGCAACTGATGGAAATTATCTATCAAATTTTGTTAAAACTTTCTCAATTTCAAGTAAGAGTAGTTGGAGATCATCATGGTAGTTTATTTATGGCATTGATAGAGATTTATATCCCTATAAATCTTACTTTAATATCTTCTAAAGATAAGATAGAAATTCCTGCTATTATTACATTTTTAATGTTAATTTCTGCAATCTTTTTTATTCTTTTTTCTATTGTAGTTTCTAGCCCACAGTTTTGGATTGCTTTATTACAAAATTCAAGCAAGAATTGGTTTAAAATTATTCTGATACAGCTATGGTTTGTGTGCTTATTATTTATATGGATTACTGCTTTAAAATACACAATCCAAAGATTTTTGTTAAATTCTAATTAGTATTTTGCTTTTAGTTAAATAATTGATTTTTTATTATAAAGACTCATAGTTTTTTCAACACCATCTGTTAAACTAGATGCGATCGCATCATATACTAACAACATTAAACTATTCATTTCCTTTCTTTCTTCGGCGGAAAACTTGCCTAAAACATGACCAATAGTAGCGTCTTTATGACCAGATTTTCCAATACCAATGCGAAAACGAGGAAAATCCTGACCTCCTACATGAGAAATAATCGATTTCATCCCATTATGCCCTCCTGCAGAACCAGATAAACGCAATCTAATTCTACCAAACTCCAAATCCATATCATCATAAACCACTAAAATGGATTCTCTAGTCAGCTTATACCAGTCTAAAACCGCCCTCACCGACTGCCCCGATTTATTCATATAAGTTAAAGGTTTAACTAGCTTAATTTTCTGCCGATTGGGAGTAACAACTTCACAAAATAAAGCATTAAATTTCGTATTTTTTTGCAAACTTCCCCCCCATTTATCCGCTAAAAAATCCACTACTTCAAAGCCGATATTATGCCTAGTTTGTTCGTATTTTTTTTCAGGATTTCCTAAACCAATAATAACTTCGGGAATAACCAATTTTTTTTCATTCATGGTCTAAAATTTTAAACTATAATCTATGAATTATATGAATAATTTTCGTAAGCTAATCTACTGATTTTTTATCTTAAATCATTAATTATTTTATGGCTTTTCTACAGTAGTCATGATCAAATTTTAGAAAAGTTTATAAAATATGAGATAAAATATGACAAAAACAAATTTTTTATTAATTAACAGTTTTTATTTCACCTGACACCTTTTCCTAAGCAATAATTTACATACTTAAAGTAAGAGAACCTATTTTATTTCCCTATTTAATCATCAATCCAACTCGATCTCCAAGCGGATTCTGCTAAGGCAATTTGATACTGTTGATATTTATTTTGGTACTCATCATCAAGGTTATTTAAACTTTGAAAAATTCTACTAATTTTTTGCCGATTCTGATTTAATAAAGGATCATTAAATTCAATTTCATTAATTCTTAAACATAATGCCACAACAGGGGTAATATTCACATCCTCTGATTTATCATCTTTTTCAATCAAAAGACTTAACAGATTTGGCGCACCACTAATTAAAGATGTATTTTCTTCCGCTTGTAGGGCAACTTCTAAAATTTTAGCAGGAATGTTTTTAGGCAAGATTCCAATTTCCTGTAAATACTTATTTACCTGATGAGATAATTTTATCAAACACTCTTCGATCGCATCATCTACTTCCACCTGTAACTGAATAAGATTTTCAGGACAAATTTCTAATAAATTATCATCTTTTAAGAGACTATCATTTTGATGATTACCTTCTAAAATATTATCTTTATCAAAAGTTTCTGTTTCATTTTCTTTTGATTCAGTTAATAAAGTAACATCATTTTGATAAGGAACAGATGCTAAGATACGACTCTTTAAATTGTGTAAAAAAATATTATCTATTATTTCTATCTCAGAAATTTTCCCATATAAATCTTTAGGAAAAAATGAATGTAAATCTTTAATATGTTTCTGTAAATTAACTTTATCCTGATAACTTAAAGCTAAAAAAGCGGAGGGATATTTTTGAGTGCAAACTTGATAAGTGGCTAAAATTAACTGACGTTTAACAACTGCAATTAACTGAGGAAAATAATCTTGATATAAACTTTGTAATTCTGTCGCTAAATCCTTGATTTTAACATTTAAAATGCCCAAATCATTTCTTAATTGTTTAATTGATCTAGTCATTATTTCATTTGCAATCTATTTCAATCAGAAATTAGGAATTAAGAGAAGGCAATTCGGAATTAATAATTAGTAATTAACAACCAGAAACGAAGAATGAAGAGTTAGCTTACCCCTCTCCACTCTCCACTCATCTCTCCTTCTCCCTAATCAAATTACTTATTACTCATTACTTATTAATCATTACTTCATACCAGCTTGAGCGGCAACTTCCTCAGCAAAATTAGTTTCTTCTTTCTCAATGCCCTCACCTAAGATAAAGCGTTGGAAACGACGCACTTGGATATTTTCACCGATTTTCGCAATTTGCTGGGTGATTAATTCCTCTACGGTAATACCTTGGTCTCTGATGTAAGGCTGAGAAAGCAAACACATTTCACCTAAACGCTTATTAATTCTACCGTCAACAATTTTTTCACGGATATTTTCAGGCTTACTTGCTAAGTCTTCTCTACCCATTTCAATTTCTTTTTCCTTAGCAACTACATCTTCAGGAATGTCACTAATTTTAATATATTCAACATTAGGACAAGCCGCAATTTGCATCGCAATGTTTTTCGCTAAGGCTTGGAAATCTTCACGACGGGCAACGAAGTCGGTTTCGCAGTTAACTTCTACTAAAACTCCGATTCTACCACCAGTGTGAATGTAGCTTTCTACAATACCCTCAGCGGCAACTCTACCAGATTTTTTCTCCGCAGAAGTAATACCTTTTTGGCGTAACCATTCCATGGCTTTAGCCATATCACCATCATTTTCTGCAAGGGCTTTTTTACAATCCATCATCCCTGCATTAGTCTTATCTCTTAATTCTTTTACCAGTTTTGCGCTTATTTCTGCCATAGTACTTTTTTGTATAAAAATTTAATAACTGACCATCAATAATAATGACATGATTTGCCCCAGATGAAAATTAGGAAAATCATTACTAGATGACTAGGTGGGCATTGCCCACCATTATTGGGGAAGATTGATAACTTTTAAGAAAAAATAGTTGAGGATAATTTAGAAGTGTACTCAGATTATAATATTATAACTACTCTTCTTCGCCTTCAGAGTCGCTATCGTCTTCATAATCTTCATCGTCATAATCTTCGTCATCATCATAGTCGTATTCAGCTTCCGCAGATACAGATTCCATAAACTCATCTAATTTACCTTCTGCGGCGGCTTTACCATAACGCCCTTCATAAATCGCATCGGCTAATTTCCCGATAATTAATTTGATGGAGCGAATAGCGTCATCGTTAGCAGGAATAGGGTAATCTACCAATTCAGGATTACAGTTAGTATCTAACATGGAGATAACGCTTAAACCTAATTTTTCGCATTCTTTAACGGCATTATGCTCTCTACGAATGTCGATAATTACTACAATGTCTGGCACTCGACGCATATCTTTAATCCCGCCGAGGTATCTTTGTAACTTGGTTAATTCACGACGAAGAACAGAGGCTTCTTTTTTAGGGCGTAAATTAATTGCACCGCTTTCTTCTAATTCTTCTAATTCTTTTAAACGTCCAACACGGGATTTAATGGTTTCCCAGTTAGTTAGCATACCACCTAACCAACGCTGATTGATATAAAAAGCTCCACAACGGGCGGCTTCTTGAGCGATGATTCCTGCGGCTTGACGTTTTGTACCTACGAATAAAACTTTTTTACCGTTTTCGGCGGCTTTTTTGAGATAAGCGTAAGCCTCTTCTAATAATTGCGCGGTTTGCACTAAATCAATAATATGTACCCCATTTCTAGCAGTGTAGATGTAGGGTGACATTTTTGGATTCCAACGGCGGGTTTGATGCCCAAAGTGGACACCTGAGTCTAAAAGCTCTTTTAAGCTGACTACAGACATTATTTTCTCCTTTTTTCGGGTTAATCCTCCATCTAAGGTTGTTTAATTTCTTTGGCTAGAAACACCCGATGCCTTAGATGTGCGAATTTTGACAACTTTTCTAGTATATCATTGTCTTTTTTTTTTTCCAGATTTACCCCTTGTTTTATTTTCTTGATGGAAGTTAAGATCTTTTTAGGGTCATCTCATTTAACAGTTAGTTATAGGGAAAATTGGCGATGTAATCACCAATAAGATTAAGCGTAATATCAAAAATGCGATCGGCGTAGCCGCACCTTCGGTGACTGCATGGCTGTATTTTATATGAAAGCAAAGCACTACCTTACAATGACAACATCCGTAACACTGTTAATATTAGATAAATGTAGTTATTCTGTCTATAAAAAAATACCAAAAACAAAAATATTGACTTGCATAATTATCGTTTTTTAACTGGATGTACTAATTAAGAAACCTAATTTTTTTTAAGATTAAGAACATATAATGAAAGATAATCGAAAGCAAATACACATAGGAGACGCTGTCAAAGTTAAAGGAAAACTTTATTTAGTCTGGGATATAAAAGGAAATCATATTTTTGGTCGTCAATTTACATTTACAAAAACAGGACGTTTTCAATATTATCAAGACCGTATTTTTTCCGTTAATATTTGCCAATTAGCCAATCAAAAAGAAAAGCAAATTATCAATGAACAAAGGAAACAGGCAAGTATTCAACAAAAATCCTATTCTCCCATTGGCGATAACTATACCCGTCATTTAATTCGTTGAAAAAATATGGATAACTTTAGCTATGAGAATAACAAGAAATAGTACTGTTAATAAATTCTCTACTTTTGTCTTTTTTCCTGATGAGAATAATCAATTTTTTTGCTGGCAAACAGATTTATTATTAAAGCGAAATATAGAAAAAATTGTTGCTGAGAAGAAAAAGCAATCTTGTGAGAAGATAGCCCGTTCTTTTTTATCTTCTATTTTAAATAAGCATGATAAAATCAAACAAAATCACCTTTCTGCTTACCTACAAGAAACTTGTTTATGGAGTGCGAGAATAATTTATGAGCGTCTATACTTAACATTAAAATTACTCACTTTAGAAGAATGTTTTTCATCGGGGAATCTAGCATTAATTCAACCAGAAAAATTACTAAAAAATTATCAAGTTAAATATGGGACGAAAATCACAACTTATGCTCAAACAAGATTAAACACTATTATTAAAGATACTGTTTATCGTAATCGCCAATGGAAATTATTAAGTGACTGGGGTTTATTGACAAAAATAGGAATCAAACGAGCAGAAAGTATATTAACAATTCAAGGAGGTTTAAAAGATAACAAATTGCAAGAATGTCTTTTAGCTTGGCAATGCTATCTTGATAATTATCAAACTTGTGGCATAAGAAAAAATAAAGTATTATCAGAGCCAAATTCGACACATTTACAGTTAATGGTTCAACAATACAATTTACAAATTAAACAACTTAATCAAACACAAATTACTCCCGATGAATTAAAACAAAAACTCAAATTTTGTATTGAAATGGCAAGATTAGCCACAAATCCAATTACTGTTATGTATGAAGAAAATGACCACTCTCTAATAGAAGCAAATTCTGATAATTATATTGATGATTTAGCAATAGAAAAGGAAAGTCAGGAAATTAAAAATATAATCATTAATAGTTTTCAAAACCAAGAAAGTATTAATCAAGCAATTTTATATTTCATTTTTAGTTTAAATCTAACTCAAGGAGAAATTATTACAATAATCAATCAAAGTTATCCTGATTTTATTAAACAACAATATCAGTTATCTCGCAAAATTAACAGTATAAAAAAATCAATTATTGATGAAATTATAAAAATAAAAAATCTTCCTAAAAATCAAACGTCAGCGAAGGAAATCAAACCTCTTATCTCTCTTTTAGATGCTTGTATTCAAGAGTATATAGAAGATGATATTTTTACATTAATTGATCAATGTTATAAAAATCTTAATTCGGAACAGCAAAAATATTTAGAACAACAATACTTTAAGGAAACAAAAAATAGCAATAAAAATAAAAATTCCTTTAATCATAATAATGAAATTATCATCGATAATGTTAGAAAAAAACTGGCAAATAAGTTAAATATTTTTATTCCTAAAATATCTATGATTGATAATAACATCAATATGCAAATTCAAAAATTTTGTGAAAATTATTTTAATAGAATTAACTAATTATGAATATCATAAACTTTATTTCCGACTGCTACGCCAATGAATTAAAAATTGCCTTAGATGAAAATATTAAACGTCAAACATGGCAGGAGGTTAAAAATTTAAGTACCGAAATTAATCGTCATTGTGGTTATATTAATCTTCTTTCTCGTAAATATTTTATTCAATGGCTAAATTTAGTTTGTAATATTAATATTACAGACACAAACAACATAATTGACTATATCACTATTTGGGAGTTTATTAATGGTAATGCGATCAATGTGAATAATAATCGCTTAGTTTTAATACCAACGGAAACCCAAGATAGAGTTAGTATTTCTATTCCTAAAGAATGGTTAAAAATTCCTGAATGGGTTGGTAGTTATTATGTGATAGTGGGAGTTAACTTAGAGGAAAATTATTTAGATTTTTGGGGTTATATTAACTACGATAATTTGCAAGAAAATGGGGAAACAGATAATTTAAACCATACAGTTAATTTACCCTATGAATGTTTGGAAACTGACTTAAATTTAATGGCTCTGGAGTATGAATATAGTTGGGAAAATATCCCTCAAGTTTCTCCATTAAAATGTTTATCACCTCAAATACAAAAAAATTTAATTACAGAGTTGGAAAATAGTTTCTTTCCACGTCTTAGTCTTGATTTTAGTGATTGGTTGAGTTTAGTTAGTATTGCTGATGCCCGTTATAAATTATATTCCCATCGTCAAAGTATAAGTTTAGGCGATTTATTGAAAAACAAAACAGAGAATATTTTGAGAAAAGGATGGCAAAGTTTACAAGATTTTATCAAAGATAATTTTGAGACTGATTTCGATTTAAAGATGTCTCCTGCTTTTCGCTCTATTTCACCCCAAGAGGGTTTAAATGTCTTAGTCAAAAATGATAATTATGGACAAATATTAGAAATTTTAAACACTATTCCTAATTGGCAAATAAGGGAAAATTTACAACAGGAATTTATTAGGGTTTTAGTTGACCTAATTAATAATACTAATGACGAAGAAATTCTTTGGAGTAGTGTTTTCGCTTTAGAGTCTTTACAAGCAAATCATTCTTTATGTTCTAAAGGATATGGAAAATTAATCAATTTCAATGAAGAAAATAAAAATTATGGTTTATTAATTAATATTTTACCCAGAAATTTTGGGCAAATTAGTATTTTTGTGAGAGTTTCCGTTTTAAGTAATGAGGATAATTTACCAGAAAGTTTATCTTTGAAAATATTAGATGAAAATGAAGATCTTTTTCAAGCAATTATTAGTGAAAAGGGCGATAATACTATTCAGTATAAATTTTGGGCAGATGAAGGAGAAACTTTTAAGATTCAAGTCAGTTGTAATAATAATTATATAGAAGATACATTCAAGGTATAAGTGTCATTAAAAATACGTTCGGAAACCCGTACAAAACAACCTATTGCTATCTCTAATGAATTTCGGTTAAATTAGCACTCGTAAGGTGAGAGCGCTAAAAACTAAGCTCTGACCCTCAAAATAACTAATCTTTGAGAAATTGGAGTAAACAATCTATGGCAGCTATTTCCATCAATGTATCCACTGTTAAGCCTTTGGGCGATCGCGTCTTTGTCAAAGTAAGTGAAGCAGAAGAAAAAACTGCTGGTGGTATCTACTTACCCGACAACGCCAAAGAAAAACCCCAAGTAGGTGAAGTTGTTACCGTTGGGGAAGGTAAAGTAAATGATAAAGGTGAACGTACCCCTGTGGAAGTTAAAGTAGGCGATAAAGTACTTTACTCCAAATACGCTGGTACTGACATCAAACTCGGTGGCGATGACTATGTTTTACTCTCCGAAAAAGACATTCTCGCTGTAGTTTCCTAGTTTTATCGTAAATGAGGTTAAGGTACGAATCTCAGAATCAATCAAGTACCAACATTATTTATTTTCAA
Organism: Cyanobacterium aponinum PCC 10605; assembly: GCF_000317675.1. Taxonomy (NCBI): domain Bacteria; kingdom Bacillati; phylum Cyanobacteriota; class Cyanophyceae; order Chroococcales; family Geminocystaceae; genus Cyanobacterium; species Cyanobacterium aponinum. The sequence continues at coordinate 1,346,219 of NC_019776.1, forward strand.
ATATTACACAAAAATTAGTTAGAAACGAAACAGAATCAATTATGGCAAAATCTATCATTTACAACGAAGAAGCCCGTCGCGCTCTCGAAAAAGGCATTGACTTATTAGCTGAAGCTGTAGCTGTAACTCTTGGTCCTAAAGGACGTAACGTTGTTTTAGAGAAAAAATTTGGAGCACCTCAAATCGTTAACGACGGTGTAACCATTGCTAAAGAAATCGAATTAGAAGATCACATCGAAAATACTGGTGTTTCTTTAATTCGTCAAGCCGCTTCTAAAACCAACGATGTAGCTGGTGACGGTACTACCACTGCAACCGTATTAGCTCATGCTATTGTTAAAGAAGGTTTACGTAACGTTGCCGCCGGTGCTAACCCCATCGCTTTAAAACGTGGTATCGACAAAGCTACTGAACATTTAGTGGCTAAAATTGCTGAACACGCCCGTAAAGTAGAAGATAGCAAAGCTATTGCCCAAGTAGGTGCAATCTCTGCGGGTAACGATACCGAAGTCGGTGAAATGATTGCTCAAGCAATGGACAAAGTTGGACAAGAAGGAGTTATCTCCCTCGAAGAAGGTAAGTCCATGGAAACTGAACTCGAAATCACCGAGGGTATGCGTTTTGACAAAGGTTACATCTCTCCTTACTTCGTAACCGATACCGAGCGCATGGAGTGTGTTTTAGATGATCCTTACATCTTAGTAACCGACAAAAAAATCACCTTAGTTCAAGATTTAGTACCCGTTTTAGAACAAGTTGCTCGTCAAGGCAAACCTTTAATGATTATTGCTGAAGACATCGAAAAAGAAGCGCTTGCAACCTTAGTTGTTAACCGTCTTCGTGGTGTCTTAAACGTAGCGGCAGTAAAAGCTCCCGGATTTGGCGATCGCCGTAAGCAAATGTTAGAAGATATTGCCATCTTAACTGGTGGACAATTAATCAGCGAAGATGCAGGATTAAAAATTGATACTACCACCATTGATCAATTAGGTAAAGCTCGTCGTATCAGCATCACCAAAGACAACACCACCATCGTTGCCGAAGGAAACGAAAAAGAAGTAAAAGCTCGTTGTGAGCAAATCCGTCGTCAAATTGAAGAATCTGACTCTTCCTACGACAAAGAAAAATTACAAGAGCGTCTCGCTAAATTAAGCGGTGGTGTAGCAGTAATCAAAGTTGGTGCGGCTACCGAAACCGAAATGAAAGATCGTAAATTACGTTTAGAAGATGCTATCAATGCGACTAAAGCCGCAGTGGAAGAAGGTATCGTCCCCGGTGGTGGTACAACCTTAGCACACTTAGCTCCTACTCTCGAAGAATGGGCAAATGCTAATTTAACCGCAGAACAATTAACTGGTGCTTTAATCGTAGCTCGTGCTTTAACCGCTCCTTTAAAAAGAATTGCGGAAAACGCAGGTCAAAATGGTGCTGTTGTAGCTGAAAGAGTTAAAGAAAAAGACTTTAACACTGGTTATGATGCCGCTAACAATGAGTATGTGGATATGTTCTCTGCTGGTATTGTTGACCCTGCTAAAGTAACTCGCTCTGCTATTCAAAACGCAGCTTCGATCGCTGGTATGGTATTAACTACCGAGTGTATCGTAGTTGACAAACCTGAAAAAGACAAACCTGCGGCTCCTGCTGGTGCTGGTGACTTTGACTACTAAAATCTAACTTAATTAAATAAGTCTGAGGTGGGCATTGCCCACTTTTTTTATGCTTAAAATGAAGTTAGATCATGATTAATTACTACCAGAGAGATGAGCTTAATTATTTATTTTTTGAGGCACGGAGAAACAACTGCCAGTACGACAGGGGGTTATTGTGGTGTTTTGGATTTAGATTTAACTCCAGAAGGCTATCTTATGGCGGAAGACTTTGCTAAAGCCTATAAAAGCATTCCTTGGCAGGGTATTTTTTCTAGTCCCCTCACAAGGACGATCGCAACTGCTACTCCTTTAGCTAAAACTATCGGTATGGGAATTCAACAACGGGATGGATTGAGGGAAATTGCTTACGGTAATTGGGAGGGAAAAACCCCAGATGAGGTTAATCAACTCTATCACGACGAATATGTGCGTTGGTTAGCAGATCCGGGTTGGAATGCACCGACAGGGGGTGAAAAAGGAATTGATATTGCTCGTCGTAGCAATGAAGTGTTAGAAGAAATTGAACGTAATTACCCTACTGGTAATGTGTTAATTGTTTCTCATAAAGCTACTATTAGGATTATGTTATGCTCTCTTTTAGGAATTGATATTGGACGTTATCGCGATCGCATCTCGATGCCTGTGGCTTCTGTGACAACGGTGACTTTAACGGATCGAGGTCCTCGTTTAGATACTTTGTGCGATCGCACCCATTTACGTCCAGAATTACACGCTAGAAAAGGAACTTAATCAGAGTTGAGAGTTTGAGCTTAGTTGAGAGTTTGAGCTTAGGAGATTTAAGAAGATAGGTTTTTGACTATAGTACAGTTTATTAAACGAATGGAGTGAAGTGAACTGAATATCAAAAACTAAATCTAGCATTACAATAAAAGAAAAATAACTTTTATCATAGGTCGATTATGGCTTATAAACCTTTAACTTTATCAACTCCTAAACCCGTTTTGTCATGGGCTGGTCATGATTTAGCCAGTCAAGAAATGCAAATGGCGAAAAATGTGGCTTCTTTACCTTTTGTTTTCAAGCACGTTGCATTAATGCCTGATGTACATTTAGGAAAAGGGGCTTTAGTGGGTTCGGTTATTGCCACGAAAGATGCGATTATACCTGCGGCGGTGGGAGTTGATATTGGTTGTGGAATGTGTGCGATTAAAACACCTTTTCAGGCAAATCAATTGGAAGGAAAATTAAAAAAAATTCGTCAGGAAATAGAGGCAATTATCCCTGTAGGTTTTAATGAAAATAAGGAAGTAGAAACAAAAGTAACTAATTGGCAAGGATGGAGAAATTTTAGTGATTTACATTCAGGGGTGCAAAGATTAGAAACTAAAGCCCTTAAACAAATGGGGTCTTTAGGAGGAGGAAATCACTTTATTGAATTATGCTTAGATACCGATGAGCAAGTATGGTTAATGTTACATTCTGGTTCTCGTCATATTGGCAATAAACTGGCAGAATGTCATATTCATACAGGGAAAGAGTTGGCTAAATTAGCAGGTTTAAAACTTCCTGATCCTGATTTAGCTTATTTTGTGGCGAATACTCCCGAATTTGATGCTTACTGGAGAGATTTACAATGGGCTCAAAACTATGCCCGTTTTAATCGGGATGTGATGATGAGTCGCTTTAAAGGTATTGTTGAAAAATACTTAGCAGGAGGTAAACCTTGTAAACCTTTACTAAAGGTTAATTGTCATCACAACTATGCAGAAAAAGAAATTCATTTTGGTGAAGATGTTTATGTTACCCGCAAAGGTGCTGTAAGGGCAACTCAAGAGGATTATGGTATCATACCTGGTTCAATGGGAGCAAAGTCCTTTATTGTCAAAGGTAAGAGTAATCATGACAGTTTTTGTAGTTGTAGTCATGGGGCAGGAAGAAAAATGTCTCGGGCGAAAGCAAAAAAAGAATTTGATGTTGCCGATTTAATTCAACAAACTGAAGGTATTGAGTGCCGTAAGGATAGTGGGGTTATTGATGAAATTCCTAGTGCCTACAAACCCATTGAAGAAGTAATGAATCAGCAAACCGATTTAGTGGAAATCGTGGCTACCTTAAAGCAAGTTATTTGTGTTAAAGGATAAACAGAGTTCAGGGTTCGGGGTTCGGGGTTCGGGGTTCGGGGCTTAGGGTTTTGGGGTGGTGTGGGTTGAATATATTTAACGTCAGTTGCCCTTCTCCCCTTAAAAGGGGAGACACAGAGGGGTTTGCCCTCCCCCCTAAATAAGTGGGATAAAGGGGGTTTTGCTCTTTGCCCAGAGAGTTGTCAACTACTCATCCATGTCAAAATTATCATCATCGGAATCATCCCCTGAACTTCCGAAACTGACGTTATTAATCTCTAATTCAGCTTTGACTTTTTCCTCAATGGCCTCGGCAATTTCGAGATTTTCCTCTAAGTATTTGACGGCATTATCTCGACCTTGAGCAATGTTATCACCTTCATAGCTGTACCATGCCCCTTTTCGGTTAACAATGTTGGTTTTTTCGGCTAAGTCTAACAAACAACCAATACGAGAAATACCAGACCCAAAAATAATGTCAAATTCAGCTATGCGAAAAGGTGGAGCAACTTTATTTTTAGCCACTTTTACTTTTGCCCGAATTCCGTATTCCCCTTCGCTACCCTTTTTCAAGGTTTGAATACGACGAATATCTAAACGGACAGAAGCATAAAATTTTAAAGCTGTACCTCCTGTAGTTACTTCTGGACTGCCGTAGCTAATACCGATTTTCTGACGTAGTTGGTTTAAAAAGATGACTGTTGCTCCAGATTTACCAATATTTCCCGCAACTTTTCTTAATGCCTTACTCATCAAACGAGCTTGTAAGCCTACTTGTAAATCTCCCATTTCTCCTTCTATTTCTGCACGAGGCACAAGAGCGGCAACGGAGTCAACTACAACAATATCTACGGCGGAACTACGTACTAATTGATCGACAATTTCTAAAGCAGATTCACCGTTGTCAGGTTGAGCTACAAGTAAATTGTCAATGTCCACTCCTAAAGCGGCAGAGTAAGTAGGATCTAATGCGTGTTCTGCATCTACAAAGGCGGCGATGCCACCAGCTTTTTGAACTTCTGCGATCGCATGAAGGGCAAGGGTTGTTTTACCTGAGCTTTCAGGACCATAGATTTCAATAATACGACCTTTAGGCAAACCGCCACCGAGGGCGAGATCCAAGGTTAAAGCACCGCTAGAGATGGTTTCTACCTTCATTTTTGCGGCATCTCCAAGACGCATTATTGAGCCTTTGCCAAAACTACGCTCAATCTGATTGAGGACGAGGTTTAATGCTTTTTCCTTATCGGGGTTTTGAGCCATTGTACTTGTAGCCATAGGTTTTTTCTGCTGTCTAACTCTCTCAATGATAATGTAATTTTTTTCTCTATGTGACCTTTATTTCAGTCTCAATATTTTTGAATTTTATCTTATTTGGTACATAGGTATTGTCCTTCTATCTTAGCTTATTTTTTCCCAAGCAAAAGATTTTTATGGTTCTTTTTTTGAGTTAGATGTTATGGGGGGATGAGGGGAGAGGGTGAGAGGAGGAAATTAACTCTTAACTCTCAATTTTTAACTGAAATTTATTCACTATTCACTATAAACTATTTACCTTTGCCCCTTGCCCTTTGACCTTTTTTCTTTGTCCCTTAACTCAAAAGTTTCATATCGACCTCAGTTCGGTTTAAGAATATTGGATAAGGGTAGGTGTCAGGTTTCAGGTTGCAGGTTGCAGGTGTTGAGAGAAAGTAATAAGTAACGAGTAATGAGTAATAAATAATGAGTGTTCGGGGTTTTTAATTCCTAATTCTTAATTATCAACTATTCACTATTTACCTTCGCCCATTGTCCTTTTAAATTTTCTCCTTGCCCTTTGCCTTTTTCTCCATCATTCATAGATGAAAATTTATCCCGAACTCAGGTATATCGAACAGAAGTTAAGTTAATAATTCTCGAATTTTGAGATTTAATTCTTTTAGCCGAATCGGCTTACTTAAATACATATCTGCCCCTGCCTCTAAACATTTTTGCTCATCTCCTTTCATGGCTAGGGCAGTTAACACAATTATTTTACATTGATCTAAAAGGGGATTTTGGCGAATGATTTTAATTAATTCTATGCCCGAAATATTTGGCATTTGAATGTCTGTAATGATTAAATCAGGATAGTGAGTATTGAGAATATTTAAGGCTTCTTCTCCGCTATTGGCACAGACTAAAGAAAATCCATTAGCTTCTAAATAACTGTAAGTGGTAAGCAGATTAGGACAATTATCATCCACTAATAAGATAGATATTTGTTGATTATTTTCTCCTTGAGAGTTTTGTGAAAGGGAATCTTTTGATTTTTGCGAAGAAATATTAGTATCGAGTTGATTAATTTCATAGGGAAAATCGACCATAAAGCAACTACCAACCCCAAACTCACTGCTTAATCCTACTTTTCCTCCATGTAAATCAAGAATTTGTTTCACTAGAACTAATCCTAAGCCTGTACCCTCAAACTGACGATTTAATGAAGCATCTAATTGTACAAAAGATTGAAACAGTTTACCTATATGTTCTTTTTTAATACCAATTCCCGTATCCTTAATGGCAAAACGCAAATAGTTTTTCGTTCTCTCTTTATCTTCTTCTGAAATTACTGACACTTTAAGAGTAACTTTTCCCCCTTCTGGAGTGAATTTGACAGCGTTATTAAGTAAATTAATTAAAACTTGACCTGTACGTCTTTCATCTGCCATAAAAGGAGTTAGATTTTCAGGAATCTGGCTAGTAATTGTGATATTTTTTTTCAGGGCTTGTTGTTTAACGAAAGATAAACTATAAGAGCATATTTGTTTGACATTCAAGGGTTTTATGTCTAGCTCCATTCGATTGGATTCAATTTTGGCAAGGTCGAGAATATCATTAATTAAGGAAAGTAAATGAGAACCTGCGGTTTCAATGGTTTTAAGTGCTTTACTTTGTCGAGGATTGATCTCACCATATACTTGATCTTGCAAAATTTCAGTCATGCCTAAAATCGCATTGAGAGGAGTTCGCAATTCATGACTCATATTGGCTAAAAACTCACTTTTAGATCTATTAGCTATTTCTGCTTTTTCTGTCGCTATTTGCAATTCTTCATTTTTTTGACATAATTCTTCTTGAGCTTTTTTCTCTTCTGTTATGTCGCTATTAATCCCCACCAGAGTAGCAGGATTTCCTTCCCTATCCCTTTGTATTTGTGCGATCGCCTTTATCCAACGAATTTCACCATCAGGGCGAAGAATGCGAAACTGGGCAGAAAAATCTCTTTTTTCTCGTAAAACCAAAGCAAATTTATTTTCGACGAGGGAAATATCTTCGTGATACACACAGGCAATGAAATCAGCGTAAGTGAGAGAAGATTGTCGCTCACCCATGCCAAAAATTTCATACATTTGTTGATCCCAGTGTAAACTAAAACTTTTAAGATCTAGCTCCCAAATGCCATAAGCTCCTGCTTTCAGAGCTATACGGAGGCGATGGGTTAAATCTTTTAATTGATTTTCTGCTTTCAGACGCTTAGTAATATCTTGAACAATACCCAAAACACCAATTAATCGTCCTTGAAGATTTCGTAGAGGTACTTTACTGGTTTCTAAGCAAATATTCGTGTCATCAACTAAAGAAACATTCTGTAATTTGAATAAAAAACTATCTCCAGATCCGATCACTTGTAAATCTTCTTCTTGAATCTTTTGAACAGTAATTTCATCCCAGAGCAAATCTGCATCGGTTTTACCAATTATCATTTCAGGATTATCAATATCCAAAATCTGTGCGGCCGCAGAATTCATTCCCTGATAAACTAACTGATTATCTTTCCAAAAAACCCCAATGGGTAAAGTTTTTAAGATGGTGTCCAGTAAATTTCTTGATTCTTGGAGAGCTTTTTCTGTATTAATTCTATCTGTAATATCTGTCGAAATTCCGCAAATACCATATACTTCTCCCGCTAAATTCCGAAGGGCAAACTTATTCGATAAAAAATGCCGTTTTTCACCATCAGATAATACTGTTTCTTCAAATTGTAGCCTTCCACCAGACTCAATTAATTGTTGATCATTTGCCATAATGACATTCGCCATTTCTGGGGGAAAAATTGCCTTATCTGTTTTGCCTAAAATATCATCAGCTTTACATTTTGCACAATCTAAAAAGGCTTGATTAACTAAAATATGCTTTCCCTGTAAGTCTTTAACATAAATAACAGAAGGAGAATAATTGAGAATTGCTTGTAATTTTGCCTCACTGTCAAAGAGTTCTTGTTCAGTTTGTTTTCTCTGGCTAATATCTGTAAAGTAACCTAAGATTTCAATGGGTTTTTCTTCGCTATCCCGAATAACAATTAATTCATCTGAAATCCAAACATAATGACCATCCTTGTGACGCAAACGATATTCGTGGGTCATAGAATTAGAAATAAATACTTGTTCAATATTAGCAAAAACTCTGTTTTTGTCTTCAGGGTGGAGTAAATCTAGCCAAAGGGTAGGGTGATTAGTAAAATCAAGGGGGCTATATCCTAAAACTTGGGAAACTCTTTCACTAATAAAAGTACATTGATAATTATTATTGGGTTTTGTGCTGTAAATAACAGCAGGACAGGAGTTTAAAAGATAAGCAAAACGTTTTTTCAAGGCAATAATTTTTTGCTCTGCTCGTTTGCGTTCACTAATATCAATAATGGTGCTACGACTACGAATATAGTTACCATTATCATCAGTGATTATCTTAGTGCTAATGGAAACAGGCAGAATAGTACCATCTTTGATAATCATTTCCAATTCCGTATCTTTGATGTCGTTTAAGCATTCTTTTTGTTGCATTAGACGGAAAATATTATGAACTACGCATTTCCGCTACGCTGAGAAATGCGTTTCTGACGCTTCTTCGCCCCAATTTGCCTCATGTTTCCACACTCGGTAGAGCTTGACGACTCTGCGTCTAAAGAGGCACGTTCCATACCCCTGATGTAATTTTCGATGACCATAGCGGCAGCAGTATCACGATTAGTAGTAAATCCACAGTTTTCGCACTTATGCACCCTCTCAGATAAAGATTTTTTCTTTTGATGTCCACATTTAGGACAAGTCTGAGAGGGTTTTACTTTGCGAGTAGGAATTTCTATGTACATTCCTCCTGCTTCTGTTACCTTATAAGCAATCATGGACTTGAGTTCTCCTATCCCTACATCTAAGATAGAGCGATTAAGTCCTGTTTTTTGCTTTTTACGTTTACTACCTTTTTTAGCTTTTTTGGTCATTCCCTTGATGTTAAGTTGCTCTGTACCGATGAAGCTATTACGGCTAACGATTTCTACCGATACTTGATGATGCCAATTGTGCCGTTGACGAGCAACTTTACTTTGAATTTTACCTACGGCTTTAGCAGACTTTTTCCATCTACAAGAGGCTTTTATCCCTTTACGGGGATTTCTTTTTTTCCTAGCTTTCTTTGCAACTTTATTGATTTTTTGTTGAGATTCTTTTAAAAATCGAGGATTTTCGATAAAATTCCCCGATGAATCTGCTATAGCATCATTTACCCCAAAATCAAGCCCTATTACTCCCTTATCCGTTTGATAGCGAGTAGGGATACACTCTACCGTGATTGATGCGTACCATTTTCCTTGTTTGTACAGAATCGTACAGGTTTTAGGTTCACCCCAATCTCTAGCTTGTCCACGCATCTTAATTTCTCCTAAATTTGAGATTTTAAGCCTACCGTGCTTTCCGTTACTTAGAGCCTTCCATCCTGCTTTACAAGGATATGTCCATCCTCTGTAATGTCTAGCAGACTTGTACTTTGGATAACCCGACTTTAGTTTAAAAAATCGCTGAAAGGCAAAGTCAACACGCTTTACCGTTGCTTGGAGAGCATGAGAACCTAGCTTCTTGTATTCTATCCATACTTCTTTAAACTCAGGTAAAGAATTTTGTTGCTCAAAATAAGTCACACTTCTACCATATCGCTTATATTGCTCCCTGCGATGAGTGATACACGCATTATAGAGATCCTTGTGCAATCTCCGCCAATAGTGCATTTTCTCGTTTTGAGCTTTATTCGGATATAGTCTAAATGTAACTCTTTTTATAGCCATCTATAATCAAAAAGTTTTGCTAAGATATTCGTTATTATATCATGCAGTTGGGGGATTGTGTATTGAAACCCAGAAAAAGCTCTCATAGTGTTTTTAGCGTTCACTTACATCTAGTTTTTGTCACTCATTATCGGAGAAAAGTATTAACAAAAGAAATGATTGTAAGACTAGGAGAAATGTTAGAACAAGTAGCAAAAAAGTTAGATTGCTTTATCTTAGAATTTAACGGTGAACCAGACCATGTACATATTTTGCTAGACTTGCATCCTAAAAATGCTATCTCCACAGTCGTCGCTTGTCTAAAAAGCTCAACGGCTAGAATGCTAAAAAAGGAATTTCCTCAAGAAGTAAAAAAATACTATTGGGGGAAAGTGTCTTTCTGGTCTGGTTCTTATTACGTAGCTAGTACGGGTGGTGCGACTATCGAAAAGCTCAAAGAATATATAAAAAATCAGGAAGGGGGAAAATAAAATTAGGTGTTGCTATCCTTCCCCAATCCGCTTACAGCTGAGATTGGGGACTGCCGCAACGGACGTTCAAAAATAATACGACTTTTTTCGCTCAGAAAAGAAGTAAAAGGTTGTCCAATCATTTCTTCTCGACTGTAACCAAGCCATGTTAATTCTGTGTCATTAACTCGAATAAATTTTCCTTCTCGATCTAGGGAATGATAACCACAAGGAGCGTTATTATAAAGATCTTTAATATCTGCGATAACCTTCGTCTTTTCTGCCTCCTGTCTTTTTCTTTCTGATATATCAGTGAAGTGGCCCACAACTTCCATTGGATTACCAGAATCATCCCTAATTAAAACTAATTCGTCTCTAACCCAAACATAGTGCCCTTCTCTGTGACGTAAGCGATATTCTCGTTTCAGGTATCCATGTTCAAATAAATCAGTAATTTCTGCAAAGACTCTTGAAGCGTCGTGGGGATTAATATTTTCCTGTAAAAAATCTTTTTTCTCTAGTAAATATTGAGGAGAATAGCCTAATAAATTTTCTACGCCCTTACTAACATAAGTATATTGATAGTTTTCTTCAATTTGTGAGCTATAAATTGTGGCGGGAGTGTTCTCCAATATAAATTTAAGACGTTCTCTCAGTTCTTGATTTTCTAATTCTATTTGTTTTTTTTGGGTAATATCTTTTGACACCCCCAATAAGCCGATAACTTGACCCTGTTTGTCTTTTACTACGGATAAACGTAATTCTACGTGAACGACATTACCATTTTTATGGCGACAGGCAAGTTCTAGTTGATGATTTCCTCTTTCCAGTAAGACGGGAATTATATCTTTTGTTGGTGTTTCTGAGTCATAGTAGATAATACCTACTGGTTGACCGATAGCTTCATCTTTACCGTAGCCGTAAACTTCTTCGGCTCGATGATTCCAGTCGGTAATAATACCATTGATATTTGTTGCAATTAAGATGTTATCTGTGTCTCGCAGAATATTCTCCTGAAAGTATTTCCGAGATATTTTGTTCTTGGATTTAAACGGTTTTTGTTGGGATATTTGAGGAAACGGCGATCGCTTCTTTTCTATAATTTGCTTAATTTCTGTGGCTATTTGCTGAGGGGATTGGGAAGGATTAAAAATAATTCCTCCTGCACTTTTAAGGATTTGTAGTCCCCTTTTGCCGTCTTCGGTTTGGGATGATAGTTTTATGGCAAAAGTGTTAATAGCCTGTTCTTGGGCGAAAGAATCTAAAAGAATATCATTGGGAAAATTAAAAGGAAGTGCGATCGCTTCTTCCGCATTAAGTCTTGTTAAAACACCATCTTTAACGACGTATTTATGATTATTGGACAATAAGTATATGCTGCCCACTTCTATAGAGTTAGAGGTTGTTGGTTTGACTAACTGATAGTTATTGCAGTCTATAAAAGAATCTAAATCATAACCATCACCATATGAGAATGAAGAAGCACCATGTTGAGTAATAATTATAGAGATATTTTGAGCTAAAAATAAAGAAGATAAATTAGCTAATAACTCTTCAAAGTAATTATAATTTTCAAAAGAAATATTTGGGATGACCAAATAAAATTGCTCCATCATTCTCTTCTCGCTCCATGATTTTTTGATGGATTATCATTAATTTATATTATAGTAGATACTTGATTGATTGTAAAAAGTTGAACAACTATAACGTAGGATTGTCTTGGTGTGATCTAAAAATATAATTCAGAAAAGAAAACTTAATTTTCTATTTTTTCAAACAATGAAAATACATGATCATACCTAATTAGGGGTTAGAATTAAGATAAAAAAATATGGACAAAAAAAGTATATAATTTGGGCAGTTAAGTTTTTTCTCTTTATTTTTATGAGAGTAGGCTAAGAAGTATGAATTTCAATTTTTATTAATTCTTAAAATGATTCAACCGCTTATCTGTTGCCTGTTGCTCGTTACCTGTGTTGTTCATCAGCCTACCACCCCTTGACGACTTAGATGCGTTCTAGCTTATTAGACCTCTTGCAAAATAGAAATTAAAATAAAATGTGGACATTTTCATAGTGAATCTTATCACTGTTCCCTGTTTCTTCTTTCCTGACTTCTGAAAGAAGTCTATTGATTTATCTGATTGCTTATCTTCACTGGTATCAAGTTTATGATTTTAAAGACGGTTTCTCCTTTTATTTCCTTTTCCGAGGGTGTTAATTTACTTCAATCAAATCTTCAGGAGCATAAACAGTGGTTACAAAATACTGCTGATGAAATGAGACATCAACAAGTGGGAGATACAGTAACCTATGTAGTTAATCGTAATATTAATTTTACGAATATTTGTGAACAACATTGTAGTTTTTGTGCTTTTCGACGTGATCAAGGAGAAAAGGGGGCTTTTTGGCTAGAAATTGAGGATATTATTGCTAAATCAACGTTAGCGGTGGAAAAGGGAGCAACGGAAATTTGTATGCAAGGGGGTTTAAATCCTTTGGCAAAGGTTGATGGTAGCAGTTTGAAATACTATTTAAAACTTGTTAGTGCAATCAAAAAATCTTTTCCTCAACTACATTTACACGCTTTTTCACCCCAAGAAATACAGTTTATCGCCCGTGAGGATGGTTTAACTTATGATGATGTAATTGTTGCTTTACGTGATGGAGGAGTCAATTCGTTACCCGGTACAGCGGCTGAAATTTTAGATGATACTGTGCGAAAAATTATTTGTCCTGAAAAAATAGATAGTCAGACATGGATGGATATTATCTCTAAAGCCCATCGTTGGGGATTATACACTACTAGCACAATGTTATGTGGTCATATTGAAACTTATGAGCAGGAAATGTTACATTTGACAAAAGTGCGATCGCTTCAAGAATTAGCTTTAGAAAAAGGTTATCCTGCCAGAATTACAGAGTTTATTTTGTTGCCCTTTGTGGGGGAATACGCTCCTCAACCCCTAAGAAAAAGAGTCGGTAAAATTCAACCTGATTTAGAGGCCACTCTCAAATTAACAGCCGTTGCCCGTTTATTTCTCGGTGATATTATTCCCAATCATCAGCCCAGTTGGGTTAAATTAGGTTTACATGGTGCAATAGAAGCTCTTTCATGGGGTTGTAATGATATTGGTGGTACTCTTATGGAAGAGCATATTACCACTATGGCTGGTGCAAAAGGTGGTACTTGTTTGGAAGTTAAAGAAATACAAGATGCGATCGCATCTATTAATCGCCCTTTCCGTCAAAGAAATACCCTTTATACCTTAGTTTGAAAGGAGAATATCTAATTGAACCTAAGTTCGGAGTTAGGAAAGAAGTGTCAGGTTGTTGTAGGTGATGGAGGGATGAGGGGATAGGGGGAAGTAGGGGCGAATGGCCATTCGCCCGTACAGGAGCAATGATTGTTCAGAGTTTTTAATTCTTAATTTTTAATTTTTGATTATCAACTATTCACTATTCATTATTCACTATTCACCTTTGCCTCTTGCCCTTGGTGTGAGAAAAATTAGACTAACTCATTTTGAATTGCCCAGCGAGATAATTCTGTGCGATTATGTAAACCTGTCTTGTTTAACATATTAGACACATGACTTTCTACAGTTCTTTGACTAACACCTAATTCTTGAGAGATTTCTTTATTAGACAAACCTCTAGCCACCAGATTTACAACTCTAGTTTCTGTGGGGGTTAATTCTACACTTTTTGGTACTTGAATTCTTAGAGCCGGGTCAATTTTTTTCTGACTGCTTCCCATTAAGCGCATTGTTTGATTTAGTGTTGACTTTACTTGGGCGACTAATTCATCAGGCTCAAAAGGCTTCACCATATAAACATCTGCCCCTTGAGTTAAGCCTTTAATTCTGTCTTTACTTTGCCCTTTTGCTGAGAGAAAAATAACAGGTAACCATTCTAAACTCGGATTTTGTCTGATTTCTTGAACGAAGTTATAACCATCCATTTCAGGCATCATCACGTCACAAATGATTAAATCTGGAGTGTCTTGTTCAAGAATTTTTATTGCTTCTCTACCATGATTAGCTGTGATTACTTCATAACCATTAAATTCGAGATAGTCTTTGACTAATAGAATTAGGTTAGGATCATCATCTATAAGGAGTAATTTTTTAGTTTCTGAGTCTTTCATGATTTTCGTAATCAGTTTTCTTCATTTTTAGTATCTTCAAGACAAAGTTGTGATGTGTCTGAAAATGGCCAAGGATGTTTATGAAACACATATTCTTTTACCATTTTAACCTGAGTTAGGGATAAATTTTCATCTATGAATGATGGAAAAAAGGGCAAGGGGCAAAGGTAAATAGTGTTGGGGTGAATAGTTGATAATTACTCGTTACTCATTACTCCCTTAAACCTAACACCTGCAACCTGCAACCTGAAACCTGACATCTATCCTTATCCAATATTCTTAAACCGAATTGAGGTTAACTATTTGTTATCCCTATTTCCTCTCATTCGTTTTCATGTTAGGATGTGCTAAGAAAATTAAAAGCTGAACAATCAATAGCTTAATTCTTTAAGAACTGATTATGACTACAAAAATTGAGGGTAGTAACTGGAAAGTCTCATGGCAATTTTTAAGCCTGATTTTAGCGTTGACTTTCGGAGGCATCGGTTTCGCCGCTACTTCTGTACTGTTGCGATTGCCCACTAATCCTAGTTGTAGTAAGGTTTCCCTTTTTTTTAGTTCCGCTACTAATCGTATCTACTGTGCCCAATTGAAAGCGGAAAAAAATACTGTTGATGATTTATTAGATGCGATCGCACTTTTGCAGGTACTATCGGAAGATCATCCTTTAAGAAATGAAATAAATCGTCACATTAGTGAATGGTCTAATGATATTTTGATTCTGGCACAAAGTAAATTTGATCAAGGAAATTTAGAAGAAGCGATCGCAATTGCCCGTAAAATACCCGAAGATGTGGCAAATCGCACCATGATAGAGGAAAAAATCAGTGAATGGGGTGAAATTTGGCAAAGTGCGGAAAAAATCCAGGAAGATGTAGAAGCAAAATTAAGAGAATCCCAGTGGAATCAGGCATTCTTAGAAGCCGTTAACTTGTTGAATGTAGATAACGAATACTGGCAAACCACCAAGTATCAAGAAATTGTCAAAACCATTAATCTTGCTAGAGAAGAAAGCAAACAATTAGATGGTGCATATGTTGCCCTAAGACAAGGAGGAGTTGATAATCTGCTCAAAACCATTGAAATAGCATCCATCATTCCAGCAACTAGCTATTCCTACAATGAAGCAAATAAGTTAATCGAAGAAGCAGAAAATAAAATTGTGGTCATAGTAGAAGAATATTTAGTAGATAACGATTGGAATAATCTCAGTAACCTAGCCAGTCAAATTCCTGAAAAAAGTCGTCTTAAAAATCAGGCAAGAGATTGGAATATTTTAGCCAGTGCAGGAAGAAATGCTAATCTTGGCACAGTTTCGTCTATGGAATTAGCCATTGCCGAAGCCGAACAAATTCCTAGCGATAGTAAGCTATATCTTCAAAGTCGAGAATTAATACAAAATTGGATTGCCCAAAAAGAAGATTTGGTTTATCTTGCTAGTGCCAGAGAAATAGCGAGATCTGGAGAAATAGAAGATTTAAACGCTGCGATCGCCAAAGCAGAGTTAATTGGCTCAGAAAATCCCCTTTATCGAGAATCTAGGCGAGAAATAAATAAATGGCAAAGAGAAATACAAGTCATACAAGATCGCCCTATTTTGATTCAAGCCAGACAAATAGCTGAGGGTGGCAATGTTCAATCATGGCAAAATGCTATCAATACAGCCACTCAAATCAAATCCAATCGAGCCTTATACAGTGAAGCTAGTGATCTAATTCGTCAATGGCGTCGTAATATAGAAAGAGTCGAAGATCGTCCCATACTAGATCAGGCGATCGCACTTGGTAGCAACAACAACTATCAACAAGCCATAAATGTAGCCAGTCGTATAGGTAGAGGCAGAGCTTTATATTCCGAGGCTCAAACCAATATTCGTAATTGGCGCCGAGAAATAAATGCCCAAGAAGACTTAGAAAATGCTTATCAAATAGCACAAAACAGCGATCCTCAATCCTTACTCCAAGCCATAAATATAGCCCGTAGAATCCCCTCTAATAGTTCTGTGGGATACCAAAGTCGTCAGGCAGTTGAACAATGGTCAGAACAACTACTTAATAATGCGATGAGAATTGCTGAAACTTACTCCCTGTCGGCTTTAGAAGATGCTATAAACATCGCCCAAATGATACCGAGAGGCACTCCTGCTTATAATACAGCTCAACAACGAATCAAAACTTGGAAAAGAAATTTATTTCCGGGTTTTAACGGTGAAAATCCCTCTAATATTGAAGAAGTTCCCTTACAAGAAACAAGTTACTAAGATTAATTTTTTTTAACAATTAGAGTCATTATTGAGGGTTTTTTCCGTGTAATATATACAATGATTAACCATCGGCGACTATTTATTAATAGCTAGAAATTATGAATATTTTAATCAAAAAACCGATTTTAGTTGCAGGCATTAGTCTTTCCTTTCTACTATGGATAGGACAAAAATTGACTAATTATTGGGATGAAATCGGGAATGTCAGTATTTTTAGCTTAATTTGTCTTGGTGGTTTATCTTATTTTTTACAACAAATTGGTCGGAAAAAATCAGTTAATCAGCTTAATTTGTTAGATATTACCATCAATGATTTAACCGCAAAAATAGCATCTATCAAAAATCAAATAGAAGCCTTAAATTGTGAACTAAATGAAATAGAAGAGAAGGATAATCAAGACGCAAAAATTAATATAAAAATCAACAATTTTCAGCAACAATTAAATACTATCCAACAGTCATTTCCTCGGAATAATCTTAACATTGCCATTTTAAATTTAAGTCAAAATACTAATTCTTTTGCTCTGTCTCAAGATATAGAGAAAAAAGTTAAAACTCTAGTTAATTTTCATGGAATAAATGATGTTTTAGAAACTTTTAATAACGCAAATAATTTAACTAACTTAGTTTTGGAATATGATTTATTGTTATTAATTATTAGTGAAGATTTAACCCAATCCCAAAAGGAAATAATTTCTTACTGTAAAAACCAACAACAGAATTTAATTATAGTTTTTGATGATATTAATTACACTTTACAAGAAGAAAAGAAACTAATTTTGAATAGTCTTAAAAAAGCTCTTGATTCAGTTATAGAAGAAAAATATATCATCCCCATATCCAGTAAAAAACAAACTATCAAGGTAAGAAGATATGAAGAAAATAGTACCTATAAAGAATGGGAAGAAACTTTCAATGCAGATCATGAAAAACTTATCGAAACTCTCTTAATATTAACGGAAAAAGAATTAGGTAAATTAACATTATCCACAACCTACAGACAAGCAATTAACGTAGAAAAACAGATAAGAGAAGAATTAAACGCTATCAGAAAAAACAAAAGTTTGAAAGTGGTGGAAAAATATCAAATGGTTGCGGCAACAGCTACGTTTGCAAATCCCGTTTCGAGCTTAGACTTACTAGCAACTGCGGCTATTAATGCTCAAATGATAGTTGATTTAAGTAAAATTTATCAACATCCTCTATCTCTCAATCAAGCACAACAAATATCTTTAACATTGGCTAAAGTAATGCTTAAGTTAGGCATTGTGGAAATTTCTAGTCAAACCATTAGTGCTATTTTGAAGACCAACATGATAACCTTTGTCGCAGGGGGATTAATTCAAGGTATTAGTGCCGCCTATCTAACTCGTGTTTGTGCTTTGAGTTTAATTGAATATTATGAAGTGGCGGACTTTACTGTTAATGACAACATAAATATTAGTAAATTAAAAGAGAAAATACAACTAATTTTTGAGCAGAATAAAGAAAATAATTTCTTGAATCAATTTGTTAAAAAGACATCTTTATTACTAACCTCAGTTCAGCCTAAGAGTATTGGATAAGGGCAAATAAATATTCGGTATTACCTTAGTTTTACTTAGGATTGCCAAAAGGGCAAAGGGCAAAGGGCAAAGGGCAAACCCCCCTTTATCCCCCCTCGAGAGGGGGGAGGGCAAAGGTAAATAGGTTATAGTTGATTATAAATAATAAAAAACACCTGACACCTGCAACCTGAAACCTGAAACCTATTTTATAGCTCCGAACTCCAAACACTGAAGCTATTTAAAATCCCCAGCGAAAAACTGTTGCTCCCCATGTTAAACCTGCACCAAATCCAGAGGTAACGATGGTGTCCCCCGTTCTAATTTTTCCTTTGCTAACGGCTTCATCTAAAGCTATGGGAATAGATGCGGCGGAGGTATTGCCATATTCGCTCAGATTTGAGATTACTTTCCATTTGGGGATATTAAGTCTTTCGGCTACTGCATCGAGTATTCTTTGGTTTGCCTGATGAAGAATCAACCAATCTATCTTTTCTGTGGTTAAGTCTGCTTTGTAAAGAGCTTTTTCTATGACTTCGGGAACTTTATTGACGGCAAAACGATAAACTTCTCTTCCATTCATCGTAATGGGGTTATATTTTCCCTGAGTAACTTGATGATTATTACCTAATTTTTGAGTTTCTCCTGTAAAGGCAAGATTCAGACAACCGTTAAGTGTTCCGTTACTACACATTTCAAAGCCTAACAGGTTATCTTTTTCCTCGCTACTTTGACAGACTACTGCCCCAGCACCATCACCAAATAAGACACAAGTAGTGCGATCGCTCCAATCAACCCAACGAGATAAGCAATCAGCACCCACCACAAGGATATTCTGATAAACTCCATTGCGTAAAAATTGGGAAGCAGTATTTAAAGCAAAAACAAATCCTGAACAAGCGGCAGTTAAATCAAAAGCAACAGCACGGGAAGCCCCTAACATTCCTTGAACTTTACTAGCACTACCAAACAGATCATCTGGAGTTGAAGTTGCTAATATAATCATATCAATGTCTTCGGAGGTTAAACCCGCATTGAGAATAGCTTTTTCCCCGGCTTTCACCGCTAAATCACAAAGAGATTCAGAGGAACAAATATGGCGTTTTTGAATACCTGTACGAGTTTTAATCCAATCGTCAGAAGTATCAACTATTTTGCTTAAATCGTGATTATCTAGGATTTGTGGGCTAGTGGCTGAACCGCTACTGATGATCGTTACCCCTCGTTTTATTTGCTCCAATGATTTTCTCCTTTTTTGCGATGATGTTAATTATTAATTATCGATTATTATGGTTTTATATTAATTATTTAGACTATCATACCACCCTACTTTCACAACAGCGATAAAATGGTTTTAGATGGATTTTGATAACTAGGAAAAGTTAAAGCTAATGAAAATCGCTCCCTTACCTAACAACGAGTCTGAGCGAATTGAAGCCCTATTAAGATACGATATTTTGGACACGGAATTTGAAAAAGCCTATGATGAGATTACTCAATTAGCCGCCGCCATTTGTGGCACTCCTGTCGCTTTGATTAGTTTCATAGATGGCGATCGCCAGTGGTTCAAATCAAAAAAAGGCATAGAGCCAAGAGAAACCCCCAGAAATATAGCCTTTTGCTCCCACGCCATTCTCGATACAGAAATATTTATTGTTGAAGATGCCTCTCAAGATGAACGCTTTGCCGATAATCCCTTAGTTTTAGAAGACCCTCCTCATATCCGTTTTTATGCAGGAGCGCCTTTAATTACACCAGATGGGTTTGCATTGGGGACATTATGCGCCATTGATTCTCAACCACGTTGTTTAACAGAGGAACAATTAAATTCTCTACGAATACTCGCAAAACAAGTTGTTACCCAGTTAGAGTTAAGATTAGCAATGAAAACTCTACAGAATTACTCTCAAGAATTAAAAGAATTAAATGCTAGTAAAGATAAATTTTTTTCTATTATTGCTCATGATTTAAAATCCCCTTTTAACACAATTTTAGGATTCGCTGAGGTTCTTAAAAATAATGCCTTAGAACTTACAAAAGAGGAGATAGAAGAATTGGCAGGGGAAATATATAATTCTGGGAAAAATGCCTTTAAATTATTACAAAATCTTTTACACTGGTCTAGGTTAGAAACAGGGAAAATGCAGATTAATCCCGAAATATTAAATCTTAATAAATTAATTGAGGAAGTTTTATTAATTGTTAACCCAATGGCGAAGGAAAAAAATATTCAAATTAACACTAATTTTTCAACTAATAATTTTACAGTGAAATGGGACTATAATATGTTAGTTTCTACTATCCAAAATTTATTAACTAATGGTATTAAATTTACTCCTTCAGGAGGGCAAATTACCATTGAATTGGAAGAAAAAGAATCTCAAATACAGATAAATATTATTGATAATGGGGTAGGAATGACAGAAAAACAACTGGAAAATTTATTTAAAATTGATTGCTGTCAAACAACGGAAGGAACATCAGGAGAAATAGGCACAGGACTAGGCTTATTATTATGTAAGGAGTTCGTCGAAAAAAATGGAGGTCAAATTTGGGTTGAATCTCAAATCAATCAGGGATCAACTTTTTCTTTTACTATTCCATTGAATTAACGCTCTTTTAAGAATTAATAAAAATTTAAATTAATGGGTCTTAGCTTAACTGGAAAAATAATTTTGGTTCTTCTACAATGGTTATGATAAATTAAGAGAAAATAACTTCTATAACCTTTATTGAATAGTGTTTATAGTAAAATAAAAACTAAAAGTTTATAAATTATTATTTAATAATCCCCTATTGCCTCTTGCCTGTTCAGGGTTTTTTCAAAGTCAGGGCAAAATTATCTTGCCCTCACCCCCAACCCCTCTCCCACAGTAGAGGGGAGCGTTTTTTCTTAATAATTGATTAATTAACACTTAAAAACTCCTGTATCTGTTCTGACGGGGAGACAATGAAACTGCAGTGAGGGTAGGTTTTAGGTTTCAGGTTTCAGGTTGCAGGTTTTAAATACATGAGCAGTATTTTGTATTTACGAAATAAATAGCCAGACATATTATCTCAAAATGTTGATAATCCAATAGTTTTGCCTATTATTTGAACCATTGAGTAAATAGAGATAATGATAAATATTAGTGGAGACAAAACCTAACACCTAACACCTGCTACCTGCTACCTATAAGGTTTTTAGAGTTATTGTCCCCCCTTAAGGTATCTGTTACTATTTGTTAGTTTCAAAAATTGATATTTTTGAGAATGAAAAAACCCTGTTTGCCTTTCAGCCTACCCTAACTAATAATTTACATACTCAAACTGATAGAACAGTTTATTTTAATCTTTAAGGATTATTTGTAAGATTTTATCTAAATTATTATCGATCTTAATTGGTAGTAAATTTAAGGATTCTTGCTCTGACAATAAATGAGGAGAAAAGGTTCTGATAGACCATTGAATACATCTATACAAATTATTTGTTTTTTGTTTTGATTTTGGTGTTTCGTTCCATAGGCGAGTACCCGTTGGTCTTTCTTCTCTATCTTGAGATATTAACTCTTTATAGTTAATTTCTTCTTGGTGAGATTTTTTGATTTCCTCGATTAAAGCATCAACAAAATTATCTTGATTGGAATGAGTAATTATTATTTTTTTTACCGATGTATTTTCAATAATTTGTCTAAAAACTTGATTTATATTAGATGTCCAAAATTGTTGATTTTTATGAGTTAGAACATATAATTTTTGAGTAAAAATATTTTTGCCTTCTAAGTGATTTAAAATAAAAATAGCCTCATCAATACTATCAGAAATAATGACAATATCACTTTTATTATTAATTTCTAAACAAGAATAAACTGTGGATAAAAATTGATCTTTGTTTAAATATTTTAATAAATTAGGATGTCTGTTTAAACTATCATCGTTAATTCTAATTTTGCCATCTAGTGCCATTACTTCACCATTATTTTTCACCCCAAGAGGATTAATTTCTATAATATCAAGATCATTTTGGATGAATAAATCATACATTTTTTCAATGATGGCGGTGACTGGTGCGATCGCTTTTTTTTTCAAATTCATTTTCATAACTAAATGACGGGCATGGAATGGCAAAAACTCCTCTTCAATCACACAAGTTTGTAAATTATCTAAAAGAATTTCAACATTAATCCCTCCCTGAGAAGACCCCATTAAAACAGGTTTTTTAAGGACATAATCAAACATAATCCCCAAAAATATCTCGTTTTCCACATCATAGCGACTCTCTGCCAAAATTACCTTGGGATATTCTCCCTCTATGGATAAATTAAATAAAGATTGAGCAACGGCGATCGCATCTATGGTATTCTCAACAAAACGTACACCCCCAAATTTAGCTCTACCACTAACTAAAACTTGAGATTTTAAGACGATGGGGTAATGAATATGTAAATTTTTTAATTCACTAGGGTCAGCAATTGACTGAGAAGGTAATACTGGGATACCAACTTGGGAAAATAATTCTTTAGCTTGATATTCTAATAAGTCCATTAAAGAAACAATCCATAGAAAATAGTTTCATTTTAACCCGAGTAGTTGGGTTCGGGGTTAGGAAAAAGGTTTCAGGTTTCAGGTTTTAGAAGAAAGTAATGAGTAATGAGTAATTATCAACTATTCACTATTCACTATTCACTAATTGCTTTGTCTTAATTCCTAATTCCTAATTGAATCTAATATCCCAAATCCACAGCAATACGATGGGCGCAACTGAAACCAGAAAACGCAACCGCATTCAAACCCTGCCCCGGAAATGTACTATCTCCCACACAATATAAATTTTTAATAGAAGTACGATTGAAAGGCATTGATAATAAACCTAAAAGACGACGGGCAGGAATAGGCCCATAAGTACCGTTTATTCTTCCTAAGAAGCGTCTATGAGTGCGAGGAGTGCCAATTTCCATATAGTCTAACCCCGCATCTAAACCGGGAAAAATCTTTTCTAAACGTTCAATTAAACGCCCTGCCGCTTCTTCTTTCTTGAATTCATATTGTTTCGGGGTTAATCCTTGCCAATAATCCATCGAACTGGGGGTAAAAGTATGAATGATATGGTAGCCTGATGGTGCTAAACTGCGATCGAGGAGAGTTGGAATAGAAACAAAAATAGTTCCCTGTTCAGCTTCTAAGTTGTTCCAATCCTCTAAAATAATGTGATGACATTCAGGATTATTTTCTAACACTTTAGCTTCAACTCCCAAGTGTAAACTCAAAAAACTAGGAGATTGACGATAATTCTGTTGCCACTTAACCTCTTTTTTCGGTTTTTTATTCTCTATCAACTTCTCAAAAGTATCCCAACGGGTAGCATTAGATACAATTCTTTGAGCATAATATTCTTTTCCATTTGCCAATCTCACCCCAATGGCTTCATGGTTTTCCACAATGATTTCTGTAACTCTCGCCTGATATTTTATTTCTCCCCCTAGCTTTTCTAAACCTTCTGCCAAAGTTTCCCCGATTTTGCCTACTCCACCTTTAGGATAATTAATTCCACCATAATGCCGATCAGAAAATACCATTCCCGCATTTATCATCGGAGTTAAGTCAGCCGGTACAACAGACCAACAATAACACTCCATATCAATAAATTTTAATAACTCAGGATTTTTGATATACTTGCGAGCAACATCACCGACATTTAAAGGTAAATATTTAACTAAACTTAAACAAGCAAGGGGTTTTTGGAAGAAAACACGAGTTAAGTAGCGAATTTCCTCTAAGGAAAGCAATTCCATGGAGTTAAGAGCGTTAAAAACAGCCCAACACTCATCATAAAATTTTCTAATCCCTTCTTTTTCGTCAGGAAAATAGTTATATAATTCCTCTAAAAATAAATCATAGTCCCGATGCACTTTCAAATCGAGATTATTGGGTAAATGATAGTGTATTTGAACTGGATCAGGGATAGTCTCCATTTTCATATTGACAGCATCTAAAGCACGAGTTAACAAATTTGTTGTGCCTTCAGTGCCAAAACCAAATATCATTGAAGCACCAACATCGAAGCGATAACCCTGACTCTCAAAATACCCTGCACTACCTCCCGGAATGAGATAACGTTCTAACACCAGAACTTTAACTCCTTTTGCGGCTAACTGAGTGGCTGTCACTAAACCACCTATACCCGAACCAATTACAATTACATCATACTGATTCATACTTTCTGTTCGATCTTAAAACTTTCCCTCTAATCTCCCTTTTACCAGTTTAGCGGTTTATGGTCTCAAAAAAAGCCGTATTTATCCCTAAATTCTCACTTCTCAAAAACAATATTAACCTTAGTTCGGTTTAAGAATATCGAATAAGGTTAGGTGTCAGGTTTCAGGTGGTAGGGGTTGAATATATTCAAATCTTACGGGAAATTTCTTTTTTATCTTAACTCCGAACTTCTGTAAGAGCGAACGGCCATTCGCCCCTAACTAACTCTGAACTCAAATGATTGCCCTTTTCGTCATCACTCTATGGATAGATAAAAATTTATCCCAAACTCAGGTTATATTAACCTCAGTTGTTGAGCAAAATATTATTTTAGGGATGCTTCGAGTTTCAGGTGGTAGGTTTTGAGGAAATATTGGATGAACATTTATCAGTCAATTGAACTAATTACCATCCTTTACCATCAAAAAAGTACAGTTTTTAACAATCAATACAAGGAAATAAAAGATAAATCATGTAAAATAAGTTTTGTCTTAGATTTTAATAAACTTTAATCAATATATACTATTTTAAATTGTTTATATATTCCTCAAAATTAGTTTGAATAAGTAATCATCAAATGTTAAATAAAATAATTTCTTGGCTAAATGATTTTTTCAAAGATAGAAATTTCATGAAGCTAATTCATATTACCGAAAATTTAGTCTCTAAGGTTCTTTCTATTGCTTTAATAATAGTTATCTTTGTTTCTATTTTTGATTTAATTTTAGTCCTATCTCAAGATTTATTTGTGCAAGAGCCTGTCGGTTTTTTCAATGTTACTTTAATTGAAATTTTTGGCTTTTTTCTAAATGTGTTGATTGCTCTAGAATTATTAGAAAATATAACTGTTTATATAAGAAAGCACGTCGTGCAGTTGGAGTTGGTATTAACAACAGCCTTAATTGCAGTGGCAAGAAAAATTATTATTTTTGATACTAGCAAATATGATAAAGTCGATCTAATAGCTCTTGGTTTTGCAACCCTTTGCTTAGCGTTAAGTTATGGAATAATTTGTTATATTCACAAAAGAAAAGTTTAAATTTATTAGTTGTTTGAACTGAAAATAGCTGTAAATCTGAAACCTATTACCTTAAACTTGAAACCTACCCAAATCGAAAGGTATTGCTCAAGAACTGAGGTTAGCAATACATCATTGCCTTATAATTGAATTTAGTCTATATGGGGATTTCAATGTGTTCAAAATATTCAGAACATTAGACAAATTTTATTGGCAATTAAATTTATATTAGACCTCTCCATAAATTATTTTTCGTTGGCTCGTAGTAAGGGCTTCAGCCCTTAAAATGTCTATTATTGGAGATGTCTATTGTTTAATATTTACTGGTTTCTAGGTAAACAAATGACCAGAAACTGAGTATTAAATTCAACTTTTACCCCTTAACTATATATATATTAATTAATAATTTGTAACCGATGAGTTTAACTTTATATAATACCCTTACCAAGCAAGAAGAAGAATTTAAGCCTTCTAATCCAGAAAGAGTAACGATGTATTGCTGTGGAATTACCGCTTATGATTATTGTCATTTAGGTCATGCTCGTACTTGTATCATTTGGGATGTAGTGAGACGTTATTTGACTTGGAGAGGTTATAAAGTTAAATACATTCAAAACTTTACGGATATTGATGACAAAATTCTCAATCGAGCAAAGGCAGAAAATACAACTATGGAAGAGGTGGCTGAACGTTTTATTCAAGCCTATTTTGAGGATATGGAAAAATTGAATGTACAAAAAGCGGATTCTTATCCTCGTGCGACTCATACTCTTGATGGAATTAAAAGGTTAATTTGGGAATTGGAGGAGAAAGGTTTTGCTTACGAGGCTCAAGGGGATGTTTATTATTCAGTAAGTAAGTTTCAAAGTTATGGTAAGTTGTCTGGGAGAAACTTAGATGATTTACAGGCGGGGGCAAGTGGTAGAGTTAATATTCAAGATCAGATTAAGCAGGAGTCTTCTGATTTTGCCCTCTGGAAAAGTGCTAAACCTGATGAGCCTAGTTTCGAGTCTCCTTGGGGTAAGGGGCGCCCGGGGTGGCATATTGAATGTTCGGCGATGGTTAGGGATAATTTAGGTGAAACTATTGATATTCACGTGGGGGGAAGTGATTTAATTTTTCCTCACCATGAAAATGAGATAGCCCAATCGGAGGCGGTAACAGGTAAACCTTTGGCTCGTTATTGGCTACATAATGGCATGGTTAAGGTGGAAGGAGAAAAAATGTCTAAATCTTTGGGTAATTTTATTACTATTAGGGATTTATTGGCTAAATATGACCCCATGGCGGTGCGTTTATTTATTCTTCAGGCGAATTATCGTAAACCTCTTGATTTTACTGATGGGGCGATGGAAGCGGCAACAAATGGTTGGCACACTTTAATGGAAGGTTTAAATTTTGGCTATAAGTATGGCAAGGATTTAGATTGGACATTAGAAGGACATATTCAAGAAATCCCTTCTGTAAAGGATGATTTTTCTCAGGCGGTGGATCAAGATTTTAATTTTGCTTCGGGTTTAGCCGTCTTATTTGAGTTAGCTAAGGAGTTACGCAAAGAGGGAAATTTATTAAGTCATGAAGGTAGAATAAGTCAAAATTCAGAGGATTTGGAGCGTAAATGGCATACTTTAGTTAATTTGGCTCAAGTTCTGGGTTTAGAAGCGAAGTTTGATCAATCTCTTTCTGTCTATTCTCAAATTAGTGATCAAGAAATTGAAGATTTAATTTCTCAAAGAACTATAGCACGTCAAAATAAAAACTATCAAGAGAGCGATCGCATCCGAGATTTACTGAAAGAGAAAGGAGTTACCCTTGTAGATGTGGGCAAAGGGGAGACAAAATGGCATAGAGATTAATTTTGACAAAGGTATTGTCAATTCTTTAAGGATTAATCTACCCCGAAAATTTCATCTTTAACTTAGGTGAAGATAATAGTGAGAAATGAGGAATAAAAAAAGCTGATAGAAAAAACTGATAAAATTGATTAATTAAAACTAAGCAAGATTGAACAATAATAATTTGAATTTTAATGACATACTAAAAAACTCAATAATGATACTAGCTACCTAATTTTATTCTTTTAAATCTCTTTTAATAAAACCATGCTTAAAAAGCTAAAAACTATTGACATAGCCCTTATATTTCTTGTGATATTGGCTTATTTAGGTAATTATTTCAAATTGCCTTTGTTTTTTGGGGTGGATTTTATTTTTGGCAGCATTTTTGTTTGGATAATTACTTATTTTTATGGTTTTCGGCAGGGAATTATTGCAGGTTTTATTAGTAGTATTGAAACCTATTTTTTATGGGGACACCCTTACGCCATCGTTATTTTTACCATAGAGGCTATTTTCGTTAATTATTTTTACCATCGTCGTTATAATAGAAATTTGGTCTTAATTAATATTCTTTATTGGCTTTTTCTTGGGATTCCTCTCATTGCTTTTTTTTATGGTTTTATTCTTGATGTTTCCTTGACAGGAACAATTTTAATTATTTTAAAACAGTCAATAAATGGAATTTTTAATGCTTTAATCGCCACACTTATTTATAGTTATTCTATTTATTTACCCAGCAAATTTTTCCACATAAACAAAAAAAATCATAATCTATTTTTCAGGCAAAATTTATTTAATTTACTTGTTAGTTTTGTTCTTATACCGACATTAATTATTTCTGTTATTAATAGCTATAATTCCATTAATGAAATTGAGAGCATCATCATATCTGATTTAAAAACTACCGCCAATCAATGGCGAGATAATTTGATTTATTGGCAAAATATTCATGTTAGAGCTGTAAGTAATTTAGCAAATAATTCATCTGTTTTTAATGACTTGAATTTGCTATCGGAAAAACTCAATAATACCAGAGCAATAATTGATGATATAGGTTTATTATATGTGAGCGATCGCAATGGAAATATCGTTGCATCCAGCCCTATAAAAAATCAATACGGAAAACCCTTAATTGGAACAAACATAGCTAACACAGAAGAATTTATCAAAGCACAAAAACAAGCTAATTTTCATTTTACTAACATTCATTATGACTTTGTTTTTCTAAATAATCATGTTTCTTTAGTTTATCCTTTTACCAATCAAGATAATCAATTTCAGGGAATTATATATTCTTCCATAACAAATAAGGACATTGCTGAAATTTTTATGAATAAAGAAAGTATTTCTGAAATTTTAATTCTGGATGAAAATAAAAAAATAATTGCCAGTAATACTGGGAATGGAAATATTAAAAATATAAATGAAAGTAACTATGAAATTATCGATTTAGAAAATGGTTTTTCTCAATGGCTACCAATATATCCAGGTATGCCTATAATGACTAGATGGAGTCAATCATTTTATATTTATGAAATCCCCATTAACGAAGAAACTCCTTGGACAATACTAGTAAAAATATCCACGACTCCTTATATAGAAAGGTTAAACATAATATACATAAAATCATTAGGAATTTTATTTTTTATTACAATAATAGCCTTATTTATATCTGACAGTATTAGTAAAAAATTAGTTAAACCATTAGAAAAACTAGGTAAAATTTCCACAAATTTACCCGATAAAATATTTAACAATGAAGATATTTTTTGGCCGGAAACAGATGTTGCAGAAATAGAAATATTGACAAAGAATTATAAGTTAATGGTTCGTGCTTTACAAGAAAAATTTGCTCAATTAAAAGATTCTGAACAAAATTTGACCAAAAAAGTGACAGAAAGAACTAATGAATTAACCATAAAAACTCAACAATTAGAAGCAAAAATAGAAGAAAAAAAGGCGATCGAATCTTTACTTAGAGAAAAAGATGAACGTTATGAATTAGCCGTTTCTGGTACAAACGACGGTATTTGGGATTGGAACTTAAACACTAATGAAGTATATTATTCCCCCGCTTGGATGCGTATAATTGGTTATGAATCTGAACCACTACCTCCAATCTTAGAAACATGGCTCAAACGCATTCATGAAGATGATTTAGAAAAACATTTACATGATATTCACGCCTATTTGAATCAGGAAACAAACTTATATCAAAATACCCATCGCTTAAGGCATAAACAAGGGCATTATGTTTGGGTTTTAGCCAAAGGAAAAAGAGATAATGATGCACAAGGAGAGGCTTATCGATTAGTCGGAACTATAACAGATATAAGTGATAAAATCAGGGCAGAGCAAGAGTTACAGTTAGCAAAAGAACAAGCTGAGAAAGCTAATCAAGCTAAAAGTGAATTTTTAGCCACTATGAGTCATGAAATTCGCACTCCTATGAATGCGGTAATCGGTATGACTGGTTTATTATTAGACACCCCTTTAAATAATGAGCAAAGAGAATTTGCAGAAATAATTCGCACCAGTGCCGATAGTTTATTAACTATTATCAATGACATCTTAGATTTTTCCAAAATTGAATCAGGCAAATTGGAATTAGAATATCAACCTCTATCCATTATCAACGTTATCGAAGAATCACTAGACTTATTAGCCCCAAAAGCAATTAATAAAGGTATAGAGTTAATTTATTTTATTGCCCCGGATATTCCTAAAACCATCATGGGGGATGTAACTCGTTTAAGACAAATATTAGTGAATTTATTAAATAATGCTGTCAAGTTTACCAACGAAGGAGAAATAGTTGTTTCTGTAGGGGTTAGTCGTCAATCCATTAAAGAAAATATCCTTGAATACGAGTTAATTTTTTCTGTGAAAGATACGGGTATCGGTATTCCTAGCAGTCGTATGAATAAATTATTTAAACCTTTTTCCCAAGTGGATGCTTCTACTACTCGACATTATGGCGGTACTGGATTAGGACTAGCTATTTGTAATAGATTAGTTACAATGATGGGGGGACAAATATGGGTAGAAAGCAAAGGAGTTATTGCCGGAGATTTTCCTTCAAGTTATCAGCCCAATTCTTCATTAAGTGATTTAGGATCTATATTTTCATTTACCATCAATACGAAAGTATCTAGTTGGTTAGTAAATCAAGAAAATCCCTCTTATTCCCATATTCTTCAGGATAAAGTAATTTTAATTGTTGATGACAATGAAATTAATCGTCAAGTGTTGATGATTCAGTGTCACAATCTTGGCATGAAAACCATTATTACCGCTTCGGGTAGAGAGGCTTTATTAGCCCTAAAAAATGAGCAAAAACCTGATTTAGCGGTGTTAGATATGCAGATGCCGGGGATGGATGGTTTAACTTTAGCAAAACAAATTCGCTTACTGCCCCATTGTCAGAATTTGCCCTTGATTTTACTTAGTTCCATCGGTAGTGCAGAGATACAAAAGTCTTTACAAGAAGTGGATTGGGCGGCAACTCTCACGAAACCCATCAAACAATCTCTGTTAGAAGATATTTTTATTAACGTTTGTCAAGAAAATCGTAATTATCCCCGCTTATTTTCCTCTTCTTTTTCCTCTCCCTTTGAAGATATTGCTGGTATTGCCCCATTAAAAATTCTTATAGCAGAGGACAATATTGTTAATCAAAAGGTAATTACTAACATTCTCAAACGTCTAGGTTATCGGGCAGATGTGGTGGCTAATGGTTTGGAGGTAATGGAAACCTTGAATCGTCAATCCTATGATTTAATCTTGATGGACGTGCAAATGCCAGAAATGGATGGTTTGACTGCTACTCGTCAGATTCGCACCCTGTGGAATTCTCCTAATAGTAATTTTCAGGGTATTCCCCCTTATATCATAGCAATGACGGCTAATGCCATGGAGGGCGATCGAGAAATTTGTCTAGCCGCAGGAATGGATGATTATTTATCTAAACCCGTGAGAGTAGAAAAATTAATGGAAAAGCTGAAAAATTTACGAAAAACTTATCCTAATTCAGAAATTAACCCTAAAATTGAAACAAAAAAGAATGATCAAAATCATATGGTGCAACTAGACAGAGAAGCAATTAATGAACTAAAAGAAATGTTAGGAGAAGATGATTTTCCCATAGTCTTCGCTGAATTAGTACATACTTACTTAGAAGAAAGTCCTAGTTTGATTCAAGGCTTACTGAATGGATTGGAAAATCAAAATTACCAACAAATCAAAATTAATGCCCATAGTCTTAAATCTAGTAGTGCCAGTTTAGGGGCAAAACATTTTTCCCAATTATGTAAGCAATTAGAAATGTCGGTGGTAGAAGAAAATTTTGAGTTAATACCCCAACTAATCCCGACAATTGTCAAAGAATATCAGGAGGTAGAAAAATATATGAAAATAGAGTTAAATAATCTGACTTAAATATCAAATTGTCGCTTAGGATGGACAATGGGCAAAGTAAAAAGGGCAAGGGGCAAAGGTTAAGAATTAAGAATGGCTCTTCTACAGTAGTTATGACAAATTAATAATAAATAACCTAAGTTCGGTTTAAGAATATCCGATAAGGTTAGGTGTTAGGTTGCAGGTTGCAGGTGTTTGGATGATGAGGAGATGAGGGGAGATACAGAGGGGTTTCCCTTTCCAACTAACAATTTATCACGACGAGTAGTAAGAGAGCCTTAATAATTAAAAACTCCGAACACTCATTATTCATTACTCATTTTTCTCCAACATCTTATTTGCGGAAATCCTAACAAAATCGAGCAAATTATGTCTTTTCCACTATTTATGATTCTGACACAGTGGGTTAAGATATGGGAATCATTTTTAGATAAAAATATATAGTATGGTCAATTTAAAAGGTAGAGATTTATTGAGTATTGCTGACTTAAATCAACAAGAAATTAGAACCATCTTAGATTTAGCCGCCGATTTAAAAAGTGGAAAAAAACAGTTTCAAACCAATAAAACTTTAGGACTATTATTTTATAAAGCATCCACTCGCACAAGGGTTTCTTTTAGTGTGGCAATGTATCAATTGGGGGGTAATGTTATTGACTTAAATCCCAGTCGCACTCAAGTGGGTAGAGGAGAACCTTTACAAGATACTGCGAGAGTATTGGATCGTTATTTGGATATTTTAGCCATTCG
The DNA here is from genome assembly GCF_000317675.1 of Cyanobacterium aponinum PCC 10605. Taxonomy (NCBI): domain Bacteria; kingdom Bacillati; phylum Cyanobacteriota; class Cyanophyceae; order Chroococcales; family Geminocystaceae; genus Cyanobacterium; species Cyanobacterium aponinum. The sequence goes on from NC_019776.1 coordinate 1,378,683, forward strand.
CACTTTTGCTCAAGAAGATATACAAACTTTTGCTGACTATAGTGATATTCCTATTATTAATGCTCTGACAGATTTAGAACATCCCTGCCAAATTTTAGCGGATTTACAAACTATTGAGGAGTCTTTTGGTAGTTTAGAAGGAATAACAATGACTTATTTAGGAGATGGAAATAATGTTGCTCATTCTTTGCTTTTAGGGGGAGTTTTGATGGGGATGAATGTCAGAATTGCGACTCCTGAAGGATATGAACCCAATAAAGACATTATTAAACAGGCTCAAGCCTTGGCAAAAAAATCAGAGCAAGTAGTAATCACTCATAATGCAAAAGAAGCAGTGGAAAATACTCAAGTTTTATATACTGATGTCTGGGCTAGTATGGGACAAGAAGAAGAAAGCGCTACTAGAGAGCCTATATTTCAGCCTTATCAAATTAATGAAGAATTATTAGGTATTGCGGATAAGTCGGCGATTGTTTTACATTGTCTTCCTGCTTACCGAGGGAAAGAAATTACGGAAGAGGTGATGGAGGGTAATCAATCTCGCATTTGGGATGAGGCAGAAAATAGAATGCACGCTCAAAAGGCATTAATGGCTTGTTTGTTGGGATTGAGTGATTAAAGAGGTTTCAGGTGTCAGGTTTCGGGTGTCAGGTTGCAAGTTTGAAGGTTTTAATTAATTATTAATTGCTAATTGAAATCTATTTACTATCGACGATTGAAAGTATAATATCGACTTGGAACTTTTAGAAAAATGTATCATAAATGACTAAAACAGCATGGGTATTCCCCGGGCAGGGTTCACAAACTCAAGGCATGGGGATGGATTTAATTGAAGTGGCACAGGATAAATTTAAACAGGCAGAGGAAATATTGGGATGGTCTATTATCCAGAGGTGTCAAGGAGATGAAGAAACTCTTTCTCGTACTCTTTATACCCAACCGTGTTTATATACCATAGAAGCAATTTTAGTCGATTTATTGAAGGATAAAGGCAAAAATGCCGATTTTGTCGCAGGACATAGTTTAGGGGAATATGTGGCTCTTTATGCCGCCAATGTGTATGATTTTGCTACAGGCTTAAATCTTGTGAAGATGCGATCGCAGTTTATGGATCAAGCCCAAGGAGGCAAAATGGTAGCTTTAATGAAATTTAACAGAGAAATCCTTGAGAAAACCATAGAAAATACAGAAAATGTCGTTTTAGCCAATGATAATAGCGATGGTCAGGTGGTTATTTCTGGAGAACCTAATGCCGTTGATGAAGTAGTAGAAGCCGTAAAAGCTAAATTGGCCGTACCTCTTAAAGTTTCGGGGGCGTTTCATTCTCCTTTAATGGCGATAGCCGCCGCAGAATTTGCCAAAGTTTTAGACGAAGCGGAGTTTAAAGACGCTCAAATACCTGTTTTAGCAAATGTTGATCCCAATCCTAGTATTGATGGACAAGAAATTAAAGAAAGATTAAAACAACAAATGACAGGGGGAGTGCGATGGCGTGAAATTATGGCACAAATGCCCTCATTAGGTGTTCAAGAAGTGATAGAAATTGGGCCGGGGAAGGTGTTAACGGGTTTATTTAAGCGTAGTGTCAAAGATGTAAGTTTAGTTAATATAAATGGCTTAGAAAATCTTTAAATGGGTTTGACGGTATTGGGTGCTACGTTTGAAGGTTTTATTTACTCGACCTATTGTTAATTTATTCTTTAATTATCTTCCAAGTTGAGAAGTCATCAATAGAATGAAAGAGATAATCCCATATAACTATGTAATCAACAATTTTATTTTTTATGGATTTTCTTTCTGACACTCTCATTCTTTCTCGAATGCAATTTGCATTCACTGCTATTTTTCATATGTTATGGCCTGTTTTAACTACAGGTATGGCAATTTATTTAGTGATTGTCGAGGGTTTATGGTTAAAGACGAAAAACCCCGATTATTACCATCATGCCCGTTTTTGGTCTAAGTTATATGTGTTAAACTTCGGTATTGGTGTAGCTTCAGGATCGCCTATGGCGTTTCAGTTTGGCACTAATTGGGCGCCTTTTTCTGAGTCGGTGGGAGATTTTTTCGGTAGTGTTTTAGGTTTTGAAGCAACCATGGCATTTATGCTCGAAGCTGGATTTTTAGGTATTATGCTATTTGGTTGGCAAAGGGTTAACCCCACAATTCACTATATTGCTACTATCTGTGTGGCAGTTGGTGCAAATCTATCTACTTTCTGGATTTTAACGGCTAACTCTTGGTTACAAACTCCTGCTGGGGGTGATTTTGTCGATGGCAAGTTCATTGTTAAAGATTATTTTGCGGCCATTGCTAATCCTTTTATGCTTAAGAGTGTATCTCATATGTTTTTAGCTACCCTTGAAACTTCTCTTTTTGTCATCGGTGGTATCAGTGCATGGTATATTCTCAAGAAGCGTCATCAGGCTTTTTTTGCTAAATCTTTTAAAATAGTATTAGCCGTTGCGATCGCAATTACACCTTTACAAATATTTGTGGGTCATTTAAGTGCAGAACAAGTATATCATCATCAACCTACCAAATTAGCGGCAATGGAGGCACAATGGGAAACAATTCCTGCGGGGGAAAAAGCCGATTGGAGTTTATTAGCTTTTCCCGATGAAAAAACCGAGAATAATAAATGGGAAATTACCATTCCCAATGCCTTTCCTTACATTCTTGAGTTTAAGTCCCGTTTGAGTGAACCTGTGTTAGGTTTAAAAGAATGGACTCCTGAAAATCGTCCTCGCATGGTGGGTTTAATCTATTATTCATTCCGTTTAATGAGTGGTATAGCCTTTGTCTTAGTAGGCGTAATGCTTGTGAGCGCCATTCAATGGTTAAGAGGCAAACTATCAGAGGAAAATATTATTCAACAAAAATGGTTAATGATTTCTTGGATGTGGTGCGCACCTTTGGGGTATTTAGCCGTTGAGTCTGGTTGGATAGTGCGTTGCGTAGGAAGACAACCTTGGACTGTTTATGGTGAAATTCGTACGGCAGATGCGGTTTCTAATTTACCCGCCGGGGATGTTTTAACTTCTTTAACTATTTTCATTTGTCTCTATACAGTGTTATTCTTTTCTGCTTTATATTTCGGTAGTCGTATCATTGCTAAAGGACCTAAATTTGACTTACCTCTACCCGGAGATGATAAAGATTTACCAGTGGAAGTAGATTCTGCTCAACATATTCCTGATAGTCGCCCTATTTAGTTAACCTCAGTTTGGTTTAAGAATATCGGGTAAGGGTAGGTGTCAGGTTTCAGGTGTTGGGATATTGAGATATTAGGGGAAACGAGTTAGGAGTTAATTAAACACTTTTGCCTTTTGCCTTTTGCCTTTTGCCTCTTGACTCTTACCTAGGGTGTTAGGGAGAAACTCACCCTTAAAGTGCATTGTTACTAATTACTAATTATTAATTAGCTTCAGTTATAAGGTGCGATCGCACTTATTATAGCTACATCGTAAAAAATCTGTAATCACTTAAGACAGTAAAAAAATGGAATCACTTAATTATCTTTTACCATTGGTATGGTTTGCCATCCTTGCTTTATTTCTATTTATGTATGTGATGTTGGATGGTTTTGATTTAGGGGTAGGGATTCTCTCTCTTACCTCTTCTTCTGAAGAAAGGCGTAGCGTTTTAATGACAAGTTTAAGTAATGTCTGGGATGCCAATGCTACATGGTTAATCTTAATGGGGGGAAGTCTTTTTGGTTCGTTTCCCCTCGCTTATAGTACCATTTTAAATGCTCTTTATATCCCGATTATGATTATGATTTTGGGGTTAGTGGTGCGTACGGTTTCTTTTGAATTTAGGGAAAATTCTCGTCGTAAGTTATTCTGGAATTTGGCTTTTGGGATAGGTAGTTTTGTGGCAACTTTAGGGCAGGGTTTCGCCCTTGCAGGTGTTATTGAGGGTATTCATGTGGATGCTAGTGGACATTTTATTGGTTCGACTTGGGATTGGTTTAACTGGCGTAGTGTGGTGGTTGCTTTAACTCTTATTCAGGGTTATGTTTTAATTGGTTCTTGTTATTTGATTATGAAAACGACGGGAAGTCTTCAAGAAACTCATTATAAAACCGCTAAGATTGCCGCTATTACTACTCTTATCGGTGCGATCGCAATTACTACTGTAACCCCTATATTCTCTATTTTTGCTAGAAATAGGCTCTTTGATAAACCTTTTATTTATGTATTTAGCGCCATTCCCATTTTAGGAGTAATTCTGGTGATTTTACTTTTAAGGAGTTTAGCTAAAAAAAGAGAAGTTACCCCATTTATTTACACAATTTTAATTTTCTTATTAACTTTTGTGGGATTAGCTTTAGTTGTATTTCCTTACATAATCCCTCCAAGTGTAACTATTTTTGATGCAGCAGCATCTCCTAGCTCTTTAGTTTTTATGTTGACTTTTATCGGTTTTTTAATTCCGATTATGCTGTTTTATAACGTTTATAATTACTTTGTTTTTCGAGGCAAAATTACAGGTAATTAAAAGATATGGTAATCAGGTTTGAGTTTGGAAAGAGGTTTCAGGTTTCAGGTTTCAGGTGGCAGGAGTTAGGAGTTAGGAGTTATTTAATTTTTAATTTTTAATTCTTAATTTTTCCTTTGCCCCTTGCCCCTTGCCCTTTTTTAATTTTGATAAAATTCTCGATACCATTTAACAAACTCATCAATACCCTTTTCAATGGGAGTAGAAGGTTTAAAGCCAACGGATTTATATAAGTCATCAACATCAGCATAAGTTATAGGCACATCTCCGGGTTGAATTGGCAAAAATTCTTTCTCGGCGGTGACACCTAACGATTTTTCAATGGTGGTAATAAAATCAATGAGTTTGACGGGTTTATTATTTCCAATGTTATACAGACGATAAGGTGCTTTACTATTCGGATTATCTGTTTGAGGTGTAGGAATTTGCTTCATAACCCTAACTACTCCTTCAATAATGTCATCGATATAAGTAAAATCTCTTTGCATATCTCCATAGTTAAAAACTTTTATTTTTTTTCCTTCTAAAATATTTTTAGTAAAAATAAAGTAAGCCATATCTGGTCTTCCATAAGTACCATAAACCGTAAAGAATCTTAAACCTGTTGTGGGTATGTTGTATAAATGACTATAGGTATGTGCCATTAACTCGTTGGCTTTTTTCGTGGCGGCGTATAAGCTGACAGGGTTATCAACATTATCTTGAGTGGAAAAAGGAATTTTTTTATTTGCCCCATAAACTGAACTTGATGAAGCGTAAACTAGATGTTGAATGTTGTGATGGCGACAGGCTTCCAAGATGTTAACGAAGCCTATTAGGTTACTATCAACATAAGCGTGAGGATTTTCTAAAGAATATCTAACTCCTGCTTGGGCGGCTAAATTGACAACAGTGGTAATTTTATTTTCCTTGAATAAGTTCATTATAGAGATGCGATCGACCAAATCCAAGAGAAAGAACTGAAAATTATGATGTTGTTTTAAAATTTCTAAACGAGCTTGTTTTAAAGATACGTCATAATAGTCATTCATATTATCAATACCGATAACTGAATAGCCATCATTCAATAAACGCTGACTTAGATGAAAGCCAATAAAACCGCTACTACCTGTAATTAAAATTGTTTCCATAATATTAATTAAATTTATTAACCTTTCAATAATAGCTGAATTCAACTTAAAATCTATTTAAAATTTCGGTAGCAATGAAATAAATTATGTGTGGGTAATTGAAAAAATATTGATTTAGAATTGACAAAAATTAATAACTTATATATTTTTCATTTGTATGTTAGTGGGATATTAAATAAACGATAAAAGTTCATTGTTATTAGATATTTTTATAAACAACAGCACCATCACTCTCTCTATTATAACCGTAAATTAAATGCTCATTTTCTAAATCTAAAAGAGTTTTTTTGACAATTTGAGGACTCAATTCCGTGGCGATAACAATTTCTGAAACAGTCATTTCTCCTCTGTTATTTATAGCTTTTAAAATAATTATATCTGGGCTATTTCCAGAAAAAGAAGAAGGGTAATTAGTGAGCTGATTTGTATTTCCTTCTAATTCTTTAAATTTGTTTTTTGCCTTGTTTATTGAAATAACATTTTCTACTGTCACACTGATAGCAAAAAATCCTAATAATGTTTCCATTGTTTCATTTTCTTCCGATGCCCCTACCAAAATTATATAAACAATAAATGAAATTAAAGCAGCTTTATAACGAAGGGTATAAAAATAACCTACCGGAGCAACAAAAAACGTTAAAACTCCAGCTATCCAACGATTTTTATTAGCTTTATTTCTTATTTGTTCTAAGTTGTTACTATCTTTCATAACTACTCCAAGTTTATTTAAAACAGTTTTCCCTACCAACTATTACATTATACTTCATATTATTATGTTGCCTCCCACAAAACTACAAAATATGAAGCAAACTTTGTGTATTTTTTCAGTTAACAATAATTCTCTTGATAATATTAAAAACGATGTTCAAACTCTAAAACTCCTCTTGTATCTTGTTCAAAATCACTTGAACCTCTAAAAATAGTTTGTTCGTTAAGACGATAACGAATACTATATCTAGGAGATTGTTCATTAGTTAATATTTTCATAATAGAAATAGACAAATCATCAGTCAAATCTAAAGCTAATTCCGCCCCTAAGCCAAGAGTAGAAATGCGGTTTTCCGGGTTTAATATTTGAGTAGGAAATAATCTTAATTCATCAAAACCAAATGCTTTTTGAATTTCTCCTTGTACACCACCTAAAAATGCCGCACTAGCTAAATTAACTAAATCAAGATTACCATTTGCTTCGGTTAAATTATTGAAAAAACCTCCTCCTAAAAGGGCGATAATTTCTGCTTCATTTCTTTGAGGACTACTACTTAATACTATATTATTTTCTAAATTATCACTCCATCCTTTTATTCCTGCTTTAATTTTAATTGTTTGAACTGTATCGATAGAAAAATTAGTTAAATCCCTAATCTCATTACTATTAGATGTATCTGCAAATTGATAGCGACTTGTCTCGGTTACTGAACTTTCCAACTGTAAATCAAGATAAGGATTAAAACCATTTTCAGGAGTAAATTTCGCTGTATTATTATAGTTATTGGCAAGACTTAATTGACTTGTAAATAAGTTTATATTACCGTCAGTTAATTTTATTATTCCTTGGGGGGATAAATTATTTAATTTGCCTTTTAAGTTTAGTTGTCCTTTAGCTCTTAAATTTAAAATGGGAGGTTGTTCAATAATAATATTATCTTGTAAATTAATATATAAATCGCTGATATTAATGTTATTAATTAAACCTTGCTCAGTGATTATGTTCTCTGATTGATTTTTGCTTAACTCAATCTGTCCATCATATAAATTAATTTCTCCTCCCAAATTAGGGCGAATAAAACTTCCAGATATATTTAACTCAGCAGAAGCATTTCCTCTGTATAACTCATCAATATTTAAACTTAAATCACTAACATTTAAACTCAACAATTGATTATTCAATTGAGGGTCAATCAGAGGTAAACTACCATTCAAGCTGATGCTTCCTCCACTAAATTCTCCCACTAAATTAGGAATGTTTAATTGGCTAAAATCAAATAAAACTTGACCATTAATATTTGAAATCGTTTGATTATCAATAGCTTTTCCTTGGACAACCCCATTGTTTAATGTTATGATGCCTTCTGTATTAACTTCTTTAATAGAGTTTTTTTCTTGATTATATTTTCCTCTTATATTCAAATCAATATTGCCGTCTCCTTCTAACCATTTTAACTGATTATTAGTGACTATATCGAGCAAAGTAAAACCATCTTTATTTAAGTTTATATCAAGTTTAAAATCATTATTATTAGGTTTTGAGGAATTAGGAAAAATTTGAAAAGGAAGGCTTCCTATTAGTTTTAATGATTCATTATTATTAGTTAAATTACTACTAGCTAAAAAATCAATGCGAGAATTTCTTAAGCCGAAACTAGCGTTAGTTTGATCAATATTTTTATTATTTATTTGTACATCAATAGCCTCAATATTTCCTTTTGCCAGAGGATTTTTTTCACTACCACTAATTGCGATCGCACTATTGACATTTCCTTGTATATTTAAAGTATCAGGTAAATTAGCTATATCAGCTATTTGAGAAAGAGGAAAATTAGATAAAGTCACCTCTCCAGATATTCTTTCAGGTTGAAAAGTCCCAGTTAAAGATAAAATTGTTTCATCGCTTTTAATGATCACGGGGAGAAATGTAAGTAAATTATTATGATAACTACCCGTAACCTGTAAAAAATTGCCTTCGTAATCCCCCCATTGCCAACTATCCCCACGAAAATCAAAATCAGCTTTAACACCATCCTGAGATAAAAAACCTAAGTTTATAACACCATTAAATTTACCTGTTAATTCCTCTAAAGAAGGTAAGTTTTTATCTAAAATTTTCTCCCTTTTTAACTTCAAATTATTCTCAACTTTTTTCAAAGTGTCTATTGTCTCTAAAAGAGAATCTTCCTCTGAATTAATGGCAAAAAGCGGGGGATTAGCAGATAAATTACTCTCTGAAGATGGAGAAGCAGATTTATCAGAAACAACCGAAATAGTATCATTTTCAGCCGAATATCGGTTATTACTATTACTATTCGCAGAATATAAATCTTTTGCAGAGGCGTATTCCCTTGGCTGAAAGCCTTTTGATATATCAGCAAACTCAAAAAATTCCCAACTGGTAAGAAGATTTTGAATATCTCCATCTTCAATTTCTATACCTAATCTTAATTGTGGACTATTAGTCAAAGAAACTAATTTTCCCGTAAACTTATACTCGTTTTCCTGATGGTGTAAATTACCATTGAGAAATTCAATCACATCATTTTTAATAATGACTTCACTGGTGAGAATATCCCCGTGAAAATGATTTAAACGGGGTTTTGTAATGGTTATTTTTGATGCACTAACACTATAGTTATTTAGATTGAAACTTACCTCCCCAGAAAGAATACCCCCTACTTCTTTGATTTCTGTCGGTAGATAATTTTTCCAAGATTTTGTCACCTTACCTAAAGGTATCTCACTCATATCAATAACGAAATTTTCTGACTCCCTTAAACCTCTTAATTGTGTGGTGTCTTTTTGCAGATAGATTTCTTGGGGTTTTAATTGACTGTCTAGGGTTACGGCTAATTTATCTTCACTGTTACTATCATTTAAAGTTAAATCCAATCCCTGCTGTGGAGAAAAAGATAATTCACCTCGGAGAGGAGAAAAGTTTAAACTGGCTACCTCAAATTTGTTAAGGGTAACATCTCCTTTTAACTGAGGTTGGGAAAGATTCCCAATTAATTTACCTTGAAAATCAACATTACCCTGATAATTAAGTAAACTCAAAGAAGCAGGTAAAGATAGTTTTGACAAACTCATTTGTTGAGTAGTCACATCCAAATCAAAATCTTTTATGGTTTGAGTTTTGGTATCTAAATTAATTATTCCCCTTGCTTGAAAATTGTCACTAACTGCCTGATTAACTTGTAAATATTCTCCATTCCAGCCAAAAGATACTGTCACTGGTTGAGAAATTAAGCTAATTCCCTGAGCAAAAGATAAATTACCATCAACACTTATTTTATCTGGGGTAATAGAATTCACATTCCCTTTTACCGTTAAATCTCCTTTGACTTGCCCATCCCAACTATTATTAAGTTGGGAAAGGGAAAAACCCTCTGTAAAGGTGTTGGCAACAAAATTATTTTCTGCAACTTTGATTTGATTAACTTTAATTTTTCCTTGAGGTAAAAATATATCCCCTTGCCCTTCAATATTTATATTTTCTTGATTATCTAAATCTCCCTTAACAATTAAACCTGCTGTTATATTACCTTTATCAATTCCAGGCACATTGAGAAATTGATTTTCTGGATTATTCGATAAAGATAAAAGTTGAGTAAGGGGAAAATTATTAACCTCCAAGGTGGTTTGCCAGTTATTATTCTTGAGATAGGTATTTTCTAATACAATCTGATTTTCTCCTAGGTTAAAAGAAAAATCCCCTTCTAGCTTTAAGTTTTCTTGGTTTAGGTTTTGAGTATTACCACTTAAATTAAAATTCCCCTGAAGTATAGAATCTTGACATTTTAATTTTTCACAGTTAATGAAGGATAAATCCCGTAAACTTCCTTGGGAAATTTCTATATTGGCTAACCATGAATCAGAGTTGAGTTGTAGGTTTTTAACCCTTGCTTCTCCTTGAGGCAACGTTATATTAGAAGCACCTATTAATTGAAAATTAGAAAATTCTCGCCAATCTCCAGAAAAATTATAATTACCTGAAATTTTCCCCAGAGAAATTGGTAATGTTTTTTGATAAAGATTGAGAAGTTTTTCACCATCAATTTCTTTTCCTTGCCAATCAATACTAAATTTGCTGTTAGCTTTTTGTAAGTTGATAAAACCGCTACCTTTTATTTCACCTCCTATTTTCGGCAATATGGTGACATCTTCTATATTTAACTGAGAGTCAACAATAGCTAAATTAGCGGTTATTTTATCAAGAGGAATTTTGGCAACTTTAATTTCTTCATCTGCATTGGCAATTTTTACTTTAACTATCGGATTATAGACATTACCTGTTAAGCTAACATTTCCTTTAATTTTTCCCTCTGTTTCTAAATTAAATGGGGTTAACTTCAAAGAGGAAGCCACATCGTCAACAGTTAAAGAATTAGTAATATTGGCATTAATATTTAAGTTTCTATTTTTATCGATAATGCCTGTAACTTGAGTGGGAATTAAGCCTAAATTAGTTGTAATGTTATCTAGTTTAATTTCTCCATCTGTTGATAGGTTTATATCTCCATTGCTGTTAACTAAGGGATAAGGTAATTGTGAAAAAGAAACATCTACTTGGTTAACGTTAATTTTACCTTCAATACTATCAAGGGTTTCATTTTGAAATTCAAGGGTAAGATTGCTCTGTAGTTTACCTGAGTTTATTTGTAAGGGTAATCTAACTAAATTGAGTTGATTGAAGGTATCTGTCAAGATATTTTCGGCGTTAATATTTAACACCCATTGGTTATCTGAGGGAATTCTCCATCCAGTTAGGTTGACATTTCCCCCTGCAACAACATTTCCTTCTACATTGAATAAATTTTTATTTTCTTCAAAGATGAAATTGGCTAGGTTGATATTTAATTGAGAGTATTTTTCTGGGTTGAGATTATTTTTGACGAATAAGTTACCACTATTTAGTTGTATATCATTAACATTGATACTTAATCCCCAAGGTAAGCTACTTTTTTGGTTACTAATATTTAGTCTTAACCAACTATTATTTTTATCTTGTTGTAGGTAAATTTCTCCTTGATTAAGAGTGATGTCTAAGTCTATTCTTTTTGATAGTAGTTTTAGGGGGTTGAAATGGACTATAATTTCTTCTACGATGGCAGAATCATTTTCCGTGGCAGTAGAGGGGATAATTGTTTTCCCGATGGTTAAATGATTAAAGGAAATCGTATTTATTTTACCTAGTTCAACGGGACGAGAAAGGTAATTACTAATAGATTTTTCTAGTAAGGGATTTAGTTTTTCTGTGGTGAAATACCATCCGTAGCTTAATCCTCCTCCTACAGATAATAAAGTTAGGTAGGTAAACCAGCGCCAAAGGTTTTTTTGATTCTGAGTGGCTTCTGCGGTTACTTTATTTTTCTTAGAGTCTGATAGGGAATAGTCGGAGGAGTCAATCATCTCTTTTGCGGATAATGGTCATGTTTTTGTCTCTAGCTTATCCTAATTATTCTAAGTTAAGAATTAAATGATCGTCCCTTCAAATAATTAATTTTTTTCTAGTTATCCATCAATGATTTCAGATTAGCTAAAGCTGACCAACGTTTATCGTTTTTATTGTTATCTGTGGATGTTTTGCCGGGGGGTTGACAATCATTACTACATAAACTGCGTAAGGGAATGGCTAAAGATAGTTGTTGATAAATCCATTCTTCGATAATTAATTCTCCATCGGGGGGTAAACTTTCCCATAAATCTTCCCCTGTAATTTCTCTTTCGGGGGGATAATATTGATTTAATTCGGCTTCATATTTAAGATAAATAATTTCTGAGGTATCGACTTCTAAACGATAATTAAATGTTTGTAAACATCGATCGCACGTTAATGTAAGGATAGTATCTGCTTGTAATTGTAAGTCTAAGAAGTTGCCCCCATGACGTACTTGAAATATTCCTTTTACGGGGGTAAGAGTGGTTAAGCCTGAGATGCGATCGCACAACTTGATTTCCATGGTTTGCTCAGGCATTTTCAGCAGTTGTGGAATATAAATAGTTTCCATCAGTGAATAATGAATAGATTTCAAAAGGGTAAAAGGCAAAAGGCAAAAGGCAAGAGGCAAGAGGCAAGGGGCAAGGGGCAAAGGAAAAATTAAGAATTAAGAATTAAAAACTCCGAACACCTGTACGGGCGAATAGCCATTAGCCCCTACTTCCCCCCATCCCCTCATCCCCCATCCCCTTATCCCCCTATCCCTGACACCTAATCTTATCTATCGTCTTAATTTTACGATCAAACGGCGATCGGGTTCATTTCCTTCGCTTTCTGTGGCTAAATCTCCTGATTTTTCCAAAAAGCTATGGACTTGTCTTCTTTCTACCGATGATAAATAGCGTATTTCCTCTGGCATTCCCGTAATACGAACTCTATCGGCGGCCTTTTGTGCGATCGCCATTAGTTCAGCTTGACGGCGAATACGATAACCATTTAACTCCACTGTGAAAAAACGTTCTTCCCCATCTAATACTCCTATATTTAACAAGACATTAGCTAAATACTGTAAAGCATCAATGGTTTCACCTTTTTTTCCAATCAAATTTTCAATGACGGTGGGAGTTAATTTAGTTTCATCAATGGTTAGCCAACAGGAAATTGCTCTTTCTTCTTGTTCAACTCTACCAATGGTAACACTGGCAGGAACACCCATTAAAGTTAGTAATGTTTCTAACCATTTTTTACCCCTTTGGATTTGTTCATCCATAATTTATCAATTAATTCCTACTACACTACTAAGAAGTTTTTTCTTTCTTTTTCAGATTTTTTTTCTCAAAAGGAAGATTATCTCTGGTTTTATTGGCTTTTTCTCTTTCTGCCACAATTTTTTGCAAGTTCTCTGGCAAAGGTTCTCTCATGAGAATTAAAGTTTGAATCGTTTGGAAAACGTTAGCAATAACGATATACATTAAAACCCCTGCAGGAAGGGGGAAAAATAAAAACATCCCAGAGAAAATAACCGGTGTAATTTTATTCACCGTTTGTTGCTGTTCATTTCCGCCAGTATTTTGTCCGCCACCAGATAATTCTTGGTTAAGATAAATACTGAAACCGAAAAAGATAACCATTCCGAGAATATCCCAGTTAATCGTACCATCATCGCCGACAACTCCTACACGTCCGAGGGCTTTAATAAACAAAAACCCTTTATCGGCGGCAATACCGGGGATAGTTATTTGAATGGTTGCATCTCCAGTGGAAAGGGCTTGAATCTCACCATCTTCAGTCACCATGACTCTTTCTTGCCCTTTGGTAACTTCCCAACGGGGTTGTAAATGACTGTCTGGATATTCGCTAACGATAGATTGTAATGATTTGCCTTCTGTGGTTTGCAATTCAATTTGTTCTTTTTCCCCTACCACTAACTTGTTTCCAGCCGGTAGAATGGCAGAAATACGATTATGTACCCCGTCATTGATGAACACGTTTTGAGCTTTTGTGGCAAAGGGTTGAGGTTGAATACGCTCGATTTGTTCTTGGGGAAAGATTTGCACATCAACGGTATAGTTAATATCCGCAAATGGTGAACCTCTGAGGGTAGCAAACAAAGCGAATAGGATGGGCATTTGTAACAGCAAGGGTAAACACCCCGCTAGAGGATTGCCTAATTCCTGCATTAATTTCCCCATTTCTTCTTGTTGTTTTTGGGGATTATCTTTATATTTTTTCTGAATCTCTGCCTGTCTTTCTTTCATCAAAGGCTGAGTGATACGCATTTTTCTCATATTGCGAATTTGTCCTGCACTCAGAGGATAAACCGCAAACCTAACGACTAATGTTAGGGCAATAATTCCGAATCCATAACTAGGCACAATCCCATAGAAGAAGTCAAGGATTGGCAACATGATGTTTGTGGATATAAAACCTATACCAAAATCCATTTTGATCTCGTTTTTTCTACTTTTACTTTATTTAATTTGATTGTCAGCAATTATTAACAAATACTCTAACGCTTTAAAATAATAGTTAATTATTGAATGTGTTTTAGGAAAAACATAGTCTATTTTAAGTTATTGACGACATCACTTTGGATCTATTTTTTTCCAGAATGTCCCAGAATGTAAATGATAAGTAAAAATTGCTGATAACTAATCTAATGGCTAAAGATGCAAAGCTCTATATCATTAATCCAAAGAAAAAGTAATGGTCAATGAATCTTATTTTGCGATCGCATCTATGGGTTTACCAGTTTTATCTGCCGCTTTTTCGGCTATGTAGTCATAAATTTCCCGAAAACGAGGTAATGCTCGCATTTCCAAACGACTTTTATCTTTTAAAGTAACCACAATGTCACCCCAAAAACCTAAACCACGAGGCACTTTTACCACTCGGACAATTTCCGAATAAATAATATCGGTGCGATCGCGTCCCATCCAACCACCAGTAACAGAGATACGACGATCAGTAATACGATAGCGCAACCAAATAGAACGTACGATCGCTCCCACCGTTAAAGGTAAGCAAATAACAGTAAATGCCAATAGAATATTGATAATTAGATCCCCCACATGAGGACCTCCTTCATAAAATACGTCTTCTCTAATACCCATTGATTATATTCGCCTTAATTAACAACTTCTCTAATTCTCTCAAAAAATGTTCATAATTGCATTCTTTAACTTCAGGTTTTACCACAATCACAATAAACCAAGGGGATGAAATCTTTGGCAACAAAGAGCGAAAAGCAACTCGAATATGCCTTTTGATTTGATTACGAACCACCGCCTTCTTACTCACTTTACGGCTAACACTAATTCCGATTTGGGTATAAACAGAAACAGACTCATCCACCCGTAACCCTCGGACAATAAAATAACGACTAGAGCGGCGAATACCCTGTTGATAAACAGATTGGAAATTTAAACGCCGTTTCAGTCGATGCTTTGATGGTAGTCCCACCTATATTTCACAGTAAATTTAATGATTAGTAATATCAAACTTAAAATGCTAAACTTAGCTTCCTTATTTAACAGTAATTTTATACTGCTAATCTTTTTCTACCCTTATTACGACGAGCTTGAATTACTTTTCTACCATTTTTGGTTCTCATACGGGCGCGGAAACCAGAGGTTCTTTTCTGCTTACGTCTAGTACCATTTAGTGTATATTTACTCATAGTTTTTAAATATTTAGCTTATTTATTATAAAAAACAGCGTTTACTATTATAAGTCACACTGGTTAACCCCGTCCAGATTTGCACTTTAATACAATTTTAGTTCAAAATGTCAAATCTCGATAACTTTTTAGTTCAATCATTTTTATTATTTCCTGAAACCTGAAACCTCCCTTAACTTAAAACATGAATAAGTGTGTAACGTAAGTTATTAATTACCTTTGCCCCTTGCCCTTTTCACTTTGCCCTTTTGAAATCTATTCACTATTAATTTGCAAATTACCCATCATGCCTAAGTCTTCATGATCTAAAATATGGCAATGATAAACAGTTTTACCAGTAAAATCCTCAAACCGAATGCGAATCTTTACCCTTTCTCCTCGTTTGACTAACACCGTATCGCGCCAAGCTAATAAATTTTCGGGAATATCATTACGGCTAATCACTTGAAATGAGTTAACGTGAATATGAAAAGGGTGATCCATCATACCAGTGTTGATCAATTCCCATTCTTCTACGGTATTTAATTTTACTTCCGTATCAATACGTTGATGGTTATAGGATTTGCCATTAATTAAGAATGCCATACCGTTAGCCATGCCATGATTAAGGGTAAAACTTCTTACCTGACTAGATGAGGGCAAAGCCGTAATAGTATTTAACTGATTTGGCAATGAGACAGATTGATTATTTTGATTAGACTGATTAAGGTTAATAGTCGCCAAAATTTGCGGGGAGTTGTTATTTCTTCTTCCCATCATGCCACCCCCCATCATACCGTTACCCATCATACCCATTCCCCCACGATTATAGGGTAAGTTAATCAGTTTAAGAGATGATTGCTTATTCTCTCCTTTGATCATAATTTCTGCCCTTTGCCCCGGAGTTAATAGTAATCTTGTCATTTCTTGGGGAGATGCGATCGCACCTCCATCGGTAGCAATTAAATAAAAGGGGTTATCATCGAGAGATAAGTTATAAAAACGAGAGGTAGAAGCGTTTAAAATCCTTAATCTTAACCATTCTCCTTTATTAAGGCTAATTTGAGGCTTAATTTCTCCATTGACTGTAATGACATCCCCTTCTCTACCCATCATTAGTGACATCATTCGAGAATCAGTTAACCTGCCGTTGTTGTCTAAGGGGAAATCTTGTAAAACGATAAATTCTTCTTTTGCTGAATTTATTTCGGGAATATCGTCTAATTCTCCTCTGATAATAAATAATCCAGCTAATCCTCCTGATAACTGTTGTGCTGTGTATCCGTGTAAATGAGGATGATACCAAGCCGTCATACTGGGGTGATTGTCGGGAATGGTAAATTCATAATTAAAGATTTGATTTGGTTGAATTTCTAAAAAGGCATTATCTGCGTTACCTGTAGGGGAAATATGTAAGCCGTGATAGTGTATATTTGTGGGTTGAGCTAGTTTATTCGTAAATTTAATTTTAACTTTATCTCCTGCTTTTGCTTCTAAACGAGGAGCTGGAATTTGCCCATTATAAGTAAGTAAATAAGCAGTTTTTCCATCTATATTTACAGGAGTTTCTTGGGCGATTAATTCTACTTCTAATAAACCATTTTTACTTTTATATATTTGTGGTTTTAATTCATTAGCCCATAATGTATCTTGATTAGAATTTTGCTGAAGGTTTTTAATTATTATTGCTGTGGTAGCAAATAGGGTTAAGTTTAGTAATTGACGACGATTAATTTTCATTTTATGATATTATGAATAATGGTATCGGCATTGTAAAAAAATAATTTTATCAGAACTTATTTGATAGACTAATCTGTGTTCCTGAGTTATTCTTCTTGACCATGTTGAACCGGGTAAATATTTAAGATGTTCTGGTTTACCAATACCTTCAGTAGGATTTAATATAGTAGCTTCGATTAAATTTAAAATTCTCTCACTCACTTTTTTATCTTTGCGAAACCACCAGCGTAAGTCATCCCTAAATTGACTATCAAAAATAACGGCCTTATTGCTGGCCTTATTGCTCAATTTTCAATTCCTCACAAAGTTCAGATACGCTCTGTGACTCGATTTTAACACATTCTAGTTCATTTGCACGCTCCATTGCCGCTAATAATTTTCTCGCATTAGCCGGAGATTTAAGTAGATATAGGGTTTCCATCATACTAGACAGTTCTTGAGCTGACAACATTGCTACATCTTCTTTCCCTGTTCTATTGACAATTACAATACCACGATCCTCGATGATTTCATCTAATATTGAGGCTAGATTCTGGCGTAAATTGGTATAATTTGTTTGTTTGGTTAACATGACAATAAGTACATAAACTTGTACTTTATAATTCTATCTTAAAATTTTCTGGTTGTGCTACGGAAAAGGAAAAAGAGAAAAGCAATAAGAATTTACGAAAAACTTATGCTTACAGTAGAAAAACTATCTTTAGTAATTTTTATACTGATTAAATACTGTAATATTTCCCTTATTATTGAAACTTAAGACAGAGAAGGGTTGTTTTATTTTATCAGATTCCATACCGGGGCTACCAATGGGCATCCCTGCAACAGCTAATCCTTTAAGATTACTGGGTTTTTGGCTTAGAAAACGCTTAATATCATTGGCGGGAATATGCCCTTCCATCACATAACCGTTAATAATAGCAGTATGGCAAGATGCTAATTCAGGGGGTAAATTGTTTTTCCTCTTAATCGCCTCTATATCATCGGTTTTTATGTCTGTCACCTCAAAGCCGTGTTTTTTCATGTGAGAAATCCATTGTCCACAACATCCACAAGATGGGCTACTATATACGGTAATCTTCTTACTGCCGTTATAGTTAACGGTGGATTTATCCCAAACACTGGCAGTTATAGCCTTATTTTCGTGATTTTCGTGGTTTTCATGGGCATAACTAGGTATATTGAAGGAAAAAGCAATACTGCTAATAATAGTCATCGTTGCCATAGCTGTTGATTTTTTTATTAATCTTGCTTTTGTCATGACTGTTTCTCTCTTTTTATCTTTACCTTTGATTCTGTCAAAAGAATATGAAATTAGGATGAAATGATTTTCGGTAAATAAACGGTAAAAATACTGCCTTGATTTTCTTGACTTTCTAAAATTATTCTACCACCATGATTAAGCGCGATCGCATTTGCAATAGCTAAACCTAATCCGCAACTGCCTTTCTCTCTATTTCTTGCTTTATTGATTCGATAAAAACGATTAAAAATTAATTTTTGTTCTTCTTTATTAATACCAATTCCTGTATCAATTACTTTTATAATGACTTCTTTTTTTGTTGTTTCTAAAAATATAGTAACTTGACCATTTTTTTGATTATAATTAATAGCATTAATAGTTAAATTTGCTAATAATCTATATATTTGTTCTTCATTACCGAGGATAAAAACCTTACTCTCTTTTATTTCTTTTGTTAAATTAACCTGATTCTTTAATGCTAAATAAGATAATTCTTCGGTTAAATCATTGATTAAATCAGCTAAATTGATTTTATTTTTTTTGATTTTATCCGTATTTTCTAAGCCTGAATCAAGACGAGTGAGGATTAATAAATCATTGACTAAATTAATTAGTCTATCATTTTGCCGATGAATAATTTTAAAAGTTTCTTGACTGTCTTCTAAGGTTAAATTGTGACTTAAAAAAACACTATCAATAGTTGCTTTTATCGCTGATAATGGGGTACGCAATTCATGGGCAACGTCAGAACCAAATTGTTGCATTTGTTGGTAAGATTGAGCTAAGGGTTGTATTGCTTTTTCTGCTAAATACCAACTGGCAATGATCACCAAAATAATCAGTAAAGGTAAACCTAATAATAACAACCATTTTATATTATTTACATATCGATCAAAATCTTCTAAACTTCTGCCTATTTGCAAATAACCCCATTCTTTATTTTCTTTAGTGTGTAAAAGTAAGGATATTTGACGATAATTATTATTTTGATTATCTTGAATACTTGTAAATTCTTCTAAGGAATAATTAAGGGATAAATTATCAATTTTAACTCCTGCATTACCTAGCAAATTACCTGATAAATCATAAAACTTCAGATAGTATTTTCCCTGCTGAATTAATCCTTTTATGTAACGATTTTTGTAAGATTGATTTCCACATTTTTCATCAATCAAGCACAAATCTAAGATGATTTCTTTGACATTTTTTTCTAGCTTATTAGGTTGAATCAATAAAGGTTCAAGGGTATCATGAAAGGTTCCAGCAACGGTCTTTAATTCTTGATTAATAGTTATATAATGAGCGTGTGCGATCGCTTCATAAACAAAAAAAGCACCTAGAGAAATAATGCCAGAAAAAACACTAGCATACCAACAAGTTAGAGATATTTTAGTTTGATGAAATAGCCTGTTTCTTTTCACAAAGTGCCGAATTGAGTTCAATCAATGATAATGAGTTATTAAATATTCTTAAAGTTTCAAATATTTATATTTTAAATTATTCTTTATCAATTATTAATTAAATTTCTCATAAATTGTCAAAACAATAAATAAAGATTAATAGTATTGAATTTCTGATTAGTCAGCTTTGAGTATGATAAATTAGTGCAATATATTATAAAAAATAAAATAAGAATTGTGTAATGATTGAAAGTTTTGAATGGGATGAGAAAAAAAATAAAATTAATCAAGATAAACATAATGTATCTTTTGAATTGGCACAATTAGCCTTTCTTGATAAAAACAGAATTATTGTTAAAGATTGTAGCCATAGTATAAACGAAGACAGATTTTTCTGCATTGGAAAAGTGAATGAAGGTATAATTACTGTAAGATTTACTTATAGGCATCAAAGAATTAGAATTTTTGGTGCGGGTTATTGGCGAAAAGGAAATAAACTATATGAACAACAAAATAAGATATACTGATGAAGATTTAGAATTTGGTGAAATAGTGGAAGACTTTTTACCTCCACCAGAAAAATTAACTTTAAAAGGAATAAAAATTCAAATACCAGTAGAATTAACAGAAAAAAATTTATCTTTTTTAAAGCAAGAAGCAAATAGAAATAATATTTCCTACCAAAACTTAATTGAATTAATTATTAATGAATATATTGAACAACATGGACAAAATTTCACTTAACTAACTATCCAATTTTAAACGATAACCTAAACCATAAACTGTTTCAATTAAATCACCATAACCATATTGATTAAGTTTCTTTCTTAGCAGACGAATTTGAGCGGCTACCACATTACTAATAGTATCAGATCCTATTTCCCAAAGTTGATCTAATATTTGATCTCTAGTTAAAATTTGTTGGGGATGACGCATAAAAAATTCTAAGAGGTGGAATTCTTTTTTTGTCAAGGGAATGATCTTAATTTTATCTGTCTTTAATGTGATTTGAATAGTATTAGTTTGATAATCTAAAATCAAATTTTTGACCCTTAGTTGTGATGGTTTAATCTCTTGTGATCTTCTCAATAATGCCCTAATTCTCGCAAACAATTCTAACATATCAAAGGGTTTAATTAAATAGTCATCAGCTCCTGCATCTAACCCTTGAATTTTATTTTCCATTGCATCTTTTGCAGTTAACATTAACACTGGTAAAGGGTTATTTTTTTTCCTAATTATCTTTAATAATTCAATGCCTGATAATTCAGGTAACAACCAGTCAAAAACGCCTACATTGTAGCTAATATTAGAATTTTCTAATAAATCTAATCCTTCTTGTCCTGATTTTACCCAATCTACCACATAATTTTGTCCTAGGAGCGATCGCTTTATTGCTATTCCTAAATCTTTTTCATCTTCAATCAATAATACTCTCATATACCCCATATTAAGCTGTTTGCATCTAAGTTTAATGGTTAGGGTAGTGAAAAGTTAAGCGTCTGAGTAATAACAAGGGGAGGCTATCCCCTCACCCAATAGATATGTTGACGACTCTTACCATTAAATCAAAGATTGTAATGGGAGATTCTGAATTACAATTACTTGTAATTCCCTCCCCTCTAATGTTTCCTGTTTCCTAACTTCACCAGTCTATTTTTGGCTAGATACAAAATCTGAGTCTTATCTTACCATTTAACCTTTGTTGTTAGTAGAATTGTTTGACCTGCAGTAAAAGCAGTTACAGCAAAAATACTCATTGCTGTTGCCACAAACTCTCCACCAGCTACAGCCTCCAACTCTTCATCACTTAACTCTCCTGCCTCTTGTCGCTGAGAAAAATCTGCTTGGCGTTTTTGAATTTCTGCCCAAAGTTCATCCGCAGTAATTTCATAACCCGATTCACTAGCGAATGTTGCAACATCTTCCCGATCATTTTCTGATGATTCGATTATATTCATTAATCTTTCTTGTAACTGTTCGTTTTGTGACACAGCCTCAAAAAACTCAATCACGGCTTCTTGACTCATAGAAAAAATCTCCTAATTTATGTGTTAAAAAATCGATAAACCATGAAACCAATGACACAAAAAAAATAAATCTGTCAATTTAAAGATTATTAACAAATATCATTAAAAACGTTAAATAATTATCAGTAATCTTATTTTTTATATGGCTAAATACTTGAAAATATATAATTTGTCTTTTTAAAAACCATATATTTATTTTAATTTAACAGGCTATTTTTTATAGTATTATTTAATTTGGAGCAAGTAGTAAATAGTCTTATTTTAAACGTTAAGACATAAAAAACTAAAAGCTATTAAGCTATACAAACAAGTTGACAAAGATATATATGCAAAGTTTATAAACAGATTATGCCAACTTTAAAAACAGTTTACTCTAAATTATTTTTTCTTTTTCTCCCTAGATTTATAGTTTAATTAGATGATAGATAGAATTATAAATCCTTAAGATTATAAGCTGATAAAAATAAATATTTTTTTAATGTTTACTTAATTTTTATTTATAGATTAAATTGATTTATTTCTAGTTTTCAAAAACAGACTTACTACTTAAATCAACTAATACCCAATCTAAAAAATCCACGGGGGCAGTAAATTCTATTTCTGCTTCGGGGGCTGGACTTTTATTAAGATCGATCGCAACTATGTTACCAATAGGAATATCAGGGGGAAATATACTACTTAAATTAGAAGTTGTCACCACGTCTCCCACTTTGACATCAGATACTTTGTCGTAAAATTCCATCAAACCAATAGAAGTGGATTGCCCTTTGATGAATCCTTGATAACCCGTGCGAGGAAGGGAAGCCCCAACACGACTATTGTAATCACTGACTAATAATACCCGACTGGTATTACTTGTGACTTCACTAATTTTCCCCACTAATCCTCCTACACTCATCACAGCTTGATTTCTTTTCACACCATCATTACTACCCACATCAATAGTAATAATTTGCCACCAAGCATCTGGGCTTCTGCCAATAACTCTAGCGGGAATTAGATTTGCAGAGTATTTTTCCTGATAATTAACAATCTGTTTTAACTTTTGATTCTCACTTTCTAAAGTTTCAATTTTATTACTTAATTCCTGTATAGTTCTTTGCTCATAAAGTGCTTGACGATCAAAACTTGGAGATGATAACCAAGAGGGTGACAAACGATATAACAATTCATTGAATAAAAAACCCTGATGACGATATATAAACCAAGTGAGGATTAAACTAATTAACCCCCAAATGACTTGTCTTCCGTATTTTTGCCACCAACGATAAAAGAATTTCAAAATTGCAACCTATCATCCGCATTTATTCTTGATTAATTATTATCAATCCTTGACTATTTATTGTCCATAGCATTTTAAATCTTTTTGTCTCGACGACGGGGAATGTCATAGCGGAAAAAATCGTAGGCTAAAATGGTTTCGGGAAAAATTGCCCTTGCTTCTGAGAGTAAATCTTTCATTTGAATGGGATTACCCGGAGCATAACGAGGACTAAAATGAGTCATGATTAATTTTTTTACCTGTGCCGCTAATGCTACTTGTGCCGCCATCGTGGTGGTAGAGTGCATCTTTTCAAATGCCATCGATGCGTCTTGATGGGCAAAGGTAGCCTCATGAATTAAAACATCTGCATCTTCCGCAAGTGCGATCGCATTTTCACAAAAAACTGTATCTGTACAGTAAACAAATTTCCTTCCTATTTCTGTAGGACCGCAAAAGTCAACTCCTGAAAAGGTTTTACCGTCTTCGAGAGTGATGGTTTCTCCTGCTTTTAATTTGCCATAAAGAGGCCCAGAAGGAATACCTGCTTTTTTCGCTTTTTCTACATCAAAAATTCCTGCTTTATTTTTTTCTGAAACCCGATAACCATAGGCTGTAACTCGATGTTTCAATAGTTCACAAGTAACGGTAAATTCTTCATCTTCATAGACTAAGCCCGGTTCAACGGTTTTTATGGTGACACCATAGGGGAAATAAGTATAAGAATACTTCATACAGGATTTTAAATAAGGCTCAATCCCCGGAGGCCCAAAAAGTTCAATATCTTTTGCATCCGCCCCCAAACCACAACTAGCCAACAAACCCATTAAACCAAAAACATGATCCCCGTGCATATGGGTGATAAAAATTTTTTTCAGTTGAGATGTTCTTAAATCACTACGCAAAAGTTGATGTTGAGTACCTTCGCCACAATCAAATAACCAAATTTCTCCCCTTTGAGTTAGTCTTAGGGCAACGCTAGAGACGTTTCTGGATTTAGTTGGTACACCTGAACTTGTACCTAAAAAAGTTACTTCCACTATGATTGACAATGGTTGGTTTTGCTGATTCAGACCCAATTATAACTTAGTTCGGAATAAAATTTAATGGGTTTGTTTGCAAGGGGCAAAGGGCAAGGGGCAAAGGGCAAAGGTTAGGGGGATAATTGTGCAATATTTTATGTTAGGATAAACACCTCAATACTATGTATTAAAACAGTTATTTTATCGTATTTTTTCTGTCATCATGGCAAATTATAAAGATCAATTTATTTGGCAAAAAGCTAAAAACTTAGCCGTTATTGTCTATAAATTAACTAATAATTATCCTAAAAAAGAATTATATGGATTAGTTTCTCAAATGAATCGTTGTGCCATCTCTATCCCAAGTAATATAGCAGAAGGTTACGGAAGAAAATCCACTAAAGAATATCTCCAATTTTTGCATATAGCATTAGGTTCTTCCAGAGAATTAGAAACTCAATTAATTATTAGTAAAGAAGTAAAAATAATTGAAAATATTGAATGGATAGATTTAACAATAGATAAAGTAAATGAGGTACAAGCGTTACTTGTTTCCACAATCAATACATTAGATAAATAACCTTTGCCCATTTTACTTTGACCTTAAAATCATTCCCATATCTTATCTCACCATTCCATTATAACTATTTAATGGATTTGCAAAAGTGCGATCGCATCTTCTAGGCAAACAGGAGGAGAGAATAAATATCCTTGTCCGAAATTACAACCCAAATTAAGCAAAATATCTAATTGTTTTTCATTTTCAATACCTTCAGCAACAGTCGTCATATTTAAACCGTGAGATAAATCAATTAAAGCACGACAAATTGTTTGATCTTTACAATTACTATCTAAGTTTTGTACAAAACATTTATCGATTTTTACTGTATCAAATTGGAAGTTTTTAAGATAGGCTAAATTGGCATAACCAGTACCAAAATCATCTATAACTAAAGGTAAACCAAAATCTCGACAAAATTCTACTAAAAAAAGTGCGTCTTCTCCTTCAAATAAACTTCTCTCTAAAATCTCCAGTTTAATTTGACTAGGCTTGACCATTGATTGGTTAATTTTTTCTTTTAAAACTGGGAGGAAATTGCCATCAGAAATTTGTTTTTCAGCTACATTAATACTTAGGAAAATATCTTTACCTGTTATAGTTTTTATCTTTTTAATTGTGTCTAATGCCTGATCTAAAATCCATTCTCCAATGGGAATAATTAGAGAAGTTGATTCGGCTAAAGGAATAAAAATATCTGGAGCAATATGACCTCTCTTGTGACAAAACCAGCGTAATAATACTTCAAACCCTGCAATTTGATTATTTTTTAAATTAATAATTGGTTGATAAAATAAAGTTAATTCCCCTCTTTTAAAACCATTGCGTAAATCACTTTCTAAACGTATTAAATCAATTGCTTGACGTATTTTTGATTGGTATTCTTGTTTTTTTTGTTCTATATCTTCTGTTGAAATATCTATTTTACTATTTCTTAATCTTCCCGTTTCTAAACGAAAATACTTCATTACCACAATTAATAATAACTTTAAAATGGGGTCAGCATCATCAATTCTACTTCTTACCTGTTCACCCGTTACAACCGTTAAAACTACATCAGTTTTTGCATAAGCAGAAGCAGAGCGAGGGCTTCCATCAACTAATGCTAATTCTCCAAACATTTCACCTTCTTTCAAAGTATTTAAAACTGTAGGACAATCATTAACCACCGTGGTAATCTCTACTAAACCTTTTTCGATAATGTAAGCAATATTACCTTTATCTCCTTCTCGAAAAATACATTCCCCCGCCAGAAATCGGCGATTTTGTAATTTCTGTTCTGTATTACTATGGAGATTCATTGTTAATAGTTAATAGATTATTTTTTGTTCTTTTTTAATTTAACATTGATTTTGTATCAAGATAAATTTTTTAGGTTTTGAAAATAAAATTTACCCACTATAAATACAAATAGTAAATAAATAGCTAGAGGGATAATATATACTATATCGTGATAACCAAAAACTATTTTCATCAAAATAAAGGGAAATTTATCTTCTGGTAAAATTTCATGGCTAGACCATAATATTGAACCCAATAAACAAGAATTTTGCTCGAATAAACACCAATTTGCTGTAGTGTCTAATTCATTGATAAATAAAAGACTTTCATCTAAGTTATATAAACTATCAATGATTAATCCTCCTGTAACCAAAATTAAAAATATTCCTGCAATTCTAAAAAAGACATGATTAGTTAATCTAGTTTGTAAATAAACAAAAGCAAGGGTCATCAAGACTGTTAAAAGTAGAGATGCTATTACTGCCAAATTAACGTAAGTAGAATTATTCTCAGGCATAACATTTAAAAGCAAAAAAATATTTATTCCTTTGATTAAAACTAAAAATAAAGCCAAAGAAAAAATAGTTAATCGTAAATTTTTTCCCATTAAAAGCTCATTTGTGCTACCTAAATTTTGCCAAAAATTTGCCTGTTGAGAAAACCACAAGATAAACCAAATAAGTAAAGAAATAGCGATAAAGACAAAAATATTAAGAATCAAGGGAGTGAAAATCCAAGCATTATTACTGGTTGAATCAATATTATTAATTCCTTGAGAAATGACTGAGCCAACCAAAATAGAAGCAACTATCCCCCCAGAAATTCCCAAATAAATTTGACGAAAATATCCTGAATGTTCTATTCTCTGAAAACACGCAAAAATAATGGCTAAAAGTAAAGAGATAGGAAAAATATTTCTCAGAATAATCACAAAAACAGGTAAAAAAATATTCCAATACATAATATAACCCTAGTTCTATTTAAGAATATTGAATAAAGGTAGGTGTCAGGTTTCAGGTGGCAGGTTTCAGGTGTCAGGGTGATGAGGGGAGAGGGTGAAGTAGGGGCGAATGGCCATTCGCCCCTACAGGGTTTCAGGTTTTAGAAGAAAGTAATGAGTAACGAGTAATTATCAACTATTCACTATTCACTATTTACCTTTGCCCTTTTTTATCTTAATTCCGAACTCAGAGTTAAGTAGTATATTCAGCGTTGATTTTGACATAATCGTAACTGAGATCACAACCCCATGCTTTACCGCTACTGCTACCATCACCCACGGAAACGGAAATTAAGACGGTATCATTCTTTAGGTATTCCCCTGCGGCCGCTTGTTTGAGATAATTACTAGCAGAAGTGCGATCGAAGTTTAAAGGTTGTCCTTTTTCCATTAAGAGAAAATCCCCTAATTTAATCATTAAATCTTCTTGCTTAAATGGTACACCTGCTCTACCTGCGGCGGCGGCGATTCTTCCCCAATTGGGGTCTCGTCCAAAAATAGCCGATTTGACAAGGGATGAACCAACAATGGTTTTAGCAATTTGACGGGCAGATGCTTCGGTAGATGCCCCTGTTACTTCTACTTCTATCAAACAAGTTGCTCCTTCTCCATCTCGTGCGATCGCTTTTGCTAAATACTGACATACTTCAGTGAGCATGGCTTCTAGTTTTTGTCCATTTTCATCGAGACTGGTAATGGCAGGGGTGCGAGATTGACCATTGGCTAGGGCGATTAAACTATCATTAGTGCTAGTGTCACCATCAACGGTAATTTGATTAAAACTTTTATCCGCCGCCCGTTTTAACATCTGTTGCCATAACTGGGTAGAAACTAACCCATCACAGGTAATAAATCCTAACATCGTTGCCATATTAGGATGAATCATTCCTGAACCTTTGGCAATACCTCCAATGCGCACAGGGCGCCCATCTATCATCGTTTCTAAGGCAATGGATTTGGTTACTAAATCGGTGGTAACAATGGCTTTAGCGGTGGCTTCTCCTCCATCTTCAGATAATTCACTAACTAATTGAGGAATGGCGTTTAACATAGCATCCATTTTGATTCTTTGCCCAATTACCCCCGTAGAAGCGAGTAAGATACTATTAGCATCTATATTTAATTCCTTAGCTAAAGCCGAGGCACTATCTAAAGCATCTTGCCAACCTTGTTCTCCTGTAGCCGCATTTGCTTGTCCTGCATTACACAAAATTGCTCTGGCACTAGCTTTGTCTTGAAGTCTTTGGCGACAATAGTCCACACAAGCCGCTCTTACTTCTGAAGTCGTGAATACTCCTGATGCGATCGCCTCTGTTTCTGACCAAATCAATGCTAAATCAGGGGCATTAGAGGGTTTTAACCCTGCGGTAATTCCAGAAGATTTGAACCCTTTAGGAGCGGTTATACCCCCTTCAATCACTTTCCAATCTGCCATAAGTTAATTGTTATCGTTGATTATTGAGAATTTTAGATAATTCTACATCGTTTTTTCTAATAATTAATTTTTTACAAATGATTTAGGAGTGCTATCTTAAAGGATTAAACTCTGATTAAAATTAGGAGAATACACTGATGAAAACTCAAGATAAATTAACCGCATTAGAAGATTATTTGAACTTAAATTATCTCATTACTTTTCATCCCGAAAATGAAGGAGGATATACTGTTATGATTCAAGATTTAGAAGGATGTATTTCTGAGGGAGAGACTGTAGAAGAAGCGATGAAAAATATATTATCTGCTAAACAACCATGGTTAGAAACTGCATGGAAACATGGTGATTTTATCCCTTTGCCTTCTCATTTTATTCTTGATAATTAGACTTACTTAATTTAATGAGAACCGAAATCTAAAAACTAAAATGCTTTCTCCAACAATTCGTTTTTTGACTAAAGTTATTTTTCCCTTATTTTTGATTACCTTTATCGGATTTATCTTTGCTATACCTAGCATTAGTCAGGAAGCAGAATCATCTTTACCCCCTTTTAAAACTTATCCTTTGCCGCAAACTTTACAAAATTGGCACTCAGACAACCAAGAAAACTATTTTTCCCAACTGGATACTCACCCGGCAGGAGCTTTGATTTGGACTGATTTTCCCGTCAAAGTTTACATTCAATCTCCTGCCGAAGATGATTTATCACCTTCGGCCTTGCAATCATTTCAACAGTGGCAAAAAGCGGTAAAAGATGCGATCGCACCTTGGCAAGAATATATAGAAATAAGGCAGATAGACAATGCAGACATTGCCGACATAGTTATAACTCGTCAACCTCCTGCCATTAAAGCCGAAATCAACCCCGAAACAGGATTATATGATTTACCCCGTAATCGAGCGGCCACAACAAGCGTTAGGTTTTATCTAACAGAGGATAATCCTCCCTTATTAAAACACAAAATGGCGATCGCAGTTAATCCGAATCAAATTTTTGAGTATTTAGTCAGTAATATTAGTCACGAAATGGGACACGCCCTAGGTATTTGGGGACATAGTGACAATCCACAGGATATAATGTATTATGCTCATACCAGAGAAATCCCCCAAATTTCACCCAGAGATATAAACACCCTTAAAAAAGTTTACCAACAACCAACCCGTTTAGGGAATTATTTAACCTCAGTTCGGTTTAAGAATATCGGAAAAGGTTAGGTGTCAGGTTGCAGGTGTTAGGGTGTTGGGGAGATGAGATGATGAGGTGATGAGGTGATGAGGGAGAAGTAGGGGCGAATGGCCATTCGCCCGTACAGGGTTTCAGGTTTCAGGTTTTAGAAGAAAGCAATGAGTAACGAGTAATTATCAACTATTCACCCCAACACTATTCACCTTTGCTCCTTATTTTGAGCGAGTAATATCAATAGTAATTGAACCTTCAAAGTCGGGAATAGGGGGATTTGGCTTAGATAGTTTTACCCTAACTTGATTTACCTTCTCCATCTCCAATAAATCTTGAGCAATAACCTCGGCTAATTTTTCTACCAACGCAAACTTAGCGGTTTTGATAATATGCTTAACAATAGTGATGGCTTGACGATAATCTAATGTATCTTTTATGTCATCGCTTTTTGCAGAAGGTTGTAAATCCACCCATAGAGTTAAATCTACCTCAAACCATTGTCCTAAACTTCTTTCTTCGGGAAATAACCCTGTATAACCATAACTGCGAATACCTTTAACTTCGATCGCATCCATACTTTATCTAAATCATAAAAAATGTGTCCTATTATACTTTAGCACCGAAAATCACCTAATTTATCTTAATCAAGAGGTTAAATCAAAAGATGGTATTAAAACTAATAAATCAGTGATCCCAAGCTCAAGATTTAGTTGTGATAATAAAGTACTAACTTGTCCTCGATGATGGGTTTGATGATTGAAAAAATGTAGAATAATATAAGAAAATTTTTTATTAAAATGTTCTCCTTTCATATTATTGAAACTGAAACTATTTTCTAAGTCTTCCTCTGTAATTTCTAAAATAAAGTCCTTGATTATTTGATCAATTTTCTCCCGCTCTAACGTTAAATCCTCAATGCGATCGTATATTATTTGATTTAGGGAATGAGGTTTTTTAATACTTCTGATATAGTCAAGACTAGAATAATTTTTAGGATGGTCGGAAAATCTTTTTAGCCAAATAATATCAGCTACTAAAATATGATTTAAAGTGCCAATAATAGAAAGAAAAAAAGCTCCTAAATTTTGATGTAGTTTTTCATGAGGTATTTGCTTACATATGCTGTAAATTTTTTCATTCATCCAACTGTTATATTCAGCCATTAATAAATAGTTTTGTTTTTGATTCATGATAATTATTTATATTTGAATATCTAAGATATAATTTTAATTTGATTTATTATAAACCATCATATTCACTTTTTGTAATTCTTCTTTAATCAATAACTCAGAAGATTTAATAACAATGATTTTTTCATCTTCTAAAGGAAATAACTGATGATAGTTATTAGTTTGAATTACTATTTTTAAATCACTTTTTTTTGCTTGTTCCGAATTATTAATAGATGCGATCGCATTCTCTAAAGTTTCATCTTTTTTTTGTATTCTAACTGGGATAGGTTTTTCATTAAATTGTCTCTTCAAAAAACCATCAATTCCATTATTTCTTTGTACAGGAATCGCATTAATACTTTTTAATAAAAATAATTCGTCTTCTGATTTTTCTATATAACTTGTTTTTCCTTTTTCCAAAAGTTTAGAATTAGTTATAATCATCTCATTTAATCTTTTTTGAGTAAGTGCGATCGCATCTTCTGATATATCAATGCCAATAAAATTACGATGCAAAGATTTAGCGGCGACACAAGTTGTGCCACTACCACAAAAAGCATCTAAAACTAAATCACCTTCATCAGTAGAAATATTAATAATTTGTTGTAAAAGTAAAACAGGTTTTTGCGTGGGATAACCAACTCTTTCTTTTGCTTTTGGATTTAAAAAGGGTATTTCCCAAACATCCGATAAAGGAACACCTTTTTTCTCTTGAGCTAAAATTATATTACCATTTTTATCCTTTTTATAAACAGATTTACCATAATCATTTTTTTCTCTTAATTGCCATATTTGATCAACATTTGTTGTGGGAGAATAATCAGTATAAATAGTGTTAAATTTGAAATCATATGTTTTAGAATAAAAATAAATAGTTTGATGAGAATTAAGTAAACCTTTTTTAGAATTTGACCATCTTTTATAAGACCAAATAATTTCACTTCTAAAATTTTCAGGCAAAAATATTTGATCTAATAAAACTCTTAAATGATGAGAAGCAGATTTATCACAATGCAAAAAAATATTACCAGTTTTTTTTAAAATTCTTTTACATTCAATTAAACATTTTTTCATCATAAATAAATAATCATTTAGACTATGCCAAATATCATAAAATTGATAATTTATCCTATTATCACGGGTTGTCAAAGAATGTTTTTTCTGTGTAAAAAATGGTGGATCTAAATAAATTAAATCTACTATTTCTGAGTCAATATTTTTCAATTCTTCAAGACAATTTCCTTTAATTATTTTTTCCATAATTTAACTTTTTTCTGGTGTTTTTTGATCGGCAATATCTATTAAAATCTGTTTTAAATCAAATCCTGTACGATTTCTAATAAAATTCCATGCTTGTTCTCCAGCATAATATTCGCCATTTACACCCTTGTAAACTGTTTCTAAAGTTTGTTGAATCTTGATAGCTTGTTCTCTTTGAGGATAATAAAACATTACTCTAATCGGTTTATATCCACTCTTAAATCAATTTGCATTTTTAATTGATAAGCATATTCTTCCGAAATTAAACGAATTTGTGATATTAACAACTCTAATTGTTTTCCTTGTTTAATAGCATTAGTAATTTTATTAAATTTATCCTTATTAATTAATTCTAATAATTGTTTTTTTGTATTATTACTTTGTATTTTAATACCATACTTATGACAATAGTTTTCAAGCTCTTTTTTATTTAAAGACTCTATTTTCATTTATTTAAAACTAAAATTGAAGTGAAAATGAAGGTTGTAATTTGAGTTAAAATTTTACCATTTTTTGCTATTCTGACATAATTAATTCTAAAACTTTGTCTTATCAATTATTTTTCATTAAATTTAGATAAAATTGAAATACAAGAATGTCTCTGATCAAAACATGAAACAAATATTTAATTTATATCACCTATATTCTGTGATTTTGATAATTGGACTCAAACATTTGAACCTTTACTTTATTCCAAAAGAAACTTTTATCGAGTGGAGTTGGAAGACGTATAAGAGCAAAATGTCTTTGTTTAAAAGAAATAATAGCCATTTTAATTGCCTTTCATCAAAATAGTTATCGTAATTTTAAATATTTGTCGAAAATATTAAGAATTGATTAAAAAATATTTCACAAACAAAACACTCTCGTTATCGTTTACCAGTTAACTTTTGTACTAATCTTTCCTCTCCTTCTCCACTCATTACTTATTTTCCATCTTCCCTTTTCCCTACCCTAACCAGTAAACTTTAAGATGTACTCCTAGCTTACTTAAAAATTAAGAAAGCCACAATTAATAATCTCGATGAAAGAATTACAATCTAGTCTTGTTATATCTTGCCAAGCTCCTAGCAATTCGCCTTTACACAATCCCGATATTATTGCTAATATAGCCTTAGCTTGTGTAAATCAGGGAGCAAAAGGATTACGTATTGATAGCCCCAATCACATCAAAGCAGTACGAAAATTATTACCTGATATTCCCATTATCGGTTTATGGAAACAAATGGGATTAGATTCTGATGTCTATATTACTCCTCGTTTAGAAGATGCGATCGCAGTTGCGGAGGCAGGGGCTGATATAATTGCTATCGATGCTACCCAAAGAAAACGCCCTAATGGGGAAACACTGGAAGAAATAATTTCCCATATCCAACAAAATTTGCATAAGTTAGTAATGGCGGATATTGACACGAAAGAAAATGCGATTATCGCCAGAGATTTGGGAGTGGATTTTATTGGTACAACTCTTTATGGATATACCCAAGACACAAGACAATTTACTCCTCCTAATTTTGATTTAATAGAAGAATTAGTCAGGGAAATTGATACACCTATTATTTGTGAGGGGGGAATTAAAACCCCAGAAGAAGCTAAAAAAGCTCTTGATAAGGGCTGTTTTTGTGTCGTTGTTGGTACCGCAATTACAGGTATTGATTTATTAGCTCAAAATTTTGTTAAAGCCCTGTAGTAGCTTTTTATTTCCGTTAGACTTTCACTAAATGCGATCGCAATATAAATAATTAGTTTAACTTAATTGAATTTCTCCTGATTCGGCTAACCGCCAATTATTATTATTTTCTTGAACAACTGCAGGTTTAATAATATGAATTTCATTACCCTTAAAACCTTGAGACATATTTCCTTTACAAATAAATAATTGAGATTTATTAATATTCTGTAAAGTAGGCACATTAAACTTAGTATCTGGGTCTAAAAATAGATAAAATTGACCACTATTATTATTAATAATGTAAAATTCTCCTTGACGATTATTTTCTTCTAATTCAACAATACCTTCCCATGTACCTGCTAAGATTTTGTTTAAGGTTTCCTTCGTCATGCTTACTCTAATGGCATTTTGAACTAAATTATGGGGATTTTCTTGATAAGATCGAGCTAAACGTAGATATTCAGGTTCAGGTTCAGACTTAGTTTGTTCTTCTAATTCAGGCTTTAATTCATTATTTTCATCAGTGATAATCTCATTTTGCGGTTGTGTCTGATTACTACTATATTGCTTTTCAAGAGGATTAACTTTTAATAAAATATTATTTATTTGAGATGTCAGATTTTCTATTTCTTTTTGCAAAGAATCATTCTTATTTTTTAAATTTTTAATCTGAGCATCTTGCTTAGTAACTTGTTTACTTTGATTCTGATTTCTCTCGGATAATTCTTCTATTTTATTTTCTGTTTTCTCAATATGATTATATAATTTGTGATTTTCTTTTTCTATTTTTTTGTTTAGCAAGTAAATCCCAATAAATGCTCCAATTAATCCTAAGGCAATAATAAGATTAACAATCCAAAGAATTAAAAAACTACTATTATCTTCTTGAGATGAATTATTTTGTCCCGAAGTTTCCCCTGAATTATTACCGAAACGAGGTAGCTTTTCTACGGTTTTTATTTCTTTATCAATCGCTTCTATTTGAGTATTAATAAATCCTGATAATTTGCCATAGGTTTTATTATTAAAATTGCCACAATTAGCATCATTCTTAGACAAAAAAAGCCCTAGAGGTATTTGTATGCTTTCACAAATTTCTGTTTTATCTAATCGTCCATCTTCTAATAATTTGGTAAATGCTTCTACACTTAATCCCTTTTCCTTTTCTGTTTGTAGTGGTGATAATAAATTATTTAATTCTCTTTTTTCTTCTTCTGATAATTGATTTTTTAAATTGCTAACACTGGTGACTAATTTATCATAGTTTTCTTTGATTTTAGTCTCTACTCCTTCAATATCTGTAGTAGGTGGGTTTTTTTTACTTTCTTCCTCTAGTTTTGTTAACAGTAATTGATTGCTATCATTAAAATTATCATAACTATTTTTTATATCTATTAATAAGCCTTGAAAATTAGGAGATGATGGAGAATTATTAGATTTACTTTGAGCAAAAACGGGGTAGCTAAAATTAGTAATAATACTAGGAATAAGAGAGGATAAAATTATTGATTTAAGGATTTGATTTTTCATGGTTCACCTCTTGATTATAATAATTAAAATTGTAAGACTCCTTTTTCTGTTAACTGCCATTGGTTGTTAATTTCCATTACTTTAGCAGTTTTTAATACTCGAAAATTTTTTGATATATTATCTTGATAATTATTTAATTCAAAAATAGTTTTAATTGCTTTTAAATTGGTGTTTATTTTCAGGTTTAAGTCTGGTAGCAAACAATATCCCCCATTTTTTAATTCCACTATCCAATAGTCACTTTGGTGAGACTCTTGAAAAACTATTTGATTAGCTTTGTTAAGATAAATGTCTTCTAAGGTTTTTTTTGTAGCATTTACTTTATAAGCATATTGTTCTAAAAATTCGGGATTATTATAATATTGTTCGAGAATATATTGTTCATATTGATTAATTTCTATATTGGGTATTTTTTCTAAATTAGGAGATTTTTCTGGGTAGTTTTCTTTATTTTCGATAAATTCTGTTTCAATAGTATAGGAAGAATTATCAAACTGATTGTCTTGATTGCTGATATGATTTATCGGTAATTTCTTCAATGATTCTTGGATAATTTCTCTAATCTCTGCTTTTACTTCGGAAATTATTTCTTGTTTTAATTCCTCTTTTATGTTTGTTGATAAAGGCTGTTCTGGCGATAAGTTTTCTAGTTTTCTTTCTATGTCTGAAAGTCTTAATTTTATCTCAAATAATTCTTGTGTAAAGTTTGGTGATTCTTCCATTTTTTTTCTTAACTCATTTCTCTCTTTACGGTATTGTCTAATTTTACTAAAAGCTATTCTTGCCCATTTTTCTGCTGTTTTAATTAGTTTCTCTGGTGATTGTTTTTTATAGTTTAAGTAAATTCCTAAATCCCAATAACATACTGTACATTTTTCCTGATTAATTTGATATTGTGTGCCGCAGATGGGACATTTATTTTCGTGTTTAGAAAACATGGTTACATAGTAATTTTTATAATTTTGAATTAGGAAAATTTTGTTTGCCTTTGCCCCTAAACTTATCTTTAATTTTTTTTAATCTAAAATTTGTCTAAATCGGATATTTAGGGATCACTTAATTTTTAAGTTTCTTTTCATAAGTTGATTTTTTCAATTCCTTTAATCTCCCTTTCCCTTGAATAAAGTATTTTGATCCCCCCTAAACCCCCCTTAATAAGGGGGGAATTTAATGATGGGATTGTTGGTTAGTCTCGGTATGCGTCTGCCCATCTTCTGCCTAAGACGTGGAGTAAGGATTTTAAGCCCATGATAAAGGGGGTTTTTTCCCGTATCATTTTGGCATCTCCTTTGATGTCCAGGAGTTCGTTTTCTAGGTGATATTTGACTTCTTTCCAGAGTTGGGCGTTTTTGTCTTCGCTTTCTTCTGAGTTTTCGCCGTTGGATTCGTTGGGTTTTTGCGGTTTGTAATCGGATTTGGGTAAGGGTTGGATGGTTTGAATTTTGAGAGACTGTAATCCTGCATGAAATTCATAGAGGAATTTTTCGAGGTGGGTTAATTCGGGGATGTCGAATTTGGTGATTGTACCTTCAAGGTGAAGTCTCGATTGCCAGTCTTTTTCTTGTTTGAATATTTGATCGTCGTCTTGGTATTCAACGTAATATTTTTCCCCTGCGATCGGATCTATTTCGGTATTGTCTGTAAGCCCTGTTAATTCAGCACCATTGAGAACTAAACCACAAGCTACCTCATGTTTTGGTCTTTCACTGAGGACAGTTTGTTCTTGGGTATCGTTAAATTCTGAGGCTTTACTTAGGATATAACTTAAGAGTTTATTAAAGTCAGCGTTTCTGTCGTATTTTCCTGTAGGGGATAACCAGTGGAAGAAACGGGAGGCATTACCGCCAACATAAACGGGGGTAATTTGGGCTTGGCTATATTTGCCTTCTTGATGAAGGGTTTTGAGAATTAAGCCGACATAGTAGTACAGTCCTGCAACGCCGATCGCAGTTATGGTTATTAGCCTTTGGAAATAGGGATCTTCGTTTTTGTAAACTCGTTTATTATTGAGCCATTCTTGGGCTTTGTGACGAAGACAAACATCGATTTTCGTCATAATAGACATTTCGCTCGTGCTTCCCCAATTACCACTAATAAATTCCTGCATCAATTTTTCAGCATAGCGAGGATTTTGTGCTAAAACTTCGCTGAAAATGTTTCTTCCTGCCAATAAAACAGAACATTGATAAACAATGCGACGATTTTCCCAGATGGATATATCGGAAGTACCGCCACCAATATCAATACAAGTAGTACGCACAAGGGGATGTCTTTCTTTATCGTTGAAATATTGGGCTAAAGCGACACTTTCGGTGCAAAAACGTTGGTTATCGTCTATTTGGGGAGTGGAATAGTCAATGCCTGTTTTCGGTTGTAACTCGGTGGCGATGTCTTGCCAGTTACGATGGAAGGTCATTTTATTAATGTAGGAAAAGGCACTGGGATAAGAAACACACCATTGAATAGCGTCCATCCCTTCAGAAGCTGCGATCGCGCTTATGTGCAGGGCAAGATGACGTAAAAATGCCTTAGAATCTTTGATGTTAGACCATTTCAAATCTAAGCGAATCCATTGTTTATTGGGGTCAAATTCCGCAGGATCAGGAATATATATACGCCCGTCTAAAATTGGTTGCAATTCATCAACATTGCGATCGCTATTTTTGGTGGTTAAAACCGTACATAAGGGCAAAGGATCCTCTGATGGTAAAAATGTATCAGGGATAAAATTTTCAATGAGGGCAGGTAAACGAGTACCGAGAGGACTTTCAGTCACATTAAGTTGTAAATCCCTGTTGATGTCTAATAATGAATCTCCTGTATTATCGCCTCTAACATAAACATTAGTAAAAGAAGTACCAAAGTCAACCCCCACTCGCCATGTGCCTCTGGAATTTATTTCGGGTACAGTAGGCAGTAAAATTAAACCTATATCATGGCCATAGGAATTTTTACAAATCACATGGGTGGGCATTTCCTCTAGGGTAGAGAGTTGGTAAGCACCCGTACCGTTAGGATCTTTGAAACTGCGTGGTTGTTGGGTAGGATTGGGGAAATAGACTTGGAAAGTTTCGTCTCCATAGTCGCCATCGTAATAAAAAGTATAATAATTTTTCCAGTTTTTCGCACGGAAATTAGGCCATACCGTTAATACTGGTACATATTTAATGGCGTTTTCTTCCTTGAGGATATAATCTTTTTGCAGACGGAGACTGTTAAATTGCCTCTGATTACCCTCTCCGATGCCCGATAAGGGGATAGTTAAGGTTAAGCGAATTCCCTGCCCGTTAACATTCACAAAAGGCTCTAATTCGATGTTTTTGAGTAAATCTTCAGGGGTAAAATAGTCTAATAAAATTTCATTAAGAGGTAACAGAGGAGAGATTTTATTTCCGTTAAAAGTTATCGGTAATTGAGACTTAGGTGTGATCGCACCGGGGAAAGCCCCTTCCAAATCCACAAAGGCTAATTCCTCTAAAAATAAATCTTGAGATGCGATCCAGTTCACATCATCCCAAACTAAAGTACCATTTTTGAGATCATTAATATTGAGAGAAGCGAGGGTTTTGTCACGATGTATCCAGATATTTTGTGGTGCAACCCCCCAATATTCAGAAATGTTTTGATCAATTATGATTAAAGGTTTTTGAGCAGTTTTAACGGCACTGGGAATCACTCTGACGTTAGAAGGTTTCGGAGGAATTTTTAGAGGTTGATTGAGTAAAATTAACGCTCCTCGGTTGATGGGTTCACCAAAATAAGTCGGATTACTGCTTAATTGTAAAGGGTTTAAGCCTTGTTCATCTAATTGTAAATCGTTGCGAAATTGAGTAATTAGACGAATCATGCTATTTAAAGCAGTGGGTGAACCTTGATAGTTAACTATTTGTGCCTGTAAATTCTCTAACCAACGCCACAATAACTCTTTTGATTCTTGGTTTAAATAAGGTTCAGGACTAACTAACATCCCATTTTGATACCATCGCAACCCATTCCAGTTACCTTCCTCTGATGGGCATACAAGAGTGCTAGGGCTACTCATACCAACGGGTTTACCCTTCCACAAAAATACATAAATTTCTTCCCAAGGGTTTTTATTATCTCTGGTGTAAAGGGCGTTAACGGGTTCGGGCATCAGTTGATATAAAGCATCCCCAAAGGGTTGATAACGATATTGGGATAAATCTAAAAACTGAGCTTTTAAATCAAATCCCTCTACCTCCGCCAGTGCGATCGCAGCTATCATTCCCCGCCATTGATCCACCATTACCTTATGAATGGGGTGTTTGGTATCATAAAGAGCCATTTCTGTAATCAGAGGTCTAGCCCACATCGTAGGAACAGAGCTAACGCTTTTCATCGCCCCGGGTGCTTGATAATCAAGGCTATCGGCAACATCACGAAACGCCACATCGCCTTTACTATCCCATTTACCGGGTTGTCCTCTGGTGATGGTAGTATCTTCTTTTAGTTTTGATAAAAGTAAATCAGCCATAGTTGTTAGTTAATAATTTCTGAATAATTGGGTTAGGGAGTTTGGAAAGAGGTGTCAGGTACCAGGTTTCAGGTGTCAGGTTTTAGAAGAAAGTAATGAGTAACGAGTAACGAGTAATTATCAACTATTCACTTTTGTCTTCCCCCCTCTTGAGGGGGAAAAAGGGG
Source organism: Cyanobacterium aponinum PCC 10605 (assembly GCF_000317675.1). NCBI lineage: Bacteria > Bacillati > Cyanobacteriota > Cyanophyceae > Chroococcales > Geminocystaceae > Cyanobacterium > Cyanobacterium aponinum. Next base: position 1,418,569 of record NC_019776.1, read on the forward strand.
GTTTGCCCTTTTCGCCATCACTCATAGATGAAAATTCATCCCGAATCTAGGTTAATTCTTCATTCTTCATTTTTCATTTTTAATTCATTCACACTTTGCAACAGACATAAACCGCTTTTGCTAATCCTGCCACTCCCTGATTCGGTTCGCCAAAATCACGGGTATCTAATTCCCCTATTTTATTTTTGAGAGTGATAGCGTTATCATCTTGCAATAGTTCTTTGGAGCGAGAATCATCCCACAATAAATCTGAGAATTTTTCCCCTTTCAAACTCTTAGGATTACCGAAATATTCTCTTGCTTTGAACAGTTGTACCCTTTCGTTATCGCAGTAGTGAATATCTTTTAACCATCGCAAAAAGTCCTCACACCAAGCGGTAACGCTTTTAATGGCATCCTGTTGATCAGATTCACTCAAATCTGGTAAATGTGGTCTTTGGTAGCCTCCAATGAATTTTTTTGTCCCTCTAAAGAATTTATCAAACCACGCTAAACCGTTTAATTCTCTAATACCAGCAGTTTTCGCTTTCTGTAATTGATCTTCAAAATCCGCTAACCAGATAAAGGCAAAACGGGCCGCGTTGACTAGCTTGGCTTTCACTTCTTCTACATGGGGTATATCATCCCACTGTAAAATCCCCGCTTCATTGCGACTCATAACGTGTACCCCTTCGGGGGGATTATCACAGAAAAAATGACGGGCGGCTAAACCTGCGTAAAATTCCACAAAGTGAGGGCGATTGACTTGGGTGTCTTTTCCCACGCTAAAATCCCCTAGTTTTTCCATACTCTGATTACCGATGAGATATTTAGTGTCAAACTGGTTAGCTTGTTCTTTGTAATATCTTAAAGCGGCTTCGGTGTTGAGTAAAAAGAGATCGGAACTGGCGTAAACTTGTTCATTTGTATTACTATTTTTAGGAAAATTAAAATAGGGTAAGCCAAAAATACAACCGATTTTCACCCTATCTCTTACCCCGTCTTTTTCTAGTTTATTGGCAATTAATCGTCCAATAGTGGGTAAGCCTGATGCGCCTGTACCGCCAAAAATTGATCCACAGAGTAAGACTTTGGTTTGAGAACCGCCCCCCGCATTATTTTCGATTTCGTTGATCAAACTGCGCCAAGGCTCTTGTTCAAGGCTTTCGAGGTTAATTTGGGTCATAATACTAGATCCGATCGCAGGTCTGCCCCTAAAGCCCACTTCTAGGGATACTTGTCTTTCGTCTTCGGTGTAAAGTACATCGAATAGGTTGCCCAATGGGGGAGAAGTCTGTTTTAAGGTTTCGTAGGAGAAAAATGACCCTAGTTTGCGATCGGCGTTGTTGTTGGTGAAAGGTGACCAAACTCCATAAGATTCAAGGTTTGTGGTCATCCATGCACATTCTTGATGTTTCCCTTTAAGTAGTTGAAAACATCTTTGATAAATACTAACCGTACGCTGCGATCGCTGTAGATTACCGTTAGTTTCATCTGCATCTATATATAAAACTTTTAACATATTGGTAGGAATTAAACCCACAGAAGCCAAATGTGCGATCGCTTCTATACATTTCGCCCCCGTGCCACCAATGCCGATAACATAAAAACTCATAAAATTTTCCTCAATATGAACATCAATTCCGATTCATTAAATCATTTACAGGAATAGCAAAAGGTACAGTTTTACGCTTTAATAGTCCGGGGGTGCTAGTAACAGTGGGCAACCAATATAATAGGAAAAGAGAGTCAAACAAGAATAATCCGATCATGGAAAACATTGTTTCTTGAATCAATTCCCCATTTTCATCTTGATTATTAAAATACACCGCCAAGGAAACAACCAGCACCAGCAAACCAGCACCCACAACCCACAATAACTTAAATGAATCAGCACTCCCCCCCTGATTCTTCAGTAAAATGATGTACCATAAAACCGTAAATAGTACAGAAAAGCCAAACACAATCCAAGCGGCGACATAATATTGTTGAATCCAATCACGGATAGGAATACTTTTAATTACACCAAAAAATCTTTGCTCATAGAGAAAGGGTTGCAACCACATCATCACAAAGAAACCCACCAAAGCAAAGACAATAATCCTAATAATTTCTCCGACTTTCATCGATTAACAAACCATTAATTAAGTGAATGTAAATATAAAAACTCATTAGGTGTATTTTACACTCATTCAATCTATAAGACTTATTAAGTTTTCTTTCATATCTAGGAAAAAATTTACGGTAATTCAAAAACTTGATCATAATTTTTTCCAAATTCAAATCGGATTGCTATGACTTATACTTAAAATTGACATCGATAATAGAACAAAGAATTCATGGGCAACCTGCGTGTAAAAACTATCAAATATCTTATCCCCCTGACTCTATCTCTATCTTTTCTCATTGGTTGTCAAAAAAAACCTGTAGAAGAAATATCCTGTGCAATGCCAGAATGGGCGAGTGAAAATTCCAACTATGTTAGCAACCCCACACTAGACATAGCAGTTCACGTTGACGGTAGTGATTCCATGTTAGGTTATGTCACGATTCCCAATAGCAACTATACCAGAACCATTGAAGTTTTATCGAATAGTATTATCGGCACTAGCAATGTAAATGTAACATATCATCGCATCGGGGACGAAAAAAATATCACCAGAGATGATTTCCGTAAAATTGCGAAGTCAACCACTTTCTATGATAGCAATGATGGTACTTATAAACCCGTATCTAGTCCTATTCAATCCGCTATTACTCCTCCCCCACAGGGTAAAGAAAAATTAACGGTTATTGTTACAGATTTAGAAGGGGATGACGCTGGTAGAATTGCAGAAGCCTTAAGTAAGAACTATCTCAATGAAGGAAGAAAAAACTACACCATTGGAGTCTGGGCAGTAAAAAGTCAGTTTAATGGTACAGTCTTTAATCCCAATACAGGCAGTGCTAAATTTATTTATAATACCCAAGGTAAATCTTCCGAAGCCTATCGACCTTTTTATGTTTTGTTCATAGGAGAATATGATAAAATAATCGACTCTTTTAATGAGATAAAAAAACTAGATTCTCAACTTCAAAGCTACAGTGAAATGTTTATTTTTCCTAGTCAAAATATTCTCAAGGAAGCAGTCAATTTAGGGAATTTTTCAACCATAGAACGCAATTCTGTTTTGCCAGAAACAGGAGATTTACAAAGAATTTATAGCCTTACTGATGATAATGTGGTAGTGATTCCTAAAGATCAAAATCAAGATACTTATGACTTAATAGAAGTGATTAACCCCACTGAAATGCAACCTAAAATTAACTACTCTGTTGCTTTTCCCCAGTTAGCTACGAATGATAATAATAATTATTCTTTATTTATTAATGAAAATAATTTGATCACTCAAACTAAAGTCTTTACCTATGGTAAAAACAATCAGAATATAGAAGAACCTGAATTAGAAGAAAAAGAAGAAGAAACTAACGCAGAATCAACAGAAGCTAAAGAAGAATCCCAAAAATCAACGGCTAATAATCAAGAAAATAATACTCCTTTAGAAAATACTCAAGAAAAACAAAACTTTATCGAAAACTCTAGTAACACTTTGCGTCAAGCCTTAATAATTGATAATCTGAAACTGGATGAACAAAAACAAAATTTAGAGTTTGTTACTAATCTCAATCTTAATAATTTATCTAATCCACAAATTTATTTATTTGAAGTTGATTTAATATTAGATGATGTAACCAGTTTAGACTGGTGGAATGATTGGAGTGTAAATGCCGGAGAATTAGGCGATGGCTCAAAAACTCAGAATTTATCTATTTTTATGAATAAGTTAAAAAGTTTAAGTCTGGAAACACTAGAAAATGAAAATGGTGATGCAGTAATTGGACGTTTTTGTATTGGAATTCAAAAAAATTAAAATTAGATTAGTTCGGGGTTCGGAGTTTTTTAATTCTTCATTTTAACTGAAGTAAATAAGATTATGACTAATTCAGAATCAGACATTCAAGAAATTATTAAATATGTACAAAAATTAGAAAAAAGAGTAAAAAAACTTGAATCAAAAGATGCAATTATCTTAAAATCTGTTCCCAAGGATATACAACCAAAACCGTTAAAATTTTCCCCAGAAAAATTAATAGATATTTATAATGATGTTCCTTCTATTTTAGAAGAGTATGTAGTGGAAGTTTCTATCACCGCACAAAGTTGGCGATCGCACTCTGAGGATAAGACAATAGTAGAAAAGAGTATTGGCGGTAATTACTGGATAATTTTATTAGAAAATTTAGATGAGAAAAAATATTATTTATTACCCAATCAGAGCAAAAAATTAAGAATAAGTAGATTAAGAAGTCTGCACAATATGTTTAAAATACAAGGAGAAAAAGACACAAATAATGATAACTATATAATAATTAAACCAGCCCTATTAAATATGATTCCCAGTGGAAAAGAATGGGAAATAATCGAAAAAGGAATACTTTATTTAGGTAAAACATCCCCCACTCAAAAGTTAACCGCAGAATTAGAAAAGTTAACAGAAAATCAAGAAACAATGCCTTCAAGTCTTCAAGGCTTATTAAACGTTTTAGAAAAACTAAATAAAAATAATAATGAGTTAAAAATAAAACTAAATTCTTTAGAAAAACGCATTCAAAAACTAGAACCTGAAGAAATAAAATGGGTAGAATTATATCATCTTGAACCAGAAAAATTTGCTACTTTGGGTGGAGGAAATACTAAATTAAAACTCACTGAAACAACTGTTAATAAACTTCTACAAAGCTCTACTAAAGATATTTATTTAGAGGCTGATTCTCTCGGTCAATATTTATTAAAGCAAGGAGAAAAAGGATTATATTTATTTCCTGATCCTTTAGGAATATTTGATAAAAATAGTTTAATTTTAACCCGTTTAGCGAATTTATTTATAACTCATGGAGAAATTCCGATCGCATCTTTAGGGAAAGATATAAAAGTAATAAAACCTGCAAAATTGAAAAAAATTAATAATAATCAATGGAGCTTATTAGAATCAGGAGAAATTAATTTTTAGTTTTAGTAAAGCAATTCAAATATTTTAAAAGATTTTTCCATGAAAACAGCTAGTACATTAAAACTAATACTCTTGCCTTCTTTTCCTAAAACTCTGATCAAAGTAAAAATTCTGCAAAAACTGTCTTAAGTTTTTATAAAATAAATATGTTAACTATAAATAATCTTAAACCTATGACTACTCAAACGATTGATTTACCCGAAATGATTTTAACGAAAATAAAAGATTTACCCTTAGAGCAACAACAAGAAATTTTAGATTTTACTGAATTCATTGCTCATAAATATACCAAAAATTCAGGGGAAAACAATAAATCGAATGGAAAAAGAGTTGCGGGTTTATTTAAGGGTAAAGGTTGGATAAGTGATGATTTTAATGAACCTTTACCACCTGAAATATTAGGGGATATTATATAAAAATCTTGTTAGATACTCATGCTTTTATTTGGTGGAATTTAACTCCTGAAAAATTATCTTTAAATGGATTAAGTTTAATAGAAGATAAAGAAAATATTTTCTACTTGAGTATTGCTAGTGTGTGGGAAATGCAGATTAAAATATCTATCAATAAACTACATTTTGATAATCCATTGTCTCAAATAATTACTAAGCAGAGAAATATTAATAATCTTCAAATTTTGTCCATAGAATTAGAGCATATTTGGGAGTTAAAAAATTTGCCTTTACATCATAAAGATCCTTTTGATAGAATACTCATTGCTCAAGCTATGATAGAAAAAATCCCAATTCTCACCATCGATTCTATCTTCCATAATTATTCTATTAATACTATTTGGTAAATAATAATTAGCTCAATATAGGAGCTTTTTAAAACAAATTTTTTAGGGAAGATTAGGATTTTTATTCGTCATTTCCTCATAAACTAATTTCGACACTTCAGGATAAAAGGTTTTATCTTCGTAAAAAGCAGGATCATCCCCTAAAATAAAGAAAATATGATACTATTGTTAATAAAAAGACATCCTTTAAAGGACTTCTGCTTATAATGTGCAGTTTTTTCCTGACTTCTCTTTTGGTAATTCTTAATTCTTAATTATAAATAGATTTACGAGAAAAAGGTTGATTATTGATTTTCAAATTCTGCAATAATTTGTTCAATAACTTTGGTTGAAATATCAGAAAAATCTGACTTAGAATAAATTGTCACTAGAATAATTTTACTGCTAGTTTTAAGATAGTAAATAACTCTATAATCTGCACTTTTACCCTTTTGAATATTACTATTTTTAAGACGAACTTTAAAAACCTGATAATTAGAACCCGAAATCTGTTCCCCCAAAATTTCTCCTAGTTTCAGACACTCAATTAAAGGCTCTAAATCTTTACGAATAGAGCGATAACGTTTAGCTAATTGAGTCAAATTTTTTTTAAAGTATTGTGTTAATAAAATTTCGACGGGTAACGAATTATTCGACATCAATTCCCTCCCACATCTGGGATAAAGGAATTGTTTGCCCCGTGAATGCTTCATTAAGCCCTTGTTTAATCCCTTCTATCACTATTTCATTGGGAGTATCATCAGGATCTAAATTAGTTTTTTGCATTAAATATTTTAATATTTCTTCTTGTTCCGATAAAGAAAGTTGATCAATTAAATTCAATATTTGATTTTTTGTAATTGTTAAAGTTACCATAAATTTTTTCTTTTTTTATTAATTTCTCAAAGTAATCTTTAAATTGATTTTAGCATTTCCTCATAAACTAATTTCGACACTTCAGGATAAATATGTTAACTATAAATAATCTTAAACCTATGACTACTCAAACGATTGATTTAACCGAGATGATTTTAACGAAAATAAAAGATTTACCCTTAGAGCAACAACTGAAAAAAATAAATCGAATGGAAAAAGAGTTGCAGGTTTATTTAAGGATAAAGGTTGGATGAGTGATGATTTTAATGATCCCTTACCACCCGAAATATTAGGGGATATTATATGAAAATATTGTTAGATACTCATGCTTTTATTTAGTGGAATTTAATTCCTGAAAAATTATCTTTAATATGTACTAAAGTTATATTTTTAAAAATTTATTCCTAGTCTCAAGCACATTCTAAATAATTAGCATTTACCCATCCAGTTCTGCCATTCAAAGAGCGATTAGATCCTTCAATTACTCTTATATAATACCAAGGAAAATCCCCTCGAATATATTGTACAACATCATCATTATTTAACCCAGCAAGTGACTCTCCCCCCGGACTTTTACGCACAGCTAATTGTCCAGTTTTGATGTTAGTAACTAAACAACTAGGATTTTTTTCAACATGAACAGTGTTTTCAAAATGGATTTGACTATGATGTATATAGCCATTTCTACCACAAAAATCAGTTACATACCAACCATTTGCAGAACCATAAGTATTAATAGTAATAGAAGTAACGGCATTTACGCTACAAATAATTTCCCCATTAGGTGTTGTTCTAATATTGGAAGGGGGATCAAAAACGATAGCACTTATATTTTGACTGCCACTATCAAAAGAACCTGTAGTATTACTAATTTTCTCTTTATTACGATCTTCTTCTTTAGCTTTTTGATAAAGCCTTTCCGCCTCCAAGCGTTGTTGCTCCACTTCCTGTTTTAGAGCCTCTAATTCTTCTCTTTCTTTATTAAGATTTTCTTCTGATAATTGTGATTTTATTCGCTCTTTTTCTTGCTCAATTTCAGCTATTTTTTGTTGAGTTTGATTGATATTTTGAATAATAAAAAACCCGACCAAAGAACCTAATAAAGCTAATATTAAAATTAATAAAATAATCAGAATATTCGATGAAGATTTATCATTCTGTTTCGGATAACTATTACTTGAAGTATTAATTTCTGGCTCTGGATATATTGGCTGACTTACAGGAGGTTGAACTACAGGAATAGGATCAGTATTTTTTTCGATATTAATGTTAGAAGTTTTGATATTCTCGCCTTTCGGAGGAACAACTGCAACGGTTTGAAACTGACTTAAATATAAATCCTCTTGCATCGCTTCGGCGGTGAGATAACGATTAGAAATTTCCATTTTGATCGCTTTTTCCAATACCCTTGCAAGGGAAGGATGCAGATTCGCCACTAAATTTTGCCATTCTAACTCCCCCGTTAAATTGTTAGAAGGAAGCTCAATGGGATATTTTCCGGTTAAACTATATATCATGGTCAACCCTAGTGCAAATAAATCTGTACTAAAAACAGTTCTTCCCATACTTTGCTCAGGGGCGATAAATCCTCTTGTACCAATGACGACAGAGGAAACCGTTGAACCTGATGAAGTGTTGAAACTCCCCATTGTTTCCTTCACCGCGCCAAAATCGATCAACACAGGAAGCCCGTCAGAGGCTCGGATAATGATGTTTTCAGGCTTTATATCTCTGTGAATGATATTTTTGCTGTGAACATATTTGAGGGTATCGAGAAGGGATGTTAAGATTGTTAAACAACGATCAGAAGATAGAATCCCTGATTGACTGAGGTTTTTTCCTTCTATGTATTCTTGTACTAAATAATATTTATCATCTTGACAGAAGTAGGCGTAAAGGGTGGGAATTTGGGGACAATTTTGTCCTAATTCTTCTAATACTTGGGCTTCTTTAAGAAATAATTTTTCAATGATTTCTGAGCTAGTATTATGGTTAACGGATTTAAGGGCTTTTACTACTACTTTTCGTTGAGTTGGGCTGTGTAAATCCACTGCTAAAAAGGTTTCTCCAAATCCCCCACTACCTAGAGGATGAAGTATTTGATAGCGATCGCACAAGATTTCATTCATAATGATGCAATCCCCTGATTAACTGTGAGGGATAAAAATTATGTTTATATGCTTATAATAGTGCATATTATTTCTTTAACTGTTTTAACTTCTCCCTTCCGAATTTTCAAGACCGATTAATTCTGGTTTGACTTTCTCCAAAAAACTAATTAACATTACTGTTAAAATTCCTTCAATTAAGGCTTGAACAGCATAACCAATTAGAGAAGTAAAAATAGCTGTTTTTTCTGCGTCAATATCTAAATCAGGGGCAATATTATTAATAGTAATAAAGACAAAAATTAAGGCAGATAAAAAAACACTTAGCCCCCCTCCCAAAAAGGCTAAAGTGGACTTGCCGAAGGGAGTATTAAAAAAAGATGTGGTACGAAAAGACCATATATAATGAGCTAACAAAGCAGGAACACCCATAATAATAGCGTTAATTCCGAGGGTAGATAACCCCCCATGTTGAAAAAACATCCCTTGAAAAAATAAGCCAATTAAAATACCGGGGAAAGCATAATAACCCAAAACTAAACCCATCACTCCATTTAAAACGAGATGGATACTGAAAGGAGGAATGGGAATATGAATTAAAGAAGCAACAAAGAAAGCCGCAGTTAGTAAAGATGCTTTAGGGATTTCTTCTTGATAGTTTGTCTGTTTATGAATTTGTTTTAAAGAAAACCAAGTTACACCTCCTGTAATCGCATATCCGGAGATACTGACAGCAGGAGGTAATAATCCATCAGGTATGTGCATAAAATAACTAGAGAAAAATTAGAGATAAGAAATTATAGATGAGATGAGAGAAATAATAATTGTTTCAATCATTAATAATTAATACTAATTACTAACTTTTGATTCCTGCTTTTTGCGAGAAAAAAATAAAGCTGTACCCACAAAACCCCAACTACCTGTTAGTGCCATTAAAATTTTTTGGGGGGTTGATAATTCTCCTGTGATGGACGAACTAGCACGGGGGCTTTGCCCCAAATTAGTGTTAGGATTTTCTGATATTTCTTCTTGAATTTGATGGTCATTTTCCGCCTGTAATGGCTCAATAGGAATATTAACTACACTACCATGACCTGCCGATCTTACTTTAATCGTCCAATTACCGTTAACATTCGGTTCAGGTACAAAAGTAAATTTACCATCACTATCTGTAACTCCTGTTTGCCAAGCCTGAGTCGGATTATTAGGAGCATAAACTACTACTTGAGCATTGCTCATTGGTTTTCCACTATCATATTTAGCTTGAATTGCGATCGCTTCTGTAGCTTGATAGTCGATCGCCACCCCATGAGCAGAAGTTTTTGGCTGATGGATTACACTGGCTAATACTAACCCCAATCCCAAATTGGATAATGTTCTTAATTTCATTTCCTTTTTTCTCACGAAGTGCAGAATTCTTATTTCATAGTCGAACAACTTTTCTTTTTTTTCAATGCCCACTCAGGGTATTTTTTCATTAAAATTAGGGGATTAGGGAGATGAGGTGTCAGGTTTCAGGTGTCAGGTTTCAGGGAAGATGAGAGTTCGCACCGAAGGCTCTTACACTCCCTTCTGTCGTGAACGGGATTTTTAATTCTTAATTATCAACTATTCACTATGAGGGTAAGCCATTTGGCGTAAGTCAATACAATCGTCAAATTCTGTTGCGGTTAAATAACCTAACTCTAAGGTTGCCTCTTTTAAGGTGATATTTTTTTCATATGCTAAATGGGCAATTTTTGAGGCTTTGTCATAACCAATTTTAGGAGTTAATGCAGTGACTAACATCAAGGATTGATTAACTAATTCTTCGATACGTTGACGATTGGGCTTCATTTCCTTGATGGTAAAGTCAGTAAAATTGTTACAACTATCACTAAGTATCTTGATTGATTGCAAAATGTTATAAATCATCATAGGCTTATAAACATTCATATCTAACATCCCACTCGCTCCGGCAAAACTAACGGCGGTATCATAGCCCATAACTTGTACTGCAACCATGGCTAAAGCCTCACACTGAGTAGGATTGACTTTTCCCGGCATAATTGATGAACCCGGTTCGTTAGCGGGTAATTCTAACTCATTTAATCCTGCACGAGGGCCACAGGCAAGAAAGCGAATATCGTTAGCAATTTTGTATAGTGAACAGGCTAGGGTTTTTAGTGTACCGCTCAAAGATACGATCGCATCATGAGAACCCATGACAGTAAATTTGTTCGGAGCGCTAACAAAAGGTAAACCAGTGATATTGGCAATATGATGAGCCGATTTTGTGGCAAAGCCGATGGGGGCGTTAATACCAGTACCTAAAGCAGTACCTCCTAAAGCTAATTGATAGACATGGGGTAAGGCTTGGTTAATACGGGTAAGGTTATCATCCAACATCCCCACATAACCTGAAAATTCTTGTCCTAGGCTCAAGGGTACTGCATCTTGAAGATGAGTTCTACCAATTTTTATAATATTTTTCCATGCTTGTGCTTTTTCGGCTAATGCGTCTCTTAATTTTTTGACCTTGGGTATTAATCTTTCTTGAATTGCGATCGCACTGGCTACATTCATAGCGGTAGGAAAAGTATCATTAGATGATTGAGACATATTGACATCATCATTGGGATGAATGGGATTTTTACTGCCCAACTCACCCCCCACAATTTGAATGGCGCGATTGGAAATGACTTCATTAACATTCATGTTAGTTTGTGTTCCGCTTCCCGTCATCCATACATATAAGGGGAAATGTTCATCTAACTTGCCTTGCAAAATTTCATCGGCGACTTGAATAATTAATTTCGCTTTTTCTAAAGGTAATTTCCCTAATTCTTCGTTAGCCATAGCCGAGGCTTTTTTGACAATGGCAAACGCCCGAATAACTTCTATGGGCATCATATCTTCCCCAATAGAAAAATGATGGAGAGAGCGTTGAGTTTGAGCACCCCAGAGGCGATCGCTTTTTACTTCTATTTCACCGATACTATCTTTTTCAATACGATTCATGGGTTTAATAATTAGTGTATATTTTATAATTTATAGAAAATTAATCTATTTTTGGCATAAGTGCGATCGCACCTCCTGAACAAATCCTCGATGAAAACTGGCTTCCCAAATCCCACTCATCACAAAATTTAACCAAAAGCTCGATCACATCTACTCAAAATCAGGGCATGATAAAACATAAACACTATTAATTAATTTTTCTATGACCTTGATTAGTGATAACCTAAAAACAAAAATAGAAGATTTAGCAATATTTGGTGGCAAACCCTTATTTTCAGAAAAACAACACGTTGGCAGACCAAACTTGGGCGATCGCACTCAATTTTTAAATCGCATCAATGATATGCTTGATCTCAACTGGCTAACTAATCGAGGCCCTTTTGTTAAAGAATTTGAACAGAAAATCGCCGATTATTTAGGAGTGAAACATTGCGTCAGCGTTTGTAATGCCACTATTGCCCTCGAATTAGCCATCAGAGCCTTAGAATTAACGGGAGAAGTAATTATCCCCTCCTTTACTTTTATCGCCACTGCCCACGCCCTACAGTGGCAGGAAATAACTCCTGTATTTTGTGACATAGATCCCATTACTCATACCATTGATCCTGATAAAATAGAGTCGATGATTACCCCTCGCACTACGGGAATAATTGGGGTTCATGTTTGGGGGCAACCTTGCAATATCGAGGCATTAACGACCATTGCTAAAAAGCATAACCTTAAATTAATGTTTGATGCTGCCCACGCTATGGGATGTTCTTATCAAGGGAAAATGATCGGTAGTTTTGGTGATGCAGAGGTGTTAAGTTTTCATGCTACTAAGTTTTTAAATAGTTTTGAAGGAGGTGCGATCGTTACCAATAATGATGAATTAGCGGAAAAACTAATTTTAATGGAAAATTTTGGGTTTTCAGGATTGGATAACGTAATTTATATTGGTACAAACGGCAAAATGAGCGAAGTATGTGCAGCAATGGGTTTAACATCCCTCGAAAGTATTAATGAATTTATCGAAATTAACCATCAAAATTATCAGTGTTATCAACAAGAATTAAAAGACATAAAAGGAATTAAATTATTTACGTACAATCAACAAGAACAATGTAATTATCAATATATTGTTTTAGAAATTGATGAAGAAATAACTAATATTAGTAGAGATAAATTCGTAGATATTTTAACCGCAGAAAATATCATTGCTCGGCGTTATTTTTACCCCGGATGTCATCGAATGCAACCCTATAAATCTTATTTTCCCCATGCAGGTTTATTATTACCAGAAACAGAGAAACTATCAAATAAAGTCATGTTATTGCCCACGGGAGTTAATATGAATCCTGATAAAATCATTAAAATCACTGATCTAATTAAGTTTATTCTTGATAATACTTGTAGTATTGCGAATAAAGACAATAAATAGTCAATAATCTAACTTTTATTATATGAGTGAAAAATTTATTATTAAGGTTTTGGAAAATGAAAATGGTATCTGTTTATTTGAAAAATGGTATTATGCAATTAAGGATAAACAAATCCGAAGAAGAATTTTATTGAGATTAAAAAGAATTTCTCAAAGAAATTTAGGAGATTGGAAAAGTTTCGGAAATCAAACTCGATTTTGGTTCAGGTTATAGAATTTATTTTAGTCCCTTTGGAGATACTATCATCGTTTTATTGATGGGAGGGGATAAAAGTAGTCAACTAAGTGATATAAAAAAAGTAGTTAAATTATGGGAGGATTATCACCATGAAATTGAAAGATTTTTACAAGACTTTTAAAAGTGATTTGATGACGGATAAAGAATTTGTCATCGGTTATTTAGAAGAAGGTGGTGTTTCTCTATTTATCTCGGCTTTACGAGATGTTGTTATCGCAAGTCAAGAACACTTAAATAATCAATTATTTAATGATTTGCTTAATAATGATAATCCAGAAATGTCTCTTATTTTTGAAGTGTTAAATTTGCTAGGTTTAACTATAAACTTAAAGGTAAAATGCGAAATCTGATTTAAAAAAGTAAATTAAATGAAAGCTACTGTATTTAAAACTAATCAATCTTCTTTAGGTAATAGTATGATTGATCAAAGGAAAATTTTGGCAGAAGTTAAGAATTTTACTCAAGAATTATATCAAGATAAATTAGACAAAATAATTTTATTTGGTTCTCGTGCTAGAGGAGATTATCGTCAAGATTCTGATGTGGATATTTTAATCGTCTTAAAAAATGATTTTCATTATTCCCAAGAAATCGAAAAAACTAGCGATTTTATTGCTAAACTTTCTTTAAATTATGATATGGTAATATCTCGCTCATTTACTAATAGTTTTGATTACAGAAATAGTAAAACTCCTTTTTTTCTTAATGTTAGGCGGGAGGGAATTATTTTATGATTAAAGAGCAAGAATATTTATTAATTAAAGCTGAAAGAAGTTTAAATGCGTCGAAGGAATTGAATTAAAAAGACTATCCTGAATTTGCTACTTCCAGAGCTTATTATGCAATATTTTATATAGCTGAAGCCTTACTTTTACAAGAAAATTTATCATTTTCTAGTCATTCGGCAGTAATCTCGGCAGTTGGTAAACATTTAGTTAAAAGTAAGAAAATTCCCCCTCAATATCATCGTTATTTAATTGATGCACAAGATCAAAGAAATTGAGGTGATTATCACATCAACCCAAACCTAAATAAAAATGACGCTGATAAGTTTATTTCTCAAGCCAAGGAAATGTTACAATTTGCCCAAGAGTATTTAGGTTAAGTTGTCTCAATCATTTTATTCTAATTATCATAACTATATGACCGCTAATTTAATCACTTTTCCTGATTGGACTCAACCAGAAGATTTGTTATATCAAGATTTAGTTAACCTCATCAAAAAGGTCAGTAATTTTGAGAATACTAATCTTTTAATTGATATTACTGGTATTAGTCAAGAAGAAGCGGAGCTAATGTTTTCTAGTGTCATTACTAGCCTAACTTTAGAGGAGGGTTTAGAAATTAGCGATAGTTTAGGGTTGAATTTTGTTTCTGAAATAACCCCTGATATATTTAGTAATTTACAAAAAGATAATTATAAGATAGTAAATCTAAATTCATCAGGACAGAATAATTTGAATAAAGAATATAAAAGTGTACGTAAACACTACAACTTAATTTATGAAAAACAGGGTTATATACCAGTTGAATTGGCTATTTTCGACACAATACATCCCAAAACACCTATTATAGGTGGTTTTCGTCATGCTGAACATTCTTATTATTTAGAGCATTTTACTAATAGTATATGTATTCACGGGAACTCAAGAACTTACAAGACTTGGGAAGAAATCAAAAGGGCGATTAATAAATATTGTCATTTTTTGCAAAAACCTCTATGGCGAAATAAATTTTATGTTATCAATGAAGTGGGAATACTAAAACCAGAACTAGCATATTCTTTAATGGTTAATGAGACTTTGAATTTTCTTCCCATCTTTGAAAAATTTAAAATACCTTTTTGTGCTTGTATAACTCCCGGAGGAGGATTTTTTCTTGATAATGAGATCAGTGATATAAACTGTAGAAGAATTGTCGAATCTCCTAGTTTTAGATATTTAATCACAACTCAAGAAATTATTAATGACTATTTGCTGAAAAAAATACCCTCTTTAAAAGGTAGAAGTGAAGCTATTTATGGTGGCTTTTCTCAAATAGAAGCCAATGAAATAAAAACTCGTCCTGATGTTTGCCATAAAAAGCGGTTAGATATTGCTTTTGTTGCTTATAATTACGGCAACAACGGATTTGATAAGGGTTTTGATATTTTCTGTGATGTAGTCACCAAATCATTATTCTCAACTGACTCCAAATTTCGGTTTCATATCGTGGGAAACTGGGATTATGAAAATATCTCTTTTGCGCCTAAACCATCTCAAGAGGTTATTTATCATGGAGTTCTTTCCAGAGATGAATTAATCGATTTATACCCCTATATTGACATTATTCTTAATCCATATAGATTATTAAATGATGGACAGTTTAATGGTTTTCCTATGTCTCCCGATGGTTCAATGTGTGGATGTGCATTATTTTCAACAAACCCTTTGAGGTTAAAAACACCATATATCTCTGGTCAAGATGTTGTAGAAATAACGGAAAACTCACAAGATATTTTTGACCTCCTCATATACTATGATCAGCATAGAGACAAACTAAAAAATTTAGCAATAAAAGGACAAGAAAAAACCTTACTTTATCGTTCTCGCACAGCACAAGCAGAAAAAAGAATTCAAATATTTGAGAGATTAATTGGTCATAAAATGGAGCGTCAAAATTAAAACTAATATGAAACTAGCGATTATGCAACCTTATTTTTTTCCTTATATTGGTTATTTTCAATTAATTCATGCAGTTGATAAATTCATTATTCTTGATGATGTTAACTATATAAATAGAGGTTGGATTAATAGAAATAAAATTATTATTAATGGTGAAGCCAAATGGTTTACTTTGTCTTTAGATAAAGCTAGTCAAAATAAGTTAATTAAAGAAATAAATATAAGCTCTAAAGATGTATTTCATGAGAAATTGTTAAAAACATTGAAAATATTTTATGGTAAAGCCCCATATTTTAATCAGGTTTATGATCTACTAAACAAACTTTTTAAAATAGAGAATTATAATTTATCTAGTTTTTTATATCGTAGTTTAATCTATTTAAAGGATTATATTGGTTTAAATACGGAAATAGTAGAAACATCATCAATTTATCCTAAAAACAACCTAAAAGGACAGGATAGAATTTTAGATATTTGCATTAGAGAAAAAACAACTCATTATATTAATCTGCCGGGGGGAAAAGATTTATATGATCAAGACTTTTTTCAAAACAATGGAATTGAGTTAAGTTTTTTACAACCCATTATTACACCTTATAATCAGGGAATTAAAAATTTTATTCCCAATCTTTCTATAATTGATGTCTTAATGTGGAACTCTCCCGAAGATATCTTAACAATGGTTAATCAATATGAGTTAAGCAAATGAAACCTATCGGCGGTTATTTTGAACTTGAATTAAATCAACAGCAGAAAAATTGGCATCCTAACGCAAATTTAACTTTAAAAAGTGGACGATCTTGCCTTCAATTTCTCATTAAAAGTCAATCACTAAAACAAGTTTTTATTCCTTATTATACTTGTGATGCTTTAATTGAACCTTTAGAAAACTATAATGTTAATTATTCTTTTTATGAACTTAATGAAAAACTAGAAATAAAAGCTGATAATTTAGTTGTAAATCCCAATGATATTTTAATTTATATTAATTATTTTGGCTTAAAAAATAAATATTTAGAAACATTAGTTAAAAAGCATAATAAGCAATTATGGGTTGATAATACTCAATCTTTTTTTTATCAACCAAAAATGAAAACATCAGTATATTTTAATTCTGCTCGTAAATTTTTTGGTGTACCTGATGGTGCTTATCTTTATACACCTGATAATATTTATTTATCATCTTTAAATAACTTGAAAAGAAATCAAAATTATCGTTGTGAACATTTATTACTTCGTCATCAAGGAATATTGGAGGAAGGTTATAAAATTTTTCAAGATAATGAAAAACTTAACGGTGATGAAATAGCTTTAATCTCTGAATTATCAGAAATTATTCTCAGTCAAATAGATTATAACGATGTTGCTCAAAAACGCTGTCAAAATTATCTCTATCTTGATCAAATATTAGGTTCTCATAATCAATTATCGTCAGAAGTAATAAAATTAGATAATAATTCTATTCCTTTTTGTTATCCTTATTTACCTGTAAAATCGATTAAACATGAATATTTTTGGGAAAAACTTATTTTTGTGCCTATTTTATGGCGAGAATGTGTTAATCGTATAACTGAGGGTTTTGAATGGGAAAAACATTTAACATCTCAATTATTACCCTTACCAATTGATCAACGTTACAGTTTTGAAGAAATGGATTTGATCATAAAAGCTATTATGGATTATGGACAATAAAAAAAGATTAATTGAACATCAAAAACCAGAGGAATTAGAAGAATTACTTAAATATTTTGAAAATCTTTTTAATCCTTTAGAAGAAAAAGAAATCTCAGATATAGATTTGTGTGATGAGCCAATTTTATATATTATGGGTTGTGCTAGAAGTGGCTCAACATTGGTTTATCAATACTTAACTGAATCTGGTTTATTTACCTATCCGACTAATTTTATTTCTCGATTTTATTATGCTCCTTATTTGGGAGCAAAATTACAGCAAATGTTAATAGAATATGATTTTAGAGAAGAAATTTTTACTAAAAATAAGACTTCTTTATTTACTTCTAATTTAGGAAAAACTAAAGGAGTAATGTCACCCCATGAATTTTGGTATTTTTGGAGGAGATTTTTTATTTTTGGCGATATTCAAAAATTATCACCAGAAGTTATTAAGGATGTAAATACAGATAAATTTATTAAGGATTTAAGAGCTTTTCAATCGGTAAAAAAATTACCCTTAGTTTTGAAAGGAATGATTTTAAATTGGCATATACCTTTATTATCAAGTTTATATGAAAATTCTTATTTTTTATTTGTGAAAAGAGATATAAAAACTAATGCAAATTCTTTAGTTCGTGCTAGAGAAAAATTTTTTGGTGATGCTAAACAATGGTATTCTTTTAAACCCCCTAACTATCACAAAGTCATTAATCTTGAGCCAATTTATCAAACTGTTTGGCAAGTTATGGTAACAAATTTAGCTATTGAAACAGGATTAAATTCTATTGATTCAACAAAGGTTTTTACTATTGATTATGAAAAATTTTGTCAAAATCCACAGTCTTTGTTAGAAGAACTTTGTCATAAATGGAAAAAAGAAATGCCCTCAAATATGAAAAATTTACCACAATATTTTGATATTAAAAAACATCCAAATATAAGTTTATATAATTGGGATAACATTCTATCCAAAGTAGAAAACTTAAATCTATCTTAACAAGATGCGATCACGAAGTGGCAAGCTACGCTTGATCGCACTTTAGATAACAATATTGACATCAGTACAAAACAGTAACTACAATGTAATTACTTAAATTGAAAATGATTGAAAAATGATAGAAAATACTATTCATACTCGTTTAGTGAAAATTGGTAATTCTCAAGGGGTTAGACTACCCAAAACTCTGCTGGAAATTGCCAAAATCAAAGATCAAATTGATTTATCCATTGAAGACGGCACAATAATAATTCGTGCTTCAGAAGAAAACAAAGTAAGGTTAAATTGGGCAAAATCCTTTCAAGAAATGGCTTCTGAAAATGATGATCAACTATTGGATAGCGACACTCAGACGCTATCCTATTGGGATGAACAAGAATGGGAGTGGTAGATGAAGCGATTTGATATTTACTTAATCAATCTTGATCCTACTCTTGGCAGTGAAATTCAGAAAACTCGTCCTTGTGTGATTATTTCCCCTGATGAAATGAATGATTATATTAAAACAGTTATTGTTGCACCTATGACCAGTAAAGGTAAACTTTACCCGACTCGGATTAGGTGTAACTTTCAAGAAAAAGAAGGATTAATTGTTTTAGATCAAATTAGAACTGTTGATAAAATTCGTTTAGTCAAAAAACTTGGTACTCTTGATAGTTCTATTCAAGATGAAGTTTTATCTAAGTTAGGGGAAATGTTTGCTCCGTAATCAAAAAGAAGATAAAGAGATGTCCGCAAAAGATTTATTTCATCAAGCAGTGCTTATAGCTATTAAATCTGTTAAGCAAGAGGTGGTTTTATGGAAAGAATAGACTATATTCAATTAGTCAAGGATATTTTAACTCAACACTCGATTAATCATTCTCAAAATGATACAGAAATTCAATTAATATTTGATGATCATAATCACCATTATCAGGTTTTAAATATTGGTTGGGATGATCAAACTAGAATTTATGGTGTGATTATTCATGTGGATTTGAAAGACGATAAAATTTGGATTCAAAGAGATGGTACAGAAGTCGGTATTGCTAATCAATTATTAGATGCAGGGGTAGCAAAAGAGCATATTGTATTAGGTTTTCAAGCTCCCTATAAAAGAGAATTTACAGAGTTTGCTATTGGTTAATATTATCTATGAATTTTAGTAATTCGGGCGATCAGGGGAAATATAGTGCAGTGCGATCGCCTTTATCTCAAAAAATAAAAACCATGATAAAATGTACATTATTATGTACATAAAAAAAATTGAGAGTAAATCATGTTTAGCTATGAAATAACCTCCCCCACAGAAGCCAGAAATGGATTATTTAAACTTTTAGATAAAGTTGTAGAAGATCATCAAGTTTTTATTATCAATCGTCGTCAGGGTGAAAATGTTGCCTTAATTGCCGAGTCTGATTTGCGTAGCTTAGTTGAAACCGTTTATTTATTCAGAAATCCTGCTAATTCTCATCATTTATTCGAGGCGTTAGAAGAATCCATGACAGGTAAAATTAAACCCCAATCTTTAGAGGAATTGAAAGAGGAATTAGGAATTGAGTAAAAACAAGAAACAAAACTCTACTTCAGAGGATAAACAGCCAAGTTTTCCCCAAGTTCCAGGTTTTAGTAGTCAGTTTAAAAGTGATTTACAATGGTGGTTTAAAAATGACAAAAAAAGGGCGGAAAAAATATTAGATTTAGTTACTGAAGTCATGAGAAATCCATTTCAAGGCATCGGCAAACCAGAACCTTTAAAATATATGGAGGGTAATATTTGGTCAAGAAGAATTGATTTAGAGCATCGTTTGATTTATCGCATTAGTGCCACTCAAATTGATTTTCTTGCTTGTCGTTTTCATTATGATAATCTATGATTAAAGGCGATCGCACAGCACCACCGAAGGCGATCGCCAAGTGGGAGACTCCACCTGATCCCATTTTAGAAACCAGACAAACATAAAAGCTAAATAGCCAATGAATTAAAAAAGTTTTTGGAAGGTTAAGGGCGATCGTTATCAGAATAAATGTTAAGAATTATGTAGGAATATAAAAATAACATTTAGCAATATTCATTATCTTGGGTAAATTAGAGATTAGATCGAGAATAATCTAGTGATACCCCGAAAAAGACGATATGAAACAACTGACATGGGACATAGCCAACAAATTAATTGAGCAAAACACCAAAGAAATAAGCTCGGCAGAAATAACAGAGAATCCCCTAGTCAGTGTTTGCTTTATCACCTATAACCATCAAAAGTACGTCCAAGAAGCCCTACAAAGTGTTATTTGTCAAAAAACAGACTTTCCCTTTGAAATAGTAATCGGCGATGACTGTTCCACCGATGGCACCACAGAAATTGTCTTAGAATATCAGAAAAAATATCCCCAATTAATTAGAGTTTTATTAGCTAAAGAAAACCTTGGAAAATATACAGGTAATGGAAGATTAAATGGTATTCGTATTAGAGAGGCTTGTCGGGGAAAATATATTGCCTTATTAGAAGGGGATGACTATTGGACAGATGAAACCAAACTTCAGCAACAAGCAAATGTATTAGAAAAAGATCCAGAATGTACAGGAGTTTTTCATGATACTCAAATACTTTGCGCAAAGGGATTAGGAGAAATTAAAGGTACTTTATATAATATAAATCGTTTAGAGTTCACTTTAGAAGATGTAATTTCTGTATGGTCTCCTTTTCAGACATCTTCATTTCTTTTCCGCAAAAATAGTGCGGATAAATTACCAAAAGATTTTTTAAGATATGCAAGTGGTGATATGCCACTTTTTATTATTGTTGCTTCTCAAGGTAAGATTCGTCGAATTCCCAAAGTTATGAGTATTTATCGTAAGCATGAAGGAGGAATCACTGAAACGAGCAAAATTAATCAATATGGTTATTTATATTTTCACCGCTATTTTCTTTTTAACTCTCTACGGAAAGAATTATATCCTCTAGGAGATGAAAAATTTGTTCAGGTTATCATAGATGTTGAACAAAGATTAGTTAACTTTTTTTCCACAATAGAAAAAACCAATATTTTCTTAAAACAAGAACTTAGACAAATAAGAAATCAAAAAAGACTAGCACAAAAAGAAGGACTTTATACTGTTGTTGTAGCCCATGTAAATCCTAACGCTTACTCAGAAACATTTATCCATGACCATATAAATAAATTACCAGCAGAGACTATTAACTTACCAAATATTGCTTTTCCATTACAACAGAATAAAGAAGAATTAAAACAATTTTTTATAGATCGAGAAGTAGATGCTGTTTTAGCTGAATATGGACATATTGGTGTTGCAATGATGGATATTTGTAAGGAATTAAATCTTCCGTTAATCGTTCATTTTCATGGTTTCGATGCCTACCACCATAATGTGTTACAAAATGCAGGTAGATTTTATCCTATTCTCTTTGAACAAGCTGAAGGGATTATCGTTGGTTCAAGAGATATGGAAAAACACTTATTATCTCTGGGGGCAATTAAAGAAAAACTGTACTATAATCCCTGTGGCGTTGATTTATCATTATTCACACAGTCTCATCCAGAAAAATCAGCTATTACTTTTGTTGCAGTAGGGCGTTTTGTTGACAAAAAAGCTCCAACCCTAACAATTTTAGCCTTTGCCCAAGTTTGTCAAAAATATCCTCAAGCAAAATTAATTATGATGGGTGAAGGTGTATTATTAGAATCTTGTAAAATATTAGCTAAATCATTAGGAATAGAACAAAATATAGATTTTCTCGGTGCAGTATCTCATCAAGAAGTAGCCAAAAATCTAAGTATAGCTAGAGCATTTGTACAACATTCTTTAAAACCTAGCTATGGTGATTCAGAAGGTACGTCTATTTCTGTTGTGGAAGCCTGTGCCATGGGAATCCCCGTTGTTTCTACAAGACATGGTGGAATCAAAGATGTCATTATCGAAAACGAAACAGGGTTTTTGGTTGACGAAGGAGACGTGGATGGCATGGCAGAGTATATGATTCAATTAGCTGAAAATCCAGAACTAGCAAAAAAAATGGGCGAAGCAGGAAGAGAAATAATTAAAAATAATTTCTCTCAAGATAAATATATTGGAAATATTTGGACAATTATTAAAGATAGTATCGAGAAAAATAAAGCCCAACAACTAACCCAAAAATTAAATCTCAGTGAAAGTAACTTAATTGTTTTCCCCGATTGGTCAAATTATGAAGAAGAAATTGGCGAGGAATTACTAGAAGTAATCCTTCAATTAATGGAAACACCTCCAGAAAAGCCTATTACTCTTTTAGTTGATATCACTGGAATCTTACCCGAAGATGCCACCGAATTATTTTCGGCAATTTCCATGAGTCTCTTATTTGAATATGAATTAGACTTAACTGAGTATATTAATATTTCCTTATTGGGAGATTTGACAGAGCAAGAATGGCAAATCTTAACACCTCTCATTACCAAAAAAATAAAAATTAACCATGAAAATCAAACCCTAATTAAAGAATTAAACATTAAATAATATCGATATTATTGTTAGTAAAATCAAGCATATTTTGGGCTTTGTTAATAATATTTTCTGCTTCCTGTAAAGTGATATTGGGTTTTAAATTATAATCAGCTTCAGTACGCTTCTGTTGTGCTTCGATTAAATAACGATGATACTCAACGGGAATACGTTTTGTCTTAGCAAATTCCCGTCCAAATCCTGCAATAACGGCACTATGACTGGAATAAGTTAAGTCCTGTTTTAGTAAAAAAGCCTCTGCGATATAAAACATTGTATAGTAAGCCCTTGCCACTGCAAAATCTGGTAATTGATTTTCTAGTAGTATTTTAGATGCTCTTAAACTTTCCTGAGCTTTTTCTAACAATAATTTTTGTTCATTCTTCATAAGAATATACCCTCTTTATGAATATTAATCATTAAAGGGCTTTTTTCGCTCTTAAATTGAGATTCATTAACATAAACACAGCTAATTAATAAATCATATTCTAAGCATAAATCAGAAACTAAGTTAATCATTTTTTCATATTTATGTTTATCTTGATTAAAATTTTTCAAAACTATTAAAATATCAATATCTGAATCTTGTTTAGCATCCCCTCTTGCTCTTGAACCAAATAAAATTAACTGGATCAACTCGTCTTGATAAATAGTCACAATTTTTTCTTTAAAAATTTCTAAAATAGCGTTAACTTTTGATTTTTGTATATTTTTAATAGCCATGTCCAATTCATTTTTTTACTAAACATTAAATCAAATAATTTAATCTAATCATTATAATTAATAAAAATAAATATCATCCTTTTTACTTAATCTATAATTTTTTTTGTTGCTCTGTAAAATTATTTAAATAAGGAATAACTTTAACCTTAAAACCAGCTTCCTCCAAATGACTTTTATAATCTAAATTTTTAGTACCAAAAATAACAGTAAACCAAACTCCTTGAGCCTTTTCTTCCTTACCATTGACTAAATTATAGTAATGCAATATTTTGTGAAGCTCAGACTCGACTAAATTTTTGTAAAAACTCTCTGACTGTTGATAACTTTGAGATTCTGAAAGTTGAGGAATTGCAGTTATAGAATTCATAAAAAATTTAACGATGATGGGGAAAAATAAAATGCTTTACTTATTGAAGATTATAATTTTAATATTGGGCATCTAAATACATCCTTAACATTTCTTTCTCAATGGACTTATCAAAACAAAAAATTTTATATTCTCATCATTGGTCTTATATTGAGCGTCAAAGACATCCCATTTTTTCCCATGATGAAATCTATATTACCAGTTACCCAGATCAAGCCGATAAAATTATTAATTTACCCATAGGTACATCTTATGATGTTAGAGAAATACTGACAGAAAACTATCCGAATTGGCAACCAGATTTATTTATTGCCAAAGTCGATTCATTTTTCAACGTAATTCCTCGTAATGTCACAGCCTTAGACTGCCCAAAAATATTAATACTAGGGGATACTCAACACGGTGTAAAACCCTTAGAAAGAATGATAGAGTATGCCAAATCAGAAAAATATGATTTTTACATCACAGATCATAAACGTCATCATCTTTGGTATTATTATCTTGCCCGAATCCCTAATTTATATTGGCTACCCGGATTATTTCTCAATCCTCCTCAAGGTGATTTAAAAACCATTGACTTTGAGGATTCTACCATTGAACCAGATTTTTTTACAGATAAAGTAATTTTTGTCGGACAAGCCAGCAAATTTCATCCCCGAAGAAAAGCAATACTTGAATATTTACATCAACAAATACCAAATTTTTGGTCTGGAAGACTATCTCAAAGAGATTCATTAAAAGCCTTTTCTCAAGCCCAAATTTCATTAAATATTAGCTTAAATGGAGACTTAAACTTACGCTTTTTTGAGATTATTTCTGCAGGGGGTTTTTTGTTAACAGATACCCTTGCAGAAGAAGCAGGAATGAATCTGTTATTAGAAGAAGGAAAAGAATATGAATCTTTTGAAAATATTGAACAATTAATCAATAAAATTAAATATTTTGTCCAATATCCTGAACTAATTGAAGAATATAAAAAAAGAAGTCATCAGAGATATTTAGAAAATTATACTCCCGAAAAGCATAAAAACAATTTAGAAAATATTTTAGAAGGGAAATTTATAAACGAGATTTATTATAGCAATTTTATTGAGAGAATAAACTATTTTCCAGAATCTCAATATACACAAAAAAGAATAGAAATATATCAAATTGTGCAGGATATTCATAAATATACAGAAAATTTGACAATTTTTATTGATATTCAATTTTTTAATTGTTATGTGGAAGATTTTTTAGATTTACCAAGAATAACGGCATCAATTTTTAATTATATTCCCTATAATTTTAAAAAACTTATAGAATACCTTGGGGCTTCAAAGAATTTACATAAGGTTAAATTTACTAATGATAAACATAATAATAACTATGATATTTTAATTATAGAATCAATCAATATAGGCTTGTTTTTACAGGGAAATAAACAATATTTTACAGTTATTTCCAACGATGATCATAGTTGGCAAGAAATTTCTATTATTTTGAGAGAAGAATATCCTCATATAAAATTTACAGTTAATAAATACACAGATTTTTTTACTATCCATGTCGAAAAGGGAAATATATTCATCAAAGAGGAATTTACCGATCAAATCAAATTAACAGAAATTAACCATTTAATTATCCCAGAATGGCAAAGCGACGAAGAAACATTAATAGAAGAATTATATAACCTTATTTCTTCCCTAGCTAAAAACTCCCCCCTTATTAAGGGGGCTAGGGGGGGATCAAACCCAGAAGGAGCAAATCTCCCCTCGCCCAGTGGGACAGGGGCTGGGGGTGAGGGCATAATAACCCTCGTTATTGACACCACTGGTATAACGGAAGAAGATGCTAATTTATTCTTATCAGGTATTGCCATGAATTTGATGATGGAGGAAGATTTAGACTTAGAAAGTATCCTTAATTTTACTTTTATTGATAATCTCGAGGAGTCGCAATGGCAGAAAATATTACCCAAAATAACTGCCAAAATAACTTTAAATTGTGACAATCAAGACATTGTTAATCAACTTAATCTTGAGGATTTAGTTGCTATTAAGGGTAATGGTAATAACTATGCTATCTTTCCTGATTGGAAAGCAGATCAAGAAGAATTAGCTTTAGAAATTGGTACGGTATTAATGAACCTTTCTGATCAAGAAAACTGCACTTTATTAGTCAATCTCAATAACGTCGATCAAGAAGAAGTCGGCTTATTTTTCTCAGAAATAGCCATAAATTTAATGCTAATTGAAGGCATAGAATTATCAGATAATTTACATATTAACTTTGTTAATTTTACTGCCAGTCAGTGGCAAAGTTTAGGAGGATTAATTAATAATCAAGTGAGTATTTAAAATATTTAATTGCTCTACTCAGCAAAAAAACGAATCCATATTTATAAAAAATTATGTCATTTTGCATAGACCTAATTATTATAATTAGTTAGTAGTAAAACTAAAAAATAACTATTAAATTTTCAATTTCAAGATATGAATCAAAAAACGACAATCTTATTACAGGAACAATACGACAATCTACCCTATCCACAAATTCCCATCGAACAATCTCCCGAAGAATATTATGACACTTTATTTATTCACGATTTAACCACCCCTTATTATTTGTCCCAACAAAAAATAATTGACACCAAGGATAAAGTTATTTTAGATGCGGGATGCGGTAGCGGATGGACTTCTTTATTTTTAGCTTATGCTAATCCGGGGGCAAAAATTATTGGGATTGATTTATCTCCAAAATCTGTAGAGGTTGCCAAAACAAGATTAAATCATCATGGTTTTACTAACTCTGAATTTTATACTCTTTCCATAGAAGATATTGACAAATTAAATTATCGTTTTGACTATATTAACTGTGATGAAGTTATTTATTTATTACCTGATGCTGAAAAGGTATTAAAACTATTTCAATCTTTACTTAATGAGCAAGGAATTATTAGGGTTAATTTTCATAGTTATTATCAAAGGTTTAACTTTTTTAGGTTACAAAAATTGTTTAAAAATATGGGTTTGATGGACAGTAACCCAGATGATTTAGAAGTTGAATTAGTAAAAGAAACTTTCAATAGTTTAAATGATTCGGTTGCAGCGAAACAGTTATGGAAAAATAAATTTGCTTCCATGGCTTTTCCTCCTCAAAAACAAAAACAATCTATTTTAGTTAACTATCTTTTACAAGGGGATAAAGGCTTTACTATTCCTCAAGTATTTGAGATGTTAAAGTCTTCCCATTTGAGTTTTTTAAGTATGGTAATGTGGAGAAAGTGGAATATTCGAGATTTGTTTCAAAATCCTGATAGTTTACCTGATATTTGGGAGTTAGGATTGGGGGAGGTTTCCCAAGAAGAAGAATTATCTCTTTATGAATTATTAAATCCAATTCATCGTTTAATTGATTTTTGGTGTGTTAATGATAATATTCAATCTTCTATAAATCCTGTGATTAATTGGGATAAAAAAGATTGGGAAACAGCTAAAATTTCTTTACATCCTCGCTTAAGATATAAGAAAATAAAAGAGGACTTATTAAAAGCTATTAGAACTAAACAATCTTTTCTTTTTAATCGTTATATTTCGTTTCCTGCTAAGGGTAATATTGATATTGAAAGTGATATTGCTAGTTGTTTAATTATTCTTTGGGAAAAAGATAGTGTTACCTTAGAGGAGTTAGTTAAACGTTGGTTAATTATTCAACCAAATGATTTAGTTTCTTTACAACCAAAGGCTATGGAAGTGGCTTATGATGAGTTGATTAATGTTATTGTTAGATTGGAAAATTTTCTATATATTTTAGTGGAAAAAGTTGGGGAATAAACAGATTTATATGGAGCAATTATGAGACATTATTTCTCTTATTTTTCTGTAAAAGTTTATAGGATAAGTTATTCACATTTTATTTTATATAACTGTCTTATTTACTAAATATAGTATTGTTTAATATTAAATAAATTCTACAAAATACTGTGCTAGACTTTTTGTGGTTAAATACTTTTTTGTATAATTTAATAAACTTTCAAAACTGGTCAAATAGTTATCTAAATCTAAATTTTCTGTTTCTAAATAATTATCAGCAATTTGCATTAGTTTTAAAACCTCATAACGAGGAAATCTATGCATAGTTAAATAAGGTAATTCTCTAATATCAAGAAAATAAGGGGCGCATCCTTGAGCAATAATTTCATAGTGTCGTAAACAATCCCACCCTGCTTTTTTCATAGTAATTCCGAAAAAACTTTCTTGGTATTGTTGATAATATGCTTTTTCTGTATCGTAAACATAAGTAGTTTTATCTGTTGGATTACAAGGAGCAAAAAAATTTATTTTTTCTAAATTATCTATATTCTTAATAATTTTTTCCTCTGGAATAGCAAAATGGATAGGAAATAAATACCTGTTTTCTTGATATAATTCTCGCTTAAAATATTTTCCCCTTGTTAAAAGATAATTTAAATTTGTCGGTTGATCTTCGGAGATATGTTTTTTTGTCTATTTCTTGATCAATCAATTTAAGATAATTAGGAAAATCGTATTCAATATATTCCATTGTTGTAAAATAGTTTTAGCTTACTATCAAAATATTCTAATTATTATACTTAGAAATTGCAATATATTTCATATTTTAACAATAGTTACTGTCCCTGTTTAAGATAAGAAGTTTTTAATATATACCTTAATATTATCTACTAATTTTTGATTATTTGATTGTAAATTTTTATTTAATTCTTGACGTAGTATTTTAATTATTTTTTCTTTTACTAAGTGTAATTCATACTCGTTCTGTTCTTTATCATCAATAAATGAATATAAAATTAATTCTGCGGTTAGGTCATCTCCATTATATAAGAATGCTAAAGCAAGATAAATATTAGTTTCTAAACAGTCTGGATCAATTTGTAAACTTTGTTCATAAAGTGCGATCGCACCTTGATAATTACCTTGATCAAAGGCGTTTTTAGCCTGATTTTTGCGATAAAAGTCTTTGATAAATTTATGGTTATTATTAATATTTTGAGAAATAGAATTAATTAAAGGATTTAAATAGTCTTTTAAAGAACGACTTTTAAATAAATGATAACCATTTTTAGCGATGATTTTTCGATCTTTATCCTTGCTTAAATAATCTAGGCAAGTAGAAACTAAATTTTCATATGGACAAAAAACTAAACCTCCCTGAAAATAGTTTTCTTCTTCGGAGTTACTACTTTTTTCAGAAATAACAAAAATTTGATTGGCTAACAAATGAGATACCCTAACGATTTCAAAAACCTGAGCTTCATAAAAGTGCATATTTAAAACAATTTTACTTCTGGAAATATAACTATTTCTTTCTTCTCCATAAACTCCAAAAAGTGCTTTAACTTTTATTCCTTTTGCTTCTAAACTATGAATAATTTTTTGACGACGTTCATTAATTGAGCCATAAAACAACACATCAATATCTTGATTATCATTTTTAGGAATGTTCGTAAGGCAGGGATGGTAGCCTATGGGTAAATGTTGAACTTTGTTAATACCCCATTTTCTTAATTGGGCGATGTTCGATAAACTGTAATCCCAGATAGGATATTGATATAGGTAATCGAGATAACCTGATTGTATCCAAGGGGATTGGGGGTAGATTTGTTCAAGGTTATAAATAATTGAATTAGGGGGTAATTCAATCTGATTCGGGTAAAGTAAATTATTAACTCCCAAAATGATATATTGGCGATCGCACCTTTCCAAATTATCAGTTAAAACACTATCGAAACCCATATCTTGTAAGGTATGGTGAATCGCTTCCTGAGTTTCTAACAAACATTTATGGTGAAGTTTTGACTTAATAAGGGCGATCGCAAATTTTTTCATTCTATTTGATGACCAATAAAGTAATTAAATTTAATACTGGCTTTTGGATATTTTCATGTTCTTATGGTTGCCTTGAATAAGTATCGATACTATTTATAACCATAAGCAATAATATCAAAACTTCTTCTAATTAATTTTAAATTATTAAAACCAGCTTCCCCTAATTGTTTGGCTAAATTTTTAGTAGTAAAACCTGTTTTATGTGCCATATAAGGCATTCCTGGATAAGTAGTACCCATGCCATAAAACATCCATAGTGCTGGAACAGGGCCAGCAGGAGATTGATATAAAGGAGAATCTTCCATTTCTCCTCGCATAACCCATTCTGCAGCGGTTTGCATATCTGGCACGACAAACATTACACAACCACCATTTTTTAAAACTCGTTTAAATTCAGCAAGGGCGATGGGTACTTCAAAATTATATATATGTTCCAAATTATGGGAAGAATAAACCGCATCTACACTATTATTAGGAACACCGCTTAAATCAGTAATAGTACCAATAATGTCAGGTTGTACATTAGGATTAATATCTAAGCGAATTTCTACCCAGTCATCTCCTCGAAAATCTTGGGGTAAAGCATTAGGATTAGAAGGGCCACAACCCACATGAAGAAGGGTTTTTTTATGATTTTCTGTTGCCTGATTAAGTTTAGTTAATCCTGCATTATTGATTCTTTTAATTTGCTTATTAATTACATTATTTCGATACAGCAAAATTACTAATTCTTGCTCCATGAAATGATAAGATTTTGTTTCTGGGTTGACAACCAATAATTCGTGAATATTGTCACTATTATTAAAGTTTTGAAAATCAGAAATAGCATTTTTTGTTGCTCCATTTTCTGTCTGAGAAATAATAATAAAGGCTTCTTCTGCTAATAATGGTCTGATATTCATTAAAGCTAACAGTATTTCTCGATAAGGTCTATTTCCATTTAGGTGAAATAAACCTATTTTATCTTCACTATCTAAAGACTGTAAATCTTCACAAAAACTTGTTATATCTCCTTCATAAATACAAACTTGATCACTATAGTTTGATGATTCTAAGGTATAATTAATATTATCAATATCAATAGTTTCATTATCAATAATTCCGTAAGCCATTAATTGAGGATTACTTTCTAAAATGGGAATTAAAGTAGTGCTAGATTGTTTTAATATTTCGCAATATATTTCGTTTTCTTCTAAACAACTAATAGCAGTATTAAGTAACAAAAAAACATAGGGATTAATAGTGCTATCAACTTTTTTTAAAATAGAAGCTATCTGATTTTTTTTTGCTTCGATGGATTCAATATTATCAAAATCAAATATTTCGGGAATGAGTTGCACAAATTTTTGACTATCCATGGGTTATTATTAAAAGTTATTTTTTATGAATTAATAAACGGCTCGATGAAAATATGCCCTAGTGTGTTCACAATGGTATAAATATAATACTCTAATTGAATTTGAGGAACTGTGATTTTTAGTGTTGATCAATTATTATTGACGGTATCTAAATAAAAGGTTTCTAGGGCTTTAACTGAAGTTAAATCTTCATATAATAAATTAATATTTTTCCTTATTTTATCACTTATTTTTTGTCTTAATTCATTATTAGTACCAAGGGCGATCGCCTTTATTATATAATCTTCTACATCATCAGCAACAGTATCTGTCACTTGAATCATTTTTAAAATACCTTCTGATTGTCGAGTGCGGAAGAATTCACCTGAATGGGTAATAACAGGTAAGAAAGACTCTAAGGCATCGAGGGTAGAATTAAATCCTGTAAAGCCAATAGTATCAAGAAATATATCACAACTTTTTAATAGTTGTCTGTAATCTTTGGAATTTTTAATAGTAGGTAAAAATATACAGTAATCTTGCCAATCTAATTGATAGTTACTAAAACTTTGTTTAATTCTTTCCCATAGCTGAGGTGTAATTTTATCATTATTATTATTAATTCTGGGATGAATAAAAACAAATTGACAATGTTCTACTTTTTTTGCTATTTCTGGATAGACATAATCATATTGTGGTAAATATTTAGAACAATATTGAGAAGAAAGGTAAATAATATTTTCCTGCTTCAAATTAAATTTAGCTTTATCTTCATCTACTTTTGAGTTTTTTGGAGAATAGCAAATGCTTAGATTGGGTAATTTAATTAATTTTTCTGAGTAATGATTATTAGTATTATTTTTTTCAATTAATTCACTAGAAATAAAATAGTCAATAGTAGGAATTCCTGATGTGATGGGGTGAAGCCAAGTAACACATTGAATCGGAGCTAACTTTAATCCTGCTAATTGAGACATTCTGGGATACATACTTAAGTCCAAAAACACTAAAAAATCTAGATCATTATCTTTTATTGCTTGAGCAATAATTTCGATATTAGTATCATCTTTAAAATGATAAAACTTATTACTATGCTGTTTAAATTCTTGGGTTATTTTGTCCTCAGAAAAATCTCCTAAATAGTAACAGTAGATTTCAAATTTATCTTGATTATGATGTTTTATCCATCCTAAGGATAATTTGCCCACAACATGGGATCTTAAGCAGTAAGAAATATAACCTATTCTTATTTTTTCTGGATGTTTATTTTTTTTCAGTGGTTGACAATAGCTAGGATAGTTAACTTTCATTACTTTATGAATGAAATTACCATATAATATTTGTAATTCTAAGTCATTTTGCGCTTGATAATGTAAATGATAGTTAGTGTGAGTATCTATTAATTGTAAAGCAAATAAACTATTATTTTTTATATCTAAATTTATCTCAGATATTTTTTGTAAAAATCTTGTTAAATTCTGGCGGTGATTGTTTATTTCCTCTTCTTTTTGATATACAAAAGGTAAGATGCGATCGCACTCTAGGGAAGCAAATAAATTGTCGGGCAATAAAGAACAATTATGACGAGCAAAATTAATAGATTCTTGAATATAATTAAAAGAGCGAATATTGTTAACTATCCACAAAAAGTTTTCATAAGTTGGGCTAATTTTTAGAGCTTGATTATAATAATCTAAGGCTAAGGTAATTCTATCACCTTTTAAATATAAATTACCTAAATTAAGGCAGGCACCAAAGTATTTATTATCAACATTAATTGCTAATAGATAATATTTTTCTGCTTGTTTTATTTGATTATTATTTAATAATAGATTTCCTAAATTATTATAGCTATCCAGATGATTGGGATTTAACTTAATCGATTTTTGATAGAATTTTATTGCATCTTCAACATTATTAAGTTTTTCCAAAAATATTGCCCCATAATAAAAATTAAGATGGTTTTCAGGCTCATAATTAATACTCTGTGAGATAGCTTGATAGGCTTGTACATATTCTGACAGTTGATAATGAATTAAAGACAAATTTCGCCATAGAGAACCTTGACTATATTCAAATTTAATTAGTAACTGATATTGATGTTTAGCTTCGTAAAATAAACCATTTTTAGTGAAATGTATGGCTTCTTCAATCCACTTTTGAATAAGATTATTGGATTTTAACTGTAATTGTTTGTAATGAGGTGCGATCGCCCTTAAACTTCGATAGGCTAAGATGGCGGGGTTAAAGCGATTATAGTTAATCAAACCTACGATTACTTGATCCAAAACTGTAATTAGTACATCAAAATATTCTGGGTTTTCTTGAGTTAAAAGATAAAACCAAGTTGTCTGCGCTTCCAATTGATTTTCATTTAATAAATATGCTAGACCTAAATAGATATAATTAACATAACTTTCTGAATTTTTTTCTAGCTTTTGTTCATAAAAAGTAACCAATTCATTATAATTGTCACATTGTAAAAATGTTTCAATGGCAGATTTTTGATTCATTTTTTTACATTAAATTTTATTAACCACAACATTAGTCAAAAATTTTTCTAATCCTTGAATACAATCTAAATCATAGAACAATTTATGTTTATTCTTTTTCATTTTATCAATTATGTTTTGTCTCCATTGCAAATTATTTCCTAGTTTTATTGCCATCTCGATATACTCTTTTTCTGAATAAGTAATAGTCTCTTCCATATCAATCATTTTTAAAATTCCGTAAGAATGTCTGCTCCTCATAAACTCTCCCGGACAAGTTACAATGGGGAGATCACAGCTTACAGCTAATCTACAAGTATTATCCGCTGACCAAGTAAATGTATCCAGAAAAATATCTCCCACCATATGTAAACTCATAAATTTTTCTTCATTTAAACGAGGTAAAATAATACAATAGTCATGATAGTTTAAATGATATTTAACAAAGGCTTTTTTTAATCTTTTTCTAAATATATGATTAACATATTTACTAATGGGAAATTCAATAAAAATAAATTTAGCTAAAGGAATTTGAGTAGCAATTTCAGGGTAAATATAATCAAATTGTGGTAAATATTTAAATAAAGATTGAGTGGATAAATAAAGGATAGAATTATGATCAAAACCAAATGCTTCTCTGTTTGTTATTTTTTTTGGTAAATTTATATCTTCTAAATAAAAACCATTATTTGGTAATAAAATGAGCTTTTCTGTATAATAATTTTTACTATTTTCCGTTTCCATTAACTCTCTGGATATGTAATAATCTATGGTAGATAAACCAGAAGTAATTGGATGCCCAAAAGTAACACACTGAATTGATACTAAACGAATACTTGCCAAAATATTCGTAATAGGTTTCATTCCTATATCTGTATAAATTACAACATTTAATTGATCTTTATTAATTGTTTCTATAGTTGTGTTCAAGTCTGATGAACAAAAGTAAAAATTATCGCTATATTTGATAAATTCTTTTGTTATATAATCTTCTGTAACTTCTAAGTAGTAGCAATTAATAATAAACTTGTTTTTATCTAAAGACTTAATCCATCCTAATGCCCAATTAGCCCCATTATGATTTCTAAAATGACAAGAAATAATACCTATCTTAATTCTTCTTTTATTATCATTGTTTACTGTATATTTGCTAGTTGTAGGATAATTAGCTTTAGTAATTTTTTCTACTAAATCGCCATATTTTTTTTGAATCTTGAGATCATTTTTACCTTGATATTGAAGATAAAAATTCGTACTTAAACTAATAGCCGTTAAAGCATTTTTTTTCTCCATTTCATTTTTTAGACACAAATTTTGAAAGATATTATCTAAATGCTC
The DNA here is from genome assembly GCF_000317675.1 of Cyanobacterium aponinum PCC 10605. Lineage (NCBI taxonomy): Bacteria > Bacillati > Cyanobacteriota > Cyanophyceae > Chroococcales > Geminocystaceae > Cyanobacterium > Cyanobacterium aponinum. The sequence goes on from NC_019776.1 coordinate 1,453,942, forward strand.
AGTAAATCTTTTTCTATAAAACTCTATTTCTTCTTCACTTTCATAAATAATGGGTAATATTTTGGCGTTTTCTAACTGAAAAATTATATTATCAGGATTCAATTTTAAACCTTGTTCAGCAAAGGCGATCGCCTCTTTTGCCCTACCGTTATTCTTGAGAAATTGCACCATCGCCAAGTATAAATTTTGCTCGAAAGGGAATTTTTCGACACCTTGCTTCAAGATTAAAAATAGTTCTTCGTGACGATATTGTTTCGCTAAAAATTGAGCATATTCTAAATAAATAGCATGATCTGAATAATTAGAATTGATTAGATGCTTAAAAATAATTTCTGCTTCTTCTTGACTATTTATTTGTAAATTTAAATCAAGTAAACATTTATAATTGAGTAAATTATCTTCATCTAAAGTTATCAACTGTTCATAAAATAATTTAGCTTCTTGATAATAATTTGATATAACTAATTCTCTTGCTAATTTGTGGATAAAATCTACTAATTCTTGAGTTGTTTTGTCTATATCATCACTTTCCCACAACACCGACATCCATATAGATTGAGCCATATCTATTTGATTATTTAATAAATAAGCAGAACTTAAATACCAATAATTATTTATATCATTAGGAAAAGATGATATAGATTTTTCACAAATACTAATTAATTTGTTTACTTCTCCTTTCCGATAAAATTTGACAACATCGGCATAATTAATCTTATTCATGTTCAACTGATTCTTTTTTTATTTGTTTGCTAACATATATTTCCCACATTTGTTGATATGCCTTTTCCATATCCCTAGTAAACTGTTTAGCATCCCACAAAGGTGATGTTTTCTTAGATTGTCTCAATTTCCAATATACTTTTTTTCTTAATTCTTCATCCGTACCAAACTTAACTCCCCATTGAATATATTCCTCATCAGTGTAAGCAATACCTTCAGTGATACCCAAATTTTTAAGGAAAGTATAACCCTGACGGGCGTGGAATTGTTCACCAACTCTAGTGACAAGGGGAATATTTAACCATAAAGCATCAAGGGTGCTAGTTGCCCCATTAAAAGGATAATTATCTAGTAGAATATTAGTTAAGAAAAAATTAGCTCTGTAATTGAGGAGAGGTACAAAAGGTAAAAGTTTGATTCTATTAACGTCCACTCCCTCTTGTTCTACAATTTTTTTTATACTTTTATCATTGCCATTACATTGAATAAAAAGATAACTATTATCAACTTGTTTTAAAATTTTTAGTTGCAATCTTAAGGATTTTTCACTCTTTTTCCATCCTGTTTGAATTGTCCAATAAATAATTGCATCTTCGTTTACTATCCCATCTACCTTCGATAATAATCTAGGTGTACCACTTTCAAAACCATCCACCGCAAGATAACAATTAGGTAAACGCCAAATTTTTTCCTGATAATAAGTTTGGGCATTGTCAGGTAAAACAAAAGAATCTGCTATAAAATAATCAATGGTAGGAATCCCCGTAGAATCTAAACCTAAGCAACTTGCCTGAATAGGGGCTAACTTAAAAGTCATTACTTGAGAAGTTCTATGATTAGTTAAACAATCTAAATCCACTAAAATATCTAATTCATCTTGACTAATTTGGTTAACTATTTCTGTAATATTAGCAACAGGAAATTTACGATATTTAGTAGCATTTTTAAAAAACCATTGTTGGGTTATCTCATCTTCATAATCACTCATTAAATAAATAAAAACCTCAAATTTATCACGGTCATAATATTTTAATAACCACCGAGATAAATAACCCACAGGATTATGGCGAAAGGCACTGGAAATATATCCTATTTTTAATTTTTTTGTTGATTTTATATTGTCTTTCTTTACTTGAGTCTGTTTCGATAAAGATAATATTAAAGATGAATATTTTGCTCTAGTTTCTTTGGTAAATAATTTCGCAATTTGATTCTGTAAAAATCTATTTTGAGAAAGATTATCTTCTCTTGCTATTAATGGAGGAGTAATACTCACAAATACATCTTCAATAAATCTTGGAGCAACTTGAGATTCAATGGTTTTATATAAATTGATTTTAAACTCTTCTAAATATGGGGGAAGAATATCCCACATTCCCCCTGCAGTTATCACTTCAAAAATTAAATAATGAAGGTAAACTTTCAGACCTAAATTATCTGCTTTAGTATATATTTGTTGTGCTAAAGTTAAGGCCTGTTGATAATCTTCAAGTAATAAATAATGCCAAGTCAGATTTTTTTCTAAATAGAGGTCATTCGGTTTTATTTTTATACATAGTTCTAGTAACTGAATAGAAAAATCAGGAAATTTACTCTTTGATAATTGGTAAACATGATCAAGTTTTTTAACACATTCATCAATATTATTAACAAAATTAATTCCCTTTCTTAATAAAGGTAAGGCTTTCTCTCTTTCTACTAATAATAATTGGGGAATAACATCCCAAAATAAATTTACACTCAATTGATTTTGCGAAATATCCTCTATATTATCTTCTAAATAAGAAATCAATTCTTGGTATTTTTTAGCTTCTAAAAGCTGTTTTATTTCTTGGTGATAATTCATCATTTATCGATTCCCCTGAAGATAAATTGCCCACATTTGTTGATAGGCTTTTTCCATTTCTTTGGCAAACTGTTTACCATTCCATAATGGAGAAGTTTTTTTCGACTCTTTTAATTTCCAGTAAACTTTTTTTCTTAATTCCTCATCCGTACCAAACTTAACTCCCCATTGGATGTATTCTTCATCAGTGTAAGCCATACCTTCAGTGATACCCAAATTTTGTAAAAATGTATAACCCTGACGGGAGTGAAATTGTTGCCCGACTCTAGTCACCAAAGGAATATTTAACCATAAAGCATCGAGGGTTGTGGTTGCACCATTGAAAGGGTATGTGTCTAAAACCACATCGCCGATGAATAAATTAGCTCGATAATCCTGCAATGGCATATAAGGTAAAAACTTAATTCTATCTGGATTTACTCCTTCTTGTTGGGCTATTTGTGTAAATAAATTTTTGATGTTATTCATACTCAATTCATTTTTATATCCCGACACTAAAAAATAACTATCAGCAACTTGCCGTAAGATTTTCATTTGCAAACGAATATACTCAGGGTGTCTTTTTAAGCCTGTTTGTAAGCTCAAATAAATAATCGCACTGTTTGAGATACCTAAACTTTCCTTTTTTAAAGATGGAGTATTGACTTCAAAGCCATCAACTGCAATATAAGTATGGGGTAAACGCCAGATTTTTTCACGATAATACTGAGAAGCATTTTCAGGCAATACATGAGAATCAACGATAAAATAATCAACAGCAGGTATCCCTGTAGAATCTAAACCTAACCAACTAACCTGAATGGGAGCTGGTTTTAGTGTCATTACTGCATTCGTAAAACTATGGGTGAAAGAATCTAACTCCATGAGAATATCTATTTCATCTTTCTTGATTTGCTCATAAGTATCTTTTATTTCATCAAAACAATAGTATTGAGTAACTTTATTTTTAAACCATTGATTGGTAAAAAAATCTTCTCTACCTTTGATTTTGTATATATAAATATCATATTTATCTCGATCTATATATTGGATCAACCAACGACTCAAAATCCCTACACAATTGACTCTAAGAGCTTCGGATAGAAAACCTATTTTTAACTTTTTCTTTACAGAAGTATTATTTTGAGTTGAAGAGAGTTGATTTTCTAACAATTCTGTATAGCGTTTTCTGGTTAATTTTTGATATAAATTTGATATTTTATTAATTACTTTTCTATTAATTTTAGGTGTATCGTTAAAGTAGAGAAGAAATTGACATATAGAGACTAACATATACTCTATGTATCCTTCAAAATTATTATTTTCATGTAATTCTAACTGCGATAGTAAAGAAAAATATTTTTGATATAAATCGAAGTAATTATCCCATTTTCCAACCTGAACAGTGCCACGCATTAATAAATATATACCATATAATTTTTCTACGTCATTGGTACTATATTTAATAAAATTCAAAGCGGTTTCTTCTAATTTATGAAAATCCTCTGCCCCGTTATAACATTTATATATTTGTTTTATGAGGGATAAATTATCCGGTTGATACTGCAAACAAATTTTTGTAAGTTCTGCTCCATAATATAAATAATTATTTTCCAAACCAACTTGATGGGCTTTATTGGAAATAATTTGTAGTAAATTTTTATCTCCATTTTGATTTTCAAGGATAGCGGCGGCTAAATCAATATTAATTAAAAAGGGAAAGTCTAAAATTTGTGCAAAAACAGAGGATAAAATATCTGTATCTATATCTTTTTTTTGTGTATTTTTAATGGCTTCTACTAAAGATAGATTGACTAAATAATCATTATTAATTATCTTTAAATTAATTGCTAATTCTGCCATTAACAATAAATTATTGACTAGATATGGATTATTATCTTTGATAATTTCCCTTAAGTTGTAGGATAGTTGATAATTATTAAATTTCCATTGTCGGTGTGCTTCTTGGTCTAAAATTTTTATTAATTTTGTTGAGGCAAATTCATCTTCTGCCATGAGAATTAAAAACCATGTTGCTTGGGCTTCTTCTCTTTTATCTAGGAGAAAATAAACTAAACCTAAATAAATATAACTAATTAAATTATCAGGATCTGATTCTAATTTTGTTTCTAAAAGTTCTTGTAGTTCTTGATATTTTTGATTTTGTAAAAAATCATCAATACTATTATCAACATTAAACATTTATTGATTCTCCTCGAGATAAATTTGCCACATTTGCTGATAAGCGTTTTCCATTTCTTTGGTAAATTGTTTACTATTCCACAAGGGAGATTTTCTTTTAGATTGCCTTAATTTCCAGCTAATATCTCTCCTTAAATCTTCATTTGTTGCTAGTTTTACACCCCATGTTATGTATTCTTCATCTGTCCACGCAATACCTTCTTGAATGTTGGTATTCATCATAAATCCATAGGCATTGCGGGAGGCAAATTGTTCTCCTACCCTAGTCACAGTAGGGATTTCTGCCCATAGTGCTTCGAGGGTTGTGGTGGCGCCATTGTAGGGATATGTATCGAGGAAAATATCTGCGATCGCCAAATTTGCCCGATGTAGTTCTACGGTTTCATCATAAGGAATAAATCTTAATCTATCTTGAATGTTATCAAATTTATCAGCACATTCATAGATATATTTTTTTAACCTTGTCTCATCTTGTTTTACTTTAAAAATCAAATAACTATTTTCTACTTGACTAATAATTTGCATTTGTAGGTTAACCAAATGGGGATTGAGTTTTGCAGAATTTTGTACGTTTAAAAATATAACGGCAAACTCTGGAATGTTTAAATCAGCTCTTTTTAAAGTAGGATTAGCCATTTCAAAACCATCCACCGCCAGATAAGTATGGGGTAATCGCCAAATTTTTTCTTGGTAGTGTTGTTCGCTTTGTGGCGGAATTACATAATCATCGGCAATAAAATAATCTATATTTGGTATTCCTGTAGCATCCATGCCTAACCATGTCACTTGAATGGGGGCTGGTTTTGCCACAGTTACCAAACAAGAGCTATTTAAGGTTAAACTGTCTAAATCTACTAAAATATTGATTTTGTCATTGTAGATAGCATTAATTAAACTACGGGTATCTTTTTGAACTTTCGTTATTTTTGAGGCGTGGGGTTTAAACCATTTTTCGGTGATGTCATCTTCACGATTTTGATTCATGTATAGATGTATATCGAAGTTTTCTTTGTCGTGATAAAGCATTAACCATCTTGAGAGAAAACCAACGGAATGATTTTTTAGGGTGTGGGCGAGATAGCCTATTTTTAGCTTTTCTTTTTTTTGAGGTTTATGGAAGGTAAATGAAGGATAATTTGATTGATTAACCTGTTGAAATATTTTGGCAGTTTGGTTGATTAGCTTACGATTATAGCTAAGATCATCTTTGAGATACCAAAAGTTTATACCACCAATGATAAAACTATCTTTACTCTGAGATTGTTTTAAGTCTTCGATATGATTCTCTATATTTTCATATAATTTGTACTGTTGTTCAGCTAAGATTAAGGCTTTATCCCATTGGGCAACGGTGAGATAGGTATTAAGTAGTAAATTCTGGCTTTCTAGTTTATCAGAGAAATTATGGCTTCTATCTCGATATTGTTCACAAATAGCGATAAGTTTGTCGATGTCTTTGGTTTTTTTATAAAAACTATATAGGTTGCGATAAATATCTAGTTGTTGATGGGGAAATAGGTTACAAACTTCTAGTAAACGAATGGCATAAATAGTGTATTGTTTTTTTCTTTCTATGTCGGTGGCAAGATTAACAATTTTAGTGATTATTTTTTCATTGCCTTGGGTATATGTCAGGATTGATTGGATTAATAAAACAGTTTGTTCGTAAGGATATTCTAAGATATGAGGAATAAAATCAAGAATGAGGGCAAAATCAATACTATCTTTATCTGCTGTGGCGATTAATTCTTTTAGATTATATTCTTCTAATTGGTTAATCTCAAACTCAGATAATTTGATTTGTAGGATAACGACTGTAAGAAGGTTATTAATATTTTCGGGATCAATTTCTGCTATTTGTTGGCAAATTAATAAGTGGAGTTTGTTATGGGATAATTTTTCTTGTCTGAGGGCTTCTAAATTGAGTATTTCTAATAATTCTTGGGAATATTGTTGTAAGTCTTGTGCTACTTGGGCGAAGATAAAAAACCATGTTTCTTGGGCTTGGGTTAAATTTTCATCTAATAAATAAGCTAATCCTAAATACCAGTAATTAGTAATTATATCGGGATTTGTTTCGATCGCCCCGAGATAGTAATCTATTAAATTGTGATAATTCTGGCTAGAATCCTCTGGGGTGACTTTTGATAACCATTGCTGATAGTGATTTTTCATCTTTATTTTTTTATTACCCTATACTTTTTAAGTAAATTTGCCACATTTGTTGATAAGCTTTTTCCATGTCTCTGGTAAATTGTTCAGTGTTCCATAGACTAGAATTGAGTTTTGATTGTTGTAATTGTTCTCTAATTTTCTCTCTTAATTTGCCACTATTACCAAATTTGATACCCCATTCTATATATTTCCGGTCAGTCCAAGCAATACCTTCTTCTATACCTAAATTTTTTAAAAAACTATAACCCTGTCGGGCGTGATATTGTTGCCCTACCCTTGTTACTAAGGGGATATTTTGCCACAGACTATCTAAAACGGTTACGGCACCATTAAAAGGGTAAGTATCTAAGATTATATCTGCGATCGCCAAGTTTGCTCGATAAATAGCGGGAGGATAACTAGGAATAAATCTGATTCTATCTTTCACCCCTTGAAACTTATCGGCGAGGGAATAAAGATATTTTTTTAAGACATTTTTATCTTTTCTTACATTAAAAAGAAGATAGCTATTTTTAACATTCTGGATAATTTCCATTTGCATTTGAACAATATGGGGATTAAGTTTAGCAGCATTTTGCATATTAAGATAAATAACTGCATCATCGGGGATATTAAGTTGTTTTCTGGTTAAAGTTTTTTCTCCTATTTCAAGGTTATCAATGGCTAAATAATTATGGGGCAAACGCCATAGTTTTTCTTGGTAATATTCTTGGGCATTTTCTGGTAAAACATAAGGATCAACGATAAAATAATCAATATTGGGTATGCCACTGGCATCTAAACCTAACCATGTAACCTGAATTGGTGCTGGTTTTACAGCCATAACAGTACAGGTTAAGTTTTGAGTTACACTGTCTAAATCTACTAAAATATCGATGTCATCGTCATAAATTTTTTCAGTTAACGCTCTGACATTTCTATTGCCCCTAAATATTTGAGAAACATAGGGTTGAAAGTCTTTGGTGGTTATTTCATCGATTTTTCCCTGAGCCATGTAAAGATTGATGTCAAACTTGGTGCGATCGTGATTACGAATTAAACAACGGGAAATATAACCTACGGCATGGTCGTTAAAAGTATGAGCGATATAACCTATTTTTAAAACTTTTTTAGGTTCTATTATTCTTAATTTTAAAGGATAAAATTGCCCTTGATCTGCTTCAGCTTTGGGAGGTAATAGACATTCTTGATGTTGATATTGAAAAACAAAATTAGGATAACAAGGTTTATTAATATCTTGAAAAACTTGAGCAACTTTATTGATTAAATTACGGTTATATTGTGGCAAATCCTGACAATAAAAAAAGTCAATTATTCCTATGATGATAATCTCTTTATTTTGTTCGTCTTTTAAACTATCTTTTTTTTCTTCTATCTGTTCATATAATTGACTTTGTTCGCTGACTAATTGAGCAAAATTATCCCTGTCTCCCATGGTGCGATAATAGGATAATAAGCAATTAATACTACTCAATTTTTCTATATAATTACTAGCTTTTTGGTAATACTGTTGACAGATATTCAATTGTTTTTCATAGTTTTTTATTCGTTCATAAAATTTATTAAGGTGAATAAAAATACGACTATCTTCGTGATTAAAATAATTACAAAGCTCTAATAAATCAATAGCATAATTAATATGATTCTTTTCTTCTCCCATGGAAATAGCCACACTTTTTATTTTATTCATTACCTCCTGATTACCTTGAGAATAGTGTAAAATTGATTCTGCTAATAATACACTTAAACCATGGGTATATTTTTTTAAAATATCTTCTAAAATAGTTAAAACTAGTAATAAATTTAGAGTATCAGGAGCACTATTTTTTATTTTATTGATAATGTCATAATGTAAAATATTTTCTATATTAAAAGTTTCTAATAAAAGTTCTAAATTAATAATGTGTAGTTGATTATTAACATCAGTCTCGTCAAGATCGTTTATCTGTTGTCGGATTAATAAACTTAGGGAGTAATTACTAGAATATAACTGTCGTAGAGCTTCAGTTTCAAGAATATTTTTAAGAATTTCTATACTTTGATCATATGCAGATTCTTCGATGTTGGATAGACATAATAACCAAGTAGCTTGGGCATTTTCTAAGTTTTTATTTAATAAATAGGCTAATCCTAAATACCAATAATTAATGATATTATTGGGATCTGTGTTGATAATTTGTTGATAATAGTCAATTATTTTTGAATATTTTTTTTCTTCTAGTAGATGAATAATGGAAGGATGCCAACTATACATATTTTATCTATGGGAGGTAAGTGTGAATTTATTTTTCTTCAGGAAAGGTTAATGTTGCCCTATTACCTTCTATTCTTAATTCACCTCCTAAGCGTTCGATATTTTGTAGAGCTAATTCTCTTACAGAATCTTCTCTGGCATTGGTGTAAATGCTCATCCAAGATGCGCCTTGAGCTTTTTTGCTGTTGGGGTTTTCTTTTAAGAAGTTGGCAGTATCTTGGGCTAGTTGACCGAGATTTTGGGCTTCAGGGTTATCGTGGTATTTTGCCCACTGGGCTGCTATTTGGTAGGATATTTTTGCCTGTCGTGGTTGACTGGTGAATAGGAGTTCGTCGATACCTTTGTAGTACCACACTTGGTAGGCTTTCGGTTGTTGGGGTTGTATAGCTTGTAAGCCTTTGCTCATTAAATCCACGCTAACATCTGGCCTGCCTGAAAAGAGAGTAGTGGCAGGGGCGAAGATAAAGTAAGGTTCGATAAAACGAGGGTCTTTATCCACAAAAGCAGTAAAATATTCTGGATTGAGAGTATATCCTGTCAAATCCCGGCTTTCATCACCAAAGTATTGAACAAACCGTAGATAAATCCAATCAGCGACTAAGTTATTAAAACCAAAATTGGGTAAATTCTTGAGGAAAGTAAGAGTTAGATAATCTCTTTTTTCCTGTTTTATAGCTTCTTCTTTAGATATGGCTTGGCTTTTTCTGCTTGTGATGGGGATTTGTAAGTAACCAATAACGGATATACAGAAGATAATAAATATAATTGAAGTTGCTAAATTCCAAAAACGTCTCATTGATGCTAATTATAATCCTATGGGTTATGATTATCTTAGCTGATAAGCATTAGTTCCACAAACTGGGTCAGTAATGACTGGGTAAGCTGTGGTGGCACTAGGATCAAAACTCTGGCAAATAATTGAGCTATAGGCATCTACGAGGGCGGGATCAAAAAATACTCCAGCTGAAAGTCCCCTTGTGCCATCTTTATCCCAATTATTATTAGTAATGTTAAAGGTAACTTGAGAAGCAACAGTAGAAGTGTCGAAAGTCCAACTACTAATATATTTACTGTTGATAGGAACTCCGAGGGCTTCTAAAATTTGATCTGGAGTTCGACCATCACAACAAAACACCTGTTGTTCCCAATGATAAGCCATTTGAGAACGCGCCACAGTACCTAGAGCATTTTTCATCTCTGCTTCTCGGGCTTTTCCTACCTGTGCGAGTAGGTTAGGTAATCCAGTTGCTGCCAAAATCCCAATAATAATAATCACAACCAAGAGTTCGATGAGGGTAAAACCATCATTATTATTTTTATGGTAGCGGAGAAACATTTTGTAAAATAATTGCCACATAATTATCCTCTAGAATCTTCTTATTCTCAGAACTAGACCTCAGCAGAACAAACTTATTTCTATTAAAGTAGAGATATTTTTCTGTTTTTATGTTACCCAAAAACTTTTTAAAACTAATCGTCCCATTACAATGAAAGACGAAAAGTATGAGAAAACTATTAAATGTATTGGGAAAAAAAACTTAAACCCGATGCTCAAAATATTGATGCATCAGGCTTAAAGAACTCTTATTATTTAAGATAGTATTAAGTAAATTCTCCAGAGGAAGGATTTTATCTTACCTGAGCACTTCCATTAGCACAAGTGGTATCGTTTGTGGGTACAGCAACACTACTTGTTACCTCGTTGCTTTGACAAAGAATTTGAGTAAATTCTCCACCAGAGTGGCTAATTAATCCTGAGAAAGCTCGAGTACCATCTGTTGCCGCATTAGAGTTTTCACTGAAGTTTGATGCACTGTCAGAACTAGCTACAAGGTTCATGCCTGTATCTGTTAAATACTCTTGAGGTAATTTAACGCCTAAGAAAGAAATGCTGGGAGCGAAGGTTTGACGCTCAAAGTGATAAGCCTGTTGAGAGCGGTTAACAGTACCCACAGCGTTTTTCAGTTCTGTTTCTCTAGCTTTACCAACCTGTCCTAATAAGTTAGGGAGAGCAACGGCGGCGAGGACACCGATAATAATTACTACGACTAAGAGTTCAATTAAGGTAAAACCTTCGTTATTGGCTTTTTTGTTGCGGAGGTAAGCTAAATATTTTAAAGTTACTTCGGGTTTCATATTTTAATGCTCCTGTGAGGGATATTTTAAATAGTTTGTTTTTTCTCTTACTTATACATTACCCAGATTCGCTCAAAAACCTATCACCTGATCAAAAAATTTTTTTCTTTTTTCTGATTCCCCCCTTAATAAGGGGGGTTAGGGGGGATCTTATGACCCTTATTAACATTAACGAAGAAGTTTGTATGTAATGAAAAGTAAAAACCGAAAATAAACGACTTTTTCCTCCCCTATAACTACAAGCTTAAGGAAAGAGCGAGAGAGTTGCGAAAAAATATGACTCCTGCGGAACGAAAATTATGGTCTGAATATCTGCGACGCTTAACCTATAAGTTCATGAAACAACGCCCCATTGATAATTTCATTGTGGATTTTTATTGTAGTCAAAAAAGATTAGTGATCGAAGTTGATGGAGATTCTCATTTTCAACCAGAGGGCATAGAGCGAGATCTCACCCGTACGGCTATTTTGGAGAATTATCGTTTGAGGTTGCTTCGGTTTAGTAATGATGATGTTTTGAGGAATTTTGAGGGAGTTTGTGGTGCGATCGGTTTTGAGTTAGATTCTTTAGATCCCGCCTAGCCCCTCTTAATAAGGGGGGAATTTGAATGATGGGTGCGATCGCTTCTTAGAGCGTAAGATTTGTGGTAAAATCCGAAGTAAAAAAAATGAGTTAAAAATCATGGAATGATGAATGAGCAACTTTATAATACTGACTATACTCTATCGCTGAAATTCTCGAGCGTGAAGTCAAGCGATAAATATACCATATTTGATTTTCGGAGGTGCGTGCAACGTAGCTGTGCCTTTGGCATCCCATCTTTTTGAATTTATAAGATAGATTTTAAAGCTGAAGATTGAATACTATCATAGTCTATTTTTAGCATTAACTCTTCGGGATTATATTTACCTTCAAAGGCTTCAAGAGATGCTTTCCTAATCGCTGTATCAAAGGCATCTGCAAGTATTTCCTTTAATTCTTCCTCTGTGGCATAATAACCCCCTGATTTACGCCTTTTATTAATTTTTTTAATTTCTTTGATGGAGTTATAAATAGAAAAATCCCAAGAGCGAGTTGTTCTTTTTTCCGCCTGTTGTTTAATTAAATGTAGCAATAAAATTACAGCATAACTAAAAATTTTGTTAAGTTTATCTTCCTTTGACATTTCTTCTAATTCAGCAACCAATTCCAAAGCGCGATCGTAGTTTTTTTCTTCTATGTATTGACGCAGTGCTAATAACTCTTCCATTTTCTATGCTGATTGGATACTCTAATCAAGACTCTTTCTTGCTCACGATCATAGCATTATTGTCTAAATCATGAAGAGACTTTTCCTCATACTCCTCCAAAACTTGATCCTCAACACTCGGGGTATTTGTGTCTTAAGAGGTGCGTGCTGGGTAACAAGTCCCCTCGCGATCGCACTCTATGTCTTTGGCATCGCATCTATAATAGACGAAAAGAGATGTTAAAATTATAAACAAAAATGATTTAATCATTATGGCGACAGTAATTAATGTTGAATCCCTCAACCAGTTAACTAGCGAAGCATTTTATCAGTTATGCCTTGCTAATCCTGATATACCGATGGAAAAAAGTCCTCAAGGAGAATTAATCATTATGTCCCCTGTTGGTGGTGAAAGTGGTAATCGGGAAGCTAATTTAATCGCTGATTTAATTTTCTGGAATCGTCAATATAAGTTAGGACAGGTTTTTAGTTCCTCCACTATCTTCAAATTGCCTAATGGGGGCGATCGCTCTCCTGATGTGGCGTGGGTATCACAGTCAAAATGGGATAGTTTAACCGCCGAAGAAAAAAAGAAATTTCCCCCTATTTGTCCCGATTTTGTGATGGAATTAAGATCTGAAAGTGACAGATTAAAGCCTCTACAAGAGAAAATGGAAGAATACTTGAATAGTGGCTTAAAGTTAGGTTGGTTAATTAATCCTCAAGATAGAGAGGTAGAAATCTATCATCATCAAAAACCCAGAACCCTTGTCAAAATGCCTTGCGTATTATCTGGGGAAGAAATATTGCCTAATTTTGCCTTAGAAGTTGATTTTAGTTGAAAGATTTGGCTAAAAAAAAATACTTGCATGAGTTTCCCTAGCCCTTCTTAACAAAGAATTATAACCATCAAGAAGATAGGTAAATTCTCCACTTGGAAACCATCTTAAAACTCTCTAAATATTTTTAAAAAGATCAAGACTTTATCTATAATGATTGATAATAATTGAAAACAAAAACCTCGATCGAGCTTGATTAAGATTCCTATTATGAACTACGCTAGTTTCTAACACTAAGGATAATTAGGGCTGTTTCATTCCTAAGAAAACAGAGTAAATATATGAGTATTTTTGAAAATTTTACCAATTTTTTAGAATCTAAATTAGATGAATTTTTACAAAATAATCCTGAACTAAATTTGACAATTATTGCTCAGGAAATCAAGCAAGAAAAAGAAGATACTATTGGGTTAATTAATAAATTAGAGTCAAGAAGAAAACAACTAGAATTAGATATTTTAAAATTAGTTCAAGATATAAAAATATGGTGTGAAAGAATAGAAAAAGCGGAAAAAGCGAATAGAAATGATTTAGCTAAAGAAGCAGAAGAAAGAAAAAATACATTACTTTCTCAAGGAAATTTTGCTTGGCAGGAAATGGAAAAAGTAAAAAATCAGATACTTGAAAATAATAGTAAACTGATCAATCTTGAGAATAAAGAAAGGGAAATTAATTTAAAGGTTAAAGAGTTAGAAAAAGCTAAACAGTGGACACAATCTAACTCCAATACCTCCAATTATAACTCTTACGGGTCTTATCGTAACTCTGGATTTAATAACAGTAATGATGATTTAGAGAAAAAATTTAGAGATTGGGAAGTATCTGTGGAATTGGAGGAATTGAAAAAAAAGATGAGTTAGGGATATACTCGGGAAGTCTATAACTTCTTGTTCTATTTACAAAGTCTCCCTAATGCCTCAAATATCTAAACACCCCAATATTTTTGCTAACTGACATTGAAACAGCCCTGAGTTACTTAACCTGAGTTTTGGATAAGCTGAAAGCAGACCAACTCGTAGTCAAAAAACCTTATAGCTTCTTAGAAATAACGATAAAATTGCCTTAATCCGAACTGACTTAAACAAGGGGCTTAAGCCCCTTGCTAAAAACCCCTACCACCTGCAACCTGCAACCTGACACCTGACACCTAACCTTATCGGAAATTCTTAAACCGAACTGAGGTTACTTATGGATTTTAAGGGGTTAGGGATAAGTGAGTAATGATTAAAAAAACTTAAAGAAATATCAGAGAATGATTAATCCTTTGCTACAGATAAAAAAATTTGACTTATCCTTAAAAAAGAAAAAGTTTTATTATTCAGCAGTTTAGGATTTAATCGTTGTGAATATACCAGGTAATATTATCACTTTGATCGCAGGTATTCTGCTTACTTTGATCAGTTTGTGGTATGGTCAAAATCACGGCTTGATGCCCGTTGAAGCCTCGGAAGGGGCGGCACAAGTGGATGGTTTATTTAACTTGATGATGACTATAGCTACGGGCTTATTCTTAATCGTAGAAGGAGTTTTAATTTATTCCATCATTAGATTTAGGCGAAAAAAAGGCGATCGCACTGATGGACCTCCCATTGAGGGAAATGTACCCTTAGAGATAGTTTGGACTGCTATTCCCACAGTAATCGTGTTCATTTTAGCGGTTTATAGCTTTGAAGTTTATAACAATTTAGGTGGTTTAGATCCCGAAACTTCCAGAGATTTTCCCCAAGAAGAAATGCAGATGGCAGAGAATGGAGCAAAATTAGTCGCTTTTAATCCCCATCAAGGACATTTATCTCTTGGTATCGGTAGCAGTAAAGCGGATTTGGAAGTAGATGTCAACGGTATTCAATACGCATGGATTTTTACTTATCCTGATACTGGGGTAGTTACGGGAGAACTCCATGTACCTGTGAATAAACAGGTTAAATTAAACATGAAAGCTGGAGATGTGATTCACGCTTTCTGGGTACCTCAATTAAGATTAAAACAAGACGTTTTACCCGGTAGGGATTCAGAGTTATCTTTTAAAGCCAATAAAATTGGGGAATATCCCATCATTTGTGCTGAATTATGCGGTCCTTATCACGGCGGGATGAAAACGGTGCTTCATGTAGATAGTGAAGAAGACTATCAAGCATGGGTGCAAGAAAATACCATCGCATCTTTAGAAGACAAAGAGGAAACAATGGCTTTATTGTCTCAGCCCATGACAGAAGAATCTCGTCTGGAGATGCACTCTCATCATTTGGGAGTTACTCCTGAGACGTTGGCACAACTACATTAAGAGTTCGGGGTTCAGGGAGTTCGCCTTCGGTCGTGAACGGAGTTTTTTACTCTTAATTATTCATTCACCTGACACCTTCCTCATCAATAACATTTTTAATCTGAATCTAATCCAATTTATGAGCAATACAACAACATCTAATCATAAACAGAGGAAGTTAATAGATTACTTTACCTTTAACACAGATCATAAGGTTATCGGTATTCAATATCTCGTTACTTCCTTTCTCTTTTACTTTATCGGTGGTGCATTTGCTGAAGTGGTGCGCACGGAGTTAGCTACTCCTGATCCTGATTTTATCTCTCCTGAGTTATACAATCAAATGTTTACCCTTCACGGTACGATCATGATTTTCCTCTGGATTGTACCCGCAGGGGCGGCTTTTGCTAATTATCTCATTCCTTTGATGATTGGGGCAGAAGATATGGCTTTCCCTCGTTTAAATGCCGTTGCTTTTTGGTTAATACCTCCGGGGGGAGTATTATTAATAAGTAGCTTTTTGGTGGGTGCGCCTCAATCGGGTTGGACTTCTTACCCTCCTTTGAGTTTAATGACTGGTAAATGGGGAGAAGAGTTTTGGATTTTGAGTATCCTGTTATTGGGTACTTCTTCCATCTTAGGGGGTATTAATTTTGCTACTACCATCCTGAAAATGCGCATCAAAGACATGGATTTACACAGTATGCCTCTATTCTGTTGGTCTATGTTGGCAACTTCTGCTTTAATTCTTTTATCTACTCCCGTTTTAGCGGGGGCGTTAATTCTTCTTTCTTTTGACTTAATTGCAGGTACAAATTTCTTCAATCCCGCAGGAGGCGGCGATCCTGTCGTCTATCAGCATCTTTTCTGGTTCTACTCTCACCCTGCGGTTTACATCATGATTTTACCCTTCTTTGGGGTGGTTTCTGAGGTTATTCCTGTTCATTCCCGTAAGCCTATTTTTGGCTATCGTGCGATCGCATATTCTAGTTTAGCCATTAGCTTCCTCGGTTTAATTGTCTGGGCTCATCATATGTTTACCAGTGGTACTCCCGGTTGGTTAAGAATGTTCTTTATGGCAACAACTATGCTGATTGCCGTGCCTACGGGGATTAAAATTTTCAGTTGGTGTGCCACCATGTGGGGCGGGAAAATCGAATTAAACACTCCCATGTTATTTGCAGTGGGTTTTGTCTCTTCCTTCCTAATCGGTGGTTTAACAGGGGTAATGGTGGCTTCTGTACCCTTTGATATTCATGTTCATGATACTTATTTTGTAGTAGGACATTTTCATTATGTATTATTTGGAGGATCGGCTTTAGCTTTATTTGCAGGGTTTTATCACTGGTTTCCCAAGATTACGGGTAAAAACTACCATGAGGGTTTAGGAAAATTACATTTTATCCTCACTTTCTTAGGATTAAATATTACCTTTATGCCCATGCATCAATTAGGCTTAATGGGGATGAATCGCCGTATTGCCCTTTATGATGTAGAATTTCAACCTTTAAACTTACTTAGCACCGCAGGGGCTTACACTTTAGCTGTTTCCACAATTCCTTTTTTGATTAATATGGCTTGGAGTTTATGGAAAGGTACACAAGCAGAGCGTAATCCTTGGAAGGCTTTAACTCTTGAATGGCAAACTGCTTCACCTCCAATCATTGAAAACTTTGAAGAAGAACCAATTTTATGGAGTGGTCCTTATGACTACGGTATTGACAGCGAATCAAATTCGGAAGACGAAACCGTCAAGGATATGTTAGCGGAAGTCAGTGCGAAATGAGTTAGGGGTATTGAGGTGTTAGGGAGATAGAAAAGTCATCAATTTATCGGCTTTTCATAAAAACTCCCTCATTTCTGCAAGAAATTTAAGAAAAATTCACAAACTAACTAAGTTACTATGCAAAGTTCAGCAATAGAAAATCAAGTTACCGTAGGTTATGAAGCCGAATCAGGGCATCATCATGGCCACCCTGATTATAGAATGTTCGGGTTAGTCTTGTTTTTAGTAGCAGAAAGTATGATCTTTTTTGGGCTTTTTAGTGCCTATATGATTTACTACGCTACTTTACCTGAATGGCCTATGGATGGTATTGAGTTAGAATTGGGTTTACCTGCTATTAATACCATTATTCTTGTATCTAGTAGTTTTGTTATGCACAAAGGGCAATCCGCTATTAGAAATAATGATGTCAAGGGTTTACAGTTTTGGTTTGCCCTCACCGCAATCATGGGCATAATCTTTTTAGTTGGTCAAGGTTATGAATATATGCACACTGGTTTCGGTTTGACTGACAACCTTTTTGCTAGCTGTTTTTATGTCTTGACTGGTTTTCACGGTTTACACGTTACTGCCGGTTTACTTTTCACTTTGGCGGTTTTGGTGCGATCGCGCTCTGAGGGTCATTATACTGCTAGTAAGCATTTTGGTGTAGAAGCCTCTGAATTATATTGGCATTTTGTGGATGTAATTTGGATTATCCTTTTTGTTTTAGTATATTTATTACCGTTGGTATAAGATAACCTGAGTTCGGGATAAATTTTTATCTATGAGTGATGGGGAAAAGGGCAAGAAGCAAAGGTCAAAGGGCAAACCCCCCTTTATCCTCCCTCTCGAGGGGGGAGGGCAACGGTAAATAGTGTTGGGGTAAATAATAACCCCTAACTCCTGTAGGGGCGAATGGCCATTCGCCCCTACTTCCTCTTCTCTCCTCATCCCCATCCCCTAAACACCCTGACACCTGCAACCTGCAACCTGAAACCTAACCTTATCTGATATTCTTAAACAGAACTGAGTTTAATATAAAAGTTGTGGGGTTTTACCCACCGTATGCGATTATATTTGGGAAAGCAAATTCAACATTTATTGAGTGATATAATCAGCTAAAATAATTTTCTCCCGATGGGCTTTTATGAGAGTTAAATCCTGTTTACTGACTTGCTCTAACATATAGCAAATATGGTCAGGAGTTAATAAAGAGCCATCATTGACAGCGCTACCTAGATATTTTAATTTAACGGTATTTGTTGCTTGATCATCATTTTCTACTAAAGAAATATCATCAAGATTAATCCTTAAATTTACCATTTTTTTCTTGCCCTTTTTATCTGTTTTTGACATTAAAATTTCTGAAGAATTCTTCACATCTTCAATCCAATTTTGCCATTGAGATAGGCTATATTTATTATCACTGGAAAGGGTAATTAAATATTCGGCTTTGTTCAATAACTGGGTAGCTTTAGGAGATTTAACGGGTAATTCTTGCACCGCTAGGATGGGTAATTCTAGGGGTAATTGAGCAATTAATTTCTGCTTAAATTCCTCTATATCTATGGGGGTATGATTTTCAAAATCCACTATCTCCCCATTACTTGTCATACCCAATGATAAAGCAAGGGCAATGGAAATTTTTGGTCCGGGATGAAATCCCCCTGTATAGGATATGGGAATACCTGCCCTTCTTACAGCCCTATCAAATAGTCTAACTAAATCCAAATGACTAACTAAAGCCATATCCCCCTGCTTACCAAACCATACCCGAATTTTTTGGGCTTTCTCTTGATTGGGTTGAAAATCCCCTAAATAGTCGGGAATAGGAGGAGGTGTTACCACGATATTATGACCAAAATCAGGACTACACACACCGCAACTACTACAACCATCAAAGGCACAATCAGGCACAGTGGCTTCCTGTAACGCCCTTTCTAAGTCTTCTTTGAGCCATTGTTTCTCAATACCAGTATCTAAATGATCCCAGGGTAAGGGTGCATCGTAAACCCCCCCTCTTACCCCACCCACAGGAGGAGATTCCCCCCGCTCTTTGGGAGAGGGGTTAGGGGTGAGGGTATTCCCCTCGCCCTCTGGGAGAGGGGTTAGGGGTGAGGGTAAACCGTCAAAAATATTCCATTCACCATTTTGCACCTGACGATATTTCCAACTCAAACCTGCTTCTTCAATGGCTTGATTCCATGCACCATAAGCCTTATCGATGCTTTCCCACCATGAATCCATACCAGCTCCCAATTCCCATGCACGACGTACTACAGGAGCAAGAGTGCGATCGCCTCTCCCCACAAAATCTTCAATGGCAGAAATACGCACATCAGTGTAATTGACTTTAACTCCACGCATTCCGTTGAATTCCTGCTTTAAAAGGATTTGTTTGCGTATAAATTCGGAAGTAGAAACGGAGTGCCATTGGAAAGGAGTATGAGGTTTAGGGGTAAAGTTGGAAATGGTAATGTTAAAATTGAGACGCTTACTGCTGAGATGACGACATTCTTGACGCAACCATCTGACGGTTTCCGCTATACCAATCACATCCGCATCGGTTTCTCCCGGTAAGCCAATCATGAAATAGAGTTTTACCTGATTCCAGCCTTCCCTCACTGCGGTTTGAATACCCCGCAATAATTCCTCATTGGTTAAACCTTTATTGATTATATCGCGCATTCTCTGTGTACCTGCTTCCGGGGCAAAGGTTAAGCCCGTTTTCCGAGTACCACCGATAATATTAGCAATATTTTCATCAAAGCGATCGACTCTTTGGGAGGGAAGGGATAAGGAGATGTTTTCCTCATGGAGACGGTTTTTTATTTCGATGCCTACCGCAGGTAATGAGAGATAATCAGAGCAACTGAGAGATAATAGACTAAATTCGTTAAATCCTGTCTGTTTCATCCCTTCTACGATGCTATCTACCACCTCATCAGGCTCAACATCCCTTGCAGGGCGAGTTAACATCCCCGGTTGACAAAAACGACATCCTCTGGTACAACCCCTTCTAATTTCTACTGTGAGGCGATCGTGAACTGTTTGCACATAGGGAACTAAACCGATAGAATAGGCTGGGATAGGTGTGGCAACTCGTCTTAATAGTCTCTCAGGCACATCATCACGATTGGGCTTAACACTACCATCGGCTTGTAAATCGTAGAATTGAGGCACATATACCCCGGGTATCTGAGCTAAATCCAGTAGTAGCTCTGTTCTGGTTAACCTGTCTCGTTTGCCTTCTTCAATAATTAAGCCGATTTCAGGTAATAATTCTTCCCCGTCACCCAATGCCACGAAGTCGAAAAAGTCAGCATAAGGCTCAGGATTAGAGGTTGCAGTTTGCCCTCCTGCGAATATTAAGGGGTAATCGGTATCTTTTCTTTCTTGCCAAGTTAAGGGAATATGAGCTAAACTAAGCATTTCTAAGATATTAGTCGCTCCTAATTCATAACTTAAGCTAAACCCTAAAATATCGTATTCTTTAACATCTCTTTTTGTTTCTAAGGCAAATAAGGGTATATTTCTTTCCCTCATCTTACTGGCTAAATCGGGGGCAGGTAAATAGGCTCGATCGCACATTTGTTGCGGTTGTGCGTTAATAATATTATAAAGGATGATATGCCCTAAATTGGATGCTCCTACTTCATAAACTTCAGGATAAGTCAATACCCATCTAACTTTTGCGGTGTCAAAGTCTTTATGTTTTGCCCCCAATTCGTTACCTAAATAACGGGCGGGTTTAAATATTTCTGGTGTAATTAGTGTATCAGATGCGATCGACATTATTTTCTCTATAAGAATTACTTTAAACCTTAATTATAAACTGTCCTGTTTGAAGATAAATCAAATCAGAAAATATAAGCTAATCTATGGAAAAGTTTATTAAGATTCACACAAAGAATTAGAAAATAATTATGAATAATTTAAAAATAGTTAATTTATATATTTATCCTATTAAGTCTTGTCAAGGAATCGAAGTTAAATCAGCACAAGTTACAGCAAAAGGTTTATGTTTAATCAATAATTCTTGTAATTGTACCGTAGGCGATCGCACTTTTATGTTAGTTAATGAACAAGGTAAATTTTTAACTCAGAGAGAATATCCTCAGTTAGCAACTATAAAAGTAGATATTAGTGATAATAACTTGATTTTAAGTAGTGAAAATAATGACATTTCGCCCTTTGAGTTGACTATTTTAGAAGAAAATATTTCCAGAAAAGTTACTGTTTGGCGAGATGAAACCATAGGTATAGATCAAGGAGAAGAAGTAGCAAAATGGTTTAAAAATGCTTTGAAATTAAATACCAATTGTTACTTAGTAAAACAATCTCCTCAGTATATTCGTCCTATTAATAGTAAATATAGTTTAAAAGAAAATCAACCTGTAAGTTTTGCAGACGGGTTTCCTTTTTTATTAACAAATACTGCCTCTTTAGCTGAACTAAACCATCAATTAAAAGTAAAATATCCTCAAGATAACTTGCAAATTCCCATGAAAAATTTTCGCCCTAATATTGTTATTGATACCGATACTCCCTTCATTGAAGATACGTGGGAAGAAATTGAAATTAATTTGATTAAATTTAAGTTAGTTAAACCTTGCAGTCGTTGCATAATCATTACTACACATCAAAAAACGGGAGCAAGAAACCCTTATAAAGAGCCATTATTAACTCTTGGTAATTTTCGAAAAACTCAAGATGGAATTATGTTTGGTCAAAATATGATAGCCTTGTCAGAGGGTGTTATTCACGTTTCATCGCATCAAACTATAAAACACGAAAAATAAAGGCTCTTCTACAGTGGTTATGATAAATTAAGAGAAACAGGACTTCCATAACCTTTATTGAATAGTATTTATAGTAAAACAAAAACTAAAAGTTTATAAATTATTATTTAATAATCTCCTATTGCCTATTGCCTCTTGCCTCTTGCCTACCCTAACTAATGATTTACACGACGAGAAGTGATAGAGCCAAAATAAATAGATATTTAAGATTCTTCTACAGTAATTATAGCAAACTATGAAAAATAACTTATATAAATCGTGCTGTACAGGAGTTATGGTAAAACAAAAGTTAAAAGTTTATTAATTATTATTAAATAATTTCCTTTTCCCCTTTTCCTCTTTTAAGGAGAGATATAGAGGGGTTTCCTACTACCTAAACCAATAATTTACATAGTCACGGTGAGAAAGCCATATTTAATTACTCTAAAAATAGATTCAAAAAGATGTGTTGCCCATGCCTAAACGAGTTTTTATTCCCGTGCCACAATAATTTGAATAATTCATTAAAAGATTAACTACATTAATCAATAAAGTGTCAACTTTTAAAGGTATTTTGAGTTTAACTTCTCCGATAAAACCTGTCTTTTTTTGCTGACCAATATATTGTTGGCGACTATATAGTTTATAATAATTAAAATAGATGTTTTCTGATAAATATTGCGTTAATTCATCTCCTCCTAAATAAATATTACAAAAATAATTCCATTTATCTAACCAGCTACGAAACATTAAACTAGGAATCGGTAAAGGTAAATTAATTTTTCCTTGTGCAAAAGCAGTAGGAGTCAAAAAATTAATAGTATATTCTCTTATACTATGAGGATCATTTGCTACTAATTTACTATATATTTCTTCATAAGAAGTAATTTTATTTTCTCTATTAATTACATCTAATTGAATGCCTAAAAAGTCTAAGGAAGAATTAAATTTTAAGTTTTGGATAGCATTGCTGGCATTAAATTCTAATCCTGACAATGAAAGATAATATTTTTCATCAGGGAATAAAATATAAAAGTTTCCTTCTTTTTTACAATTACCAATTATGCCAGAAAAAGTAATTTCAGGGATAGGATTATTTATAAAATCTAAGGACATTTTTTGATACAAATTTTTAATTAAAAAAACTGTATAACTACAAGGCAAAAGAGTTATTTCATTTACTGTTAATGTCCATGTTGACTTAATTAGCATTGATAATTTTCACTGAATTATTTTATTATATTTTGCTTTCATCTCCAGCCCTTTTTCTACAGGGTTAGGGAAGTTTTTTACTATCAACTATTCATCATTCACTAAGTGCTTTTACTCTTGACTACCTTAATCAAAACACTTTTTAAATATTTCCTAATTAATAATATTTAACTTTGTCCAACCCGGCACATAACGAATGTGACTATCTCGATTAAGAATGGTGCGGCGGGATTTTGGGGCTTGAAAATTAGGAGCTTTTAACCCACAAGTGTCTCTTATTTGCTCTCTTAAATCGTCATTTATCAACCAGTTAATGGTAGTGCCTCCCATACTTGTACCCCATCCCAATCTTAACTGATAGGGGCATTTTTCCTCTTCATAAAAATCTCTAATTGACTCAAAATCTAAATTTTTTCCTTTATCTTTATTATCATTAATATTATTCCAATAATCATATTCCCCATCCCATTGAATTTGACTGAATTCTTGACAGATATTAACTAATTCTTCAATACTATTAAAAGGCAATTTCATACCTTGATTATGATTAAACCAAGATAGCATTTCTACATCTAAAGTAATGGTAAATTCACAGCGTACATTAAAAATCATTTCTGTATATAAAGAGGCTTTATATTTAGCATTATAATCATGAAAATGACTAGAAACAATTACTTCAGTAACAACGGGAATATTATAAGTTTTTCGTTTTCCTGTTTTTTTATTGGGTACAGTTTGGGCTAACAAGGGGGTAGAATCACTAATATCTAAAGCTCTTAAAAAGTCAGTATAAGGACCTATTCTTGGTTGATATTTTTTATCTTTATATCCTAGGCTAAAATCTTCAAATAAATCACTCATAAATAGTCTATCATCGGCAAATTTTGCTCTTCTTCTTAATTCCCCATTATTAATTTTTTGTCTTAATTGTGCTTCTATTTGACTAATTCTCTTTGGGGTATTATATTCTTCTCTATGTTTAAGTAGGAAAAATGCGATCGCACTTCTCATTGCTCCTTTTATGCTACTACCGGGTATATAAGGCTCACCAAAACCATTACGAATCATGGGGCGTAAGTCAGAGATTTTACCATTTACCCATTTACGACTGATACCAATAGCAGGAAAAACTTGATTATCGTAACTATCTGTTAAATTCTGCCAGTTTTCGTCAATACTGTCTAAAAGATATTTAATATCTTCTTTATCCTCAATTTTTTGAATATATTGCTGTAACTTGCCCCTCTCCAATAAAACCCGTGCTAAGGCTTCCTGATTAGGCAAATAAACCTTACCACCAGCTTGTATATATTCATAAGGATTAAGTTGAGATACAGCACCTCCAATTCTCAAAATAGGGCTAGTTAAACGTATCTTAGCAGTTTGATAATTCTTGGTGAAGGTGAGAGGTTGTAAAGTTGTGGTATTCATGATTATTCAGAGATAGAAGTTAATTGGACTTGAATGGGCAAAGAAAGACTAATACCACTGCGATAAACTTTATGAACTTTTTTGAAATCGCTAGGGGTGACATCTGCTAATTCCCCTTGAGGGATAGTGGAAAATACTGAACCTTCTGTAAACATTCGTACCATCTTCCGTCTTAGTTGTCGCCCTGAAAAAGGTGAGCCTATCCATCCTCCTCTTTCTTGAATTTCATAGTAGCTTTTATCGATAATTTCTGAAGAAATAGAAGAATTCCAAAATAGACTAATTAAACTGTATAAATCTCCCTGATTAAAGTTAATAACATCTTGCCATTGGGGAGGCAATTCTAACCATTCGGGGGTAAATCTTCCCGCACCACTGGATTTTTCTCCACCGATACCCTCTTCTGCCAAAAGGTGTAAAGCGGCGCATATTTTTATTTCTAATTCTTTTGTATTTTCAGCAAAATTAATCAGAAAATATAATCCAGAATATTCCTTTTCATCTTGGTAATTGTACTGTACAAAACCCGTGTGATAAAAATTGGTGCTACTATCATTTCTATCGATTGCTACCTTGGGATTTTTCTTAATTTCAAAATTATTTTGATAATCAAATACCCCTTGTTGTGCTAAGTAATTATGACTATTATTTTTTCCTTGAGTTTTACTTGTTAATTCTTCTATATCATCTTGAGTAAAATCTGCTTTTTGATACCATTTTTGCCAGATTGTCAAGGGTAAATGTTTAAGTTTTTTGTAGGTTTTAGTAAAAGCTAAATCGTCCTTAATGGGATAGTTTTTAGGAAATAATAAAGGTTTGGGTAGATAGTAAGTAAATTTATCTTGATTACGATGATAAATAAAAGTAGAACTATGGCGAAATAAATGAGGATTTTGATTAATTTGGTTCAATAAATCTTCAACTTCTTTTTTGCCAAATAAACGAGCGTAGGAGGTAATTAAAGCACTAAATAAAGTATCCGATTTGACTCTTTCTTGGGTTTCTTCTAAACCTATACCAACTTCGCCGAAATGAGCTAAATTTTTAGTAAAATTAAGATGAATTAGTTTCCAATTAGACATGATTTATTTGTAAAATTTTTCTCTCAAGCAGGAAAAATGTTTAAGTTGAGTTACTTTTCTATTTATTTGCACTTTTGTCAGATTAAAAACCTAATGATATAGGTATTTTTTGCGTAATTTTGTAAAAAACTTCATAGCAAAAAGGCTCAATAAATTAAGCTACTACAAGCTAATTTTGTTTCGGATTTAACAATCCTTTTACATCTTGAAATCTCTCTAATAAATTATCTGTATTATCAATATTATCCAGAAGAAATTTATCCTCTTGTTTCTTTGTAATAGCTTGACGATAAAAGTCAAGAGTGCGATATTTTATGTTAAAGTTAGTAAAGTTTATTTTGCCATATCCCCTTGAACCATGCCCCCCTAGGGCATCATCTTCCAGAATTTTAAGTGCGATCGCAATATTCTCTAAGTCTTTTTCTACCTGAGTTTCATCCTCTACCGTATAAACAATTTCAAACTCAAATACAGAACCTGCGGGAATACGCTCCACTTGACGGGGATTGGCGGCGGAAGTGACTCGATCGATGCCATTTTCAAATTTCCACTCGGTCATATATAAGCCCGTGTCAATATTTTGCAGACGTTGAGCCGAATCGGCTTTTAAATGAGCATCTCGGACAATTAATCTAGCACTGTAGTTGCGCCCCTTGATTTTGGCATACTCTTTCCCTTCAATGGTTTTTGTCTGTTTATAATCGAGTTGTTGACTATCGGCAACAGTCTTTTCTATCCAACAATCTTTGCCCGTTGAACCAAAAACCCGACTTAATTCACAGTGTTTTGCTCCTTCAAACTTTACTAAATTACCTTGCACATCACTATAACCATCTTCTGTATCATCACTTTCGTAGCGATAGGTACCACTACCACCGGAGCGATTTAGGGGTTTATTTAGCATTCTCTCTAAAAGTGAGCGTAATTTACCTTTCATGGATGAACCGGGTAAATATGGTTGTAGGGTTATCGGATCTCGAATAACAGATTTATCTAAGCCTCCTATGTCAAGATTTTCAGCACCACCACCAATATGTAAACCAGTTTTAACAAGAATGTCACTTTTAATGATAATTTTACCTAATAAATTTCTTTGGGGCTTGTCGATAACTTGTGCCATGATTTATTTTCCTCCTGCGGCTTTATGATAGGCAATAATAGATTCGATGAATTGAACTAAACGCTCGAAATCATCTAATGATTGAACTTTATCGATGACTTGTGCCATAACCTCACTCAAAGGTTTAGCGGCATCCACTCTAGCGGCGGCGTAGGCTAATTTGGGTTTTAGTAAGACAATTTCGGGTTCAACTAATCGAAATAATTGGGCTTTATCCTCATTTTCTCCTGCTTGAGTTAGTTTAACTTTAAGACGATTTATTGCGTCTAAAAACTTACGAATTTGGTTGGTTTCTAACCGTTGATTTTTTAAATATCTACCAAATTCTTCCGAATGTTTAACTAAATCTCGGATGGGATATTCTTTAAATGTTTCTGTGTTTTTTAAACTATTTAAAATTGTCTGAGTGCTTGTCATATTTGTCTGTTTTTGACCCTCACTTTTATTCTGACTATTATTATTTTTGTTAGAATTTTGCGTTTTTTGAGTTATATTACCCCGATTTGGTGGTTGGTTTAACCTTGGTTTATCCATTATTTATTTTTTTATCAAAGACCAATATATTTCTAAATTTAATCCAATAGTAAAAACAATCGAATCGTTAATTCAATTATCTGGTATTGGTATTTTTTTATATATTTTTTTATTAATTAATTTGGACATTATTTTCCCCCTTTTTATGATGAACGATTTAATAATTCTAACCAAATTGCGATCGCACGGTAATAACGGGAATTATAAGGGCTTTTTAAAGAAGTTTTAATAGGTTCAAATTGAGGATGATTTATAACCTCATTAGGTAATCTAGTCAAGGTATAAGCTATTTTTGGTAAGTGTAAAAAATATTTTAAATCATCTATTTCCTCTTTATAAATAAGACCTGTTTTTCTTTTTTGTGCTTCTTTAATTTTTTGTTCTTGTATTTTAGCCGTTGCCAATAAATTCTGAATAAAATTACGAGAATAACTATTATTTATTTTCTGTAAACTATCCACAATAGGTTTAACACCAAACAAACTTAAATAAACATCACCCCCTAAATATTCTCTTAAATTATCTAATCTTTCTAACTGATTAACATGAATATCTTTTTTACCTAGCCATTCTTCCCACTTAAAAACTTCCCCAAATAAACCCAAACTATCACGGCCATTTCCCTTAGCTTTTTCTTCCGCTTCTCCTGATTCATTTGCTGATTGATAAAGAGGATATTTCGCCCCAGCAAAACTAATTCCCGCCGATAAAGTAACGCTAGGATTATAACCAGTATATTTCCGAAAAGATTGATAAATTTCAAAAGCAAAATCTATAACTTCATTCCAAACGCCACTGATAAATAAATCATCTCCCCCAGCGTAGATAAATAACAAATTATAATTTTTTTCTGTTGCTAAAGTATTAAGATAAACTTTAAAAAAATAGGTCATTTGACGGGATAAACTAGCCAAACGAGGTAAATTTAATTTCTCACCTAACCCTTGAGCAAAAATCTTGCCTAAGTTATCAACATCCATGCGTAAATAAGCAACTCGCCCAATTTTTCCTGAATTTTCTGCGATTTTCACCATTTCGCCCGCAGACATGAAACCCGATTCATTTTCTAATTCTGTTTTTTTGCCGTAATTACCTAGTAAAATAGGCTCAATTTTTTCATTTTTATAATTACTTAAATCCCAATTGTTAATTAAAAAAATTGTCTCTGCATTAACGAGAGATAAAGCCTTATTAATATTTTCATAGAGATAGTATTCATAACCGGGTAAAACAATTTTATTTACCCTTTCAGTGCGATCAAAACCTTTATTCTTTGCTCTTTTTGCTCGAACAATAGCCTTAATTTTAAATAGACGACTACCTAAATCAAACATGGTGCGACACACCCAACAAGCAGAGGAAGAATAAGCATCATGAGGATTTAAAGGCTTCAACTTGAGTTGGTCATCTCGATGGCAAACTTGACAAGATTCATAACTAGGTTGGGGTGTTAAAAAATCTCTAATTTGATTACTAAATTTTTGCTGTTTTTGTTTTCCTAATTTTTTGGGAATTTTTTGCCAATATTCAGACAATTTATCATTGCTTAAACTATCCACTGGTAAAGTTACATAGTCTAAAGCAAGAAACATTTTTCCTTGATAGCTTTTACTAAACCAATCATTAAAACGAGCTTTAATAATATTAGTTATTCGTTTATTTTCTTCATGATTATTATTGGTTAGAATATACAAATTTCCTCCTCCTGCATAAATAACATTAGTAAGAGGTAAATTCAATTCTGTTAATAATTGTTGAGTGATTTCCGTTGTCACTAATTCAAGGAAAAAACTTCTAGCTCGTAAAGATTTTAAAGCACCATCAGCAGAAATTGTATAGATAAATTTTTGAATTCCTGATAAATCTCCTCCAATCAAACCAATACTATCGGCGGAGGGATTATTTTTTAGACTAACGGCTATCATGACGATAGATTTCACAAAATCACTATAAGCAATGTCATTGTCTCCATAACTAACATAAGAGCCTATTTTTTCTAAACAGAGATTCAATAAAGACAAATTATTTAAATCTTCCTCATTCAAGTTACCAATTATTTCTTTTACTTGTTTTTTAAAATTGCTAATGTCGGGAATTTCTAATGCGGGTAATTCTAAAATGGGGGATTCGTTTTTAATGATAGAAGGCGGTAAATAATGGACATTTTCTTGTCGCTTATAACCTTGAAGATGAATGGAGTCAAAAAGTAAATTCAAGGGTTTAAATTCTGATTCATTTTGCCATGACATCACTTCTTTTGCCCGAATAATTGCTTGATGTTGCATTAATGGCAGTGAGGGAAAATCCAACTCCAACCACTGGGCTAGTTTCTTTATTCCTTCTTGCAAAACAGAAAGGGCGATTGAATGACTTGTTACTTCTTTATTTTCCATTAATTCTTGTTGTGTGTAAAAAAAAATAGGATGTGATTTTTAAGAAGTTATTTAATGTTGGCTATCATCTTCAGGGTTAAGAAAACTCAAGAATACTACTTGAATATTAAAATAGTTGGATTAAATTTCAATATAAATGTAATATTTCTTAAAAGAAACTGAGTTAGATGTAAGAATGGGGCTTTCTAAGAGGCTTCTAGTTTTTTTGGGAATAAGGGAAAGGGAAAAGGGGGGATGAGGTGATGATGGGAAGGAGAGAAAAAGGCTATTGTTAAGGTTAAGGAGAGCATATGCACTCCCTATTGATTATTTTTTTGGTAAGTTGGATGCAAATACTTTGAGGTTAAACCATAGTTTCGGGTTATATTCTGGTAGCCATGATTCTTGAGAGGCTAACCATTGGGGAAACCAAGGGCTAAATAAAAAGTTTTTGAACGCATCAATAGTAAAGTTAAAATAAGAGCCTAACCATTTAAAAATATCTTTATTTCCTGCCATTTGCCAAATCCACAGGAGAAGGGGAGGATTCTGACTAGCCGCTTTTAGTGCTAATCTGTTAAAAGTTAGCCAATCTGTGCGATCCTTAATAAAGGTATCTGCTGTTTCAGGCTCCGAGGCAAGTAAACCAAAGAATGTATTTAACATAGAGTTAATTCTTTGAGGTGGCAAGGTTTTATGGGTAGGCACCATCATCCCTTTGGAAAACATCCAAGTAACGGCTATATTGCTTTGATATGCCTGAATTTGATTCAATGATTCTCCATCTAGCAGGTTATATTTTAAGGCTATGTCTAAAAGATTGGTTAATTTGCCTAAATTTCGCACTAATGAGCCAAATCCTGTAAAAATCAAGGGAGACTGCACTGATGCTGCATCTCCAATACATAAAATGCGATCGCATCCTATTTTTCGATCATCTTTAGAAACGGTGAAGCGCCCCGGAATGTAACCGAAAGTAGGTTTTTTCCAAGTTAATTTATCCAGATCACAACGACGATATTCTGGTAAAATCGAGAAGAAATCCTCATACATTTCTAGTAATGAGCCGGGGTTATCAGGATGGACTTGATGATAGTGGAATAAATAAATTGTTACCTCCTTACCTTCGGCGGGGAATAATTCCCAAATCAACTGTCTTCCTCTTGAAATATCCCCATGAGAAAATAAAACATCCCCATAGTCAAAATCCCACACTTCAGGCTCAAATCCTTCAACAATAGCACCAACAGTAGGGCAAACACTATCAAAAGTCTTATCTCCTGCCAATTGCCAAGCAATAGGGGAAGCAGTGCCCATGGCATCAATTAATAATCTTCCCGTGGCTTCTTTTTCCTCTCCTGTTGGGGAATAAGTCGTATTTACTGTGACTAAATCTTTGCCAATAGTGACTCGATTAAACTCCGTCTCTTCCCAAATATCCGCCCCATATTGCTTTAATTTTTGTCCACATAAAGTTAACAACCTGCTGGTATCAATGGCAATATTTAAAACCTTGGGAGTATGCAAAACTTTAGCTTTTAAATTACTAGGATTATGGGCATCAAAAAACTTACTAAAACCGTCTTTATATTCAGCCGCAATAATTGATTCAAATTCTTTTTTTGTAAATAAACCATTATCGATTAAAACTTGAAACTCTTCCCGTGAAATATTCCACTCTCGGTTCATTCTGCCAAATTTTAAGCGTTCAATTAATAAAACGTGGTAGCCTAGTTTCGCCATTAAAGCGGCATGAATTGCACCTAAAGCACCTCCTACATAGATTAAATCATAATCTGCTTTACCTGTAGTTTTATCTTTAAAGATAACTTGTTTAGGAGTTAAATTAATATTTTTATCTTTATTTTTAACACTTTCACGCCAATTTTTTTCCCACCAATAAGCCCGTTTTAAATCATATTCTCCTTGGGGCATTTTTTGAAAATATTTAACAGTTTTAGGGTAGTAAGATTCAAGAGCTGAAAAGATGTTATTTTGATTTAAGTCAATGTCGGGTAAGGAGGGATAATAAGGAGGAAATTGAGCCTTAATTGCTTTTTCAAATTCTTTTTTGATTTTATTTTCTGCTAATACTTGTTTTTCTCCCCAACGAAAGATTTTTAAATATGTAGTTCTCTGTAATCCCCAAACAAAAATTGATAAGTGATGATTGTCAGCTAATTCTAAGCGGATACCATCAGAAGTGTTAACTTTTTTACCCACACTGGGTTGCCAAGTATTATGCAACCACTGACAAACTATATTAGGATTGGGTTGAGAGACTTCTATATATAAAATTTCTGTAACTTTCATTGCTAAGAGATATTTTAATTAATATTTATCAAGATTTTATGATTATTAATTAATTATCTCTAATTGATGGTGTTTTTTGCTATTCGTTAACTACTCCTCAAACTTTTGGGTTGTGTTAGGCACAGTGAAAAGAGAAAAGTTGATGTAGGAAAAGGCAAAGGGTAAAAATTGAAATAAATGCGTTTTAGCTTACTTCCATCATTTAATTTTTTTCCACACGATTCAAATAACTGTCATAGGTATTTTGTAATAACATTGCCACTGTCATGGGTCC
The DNA here is from genome assembly GCF_000317675.1 of Cyanobacterium aponinum PCC 10605. NCBI lineage: Bacteria > Bacillati > Cyanobacteriota > Cyanophyceae > Chroococcales > Geminocystaceae > Cyanobacterium > Cyanobacterium aponinum. Next base: position 1,486,475 of record NC_019776.1, read on the forward strand.
CACGCCTCCGGGTACAGGAGTAATATAACTTGCTACTTCTTTAACTTGCTCATAGGCAACATCACCCACTAAATATCCTTTTCCGTCTTCGGTTTCTAAGCGATTAATTCCCACATCAATTACTACCGCAGAGGGTTTAACCATATCGGCGGTAATCATTTCTGGCTTTCCAACGGCGGCAATTAAAATATCGGCTTCACGGGTGACGGCGGCTAGATTTTCTGTGCGAGAATGGGCAATAGTAACCGTAGCGTTTTTTTCTAATAGCATCAAAGCAAGAGGTTTACCAACTAATATGCTTCTACCAACCACAACGGCTTTTTTTCCTTCTAAATCAATATTATTATCCGCTAAGATTTCCATAACTCCTGCGGGAGTGCAACTTCTTAAACCTTTTTCTCCTCTTACTAATTTCCCTAAATTCTCTGGATGTAAGCCGTCTGCATCTTTTTCTGGGGCGATTTTATGAAGTAAGCCAACCGCATCAAATTTTTCTGGTAAGGGTAATTGTACCAATATACCATCTACATTGCGATCGCAGTTTAATTCTTCAATGACATTTTCTAATTCTTTTTGAGACACCGTATCAGGAAAGTGTTTGCCGAAAGATTCCATACCTATTTTCTGACAGGCTTTTTCCTTGTTTCTCACATAAACTGCACTAGCAGGATTATCTCCCACCATCAAAACAGCTAATCCGGGGCGTCTATTTTTTATTGCTACTTGTTTTTCAATGTCAGCTTGTAAACGGGATTGAATTTTTTTTGCTAAGTTTTTACCGTCTAAAATTTGAGCTACCATATCGTGATCAATATTATATTTACTAAATCAAATATACTTGAAAATATATAGTCATTCTACTTTTTTATTTCACCTGACACCTTTTCCCTTTTTCAACTAGCAATTTATCACGACGAGAAGTAATAGAGCCAGTTTTTAAAAGTGTCTCAAAGTTAATTGAAGTAACTATAAAATTTGGTCTTTTATTATTGAAAAATCCTCTGTTGCTTATCCAAACTAACTAATAGCGATGTCTATTAATTGATTAATATCTTTAACAGTATAAATTTTTGTTGTCAATTTTTGTTCTAATTCTTCAATCGTCATATCATCCAAGAATTTTTTTTCATCATGCTTCAGCATTAAAGAAGGTAAAAGAATCTGTTTATTTATGTTCTCTTTTTCTAAATGATATAGTAAATCTTGACCAGTTAAAAGACCTGTGACTGTAATTTCTTGTCCCCAATAAATACTATTAAATGCTCTTAATTCTACTGTTAAATTTTCTACTTGATTAAGTCTTTTTACTAATGGTTGAAAAGCTGTTTCTACTGCATTTCCCACTATCCAAATAAACTCTTTTTTTTGTTCAATTTTACTAGGTAATTTAGCCTCAGCAATCATTCCAAATTCTTTAATAAATTGACGAATTGAGCCTACACCGTTGCCAATTTGAGGATAATCTTCGTAATGAGATTCTGGTGGCAATTCTTCTTGGGCAATTAAAAACCATTCATCGGCTAACCATGCAAAAGTTGAACCTGATTTTTCTCTAAATTTCTCTTGTAATTGTTGCACTTGTTTAATTACTTCTCTTGCTTTTTCCCTACTAACAGGGATTAATTCATCTTTATCCGGGCGAAATTTTGTTAAGCCAACAGGCACAACTGCTGTACTAATTACCGCAGGAATATCTCCATTATGGAAAGAAAATAAATCCTGTAATGTTGTCGTTAAATGTTCACCATCATTTATATTAGGACAAACTACTACTTGAGCGTGAATCTGCAATCTTTTTTCTTCAAACCAAGCCAGTTGTTTTTTAATTTCTCCTGCCCGTTGATTTTTTAATAAATGACTCCGAATTTCTGGTTCAGTAGCATGAACTGATACATAAAGAGGGGATAAGCGCATTTGCTCAATTCTTGACCATTCTTTAGCAGTTAAATTAGTTAATGTTAAATAACTACCATAAAGAAAACTAAGGCGATAATCATCATCTTTGAGGTAAAGGGTTTCTCTTTTACCGGGGGGTTGTTGATCAATAAAACAAAAAGGACATTTATTATTACATTGAATTAAACCATCAAAAAGGGCTGTTTCAAACTCTAATCCTAAGTCTTCATCATAGTCTTTTTCTATCTCAATAAGGTGATTTTTTCCCCATTTATCCACTACTTCTATTTCTAAATATTCATCGGCACACAAAAACTGATAATCAATTAAATCTCTAGGTTTTATACCATTAATACTAACTATTTTATCTCCTATTTCAAAACCAATTTCAGATGCGATCGAATCTGGTATTATATGACTGATAGATGCTGATTTCATTCCCTTTAATTCTGTAGATAAAAAAGCTGTACTGATAATATTTTATCTTTAAATTAAACCTTTTGCTCAAACAAATATTACTGTTGAGGGTATTGAACTAGTAAGGATTTATTGTTAGTTTTGAAGGGTTATGCTAAATTAAGTGAGAGATAAAATTTTAATTATCATATTTTCAACAGAGTAAATTTTCAGTTTTACTGCTCAAAAATAATGCTCATGGTTACATATTCATCTTTATTTGCTTCTTATTGGTGAAGACTATCTAATTATTTAGAATATACATAATAAAACAGGGGCATAATAGGATTATGCCCCAAGCAATTAGCAATTAGTAATTAACTTTAATTATAAATTATAATGCAAAAAAAAAAAGGGTCAAATGTCCTCAAAAATAGTTATTCGTGGCGCAAGGCAACATAATCTTAAAAATATTGATTTAGAATTACCCCGCAATAAGTTAATCGTATTCACTGGGGTATCTGGTAGTGGCAAATCATCCCTTGCTTTTGATACCATTTTTGCAGAAGGACAACGCAGATATGTTGAGTCACTCAGTGCCTATGCTCGTCAATTTCTAGGACAATTAGATAAACCCGATGTGGATAGTATTGAAGGCTTATCCCCTGCTATTTCCATTGATCAAAAATCCACTTCCCATAATCCTCGCTCAACGGTAGGCACAGTTACGGAAATTTATGACTATCTACGGTTACTCTATGGTAGAGCAGGAGTACCTCATTGCCCCCATTGTGGTCATTCTATCGCTCCTGAAACCATTGACCAAATGTGCGATCGCATCTTAAGTTTACCTGAGAAGACAAAGATACATCTATTAGCCCCTGTTGTCAGAGGAAAGAAAGGGAATCATCACCAATTATTATCTAGTTTACGCTCTCAGGGCTTCGTGAGGGTGAAAATCAATGGAGAAATTAGGGAATTAGGAGATAATATCGAGTTAAAGCCCCAATCAAAGCATAATATCAGTGTTGTGGTTGACCGTCTCGTAGTTAAGGCTAGTATTCAAGAAAGACTCGCTGATTCTCTTTCTACTTGTTTGAAGTTAGCGGAAGGAATTGCCATAGTCGAGATTTTGGACAAAGGAAATGCCCAGAATACCATTGATAACTTCAATATAGCAGAAAATGATCCCTCCCAGTCCCCTTTAATAAGGGGGGAGTTTTCGGAGAGTGACTTAATAAGAGGAGAATTTCCTGATGAGATTGTTTTTTCAGAAAACTTTGCTTGTCCTACTCATGGAGCGGTAATGGAGGAGTTATCTCCCCGTCTTTTTTCCTTTAATTCTCCCTATGGTGCTTGTAGTCATTGTCATGGTTTGGGTAGTTTAAGGCAGTTTTCTCCTGATTTAGTCATACCAGATCCCAATGCTCCTGTCAAAGATGCCATTGCACCTTGGGCGGAAAAAGATAATCCCTATTATGCGTCTCTATTGGAATACTTAGCAAAGGAATATAAGTTTAAACTGACTCAATCTTGGTCAAGTTTAACAGAAAAGCAACAGCATATCATTCTCTATGGTGATCAAGAAATTTTACAGGTACAATATGGCTACTATCGGGGAGTTATTCCCATGCTCGAAAAAACCTATCAGGAAACCAACTCAGATTTAATTAAACAAAAATTAGAGCAGTATTTAGAGTATCAAACCTGTGAAGTGTGTCACGGTAAAAGACTTAAACCCGAAGCCCTTGCCGTTAAATTAGGACAATATTCCATCTATGATTTAACCAGTGTTTCTATCGCCGAAGCCCTACAACGTATCGACAAGATTCAACTCACTCCCAAACAAGCTCAAATCGGCGAATTAGCCCTCAAAGAAATCAAAGACCGTTTAAAATTTCTCCTTGACGTAGGTTTGGATTACCTAAGTCTCGATCGCACTGCCATGACTTTATCAGGAGGAGAAGCCCAACGCATCCGTTTAGCCACTCAAATTGGTTCAGGCTTAACAGGAGTATTGTATGTATTAGATGAACCTAGTATCGGTTTGCATCAACGGGACAATGATCGCCTCTTAGCTACCCTGAAAAAATTAAGAGATCTTCAGAATACACTTATAATTGTAGAACATGATGAGGATACGATCAAGAGTGCAGACCACATCGTCGATATTGGACCAAAAGCAGGTATTCACGGAGGAGATATTGTCTGTCAAGGCAATTTAAAACAACTAGTTAACAGTAAAGAATCCCTAACTGGGGCGTATTTATCGGGCAGAAGAAAGATTGAAATTCCCTCCACTCGCAGAGAAGGTAACGGTAAATCTCTTATTTTGAAAAACTGTCATCGTAACAACCTCAAAAATATTGATGTAGAGATACCTTTAGGTAAATTTGTCTGTGTCACGGGGGTATCTGGTAGTGGTAAATCTACCCTCGTCAATGAGTTACTCTATCCCTCTTTGCAACATTATCTCAGTCGTCGTGTGCCTTTTCCTAAACAGTTAGACTCCTTAGAAGGCATCGAAGCAGTCGATAAAGTTATTGTAATCGATCAATCTCCCATTGGACGCACACCTCGATCGAATCCTGCTACTTATACAGGAGTTTTTGATGTGATTCGGGAATTATTTGCTCAAACCATCGAAGCCAAAGCAAGGGGATATAAAGCAGGAAGATTCTCTTTTAATGTCAAAGGTGGTAGGTGTGAAGCCTGCGGTGGGCAAGGAGTTAACGTTATCTCTATGAATTTCTTACCTGATGTTTATGTCCAATGTGATGTGTGTAAAGGTGCAAGATATAACCGTGAAACTCTCCAAGTTAAGTATAAGGGAAATTCGATCGCCGATGTCTTAAATATGACCGTAGAGGAAGCCTTAAAAGTATTTGAGAATATTCCCCGCGCGGTAAATCGTTTACAAACCCTTGTGGATGTAGGCTTAACTTATGTCAAATTAGGGCAGTCTGCACCCACTTTATCAGGAGGAGAAGCCCAACGGGTAAAATTGGCAACGGAATTATCTCGCCGCGCTACAGGTAAAACCATTTATTTGATCGATGAGCCGACTACTGGTTTATCATTTTATGATGTTCACCACTTATTAAATGTCTTGCAAAAATTGGCAGACAAAGGTAATTCTATCATTGTTATTGAGCATAATTTAGATGTGATTAAATGTGCGGATTGGATTATTGATTTAGGCTTGGAAGGGGGAGATAAAGGAGGGGAAATAGTCGCTATTGGGATACCTGAAGATATTGCAAAATCGAAAAAATCTTACCTCGCAAAATATCTTAAAAAATTATTGTAAAATAAGAGAATGTATAAAATTGAATATAGTAAAACAGCAATTAAAAAACTAAATAAAATTCCTAAAAATTTAGTTAAACGTATTCAAAATAAATTAACAGAAATAGCCCAAAATCCCTATAGAGAGAATCCTAACCTAAAAAAGCTAGTTGGTAGAGAAGGATATAGATTAAGAATAGGGGATTGGCGAATTATTTATGAGATAAACAATGATAGAATTGTTATTTTAGTTTTATATCAAATCCGTTTAATTAGCCACACTAAAAGATATTAATTAGGCCACCAATAAAAATTGGCTATTCCTTTAACTATTTCTTTTTCTTCCATAATTTTTTTGCATCTACTAATAACTACCTCTTCTAACTCTTCTAAATTTTTAAATGTCCTATTAGCGATGGCCTCATTTATTAATGGCCACAAACGTTCTGCCGGTTGTAATTCTGGAGAGTGAGAAGGCATCAGCATAACGTGGATTCCCTCTGGTATTTCCGTCGTTTCTTTAATCGGATGCCAACCAGCTTGATCCATTGCTAAAATCACCCTTTTGTTTTTACCTATTTCATAGTGCTGTGCAAAATCTTTTAAGACTCGATTAAACAATTCAGTATTTACATATGGTAGTAGCCACCAATATGTCTCTCCTGTATTTGGTTCCACAAAGCCATATAACCACAACCATTGAAAACGCCAATTGACCGTAGCTATCGGTTGATAACCTTTTTCTACCCATACTCTTCTCAATACTGGTTTGAGTCCTAAACGATGCTCATCCTCAGCCCACACTTGAACGTCCGCGTCGGGATATTCTTGTTGAATCTTTTTTTTTTTTCTGCTAGTTGATTTTTCCATTCATTTTGTTCAAGGCAGCTAGAATTTTGATGATTTGGACGAGGACATCGGAGACGATATTCTAATCCTTTAAGATATTCCCATCCTCTTTGAGGAGAAATAGTACGATCTAGAAGTTGAGTGAGCCATTTTGCGACTTTGACACCATTCCAAAGTCCTTGATCATCGGGGGGTGATTGTAATCTTTGATATAGCAGAGCTAATTGTTGATCGTCTAATAACGGTTTTCTACCCCGATTATGTTGTCTTTGATCCCCCAACATTTTTGCACCCGAACGATTATAACTACGAACAAGTTCGTAAATCCAACTTAAGCTATATCCTGTAACGTGGGAAACATAAGAGGTTCGTTTCCCTTGTGCTAATAACCAAATCACTTGGTAGTGAATTTTTTCAATCCCTTGTTTGGCTTTTCGATACCCTTGTTCTAATTCTTGTAAACTTAAATGGGGTTCAATTTTGATTCTTGAAGGCATTGGTCAAAATCTACGACAACAAATATACATCCTCTTGATTATACCATGTGCAATTAAGCGGATTTGATATTAGAGATTGATACCAGAGGAGGTATTTATAAATGACAACTGAAATTATTAACAAAAATGGCAAAGATTATGCGGTTATTCCCTATGATTTTTACCAAAAATTAATAGAAGATGCAGAAATGTTAGCTGATATAAAAGCCTATGACACTGCTAAAAATAAATCAGAAGAAACTTTCCCCTTTGAGGTAGTTGATAGTATATGTTTAAAGGGAGAAAATCCCATTAAAGTTTATCGTCAATATCGAGGTATAAGCATTATAGAATTATCAAAAAAAACCAAAATTGATGTTCAAGAATTAGAAAAAATTGAAAATAATATTTATATTGCCACTCAAAAAAATTTAGAAAAAATAGCTGAAAATTTAAAGATAGATTTAGACATGATTACTTAACCTGAGTTTGGGTTAAGCAGATTGAAGTAAAAGCCATTCTAAATGGAGAGAATGCTTCTTAGGTGTATGACAGTAGGCAATTAATCCACAGAGAAGATTAGTACAAAAATTTTTATTTGAAACGACTATAGTTTTGCATTCGTGTCTATAGTAGATAAAAAAATATTGCTGTTAATAACTTTTTAAGAAAAAAATCTCTCATAATCATCGTGGCTACCAATCCAAAACCAAGTTACACTATGATTTTCAAAAATACCTAATGCACGATAATTTTTAGTAATTCTAACAGACCAAATATTTTCTCGACTATTAATACATTTAAAATGCAAAGAGGGGTGAAAAGGATTCTCTTTCCATAAAAAATAGCTTTTTCTTGCTTGTTGTCTAATTTTTAAATCAAGAGTTTTGTAACAATTCCAAAAAGATGGCAGAGTAAATGATTTCATAACTGCTCATAATCCATCAATTGAGCTTTTCCTTCCAACATTTCTTGTTTGGCTTTCCTCGCAAAATCTATTAATTTATTTTGGTTTTTATTAACTAAATAATCCCATTCTTTTTCTTCTTGTAAGGTAGCTAGATATTCTCGTAAATATTCAATTACTTTCTCTTGGGTTGAATCAGGTAAAGATTCCATGATTTTGGTAATGGTTGCAATATTTTCTGATGACATATCATTAAATTAATAGCGAATAAGAAGAAACCCTTGTTTTTATATTATCAATTTATTACTGAACTTACTATTGACGATCTCAATATTGTTTTATGCTATATATACCTAATACCTGATATCTAATACCTGACATCTACTTCCTTGACACCAATTTTTCAGTAACCCCTAATTATTTCCTAATAACCACATAACATTAAAGCCAACACTAACATTATTATCCTTTTGGCGAATAACATTACTGATGTTTGTACTTCCTGCGGCATTACTTCCATAAACCCCAATACCAAAATTAGTTTTCGGAGGCATATAACGAGCTCCTGCCGCCCAAACTGTGGGATCATTACTTACCATGGGAGTAACTTCACCAATGAATTGTAAACCGGGAAAAGGTTGAAAATTGATCCCTAAACCAGCACCTAAAATACGATTATCTCCAAATAATCCTGCTTTGGGATTGAAGAAAAGGGCGATGTTATCGTTAGCGGAATAAGTGAAAGCGGCTTCAGCAGAAAATGAGCCTACGCCATCTCCTGCATCGGATGATTCACCAAATGCCCCTCTAATACCAAAAGAAAAGGGGTCTCCATTAGCTTGATTTAAGAAGTTTAATTTGGTAGCCGCTCCTAATTTGAAGGAGTTACCGATGGGTTCATCAGTATCTGCAATTTGTTGTCCTGTAAATTCTAGTTGGGCGTTGTTGCTTAAACCATAACCTAATTGAAAATTATAGTTGGGAGATAGTCCTGTGTCTAGGGAAAAAGCACCCTGACGAATAGTATTAGGGGTTGTTAAGATAAAACCGTCAAAGAGTAATTGTTTATCTCGATTGGTTAGGGGTGTCATCGGTGTATCTCCAAAACTAGGGGCATAATTGGCGAAAATGTCGGGGGTATAGCGCACATTTAACCCAACTCCCACATTGCCACCATCGGGGGGAAAAGCTAATAAACGAGTGGCGGGGGTGCTTCCTAATCTATTGGTGATGGATAAATCTACTCCTACTGCAGGGCTATGTAAATAGTTTAATCCTGCACTCCAAACTACGCTTTTACCAATATCTCCTCTGGTGTTGACGCTGTTACCACCGGGACCTAAAGGTACGTTAACATCGGCAAAGAAGCCAAATTGTTCGGCAAATTTAAAACTTATGCCTGTACCGATATTGAAAAATGTACCGTAAAAGTCTCCGCCATTGTTGACAGTGTCGGGAAAAACGCTTAATCCCCCTACAACGTGCCATTGATAAACATCATCAAAGCTATAAGTAAAAGGTACTTGAATTGTTCCTGCGAGGGTGTTATCTTGGGAGGAGCGATCGCCTCCATTAAATAAACCATTTTCTGAAGTTACTTTTAACCATTCTAAAGAACCAATTACGGCAACATCATAATTATCTTTATCAATAAATTTATATTTGATTCGAGGAGCAAGGGAGAAAAAACCAAAATCTGTTTGCCGTCCATTAAAACGGGTACTTAAAGTGTCATCAAAGAAAGATAAAGCTAATCCTATTTGTAAATCTTTATTAATTCCATAGTCAATAGAGCCATTGTAAACCTGTAAGCCAGTTCCAGCGCCTTCTGAACCTGTACTAAAAATATTCGCTCCATAAGTGGTATAAAAAGCCCCTTGAGGCAGAGTATTAGCGGTTTCCACCGTCATGGGGTCAAAAGGGGTAAGTTGTAAAGGAGTTAGGGTATATTCAATGGTGGTATTATTTTCGTCTAGGATGTCTTGATTTTGTGCGGTTTCTGAGTATGATTCTGAATCTGATAGAAGTAACTGTGCATTTTGACTATCTTGTAAACTGTTTGCGGTAGTCGGGTTTTTTACTGTGATTGATTCTTCCATTTCCCCCGCATTTACGGGAATGTACAAACTACTAATAATTAGAGTTAAACAATTATATAGAGCAATATATAGAGCAATATTTTTTATTTTCATGGGGGTTATAAAATTCTTTAAAATAATGGCTTAATTATAATAAGTGATGGTAATTCCGAAAAAAGTCTTTTGCTTAATACTGAAATGCAATAGTAGTTGATTTGTTATGAAATAATTTAGCCCGTTGGGGGGGTTGGGAAAAAATGAGTTCGGAGTTATCAATTATTCATCTTTGCCCTTTGCCTCTTGCCTTTTTAGCTTTGACCTTTTGAGGGGGTAAATTCTGCGAGAATCTCATTTTGGCTACTGTGTTCAATCATTATCTCTAAAATATAATCTTTTACCTGTTGTGTATGTTCTAACATAGCAAAGTGTCCGCAGTTATCTATCTCATAAACATTTTTTTGATTTTGTTGAAACAGTTGATGAAAACTGGCTAGATGCTTTACATATTGTACTTCCATTACCTTATCTTGTTTTCCTGCGATGAAATACACTGGTTGAGATAAACGGGATACTATTTGAGGTAAGTAGTGTACTTGTTCTTCTGTGGTGGATTCTAATAAAGATGCGATCGCAGCTTGTTCATTAGCGCTGAGAAAATCTTTTAATCTTTGTTTGCCCCATTGTCTGCCTAAAGGACGTTTCACCATCATACGGGAAAAGATGAAATCAAAAAAAGGTACATTGACAAACCAAGAAGGACGAAATTTAACTAAATTTTCCCCTGCCTTACGAAAACGCTCAAATTCTTCTTGTAAATAAATACCTCCTCCTGCGTTAACACAAAACACTCCTGTAACTTTTTCTCTACATATATCCGCAGTCCATAGGGCAACACTGCCCCCCAAGGAATGTCCCACTAACCACGCTTTTTCAATGGCTAATTCTTGTAATAAAATCTTTAAATCTTGAGCATAACCAGATAAATCAAACTCACTATTATTAACAGAAGTGTTTTCATCCCATTGAGACAAACCGAATCCCTTTAAATCATAAGTTAAACAGGAATATTCATGTTTTATTTGTTCAATTAACGGCAGCCAATAATGATGACTTAATAACCAGCCATGAATAAAAACTAATACAGGCTTAGTTAAATCTTGCTGAGTTTTAATGAATTGATAATGATGATTAATTCCACGAATCTTTATTTTTTCCATGTTTTGACTATATTTTTTAGAGGATTTTTCTTCATTTTAGCTCTATTAAACCTCCGTTTGATGCAAAATATCGGATAAGGGAAGGTTGCAGGTGTTAGGGTGATGAGGAGATGAGGGGAGAGGGAGAAGTAGGGGCGAATGGCCATTCGCCCGTACAGGGTTTGACGGTTTCAGGTTTTAGAAGAAAGTAATAAGTGTTCAGAGTTTTTAATTCTTAATTCTTAATTTTTAATTATCAACTATTCACCCCAACACTATTTACCTTTACCTGTTGATTATGGAAGAGAGATAAACCCTTGTCCAACATAGATATTAAAAGTTTCTGTGATTTCTCCAGACCTTTTTAAGGATATTTGGGTGATTTTATCCCATTTATTAAAAAATTGATTATATTTTGTGCCATTACTTTGATTTTCTGCAAATCTTTTTGATGTAATATAAATACCGTTTTTGCCGATTAATTCTTTTTTTGTCGGATGCCAATAGTCAAAACCTCGACTATCATTACTAAAGCAGGTTACAGGAATGGTTGTTAAAGGTGCGATCGCCATTCCGATATAACCACCTAAATAGTATTGATTGGTAAAGATAAAGTCTGCTTCTTTTAAGGCTTGATTAAATTGAGGAGAGTTTGCCAATAGTTTTCTTAATTGTACAATATCGATTAATTCTGTAGAAGGGTCATTTTGAGGGGAAATGATACCGTTGAAAAAAGTGTTTTGATTCGGTTTTTGTAGTAATCCAATTTGAAAATGCAATAGTCCAAGGATGAAAATAGTGATAGTAAATAGAAAAGATAAATAAAACCAACGATAAATGAATTTACGCCTATATTTATACCATTTTGAAGTGTAGTCACCCAAAATTAAAGTTAATCCCCAAAAACCAGGCATAGACCATGTTGGTAATATTTGAGTTACCGCTCCCAAAACAGTAAAACCAACGGTTAAAGGTAAAGATACCCAGAGAATTAGTCGATAGGGATAATGACAGGATTTAACTAACTCTTGATAACTACTGTTTCCACTAACCCACCATAAAGGAAAACCAAAACTAGGAAATAGATAACCAATAGTAGCTAAGGCAGTAACTACTATATTAAGTAGATTAATAGAGAAAGGTGTCGGGTTTTCTGACTGGAAGCGCCCAGATAGTTGAAAGGCAAAAGAAGCCCAATTATGTTGCCAATTCCAGTATAAAAGGGGAAACAGGGTAAGAATAAAACAAATAATTCCCAGTATTAGCCAACCTGAAGTAAAAACTCGCCGATAGGGGGAATTAAAAAGGCAAAATCCGACTAATCCTAAACCAAGAATAAAGCCGTGGTATTTACTCAAACAAGCTAAACCAATACAAATGCAGATAATAACTAAACGAAAACTGGGTTGATATTTTTCTTGGGGGGAATAGAAAAAAAATTCTTCACTGGCATAGTATAAAGTAAGAGTCCAAAAAAAAATTAAGGGAACATCAGGTAAAGTTAAAACTCCGATCGCAACTGTAAAAATGGGAATTAAAGAGGCTATAATCAGGGAAAACAATGCACTTTGAAAACCAAATAACTTTTTTCCTGTTACATATAACAAATAAAAACTAACTGTAGAAATAATTAAAGTGCCAATTCTAATGGTAAACTGATTAACTTCTCCTGTTAGCCATACACCTATACCCGTGGTTAAAGCCACAAAAATAGGATGATCAAAATAACTCCAATCTAAATTTTTACTATAAAGAAAATAGTATGCTTCATCATATCCCGGAAACAAAAATAAAGCGATAATGATTCTGATAATTAATCCTAGTACCAGAATAAAAACGACTGGATAAGATGAAAAAAGTAGTTTTGTTAATTTGATCATTGATTCTAGTTATGAATCTCTAACTAAATGAAGTTAATATATAGGGTGAAAAATTCTTGGGTTATCAATTTATTATTTTAGGTTGAATGCGTCCTTTTAAATTCTCTATTTTAGATTCTTATTTATTTCAGGAGTTAATTCCTCCTTTTATTTTTAGTGTTGCTATTTTTTCTACATTGGGAGTTGCGATCGCAACTTTATCTGATTTAAGCTATAAAATAGTCAATGCAAACTTACCCTTTATTTATGCGTTACAAATTTTCTTTTTAAAGATACCTGAATATGTAGCTTATGCGCTACCCATTTCTGTATTGTTAACCACATTAATGACTTATAGTCGTCTTAGTAAAGATAGCGAATTAATTGCTTTTTATAACTGTGGTTTAAGTCTTTACCGATTGATAACACCCGCTTTAATTTTGAGTTTAATAGTGACAGGATTAACCTTTATTTTTAATGAATTAATTGTACCCAATGCTAATTATAAAGCAACAACAATTTTAGTAGAACAAATCAACGAACAAAGGAAATTTCTATTAAGACAAGATATTTTTTATCCTGAATATGTAAATGTAAAAGAAAAAAATGGTAAAAATAATAAATACTTAAAAACCTTATTTTATGCCCAAGAATTTGATGGGGAAAATATGCAGTCTTTGACAATACTAGATACAGAAAAAAAAGGACTAAATAAAGTAATTATTTCTGAAAAGGGTACTTGGAATAATCAGGATAAAGTATGGGATTTGTTTAACGGATTTATCTATGACATCACCAAAAATCAGATAAAAGCTGAGGGTAAATTCTTCGAAAAAACACAAATTTCTTTACCAAAAACTCCCCTAGAATTAGCTTCAAAAAGTAGAGATCCTTACGAAATGAACATCATTCAATCATTAGAATATATCAAACTATTAAGACTATTAGGGGATGATAAAACAGTATTAATGTTTCAAGTTCGCACCGCTCAAAAAATATCTTTTCCTTTTGTTTGTGTAATTTTTGGTTTGGTGGGTTCGTCTTTAGGGAGTCGCCCAAATAATGCCAGTAAAGCAACAAGTTTTGGCTTATGTGTCGGTATAGTTTTCTTTTATTATTTAGGTAGCTTTATGATTAGTAGCTTAGGATTAATTGGGATTATTTCTCCTTTGATGGCGGCATGGATTCCGAATTTTATTGGCTTATTAATAGGAGGTTTTTTATTAGCAAAAGAAAATGGTTAAAGAGTTAAGAATTAAAAATTAAGGCTCTTCTACAGCAGGGTTTTTTCAAAGTAAGGGCAAAATTATCTTGCCCTCACCCCCAACCCCTCTCCCACAGTAGAGGGGAGCGTTTTTTCTTAATAATTGATTAATTAATACTTAAAAACTCCTGTATCTGTTACTATTTGTTAACCTGAGTTTTGGATAAGCTGAAAGCAGACCAACTCGTAGTCAAAAAACCTTATAGCTTCTTAGAAATAACGATAAAATTGCCTTAATCCGAACTGACTTAAACAAGGGGCTTAAGCCCCTTGCTAAAAACCCCTACCACCCGCAACCTGCAACCTGACACCTGACACCTAACCTTATCAGATATTCTTAAACCGAACTGAGGTTATTTGTTAGTTTCAAAAATTGACATTTTTGAGAATGAAAAAACCCTGCTTCTATAGTAGTTATGACAAATTAATAATAAATGGTATCTCAAACTTTTATTTAAAGAGGGTTTCAGTTAAACAAAAATAAAAAATTTATATAATTTGAGTTTTAAAATCCCCTCTTTCCTCTTCTCTATTCCCTATTCCCTATTCCCTTTTTTAACTAACAATTTATCACGACGAGAAGTAATAGAGCCAGAATATTTAATCCGAGTTTGATATAAAATTCTCGGCGGTGTCAAGTTTATTTCAAGTCGTAATTAACAATTAACTAAAACCTGATACTTGAAACCTCCCTAATTGATTCTTAATCTTCAATTCTCAATTTTTATAGATCAAGCGATTAAACTTTCTGCATAAAGATGATGTTGATTTATCTCAATCTCTGTTGAATTATTATGCAATTCTATTACTTTGCTTGAAGGTAAATGAATTTTTTCAACATGGGGAGTAAAACCTAACCATTGCTTGGATGTTATCGCAAAATCATCGCTGTTACCACTCACACAAAAACGGGTAGGTAACAATAAACCATGATTACGTAAGTTCATAAGTTCTAGTTCTTTTTCTGCCGCTCTTACAACATAATCTGCAGGATCAATAAATCGTACTGAAGAGGGGAGAATTTCCGATAAAACTCCTTTAAGGTGGGGATAATGGGTGCATCCATAAATTAAAGTATCGATATTCGCTTCTATAAGAGGCTTGAGATACTGTTGAGCCACTTTTTTGGTGTAAGGATCATAAATGCGATTTTGTTCAATCAGAGGCACAAATTCGGGACATCCCATTTGCCATACCTGTGTATTAGGATTAATTTCCGCGATCGCATCTCTATAGGCATTACTTTTAGCTGTTGCCACCGTGGAGATAACGCCGACTCTTTTTCCTGCCTTAACAGCACCTTTTGCTCCGGGATGAATTAAACCTAGAATAGGGAAATCATACTCAGACTGTACTGTTTCCAATGCTAAAGCAGAACTGGTGTTACAAGCCATTATCACCATTTTGACACCTTCAGACTGCATCCAATCGAGAATTTGACGCACAAATAAAATAATTTCTTCCTTAGTACGAGTACCATAGGGAAGACGTAAGGTATCGGCAAAATAGAGAATTGATTCTTGAGGTAAATAACGATAAAGTTTTCTGAGAACAGTTAAACCGCCCACTCCACTATCAAACACACCAATTCTATTACCCAAAGAATTTTTCATATAACGTTCAATATTGCAATCAAAATTATCTTAATTTAAGCAAAACTACTCAGAAAAGTAAATAGACAATTAGGAATTAACCATTAGCTAAATGTGAGTTCGGAATTCAGGGTTAGGAGTTAAACTTAACATAGATTGATGAACAAGCTCAATAAATTGATTTTCAAGAATTTTCTGTTCGAGTTAATCATTTAATAAAAGCAAAATTTTATTTATGATAGTTCTCAAAGCCTTATTTTTTTCAACATTTCTTTCATCAAACTCAAATTAGTTAAAAGCCCTAAAACTTCCTAGGCTAAGACGCATTTAAGTTACCATTTTTAATAAGTTTTAAATAGGTTCTAAAAATGACTCAAAGGCTTAACTTTTCTTTCTTCCCTGATAACCGATACCGAATCAAAGACGGTTAGTTTTAATATACTCAATAATTCCAGCGGCGATCGCTTCTGCCATTTGTCTTTGAAAAGCAGGATTAGTTAACTTCGCCACATCTTCTCTGCCAGTAACAAAACCAGTTTCCACCAACACCGCAGGCATATTAGAAGTTCTTAACACATAAAACCTTGCTTGTCGAACCTTGCGATCATTTACATCAACTCTTCGTAAAACATTACGATGAATAGTATCCGCTAAAGCCTTACCATTTTGAAAATAATAGGTTTCATAACCGCTCACTTGAGGCTTATTTGCTCCAGCAGAATTAGCATGAATACTCACAAACAAATCAGCATTAATACGATTAGCCATTTCTGTACGTCCTTGGAGACTGACAAAATAGTCACTATCTCTTGTCATTCGTACCTGTATGCCCTGCTGTTCTAAAATACGAGCTAATTGTTGGGAAATACTTAAAACAACGTGTTTTTCCTGTACTCCTCCAATACCGATCGCGCCCGGATCTTTTCCGCCATGGCCTGGATCAATCATAACTACTATTTTACCATTAGTAACAGGTCGATTAGGTAAGGGAGCAGAATTAGTAGAAGGTAAAACAGGGCGA
Organism: Cyanobacterium aponinum PCC 10605; assembly: GCF_000317675.1. NCBI lineage: Bacteria > Bacillati > Cyanobacteriota > Cyanophyceae > Chroococcales > Geminocystaceae > Cyanobacterium > Cyanobacterium aponinum. Next base: position 1,503,297 of record NC_019776.1, read on the forward strand.
GAATTGTCCCTCGGAGTGTAATCAAAAGGACTTACACTATTAGGAGCAGGAGTAACGGGAATATTTGTAACAGCTTGAGAATTACTACTGGAAGAATTTAAACGATTGGGAGTAACAGGGGAAGAGGATGAACGACTAACATAACCACTTAAGGGTAGTGCCACCACTCGCTCATTTGATTGACTAGGACTATAAATTCTAGTTCCCAAAGCAGGTTCAATTAAAAGAACCACAGTCTTATCATCAGGTTGCCAAATGCGTAAACGAGAAATGGGGCTTCCTGTGGGCAGAGAAGGGGATTTAAAACTAGGGGCTAAATCCGTGTTTTCCATGCGTAATTGGTAAACCTGATTTGCTGTTGCCCAACTTCCCTTCGCTTGAATACGTTGATTTCCTCTTACTACCAATTGGTTATTATTAATGTCAATGGATTCTATTAACGTTTTTTGAGAATTATTAATGCTACCACGGGCGGGAGAAACATTAGATTGTGCCACAACAGACTTATTATTATTTGATAAATCTATTACCCGACTAATTCCCCCCTGAGGCCATAAAACAAACCCCCCCATACGACTAAAACTTCCCTGCCAGTCTGGACTATCAGGATGAACATTCAAGGTTAATAATGCAGAATTACGTCTTTGAGTAATTTCTATATTTTCTACACCATATTTATTAACAGCCCAAGATTTGAGTAAATTAGAAGGAATATTAATATTACTAATTTCAAAATTAATTTTTTTTCTGTCTCGACTGCGATCGACTTTTATTTGATTACGATGATCCCCATCAATACCCACAATTAAGCCACTAGAAGTAACTTGTATCTCATTGCCGCCACTAGCGGTAGTCTCACTAGTATTATTAGTATTATTGTCACTACTGTTGTTATTAGCACTAAGACTGCGAGTATTGCTAGAACTATTAGAATTACTAGGATTACTGGAAGAATTATATGGATCAGAAGGAGAAGAAGGAGCGGGAAAATTACCCCGTTGAGGTTGAGGTAAATCCACAGACCATTGAGTGGGGGATAAGCCTTTAATTTTTATCTGTTGGGGATCTAAAATATATCCGGGAGCTAATTCAATAACTAATCTCGTGGTACGAGAATCAAACTGACCAATTCTTAAACTGGTAATCAGACCACCGTAAGTTTCATTAATAGTTGGTCTTCCCAAAGTAGTTCCGGGTAAGTCAATTACTAAACGAGTAGGATTAGCAATTAATTGTGCCGTAGGTTGTACCCCTTGATCTGTGGTAAAAAGTAATCTATTTTGATTTGTTTCATAGCGCCAAAATAACAATCTACCCGCATAAGCCGGGGTTGTTACCAACAAAAAAGTTAGACAACTTAATATAAAAGCATAAAATTTAATCATAGTAATTCTCCGCTATAAATCTTAAATCCCCTTCATAGTAATGTTAATTTTTTATAAACATATTATTACTTAATGACAGAGACATGAAAAAATTGTTTCTTAGGTGAAAAGTCGAAAGTTTTAGCAATTAGCTTTTTAATAACCTCGGTTCAACACGAGAATATCGGATAAGGGGAGGTTTAGAGTTAAATACCCTCGAATTTGTTATTAATCAGTCAAAGAATTGAAAATAATAAAATCAATTCCTGATATTTTTTCCTCAAAATATATAAATTTTAACTCCGTTCACCACTGAAAGGAGTTGTAAGAGTCGCAAGCAAACTTTACGAACTCAAATTATCTGTTGCCAATAGTTTTACTGAAAGCAGGACGTTGAGAGATTGTGTCAATATAATTGCTAATAGCAGGATAATCCCTCAAGTTTAATTTCAACAAAATTTGAGTGTAAGCCAACATAGAACCAACTGCGATGTCGGCAACCGTTAATTTGTCTCCTAAGAGAAAAGAATGGGATTGTAAGATTTTTTCTAAAGGAGGAAGTAGTTTCGATATTTCCCTTTCCCGATTCGCTTCTATAAATAAACCTGTAGAGAGGGTGGAATTAGCAAATAAAATCCATTGATTAAAAATACTTCTTGTTTCTAAAGAGTCAATTTCCTGACCATATTTTTCTGCTAAGTATAGCAATATTGCTCCCGATTCCCAAAGAATAAAATCTCCGTCTATAATTACGGGAACTTTCCCCATGGGGTTTAGTTTTAAAAATTCTGGGGATAAATGTTCTTTATTTGCCATGTCGAGGAGAATAAACTCATAATCTGCTCCTATTTCCTCAAGATACCATTGAATAATAGAAGCACGACTGCGACTTCCTCCGTAAAGTTTTATTTTCCTATTCATTACTATTTCTTGCTAATTATTATTTACTGTTAATGTTTCCGTCGTTATGAAAGTATTTTTACTCATTTTCGGAGATGAATACTCTCTATTATGACGTTTTGCATGGTAATTTTGAAAAACATTCCCTGCTTTTACACATATAGCAGAAAAACAGAAACAATTAAGGCAAGAATCAAAAATAACTTTTATGCCAAGACATTGTTTCACCACTCACACCATGAATAAATTTATAAAATTAATACTTTAAAGTCTTTTGTGAGTATTAGGATGTTGTTTTACATTATCATCATCGGAAACAATATTGGTATTATTCAGCATTCTTTTTCTTTCCGTTGAATAGTTTAAGTCGGTTTTACAATCACCTAGGTTGATTAACTCTTTTGCACTTGGCTTGTTTTGGTAGGTGCGGGTAGCGGCAAATGTGCGATTGATAAAGTCTTCGCAAAATAAACTTTCCGAAGGAAATAGACTTGGTTTAATCAGTTTATCTTCTTTAATTATTTCACCAATCGTAAGTGCGATCGCTTTTTCGTAGGAGGTAGGAATTCCCTTAAATAATGCTTCTAGGGCGGCTGAGGGGATAGGTTCGATGATTTTAACCTCTTTGGTTTCTCCTTCTTCTCTTAGAAAGTAGGTGGCTAATCCGAAAACGCAATAATCTTGAGTTGCAATTCCTTGAGTGATTACTTGATTTGTCATAGTTAATGTCAATAGATGTTTTTTTAATCTTAATACCTGACTGAATTAAGGGTTATTATAATTGAACGTTACGAAGAATAAAATTGCTCTGGATTTAGTGAAGTGATTGAGCTTAGATTTAAGATAGTAGTCACAATTTTTCTCTTTATTTAAAATTAATTGATTGTAATTTTTTGTCACTGTCTCTTAATTTATTTTTTACTCTAAACCTATACTCTTAAACCCCAATGGTGAATCCCTAAGCCCTAACGTCAAATTTTGCCTCTAGAACTGGGAGAGAAAATGACATGACTTAGAATAGAACTGCTATATAATTTATGTCTGATTATTCTAATATAAAATTACTTATAATCGAATTGCTAAAAGTAATCTTACCTTTATATAAAAATGTATTCCAAAAAACGTTCTTCTCTGTTATTGACTACCTACTTACTATTGAGTTGTGTAACTCCCTCTCAAGCTCAAGATGTTGAAACAAATACTTCTCCTCAAAATCCTTCTTCTGCTCAAGTTCAATCAACAGACAAATTTAATTCTAGTGGTAATCCCCTTCTTTTTCCCACTAAAACTCAGGAGGTAGAAATTGAAGAACAACAGCCTGTAACTTTAAATCAAGCCATTGAAATTGCGTTGAATAATAATAAGGACTTGGAAGTGGCAAGATTACAATTGGATAGATCCAGAGATAGTTTAAATGCGTCCTTAGCAACTCAATTACCCACTCTTAATGGTCAATTAGAGTTTAACCAAAGAGGAGATGATACTCCCGGCGAAGATGACTTCATTATGCGCGATCGCAGCCTTTTATTAGGACAAATCGAGTTAAGTTATAATGTGTATGATGGTGGTCGTCGTAATGCAAACATTGCTCGTTCTAGCAGGGAAGTTTATCTTAATCAGTTAGAAGTTGAGCGTATTTCTGAGGATGTTAGGTTTCGGGCGACAAATGCTTATTATGAATTGCAAAATGCTGATGCTCAAGTTGCCATTGCCCAAGCGGCCATCGAAGACTTTTCCCAAACTTTGAGAGATGCCCAGTTATTAGAACAAGCTGGATTAGGAACTCGTTTTGATGTGTTACAAGCAGAAGTAGATTTAGCCAATGCAAACCAAGCATTAACTAGGGCGATCGCAGAACAGAGAAATGCTCGTCGAAATTTAGCACAAGTGTTAAGTGTGGGTCAAAATGTGGAATTAACCGCCGCCGATGAGATTCAAGAAAATGGGGAGTGGCCTTATGATTTAGAACAAAGTATTATTATGGCTTATAAAAATAGAGCGGAATTACAACAACTATTAGTACAAAGAGAGATTAATGAACAAGACAGAGAGATAGCCCTTGCCGCCACTCGCCCCACTGTCAATTTATTTGCTAACTATAACTTTACTAACACTTTTACAGATACTTTTGACAGTACAGGTTATGCTAATGGTTACAATGTTGGGGCAAGACTTAACTGGGAGATTTTTGACGGTGGAGAAGCAAGTGCAAGAGCAGATGTAGAAACCAGAAACATTGAAATTGATGAAACTAATTTTGCCAAGCAGAGGGATGAAATTCGCCTGAATATCGAAACTGCCTATAATAATATGATTGCTAACAAAGAAAATATTTCTACCACAGAAACTGCTGTTACTACGGCGGTGGAAAGTTTACGTTTAGCAAGATTACGTTTTCAAGCGGGAGTTGGTACACAAACGGATGTTATTAATGCCCAAAGAAGTTTAACCGAAGCTAGGGGAAATTTCCTCCAAGCTATTATTGGTTATAATCAATCTTTGAATGAATTACAAAGAGCAGTCAGCAATTTACCTGACAATAAACTTTTTGAGGTGAGATAGTCAGAATTAGGAAAAGGGTAAAGTTAAAAGGGCAAACCCCCCTTTATCCCCCCTCGAGAGGGGGGAAGGCAAAGGTGAATAGTTGATAATTAAAAATTAAGAATTAAGAATTAAAAACTCCGAACACTCATTACTTTCTTCTAAAACCTGAAACCTGAAACCTAACACCTTATCTCCCTCTCCCCCTCTCCCCTCATCACCTCATCCCCAAATATCTCAATACCCCAACACCCTAACACCCTAACACCCTAAATACTCAACACTCAGAACCCTTAAACCCATTACTGTCAAATACAGATAAGTCAAGATGAGAAAATTCTTGGAAAAAGACAGTTAATCGAGAGGCGATTTTGTTTACTCCCCCTTGGACATTGGTTTCAATATTAAGGGGGATAACAGGATCGTGTAATGATAATCTTAGTAAAAACCATCCTTGTTCTTCTGGGGATGAACAACTAACTCTAATGCCTTCATAGTTAGGAGTGACAATTTCCCAGTCGGTTTGATTTTCTACATAAAACCCCAGTTTATCAATGACATTATTGCCGTAGTTTTGGAAATCTTCCACATTGATTTTTAGTCTAAATTCTTCGCTTTCTATGGGTTCAATGAGATTTGAAATTAAATCTGTTAAATTTTGTCCTTTTAAGCGTAATTTTGCCAATTCAATCAATAATTTCGTTACTAAATAAGCTCCATCATCAAGAAAATAGTTTTCTTTTAAGGCGGCGTGGCCTGAAGTTTCGATCGCAACCCATGATTCTTCGCCTACTTTATTTAACCTCAAGGATTCATTAATTACGTTTTTATAACCTCTTTTAAAGCGATGATGTTTTCCACCTAAATCTTCTATGAATTTTGTTAAACCATCGGAGGTAATAGAGTCGGTGACAATAGTTGAGCGTGGATGTTCTTTCAATATAATTGAGCTAATTAAGGCAATTAAACGATTACGATTCAATTCCTTTCCCTGACTATCTACGGCGGCGGAGCGATCAACATCTGTGTCAAAAATAATACCAAAGTCGGCTTGATTATCGATTACGGCTTGGGCAATAGAAGCCATTGCCTCTTTATTTTCGGGGTTAGGAATATGATTAGGAAAATTTCCATCGGGTTCTAAAAATTGACTTCCAGTTATATCCGCCCCTAATGGTTTCAATACTTTTTCGGCGTAAAAACCTCCTGCACCATTTCCCGCATCGACAATAATTTTTAAGCCTTTTAAGGGTTGCTCAAAGTGTTGAGGGTGGTTAACGTGCGATCGAATTTTCTCAACGAATAAGTTACTATAAACGGAAATAAAATCGTGATTTTCTACCTTTCCTTCCTCATTAGTTTCCGAAAAAACATTTTTTTCTGCGATCGCCAAAATATCAGCTATATTCTGCTTTTCTAAACCACCATCAGGGGTAAAAAATTTTAATCCATTACGATTAAAAGGCAAATGACTAGCAGTGAGCATAATTGCACCATCACAATTAAAACCCTCAGTAATGCAACTCATAAACATAGCAGGGGTTGAACATAAATCAAAATTAAGAACTTTTGCCCCTAAGCTAGTAATACCTAGTGTCACTGCTTGAGCTAAAACCTCCCCTGATAAACGACTATCCCTACCAATAGAAATAACTAATTGATTTAATTTCTTCTCTGTTTTTTGTTGCAACCATTGAGTAAATGCTTTTCCTAAGGTCTTGACTACTTCTGGAGTTAAATTAACTTCTTCCCCTTCAATTCCCTCTAAAGCTACCCCTCTTATATCTGAACCGTTTTGTAATTTTTGCCAGTTAACCATAATAAAATCCTCTGATAGATGATTAATCCTTTGTTGATAATCTGAGACTTATTTAACTTATAGCAATTCTCTTTATGGTGAGCGACACCAATCATTCGTATCGAGGGATAAATTTCAATAGACATCTGGTAGAAAATATTAATATAGGCTCGTAGTTAGGGCTTTACCCCCCTCTGGTGGAGGGAGGGCAAAAGTGTTTAATTAACCTCCCGCAAGGGTTGAATATATTCAACCCCTACCACCCCAATACCCCAACACCTGAAACCCTACACTTTAAACAGATGCCTTTTCTTACACAAAAAATAATTCCAGTTGAAGAATGATTAAATAAAACCACATATCAACTGAAACTTATTGACTAATATAAACTTTTTAATTTACTATAAATTTTGCAAAAATTTGATTGATAAAGAAATGAATTAAATCGGTAGAAAAATTTTCCACTTAGGATAACCAAAAATTAAAAACGATCTAAATTGGCACAACAAATGACGTTTTAAAAAACTTAATAAGGTTAGTAATAATCTGTTTCTGGTTGCATTTGAGTCGCCATTAGTTCAAAATTAGAAGGATCTCGCAGAAAACGATATGCCTCTTCTTCTAAACGGTGGATGAGGTAGCCTTCGATAACATTAGTTTGACGGAGACAAGCTAAATACCCCTCCATATAAATACGTAGTTCTTCATAACGACTACCTCTATGCCATAAATCCACCATTCCATCAGTTAATTTTTGATAGTATCGGATGGCAAAAGGATCTGTTAACATTGTTCTTTGGGTTGAATTTTTATTTTTGGCAAATTGAAGTTTTAAACTTCTCTTAATTTCATTGTAACTTAATTACCGGGGAATCCCACATACCAGAAATATGTCACCATTGGAATAACTGTTGCTAAAACTAAAAGAACTATTGTCCAAATAGTGGCACTACGATCATCTGTTTCTTCCGCCGTGGTAAAAGTCCCTTCTATGCTGATTTCTTCCACTTGAGGAGCTCCGGGGTCATCTTGTCCAGACAAAACAGCTACAAGGCGATCGCCTGCGGAAATTAAAGCCTGATTATACTGTAAGTCCTTAAGGGAATAAGGCAAGGTTTCTTTTACTAAACTTTCGCTAATTTCCGGGGTTAATAAATTGCTCACTCCATCTCCAGATGCGATCGCACCTTTATTACTAAGAGTATCAACCACTACCAAAGTTTGATTTTTTGCTGAATCTGGAGTAGGATACCATGTCTGAAAAAGCTCAGTCGCTAAAGAGTCGATAGTTTGACCATAATCAAGACGATTAATTACAACCATTCGTACTTCATTACCAGTATCCTTAGCCAAATCCTGTAACATAGAGGTTAATTTGCCCTCCGTAGCTCGACTAATCGCATCAGCATCGTCATAAACCCAAACATCCTCCCCCGCATTAATTACAGGTAAATCATATACCCCTGTGGCAAAAGCAGTATTGATTCCTACATTAAAAAGCAATAGAAGGGAAAGACAAAAATAGGCAAATATATATTTAATTTTATTCATAAAATAATTGCTCCCAATTTGAAAATAATGATTTAATTATCTCATGTTATAACCGCTCATTAAGAAATTTTTAGGGTTTTTTTAGATCATTTCACCCTTGGGGATATAAATACTTATTTCATCTATTTCAGGAAAAATTGAACCAGTTAAACTGTCGGGGCGACAAAGAACTCAAAAAGTTTATTGTATATGCATTATAGCCCTCATCCCTTGACAATAATACCTGCTTTTCTGAGGAAATAAAGAGGTCAATTCTTGCCATTGTTCCTCAAAAACTGAGACTCCCTGAAGAAAATTTAGCCCATTAAAACCAATGGAGAAATCACTATATCTTTTATCACTTCTTCCTTTTTCCTTCGGTCTAACTAAGTATTCACTTATTCCTTTTCTTTTTATTTCCTCACCGCTAAATGTTAACCAACTATATGCTAATGTTATTATGATTAGGCTTTGTTGCATAAATTAATAAATAGGGAATTTTGTTTCAACAGGTGCGATGTCAGCGAAGCTGAAGCACGGCGCGATCGCCTAAACCTTATATTTATCTGTTATTAACTATATAGCTATCTGCTTTAGCTATTTGTCTCATTCTATTCAACAACAGACATTGAACAAATAGTTCTACTGCCTGGTTATCAAAATTTCTACTACTTACTTTACCTCCAAATATTGTTTTTAACCTAAACATTGTTGTCTCTGAGATAGAACGTCGATGATAGCCACTTTCTTGTTTCCATTCTTTTCTTCCTATTTCTTCGATTCTGTCAATATTCTTATTTCTGTCCCCATCCATATCTGACCATTTTTTGGGCATTTTTTTTGTGGTGGTATTATTGCTTTTGCCCCTCTTTCTTCTATTGCTTGATAGCATTTTCTTTTGTCGTAAGCACCATCGGTGGACACTTGTTCTATTTCACCCTCGATTATTTCTGATCAACTTTTTAGTACATCACTATCATGACAATCATTTGTTGTTACCTCCGCCACCAGAATTTCACCGGTTTTTTCATCTACCGCTAAATGTAATTTTCGCCACGTTCTTCTTTTACTCATACCATGCTGTCCATTAGCTAGAAGTTAAATAAATGAGCAAAAAGTCAATATTTTGCTAATAAAACTTAATAAACAGCTCAAAACTTGATGAATGCTACTATTTAAGATTATTTACTTTTTCTTACTTACTTTGAATGACCAAGAAAATTAACCGAGACCACGCCCAGAAAAAACATCATCCCTTGAGTGAAAATGATGCTATTGTTTCCCATTTGTCTGAACTTTTAACCCCTTCTATTTTTGCCCAACAGAGTCTGTTTCGTGATTTGGGAATGAGAAATCGTGTTCTCAATTTATCATTAATGACCGCAGCAATATTGACTCTTTTATGGCGAAATGTCCCCAGTGTCAACGAATTAACTCGTATTTTGAATCGGGAGGGTTTTTTGTGGGTAGATCCGACAAAAGTAAGTCAAAAAGCACTATCTGACCGATTTTTAACTTTTCCCTCCATTTTATTTGAACAAGTATTCAAACAATTACTACCAAAATTCAAGGAAAGATGGCAAAAAAGAACCAATCATCCACTCCCTGATAGTGTCTGTTTTTCTTTAACAAAATTTAAGCAGATTTGGATTGTTGATGGTTCAACATTGGAAGCATTGTTCAGAAAATTAGATAGTTTAAAAGATATTCCTACAGGAAAATTAGCGGGGAAAATGGCAGTAGTGATGGATTTAGCAACCAGATTACCCGTAGAAATTTGGGTAGAAGAAAATCCCAGTATTTCTGAGGTTAAATTTGAGGAAAATATTCTAAATTTAGTAAAAAGTCAGACTCTATTATTGTTGGATAGAGGATTTTATCATTTTCTATTTTGGCAAGAATTAATAACAAGAAATATTGATTTTATTACGAGAATAAAAAAAGGGGCATCTATAGAAATATTAAAACGATTTACGAATAGTCATGATTTGAGAGACAGCCTAATAAATATAGGTGATGGAAGGAAGAAAACGCCAATTGTGACCTTACGTCTGGTTGAAATTAGGTCAAAAAATAAGTGGCATTCTTATTTGACATCAGTAACAAGTCCTGAAATTTTACCCCCTCATGTGGTGGTCAACTTATATGGAAAACGTTGGCGAATAGAGGAGGCATTTAATACAGTAAAAAGATTATTAGGTCTGAGTTATTTATGGACAGGTTCAATCAATGAAATAGAGAAAACCAAGGCAGAAATTAATTATTGCTCCGTTTCCAGAATTGGGAAAAAATCAAAAAAACTTTTTCTTTGAAAATTCCTTTACACCTTGCTTTTAACCTTAACTTCTAACCAATGATGAGACAGTGTATCCTCAGAAATCCAAAATGTCAGACTACCTCTTTGTTTTAAACCCTGATTAACCTCAATTCGATTTAAGAATATTGGATAAGGATAGATGTCAGGTTTCAGGTTGCAGGTTGCAGGTGTTAGGTTTAAGGGAGTAATGAGTAACGAGTAACGAGTAATTATCAACTATTCACCCCAACACTATTTACCTTTGCCCCTTGCCCTTTTTCCATCATTCATAGATGAAAATTTATCCCGAACTCAGGTTGATTATATTCTGACCAATTTCTGAGACGATATTTTTCTTTCATAGTTAAGTGACCGTATCTTGAGAGCAAAACAGATGTTATTATTTTATTCTATACACAAAAAGGCTTTAACTCATCATTTATGCAACAAAGCCATCTGATACTATTATTCTCGGATACATACTTTCCCTATTTTAATAAGAGGTTTTCAGCCAAGTCATTGATTCTAAATCATCTTCCACTAATTCTTGATTGTCAATTATATTTTTTGTATGTTTAGAGTTTAAACTTTGTTTATCTCGGTGATTGTTGGATGAGGTTACAAAAGATTTTTCTTTTTCCATATCATTATGCGTTGTATTTTTATGAGAATTTGTAAACTTACTTTGCTTTGAAAGGGTGCGAATTTTATATTGTAAGTGGTTATCGTTTAAACCTTCATTTGTAAAATATTTCAGGAAAAAATTGAGAGTTTCTTGTTTAATACAACCTCTTAAGACAGCCAGAGAGCCAAATTTAACCCCAGATTTGTGCTGTTCTTTTAAAATTTCCTGAATATCTTTTTCCGTCAATAACCCTGCTTCTAGTAAGTATTCCCCTATTTTTTTTGCTTCTTTTTTTGGAGGCAATTGTATTCTTTCTGCGAAAAAATCTACTAATTCTTGATTCACCCATCCATGAAGTGCAAGAATTTCTCCCAACTTTAAATGAGTATAAAAACTTTGTTCCATCAATGCAACTGCAACTTGGTCAGAATTGACAAACCCTGCTTCTTGCAAAATTTCTCCAATGAGTTTATTTTTCAATTGATGGTATTTTAATTGATTATTTTCCATTGATTTTATCACTCCTAATAAGTGTTCGATTCTTTTGCGTGAATAACAGAAAGATGTTATGAGATACCTATTTTTTTTTGCAGAGACTTACATAATAATTTACTATATATTTCCTTGATTATCTTAACTGATAAGTGAGAAATAACCAAATAAATATGATGATTTAAAGTATGGATAAAAAAACTGAAGAGTTATCAACAGATAAATTATAGAATTTAATGATATTATTGAAGGATCTGTATTTTCGATCGAATCAATAAATATTTTTATAGTTAATCATGCCCGATTTTTTACCAATAGCCTATTTTGAAGGTCAGTTTGTTCCTTTTGCTGATGCAAAAATTTCTATCGCTACTCACGGCTTACACTATGGTACAGGTGCTTTTGGTGGTTTGAGAGGTACAATTAATCCTCAAAATCCCCATCAAGTGTTATTATTTCGCTTAGACCGTCATTGTCGTCGTTTAAGCAACAGTGCTAAATACTTACACTATAATTTATCTGCGGATAAGATAAAGACCGTTATCAAAGATTTTGTTAGTAAAAATAAACCAAGTAAACCCTTCTATATTCGCCCTTTTGTTTACACTTCAGATTTAGGTATTGCCCCTAGATTACACAATATTGAAAAAAACTTTTTCGTTTACGGTTTAGAAATGGGAGATTATTTATCCCCTGATGGTATTAGTTGCCGAATCAGTTCATGGTATCGTCAGGAAGACCGTAGTTTACCTTTACGGGGCAAAATTAGTGGCGCTTATATTACTTCCGCTTTGGCAAAAACTGAGGCAGTAGATAGTGGTTTTGACGAAGCAATTTTAATGAATTCTCAAGGAAAAGTTTGCGAAGCCACGGGAATGAATATTTTTATTGTTAGAAATAATAAATTAATCACTCCTAATGTAGATCAAGATATCTTAGAAGGTATAACTAGGGATAGTATAGTTACTATTGCTAAAGATTTAGAAATTGAAGTAGAAGAAAGAGAAATTGATAAAACAGAATTATTTATTGCTGATGAAGTATTTTTATGTGGTACTGCGGCAAAGATTACTCCCGTAAAAAGAGTGGAAAATTATCATCTTCCTGCGGATAAAAAAATAACCATGAAATTGAAAGAAAAACTAACTGAAATTACCGAGAATAGAGATCCAATTTATAAGGATTGGATTACCGTAATTGATGTCTAATTTTACATATTCAATATATGGGAACGAAATAAGTAATGAGTAATGGGTAGAAATAAAGGGTCAGAAGTTAGAAATTGTGAGGATAAAATTAAAATTAAGGGTTAATTATTCTTCATTCTTTATTCTTCCTTTGCTCATTGCCCATTGCTTTTTAATTGTTAATTGCTAATTAACCAGAGTTTTAGATAAGCTGAAAGCATTATTTTCTCGTAGTCAGAAAACCTTATAGCTTCTTAGAAATAACAATAAAATTGCTTTAATCCGAACTGAAGTTAAATAGTTAAGAATTAAAAATTAAGAATTAAGAATTAAAAATCGCAAATACTTACTACTTATTTATTATTTATTATTTATTATTTATTACTTGTTTCTCCTTTTCCCCTCATCACCTCATCCCCCCATCCCCTACCACCTGAAACCTGCAACCTGACACCTGACACCTAACCTTATCAGATATTCTTAAACCGAACTGAGGTTAATTAACTTGTCAATATGACAGATTAGATGAACTTTTGTTTCTATAAAATAAAGTTTTAAATTGTGAGTAAAATTAAAGTAAAGATGTTAAATTAAAACTATGAAAAAGTCACTTTCTCATTCAATTAAAAAAATCTATCGCAAAGAACCTATCTCTGCTTTTATTATTATATTCGGCTTTGTGGATTCTATTTTAGGGGGATTTGAGGAACGTTGGACTCTTTTATCGTTAGGTCTGTTAATAGCTACTACAGGCTTATTTATGCGTTGGTTACAAACAACAAAACCTCAAAAAATAACTACCGTGTCTCGAACTAGACGATACTTACCACCCAGTAGGAATAGTTTAACTCCTTTGCCTCCTTTAAAACGAAAACGAGATTATCGTTTCTGATTATTCAAATTTCATCCGAATGGTTTTTATTACCTTAAAGCTAAAGTTGTGTAATGAAATAAGAATGATAAATCACAGAAAAAATGCTTAATTCTTTTACTATTGGGAATGTTGCCAAACAAAGTAATTTACCAGTGAAAACTGTTCGTTATTATGCTGATTTAGGGTTACTATCTCCTCATCTTTCGAGGGATAACAATGGCTATCGTTTATTTTCTCCTGCGGTTTTTCAAAGGTTAAATTTTATACGTCGATCGCAATCTTTGGGATTAACATTAAAAGAAATAAAACAAATATTAGTTGTATATGATCAACAACAAATTCCCTGTAGTGTAGCAAAACAATTACTAACAGATAAATTAGAAGAAATAGAGTCAAAAATCAATGAATTGAAGATGTTGAAAGACGAGTTAAATGGTATTTTATCTAGTTGGCAAGAAATTAAAAATTTTGAAAATGTTAAAGATAATATTTGTCCGAATATCGCCAACATCAATCATTAGTCAATTCCTTCTATAGGATTATAACTCCTGACTCCTTCAACATAGTTTTCTCTATTATCTCTAATTTAAAGTTTGCTTTCGGGAATCAGAAAGCCCTTACAACCAAAGATTTAAAATGAGGTATTTTTCCCTTGGGCATCGACAAAGTTAAAAATTTTGATGGCTTCTCCCTCTTCAGTATCATCGGAATTATCTGCACTTTTTAGAGCAGAATCAATAGGTTTATTTTCTGGAGGAGATTCTAGGTTAGGAGTAGTACTATTTTCTTTTTTTATCGGTAGTTTTGGTTGTGGATTATTATGAGAGGAAAAAATTTTTCCTAATTCTTTTTGGATAGACTTAAGCAATTCTGGTTCACCTCCTACTATTTGCTGAATTTCTTGAGCAGAGGTAAGAAAATTTTGTATTTTTTCTTTGGTTGTCGCTAAGTATTTTTTCTTTTCAATTAATTCTTGCTGTTTAGCTTGTAAACTCTGAATTTGATTACTTATATCCTGTTCTAATTTATCAAAAATATTCATGCGATCGCACCTATTGAGTATTTATATTAATGAGTAATTAGCAATTATATTACTTCCTTTCTGATATTTTGGTTGAAAAAACAATAGCTCTATTACTTTGAGTCTGTAAATTATTGGTTAGGATAGGCAAACCCCTCTGTGTCTCCCCTTAAAAGGGGAGAAGGGCAAGAGGCAATTATTAAATAATAATTTATAAACTTTTAGTTTCTATTTTACTATAAACACTATTAAAGAAAAGTTATGGAAGTTATCCCCCATTAATTTATCATAACCATTGTAAAAGAGCCATAATATTCCCTTGAACCTCAGTTAAATCAATCTAAGACGCACACCACCCGAAAACCGATAAAATTATAAGAAGAATCTGGAGCATAACTATTTCTTTTTGCACTACGACAATATTCCGAAGATAGTGACCATGATCCTCCCCTCACAACTCGATTTTGATTAACCATAGAAGTTAAATGCGCCGTACCATCTTTTGGTTTTTGGGTATAGCTACTTACATAATTGTCTTCGCACCATTCCCAGACATTGCCATGAACATCATATAAGCCGAAAGGATTGGGATAAAAATTGTCCACAGGGGTTGTTTTCTTTTCGTATTTAATGTTTTTATTCTTATTATCCTTATTGGGGCGATCAAAATTTGCCACTTCGGAAGTAATTACATCCCCAAAAGAAAAAGCAGTGTTAGTATTCCCACGACAAGCATATTCCCATTCCGACTCAGTGGGTAAACGGTAATTTCTGCCCGTATATTTACTCAATCGCTTACAAAATTCTTGTACATCAAACCAAGAAACCCTTTCGACTGGCAAAGCATCACCTCTAAAGAGAGCAGGTTTGTGCTTCAAATTGCGAGTTACTTTTGGAAAGTAAGAAACCGTTTTCCACTGTAATTGAGTAACGGGATATTTGCTGATATAAAAAGAATTTAGATTAACCTTATGTTGAGGACTTTCATCTTTTTCACGATGACGCTCATCACTACTTGAACCCATCATAAACTGACCAGAGGGAATAAATATCATTTCTAAATTTACCCCTTGTCCTAAATATTCAACGAAATATTGTCCTTTTTTTGTCGTTAAATTTTTTTCAATCTTAGAAACAAATCCAAATAATTTTTTTTCTTCTGTGAGGGTAACAGTTTCAAAGCTAAATTCTTCAATATTTGGATAATTATATTTTGGTTTTGTAATAGTGGGGGGAGTAATAATCTGAGTTGACCTTTGTACTACCGTTTCCTCTGGAGGAGGCGCAATAAACTCTGTTTGTTCGATTATTTTTTGTTTTTCTTGGCTTGAAGATTCTTCTTGGGTTTGAGCTTGTTTAAATAAATCTAGCCAATCTTTTAAACATTGAGGGCGTTGTTTTATATCCAATGCCATACCCTTTAAAATTGCATCAGAAAAGCGATCGCTCATCTGGTTATTATATTGAATAGGGGGTACTAAATCTTGAAAACTTCTTAAATTTGCATTTAAAGGTAGTTGAGCAGTAGTTAAAACGTAGAGAATTGCCGCCAAAGAATAAATATCACTATAAACCCCTAGCTTTCCAGAATCCTTGATTTTTTCTGGAGGAGAAAAACAGTCATTGGGAGAAATCGGAGTCTTTCTTGCCGCTAAAGCAAACAATTTTACTGCCCAACCATAGTCAACAATAATCGGATTTTGAGTTTTATCTTCAATAATGATATTTTGAGGTTTTAAATCAAGATGAAGACATTTATTTTGATGAAGAATATTAACCGCCGAGGCAACCTTTGTAATTATTTTCAGAGCTTCTTCTGGGGATAATTTGCCATTATCATCAATATAGTTAGCAAGATCATTACCTTCAGGATAATCCATCACCATATAAGCGAGATCATCTTCGAGAAACACATGAGGATATAACTTAATTAAGCAAGGACTTTGACACTTTTGGGCAACTTGTTGAGCTTGTTTGATTAACTTTTCTGCTAAGTCTCCCCTCTCCGCTTCCATAATTTTAGTAATATTAGTGGTTTTGAGAGTGACTAACATATCTCGTTTAACATCTCTCGCCCGATAACAAGGACTAGAGCCACCTCGAAGTAAAATGGACTCAACTATATATTGACCGTTATTAAGTTTTTTTCCCTTTTTCCAACTGCTCATTTAGTTTCTAAATGTTTCTCTACTGTATAAATCATACTAAACTAACAGTAATTTCTGATAAATATTTCATCTAATTCTATCTCCTTGAGCAAATAGTATTAGAATATTATCGGTATCTTAATAATTGTCAAAGTTTCATGGATATTGAAAAAATTGTCGAACAGGCATTAGAAACGGGCTATCTCACTCCTTCCATGGAAGCGGAAGTAGGTAGATTATGTGATGCTTCTGGAGAACTTTCTGCCGAAGAATACAAGGCTTTAGATAAGTTGATGGGGGCGTTATTAACAGGAGAAATTACTGCCACTCCTAAAAAACAATTCATTAATGTTATGGAAGAGCTTGTGGTAAGCGAAGTCATTAGCCGAGTAGCAGAAATTGAAACTACTAGCGATACATTGTTAGATGTGGGAGATATTTCTGCCTATGCTTTAAACCGTTTACCTCCTCTCTATGCTACTACCGAAGAAGGGGCGGAGTTTCAAAGAAAAAAAGCTAAAGAAGAATTACACGGCTTAATTTTAGAACAGGTTGAGCAGGCTATTGCGCTATATCTCGATCGCCCCTCATTTTATCCTGAAAGACAAGCAATTAACAAGACTGGGGTAACAGGGGGAGTTTTTGAACAAGTGAGTAAACTGTTACAATCACAAGCCTCTCTATATGAGGGGAGTAATTAGAAGTTGGGGTTTAGAAAAAAGGTTGCAGGTTGTAGATTGCAGGTTACAGCTATGGAGTTCACCCGAAGCCGAGTAAATGAATAATGAGTAATAAGTGGAAGTTAGGCAATTTTGATTTGTGCTAAATCACTAATTACGACATCAGCAGTATTTAAGTGGGTTGCGTGGGGATATTTCCAACAGATACCAATAACGCCTCCTGCTTGGGCATTTTTTGCCATGGCAATGTCTCCTTGAGAATCTCCTACCATGAGAGTATTTAGGGGATTTACTCCTAACTGCTGACAAGTTTGTAAGTAGAGGCGAGGGTCTGGTTTGGAAAGACCACCATCAACACCCATGATAAAATCTATGTAGGGGGAAAGTTGGTGATTTTCGACAAAATCTTTGACTCCTTGAGTGGTATCGGCGGACAAGATAGCTATTTTTAAGCCTTTTTTTGATAACATTTCTAAGACTTCTAAACTTCCTGCAAATAAAGGTGAAGTTAAACCTCTGGTGGGAAAAGCTTTTTCTGCATTTTCAAAACATTCGGAGGCTATTTCTAAGGCTTCAAACCAACTTTTTCCCGTTTCTGCAATATATCCCGCCGCTACAATTTGGTTTTCTTTGTTACTACCTACTGCCATTAAACCTGTGGGATTAAGATAGTTTTGTTCTACTCCAAAAGCCATTAAGAGAGGTTCATAAGTCCCGGGTATATTTGCATCAATCAAACGAGCTCTTTTATGTGCTAATTCCCGTAAAAATTTTTCTGAATCTGCCAAAGTACCATCTTTGTCAAAAATAATCGCTTCTATGTTGCGAAATAAATGTTGATTACAACGTATCGTTATCATGATGATTTTTTATTTTATGATTTTATGATTTTATGATTAATTAATTTCTTTAAGATGATATTTTTTAAGGACAATCAAATAATTATTTAATCAAATATATGCAAAGAAGACAATTTTTAACTAATGCGGGAATTAGTGCGGTAACTTCAGCAACCTTAGTTTCTTGTCAAAGTCAAAATAAATCTTCGGTTACGGCGAATAGTTTACCTGAAATAAAATGGCGTATGGTGACGAGTTGGCCTAAATCTTTAGATACTATTTATGGATCTGTAGTGGGTTTGTGCGATCGCCTCAAGGCGATGAGTAGCGGTAAATTTCAAATTACTCCTTATGCGGCGGGGGAAATTGTACCGGGATTGGAGGTATTAGATACAGTGCAAAATGCTACTGTTGAATGTGGACACACTGCTAGTTATTACTATGTGGGTAAAAACTCGGCTCTCGCTTTTGGCACGGGTATCCCTTTTGGATTATTGGCGGGGCAACATAACGCTTGGTGGTACTATGGTGGCGGTTTAGAAGCCATGCAAAAAGTTTATAGTGATTTTAATATTATCAACTTTCCTGCAGGAAATACGGGGGCGCAAATGGGGGGATGGTTTAAGCGAGAAGTAAAATCTCTGGCGGATTTAAAAGGTTTAAAAATGCGTATTCCCGGTTTAGGTGGGGAGGTAATGGGTAAATTAGGGGTAACGGTTCAAAATATTCCGGGAGGGGAAGTTTTTTTAGCTCTGGACAGAGGAGCGATCGATGCGGCAGAATGGGTAGGCCCCTATGATGATGAAAAATTAGGTTTAAACAAGGTTGCTCAGTACTATTATTACCCCGGATGGTGGGAACCAGGTCCTTCTTTGGAAATTTTAATAAATAAATCTGCTTGGGAAAAATTACCCACAGAGTATCAAAATATGATGGAAGTCTGTGCTAGAGAAAGCAACATTACCATGTTAGCTCACTACGATTTTGTCAATCAACAAGCCTTAAAATCTCTCATTACAGGAGGCACAAAATTAGTTCCTTTTCCTCAAGATATTCTTAAACAAGCCGAAAAAATATCCTTTGAATTGTATGAAAATAATGCTCAACAAAACCCTACTTTTAAAGAAATTTACCAATCATGGTTAGAATTTAGAAAGGGTATTTTACAATGGAACAGTATTAATGAGTTGAGTTTTGCCAATTTTGTTAACCCTAAATAGAACCTAAGTTCGATATAAAATTGTCGGTTAAGGTAGGCAATAGGGAACAGGCAACAGGCAATGGTATTTATTATTGTAATTCTGAACTCCTAACTCGTCTTCCCTAACACCTGAAACCTGAAACCTGAAACCTCTTTCATCACTCTGAATCTAAATTAATTATTCATTGAATCAAATGTCTTTTTTACCAAAATACCGACCGCAAAAATTATCTTTAGGATTCTTAGAACAAGAAATCTTAGAAATTATCTGGGATTTAGGCTGTGCTAGTGCTAAGGATATACACGATCGCATTTTAGCAGATCCAGACCGAGAATTAGCCTATGCTTCAGTGATGACAGTGTTGCAAAGACTAACCAAAAAAGGCTGGTTAACGCACAAAAAGAAGGGTAGAGCGTTTTTCTGGTATCCTCTCATTTCCCGTGAACAAGCCCAAGCAGTGCAATCCTATGAACAATTACATAACTTTTTAGCTATTAGTAACCCAGAAGTAGTTGCTTCTTTCGCTGATAGCTTAGATACTGCAAGTATAGAACAAATAGAGGCGATCGCCACTCGTTTAGCAGAAGTAAGAAAACAAAGAGGAGAGAAACAATAAAATGCACTTATTATTAATTTTTATCAGTTTATTATTAGCCTATGGTCTGAGAATATTAAGCCAATTTATTAGTAAAAAATATCAGCAAAAATGGGGCTTATCTTTATTTTTATTTGCCTTTCCTACTTTAATTTTATTGATGACCTGTATTGCTATTATTTGTATGGGTTATCAAGGAGAAATGTGGGGAATAAAAGCTAGTAAATTGAGCTATTACTTATCTATTAGTTTCTTAATTTATGCTTTATTTACTCTTGTTAAAAATACCTTAGACCATCTCAAAACTTGGTCAATTTTGCAACAGTGTTCAGTGCAAAAAATTAATAATTATAAGTTTAAACTCCTAGAAACAGATTTTCCTTATGCCGCGCAGATAGGTTTTTGGAACTCCCAATTAGTGTTAAGTCAAGGGTTAATAAAACTACTTTCTCAAGAACACTTATTAGCAGTTATAGCCCATGAATCAGCCCATAAGAAATGTAGAGATCCTTTTTTATTTTTCTGGCTATTTTATCTTAAAAAATTAGGTTTTTGTTTACCTAATAATGAACAACTTTGGGATAATTTAATATTATTGAGGGAATTAAGAGCGGATCAAATTGCGGCGAAAAAAGTTGATTATCTTTTAATAGCAGAATCTTTGATACAAGTTACATCATCTATAATGACGCTACCTTCTGAATTTAATCACAACCTAGAATGCACATTTTACGATAATCGTTTACAAGTCAGAATTGATAATTTAATGGCAGAAAAAGAAGATCTTGTTAACAATAATTATTTAGAAATAATCTGGTTATTATTTATTTTTATTCCTTGGCTGTTTTTCCCTTTTCATAATCCTTGTTAAATATATAGCAGTTCTCATTATCGGAAAATAAGTAATAATAGTATAAAAAACTGTAGCTCATAAAACGGTAAAAGGTTTGTAGTAAGGGCTTTAGCCCTTTATTTCCGGAACTGTTGAAACCCCTAAAGGGGTAACTATAAACTTTTGTTTACTTAGTTTTAATAAACGCTATATATAATATTCTTAAATAAGTTAAATAAGGAATTGTTAGAAAAAATTTCCCCTGTCTTCTGGGAGATAGGTTGAGGGCAAGAGTAAAATAATTAACGCTTTAAAGCACTGTTTTGTAACAACTTTTATGAGAACTTTAATTATTGATAATTATGATTCTTTTACTTACAATATATATCAATTAGTTGCAGAAATAAATCAAGAAAAACCTATTGTTATAACTAATAATCAATTATCTTGGCAAGAAATTGAAGACAATAATTTTGATAATATAATTATTTCTCCGGGGCCAGGTAATCCAAAAAATAGAAAAGATTTTGGTGTTTGTCAAGATGTTTTATTAAACTCAAATATTCCTATTTTGGGCATTTGTTTGGGACATCAAGGATTAGGATATTATTATGATGCTCAAATAACTAAAGCACCAGAGCCTTATCACGGTAGAATTAGCAAAGTTTACCATAATAGTAATAGTATTTTTGATGGTATTCCTTCTCCTTTTTCTGTGGTTCGCTATCACTCTCTATTAATTGCGAATAATCCTGCCAATTTTCCTTCTAATTTAGAAATAATAGCCCATACTGAAGATAATTTAATTATGGGTATAAAACATAAATTAAAACCTTTTTGGGGTGTGCAATTTCACCCTGAATCCATTTGCTCTGAATATGGTGAGCAAATATTAACTAACTTTAATATTCTTTCAGAAAAATATTATTTATCTCACAATAAAGATGTAAAAAATATCAAATTAAATAGCTTTCAAAATGTAGCAGACAAAATAATTTTAAATAAGAGTATAGATAATAAAAAACAGGATAAATTCAAGTTATTTAGTCAAAAATTAGATTTTTATGTTGACTCCGAAATTGTTTTTGAGCATTTATATCGAGATGCAAATCCTAGTTTTTGGTTAGACAGTAGTATGATAGCAGAGGGTTTATCTCGATTTTCTTATATGGGAGATTGTGAAGGGGAAAATAGTTTTTTTATTAGTTATGATGTTAATACCAATACTATAATTCAGTTTAAAAAAGAAGAAAAAAAGATAATTAAGAATAATATTTTTGATTTTTTACAACAATATTTAGACCAATATAATAATTATAATTTGGATTTACCCTTTAACTTTAATGGGGGATTTGTTGGTTATTTCGGTTATGAATTAAAAGCCTTATGTGGGTATAAAAATAAACATATATCTTCTTATCCTGATGCTCAATTTATTTTTGCAGATAGGATGATTGTTTTTGATCATTTAGACAAGTGTATTTATTTAGTTTATTTAGGAAAAGAAAATTCTAAACAAAAAGCTAATAACTGGTTTAAAAATTTAGCGGAAAAACTATTTTTACTACATCAGTATAATGATAATCAATCATGGGAAAAATCTTCTAATCTTCAATTAAAAAACTCTCCTAAAAAAGCAGACATTTTATGGGATGTTAATTCAAAAGTTTCTAGTATAAAAGATAATTCAAATACAGGCAAATATTCTAAGCAAGAGCATCTAAATGATATATTCAAAGCTAATAATGACAATTTATATCATGATAAATGTAGTGGCTTGTCGATTTATTTAAGTAGAAATAAAAAGGAGTATTTAGATAATATAGAATCATCTTTACAAAAAATAAGATTAGGAGAAAGTTATGAGATTTGCCTTACAAACCATCTTTATTTGCCTAATATTGATAACTCTTTAGATTTTTATTCTTATTTAAGAACTCAAAATTCAGCTCCTTATAGTTGTTTTTTTAGATTTAATGATTTAAGTATTGTTTCTTGTTCTCCTGAGCGTTTTTTGCATCTGGATAAACAGGGAAATTTAGAATCAAAGCCCATCAAAGGCACAGTAAAAAGAGGGAAAACTAAAGATGAAGATGAACAGCTAAAAAATCAATTAAAGTGTAGTGAAAAAGAACAAGCAGAAAACCTTATGATTGTCGATTTATTACGCAATGATTTAGGAAAAGTGTGTCAGGTGGGCAGTGTCACTGTTCCTAAGTTAATGGCGATCGAATCTTATAGTACAGTACATCAAATGGTGTCCACAGTCAAAGGAAAAATCAAGGAAGGAATCAAAACCACAGATTGTATTAAGGCTTGTTTCCCCGGTGGTTCAATGACTGGAGCACCAAAGAAACGCACTTTAGAAATTATTGACGACTTAGAGACGGAAGCAAGGGGCATTTATTCAGGTTGTATCGGATTTTTAGCCCTTAACGGCACGATGGACTTAAACATAGTTATTCGTACTGCTATTATAACCCCAGAAAAAACTGCTATCGGTGTTGGCGGAGCAATTACTTATTTATCTTCCCCCGAATTAGAATTTGCAGAAACCATGTTAAAAGCCCAAGCCTTACTCAATGCCGCACTATTTTTAAACGAGAATAAGAAATAAGATACTCAAGTAAGCCCCTATCTCTAATTATTTAGGGCTTTGAGGAAACTTTTGAGAGAAGCAAACAAGCCAGAAGCAGAGGGAGGAGGTGTGTTATTGTTATTATCAGAATCATCCTCCGTTTGACCTTGCAAAATGCGATCGAGGTTTTCCCCTAAAGGCTTTTGAGGAACTTCTGCGATTAACTCATAATCTTCATTTTCTTCATTTTGTTGCCATACTTGCCATAATTGGGGGTAGCTTCTTAACACCACAGCAGACTCTAAAGGGCGAAAATAATAAGCAGATTCGAGAATACTAATAAATCTTTCTCTTAACTGTCTAGCCGCATAACCAATACCCACAATGGAAACATCTTCTAATTGAGGAATTAATAAAATAACAGGGCGATCGCCTGCTATGTTACATAACTTTTCCACTAAATTAACTTCCACTGCTGAAGGAGAAATTACCAGAAAAACTTGATCTGTATCGCTAATTTTTCTTTCAATAGGACTACGACTACTACCAATATCTGTTACTTGAAATTCCGTCTCTCCCCAATCTCTCCTTGCCAAAGCCGCCGCCCCTGTATCAGGGAAAAATAATTTCAGCCCTGCACCATATTCAGAGAAAAAATCCGCAAACTCTTGGGCTAAATATTGAGCTTTTAAGGCAATTTCAGGAATGACTAAATCAATAGTAATGCGAGTACAACCACTTTCAAGGGCAACTTTTAACGCTGATTTTGCCTGAATAATCGCTTCTTCTAGGGATTGAGGGATAACAGTAACAGTCATAAATATTTCTCAAAAATGCAAAAAAATCATTCTGTGAGTAAAAATACCATTATAGATTATCAGTTTATATAACAATGAGAAACAGAAGAGCCAGAAAAATAAGTAACCCCAGTCAAAATTTAGATTCTTTCTTAGACATTCTAACTAACACCGTAGGGGTATTAATGTTTATTGGTTTATTTGTGAGTTTGTTGGCAGTAGAAGCAGGTACGATTATTCGCACTCCTTTACGTTCAGAAACAAACAAAATACCTAATTTTTTTGAAGTGAGAGATAACAAGATATTTTATGTCAGCGATCCTCAAATTAGTCAAGAAATAGATGAAGTTGTTACCACTTTACCTCGTTGTTCTGATCCAAATATACCCAATGATATTCCCGATTATCTCTATAGTTTCTATCTTCAAGAAATTCAAGAATATCAGGCTTGTGTTAATTCAAGGGAACAAAAATTAAAAAATTTTTACTACAGTAATCAAGATTATCAAGTTACCATTAGTGAACAAGGATCAATTATTTATCAGCCAGTAGCGACTTCCTCTGGTGAAAACAAGAAAGAGTTAATGGCGACAGATTCTGACTATGGTACTATTTTAAAACAATTAGATCCACAAATAAACTACGTTGCTTTCTTAGTACGTCCCGACAGTTTTGAGGCATTTCGTGTAGCAAGACAAAAAGCAAGAAGTATGGGTTATGAAGTCGGTTGGATACCTTTCACAGAAGATAGAGTTATTTCTTTTGGTTCTGGAGGGCGTTCTGTAGGGGTACAATAAATATTTATTGAGGGATTAGGAGATTGAGTTTTGGGGAAATTTTTATCAATATTTTAGAAATTTCTACTCTCTACTTCTCCCTTTAACCATGATTAATAATATTTGATCCTAACTCTTAACTCCTTTATAATGTTCAACTTATTTATTTCCGTCATTATTGTTTTAGCTGGTTCTGCTTTTTGTTCTTTAACTGAAACTGTGCTTCTATCTGTTTCTGATATAAAAGTAAAACAGTGGGCTCAGTCAAAAAAGTCTTCTGCCTTGGTTTTGTTACAAATTAAAAAGAAAATGAGTCGCCCTATAGCTGCGATCGTTATCCTCAATAATATCTTTAATATTGTGGGTAGTATCATAATTGGTACTTTCACCACAGAGGCTTTAGGTAGTAAATGGTTAGGAGTTTTTTCTGCCATTTTGACTTTTTTAATTATTATATTTGGTGAAATTATTCCCAAAACTCTAGGACAAAGATATGCTGATAATATTGCTTTATGGTTGGCTTTTCCTACTAAGTTTTTAGCCTTTATTTTAAATCCTTTGGTGTGGTTGATGGAAAAAATAACAGAGCCTTTAACCAAGGGAAAAGTTTTGCCGACAACCAATGAAATGGAAATTAAGTTATTAACAAATATTGGTAGCAACGAGGGAGTAATTGAGGCGGATGAAGCAGAAATGATTAACAGAGTTTTTCATCTTAATGATTTATCTGCGTACGATTTGATGACTCCAAGAATTATTATTACCTACTTAAAAGGTGATCTAACTTTAAGTGAATGTCAAGATACAATTATTAAGTCTGAACACAGTCGAATTTTAGTCGTTCAAGATTCCATTGATGATGTTTTAGGAATAGCATTTAAGAATGAATTATTAACCGCAGTCATTAAAGGTAAGGGGTCAGAAAAAATCGCAAATTTAGCCAAAAATGTGAACTTTGTACCTGAAACTATTAGGGCGGATCTTTTATTGAAAAATTTTCAGGAATTACGACAACATTTAATGGTAGTAATTGATGAATATGGTGGCGTTTCTGGGGTGGTAACATTAGAAGATGTATTAGAAGTTTTGACAGGTGATATTGTTGATGAAACAGATAAAACCGTCAATATGAGAGAAATTGCGAGGAGAAAAAGAGAAAGACTCTTAATTTCTAAAGGTATTGAGGATTTTTCTAGTTTTAATCATGTTAGCTAGATATAAATTAATTGAAAAGTTTTGTAAAGAATCACTTTAAATGTTACTATTTTGAACATTAAATAGACAAACTAATTTATCATATTGTTAGAGAATAAGATGTCAGGGGCAACTACAGAAATTTAGAATGAATCTTAACATATAGTTAAATTATGTTATTAAGGGTAATAAAAAAATAAATAATCAAATATAAATATAATAAATTTGTAACTTTAATTTAATTTTCATTGAAATAAAGATTTTTAAATTCTCATTGATGTACCAATAAATATAAAAAACTAAACCATGAATACTCCCCTTAAAGTTTTCATCATAGAAGATGAAATTATTGCCGCCGAGAGTCTTAAGTTAGATTTAGAAAATTTAGGTTATCAGGTAATAGGAAAGGAAAATAGTCATGATAAAGTATTACCGAAAATCAAGGAAAATCAACCGGATTTAATTTTAATGGATATAAAAATTAAGGGAGATATTGATGGCATAGATTTGGCAAAAAAAATTAATCAAATTATGTGTGTTCCGATTATTTATTTAACGGCTTATGCTGATGAGAAAACGTTAAATAGAGCTATGGAAACTTCTCCCTATGGCTATATTGTTAAACCTTATAAAACTGAAGATTTAGTTACAAATATTAGGATTGCATGGCAAAAATATAATCAAATAAATCACATTACTCATCAGTTAACATCTCAGCAGGAAAGACTTAATTTTATCTCTAAATATGATGAGTTAACTCAATTACCAAATCAATTATCTTTGGTAGAAAACTTTAATGGTATTTTAGAGTTATTTTATCAACAATTAAATTCTCAAGCAGACTTGGATATTGATAATAAATCTCAATTTATTCCTCTATTCTATTTGAATTTTGGTCGTTTTTATTTAATTCGGGACGAGTTGGGACAAGACCTTGCTAATATGTTATTTAAGGCTTTGGTAAAAAGATTAAAGGCTAACTTAAATGAGGACTATATATTAACAAGATTAGATGGAGATGATTTTGCTTTAATTATTCCTCCAATCAAAACAAAACAAATAGCAATTGATTTAGCAACTAATTTGTTAGAAAAAATAACTCCACCATTTATTTATAAACAACAGGAAATATATATAGATTTTAAAATAGGAATTAGTTTATATCCTATACATGGAGAAAATATAGATCAACTTTTGTATAAAGCAAAAGAAGCGGCTAAAGATTTAGAACAAAATCAATATAAAATTTACTCCCCTGCTTTTCATAGTTTTACGGCAAAACAGGTAAGTTTAGAGGCAAAATTACACAATGCTTTAGAAAATAGGGAATTAGAAATTTATTATCAACCTTTAGTCGAAATGAGAACTAATAAAATTTTTGGTGCTGAGGCTTTATTGAGATGGAATAATCCTGAAGATAAATATATTTCCCCTGAAATTTTTATTCCTTTAGCGGAAGAAATAGGTATTATTGAAACTATTAATAATTGGATTTTAAATACTGCCTGTGAAGAATTTAATTATCTACATAAAAATTTTAAATCTGATTTGCGATTATCTATTAATCTTTCAAAAAGGCAGTTTGATCAAGATTATTTAGAACAAAAAATATTAAAGATTCTGGCAGATAATTATTTTAATCCTTCTTTATTACAAATAGAAATTAGTGAAAGTCTCTTGGTTAATAATCATCAAATGGCTTCACGTAAATTAAAAAAATTACATAGTGTAGGTTTAAAAATTGCGATCGATGATTTTGGGACAGGTTACTCTTCTTTAGGATATTTACAGAATTTATATTTTGATATTTTAAAACTCGATCGCATCTTTATCAATAAAATTGAAAGTAATCCAAAAAATGCCACTATCACAAAATCTTTAATAGAAATGGCTCATGAATTAAACTTAAAAATTATTGCAGAAGGAGTAGAAACAGAACCAGAACTCTCATTTTTGCATAAAAATAAATGCGATTATTATCAAGGCTACTTATTTAGTCGTGCTTTACCGTTTCAACAATTTAAGGAATTATTAGAGATAAATATTTGATCATTCAAAAATATCATAGATAATTAAAAAATTTTAAGAATGAAAATATGAAAGCTATGATAGTATTTAGTGTTTATAATCATAAAATAAACTTAAAATAGAATGGAGATAAATGGAATAAAACCACAAGAATTAATTAAAAATAAAGGTTTTTGGTTATGGGCTATACTCTCTGCCTTAATAACCATAAATTTGACTATTTTTTGGAAAATGAATAATGTTGCTCATGTAGGAATGATTGGTTTGTATTGGTTAGCAGTGTATTCCTTACTTTGGGAGCGAAGAAAAAAAATATATTTTCAACAAAAATTAATACCCTGTATAATAGGCATAGCACTAATTGCATGGACTTTATTCGTCAGTCGTTCAATTCCAACCGAAAAAGAAAGTAATTTATTAAGCATTGCCCCTTTTATTTTTGCCACGGGTTTAGCTTTAATTGCCTCTGGATTTCGGGGATTAAAAGAGTTTAGAGGAGAATTATTAATTATATTCTTTTTAGGTGTACCTTAAGAAGTTTAATCTGAATAATAATATTTAAAACCTCTCTATAAGAGGTTATTTTTTTGTAAATTTATTTAATTTTATGTATTTTAATTATGATGAAAGGAAGAGTTTTTGTTACTGGTGCAACAGGTTTTGTTGGGGCTAATTTGGTAAGATTATTATTACAAGAAAATTATCAGGTAAGAGCTTTAGTTAGAAAAAATGCAGATTTAACGAACGTTAAAAATTTAGATATTGAATTAGTAGAGGGGAGTTTAAATGATGAAAATCTCTATAATAAAATGATAGGTTGTGATTATTTGTTTCATGTTGCCGCTCTCTATTCTCTTTGGTCAAAAGATAAAGAATTGTTATATCAAACTAATGTTTTAGGGACAAAAAATGTTTTTCACGCCGCTCGAAAAGCAAATATAAAACGTACTATTTACACCAGTTCAGTGGCGGCAATTGGGGTCAGAAAAGATGGCGTTTTAGCTGATGAAAATTATCAATCTCCTGTAGAAAATTTAATTGGTAATTATAAAAAATCCAAATATTATGCGGAGCAAGAAGCCCATTTAGCCATCAAATCGGGACAAGATATTGTCATAGTAAATCCGAGTACTCCTATTGGTGCATATGATTTAAAACCAACTCCCACGGGAGAAATTATTGTGAGATTTTTAAGGGGAAAAATGCCGGGGTTTGTAAATACTGGTTTAAATTTTATTGATGTTCAAGATGTAGCAAAAGGACATATTTTAGCTTTGGAAAAAGGTAAAACTGGGGAGCGATATATTTTAGGAAATCAAAACTTAACTTTAGCAGAATTTCTTGATAAATTAGCCAGAATAGCGAATAAATCTGCCCCAAAAGTTAAATTTCCTGTTTGGTTTCCTTTAGCTGTTGCCTATTTAGATGAGTATGTTTTGAGTAAATTAGGGAAAAATCCCTCCGTAGCTGTGGAAGCGGTAAAAATGTCTAGTCAGTATATGTTTTACAATTCTCAGAAGGCTGTAAAAGAATTAGGTTTACCTCAAACTGATATAGACAAAGCTATTAGAGATGCAGTTAACTGGCTGTGGGGGCGACAAGGGAGCTGGAAGTATTGATGATAAAAGGATTTCAATGTTAAAGTTCTCGCAAAATTAGATATTCTGGAGCAAAATATTATCTTTGCCTGAAAAAATGTTTCAACTTCCTAATATTTATCAACAACATTTAAAGAATCAATTTAATTTACCTCAATATTTAGCCCTTTATCTGCTACTCAATCTACTTCAGAATCTCAAAACTATTCGACTAGAAGAAATAGCTCGACGTTTTCCTTATCTTATTAAATTAAGAAGCAGAGTGGCTTTGTTGCATAAATGATGAGTTAAAGCCTTTTTGTGTATAGAATAAAATAATAACATCTGTTTTGCTCTCAAGATACGGTCACTTAACTATGAAAGAAAAATATCGTCTCAGAAATTGGTCAGAATATAATCAGGGTTTAAAACAAAGAGGTAGTCTGACATTTTGGATTTCTGAGGATACACTGTCTCATTGGTTAGTAACGGAAAAATCTGGTAAAAAAGGTGCTAGTAATTATTTCTCCTCCCAAGCAATATTAACTTTTCTGATGGTCAAATCACTGTTTAATTTACCAGGGAGACAAACACAGGGATTGATGGAATCTTTATTTTCCCTGATGAATATAGATTTATCAATACCAGACCATAGTACTGTTTCTCGTAGAGCCAGAAAACTAGAGATAGTATTACCAGTGGAAAAAACATCTTCATCTGGTCATGTGGTAATAGATTCAACGGGAGTAAAAGTTTATGGAGAGGGAGAATGGAAAACCAGACAGCATGGTATGAGTAAAAGAAGAACGTGGCGAAAATTACATTTAGCGGTAGATGAAAAAACCGGTGAAATTCTGGTGGCGGAGGTAACAACAAATGATTGTCATGATAGTGATGTACTAAAAAGTTGATCAGAAATAATCGAGGGTGAAATAGAACAAGTGTCCACCGATGGTGCTTACGACAAAAGAAAATGCTATCAAGCAATAGAAGAAAGAGGGGCAAAAGCAATAATACCACCACAAAAAAATGCCCAAAAATGGTCAGATATGGATGGGAACAGAAATAAGAATATTGACAGAATCGAAGAAATAGGAAGAAAAGAATGGAAACAAGAAAGTGGCTATCATCGACGTTCTATCTCAGAGACAACAATGTTTAGGTTAAAAACAATATTTGGAGGTAAAGTAAGTAGTAGAAATTTTGATAACCAGGCAGTAGAACTATTTGTTCAATGTCTGTTGTTGAATAGAATGAGACAAATAGCTAAAGCAGATAGCTATATAGTTAATAACAGATAAATATAAGGTTTAGGCGATCGCGCAGTGCTTCAGCTTCGCTGACATCGCACCTGTTGAAACAAAATTCCCTATTTATTAATTCATGCAACAAAGCCAATTAAACTTAAAAATCTCTGTAATTTCTTAACTCTGCTTCGTAATTTAATAGGATAAGGAAAACGTCGAGCTATTTCTTCTAGTCGAATAGTTTTGAGATTCTGAAGTAGATTGAGTAGCAGATAAAGGGCTAAATATTGAGGTAAATTAAATTGATTCTTTAAATGTTGTTGATAAATATTAGGAAGTTGAAACATTTTTTCAGGCAAAGATAATATTTTGCTCCAGAATATCTAATTTTGCGAGAACTTTAACATTGAAATCCTTTTATCATCAATACTTCCAGCTCCCTTGTCGCCCCCACAGTTAAATTTCCCTTTTCCTCATCACTCATAGATAAAAATTTACTCTGAACTCGGATTATAACTATTAGAATGCGATCGCACCCTTGTATTCCGTTTTTTGAGCGTTGGCAGACTCACCACAGGTGCGAGGAGTAGGGAAAATTTTAGTAGGGTTAGCCAATCCTTTGGGGTTGAAACTACTTCTAACATATTGCATCGTTTCTAAATCAGTTTCCGTAAACATATCACTCATATAGCATTTCTTGTCGCTACCAATGCCATGTTCACCAGAAATACTACCACCAACACGGACACATAACTTAAGGATTTCCCCCCCTAACTCTTCCACCGTTTCAAAAGCGCCCTCAACCGCTCCATTATAAAGGATTAAAGGATGTAAATTGCCATCTCCTGCATGGAAAACATTAGCGATACGATAACCATATTTTTCGCTTAATTGATTGATTTCAGCTAATACTTGAGGTAACTTAGAACGAGGGACAACCCCATCCTGTACAAAATAATTGGGGCTAATTTTACCCATAGCCGCAAAAGCCGCTTTTCTCCCTTTCCATAATTTTAAGCGAGTTTCTTGATCATTCGCAGAGGTTATACTACCTGCACCACACTGACGGCAAATTTCTGCAACCTTCTCTTTATAGTTTTTCACCTCCACCTCTAAACCATCCAACTCCACTAATAAAATAGCCTCCGCATTGCGAGGATAACAGTCAGTCGCTACTACATCTTCCACCGCATTGATACTAAAATTATCCATCATCTCCATACCTGCGGGGATGATACCAGCCTGAATAATACCAGCAACGGCTTTTCCTGCATCTTCCACACTTTGAAAATCTGCTAAAACAACACAAATAGACTCAGGAGTTTTGAGAATTTTTAAGGTAATTTCCGTGGCAATACCTAAAGTACCTTCTGAACCCACAAATAAGCCTGTTAAGTCAAATCCGGGAGTTTCTGGAACTTTCCCGCCTATTTTAAGAATTTCTCCTTCCGCAGTTACTATTGTTAAACCTAAAACATGATTAGTTGTTGTACCATATTTAAGACAATGAACCCCCCCAGAATTTTCTGCCACATTACCACCAATAGAGCATATAATCTGACTAGAAGGATCAGGAGCATAGTAAAAACCTGCACCACTAACCGCTTGTGTTACCCAATTGTTGATGATACCGGGTTGCACAATAATACGCTGATTATCATAATCAATGTCTAAAATTTGACGCATTCTTGCCGTAACAATTAAAACGCAATCTTCCACAGGTAAAGCTCCCCCTGATAAACCTGTACCTGCCCCTCTAGCTATCCAAGGAATTTCGTATTGGTTACAGACTTTGACAATCTCTGCTACTTCTTCTGTGGTTTTGGGTAAAGTGACTAAGGCAGGGCGTTGACGATATTGAGGTAAACCATCGCATTCATAGGTAAGAAGTTCATCTTTTCGTTTGACAACTCCATTTTTACCTAAGACAGATTCTAGTTTTTTAATGATGGGTTGCCACTTATTGTCAATGGAAGATAAAAACATAGCTTATTTATAAAGATGGGTGAGAGGTTAAAAATTTGAATGAATACTTTTTAAGTTTCTATGATAACCTCAGTTTGGTTTAAGAATATAGGATAAGAGCAGGTTTACTTTATGAAAGAATTTAGGTATTGAGGGACTTATAAAGAGTGGGCGATAGGATAAAACCGTATTTTGATTGACAATGTTCCTCTAAACATTTATATTGTCAACCAAAAGTTGACATTGTCTTTATGTAGAGTTAGAAGCAATGGAGTTGAAAGTGTGAGAAATAGTGGTTTTGAGAGGAAGCTAATTTTAAAATACTTCGGAAACAAATTTTTGTGAAAATGGTCACATTAGATAGTTTATGGATAACAAAAAATAGACAAAAACAAGTTAGAATCTGATTGTTGATAGTTAATTGATGTCTATATTAAAGTTTTAAATTAATCTCGAATTCCTCATGAATAATTATCAAGTTCTTTCTCCTCAACATTTACCATTAATTTTGTTAACGTCTCTATGGCTTCTCACACCTCAGAAAGTTAGTGCGGGTGCGATCGAAATTAGCATTGACCCTTATAATGATTCGGGATATGAGACTATTCCTCTTGAAAGCAATCAAAGTCCTAATGACAATACACACGCTTCTCCAAAACCTAACTTATCCGTTATCGATAAAGAAAATATATCTAGTGAAGGAATTTATTATGTAAAAGGAAACTCTCCTCCTCCTCCTCCGCAAATAGTTGACGGCAATCTCATCCAATCAAACCAGAGCTTACCTGCAATACCTCCTCTAAATGAGCCTTATAGCCCCCAACAAACTGCTGATGTTAATCCTCGAAATATTACTCCTACTAACGAATTGTCTGTTTCTGTTTCCCCTTTGAACGTTACACCTTCGACAGAAAATACTACCTCTAATAATGCTCCCACGACGAATAAAATTGTGGTAGAAAACTCTAACAATAGTATCCGCAATATAAGCGTAAGTCCTCAAAACTCTAACTCAAATTCCGTTTCAGTTAACAACAACTCAAATAACTCCTCTATGGATAATTTAGGTAAAAGGAGAAATCTGCGGGAAATTTTAGTTTTTTCTAATTCAACAAATTCTGAGAATATCAAAAATAATGGCAATAATATGCCTTCTGAATCTTTACAATCTTCTTCTAACAATAGTCAAACTGTATATAAAGTTTTAGCTAAAACTAACGGTAATAACCAAGAAGTGGGAGTAAAATCTCTCTATCCTGAAGCCTTTAAAACTAATTATCAAGGACAATCTTTACTACAAGTGGGGGTGTTTAGCACTCAGGAAAACGCCGAACAAGTATCCCAGTCTCTTGCAAATATAGGGGTTAAGGCTATTATTTTAAAATAACCTGAGTTTGGGATAAATTTTCATCTATGAGTGATGGAGAAAAGGGCAATTAATGAATAGTGAATAGTTGATAATTAAGAATTAAAAATTAAAAATTAAAAACTCCGAACCCATTCTCACTTCCCCCTCTCACCCCTTCTCCTCATCTCCCCATCTCCTCCTCCCCTCATCACCTCATCACCCCTTGTCTCTACTCCTTACTCGTTACTTTCTCCTAAAACCTGAAACCTGCCACCTGATACCTTTTCCTAACCAATAATTTACACGACGAGGACTAAGAGAGCCGCTTATTCTGACGCTGTAAGATAAAATGATATATTTAGCACAATAAAAATAAGATTGACATATAAATATTGATGAATTCAAGAATTGGCACTCTTTATGGTGTCAGCGTTGGTACAGGAGATCCAGAGTTAATAACCATTAAAGCCTTAAAAGTCATCAAAAATAGTCCTATAATTGCTTTTCCTGCTGGAATTAATCAAAAATTGGGCAAAGCAGAAACTATCATTCAAAATTATTTGCAACCCCACCAAAAAAAACTATCTCTCACTTTCCCCTATACATTGTCCCAAGAAATTTTAGAGAGGTCATGGCGGAAAGTGGCATTACAGGTTTGGGAATTTTTAGCTAAAGGTTTAGATGTGGCTTTTGCTTGTGAAGGGGATATTAGTTTTTATAGCACTTTTACTTATTTAGCTGAATATATCAAAAAAATTGACTCTAATCTCAGAATAGAAAGAATTGCAGGGGTATCTTCTCCAATGGTTGCCGCTTCTGTATTAGATATTCCTTTAACTGTGCAAGATGAAAAATTAGTGGTTTTACCTGCTTTTTATTCGGTAGAAGAGTTAGAAAAAGTTTTGGATTGGGCGGAAGTCATTGTTTTAATGAAAGTAGCTTCTGTTTATGAAAAAGTATGGCAAATTTTGGCACAAAAAGGTTTATTATCCTCTTCTTATATAGTAGAAAAAGCAACTCAACCAGAAGAAAAAGTATATCGTAATCTTACTTTATTGCCCCATTTAAAGTTAAACTATTTTTCGATTTTGATTATCAAAAATAATCCCCACAACACTCAAGCTATTTAATAAACGTCTCCAACAATTCTCAAAATAAGGGAACCAAGCCCTAACTACGAGCCTATATTAATATTTTCTACCAGATGTCTAATATACCTCAGTTGTTCAGTAGGAATGTCTGACTTAGACAAATTGCCGGTGGCTGGTTTCAAGCATGATATTTCTTTAGCGTCAATTATTTAACAAAAAATAACAAGAAGAAAATCAATAAACATAAGTTTTCTGCAAATTATTATGACTTTTCTCTCTTCTACTCCCCCCAGCACCACCAGACAATTTTATATTGAACTCAGTAATTTAGTTGGAAGAATAAAAACACTCTCTAGCTATTCTTTCATCACAGCTTCTGTTAGGTCAGCTCGATCGAAGTTTGCCTGACTAATATTAGCATGAACTAAATTAGCTTTAGTTAGATTAGAACGAGTTAAATTTGACCATAATAGATTTGCTTCAGAAAGATTGGCTTCGGAGAAATCCACCATTTTGAGACTACACCAAGTCATCATACTATGATAAAAATTAGCACCATGAAAAATACTGTTAGCAAAATTCCCTCCGCTTAAATTAGCATGACTGAAATTAGCATGGGATGCTTTGATACCCACACCATTAACAGAATTCATTTGAGTAAGAGATAAATTGGCATTTTCTAAATTAGTGTTAATCATAATGGCATTAGTTAAGTTTGCCCCTTGTAGGTTAGCACCCTGTAAATTAGCATCTGTCAAATTAGCTCGACTTAAAAGACTGTTAATCAAAATTGCATGACTCAAATTGACGTTTTTTAAAATAGCATCATGTAATAATGCACAAATTAACTTACTATGACTAAAGTTACTATGACTCAGATTTGCATTTCTTAAACTAGCGTCTGTGAGGTCACTATTTTGCAAATCTCCTTTAATTATTTGGGATTGAATCAAGTTAACGGCACTCAAATCTCCTTGGATAACGACATTTTCTAAATTTGCTTCTTTTAGGTTTGCTTGGGTGAGAAAACATCCTTCAAAACAAGCACCACTCAAATTAGCTTCTTTTAAGTTAATTCTGTGAAGCACTGTATTTGTTAATTTTTGATTTTGAAGATCAACTTTTTGAAAGTTTGTTTCCCCTCGGTTATATCTTTCTATCAATTCTTGGGCATCCATCTTAAAATTTACCTTTGCTATACTTCACTTCTTTGGGTTAGTTTGCTTAATAATTCACGGGCGATTTTTTTTGCACCCCCTGCACTTCCTAATCTTTTTTTACCATTAACTGAGATTGATTGCCATAAATCTGGGTTAGATAGTAATTCTTGCACTTTATCTTTTACTTGTTGAGGATTTTCCACCAGTTGTAAGGATATTCCTAATAAGCGGCTTTGATTCTTCGCAAATTTTGGGTTATACTGCGCCCCAGTACCAGCAAATGCGATCGCAGGTTTTCCTAAGCCGACAAACTGTTCTGTTGCTGTACCTGCCATCGCTATTGATATATCACAATATTGTAAACTTTGAGCATAACTATTTTGACTCAAGATTAATTGAGCTTTATTCTTAGTAAGAATCATTTTATCAGGATCTTCAATGGGTATGTTAACTGATTTTTTTTGAATCGGTTTCCATTGAAATTTTTGGGCAATTTCGGCAAAGACATTTAAGTTTAGAGAAGATGCGATCGCACCCACAAATCTTAAATCTAAATCTTGAATTTCTAATAAACTATCCACAGCAGAAAGGATTAATTGCCAGTTATCGAGGGCTTCTGGTAATCTTGAACCGGGTAACAATAATACTTTTAAGGTATATTCATCATCTGGATTTTGGACAGGAGAAAAAGATATGTCCACATCATCCATCATCGGGTTGCCATAATCATAAGCTCGAATACCGTAATTTTGCAAAGACTCAACCGTTAAACTATCTCTGGGAAAAATACCTAAACAAGATTTACTGCTCATTAACCAACGCTCCCAAGGATAATAAATCGAACCCAAAAAGCGATCAACAATACTAACATCTTCTAACCACCCCTCTTCATTTCTTAAATAATATTCAGATTTTGCCGTGCCGACAAAAAAATAATTAACACCACTTAAGTTTGCCCAAAGTAAAGGTAAAATATCCCCCACTGCCAGAATTAAACCCCCTTCCCTGCTCCACTGTTTAACTTGTTGATATTGATGAAGGGTTAAACCCACTAAGCCACTTTTAATATCTTTCCATAACTGGCGACCATCCATATAAATAAACCCCCCCGAGGGCATTTTTTGAACTTTTCCTAATAGGGGTATATCTATTTTTTGATAAGCAAAACCTTCCCCTACCATGGGCAAAGCAGTAATATTTATTGGGCAATACTCTTGATTAGAATCAGAGGAGAAATTAATTTTTTGTAGTTTCCATAATTCTTGAATAATTTTGACTGCAATTACATCCTCTCCATGACCATTACTGATTACTAACAAACGGCGATTCATTGTGATTATACCTGAGTCCGCTATAAAATTTTCGTTGATATAAATAAGGCAGGGCTGTTTCATTTTCGAGAAAAAAAAAGAGCGGGAGATAAGGGGAGAGGGAGATGGGGGGATTTTTGACTTGCAGATTTTAAGTAAGAATAAAAAATCTTGAAACAATCAATTAATCATAATAAATTATCAAAACTCATTACTCATTACTCAT
Source organism: Cyanobacterium aponinum PCC 10605 (assembly GCF_000317675.1). Lineage (NCBI taxonomy): Bacteria > Bacillati > Cyanobacteriota > Cyanophyceae > Chroococcales > Geminocystaceae > Cyanobacterium > Cyanobacterium aponinum. The sequence goes on from NC_019776.1 coordinate 1,541,517, forward strand.
TACTCGTTACTTATTACTCCCTCTTAAACAAAGATTTTAGTATGAAACAGCCCTGTATAAATAAGGGGTAAACCCCCTCATCCCCAAAAAAAGTTATCATCTAATTTGCCAATAGTTTTTGTCTGCTATAAATTCATAGGAACGATAAAAATTTTCTGCGGGGTTGATTTTGATTCCTTCATTACTAATATAAGCAATTTCTGGGATATAGTTATCAGGAAGATTATCGGGGGCGCGAGCAACTAAATCCGCAATACGTAATTGAGTGGGTAACATTTTCAATGCCATAATTAATGCCTGTTTATTACCATTAGCACCAGCATGGGCAATTCCTCTTAGGTTACCCCAGATTAAGACATCTCCCCCCGCAATAATTGTTGCTCCGGGGTTAACATCCCCTGCAATAATAATCGTGCTAGGATGACAAATTTCTACTCCTGAGCGAATGGTTGTTTTTAAGTATAAAGGTTCTGTGAGAGCTTGATTTTCTTCTTTTTTTTCTTTTTTAGTGTCGCTAAAGGTGACTAAAGATGATTCTTGCTTCACAGAATAACCGGCACTGGCTACCGCTACAGCCGTTTGACGACGACGGGTAATTATAATGTCTAAGGTTAAGCCGATGTTTTCGAGTATTCCTTCTAATTCACTTAATTGTCTTATATCTAAGAGGCGATCGCCACTTTTAATGACCGTTTTTGTACCTAATTGCCAAGATTTGTCTATTTTTTGCAATCTAATTTTAAAATCGTCAATAATTCTGCCCCACTGATTAGCTTCACTTTTATTAACTGGGGGAAGATTAACTTCTATTATTTCCCCTTTTTTGATCAAGTTAATTTGCTCTTTGCTACTCAATAATTTTAATGGGGGAGGTGTCGGGGATTCTGTGAGAGAATCCTGATTTTCTGTTTCAATAGACATTTTCTTCTTGATAATGAGTAATGAATAGAGGGTTGGTAAATATAAATAGGTACTAATGGTCAGTTAAATATGATTGTTTGTTTCCCTTCAATTACTTTACCAATTAAAAAAGTATCAATACCACTACTTTGAAAATGTTGAATTGTTTTATCAGCTTCTTGGGCTTCCACAATCACCACGAAGCCAACTCCCATATTGAAAGTATTAAGCATATCTTCTAAGGACACATTCCCTTTTTTCTTTAACCATTGGAATATAGGGGGAATTGTCCAACTATCTAATTTTACTTCTATGGATTTATCTGTTGGCAAACAACGAGGTAAGTTTTCGGGGATGCCTCCTCCTGTAATGTGTGCCATTCCTTTTATGGGAATCCCCGTTTTTAATGCTGACAACACAGGTTTTACATATAATTTGGTGGGAGTTAAACAAATTTCTCCTAGGGTTTTTTCTCCTAATTCTTCACATTGATAATCCCAACTTAACCCCTCAGATTCAATTATTTTACGTACCAGAGAAAAACCATTACTGTGAATACCACTACTAGAAAGTGCGATCGCAACATTTCCTGCTTGAATAGCACTACCATCAATAATTCTACTTTTTTCCACAATACCAACACAAAAACCAGCTATATCATACTCACCCTGTTGATAAAATCCTGGCATTTCTGCTGTTTCACCCCCCAATAACGCACAACCGCTCTCTTTACAGCCAATAACAATGCCATTGATAACTTCTGCTAATTGATTACCATTTAATTTACCCGTAGCTAAATAATCCAGAAAGAATAAAGGTTCAGCCCCAGAAGTAAGAATGTCATTAACACACATCGCCACCAAATCAATTCCCACAGTATCATGACGATTCAATTGATGGGCAATTTTTAATTTTGTACCAACACCATCTGTACCTGAAATTAAGACAGGTTGTTGATAACCGGCAGGGATTTCAAAGCAACCACCAAACCCCCCTAAACCGCCTAAAACTTCTCTACGATAGGTACTAGCTACATTTTCCGATATTTTTTTGACAAATTCTCTTCCCGCTTCTACGTCAACTCCTGCCTGTTTATAATCCATTGTGCAATCTCCTTTAGATAAATTTTTTCAATAGATGAAATTTTACTCTTTAAATTGATCAAATTTTCTTATCGTATCGACACGGGAATTATTGATCATTTTTCGACCAAATTATCATACCATTATTGTCTAATTTTGGTCAAAATTTATCCTTTAAAAGAGTTTGTTTTATGAGATAATTTCACTTTAATAATCTTTTTTTCCTTTATAAATCAATTCATCAGCCTCTTCTATTTTTTTAAACATTCATGTAGCCACAAGAAACATAAATCCTTAAGTTATTTTCTTACTCAAAATACTACTATTTTTACAGATCCTATTTTTTTTACTTGTATTTAGCCGTTTAATTGATTAGTTATTTAAAACATTGAGAGCTTTTTTAAAATTAAATAAACTAACTATGGTACATATTAAAATTTATTTTATCTACCTATATAATTATATTAAATATTACAATATACTTTAAATAAGAAATAATTAACCATAAGTAAAAATCCTTATGTTAACTTAATTTAAGTTCACTCACATAAATAAAGTGTCATTCACAAGGAGCAAACTAACAGAAAAGCTCAATATTAAAGGCTTTCATTGTTCACTAAAGAAACATTATGGATAACAAAAATTGTCAAAGAGCTGTAAAAACAGCCTTATCAACTATCATCGGATTAAGTATCAGTGGGGTTTTAATCGCTCCAACTGTTCGAGCTAATGGCTATCAAGCACAAGATGGCGAAGTCACTTCTCCGATTCATAATGTCCTAGCGAAAACCTCTACCGCCCCAGTTAAAGAATTTCTCGTTACCAAACTCTATCAACATCAGTGGGATGATCAAGATGCTGTGACGCTTCACTATAACAATATTCCCCTACTAACATTTCTTGATACTCCTGATGGTAAAGCAATCAATAACGCCACCAATTTTGCAAAAAAACTAGAACAATTATCTTCTAACTCTGCTCAAGCATCAGAAATTAACGTTGCTTGGAATGCCAAAACTGAGGACTATGTAATCACTTTTGCTAATAACGAGTTAGTGAGAATTAACGAATACGTTATCTTACCAGATAGCACTGAAGATTTAGCCCATGATGCTTTACAGGCTACTAATCGTTTGCGTCGTTTAATGGGTAATGCAACTCCTTTAAAGGAAGTTAAAGGGCAACCTAAAGTTGTTGCGAAAAAACAAACTCAGAAAGCAACATTTGCGGGGGTCAAAAATTTACGCAAGGCGGCACAGGGGATTGCGTCTTGGTATGGACCGGGTTTTCATGGACGAAAAACTGCTAGTGGGGAAAGATTTAATCAAAATGCGTTAACTGCGGCTCATCGCTCTTTACCTTTCGGTACAAGAGTTAAGGTGACTAATCTTAATAATGGTCGCTCAGTGGTAGTGCGTATTAATGATAGAGGTCCTTTTACTCGTGGTCGTATTGTCGATTTATCGGCTGGAGCGGCTAGGGTAATTGGCTTGAAAAGTAGTGGTGTTGCCCCTGTTCGTATTCAAATTTTAGGACGATAAGTTTCACTAGACCTTGTTTTGTGATCATAACTATCAGCTATGGTCTTAGGATATTGGGGAGTTTTAAGTCCTTTAAATTCCCTTTATTATAAGGATGAAACTATTTCAGAGTGGGTTTCACAATTTATTATCCTCACCCCCAATCCCTCTCCCAAAGGAGAGGAGTAAAAGAATATTTGATAACTTTTCAAATACTCTCTAAGACTCTAACTAACCTCAGTTCGGTTTAAGAATATCCAACAAGGTTAGGTGTCAGGTTGCAGGTTGCAGGCGTTAGGGGTTTTTAGCAAGGGGCTTAAGCCCCTTGTTTAAGTTAGTTCGGGTTAAGGCAATTTTATCGTTATTTCTAAGAAGAAGCTATAAGGTTTTCTGACTACGAGTTGGGATGCTTTCAGCTTATCCAAAACTCAGGTTAACTAACTAAGCGACAATGCCCCTCTCCCACATGACCCAAAGATTGAAGATTTTTTTCTAGTTTTTCATAATCTTCTGGGGATAGTTGGGCTTTCATGGTTGCTAAATCAATATTTAATTCTCCATTATTGGAAAGTTGTGCTAGGGGTTGAAATCCGATCGCACCTACATTAATCTCATCTTCTGGGGTTGCCTCGCCATCTCCAAAAATATGGTCAAAATGGAAAGTTGTTTCTAATTGGGCATCTTTCCCCGCTTCTAAAACCCCCTTTCTTTCATCTCCCACAAATTCCCCACATTGATATTCTAGGGGTATGGGTAAGTTAAGAACAAAATTAATAGTTTCACCATCTTTTACTGCTATACCATCAAGAACAATACTAGAATTGCTTTGGGCATCATTGATTAATTTCCACGAAATAGCATTATATACTCCCGTGGGTGCGATCGCTTCTGCTACTATGATGGGAGAAGCATTTTCATCTCCTTGAGCCAAATCAATAGTTATCGCCTCATCAACTAAAATAATAGACTCAGAAGCGTTAATCATCTCGTCACTTTCAGCATTAAAAGGAGGGTCAGTTTGATATGCAATGACTTCATCAAGAGTAACGTAAGCATGATTAAAATCGATACGCCAACCATCTTTACTTGTAAAGCCCTGACGAATAAAATCTTCTCCATTGGCCACAAGAGTTAAAGTCTCCCCTGCATAATCTTCATTTTCGCTCACAGTAGTATTAGAAGAGTTATTACCGCAAGAAGATAGAAATAAAATAGCGATGAAGCTAACAAAACTAAAATTAAACCAATTTTTCACAATTATTAGGGTTTTCACATATTTTTACCAAACAACCTTAATAATGAAAGAATATTTATTTTTCTACAATGCTGTAACCCCCCATGGGTATTTTGCAACTTCACCTCAGTTCGGTTTAAGAATATCCGATAAGGTTAGGTGTCAGGTTGCAGGTTGCAGGTGGTAGGGGTTTTTAGCAAGGGGCTTAAGCCCCTTGTTTAAGTCAGTTCGGATTAAGGCAATTTTATCGTTATTTCTAAGAAGAAGCTATAAGGTTTTCTGACTACGAGTTGGGATGCTTTCAGCTTATCCAAAACTCAGGTTAAAGTAATATATAAAAGAATTTGTAGTTGAGGAATTTTATGTTGAAAAAAATATCTCGTTTTCTGGGTTTAATTTTTTTTGTGAGTATTATTAGTATTTTTATTATTAATAAAGCTACTGTCGCTCATGAAAAACCATTAGTAGATAATGGACAAATAGTTAGCCAAAATTCAGAGGCAATCAATGTTAGAATCATTCCCCTAAAAGATAATATCTATATGCTAACAGGAGAAGGCGGTAATATTGGACTTTCCGTTGGAGATGATGGAGTTTTAATGATTGACAGTCAATTTGCTTATCTATCAGATAAAATCAAAGATGAAATTAAGCTCATCAATAGAAGACCCGTTAATTATTTAATCAATACTCATTATCATTTTGACCACGTCGGAGGTAATGAAAACTTTGCTAATGACGGAGCGGTTATTATCGCCCACGATAACACTTTTAAACAGATGCAAAAAGACCACTCTTATCCTGTCTTAGGAATGGATGTAAAAGCATCTCCTGCTTCGGCACTACCAAAAATTACTTTTAATGATGTGAGTAATTTTCACGTTAACGGTAATCATATCAAGGCTTTTGCTGTCCCACCTGCTCATACAAATAGCGATATTGTGATTCATTTTGCCAAAGAAAATATTATTCATACAGGAGATTTATTTTTTAATGGCTTCTATCCTTTTATTGACACAGAGGCTGGAGGATCTATTGATGGTATGATTTCTGCTATTGACCAAATTTTGGCGTTGTCTAATGAGCAAACTATTATTATACCGGGTCATGGAGAAAGAGGCGATCGCGCTTCTTTAATTAAATTTCAAGAGATGTTAAAAACAGTTAATGAAAGAGTAAAAGAGAGAATAGCTCAAAACATGACTTTAGATGACATTATCTCAGAAAAACCCCTTGCAGATTTAGATCAAGAATGGGGTGACGGTTTTCTAACTTCTGATCAATTTTTAACTATTGCCTATCAAGGTATAAAAAATTAAGAATTAAGAAAAGGGCAATGGGCAAAGGTAAATAGTGAATAGTGAATAGTTGATAATTAAAAATTAAGAATTAAGAATGAAAAACCACGAATACTTATTACTTACTTATTACTTATTTATTATTTATTACTTGTTTCTCCCTCTCCCCTCATCCCCTCATCCCCTCATCCCCCTATCCCCAACACCTGCAACCTGAAACCCGATACCTACCCTTATCCAATATACTTAAACCGAAGTGAGGTTGATTAAACTTTTACTTGTAAAGACTTGAGATATTCGGTATTCACTCCAGACTCTCTGACAAGGGCAACTTTTCCTGTTCGGGCTATTTCTTTAATACCAAATTTACTTAACATAGAAATAATTGCCACCATTTTACCCGGATCACCCACTACCTCTAAAATAAGACTATCATCAGAAATATCTACTACCTTTGCTCTAAAAATCTGAACAATTTGTAAAACTTCACTACGATTACTGCTATTAGCACTGACTTTTACTAACATTAACTCTCTTTCGACACAAGGAATTTTAGTAATATCAGTAACTTTAATAACATTAATTAATTTATGTAATTGTTTTGTTAGTTGCTCAATGGTATCATCATCACCGGGGACAACCATTGTTATTCTTGAAATACCAGATTGTTCAGCAGGTCCTACTGCCAAACTTTCAATATTAAAACCCCTACGGGCAAATAAACCAGCAATTCTTGTTAAAACCCCTGCTTCATCTTCTACCAAAACTGAGATAGTATGCTTCATTGATGTTTAGATACTGAATGCGTTAACAATAATAAGGATTGAAAGAGAATTAATTGTCGATACGTTATGCGAAATTTTATCTTAGACGCAGTCACCGAAGGTGCGACTACGTTGATCGCACTGATAATATAAATAATTAATTCAACATCCCATTTTATCAAAATCAACGACACCGAGCTAGTAACCCATCAATTTATTAGCTGTTATCAGAAAAAAGAAGTTTAACCTTATTTTCAAAATTTATTGACATTTATTTCTATTTATAGCTATTATATGAAACCATATCTTGTTAGTAGATATTCGCAATAAAAATCTTCATTACAAAAAACTGATGCAACAACTCTGTAATGATTTAGGGCAAATGATGTCATCAGCCCCTCATTCAACAACGGTACAAATGCGATCGCTGCCAGGGAATCATTCTCGGGCATACCTCGATCGTCAACAACTCCGAGAATCCAATGCCCGTAGTTATCCAAGGCGAATTCCCATGGCGATTCGCGAAGCAAAAGGGATTTTTGTGACGGATGTGGACGGAAATGTCTATTTTGACTGTCTGGCAGGGGCTGGAACTCTTGCCCTAGGGCATAATCATCCAGCAGTCATCGAAGCAATGCAACAAACATTGACAGGAAATTATCCCTTGCATACTTTGGATTTGACCACACCGATTAAGGATCGTTTCGTAGAAGAATTATTCGCCAGTTTGCCAGAAAATTTTGCCAAACGAGCAAAGATTCAATTTTGTGGTCCCACGGGGGCTGATGCGGTGGAAGCGGCTCTTAAATTGGTGAAAACAGCCACAGGGCGACGGAGTGTCCTCTCGTTTTCCGGAGGTTATCATGGCATGAGTCACGGAGCTTTAAGTTTAACGGGGAATATTGCTCCCAAGTCTGCGGTGCCGGGGTTGATGGCGGATGTTCATTTTCTTCCTTATCCCTATGATTATCGTTGCCCCTTTGGGGTGGGTGGTGACAATGGACATAAGATTAGTAGTCGTTATATCGAGTATTTATTGGAAGATCCAGAAAGTGGAATTGTGCCACCTGCGGGTATGATTTTGGAGGTTGTCCAAGGTGAAGGGGGGGTGATTCCTGCTCCAGATGCTTGGTTGCAGGAGATGAGACGAATTACCAGCGAACGGGATATTCCCTTAATTGTGGATGAAATTCAAACCGGCTGGGGACGCACGGGAAATTTATATGCCTTTGAAAGGTCGGGGATTACCCCGGATGTGTTGTTACTGTCCAAGGCGATTGGTGGTTCTTTGCCTTTGTCAGTGGTTCTGTATGATGAGAAACTCGATTTATGGAAACCGGGCGCCCATGCTGGTACATTCCGAGGTAATCAGTTGGCTATGGCAGCGGGTACTGCCACACTTAAGTATATCATGGAAAATCAACTGGTTGATTCTGTAAAAGTTTTGGGCGATCGCCTGATGCAGAATTTACAACAGATTCAAGGGAATCATCCTTGTATTGGTGATGTGCGAGGACGAGGATTGATGGTGGGGGTAGAGATTGTTAATCCCCATGGTGGTAAGACTGCATATCCAGAACTAGCAAGAAAAATTCAAAAGGCTTGTCTGGAACGGGGTTTAATTTTAGAGTTGGGCGGACGTTTTGGTACTGTAGTTCGTTTTCTCCCACCTTTGATTATCACGGCAGATCAAATTGATGCCATCAGTGAAATATTTGCCCAAGCGGTAGAGGCTGTAAACTGATTTTTACATCAAATTTTCAGCAGTGTAATTGACCAATAGTTAATAGATTTCAAAGGAGCTAGGAGCAAAAGTAAACCTATCTAGGACAAGGGGCAAACCCCCCTTTATCCCCCCTCTCGAGGGGGGAGGGCAAAAGTGTTTAATTAACCTCCCCCTCTCTCCTCATCCCATTATTCATTTATCCATTTTTTCTATGTCATCATCGAGTCAGGCACGTCCTTTTGACCGATATTTTCTGACGGCTCAAACAGAAAGTATTGAAAGTTATCAAGAGGCGATCGCCCTTACCCAAGAACTAATAGTTAATAATATTTTGCAAGAAGATAAACCTTATTTTGGGTTAAATCCTTCCTTATTGCAAGAGAGTTTTCGGGATTTTTGTCCAAAAAACTTTACTCAGCAAGATTATCCACAAATTGAGCCTGAATTAGCCGAAATCATCCGCCATGGCGCCATGGTGACTCACCCCGCCTGTGTTGCCCATCTCCACTGTCCTCCCCTGATTCCTGCGATCGCTGCTGAACTGATCATCGGCAGTTTAAATCAATCGATGGATTCTTGGGATCAAAGCCCCAGTGCAACTATTTTGGAGCAACAATTAACCCGATGGCTCTGTGATTTGTTTGGTTACAGCAACTCTGCTGACGGCACTTTTACCAGTGGTGGTACTCAATCCAATTTGATGGGATTACTATTGGCGAGGGATAACTATGCCAAAACCCATTTAAAATGGCACATTCAACGGCAGGGATTACCCCCAGAAGCCCAACAATTTCGGATTTTTTGTTCCGATGTGGCTCACTTTACCATTCGTCAGGGAGCGGCGATTCTGGGGTTGGGGGAAAATGGGGTTATTCCCATTGAAACCGATGAAAATTTCCAGCTTAAACCAGAGATTTTATCGGCAAAACTAAGAACTTTACAACAGGATAATTTACGACCCATTGCCATCGTTGCCACAGCGGGAACTACGGATTTTGGTAGTATCGATCCCTTACCTGAATTGGCAAAAATTGCCCGAGATCATGGTTTGTGGTTTCATGTTGATGCCGCCTATGGTGGTGCCTTAAAACTCAGTCAAAATCATGGTCATAAACTCAAAGGCATTGAACTTGCCGACTCCATCACCGTTGACTTTCATAAACTCTTTTATCAACCCATTAGTTGCGGTGCGTTTTTGCTCAAAAATCAGGCTAATTTTGGCTTAATCAAGCTCCATGCTGACTATCTCAACCCAGAAAGCAATGAAGCTCAGGGTATCCCCGATTTAGTAACTAAATCTATTCAAACTACCCGACGGTTTGATGCCTTAAAGTTATGGCTATCTTTGAAAACCTTGGGGGTGGAAACCTTTGGGGAAATGATTGATAGCACCATTGAGTTAGCAGGGGCGATCGCACTTATTATTGCCGAAGATGCAGAATTGGAGTTGGCGAATATACCCACCATCAACGCCGTTGTCTTTCGCTACCAACCCAGTCAAGGAACAGCAACCGAAATTGATCGCATCAATGAACAAATCCCCAAAAAATTGATGCTCGAAGGCAAAGGGATTATTGCTCAAACCCAAGTCAAGGGCAGAAACTATCTCAAATTTACCCTCCTAAATCCTCTGACAACCTTGAAGGATCTCCAAAAACTACTGATCGAAATCAAATCCCTAGGTCAAACATTACATACAACAGATATAAATCATGAACTCAAAAAAAATTGCTGAACAAGCTACCATTCAAAGTTTTCTTAATTGTTATCTGCGAGAAACCAGAGACTATGAAAAATTACCACCCGATATGCCATTGGCAATGCAAATCAGTGAACTAACCGAAGCGAAAGTCGTCCTTCGTTGTCCATTACCTCGTCAAAATTTAGATATTTTTGCAGGAGTTCGTTATTGGTCATTGTGCGATCGCCACTTATTCACCTTTCCCATTTTTTACAAATCCCAAAACACCAGTGAACTGTTAAAACTAGACTACGTAACCTTAACTGCACTAATTTCCAAAGAATTAAGCCTAAATAGTAATAGCTCAGAAAACTGTGACGAATTAATTTTACGGGTAATCCAAAGTTGCCAAAACATCGAGCAGTTTTTAAACCATCGTCAGCCAGACATTGATAGTTTATATGACTTCCATCAAAACTTTATTGACAGCGAACAATCTTTGATTTTTGGACATCATTTTCACCCCACCCCCAAAAGTCGCCAAGGATTTTTAGAGGAAGAATTACCCATCTATTCCCCAGAAACCCAAGGAGCATTTTCTTTACACTACTTCCGCGCCCATTCATCCATCATCCTCGAAGGTTCAACCCTCGAAAAAACAGCCACAGAATTGATCAAAGAGGAACTACGGGCAGATCAAACCATCAGTGAATCTTTTAAAAATAAATATTGTAACCCAGATGAATATGCCCTGATTCCCGTCCATCCATGGCAGGCAAAATGGTTAAAACATTCCCCCAAAGTGCAGGAATTGTTAAACGAGGGCTTATTAGAAGACATAGGACAACAGGGCAAACCCTATCAACCCACTTCCTCCATTCGCACTGTTTATAATTCTCAATCACAATTCATGTTTAAACTTTCCTTAAATGTGAAAATTACCAACTCCATTCGAGGGAATCTGTATAAGGAATTAGAGCGGGGTTTAGAAGTTAATCGCATCCTTTCTAGTCCTATCGGAGAGGATTTGTATGCACATTTTCCTAACTTTGATATTGTTCGAGATCCCGCTTATATTACCATCCCCCTTGATGGCTTAGAATCTGGATTCGCCACGATTTTGAGAACTAATCCTTTTCACACGGAAAATTATCAAAGCCATAGCAATGCTCAACCTACCAACGTCACCACCGATGCAACCTGTTTAATTGCCCTCTGTCAAGATTCTGTTACAAGTCAAAGTTCCCGTTTAGGAACTATTATTCGTACCCTTGCCGAAAAAGAAAATGTTTCCATGGAGGTAATTAGCTTAAAGTGGTTTCAAGAGTATTTGCAGATTTCCTTAAAACCTATTCTTTGGCTTTATTTTACCTATGGCATTGCCCTCGAAGCTCACCAACAAAATAGTCTTTTAGAGTTGAAAGAAGGTTATCCCCATCGATTTTTTTATCGAGACAATCAAGGTTATTATTACCGTCGCTCTTTTCAATATTTGCTTAATAGTATCTTGCCCAATATCAGTGAGAAAAGCGAAACAATCTGCGATGATGGGGTGATTGATGAACGATTAATGTACTATCTCTTCATTAATAATATTTTTGGTTTAATTAATGCTTTTGGTGTGGCGGGATTGATTGATGAGTCGTTACTTTTTGCGGAACTAAGAAAACATTTAACAGAATTTGAAAATGTGAATTTGTCTGGTTCATTATTACTGGAGAATTTAAAACAAACTACACTGCGCAGTAAAGCTAATTTGTTAACTCGTTTCCATGATATGGACGAATTGGTTGGCTCTGTGGCCACTCAATCTGTTTATGTTGATATTCACAATCCCTTAGTAGAAAAGAAAAATCCCGTTTTAGGAGGTGCTTATGTCTAAATCAATTTTAACGAGGAAGGAAAATTTTACTATTTACGATCGCACCATTGATAAAGAGATTTCTTTTCGCCCTGTGACTCTCACGGAGGATTTACAACGGATTCATCAATGGATGAATTGCCCCCATGTGATTCCTTTTTGGAAATTGAACTTTTCCTTGGAAAAAATGCACGCTCATCTCACTAAGGCGATCGCAGATCCTCACCAAACATTGTACATCGGTTCATTAAATGGCGTTCCCATGAGTTATTGGGAATCCTACTGGGCGATGGATGATATTATTGCTAATTACTATCCGGCAGAAAAATTTGATCAGGGCATTCATTTATTGATTGGGGATACCCAATTTTTGGGGCAAGGTTTGGCGTTACCTTTATTACGTGCCATGACTATGTTTCAATTTCAGACCCCAGAAACTCAAAAAATTATCACTGAACCCGATGCCAGAAATCAGAAAATGATCCATATCTTCAAAAAATGTGGCTTTGAGTTCCAAAAAGAAATTGATTTACCCGACAAAACCGGTGCATTGATGAAGTGCGATCGCACCAAATTTGAAAAACTCTGGGATCAAAATATTTTCTCACCAGCAAATTTTGATTAGCTCGTGGTAAGGACTTTAGCCCTTGTGTTAGGAAATCGCACCAAGTTTGAAAAACTCTGGAATCAAGATATTTTCACATTAGCAAATTTTGATTAGCTCGTAGTAAGAGCTAAAGGTATTATTTTAGAGCCTCTCAATAAGCAAGTTTTGTACACACTAAAAATTTAGACAAACAATCAACAATGACCGAAAAAATTTACGATCTTTTAGGGGTTGGTATTGGCCCATTTAATTTGAGTTTAGCCGCCCTCATAGAACCCATTTCCCACCTAGAAACCATTTTTCTGGAACAAAAAACAGAATTTCAATGGCATGAAGGACTGCTGATGGAAGGAACAACCATTCAAGTACCATTTCTTGCGGATTTGGTGACTATGGCAGATCCTTGTAGTCGTTTCACCTTTTTGAATTATTTACGAGAACATTCTCGCCTTTATAATTTTTATTTTCTGGAAGAATTTAAAATTTATCGCCGTGAATACAATCATTATTGTCAATGGGTTTCACAACAGCTTAAAAGTTGTCGCTTTTCAGAAAAAGTGGAGTCCATTACATGGCATGAAGAGGGATATTTTATAGTTCAATCAAAAAATGTCTTAACCTCCGAAACTAGCAGTTACAAAGCTAAAAACTTAGTCTTAGGGGTTGGCACAACTCCTGCGATGCCCCCTTGTTTTAAAAACTTTCAATCTCAGGAAAATATTTTCCATTCCGCAGAATTTTTACATAAACAAAATCAATATCAAACCGCAAAATCTGTCACCGTCATTGGCTCTGGGCAGAGTGCCGCCGAAGTGTTTTATCAGCTTTTGCAAGATCAAGAAAAGTATCACTATCATTTAGAATGGCATACCCGTTCATCGGGCTTCTTTCCCATGGAATATTCTAAGTTAGGGCTAGAACATTTTTCCCCTGACTACATCAAATATTTTTATCATTTACCACAAGAAAAACGAGATCAGATCAGAAGTAGGCAAAATCTTCTTTACAAAGGAATTAGCTTTAGTTTAATCGCTGATATTTACAATCTATTGTATGAGCGTTCTATTGGTCAAAAAGCCCTCAATGTGCGTCTTCGTCCTTTGTTGGAGGTCAAAGAAGTTGAACAAACCGAGATGGGTTATCGATTAAGTTATCGTCACTGTCAAGAGGATGCTTATGTGAGCCATGATACTGATTGTATTATTTTAGCAACAGGTTATCAGCATTCCATTCCCCCATTTATGGACGGATTAAATTCATTAATTCAGTGGGATTCTCAACATCGCTATGATGTTAATTTTGATTATCGTTTGCAGTTAACCCAAGATATTCCTAACTCTATTTTTGTTCAAAATGGCGAACTACATACCCATGGCATTGGCACCCCAGATTTAGGCTTAGGCGCTCACCGAAGTTCTGTGATTATTAATACCCTGTTGGGAGAAGAAATTTATCCTGTTTCCTCTCAAAATGTTTTCCAAGAGTTTGGGGTTGCTGGATGAAGACTATTTCACAAAAAATGATTATCGGTTTGTTTTTCTGTGTATTTTTGTCTTTGTTTTCGGAGGTGTTGCTGTCTCCTTTTTACCCTTTATTTTTTAGTAAGGTTTTCGGGGTTCAGGATTTAAGTTATGCGGGATACTATATCTTTATTTGTCGATTAACAGTGGTGCTTTTTACTCCCATTTGGGGGTTTTTAGCGAAGCGGTTTGAGGCGAGAAAACTTTTATCTGTTGGACAATTAGGTGCGGCGGTAATGACGGCAATGATGGCATTAACACAAAATGTTTATCAATTTACGTTTATTACGGTTCTATTACTTATTTTTAAGAGTAGTTACTTTTTGCTTTATCCGTTGATTATTGAATTGGGAGGGGAGCATAGGAGAAGTACTTTAACGGGAGTTTATCAGGCGGTTTTTCATGGGGCGATTGTGTCATCGACGGTGGTTGGGGCTTGGGTTCTCAATTTACAGCATCCTTTGCACTTGTTTTATGGGGTGGCTTTGGGTGATGTTTTACAATTCGCTTTATGTTTTATGCTACTTAAGAATATTCCCAAGTTAAATCAGCAAAAAAATATTGCTAAAAATGTTGATTCAGGGAAAAACCCGTGGGGATTTATTATCGCTATTGGTTTGGTGGTTCTCACTTTTCAACTAGCGAATAATTTAGTAAGACCTTATTTTACTGCCTATGTGACAGAGCCTACGCCCTTTGGTGTTGATTTAATCACCAGTAGTTTCCTATTTCTTATTCCTAGTGTAATGGCGATCGCATCTATGCCATTTATCCGCCGTTTTGCCACATCTAGCCGTTTGTCTATGCTTTATACCACGGGAATAATGCTATTAATTGGAAGTTTATACCTCCAAGGTTTTAGCCAATCATTACCTATATTCGTTATGGCAAGGGTGATTTATGGTTTCTTTCTAGCGATTACCCAAGGGGTTTTAGAACTCAAACTGTTTGAAAATAGTAAATCCAATCATCTACATTTTAATTATGGTTTGATTACTTCCTTTGCTAACATTGGACACCTAGGTGCGCCTTTACTCGCTTCTAGCTTGGTGAATAGCTATGGTTTGGCATTCCCCCTCATTGCCGCCGCCACTTTATGTATTTTGAATTTAGCTCTGGCGAAATTGACGATTTTTAGACTCAAACTTTCTGAAGGGTTTTCATAGGATTATTTCCCTTCACATCCATATCTTTTTTTGAATTTAATTACTTGCAAATATTAGGAGAAAAAACCATGCAATTTAATACTCTCAACTCTGCTTTTAACCCTGTTATTTGGCAAAATGTCAGTCAAAAATTATTAGCGAAAATGCTATCGGAATTTCTCTATGAGGAGATTATTTCCCCTGAAATCGTTGAGCAACGAGATTCTTTGATTTCCTATCAACTAAACTTACCAGAAGGTATTGGTTACAAATTTCAAGCAAAAAAACGTCTTTTTGATAGTTACCGTGTTTTGCCAGAATCTATTTATCGTCGAGAAAACGGTGAGTGGAAAACCGCTACAAGTCCGTTTCAGTTTGCCATTGACATTCATGAAACCGTGGGCATGACGGCAGAAACCACCGCCCATCTAATTAAAGAATTGAGTAATACTCTGGTGGCAGATGCTCACATTCAACGGAATAAAATGGCAGAAAAAGTGGATTTATTAGCTTTGGACTATGCTCACCTTGAAGGGGAAATGGAAGGACATCCTTGGATTACTTTTAATAAAGGGCGTATCGGATTCGGCTATGATGATTATCTTCTCCATGCCCCAGAGAGTAAAGAGCCAATTTGTATGACATGGATTGCGATCGCACGCAAAGACAGTGCTTTTAATGCCATTCCATCATTAGATTATCAACGGCTAATCACAGAAGAATTAGAACCCGAAACAACCCAAACATTTAAGCAAATTTTGCTCAATGAACAACTAAACCCAGAAGATTATTATTTTCTTCCTGTCCATGATTGGCAATGGAAAAATATTGTGATTCCTTTATTTGCAGAGGCGATCGCCCTTAAATCAATCATATATTTGGGCAAAAGTCAAGATCAATATCTCCCACAACAATCCATTCGTACCTTTGTCAATATTAGCCATCGCCAAAAACATCACGTAAAACTCCCCCTAAGTATTTTGAACACCTTAGTTTACCGTGGCTTACCCAACGAGCGAACCCAAGTCGCCCCAAAAGTAACTGAGTGGGTAAAATCTATCTGTGATGGAGATTCATTTTTAAGTCAAGAATGTCGCCTCATTTTACCCGGAGAAATTGCGAGTTTAAACTACAATCACCCCTATTATCAAAATCTCTCTGGCGCACCCTATCAATACAAGGAAATGTTAGGTTGCCTATGGCGGGAAAGTGTTTTAAGCTATCTCGAAGACGATGAACAAGCCATCACCCTCGCATCTCTCTTACATTGTGACTATCAAAATTCTCCCTATATCCTTCAGTTAGTGGAAAAATCAGGTTTAACCTTAGAGCAATGGTTAGATCGCCTGTTTAATACTGTTTTACCGCCGCTTTTACATTACCTCTATCGTTATGGAGTGGTGTTTTCACCCCATGGAGAAAATACAATTTTAGTATTGAAAAACCATACTCCTCACCGTCTAGCCATGAAAGATTTTGTCGATGATGTGAATGTTAGTGAATATCCCTTGCCCGAACTCGAAAACTTAACCGATGATTTACGCAAAATTCTATTAACTGAACCCCCAGAAGGATTATGTCAATTTATTTTTGCAGGTTTATTTATTTGTCATCACCGTTATCTTTCTGATTTATTAGAAACCTATGCCAACTATTCTGAATGGAAGTTTTGGAGTCAAGTTCGACAGGCAATTTTAAATTATCAAAGCCGTTTTCCCGAATTGAAGTCAAGATTTGAGTTATTTAATTTACTCGCACCCCAGTTTACCAAACTCTGTTTAAATCGAAATCGATTGATTACCTATGGTTATGGTGATGATTGCGATCGCCCCCACGCCGCCGCCTATGGTAAAGTAAACAATGCCCTTTATCTTGTTGAAGTAAGACTCCCATTAAACAACGAGTTTGAGTAGAGTTACCGTAGGTGACGACAAACAATGTTGTTAATGGTGACCTGCAGGGGTCAACGGCCGTTGACCCTTACAACGCCAACGTTATGATATAATCAATGATGTGGAGTTAACGTCCACCTACGGGGAGTCCCCTCGAAAGTCACGGCTAACCATGAATTGGCATGGTGTCTAGGTTTCCTAGATGGATGTATGACCCAGTAAGGTAAATACCAGTCAGCCTAGCTGTTCCTCGTGAGAGAGGAGGGAATTGCAAGTGATTGCAGTTCAGAATCTCCCATTACAATCTATTGATTTTATGGTGAGAGTCTTCAATTAGTTGCCCAAGGTTCAGTGTTATCATCAGTTTGATTTTTATAAGGCTGATCGATTCTAAAATTTCCGGTTAGATTAGAGTAATAAGTAAAGTGAATGAATGTATTCAGCAAATCTTGATTAAATAACCGCAACGATGTTCACCCTGATGAATCCAGTTTGTGCGCTCTACTAAACACTCAGGAAACAGAGAACTAAACATTTCTAACTCGTGACTACAAACTTGAGGATAAGATTCAGCTACATCAGAAATAGCACAATTATGCTCAGAAATAAAAAATTGAGGGGGATTTTCTTCGATTATAAATAATTCCGCCATGTAGCCTTCTTCCTTTCTCATTTCTACTAACCGAGTTACCTTTTCTTGTAAGGATTTACCCGTCATGAATTTACGATAGTTATCAGCTTTTTTCTCCCATTGTTTTTGTAATACCCTACTAACTTCATTTTCTCCTACTGTTTCGGTGAGAGTATCCAAAAAAGAAACGGCAAATTCTCCATAATTCTGAGGGAAGCGATCGCGCCCTTGACGTGACAGAGAATACAAATATTGAGGTCTGCCCGTTTTCACTCGAATTAAATCATATTCAATTAAACCCTGTTCTAGCAAATCTTTTAAGTGTCTGCGAGTTGCTTGGGTACTAATATTCATAGCTTCTGCTATATTTTGTGCTGAAGCCTGATTTTCTTTCAGCAAATATTGTAAGATTGCTTCTTTACTAGATGATTGGAGGGAAGTATTCATAGTCTTCCTGAAGAAATGCTGAAATTAATGATATATAGTTTAATTAGGTCGAATAAAACAACAAATTAGTTGCTTAAGTTATCAGTATAGCATTAACTGAAATTTTGGAATTTTAATTCTTAATCTGAGTTATGGATAAATTTCAGAAGGAATAGTAATAGTGAATAGTGAATAGTGAATAGTTGATAATTACTCGTTACTCATTACTTTCTTCTAAAACCTGAAACCTGAAACCTGAAACCTGACACCCTTATCTCCCTCTCCCCTCATCCCCCCATCTCCCAAACCAGGTTTTTTTCAAAGTCAGGGCAAAATTATCTTGCCCTCACCCCCAACCCCTCTCCCACAGTAGAGGGGAGCGTTTTTTCTTAATAATTGATTAATTAATACTTAAAAACTCCTGTATCTGTTACTATTTGTTAGTTTCAAAAATTGACATTTTTGAGAATGAAAAAACCCTGCTTCCAAACACCCCAAGCCCCTAAGTTAGTTATAAAACGGCTGTAAAGTCTGCCAACTATCAATATTTATTATCCCTTCACAATTAATTTTAATTTCAGCTATTTCTAATAAATTTTTAGCAGTAAATCCCAACTTATCAGGAGCAAATATCACCTCTATTTTTTCTTCAAATTTAACTTGATACTTACTAACTATTTCCATCCATTTCTGTTTTTTTAACTGCTCATCAGCAAGTATTTTTATTAATAAATCATTACTTTTTTTTTGATAAATTCCACCATAAACATCTTCATTATTAGCTCTCATTTCTATTGCTAAAAGAGAATTTTCTGGCTTATTTATTGCCTGATTCCATGCCAAAGTTTCTAAAGTGGAGATACCATAAACAGGAATATTTAATTGTTGTGCTAGAGTTTTAGCAGTTACTACTCCTATTCGTGTGCTAGTATAACTTCCAGGTCCGATCGCAACTACCAGAAAATCCAAATCTGACCATAAACATAAAGGAGCGATAAATTCCTGCAATTTTACCTGTAATTGATTGGCTAAATCTCTACCTAAATCCCACGACTGACAATAATATTTTCCTTGATTATCAACAAAAGCAACTCCTAATTCTCCCGTTGTAGTGTGTAAAGCTAATCCTTTTCTATTCATTAATTTCTGATTCAGGTATTTGGTTAAATGGATTTTCTGATGATTGATTTTGATTAATTTTATTGAGTAATTCTTGGTTTTTCTGCTCTAAATTTTTAATTTGATTTTGTAATTCTATGATTCTGTTTTCTAGATCATTATTGATTCTTTGTTGATTTCTTAATTGTTCTAAAGACTCATTATATAACAAAGTTTGTTCTTTTCTTAAAGTATCTATTTCTAAATTGAGTTCCTGTTGTAAATTTTGCAAAATTTGATCATTTTTATTAAATAAATTTAAGGATAAATTATCAGAAATAAAAAATCCAATTATCGAACCACAAAATAAGACGGTAATCGCCCCTAAACTCCAAAATCGATATTGATAGTTACGAATAGATTGATCTAATTTAGCTAATAATTTGAGAGATTCTTGATCATCTGGTTGAATTTCTAAACATTGCTTAATTCTTAGTCTTGCTTGTATTTCATCCTGACGGTTATGCTTATCTTTCCATCTACCAATATAAGCGTTAATTAATAAATGTAACATCGGTAAATGAGATGGATTAAAAGCCAAGGCTTCCTCCAATTCTGCGATCGCATCTTCCCAATGATTGAGAGAATAATAACCCTGAGCCCGTAAAAAATGAGCTTGAGACTGTTTTTGAGCAATAGCAATTTCCCCATCACTAATACCTAATTCTGAAGCAATTTTCAGCAACTCCTCATTAGTAGGAATAGTTTGTTTTAACTGAGTCAATTCCGTCACCCGTTGAATATAATTTTCAATGGCTTGATTGCGATTATTTAAGAAATTATAATCCTCCATAGGTTGTACCATCATCCCTTTAAAATACTCACCAACTAAACAGAAGTCTTTTCAGTAATATTAGTTTCAATAGCAACTCGAATTAACAAAGCAACCAACATTAAACTACTTAACACTGAACTACCACCATAACTTAAAAAAGGAAAAGGCAAACCAGTAGTTGGTAACGCACCTATATTAACACCTATATTAATTAAAGACTGACCAATTAAAATAATCATTACCCCCACAGCAATTAAACGCTTAGTCGGATGATGACAGCGAATAGCCACCAAAAAAGAAATAGTCGTAAAACTAACTAATAGCAAAATTAACAATAGACAACCAATAAATCCAAACTCTTCCGCAAACACTGCAAAAATAAAATCCGTATATTGGAAAGGTAAATAAAACAATTTTTGTTGAGACATCCCAAAACCAACTCCATACTCTCCCCCCGAACCAATCGCCAACAGACTTTGCACTAACTGATAACCATCCCCCCTAGCATCTGCCCAAGGATCAACAAAAGAAGTAATACGTCTTAACTGATAAGGATTTACCATCACACTTAAACCCGCCACCAACACTCCCCCCATCGCCGTTACCATTAACTGAAGATAAGGCACACCACCAGCCAAAGCCATTAACCATAACGTCATACCACACAAAGCCGTTGTACTCAAATTAGGTTGCTTCAAAATACAGGCTAAAGTAAAAGCGAAAATTCCCAACCATGTACCCTTAACCGTCCAATTTAACTTTTTCCAACCACCAAAAACTATTGCCCCCTGTAAAATCAAAAAAGGTTTAAGCAATTCTGAAGGTTGAATTTGAATAGGACCTAAACTTAACCATCTCTGTGCCCCATTAATATTTTGTCCCAAACCGATAACCGTCAGAAAAATCATAAATAAACAAGCAACATATCCCCATCCTGACCACTTTAAAATATAACTAATTGGTATCTGAATAATTATCTTAAAAAGAATTAAACCAATAACAGCCCAAAAAAATTGTCGTTGAAAATAATACCAACCATTTCCACTATCCTCAATCCCCACTGCATAGGAAGCAGAAAAAAGAATAATTAAACCAAGAGCAATCCAGAGAAATGTCAACCAGCGTAACAATCTTGCTTCCAATGACCATGTATTAATATCAGGTTGATAAAAAGGTATTAAACGGGGAACTATATTCATCGGTTCGCAGTAACAATGTTTAGGAACTTATTATAGTTCTATTCTGCTTTCAGTTGAGACTTGAATCATAATATATTCCCCTAAAATCAAATGATTGATAAATTTAATAAGCGCAAATTTGCAATTCAATACTAGGAGTATCGTAGAGATGATCCACTCTAATTTTAAAAACTCCTGCTTGATTGCCTGTATAGTATTCCTTTACGTCTTGATAAACATAATTTCCCACCGGTAAAACTCTGCCATTAGGGGCGATAACTGAATATTCCTGCCCGTAAGGATTAGTTATAACTAAAGTTTGATTTTTCCCCAAATTAAGACTAAAAGTATCATTTAAGCCAATCTCTCCAGAATAAAATCCACAATAACTACCAGAGGGAAACTTAATTACAATGTTTCGAGCAGAAGCACTGAAAGCTACACTCAAATTAATCAGGGCTAATCCTGTAATGGCAATAATTTTTTTCACCATAGCACTATTTCAGTTCGATTTGTTACTTATTACTTATTACTTATTACTTAGTTTCAAGAGGTTAACCAACTACACTAAAGGCAACCACAAAACCTAAAACAGCCCCAAAAACAATGAGAGCGTAGAATTGTACTCTACCATTTTCTAAATATTTTAAGCCTTCACCGCTAATGATGGTTACTAATCCTGTTAAGTTAACTGCACCATCAACGACTTTATAGTCCACCTCCATAATGGCACGGGCAATACGACGACTGCCTTTGACAAAGATTTTGTCGTAAATATCGTCAAAGTACCATTTATTCAAGGATAAGTTATACAAACTAGGAAACTTAGATGCGATCGCACTTGGGTCAATTTTACCTTGAAGATACATTAAAGAAGCGATGGTGATACCGATTAAAGCGATACCGACAGAATTACCACCCATGATTAAAAACTCGGTTAAGTCAAAATGATGAGCAACTTCTTCCACTTCATTGGGAGAGAAAATAAAGGCTTCAAAACGGTTATTCCAAGGAAAACCAATCAAACCAATAAACACAGAAGGAATTGCTAACATGACTAAAGCAAAAGTCATAGTTGCAGGGGATTCATGGGGTTTTTCTCCGTGATGACCACCTTCAGAAACGCTCATTCCTGCCGCTTGAAGTAAATCAGCTTTAATTTTTTCATTTTTACCCCTAAAGTCTCCTTCAAAGGTCATAAAGTACATTCTGAACATATAAAATGCGGTCATACCAGCCGTTAACCAACCCACCAACCAGAGAGCGGGATTGGCTTCAAAAGCTAAACCAAGAATCTCGTCTTTAGACCAAAATCCTGCAAAAGGAGGAATACCACAAATCGCCAAAGTACCAATTAAAAAACAAGTGGAAGTAATGGGCATATATTTACGCAAATTTCCCATCAAACGCATATCTTGAGCCAAAACTGGTTCATGGCCAACTACTTCTTCCATGCCATGAATAACTGAACCAGAGCATAAGAATAGCATCGCTTTAAAATAAGCGTGAGTCATCAGGTGAAATAAACCGGCACTGTAACCACCAATGCCCATAGCCATCACCATATAACCTAACTGGGAGATGGTGGAATAAGCTAAACCTTTTTTGATGTCATTTTGAGTTAAGGCAATAGTTGCACCCAAGAAAGCAGTAAAGCAACCTGTCCAAGCAATCACCGTCATCACTTCAGGAATCGGCTCAAATACAGGGTACATTCTAGCGATTAAAAATACACCAGCCGCAACCATTGTCGCCGCATGAATTAACGCAGAAATGGGGGTAGGACCTTCCATCGCATCAGGAAGCCACACATGGAGAGGAAATTGTGCAGATTTAGCCACAGGTCCTAAAAAGACGAGAATACCGAATAAAATCGCTAACCAACTGCCGATATTACCTGAAATCACTAATTCTTGGAGGCGATCGCCCATTACGCCAAAATCAAAGCTACCAGTTGCCCAATATAAACCAAGCATACCGAGGAGTAAGCCAAAATCACCGACACGGTTGGTAACAAAAGCCTTTTGACAGGCATCTGCCGCCGCTTTGCGATCGTACCAAAAACCGATGAGGAGATAAGAAGCCATCCCCACCAATTCCCAGAAAATATAGACTTGTACTAAATTAGGACTAATAACTAAGCCCAACATGGAAGAAGCAAAGATGCTCAGATAGGCATAAAAACGCACATAACCAGCATCATGAGCCATATAACCATCAGTATAGATCATGACCAGAAGGGCAACAGTACAGACAATTACCATCATCAAACTGCTGAGGTGGTCAATGGTATAACCCATACTGAGGGTGAAATCTCCTGCCGATGCCCATTCAAACATTTTAGTAAAGGCTTCATGACCTTGCCACTGACTCCAAAAAAGTCCGATGGATAAAGCTAGAGAAACTCCAGTAGTAGAGATTATAAAAATAGAGTTAACTTGTCGTAATTTATTAGTAAACTGGTTAAAAGAAATTAATCCCAGACCCACTACCATTGCAGAGAGTAGGGGTAAAACGGGTACTAACCATGCGTACTCGTATAATTTCAAACTATCCATGCTAGTTATTGTTCAATTTATTTATATCGTCTTCATTGTGACATAGCTTGATCGTCTATGGATCAAAAAATTATTCTTATCTTCAGTTCGATATAAAATTGTCGGTTAAGGTTAGGTAAGAGGCAAGAGGCAAGAGGCAAACCCCCCTTTATCCCCCCTCTCGAGGGGGGAGGGCAAAGGTAAATAGTTGACAATTAAGAATTAAAAACTCCTAACTCCTGTACGGGCGAATGGCCATTCGCCCCTAACTAACTCCTAACTCATTACTTGTTTCTCCCTCTCCCCTCATCCCCTAAATACCATAAGGGTTGAACATATTCAACCCCTACCACCTGCCACCTCTTTCCGAACTCTGAACTCATATCATTTCATTAATATACTTTTGAACGCCATTTATTGAGGAATTGTTCTCCAATGGATGCAAAACTTTCTAATTCAGCAATTCTTTTTTCTAAGTGTTCAATTATAGTTTTTTGTTTTTCGTTAGTTAGGGTAAGGTGATTTTGAATGCCACGATCATAACTGTTTCTAGTAGAAGAAATAGCGTTATTTTTTGCCTGTTCTAAATCATGGATTTGTCTATTTTTAGATTCTATTTGAGATTTTAGTTGCTCAACAAGGTCTTGTTGTACAGATAAATCATCAGATTCTTTTGACTGCTTAACTTCCTGTTCTAAGTGACTGATTTTTTCCTCTAAAGATGCGATCGCACTGTTTTTCTCATCTATAATTTTCTTTAACTCAGTAACTTTTGCTTCAAAATTGTGATTATTTTCTGCTTTTTCTACTGTACTCAAATTTTTGACTTGTTCTCCTAAACTTTGAATTTCAGAAGATTTTTTAACTAACTCCTGTTCAAGAGAATTATTTTTTTCTTCTTGTGCTTTAATCTCTTTTTCTAACACACTAATTTTATGTTTATAATCCTCTAAATCTTCAGAGATAGAGTCCATTTTTTCTTCTTGATTATCAACGTTTTCTCCTTCTAAAATATTGATTTGGGAAATAGTTTCCCCATCAGATTTATCTTCATTAAAACTAATATCAATATTCTTTTCTGAGTTTTGGCTAGAAAGAGAAATAGAACCGTTTAAAAGTCCCTCAAATAAAGCAGATCTGGTTAACCCCATTTCTTTGGTGATAACATCTAAAGCACTTTTAGCTTCAGGAGTTATAGTCAAATTTACTTTAGATTTAGGATTACTTAAACCTGTTGTTGCTTTAGTTTTTCTTCTAGCCATAGTTATTTTATTCCTTAAATATATTATAATGATATTTTGCTATTCAGATTATGGTATTATAGATTACAATTTTTCGGGAAATAATGCAATAAAACTTTATATATATAACTGTGATAATACTTGTAGATAATTGGTTGTGAAAAATAATACTTTATATATAATTCATCTTCTTAACTATTTTTTAGAACTCTTGTAACATTGAAATTAAAATCCATTTATCTAAGGGAATACTTAAAATTTTCTGCTTTTCCCCGAATTCCTTAAAATTATTTTGCCGAACTACTCAAGAAAAATGCAATTATTGATGAGATTATGATCAATTAACAATTTTGATTTAATTCTTAAAAAAGATTCAAAACCTTACTTGTTGACTCTTAGCCGTTGCCTGTTGCCTACTGCTTTCTGATGATTTATCTACTTCCTAGGTTATTCTCTGATAGGATTATAGCGATAATAAGCATTATATTAAAGATTAAAGGATTAATGGATAAAGATTGGTCTGATTTACTCAAACAACTATTAGAAAAACAATCCCTCACCGAAACTCAGGCAGGAGAGTTAATGACGGGATGGCTCAAAGAAGAAATCTCTCCTGCCCTTTCTGGGGCGATTTTAACCGCTATTCAAGCAAAAGGTGTCTGTGCAGAAGAATTAGCAGGTATGGCAAGAATTTTACAAAATCAATCCCTACAATCAGAGAAAATTGATTATTCAGAGGCTGTGATTGATACTTGTGGCACAGGGGGAGATGGTGCATCTACTTTTAATATTTCCACGGCTGTTGCTTTCGTTGCATCTGCGGCAGGAGTTAAGGTAGCAAAACATGGTAATCGCTCTGCTTCCAGTAAAGTGGGATCTGCGGATGTATTAGAATATTTAGGAATTAAACTGAATGTTAGTGACAAAATAGCAAAAGAAGCCCTCTCAGAAGTTGGAATAACTTTTCTATTTGCCCCCGGATGGCATCCTGCTATGAAATCCGTTGCACCGATACGAAAAGAGTTAAAAATTAGGACGATATTTAATTTATTAGGTCCTTTGGTTAATCCTTTATACCCCACAGGGCAAGTTATCGGAGTTTATGATTCTCAATTTATCAATCCTGTGGCTGAAGCCTTAAAATTACTATCGATAAATAGAGGTGTTGTTTTACACGGTAGAGAAAAATTAGATGAGGCAGGTTTAGGAGACATTACCGATATAGCATTGCTCAATGAAGGTGAAATTACCACAACAACGATTAATCCCCAAGAGTTAAATTTGCACCATGAGTCTTTAGCGGCTTTGAAAGGGGGTAACGTGGAAGAGAATGCGACTATTTTAAGCTCTGTATTACAAGGAAAAGGGACAAAAGCACAGACTGAAGTCGTGGCTTTAAATGCTTCTTTAGCGTTGCAAGTGGCAGGATTAATTCCATTTGGAAAACATCTTCAGGGAATTGAAAAATGTCTCGATATAATTGCCAGTGGAAAGCCATGGGATAAATTAACTGAATTGGTAAATTTCTATAAGTAGAGGTTGCTGAAAAAAGATTTTAGTAAGCAAAAGAGCAAGGGGCAAAGATAAATAACCTCAGTTCAGTTTTAGAATATCCAATAAGGTTAGGTGTCAGGTGTCAGGTTGCGGGTGTTAGGGGATGGGAGGATGGGGGGATGAGGTGATGAGGGGAAAGGGGGAAGTAGGGGCGAATGGCCATTCGCCCCTAACTCATCTTCCCTAACGACTCATTAATTGATTGATTACCATTACTACCCATTCTAAATCTTCTTTAGTGGTAGTGCGATCGCAACTTATTCTAATTCCTCGGAGGGCTTCAGTTTCTGAGTATCCCATTGCTAAAAGAGTGGGGGATGGTAAAGATTTACCACTACTACAAGCAGAACCCGCACTGATACCTATACCAGCTAGGTTTAAATCCCTCACCATTTTTCGCCCTGTAATTTCTCGATGAGGATGGTTAATGATAAAACTGGCATGATGGGGCAAACGATAATATCTATCTCCCGTTAGTTGTAAATAAGGGCATTCTTGCTCTACTAAGTCAATGAAATAGTCTCTTAATTCCCTTAACCTTAAACTCTCACTTTCTAAATCTTTTTGTGCTAATTGGGATGCTAACCCTAAAGCGGCGATCGCACATAGTGCTTGTGTACCTGAACGTAGCCCTAATTCTTGTCCTCCACCGCCTATGAGAGGTTGCAACTCAATACCCTCTCTAATATATAATGCTCCTGCTCCCTGCATACCATAAAATTTATGTCCAGAAAGAGACAATAAATCAATTTTTAAAGCAGATACATCCACTTCATAGCGCCCCATTATCTGCACTGCATCAGTATGAAATAAAGCCTTACTGTGGGTTTTTGTTATATCAGCTAACTCCGTAATGGGCTGAATCGTGCCGACTTCACTTTGTCCATAAATAATAGACACTAAAACAGTATTATCCCGTAAACTTTTCCTTAAATCATCTGGATTGACTCTGCCTTCTCGATTCACTGGTAATCTTGTTACCTGCCATCCCTGCTTTTCCAACATAGTAACAGGAGATGCGATCGCAGAATGTTCTACGCTAGAAATAATTATGTGTTGTGGTTGGGAGTAATTATAAACCGTGCCAAAAATAGCTAAATTATCAGCCTCCGTGCCACCAGAAGTAAAAATAATATTATCTCCAGAATCAGCATTAAGCAAAGAAGCCACGGAAAAACGAGCCTTTTCTAAAACCATCGCTGACCTTTCCCCCCAAAAGTGTAAACTAGAGGGGTTACCCCAATTATCTTTCATTATTTCCTGCACCAATTTAACAACCTCTGGATGAGGTGCAGTAGTGGCACAAGAATCAAGGTATATTTGCATGACAGTTTTAGCTTTCAGGTGTCGAAGATTAGGAGGATTGAGAAATCAGAGTTCGGAGTTAGAAGTTTAGATATTATTTATTATCAAATTATTTACTATCAACTATTTACCCCATCATTATTAATTATGACTCTATTACTTTGAGTATGTAAATTATTGGTTAGGGTAGGCAACAGGCAAGAGGCAAAAGGCAAGAAGCGATTATTAAATAATAATTTATAAAATTTTAGTTTTTATTTTACTATAAACACTATTCAATAAAGGTTATAGGAGTTATTTTTTATTAATTTATCATAACCACACTCTGAAGAGCCTTAATTATTCAATATTCTTACAATAAAGTTAATTCCCCTGCCACTTCCAACCTTCTATAATCATCAATTCTTAAGAACATTTCTCCTAAATTTTCTGCCACCGCAGGAGTTATCCACCCCATTTGTTTTAAAACATGAATTGCAGTGGCATATTTTGCCCTTTTTGCACCATCCAAAACCTTAATTGCTAATCCCATATTCTGTCCAATATTTCCCACACATTGAATACCTTCGGCCCCTGACTTACTAACCAATCTGCCATCGGTTAAATTCATTAATTCAGTGTCAAAAGCACCCTCTCCTGCTACCATGGTGGGGTGATTGGTCATTGCTCTGACAATTCGTTCTAAATCAATACTATTACCACTAGCTAACTTAGCGTAAAGAGTTGCCATTTGCGACAATTCCAGAGCATAGGTAGGCACACCACAATCATCTCTCGCACTCATAATCTCATCGGCTGGAATAGACAATAATTCAGCAATTTTATGTAATATTAACTCTTGAATCGGATTAGACTTATAGTAGTAGGTATCTAAATTCCAATTTCTCTGTTTACAAGTAGCTAACATTCCAGCGTGTTTTCCTGAGCAATTATGTTGTAAAGCACTATTTTTTCCCGCAGGAATGGGACATTTCAAAAAACTAGGCTCAATATCCGCACGCCAAAGTATATTAAAAACCTGCCTAGCTTGTTCAATAGTACCCTGATGAGAACTACAAATAATAGCTAAATCCTGATCATCTAAATCAAAACGCTCAATAACTCCTGTACTAGTAACAGCAAGAGCTTGAAAAGGTTTCATTGCCGAACGCATAAAAGAGAATGTTTCCGCATCCCCGGCAACTGCAAGAACTCTTCCTCGATCATCAGCAACCACAACCTCAGCTTGATGTATTGATTCGACAAT
The DNA here is from genome assembly GCF_000317675.1 of Cyanobacterium aponinum PCC 10605. Lineage (NCBI taxonomy): Bacteria > Bacillati > Cyanobacteriota > Cyanophyceae > Chroococcales > Geminocystaceae > Cyanobacterium > Cyanobacterium aponinum. Next base: position 1,570,798 of record NC_019776.1, read on the forward strand.
TCCTTCTCTAAGGAGATGTATTTCTAAGCGAGGGTAGCTAGGGCGTTTTAATTTAGTCATTGATATTGAATTTTTCCGATAATTATTTCAGAGTTTCAACTAAGTAATCTTAGCATATCTCAAGGTCTAAGTAGAATAATTAGAAGGGGAAGTAAGGGCTTGGGGAGAGGAGTGTTTGCTGTGCTCGTACAATCCTTTCAGTCGTGAACGGGGTTATTCATTATCAACTATTTATCCTTGCCTCTTGTCTTTTTCCCTGCAATTTTTCAAAAACTCTCAGGAAGATGTAAAGATTTTATACTTTTCTTATCAATTGAGGTAAAGAAATAAGATAATGGTTTCGCTGTTTATAATCATTATTGTAAAAGGAAGCCACTCTTTCCTTGAATGAGTTAACAGTAGTCTTAATTTGTAAAAAGGTAATTCCTTAGCATATTGGCTTTTATCACATAATCAGATATAAGATCAAAACTAACTGTTTAACTTGAATTTATAAAATCTTGTTTAGGAGAAAAAAATGTTAGTTGATGCTGTCACCAGTTTAATCAAAAACTATGATGTTACGGGGCGCTATTTGGATCGTAATGCCCTAGATTCTTTAAAATCTTATTTTCAGTCTGGTACTACCAGAATTAAACTTGCTACGATGATTAACGGTAACTCTCCCGACATCGTCAAAAATGCTTCTCGTCAATTATTTGAGGAAGTACCCGAATTAATCCGTGCCGGAGGTAATGCTTATACTACTCGTCGTTATTCGGCTTGTTTAAGAGATATGGACTATTATCTTCGCTATGCTAGTTATGCTTTAGTGGCAGGAGATAACGCTATTTTAGATGAGCGTGTTTTACAGGGTTTAAAGGAAACCTATAACTCTTTAGGTGTACCTGTTGGCCCTACTGTGCGCGGTATTCAAATCATGAAAGAAATGATTAAGGATATGGCATTTCAAGCGGGAATGGATGATGTTAATTTAGTGGATGCTCCTTTTGATCATCTTACTCGTGAGTTAAGTGATATTTCTGTTTAGCATATTTTTTCATAATAATATAGGGAGTTCGGAATTTGGGGAGTTAGGGAATAGGGGTATTAGGGAAAAACTTATTCTTAAATTATTAATTCCTAATTATTAATTATTGCTCAATTGCCTTTGCCCCTTGCCCTTTTTACTTTGCCCTCTTTCCCCTGCCTTTTACCCTTTGCCTATTTTAACCTGAGTTTTGGATAAGCTGAAAGCGTTATTTTTTCGTAGTCGGAAAACCTTATCGCTTCTTAGAGATAACAATAAAATTGCCTTAACCCGAACTGACGTTAAATAGTTAAGAATTAAGAATTAAGAATGAAAAACCACGAATACCTGTACGGGCGAATGGCCATTCGCCCCTACTTTCCCCTTTCCCCTCATCACCTCATCACCTCATCACCTCATCCCCCCATCCTCCCATCCCCTAACACCTGCAACCTGCAACCTGAAACCTGAAACCTAACCTTATCCGATATTCTTAAACCGAACTGAGGTTATTTTAAAATACTGCCATAACTGTTATTGTTATGATTTAACTTGCCTACTGTACGTAAGATTGCGATCGCCTTTGAGTATTGGGAATCAGCTTTAGTGGCGATTAATGATGGGTCTTGACTTAATAAATACTGTTCTTCTCGGGTTAAGGCTTGAACAATATCGGGTGCAATTCCTTTTTTGTTGATATTTGTGCCACTAGGAGGGTAATAACGAGAAATTGTCACAGCTAACCCTGAACCATCAGAAAGTGAATGAACTGATTGAACTGTACCCTTACCAAAAGTATTTGTCCCCACAATTGTCGCTCGACTATTTTCTTTTAATGCCCCCGCTAAAATTTCACTAGCACTAGCAGAATCACCATCGACTAAAACCACTAAGGGTAAATCAGTAATGGCAGAATTATCCGCAGAAAAAGTTTGATGTCCCCCTTGACGGTCAACTATATCCACGATTTCTCCTTGAGACATCCACATTCTGGCAATATCCACACTGGCAAATAATAATCCCCCCGGATTACCCCGTAAGTCTAAGACAAAACCTTGGGCTTTTTGTTGATTCAATTCTCTTATGGCTTTTTGCATTTGTTCGGCGGCATGGGAACTAAATTCTTCTAGTTTGATGTAACCAATATTCAATTCTCCTTCTCTTTTCATAGCAAAATCCACGGAAGGAACTTCAAATTGGGCGCGGGTGACGCTTACATTAAAGGCGGGTTTTCCTCTTCTGGCTATTTCTAGGTTTACATCAGTTCCTAATTCTCCTTTCAGGGCTTCTGAGGCTTGATCTAAATCCATCAAAGCGGTTGGTTTTCCATCTATTCTGACGATGCGATCGCCTCTTTGTAAACCGGCTTCTTCTGCAGGAGATTGACGAATAGTTTCAATAATATATAAATCCTGAGTACGAGGATCAATAGCAATACGAATACCTACCCCTGAAACTTCCCCTGATGTTTGACTGGTAAGAGTTTCAAATTGTTCGGGGGGCAAAAACCGAGTATAGGGATCACCTAATTCTTTTAAGGCTTGGTTAATGGCACGATAGGCTTGTTTTTTACTACTGTAATTCTTTTCTAATAATTCTTCTCTTTTCTTAATCCAATCAATCCGATTAAAATTGCGATCGACAAATTCATGATTAATAATTTGCCACACCTCATCCACTACTACTTTAGGGCTATCCACCATTTCCGCTCGAGCTTGTAGAGGAATAGAAGAGGTTAAAAACCCACCAATGGCAAAAGAGGCGAGAAACGACTTTAAAAGGGGGTGTTTTTTTCTGCTAGATTCGTTACCTGACTGATTCATAAGTCTGAGAATTGAGAATAATGTAATTGGTCTTTGTTCAATGAGAAGAAGCGGACAAAATGCCTAGTTAGTCACATTCTTTCAGTAAGGGTAAGAATTGGATTTTGCTGATAAAAATTTCCCCGCTACTTCCGCTATTTTTACATTCTACATTTTAAATTATTAATTTGTGTGAAAAATAATGGCTTAGAGTTTACAGAATAAATTTGAAGACTATCAAAATTAATAGCTTCATGTATAGCCCAAGTTTGAGATAAGAACAATTATAAAAAGGAGAACTGCATAGGGTGAGGGAGAGATGAGTTCGGAGAGTTAAGCAAAATATTATAATAAAAATAGACGCAATATATAGAACTAAAATGGGTCATAGGATGCAAACTTTTGGTAACTTTATTGATAAATTTCCTCCAGAACAAGATTCCCTAGAATTAACCTTTACGCCGACTTCTGTTCCTCTTAAAAAACGTTGGCGAAATAATCGCTTATCTGCTTATTTTATTGCAGATTATTTTACTACTTTTTTACCTTTGGATGATAGCCAAATAGAAGAGCAAAAACGCATTCATGAGAGTAAATCGGCAGTTTCTTATGTGGCTAACGAACTATTAGAAAATGCGATGAAATATAATTACGAAGAAGCCCATTCCCAAATAAAATTTGGAGTTCATTTTCTACAAAATAGTAGTTTAATTGCTGTCGTTTTTGCCAGTAATAGTGTCACTGTCAATAATCAGAAAAAATTAGAGAATTTTATTCATAAATTGCAAAATAATGACCCAGAAAACCTATACATAGAACACTTAGAAAAAAACGCTTTAGAAGAAGATCAGTGTTCTGGTTTGGGTATTTTAACCATTATCAATGACTACAACGCAGAAATAGGTTGGAAGTTTGAAAAAATGTCTTCTCAAAACCATGATAGTTTTTTTCTAGTAACGACAATGGTGCAGATAGAAGTTTAAATTTCTCCGTCTTAATTATTATCAATAATTATAATCTCATTTTTTGTTATAAGATATTTAATAGTAATAAAAAAAATATTTATTAAACAGAGAAAATATGCAAGATAAAAAAATCCAAGGAGAAGATTATTTAGTAGAGTTTAACGCTGATAATTGGGCTGTTATATTCAAAGGAGAATTAAGTTTAAGTGGTCCTCAAGAATATTCTCCTATCAAAGATTTACTAGAATCAGTAGCAGATAATGACCCAGAAAATATGACTATTAACCTTAAAGAGCTACATTTTTTAAACAGTTCTGGTATTAGTATGTTATCAAAGTTCGTAATTAGTTTGAGAAAAAAAAAGAAATTACAATTAATTATTTTGGGTTCAGAACAGATTCCTTGGCAAAAAAAATCTCTCAAAAATTTACAGAAATTTTTACCAGGTTTGAAATTGGAAATAAATTAAGAATAGTTTATTTAAAATAAAATTTATTGTTATTTATTTTAATACAATTGATATAGATATTGGTTCTTCTACAGTTGCTATGGTAAATTAACAAAAAATAATTGCTATAAGCTATGTAAATTAAGAGATTAACGATAACAAAAAATTAATTGTTATAAATTAATATTTATTATTTAACCTGACACCTGCCACCTGCCGCCTGACACCTTTTCCTAACCAATAATTTATATACTCACAGTAAGAGAGCCTAGATATTTGTGTTTAATATGATTTATTTAGAGAATAAAGGAAGTAAAAATAAAGAACTTAATATCCCTAACAACAAGCCGACTAAAACTTGGAAAGGAGTATGCCCTAATAATTCTTTTAATCTTTCTTCGTTAAAATCCTCATGACGCAAAAATTCATCCATAATTTGATTTAAAATTCTCGCTTGTTTTCCCGCCGCTTGTCTAACTCCTGCCGCATCGTACATAACGATTACTGCAAAAATAGTTGCGATCGCAAATTCTGGAGATGACCAACCTAAAATTTGTCCTGTGCCTGTAGCCAATGCACCCACTAACGCAGAATGAGCGCTAGGCATTCCCCCTGTACTTACGATATAGCGAAAACTAAATTTCTGATTAGCAATAGTATCCACAGAAACTTTGATGATTTGAGCCAAAAAACAGGCTAATAAGGGGATAACTAAAAGTTTATTAGAAAATATATCCCTTAATACTTCCATTTTTTTCCTTTTCCTAATTTTTACGGTTAATAATATACTCAGCAATGGCACGTAGTGGTTGAGCCTTGTCACCATATATGTCTAACTGTGCGATCGCATTTTTGATTAACTCTTCTGCTTTTTGACGAGAAGTATCCAAACCCCAGATACGAGGATAAGTAGCTTTTTGAGCAGAAATATCTTTTCCGGCAGTCTTACCCAACTCCTCAGAAGTAGCAGTAACATCAAGAATATCATCAACAATTTGAAAAGCTAAACCAATATTTTGGGCATACACCGACAATCTCGCTAAATCATCCTCAGAAGCACCAGCCAAAACAGCACCAGAAGAAACACAGGCTTCTAATAAAGCTCCTGTTTTACGACGATGAATAAAACTTAAAGTATCTGCAGTAACATCCGCTTTTCCCTCACATTCTAAATCCAAAACCTGCCCACCCACTAAACCGTTAGCTCCAACTGCTTTACCTAAAATAGCCAAAACTTTAACAATCCTTTCCGATGGAATACAAGATGTTTTGATCGCCACAAACTCGAACGCATAAGCCAATAAACCATCCCCTGCCAAAATTGCAATATCTTCACCATAAACTTTATGATTTGTCAATCTTCCCCGACGATAATCGTCATTATCCATCGCAGGTAAATCGTCATGAATCAATGACATAGTATGAATCATCTCTAAAGCACAAGCCGTAGGCATAGCCACATCCTCAGTTTGTCCTAACAATTCAGCTACCGCTAAACACAAAATAGGGCGTAATCTTTTTCCCCCAGCTAACAAAGAATAGCGCATTGCCTCATAAATTTTCTCAGGCTTTTCTATGGGCAAAGAGTCATCTAGTGCCTTCTCAACAATTTCTTTCTTTTCTTGTAAATAAACTTTTAAGTTAAAAGGGCTATCTATATTAGGTTTAATATCGGTTTTTATCATTGTATTGACAATATAATTACGATGTATGCTTTGATCTGATTCTTGATCAATTATCAATGATTAATGACTATAGATCAAGATAATTCCCATGACCTAAACAAAAATTAAAAGCAGACAAAGTCAAAACTTACAATCCATTTTGTCTAACTACTTAAAGAGAAATGGTAATTCTAATGGTATAAGATTAAGCAGTAGTCTAATTAAAGACTAGGCTAACGATTATTTTTAGTATTAACCTACTCAGATTTAGTTATTTAATTTTCATGAAAATTAGTCGTTTTATCGCTGTTGGTACTTTATCCGTTTTATTAGGAGGATTTAGTTATCAAACCTCTGGCTATGCTCAAAAGTTACATTTACCTTTCCTTACCGCACAGTCAAACACTCAAGATACATCCGCAATCCTCAAAGAAAAAGCGGAAACAATGATTGAACTTTTTTTTGCTCAGGATTTTGAAAAAATAACTCCTTATGCAACCCCAGAATTAAGAGATGATTTATCTCAAGAAAGAATGGAGCGTTTATGGAATAGAGTTAATACCAAGAATGGTAAGTTTAAAGCCAGAAAACAAACTCAAGTTATTGAAACCCCCGGCAGTGATTTAGTTTTCGTTACCCTAGAATTTGAAAATGTGACTGAAGATTGGATCGTTATTTTTAATGATAGCCAAGAAGTTGTAGGGGTTGACTTTCCTAACATTGAAAATATTGAAACTATCGCTCAACGATTTGTGGAAGATATAGCGGAAGGAAATTACAGCGAAGCAAGAGGGTTTCTTCATCCTTTCCTCAAGGAAAGTATTTTTTCCACACAAATAGAAACTGAGTGGAATCAAATTATCGCTCAAAATGGCGATTTCAAAGGTATTAAAGATATGCGAGTGAGATTAGGTTCAAGCATTGATAGTACAGATATAGTTGTGATGGATTTGCAATTTAATCGTGCTGATGAGCAAATTGTCATTATTTTTGACAGTTCTAGGAGTATTATTGGTTTAGATTTTGTTGAACAATAGACAAGAAATTAAATAGAGTTGATTTATGTTAGAACAAGAGTCCATGTTAATTGAAGATATTACCGCTAGAGAAATTTTAGATTCTCGAGGAAAACCTACTGTAGAAGCTGAAGTGCGTTTAGAAAGCGGTGCTGTGGGTATTGCTCAAGTTCCTAGTGGTGCTTCTACTGGCACATTTGAAGCCCATGAATTGCGCGACGGGGATTCTCGTCGTTACGAAGGTAAAGGAGTTTTAAAAGCAGTAGATAACATCATTGAAAAAATTACCCCTGTACTGTTAAGTTTAGATGCTTTTGATCAAGTTGCTGTGGATACAGCAATGATTGATAGAGATGGTTCAACAAATAAGAAAAATTTAGGGGCAAACGCAATCTTAGCGGTTTCTTTGGCTAATGCAAAAGCGGCGGCCGCTGAGTTGGGCATTCCTTTATATCGTTATTTAGGAGGTCCTCTGGCTAATGTTTTACCTGTGCCAATGATGAACGTTTTAAATGGTGGTTCTCATGCCAATAATAACGTGGATTTTCAGGAATTTATGATTATGCCTGTTGGGGCAGAGTCTTTTTCTGAGGCTTTAAGATGGGGTGCTGAAATTTTTGGTTGTTTGAGTAAAGTCTTAAAAGATAAAAACTTACTAACTGGTGTGGGTGACGAAGGCGGTTATGCTCCTAATTTGGGTTCTAACCAAGAAGCTCTCGATTTGTTAGTAGCTGCGATCGAATCTGCTGGTTACAAACCTGGCACAGATGTAGCTTTAGCGATGGATGTAGCGGCAAGTGAATTTTACAAAGATGGACAATATGTCTATGATGGTTCTGCCCATTCTCCCAGTGAGTTTATCGCATATTTAGAAGAATTAGTAAGTAAATATCCAATTATTTCCATTGAAGACGGTTTACAAGAAGAAGATTGGGATAACTGGAAAATTTTGACCGAAAAATTAGGTTCAAAAATTCAATTAGTGGGAGATGACTTATTCGTAACTAATCCTACCCGTTTGCAAAAAGGTATCGATTTAGGAGTTGCAAATTCCATTTTAATCAAATTAAATCAAATTGGTACTTTAACCGAAACTTTACGCACTATAGATTTAGCTACCCGCAAGGGATACACTTCTGTAATTAGTCATCGCTCTGGAGAAACAGAAGATACTACTATTGCTGATTTAGCTGTTGCTACCCGTGCAGGGCAGATTAAAACAGGTTCTTTGTGCCGTAGTGAGAGAGTGGCTAAATATAATAGATTATTGCGCATTGAGCATGAATTGGGCGATCGAGCCATTTACGCTCCCAAAGTTGGTTTAGGACCTCTTGTCTAACTTGGAGCTTAGGTTTAGGGTGTTGGGGTGATGAGGGAATGAGGGGAGAGGTGGTAGGTATCAGGTGTCAGGTTGCAGGTTGCAGGTGTCAGGGATAGGGGGATGGGGGGATGAGGAGAAAGTAGGGGCGAATGGCCATTCGCCCGTACAGGAGTTAGAGGTTTTTAATTCTTAATTCTTAATTCTTAATTTTTCCTTTGCCCCTTGCCCCTTTCCCTTCACTCTTTGACGTTAAATTTAGGAACTTAACAACCATAACTAACGTTATTATGAGAAAAGAATAATTCATTGAGTAAATAAATAAGGAGAGATAGGGAGTATGTTTAGGCAATTTTATCCCCATGTTATCGAGTTTATAGGTGCAAGAAATCCCCAATTATTTCGAGAAGTAAAAGGTAAGTTAAAACCCAAAAATGTTGTCATCGTTTCTTTAGCGTCAATTATTGGTCAAGTATTACTATATCTTTACTTAAATAATTTATTACCTACGTTAGAACATCGATACAGTAACCGTTATTGCACTTCCACTCCCGCCGATTCTTATTCCAATTTAGGAGTGTGTCAAGAAGATTTATTAGGTAATATCATGGCTCTGAAAGAATTATGGTGGTTAGATTTATTTACTACCATGAGCATTATGGGTATTTTTATTCTGTTAGTAGTTGGTAGTTATATGTTAATCACTGATATTTCTAAAGAAAATACTCGAAATACTCTTAATTTTCTTCGTTTAACTCCCCAATCTGCCATGACGATTATGGGGGGTAAAATGCTTGGTGTACCTATTTTAGTTTATCTTTTTGGTGCTTTAGCTCTTCCTCTACATTTTTTCGCAGGTTTGAAAGCAAATATTCCCCCTGTTTTAATTTTCGGTTTTTATCTAGTGTTGGGGGCTAGTTGTTTATTCTTTTATACAGCTAGTTTATTGTTTAGTTTAATCTCTAATGGTTTAGGTGGTTTTCAGGCATGGCTAGGTAGTTTAGCTATTTTCTTTTTCTGTTTAACTAATATGGGGGTTTCTTTGGAGGCTTATCGTTGGAGTGCAACTTCTTTTGATTGGTTTGCACTATTTTATCCCGGTATGTTTTTAGCTTATTTAGTCAAAGCAACTTTTCTCTCTCCTAATACCATTGGCTATTTATCTATAGAAGGATTAAGTAATCTTAATTGGTATGGTAATTTTTGGTGGCAAAATAGTTGGACTGGTTTTGCTTTAATTATCGCCAATTATGGTGTTTGGACTTTCTGGTTATGGCAGGGGGTTAAACGTCGTTTTCATAATCCCCATGAGGTAGCGATTTCTAAATATCATAGTTATTTAATTTCCGCTTGTTTTATTGTCTTCAACCTTGGTTTTACATTACAGGAAAACAGTCTTTCAGGTTCTGATTTTAAGGATAAATTAATCGTTTTTCTGATTATTAATTTCTTTTATCTTTTATTGATAACTCTTGCTTTAACTCCTCAACGACAAACTTTACTTGATTGGAGTCGTTTTCGGTACGAAAATTCTAACCATCGACATTTAGTTAAAGATTTATTATTAGGAGAGAAAAGTCCTGCTATAGGTGCGATCGCACTTAATATTTTATTAATGAACTTATATGTAACCCCTGCTATTGTCATCTTTTCATGGGGTGAAGATAAGGTATTGATGCTCACAGGATTAATTCTTGGGGCGCTGATGATGGTAATTTATGCCACCATTTATCAACTATTGTTACTGTTAAAAACCAGAAAAAGAAATCTCATTGCTACGAGTGTAGTTAGTTTCTTAATTATTGCTCCATTGTGGAGTTTTATTATCACAAGTGGTTCTGGATTGGCTAATTTTTGGCTATTTTCCCCTTTTCCCGCAGTGGCAGTAGGGGAGGTTTCATTTTTACCCTTGTTGGGTAGTTTCTTAACTCAGGTTGCTGTAATTATCGGTTTCAATTATCAGCTCAAGAAAATGTTGAATAAAGCTGGAGAGTCTGAAACTAAAGCCTTACTTAGCTAAATCAAATAGTTTTAAAGGCTCTATTACTTTGAGTATGTGAATTATTGGTGTTTGGTAGGCAAGGGGCAAAGGTAAATAGTGAATAGTGAATAGTGAATAGTTGATAATTACTCGTTACTTATTACTTTCTCCAACACCTGCCACCTGCAACCTGATACCTGCCACCTCTCCTCTCATCACCCCAATCCCTCTTAATCTTTACCGATACCTTTTTCAAGGGTGCTGACGAAATCATCAAGGGTTTGGTTAATAGCATTAACATCTAGTGGTGTATCTTCTTTGACTAATTTTTCCACTTTTATTCCTAAATGTCTGGGGATAAATTGTCTTAATTCATTGCCCAAGGTTACGATCATAAAAGCTACCATATCAGGATTAAGATACTTTGGTAATTGTCCAAGTGCGATCGCATATTCAATTTTTTCTTTAATAAAGGCAATAGAAACAGCTTTTGTGCGGTGAAAAACTTCGTCACGGAAAGGAATATCTCCATAATTAGGTAATCTAAATAAAATTTGTGTAAAATGGGGATGACTTAGTTGAAAATCAAGACTTGTTTTTAATAGAGATCTTAAATAAGGAAAAAAACCATTTTCAATAGGTGGTAAATCAGCATTTTCAATAAAAGATTTTTGTCTAGCAATTCCAATATCAACTAAGTATAAATATAAATCTTCTTTCCCTTCAAAATATTGATAAAAACTACCTTTCGCAATTCTTGCTTCTTGCACGATTCGAGATATAGATACCGCTTCATAACTGTGATTAGCAAATTGTTCAAGAGATTTTTCAATGATTATTTGTTGCTTTGCTTCTGGTAAATTAAAAAAAGTTTGAGTTGGCATATGCGCAAATAAAAAATTTTTAAATAATGATAAAATCTAATATTTTTTCAATATAATTTGGACAAGAATTAATTACTTTACTTAGTATAAAAAAACTTTAATCAAAATATATAAAGGTCTTAGATAGTTAATTATATTTTAATGAGGAAAAAATTTGAGATTCTCTCGATGACCAAATATGCAAATATAGATAAGTTTTAGATGATTTTTTGTTAACACTACTTGAATTAACTAATGACATAAATTTGTCTTAAATCAATTAAAATATTTTTTAGCCTAATTCTTAATTATTTATTATGTCTCGACCTGTTCTATATTTAGCAATAACCAATCATGGTTTTGGTCACGCAGTGCGCATGGCTACGGTAGCATCACAAGTACAAAAGCTCAATCCCGATATTTTACTGGTAGTCGTTACCACTGCACCCCGTTGGTTGTTAGAGTCTTATATAGAGGGTGATTTTATTCATCGTTTACGGGCGTTTGACGTGGGAGTTATTCAATCCGATAGTTTAACCATGGATTTGGGGGCAACTCTGGAAAGTATGAAAGAGTATTGTCAAAAAGAAGCGGAGATTGTAGCCGGAGAGGTAAATTTTATTCGTTTAAATAAGGTTGGTTTAATTCTAGCTGATATTCCAGCGATGGCTTCTACTATTGCCCAAAAAGCTGATATTCCTTGTTGGATGATGAGCAATTTCGGCTGGGATTTTATCTATCAGGCTTGGGGGGATGATTTTCAAGAAGTTACACACTGGCTGAGAAGTCGTTATGAAAAGGTTGAGCGTTTATTTCGTTTACCTTTAGCAGAGGATATGTCTAGTTTTCCCTTGCTTGAAGATGTGGGTTTAACAGGTGGCAATCCTCGTTATAGTTGTGAAGTTTTAAGAGATAAGTTTGAGTTGATTAAGCCAAAGGAGAAAACCGTTTTACTAACTTTTGGAGGATTAGGATTAGAGGCGATTCCTTACGAAAATCTCGCTAGTTTCTCTGATTGGCAATTTATTACTTTTGCGAAAAATGCCCCTGATTTGCCTAATTTATTAAGAATTGATGGCCATAGTTTACGCCCTGTGGATTTTATGCCTGTATGCGGAAAAGTTGTTTCTAAACCGGGTTATAGCACTTTTGCAGAAAGTTTACGTCTTGATGTGCCTGTAATTAGTATTACTCGTGATGGTTTTGCAGAAGCTCAAATTCTCCTTGATGGTTTACGTAACTATGGCTATCATCGCATTGTTAATTATGCTGATTTTTTTGAGGGCAATTGGGATTTCTTAAAACAAGATGCGATCGCACCTTTAACTAATAATAAATTAGACAAAAATGGGACAGAATTTATAGCTCAAGAAATAGTTAATTTTTTTAGTAAATCATAATTAATAACTTAAAAATTTAGTTGACTTAGTTATTGATTCCATGCTCTCATTTTACCCTGATTCATTAAGCCAAAAGGATCAACCATTCGCTTAAACTTAAGTTGTTCAGGTTCTACTTTTTTTCTGCCTCCATCTTCTAAAATATAAGTGTGTGGATTGGCAATATTTGCTCCATTATCTTCATGATATTTAATAATCTCATTAAGTCGTTTTTCTGAAGTGAATTTAACTAACTGTAATCCTGCAGGAATTGCTTTTCCTCCTACCCTTAAAAATTCCAAATGAATCATCACTTCATCCCCAAAGTGTTTGTACATTTTCTCTACTTGCTCTAAATTCCAAAAGAAAGTTTGTAAATATGTCAAATTTGGGTCAATATTTCTAGCATGAAATGTGGTGTGATTCCAAGTAAATTCAATAAGCTGTAAAGGTTTTTCTTGTTTATCTTGAGGATTATAAGTTATTTCCCCTCTAAATTCTTTTACTAATTCTTGTAAAGGTAAAAAAGAATTATCAGCAATAGTTAAAAAAGCACAACTTTTTCCTTGGGGTAAATAAGGTTTAAGAGCAAGAAAATAGTTAGGAATAGGGTAAGCGTGAATACTAACTAATTTTTTAATAATTCCATCACTATCAGATAAGACTTGACCAAATTTTACAGCGTTCATAAAATCATCAAAAACTACAATAAAATCTGACCAATTATAGGCAGGAGCAAGAGGAATTTCTATTTCCGTAATAATACCATTTGTACCGTAAGCATGATTAATTTGTTGAGTTTCATCTCCTATTAATTCAATAATTCTTGGTTCTTTTTCTAAAGTAACAACTTTAACTTTATGCACATTTCCCCTATCTCTTAATTGACCATAATTAATTGAACCAATTCCACCACTACCACCGCCAATAAATCCCCCTAAAGTAGCAATTTTATAGGTAGAAGGAATCATTCTCAATTCCCATCCTTGCTTATTAGCTTCCCTTTCCAAAATACTCATTTTTACTCCCGCTTCAACACGGGCAATACCAGACTTTATCCACTGAATTTTATTCATTTCTGTCATGTCTAGTATAATTCCCCCATTGAGAGGGATACACTGACCATAATTGCCTGTGCCTGCCCCTCTAATAGTAATTGGAATTTGATGCTTGACACAAATTTTGGCAATGTGCAGAATTTCGTCTTCGCTAGTTGGTTGTAGGACTAAATCTCCTGTTTTATCAGCTAATTTTTCTGACAATATTGGACTAAAATAATAGTAATCTTGAGAGAGTTTTTTTATTTTTTCTTCTTCCGTAATTTGCTTAATATTTCCTAATTCTTCTTGGACTATTTTATAATTAATCATATTAATAAACTGTATTTTATTTCTTTTTTGATTAGACCTATATTTTATAGGTTTGAGTTTATTTTATCTAAATGGGAGCAAGAATACCTTATCCTTCTTTAAGGTAGGGATGAATTGTGACGTGCGACCTGAACTGGTCATTTGAATTGGTACAACCTTGTACCCTAGTGTATTCTACCACTAGCCCTCACAGAAAGCACTCTCGTAAAGAGTGTGGTCACAACCGAGTAGGTAACGAAACAGTTGGAATGCAGACCCTGAAAGTAGCCGATACTGCTAGGGATTAAGCGGTAAGGAGCAAGAGGGAGATGTTAGGAGGATGAACATAGTCTAAGTTAGTTAATAAACTGCGTCATTCATCAACAAGCCAAATTATCCCTGTTAGGCTTGAACCAAAAAGGTAAGTAGGTGAAATAAATCTTGTCGCAATGTTTATTTGTAGAATCGAACTCCTACCGCAGAAGAGCTAACCATCCTAATCACATCAAAACTTCAAATGGTACAACAGGGTAAACCCTACAGAGTCTCGTAAGAGTAGGTCTGAGGCAACAAAGATGGAACTCTCTGGAGGGCAGAAGATGGAGGAAAAAGCGAATGCTCGACTGTAATGGTCGAGATAAGGGTTCAAAATTTGCCCTTGAAGCGAAAGCAATAGCAGACTTCCTCTGGGTCTTATACGGACAGAGACGAAAACAAAATTCTAAACGGAGTTAAAAGTTAGATGTCAAAAGCAATTTTGATAAATGGAGACAATGGACAACTAGAGGACTGGAGTCAGGTCAACTGGCAAAAAGCCTATAAAGTTGTTAAGAACTTGCGTTGCCGAATCTTCCGTGCCAGAAAACTTGGTCAGTGGAAGCTATTAAGAAGATTGCAGAAACTGTTAATAAGAAGCCTATCAAACCTATTGCTGAGTGTTAGACAAATTACTCAAGTCAATGACGGAAAGCGAACAGCAGGGATAGACAAGGAGGTGATAAACACCCCTGCACAGCGAGTAAAACTTGTCAATGAATGGGAAATGCCAAAAGCAGTACCCACAAAACGGGTTTATATACCCAAGTCTAACGGCAAGAAACGTCCTCTCGGAATCCCAACTGTGAGAGATAGAGTTGCACAGGCAATAGTCAAAAATTCACTAGAACCCGAATGGGAAGCCGTATTTGAACCAAATTCGTTCGGTTTTAGATGCGGAAGAAGTTGTCATGATGCCATCGAACAATGTTTCATCAGACTACGTTGTGGAAAGAACCAATATGGTAAATTTGAATCAGACACTTGGGTTTTAGATGCTGATATTAAAGGATTTTTTGACAACATTGCCCATGAATCTATCCTAAAAATGATTGATAGTCACCCGAAAAGGGAACTAATCAAAGGATGGTTAAAAGCAGGATTTATCGATAGTGGTGTCCACAACCCTACCGAGACAGGCACACCTCAAGGTGGTGTTATAAGTCCGTTGTTAGCAAACATTGGATTGCACGGGTTAGAGGAATATATCAAACAATGTAACCCAAAGCTAGGCATCATCAGGTATGCAGATGATTTTGTCGTCACTGCAAAAGATAAAGAATCTTTGGAAAAAGTGCTTATCCAGATAAAGCAATGGTTATCAGAAAGAGGACTTGAAATCAGTGCTGAGAAGACACGGATAGTTCATATAAATGACGGATTCGACTTTTTAGGGTTCAACCTTCGCCAATATGAAGGCAAGTTATTGATTAAACCTCAGAAAGAGAAAGTCCTTGCCTTTTGCAAAAAGATAGGTAAAACACTATCTCAAATGAAAGCACAGACTCAAGAAGAAGTTATCAAAAAATTAAATCCACTTCTCAGAGGTTTTGCTAACTACTATAGAGGTACTACAAGCAAAGAAACCTTCTCATACATCAATTATCGTGTATGGAAATATCTCTGGCATTGGGCAAGACGTAGGCATCCCAATAAATCAAAAAAATGGGTTAGAAACAGATACTTTCAAACACATAAGGAAAATCACTGGACTTTTATGTGTAAGGGTATTAGTAGAAAAGGAAAAGAATTAAATCTTATTCTTTACAACATTGCTAGTACACCTATAATCAGACACATCAAAGTTAAGGGCAATGCCAGTCCAGATGATTCCTTACTCCGTGAATATTGGAATAACCGCAAACTTAAACAGGGTAAAAACTATTGGGCAAAAGGTAGTAAATACTACCTAATAGCTGAAAATCAGGAATGGAAATGTCCTGTATGTGGTGAAAACTTGTTCAACGGAGAACAAATAGAAACCCATCATATCGTACCCGTTAAGTATGGTGGTGAAGACTCCACTGATAATCTTGTACATTTACACAAGGCTTGTCATAAACAGGTACATTCAAAATCCAAGTCAAAGGCTTGAAGTAAGGCTTGAGCCGTGTGATTGGTAACAGTCACGCACGGTTCTTAGGGGAGGGGAGAGAGGTGACTCTCAAACCTTACCCGATCCAACAAAAAAATATTGCAGTAGCAATTCCTATTTGGTAAAATCAAAGTATACCGTTAACGGGTATCTACGGGGGGTCCCCTCGAAAGTCACGGCTAACCATGAATTGGCATGGTGTCTAGGTTTCCTAGATGGATGTATGACCTAGTAAGGTAAGTACCAGTCAGCCTAGCAACCCTCGTGTATAGTGGAGGGAATTGCAAGTAATTGCAGTTCAGAATCCATATCCTTCTACAAGATAGGATTCTTCAATATATAGCAGTACCAAACAGGGTTTTTTCAAAGTCAGGGCAAAATTATCTTGCCCTCACAAAATTAATTAGTGTGTCTAATCTTTTACCGTTCTAATGTAGATAATATTTGCAAAGTTTTCTCATCTTTACTACCTCGAAAAAATTTATTTAACCCTTGATAAAAAATAGAATCACTATCGGATATTTCGGAGAATAAAGTCAGAGAAGATTTTAATTTCATACAGTCAGGAAAACCAAAGATTTTTTCTGAGGAGGTTTCTTCTATAGTGAGCAATATTGTTACACACTCTTTTAGTCTTTTCCCAAGTAAATCATGATTGATATATTGTTTTGCTTCTTGAATACTTTTAATACTATAGAAAATAGAAGTTGAAGTTTTACCTAAACCATTAATTTGAGGAAAAATAAACCACATCCAATGGGAGCTTTTTTTTGCATTTTTTAATTCATCGATAACAGTTTTATATACTTTTTCCTGTGCATCAACAAATCTTTGTAAATTATATAAATCTTGATAACTATTATTATTGGTCACTATCTTATTTGCTCAATATTAAAAAATACATTTAATGCCTAATTTTAACAAAGTTAATTAACCTGAGTTCAAGGAAAAAAGTATTAAAAAATAAGGAGTTGAAACCGATTAATCGACAATAAACATCGATAAAAGAAAAAAAGGAATTTTATTGACAATAAGGGGTTATATCTTCTCCTATTTCACACAGAAAAGATAATGCCCTAAAACGTAACATCATTAAATCTTCATAAAAAGGATTTAGTTTACACAAAGGCGGAATTTTAAAGATTGAACGGTTAAAAAGCCTAATTTCTCTGGCAAAAGGGCAGGTATTCGGAATTAAGTTAACTATTTTTTCGGCGGTTTCTTTGGTGCTAATTTCTAAATTTTCTAATCTTTCTTTGATAAAATTAAAAGGCGATCGCATCAAAATTAATAAATTAAAGTTCAACATCTTTTTTTCTGATTAATTAGCTTTACTTAACTATTATCAGTCTAATAATATTTTTTATTTATAGCAATATAATATAAATAGAAGTTTTCTTAGGTTTAGATAAGTTTTATTTATTGTTTAATAAGGACAGAATAAAAACTAAGGTCATTGATTAATGATTCTAGTGGCATTAAAAATAGCAACCAGAGCGACTCCTACATCGGCAAAGACAGCTTCCCAAAGACTTGCTACCCCAAAAGTCCCTAAAATAATGAATAAGCCCTTTACAGCTAGAGCAAATACAATATTTTGCCAAACAATATGATGAGTTTTTCTTGCAACTTCGATCGCTTCTGGTACTTTAGAAGGAGCATCAGTCATAATTACTATATCAGCAGTTTCGATCGCAGCATCTGAACCTAAACCTCCCATTGCCATACCCACATCTGCCCTTGCAATAATGGGAGCATCATTAATACCATCTCCCACCACCGCAACTTTTTCTTTTTCTTTACTTTGATGAATAAGATTTTCTAAAGCTGTAACTTTATCTTCTGGTAACAATTCCGCTTGATAAGAATCTAGCCCTAGCTTTTTGGCAATTTCTGAAGCAATAACTTTATTATCTCCAGTTAACATCACGGTTTTTTCTATTCCTAACTCTTTCAAACGAGAAATAGCAAATGTGGCATCTTCTTTAATTTGATCGGCAATCAAAATGTAACCTGCATAATTATTATTTACCGCTAAATGGACTACAGTACCAGTAACATTGCAAGTATCATGAGAGATATTTTCTTGATGCAATAGTTTATCATTCCCTGCAATTACTCGTTTTCCGTCAATGATAGCAGAGACACCATAACCCGCTAATTCCTGATAATTATCGATAATAGAATCGTCAATTTCTCCCTCATAGGCTTGACGGATAGATTCAGCAATGGGATGGGAAGAATAGGTTTCTACTCCCACAGCAAAAGCTAATAATTCTTCTTTTGTAAAATCATTATAAGGAACTATATCCATTACCTGAAATACCCCTTTTGTCAAAGTACCAGTTTTATCAAAAACTATGGTTTTCACCTGTAACAAAGAATCGAGATAAGTTGCCCCTTTTACCAAAATTCCTTTTTTTGCCGCTCTGCCAACTCCCCCAAAATAACCCAAAGGAATACTAATCACTAATCCACAGGGACAAGAAATGACTAATAATACTAAAGCACGGTAAACCCATTCGCCATGACTAGCATTAGCTATCAATAACGGTGGTATCAAAGCAACAGCTAAAGAAGTAAAAACAACAATCGGGGTATAATATTGAGCGAATTTACTCATAAATTTTTGTGTAGAAGCTTTTTTACTACTAGCATTTTCCACTAAATCTAAAATTCGAGTAATGGAAGATTCTGCAAAAAGTTTAATTACTTTAAGAGTTAACACCCCTGTTTGATTTATCATTCCTGCTAATACTGTTTCTCCCTTCCTCACCATGCGGGGTACAGATTCTCCTGTTAAAGCCGATGTATCTACCTGAGAATCACCTTCTAATATTTCTCCATCTAAAGGTATTTTTTCTCCCGGTTTAACAACAATGAAATCGCCTATATTGACCTGTTCAGGATTAACTTTTTTTATACCATCCTCATCTTGAAGATTAGCATAATCAGGACGAATTTCCAGTAAGGATTTAATGGATTTGCGGGAACGATTTACCGCCAATTCTTGGAATAATTCACCAATTTTGAAAAATAGCATCACTGCTACTGCTTCAGGGAGTTTATGAATAGCAAACGCCCCTAAAGTTGCAACAGTCATTAAAAAGTTTTCATCAAAAAATTTACCTTTAACAATATTTTTCCCCGCACTCATCAAAACATTCCAACCCGCAAGAAGATAAGCCGGTATAAAAACTAAATATTCTCCGAAAGAATAAATAGTGTTATGTAATTGATTCTCAAAACCAAAACCAAAAATAAATAAAACACTGACAACAATAACAGATATAACCTCTTTTTTTAGATTTACATCTTCTCTTTCATGGCGATGATTATGACTGCTATTACTTTCTGTGCAACAATGTTTTCCCATGACAATAGATTAATATATGAACAAGTATTCGTATTTTATCTTAAAAGGTTTTTTTGGGTAATGATGAGGAGGAAATTAGGGGATTAGGGGGAAATTAATTAAACACTTTTGCTCTCCTCCCTCGAGAGGGGAGGCATAGAGGGGTTTGCTTTTTGCCTTTTGCCTTTTGCCCTTACCCTAACTTACTAAGAAAGTATCCTAGTAGGTATAAAGAACCACAAAGGACAATAGATGTGGTTGCAGTTTCCTGATTGTTGGTAACAGAATCTAGGGCAGTGAATAAATCGCCGTAAGTTTGTACCTGTTTTAATTGAGGTTGAATGGTTTTTGCTAATATTGCTAATTCTTCGGGTTCGGCGGTGCTATGATCTGGTACAGGTACTAAATGAAGTTGATCTTCAGGACGTAATAATTGCTTAAAAATACCTTCGTGGTCTTTTGTGTTTAACATTCCCATGACCCAAGTAGTGGGTTTATGCAAGGTATCCACATATTGCCTTAAAACCTCAGCAGAAGCGACATTATGCGCCCCGTCAATCAGTAAATCTCGTTTTTGCCATTTCACCCATTCAATTCTTCCTCGCCAACGGGTGTTTTTCATGCCTTCTTCTATGGCAGATGTGGGGATTTGCCAACCTTTTTCTTGTAATATTTTGATAGTTGCGATCGCAATTGCTGAGTTTTGTAATTGTATATCTCCTCCTAAAGCTAAAGGGTAGTTAACCCCTTCATATTCAGCTTGATTAGGGGATAATTTTTGGGCTGATTCTACCCAAATTGTGGGAGCGTTTAATTCTTCCGCTCGATTTTTGACTACCCTAACGGCTTCTTCAGGAAGACTTCCTACCACTACAGGGCATTTTTCCTTAATAACTCCTGCTTTCTCCGTGGCAATTTTACTGAGGGTATCCCCCAATATGAACCAATGTTCTCGACTGATAGAGGTGATAATACTAACCAAAGTGCGATCGCACACATTAGTAGCATCAAGCCTTCCCCCTAAACCCACTTCCATCACTGCGACATCAACCTCTGAATTAGCAAAAAAAAGCCAAGCCGCCGCCGTAATTACTTCAAATTGAGTGGGACATTCGGGATCATTAGGATTAATAACCGATCTTATTTTTTCTAAAATTGCTATTAAAATATTTTCTTCTATGGGTTTTTCATTAAGACAAATTCTTTCCGTCCAGTTAACTAAATGAGGAGAAGTGTAACGTCCTGTTTTGTATCCCGAAGCGGTTAAAATTGATGATAAATAAGCACAAACAGAGCCTTTACCATTAGTTCCAGCTACATGAATTATTGGCACTTTTTCTTGAGGATTATCTAGTAAAGCTAATAAATTTTTAATTCTTTTTAATCCCAAATTAATCCCAAATCTTTGAAAAGGTTGTAACAAATCCTCAATTTGATTTCCCATACTTCAGTTATTTGTTTTTGTTAATAAAACTTAATAAATAATTGTATCATTATTGTTAAACGCAACATCCCCTATCTTCGTTGCACTTATTCAAAACATTCCTAGGTCGTAATTGATAGTTTAGGGTCAAGAATTTATTTTAAACATAGCAAAATTGATTTGCATTTCTGACAAAATTTAATCCACAACCTAAACTTCAAACTCTGAACTCAGGTCTATTTATTCTTAACAAATTGCTGTAAAATCGATTCATCAAGAAAAGTAGATAAAAAAGTAGATAAAGTTATTTTAATACATAAACATACTATTCAATAAGCATGATTAATTTTCTTATTCAGCATATATGGTTTATCCCCTTATATGGATTGTTAGGGGCTATTTTTAGTCTGCCTTGGGCATTAGGATTTATTCGCAAAACAGGACCTCGCCCGGCGGCTTATTTGAATATTTTAATGACCTTACTATCATTTTTTCATGGTAGTATCATCTTTTTTAATATTGGTAATTTTCCCTCTCAAAGTATTGTTTTTCCTTGGTTTAGTATTGCTGAATTAGATTTGTCTTTAGCCATCGAAATTTCTCCTGTCAGCAGTGGTGCATTAGAGTTAGTCACCATTATTAGTTTACTGGCACAAATATTTGCCATTGGCTATATGGAGAAAGATTGGTCATTAGCCCGATTTTTTGGCTTAATGGGCTTTTTTGAAGCGGCTTTAGGGGGTATTGCTATAAGTGACTCCCTTTTACTCAGTTATGGTTTGTTAGAGTTGTTAACCCTTTCTACTTATCTATTAGTAGGTTTCTGGTATGCACAGCCCCTTGTTGTTACGGCGGCTAGAGATGCCTTTCTTACCAAAAGAGTTGGGGATATTTTGTTGTTAATGGGTATTGTTGCTTTATCTAGTGATGGAGCAGGATTAAGTTTTTCTCAGTTACAAGAATGGGCAGAAAACCCCTCTATTCCCACTTTTACGGCAACTTTGATTGGTTTAGCTCTAATTGCAGGTCCTACGGGCAAATGCGCTCAATTCCCTTTAAATCTTTGGTTAGATGAGGGGATGGAAGGTCCTAATCCAGCTAGTATTATGAGAAATTCGATCGTAGTTTCTGCTGGTGCTTATGTATTAATTAAATTAGAACCAGTATTCACTCTTTCTCCTGTGGCTTCTCATACTTTGGTGGTAATTGGTGCGATTTCTGCCATTGGAGGGTCATTAATTGCTTTAGCACAAATAGATCTTAAAAGGACTTTTTCCCATTCTACCAGTGCTTATTTAGGTTTAGTCTTTATTGCCGTGGGATTGGGTCATGTGGATATTGCCTTTTTGATTTTATTCTGTCATGGGGTTGCCAAGGCTTTACTATTTATGAGTGCAGGTTCAATTATTCTGACTACCAGTTGCCAAAATATTACGGAAATGGGGGGAATTTGGTCTAAAATGCCGAGTACAACCCTTGCTTACATGACGGGCAGTGCGGGAATCATTGCTTTATTGCCTTCGGGAATGTTAATTACTTTCCATCGCTGGTTTAATGGTAGTTTAGAGGTTTCTTGGTGGTTATTAGGGATTCTTTTATTAGTTAATTTGATTAATGCCCTTAATTTTACCCGTGTGTTTCGGGCTGTTTTCTTGGGCAAAACTCAACCTAAAACCCGTCGAGCTCCTGAAATTCCTTGGCAGTTAGCAATTCCGATGGTTTCCCTAACTATTATTACTTTACTTGCTCCAATTCTACCTTTTGATTATTCTCTCTGGTTAAGTCCTAATGCTCCTATTTTAAACAATACTGCTATGGTGGTTAGTTATGCCTTACCTTTAATTATCGCCTCTGGTTTGTTGGGTTGTGTTATCGGCTTTTTAATTCCCCTCAGAAAAGGTTTTTATCGCCCTGTGGAAAAATCCGTGCGAGTCATTCAAGATTTACTTGCCTATGATTTCTATTTAGACAAGATTTATCAATTTACAGTTGTGGCTTTTGTCTCTAATTTAGCTAAGTTTACCACATGGTGCGATCGCTACATTATTGATGGAGTGGTTAACCTGATTAGTTTAGTAACTATTTTCGGAGGCAATACCCTTAAATATAATACATCTGGTCAATCTCAGTTCTATATCTTAACCATCATTGTCGGAGTGGTATTATTAATGTGGTCTATCCTCAGTGGACAATGGAATAATATTCTTAACTATTGGGGATCATTTTAATGAGGAATTGAACAATAATAAATTTCTTTAGTAATTCCCTCAAAAAAGGGCTAAAGCCCTCATTACAAAACTATATAGATATTATCTGCTAAATGTTTAATTAAAAAGTTTTTCTCAAAATTATTAACTATCAACTATTAATTATTTAATATGCTTAGTTCCTTGATATGGTTGCCTATTTTTGGGGCAATAATTGTTTGTTTTTTACCTAGCTTTAAAAATACTCTCATTTATCGCAATATTGCTTTCATTATTGCGATCGCAACTCTCATTATTAATATCATCATTGGGAGTAATTTTGACATTAGCTTATTTGATACTCAGTTTACTGAAAGTTTTTCTTGGCTAAATTGGCTCGGCTTAGGCTATGATTTAGGGGTTGATGGTTTATCTTTACCCCTTATTTCTCTCAATAGTTTATTAACTTTAATTGCTATTTATATCTCTCCTAAAGATATTCAAAGACCTCGTTTTTATTATGGGATGATTTTACTTTTAACAGGAGGAGTTGCAGGAGCATTTTTAGCAGAAAATTTATTGTTATTTTTCCTGTTTTATGAAGTAGAAATTGTACCTTTATATTTTCTCATTGCGGTTTGGGGAGGAGCAAAAAGAGGTTATGCGGCAATGAAGTTTTTACTCTACACCGCTTTATCTGGATTCCTCGTCTTAATTTCTTTTTTGGGCTTAGTTTGGTTTAGTGGAGAGCCAACTTTTGCTTTTGAACCTTTGAAGTCCCATGCTTTACCCGTTGGCACTCAAGTTTTGCTCTTAATTCCCCTTTTAATCGGCTTATTTATTAAAATCCCCATTTTTCCTTTCCATACTTGGCTTCCTGATGCCCACGTTGAAGCTAGTACACCAGTTTCGGTTTTGTTAGCAGGGGTATTGTTGAAACTAGGCACTTATGGCTTATTACGTTTCGGAGTAGGTTTTTTCCTTGAAGGTTGGCTCGTGGTTGCCCCTTACTTGGCTTTTCTGGCGGGAATTAGTGCTTTATATGGTGCTATGTGTGCGATCGCGCAAAAGGATATGAAAAAAGTAGTTGCCTACTCATCCATTGCCCACATGGCTTATGTTTTACTTGCTGCATCTGCTACTACCCGCTTGAGTTTACAGGCTTCCATTTTACAGATGGTTAGTCATGGCTTAATTAGTGCCATGTTATTTATTTTGGTGGGTATTGTCTATAAAAAAACTGGTAGTCGTGATGTGAATTATCTGAGAGGCTTACTCAATCCTGAAAAAGGTTTACCAGTTACTGGTAGTTTAATGATATTAGCAGTAATGGCTAGTTGCGGTATTCCCGGGATGGTTGGCTTTATTTCCGAATTTTTAGTATTCAGAGGTAGCTTCCCCATTTTTCCCATTCCCACCCTACTATGTTTAATTGGCACAGGCTTAACCGCAGTTTATTTCTTGTTAATGGTGAATCGAGTCTTTTTTGGACGCTTAACCCCCGAATTAAGCAATTTGCCCAGAGTTTTGTGGAGTGAGAGAATTCCTGCCCTGATTTTAGCTGTTTTAATCATTCTTTTTGGTTTACAACCCCACTTTATCAGCCGTTGGAGTGAAACCCAAGCCTCCCTCATTTTTTATGGTGGAGAAGAAAATGTTTCTTTTGTTTTGGGTAGCCTTAACACTTTCAGTCATCATCTATAACCAGTAAATAGATAAAAAAAGGCAATGGGCAAGGTTAAAAGGGCAAAAGGCAAAACCCTCTGTGTCTCCTCTTAAAAGGGTAAGAGGCAAGGGGCAAACCCCCCTTTATACCCCAGGGTTTTTTCATTCTCAAAAATGTCAATTTCAATTTTTGAAACTAACAAATAGTAACAGATACAGGAGTTTTTAAGTATTAATTAATCAATTATTAAGAAAAAACGCTCCCCTCTACTGTGGGAGAGGGGTTGGGGGTGAGGGCAAAGATGAATAGTGAATAATTAATAACTTCAAACTCTTGTACGGGCGAATGGCCATTCGCTCCTAACCCCTAACTCATTTTTCCCTAACAGCCCAATCCCCTAAAACCTTAATACTAATTGCTCATTACTTAATCAAAGAAAAGGTGCTGATAACCGTATTAGCAGTCATGACCTAAGAGTGCTAAATTTATCTATGGGAAAAAAATAAATATAGTCTTACAGCAGAAATATCTATGGCTAAAATTGTATCTTTTAAAGAAGAGTCCAGAAGACACCTAGAACAAGGAGTTAACGCCCTTGCTAATGCGGTGAAAGTGACTTTAGGACCTAAGGGTAGAAATGTATTATTAGAAAAAAAATTCGGTGCACCTGAAATTGTTAAAGACGGTGTTACCGTTGCTAAAGAAATCGAATTAGAAAGCCCCTTAGAAAATACTGGTGCTCGTTTAGTGCGCGAAGTTGCTTCTAAAACCAAAGACATTGCAGGAGATGGCACAACCACCGCTACAGTTATCGCTCAAGCAATTATTAAAGAGGGCCTGAAAAATGTTACTGCTGGTGCTAACCCCGTGGCGTTACGTCGTGGTATTGATAAGGCGATCGCACTTTTAGTGAAAGAAATTTCCGCTATGGCTAAACCCGTAGAAGGAGACGCTATTGCCCAAGTTGCTACCGTATCCGCAGGAAATGATGAAGAAATCGGGCAAATGATTTCTACCGCCATGGATAAAGTTACTAAAGATGGCGTGATTACCGTAGAAGAATCTAAATCCTTAGCCACCGAATTAGAAGTAGTGGAAGGAATGCAGATTGATAGAGGCTATATGTCTCCTTATTTTGTCACCGATCAAGAAAAACAAATCGTTGAATTTGAAAATCCCCTCGTCTTAGTTACCGATAAAAAAATTAGCTCTATTGCTGATTTAGTCCCTGTATTAGAAAATGTTGCCCGTGCAGGTAAACCTCTTTTCATTGTTGCCGAAGACATTGAAGGAGAAGCCCTTGCTACCCTCGTAGTTAATAAAGCCCGTGGTGTCTTAAATGTAGCCGCTATCAAAGCACCTAGTTTTGGTGATCGCCGTAAAGCCATGTTACAGGATATTGCTATCTTAACTGGCGGACGTTTGATTTCTGAAGAAATTGGCTTAAGTCTTGATACTACCAATTTAGATGACTTAGGTAAAGCTCGTAAAATCACCATCGAGAAAGATAACACCATTATTGTTGCCGATGGAGAAAATAAAGCCGAAATAGAAAAAAGAGTTGCTCAAATCCGTAAACAACTCGAAGAAACTGATTCTGAATACGACACTGAAAAATTACAAGAGCGTATCGCTAAATTAGCTGGTGGTGTAGCAGTCATCAAAGTAGGTGCGGCTACCGAAACTGAATTAAAAGAAAGAAAATTACGCATTGAAGACGCTCTTAACGCTACTAAAGCCGCAGTGGATGAGGGAATTGTACCCGGAGGTGGTGCAAGTTTAATTCACTTATCTCCCAAAGTAGCCGAATTAAGAGATAGTCTTACCATCGAAGAAGAGAAAATCGGTGCAGACATTGTCCTCAGAGCCATTCAAGCCCCTCTCGCTCAAATTGCTAAAAACGCAGGAGTAGAAGGTGCGATCGTTGTTGCCAAAGTTCAAGAATCTGATGCTAATATCGGTTACAATGCTTTAACAGGACAATATGAAGACTTAATCGCTTCTGGTATTATTGACCCTGCAAAAGTAGTTCGTACCTCCTTACAAAACGCCGCATCCATTGCCGGATTAGTCTTAACTACCGAAGCCTTAGTGGTAGAAAAACCCGCTCCTGAACCTGCAATGCCCGATATGGGTGGCATGGGCGGAGGAATGCCCGGCATGGGTGGCATGGGAATGCCCGGTATGGGAATGATGTAATTCCTTAAAACCTACAGGCAAGATGCCTGTTTCACCTTTTATATCGTAGGGGTTGAACATTGTTCAACCCTTTTTTATTAACGTTTATTGATAACTCTGTAGGTTGGGTTAGTGTTAACGTAACCCAACAAAAATTCATGAAATTTTAAGCAAAAAAGGAGAGAAAGTTAATTGGATTTAGAGTTTGAATGGAATGATAGTAAGGCTAAAACAAATAAGAGAAAACATGGAGTTTCTTTTGAGGAAGCAAGTTCAGTATTTAACGATCCATTATCAATCAATTTTGACGATCCCGATCATTCTCAAACAGAAAATCGCTATATTATAATAGGTTTGTCTAGTCAGGGTAGATGTTTGTTTGTTTCTTTTGTCGAACGTGGTAAGAAAATTCGTTTAATTAGTGCAAGATTAGTTACACCAAAAGAAAGGAGGTTTTATGAAGGATAAAAATAAAATACAATGTGAGTTAGAAGATAATTTGAGAGAAGAATATGATTTAACTGAACTCAAAAACCCAGTGAGAGGTAAATATTATCAACAGTATCAAAAAGGACACAGTGTTACTATTCACTATGAAGACGGTACGAGAAAAACAGAATATTTCCCTCCAGAAAATAATTCTGACATAATTATCCTTGATCCTGACGTGAAAAAGTATTTTCCCGATTCAGAGTCTGTTAATTCGACATTAAGAAGTTTGATTAAATTAATTCCTCAGTAACCAAAGAGTGGTTTATGAAACAAGATTTCTTATTGTTTATGAAACAAGATTTCTTATTGTTTATGAAACAAGATTTCTTATTTTTGATACGTGATGGGTAAGATGTCTGTGTCAGATTATATTTTTTTATTCCAATGTATTTGTTAAATTTTATTACTTTTTGTAATTCACTTATTTTCTGGATGTCATTATTGAATTAAGTTAGTAAAGATTTAAGAGGTTCTATAAGCCCTTAATTCTTCATTATTTTCAAATTCTGACTTCCCGTGACTATACCAATTTTATTTTCCGTTCGAGTTTGGAATAAGATTAGAGCTTTAAGCCCCAAAGAGCGTAGTCGTTTTTTATTTAAAGTAAGAAGAATTACTCATAATAGTATTCCCTACCGTCAAATTAGGGAATTAAAAATTAATAGTAGCTTAAAGATTTTTCGTATTAGATATAATTTAAACTATCGAATTATCGCAACCTTATTAAAAGATAATCAGGATAATTCTGTTATTAAAATCGTTGATTTTATCCCCCATGACGATTTGGATAGAGGTAAGTTTCTTATAAATGGTATCGGAGAATATAGCGTAGAAGATATTGAAAATTTAAGCCATGAAGAATTAGAGGAAAATCTTGTACAAGAACATCTTTGGCGTGATAATAATTTAAGTATTAATTGTAGTTATTTCACTCATCAAGAAAGTGATTTTTTCTCTTTTACAATTAACCCTGAAAGTCAAACTGATCCTGATTTAATTTTATCATCTCAACAGTATCAAATAATCAAGCAACAACCTAATTTACCTACTTTATTAACAGGCAGTGCAGGAAGTGGAAAAACTTCGATCGCACTTTATTTAGCTCTTCATAATGCCCACAATCAAAAAAATGATCAATCGTCCTATCAAGTTTTATATGTAACTTATAATCGCTCATTAACTAACTATGCAGAAAATATAATTAAGCGTATTTATCCTGAAAAACTAGATAATTTTATTAATATAGATTATCAGAATTTATGTCAAATATTTAGTGAAAAATACAGATTAAATATTAAAAGATTTAAGCCTGAAAACAAAGTTAACTTGTATCGTTTTATTAATCATTTTTATCAACACCAAATTCAGAAAATAAATAATCTCAATCCAATATCTTTATGGGAAGAAATTAGACATTTATTAAAAGGCTCATTAGAAGCAATTAATTTAGAAAATAATCTCATTACTTATGAACAATATCAAGAATTAATTAATCATAGTACTTTAAGAAGAGATATAAATTACCAACAAGTTTATCAGCTAGTTACTAATTATCAGCACTGGTTAGAATCCCACGAATATTGGGATGAATTAGATTATACTCACTACTTATTAAAACAAATACCAGAAGATTATCAAGGGGAATATCATGAAATTTATTGCGATGAAATCCAAGACTTAACTCAAATTCAAGTTAAATTTTTACTAAGATTATTAATTTTAAATAATGATGGTTATAGCTTACCAAAAATATTTTTTACAGGCGATCCAGCCCAAACAATTAACCCCAGTGGTTTTAGTTGGAATAAAATAAAAAATAATATTCATCAATCCTATCAAAATTATTATCAAATCAATCAAATTAATAAACAAATTGAGCCTGAACACTTAACTATCAATTTTCGTTCCTATAGTGGTATCGTTAATTTAGGTTCAGCTATTGTCAACATAATCCGAGAAAATAGTAATAATCAATCAGAATTAATTAAACAAGAAACATGGTTAGAATCAGAAATAAAACCTTTTATTTTAAAAGAGAGTCCTGAGCAAATTTTTCAAGAAAAAGCCTCTTTTGGTCTTAAAAATGCCATTATTGTTAGTGATGAGAATGAAAAAGAAAGATTAGCCTCGTATTTTCCTCAAGATAGCGAAAGAATTTTAACGATTCAAGAAGTAAAAGGTTTAGAATTTGATGAAGTTTTAATTTGGAACTTTTTTACTGGTTTTGATAGTTGGCAAAATCGTAATAATCAAGCAATTAGGGAGCTAAATAATTTTAAATATAACTGCTTATACGTTTGCATAACAAGGGCAAGAAATAAGTTATATTTTTATGATCAACAAACTATAGATTTTTGGAATAAACCAGAAATTCAAAATTTAGTAACTCAAGGTAATTTAGATGAATTAGAAACTATTTTTGCGTCTTATGAAAGCATAGATAAGATGAGAGAAGCGGCGGAAGACTACGTTAATGAAGGTAACGAAAAAAGTTATAAAATTGCTATTCAAATTTATGAAAGAATAAAAGATGAAAAAGAAATAAATAGAGTCAAAGCCTTATTGTCAGAGTTGCAAGAAGATTGGGAAAATGCAGGAGAATATTGGGATAAAATTAATGATTTTGTTAATGCTTTTCGTTGTTGGGCAGAAGTAAATAATAATTTATGGCAGAAAAAATGGGGATATTTAGCCGAAGAGGAATGGAATTTGAGAGGAGATTATTTCTATCGAGAAAATGATTTTGCCATGGCTATTTATTGCTATCAGCAAAGTAATAATAAAGAAAAGGAAATTGATTGCTTAGAAAAGTTAAATCAATGGGAATTAGCTGGAGATAAATTAAAGGAAATGGGGAGAGAAATAGATGCTTTTCATAACTATGAATTAGCCAACGAATATTATCAAGAAAATAAACAATTAGACAAATCAGCCCAAATGTGGACAAAATTAGAGGAATGGAAAAAAGCCTCTCCTCTTTGGGAAAGTTTGCAAGAATGGGATAAAGCGGGGGAATGTTGGCAAAAAGCAGAAGAATTTGAGTTTTCGGCGTTGTGTTGGGAAAAAGTGGAGGCATGGGATAAAGCTGAGAAATGTTGGCAAAAATTAGAAAACTGGGAAAAAGTGGCTATTTGCTGTCAAAATCAAGGAAAATGGCGATCGAGTGCTAGAAATTGGCTTAAAATAGAAGATAAAAATAAAGCGGCTTACTGTTATCAACAGGCTAATGATTTAGATAAAGCGATGGAGTTATGGCAGGAATCAGAATCTTGGCATCAAGTTGCGATCGCACTTGAACTAGAACAAAGATACTCAGAAGCGGCAAAAATATGGGCAAAAGTCAACCCCCTTCAACAAAAAGCCTTATGTCATGAAAAATGTGAAGAGTGGGAAGAAGCAGAAAAATGTTGGCGAGAGTTAGGTAACTGGCATCAGGTTGCTTTGATGTGTGAAAAACAGGATAAATGGCTAGAGGCAATAAAAATATGGAGAAAATTACGCAAGACAGATTTAGAAAGTAAAGCCATTGAAAGAATCAGAGAAATCAAAAAAACAGCCCAATATTACGAAAGAATTGAAAATTGGCAAGAAGCAGAAAAATACTGGCGTATAGTTGATAACAAATTAAAAATAGCAATTTGTCTCTATAAACAAGCAAAAAATTGGCAGGAAATTGCCGAAATTTATCAAAGTTTACAACAATGGGAATCTGCGGGGAAAGCATGGCAAAAAATAAATGAATGGGAAAAAGCCGCAGAATGTTATGAAAAAGGTAGCTGTTGGCAATTAGCAGAAGATTGTTGGAGAGGGTTAAACAACACCAAAAAATTAGCTTACTGTTTAGGAAAACAAGGTAAGTGGTATGAAGCAGGAGAAGAATGCCTAAAAATTGACGATATTCAAAAAGCACTTATCTGCTACAAAAAGATTAATCATCTTAGCAAAATGGAAGAATGTTACAGAAAGCTAGAAGAATGGGAAAATGTAGCAAATATTTGTGAAAAGCAGGAAAAATGGACAGAAGCTGCTAAAATATGGATAAAAATGCCTCAATATGAAAAAGCAGGTGAATGTTACGAAAAAAGTCATCAATGGGAATATGCAAAAGAATGTTGGAAACACATCGGCAATGATAAAAGGGCGTTATATTGCTTAGAAAAATCTATAGATAATCTAAAGTAAGTAAATATAGTTATTTCAATTAACTTTGAAACACTTTTAAAAACTTAAGTCTTTGATAAACAAGAGCTAGAGATTTTGATTTTGTTTTATTCTTATTTAAAATGACTATAAATATTATGTATTTTAAGTAATTAATTTTTTTAATCTATTTCTTACCCAAATTAATGGGTTATTATCATCTTCCTCCTTATCAATTAATCCCATCCTTCTCAACTCATTTTGTCTTTCTACTAACTCATTTTTTCTTTCCGATAATTTATTAACGATTAAGTCATAAAGTTCAGGATTTTTCATTAACAATTTTCTAAAATTAGCCTGATTAATACAAAAAAGAATTGTTGGTTCTACTGCTTTAACTGTAGCGGTTCTAGGCATTCCTAACATCAAAGATAATTCCCCAAAAAAACTACCTGCCTTTAAATAGTTTAAATGCTTATTTATTTTTTCAACAAATACTTCAACTTTGCCCGAAAGAATAATATAAAAAGTATCTCCTATTTCATTTTCTTTGAATAAAATCTGTTCTTTCTCTAAATTTTTTCTGTATCCTGACTCAATTAATTTTCGTATTTCTATCTCATTAAAATCTTGAAAATAATCTACTTCCCATAACATATCTTTAATTGATTTTTTTGACTTATGATGATGATTTTGATTATTTTTTTCCTGACTAATATTTATATTTTTATTCTCTAAAACATCAGAATAATTTTTGAGCCAAACATCTCTTTGAGGAAAGGGAATAGTAATGTTATATTGACGAAAAAGATATTCAATAATAAAATTCAAATTACTTCTTATTTCTGGCTCTTGATCAATAGGATTTATCCATACTCGTAACTCTAAATTAAGGCTACTATCTCCAAAACCAACTAATAAAACTTCTGGGGAAGGATGTGCCACAACCCTTGATTCTTGATAAGCTGACTGTAATAGTAATTCTGTAACTAATACCAAATCTGATTGATAGGCAACTGCGATGGGGATAATTATTCTAGCAGTGAAGCTATTATAGCTCCAGTTCGTAAAACGATGATTAATAAAAAAACTATTAGGGATAAATATTTCTGAACCATCCTGAGTTTCAACCACAGTGGAACGGGTAGAAATTTCTGTTACATATCCTTTTATATTTTCTATTTCAATAAAATCTCCCGGTTTAATTGGTCTTTCAAATAAAAGAGTTAAGCCACTAATAAAATTTTTTGTTATATCTTGTAAACCAAAACCAATTCCTAAACCTAAACCGCCTCCAATAACGGCTAATGTGGATAAATTAACTCCAAAATATTGTAATAATAAAATAAATAATATTGCACCAAAAAAATAACTAATAATATTAGCAAATGTTTCTCTATTCGCAGAGTCTATATTTAGTTTATTAAGGATATTTTCCTTAAATATTTTCTTGAAAATTTTGCCAATAATAATAACTAAAATTAAAGCAATTACAATTTGCAGTAAGGCAATTAAAGAAATGGATGTTCCGCCCACAGTCAGCATAAATATTTCTGAATAATTATTAGTTTTAACTACTTGACAGTGCTTTTAAATATTCGATCGCAGCTTCTAATTTAGTAGGATAAGAAAGAGCGAACTGTTCAAACCAAAAGCCTTCATCAGAATAAGGATCTAAATTTTTTAACCATACCTCTGCTTTTCTAGTGATTAACTTTTCTTGTCTTTGTTTTTCTAACTCTTGTTGTCTAATTTCTTCTAAATTTTCAGATTTTTTGTTATGATTAATTTCTTTTTGTTTTTGATGATAAGAAGTAACTAATTCACTGATATAATTCTCTGCAATTCCAGATTTTTTTTGCGATTTATGAGCAGATTGTTTTTGTTTATATTGTTTTTCTATATCAGATATAATATCATCAGAATCTATTTTTGATTGAGACTGTTTTTGATTAAACTTAGACTCTATTTCTGATATTAAATTATCTTTCTTATTCGATGTTGAGTTAAGGGAATTACTAGATTTTTTTTGCTGAAATTTTCCCTCAATCTCTAAGACTATATCCTCCGTTATATCTTGATTTTCTGTAACCTTTTTTTGTGACTCTATTTCCGAAATAAAGCTATCAATATCAGAATTGTTGGATTTTTTTTGCTCTCTATCTAACTGATTATGATTAACCTTTGATACTTGTTGATTTTTTTGTTGATATTTACTTTCTATATCCTGTAAAAAATTATCGATTTCAGCCATTTTAAACCCCAAAGTTTTAGACTCAAATTTTCCTTATTATTACAATATAACAATCCTAAATCATTTATGATATGGCGTTTATCTCAATGCTGAGATGCACCAATTATCAGTATTCAGGAATGGGCAAAGGGCAAGGAGCAAAGGTTATAGTATAATATTCACGGTCAATCATAGAAAAAACAAGAGACTAACAGCTAATGAATGTCCACTGGCAATCAGTCAAAGAATACGAAGACATACTTTACTTTAAATGGGATGGCATCGCCAAAATAGTAATTAATCGACCTCATAAACGTAATGCTTTTCGTCCACAAACTGTATTTGAACTATACGATGCTTTTTGTGATGCACGGGAAGATAAAAAAATCGGTGTCATACTACTAACTGGTGCAGGACCTCATACAGATGGGAAATATGCCTTTTGTGCTGGGGGGGACCAATCTGTTAGGGGTAAAGGGGGATATGTTGACGATGCAGGAGTACCCCGATTGAATGTTTTAGACTTACAGAAGTTGATTCGTAGTATTCCGAAAGTGGTCATTGCTTTAGTTGCTGGTTATGCCATTGGTGGAGGTCATGTTTTACACTTAATTTGTGACCTTACCATTGCCGCAGATAATGCTATTTTTGGACAAACAGGGCCGAAAGTTGGTAGTTTTGATGGTGGCTTTGGTGCGAGTTATTTAGCGAGAATTGTGGGACAGAAAAAAGCCCGTGAAATTTGGTTTTTGTGTCGGCAATATAACGCCCAACAGGCTTTAGATATGGGCTTAGTAAATACAGTCGTTTCTGTGGAAGAATTGGAAACGGAAGGAATAAACTGGGCAATGGAGATATTAGAAAAAAGTCCTATCGCCATACGTTGCTTGAAAGCCGCTTTTAATGCAGACTGTGATGGCCAAGCTGGACTACAGGAGTTAGCAGGAAATGCCACTTTACTTTATTATATGACAGAAGAAGGTGCAGAAGGTAAACAGGCTTTCTTGGAAAAACGTCCTCCTAATTTCCGTGATTACCCTTGGCTTCCATAATTAATTATATATTCTAAATATTATATTGATGATGATAGATAATAGCCAATTAGACTTAATTTTAGGAATTATTGCCCTTGTAATTGTTATTGCTGGTTTAGTGATGTTGTTTCAAGGGGTTAATACAATGAATAAATAATCAAATAAGTTGATGAGAATAGTTGACTATCTTATTCATGGAATCAGAAGACTAAAATACTCTCGTTTTTGATAATAAATACTGGAAAAATGACACCAAAAGTTCCACCGAAATTTACAGCATTGTGTTATCAGATAAATAACTGT
Organism: Cyanobacterium aponinum PCC 10605; assembly: GCF_000317675.1. Lineage (NCBI taxonomy): Bacteria > Bacillati > Cyanobacteriota > Cyanophyceae > Chroococcales > Geminocystaceae > Cyanobacterium > Cyanobacterium aponinum. Next base: position 1,606,012 of record NC_019776.1, read on the forward strand.
AAAATAATTATTCTTACTCCCTTTTTTTCTCAATATGGTTATCAATTAGATTTCAAATTGCTGTAAATAAAATTAAACTAATTAGAAACAATTTCTTCTGTGGAATTAACATTACTTTCCGTCACCTTGTTAGATTCAATAGTAAAATTCACTTGAGGAGTTGCACATCCTAAAGAAAATGATTTTTCCAGTAAGGCAATATCTGGTAAAGGTTGCCAATTATTATCAAAAACGGGGGATGCAAAATGGCATGATTTCCAGTGAGCTTTCACCGAAACTCCTAGCTGAGAACACATTCCCCCCCGTCTCCCTTCTGGAGAGTAGAATCGACAGTATCGACAAGCTGAAGTACATTGGTTATTATGTGTCATCTTTTTAAGGTAAAATTTATCGGTTGTTTTTATCTTTACCTTATTATTACCTACTTGGGATCAAGGCGTTTTGAGCTAAAAACCAGTTATATTCAAGATCAACTTGTATTTTTATTCAGTTTACGTTTTAGATTTATTTAACTATTGCTTAACATATCTCAACCTTTTCTTGACAGTTAATTAAGTTAAATTAACTTTAACAAAAAACCTTAAAATATTATTATTATGCTTAATCTTTTTAAACCATTTTATCCGCTTTTTTTTGCTAGTTTAAAGGGAAATCCAGAGTCTGCTCACAATCAAGCCCTTCATATTCTTCATAACATTCAGTCTCAACGAGATAAAACTTGGGGGAGATGGATTATTCAACAATTAGAAAATTCTTTTTGCGTTAATTATCCTCATCTTTCTCAGTCTCTCTGGAATTTTAATTTTGCTCATCCTTTAGGTTTGGCTCCTGGATTTGATAAAAATGCTCAGGGGGCGGGAATTTGGTCTAGTTTTGGCTTTAGTTTTGCTGAGTTGGGGGCTGTTACTTACCATAGTCAGGAGGGTAATCCTAAGCCTCGAATGTTTCGTTTACCTGCGGATAAGGCTTTATTAAATCGTATGGGGGCAAATAATCAAGGAGCAGAGGCGATCGCACTTAGATTACAAGAAACGTGGCAAAAACAAGAAAGAACTATTCCCATTGGGATAAATCTGTGTAAATCGAAGATAACAGAGTTAAATGACGCAAAAGAAGACTATTTAAAAAGTTTTCAGGTTTTAAAAGCTCATGCTGACTATTTTGTGATCAATGTAAGTTCTCCTAATACGCCGGGATTGCGATCGCTTCAAGGGGGTGAACAATTAGAGCCAATTTTAGATACTTTACAAAGCCATAATCAGGGTGAAAAACCAATTTTAGTCAAAATTGCGCCAGACTTAGAAAATGAGCAAATCAGGTCAATTATCAAGGTATCTCAGCAATATCAACTTTCAGGATTAATTGCAACTAATACAACCATCAAAAAAGAGGGATTACATACAAAAATACTAAATGAAACAGGAAAGCCAATCACCGAAGAAGCAGGGGGAATCAGTGGTTTACCCTTAAGACAACGTTCAACCGAAGTAATTCGCTTTATTTATCGAGAAACAGAGGGAAAATTACCCATTATCGGAGTGGGAGGAATTTTTGACACCGAATCCGCTTGGGAAAAAATCACTGCCGGGGCTACTTTACTACAATTCTATAGTGGTTGGGTTTATCAAGGTCCTTGGATTGTACCCGATATTTTACAGGGATTAAGCCAAAAGCTAGAAGAAAACAATTTAGATAATTTATCTCAAGCAGTTGGCATAGGAGTAAATAATTACTAATAAATCAGGAGTCACAAGTTAGGGTTTTGGAATGTTAGGGGAAATTAATTCAACAATGTTGCCCTTTGCCTTATCTGAATTACTCATTAAATTTATGACCATTATTTGGCTGGCTTCTATTTTAGACTATCTTATAGGCGATCCGAAAAATTGGTTTCATCCTGTGCAGTTGATAGGTTGGATAATCGAAAAATCGGTTAATTTCGTCATTCACCAAACTGAGAATAAAACCGTTAGGAAAATAGCAGGAGTTATTTTGGGCTTAGTTTTGGTTTTGGGTAGTGGGGTAATTACTTGGTTAATTATCTATTTACTATCAAGAGTTAATTTTTGGTTAGGGTTTGTCTTTCAAGTTATTTTATTAGCTAGTTGTTTTGCAGGTAGAAGCCTATCAGATGCGGCGGAAGATGTTTTATCGGCTTTAAAAGAGAATAATTTATCCGAGGCTAGACATCGTCTCAGTTTTTATGTGGGTAGGGATACAGATAATTTATCCACTGAAGAAATTTATCGGGCAGTGTTAGAAACCGTGTCAGAAAATGCTACTGATGGAGTTACTGCACCCTTATTTTATGCTTTGTTGGGAAGTTTTATTCCTATAGTTGGTTGTGTACCAAGTGCGATCGCATATAAAACATTAAGCACCTTAGACTCAATGATAGGTTATAAAAGAGAACCATATCAAGATATAGGTTGGTTTAGCGCAAAATGGGAAGATTATATAACATGGTTGCCTTGTCGTTTAACGGTGTTAACCTTAGGCTTGATTTCTTTAAATCCTATTTATAACATTAAAGAATGTCGAAAATATGCCATACAAGACCCTAGCCCTAATTCTGGTTGGAGTGAAGGCATTTATGCTGTTATTTTGAAGGTGCAATTGGGAGGTGAAAATAGTTATCAGGGGGTAAAAAAGTTTAAACCCTTGTTGGGAAAACCTGAAAGGGAAATTGATGAAACAGTAATTAAAAAGGCTTTATTTTTAACTCGTTTTTGTTTTTTGTTATGGTTATTATTAGGAGTTTTAATATTTTCTATAACATATTTATCTCTAAGCTAAAACGCATTAAACTTTCCTTTTTTATTAATTTTAAAAACTAACTCAAACCTTTACTTGTTAACTTTTCCCTATCTTCATCATTCCATTTTTAGCTAGATGCAAGATCTGAGATTGAGAGATATGTACGAAAAAATAGATAAACTGATTGTATCTTGAACAAAGATAGCGCCATATTCTCAAAATATTAATTAATGAGTAAAGCAGATAGAATTTTAGCAAAAATGAAACTCAATCCTCACGATTGGCGGATTGAAAATGTGAAAACTGTAGCACAAACTTATGGTATAGAATGGAGACAAAAAAGCACTTTTCATGTGGTTTTTATTAGAAGTGATGGAAAAACATTATCAATACCTGCACATCGTCCAATTAAGCCAATTTATATAAAAAAGTTCAATATAAAAAAGTTCATCAATTTTGTAGAGAATTAGAGTTATGAATAATTTGAAATACGGTTTGGATGCTTTACAAGAAACAATTAATACTTTAAAAAGTACTGGTTTTCCTATTCCTAAACCTTTTAGTGGTAGAAAAAATAATGATAATTTTTTTCAAAAAATACCTGAAAATTTATACCAACGTTTAGAAACATTGGCACAGAAAGAGAAGATAAGTATAAATAGTTTATCTAAGTAGATCCAATAAAAGAAAAGAAAGTTCGTAGTTACCCCTTTAGGGGTTTCAAACGTTCTTGAAACAACCGAGGGCTTCAGCCCTTACTACTAGCTGAACCTATTTTACGTTTAATTAAGTGGGGCTACTTAATTAATTCATTGTTAGAAGAAAGTTTGACTAAAAAGGAAACTAAGATTGCTTCTTAATTTTGTGAATAGTTAACTTCATAATTCATGTCCCAATGTCATTGTCTCGGTAAAATGAGGCATAAATTTTTTGAACTTACTTAAGCCATTTAACTATTCTTAAAACGATAGTGACTAACTTATAAAAGCTAATTGCAAATTTCTAATTAATAATTCCTCATTAAAGATATATGGGTAACAAATCAAATAGCAATTCTTTTTCTCAAGCATTTACGGGGATTTGGCAAACAATTCAGGCACAAGTACATTTTCCCGTGCTTAAGGCAAATGCAAAAGTACCCTCTATTTATGTTAAAAATGGTCAAGAAAAAAGACCTCAAGTATATCCTTTATTAGGAGATCGCTATATCATAGGACGTAGTAGTAAAAATTGTGATATTGTCATCCGCAGTCCGATTATTAGTCAAACTCACTGCGTGATTGAAAGAGATGAAAATAATCCTCTACAGTTTATTATTAAGGACTTAAATTCTACTAACGGGGTATATTGTGGTGGCAAGCGTTATCAATCCCTTAATCTTTTCCATAATGATCTTATCACTTTAGGACCTCCAGAATTAGCAGAAGCGATCGAAATTCGTTACGATAAATCCCCTGCTAACTGGGTGTTATTTGCTCGTTATGGTTTACTTAGCACCAGTGTGGGCTTATTGTTAATATTGGGTTTTATGGTTTTACAGTGGAGCCAATACCAAGTTCATCCTATTCCTGATCATACAGGAGGTTCAACGGTAGTTTATGCAGAAGATGGTAAAACTTTACTTTCCCCCCGTATCGAATCCCCCCATCGAGAATTAGAAAGCCTCAAAGAATTTTCTCCTTACTTACCCCAAGCCTTACTTGCTTCTGAAGATAGTCGTTATTATTGGCATTTTGGAGTTGATCCTCTTGGTATTATTCGAGCAGTATTGGTAAATCAAGAAGGGGGAAGACAAGGTGCAAGTACTATTACTCAACAATTAGCCCGAAGTTTATATCCAGCAGTGGGTAGGGAAAATAATTTGGCAAGAAAATGGCGAGAAATGGTTGTAGCCACCAAATTAGAAGCGATTTACAGCAAAGACACTATTCTCAAAACCTATATGAATCGGGTGTATTTGGGTATCAATTTATATGGCTTTGAAGATGCGGCACAATTTTATTTTGATAAGTCAGCAAGAGAATTAGACATCAATGAGTCAGCTACTCTAGTGGCAATTTTACCCGCTCCTAATGCCTATAATCCCGTGCAAGACTACGATACTGCCGTTAATTTACGCAATCGTGTCATTGCCAGAATGGAGAATTTGGGTATGATCAGTAATGAAGAAGCATCCCAAGCAAGGCGATCGCGCATTGAAATTAGTCCTAAAGCTAGACAGACTTTATCTCAAGTAATTGCCCCTTATTATTATAGTTACGTTTTCCAAGAAATGAGAGAATTATTAGGGGATGACCTCACCCAAGAGGGTGATTTTATCATTGAAACCAGTTTAAATCCCAAAATTCAAACTATTGCCGAAGAAAGCCTCAAAAATCATATTGATAGCAACGGTAAATCCCATAATTTTTCCCAAGGTGCGATCGCATCTTTAAATAGTAAAAATGGAGAAATAATTGCCTTAGTGGGGGGAAAAGACTTCAACGAAAGCCAGTTTAATCGAGCAACAATGGCCCAAAGACAACCGGGGTCAACTTTTAAGGTATTTGCTTATTCAGCCGCCCTAGAGAGCGGTATAAGTGCCTCTAAAACCTATTCTTGCGCGCCATTGCTATGGCAAGGATTTCAATATAAAGCCTGTGAAAGAACAGGGGGAGCGACAAACATGACTCAAGCCCTAGCTCAATCAGAAAATTCTGTAGCTTTGAGAGTAGCGAAAGATGTGGGTTTATCTTCAGTGGTGAATATGGCAAAAAAGTTAGGGGTTGAATCTCCCTTAAATCCAGTGCCGGGGCTAATATTAGGACAGAGTGAAGTTAACCTTTTAGAAATTACGGGGGCTTATACCGCTTTTGCTAATCAGGGAATTTGGTCAAAACCCCATGCTATTAAAGTAATTCGGGATGGTAGAGATTGTGAAGATTTTGATAATCATACTACCTGTAGAGAAGTCTATCGTTTCAATGAAACTGGAGATGAGCAAAAACAGGCGATTAAAAAAACTACCGCCGAAACCATGAATAGAATGTTACAACAGGTCACAGTTTCAGGCACAGGTAGAACTGCTTATTTAGGCAAACAGGAGGCAGGGAAAACTGGTACAACGAATAAAGGGGTTGATTTGTGGTTTATTGGTTATGTGCCAAAAAATAATATTTTGACGGGAGTTTGGCTAGGTAATGATGATAATTCTCCTACCAACAGTAGTAGCTCTCAGGCGGCTTTATTATGGGGAAATTATATGAAAAAAATCCTATAAATCACCTGATTTCAATATAAAAATTGTCGGTGAAAGTCGGCAAGAGGCAAAGTTAAAAGGGCAAACACCCCCTTATCCCCCCTCAAGAGGGGGGATAAAGGGTGAATAGTTGATAATTAAAAACTCCTAACTCCTGTACGGGCGAATGGCCATTCGCCCCTAACTAACTCGTTTTCCCTGACACCTACCCTTATCCGATATTCTTAAACTGAACTGAGGTTATTTTAACGTGGTGTATTATGATCGCAAATTAATAAAGTACCTGCTGAAACACAAATAGGGATAGCAATTAAGTTAACGAAAGGAATACTTATTAAAGCTAAACAAATCAAACCAAAACCAGTAGTAAGAGGAAAACCTCCCCAAACAAATTTCAGTTTTTCTCGAAAAGATAGTCTTTTTCTTTCTAGGGTAGCATCAAAAAAATCTAAACAAATAATCGTTATGGTGATAGATAATCCGCCGATTAATGAGATTAAATTACCAAAAGCTGGAATAAAATTTAGTAAAAATAAAGGAATACTAAAAACGATAATGAATAATAGTTTTTTTAATTCAAATAAAATAGCCCTAAAAATTTCTCTAACAATATTAATTTCAATCAAATCTAAATTACCTTTTTTCAAAATTTCTATCTTTTCCGACAACTTTCCATAAAAATGAGAACCCAAAATACCCCCAAATTGTAAGATAACAAAACCAACTAAAATCAATAAAATTATGATAATTATTCCTTTTAAAAAAGATGCGATCGCACTTATTATATAGGTAAGAAACTCTAGCCATTGAGGGAGACTATCAATTAATTGATCAACTCTGAGAATAAGATTATTAGTAAAATTATCATAAAAATTTAAACTAGGATTGAGTAATAAAATATAAGAAATAATCCCGACTAAAATATTGATCAAAATAGGAATAATTAAATATTGCCATAAAGTTTTATTTTGCCAAATAATTTTAAGAGCTAAAAAAGGATAAAAAACTCCTGAAAAAAAGCCAAATCCTGTTACTATTGATCTACTCATAATTTTAATTAATATAGTCTTTGTTTATAATGGTTCTTCAGAGTGTGGTTATGATAAATTAATAAAAAATAACTTCCATAACCTTTATTGAATAGTGTTTATAGTTAAATAAAAACTAAAAGTTTATAAATTATTATTTAATAATCTCCTATTGCCTATTGCCTATTGCCTATTGCCTACTCTAACTAATAATTTACACGACGAGAAGTGATAGAACCTTTCTAATTGCTAATTACTAACTGCTAATTTCTAATTTTTAATGATGCTTTTTAAAAATGATATAAAAATCTATTCTCAATTAGAACAGGGAAAGAGATGGTTAAACAAATATATTAATTGTCTTCCTCTTTTCACTTGCACATTAGGGTTTACAAATACAGCTTTAATCGAAGGCATTTCCACCGCAGGGGCAACCGTTGACTCTCGCCGCTATACTGCTTTAGCTGATGCAGAATTTTTGGTAAAAGGTGTTCAAACAAAATCAATTTTTCCCTTACCCCCCCTAGATGTAGGAATCTCCCCCACTTTCATCAGTCGTGCGGTGGTAGAAAAATTTAATCTACCTGTAATTATATTCAATGCAGGGTTACTGCAATCTCCTTCCGTTGCCAATATTGACTTAGGAGGAAAAAGTGCTAATTGTGTTTCCACGGGAAAAGCCTTACCCCTAGATACTGTCAAACATCTCTATCAAGAAGGATTAAAATGGGGAAAAATCCTTGCCCAACAAGCAGAAGATAGCTATTTAATTCTGAGTGAGTGCGTAGTAGGAGGTACAACAACAGCTTTGGCGGTGTTAACTGCTTTAGGTATCGAAGCTCAAGATAAAGTTAATAGTAGCCATCCTGTATGTAATCATCAACAAAAATGGGAGATTGTCAGCCGAGGGTTAAAAAATAGTAACTATAATTTTAATGATCCCTTAGAAATTATCGCCGCAGTGGGTGATCCGATGCAAATAGTAGTAAGTGCGATCGCTCTTTCTGCTAGTACAACAGTGGGGGTAATGTTGGCAGGAGGCACACAAATGTTAGCTATCTATGCCCTAATCAAAGCCCTAAATCGTTACTATAACCTTGAAACCTGTTTAGACAATATTATCGTTGGTACAACTCGGTGGGTAGCCGAAGACACCACAGGAGACACCGTCGGATTAGCTCAATTAATCGGGGATGTGTCTGTTTGTGCAACACAATTGAATTTTAGTAATTCCCGTTTTCCCAGTTTGCAAGTTTATGAGCAAGGTTTTGTCAAAGAGGGAGTGGGAGCAGGAGGAAGTGCGATCGCATCTCATTTATTAGGTATGACAAAAGAAGAATTATTATCTGCCATAGAAAAGATTATTCTTCAGTTTTAAATCTAGCTAATTTCAGATTTCAGGCATTTAGCCCTAGTTATGATACTCGAGAAAAGAAATATTGAAAAATAAGGCTTTGAGATTCATAATCACCTGAATTTAATGAAAAAACTATTGAAAAACAAAGAGTTGAAACCTATCAATTAACAAAATTTCCTCACCCCCACCCATAATTTTATGTCTAATTTGGGTAATACCTTACTGTAAACGATAAAAATCATCATCTCTATGAGCCAAATCGTTACGAAATGCCAATAATTGTTCCTCCAAACAAGCAATACGGTAATAGGCGGCTGTTAACTGGGCGGTTAAACGATTAACCTGCTCTTCAGAAGATATGTTGACATTATCAGAAACAGAAGAGTAAGAACTAGAAAAAGAAGTTTGTAAAGAATTATCATCCACCAAAATATCTTTATGATTATTTAATAACTGGTGATGCTCGGAAGAAAAACCTTCTCTACCATTAAACGTAGAAGGTTGAAAAGAATCAGAAGAAGATTGATTTAAAAGATCCATTTGTTGAGAAGTTAGATTCGTTAAATCATTGTCTAAACTCATATGAGAATTATCTATTCCTTGCCATCCCACGTGTTCGGCTAATTGTTTCACCATTAAGTATATTTGGCCAATTCTCTTGTGAATTTTCTTCAAATCTTGTTGTTTATCAGTCATAAATAGAATATCTCGCAAAATTAAGGAAAATAGTTTATCTTTTCTTCTTTCTATGCTAAAGTCTGTTATAAAATTATCCTCAGTATTCCTGATTAATTTAAGATTTATCAACGGTATTTTGTTAACTATTGTAAAGATAAAAACATAAAAAAATACTTTAAAAAACAAGTTGAAAGTAGATTCGCTTATCGGTGAAATCAAGATCAAATTTTTATGCTTAGTCGTCGCTTATTTTTATTAGGTAGTGGAAGTGTTGCACTCTCTAGCGTTTTATCTGGTTGTGAAAGTGCCTCTGATTTATCCATTGCCATTTTAGAAGGTTCACTCCCTAACCAATTAATTACAAATATCAAACAAGAATCAGCAAAATTAGGTATTGTCAGACTAAAACCAGAATCTACCCTAGAAAAACTTTATCAGTCTCTATTGACTCAACAAGAAAAGACAATTAATAACCTTAATAATAATTCCCCAAAATCCACTCTCCAATTATCAATCATCGGCAATAATCAAAGGGAAATCAACAAACAAGATTTAACTACTTTAGGTAACTATTGGCTACCATTTGCCATTGAAAATGAATTAATAGATCCCCTAGACTTAAAAATATTAGAAAATTGGTCTAAATTATCTCCTCTATTCCAAAAGTTAGTTATCAGAAATAATCAGGGCAAATTAGATAATCAAGGTCAAATCTGGGGTGCACCTTACCGTTGGGGATATACTATGATTGCCTACCGAGAAGATAAATTGCAAAATTTAGGATGGCAACCCCAAGACTGGGAAGACTTATGGAAACCAGAAATAAAACACCGTTTTTCCCTTCTCAATCAACCGAGGGAAGTTATTGGTTTAGTGTTAAAAAAACTTGGTTATTCATACAATACAAAGAATCTTAAGCAAATTAATAACCTATTGCCGGAATTAAAAACCCTAAATCAACAAGTCAAATTTTATGATTCTCGTAACTATTTGCAACCTCTGATTTTAGGCGACACATGGTTAGCTGTGGGATGGTCAACGGATATAATTCCCTTAATAGAAAGATACCATAACATTAAAGCAGTAATTCCTCTTTCTGGCACTTCTCTATGGGCAGATATATGGGTAAAACCTCGTAATCAATCATCGGAGTTGGAAAAAATTTATAATTGGATTGATTTTTGTTGGCAGTCAAAATCTGCACGGCAAATTAGTTTATTTAGTAGTGGAATTTCTCCTGTAGAAACAAATTTCTCGGAAACTAATCGTCAAATACCCTTAATGTCTCCCGAAGTTTTAGCAAAAAGCGAATTTATTGAGCCTCTCGAAAGTCAGTTTTTTGCAGAATATGAACAAATATGGACTCAACTATAAATAAAAACAAAAATCGGGATGTGATAAAATTCAAAAATCAGGAATAGACCTCTTACAAAATAAAAATTAGAGAATTATTATGACTCTACTTGGCAATATTATTTGGTTAATCTTTGGCGGTTTTGTGAGTGGATTGGGCTATATTATTGGTGGCTTAAGTCTTTGTTTAACAATTATCGGTATCCCTTTCGGTTTACAAACTATCAAAATTGGCATAGCTACTTTAACTCCTTTTGGTAAAATTAATGTCGTTGCTGAAGATTCTAGTAATCTTTTGACTATGATTTTTAATGTTATTTGGGTAATTTTATTTGGTTGGGAAATTGCTCTTTCTCATCTTGTTCATGGTTTAATTTTGGCTATTACTATTATTGGCATTCCTTTTGCTCAACAACATTTTAAGTTAATCCCAATTGCTTTGTTTCCTTTTGGCAGAAATTTGCAAGATGTTAACTAATTAAAAATTAATCATTTTTATTGATCATCTCTTTCTTATTTCACTTCTCAATCTAACTTTATAACCTCTTAAATTTATTGCTCAAAAAATGCGTATATTAATTAGTAATGATGATGGTATTTTTGCCAAGGGAATTAGAACATTAGCAAATGCGATCGCATCCTGTGATCATGAAGTAGTAGTTGTAGCACCAGATAGAGAAAGATCAGCTACAGGACATGGTTTAACGCTCCATCAACCCATTCGTGCAGACATAATCGAAGGAATTTTTCACGAAAAAGTAACAGCATGGTCGTGTTCTGGCACACCATCAGACTGTGTAAAATTAGCGTTAAGTGCCATTTTAAAAGATAATCCCCCCGATTTTGTTCTTTCAGGAATAAATCAAGGCTCAAACTTAGGAACAGATATATTGTACTCAGGAACAGTGTCTGCCGCCATGGAGGGTACAATGGAAGGAATTACAAGCATTGCCTTTAGTTTAGCTAGTTTTACCATCAAGGAATTTCAACCCGCCGCCAATTACGCTCTAAAGTTAATCCAACAGTTAATTGAAAATCCATTACCCGAAGCAACCTTATTAAACGTGAATATTCCCCCCGTTTCCGAGCCAGAAATCAAAGGAGTCAAAATCACTCGTCAGGGTATCAGACGCTATACAGAGAATTTTCAACAAAGATTTGACCCCAGAGGAAAAAGTTATTATTGGTTAGCCGGGGAAGTAGTAGAAGAAATTGAACAACCTGAACATATTTACTTGCCTCCAGATTTACCCACCGATGTTCAAGCAAACAAAGATAACTATATTACCATTACACCCTTGCAATATAACTTAACAGATGTGGTTACAGTTCAACGACTAGAACAAAAATTAGATCTCTCCATAAATTATTTTTCGTTGGCTCGTAGTAAGGGCTTCAGCCCTTAAAATGTCTATTATTGGAGATGTCTATTGATCATTCATAACTAGCTTCTCCAAACAAATCCTCACAAAAGCTATTAAGAAATATTAAAAATTAGCAATAATAATTCTAATACCACCGAATAATCTTGACTGTTCAGAAAAAAAATGATAAATTCTGAGCTAACAAACAGGCTATATATAAAATTTTTATCATCCCATGAATTTACCGTCATCTGCCTTTCATCAACACAAAAAAGAGGATGTGAGTGATTATGTAGCTCATTTACAAATACACATGAGTCTGCAATCCCGTAATCTTTTACCCCAAATAGACCAAGTAAAAGATAGTCGTGATAACTTGTTATATCAAACTCAAGCCAATATTGAAAAGCTCACCTCTCGTGAGTTAATTTAACCTCAGTTCGTTTTAAAAATATCGGATAAGGGTAGTAGGTTTCAGGTTTCAGGTTTCAGGTATTAGGGTTTTAGAGGGAAATTTCTTTTTTATATTAACTCTGAACTCCGAACTCCGTTCACGACTGAAAGGAGTGTAAGAGCGCTCGAGCGTTCTCTCCGAACTCAAATTATTGCCCCTTGCCCTGTTCCTTTTGAGATTTTAAAGATATTAGTCTGTATTTAGGGTATAATGTTAGTTTGTATAAATATTATTTGTATTTAAGTAGTTTTATTCGGAGGTTTAATTGGAAACCACTATAGAAAATCAATTAGAAACAAACATTGAAGGTCGTTTCGTGCTTAAGGTCGTTTGGTTAGATAAAAATGTTGCCTTAGCTGTAGATTATGTTATTAGTAAAGGTATCAGTCCTTTAACTCCTTACTATTTCTGGCCTCGTACCGATGCTTGGCAAGAATTAAAAGATGAATTAGACACAAAAACTTGGATTACTGAAACTGAGAAAATTGAATTATTAAACCAAGCAACAGAAGTCATTAATTTTTGGCAGGAAAACGCTGGAAAAACTACCATGTTTCAAGCTCAAGAGAAGTTTCCCGCAGTGGTATTTTCTGGTACAAACTAGGATAAACTCTGGAAGGGGGATGAAATCATAAAAAAATAGAAACTTTGATTCATCCTACTTCTGCCTTGATAAGATAAATATCGGCAGAAGGCATCATTTCCGACGAGATAAGATAATATGACAAAAATCATTGCCTATTTAGGACCAGAAGGTACATACTCAGAAGTAGCGACACTTTACTATTCCCGACTCCTCAAAGAAATTCATAGCATTGAATCTGAGTTAATTCCTATACCTAGTATTTCTCAAACTTTGCATGCCTTAGCACAAGGAAAAGCAGATATAGCAGTGGTGCCGATAGAAAACTCCATTGAAGGCACTGTCGCTATTACTCTCGATACTTTATGGCAATTGGACGGCTTATATATTCGTAAAGGTTTAACTATCCCGATTATACATAATTTGCTTTCTCGTGGTCGTTCTTTAAAAGGGATAAAAACAATATATTCTCATCCTCAAGCATTAGCGCAATGTCAGAAATGGTTAGAAAAAAATCTTCCCCAAGCTCGTTTAATTCCCACTAATTCCACGACAGAGGCTTTACACCACTTAAATCAAGAGCCTACCGCTGGTGCTATTTCTTCTTCTCGTGCGGCACAACTATACGATTTACCGATCAAAGCTAAAAATATTAACGATTATCCTGATAATTGTACCCGTTTTTGGGTTGTCGATCGCATCGGAAAAACAAGAGGAAATCATGTGTCGGTTGGCTTTGCTTTTGAAGCCAATATTCCGGGGGTGTTGGTAAAACCATTAGAAATTTTTGCCCAGAAACAAATTAATTTGACAAAGATAGAATCTCGCCCTACTAAGCGCTGTTTGGGAGAATATCTTTTTTTCCTTGATTTACAAGGAGATAGCGACGGAAAACCTATTCAAGAAGCCTTAAAAGAGTTAGAAAAAGTGACAAAAACCGTAAAAATCCTTGGTAGCTACGATGTTGAAAAAGTTGACCTCAATCAATTATACTCAGAGAGATCATAACTTAATTATTACTTATTTATGATATCGAGTCAGAATAGATCGTTTCTTTTATGCTTAATCAATAAATGGTCAATTTTCCCTCAGCGACACCACTTTTTCCGCAACCTCTAATTATGTTAAATTATATGAAGTTATTTTAAATGTTTTCTCAAAACCATGAATTTTGAAATACCCGAAGCAGTGAAAACTTGGTCTCAATTTGGACACCCCGTTATGATGTGGGTGTTATTTGCTATGGCAATTTATGCGTTATATCTTGGCATTAAGGTCAAAAAAACCCGTCAAGCTAGTAAAGAAGAAAGAAAAGAATTAATCAAAGGTAATTTTGCCAATCGTCATCATAAAGTCGGTTCAATTTTTATGGCATTGGTGGTATTAGGCACGGTAGGGGGAATGGCTGTCACTTACATTAACAATGGTAAATTATTTGTAGGTCCTCATTTACTAGCGGGTTTAGGTATGATGGCAATGGTGGCGGTGTCTGTTTCTCTTGTACCTTATATGCAGAAAGGTAATGATTTTGCTAGATTCACCCATGTTGGCTTAAATATGAGTATGTTATTAATTTTTGGTTGGCAAGCGGTGACTGGTATGCAAATTGTACAGAAAATTATTAGCAATCTCTAATTAACAATTAACAATTAACAATTAGTAATTAGTAATTAACTAAAGCCTAAAACCAATATTCTTAGGTTGAACTTAGGTCGTGTGAAAGTTTTTGATTTAGGCTAGACATTTGTATGAGAAAAGTGTTGAAAATAATCAAATTATCAATTTTTGATTTGTAATGAACAATATTGAAAAAGAAAAAATATATTGGTTAGCTTGGTCAAAAATAAAAGGTATTGGGGCGGTTTCTTTAAAAAGAATTTATGATTATTTTGGCAGTGTTGAATTAGCGTGGAAGATAAATGAATCAGAATTGTTAAAAATAGAAGGAATAGGAAAAAAATTAGTTAATAAAATCAAAGAAGAAAAGGGAAAAATAAATCCAGAGCAACTATACATAAAACATAAAGAGAAAAATCCTCAATTTATCACTCCTTTTGAAAGAAAATATCCACAATTATTATTAGAAATTCCTAGTCCTCCTCCCGTTTTATATTATCAAGGAGAAATCGATATTTCTGAAAATCAAGGTTTAACGCCTCTTATCGGCATTGTTGGCACGAGAAAGCCAACTGAACACGGTAAAAGATGGACTTACAATATTAGTAAGGTATTAGCACAAAATGGCTTTACTATTGTCTCTGGATTAGCAGAAGGAATAGATACGATAGCTCATCGTGGTTGCCTAGATGGAGGAGGAAGAACCATCGCAGTTTTAGGAAATGGACTTGATCGGGTGTATCCTAGCAATAATAAACAATTAATGGCAGAAATTGCAGAAAAAGGACTTATTTTAACTGAATATGACTATGGAAGTCTCCCTGAAAGGGGTAATTTCCCCGCTCGAAATCGGATTGTGGCGGGTTTATGTCGTGCGATATTGGTGATGGAAGCACCGGAAAAGTCGGGTGCGTTAATTACTGCCCACTATGCCACGGAATTTAACCGAGATGTTTATACTTTACCAAACACTCCTGATAATATTCAAGCAAGGGGGTGTCTGCGTTTAATTCATAATGGAGCGGAGGTAATCATTACTGAAAAAGAATTATTATCTAGTTTAGGCGCGATTCCTGACTTAAATTCTCCTCAACAATTATCCCTTTTTGCTGAAACTTCTTCTCCTCCTACTTTACTCGAAACCCCAAAACCCAATTTATCAGAGCCTTTGAGTATAGTATATGATGCGATCGCATCTTCACCTACTCCCTTTGATGTTATCGTCAACCAATCGAATTTAACTTCGGCGGAAGTATCGGGCATTTTATTACAGTTAGAATTAGAAGGATTAGTTACCCAATTACCCGGCATGATGTATAAAAAATAGGGTGTTGGAGAATTGAAAAGAGTTAGGAATGAGGAGTTTTTAATTATCAACTATTCACCCCATTACTAAATTGCTAATTAACCTGAGTTTTGGATAAGCTGAAAGCATTATTTTCTCCCTTTCCCCTCATCACCTCATCCCCCCATCCCCTAACACCTTAACACCTGCAACCTGACACCTGACACCTGACACCTAACCTTATCGGATATTCTTAAACCGAACTGAGATTAATTATTAATGAGTTGAGAAAACAAAGATTTTAAATATTTTTTAACCTAATCTCATATAATAAAAATTCTAATTAAAATTTAATTATTTGCTATTATGTGGTTTTTTCATTGGGAAATTAATATTGCTATTATTACTGGTAGTTTTTTATGGTGTTTAGCCTTATATCTGGGATTTGCTCAATTAAGAGAAATGGTGATTGATGGTTTATATCGTTGGTTTAATTTTGCTGAACGTTTCCTTTATACTTCTGAAGCAGAATTTGAGCGGACTCGGAAAGGTAGAGAATCTCAAAATGCTTTTTTAGCTTCTTTGATGAGTGTTATTCCTTTTCTTATTTTGGGACTTTTATGTAATTGGTTAGTAGAGATAGGTTTAGGGAGAAATTGGTCAATTAGTGTCGGAATTTTAGCTGTTATTTGTTGTGCTGTTTACGATTTAGGAAGACGGGATTCTAATTAGTTAATATGAAATTATATGAGCAAACTATTGCTATTTTTCAAAGAATTTTACAGGAATTATTAAAGAGAAAAAGAAATTTAATTTTTTGGTCAGTTTTTCCTTTAACAATTCTCGTTTTAAACAGTTATATTATTGCGGAAAGAGCTAAAATTGATGTGAGTTTGGCAATGAAAATATCTGCCCCTCCGAGTTTGATGGGGGCGGCTTTATTTTTTAGTTGTTTAGGGGGGACTATTGCCACTATTGTAGGAGAAAGAGAACAAAAAACTCTCATTCGTCTATTTATTTCACCCCTGATGGGAATTGCTTATTTTTTAGGCATTTTATTAGCTCATAGTGCGATCGCATTTTGTCAAGCTATTCTGATTTATGGATTACTTTTCTTGTTAGGAAAACCCATCGAAGGCTCTTTTTTCTTGGGCTTAATTATCATTATTTTGAGTATAATTAGTTATGTAGGAGTAGGTTTTATTTTTGGTACTCAATTAGCAAAAAGAACCGAGGATGTTAACTCTATTGTAGCGACTTTTGGAGTGCCTTTATTAATTTTAGGAGGTACTTTTTTCCCCAGTTCTTTATTTCCTGAAAAAATGAAACAATTAGCTCAGTTTAATCCTATTTTTCATATGAATGAGGCTCTAATTCAAATATGGGGAAAAGGAGCATTATTTAGTGATATTAAAATTCATTTTTGGTTTTTATTTGTATTCTCTTTTATTGTTATTTTATTAGGTTGGTGGTGTTATGAAAAAATGCTTAAATCCGAAACGGTTTTATAGTTTCAATATTAACTGATGCCACAAAAAATCTATTTAAAATCAGTTTATCTCAATTAAAAGCCAATTAAAAGCACTTTTTTCTGTTTCCCTTCTCTCTTTTTTAGGGAAGATATAGAGGGGTTTCCCCTTTTCCCTACCTTAACCGACAATTTTATCTCTAACTTAGGTGGTAATAGATGATTGCCAAATTTTCCAAGCACCGATACAAAGGGTTATGTTGCCGATAACAGTCGTTAAAGCCTGAATGGTTACTAACCATTGCCAAGATTCTGCATTGTCAAATAGATGCCATGTACAAGCACACATAGCACTAATTAGGGCTGGTAACATACCATATGCTAACCAATACCAACTGCGATCGCCACTTACTTCTCCATAACGCCATACAAACCAAATTGCCGCTATCCATTCAATAACACTGGAAACATGAACTATCCATGTGGGAATTGAGAGAGAGTGCATCACAATAAATCCTCTAAATGACTATAAACTACTGAAGAATGTAAATATTTGTAAAATATAGAGATTGACTTAATATTAGTGGACAATAATCATGACCAGTAAAGTGCAACCAAAACTTATTATACATGGCGGAGCAGGAAGTTCATTAAAGGGTGAGGGGGGATTAACAGCAATACGAGAATCTCTTTATGGTATCGTCACACAGGTTTATAATTTGTTGTTAGAGGGAAAAAGCGCCACAGAAGCAGTTATCAAAGGTTGTCAGCTATTGGAGGATAACCCTCGTTTTAATGCGGGTACGGGTTCTGTATTACAATCTGATGGACAAATTAGAATGAGTGCGGCTTTAATGGATGGAGAAAAGCAAAGATTTAGCGGTGTAATTAATGTTTCTAAAGTCAAAAATCCGATTAATTTAGCAAATATCCTTCAAAATAAAGAAGACAGAGTTTTATCAGATTACGGGAGTGCAGAATTACTCAGAGAATTACAGTTACCTATTTATGATCCTTTAACCGACTTACGTTTGCAAGAGTGGATAGAAGAAAGAAAAAATAATTTTACAAGGAAAATGGCAGGAGTGGTAGCAGAAGTTAGCCCGAATGCTCGTAGGGGTACTATTGGAGTGGTAGCATTAGATCAATATGGTAGGATAAGTGCGGGTACTTCGACAGGTGGGAAAGGTTTAGAAAAGGTGGGAAGAGTTAGCGATTCGGCTATGCCTGCGGGTAATTATGCCAATAGTTATGCAGGGGTGAGTTGCACGGGTATTGGAGAAGATATTATCGATGAGTGTTTAGCGGCAAAAATTGTTATTCGTGTTACTGATGGCTTGTCTTTAAACGAAGCAATGGAAAAATCCATGAAAGAGGCTTGGGAAAATAAAAGAGACTTAGGTGCGATCGCAATTTCTCGTACAGGTAATATAGTATTGGGAAAAACCAGCGAAATATTACTTGCCGCCTATCATGATGGAGAAAAAATGAGTGATTGTTTAGAATGGAAGGGAGAAAAATTAGTCATTAGTAATTAGTGATTAGTTATTTACGGCATTTACAAGGTGGCGGAGACGCTTCGTCACACAGCCTCTTAAGAATAGGTTTCTCTCTAAAACCTTAACTTCTGACTTCTGATACCTTTTTTATTTAACCAGAAACCGATGAGTGAAAAAAAAATCTCAGTCTTAATACCCGATTTATCCCTTCACGGTACAACAAGGGGTTATACTATTTCTCAAGGGTTACAAAAATTAGGTTATCAGGTAAACATTTATGGTTTCCTTTTTGGGGGTGAAATTTATCCTTCTCCTCCCTATGGTTTGTCTATCACTTATTTTCATGGTAAACCTTTACCCTCTTTGGTAAAAACGATGTTTGATTTGAGTGGGGAAATTGACGGAGATATTCTATATGTTATTAAACCGCAATTAAGTAGTTTTGGAGTGGGTTTGATAAAAGCATGGCGAGGAAAAAAGCCTTTAATTCTTGATTTAGATGATTGGGAAATGGGAGAATGGGGCGGAGATGATTGGCAATATCAAGGGCAGATTTTCCATGATGTTTTTAGTCAAGATAGTGATTTGAGAAAACCCGGGCATCCTCTTTATTTGAAATGGCTAGAAAAGGCAATGAATCGTGTGGGCGGTATTACGGTTAGTAGTAAGTTTCTCGAATACCGTTATGGTGGCACTTATTTACCTAATGTTAGAGATACTCAAGTATTTAACCCTGACAATTTCAATGGAGAGGAATTGAGAGAAAAATATGGCTTAAATAACTATAAACTCTTGATGGTAACAAGCACTTGTAAAGCAGGGCAGGGCATAGAAGATATATTAACAGCCTTAGATCAATTAAATAATCCTCAGCTAAGATTAATTTTAGTGGGAGGAAATCCAGAAAATAAAGATTACTATCAACAGCTACAGGAAAAATGGGGGAAATGGATAATTACTATACAACCTCAATCTTTTGACCAAATTCAAAATGCGATCGCACTTTCCCACATAATGATGATAACCCCCCATAATCTTCCAGCAAATATTGCTAAATGCCCCTTAGAATTGATTGAGGCAATGGCAATGGCAAAACCAATAATCGCCACGAAAGTAGGAGAAATTCCCCATATTTTGAGCGATACAGGCTACTTAATCAATCCTCAATCCCCCGCAGAAATTGCACAACAAATAAGTCTTCTTTTCAGTGACTATGAAGAGGCAAAACAAAGAGGCAAACTAGCTCGTCAGAGATGCGAAAATTATTACAGTATCAACAACCTTACCCATACCTTAGCACAGGTATTAAGTTTTATATAACATTGAAGCACCATGCCTAATCAACAATGACATTTAAACCAAAAAACCTCATCAATGGTTTTGAGATTAGAAAAATAGGCAATCCTTTTGTCTTACTTATCTTTGCCCTACTATACTATGCTATTTCCCTGTTATGTCGTTGGTTAGCATCGACTCCTGATTCCGTTACCCCTGTTTGGTTTCCCGATGGCTTTGCCGTTGCTTTTGTCTATTTATGGGGTTATAAAGTTTTACCCAGTGTTTTTTTAGGTTCATTTTTAGCTAATTTTTGGGCGTTTTCTAATCTTAATAATTTCTGGTCTGTCATATCCTATACTATCGCTATTAGTATTATGGCATTAGGCACAATGTTTGGTACTGGTGTTTCTGCTTACTATCTTCGCCATTCTAATAGTAAAGAATCCCCGTTGCAAAATCTACAAAGAGTAGGAAAGTTTATCTTTTTTTCTGCTTTATTAGCACCAATATTAAACGCAACTTTTGGTATTAGTATTTTATTATTACAAGGGAAAATTAGTTCAGATTTAATTATTTTTTCGTGGTTTACGTGGTGGATTTCTAACATTACAGCAATTTTGCTCATAACTCCTTTATTTTTTACTTGGAAAGACTGGCTATATTTTAATAAAATTAAAAATTTTACTTCTTTTAAAAGAAAATTAAATAGTTTGATTTATAATGATATTAATAATGCTAAAGAGTTAATATTTTTTATTTCTATAACTGTTATTTTTGTTTATTTTACTTTTGATTATTCATTACATTTAAAATATTTTTTATTGCTTCCTTTGGTCTGGTGTACTTTTAGATTTAAGGCTTTAATTGCCAACCATTTTAATGCGTTAATTTCAATTTTATGTATAAATAAAACCATTATTAATATCTCTATTTTAGATGGTACTAATAAAGAACAAGTCCTCGTTGATTTACAAATTTTTATTACCGTAATGGCTTGCGTTAATTTACTCATTATTGCTTTACTGCACGAAAGAGATAAAACCCTGCAAGAATTAAAATTATCTAGGAATTATTTGATTGAAAAAAATATTGAATTAGAGAAAACTAAGCAAGAAGCAGAGGTTGCGAACCTAGCAAAAAGTAACTTTCTCACCAATATGAGCCATGAATTAAGAACACCTTTAAATATTATTCTAGGAACAACACAAATATTTGATAACATAACAGCTTTAACGGAAAAACAAAGACATGATTTAAGGCTAATTCACGAATCAGGAGAACATTTATTAACATTAATTAATGACATTTTAGACTTATCAAAAATCGAAGCAGGAAAACTATTTTTGGAGGAAAAAGTAGTAAATTTTAAAGATTTTCTCCTGTTACTAGAAGGAATGTTTGAAGTAGCGGCACAAAAGAAAAAGTTAGATTTTATTATTGAACACAGTCACTTTTTACCTGTTACTATCAAAATAGATGAAAAAAGATTAAGACAAATACTAATTAATATTTTAGGAAATGCTGTTAAATTTACTCCTCAAGGAAAAATTATTTTTAAAACTATTGCCATTCCACTCTCAGAAAATAAAGTTGAATTAAATTTTGTTGTTGAGGATACTGGCTTAGGTATTCCTTCAGACAAATTAGAAAAAATTTTCATAGCATTTGAGCAGGTAGAGTCAACTCGTTTACATTCTCAAGGTACAGGTTTAGGATTAGCCATCAGTCAGAAATTGATTCAAATGATGAAGGGGAAAATCGAAGTTAAAAGCACCTTAAATCAGGGCAGTATTTTTTCTATTACCCTAGAAGTTATAGCAGAAAAAAATGAGATTCTCAAAACTGATGAAAATATTTATTTACGGCCCTTTAACCTTGAGCAATTTACAAAGAATATAAAAATTTTATTAGCAGAAGATAATCTTGTCATTCAGAAAATAACTGTAAAAATTTTGTCAAAATTAGGTTATAAAATAGATTTAGTGAACAACGGGCAGGAAGTATTAGATAGATTAAATGAGATAAAATATGAGATAATTTTTATGGATGTGCAAATGCCAATTTTAGACGGAATAACTGCTACTCAAAAAATACGAGAGAAACATACAATAAAACAACCACCCTATATTATTGCTATGACGGCAAATGCTATGGAAGGGGATAAAGAAAAATGTTTAGCAGTGGGAATGAATGATTATATTTCTAAGCCAGTAAAAATAGAGGATATTTGCAATGCCCTGAAAAGTTATTATCAATGGCGAGGTTAAAATGATGAAAAAATAAATACTAAGAAGTTCATGTTAAATCAAGAATTAAGTTACCGTTACTGAGATAATAAAGTATAGAACTACATCAGTTAAAGAATGTCAAAAGTTATCATTATCGTCAATGCTCAAGTAGAAGGAGGTAAAATTAGTCCTAATGCCCCTGTGGCGGAGAGGATGGCTAGAGCTTTAGCGAGAGGAGTTACAAAGTCTAATCCCCATTCAGAAATTGAGATTGTTAGTGGTGCCGATTTGTGGTCAAAATCTCTACAGTTATTATCCCCTTCATCCAACTTAGTATATTGTCCTTTGACGATTAAATTACCCGATTGGTTTGTTTTTCCCGCTCAGAAGATTTATTTTGCTTGTCGTGAATTAGAAAAAAGACGACAATGGGTAGAAAAGAATTTTGGTTATCACACCAGTCAAGATAATCAATATTTAGGGGATTTATGGTTGCCTATCATTTTTACTCATGAACAGTTGATTTATGGTTCAGTCATTAGTGAAGGAATGATTCCCAATGACTATCAACAACCTTGTCATTTATCCCCAGATATTTTCCGAAAACTTTGTCATTTGGCTGAAAATTTATTAGATTCTATTGAGGCTATTCCTTCTGTTTACTTATTGCAATTCCGTTTATTAGAGCAACAGATAATTTTTGACCGTCTTTGGCCTTTCCCTGCCACACCTGCGATCGCATCTATTGGTACACAAGAACCAGATTTGTTTACCTGTCATTGGTATTGTCTGTCTCATCAACCTTTGTCTGAAATAATTTATCCTTCAATGGTGATGAAACAAAAGTAAGGGGTTGGAAAAGAGGTTTCAGGTTGTAGGTGTGAGGGAATACGAGAGAACGATCGAGTGCTTGTTCCGCAAGCGGTAAGGGGTTCAGGGTAAGTTAGGGGCGAGTGACCATTCGCCCGTACAGAAGTTAGAAGTTATTAATTATCAATTATTTACCTTTGCCCTCCCCCCTCGAGAGGGGAGATAAAGGGGGGGTTGCTTTTTGCCCTTTTCACGAGGTTAGTAATAAATTTTACTAATTATTGATTATCAGAATCATTCACATCTTCCTGCTTATTTTCTTTTGTTTCTAATTCCTCGCTTATGTTTTCTTGCTCATTTTGCTCCTCTGTTAAATCTGCGGTAGGTTCAATTTCTTGCGGTAAAATATCCTTATCTTGTTCCACCTTCATGTTTTCTGGCTTAGATTCATTCACCGAAGGTTCAGCTATATCTGTCACATCTTCAACTAACTCTTCCTCTATGACTTCTGGAGTTAACTCTTCTTCCAAAATCTCCGATTTTTCTTCTTTCACTTCCTCTACTTCTTCGGATAATTCTTCTTCAATAATTTCTTCCTTCTCTTGAGTCTTCACCTCTTGCAACCCTTGATAATCTTTTAGGGCAATTGCTTTTACTTTATCTAAACTAATTTTATCTGTAACTAATTTAGCCAAGGTATCCTGAAGGGAAGGATCATAATTTATTGCCCTTACTGTACTATTAAAGGCATTCTGAATCACATTACCATTTTCGTCAATATACTCCAACTTAACCCAGTTTTGACCTTTATTAAAACCCGTCAGATAAATAGGTTGCCACGTATCCAATAAAAAAGATTCTCCGTTTATAGTGACTCTGATGCGCCAGTCAGCAATATCATCCGCAGGATTTTCTTGGGCAACGACATGAAGGGGAGCATTAGTTAAATAAAAGTCTAACATAATCGGCTCTGCTCCATAAGTGCCTTGAGGTCTGCTATAGGTGAGTAAAGGCTCATCTTGAGAAGGATTATTGTCCTCAGTGGCAGTAAAAACATGAAACGTTGTTTGAGCATAGGCTGTGGGATTTTTAAAACTTTCATGCCATGGACGAGAAGCAAAAACCCTAATAGTATGAGTACCGGGGGCTAAACCTTCTAATATAATAGGCTCACTGGCACTATAAATAGCTTGATAAGGTTTATCATCTAGGAAAAAATGTAAATGAGGTCCCATTCCTAATTCTTCATCCTTAAATATATCTAACCCTTTAACCTGTAAACTAACAGAGACATCTTGAGAATTAACGATTTCATCTATTTGAGGGGAAAGAATCTTTACCTCTGGTTTAGTCTGACTAAAGTTTTTATTTAATTCTTGAATTAATTTAGGGGGGGCAACTTCACTGATATTTTCCACCCTTGGAATCGGAGACTTTGATTCACTGTTGAAGGCTTGAACACTTTCGATCGTATCACTACAACCTAGTAATGTCCAACAGAAAAAAATCACAGTTAACCAAGATAAAATTTTGATTCGACTCATCATAATCTTTGATTGTAAAAATTGATTAATAACTAATCGGGAAACCTAATCTCCCCCAATTACCAGAAAAAATTGTTCAAGACCCAATAAATTAGCTAAACTAGAATTATCTTCTTTACAAAACTTAAAATTTGGGGCTGTAGCTCAGATGGATAGAGCAAGCGCCTCCTAAGCGCTGTTAGCAACGGTTCAAGTCCGTTCAGTCCCGCTTTTGATTTGGATTGAATCAGATTCTGCACCTACTCGACACATCTTTGATTAGTTAGGGCAAGGTAAGAGAATTTAGTTTTCACCATAATGTGACACTCTCACGCTGATGCTACGCATACAGGCGTGGACTTCCAAATATCGCTACTTGGATTTTCTGCTTCTTCGGGAGGAACTAGGCAAAGATTGCTCTTTGCCCCCGTATCCTTTATCCTCCACAGACTGCAACACCGTCTGCCCAACGGCTACTAATTTGATTTTACCCGCTTTACTCATTAGATCTTTATACAAAATGAAAGTTAAAATCCATTTCTATAAAAAATAGTCAATTCTCTCAACCTTTGCCTTTTGTTTGAGAAAGCTAGAAGTTTATTAAGTATTGTCCCATTGATGCAAAATGTCCGCTAAACACTACAAGTATTTAGATTGTAATTCCTCGTCATACTCATCCGCTAGAGATGCCACTAGGGTAATAGCACGGGATATTTCACTAGCAGAAAGGTCATCAACTGTTCTCTGAGTGGAAAGCACTATTTGATTATTAAAAATACCAAAATTTGTTTCAAAAGTTCCATCCCAATTCATTTCTAATAATAAACGCATTAATTCGGCTTCATTTTTTGCCGGTAAAGGTAAAACAACAGACCAAACTTTGAATAAATCTTCCTCTGTTTCTCCTGTCAATTGTACAAATACTTCTACTGTGCCATATTGAAATTTCCAGATATATCCCTCATCAGTTTTTTGCACCATGGCACTATCGTTTTCTTCTAAACTGTAAATAACAGTTTCAATTTCGTCTTTATGACTGATTTTAGAGGGGGTAAAATCTTCTAAATCGCTGAATTCCTGATTGATTTCAAGTTCTGGAGTAGTCATAGTTAATTACGTATATTCAATTAAGATTTATTGTATAGTAGTTTCCTGTTTTATACTCGCGCAATGATTAGACTTCTTGTAGAAGTTAGGGAAAAGGGAAGAGGGAACAGTGGTGAAATTCATTTCAAACTGCACTAATTTTATCTTAATTTTCATTTGGTAAGAGGTCTATTAATTATCAATTATTTACCATTTCCCATTCCCTGACACCAGTTTTTCATCACCTTCTACTAAATTTCACGATCTTCTTGGCAGTTCAAAAGTAACCTCCTCAATTTGTCCCAATTTACCTAATTCTTTTGCTTTTTGCTCGTTTAAACTAATCATTACCCCTCCTGCATTACCTGTGCGAATGGTTAATTTTTCTTTGGCTATCCATTCTTTCTCTGTTCCTTGATCTAAAATTCCTTCATAAACTGGTTTACCATCGACAATTATTTTTACCCAAGCATCTTGTTTAACGGTGAGTTTTAAACTTAATTCTTCTGGCTCGGATTTAACTGACTCTTCTTTTTTTTCTACGGCAGGAATGGCTTGAGGTTGTTGATTTTGTTTGCTGGTATCTGTTTCTACTATTTCTGTTTGAGGTAGTTTAGTTTCTTGAAATTCCCTAAACTCCAAAATATTACTCAAACTTCTAATAGAAAATAGGATTAAAAATAAGTAAATTAAATACAGATATTTCGGAGATAATTGGATATTAAATTTGAAGTTAGATGATTTTTTGAGATACTGTTTTTGTGCTTTTTTATTATTTTCTAAGGGAAAACAATTACTTAATTCTTCTCCATTTATCTTTAAGTAGTTAGCATATTTGTTGATAATTTGTTTGATAAAAATAGGTTCAGGCAAATGGGTAAAATCTGCATTTTCGATCGCTTTTACAGTAGTTATAGGAATATGAACTTGATTACTGACGAGTTCTTCAGTATAATTGAGTTCCAGTCTTTTTTGTTTTAGTGTTTGACCAATTTCTTCTAATATAGTTTTTCTGACAGCGTCATAATCTACGGTTTCAGAGGATGATTTAGAAGCAAAAAATCGAAGGAATAACATAATTGTTACTAGAGAGATAAAACAGTATAAAAAATTAAATTAATTAGGATAATTAGACGGATTAAATCAGTAAAATAATACAAATTACTGATAATGTAATTCTTTGAGATAATTAACTTCTTTTGTGGTTAGATAGCGATATTCTCCTGTTGAAAGAGACGAAACATTTAAAAATGCGATCGCACTTCTGTGTAAACTAATTACAGGATACCCAAAAAGTTCGGCAATTTTTCTTATTTGTCTATTTCTTCCTTCTCTGAGGGTGATTTGCATTTGAGTTTTCTGCTCATCTTGGTAATTAATATTAATCTCTGCTGGGAGAGTTTTTTTCCCTTCCCACATAAATCCTTCTGCCCATTTCTTGATAAATCTATGGGGGATTTTTCCTCTGAGTGTCACTGAATAGGTTTTGGGATGATTATACCGAGGATGAGTTAAATGAACAGTTAATGCACCATCATTAGTTAATATTAACGCCCCACTGGAATTGCGATCGAGTCTTCCCACAGGATGAATACCGCAACCTATTCTTAATTCTGCTGGTAACAAATCCATAACTGTTTTTCTTTGACGGGGATCATCGCAAGTACATATATATCCTTTTGGTTTGTTAAGTAATAAATAAATTAAAGATGGTTTTCGTTGTGAGGTTAACAACTTTCCATCTACCTCTATTTTATCCCTTTGAGCCGAAGCGAGATCACCTAATTTAACGGTTATACCGTTAACTTTTACCCGCCCTTCTAAAATCATTTTTTCCCCTTCTCGACGAGAGGCAATACCCCATTCCCTTAAAATTTTTTGTACTCTTTCCATAATTGGCTTATTTCAGACTCAAAAGTCCCTATCTCTTGTTTATAGTTGGCCATTCTTTATCAACAATTAGTTTACTGTGATTGATTCACTATGCTAGTTTCAATTATCAATTAATCAATGATAAAATTCAAAGCTCAAACCAAAAATTTAATTACTATATCCTAAAAACTGATGGTAAAACATAAATCAGAGATTATTTCTCACATCCTTACTCCTGCTATTAAACTATGGGTGCGATCGCAATTGCAAGAAATCGAAACATTAAACATAGAAATTCATGCAGGAGATAGACAAATTTTAAGAGGAAAAATAGAGCAAGTTTTTCTATCAGCAGAAAAAGCCAACTATCAGGGAATTTGTATTAATCATGCCCAAGTAAAAACCGAAGAAATAGCAGTTAATTTAGGAGGCATATTAAGAGGAAAACCATTAAAGTTATTACATCCTATTTTTGCAGAAGGAGAAATTAACTTAAAGAAAAAAGATATTCAAAAATCATTAGCTTCAAAACTACTAAGCCAAGGATTAATTGATTTATTAGCTTTACTATTAGATTATAAAGGAATAAAAAATCCAGAATCAATTTTAGAAAAATATAGCTTTTATTGGCAAAATGTTACTTTATATACAGAAAAAGTAATTATAGAAGGACAGATAAAAAATCAAAAAGAAGAATTATCAAACATAAATATTACCACTGGTTTAACCTTGAAAAATGACCATACTTTACTTTTTAATCCCATTGAAATTAACAGCATTTTATTCCCAGAAATGGTAATTATTAAAGAATTTGAAGTTGATTTGGGAAATGATGTTGCTATTACTGATTTAATTCTTAATGAAGAAGAATTATCCTGCCAAGGAAAAATAAAAATTGTTAGCGATTAACCATTATTTTTCGTTTATATGCAGATTTAGAATAAATAAAATTCATTTACTGCAAATTTTCAAAAAAATGTGACTAAACATACAAAATAAAGAAAAAATAAAGTTTTAAATTTATGTACATCAAACTTAAGAAATGTTTAAATTACTTAGAAATTTATAGTTCATGTCCAAACTATCCCGACGTAAATTTATCTTCACCACAGGGGCAACAGCCCTAACTACTGCAATTTTACACGGTTGCGCCCAAGGAGGGGGAAATCAAACCACCACCGAAAATACCACTCCTGAAAACGCCCCCGTTATTTCTCCTGAAGATGCTCCCGAAGTAACTGGAGCAAAACTAGGCTTTATCGCCCTCACCGATGCCGCCCCCTTAATTATCGCAAAAGAAAAGGGTTTCTATGCAAAATACGGTATGCCTGATGTAGAAGTAATTAAACAGGCTTCTTGGGGAACAACCCGTGATAACTTAGTTTTAGGTTCGGCTAGTGGCGGTATAGATGGAGCCCATATTTTAACCCCCATGCCTTACTTAATCAGTATGGGAACTGTCACCGATGGCAAACCCACCCCAATGTATATTTTGGCACGGTTAAACGTCAATGGTCAAGGTATCATGTTGGGAAATAACTATAAAGATCTTAAAGTTGGTTTAGATACATCCCCCCTCAAAGAGGCATTTACCAAAGTAACTGATCCAAAAGTAGCGATGACATTCCCGGGTGGAACTCATGACTGCTGGATTCGTTACTGGTTAGCGGCAGGAGGATTAGAACCGGGGAAAGATGTTTCCACTATTGTTGTACCACCGGCTCAAATGGTAGCAAACGTCAAAGTTAATGCGATGGAATCATTCTGTGTGGGTGAACCTTGGCCTTTACAAACTGTCAATCAGGGAGTAGGTTATCAAGCAATTACCACAGGGCAACTTTGGAAAGACCATCCTGAAAAAGCCTTTGGTATGCGTAAAGATTGGGTTGACGCTAATCCTAAAGCCGCTAAAGCCCTGTTGATGGCAGTCTTAGAAGCCCAACAGTGGTGTGATAAGCCTGAAAATAAAGAGGAAATGTGTCAGATTGTCTCCAAACGGGAATGGTTTAAAGTACCTTTTGAGGATATTATTGATCGCTCCAAGGGTATATATAACTATGGTAATGGAGATCCAACCTTTGAGGATACGGAATTAATGCAAAAATACTGGACTGATAACGCTTCTTATCCTTACAAGAGTCATGATTTATGGTTTTTAACAGAAAATATCCGTTGGGGTTATATTCCTGCTGACACCGACACCAAGAAAATTGTCGATGAAGTCAATAGGGAAGACTTATGGAGAGAGGCGGCAACAGCTTTAGGTGTGCCTGAATCAGAAATACCTACTAGCCCATCTCGTGGGGTTGAAACCTTCTTTGACGGTATCACATTTGATCCTGAAAATCCTCAAGCCTATTTAGATAGTCTCAAAATCAAAACTATTAAGGCTTAACATAAACTTCACATCAATAATTCTCGGTTAAGGTAGGCAAGAGGCGAGAGGCAAGGGGCAATAATTACAAGTATTATTTATTTTCTATCAACCAATAAACAATATAAGCAAAATGCGTCTAACTTACTTCTCTTTGCCACAACAATTCAGCTAAAAAATGATCACCTTATATTTTATTTTTTATTCAAATCATTCCTTTTTTAACTATGGCTAATTCTAGTATTAATTTAAGACTCCGTAAAAAAAATCCCCTCAGCTTTTTGTATTCTAAAAAAGTAATTCGTCCTGCGGTTGCTATCATCGTATTTTTAGTAATTTGGCAAATTGTCTGTACAGGTCAAAATTCAAATTTACCTAGTCCTGTTCAGGTTTTTGAAGATACTTATCCGTTAATTATTGACCCATTTTTTGATAATGGGGGTACAGATAAAGGATTAGCAATTCAAATTTTTGCCAGTTTAACAAGAGTTGCGATTGGATTCTCTTTAGCCACAATAGTTGGGATTGGTTTAGGTATTTTAATTGGGGCAAATAAAATTATTTATGATGCGGTAGATCCCATTTTCCAAGTATTAAGAACTATTCCTCCTCTTGCTTGGCTACCCATTGCTTTAGCGGCATTTCAAGA
The DNA here is from genome assembly GCF_000317675.1 of Cyanobacterium aponinum PCC 10605. Lineage (NCBI taxonomy): Bacteria > Bacillati > Cyanobacteriota > Cyanophyceae > Chroococcales > Geminocystaceae > Cyanobacterium > Cyanobacterium aponinum. The sequence continues at coordinate 1,636,513 of NC_019776.1, forward strand.
AGCAGAACCCTCGGCAATTTTTGTTATTTTCATTACTGCTATCTGGCCTATTATTATTAACACAACAGTAGGAGTGCAAAAAATTCCCCAAGATTATACCAACGTTTCTAGGGTATTAAAATTATCCAAAACTGAATACTTTTTTAACATCTTATTTCCTGCTTCAGTTCCCTATATTTTTACTGGTTTAAGAATAGGTATCGGCTTATCTTGGTTAGCAATTGTTGCCGCAGAAATGTTAATTGGTGGTGTGGGTATTGGCTTCTTTATCTGGGATGCTTATAACAGTTCTTTAATGAGTGAAATTATTATTGCTTTAATCTATGTGGGTATAGTCGGTTTATTACTAGATAGATTCGTTGGTTTTATTGCCAGTATTGTCGTTCCGGGTGAACAAAAATAGATGATAAGAGTTCGGAGAGTTCGCTGCACTCGTTCCGCAAAGCGGTACAGGGTTAGGGGTTAGGAGTTATTTAATTGCTAATTATTAATTGTTTATTGAAAAAGATGTCGAATTTTATTGAAGTTGATCACGTTGATAAAATATTCCCTCTGGCTAATGGTGGTGAGTATATTGCTTTAAGAAATATTGACTTTTCCATTCAAAAAGGGGAATTTATCTCCCTTGTGGGACATTCTGGTTGTGGTAAATCAACCCTGTTAAATATGATTGCAGGTTTACTCAATCCTACTCATGGAGGGGTTATTCTCGAAGGAAGAGAAGTTACTGAACCGGGTCCAGAACGGATGGTGGTATTTCAGAATTACTCTTTACTACCTTGGTTGACGGTCAGAGAAAACATAGCCCTTGCGGTTAATCGAGTTTTACGTCATTATCCTGAAGGAGAAAGAAAGGCAATTATTGAAGAAAATATTGCCCTTGTCGGATTGAGACACGCCGCTAATAAGCGTCCTAATCAACTTTCTGGGGGGATGAAACAAAGAGTTGCGATCGCACGAGCTTTGGCAACAAAACCGAAAGTATTACTGTTAGATGAACCTTTTGGGGCGCTAGATGCCTTAACTAGAGGGAATTTACAAGAAAGTTTAATGCAGATTGTTCAGGAAAATCATGTAACCTGTGTCATGGTAACCCATGATGTGGATGAGGCTTTACTATTGAGCGATCGCATCGTCATGTTAACCACAGGGCCAGAGGCTCATATTGGGCAGATTCTCGAAGTACCAATCCCCCGCCCAAGACAACGATTAGAGGTGGTAAATCATCCCAGTTATTACAGTCTCCGTAATGAAATTGTTTACTTCCTCAATCAACAGAAGCGATCGAACAAAAACAAAGTTACTGCTAGTCCTCAAGTAATTGCCCGTAACGGTTTAGAAAAAATTAATCTCAATATCGGTTTTATTCCCTTAACCGACTGTGCGCCTTTAGTTATTGCCAAAGAGAAAGGTATTTTTGCTGAATATGGCTTAGAAGAAGTAAACCTCATTAGGGAGGATTCATGGCAACATATCGCCAGAGGAGTAGCCGAAAAACGCCTTGACGCAGCACAAATGGTGGCGGGGATGCCCCTTAGTATGACTGTTGGAGCAGGAGGTAAACCATCTATTCCCATCATTACTTCTCTTGTTTTAAGTCGTAATGGTAACGCTATTACTCTAGGAAAAAAATTTCAAGAAATGGGAGTTACCGATGTTCATGGGTTAAGAGAAATTATCCATCAAACTCCAGATACAGTACACACGTTTGGGATGGTACACCCCGCTTCCATGCATAACCTGATGTTACGTTATTGGTTAGCGTCAGGGGGAATCGATCCTGATAATGATGTCAATTTAACAGTGATTCCTCCTCCACAAATGATAGCAAACCTAAAAGCTGGTAATATTGACGGCTATTGCGTCGGCGAACCTTGGAACTCTGAGGCAGTTTTACAAGACGTTGGCTATGTCATTGCCACTGATTTAGACATCTGGGCTAGTCATCCAGAAAAAGTATTAGGAGTGAGAGAAGATTGGGCTCAAGCATATCCACAAACTCACTTGGCTTTAATAAAAGCATTGATGGAGGCTTGTGCCTACTGTGATGATCGTCGTAATCGAGAAGAAATTGTGGAAATATTAGCTCGTCCCGAATATGTGGGAGTTGAGCAAAAATATATTCGCCCCGGTTTTGTTGATCCTTACAATTACGGCACAAAAACTGAACCTCTATTGAGATTCAATCAATTTCATGTCGATCGCGCCAACTGTCCGGGAAGAGTAGAAGCCCTATGGATTTTAACTCAATTAGCTCGATGGGGTTATACTCCTTTCCCCCGCAACTGGGTAGAAATAATTGATCGAGTTCGTCGCCCTGATTTATTTGGGGAAGCCTGTCGTCAATTAGGCATTCCAGACCTAGAGAGCGATCGCACCTCCTTCCAACTCTTTGACAAGATGGTATTCAATCCAGATGACCCCATCGGTTATTTAGAAAGATTCACCATCCGCCGTAATTTTGAAGTATCGGAAATCGAAATTAACGCAGGAGTCAGGAGTTAAGGTGATGAGGTGAGAGGGGGAAGTAGGGGCGAATGGCCATTCACCCGTACAGGTATTCGGAGTTTTTAATTCTTAATTCTCAACTATTCACTATTTACCTTTGCCCCTTGCCCCTTGCCCTTTACCCTTTTAATCATTCCCAATTAACATTTATTCACTACTAAAACGCCATGCAAAGTTTAATGAATACCGAGGAAAAAACTACAACTTTAGCCAAAACAGAATTTTTAACCATTGAAGATATTTCCAAAGTGTATCCCACTCCCAACGGAAATTACACTGTCTTGGAAGGAGTCAACCTAACCGTTAAGGAAGGAGAATTTATCTGTGTTATCGGACATTCAGGGTGTGGTAAATCAACTATGCTTAACATGGTTTCAGGTTTCAATCAGCCCACCACTGGTAAAGTAACTCTTAAAAATAAAGTCATTGCTGAACCAGGACCCGATCGCATGATGGTATTTCAGAACTACTGTCTGCTTCCTTGGAAAACAGTTTATGAAAATGTTTATTTAGCAGTTAATGCGGTTTATCCTGACAAAAATAAACAGGAAAAAGACACTATTGTTAAAGAGCATTTAGCGATGGTTGGTTTAACTGAAGCCGCTCAGAAAAAACCCTATCAAATCTCTGGGGGTATGAAACAAAGGGTTGCCATTGCCCGTGCCTTGGCAATTCGTCCTGAAGTTTTGATTTTAGATGAACCTTTTGGGGCGTTAGATGCCATTACCAAGGAAGAGTTACAAGAGGAATTATTACAAATTTGTGCTGAACATAATTTAACGGTAATGATGATTACCCATGATATTGATGAAGCTCTCTTTCTGTGCGATCGCCTCGTGATGATGACCAATGGTCCTAGTGCAAAAATTGGTGAAATTCTTGATATTCCCTTTTCTCGTCCCCGTAATCGTTCCCAAATCACGGAAGATCCTAGATATTATGAATTACGGAATTATGCTTTAGATTTCTTATTCCATCGTTATGCCCATTCAGAAGACCCAACGGAGGATACCATTGAACCCGAACCCACAAATAATAAACTAAAAATGGCGGGTATTGTTGGCGGTATTGTTATAGCTGCGATTGCAGGTTTTGCTCTTTTCCAAAGTTTTACAGGAAGCAATACAGAAGCCCCTAATCGTACTGAACAGTTAAGCAATTGAAATCACTTTATCCATCAACCTACCTGAGTTCAAATTGTAATAAAGTCTCGATTTTATCAACCAATTCTCGAAGTCGTAAGGGTTTACTCATATAGTTATTCGCTCCTGCGTCTAAGCAACTTTGTTCATCTCCTTCCATTGTTAAGGCGGTGGCGGCGATAATGGGTATATCCTTAATATCTTCATCTTGACGAATAAGTGCGATCGCTTCTAAACCTTCCATTTCAGGCATTTGAATATCCATGATGATTAAGTCTGGATGTTGAGTTTTAGTTATTTGTAACGCTTGTAAACCATTTTTAGCAATTAGTAATTTATAGCCTTTGGCTTCTAAATAATCAGAAATAGTGGCAATATTACTTTCATCATCATCCACGAACAAAATCACGGAAGGTGTTATCATCTTATCTTTGATGGGGGATTTTTCTTGCTCTTTGATGGAAGATTGAGGGATATTACAATAATTGGAAGGAAGATTAAAATAAAAACAACTACCTTTGCCTAACTCGCTTGACACTCCTACACTTCCCCCATGAAGCTCGACAATTTGTTTCACTAGCGATAAACCTAAGCCCGTACCTGTATATTTGCGATTTAAAGCACTATCTATCTGAATAAAAGGCTTGAATAACTTTTCTATATTTTCTGGGGCAATACCAATACCTGTATCAATCACCGCAAAACGAATAAAGGTTTTCATGATAATATTCTCTTCCCCCATTATTAATAATTCCTGACTCTCTTCTTCTTCAAATACACTGATTTCTAATGTGACTTTCCCCGCCTGTGGAGTAAATTTAACCGCATTATTAAGTAGATTAATCAGAGCTTGGCGAATGCGTCTTTGATCTAATGGTAGGTAAGGAAGATTATCAGCAAACCTAAGTTCTAACTGAATACCTTTTTTCTGGGCTTGTTGTTGCACAAACACTAAAGCGGATTGACTCAAACTTTTAATATCGGTGGGCACATATTCTATGGTGATTTGTCCTGCTTCTATTTTGGCAACATCTAAAATATCGTTAATTAATGATAATAAATGATTACTACTGCTTTCAATCGTCTTAAGAGATTTGATTTGTCTGTTATTGAGTTCTCCAAAAACTTGTTCTGTGAGAATTTCTGCATTACCTAAAATAGCATTAAGAGGGGTTCTTAACTCATGGCTCATATTGGCTAGAAATTCATCTTTAAGACGGGTTGCTCTGATTAATTCCTCATTACTTAGGGCTAATTTTTCCTCTGTTTTACGGCGATCGCGATCGAGCCTATAACCTTCAATGAGGTTACTACAAGTCACTAAAAATGGTTGTAAATAGTCAACAATAGATTGATCATAACCACCAAGACGATTAGCAATGCCAACCACACCAAGTAATCTGTTTTTGTTAAAGAAAGGTAATCCTAAAAAGGCATTTAAAGGAGGATGCCCCTTAGGAGTGCCACCACTGCGAGGATCTGTTTTAGGGCTATTGGCAATCACTGGTTTACCCGTCATGATTACTGCTCCAAAAAGGGTATTCATATTGTCAAACTCCATACCCCGTTTATAATTTTCATCATAAAATTTCTGGGTTTCTTCATTCCAAGCAATATTCGTAATACTATGGGTTTTAATATAAGGTACTCCTTTTATTTTTAAAAAAGTTTCCTTCATTTCCGCACTACCATCATCTCTAAATAAGACTTCTCCGATAAAGCCATATTCACTGTCCGTTAATTCCAATAAATTAGCCAATAGGTCTTCAAAAATAGTCAGACGGTTTTCAGCAGTGATAAATTGAGATTGAGCATTACTAATACATTGCAGGAGATGATTACTGTTTTCTAAGGCATTAATGAGGGTTTGTTTTTCCGCTTCGGTTTTCAGTTTTTCGGTTATATCTTTGGCCGCACAATAGAATAAATTACCATCAGAAGCACTACGCCACTCAATCCAACGATAGCTACCATCAGCACAACGATAACGATTAATAAAGTAGGGTAATTCTACATTGTATTTGAGATGTTCGATCGCATCTAGGGTTTTCTGTATATCATCTGGATGAACATAGTCAAGAAATCTGGAGCTTTCTAGGTCTTCTATTTTATAGCCGAGAATATTCTCCCACTGGGGATTAAGACGGAGAAAATAACCATCAACATTGGCAATACATAGTAAATCTAGGGCTAGGGAGAAAAAGCGATCGAGTTCTTGGGTTTTTTCTTGTAAAGCATCCAAAGCTCTTTTTTGTTGGGTAATATCTTCGATAATTCCTTCGATGGCGATCGCTTCTTGTTGATCATTTTTAACCACATGATGACAAACACGAATGATTTTCTCTTCTCCTGATTTATGGGTAAAAGACATATCAAATTCATCTAATACTATATCTTCGGCATTAAGAATTAACGATGTGGATACCAAGGCTCTTTCTAGTCCGTTTTCATGCCAGTTAACCACTTCTACCCAAGATTTATTGATTACCTCCTCTTTTGTCAGTCCAAAAATTGATTCTATGCCACCGCCAACGTAAGTAATAACATTTTCTAAAGTATGACTAAAAATAACAAAGTTATTACCTATTTCTTCTACTAAACGTTGAAAGTTATTTTTACTCTTAAGCAATTCCTGCTCCATGAGGATGCGATCGGTTATATCTGTATTTGTGCCAATCATCGAAACTATTTCCCCATTCTCCAAGTTCATAACCAAGCATTTCCATAAATTTAGGAGAATAATAGGTTTCGTTAGTGACTAAATTAACATCCCAGACTCCATGACTAGCACCATCAAGGGCAAATTGCCAACGAGCTTCACTTGTTCTTAAGGCAAATTCGATCGCTTTTTGTTCACTAATATCTTTACAAATAGTTAAAACCCCAAACAATATCGCCATTGGGATGTAAAAAACGGCACTCCAGCTCACAAGGTTGATGATAATTAACTAAATTTTCCCATGCCTGAAACACTTTTTCCCAATCTTCTGGATGAATAATTTTTTGCCAACTAATACCATTGGCGGATTCTGGAGTTAAACCTGTGATTCGACAATACCGCTCGTTGACATAAATACAATTTCCCCGTAAATCATTGCGAAATATCCCCACTGGTAAAATTTCCATGAGGTTTCGATACTGGCTTTTTTGTCGCTGTAATAATTTTTCTGCAACTATACGTTCATAGATTTCTTTTTGTAATTTTTGATTAATTTCACTTTGATAAATTGCGATGGCAACTTGATAACTAATTTCCTTTAATAGCTCTACATCTTCTAATTATTGCCACTCTCGATAAGTTTCACATTGATGACCGATAAGTAAGCCCCACAGTTCTCCTGATACTTCTAGGGGTACAATCAAATTAGCTTTAACTTGATATTGTTCTAATAATTTAATGTGACAGGGGGTGTAACCTTGTTCATAAACGTTATTGGCAACAACGGGGTCTTTTCCTTGATATAAGTTACAAACTTGATCTTGAAAACAGCTATCTTCTACGTAATTACCTAAAGCACTGGTAAATTTTTTATCTACTGATTCAGCAATAATTTGTCCTCCCCAATGACCTTCAAATTTATAAATTAAGATGCGATCGCACGGTGCCACTTTCTGATTGCATCCTCGATACTCACATCAGGGGAAACAGTACAAAAACAAGAAATAATTAGAGACTGTAGTTCCAAAAACTGATAAGTCATAGAAAATGAAGAATAATAATAAATAGATTGTTCAAGAAAGAACAAAAAAATTGACACAGACAACAATTAAAGAAATTCTTTGGCTAATAAAGGTCAGCTAAAATTTCTCATTTTAAAGAACCAAAAAACTTAATTAAAGTTAATATTTACATTGAATAATTTTTTAAATATCTATTTATAGACTATCAGAAATAATTAGATTAGACACAATAATTAAAACTCTTAGAAAAAATTTATGTAATAATATAGAAAATCTCTGAAAATAGAATTATCAATTAATTCGTATTAATTTTATTAACAAAAATAAATTAAAGATTAATGGTTAAAATTTTAGTCATCGAAGATGAAAAGGAAATTAGAGAGAATATCCTGCAAATATTAAGATTGAATAATTATGAAGCCACAGGAGTAGAAAACGGAAAACTAGGTTGGGAAGTAGCCAGAGAAAATCCTCCTGATTTAGTTATCTGCGATATTATGATGCCAGAGATGGACGGCTATGAATTTATAGAAAAACTGAGAATAGATGAGAAAACTTTAATGACTCCCTGCATCTTTGTCACAGCTAAAGTTGATAAAAAAGATATTCGTATGGGCATGAGAATGGGGGCTGATGACTATTTAACCAAGCCTTTTACCCCTGATGAATTACTAGAAGCAGTGGACGTGAGATTACAAAGAAAAAAAGAGTTAGAACAAGAATTTGAAGCAAAACTAGAGAAAAATCGCAAATTAGTTCAAGATATTCTCGAAAAAATTAAGGAAAAAGACAAAAAAATTAAAAATAATGAAAATATGCTGGAGCTAAAAGACGAAATTATTAGTAAGCTCATTGTGAATATGAGCAATCCAATTAATAACATGAATATGGCTATTAAGATGCTAGCAGAAGCAGATTCTGAAGAAAAACGTCAATCTTATATAAGAGTATTACAAGAAGAATGCTCAAAAGAAATAGGCTTATTAAACGAAATTAAAGAATTACAGAAAATTCTTACCCCTGAAAATGTATCTGTTTTATTACAATTTAATTTACTAAAATAATTGAATTCATCTTAGTTCAATATAAAGAATATCCAATTTAGATAGATTTAAGGGGTGATGGAGGGATGGGGAAATGAGTTCAGGGAGTTAGTTCGCTTTGCTCGTACAGTCGTCGTGAACGGAGTTCAGAGTTAAGGATTTTTTATTTTTAATTCTTAATTATCAACTATTCACTATTCACCTTTGCCCTTTGTTTACCACCACCCCAAAATTTCATATCGAGCGGAGGTAACTCTAGGATACAATAGACCTATTCCAAAGGGAGTTACTCAATTGATGTATTGTTATTGTTTATGATTTTAGCGGGAAAGAAAAAGATTAAAGAAAAAGAGCAGTCAGCGTTTTGGCGAAATTTTCATCGTTATTGGGATTTACTTTCCGTCTTAGTACCACAAAATCTTAATACTCGTTATCGTGGTTCTTATTTGGGTGTGTATTGGTCATTGTTAAATCCTATTATTATGACAGGATTATATACTACTATTTTCGGTTCGACTTTTGCTTCTTATTATAATGACTCCTTAATTAGTTATATCTTAGCGGCTTTTACAGGTTTATTAGTTATCAACTTTTATAATTCTTCCACTACACAGGCACTCAGTAGTATTGTTGTTAATGGAGATTTACTCAATAAAATTAAATTACCTATTCCCGTTTTTCCTCTCTCAATGATTGCGGCGAATATTTTTCAATTTATGATTAGTTCCTTTCCTTTACTAGCCATTGTAACTCTTGTTAATAGCAAAAATCCTCTCTATATATTCTTATTATTAATTCCCTTCTTTTCTTTAGTTTTGGTGTGTACAGGAGTAGGTTTATTTGTTAGTGCTTTATTTGTTTTCTTTCGAGATTTAGGCTACTTTTATGAAATTACTACTTTCGTTATGTGGATTACCAGTCCCGTTTTTTATCCTGCGGAAATCGTACCACCCAGAATTCAACCTATCCTTGGTTTAAACCCTTTAGTGTCAATCATTGAAAGTTTAAGAGATATTAGCCTTATGGGAAATATACCCAGTGCTATGTTATTGTTTAAGGGAATTTTAGCAGGAGTTATTATTTTAACTTTAGGAATTTTGTTTTTCCGAAAATTTGAATCTGCTTTTATGGATTTGTTATAAAACTAATTGATTTTATTGATATTTTAATTATTCGATATTACTTAAATAAATTAATATTTTATTAAATAAAAAATGACTCAAGAAGTTATTAGATTAGATCAAGTTTCTTTGTGGCGTAGAACCCAAGAGGAATTTTCTTATGATTTGAAAAGAACTATTTTTTCTTTTTTGCAAGGGAAACATATCAAACCAGCTAAAAAACAGGTTTTGCAAGATGTTGACTTTTCCGTTAGTGCTGGGGAAAAAGTCGGGATAATTGGCTCTAATGGTGCGGGGAAATCCACTCTCTTAAAGGTAATTTGTGGTATTTTACCTCCCACAGAAGGTAGTGTTCGAGTTAGGGGAAGAATTGCTCCTTTAATTGAGTTAGGAGCTGGTTTTAACATGGAAATGTCGGTGCAAGACAATATCATTCTTTATGGAGTTTTGCTAGGTTATCGCAAAGAAGATATGAAGGTGCGTATTCGGGAAATTTTGGAGTTTGCGGAGTTAGAAGACTATGCAGAGATACCTGTTAAAGCCTTATCTTCTGGTATGAAAGCTCGTTTAGGTTTTTCTGTGGCGACGGATGTTGAACCTGATATTCTCATTTTAGATGAGGTTTTGTCTGTGGGGGATGCTCGTTTTACTCAAAAGTCAAGGCAAAGAATTCAAGATTTGTGGGAAAAAAGTAGTACTATTTTGTTTGTTTCTCATAGTTTAGACTATGTTCAAGATTTGTGCGATCGCAGTATTTGGTTAAATAAAGGACAAGTTGCCTTTGCAGGGGATACGGAAGAAGCTATTAAGCGTTACTTAGATTATGTTGGTATTAAAGAGTATATCGCTCCCCCAATTAATTAATTTCGGTTTGGTGTTAAGAATAGGGTTAGGAACTAAGTGTCAGGTTTCAGGTTTGATTTTTTGAATGTTGGTTCTTTACTCAAACGATTAAAAAGAGAAAATCGATTTATTAGTTTTTTTTCTCGAAATCTGTTAATTTTAACTCCGAACTCCGAACCCTGAACTCCGAACTCAAATGATTGTCCCTTGCCCTTTTTACCTTAACCGACCAGTTAAAGTATAGTTTGATTAAGTGGTGACTAAATCGGGAAAAACTTGTTGTACCGCAGGATGTACTAAACGATGGTATTGTATATTTAACCCTTGCGCTAAACTAGGATCTTGTTTTAAAGCTCCAATTCCTTGATTTGCTAATTTAACAATATAGGGTAAAGTATTATTGTTTAGGGCTTGAGTTGCCGTGCGAGGTACTGCACCGGGTAAATTGGGAATACCTAAATGAATTATTCCTTCTTCTTCATAACTAGGTTGACTATGGGATGTTGTGCGTAAAGTTTCAATACAACCACCTTGATCCACTGCGACATCAAGAATAACCGAGCCGGGGGACATTTGTTTAACTAAATCCCGTGAAACAAGAATAGGTGCTTTTCTACCTGTAATTAATACAGCGCCAATTAATAAATCAGCATGAGGCACAACTTGGGCTATGTGTTGGGAATTGCTGTAAAGTAGTTCAACTCTTGAACCAAATAGAGTTTCTAAGTAAGAAAGACGATCAATATTTACATCTAAAATAGTTACTTTTGCGCCCATTCCTACCGCTATTTTCGCCGCTTCTGTACCAACGATACCTCCTCCTAGAATAACAACATTACCTTGAGTAACCCCCGGCATTCCCCCTAACAGAATTCCTTTACCGCCCTGCTGTTTTTCTAAATATCTCGCACCAATTTGTACCGAGAGTCGCCCAGCGATGATACTCATGGGTGTTAACAAAGGTAGTCTGCCATCAGCTAATTGTACTGTTTCATATGCGATCGCAGTTACGCCACTTTTAAGTAAAAATTCTGTTAAGATGCGATCGGCGGCTAAGTGAAGATATGTGAATAATATTTGTCCCTGATTAATATATTGATATTCTTCTGCTAGAGGTTCTTTGACTTTAATGATTAATTCTTGATTCCATGCAGTGCTTTGATCAACGATATTTGCCCCTATATTTTCATAATCTTGATTAGTAAAACCAGAACCAAGACCTGCATTATCTTCGATGAATACTTGATGATTCTGTTCAATCAGAACTTTTGCACTAGCAGGAGTTAAACCTACTCGAAACTCTCGATCTTTTATTTCTTTAGGGACACCGATTTTCATCTTAACCTCTTAAGTCATTATCCTTGATAAATTATAAGGTAATTGGGCTTTGATGAAAAAATGTTTGAATGATCAAAGATGCTAGGATGTTGACTTTAAGGGATATTCCTAATTTTCAGGCTTATCGACAGATACTAAATTCTTTCACTTCAAGGATTTGCCCCACCATTGCAATGGTCATAACATCGCTTCTAATGTTACCTTTTATTTCTACCTTTAATCCTTCCTGACGCAGATTTTCTGAAGGCTTATACAACTCATAGGTTTCTCCTGTGTCGCTAACTAAAACCCATGTGCCAGATGCGATCGCACGATATTGAATTTCACCTTTAACCGTAATCATAAAAAACCTCTCATAACAACAACAGTAGCCCGAAAGTTGACCCGTCCTTTTTTTGCTTTCTATCCTTGGTGATAATATTCAGAGAGATAACAACTATACGTTCTAGTTTATCATCTTACTCCCTTAAAGCCACATTTTAGAAAACTCAAGACTCTGGTACTGGCTACTGCTATTGATTTTATGGACAACGTAACTTACCGTAAACAGCTTAATTAACCTCCTTATTTTTAGACTATATTTTCTACCTTAAATTAACACTATACAGAGTTGCACTAAGTAGTCAATTATTTAACTTTGACCATCGATTAGTTCCCTTGCTCTCATTACTAACAGGTCAGAAAATCTCGAACAGAATACAAGCTGTTTCGGATTGCAAAAGACAAAGATTTAACCTTGTTTTCAGCCTTTTTACCTCAATTTATTCAAAGTTTACAACGAGCTGTTTTGTCTTTCGAGTAGAAATCTTTATCTGATTTCTATATGAATAATATAACAATATTTTCTAGGTTAATGAGTGATTAAGTTACAAAACTTTACCTTTTTAAATCAGAAAAATAAAATCACCTGAGTGAGAAGTTTAGGTAATTAACCTCAGTTCGGTTTAAGAATATCCGATAAGTTTAGGTGTCAGGTTTCAGGTTGCAGGTGTTAGGATGATGAGGCGAAGGGGAGAGATAGGGAAACTAATTTTTAATTTCCGTTGCCCCTTGCCCTTTTGTCTTTTCCTAATTGCTAATTGCTAAATATTTACAGCGCTTCGGATAAAGATTGCCAACGGAAGAAGCGATCGCCTCCTAACTCCAATACTACTTTAATTTTTGGTTCTTGCTTCGTTAAATCAACTAGATACTGTTTTTCTTGATTAGAAAGTACAAAACCCTCAATAATCCATAAAACTAAACCTTTAGCCTTAGCAGGTAAATTTTCTAACTGATAACCCGCAATAGGTGGTACAAAATAAGTAGGTCCTACTGCTCCCTCTTGTCCGATATTTTTCTTTCCTAAATGAGGAGGGCGCACCCCGTGAACATTCATCAAATAAGCACTTAAATCTCCTAAACCTCTAGCAGAAAGATTAAAAGTTTGATAACCATAGCTTCTTAATCTTCTCTGATAACGTCCTTCAAAACCGCCCTCTAAAGGAGCATAAACCGCAACAGAACCAGCTTTTTCTAAATCTTTAATAAATGCTTTTCCAGTGGTCAATAATGGCATAATTTTTACTTATTTTGAATATGAAAAGATTTAATTTAGTCCAACAGACATTTAAGTCTTTGATCATAAAGTTATATTACCACTGTTTTTTCTTTCATAAGATCTCGATACTTCTGGATGAGGATTGGGGTGTCAAGTTTCGGGTGTCAGGGTGTTTAGGGAATGGGGGGGAACGAGAGAACGCTCGTTCCGCAAAGCGGTACGGAGTTAGTTAGGGGCGAATGGCCATTCGCCCGTACAGAGTTAGAAATTATTAATTATCAACTATTTACCTTTGCCCTCTCGAGAGGGAATAAAGGGGGGTTTGTCCCTTGCCCTTTGCCCTTTTCAAATCCATTCATCCCAACACTATGATGAAACTTCAATGCAGACTGGCTTATCATATAAAAATGAAGAAAAAATAAAGATAGTAAAGCATGGCTAAGGCTAATCGATTATCAAAGTTAATATCATATTTAAAACCTCATTTAAAAAGTTTATATTGGGGGATCTCCGCTTTATTTGTTGTCAATGTCATTGGTGTTTATATTCCTTGGTTGATTAGGGATATTTTCGATGATTTACAAGCTAATTTTGACTTTAATCGTCTTGTTAGTTATGTGGTCATTTTGTTTGTTTTAGCCTGTATAATGTGGGCGATTCGTATGGCTTCCCGTGTGCTTATTTTTGGTATTGGCAGACAGGTAGAGTTTGATTTAAAACAAAGAATTTTTGAACACCTTTTAAAATTAGAACCGGCTTACTTTAATACTAATACTTCTGGTGATTTAATTAACCGTGCTACTAGCGATGTGGACAATATTCGTCGTTTAGTTGGTTTTGCAATTTTAAGTTTAATTAATACTATTTTTGCCTATGGTTTGACTTTACCTGCCATGTTATTTATCAATGTTAAATTGAGCTTAATGACATTGGCTATTTATCCTTTAATGTTAGTTACGGTACAGTTATTTAGTGATAAGTTAAGGATTGATCAAGCTGAGGTACAAGAGAAATTATCGGATATTAGTGAGTTAATTCAGGAAGATATGAGCGGTATTTCTCTGATTAAAATTTATGCTCAAGAAGATAATGAAAGAAGGGCTTTTTCTCACAAAAATCAACGCCTGCTTAAGGCTAATTTAAGTTTAGCAAGAACTCGCAATTTACTGTTTCCTATTATTGGTGGTATTGCCAATATTAGTTTATTAGTTTTACTGTGGTTTGGCACTTCTGATATTGAAAAGGGTTTAATTACTGTTGGGGATTTTATTGCTTTAATTATTTATGTAGAAAGATTAGTTTTTCCTACTGCTTTACTTGGTTTTACTATTACTACTTATCAACGGGGTGAGGTTAGTATTGATAGGGTTGAAGCAATTATGGAAGTTGAACCCAAAATTAAAAATGATGTTGATAATGTAAATTTGCCTATAGAAAATATCAAGGGAAATATCAAAGCTGTTAATTTAACTTATACTTATCCTAATGCTTTTCAACCTGCTTTAAATAGTTTGAATTTTCAAATTAATGCTGGTGAAACAGTGGCAATTGTAGGTTTAATTGGTTCGGGAAAATCTACTTTAGCTAATGCTATTCCTCGTTTAATTGATATTTCTCAAGGGCAGTTATTTTTGGATGGTATCGATATTACCTCCATTAATTTAACAGATTTGAGAGCTGCGATCGCATATGTGCCTCAAGATAGCTTCTTATTTTCCACTACTATTAAAAATAATATCGCTTATAGTGATCCTGTGGGTGAAATAACAGAGGTAGAATATGCGGCAAAACAAGCCCAAATTCACCCTGAAATTGTCAATTTTCCGCAAAAATATGATACTTTGGTGGGAGAAAGAGGAATTGCTTTATCTGGTGGGCAAAGACAACGAAGCTCATTAGCTAGGGCTTTATACACAGATGCTCCCATTCTGATTTTAGATGATGCTCTGTCTAGTGTCGATAATAAGACGGCCACGCAAATTTTAGAAAATCTTAAGCGGGAGAAGAATAAAACTGTTATTTTTATTACCCATCAAATGTCGGCGGCTCAAAATGCCGATCGCATCTTAGTTATGGAAGATGGTAATATTGTACAAATGGGTAGCCATGAGCAACTTTTGTCTCAAGAGGGTTTATATAAATCTCTGTGGCAAAAACATCAACTAGAAGAAATCTTGGCTTAATCTTAATCAATTGTGACCTTATTTCAATTATTTTTTTTAGTCTTTATTTTTCTTGTCACAAGCATTATTGGGGTGGTGACGGGTAGTAATTCCCTCATTACCGTGCCTGTAATGTTAGAGTTTGGAATTTCTCCGACTGATGCGATCGCAACCAATATGTTTGCACTAATTTTTATGAGTATCGGGGGGACAATACCTTTTTTGAAGGGAGATATTCTTAAACAAAGGCAAGATATACCCTTACTCTCAATTTTGACGGTTATTGGTTCAATTTTAGGGGCTTTATTAGTATTAATAATTCCTGCTGAAACAATGCCTTTGCTGATTTCTGTCTTTATGATAGCCGTGTTAATTTTTTCTATAATTAACAAAAATAAAGGAGTAGAAAAACAGGAAAAATCTTCACCTTTAATGGAAAAAATAGGCTATTTTCTTACTTTCTTATTGGGAGTTTATGGTGGTTTTTTTAGTGGAGGTTACGTAACTACCTTAACCGCTACTTTTATTGGCTGTTTAAACATGACATTTGTGGAGGCAGTGGCAATTACAAAGGTTTTAAATATTTTTTCTTCTCTTATTGCTACGGCTATTTTTATGAGTCAAGGATTAGTTGATTATCAGCTAGGTATTATTTTAGGAATAACTATGTTTTTTGGAGCTATTTTAGGGGCAAAATGGGCTTTAAAAATGAGTAATTTATGGTTAAAAAGAATCTTTATGATTACGGTAATTATTTTAGCTATCAGAAATATAATTGGTTGGTTTTAAATTAATCTCGGTTAAGGGTAGGTGTCAGGTTTCAGGTTGCAGGTGGTAGGGATTGAATATATTCAACCCTTACGGTGTTTAAGGGATGAGGTGATGAGGGGAGAGGGGGAAGTAGGGGTGAATGGCCATTCGCCCCTACAAGAGTTTTTAATTATTTACTATTCACTATTTGCCCTTGCCCTTTTCGCCATCACTCATAGATGAAAATTTATCCCTAACTCAGGTTATTTATGTTTTGGTAACACTCGATGAGGAATACCATGAGCAATTAAATCCACCGGGCATTGATAAGTTGCTTGAATCATTTCTGGGGTAATAAGTTTATCTTGGTGATAGTGTAGGCGACGATTTAAACAAGCAATGGTTTTTACATAGCTAGAAATTGCCGCTAAATCATGGGATATTAGTAATATGGTCATATATTCGTTTAATTCTCTTAGTAACTCATAAATATTGTTTTGTACTCTTGAGTCAACGTTAGCGGTAGGTTCATCTAATAGTAAAATACTCGGTTTAGTGGCTAAAGCACGGGCTATATATACTCTCTGTCTCTCTCCTCCTGATAATTCCCCTATGGGGCGCGATCGCAATTTTGCCATTCCTACCTGCTGAAGGCAATGGTTAACAATTTCTTCATCTTGGTGATTGTAGGGTTTAAAGAGATGTTTTGTCGATAGTCTGCCCATTCTTACTACATCTTCCACAAAAATAGGAAAGGTGCGATCGAACTCTAAGGCTTGAGGAACATAACCAATATATTTTCTACCTTTATTTAGAGGGTAATTCATGATAGAAATTTCCCCTTGTTGGGGTTTGATTAATCCTAATAAAGTTTTTAATAAAGTAGTTTTTCCGCCACCATTAGGACCAATTACGCCAATAAAATCTTTTTCTTTTACCTCTAAATTAATATTTTCTAATACTAGATTTTTACCATAACTAACATGAATATTTTTTAATTTGATGACACATTCATTGAGCATATATTTATGAGTCGAAAATCAGATATAAATGACCACTTTTATTTTTTCAAATCTAATTTATTCTTGACAAAATTACTCATCACTAATTAGTATTATTTGTCATAGCTTTTGCTAATTTGTCCGCAGTAGATAACATATTTTCAGACCAATTTTGAGCCAAATCATCTAATAAAACTATTTCTGCCCCAATTTCTTTAGCAAATATTTCCATAGTTTTATTATTAAATTGAGGTTGAGCAAATACCGTGTTAATTTTTTCTGCTTTTGCTTGTTTGATTAAATTACTTAACTCCTGAGAAGTGACTTCTTGTCCTTCAAATTCTAGTGGTATTTGTTGTAAGTTATATTCTTGAGCAAAATATCCCCATGCTGGATGATAAATGAAAAATTTTCTATTATTAATTGGTGCTAATTTTTCTTTTATTTGTTGGTCTATATTATCGATTTCTGTTAGAAATTTAGTTAAATTTTCTTGATATATTTGCTGATTTTCTGGATTTATTTTGACTAAACCTTGATAAATATTCTCCGCCTGAATTTTAGCTAATTTTGGAGATAACCAAATATGGGGATCTGGACTACTCGTTTCTGATGTATAATTACTTTCATTATGTTCAATATCTTCATTGTGTTCATCTTCATGATTATGATTATCATTTTCATGATTGTGATCATGATCGTGACCTACTAAAGGTATTTTATTAATGCCTTCTCCAGAATTAATCATGACAATTTGAGGGTTAGCTGTTGTGATTTTATTCAACCATACTTCTTCAAAAGGGACACCAATAGCAACATAAGCACTGGATTCGGCTAAACTGGTTAACTGTTGGGGTTGTGGCTCATAGGTATGAGGTTCTAATCTAGGTCCTATCATCACATTAACATTGACTAACTCGCCGCCAATTTTTTCAACAAAGTATTTCTGAGGAGGAATTGTAACGGTTATATTTAATTTTTCTTGACGATTTTCTGTTTGATTCTGATTTATTTCTGTTGTGTTTTCCTGTGTAGATCTTGATATTTTTTCTTGGTTACAAGCAACTAAATTAAAAATCGTTAAAATTAAGAATAATTTTAGTATTGGGTAACTAATTCGTTTCATAGTTTTCTGAATCAACCACAATAGAAGATTATATCTAAATTTATTGGCTTTGTTTTGTTAGTCTGTTCACATGAGCGTTTATTCAGTTTTTACTCTTGGTAAATGAGAACGTTTTGTCAGATTTTATAGATATTTATAGATATATATTAATTGATAATAAATCATTGAAAAAAAATATTATTTAATGTTAATAATTATTCAACAATAAGGTTAAATATTTATTTTTTATCAAAAATGTTACAATAAAAATACAAGATAATTTTGTCCGATAAAACATATTTAATTCAACCTAAAACCTGCCACCTGAAACCTGACACCTTTTTTTGAGATAATTTATCATGTCCCAATTAAGAGAGTCATTTTTACTGAGAATAAATGAATAAAAATCAAAACTACAATTCAGAAACAGAGTTTTTTAAAAATTATGACCCTAGTAAATTCTATCGCCCTTCTACTTCTGTCGATACGGTCATCTTCACGGTTTTTGACTTGGCATTACAGGTTTTATTAGTAAAGCGAGGAGAATATCCTTTCAAAAATCAATGGACATTAGTAGGAGGGTTTATCGATTTAGAAAATGACCAAACTTTAGAAGATACCGCCAAAAGAAAATTAGAGGAGAAAACAGGAGTAAAAACGCCCTATTTAGAGCAATGTTTTACTATTGGCAATAAAATACGAGATCCTAGGGGATGGTCTGTCACAACGGTTTATTTTGCTTTATTACCCTCAGAAAATATCCAATTAAAGACAAATTCCGACGATATAACCTCATCCTCAGTTAGTGCAGTTAAATGGTCTCCCATAAAAAATAACAAAATTAAAGAATCCCTAGCATTTGATCATAATTATATTCTGGAAAAAGCGATCGAACGTTTACGAAATAAAGTATTATATACTTCCCTACCAGCCTATTTAATGCCAGAAAAATTTACCCTTAGAGATTTACAAACTGTATATGAAATCATACTCGATCGCACTTTAGAAAGCAAATCCTTTCGTCGTCGCATTGAAAGAGCGAATATTCTTGAACCGACAGGGGAAACCCGTCAAGATGTTAAACGCCCTGCCCAACTATACCGTTTAAAAGAAAATATTGATACCTACTTTTTTTTAAGAAATATAGAGGGGGCAACTTAAATCTAGCAAAAATACTAATTGATTATTCAGGACATAAAGGACCTGGACAAAGAGGAATAACTTGATTATTATTAGTATTATTTTCGCATTGATCTAATAAATTTAAAGCATCTTTTTTCCATTTACTGCTTTCAGGAATAGGCATTAATTTTTCCTCTATTAAAGACAATTCACTATTAGTTTGACAAAGAATTTTAGCCTCTAAAAAAAGTTGTTCAGACCAATCATCAATAAATTGTCTTGCCCTCTCATAATCAGAAGAATCACGATTAATTTGTATCGCTATATTAATCGCCTCAGCAAAATTACCATCTACTGCTTGAATTTCCGCTAAACCCAACCAACATTTACCTAAAAATTCATCTGTTAAACTATTAGCAATAGGTAAAGATTGTACTGTATTTGAATTAATTAATGCAATACACTCATCAAAATTTTCTTGCTCATAATAGCTCTGAATTTCTGTAATTAAACTCTCTACCTTTTTTTGATATAAATAGCTTTTTAGCCAAGAAAAAGAGAAAATTATTAAAATGCAAATAATAAAACTAATTAAAATTCCTCTAGGAGTCTTAATTTGACGAATTAAATTGAATTTATGCTCAGAATAAGGTAGCAAAGATGATGAGTTACTGACAGTATTATCATTGCTAATTTCTCTTTGATTTTGACTGTCGATTCTGGCGGAAAAAGATTTGCTTTCTTCGGATAAATATTCTTCTGCTAAAGGTAATAAAGATTTAATATCATCTTCAGCATTAATTAACTCAGTATCATTAACTATAATTTCCTTTTCTTTTTGATTAGAATTATTTGAATCCACATATTCTGTGGGATTAAGATAACTTGAGTTACTATAATTTTCTTCCTGACTAAATTCCTCTTTCTCCGTTGGAATTATAATTTCAGTGGGGGTATAATGAGCAATATTTTCTGTTGAATAATCAAGAGATTTTTCTGAAACACGTTGAGGGAAAAACTTAGCTATATCCGCCATAACTTCTTGACAGTTGTTATATCGATTTTGTGTTTGATAAGCAATCATTTTATCGATAATTTGAATAAAATTTGCTGTCAATTTCTCTCCCTCACTCCAAATTATTTTGCCTGTATCATCTTCCTCTAAACTAAGAATATTTTTTCCCGTAACTAGGCTAATGATTACCATACCTAAAGCATAAATATCACTACTAATTTTAATTTTGCCTCTAATTTGTTCAGGAGCGATATATAATTTATCTTCAAGGGTTACTGTTTCCATCAAAGACGATTTTAAATTGCTTAATTTACCATAACTATTAATAAATATTTGTTGATTATTGATGGTCAAATTTTGTGGTTTAATTATTTGATGAACTAAGTTTTCACGATGAATTAAATCTAAACTCTCTAATAAATAGTAAAGATAATTAACAGCTTCTAATTCTGTCCATAATTGTCGGCTATTGAGAATGTTTTGAAGATTGTTGCCCCCAAATTTTTCATAAATAATAACTATTGCTTTTTTCTCATCAAATACATCAACAAGAGAAGGAAATCTTTGATTATTCTCAGATTGTTTGGCGATATTTTTAATTAATTCTATTTTCTCTCTTATATGATTTATTTCCTCTGGGGTAATCAATGACAAATCCAATGACTGAAGTAGATATTTTTGATTATTTACAATATTTTTAACTAAATAAATCTTTTCCTCATTGAAATTCTCAAGAGTTTGAATCATTTGGTATTTACTATGAATAATTATCTTATCTTTCATCGTGATAAATTATGAGGAATTAGTTATAATAAGCTAGTTTGGCATTTAGGTTGTCTCGTTAAGACAGGGAATGGGCAAGGGTAAATAGTTTATAGTGAATAGTGAATAAATTTCAGTTAAAAATTGAGAGTTAAGAGTTAATTTCCTCCTCTCACCCTCTCCCCTCATCTCCCTAATACCCCGAAACCTGCAACCTGTAACCTGTAACCTGCCCTTATCGGATATTCTTAAGCAGAATTGAGTTTATATTAGTTAGCAACTTTTTAATCAGCACCAAACCATTGTTGATAAATACGCTCATAAGTGCCATCTTCTTTTAGTTTAAGAATAGCTTGATTAATGGATTCTCGGTAAGGGCTATTAGATTTTAAAGCAATTCCATAGCTTTGTCTCTCAAAAACTGAGCCAACAATTTTCACTTTCCCTGCACCATCACTGCGAGAATAGTAACGTAAAACAGGTGCATCATAGACAATTGCTTTTATCTTACCATCATCAAGGGCAAGGAAAGCGTCCTCAATAGAATCAAATAAGACAACATAGCTTTTGGTTGAAGCCAAAAATTCTGCGGCGGTGCTACCTTTCACCGTGCCAACGGATTTGTTATATAAATCTTGAATGGTAGTAATGTTATTATCAAGTCTCTGCACTGTTAAAATTGAGCTTACTGAGGCAGTAAAATAGGAAATTAACAACACGCCTGTAAACATCCAGATTGTCGCTATAATTCTCCCCGCTTTTCCCGTTGGGGTTTTATCTCCATAGCCCACTGTCACAACGGTAACAACTGCCCACCAAAAAGCCTCCCAAATACCATCTTTATAATTTTCAGGAAACATCTGTGGATTATTTTTCCTCTCTAACCACCAAATTAAATGAGATGCGATCGCAATTACAACAACAATTATAGCAACAGTACTCCAAAGAATGGGAGAAAAAATAAAAGCAAAGAAAAACTGCCAAGGATAAACCGTTTCCATAGGCACAAGAATTTGTAAACCAGATTCAAAAAAAGAGTGAGAAAAGTCAATATCTTTTTCCCTTGCCCAAGTAATAGTAATCCCTGCTACTCCCACATCTGTATAACCGTCAGTCACAGAATTAAGCAAATCGGAAATAGTTTTTTCCCCATAAATATTGAAATCGACATCCAACTCATTAGCGATTTCCTTCCACAAATCAATACTGAAACCGACAAACTGCCCATTTTCTTCGAAAGCAAAAGGAGGAAAAGACTTTGTTGCAACCCTTAGCCTTTCTCTCTTACTGTTAGCTATTATCTGCGACTCACTACTATTTATCTCCCTCACAAGACTATTTTGCCCAACCACCTTGTTTGTTAACCCTTTTGCTTCTCCAGCCTCTATAAAAAGAAGGAAAAATAACACTAACTTAAGAAAAATTTGCTCAAGAAATTTAGGAGAAAAAAACATAACAGAGAAAAAACTTAACAAAAAGTAAAATAATCAAAAAAAGTGCAATAAAAATTAATATAAATCTTAAATTTTTCTGTGGTTTAATACGACAACTGAAAAAAAAATTAAAATATTACTGTATCAATAAATTATAACGATTAACCAACCTAGAATTAATATATTTATTTCAAGAGTAAAGACAACTATAAGTGGAGAAAAATTCTTGAAACAGTAGAGTTATGACCTTATTAATTGTAACTGTTATTAACCAAAAATAAAAACAATATTAATTAAAACTACCTTCTGATGGAGGAAAAATAATGGCGACAGAAGAAATTAATGCCCTGATTGAGCAAGTAGATGAAAGGGCGCAGGCTTTAATTTTAGAAGGGGAAAAATCTTTTACTCAAGTAGAAGAAATAGTTACAAAAGCTACAGAAATTGCGGAAAATTTATCTCAAGCAGGAGAAGAAGCCCAAGCTAAATGGGAAGCAATGATTAGTGAGTTAGAAGAAGCTGAAAATACCCTTGAAACGGAATTAGAAAATACCAAAGGAATTATGGGAGAATTTGACGGAAAAACCAATGAGGTTAATCAACAAATTACTCAACTAATGACAGATTTTCAAACCCGTTTACAAGATTTACTAGCCCGTAAACAGGAAATCACCGAGGAAATAGACTCTCAAACTGAAGAGAATAAGTCAGGATTTGAGCAATATTCCCAAAATATACAACAAACTGAGGAGCAAATGGGAAGCTATCAAGAAACGGTAAAAGGAAATATTGAAGAATTTAATGGTGCAGTAGATACCGCTACGGAAAGTTTCCAAACTCAAAAAGAAAATATCCTACAACAATTTAGCGATTTAGCTGAAGAGTTAAGCAATAAACTTGAGAGCTTACAATCTGAATTTGAAGATGTTGCAGAGCAAAGTAAATCAGGGGCAGAAAATCTGACTCAAAATTTAGAATCTCAAGCAGGAGACTTAATCAGTAATCTAACCTCTAAATTCACAGAAGAATTAATGGGAGATTTAACAGAATCTGCAGGAGGTTTAACGGATGCTTTAGGTTTTCTCAAAGACGCAGGAGAAGAATCGGGAGAATTACTCGATGGCGGTATCGGTGACATAGTTGATAAGGTTGACGAAGTTACTGATTTGATTGAGGATATTAAACCCGTTTTAGATGCGATTCAAACGGTTTTGGCTTAGTAATCTCAATTTATTTTATTTGGTGAAGACAAGCAAAAGTTTTATTTATCTTCAAACATGAATAGATAATTTAAGTTAAATAAATTTTGGCTTATCAAGTATTAACAAATTAGCACACAAAAGGGGAAAATCATGGCAGATGCACAAGTAATGGAGCAGAATATTGATGAGTCGGTGGAGAAGCTAGAAGAATTACTCACCGCCCTCGATTTAGCAAATAATCAGATGACGGAGTTTACTCAGCAATTAGAAGAAACTAATCAATCCTTAGATAATTGTTTAGAAGAAGTTACTAATAGTTTAGAAACAGCTAGTAGTGAGTTTGAAAACTCTAAGAAGGAATTCACCGAAGACTCCGAAGCAATGATAACGGAGTTAACTGGCTTACAAGCCGCCTTAACTCAACTTCAGGCAAAACTTGAGGAAATTAGTCAATCGGTGGAGGAAAAAGAAACAGAGGTAGAAACCGAAATTGATAATCAACAAGGAGAGTTAGACAACTTTTTTGCACAATTAAGCCAAACTTTTGCTGATTTAGCTGAGGGTATTAGTAATCTTGAAGATTCCCTTGCTAACAGTAATAGCGAAGCTGAGGAGTTTTTTAACAGTTTCAGTGACAACACCAGTAATTTACAAGGTGATTTAGAAAGCACTCAAGAAGAAACAGAGGCTAAATTTGAGGAAACCGCGACTAATATTGGAGAAACTAATAAAGGAGAAATGGATTCTCTTTTAACTGATTTTAGTGGAAATCTTATGGGTGAGCAATTGAGTGAGTTAACCAGTCAACTGGAAAATTTAACTAGCAGTTTTGATGACTTACTCTCCTCCTTTGAAGATGAAAACATGAATTTAGCGGATGAGTTAAAAGAAAGACTCAACGAAATCATGACAAATTCTAGTGAATATGCGGGGCAAACCACTAAAGATGAATTAACACAAACTTTTGAACAAGCTATGGAAGATGCGGTGTCGTCTCTTGCTAGTGAAATGGTTGAACAAATTTCTATGACTACCGTTGGCACTTCCGTTACCGCTAGTATAAGCCCTATCTTACCACAAATTGCGGCGGCGAAAATTGCGATCGGAGCTATTAATGCCGTGCTTGACGCTTTTTCTCTTTAGGCTAGTTTTCCGTTTAAGTTTACTAATTAGGGTAGGGAAAAGTTTTAACTATTTTTACTAATTTTACTAAAATCCAATACCAACACAAAATATATTATGAGTGAATTAAGTGACAGTCTCAATCTACTATCTCAACTAATTATGGAATTTCCTGAGCGTTTAGAAAATCTAATTACTCTAGCGCAAGAGGTGGAAGCCGAAGCTAACGAATTAGTTGCCAATGTGCAGGAAAAACAGGCACAGGTAGCGGAAACATTAGGAGAAGTGCAAGGTGCATTAACCCAAATGCAACAGGAAATTGCAGACAATCAAACGGAAACAGAAACCGCCGTTAATGAGTTTGAGAGTAGTGCTACGGAGTTGGGTAACTTTATGACACAGGCTCAAGAGGAGATGGTGCAAGAGTTACAAACAGCTATGGAAAAAATGAATCAGTTGAAAACTAATCTTGAGGAGGGAAAAGCATCTACAGAGGCAACAGAAGAAACGGCACAAAACGCTATGAAAGAGTCTCAAACAGCTTTACAAGCTAGTCAGGAGCAGTTGAGAAGTGCTTTTGAATCTAGTTTGTCAGCAATGGAGGCATTGAGAGAAAAACTAGAAGATGTTAGTAGTCGTATGGATGAAGAAATGCAGAATTTTTCTGAGCAAGTAAATCAAGGGCAAGAAACCGTTAGTGGTGAAATTCAGACAATGGCGGATGAGTTTACTTCTATTGGTGAGAATTTTACCAGTGTTTTAAGTTCCACATCTGAGGCGATATCTGGGGGTGTCAGTGGCTTGATGGATAAGGCTCAAAGTGAGATAGAGGCTCAATTACAAGAATTGATTGCTTCTGCGGTAAGTAAGGTGACAGACTCTGTGGAAGATATGGTGCAAAAAGTCACTGATGCTGAAAGTGAATCTTCTGGTATTCGAGAGGTTGTAGCTGGTTTAATTGACGATTTAGACGCATTTAAAGAGCCCGTTGAGGCAGGAATTGATGGGGTTAAATCTGCGGCGGAAAAATTTGGCATTGATTTCGGATGATTTGAAATAAATTTTCAAAACATTTACGATTTTCCCCTTGAAACAAGCATCTTGCCTGTGTTTTTACCAGATTTCTATTAGACATCGATAAGAATAGTCAAAATAAGGGCTTTAGCCTTTACTACAAATCATTGATAAAAGTCAATTATTAACAAATTAAGGAGTAAAAATTATGGCGGTAGATTTAGAACAAAGTATAGCCGAAACTGTAACTCAGTTACAGGAATTGTTAAATCGTGCGGATGAAGCTGAAGAAAACTTAAATCAGGCAAGGGAAAGGTTAGCGGAAGTTAGTCAGCAATTTGATAGTAATTGGGATGAATTATCAACTCGTGCAGATGGTTTACTTGAGCGCATTTCTAATGCTAGAGATGAGTTAAATGGGGAAACAGAAAATTTAAGACAGGGAATCAGTGATTTACAAACGAATCTACAGTCTGCACAGGATGAAGCCAATCAGATGGTTGAAGATACTAAAACTGAGATAACGGCTTTAGGGGAAGATAGTGATACTAAGTCTTCTGAGTTTGAGGAGGTATTTAATTCGGTTAAAGAGGCATTAGAAACTTTACAAACTAAGGTAGAAGAAGTGCAGCAAGATTTGGAGGAAACTGTCTCGGAGTCTCAAAGTAAGTTGGAAAATGATTTTAATTCTGCCCTCAGTAGTAATGAGGAGGAAATCGAAGTTAGAGCTGGAGAAATGGAACAAGAAATCGCTCAAGACGCTATTTCTCGTATTAATGACATGATAGGCAATTTAACAACTCAATTACAGGAAATTACTGCTAGTGTGAGAGAAAAAGCTGAGGAAGAAGCTAATAATACTCAAGAATCTGCTAATTCAGCTTTAGATGAATTTACGGGCAATGCGGAGGGTATGTTTGAGGATTTACTTTCTACGGCAGAAGATATTGAGGATGCTTTAACGACTTTGAGTGAGTTGGTGACGGATTTAGGTGGCACTGTTGACACCACTAAGGATACTCTAATGACAGCAATGGATACGACTAATATTGGCTTAAATACTGCTTTGGGAGTGTTTGAGGAGGTGCAAGAGTTATTGGGAAGATTTTAGAAAAAAGAGGAGTCAGGAGTTTTTATAACTTCAGTTTAACGATAAGAATATTTAATTGAGGTGGGTTTCAGGTTTTAGGTGGCAGGTTTTAGGTTTTAGTTAATTACTAATTTTTAATTGCCTTTGCCCTTTGTCTTTTTCTCTCGCTTCACTGTTATCTTTTATTCCTCTACTAAATAAGAATTTAAAAATGGAAAAAATAAATGATTTAATTGATGAAATGACTGAGCGTTTAGAAGTAATGGAATCTAAATTGGAGTTGTCTTCTGGTTCTTTTTCTAAGATTAATAATGGTGTTACTTCTCTGCGTCAAAGTATTATTAATCTCCAAGAAAATACTAAAAATACAACCGTAAGTTTGAGTGAAAAAATGATGAGAATACAAGAAAATTTACTGACTCAAACAGGGGTTTCTCACGCTACTTTGATAAAATTAAATGAGCAGGTTAAATTTATTGATAATATTGCTGATGATTTAATGGTAAAGATTAGATTACATTCTTCAGCTTTTCAAGACGATATTAATAACATTGAGCAAAAAACTGATACCCTTACTGATAGTTTAAAAGATAATATTAACGAGTGGCAAAGTAGAATAGAAACTTTAGATAATGATTTAAAAAACTATTTAGAAGAAACTAATAACAATTTAAATAGCCTTCAAGATATTAGTGAAAAGATGCGATCGCAATTTAGAGAACAACGAGAATATTTAACAAATAAAAGCGATAGCTTACAAAATTTATCTAAAGAAAAAATAGCAGAAATTAAAAATTTAATTCTCGAATTATTCAATAGTATTGAAGAAAATTTAGAGAAACTAAAACAAGTATGTAAAGAAGAAAATCAACAGCTCAATAGTTGGCTAAATATGAAGATTAAACAAGGAGAATTTCAAGATATTATTGAGGAAATAAAAACCTTACAAAATACATCAAAAAAAATAGAATCTTTAACGGAAGAATCGGGAGAGAAAATAGTGATTTCCCTCGAAAAAAATAATGATAGCTTAGAGGAAATGAATAATAAACTATCTACCGCACAACAGTTATATCAATCTAGTTTAGAAACAATAAAATCTATCACATAACAAAAGAAATTATGGAAATATCAGAAAAAGCAAAAAAAATAGTTGCCTCTAGTATCGGTGGTTTAGGTGTATTAGGTAGTTTAATCGGTTTCGGCTTGGAAGGAAAAGGGGAGGCAAAATCACAAGAAATTAATAATTTAGCAGGGGATTTACAGCAAAATAGTCAAAGTCTTCTCGCCTTAGCCGAAGAATTGGGAGGAAAACAGGGGAGTAACGTGCTAGAGGTAGGTGAGTATATTGGCAAGATAGCCAAAAAAATGCAACAAGGTGACTTACCAACGGAAGAAGAATTACAACAAACACAAGGAAAATTAAACCAGTTAGAGGGAGAATTAGCGAAAACGAAT
This sequence comes from Cyanobacterium aponinum PCC 10605, assembly GCF_000317675.1. NCBI lineage: Bacteria > Bacillati > Cyanobacteriota > Cyanophyceae > Chroococcales > Geminocystaceae > Cyanobacterium > Cyanobacterium aponinum. The sequence goes on from NC_019776.1 coordinate 1,664,965, forward strand.
AATGGTGATAATAAAGATGATGTAGAAGAAAGTAGCCATGATTCTTCGGGAGAAAAAGAAAACTCTTTTGGTGACAGTGAAAAATCATCTTTAAAAGATGGTGAAGAAAAAAAGTCTCCCCACGATTCACAAGGAAAAAAAGAATCTGAAGAGAATAAATCTTCGGCGGAAGAAAAATCATCGGGTAAGATGTCAAGGGGGGCAGAAAAAGGAGATAAACAAGAAGGGATACAAGAAACAGAAGAAGAAATAGAGGTTTTACAGGAGAAAATAGCCGATATAGGTCAAAAAATGGCGGAAATAAATGAATTATTTGACAGTTTAACAGAAGAATCCCAACAGGAGGCAGAAAATTTAGAAAATTCAAGCCAACAAATAGATGATTTATTAACTAATTTGATGAATAAATTAACCACAAATGATGAGGAAATGGAAACTCAAGAAGAAGAAGCATTAAGCCAATTAGTCGATTTTGAAAAATTGTTGGGAGATATGTTAACCCAAATTCAAGAGTTAGGAGAAACTTCGCAAACACAACAACAAAATACTTTACAAGAGTTAGAGGAAAATCAAAAGTTATTAAATACTGCTTCTCAAAAGTTAGAAGATTTAATGACAAAAATTTTAGAGGAAAATATATCATTCACTGGGGGAAATAGAGAAGATGAGAATGGAAATATCACCAGTGACTTGGAAAATGTAATTAATAAAATGGATGATTCTTTTTCGCCTTTTCAGGAATTAATTATAGATATTAACAGCACATTAGAGACAATGATAGAAGATACAAATATTACTTTTACATCTTTTACTGATTCCTGCACTGATAAAACAAATAAACTAGAGACATTGTTGGAAGAATTACAGATAAATATTCAAGATAAATACCCTCAAGATATTGAAGAGAATATAGATAATTTTGAAGAAGAATTACAAAATAAATTTAGTGGTTTTAAAGATAATAATATTGATTTGCTTAATGAATTTAAACAAGATATAGATTCTGATTTAACAACCATTGAAAATTTACTAAATAATGATTATCAAGAAGTAATAGAAGAAGAGATGATAACAGTTGAAGAAAACTTAAATAGTGTTTTAGAGCAGATTAAAGATAACATTACTAATATCGACAATATTGAACCTTCATTGCAAGAAATAGAAAATATAAGTAATCAATTAATGGATACAGAAGAAATAGTGGAAAAAGTCCATGCAGAATTAGAAAGTTTTGATATTTAGTATTTAAATTAATATCTTTTATAAAATACTTATTATTTATTTTTTTTATTACTAATTAATTTTAATTTTTACTTGTACTAAATTTTTAAAAGAGGATAAATCAAAATGTTAATTAATGAAAAGTTAATTTCAAGTTTAGAATATATAAGTGAGGTAAGAAAAAATTTACCAGAAGAATTAAGTAAAATGACAGAAATTCTCAACGATATTAGAGAAAACTTAAATAATGTCATTGAAAAAAATAATAACAAACAAGAGGAAGTCGTTAGACAATTAATAGAAGTGCAAAAAAAACTATCTAATTTTCCTCAAATAATAATTACTCAACAAGGTTTATTACAGATAAAGATGGTTGCAGTATCTAATAAAATTAAACAACTGAATGAAACCATGATTAATCAGCAGAAAGAGTTAAATTCACCAATGCAAACTCTCAATGGCTATTTTGATAAATTTGAGCAACAATTAGAGAAAATGAAGACTCATCACTTACAAATTTTAGGAGAAGGAATTACTATTTTTAATGAATTATGGGAGTCTTTACAAGCTAATCATGAAAGTATTGAGATTACTTGGCAATCTACACAACAAGAAATTGAAATTTTATCGGAAAAAGTTAATTATTTAGAGGAAGTAATTGAATATAATTTAGAAAATTTTACTAACCAAATAAATGACTATCAAGAGGATATAAACAGTAATTTAGAAGATAACTTAAAGCCAAAATTAGCTAATTATTCTACAGACTTAGAAGAATTATTAGAACAGAGTATTAATAATATTGAGCAAAAAATAAGCTCTTTTAGAGAAAATAGTGAGGAGAATATAGAAAAAGCTAGATTTTTATTTAAAGATAAAATCAACAATTTTCGAGAAGAATTGACAACTTTAATTGAGTCAGATAGCGCACTAGAAAAATTAAAAGATCATGATAGTTTGTTTACAGATAATAGTAAAGAAATAGAAATATTTATAGAAAAATTGAAAAAATTGATTACAGACATAGAAGAAGTGGGAGAATCATTAGGTGTAAATTAGATTTATTATTCTATCAAGTAAAAGGTAAAAATGAAGTAAGTTAACTATATTTTCTATATCAATTAATTCGGCTTTATCACTTTGAGTATGTAAATTATCAGTTAAGGTAGGCAAGAGGCAATAGGGGATTATTAAATAATAATTTATAAACTTTTAGTTTTTGTTTTACTATAAACACTATTCAATAAAGGTTATAGAAGTTATTTTCTGTCAATTTATCATAACCACTGTAGAAGAACCATTAATTATAATGTTATAAAAGATTTATTGAAAAATATTTAACCACCATATATCACCCGAAAAAACCAAAATATTATTAAACTAAATAAAGCGAAAAAATCAGCTTTTATCATTTTTAATTCATGCCATTGTACTAAATGATCATGGGGATTTGTAAAACCTCTAGCTTCGATCGCGATCGCAATTTGTTCAGCTCTTAATAGGATATTTTGTAATAATTTTTCTGCTACAATTAACCATATTTGCATACTTTTTTTAAAACCTAATTTTTTCCAATTAATTGCCCTTGTTTTGATGGATCTAATTAAATTTTGAGCTTCTTCTAACACTAAAGGAATAAATCTTAATGCCAAAGTTAAAGTTAAAATAATTTCTGTAATTGGTAAATTAAATCTTCTTAAAGGGGATAATAAATCTTCAATTCCTGCGGTAATTTTTTCAGGGGCTGTAGTCAACAAAAACAAATTACTACTATAAACTAAAGTAAAAATTAAAGTGGTAACTCGAATCGCTAAATCTAAACTTCTTCTTGTCATGGTAAAATTACCGATTTCTAGCAATACATATCGATAATCCGTGGGTTGAGGGGTTGGTAATGTGCTTGGGGGCAAAGTTGGTTGGTAATTAAGATTAAATCCATCCCCAGAAAATATGGTGACACAAAATACAATAACCAGAAAAAAGACTAATAGACTAACCTGTGTTTTCAGAATACGCCACGGAATTTTTGCCAACACTGTCAAAAGTAACAAAAAAATGACCAGAAAAATACGCCAATAAGGATTTGCTAACAAAGGTGTCAAAATTACACTCATCAACCATGCTAACTTAACACGAGGATCTAATTTATGTAGCCATGAGATGGGCTTTTCTATAAATATACCAATAGGAAGCGATCGCAAAAAATCCATTTGAGTAAGTAATTAGTAATTATTAAAAAGTCGTAAGGAATATAAAAACAATGTCAAATTTCCGAGAATATTGACGAAAATTCTTGTTATTCTAAAAATATAGCGATAAGATAAAGGATAAATTTAAAACTGTCAACTATCAGTAAAATTTATGGATATTCAATTAATAAATATCGGTTTTGGTAACATAGTGGCCGCTAATCGAGTCATTGCCATTGTTAGTCCTGAGTCTGCCCCTATTAAACGTATCATCAATGAAGCAAAAGATAAAGGACAATTAATCGATGCAACCTATGGCAGAAGAACCAGAGCCGTAATCATCACAGATTCCAACCATGTAGTATTATCTGCTATTCAACCAGAAACTGTTGCTCATCGTTTTGTTTCTCATGTAGAAAAATAGGGATTTTTACAGAATTCAGGAAAAAGGAAAAAGGAACAGATAAGTATATCAATAGTAAATAATCTCCATTATATTTTTGATTTCTATTTTGTTTGCAAGAATATTAAAAAATAGATCAATCTTAATCAAAATCTCTGCGCCCTTCTAACGCCCTAGCAAGGGTTATTTCATCTGCATATTCTAAATCGCCTCCCATGGGCAAACCAAAGGCAATACGAGTAACTTTTGTAAAAGGTTTAACTAATTGACCAATATATAAAGTAGTCGTTTCCCCCTCAACACTAGGATTAATCGCTAAAATCACCTCCTCAATTTTTTCTTGACTAACTCTTTGAATTAGTGGTTGTATGTGCAGTTGTTCAGGGCCGATACCATCCATTGGGGAAATAACCCCCCCAATTACATGATATAAACCTTGATATTCTCTGGTTTTTTCCAAGGCGATTACATCTTTAGAGTCAGCAACAACACAGATAATACTTTGATCTCGACTAGGATTACGACAGATTTCACAGACAGGATCAGCCGATAAATGAAAACATTTTTGACATAAACCTACTCTTCTTTTTGCGTCCAGAATAGCTTGAGCTAGGGCTTCAGCATCTTTATCCGAACGTTTAATAATATGTAATGCTAATCTCTGGGCATTTTTAGGACCAATGCCGGGTAATTTTTGTAATTGTTCGATTAATTTAGCGAGAGGTGGTGTAAAAATAGTATTTATCTCCTTTCAAAAAGGCTAAAGGCAAGAGGCAAGAGGCAAGAGGCAACCCCCCCTTTATCCCCCGGGGGGAGGGCAACAGTGTTTAATTAATTTCTCCCTTATCCTCTTATCACCCTAACACCTGACACCTGCAACCTGACACCTCTTTCATAACCCCTGATTCAAACTACAGCACTCGAATAATACTGGGGATATTCTTAATCGCATTTAAACTGCGAATTTCTGCGATCGCCTCTCTAAAGTTACCTTCTCTAACATGGTGAGTGACAACCACAATTTCTGCTAAATCCCCCTGAAATCCAATTTGAACCACAGACTCTAAACTGACGTTATTTTCGCCAAAAGCAGTACCTAGATGACCAATGACCCCCGGTACGTCTGCACAGAGGAAACGGGCATAAAAACGGCTAAAAACTTCCTCTATAGGGCTAATTTGACCCTGACCTTGAGGGGAACAACTGAGTAAAGAATCGAGATTATCTCCTGTTTTATCAGTATTGAGAACCCCCACAATGTTCATAATATCGGCAACTACAGCACTAGCGGTAGGGCCTGAACCGGCACCCGGTCCATAAAACATGACTTGTCCGAGGGGTGAACCCTCCACTAAAATAGCATTATTAACACCATTGACATTTGCTAGGGGATGGGATGTCGGCACAAAAGTGGGATGAACTCTTAGCTGTAGTTGAGTTTCCGTGGTAGATTGTACCTTGTGAGCAATGGCAAGTAATTTGATGACAAAGCCCAATTTTTCAGCATAATTAATATCACTGCTAGTAATTTTAGTAATGCCCTCGCAATAAACGTCTTCCCGTTTGACTAAACAACCAAAAGCAAGAGAAGCTAAGATAGCAATTTTATCCGCCGCATCATAACCTTCTACATCAGCAGTAGGATCAGCTTCAGCATAGCCTAAATCTTGGGCAACTTTTAACACCTGTCCAAAGTCAGATCCTTTTTCGGTCATTTCCGTAAGGATATAGTTAGTAGTGCCATTAACAATCCCAATAATATTTTCTAAACGGTTCGCTCCTAAAGACTGTTTAAGAGGTTCAACAATGGGAATACCTCCCCCTACGGCCGCTTCTGACAAAACATAAACTTTCGCTTCATTAGCCGCCGCAAAAATTTCTCCACCATAACGGGCAATTACTGCTTTATTCGCCGTTACAACGTGCTTACCATGAGCGATGGCTTTTAAAATAAGACTACGGGCGGGTTCTAAACCACCTATTAACTCAACAACAATATCAATTTCGGGATTAGTGACAATGGCTTCTAAATCTGTGGTCAGAATTTCTGAGGGTAAATCAATGTTGCGTTTTTTTTCGAGTGATTTTACCCCTACCTGACTAATAGTTATATTTTGAAGGAGGGGGTGTCTGCCATCGGGATTAAATAAAATGTCTGCCGTACCCGTGCCAACAGTACCTAGTCCTAATAAACCGATCTTAAAAGCCACAATATCTGTCCTTCTCAATAAAATCTTATTTTGCTTATTGTACCTTACAACGGTTACTTAAGCCATAATTAACGGGGTTTAGGGTGTTGGGGTATTAGTGTTCAAAGGTGTCAGGTTTCAGGTTGCAGGTGTTGGGAGAAAGTAATAAGTAACGAGTAATGAGTGTTAAGGGTTTTTAATTCTTAATTATTAATTCTTAATTATCAGCTATTTACCTTTGCCCTTCATCAGAGATTATGGCTAAGGTAAAAAAGAGTTTTGTTAACTTTTGTAAAAATAATCAAGAAAGATTCTAAAAATACCAAAAGTACCAGAAATTTGATCCTAAGCTAAGATCAACCTTAGAAATTCAATGGCATTTTTTAATATGACAGATTCAGCTTTATACAATTCTTTCTTTTCCTTCTCTTCTTCTCATCCCCTTAGATGGATTAGGTGGCTAATATGGAAAATTGCGATCGCAACTCTGGCTTTGATGGCAATTGGGGCGGCAACGAGGGTTATGAATGCGGGGTTAGCTTGTCCTGATTGGCCTTTATGCTACGGTAAAATCGTCCCCACTCAGGAAATGAATTTACAGGTATTTTTAGAGTGGTTTCACCGACTGGATGCGGCTTTAATTGGTTTTACTACCATTATTTTGGTCATTGCTTCTTGGTGGCATCGCCGTAAACTACCTCAATGGTTGCCCTATGCCTCTAGTTTTGCTCTATTTTTAATCATCTTTCAAGGAATTTTGGGGGGTTTGACAGTCACAGAATTATTGCGTTTTGACATTGTTACTGCTCATCTAGGCACTGCTTTACTGTTTTTTGGCACATTAATCGCTATTGGTAGCAGTCTCAGTGAATATCAAGGCACAGCTACGGATGTAAGTAAATTAACTCTCATAGGGGCGATCGCATCTATTTTCGTATATATTCAATGTCTTTTAGGGGGTTTAGTTGCCTCTCAATGGGCTTTACATCAATGCTTTGCCGGGAATCAACTTTGTTTTGTCATGAATAGTCATATTATCGGAGTGCTTCCTGCCACTATCGCCACTATCACTTTAGTTATTTTAGCGAGAAAAACCCCTGCTTTAAGCCTAAAATTGCGAAACTTGACTAAATATATCACTGTAATTTTAGTAAGCCAAATATTACTCGGTATTGCTACATTTTACCTTCATCTACAAGTAGAACCTCTTACCGTAGCTCACCATACCATGGGAGCGGCACTTTTTGGGATGTTAATAACTTTCACTGTTTATACCCTCAGAGATGAAGATACCACCATTTCTCTTTTAAATTAGTTTTTCCATAAATAAAAAATTAGCATAACCTTGAAGAAAGAGTTTATTTAGATCCCTCATCTAATTAAATTGAAAATCTGTCTATTTCAATCAATCTTAATCACATCAAAAAACTGATAACAAATATTAGCTTAAGGCTAAAACCTTAAACATAATTCAGCAAAAACAATAAACATGATCGGAACAAGTATTTCACCTCGTAACGAGAACTTTTGGCAAGTTATTCAAAGTTATTATCTCCTCACAAAACCTCGTATTATTCCCTTACTTTTAATAACAACTACTGCCTCTATGTTTATGGCAGGAAAAGGCACAGTTGATCCTTTACTCTTAATTATGACCCTATTAGGAGGAACATTAGCCGCCGCTTCTGCCCAAACTTTCAACTGCGTTTATGATCAAGATATTGATTATGACATGAAGCGCACGAGAAAACGTCCTATTCCTTCGGGGAGAGTTCAATCTAACCATGCAATTATTTTTGGAATTTTCCTAGCAATTCTTTCCTTTAGCATCTTAGTGATTGCCGTCAATCTTTTGTCTGCCTTATTAGCTATGACGGGGATTGTCTTTTATATGCTTATTTATACCCATTGGTTAAAACGTCATACTAGCCAAAATATCGTCATTGGAGGAGCGGCTGGAGCTATTCCTCCTCTTGTGGGTTGGGCGGCTGTAACAGGAGATTTAAGTTGGAGCGCATGGGCATTATTTACATTAATTTTTCTTTGGACTCCTCCTCATTTTTGGGCTTTGGCTTTGATGATTAGTGACGACTATGCACAAGTTGGTGTGCCAATGTTACCTGTGGTAGAAGGCGTTGAATCAACGGTTAAACAAATTTGGATTTATACTTGGATTACTTTTGCCTTTAGTTTAATCTTTATCTATCCTTTACATAGTGCAGGATTTGTTTATTTTTCTTTTGCTCTTATTTTGGGACTAACTTTCATCTATAAAGCATGGCAACTACTACAGCAACCGGAAAAAAAAGACTGTGCTAAATCCATGTTTAAATATTCCATTCTCTACCTCATGTTACTCTGTTCAGGTATCGTAGTGGATAGTTGGCAATTGAGCCATCAGTTAACTGATTCTTTTGATCGCCAAATTATGGCTTTATTGAATTTATGGTTAAACTTTTGTTGAATAATTTATTAAATTTCGTTGAAATCTGTTAGATGCAGGATTCACGGATAAGGTTGGGGAATTAAGAAAAGGCAACAGGCAATAGATAATTAGTGAATGGTGAATAATAATTCATTACTCATTACCCATTTCTCCCTCTCCCCTCTCCCCTCATCACCTTATCTCCCCAACACCCTGAATTCTTGATTCTTAATCCTTGATTCCTATGGCAATAAAACCACTTTTTCCGCACTGTTTATTTATCTCTAACATCTCTCCTGAAAGTGGAATTTATCCTGATTGGGGGTTAAGGTTTGCTCAAAAAAATCCGCTATATTATTATTTTCATCGGCAACTAATACTTTTGCTTTATGTCCTTTTTTTATTAACTCACCGCGATCGCACTCTTCATAGGCATATATAATTAAAATATCCCCTTCTTGACACAACAAAGCCGCCCCGCCATTAGGACAAATTTCCTTACTTCCCCTCTCCCCCGGAATGGCATAAGTTGACCAGCGTTTAGCATTATTGAGATTAACAATATCTAATTCTTCTAAAGGTAAAATACCAACTTTTTCCATCAAATCTGGATCTATAGAAATACTACCAACATAATCTACATTTGCAGATGTTACCCTGACTCGATGTAATTTAGCGTGCATTAATCGAATAGTTGTCATAACAAAGAAAAATAATACAATAAGAAGCAAACCAATCATTTTGTATCGAACACCACTTCAGTTCGATTGAAGAATATTGGATAAAGACAGATTTTCGGTTGTAGGTTTCAGGCTTTAATTGATTACTAATTATTAATTGCCTTTGCCCCTTCCCTTTTTCCCCGTCACTCAGAGATGAATATTTATCCTGAATTCAGGTAACACCAGATAAATTATAGGTAAAAATGAGACGAGAATAACCATGATAAAAGTAAAGAAACATCATTAATTGGGGCTGGAATCATCGCTCCTCTTGAGTCCAATAACTCTACCAAAATTAAATAAACAACTCCCAATAAAACAGATACTATTCCTGTCACAATCGCAACTATTTTTTTTCGTTCCATTACTGCAATACTCTTCGATATTTTGATTGAATTATGGGGCTAAGATTTACATTTCTTAAATTATATCTTAGTTACCCTTATTTTTCCGCTTATCACCATCGATAGACTTCCTGGAGTAGTCAGACGAAAGGCAAAAGGCAAGAGTGAAGAAAATTAACTATTTCTTTATGGTAAATTAACTTTAATTGAGGACTAATTTATAAAAGTAAGTAAAGTAAAGGGATGAACTCGATACCCTAGGAAAATATCATTAATGTAGCTATTATCTTTTTCTAAAAGTAAGACAAAATAAGGTTTTTTCAAGAATCTAAAATATTTATTAAGAGTAATTACAAATCCCTAACCATCAACGGTTATTCAGTATTAAAATGCTAAAAAGACATTTTTAATGACATACAATTAATTCGCATTTTGGTCGTTCAAGTGAGATTTTAAAATCTTCCCCATTAGTCAAATCAATTCTTCAGGTTAATAGAGATGAAAATAAATCAATTTTTGAGAAACTATGAGCAGGGTATTCGACAGTTTCAAGGGATTAATTTACAATCAGCAACTTTATCTGAATCGGTGTTAGTGGCGGTGGATTTACAATATGCGAAATTAATCGGAGCTGATTTTAGTCGTTGTTTTTTGACTAAATCTAACTTTTCTCATGCTCAACTCAACTGGGCTGATTTTACGTATAGCAAGTTAAGTGAAGCAGTTTTTAATGGAGCGGATTTGACTAAAGCTAATCTCACTGGAGCTTTCATGGTGCGATCGCATCTTATTAAAACTCAACTTAGTGCCGCAAATCTTAGCCATAGTAATTTACGCAATGGAAACTTAGCAGAAGTTAACTTATGTGGAGCTAGTCTTTACCGTGTTAATTTGAGAGAGGCTTTTATCGGAAACAGTAACCTCAACTGGAGTAATTTTCAAGAAGCAAGATTGAGTAAAGCAAACATGAAACAGTCTAGTGCTTATCAAGCTAATTTTACCCGCTCATTTATGAAAGAAGTAAATCTGAGTAATAGTAACCTAACAGAAGCTAATTTATATGGTGCAAGACTAAGTAGATCAAATTTACAAAATGCCAATCTACAGAATGCAAATCTAAGAGAAGCAATATTGGTTGGTGCAGACTTAAGAGGGGCAGATTTAAGAGGAGCAAACTTACAAAATGCCGATTTACAAATGGCAAACCTCGACGGGGCAATTTTTGACGATACAAACTTATCTCAAGCTAATTTAACAGGAGTCAACATAAATCACACCAGTTTTGTTAATTCTTGTCTGGATAATACAATTCTCTCTGAAACTTTGTCCAAAATGCTTAATTTTGAATTAAAAAAAAATTATCGAGTGAATATGGCAATTAACAATTAAGAAAAGGGCAAGGTTAAAAGGGCAATGGGCAAGGGGCAAACCCCCCTGTGTCTCCCCTTAAAAGGGGAGAAGGGCAACTGAAGTTAAATATATTCAACCCCTACCACCCCAAAACCCTAAGCCCCTATTTCCCCCTCTCACCCTCTCCCCTAATCTCCTCATCTCCCTACCACCTGCAACCTGACACCTGACACCTAACCTTATCGGATATTCTTAAACCGAACTGAGGTTAATTAATAACTTCTAACTCCTGTACGGGCGAATAGCCATTTGCCCCTAACTAACCCCTAACCCCTAATGAATATTAGACATTAACCACTTCATTAGTATTAGCTTCTTTAGTAGAAGTAGCAGATTTAGCTTTAACAGCTTTGAACATCCCAAAGCGACAAAGACCACTACCAAAGCCCACACGCATTAAAATCATGGTAGGAACTTCTCTCAAGGATTTGATAAAACCAGATAAACCAAACTTGATAATACCTTCGGGGCGAACTATGCCTTGCCAAACAGACTCTAACCAAGAAGGTAAAGTTTCTTGAGTCCAATCGGCTGTGACTACATCTCCATCGACTAAACCTGTTTCAGCAATTTGTTCGGAAAAGCCTTCAATACTAGAAAAGGAAGGGTGAGACCATTGATCCAATAATTGACGCATTACGATTCTTTCCCACCAATTAAGAGGAACTTTGCGATCGTCTCTTTGATTCCAGTCGGCTACCACAAGAGTACCACCGGGTTTTAAAACTCTCATCATCTCTTGAGCATATTTATTCTTATCTGGCATATGAGGACCAGCTTCGATCGACCATACCACATCAAAACTATTGTCAGGGAAAGAAAGATCTAAAGCATTATCCACCTGAAATTTAGCGCTAACACCCTCAGGAGTTAGCTCCGTTGCCCTTTGTACTTGTTTTGGACTAATGGTAATGCCTGTGGCTTCAAAACCATAATCTTTTGCCAAAATACGGGTACTTCCACCAATGCCACAACCGACATCTAAAACCTTAGTACCACGGGGTAATTTATCTAATCCTCCCCATTTGACCATTTCATGAACAAAATCAGCTTTTGCCTCTAAAAAGTCTTTGCGTCTTGGAGGAGAACCATAGTGACCTAAATGAATATGCTCACCCCAATAAAATTCTAAAATTCCATCTTCTGTCCACTCATCATATGAAGTTGCAACAGTTTCAGGAGTTTCAAAAGTCCGAGGAGTTAGTAGATAAATAACAACACCTATGATTACTGATATTAGTAATACACCAAGAGCGTAATATAGAAACATTAAAATAAACCTTAATATTTATTTACATTTTGTTTATAATAATATCAATTTCTGAGATTTTTTGATGAATCAGATTTTTTGCTGATATGGTTAGCTCCAGTTCAATCGAAGAGTATTAAGATAAACTGAAATCTTGCATTGGTTCTTTTATATTAGAAAATAATATCCTTAAAACCAATTTTAATAAGTTTTTCATCAATTATTTATTGTTCCCTGTTTTCCTTCTCCTCTTAAAATGGAAAACACAGAGGGATTTCTTCTATTCTCTACCGTCACCAGTCCATTTTAGCTAGATGCAATATCTGAGATAAAGACAATTTAATAACGGAGTGACATCACAATAAAGATCCAATTATCTTAGAATTATATGTAGGAATTTCTATTGAGCTTTACCTAAAAAAATTGATGTAAACTGTTTTGTGAAGAGTTAGTAAATTAACATAAACTTTTAGGAGGGCGAACGATGGGACTCGAACCCACGAATGGTGGAACCACAATCCACTGCCTTAACCACTTGGCTACGCTCGCCATTACGATTTCTGATTATAACATAATTTCATTAAAATGATCCAGTAATTATCCAAAAAAAGCTGTCTAAATATGAATCCATTATTTCTCGAAGAGCGTAAGTTTCCCCGTGTTTTGTTAGCAGTTGGTGGGGGCTTTTTTTTAATTATGGGAATAATTTTGACTCTTACTAACCCCAATTCCACTAAATACGAAAAGTTCGCCACAGAAGAATTAGTTCGGTATGCTAAAGAAAATATTTGCCCTGCTCAATCGTCCAATTTGGAAGAGATGATCAAAAGTCAGGTTTGCAATTTGATAGTCGATACAGGTAAAAATAAAATACCCCAATTAATCGCTTCCAATACGAAAAGAAATAATTATTTATTGCTAAGTCTTTATACAACTAATTTGTATATTTACCAATTTGAAACTATTGCTGTGTTTAATAATTTTTACGTCATCAATGCCCAAAAACTTCATGAGTAAAAAATTAGGAGTTGGTGAATTAAGCTATGATTTTGAGTTGAGATCGCTTCCTTTTCTTTATCAATATATTTTTATTTTGTAGAAGAGCCATAAAAATGGCAAGTTGACTGGGTGTTAGCTTATAATTTGTCAAAAAGCTATTTTATAGGATCATATTTATTAACTCATGAGTGAAACTATTACCACCGCAGTGAGCGATCGCATCTGTAAACATATGAACGATGATCATGGAGATGCCTTAGTCTTATATGCCAAACATTATGGTAATTTAGAAAATTTAAATAGTGCGAAAATGTTGTCTATTGATAATAAAGGTATGTTGCTAATTATCGATAATAACGAGGAAAAACCATTAAGAATTAACTTTGATCATACTCTAATTGATGCAAAAGACGCACATCATACATTAGTTGAAATGCTTAAATCTATTAGAAATTAAGAAAAGGGCGAGGGCGAAGGTAAATAGTGAATAGTGAATAACTCCGAACACTCATTACCCATTACTCATTTCCCTAACACCTGCAACCTGAAACCTGACACCCCCGAACCCTAACACCCCAATTCCCCAATATCCCAATCCCCCAAATCCCCTCACTTCCAAATACCCAGATAAAAACAGCCGTGTTAGATTTAGCAAAATTAGCCCGTCAAATGCCAGACATGGGGCAAGAAATCCAAAAAGAAGCCCTAAAAAGTAGTCAGCGTTTGGAAAAAGCAATACAATTATTAGCAATAGTCGAAAAAGACCAAGATACTTTTATTAAAGCTCAAAAAGAATGGAGCGATCGCCTCTTATTTACTGCCGCTACCCCTCAAGAATCGATTACTAAAAAAGTAAAAATTCCCATTGCCCCTAATAATCATAGTGTTTTTTCGGCAGATGGTTCTCAAATTGCTCCCTCTCATCATGAAATTGCCTATTGTTATTTGATCAATATTGGGCGAATTATGTTGCATTATGGGCAAAATTTACATCCTCTCCTTGATACCCTTCCTGAAATATACTATAAAAGTGAAGACCTCTACGCATCCAGAAAATGGGGAATTCGTACCGAAGAATGGATGAGTTATCGACGCACTGTAGCTGAAGCCGAGGTATTAGCAGAAATGGCTTGTACTTGGGTAAATCCTCCCGGAGCTCATTTTGATACCCCTAACCTTGCCATGATGGATGGCTCATTGGTTTACTGGTTTTTAGAAACTTTACCCGTTGAGGCTAGAGAAGAAATTTTGAATCCTATCCTAAAAGCATGGGAAAGTTTACGACAGACAAAAATTCCTTTCGTGGGATATGTTAGTGCTTCCCGTAGCACGTCGGCAATTAACTTTCTTCGTTTTCCTTTATGTCCCTACGATAATCCTAATTGTATGGCATTTTGTGGGGAAGAAGTGGATAAAACACCCTGTCAGAAAGTTGAACCCCTCAGAGATGTTAATCTTTGGACTCACCTTTTACAACGAGGAGAAAGAAGTGCTATATTCCGTAGTAATTCTCGTATTTTAGATTTATATGGAGAAGAAAACCATATTTACTTCTGTTATCTCCATGTTGGCACGGAAATTGCTAGGGTTGAGTTTCCCCAATGGGTAGCGGAAAATGAGTCTCTCCTCAATCAGTCTCTAAGTATTACCCTTGCTCAAGTTGATAAGGGTTTTGGCTATCCTGTTGCTTTAGCTGAAGCCCATAATCTCGCTGTAATCAAAGGAAGCGATCGCACCCGTTTTTTTGCCTTATTAGAAGAACAAATGATCAAAGCTGGAATCAAAAATGTCGGGGTTTCTTACAAGGAAGCAAGAAAAAGAGGCAGTATTGCTTAAAGAGTAATCAGTGAATAGTGAATAGTGAATAATTAATAATTAACCTGAGTTTTGGATAAGCTGAAAGCATTATTTTCTCGTAGTCAAAAAACCTTATAGCTTCTTAGAAATAAAGATAAAATTGCCTTAACCCAAACTGACTTAAACAAGGGGCTTAAGCCCCTTGCTAAAAACCCCTACCACCTGCAACCTGCAACCTGAAACCTGACACCTAACCTTATCGGATATTCTTAAACCGAACTGAGGTTCATTAACAACTCTGAACTATTAACCCCTAAGCTCCGATTTCCCCTTCTCATTCCTTCCCCTCATCACCTCATCTCCCTCTTCCCCACGTAAATTTTTGAGTAGATGCAATTGAGGTGGGTCATCATGGATAATAGAAAATAAATTTAATATATTGACCCTATGGATTTAGTTAGTTTAGAAAATATTTTAGATAACGTTTCTTTCGCTGTGTTGTTTATCACCATGTTATTTTATTGGGTAGGTACAGCTTTTCCCAATTTTTCAATATTGCCTAAACTCGGTACAATGGGCATGATTATCGGTAATTTATCTATCGCCTCTCTACTGTTGGCGCGTTGGATTGAAGGGGGTTATTTCCCTATTAGTAATCTTTATGAATCCCTTTTCTTTTTGGGATGGGGTGTCACCACAGTGCATTTAATTGCAGAATCGATGAGTGGTAGTCGTTTAGTGGGAGTTGTCAGTGCTCCTACTGCTATGGGTATCGCCGCTTTTGCTACCCTTTCTCTCCCCCCAGAAATGCAACATAGCGAACCTTTAGTTCCTGCTTTAAAATCTAATTGGTTGATGATGCACGTTAGTGTCATGATGTTTAGTTACTCTGCTTTGATGGTAGGTTCATTAGTTGCGATCGCATTTTTGATTTTAACTCAGGGCAAAGAAATTCAATTAAGAGGTAGTTCTGTCGGTACAGGAGCTTACCGCAATGTTAAAGCCTTAAAATTAAACTATCAAGGGGAAAAAATCACAGAAGTTGAGAATCAAGGCGGTACAGCCGTGTTAACCCAGGAAAAAACCATTGTCAATCAACTTTCTCCTGAGCGTTTGAGTTTAGTGGATACCCTTGACAATATCAGTTATCGTATTATCGGCTTAGGTTTCCCTTTATTAACCATCGGTATTGTTTCAGGGGCTGTATGGGCAAATGAAGCATGGGGGTCTTATTGGAGTTGGGATCCGAAAGAAACATGGGCATTAATTACATGGTTAGTCTTTGCCGCTTATTTACACGCCAGAATTACCAAGGGTTGGCAAGGAAGAAAACCTGCCCTTTTAGCCGCAGGAGGCTTTTTGGTGGTATGGATTTGTTATTTAGGAGTCAATTTATTGGGTAAAGGTTTACACTCTTACGGTTGGTTTTTCTAATATTTAAAGAGTAATGAGAAATAAGTAATGTAGGGGTTGAATATATTCAACCCTCACTGAGTAGTTTAACGTAAATAGACATCTCCAAGAATTCTCAAAATAAGGGAACCAAGCCCTAACTACGAACCTATATTAATATTGTCTACCAGATGTCTAATAAAAATTAGTTTGTAGTAAACCCTTTAGGGTTTCTATCTTTACAAGGAATAATTAATGGCTAAAGCCAATATGAGCATAATATATATTATGCCCCTACGAACTTTGATATATTTTGAGTTTAATTGATATGAGTGAAAAAAAACTAGGCGTTGCTATTGTTGGCACGGGTTTTGGTAAACAAATTCATTTACCTGCTTTTCAACTTCACCCTCGCACAGAGGTGGTTGCAATACATCATCGTGTCTTAGATAAAGCAAAAGCCATCGCCTCTGAGTATAATATTGCCCATGCAATGGATGATTTAGAGGATATTTGCCGTTTACCCGAAGTAGATATAGTCAGTATTTCTACCCCTCCGTTTCTGCATTATGACATGGCAAAAATTGCCCTTAACCACGATAAGCATATTTTGCTCGAAAAACCCCTTAATCTCAATGTTTATGAAACTAGGGAAATTTATCGTTTAGCTAAACAAAAGCAAAAAATTGTCGTCCCTGACTTTGAATTTCGCTTTATTCCTGCATGGCAATTACTCAAGGAATATTTAGATAATGACTATGTCGGTAAAACAAGACTTATCAAAATCGATTGGTTAGTGGCATCAAGGGGCAATCCTAACCGTGCATGGAATTGGTATTCCGTTAAAGAAAGAGGAGGAGGAGCATTAGGTGCGATCGGATCTCATGCTTTTGACTATATTCACTGGTTATTTGGGGAAATAGCGACAATTTCTGCTTATTTAGGTTGTGCCATATCCCAACGCCCTGATCCTTTGTCTAACAATCAATTAAAGCCTGTTACTGCTGATGATACCTGTTTAATAACCTTAGAATTGAATGACGGCACACCAGTACAGGTTAATCTTAGCTCAGTTACCTATCAAGGGCGCGGTCATTGGCTAGAAATTTACGGAGAAAAAGGCACATTAGTCTTAGGCAGTGATAACCTCAAGGATTATGTACACGGTTTTAAATTATACGCTTCTAGGGACAATCAACCCTTAGAAGAAATAAAAATTCCTGAAAGGTTAGCCTTTCCGCAAGTGTTTGACGATGGCAGACTCGCACCATTTATCAGAGTGGTAAATCAATTAGTAGAAAATATTGATCATAATAAGATGAATGCACCTTCAATTATCGAGGGGATTTACTCTCAATTACTAATGGATTTAACTCATAAATCCCACACTCAAAAACAACGATTAAAAGTACCTTCTTTACAGGATTTTCTCTTAGGCAATGAGTAAGTAATGAGTGAGTTAGGGGCGAATGGCCATTCGCCCGTACAG
The DNA here is from genome assembly GCF_000317675.1 of Cyanobacterium aponinum PCC 10605. Classification (NCBI taxonomy): domain Bacteria; kingdom Bacillati; phylum Cyanobacteriota; class Cyanophyceae; order Chroococcales; family Geminocystaceae; genus Cyanobacterium; species Cyanobacterium aponinum. The sequence continues at coordinate 1,682,794 of NC_019776.1, forward strand.
AGTTAGGAGTTATTAATTATCAACTATTTACCTTTGCCCTTTTTACTTTGCCCTTTTGAAATCTATTCACGGTAAGCCCCAAAATTTAGCTTTTTCCTTAAACCAATCTTCTTGCCTTAATTTTCTCATTACCTGATTAACTTGGTTTCGTAGTGATTGATATTGTCTCCCTTTAGGAAGTGCGATCGCAATGGGATATGCTCCAATAATTTGAGGTAATAACTGATAATTTGATGTTTGTTGAGTTATGCCCGTTAAAACCATTACATCTCCTGCAAAACCCTGCATTTCTCCTTTTTCCATTAATTCTAGGGCTTCTTGATAGCTAGAAACTCCTTGTAATGATAGTTGTGGAAATTGATATTGAATTTCTGCGATCGCTCTTGAATTGTTTAAAATGCCTATTTTTCCCGAAATATCCCTAATATTGCTCAAAAATTGATTTTTTTTGACTATAATCCCTGTTCCAGAAAAATAGTAAATGTCGCTAAAATCCACTAATCTTTGACGAGAAGAATTAAAAGTAATAGATGCGATCGCAATGTCCACATCATCCTCTATGACAGCATTTAGCCTATCTTGATTGAGGAGAGGTACAAATTTAATTGCTTGTTTATCTCCTAATAATTCTTCTGCCAATTTATGAGCTAAATCAATTTCAAATCCCTGTAAATTACCGTTTTGGTCAGTAAAACCTAGTGGTGGTAAATTATCTTTAACTCCAACAATAATTTTACCCCTAGCTTGAATTTCTTCCCATTCTGCACTTTTCACTAAGGGTGAAGAAAGTAAGTATAAACATAGAGTTATGGAAAAAAGAAATGATTTAATAATAGTCATAACGAAAAAATTATTAGGGTAAATGAACTGACATCATAAAAAATGATAAAGTTTTTTTGCCAATAAATAATAATCAATATAGTCTTAAAAGATTTAAAGAAAAAGAGTTAACAGAACTTATTTTTGAATTGCTAACTATTTTCATTGATTTTATAAATTATTTAGGTAAAATGAAAACAAAGATATAAATAAACTAAATTACTCTGATATTCTCAACTGTATGAAGATAAGAGGATGTAAAAATGACACTAACGGTTAAAAAGAATAAATTAGACATTCTCAAAGAAAACATCAAAAAAATAAAGTTAGAAATTGAAGAAGAATATCAAATAGATGAATTAGGATTATTTGGCTCTTATGTGAGAGGAGAAGAAACGGAAAATAGCGATATAGATTTGTTAGTTACTTTTAAGCCAGAAGCAAGATTTGGCTTGGCAAAATATGGCAAGTTACAAAATTTATTTAGTGATAGGTTAGGCAAAAAAGTAGATTTAGTTATGAAAAAAGGTTTAAAACCTCATATCGGGAAGCAAATTTTAAGTGAGGTTATTTATCTATGAAAAGAATAGTTAAAGACTTTTTACATGATATTTTAGACACAATTAACTCTATTAATCGATTTATTGATAGTTTGAATTTTGATGATTTTTGTGAAGATGAAAAAACTATTTTCGCTGTCATTCACGGATTGGAAAGAATAGGAGAAGCAACCAAAAAAGTTACTGACAATTTGCCCTATGTGAAGGAAAAATATTCTAATATGAACTGGAAAGAAATTGCTGGAATGAGAGATATTTTAATTAACCTCAGTTCGGTTTAAGAATATCCGATAAGGTTAGGTGTCAGGTTTCAGGTTGTAGGTTGCAGGTGGTAGGGGTTTTTAGCAAGGGGCTTAAGCCCCTTGTTTAAGTCAGTTCGGGTTAAGGCAATTTTATCGTTATTTCTAAGAAACCATAAGGTTTTCTGACTGCGAGAAAATAATGCTTTCAGCTTATCCAAAACTCAGGTTATACAAGATATTTTAGAAAATCTTGACCAATAAAGACAAATTATTCAATTCTTAAGGGGTCTGGATCGATAACTAATGAAACAGAATTATGACAATATTGTCTTAAATTGATTAGCTCTTGTTTTATTTCTAAAGAAAATTCTTTCTCACTTTTTAACAGAATTTGCCATCGATAACGCCTTGCTACCCTCATAATATTAGCAGGGGCAGGTCCTAAAATTTCCATATAATCTGGTAATAAATTAGCACATAAAGAAGCGATCGCATCTGCGCTATCTCGAACTTTATCCCCGTCTAAGCCACTAAAACGTAATAAAATCAAATGACCATAAGGAGGATAGCTTAAACTCTCCCTTTCCTTTAATTCTCGGTCACAAAAAGCCAAATAATCATGATTTTGCACTGCATGGATAACAGGATGTTCGGGGGAGTAGGTTTGAATGATAACTTTGCCTCTATCTTCCCCACGGCCTGCCCTTCCTGCCACTTGGGTGAGAGTTTGAAAGGCTCTTTCTGAGGCTCTGTAATCGGAATGAAACAACAAACCATCGGCAGATACTACCCCCACAAGGGTAACATTAGCTAAATCAATACCTTTGGTTAACATCTGTGTCCCGATTAAAATATCCGCTTCTCCTTGGGCAAATTCGGTTAAGATACGGCGGTGAGCATTTTTACTGCTAGTGGTGTCGCTATCAAATCGCAATACTTTCAAGTCAGGAAACTCTTTTTCCATTTCCAATACAACTTTTTGTGTTCCCGTGCCGAAAAATTTTAAATAAGGGGAAAAGCACTGAGGACATTGCTTTGGGTGTAGCTCTGCATGATTGCAATAATGACAACGTAATAATTCCCTTGCACCATGATGGCTATAATGATAAGATAAGGAAACATCACAATGGGGGCATTCCATAACGTAACCACAACTACGGCAAGAGACAAAAGTACTGTGACCCCGTCGAGAGATAAATAAAATCGCCTGTTTTCCTTCTGGTTTAAGGTTTTGCAGTTCTACTTTGAGGCGATCGCTAAAAATACTTCTGTTACCTTTACGCAACTCTTGACGCATATCGATTATCTCTACTGGGGGGAGAGGTCTTTCTAAGATGCGATCGGGCAAGGAAAGATAATAATGGGGATAAGAGCTAACTAACAAATCCTCAATATTATTAATTTTAAGGGGTTTAGGAAAAACAGAAAAGGCTTTCTGCCATGTTTCAAGGGAGGGGGTAGCTGAACCTAGAATAAGGGGACAATCTGCTAATTCTGCACGCCATTGGGCTACTTTAACAGCATGGTAGGTGGGGATAGGTTGATGTTGTTTAAAACTGGTATCGTGTTCTTCATCTAAGATAATAATACCAATATTAGGTAAAGGGGCAAACACGGCGCTTCTTGTGCCAATAACCACTTGAGGCTCACCTGTCAGCATTTGTCGCCATGTGTCGTATCTTTCTCCATCACTCAAGGCACTATGATAAACGCACACTTGTCCTTTGAATCTTGCCCGAAATCGATCTGTTAATTGAGGAGTTAAACCAATTTCGGGGACTAATACAAGAGCAGATTTTTTCTGTGCTAAGATGGGTGCGATCGCCTGTAGATATACTTCTGTTTTACCTGAACCTGTCACACCATGTAATAATACAGTGGAAAAAGAATGTAAACTGTTAATTAATTCTAAGGCTTGATTTTGAGGGGAAGTTAATGATTTTGGTTGATCTTCGGTGGGGTTAGAATCCTGTAATAAACGCAAGGTTTCTCTTTCTTGAATAACAATACATCCTTTTCTCTCCAAGGTTTTCACTACAGAATCGCTATTCAATTCGCATACTTTTAATAATTCCTGTAAAGCTAATTCTCCATCATGATTTTTGAGGTTTTTTAAAACGTCTTTTTGCTTAGGAGTCAATTTTTCTGAGTTGTTATTTTCTCCTAGAAAGGTGACAACTTTTGTAAATTTTGGTTTTGCCTTACTAGGGGGTTGTAAATAGGTTTCTAACCATTGTTTTTTTACCAACAAAGAAATTGCTTTTCGGCTATTATTGACCTTCTGGGTGATAAAACGATAGCTATAATCCCCTTGTTTGCTTTTTTTGAGTAATTTAATTACTTCCCATTCTTTCACCGTGCAGAAATCTTCAGGATTTTCAGGGATATTATTGAATAATAACTTAACCCGACGCTGCGATCGCCCCAAAAGTTTTGGAGGTAAAGCAACCCGAATTACATTGATTAAATCCGTTAAATAATAATTGGCAGTGCGCTCTAACAATTCCCAATAGTGAGAAGGAAAAAAACCACTACTCACAATATCATCTATTTCTTTAATCTGACTAGAATCAAGATTATCAGGCTGTTGAGAAAGAATCCTAACTACTACCCCTCCAACAATAGTATTACCAAAAGGAACACTAACAATATCTCCTGCTTTAATAAGAATATCGGGTTTATTTTGATAAGTATATAATCCCTCTGCATAGACACAATCCACTAAAACCTCTACCCATTGTTGTGGTACTTGATTATCATATCTATAATCGATAACGGGTTCAGCTAGTTTCATGGTTATAGTTAATAGTTAATAATTCTTTAATTTTTTTTAGCCAATGGGTAAAACCATCCAGAATAAGCCAATCACAGTTAAGCTCATGATACCAATCAGGTTATCAAATTTTTCTAGTGTTCGGGGCAATTTTAGGGTAATTTTTTTCAGTATGAATAGATATATTAATGCTCCAATCGCAAATGTGATTAGGGCTTTACTAATATTGACAACGGTATAGGTTTGAGGATAAATCAGATTAGTTGCTATTAATCCTCCCATTAAAATACTGACTCCTAGCCAATAACCTCTTTTCACTGCTGTTTCAGATATAGATGTATTAGCAGTGGGGAGAAAAATTAGTTTAGAAAGTGCGATCGCTGTTCCGATAACTGCTAAATTGAAAGGTATATTTTGCCAACTCAAAATATTTTTCATTACCATTACCTTGGCACTAAAACCAGCTAATAAAGGAATACCGATAATAGATGAGCTTCCTAAAAATAGCACAAACCAAAGATAAAAATTAACTCCTTCTTGATTCAATTGTTTAATGTCACGACTAGGTAAATTACCAACAGTTAAAAAAAGAGTGCATTTAGCCAAACCATGAGTTAAGGCATAAAAACCAGCAATCATAGGAGAGGCAATGATAAATCCTAATTGAGAAACAGTACTTAAAGCTAATAATCTTTTAGTATCATTTTCAAAAATAGCCTGTATAACTCCTAAATAAGCCGTAGCAATGGCGACAATTCTGATAACAAAGTCCACCTCATCACTGATAGATGCCAAACGAAGAAAAGGAAAAATTCCCGCCTTAACCACGATGCCCGAAAGTAATCCTGACAATGGAGTCTCCACTGAAGCATGAGTAAGAGGAAGCCATAATCCAGATACAAACACTCCTCCCTTTACTAATAATCCTAACAGAATAAGTGCGATCGCTTCTGGAGGAGAATTAATTAAACCATCAAAACTAAAAGAATTATTCGCCTTATAAATTAAAATTGCCCCAATTAAATAAAATAACATCGCAGTATTGCTAACAAAAAGGTATCGTAATCCTATCCAAATGCTCTTATCACTGCGGGGATAAACCATAAGCAAAAAAGCGGCAATACTAATCACCTCGATGGCAACATAAAAACTAATAAAGTCATAGCCAATAAAACAGGCATTAACACTACCGTAGAGAATCATTAATTGAGTATAGAAAAAAGCCTTTCTTTCTTCCGACAAACAATAAATTAACACCCCAATGGTAACAAGACAATTAGTAAGAATAAAATAACCGCTAAGTTGATCTACATACAAAGTAACACCAAAATTATCCAATAGCCGCAAAGTAAAATCTACTTCTGATGTCAATATCCAAACAGGATAAGAAATAGATATTAATAATCCTCCTAAACTCAAATAACTAGAGTATTTGGGCAATAAATAAACGAGAAAACCAGCAACAAAAGGTAACGCTAACCAAATTAAAGTAATCGTATTATTCATTTATCTACTCATATTTTCCCTAACTTTTAATTGAGCATCAAAAATAAGCATCGACAAAATTCAATGGCTATCAAATAAAGCATTGTTTTTATTCAATACTCTTTTCCAATGGTAGATTATATTTTCTTTTTCGACAACTGAGAGTTATGTTCAATTAAGTGTGAAACAAATTGAGAAATTTTATAAAGTAATCGGCGGGTTACTGATAGGTATTTTTGAGGAGCTAATACCTATTTAACCTGAGTGCGAGATAAATTTTCATCTATGAGTGATGGCGAAAAGGGCAATCATTTGAGTTCAGAGAATTCGGTGCGCTCGTTCCGCAAAGCTTTACGCAGTAAGGAGTTAAAATAAAAAAGAAATTTCTCCCTAAAACCGTAAGGGTTGAATATATTCAACCCCTACCACCTGACACCTTATCTCCCTAACACCCTAACCCAGTACCCCTTAATTATTAAGTTAATTATTGGCTAGTAATTAATAAGCATCTTGTAATTCATAGAAATCTGGAGATACATAATCTTTTCTTAGAGGCCAACCCACCCAATCTTCAGGCATTAAAATACGTTTTAAATTGGGATGTCCTTCGTAGATGATGCCATACATATCATAGCACTCTCTTTCTTGCCAATCTGCACCTCTCCAAATCCAATATACAGAAGGTACTTGAGGATTTTCTCTATTCAAATAAACCTTGATTCTCACTTCTTGAGGATTAGTTATATTATCTTCTACTTTAAGTAAATGATAAAAACTAACTAATTCTTTTCCTGGACCTAAATCATAAGCACCCTGACACTGTAGATAATTAAATCCATAGGCACGTAAAGCAGTCGCAATGGGAATAAGAAACTCAGGGTCAACTTTAATCAATTCTACTCCTGAATGATCTTTTTCGAGGACTTCATGAGCAAAACCATTTTCCGTCAACCATTGAGATGTTATCCCCGCTTGGACAATTTCTCCCACCTCGTTATTTTCTTGCTGATTTTCTGTTTCTGGATTGTTATTATTATTTGCTTCTGTCATTGATGATTAAGCCTCCTTTTGGGTTTTTTCTGTTAATTTTGCTGTATCTACGGGCATTCCCATTGCCGCCGCTAATTCAGCAGGGGGATTATTTCTGGACTCACTGCGGATATACTTACCTGTCAGAATAGGATCAACTGCTTTCATATTGTGGGTAGTGGAATAATACCTATTGATTTGACTTCTAACAGTTCCACGCTCTTGAATTGACTCATTTGCTACTTTCTTTCTCAATTTTACGATCGCATCAAAAATAGCTTCAGGGCGGGGAGGGCAACCCGGAATATACACATCAACAGGAATTAACTTATCAACCCCACGCACTGCTGTAGTAGAGTCACTGCTAAACATACCCCCTGTAATAGTACAAGCACCCATAGCGATAACGTATTTAGGCTCAGGCATTTCCTCATATAAACGCACTAAAGCGGGTGCCATCTTCATAGTAATAGTTCCTGCGGTGATGATTAAATCAGCTTGACGGGGACTAGAACGAGGAACAAGCCCAAAACGATCAAAATCGAAGCGAGAGCCAATTAGAGCGGCAAATTCAATAAAGCAACAAGCGGTTCCATACAGCAGGGGCCACAAACTTGATAATCTAGCCCAATTATGTAAATCATCAACGGTGGTTAAAATTATATTCTCTGATAAATCTTGAGTTACTTGACTACGGGCGGCAGGATTGAGGATTTTTTCCTTTGCCTGATTCTCTAAGTTTTTTAAATCTGTAGCAGAAGTATTCATAAGTTTTTCTTTACTAAGATAGCATCATTTTTATTGTAATGGACTTGATCCGAGTTGGGGGTTAGGGTAAAAGTTTTAGGTTTCAGGTGGCAGGTTTCAGGTGGTAGGGGTTGAATATATTCAACCCTTACGGTGATAAGGGAGAAATTAATTAAACACTGTTGCCCTCCCCCCTCTCGAGGGGGGATAAAGGGGGGTTTGCCTATTGCCTTGTCTTAATTACTAATTCCTAATTACTCTTTACGACCATTCTAAAGCACCCTTACGCCAAGCATACACGAGGGCAACTACTAAAATTGCGATAAAAATTAAGGCTTCCACAAAAGCTAATAAACCCAATGTGTTAAATGCCACTGCCCAAGGATATAAAAAGACTGTTTCTACGTCAAAAACTACAAACACAAGGGCAAACATATAGTAACGGATATTAAATTGAATCCATGCCCCCCCAATGGGTTCCATCCCTGATTCATAGGTAGTGCGTCTTTCAGGTCCTCCTGTTTTTGGACGTAGTAATTTAGACGCTGTTAAAGCTAAAATAGGTACTAAACTACTAACTATCAGAAAACCTAAAAAATACTCATAACCATTAAGTACAAACATATGTTTTTAAAACTCCTGATGGGTTAATTATCCGTTTTTTATAGCTAAACTAAAGAAAAACCTTAGTTATGTCAAGTTTAATTCTTGAATCTTGATTTATTATAAAAGGTTTGTGCTAGGATAAAGCGCAGTCCTTTTCTGCTTAATTATAATGTTATGTAACTAAGCTAGTGTAATACTCTTGCAACTATTTTATAAAATTATTTTTTTGGTCAAAAACTGTGGCATCTACTAGCATCAAAGGTAAAACTAATAATCCTGTCCCCAATCCAAAAACCCCTACTAATTTTTTTATGGGAGTGGTAAAAGTAACCACTGGGACATTTTTAGGTCTAACATTATTGACCACATCAGCTATAGCAGGTGGTTTGGTTGGTTTAGCCGTTAGCTTTCGTAACTTACCAGATGTAAGGGTTTTAAAAAATTATGTTCCTTCTCAAACTAGCTACATTTATGATGTTAAGGGACGTTTACTAACTACATATCACGGGGAAGAACATCGCACAACAGTAGATTTTCAGGATATTTCCCCTAACTTAAAGATGGCAGTATTGGCGATCGAAGATAGTAATTTTTATGATCATAAAGGTATCAATCCTACCAGTATCGGTAGGGCAATTCTGGTTAATATTCAAAGTGGTGGGGTGGTAGAAGGTGCATCAACCTTAACAATGCAGTTAGTTAAAAATGTTTTTCTGTCCCATCAGAGGACTTTTTCTCGTAAATTAGCAGAAGCAGTTTTAGCAGTAAGAGTAGAGCAGGTTTTTGAGAAGAATAATATTTTGGAAATGTACCTCAACAATATTTATTGGGGGCATAACAATTATGGTGCAGAAACGGCGGCTCAAAGTTACTTTAATAAGTCTGCAAGAGAACTAAATTTGGCAGAGGCGGCAATGATGGCGGGAATTATTCAAGCCCCTGAAGTTTATAGCCCTTTTGCTAATTATGATATTGCTAAACAAAGACAGGCTTTAGTTTTAGGGAGAATGGTGGATTTGGGCTGGATTACCAGTGAAGAGGCTGAAACCGCTAAAAAAACTCCCCTTTATTTAGGTAAGCCTCAAGCATGGCAAAGTAGTAAACTTCCCTATGTCACTGATTCTGTGCGCAAAGAATTAATAGAACGTTTTGGACAAGAGATGATTACTAAGGGGGGACTTCATGTTCAAACTACTATTGATTATGATTTACAGGTTAAGGCGGAAGAAATCGTCCAAAAATCCCATCGTAATTTAGTGTCATGGGGAGTTAAGGCGGATCAAATCGCCCTAGTTGCGATCGACCCTCGAACCCATTTTGTTAAAGCAGTGGTGGGGGGTGTAGATTATGAACAAAGCCAATTTAATCGGGTGTTACAATCTCGTCGTCAACCCGGTTCTGCTTTTAAACCCTTTGTTTTTTACACTGCCTTTGCCACAGGTAAATACACTCCTACTTCGTCAGTTGCTAACTATTCTAAAGGTTATCGAGATGGAAGTGGCTATTATCGTCCTCAAAACTATGGTGGAAGTTTTGGGGGAGGAGATGTTAGTATCATTCAAGCTCTCAGTCAGTCTTTAAATATTCCCGCAGTGGTTTTAGGGCAGGAAATAGGCTTAGATAAAGTAATTGAAGTATGTCGCACGTTAGGTATAGAAAGCCCCTTAAGTCCTGTTGTATCCTTACCATTAGGACCGATGGGAGTTACACCCATGGAAATGGCCAAATCTTATGCAACTTTTGCTAATAATGGTTGGCAATCAGACACGACAATGATTGTACAAGTCACAGATAGTGATGGAAATATTTTGTTAGATAATACCCCTAAACCTAAATTAGTTTTAAATGAATGGGCGACGGCTTCTCTTTCTGCAACCTTGACTCAAGTAATACAAGGGGGAACAGCTCGTAGTGCTGACATTGGCAGACCTGCGGCGGGTAAAACTGGTACAACTTCAGGGGAAAGAGATGTTTGGTTTGTGGGTTATGTGCCTCAATTAGCAACAGCTGTTTGGATTGGGAATGATGATTTCAATCGCAGTTTAGGAAGTGGGGTGACAGGAGGGGGATACGCCGCCCCCATTTGGCGACAATTTATGGTGACAGCATTACAAAATGAACCTGTGAAGTATTTCCCTGCGGCGTCTCAATTTACTCGTCCAAAGTCTGATAATAAAAAGAATGAAAAGAATGATTAGGCAATTTGAAGTTTTCGGGATTGAGGTATTAGAGAGAGGGGGAGAGGGGGAAGCTAATTCTTCATTCCTAATTCTTCATTTTTAATTGTCTTGTTTATGAAAAATAGCATGGTTATGGGATGAAAGTAGAGGATTTATTAAAAAGTTTGCCTGATGATTCTGGGGTTTATTTTATGAAAGATAAATCTGGAAATATTCTCTATATTGGTAAGGCGAAAAATCTCAAAAAACGGGTTAAATCTTATTTTAATCCTTCTGCTAAACATACCCATAGAATAGCTTTAATGGTTTCTCAGGTGAGAGATATTGAATATATTGTCACCGACACGGAAGCGGAGGCTTTAGCTTTAGAGGCAAATTTAATTAAACAGCATCAACCCCATTTTAATGTTTTACTTAAGGATGATAAAAAATATCCCTATGTCTGCATTACTTGGTCTGAAAATTATCCTCGTATTTTTATTACTCGTAAGCGTCGTTTAACTGATAAACTCGATCGCTATTATGGTCCTTATGTGGATAGTCGAAGGTTAAGAGAAATTTTAGATATTATTAAACGTACTTTTCCTTTACGACAGCGATCGAAGCCTTTATATAAAGATCGCCCCTGTTTGAATTATGATCTAGGAAAATGCCCCGGAGTCTGTCAAAATTTAATTACTCCTGAACAATATCGGGAAATTATTAGTAAAGTTGCTTTTATTTTTCAGGGGCGTACTGATGAATTAATTAAACAATTACAAACTCAAATGGAAATCGCTTCATCAGCCCTAGAATTTGAAAAGGCGGCTCAATATAGGGATCAAATTCTGAGTTTACAACAATTATTTTCCAGTCAAAAAGTTGCTTTACCTGATGATACCATCTCCAGAGATGCGATCGCACTTGCTCAGGATGAAAATTATACTTGTATTCAACTGTTTCAGATTCGAGCAGGGCGTTTAATTGGCAGATTAGGATTTTTTACCGATAATGGTCATAATGATGAGCAGGGAGAAATTTTACAACGAGTTTTAGAACAACACTATCAAAATATTGACTTCTCAGAAATTCCTACGGAAATAATAGTTCAATATCCTCTCAAAGAAGAAGAAATTTTAGCTAGTTGGCTAAGAGAAAAAAAGGGTAAAAAAGTCATTATTACTATTCCTCAAAGACAGCAAAAAGCCGAATTAATTTCGATGGTGGCTAGGAATGCTCAAATAGAGCTAGAAAGAAGTCAAAAGTTTAGTCAAACTAATTTAGAAGGTATGGAAGATTTAGCCAAAATATTGGATTTACCCACTCTGCCTCGCCGCATTGAAGGTTATGATATATCCCATTTGCAAGGTTCAAATGCCGTAGCTTCAAGGGTTGTTTTTATTGATGGTTTACCTGCAAAACAATATTATCGTCATTACAAGATTAAAAATCCCGAAATCAAAATAGGTCACTCTGATGACTTTTTATCTCTACAAGAAGTAATTAAAAGACGTTTTTCCCATACAGAAGATTATCCAGATTTAGTGATGATTGACGGAGGAAAAGGTCAACTTTCATCGGTTTGTGAAATCTTAACAGAAATGAATTTAATGGAGAAAATTAAGGTTATTAGTTTAGCCAAAAAAAGGGAAGAAATATTTTTACCCAATCAATCTTTACCTCTTGATACGAATAAAGAACAATCAGGAGTACAATTATTAAGAAGATTAAGAGACGAAGCCCATCGCTTTGCTGTTACATTTCACCGTCAACAAAGACAAAAAGCTAGTCGTAAATCAATTTTAGATGAGATACCGGGGTTGGGATTTGAGAGACAAAAAAGGCTTTTAGCTCATTTTCACTCGGTGGATTATATTCGTCAGGCAACGGTTAAACAGTTAGCAGAAGTATCAGGAATTGGGGATAATTTAGCTCAGATAATCTATCAATATTTTCACTAAAAACGATTCATAAATATAACCTCAGTTCGGTTTAAGAATATCCGATAAGGTTAGGTGTCAGGTTGCAGGTTGCAGGTTGCAGGTGTTAGAGTGATGAGGTGATGAGGGGAAAGGGGGAAGCAAGTAATAAATAATAAATAAGTAGTAAGTATTCGTGGTTTTTCATTCTTAATTCTTAATTTTTAATTCTTAACTATTTAACGTCAGTTCGGATTAAGGCAATTTTATCGTTATTTCTAAGAAGAAGCTATAAGATTTTCTGACTACGAGTTGGGATGCTTTCAGCTTATCCAAAACTCAGGTTAAATATAGCAAAAAAAGACCATAATTGAGAAGTTGTTTGAAAAGTTTTAGGTCCCCCTAAATCACCCTTAATAAGGGGGACTTTCCAATATATTTTTTGGGGATCAATAATCAGCAATAGTGCTTTGCAAACAGGTTCTAAGTTTTAATTTTCTGAATTAGAGGAAAGGAGCAAATTTAATTTTTCTTGTCGCTTCTGAGCTGGAGTAAAAAGAGGATTAATACTTAAACATTTTCCATAGCTATTCAACGCATCCCCTAATTTTTTTAGTTTTTCTAGGGCTAGACCTCGATGATACCACGCTTGATAATGATTAGGTTGAATCCCAATTACTCTTTCCCAACTAATGATTGCTTCTTGCCATTGTCCCATGCTAAATAAAGCACTCCCTCTATCGTACCAGGAATCGAGGTCATTTACATTAAGTGCGATCGCCTGCTCGAAACTTTGAACTGCTTCTGGTAAACGATTTAAGTAAGCTAAAGCACTACCTTTGTTATGCCAAGCGGGGGCAAAATCGGGGTTAAGAGTTACAGCCTGATTCCATGAAATTAAAGCCTCTTCAAAATCTCCTGCCGATGCTTTTTCTAAGCCTAAATTGAATAAATATTCTACTAATTCTTCAGAAATAGAACCGGAAAAAATAGGTAAAGAATCTGATTCTGTTTGCTCAACGATTTTGGCAATAATTACACTAGGATCAACCGTATTTAAGTTTAACTGATGGGCAATTTCAGAAGCAAAATTTTCATCTTTTTGTAATAAAGATAGTAGTTCCCCTAATGATGTAGGAGAGTTTATTTTTGCGGTTAAACTTTCGGTTACTTCATTTATAGGCGTTTTATCTTCAATTTTATCTATATTTTTATCTATATTTTCTTGATGATGGGAATTGAAAGAATTAACAAAATTGTTTGATGTTGTCTGATTTAATAACTCTTTACCTATTTCATAAGCTAAATCTCCCACTCCTCGCATAAAAGGTAATGTTGCTGTCAATTCACCTAAACGAATCATTCTTACTGCCAATTGACTATGACCATGAGAAGACTTAATTAACTGATTACGGTAACGCTGTAACCAATCTAACCAAGTTTCAAGGGAAATTCTCGGCTCTAATTTTTCAAAAAATTGCTCAATACGAGACTCTTGCCACCCGTTAGCAACCCCTTCTAATAACTGATAAAACAAAAATTCTAAATCTCCATCTTTAACCACAGGATGAGTAGCAGTTGAATCCCCATTCTTACCTTTCACATCATCCTTTTCAGGATCATAGGGTTGAATGGTTGTTGGAATTAATTTTAACCATTGCCCAATTCTTTCAATCATTGTTTTCCCAGTTTCAGATTTCCCTCTGTTTTAATATTTGATCATAATTGATGATTTCAAAATAATCGATATTCTTTAGCAAATTATTTATTATTTTCTCTCGCCAATTTCTGCACCCACAAAAGTTCTTAACCTTAATAAATTCATAGTTTGGGCAAAATTCAAAGGCAGTATTGACACACCTTCTAAGCGAGATTGAATCCATTCATCACCCCAACACCATTCTTGATAGCCGTCAATTCCTCCACTTAATAAAAAGCGAATACAATTACTGTTAATAATTTCTACTTCATTTCTCACTTCAACTAATCCCAATTTAATGATAAACTTATCCCCTGATTCTAGTTGGTTTGGACGCTTATCTTGAAACTTAAGAGGAAAAAACCATTTTTCTAATTGTTCAATGTTGAGAAGACTATCCTTTAATTTCTTTTCATCGGCGGAGACTTCTATTCTAAGTTCACTCTGTTGAAATTTACCCCACATAACTACCTACAATATTGATTAATTGTTAGTTCAATCATAGCTTAATCTTTTCTTGTTTATTTCTCAATCCCATAAAAAAACGCCCCCGAAGAGGCGATGATTTGTTTCTCTTTAATTATTTGAATAGTTATTTGTTGGAAGATATAGGTTGTCTAGTAAAATTAGAAACTTTACCAACATTATTATAAGTTGTGGTAATAGGTTCAGGGGTAGAAGATTTGGGTTTTTGGCGAGTTTCACCACTTAAGTAATCGGCGTATTTCCCAGGGTTTGCAACCAAAACTCCTGAGTTAGAGTTTGACCAACCTTTACCCCACGATTTAACCCAAATAGAACCAGAAATGTTAGGGTAAGAACTCCCTCCTCCATTTACACCAGCATTTGCATTTGGTGCATGAATGAAAACATTACCTGACTCTCCACCACCATTAATTCCAATACTTGTTGTATTTTGACTTCCATATATCTGTAATTTTTCGCTCGAATCAGTTTTAATTTTTGAATTTCCAGAAAGCAACATATTACCATCTAAATGGAGAACAACATTGTCGTTAATTGATAAAGTATCATTTCCTTTTAAGTTAATACTATTTCCCTGACTAACATTAACTTTGTAATGATAATAACCATCAGAACTTTTTGTATCATTAATTGTTTTACCTTTAACTTTTACATTTATTCTTGGAAGTGCCATGTCTCCTGTAATAGCCGAAAGAGAAATTGCATCACTTGGTGGTGTAGGAACTGGAGGCATTGGTTCTTTTGTTAAAACGGTTGTACCACCTTTGCTTTTTGGACCATTCTTATAAGGCTGATACTCAAAATTACCATTTTCGTCAGGTTTTTCCCCTACCATTTTCTTACAATCAGAAACAGTAATTTTTACATTTCCGCCAAAATCATTATTACCAAAATCATTGTCTGTATTATCTGTAATCCATAGTGCAGGTGCACCATCTCCTGAACCATCAATCATAATTGGTGTACTTTCTGAATTGATTGTACCGCCTTCGACATTAAAACTACCCTGCAAATCAATAGCTAGCTGTGCAACTGCATTTCCTACTTTTCCTTGAATGATTGCTATCGCTCCATCTTCACTTGCATTTCTTGAATAGTCCAGTAACTTATAAGAACCATTGTTACCAACGGGAACCCATTGAGTATCCTTTGAATTGGATTTGACTCCTGCAACTGATTGCAAACCTTCAATTATTTTTTCTGCGTTAAACGTTTCTCCCAAACTTGAATCGAGTGATGATGTGCTAGATGGTTGAGTTGCTTTACATAGATATGATTCTTGATTTCCATTGCTAGAGCCTGTATTAGTTGCATTTTTCATCTCTTCAACTTTTTCAGCTAAAGGTGGGATTGCACTTACTATTTTATCTTCTACTTTTTTCGGATCATTCGGATCTACTTTTACAATTTCCTGCCAGTCTTCTAAATCAAGCATTGCTAAAGAAGGGTTTTTTGCCAGAAATGATTGAACATTCGTCACACCAGCCTCTGCGACTGCCATTGCTTGTTTGCTTTGCTCTGAGGATGTAGTATTTGTATTCTCCTGCCCACCCTTCATAACTGCCACTGCACCAACAATCATCATGGCACTACCTAAACCGATCGCCATTGGAAGAGTTGAACCCTGTTGGCTTCTGACACCGAAAGGTAATAAATTACGGATAAAATTAGTAACTAGGGGTTTTTTTTGATTTTTGTTTTGATTGTTGGTTAGCATAGCAATTTCCTCTTTTTTCTCTAGCAGTTTAAGGTTAAGTTATGGGTATAAAATATTATTTATAAATCTGGTTTTGTATTGATTATTTACACATAGGATCTCTAATTACCAGACTGCCCGAAAAAAGAGATTTACATAACCGTAATACTACTTAAATTGCTATATAAAGTTTTTGTAAAGACGAAGTTATTGCTTGGAATTTTTTGGTGGGTCAATTATTAAGTTCAACTATTTTCTAAAAGCCTGTATTGACCCCCCCTTATTAAGGGGGGGTGGGGGGATCTCAAGAGCTTTTTCGATGGCTTGACAAACACCTTCAAAAGAGTGAATCACATCATGATTAGTAAACCGAATTACTTTTAATCCATAACTCTCTAAGATGGCAGTTCTAGTTAGATCATAAGCGATACCGTCATTTGTAAAATGGGTATCTCCATCAATTTCGATGACAATTGATAACTCCTACTGAATAAATTCCGAGGATTCTAAGCGTCTGCAGACCAATGGGATAAATCCACATTGCTTCGCTTTGTCTTAGCTGACCAGAGCCTAATTCTCTGGGGATGTATCAAAGCACCCATAGACACTCCATCAAGATTTACATTACTGAGAATACTTGACTTTGCGGTTACTTTTTTGCGGATAATATTAGCACTACCGTTGCAATCGGCATTGATATATAAGTTGTTAGCTGTACGGAACAATCCACGCTTTACTCTTTTTCCACTCGACTTCCAAATTTCGGGTTTTTCACCGTGAGTAGGGATGAAGTCTAAATCTAAAAAAGAAGCCTTGCTCGTATAGCTTTCTTCTTGTTCTATGAACTGAATACTGTACAACTCAGACAGATCTTTAATTCTGTCTTTTAATCTTGCTGTTGGAATAACTACAAACTTTTGATTTGTCTTTTTTCCCATATTTGCTTCTTGCTTTTGTCCTTGATTCCAACCAAAAACAATAGTACCTATATTATTTTGTAAGCAATGATTGATAACTATTCTAGCTGACTTATTAACAGCGTCTCTCATTTGACGGTTACGCTTTTCGGTTATTCTCATTAACCTTTTTGACCAAAAACCTTGTGTCCTATTCTCTTTCAGTATTGCTACTTTTTTGTTATACCAGTTATTCATTGATTTAACTTGTTTTCCATCAACTATAAAGCTAGTACCTACATTAGACACACAAGTTAGCCAGTTGTTAATTCCATGATCAATACCAAGTACATTGTCTTGGCATAAAGAAATTGGTTCTATTTTCTGCTCATACACAAATTCCAGATAAAAGCATCCATTTCGAGGTATTATTCTGTATTCCTTAATGTCTTTATAATTGAGATTAGAAGGCATTTGCAAATAAAAATGATCTATTCCAAACCATACTTTTGTTTGCTTTCCTAGAGTAAATTTTAGTTGGTTATTTTTTGCCAACTTAACCCACCTAGCAGGGTAAACCGCTTGATATAAACCCTTTTTACGATAATTCGGAAGTTTAGGTTTAAAGTGTAAATCACCCTTGTTAGCTTTACTTTTTAGAGTTTTATAGCTTGACATTCCCTCATAAACACTTCTCAATGTTTGTTGAGCTACGCAAGAGCGTAAAGCCCGATAATGAAGGTTAGTTTTTATTTCCTTGTCTAGCTCAAACTTAGTTATATAGCGATGCTCTTTAAAGTATATTTGTCTAGCATAATAAAGCCCGATGTTATAGAGTTTGTTCGCTTCAATGCAGATATACTCTAGTACAGACTTAGTATCTTTATCTGGGTTCAATAAAACTTGTTGGCTTCCATACATTTTCTTACTGTATATTAGTTATGTAGAATATATTAGCAAAATAAACAAAATAATGGAAGATTACCGCAGAAATCCTCACTCAGTAACTTTGTTAAATTATCATTTTGTCTGGTGTCCAAAAAGAAGAAAAGCAGTACTAAAAGGCAAGATAGTCAAACGTTGCCAAGAAATAATATTTGAGTTGTGTACAGAAAATGACTGGAGGTTAATTGCACTGGAAATTATGCCTGATCATATTCACTTATTTATTGAAACAAATCCTACTTACGCTCCATCTGTAATCATCAAAAGAGTGAAAGGTAGATTATCTCATCATTTAAGAAAAGAATTTCCTGAATTATTAAAATTACCTACCTTATGGACTCCTAGTTATTTTTGTTCAACCGCAGGTAATGCTAGTACAGAAACAATCAAAAAATACATAGAAAATCAAAAAGGTAAATAGGCAGAATAAATTCTGCGACGTTCGTTCTGCCATTCACTAAAGTAAATGGCTAATTCTCACTCTTCTTTAGGTTTTATTATAGCTTTCGTAATAAGAGGGAAATTGATATATTGCCACAAATATTTTCTATTCATCATCATATATAATTAAAGGAAATATATAATTAAAAGAACTTCACAAGCATCTTTAAGTAATTTAATCAGCAAGGTCAAATATTAGGAGATAAATAATTATTGAATCGTTAATTCTAATTGCCGATTAATCATAGATAATGAAATAATTGTTAATTGGCAACTAAAATAAAATATTATGGTAAAAGAAAGAACTATACCTAAATTTGATAGCTCCAAAGTTAAAATTAATAAAGAAGAAAGCCTCATGTATTATGAGGACATGGTTTTAGGGCGTATGTTTGAGGATAAGTGCGCTGAAATGTATTATCGTGGTAGAATGTTCGGTTTTGTTCACCTCTACAATGGACAAGAAGCGGTTTCTAGCGGTATCATTAAGTCTATGCGTCCGGGAGAAGACTATGTTTGCAGTACTTATAGGGATCATGTCCATGCTTTAAGTAGTGGTGTACCTGCGAAGGAGGTTATGGCGGAATTATTTGGTAAAGCGACTGGGTGTAGTAAAGGGCGTGGCGGTTCGATGCACATGTTTTCTGCCGAGCATAAGTTATTGGGCGGTTATGCTTTTATTGGTGAGGGTATCCCCGTGGCTTTAGGGGCGGCTTATCAAAGTATGTATCGTCGTAAGGTTTTGGGTGAGACTGATTTTGATCAGGTGACTGCTTGTTTCTTTGGGGATGGTACTACTAATAATGGGCAGTTTTTTGAATGTCTCAATATGGCGGCATTGTGGAAGTTACCAATTCTTTTTGTGGTGGAAAATAATAAATGGGCGATTGGTATGGCTCATGAAAGGGCGGCTTCTCAAACTGAAATCTATAAGAAAGCTAGTGTTTTCAATATGGAGGGTTATGAAGTCGATGGAATGGATTTATTGGCTGTTAGAGATGTAGCACAAAAGGCGATCGCACGAGCAAGGGCAGGAGAAGGACCTACTTTAATTGAAACTTTAACTTATCGTTTTCGTGGTCACTCTTTGGCTGATCCTGATGAATTGAGAGACCCGGCGGAAAAAGAATTTTGGAACGCAAAAGATCCTATTATTCAATTTGGTAAGTATATCACGGATAATAAAATTGCTACCAGAGAAGAGTTAGATGCGATCGATAAAAAAATTAATGCTTTGATTGAAGAAGCTGTAGAGTTTGCGGAATCTAGTCCTGAACCCGATGGCTCTGAATTATATCGTTATGTTTTTGCTGATGATTAACTAACTTTGATGGGGTTTTATCAATAAAATTTGAAAAAAGCTCCCAACTATATTTTTTTTCGCTATAATAGTTAGCGACTCCAAACTCCGAACTTCATTCCTAACAGGGGGCTTTATGCCCCCTCCCCTTTTGGAGAATAATTACTCTTTTTTTGGTTAGAGTGTCTATTTTTCACTACAAAGACACAAAAAATTGTTCTTAAGTTTAGATGGGTTCTAAATAACAGATCTTTTTGCGATCGCCTTTTTGCTTGAATCGATTATTTTAACTCCGAACTCTTTAGACTTCGATCGAATTCGGGCTATAAGCCCGAACTAAGCGGGAAAAATGCTAATTTTTGGAGATGTCTTTTTTAATTAACCGCACCTCTTAATTCTTCTGCGTTGATGGATTTTATAAAGTATAAACCGAGTAAATTAAAGAAAATGGCAATTTGTAAGGGAAGTTTTCTCAATGCTTTGATGAAATTGGGCTGATTGCTTTCATCAATTTTAGACATCTGCAAGTTATATTCAGAACATTTTTCCAAACCTGCGAAAAACTTGGGATGGTTGGTGTCTAATATGACGGGAAAGGCTTTTGCCGCAGTGTTGTTAGTCTTTTCGATGACTTGGCGATCGTACTCTTTGGCATCTAAACCAACGGATTCGTAGAAATCCTCTCTTTCATGTACCGTTAAGGTGTGGGTTGCAAATACGGATAAGAGGAAGAATTTTGACCATAATTTTGCCTGCCATCCTTGCCACATGGAAAATTGAGAGCGTAATAAGGCGTTAAAAATGTCACCGTGACGGCTTTCGTCTTGACACCAATGCTCAAATTTTTTGAAAAGGGGATAGAACTTGTATTGAGGATTTTTCTCTAAGTGACGATACATTAAGATATAACGCCAATAACCGATTTTTTCAGATAAATATACAGCATAAATCACCCATTCAGGCTTGAAAAAGGTATAAACTCTATTTTTGGTCAAATATCCCAAGTCTAGGGAAATATTAAAATCACTCATGGCTTTATTTAAAAATCCTGCATGACGGGCTTCATCCCTTGCCATTAGGCTAAAAATTTCGGACAGTAAGGGGTTTTTGTCCTTGATACGGCGAGAAATTTCTTTAAAGAGGATAAACCCAGAAAATTCGGAAGTACAGGATCTTTCAAGGAAATCGATAAAAGCGGATCTTGTTTGTTCATCTAAATGATCCCATGTTTGTTCAAATTCTTCATCTCTAACGAAGTGATTGCGATTATAGTCGTTTTTCATCTCCTGCAACATCGCCCGTAATTCTTTCTCTTGGGCGGAAATGTCCATTTCTGCGATCGCTTTAAAGTCAGTGGTATAAAATCTAGGAGTTAATAAAGTTTCTTTTAATTCTTTCTTTTTATCACTTTTAGGTTTAATTGCGGTTGCAGTCATCTTTAATCTCTTTATTGTTATATTTTGTTTTTATGATTTTAACCCAAAAGAAAAATCTATGCACTAATGTTTACATTACTTAATTTGAATTTGGAGTAAGGAATGGGGTATTGGGGCTATTAGCTGGGAAAAACATAGAAAACATAAAAGGAATTAAATAAAAACTGACACCTGAAACCTGATACCTCTTAATTCTTCTTTTTTTCATATGAAGTTTTATTAAGCAAGGATGACATTATTGGTATCATCACTTTATAGTTATGAAAAGAATGTTTTAACCAGTCCAAAAATAATATGAGCAGTTTAGTCAACCAACCTTTAATCAACAACGATACAAAAAGAGTTTTACCTCCTAGCGATGCCCGTGAGAAAGCAAAGCGTTTTGTAATGGATTTACAAGACAAAATTTGTCAGGGATTAGAAGAAATTGACGGCAAAGCTCGTTTCCGTGAAGATAAATGGGAAAGAGAGGAAGGTGGAGGTGGCCGCACCAGAGTTATTCGTGATGGCGGTATTTTTGAGCAAGGTGGTGTTAATTTTTCTGAGGTTTGGGGTGATACTTTACCTCCTTCTATTTTAATGCAACGTCCTGAAGGAGCAGGTTATGGATTTTACGCTACAGGTACTTCTATGGTGTTGCATCCTAAAAACCCTTATATTCCTACGGTTCACCTCAACTATCGTTATTTTGAAGCAGGTCCTATCTGGTGGTTTGCTGGTGGTGCAGATTTAACTCCTTATTATGCTTTTGAAGAAGATGCTATTCATTTCCATCAAGTTCATAAAGATGCGTGCGATCGCCATCATAAAGAATATTATCCTACTTTTAAGCGTTGGTGTGATGAATATTTCTACTTAAAACACCGTAAGGAAGCCAGAGGAATTGGTGGTATTTTCTTTGACTATCAGGATGATAGCGGTATTCTCTACGCTGGTTCAAATGCTGATGGGGAAGCCAATGCTTACAGCGAAAAAGTAGGCAAAGTGTCTCGTAATTGGGAAGATTTATTTGCTTTTGCTCAAAGTTGTGGGGATGCTTTCTTACCTGCATATTTACCCATTATTGAGCGTCGTCGCAATACCGAATACGGAGAAAGAGAGCGCAACTTCCAATTATACCGCCGAGGACGTTATGTTGAGTTTAACTTAGTTTATGATCGTGGTACAATTTTTGGTTTACAAACCAATGGGCGCACTGAGTCGATTTTAATGTCTTTACCTCCTCTCACCCGTTGGGAATACTGCTACACCCCTGAAAAAGGTTCACCTGAAGCTCGATTAACCGATTATTTCTTGACGGGCAGAGATTGGGTTTAGGGTTTGAATCGGCTTCAATTGTCATGAGTCAACGTTGGGAAGTAATAATTAATAAGTAAAAGTAATAATTATATCGAAAAAGCATATTTCAACTAAATAGTTAAAAATTTTAGGAGGCGAATCTTAAGTTTATTGCCTCTATTTTTTTGTGGAATGTTATATTAACAAGAGATTTACTATTAAGAGAAATAATATTATGAATAATAACTTTTTTGATCCTGGTCAAAACTCTGGCAATGTTAATGATTTTTCTGCAGATAATGAGGTAGAAAAAATATCTCCACAGAAAAAAAAAGAAATTCAAAAATTGTTTATAATACTTTTAGCTATTGGTTTAGTGATTGGCATTTTTACCGCTTGGGGAGTGGTGACTATAATGAATAATTTTGGTTTAACAGAAAAAACAAATCAGTTTGAAAAATTCCACGGAAATTGATTTAATTATGATTATTAAAATATAGTAATTATTAATAATTTTGCGATAAATTAATGGCTAGAAAAATATCAGATATATTGAATATTTAAATATTTCTTGCTTACAATAAAATAATTAATATGGTTCTTCAGAGTGTGGTTATGATAAATTAAGAGAAACAGGACTTCCATAACCTTTATTGAATAATGTTTATAGTAAGAGAAAAACTAAAAGTTTATAAATTATTATTTAATAATCCCCTATTGCCTCTTGCCTACCAAACATCAATAATTTACATACTCAAACTGATAGAGCCATTAATATAAATTAGATTCAATTTGCATATATGTCTATTTCTCCTATTTTACAAGCGAAAAATATTAGTTTGCTGACTAAAATTCATCAGAATCATTTGTTAGATAATATTTCTTTTGATGTTAATGAAGGGGAAAAAATTGCTTTAATTGGTGGTAATGGTGCAGGAAAAAGTACTTTATTAAAAGTTTTAAATCATTTATGTACTTCTAGTAAAGGAGATTTATATTTTCGAGGAAAATTGGTTCATCATTGGGATGTTTTAAAATTTCGTCGTCAGGTAATGTTAATTCCTCAAGAGTCGAAGTTATTGGGGATGAATGTAAAATCTGCTTTGAGTTATCCTTTACAACTTCAAAGTTTATCGGAGAAAGAGATACAAACAAGACTAATATATTGTTTACAGGAATTTAATTTCATTGAGTCATGGTTAGAAAAAAGAGAGAATGAGCTTTCTTTGGGACAAAAACAATTAGTTGCGATCGCACGTGCTATAATTATGCAACCTTCGGTTTTATTATTAGATGAACCTACTTCAGCCTTAGATAAGGGTAATGCCCATTGGTTGAGAGAAAAATTACAAGTTTGGAATGAAGAAAAAAAGATGACAATTATTGTTATCAATCATGATTTGGAGTGGGTAAAAAATTTTGCTCAAAGGGTAATTTGGTTGGATAAAGGTAGAATAAAAAAGGACTTAAGTGCTAAATTAGTAGATTGGGAAATGATAGAAAAACATCTACTAATTTTAAATCAAGAGATGAATATTGATGAGGATTTTTAAAAGCACTTTATTGATGTAAGGTAGGACAAAACCATAAATATGAGTAACTTAGATTTAGTTAATCCAGAAGAATCAGTTATCCTAATTGTTGATGATTTGAAACAAAATTTAAAATTATTAAATATTATACTTGAATCGGCACATTACCAAACCAGTTTAGCCCTCAGTGGAAAAGATGCGTTAGAGAGATTAAAAGTTTTAAATCCCGACTTAATTTTATTGGATTTAATGATGCCAGATATTAGCGGTTTAGAAGTTTGTCGCCGTATTAAATCTAATCCTGAATATGAAGATATACCAGTAATTTTTCTTACGGCTAGTGTTGAAGAAAATCATCTCATAGAGGCTTATAGTTTAGGGGCAAATGATTATGTAAATAAGCCCTTTCGTAAACCAGAATTACTAGCAAGAATTAAAACTCAATTAACTTTAAGAAAACAAAGCAAGTTGATTCAAGAATTATTAGAAAAAATAGAGTCTTTACAAAATTCTCAACATAATAAATAGAGTTTAGTTTGCTAACTTATTAATTGTTGAAAAAATAGAATCTAATACCTACTATTGGATACTTAAAAACCACCCAAATCCTAATGTAGTTATAGAAAAATAGGATTATTTAACTAAAGCTAGTAAATCCTCCTCTGTTATGGTTTTTATTCCTAGTTTTTGAGCTTTTTCTAATTTAGAACCTGCTTTTTCTCCTACTACTACAAAGTCAGTTTTTTTACTAATACTGCTAGTAACTTTTCCCCCCGCAGACTCAATAATTTGTTTTGCTTCTTCTCTTTTTAGGGTTGGTAATGTTCCAGTTAAAACAAAGGTTTTATTAAATAATTGCTGATTAGTTTGTTTGTTTTTTGTATCTATGGCTAAACTAAAATTGAGAGTTTGTAGTTCACTAATTAATTTTTGATTTTCTGGCACTTTAAACCATAAAAATACAGCATTTGCTATTTCTCCACCAATGCCATAAACAGATTCTAATTCTTCTTGAGTTGCCTTGGCTAAATTATCAATGTTTTCAAAATTTTCTGCCAAGATTTTTGCATTTACTTGCCCTACGTAACGGATTCCTAAACCATATAAAACCCTAGCAAAAGGTTGTTTTTTGCTCTCTTGAATAGCTTGTATTAGTTTTTGTGCTAATTTTTCCCCCATTCTATCTAAGTCAACCAATTGAAATGGAGTTAATTTATATAAATCTGCGATCGAATTTACTAATCGATATTCCATTAAAGAGATAATAATTTTTTCTCCTAAACCTCTTATGTCCATAGCATCTCTGGAAGCCCAATGAATCAGATTACCTCGAAGAATGGCGGGGCAAGAAGTGTTAACACAACGAAGTATCGCTTCGGCTTCAGGTTTGACGAGGGGTGAATTACACTCAGGGCAATGAGTAGGCATTTGGAAGGGTTGAGTATTTTCTGGTCTTAATTCTGTTAAAACCTCTATTACTTCAGGGATAATCTCTCCTGCTTTGCGAATAGTCACAGTATCCCCCACTCTAATATCTAATTCTCGCACTCGATCGCCATTATGTAAAGTAGCTCTTTGAACTGTTGTACCTGCTAACTGTACAGGCTTCATTATTGCCATGGGAGTTACTGCCCCTGTCCGTCCAACGTTGACGATTATTCTTTCTACCACTGTCGGAACTTCTTCGGCGGGATACTTAAGTGCGATCGCCCATCGAGGAAATTTTTGAGTAAAACCTAGTTGATTTTGTAAAGAAAAAGAATTTATTTTAATGACAACTCCATCCGTCATATATGGCAAATTGTGACGATTTTTTTCCCAATAATCAAGATATTTTTTTACAGCTTGTAGGTTATTAAAAACTTGATAGTTAGGATTAACTAAAAAGCCGATTTCTGTTAGATATTTTAATACTTGCTCCTGAGTATCTAGGTTATTATTTTCAGGTAAAATATGAGCATTGTAAGCGAAAAATTGTAACTTTCTGGCACTAACAATATTTGGATCTAATTGTCTCAATGTTCCTGCCGTCGCATTACGAGGATTAGCAAATAAATTTTCTCCTAATTTCTCTCGCTCCTCATTAATTCTAGTAAATTCATCTAAGGGTAAAAAAGCCTCTCCTCTTACCTCTAAAACTTCAGGAGGATTATCTATTTGTAGGCGTAAAGGAATAGAGCGAATAGTTCGTAAATTATTGGTTATATCTTCTCCTGTAACTCCATCTCCCCTTGTTAAACCTCTTACTAAAATACCATTTTCATAGGTTAAAGCTATGGCAGATCCATCTATTTTTAATTCGCAAACATAGGCAAATTCTGGAACATTATTTAATTGTCTTTGCCAACGATTTTCCCACTCTTTTAGTTCTGCAAAATTAAAAGCATTATCAAGACTATAAAGGGGAATATTATGGGGTATTGAACTGAATTGATTGCTTAATTTATCTCCCACTCTTTGAGTAGGACTATCAGGAGTTATTAGACTAGGATATTGATTTTCTAGGGTCAATAATTCTCTGTATAATTGATCATAAACAGAGTCTTCCATGATGGGATTATCTAATACATAATAAGCATAACTAGCCTTTTGTAATTGCTTTTTTAGATCTATTATTCTAGTAATAATTTCTATAGGAATATTGTTCATAAATTAAGAATAGCAATCGCTTAGTTAGGTGTTAGGTGTTAGGTTTCAGGTGGCAGGTTTAGGGGAGTAATGAGTAATTATCAACTATTCACCCCAACACTATTCACTAATTGGGTTTCCATTCAATGGGATTGACTCCATAATAATTACTTAACTGATTATAAAGTAAAGGATGATAAGCCGCTAATAATTTGGATTTGAGAAAAAAGGCTTCCGTAACCACAGCGAAAAACTCTGCCATGTTAGTTGCACCGTAGGGATCAATAATGGTTATTCTACCTTTGTGAACTGCCTGATAGTGCTTTTCGTATTCTTTTTTTAAGATTTCCCCCCAAATAAGAGTTTCTTGGAGGTTGCTTAGTCGTGGTACTCCTGTCGCTGTACCAAATTCTTGATCTAGTTGATGGGCAAATTCGTGTAGAATAACATTTTCAATCTGATGGGGTGATGATGATTGTTTGATGACTTCCTGCCATGAGAGAGAAACGACTCCATCTTTGCCTGATTTATTGCCTACTGAAGATTGCCCTGACAAGATTGCAGACATCTGCTCTCCTTTTTTTTGGACAATTAAATTAGGGTAAATATATATATATTTTAGGTAGGGAAAATAATTTCTTTTTTGTCTTTTATCTCCTAATAGTAATAAACAAGCCTGAGATGCGATCGCAAGTTTTGTTTCGATATTTACTGGTTGTTTGTCATAGGAAATAAATTCTTTTTCGTGAAGAAATATTTTAATATGACTATGTAATTCTTGCTTTAATTCTTGAGGAATAATTCGATAAAGATAAATATATTTAGATAAAAAATCAATCCATTCTTCTGGAAATGAGCTTTGTTTAAGAGTTTTTCTGCGGTAGTTAATTCTTATTTGTGTTTGATAATAATAAGCTAAAAAAGCCAAAATTAATGTAGTTAATAAAATCAGTTTTTCCATTATTTACTGCTTCTGAAATGCAGAATTTATTAATTATTTTTTGAACTAGAAATAGAATCATTATTAAAAACAGGAATGGTAAAATGAAACTCACTACCTTGATTTTTCCCTTGAGATTCTGCCCAAATTTTCCCACCCCAATTATTAACAATTTGGCGACAAATGGCTAATCCTAATCCTGTACCTCCGGCTGATCTTCTCAATGCTCCTTCTTCTTGGTAAAATCGATCGAAGACTTTATCGAGGCGATCGGGTTCTATACCTCTACCATTATCGGATATAGTAACTTTAAGGATATTATTATTTTTTTCCTCCACATTAATCACAATTTCACCGTTGCCATTGGTAAATTTACAGGCATTATCCAAAAGTTTGCTTAATACTTCCACTAACCACTCTCCATCGGCTTGTACTAGAGGTAAGGTTTGATTAATATTAATGCGAATTTTAGGCAGGGAATTTTTGTCTTTGCGAGAGCGAATTTGACATAAGGATAATTCGATACATTCTTCTAAGGATAAGGGTTCAGGATTCCATTCTACTCTACCACTTTCTAGTTGGGAAAGGGTTAAAAAGTCTTGTACTAATTTGCGCATTCTTTCTGCATCATGTAAAGCCGTGGTAAGCATTACCTGTCGTAACTCCTCAGACATATCGGGTTCATTGGCTAAACTTTCCAAGCATACTTGAATAGTAGAAAGGGGGGTACGTAATTCGTGACCTGTGATAGCAACAAGGTTGGATCTGGTTCTGTCTAAGGCTTCTAGCTGTTCGTTTAAGTCTTCTAAATGGGCGTAGGATTCCGCTTGAATTAGGGCTACTCCTACTTGAGTTGCGATCGCATCTACTAGGGCAATATCTTCAGGTTTCCAAGTAATGGGATTACTGTCACAATGATGCAATTCCATCATCCCTAATAGTTTACCCTGATAGAGAATGGGGACAATTAACCAAGAAACAATACAACAGCTTTTAATTAACTTGGATAATATAGTAGGGTCTTTCTGAATACGAGGATCAATGGTAACATCATCAATACTAATAGACTCTCGCAGAGAGAGAATTTCTTGAAAGAGAGGATTATTTTTTAAAGGCCATACTTCCCCCTTAACAGAATTGATATTTTCGTTGAGAAACTCATGATTAATATGAGCATTTAAGTCATTTTCCTGACAGCGATAGATTAAACAACGACATACCCCAAAACCCTCACCTAATTTATCCACAGCTACTTGCAAAATTTCTTCGGGATCAAGGGATCTGCGTATTGCACCTGTAACAGAATTTAATAACCTCTCTTTTTTTTCCTTGGCACTCAGGAAACGATTCGCTTTAATTAATTTGTACTGCCCTGCTTGTAAATAGGTGACTAACCTTTGCACAAAGGGATCAGGATTGATAATATTATTAGTTTCTTCTAAGGCACAAAAATCGGCACAATAGGATGCGATCGCATCTTGAATTTTGGCTTGTAACTCAGGGCGATACTCCGCAATTCGATATAAAAGAAGTTCAGCCGCCTTAACACTAATCTCTCGATCATAAGTCCAAATACCCTCAAAACGACGACTATTGTCCATCATCATTAAACTTTCAGAGGAATTTTCCGAGTTAGAGTAAGGTTTTTCCCGACAAATCAAACAATTAGCATAATTAGGACTGATGACAATTAAATGCCACTCCATTGTCAAACTATCATCAGGAGCAAAAGCTATTTTTTCATAGACATCAGAATTATGTTTAAATTCCGTCTCTGGTGCGGCTAAGACATAAACATGGCGAGACTTTTTCCCAATACGTAGGTAACGATGGGCTTCTTGACGATAAAACTTCTCTTTTTGAAAACTAGCAATGATTAAAGCCTCTTCATTTCCTGCTAAAACTTGATCCTCCATAGCGTGGGAAAGGGCAGTCAGAGATGACTTAAAGTACATCTGCAAGCGCCGATCAGGAAAGAATTGTAATAACTCTGTAATGATCGAATTTTGGTTACTCATCGAATCAATTAGGGTGATTTATTATGCTTTAATTATTGCCGAATTCAGGGTTTTAACTAACCAAGGGTGAATATTTAGGCACTAAAGTATTTACTCATCATCTATCCTACTATTACTTGGTTATCACTGCTTAACTATTAAGTTTTGTAAAGCGGTCACTGAAGATGCTCCCAATGCGATCGCACCAGCATTCAGAAATGGATAATAATTAAAGGGCAAGGAGCAAAACCCCCTTTATCCCCCCTCGAGAGGGGGGAGGGCAAAGGTGAGTGATTGATGATTAATAGACATCTGGTAGAAAATATTAATATAGGCTCGTAGGGGCATAATACATTATGCCCGTAATGGCTTGGTTCCCTTATTTTGAGAATTGTGGTCGATGTCTAATATATTCACGGTTGGGCATAACTTGATCTCGGTGAGGATAGGCAACAGTTTTTTTGAACTATAAATTATGACTTTAGGTCGTATAATTAAAAAGTAAGTATTTTGAGCTGAAACTAGGTTAATTAAGCATCATAGTGTAACAATATTAACAGCACAAAAGCCGAAATATTAACTCAATGCCTGAATTTTTAAGCTCTATTCCCGATAGTCCTCTAACTACTTTTACTATTTTACTTCTAGTTATTCTCACTATTCCCCCTATTTTTGAGCGTATCAAATTACCCGGATTAGTTGGATTACTTTTTGCTGGGGTGGTTTTTGGCAGTGACGGGTTAGGTTTATTGGATTACAAAAGCGAATCCATGAGTCTTTTAGCCGATATTGGAAAAATTTATTTGATGTTTGTGGCGGGTTTAGAAATTGATTTAGAGGATTTTCGCAAGAACAAAAATCGATCGCTCTTTTTCGGGTTTAGTACTTTTTTTGTACCTTTAGTATTTGGTACAGCCTTGGGATTAGCCTTTAACATGGGTTTGAATGCCTCTATTTTAATTGGCTCACTTTTAGCCTCTCATACTTTGTTGGGCTATCCCATTGTCAATCGTTTGGGGGTTGCGGGAAATGAAGCAGTTGTTATCACCATTGGGGCAACTATTTTCACAGATATTGGAGCTTTATTAGTTTTAGCGATTTGTCTTTCTATTTATGGAGGAGATTTTACCCTTGCTAGTTTGATTTTACAGTTATCCAGTTTAGCCATTTATTGTGCCATTGTTTTGTATGGATTCGATCGCGCTGGGAAAGAATATTTCCGCCGCACAGGAGATGAAGAAAGTAATCAATTTCTATTTGTTCTATTAGCCGTATTTTTGGCTTCAGTGGGGGCTCAATTAATTAATGTAGATCAAATTGTCGGTGCATTTTTAGCGGGTTTAGCTGTTAATGATGTGGTAGGAAATGGTCCTGTTAAGGAAAAAATTGAATTTGTGGGTAGCACCCTATTTATTCCCTGTTTTTTCGTTTCTATTGGTTTAATCCTGAAAATATCTGATTTTGCGACTATTTTTAGCCAAGATTTATGGCTTACTTTAGGCATCGTCATAACACTATTTCTGAGTAAATTTATCGCCAGTTTAATCCCCAAAGTCTTATTCGGTTATAGTTGGGATCAATGTTTGACTATGTGGTCTTTATCTCTCCCCCAAGTAGCCGCCACCTTAGCCGCTACCTTAGCAGGTGTTAATGCAGGGGTGTTATCTCCTTCGGTATTTAATGGGGTGATTGTGATGATGTTAATTACTTCCGTTAGTGGACCGATTTTAACCAGCAAATTTGCCCGTAATCTATTTCAATCAGAAGTCGATACAAATTTAATAGAAAATAGTAATAGTCGCTCTCTACAGTTATCCAATAACTATCAACATTCTTTCATCAATGAGCAGTATCGCACAGTCATAGTTTCCATCGCAAATCCTCAAACAGAAAAATCCCTAGTAGAAATGGCTTGTATTCTAGCAGGAAATGAAACAGGTTTAGTTATCCCCCTATCCATTGTCAAAGCTCATGTTCACATGGATGAACCTGAGTTGGATTTTGCCTTTCATAACAGTAATCAGTTAATTAATAGGGCATTGCAATATAGTAAACAATTTTCAGTATCAGTCAAGCCCATTATTCGCATAGATGACGACTTAGCCGAGGGAATTAGTCGCACCGCCAAAGAAAATAAAGGCAGTCTTATTGTCATGGGATGGAGTCCCACTAGCACCATTCAAGCTCGTTTATTTGGCAATTTAATAGATAACGTTTTTTGGTCTTCTCATTGCCCTGTTGCCGTTGTCAAAATGTTAGACGAGCCTACCCATCTACGCAAAATTCTTGTACCCGTCAAAAAAATTGATCTGAAAACCCTAAATGCGATCGCACTAGGCTGTATTTTAGCGGAAAGTAACCAAGGAACTATCACCTTACTTCATGTATATGATCGCCACTTAAGCAAAAATAACATCGAAAATTTTAAAAACGCCCTACACTTAGGAGTACAACAAATAGCTCCAAAAACATCTGTTACAATCAAAACTCTCCGTTATTCAGACCCCGCAGAAGCAATCATTCATACCGCCCATAAACAAAATTTTGACCTCGTAATTTTAAGATCCATTCGCCGACGCACTGCCGGAGGACTAGCTGTAAGTGATGTTACTACTGAAATTATCAAAAGTCTTACTCGCTCAGTAATTATATTTGGCGAGCCTCATTGATTACAACTTAATTTCGTATGAGTTTGGGATAAATTTTTATCTATGAGTGAATAGTGAATAGTGTTGGGGTGAATAGTTGATAATTACTCGTTACTGGTTACTCATTACTCCCTTAAACCTGACACCTGCCACCTGATACCTGCCACCTCTCCCCTCATCACCTCATCCCCCCATCTCCCAACACCTGCAACCTGTAACCGTCAAACCTAATACCTAACCTTATCCGATATTCTTAAACCGAACTGAGGTTAATTATTACTCATCAATTCCTAAATCATGTAGAATATGAGAGTAGATTTAGTCAGACTATTTAGTAAAATAGTATTTGACTTAAGAATAATTGCACTCTTTACTCCCATGGAACGTCGGTGATTACCTTAACTCTATTACACCCCCTCAAATCAGTTGCAGTTCAAAAATGGAACTTTGATCCCAACTCGGTGATTAGAATTGGACGAGCTAATGACAATGATGTAGTGCTTTATAGTGCGGTGGTGTCACGACATCATTTAGAAATTCGTCCGAGGGGGAAAGATTGGGCATTAATCAATTTAGGTTCTAACGGTACATTTATCAACGGAAAAAAGATTAATAAAGTATTAGTTAAACATGGAATGGTGATTCGTTTAGCTAGTTCTGGTCCTAAAATAAAAATTACTCTTGATGATTCAGTGGATTCTCCCACGTCTAAGGATAGTCAACAACCAAAACGACGGGCAATTAGTAGTAAGGATATATCGAAAGAAACAGTGATGAACTAAAAAAGTAGGACTATTCAAGCTAGGCTATATTAAGGTCAATGTCTTAAATTAAAAATATTACTTATTAGTTAGTCATCATGGAGAATAATAACTTAATCAATTTTGTGCAACAGGGTTTTCGCACCGTAGTGGGTGCTACGGCTTCAGCCATTGAAACTTTGCAAGACAATAACAAGCGCAATCAAATTGTCTCAGAATTAACAACAGAATTACAAAAAAAATCTCAAGAATGGCAAGAGAAGGGCGCACTAACAGAAGAAGAAGCAAAAAAAATTATTGAGCAATTCTTTCAAAATAAGAGCGAAAACACCAATAATAATCCTAATTATGATGAAACAGTAGAAACAAAGGCGGAGAATAATCCCTATCAAAATATTCAACAACTTACTCAAGAAGTCATTGCTTTAAGAGAGGAATTGGAAAAAATTAAGTCCTCTTAATTCTCTCAACTGTTTAATTTGAGGACGAGGGGCAAGGGGCAAGGGGTAAACCCCCCTTTATCCCCCCTCGAGAGAGGGGAGGGCAAAGGTAAATAGTTGATAATTAAAAACCCCGTTCACGACTGAAAGGAATGTTCGAGAGCGGCGAACTCTCCTAACTCATTCTCATTTCCCCCTTTCCCCTCATCACCTCATCCCCCCATCTCCTAACACCTGCAACCTGAAACCTAAAACCTAATTAATACCTAACCTTATCCGATATTTTTAAACCGAACTCAGGTTAATAATAATCATTAAAACTCTTGCTTTGTGCCTATTGCTTATCTTCATCACAACACTTTTTCAGTAAAACTTAACTTAATCATTGTCCCATTTTTCCTCTGTCAATAAATCACAGATGCGATCGCGCAATAAGAAATCTTTTTCTTCCAATTGCCTTTCAATATTTAACCATTCTCTAGGCGGCACATAGTTAGCCAACACGTATAAAGGTTGATGACGGCTAATACAACCTTTTTCTAATAAAGCCCTAATTTCGTCACGAATAAAATTGAGATCATGATTGTAGCTAGGAATGATACTTTGAGTAGTCATAATATAAAATATGATTGCAGTGTTAAGTTTACAGTCTTGCGAAATATAGATACTAAAAAAACAAATCTGTCAGTTAAATTCTATACTTTATTTTTAAAAAGTCGCAACTAATCCTTGAGAAACGCACTCTAAAAGTAAACTGCGACACTGAAGACACTGTAAATCGTTTAATAAGCGTTTAAAATCATTGCTATTCAAACTATAAATAGCACCAATAAAGAGATTATCAAGACTAATATCTGATTTTAATTCACAATAAAAACCCCATAATTTTTGATTACTAAACGAACTATTAATAATAAATCCTTGCTGATTAATTGGAGTAATTATTTTAACTTTATCTTGAGTTAGATTTAATTCTCTTTGCAAAATTTTATAAGCTGTATTTTCTAAGTTATTATTCTTTTTTAATCTCCCCCCTGCAAAATCAATAGTCACCTTCTTAATTCCGGGACGAAATGTTGATTTAGGAAAGATTAAGGAATTTTTATATCTAGTCACAACTATTACAGAATCTTCTTTTTCTACTCTCCAATAATCTAAAATATTATCTTGATCATCTTTAATTCTTTCGCCTATTAAAGTAACCCAAGGGGACTTAATTTCGACAATGGTATCGATTAATTGCCAATTTCTATTTTCCATATTTTGCAGAAAAATCTTAATCTTTTAAGCAAATAATACATCAACTTTTATAACTTTTATTGAATAGTGTTTATAGTAAGATAAAAACTAAAAGTTTATAAATTATTATTTAATAATCCCCTCTTGCCTCTTGCCTACCCTAACTAATAATTTACACGACGAGAAGTGATAGAGCCATTATTATTTAACCTGAGTTTTGGATAAGCTGAAAGCATTATTTTTTCCTAGTCAGAAAACCTTATAGCTTCTTAGAAATAACGATAAAATTGCCTTAATCCGAACTGACTTAAACAAGGGGCTTAAGCCCCTTGCTAAAAACCCCTACCACCTGCAACCTGCAACCTGACACCTGACACCTAACCTTATCGGATATTCTTAAACCGAACTGAGGTTATTTAATAATTGCCTGTTGGCTACCCTAACCAATAATTCACACGACGAGAAGTAATAGAGCCACTAATTTGGGTAAATAAATGGGATTATTTAGACAAAAAAAATGACGGTATAAAACCGCCTTCAATGCTTGTGATGAAAAGTAAGTATTTTCAGTTTAATTATTCTACAATAATAGTACCATTCATTCCAGCACCACGATGAGGTTCACAGTAATAAGGGTATTCACCGGGTTCGTTAAAAGTTACTTCAAAGGATTCTCCGGGGCTAAATGCTAAACCTTTGTGGCTTAATTTATCTGCATCTTTTACAGAGCTATCAAAAACTACGTTATGAGGAGCTAATTTATTGTTTACCCACTTTACAGTGTCCCCTGCTTTAATAGTTACTTTTGCAGGTTGGAAAGCCAACATACCGCTATCTGCACCCATTTTTACTTCTACTGTATCAGCTTGAGCAGGAGCGATCGCAGCAAACATGAATGTTACTGCCAAAAGTAAGGAAGATAAGAATAAACCTAATTTTTTCATTGTGTTTTTTTATTTTTACAGATCGTCAAATTTTATTTTTTACTATCATACTATGAACTTTGACCTAATGTCATATCTAATTGAAAAATTTGTTTTAGCTTGTAGTGATAAATTAAGGGACTTAACGGTAATCACTTGTTAAAAGTTAATTATTGGCTATACTTTAACTATATACTTAGCGATTTAAATATATAACACTTATAGTAAAGGTTTTAGGTCTATATATAAATTTACCGCTCACGTTGTGTTAGTGACAAAATATCGTCAATTTAAGAATCAAAAATCCTCAAAATTTTCCCCGAAATAATCATTAAATGGAGAAAAATGTCTTTAAAATAAGTTGAACCACAGTTTGTATCAATTGTAAATACTTTTCCCTGTTCCCCTTCTCCCCCTTTGAGGGGAGACACAGAGAGGTTTCTCCAAATCCGCTACCACCACCAAACAACCAGCATTAGACAATTTTATATCGAACTCAGATTAACTGAGATATTGTGACAGTACATTTACACTATAAGGCAAAATTCTTAAAATCAATTTTAATAAGTTTTTTATCAATTCTTATTATTAATTGTTTCTTTTTCCCTATTCCTTAGCTTCACCAGTCTATTTTTGGCTAGATGTAAGACCTGAGTTTAAGATAGAGTTAGGAGTTGAAATCAAAAAGAAATCTCTCCCTAGTTTCCTAAAACCCCAAGCCCCTATCCCTCTTTTTTTAAACTCGAAAAGTACTCCTATTGAGGGGTATTAGAGCGTAAAAACTCAAGAGACTCTTTAGAAGGCCATAAAACAATTCTCGTCAACATTTCGTCATCCCCTTGTTTCATGGCATCCAACATTCCTTCTAAAATAACAACCTCTATTTGTACAGAATTAGCTAAATCAGGTTGTGCTTTTTTGAAATTTTCCACTAATTGTTGTACTTGTTGCTTCTCAAAAAAGAAAGGTATAACTTCTTGATCATTTTGTTTAATAGTTAAATAACCTTGGTCTTCTCCTGCTTTCGCCACAAACAAAGGTACTCCACCTTGATATTGGTTATTAAGTTGTTGTGCTTGTTCTATTTGTTGAGAAGATGGCACATAGGCAAATTGTACACCATCTTGTTGTTGACTATTTTTCTCCGACAATTGATAAACTTCTGCCAAAGACACTGGCACAACCTGCACTTGTTTACCTAAATCGGGATTATCTTGCTTTAATCTTTCAACAAAGGAATTAGCATCTTTTTCACTGATAAAAACTCCTGCAACTCTGTTATTATCTTCTGTGGAAGCGATTAATGGTGCACCTTGAGAGTCAGCGATGGTAAATACAGGTATAGGCTTAAGTTTTTCTAAAATTACTTCTTGAGGTAAAGCTAATATTCTAGTAGTTTGAGTCAACCAACAACTAGCAACGGTTGCACCGATAACGGTTAATTTTTTGATCTTGTTTAAAAGAGATTGCTGTTCTAACATAATTAATTGAAATAAAAATTTTAACTTACTTTGACAGAGACGATTTTATCTCTTGATAGTTTCTAAGCTGATCCTTAATTGAGTATCTTAGCAATTTATTTTTCTTTTTCTAATTACTGTGTATTTTTTTTATGATGATTTTAGCTTTCAATATGCTTTAATTTATCATTCATATGTTATAGACTTTTTGCTATCTCAGGCACTCATGCACGGTAAAAGGGCAAGGGTAAACCCCCCTTTATCCCCCCTCTTGAGGGGGGAAGGCAAAGGTAAATAGTTGATAATTAAAAACCCCGTTCACCACTGAAAGGAATGTCCGAACGCAGCAAACTCTCCTAACTCATTCTTATTTCCCCCTTTCTCCTCATCACCTCATCCCCTCATCTCCTGACACCTGCAACCTGAAACCTTTTTTAAGCATAATTACTCAATTCTGTGGACTCGGTTGGTAATAGTCAATGATAGAATTCTAAAAATAATGTATATGGCAAACTTCTCAAGATGATTTCTCCTTTGGAATATAAACAACGTCGGCAAAAATTGATGTCTGCAATCGGTAAAGGGGTGGCAGTATTTAATAGCGCTCCCTATGCAGTGATGCACAATGATGTAGAGTATGTTTATCGTCAAGATAGTGATTTTTATTATCTCACTGGTTTTAATGAATCTTCTGCTGTTGCAGTATTAGCACCTAATCATAGTGAGCATCAATTTATCCTTTTTGTTCAACCGAAAGACTTAGCTAAGGAAATTTGGACGGGTTATCGTGTGGGAGTGGAAGGGGCAAAGGATTTGTATGGAGCTGATGCAGTTTATTCCATCGAAGAGTTGGATGAAATATTACCTAAATATTTAGTAAGTGGCGATCGCATCTATTATCATTTAGGTAGAGACTTAAACTTTAATGCCCGTATTATTCATTATTGGCAAAAACTAACAGAATCCTACCCTAAAAGAGGTACAGGACCTACTGGTATTGAGGATAGTAATTTTGTTTTACATCCGTTAAGAATGATAAAAAGTCCAGCAGAAATCGAGATGATTCGCAAGGCAACGGAAATTTCTGTCAAAGCCCACAAAAAAGCCCAAGAAATTGCTCAACCGGGTAAATATGAGTATGAAATTCAAGCAGAAATTGAACACACTTTCAGAAGTTTAGGAGGAGATGGGGTTGCTTATCCTTCTATTGTTGCCTCTGGGGCAAATGCTTGTATTTTGCACTACATTGAAAATAATCGCAGAATGGAAGCAGGGGACTTGCTATTGATAGATGCTGGTTGTTCCTATGGCTATTATAATGGCGATATTACCCGCACTTTTCCCGTTGATGGCAAATTTGACCCTCGCCAAAAAGACATCTATCAGCTAGTGTTAGAAGCCCAATTAGCTGCGATCGAGATGGTGAAACCGGGTAATACATATAACCAATACCATGATAAAGCAGTGGAGGTATTAGTAGAAGGCTTAAAAGAGTTGAAACTGTTGCAAGGAGACAGTAAAGAGATTATAGAGGAGAAAAAATACGAGCCTTTCTATATGCACCGCACGGGGCATTGGTTAGGATTAGATGTTCATGATGTGGGCAATTATAAACAAGATAAGGAAAATTGGACGACATTTCAAGCAGGACATATTGTAACTGTTGAACCCGGTATCTATATTTCTCCTTACATCACCCCTGCTGAAGGGCAACCTGAAATTCCCGATTATTGGAAAGGTATTGGTGTCAGAATTGAGGATGATGTTTTAGTAACGGAATCTGGTAATGAGGTTTTAACCGCAGGAATTGGCAAATAATGAGCTGTTAAAAAGGATGATTGGAGATTAGGGTATTATTGGGATATTAGGGTGTTGGGGGAAAGTCAATTAAGCACTTTTGCCCTTCTCCCCTTTTAAGGGGAGACACAGAGGGGTTTGCCTTTTGCCTTCTTCAATTATTATTCACTATTCACCTTTGCCCCTTGCCCTTTTCCTACTGGCTTGTTTTTTTTAACAAAATTACCTTATCTTTTTGAGCAACAATCTTATATTCTTCTTTCTCTGTTACTTCTTTAATCAACCCTTGTATGGCTTCTAACCATCCTTTTTCCTTGGTAAAAACAACGCTATAACGTTCTAATTCCCATAAATCAGCGATAATATAATCAACGGTTTGAGGTTGGTGGTTTGTGTCTAAAAACCCTATCATTGGTAAGCGAATAATTGCCTCTCTACCACTGAGATGAGGAATAATATTATTAGTTGCACTCGCACTGGCATCTTTAGGGATTTGCTTTAAAAGCTGATAAATAGAAGCAGAATGTTGCCATTGACGGGGTAAGGATACATATACTAAGGGTTGAAATGAATCTGGCATGACGAAATAAAAAGCACGGCTTAATTCTGTTGCACTGGAGGTAAAACCTAATAGTAAAGAGATAACAATACAACTAAGCCAAAATTTTTTAAATCTTGCCCCTAATTTTCTCGGTTTAAGTGCTTTTAAATCTTGATAAAAATTACCGAAAGATTGTCCTCGCCACCATAAAATTGTTCCGTAAAATAGTCCGGGGGTAATCATCATCGCATAACGAATATTTAAGGATAAAATAGATTTTCCTTGACCAAGTAAAGGAGTAAGGAGAGGGAAAAAAGTAATTATCCATGAAGCGGGAGAAAGGGCTGGTATTAAGCCTAAAGATAGCCATTGTCCTAAAAAATATTCGACGGTATCACCAAAGGGAGAAATTAATTCTTTTAATACTAATAAAGGTTGAGTTAACATACCCCAAATTACTCCTAAAGTAGAGGGGTTATTATCTTGTAAATATTGCCCGAATTTATCTACCATGAATCTTTCTCCAACATCCTCTGTAAATTGGGGCATAATTACATTAGTAATAAAAATCATATAAATGAAGGAAAAAATAGCCATTATTAATCCTTGAATCCAATGGCGACGAGTGATAATTAAATAAATTCCTATTCCAAATAAATTTAATCCTGCTTCTTGTCTTACACCCAAAAGCAATAGGGAAAATAAAGCCACTAAACCCCATTGATTTTTTTCCAAACAGAAAAGAAGACTGAAAACTAATATGGGCAGTTGAGATATATTATCAAAGTTGGATAAAGTGGGTACAAAAACTGCGATCGCGCTGTAAAAACTGACTACAATTAATAAAGAAATGATATGGTCTATATGTTGTCGTGCCAAAAAATAAAGGACCATTCCCGCCCCTGTAATTAATAAACATTGTATGATTACTAAAGTGGCAGGGGAAGGAAAAAGAAAATATAGCGGTAAAAATAGTAATAAATTAGGGCTAAAATGATGACCCAAGTAACTGTCATTAACTAAGGGTAAAGATTCGCCACTGGTGACATGAGTAGAAATAGCAGAAGCAAGAGAGCTATGATAAAAATTTCCGTGTAAATTATTCCAAAAAATTTGATTAAAAATTCCCATATCATAGGATGCAAAAAAACTATAGTAACGATTTAGCCCTAGAAGTAATATTATTATTAAGAAAAAAATGCTAATTTTGTATAAATTTCTTAATTCATGACTTTTTATATTTTGTTTCACGATAAATAAATATAAATATATTCACTAATTTTAAATTCTAGCGTTTTCTATCTGTTTAGAATCAGCTTGATTATATATTATGGTTTTAATGTAATAAAAGTTATTTAATATTAGTTAAATGAAGTGTTATATTTTTATTAATTTCTTTCCACAAAACTTTATCATCATTATGGTATGGTTAAAAATCCACAAATACGCATTCCTATAATTATTTCTCTAGGTGCGATCGCAGGAGTTTTATGTAGATATTATATAGGCTTGTGGTTACTTCAAAATTTTAAAACTCAATTCCCCATTGACATTTTTTTGATAAACATTAGTGGCTGTTTTTTCATGGGTTTTTTATCTACTATTCTGGCGAGAAAATATCCTTTACATCCCGAATTAGTTCTACTATTAATAACAGGATTTTTAGGAACTTATACAACTTTTTCTACCTATGAATTAAATACCGCAGTCAACTTAAATAATTTATCTCGAGATTTGCTATATTGGATTGGCAGTCCAATTCTGGGATTATTTTGTCTTGAAATAGGTATTAAATTAGCTCAAATTACTTTATCTATTAAGTCGAGAAGTTAGATTTTTTGC
This sequence comes from Cyanobacterium aponinum PCC 10605, assembly GCF_000317675.1. NCBI lineage: Bacteria > Bacillati > Cyanobacteriota > Cyanophyceae > Chroococcales > Geminocystaceae > Cyanobacterium > Cyanobacterium aponinum. Next base: position 1,724,058 of record NC_019776.1, read on the forward strand.
ATAATTATAGGAAGAATAAATTAGTTGAAATAACTAAAAAAAGATTAATTTATAATTAGTAATTAGCAATTTACGGAGCTTAGAAGGTAGCGACAATGCTTTGTTATACAATTTATTAAGAATTATTTTCTCCCTAATTTCCTAATACCCCAACATTTTCTGATTGACCTTGAAATAAACCCGCTCATGAACCTCATAAACTATTATAAATTTTGGCGGATATAATACCTAATTCGATGCAAATAAAGCCGATAAGAGGTGTACCTATCCCATAAAAAATTGCATCCATAAATCTCTTTTCTCGATATAAATTTGAGGTATCAAGAATATAAGAAGAAAACGTTGTGTATGCTCCAAGAAAGCCGATTAAAATAAATTGTTGTAATTCTAAAGAAATAATTTTATAAAAAATAATAGTGGAAATAAAACCTATTAAAAAAGACCCAGATAAATTAGCAAATAGTGTTCCATAACTATATTTATTACCCCACTTATTGAGACAGAATAAAGTTAAATAATATCTACTTAATGCCCCTAAAATTGCGCCTAAAGCGATAAAAAAATAAGTCTCTTTCATTATTTAATTGACAATAAATAACGGATCATGAACAATAAGATAATCAGGAATTAATTGTAATCGGACGATCGAATCTCTCTGACTCAAACTCATGACTTATACTAATCAGTTATCTTATCAAAGTGTCCAGAAAAAAGCCTTACAAGATTGTATTTTAGGTGCGATCGATATTGGTACTAATTCTATTCATATGGTAGTAGTACACATCAATGCTCAGATACCTTCTTTTTCTATCATCGCTAAAGAAAAGGATACCGTAAGATTGGGCGATCGCGATTTGGATACGGGAAATTTAACTGATAGTGCTATGAATAGAGCATTAGAAGCCTTAAGACGTTGTAAGGATTTAGCCAAAAGTTTAAAAGTTAATCAGTTGATAGCAGTTGCCACCAGTGCCACAAGAGAAGCCCCCAACGGACGAGAATTTTTACAAAGAGTTGAAAATGAGTTAGGGATTACTGTCGATTTAATTTCTGGGCAAGAAGAAGCAAGAAGAATTTATTTAGGGGTTTTGTCTGGGATGGATTTTGGCGGAAAAGTCCATGCTGTAATTGATATTGGTGGCGGTTCAACGGAAATTATTTTAGGAGATGCCCAAGAAGCAAGATTTTTGAGTAGTACAAAAGTTGGTGCTGTACGTTTAACCCAAGATTTTATCCATAGTGATCCTATTAACAGTAAAGATTTTATTCGACTTAGTGCTTATATTCAAGGGATGTTAGAACGGCCTGTAGAAGAATTTAGAAATGCTCTTCATACAGGAGAAAAACCCATGCTAGTGGGGACATCCGGCACAGCAGAAACCCTTGCCATGATTCATGCCCTTGATAGCAATAGCGTTGAACCCATAACCCTGAATGGTTATAAAATGCCTTTAAAGGATATAGAAGAAATCCTCGTTAAATTAACCAAAATGGATTACAACGAAAGAGTATCCATAACAGGGATGTCTGAGCGTCGAGCAGAAATTATTATTGCAGGTACAACTATTTTAGTAGAGGCAATGAAAATGTTGGAAGTGGATTCATTGACTGTATGTGAGAGAGCATTGAGAGAAGGTGTTATAGTTGACTGGATGTTACAAAATGGATATATTGAAAATCGTCTGGCTTATCAAGGAGAAGTACGACCTCGTAATATTTATAAAATCGCTCATAAATATCAAGTAGATTTAGCCCACGCCGAAAGAATTGCACAGTTTGCTTTAAATATATTTGATAGTATGAAGGGTCAACTGCACTCTTGGGGAGACTTAGAAAGAGAATATCTCTGGAGTGCCACTATTTTACATAATTGCGGTTTATATATATCCCATTCCGCCCATCATAAACATTCTTATTATTTGATTCGCAACGCTGAATTATTAGGTTTTAGTGAAATTGAAATTGAATTAATTGCTCAAATTGCTCGTTATCATCGCAAGAGTAAGCCAAAACGTAAACATGAAAATTACGCTTCTTTATCGGATAATCACCGTAAAATGGTTAAACAACTGAGTGCGATATTAAGACTTGCGATCGCACTTGATCGAAGACAAATAGGGGCAATTAAAGACTTAGAATGTAGATATGATGAAGAATATAAACAATTACATCTTCATTTGCATCCTACCATTGTTGGGGACGACTGTGCTTTAGAGTTATGGAATTTAGAGTATAAAAAGCCCATTTTTGAACAAGAATACGGAGTTAAGGTTTTAGTTACACTACATAGATGATTTGGGGTTGTGGAGATTAAAGGGCAATGGTAAATAAGAAAAAACAAAAACACCTGCAACCTGCAACCTGAAACCTGCCACCTGTCACCTCTTTCATAAACCCGAACCCCTAACTCGGGTTAATGGGAGTCATCGCAATATGAATCAAAGCATCCCCCTGATTAACCAATGGATTTTGCACATGGGAAATGACAATACCTTCAATATTACTTTTCACTGCAATGGTTTTATTGCCAAAAGCATCCGTAATCGTACCCACCAACTGTTTTTTTTCTACCTTCGCCCCTAATTTTGTTCTCAATTGGAAAATACCACTTTGAGATGCCCGTAACCATTTTGATTGGTTAACCCTCACTGAAGTTTCTTCTTTTCCATTTTCCACAGGATTATCATACATCCCTAAAGTTTTCATCACCCGAAAAATACCTCTTACCCCAACTGCGATCGCATCTTGATCAAATCTTAAAGCCTCTCCTCCCTCGTAAAGTAACGTAGGAATACCCTCAGAACTTGCCGCCTGTCGCAATGAACCGTCACGGGTTGTAGCATGAATCATAATCGGACTATTAAAAGCCTTCGCAATACGCATCGTCTCAGGATCATCTAAATTCGCCCTAATTTGCGGTAAATTAATACGATGAATCGCCGCCGTATGAATATCAATACCATGAGTACATTTACCCACCACTTCCCTCATAAAAATATTCGCCAATCGAGAGGCTAAAGAGCCAGTTTCTGAACCCGGGAAGCAACGATTTAAGTCACGGCGATCAGGTAAATAGCGAGATTGTTCGATAAAACCAAATACATTGACAATGGGTACAGTAATCAAAGTACCCTTTAAAAGCCGAGGATTGACATGATTTGCCACTTGACGGATGATTTCCACTCCATTAATTTCGTCCCCATGAATTGCCGCATTAACCCATAATCTCGCCCCTTTTTCCAAACCATTAATCACAGTTACAGGCAGACAAATTAAAGTTTGAGTAGGCAATCTTGCCACAGGAATTTCGATTTGCTTAACTTGCCCCGGTTTAATAATTTCTCCTGCAACTTTTATCTTATATTCTTTATTTTTTTCATCCATATTTTTTTGAAAATGTTATAAAAAAACGTTAAACATTATTTTATTTATTAACCAATTGACTAAAATCTATTTCATACAAATCTTTTAAAGATATATTAAAATTAAGATTTAAAAAACGATTAATTTTTAGTAATTCAGTAGTAAAATTAGCTAAATAATAGTTATTTTCTTCTAGCTTTTTCACCAATAGATAGTTCTTATTTTTCTTAATAAAATCTTCTTCTAATTGCTTTTCTTCCTCCGTTAGTTTATCTAAACTTAATAGTAATAAAATCCCTTCTTTTATTCTTTTTATTTGTTCTAAATTGAGAGGAATATTTTGTAAAATACTTTTTTTAGATCCTTCTTTTTTGTAATATTTTTCAACAGGGTTATTTTCTAAATAACTATGACTCAAATATTCTTGAATTAAATGAATATACTTTTCTTTATGCTTATAAAATTCTCGATGAATAATTGCAATACGAGTGGCATCCCCTACCGCCGTATGAAGTTTTAACGGTAAACGATTTTCCTTTTTTAAATAATTAGTTTCTTTAATCAACTCATCACTAAGATTAAATAATTTATCAGCATAAACTAGAGATAAGCGATTGTTATTGACTATTTCTGCAATATTTTTCTGTAAATCCTCAATCTGAAAAACTTTAAGATCAATCTTAATAAGGGGGACTTTTCAACATATTTTTGCACTTGTTCCCCCCTTTTGAAGGGGGGCTAGGGGGGGGATCAATCATCAGAAATAGTCGTTTTCAAACAGGTTCTAATACCCTAATTTCTGACTGCTACTTATTACTTAATTACTTAATTATTTAGCGGCGGCTAATTCTCTTTCCTTAACTTCTTTAATTACCTCCTCGGCAACATTTTTAGGACAAGGTGCATAGTGAGAAAATTCCATGGAGAATTGACCACGGCCAGAAGTCATAGTTCTTAAGTCACCGATGTAACCAAACATTTCACTTAAAGGAGCTTCAGCTTTAATTCTGACACCCATGGGAGTAGTGTTTTGGTTTTTAATCATGCCACGACGACGGTTAAGATCACCAATAACATCCCCTACATGATCTTCAGGGGTAAATACGTCCACATTCATAATGGGTTCAAGCAACTGAGGACTTGCTTTAGGTAAAGATTGACGATAAGCTGCTCTGGCGGCAATTTCGTATGCGATCGCACTTGAGTCAACGGGGTGGAAAGCACCATCAGTTAAGGTAACTTTTAAATCCACACAGGGGAAACCAGCGAGGACACCTTTATCGATACTAGACTCAAAACCTTTGTTAACCGCAGGCCAGTATTCCCGAGGAACATTACCACCAGTTACTTTAGATTCAAACTGGAAGCCACTACCTGGTTCACCTGGTTCGATGGTGTAATCAATACGAGCGAATTGACCCGCACCACCAGATTGTTTCTTGTGGGTGTAAGAATCGTTAACAACTTTGGTGATAGATTCACGATAAGCAACTTGGGGTTTACCAACTTCTACTTCTACACCGTGAGTACGTTTGAGAATATCCACTTTAATATCGAGGTGTAATTCACCCATCCCTTTAATAATGGTTTCACCGCTTTCTTGATCGGTTTCAACGTAGAAAGAAGGATCTTCTTGTACCATTTTGGAAAGAGCAAGAGCCATTTTTTCGTTACTACCTTTTTGTTTAGGCTTAATGGCGATAGAAATAACAGGATCAGGAAATACCATGGGTTCAAGGGTCGCAGGATGATCTGGATCACATAAAGTGTGACCAGTTTGCACATTTTTCATCCCGATGATAGCTACGATGTCCCCTGCTTGAGCGCGATCGATTTCTTCACGGTTATTAGCGTGCATTTCCACCAAACGACCAATACGCTCGGTTTTACCAGTAGCAGTATTTAAGACGGTCATACCTTTTTCTAACACCCCAGAATAAATACGGGTGAAAGTTAAAGCACCATAGCGATCGTCCATAATCTTGAAAGCTAAGGCTTTTAAAGATTCATCAGGATCAACTTTAGCAAACTCACCAGTTTCATTACCTTCTAAGTCAACAATGGGTTGAGGAGGAACTTCGTTAGGAGCAGGTAAATAGTCAACCACAGCATCCAATACTAATTGAACTCCTTTGTTTTTGAAAGAAGAACCGCAATAGGTAGGGAAGAAAGAAAGATTCATTGTACCCTTACGGATGCAACTTTTAATTTCATCAATGGAAATTTCCTCACCCTCAAGATATTTTTCCATTAAATTGTCATCCTGCTCTACCGCAGTTTCAATCAACTGTTCACGGTACATTTCTACATCTTCTTTCATGTCTTCGGGAACATCCTCAATGACGTATTTTTCTGGATCTCCAGAATCATCCCAAATCCATGCTTTACGGGTTAATAAATCCACAACCCCTTTAAATTCAGTTTCAATACCGATGGGTAATACCATAACCAAAGGTTTAGCGGCTAAAATCTCTTCTACCTGCTTAACCACGTTGTAAAAATTTGCTCCAGTACGGTCTAATTTGTTGACATAAATAATACGAGCAACTTTAGATTCGTTTGCATAACGCCAGTTTGTTTCGGACTGAGGTTCAACCCCACCAGAACCACAAAATACACCGATACCACCATCAAGTACCTTTAAAGAACGATATACTTCGATGGTAAAGTCAACGTGTCCGGGAGTGTCAATAATATTGAATTGGTGATCTTTCCAAAAACAAGATGTAGCGGCGGATTGAATCGTAATCCCTCTTTCTTGTTCCTGTTCCATGAAGTCTGTGGTAGCAGCTCCTTCGTGTACTTCCCCTAATTTATGGATTTTACCAGTTAACTTAAGAATTCTCTCTGTGGTTGTAGTTTTACCCGCATCAACGTGGGCAAAAATGCCTATATTTCTATATTTAGTTAGGTCTTTTTTCATAATAAGTGTTTCTATAAAATGGTTAGAGAAATTGAAGAATCAGCAAACTTCTTTATATTCTGATCCTAATGGTTGATAGTTGAGTCGATTTCTATTCACGTCCAACAATATCGATTTTAAAAATTTAGCATTTTCTGGACACTAAATTTCTGATGATGGACATTTAGGAGTTGATATTAGACTATAAACTGATCATACGTTATTGTAACAAAATGTGAAAGAGTTAGAACTAATAGGTAACTAATTTCTGTCTTGGAAATTATGGGAGGCAGAGGAGATGAGTTAGGAGTTCGGGGTTCAGAACTTAAAGTTCAGAGGGGAGGGAGACGAGGTGATGGGGAGATGAGGGGAGGGGGTGAAACAAGTAATGAGTTTTCGGAGTTTTTAATTATCAACTATTCTCCTTTGCCCTCCCCCCTCGAGAGGGGGGATAAAGGGGGGTTTGCCCCTTGCCCTTTGGCCTTTTAACTTTGCCCTTTATTAAATTTCTATGTCAAAATTTCATTGCCGATTAATTTTTGATAACGTCTTTGTAACTCATCTTTAAGACTATTCTCCCCTTGCATATATTTATCCTGTAATAAAATTTTTTCCGCCGCTTCCCTTGCTAATACTAACACCTCTTGATCTTCCACTAAACTAGCAAGGGCAAAATCTGGTAAACCTGATTGGCGACTACCTAATACTTCACCCGGTCCTCTTAATCTTAAATCCATTTCGGATATAAAGAAACCATCTTGAGATTGTTCGAGGACATTTAAGCGTTGAATACTGTCAGGGGTTTTACTGCTCGTCACTAGCAAACAGAAGGATTTATGGCTACCTCTACCCACTCTTCCTCTTAACTGATGTAATTGGGATAAGCCAAAACGTTCCGCATTTTCGATTAACATTACCGTAGCGTTAGGCACATCGACACCGACTTCTATCACCGTGGTGGAAACAATTATTTGGGTTTCATTATCTCTAAAGGCGTTTAAAGCCTTATCTTTGTCTGCTGATGACATTCTTCCATGTAATAAACCAACGTTGAAATTGGGGAAGATTTTTTCGCTAAATTTCTCATATTCTGCGATCGCAGCTTTGACATCTAATTTTTCTGATTCTTCAATTAAAGGGAAAATCACATAAGCCTGTCTTCCTTGTGCTACTTCTCGCTTAATTAATTCGTAGGCTTGGGGGCGTTGTTTGCCTGTTAAAACCGTTGTTTGAATGGGCTGTCTGCCGGGGGGTAACTCATCAATTTGACTCACATCTAAGTCACCGTGAAGGGTTAAGGCAAGGGTACGGGGAATGGGTGTTGCAGTCATACTCAAAACGTGAGGCGATCGCCCCTTGGACAGTAATTTTGCCCGTTGTTGTACCCCAAAGCGATGTTGCTCATCGATGACAACTAAGCCCAGATTACGGAATTGTACAGGATCTTGAATCAGGGCATGAGTACCAATTAAAAGAGGTAATTCACCGCTTTCGAGTTGACCATGAATTTGACGACGTTTAGCGGTTTTGGTTGACCCTGTGAGCAACTCTACGGGCAAATGAAGCAGATTAAACCAACCGACTATTTTGCGGTAATGTTGCTCGGCTAATACTTCCGTTGGTGCCATTAATGCCCCTTGATACCCTGATTGTAAGGCAGTTAAAATGGCAAACACCGCAACAATGGTTTTTCCCGCACCCACATCTCCTTGTACTAAACGATTCATGGGAGAAGGGGACTGGAGGTCTTTGATTATTTCTTCTATGACCCTTTTTTGAGCGTTAGTGAGGCTGAAAGGCAAAATTTGGTTAAATTCCTCGATTAGCCTACCATTAGGGGTAAATGACACCGCTATACGGCTTTCTTTTTGTTCTTGTCTGCGTTGTAAAAATCCGAGTTGCAGATAGAAAAATTCATCAAAGATTAATCGGCGCCTTGCATGGGATAATTGATCTTGATCTTCGGGGTAGTGAATACGTGCGATCGCTTCTTGTAATTCCATTAAACCATATTGTTGTTTTAGAATAACAGGTAACGGATCACTGATTTGCGGTAAAGCCACCATCGCCTCCATCACTCCATTGCGAATCACATCGGCAGGAATACCATCGGTAAGGGGATATACAGGCAGTAAACGACCAATTTTGAGGGAATTAATATTTCCTCCCTGAGAGTTTAACACCTCAAACTCTGGATTCTCTAAGGTGATACCATACTTATTCTGTTTCACCAAACCAGAAGCCGCCACGATAGCATTACGGGGAAATTGTCGCTTCATTTTTTCTTGCCATCCCCGATTACTATAAAAATTTCCAGCAAAAAATCGACTGATTTTGACTTCTCCAGTGCGATCAATGATAATGAGACTAAAGATAGTTAATTTCTTATTTTTGGGACTACTGAAACAGTCACATTTTTTGATTTTTCCCACAATAGTAACAGTTTCCCCTGCTACTAAATCCTTAATATTCACTTGGCGACCATAATCGATATGATCTCTGGGATAATAGAAAAGTAAATCTCGAATAGTGACTATTTGCAACTTTTTCAACAACTCTCCTTGTCTAAGAGAAATTGCCTTGAGTAAAGTAACAGGATCATCTAACTTAAGAGTAACAGGGGCAACAGAGGTATTGGAAGGGGGTTTGACTTCAGCCACTGCCAGAGATTTTACTTCCTCTGCCACGGGATGATAGTAAGGTTTATTAACAATCATCTCTTTTACCTCCCCAATCAAATTAAGGGTTTGATTAATTAAATCTTCCCTCTCAAGGATAGTGAGATGAGAATAACGAGCGAATTTTTTAGCGGTTTCTTGCCAACGAAACGCAACCAGAAGATTTGTGACGGGGGGAGTATCACCAAAAGTTAAACAAAGAAATTCACTGAAACGATACAGTTTTCCTTGAATATTTTTATAGCCATATTCTGATTCTACTTGTAAGGCTTTTTCTATCCTCTCCCAGTCAAACTTTTCAGGGTTAATCCTACTCATTCTCCTGCTTATCCATTAATCTCAATCAACATTTTAACGGATGCAGGTGAGAAGTCCTCATTATTCTAACCTGAGTTCGGGATAAATTTTCATCTATGAATGATGGAGAAAAAAAGGCAAAAGGCAATAAAAGGGCAAAAGGCAATAAAAGGGCAAGGGGCAAGGGGCAAAGGGCAAAGGTAAATAGTGTTGGGGTGTTGGGGTGTTGGGGTGAATAGTTGATAGTTGATAATTACTCACTACTCCCCTAAACCTGCAACCTGCAACCTGAAACCTGACACCTACCCTTATCCAATATTCTTAAACCGAACTGAGGTTATTCTATGTGCCAATAGGCAAGGGGCAAAGGTGAATGGTTGATAGTTGATAATTAATAAAAGTTATTTAACTTATGTTAAGATTTGTTAAGCAAGAGTAGATTCAAATAAACTCAAATATGGGGCATAAAGAGAAAGTTATTGTTGTCGGTGCAGGAATTGGAGGATTAACCGCAGGTGCATTACTAGCTCGTTATGGTTATGACGTCACTATTTATGATCAAGCCATTGTTTCTGGAGGTTGTGCCTCTACTTTTAAACGCAAAGGTTTTATTTTTGATGTGGGGGCGACTCAAGTAGCAGGTTTAGAGGTAGGAGGAATTCATCATCGAGTGTTTCAAGAGTTGGGCGTAGATTTACCCCCAGCTACAAATTGTGATCCTGCCTGTGCTGTCTTTTTACCCCAAGAGAAACAACCGATTATGGTATGGAGAAATCGGGAGAAGTGGAAGATGGAAAGAGAAGGGCATTTTCCTAATAGTGGTAGATTTTGGGAGTTAATGAGAATTTTATTTGAAGCTAGTTGGCGTTTTCAAGCCCGTGATCCTATTTTACCCCCTCGCAGTCTCTGGGATTTCGGTCAATTATTACAAGCGATAAGATTAGATACTTTTGTCACTGCACCTTTTACTTTTATGACGGTGGCTGATGCTTTAAGATTGTTGGGTTTAGCCCATGATAAAAGGTTAAAAACTTTCCTTGATATGCAGTTAAAGTTATATTCTCAGGTGGATACAGAGGAAACAGCTTTATTGTATGCCGCCACTGCCTTATCTGTCTCTCAAGAGCCTCAAGGATTATACCATCTTCAGGGTAGTATGCAAGTGTTGTGCGATCGCCTCGAAGAAGGTTTAAATAAATATGGCGGGAAACTTTTAATGAGGCACAAAGTGGACAAAATCCATACAAAAAAAGGTAAAGCGGTGGGAGTAAGGGTAAAAAATTTAAAGACTGGGGAAATAAAAGAAGAAAAAGCAGATTATGTAATCGGGAATGTCACCGTGAATAACTTAGTAACAATGACAGACAATATTTCCCGTGGTTACGCCCAAAGAGTGAAAAAATTACCTCCTGCATCCGGTGCTTTTGTGGTTTATTTAGGGGTTGACGAATCTGCCATCCCTTCTAATTGTCCTCCTCATTTACAGTTTTTATATGATTATGAAGGGGAAATCGGAGAGATTAATTCTTTGTTTGTCTCTGTTAGTAAACCCGGAGATGGTAGAGCCCCCGAAGGCAAAGCAACTATTATCGCTTCTTCTTTTACGGATGTTAATCGTTGGTGGAATATTTCTCAAGCAGAATACGAAGCCCTCAAACTTAATTATACTCAAGATGCGATCGCACGTTTAGCAGAATATTTTAATCTTACTCCCGAAACCATTATTCATCAAGAAAGTGCTACTCCCGTAACTTTTGCCAATTATACAGCTAGAGAAAAAGGAATTGTTGGTGGAATAGGTCAAAGAATCAATACTTTTGGCCCCTTTGGCTTTGCTAATCGCACCCCTATCAAAAACCTTTGGTTAGTAGGAGACTCAACCCATCCGGGAGAAGGCACAGCAGGAGTTAGTTATTCCGCTCTAACAGTAGTTAAATCAATTATGAAATTTTAAGCATCTTACCTCAATTGTTCAGCAAAAATATCTGGTAAGGGAAGGTTGTAGGGATTGAACAATTTTTGGTAGTGGCAAGTATGAAAGAAAAAACCTATTCCCTCAGTAATCAATAGACATCTGGTAGAAAATATTAATATAGGCTCGTAGGGGCATAATACATTATGCCCGTAATGGCTTGATTCCCTTATTTTGAGAAATGTGGTCGATGTCTAATAAAAAAGGGTAGTGCTGTTTCATTTTCAAAAATTTTAATTGCTGAAACTATCAAATAATGACAGATACAGGATTTTTTAACTATTAATTAATCAATTATTAGGAAAAAATGTTCCCCTCAAGCGTGGGATAGGGGTTGGGAGTGAGGGCGAAATAAATAATCTGAGTTCGGGATAAATTTTCACCTATGAGTGATGGCGAAAAGGGTAATGGTAAATAGTGTTGGGGTGAATAATTAATCATTAATAACTCCGAACACTCATTACTCATTACTCGTTACTTATTACTTTCTCCAACACCTGCAACCTGAAACCTGACACCTGACACCTACTCTTATCCGATATTCTTAAACCGAACTGAGGTTTGATTATACTTGAGCAACTTCTTCTTCTGTGGAGAAAGTAGCACTACCAGTTAATTTTTCGTAAGTTTCACGCATTTTCAAACCAACCAAAACTTGGAATAAACCAGTACCATTGTTAGAACCGGGATAGTCTTTATGTTTTAACAGTAATTCTGTCATTTCACCGTAGTACTTAGTACCCGTTCTGCTTAAATGACTTTCAACATAAATAATTTCTTCAAGATTATCAAATTGACCATCAATCTCTAAAATAGAAACTTCATTACCCATGTAGTTATCAGGACCATAATACATTTTCAATCCCGGATAAGCACAGGTTAATTTACGTCCACAGGGGCGCCAATCAATGGTTGAACCTTCATCGAATAAATAAGTAGGCTCGAAGTGTTCAATACCTTCTTTTTCGATTAAACGTACTCGTAAAATCTTACCTTCTTTATCTTCAATCAATTGAGTTGGTAACACCTGAATAACGATGTCTGCATATTGTTTTTGAGGTTCAATATAGGCAGTAAAATCTGGTTTTCTAGCGTTAATAGAAGCCAAAACATCTTCATAAGTATGACCTCTTTCAGCCATATCACGCTGAATTTTCCATTGGATTTTAACTTCTTCACTGATGTCTAAATATACACCGAAGTCAACCAAATTTCTGACTCTCTCATCATAGAAAGGATGTAAACCTTCAATTACAATTACCTTGTTAGGTTCAATTCTCTCAGGAGGATCAATTTCTCCAGTTTCATGATTATAAATAGGTTTATCAATAGCTTGACCATTTTTCAAAGCGGCAATTTGTTCTGCCATAAGATCAAAGTTATTCGCTTTAGGATCAAGAGCAGTAACACCTGCTTCTTTTCTTCCTTTACGATCTAAACTATGGTAGTCGTCAAGACAGATAACGGTCATAAATTCTTTTCCGAATAAATCTTCTAAACGACGTAAAAAAGTGGATTTACCGCAACCAGAGTCACCAGCAACTCCGATAATAACTACTCTATCTTGAGTCATATTTTCCTCTTATATGTGAAACTAATTTTACTTATATCAGTAATCTTGCTATTGTTTGTTATCTTATCAGTCAACTGCACACCTTACCATAGTTAATTAATTTAATTCCTGTTTTCGACAACCCATAATCAGTAATAAACTGGCAGTTTTAAGCTGATTGATGTCCATGGCTACCCTGACTGCTTATGAAGAGGGGGTGCAGGGTGCACCCGGAAATGAGAAATGAGGAATAAGTATATTATTAACGATTCTCCGTAATTTTGTCAATAAGTAGGATGTTCGGAGTTCGGGGGTTGGGGGTGAGGGCAAGATAATTTTGCCCTGACTTTGAAAAAACCCTGTCTCCCTCTCCCCCTATATCCCGCTCTTTTTTCTTTCTCGAAAATGAAACAGCCCTGCTGCCTCGAATCGTTTACGACATTGCGGATTCATCTAAGGGTAAAACCCCACGATTATTTAATACTTCTTGCAATTGTTCTTCATCATCTTTACTCAGAGAAGTACGAAGAATCTTGCCACCATATTTACTTACTTCATCCAAAACCTTATCTGGAGTCACTTTTTTAATCAAGATAAATAATGCCGAGGTATCGGGTTGTAAGGTTTCCCCTAATTCGCGCATAAATTCATCATCCACACCAATGTCACTCAACGCACCACTGATCGCACCTGTTGCCGCGCCTACTGCCGCACCAAATAAAGGTACTAAGAATAATGTTCCAATTAATAAACCCCAAAAACCACCACTGGTTGCCCCTGCGGCGGTTAAATTAATGGCTTGTTTGAGTTTGACTTTTCCTTTTGCATTTTTAACTACTACTGCCGCATCTTCTAATTCGATTAGATGCTCTCTTTGCAGTTTTGCGAGGGTTAGTCTTACTTCTTCTGCCTTGAATATATCATCATAGGCGATCGCAATTAAATGACTCATAATATTTTTTTATGTGAGTATAGTTTGGACTAAATTTAATGTAGCAATTATTACTATGGTTGGAGCGAAAATTTTTGGAAAGATTTACATTTGTGGTTGTAAATTAGTCTTTAATTCACGGGCTTTATAAAAAGTTTCTAAGCTATGAGTATCCCCCACAAAGCGCCAATGCCAAGGCTCATAACTAATTCCTTGCAAATTGTCTTCTGGAAAAGATAACTCAAAGCTATATTTCGCCGCATTAGCCTCTAACCAACGAAAAGCGGCTGTTTGTTCAAAATTAGTATTGAGATTCGTTGCTGGAGCATTTCCATCTCCAATATCTACCGCATAACCCGTATGATGTTCACTATAACCCGGGGGAGCACTTACCTCTGCACGTTTTGAGGTTTCCTGCTTTCTTTGTTCTTTGATATTAAAGAATAGATATTCTTGATCATCAATGGTTCTGAATCCTGAAATAGCTACTAGAGTAATACCCTCTCTTCTCGCATCAGATTGCATTTCTAAAAACTTCTCTGCGGCTTTTGTTCTCAACTTGATTCTACCATCGGCTGTAACGGGTTTTAACTCACTCATAGGAGCTTGTTCGTAGCCTAAATGTCCTAAGATGTTTTCTGGTATTTCAACCGTATCTGACGAAGGAGGATTGTTTTCGGTAGTGGGGATATTGTCTGAGACTGTTTCCGAGGCGGTTACTGACGGAGTATCTTGTTGCTGAGATTGAGATGATAGAGTTTGAGAAAATAACCAAAAAAGAGACATAGTTATGATTGCACTTCCCAAAGCCAAGAAAATACTAAATGGGAAAGGCTTATTTTGAGGTGTAGTATTAACTTTTCTTTGGGCAACGGGTATCTCATCCATAAAAGACACTGAGGGTTATTTGTTGATAATTTTTAATTTTACATCATTATGATATATCAGTTTTAGCATTAATTGTTAGCATCATATATTATTTTAAATTAATCTCATTTTTAATTTTTTTGATATATTTAAGTTTATACTAAAGTTAGTAAAAATATTGAGAAAATTACCATAAATTATGAATTATAATGTAGAAAATTCTGTACTAGAAAGATATGAGTTAGGAGCGAAAGAACATCAACCTAGTTTATGCTGTCCTACGGAGTATGATCAATCTTATTTAGCTGTTATTCCTGAAGAAATTATCAAAAAAGATTATGGATGTGGCGATCCTACTCGTTATGTTAATTTAGGAGAAACTGTCTTAGATTTGGGTTCAGGAGCGGGAAAAAATTGTTATATTCTAGCTCAGAAAGTAGGAAAAAATGGACAGGTGATCGGAGTAGATTTTAATGATGAGATGTTAAATTTAGCTCAAAAATATCAATCAGAAATAGCAAATAAAATTGGTTATAATAATACTGCTTTTGTAAAAGGAAAAATTCAAGATTTACAGTTGCCTTTAAGTAAGGTAGAATCTTATTTGAACCTTAATCCTATTCAGAATTTATCACACTTAAGAAACTTTGAAGCAGAGTGCGATCGCCTCCGTCAAGAAGAAACTTTAATTAAAGATAATTCCATTGACGTTGTGATTTCTAACTGTGTTTTAAATTTAGTCAAAACAGCAGATAAAAAACAACTGTTTGCAGAAATATATCGAGTGTTAAAAAAAGGAGGTAGAGCCATTATTTCAGATATAGTTTGTGATGAAGATTTACCATCAGAAATTACTAATGATTCTGAATTATGGAGTGGATGTATTGCTGGTGCTTTTAGAGAAGATTTATTTTTAGAAATGTTTGCAGAAGCAGGATTTTACGGCATCGAAATACTAACAAGACAAGATACCCCTTGGCAAGTAATTGATGGTATTGAATTCCGCTCATTAACCGTAAGAGCCTATAAAGGTAAAGAAGGAGAATGTTTAGAAAGAAATCAAGCAATTATTTATAAAGGTCCTTGGAAAAAAGTTGAAGATGATGATGGAAATACTTTTTATAGAGGAGAAAGAATGGCGGTTTGTGATAAAACTTTTCAAATTATGACAAAAGAAAATAGTCCTTATTCTTCATCTATAATAGGAATTAATCCTTTGGAAGAAATCCCTTTAGAAAAGGCAAAAAATTTTAATGAACATAGTCAAATAAAACGTGATCCTAAAATAACAAAGGGAAATTTTTATCAAGAAAATAAGACTACTAATAAAAAACAAAGTTGTTGCTAATATCAAAACTAAAACTTGCTACCATAAGGATTGAAAAACTTTCAACTCCTACAACCTGACCTTATCCGATACTTTTAAACTGAATTGAGGTGAAAATGGTTATATAAGTTTTTTCGTCAA
Organism: Cyanobacterium aponinum PCC 10605; assembly: GCF_000317675.1. Taxonomy (NCBI): domain Bacteria; kingdom Bacillati; phylum Cyanobacteriota; class Cyanophyceae; order Chroococcales; family Geminocystaceae; genus Cyanobacterium; species Cyanobacterium aponinum. Next base: position 1,740,088 of record NC_019776.1, read on the forward strand.
GATTTTGTGGTAAGATTTTAACAAAAGTTAATATTTTTTTATACAAGTACTGATAAGGAGTATAAAACCATGAATCAACCTGAACCAACGAAAACCCCTAATGTGGAAGATCCTAAATTTGGTTTTAATGACTATGCTGAAAAATTGAACGGAAGAGCCGCAATGATTGGTTTTATCATCACTTTAGCTATTGAATATTTTAGTGGACAAGGTTTATTAAGCTGGTTAGGATTAAATTAGTTTAGAATTTAGGAATTAGGAATAAAGCTAAGGTGCATTTATTCAATTCAGATCTTGCATCTAGCTAAAAATAGACTGGTAAAGGTAGTAAACAAAGAATTGTAAGAAAAATTGATAAAAAATGTATTTGAAATCAATTTAACGTTGATATCAATTATAAATACTATTGCCTTTCTCCCCTTAAAAGGAGAGATACAGAGGAGTTTTTCTTATTGCCTACCTTAACCGATAAATAGACATCTGATAGAAATCGGGCTAGAAGTCCGAAATACGTTGCAAGAATCATAATTTTTACCGGAAGTCTTTTTGCCTTTCCTTACTTGTTATTGTAGATCTCGGGTTATTATAGTTGTTAGTTTGTCTTTGGTTAGGGTTGAATTTTATGTCTGAAGTGGAAAAAATTTTGTTAGTAGATGATGAGCCTGGAATAAGAGAGTCTGTACAAGCCTACTTAAGTTGTAATGATGATTGGGATGTGAAAGTAGCTAGTAATGCAAAAGAAGCGTGGGACAAAATACAAGAGGATATTCCTGATTTAATTATTTCTGATATTATGATGCCTGAAGTTGACGGCTTACAGTTTCTTGCTCAGTTACGTCAAGATAGTCGTTATAGTAATGTGCCAGTAGTGTTTTTGACCGCCAAAGGTATGACAAGCGATCGCATCGAAGGATATACGGCGGGATGTGATGCTTATTTACCAAAACCTTTTGATCCTGACGAATTAGAAGCCATTGTGGCTAATTTACTGGCAAAACAACGAAATAGTAAAGATAATAAAGTATCTAGCAATGTGCAGTTGGATGAACTATTAAGAGATGTTAAGGATATTAAAGATCGCTTAGAAGGTAGTGGAAAATTTACAACGGTGGACTCTCCCATCAAAATTGATTTAACTCCCAGAGAGCAAAGCGTGTTAGATTTAGTGGCACAGGGATTAATGAATAAAGAAATCGCCAAAACCTTAGACACCAGTGTCCGTAATGTGGAAAAATATGTTAGTCGTTTGTTTAGTAAAACAGGTACAAATAGTCGTACTGAGTTAGTAAGATTTGCTTTGAAACAAGGATTGACCGAATGATTCCCCTACAACAACAACGGGCGTGGGTTAACATTAATCATCACAACTTAACCCACAATGTGAAAGTGTTAAAACAATGGCTAAATTCAGGTACAAAGCTCATGACAGTTATCAAAGCTGATGCCTATGGTCATGGTGCTGTTAAAGTTGCTCAAACAGTTATCAAAGCTGGAGTTGATGCAGTTGCGATCGCAACTTTGCTTGAAGGAATTGAGTTAAGACAAGCAGGAATAGAAGCCCCCATTTTGATTTTAGGGGCAATTAACACCGCCGATGAAGTCAAAGAAATTGTTAAACATAATCTTGAAGCCACTTTATGCAGTCCACATCAAGCACAGGTTTTCGCTGATACTTTGCAGAGTTTAAACTATGTTTTACCAGTGCATCTGAAATTAGATACAGGAATGTCAAGATTAGGTACTCATTGGCATAATGCGGTGGATTTTGTCAAATATGTACAGCAATTTCCTCAATTACAACTCAAAAGCGTTTATTCTCATCTTGCCACCGCCGATGAAGAAGACACAACGGTGATGAAACTACAACAATCTCGTTTTGAAGAAGCCATTTTCGCCCTCAAAAGTGCAAATATTTCCATTCCCTGCCTACATTTAGCCAATTCTGCCGGAACTTTGTGCGATCGCAGTTTACATTATGATTTAGTCAGAGTTGGATTAGCCTTATATGGATTATATCCCGCCCCCCATTTACGTCATACAGTGCCATTAAAACCAGTTTTAGAGGTAAAAGCTCGAATTACTCAAATTAAAACTATTCCCGCTCATACAGGAGTTAGCTACGGACATACTTTTAGATGCGATCGCCCCCTGAAAATTGCCGTTGTTGGTATCGGTTACGCCGATGGAATTCCCCGTCTATTGTCCAATAAAATGAACGTGATTGTGCAAGGTAAACTAGCCCCTCAAATAGGTAATATTACCATGGATCAATTAATGATAGATGTTACAGCATTTCCTGATTTAGAAGTGGGGGAAATAGTCACATTACTAGGCGAAGAAGGAGAAATAGTCATAAGTGCTGATGATTGGGCAAACGCCATTGGTACAATTTCATGGGAAATTCTCTGTAGTTTCAAACACCGTCTTCCTCGTATTAATCTGTATGAAGCATAAAGGCTAAGACAAAGGTGTCAGCTTTCAAGTGTCAGAAGCCAGAAGTTTTTTAGTATCAACTATTCACTATTCACTAATTACTCTTTAGGAGATAATTAATAATTGGTAAATTAAAAACATATATTGATTTTAATATAAGGAATAAAAATAAATGACTTTAGCTGAATTAATCGATAAAGGTGGGGTTGCCATCTGGCCTTTATTATTTCTCTCGATTTTAGCTCTGGGAACAATTATAGAGCGTATTTGGTTTTGGTCAAAAGTCTTAATTAAAGAAGAGTTGATTCTTAACAGCATTATGGATGCGGCAATGACTAATTGGGGAAAAGCAGGGGAAATCGCCTCCCGTTATCGTAATCATCCTTTAGGCAAATTTTTAAATACCCCTCTACAGTTGGACAATCCTGATCCAGACGTATTTCATTTAGCCCTAGAAACAGGGGCAGATGATGAATTGGCTTTAATGCGTAAAGGGGACAAAATTTTAGAAGGTGTTATTGCCCTTGCTCCTTTATTAGGATTATTAGGTACTGTATTAGGCTTGATTCGCTCTCTAGGTTCAATTTCTGTCAGTGATTTGGGTACAGCTTCCACTACTGGAGTAACACTAGGTATTGGCGAATCTTTAATTTCCACTGCCATGGGGTTAATTGTGGCTATTATTAGTGTAGTTTTCTACCGCTTATTTCAAGCATTCTGGTTTAACCAAGTACGTATTTTTCGCAAAGCGGGTAGTGATTTAGAGGTTATTTACCGTCAAAGATGGCATCAAACTCATCCTAATTCGGAATTTATCAGTTAAATGTAACTTTCTTATTTGAAATTACTATAAAAACTCCTAACTCCTGTACGGGCGAATGGCCATTCGCCCCTAACTAACTCCTAACCCCGAACTCATTTCCCCAATCTCTCGAATGAGCTCAAAATTATATGGGAAAACGTTTCATGGATTTTGCTGCTTCTTTCGCCGTTTGAATTAAACTAAAATCTAAGCTAGGCACTTGAGGTATCTGTACTAACACATCCACAGTGCGCCTTAAAACTCGAACGATGTCTCCTTCATCAAGGGTTGTATTGTTACAAATTTCTTCCCAACTAGCCCCTAAACACCATGCTTCGGCTAGTCCGATTAAATCTCTTTCTAACCATACGGGCATAGAAATATCTCGTCTTGTTTGTGCCTGATATAATTTACGACGGATTTCCCATAATTCTGATTCTGGACTATAGCTTACATCGTCCATTTTTTGAACTCCTAAAGCGTCTAATACTTCTGGGGATGGTTGATAACTTACCCATGTATCAGAGCGTAATGATTCTGTGGTTAAAGCTGTGATAACTCCTGCAAGGTGATGGGGTGTCAAATAGTCTAAGCGATGGGATGTTAAAGCTAATCCTAGCCATAATTCATTTTCTCCCCTAATGGTGGCGGCGGCGATTCCTAAAGGTGTGGGTTGATAGCCTTCTAATGCGCCAAATTCTCTCAATATTTCGATTAAAGCTAGGAATTCTTGCCAATAATAGGAACTATTTGCCTTATAGCGTTGATATTGACTTTGAATTCTGCTTAATTCTTGTTTGAGTTGTTGTCGTTTACGATTATTTTTGACAATTTGATTGATGTTATCTATTTTATCTAAAGGATGAGATGCGATCGCAGCTTCTACTTCTTCGATACGTTGAATTTGATAAATAATTTCTTCGCTTTTATCGACACTTTCTTGGGCATATTCGGCAATTAGTTGAGAAACCGTTAAAGATTGCTCATCACCGGAATTAATCATCCCTGCTCTAATTTCCGGAGTTTCTGGGAGATATAATTTTTCAATCAAAGAATCAGGTATTCTACCACTGTTAATATCCACCACGTCAGTGAAAGAAGCGAGATACCAGTTATTATCTTTCCCTAAACAAAGCAAAAATCTTTGATTACCATTAACTACATAGTTAACAAAAACTCCTTGAGTTTCATAGGCATTTTTCTTATGATGACGACTTAAATCAAGAATGCTACCAATTTTTAAATCTTCTAATTGGGGAAGAATCGATTTCTGTTTTTGTTGTAACCAATTTCTCTCAAATAATTTGAGTACTTTTTTTTCTTGCTTTCTTCTTTCCTTTAATTTTTCATAAGCCGCAATCTCTTTACTATTAAATTCCGCTAAACTTATGTCTAATCTAGTTATTTCTGTCGTATAAGATGCGATCGCATCTTCTTGGGGAGATAACTGAATTTCCGCCAAATACTCCGCAAAACTAAGCTCTAATAACTCCTTTGCTTCCTCAATCGAATGTTTCTGCAATAAATTCAAAACCATGCCATAACTAGGAGTAAACTGACTGCGTAAGGGTTCAGGAGTTGCTTTTGCCAATTTAGAAGCCACTAAAGCTCCCTCAAAAGGAGTTTGAACTGTCACCACATACCCCACCTTATCCATGCCCCTTCTACCCGCCCTCCCAGCGATTTGTAGGAACTCAGAAGGAGTTAACAAACGGTGTCCATCATCACTACGTTTTTTCAACGCAGAAATAACCGTTGTTCTCGCAGGCATATTAATACCCGCCGCCAAAGTTGCTGTAGCAAAAACAATTTTAACTAATCCCAATTCAAATAATCTTTCAACTAGCTCCTTCCAAGCAGGTAAAATTCCAGCATGATGAGAAGCAATCCCTCTTGTTAAAGGTTCTATTTGATTAGTTCTAGCTACCTCACTATGTTCTGCTAAAAATCTTAGTAAACGCTCCTTAAAAATTGGCTTATCAATTAAATAATCAACTAATGCCTCTCCTGCTTCTTTTTCATTAGCAATAAAGTCAATAATTTTGTTATAAGCAATTTCATGCTCTTTTTTGGCAAATTCAATAATTTTAGCCTGTAGTTCTAAATTTTCTATCATGAGAAAATAAAGCAAATAAAGTAATATTTTTCTACTTTCTTCTACCGTAACTAAATTCAGATAACTAAGAGATTCTACTGCTTGATCACAACCCCTACGACTAAAAATTATATAGATAGCGGGGAGCATATTATTATTACTTAATTGTTGCACAATAGTTTTAATACTAGGGCAATCTCTTTGACTAAATCTACCTCTTTTATTCGTAGCTAATAACCTTTTTAATTGGGAATTTAACTTAAGATTTTGAGAATTTTTTTCACTGAAAAGAGGAAATAAACCCCTACTATGACTAAAATAAAACTTAAGAGGTACAGGACGAAAATCCGAATTTACTAAGACACACTCACTAACTTTTCCCTGTTGTAAATTCGCTTTACGCACGCTATTTATCCATCGACATAAATCTTCAGGATTACCAATAGTTGCTGACAATGCTACTAATTGAATATGAGAAGGGCAGTAAATAATTGATTCTTCCCACACAGTCCCCCTAGACATATCACTGATATAATGACACTCATCTAAAACCACTGTTTGTACGTCTTGTACAGAAGTCCCAACCTCTCCAATAGGGGTACTATAGAGCATATTACGAAAAATTTCCGTGGTCATAATAACCACTGGTGCATTAGGATTAATAATGGTGTCCCCAGTAATTAAACCAATTTCGGCATAAACTCCCAAATTTTCTAGCCAAGTCTGTCCAAATTTATCCTGAAAATCTCTAAATTTTTGATTAGAAAGGGCTTTTAAAGGAGTCGTATAAAAAACTCTTTTACCATTAGTTAAAGCTCGATAAATAGCATATTCTCCTATCATGGTTTTTCCTGAACCCGTAGGGGCAGTGACAACAACAGACTTATTTTCGTCTAAATAGCTAATAGCTTCCTGTTGAAATTCATCCAATTGATAAGGGAAAATAGTATTAAAATCGAGTTTAATTGAGTTCATATTAGAGTTGATAAAAAGAAGAAATAAAGTGATTATTTTAAAATTTCAATAAATATAACTTTTCCCTTTCTGCCTTTTCAGGTAAAAGTAGATAATGATTAATAAATTTTGGGTATGAGAAAAGCAAGAAGAGCGATTAGTGACGGGCAGTTAGGGTATTAACAGATCAGATAAAATTAATTAGTAATTAATGATTAGTTATGGGCAATTAAACAATTCCTTTATGGACGATTAACTATTCATTCTCCATTCTTAATTTTTAACTGATAATTAATAATTCTAGCGGATTTTTTCGGTTAAGTTACCGATCAATTACTGGTTATTGTTATGATTGAGTAATTCTGTAAAACTAAGTGATCAAAATTTGCGATGACAAATTGGCTCGAACATAGTGTACAAATAGAAGTAAACGCCCCTATTGACTTGGTTTGGAGTTTATGGTCTGATTTAGAACAGATGCCCCAATGGATGAAATGGATTGATTCTGTTCATATTTTAGCTGATGATCCTGACTTGTCTCGTTGGCGATTAGCTAGTGGTGGGTTTGAATTTAGTTGGTTATCTCGCATCGTCAAATTAGAGAAAAATCAAATTATTCAATGGGAATCCGTTGATGGTTTGCCTAATCGTGGGGCCGTACGTTTTTACGATCGCCATTCTAATAGTATTGTTCGTTTGACGGTGGCTTATGCCATACCCGGTATCATCGGCAAATTAATGGATAATCTTTTTCTGGGGCAAGTAGTAGAATCTACCTTGAAGGCAGACTTAGAAAGATTTAAGAATTATATCGAGACAAAGAAAAGTGAATTATAATTTTTGTTATCTTAGGTGAAGACATATAAATTCGTTTCATCAGTCCAAGATAATGATTATGAAAATTGGTCTAAATCTCAAATTTTTCAATGGTTTTGGCAGTTTACTAGGGGGAATGGCTATACGATTAGTCAAGTTCTTCCCTGTATATGTTATTATCTTCATCGCCTACGGAGACAAATTTTTGCCTTCCCCTTTAAACCAATGGAGTTACAACACCAGAACTACAATTAATAGTGTCCTCGTGGGTTCTTTTAATGAGGATGTTTTACAAAATAATAAATATAACAATAAAAAGAGCGATGAAATAATTAAACAGATAGAAAACAAGTAAGAAAAATAAGGATTTCTCTTACTGACTAGAGGTAATTCCTTTTTCTTCTAAGATGCGAATAAAATATTCCTCCAAGGAGTCACGGCTTAGATTCATGGAGATTAACTCTGCACAGATACTTTTAACATAATGGATAAACTCTTCTTGATTACCTGTTAATTCTCCCGATATAAAATTATTTTCCTGTTTGATGTGAGTTAACCATTGATTCCAGTCATTGTTATTTTCTCCTTGTTTAAGGACAACATGATAGCTCTTTTTCGTGCCTAAAATTTCGTCTAAAGAACCGACTTTCAGTAATTCCCCTCTTGCTAAGATGGCGATGCGATCGCATATTTTTTCCACATCAGATAAAACATGGGAGTTGAAAAAAATAGTTTTACCTTGTTCTTTTAAAGAGAGTATAATTTGCCTAACCTGATAACGTCCTAAAGGATCTAAACCAGACATTGGCTCATCAAAAAAGACTATTTCAGGATCATTAATTAAGGCTTGAGCCATACCTACCCTTTGCATCATTCCTTTAGAATACTGTCTTAATTGTTTTTTCTGGGCTGTTTGCTTGGCTAATCCTACCAAATCCAATAATTGTAAAATTTTCTGCTTTTGTTGCGATTTAGGAATTTTAAATAAATCAGCGATAAAACTAAGAAATTCCCACGCAGTTAGAAAATCGTAATAGTAAGCATTTTCTGGAAGATAACCTAATCTTTGCTTTACCTGTCTATCTCCAAGGGGTTTACCCAACAATAATGCCTTACCTGAAGTTGGTCGAATAATCCCTAAAAGAGTTTTTAAAAGAGTTGTTTTTCCCGCCCCATTAGGACCTAATAAACCGAAGGTTTCTCCCTTATAAACCTTGAGAGTACAATCGTTGAGAGAAGGTACTTTCTTATTCATCCAAAAACCTGTTACATATACCTTACTTAATTTATAGGTTTCAACCACGGCAAGGCTTCGTGTGTCATTATTTTCCGATAGGTTTGCAGTAGCAATCATTGTTATCTCTATCTCAATAACTAAAAATACTTAAAATAGTCTAAGGGAAACTGTTACGCAATTTAATTATAATCAGATTTGCGCCTGATTTTGATATTCTTTTCATTACTAACTGACGTTACGCACTTATTGATGTGTTAAGTTAAGGGAGGTTTCAGGTTTCAGGTTTCAGGTTTCAGGAAATAATAAAAATGATTGAACTAAAAAGTTATCGAGATTTAACGGTTTGGCAAAAATCAATGGATTTGGTAGTAATATGTTATCAATTAACTTCTCTATTTCCCAAAACAGAAATTTATGGTTTAAGTAGTCAAATACAAAGAGCCGCAGTTTCAATTCCTGCCAACATCGCAGAAGGAAAAGGGAGAAATCATTTGGGTGATTATATTCGTCATCTTTCTATGGCAAATGGCTCACTCAAAGAATTAGAAACTCATTTGATGATTGTAGGACGATTAGGCTATCTTAACCTGAGTTCGGGATAAATTTTCATCTATGAATGATGGAGAAAAAGGCAAAGGGCAAGGAGAAAATTTAAAAGGACAATGGGCGAAGGTAAATAGTGTTGGGGTGTTGGGGTGTTGGGGTGAATAGTTGATAGTTGATAATTACTCGTTACTCATTACTCACTACTCCCCTAAACCTGACACCTGCAACCTGCAACCTGCAACCTGCAACCGTCAAACCTGACACCTGATACCTCAAAACAACAACTAATTATCTTTTTGCGTAACATCAGTTACTAAGATGGTGAAAATACCTTACCTTTTTAAATCAAGACTGGCTTATGATAAAAGTAGATACTAATAAATATTTCGTTTAATTATGGAAAATAACGATTGGTTAAAACAAATATTAATGATAGGTGTTGGTACTACATCCCTAGCCGCCGAAAAAATCAAAGAGGTAAGTGAGCAATGGGTTAAAGAAGGAAAAATCAATCCCGATCAAGCGAAAAATATGGTTGATGACATCATGAAACAGATTCAATCGGATCAAGGTAACTTACAAGCCCAAATGGAAAGACAAATTCGCAATGTATTACAGGATTTAGGAGTGTCTCGTCAGTCGGAAGTAGATGAATTAAGGGGAAGAATCGATCGCCTTGAGCGTCAGGTTAGAGAGTTAGAGAATAAATTATGGCGTTAGCTATTGAAGTTTGCATCTGAGTATTTATTTATCTAGGCACTATAAAATTGAAGCAATCTGAGTAATTTTATCCATTTACTTTTTAAAGGCATAAGAATTGATTATTTTCTCGTAGTTAGTTAAATTTCCTAAGATTACTATTAACATGGGGAAAAATATTCTTAATCAGAAAAAGCAGAATTTCATAATAAGGGAGTAAGAAAAATGAAACGCACTGCGATTATTGCCTTTTCAGTTGTTCCTGCAATTGTTGCGATGATGTTACCAGATGTTTGTGCCATGATTAAACCAACACAAAGGTTATCAAATCACATTGATACTTCTGGACAATTAATAGCGATGAAAATGCCAATGTTTGTTTCTGGAGAACACCCCACCAGTGGTAGTGTATCTGTGGTAAGAGAAGGTGAAAATAAATATATTGAATTTGGAGAAGACTTTAAAACCGATTCTGGACCCGATCTTTTCGTCATTTTACACAAAAATAAAGACGTAATCGGTACAACCAAAGCACCAACACACAGTATCAAAGAAGGTGATTATGTTACTTTAGAACCTCTCAAAAAAGTGAAGGGTAAACAACGTTATAAAATTCCTTCTGAGGTAAATTTAGAAAATTATAAATCCGTAGCCATTTGGTGTCGTCAATTCAATGCAACTTTTGGGGCGGCTACACTTCCTCAATAAGTCTCAGTGGTTCGGCAAGAGAGAGGTTTCAGGTGGCAGTTTTCTGGCTTCTCTTAATTGTTTTTGTTTGTTCGATCCTAAATAAAATAATATAGTTTAGTTCGTCAACTTTTAGTTATCAATCATGAGTTTATAGTGGCTATTGTCAACCATTAATTATCACAAGATTTTAAAAATCCATCAACTGAACAACTGAACATCTGAGATTCCCATAAAATATACTATTGTTCAATAGAAAATAAAAACAAAATATAAAAATAATGTATTTATTAATTCCGGCGGCGGGAATGGGCAAAAGAATGGGAAGTTCTCGTAATAAACTATTATTAGAGTTAAAAGGAAAACCTTTACTTGCATGGACTTTAATTTCTGCCGACAAAGCGGAAAGTATCGAATGGATAGGTATTATGGGGCAAACCTATGATTTTCCAACATTTGAAGAAATTATTAACCAAATTAAACCCTGTAAACCAATCAAACTAATAAAGGGGGGAGATACTCGTCAGGAATCTGTCTATAATGGTTTACAAGCATTGCCAGAAAAAGCAGAAAAAGTCCTAATTCATGATGGTGCTAGATGTTTAGCAACTCCAGATTTATTTAATCGTTGTGCCGAAGTTTTACAAGAATGTCAGGGTTTAATTGCCGCTATCCCTGTAAAAGATACGATAAAAATAGTTGACTCGAATTTATTGATTACCGATACTCCCACAAGAGATAATCTTTGGGCGGCACAAACTCCTCAAGGTTTTGATGTTAAACTCTTAAAAGAATGTCACGATCGCGGCTTAAAATTAGGATGGCAAGTTACTGATGATGCCGCCTTATTAGAAAAATGTGGTTTTCCTGTGCGCATAGTCTCAGGAGAAGAAACCAACTTAAAAGTTACAACTCCTATAGATTTGACTATTGCTGAATTTATACTCAATCAAAGGGCAATAATTTGAGTTCGGAGAGTTCGCTCGAGCGCTCGTACACTCCTTTCAGTCGTGAACGGAGTTCGGAGAGCTCACTACGCTCATAATACTCCTTTTTCCCTCAACTTTTTTTAAGGATTAACCACAGTATATGACCATTGATTATTGTCTTGTAAGGTATATAAATGTCGATTTTGAGGATTACCTCTCAATTCTAAGTGATCAACTTTGTCAGGATTTAATAACAATAAACAAAAATTTTCGGGAGGGTTTTTCTCATCAATGATAGGGATTTGTTCTTCTTTTTCTTTCTCTATTTTTTCCTCTCCCGGGGTATCCCAATAAAATTGTTCTTTTCCATTTTTACTTAAATTATTCCATGTGTTTTGACGGGCTTTTTGCCAAGTTAAATTATTATTATTTCCTATTACTAAATCTATCTTTCCTCTAATTCTAAACTGCTCTCTAGTTTTGGCAAAATACCAACAAATTTCTGCGACGGGATTAGTTTGTAAATGGCTATATTTTTCACTTCTAGTATCGGTAATAATTTGTATAACGTTGCTATTTTCTAAGAAACCTCGGAACACAACGGTTCTATTGGCGGGATAACCTTCTTTTGTAATGGTTGCTAGTTGTATATATTTACTAAAAACTTGTGAGCGATTCTTATGTAGTGCTTTTTGAAGATGCGATCGCCATTTTACTGTTATTTCCATTCGTTGATTGAGGTTATTTTTAATTTGTTTAATTAAGATAATAATTAGTTAAAATTTAATCTTTATTTTGATAAAATTACGAAACTCAATTATGATTAATTCAATCTTATTTTGCAATTATAAAAGATTAGGTTTCTCTTTGGCAAGAAGAATAAATTAGAAAATCTTTGTAAAATTTAATAAAAAGTTAACAATATTCAAAAAAGTTATCAAAACTTGAAAAAATAAAGAGAAATAATTGAGGTAAAATCAAGGTGAAATCAAGAACTTTGGTTGTAATTAGATAAAGAATTATTGCTCAAAGTACCTAGACATCTTCAGAGAAAATATTAGGAGAAAAAATGCCTACACAAACAACTTTTATGCCCCCGATTTGCGGTTCAGAAGCAAGGATATTATCTATAGTCAATCATCAAGATCCTATTTTTTTACCCCATTCCAATATCAATCCTCATCAAATTAAGTCTGCTTTTGCCTGTGCTTTACATATGCACCAGCCAACTATTCCTGCAGGTCATGATGGCAGTCTGATTTGTAACTTACAATATATGTTTGAGCATCAAGGAGAAGGAGATAATCACAACGCTGGTACTTTTGCTTGGTGCTATAGTCGCATGGGGGATTTTATCCCTGAATTAGTGGGCAATGGTTGCAGTCCAAGAATTATGCTGGATTACTCAGGTAATTTGCTATGGGGATTTCAGCAAATGAATCGCAATGACATCATTGATAATCTGAAAAAAATTACTTGTGATCCTCACTATAATCGTTATGTAGAATGGTTAGGAACAATGTGGTCTCACGCTGTTGCACCTTCTACTCCTATTCCCGATCTTAAATTGCAAATTTTGGCTTGGCAACATCATTTTGCTTCTATTTTCGGGGATGATGCTTTAAGAAGAGTCAAGGGTTTCTCTCCTCCAGAAATGCACTTACCAAATCATCCTGACACTGCTTATGAATATATTAAAGCCCTGAAAGATTGTGGTTATCGTTGGTTGTTAGTACAGGAGCATTCTGTAGAACGTCCAGAAGGAGGCGGTTTATATCATGACGATAAATATTTACCTAATCGTTTGGTGGCGAAAAATTCTAGGGGTGAAAGCGTTAGTATTGTTGCTTTGATTAAAACTCAAGGGTCTGATACTAAGTTAGTAGCACAAATGCAACCTTTCTATGAAGCCAAGGGTAGAGGCAGACAAAATATTGGTGATATTTCTGTCCCTTCTTGTGTTTCTCAAATCGCTGACGGTGAAAACGGTGGAGTCATGATGAATGAGTTTCCCGGAGGTTATCATCCTGTGTGGTATCAAATTAAAGATAGCGGGGAAGGGGTTGTTGGTTTAAACGGCACAGAATATATTGAATTGGTAGAGTCTTTGGGGGTAAAAGAGGAAGATTTCCCCGTTTGTCAGCCCGTTGGACAACATAAAATCTGGAATGCTATTGGCGATGATATTTCCCCTGAATCTGTCCAAAATGCGATCGCACATCTGCAAGAAAACGATCATCAATTCCACATGGATGGGGCTTCATGGACTAATGATTTGAGTTGGGTTAAAGGCTATGAAAATGTTTTAGAACCCATGAATAAATTAAGTGCAATGTTCCATCAAAAATTCGATCGCGCTGTTGCTGAAGACCCAAGCGTAACTCAAAGACACGACTATCAAGAGGCATTACTATACACCATGTTAGTGGAAACCAGTTGTTTCCGTTATTGGGGACAAGGTACATGGACTGATTATGCCCGTGAATTATATCGCCGTGGGGAAGAGTTTTGTAAATAAATAATAGTTCAGTTAACCTCAGTTATTCGACAAGAATATTCGGTTTAGAAAGGTATTAGGTATTAGGTTTAGCGTAGTAAATAAGTAATGAGTAATAAGTTGCCGAGTCAGGGTGAAGATTTTCCATGAAAAATATAGATGCGATCGACTTTTTGCTCTTCTGTATAATTAACTCTCAGTTTGATGTCGAATATAGTTTTCTCTCCTTTTTAGACGCTTTTCTCGCTGAAATGATCCTAATAGTTGCTTCTCTTTCAGTATAGATGACTATATTAACTTCAGTTCGGTTTAAGAATATCCGACAAGGTTAGGTGTCAGGTGTCAGGTTGCAGGTGTTAGGGGATGGGGGGATGAGGTTATGAGGAGAAAGGGGGAAACAAGTAATAAATAATAAATTAAGTAGTAAGTATTCGTGGTTTTTCATTCTTAATTCTTAACTATTTAACGTCAGTTCGGATTAAGGCAATTTTATCGTTATTTCTAAGAAGAAGCTATAAGGTTTTCTGACTACGAGTTGGTCTGCTTTCAGCTTATCCAAAACTCAGGTTATATTAGGCTAAGTAATTTGTATGTAATGTATAAATATTTCCTCGTGATTCTTCAATCCCTATTCTTCCTCCTCACCTCATGACTTTGCTAACACCCCTGAAAATAGGTACGGAAAACTACACTACCTGAAAATAGCCACTTTCCCTCAATATAGAGAAAGAAATAAGCAATTGAGTAAATTTATCTATTTTTTATTCACAATCTTAGTTGTTTGCTTTTATAGATAGAAATTAACTTATAGTAAAACGGAGTTATTATTTATGGGAAAAGTTGTAGGTATAGATTTAGGAACGACTAACTCTTGTGTAGCAGTAATGGAAGGTGGTAAGCCTGTTGTTATTGCTAACGCTGAAGGTTTTAGAACCACTCCCTCTGTGGTTGCCTATGCCAAAAATGGCGATCGCCTCGTAGGTCAAATTGCTAAACGTCAAGGGGTAATGAACCCTGAAAACACCTTCTACTCAGTAAAACGTTTCATTGGTAGAAGATTCGACGAAGTTACCAACGAAACCACTGAAGTATCTTACAAGGTATTAAACGTAAATGGAAACGTGAAGTTGGATTGTCCCTCTCAAAGTAAACAATTCGCTCCCGAAGAAATCTCCGCCCAAGTATTGCGCAAACTAATTGAAGACGCTAGTAAATATTTAGGTGAACCCGTCAAAGAAGCTGTTATTACAGTACCGGCTTACTTTAATGACTCTCAACGTCAAGCCACCAAAGACGCAGGTAAAATTGCAGGTATCGAAGTAAAACGTATCATCAACGAACCTACCGCCGCATCTCTTGCTTACGGTTTAGATAAAAAAAGTAATGAAACCATTTTAGTATTTGACTTGGGCGGTGGTACATTTGACGTATCTGTTTTAGAGGTTGGTGATGGAGTATTTGAAGTATTAGCAACCTCTGGTGATACCCACCTTGGTGGTGATGACTTTGATAAAAAAATCGTTGATTACTTAGCCGAAGACTTTAAAGGAAAAGAAGGTATTGACCTACGCAAAGACAAACAGGCTTTACAACGTTTAACTGAAGCGGCAGAAAAAGCAAAAATAGAACTCTCTAGCGTTTCTCAGGCTGATATTAACTTACCCTTTATCACCGCTACTCAAGAAGGACCTAAACACTTAGAATTAACCTTAACTAGAGCTAAATTCGAGGAGTTATGTTCTGATTTAATTGATCGTTGTGCTATTCCTGTAGAACAAGCTCTTAAAGATGCGAAATTAAGTGCAAACGATATTGATGAAGTAGTGTTAGTTGGTGGTTCTACCCGTATTCCTGCGGTTAAAGAAGTCGTTAAAAAAGTTCTAGGAAAAGAACCCAATCAAACCGTTAACCCTGACGAAGTGGTTGCAGTTGGTGCGGCAATTCAAGGAGGCGTATTGGCAGGGGAAGTAAAAGATATTCTCTTATTAGACGTAACTCCTTTATCTTTAGGGGTAGAAACCCTCGGCGGTGTGATGACTAAAATCATCCCTAGAAACACCACTATTCCCACCAAAAAATCAGAAACCTTCTCTACTGCCGTTGATGGTCAAACCAATGTAGAAATCCATGTTTTACAAGGTGAGCGTGAGTTTTCCAAAGATAACAAGAGTTTGGGAACTTTCCGCTTAGATGGTATTCCTCCTGCACCCCGTGGTATTCCTCAAATTGAAGTTACCTTCGACATCGATGCTAACGGTATCTTAAACGTAACTGCAAAAGACAAAGGTACTGGTAAAGAACAATCCATCAGTATCACAGGAGCTTCCACCCTACCCGACACAGAAGTCGAGCGCATGGTTAAGGAAGCGGAAGCCAATGCGGCGGCGGATAAAGAAAGACGGGAGAAAATCGAGCGTAAAAACCAAGCTGACTCTTTAGTCTATCAAGCAGAAAAACAACTCAATGAATTAGGGGATAAAGTTTCTGCGGATGATAAAGCCAAAGCAGAAGGCTTAATCAAAGACTTAAAAGAAGCAGTAGGTCAAGATGATGACGAGAAAATCAAAACCGTAATGCCTGAGTTACAACAAACTCTCTATACCATCGGTAGTAATGTTTATCAACAAGCGGGTGGTGCGGCTCCCGGGGCAGATGCTACTGGAAGTGCTAACGATTCTGATAACAACGATGGTGGAGATGACGTTATCGATGCAGAGTTTTCCGAAACTAAATAAACCAGAGTTAGGAGTTAGGAGTTAGGGGTTCAGAGTTAAGATGTCTTAATATAAACTTGTAGGGGTTGAATATCATTCAACCCTTAATGTTTTGAGAACTTTCAATCAACTCGAAGTAATTTTGTTGTTGCGAGTTACAAAACAGCTTCAAATACAAAAAATTAGAATTTACCAACTTTAAGCCTAAAATTGTAGAGGGGTACAAAAAAGTCGTTCTTTTTTATATAATAACTACATTAATATTCATTTTTGGTTTAATGGGAGTTTTTTTCCGATGAAGCAAAAAAAAGATGATTCCCCCTTAGATATTATTCTTGATGCTATTTTTGATTTATTTAAAGCCGCATTTGGTAAAAAAAAGGAAAATAAGCCTTCTCAATATTTTTTATATGGGTTTTTGTTTTTAATTATTGCTTTAGCTATTAACTATTTCTTTTCTATATTTTTAGGAATATTTACAGTTCAAGAAAATTTAAACTCAAGTCTTAATAATATACTTTCCTTGTTAAAAATTATCATTTGGATTATTAATGCGATTTTTATTGGATCTGGATTAATGTGTTTTTATAGGGGATTAACTAAAAAATAAACAGAAGAAGAATATAGAAATGGTTTACGTCAATCAATTATCAACTCCTGTATGGTTACAGACTGTAAAGTGGATTTTGAATCCTCCTGAATATATGAGTCAGGCAGTCAAAGAGTATCAAGATTTATTTACTGCTCAAATTACTGGGTTTGGTAATAATATTTTATTTGTTAATCATCCAGATGCTATACAGCAAATATTAACTAATGATCGTCAAACCTTTTTTGCTGACGGTGAGTTAAACACGGTACTTACTCCTATTGTGGGTTATTCTTCTTTACTTTCCTTGGACGGAAAAAGACACAAACGAGAAAGAAAATTGATGATGCCTCCCTTTCACGGCGATCGCATGATCTATTATGGTAATTCGGTGCAGGAAATAGTTGATAATTTATTTAGTAAGTTTAAAACTAATGATATTTTTATCACTAGGGAAACCATGCAGGAAGTTTCATTACAAGTAATACTTAAGGTGGTTTTTGGACTTACAGAAGGCGATCGCTTTTTGCAAATGGCACAATTAATCAAAGATATTTTAGACCGCTTCAACCAGCCAATTAATATTAGTTTCCTATTTTATGAATGGCTAAGGAAAGATTTCGGAAAATGGAGTCCTTGGGGTAGTTTTCTCAGAATCAAAAAAAGATTAGATGATTTAATTTACCGTGAAATAGAAGAGAGAAGAAAAGAAAAAAACTCAGAAAGAGTAGATATGTTATCCCTGCTTTTAGAAGCGAAAGACGAAAATGGAGAAGGATTAACCAACCAAGAATTAAGAGACGAATTAATGTTAATTCTGTTTGCAGGACATGAAACTACTGCGATCGCAATGTCATGGGCATTGTATTGGATTCACTATTATCCAGAAGTAAAAGAAAGACTCCTGCAAGAATTAAACACCTTACCTCCAGATAGTGACGGTATGACAATTTATAAACAACCCTATCTTACCGCCGTTTGTAATGAAACACTACGAATCTATCCAGTGGCAATGTTAACCTTTCCCCGAGTAGCAACGGAAGATGTGCAACTATTAGGGCAAACAGTCAAAAAAGGAACAATAGTGACAGGGTGCATTTATTTAACCCATCAACGAGAAGACTTATATCCCAATCCCAATCAATTTCAACCAGAAAGATTTTTACACCGACAATATTCCCCCTATGAGTTTTTACCTTTTGGGGGAGGAGTGCGCCGTTGTCTGGGAGAGGCATTAGCTACCTATGAGATGCGCTTAGTAGTGGCTAAAATACTCCGAGAGTACGATTTGGAGTTAGTCACAAAAAAAGCTGTAAAACCCCGTCGTCGTGGAGTAGTTTTAAGCCCTAAAGGAGGCATTCCCATGAAATTTTTAGGTCATAAATAACCTCGGTTCGGTTTAAGAATATCGGACAAGGTTAGGTGTTAGGGTGTTGGGGGGATGGGGGAATGAGGGCAGAGGGGGAAACAAGTAATGAGTTCGGAAAGAGGTGGCAGGTATCAGGTGGCAGGTGTCAGGTTTAAGGGAGTAATGAGTAACGAGTAATTATCAACTATTCACTATTCACTATTCACTATTTACCTTTGCCTTTTTAACTTTTCTTAATCTCTAATGGTTAGTTTTTGTATGTTCCAAAAAGCACCCCCTAGGGCAGAATATTCAACTCCTTCAATACGATTTCTGACAGCAGATAAAGAGTAGGGATTAACTAAATAAATTAAGGGTAAATATTCAGAGGCTAATTGCTGAGTTTGATCATAAATTTCTTTTCTTTTTTCAAAGTCTAATTCTCTTGCCCCCTCTATATATAATTGTCCAATTTTGGCTTCCCAATCAGCGATAACTCTACCCTCAATTGGTTGTCTTCCGGGTTGGGGTTTTTGATTAAAAAGATGTAAATTTCCATCTGGAAACCATAAATTAGCACCACCATTAGGCTCGTTACCACCAGTAAAACCAATAATATGGGCTTCCCAATCTAAGGAATTACTTAATTTATCCACTAAAACATTAAATGCGATCGGGGTAAAGTCCACAGTAATACCAATTTGGCTTAAATCTTGCTTTATTTGTGAACCTAAAGACTCTCTAATTTTATTTCCTGCATTGGTTAAAAGAGTAAACCTAACTTCATTATTTTCTGAGTCTAAAAGTTTGCCATCTTCTCTATATTTAAAACCTTCTTTTAAAAGTATTTGCTTGGCTAATTCTGGGTCATAATCATATCCTTTAATAGTTTGATCATAAAAAGGTGACTGCACCGAAATAGGGGAGTTTTGAGGCTCTCCTAAACCCCGATAAATATTATTGATCATTCTCTCTCTATTTATACCATGCGCGATCGCTCTTCGAAAATTGACATTATTAAACCATCTTGATTTATAAGGGGTTACTAAAGGCTTACCATTTCTCGATCCCTGATTGAGATTAAACGCCATAAAAGTTGTACCATAGGCAGGACCACCATTAAAAACAGTGAAATTACCCCTCTTTTCTTCTTTCTTTAAAAGGGAAAAATATTCAGGTGTAATGCCAACAGAATCTAAACTTCCTGAACGAAATTGTAATAAAGAAGTGTCTGTTGATTCGACAATTTCCCATACAACTTCTTCTATATAAGGTAGTTGATTACCCATAATATCTTTTTCCCAATAGAAGGGATTTTTTGTGAAAATAATTCGTTGAGAAGTTACATAGTTTTTTAATTTATAAACACCATTAACTACCAAATCTTCAGGGGGAGTGTCCACACCCCAAAAAGATAAGAAAAGTGGCTTTCCATCACTGCCTTTAGTGTTAACTTTTTCTTCTAAAATATGTTTAGGTAAAATTGCTAATCCTGTGCTATCTAAAAACGGAGCGAATGGTTCAGGAATTGTGAATTTAACTTGAGATTCATTTAATTTTTCTACCGTGGGAAAAGCCCGACTTTGACCAATGCGTAAACTATCCCTAACATTTGTTGGTATCTCTTCATTGAGGTAAATTTGATTATAACTAAAGACGACATCATCCACTGTTAATGGTTGTCCATCAGACCATTTTAAATCCTCTTTTAAAGTAAAAATAATAGTTAATTTATCATCAGAAATAGTCCAACTTTTAGCAAGGGCTGGTTCAATTTCACCCGTCAAAGGATTTTCTCTTACTAACCCCTCATAGGTTAAACCAAAAATATTGGGTGATTCTTGAGAAAGTACCACATTAAAAGTTTTTGGTTCGCTTAAAACTGATTGTATAATTCTTGATGAATTGTCTGTTTTATTGATAGAGTTACAGCTAGATATTAATAAATTTAAACTTATAAATAGTAAAGATATAGTTAGTAATTTAGCTATTTTTTTGAAAAATATAGATTGTCTAAATTTTAAGGTTTTCATAATTATTAATAGTTTAAATATCTATTCGGTGCTATGATACAAAGATTATATATTAGTTATATAGCAGTACTAAATCATTTGTGAAAAAAAATGGTATCCAAAAGGGAATAGGTACTCTTATAAGTGCCATAACAATAATATCTGCAACGCTTTCTTTTTTCTAATAATTGATTTATTCCGACTCATTGAGGATTGTATAGTTTTTATAAAATAAATTTTTAATCAATAGTTATTTATGTTAGATTTTTTTATTAATTTATCAGAAAAACTACCTAGTTTAGTGAAAGATATAATTATTTCTATTTTTCTGCTAGTGTTAGGTTATTTTTTCTTGAGGGTAGCTAAAAATATTGTAGTTAGACAATTAAAAAAAATTAGTAAAGATAATCAAAATTTACTCGCTTATAAAATTACAAATATTTTAGCAAAACATTTTTTACCCATTACCTATTTTGGTCTATTTTACCTTACCATTAAAGAAATTCAATTACATAGAAGTATTCTCGGTGCTGTTAAAACATTTTCAATTATTGCCACAACTTTTTGCGTGGGAAGATTATTAGTGGATATTTCAAAAATTTTAATTGAATATTATGGTCAAAAATATCATGATTCTAATAAAGAAATTGAGCGTAAAATTAATGCTTTATTTCCTGCTTTAAGGGTGGTAATTTGGACATTAGCAACTATTTTTATTCTCAGTAATTTGGGTTTTGATATAGGGGCAATCGTGGCTGGTTTGGGAATAGGTGGTGTGGCTTTGGCTTTAGCTTCTCAAGGTATTTTACAAGATTTATTTAGTTATTTTGCTATTTTATTCGATCGCCCTTTTGAAATTTCAGACCTAGTAGCAATAGATGATTATATCGGTTATGTGGAACATATTGGCATCAAAACAACAAGAATAAAAGCCCTAACAGGAGAACAATTAATTCTGGCAAATACTGATTTAACTAACTCCAGATTACGCAATTTTAAAAGAATGCAACGCAGACAAGTAATCTTAAAAATAGGGGTAGTTTATGAAACAGAAAATGCAGTTTTGGAGACGATTCCCGACATAATCAAAGAAGCATTAATTGGGATAAAAAATGTCACCTTTGATATTGCCTTTTTTTCAGGATTTGGTAATTTTAGCTTAAATTTTGACATCATTTATTATGTTCATAGCAACGAATTATATATTTCTCGTATGGCTCAAAATGAGGTAAATTTTGCTATAAAAAAGGCATTTTATCACCATAAAATTATTTTCGCTTACCCCACACAAACGCTTTATGTTAATAATAATTAATCTCAGTTCGACATAAAAATATTAGATAAAGGTCGGTTTCAGGTGTCAGGTGGCAGGTTTCAGCTTTAGGGGAGTAATGAGTAATTATCAACTATTCACTATTCACTATTCATTATTCACTATTCATTATTCACTATTCATTATTGCCCATTGCCTTGTTTTAATTACTACTTACTAATTGTTAATTTTACCAATGAACTTGACTAAGAATATACTTTAAACAATCATAATCATTTTTCAATAAGACACTAAGAGTCCTACCGGCATTAACTAACCAAGTGCGATCGCCATTTCTCAAACGGTATGATTCTCTTAAGGTAGCGGCAATGAGAGATTCAACGGGAGTATTTTGCACTTGTAATAAAACCCTTAAGAAATCTGGATTAGCAGTAAACTTGATTACCTCATCAGGCACACAACGAAAAACCCCTTGATGAATTTGAGGAGGACGGGGAGGCAAATATTGGTATATATTACCATTACTGGGACTATAGCCATTATTGTCATTAGTAGCAGGAGTTTCAAAACCAATAATTACTGCTCTAAATTCGGTTCTCAACATAGCGAAAATTTGCGGTTGCTGTTCCCTTAATTCTGCTAAAGTTAAACCTAAAGCTCTTGCTTTGTGTACAGAATCCACAGGAGCAGTCGTCACATTTGTCACCACAGCAAATATTTTATTTCCAGATTCTTCATCAAGAGATTTAACCCAACTGCCAAAGGGTGGCATAGTGGGAAAATTTAATTCTTCTGGCTCTAAGCATTGGGCTAAAAATTCTGTGGTTGAAGTTTCTATGACTTCCCCTATATGTTCAGAAAGGGGATTTTCTCTTTCCTGTTTTGGTAATGGTAAGCGCATTGAAAAATAGAAAAAATTTTGAATTACAAAGGTTGAATCAAAGATAAAGCATTATCAATTATCATAACCTGAGTTCGGGGTTAGGGGTTGAAGGTTACAAGTGATTCACTATTTACCTTTGCCCTTTGCCCTTTTAACTTTGCCCTTTTTTCATATCTAATTTATTTGTACCACTTCAGGGAAGATAGAAATTTCAGCAATACTATCTAAACCGACGGAATTCAACAATTCAACCCATTCTTTCTTAATTTGATTGTCTTGTGGATTTTCAGCACGTAATAAAGCTAATCCTTCTAGGGTGTCATACCAAATACCTGCTTCCGCTAAGGTATTTAAGCTATCCCATTCTTTATCTGTTGTTATTTCCTGTTGCATTTCTTCAGGTAAAGAAACTTTTTCTAACCAACCAACTGTTCTTAATTTAAAAGCTGTTAATGGGTTATCGTCTTCTGAGATTAACTGAATCTCCCATTTATATAATTTTTTTTCTTCTAGGTTAATGTTAGCTGGTAATTTGACCCTTAAAACTCCTGCTTCATTGGGAGGGGTGAAATTTTTAGTGTATATTTCTTTCCCATTTTCCTCTACCACTTTGATGTTAGCCTCAAAAGCATCATTCTTAGGCAGATAAACAAAGATTGTTGGTGAGTCGTCAATGGTTAATGCCAATTTTTCAGGAGGAATAATGGCGGTTACCACCGTTGATTTGTCGCCACTTCTGGTTGCCCCCCCAATTCTTGCCCCCGGCACTCCCCTATCTGGTAATTTAAAACGTAGGCGAGGCATGGTTTGGGCTATTAATGAATTGTTGGTATTTTTCTGATAACTATTTGCATTAAAGTCTTGAGTTTGTGCTGATATATTCGTGGGATTAAGTAAAATAATTGAAGTAATACTAACTATAGATGCGATCGCTTTTAACATATTTTGTTCCTCAAATCTTTTTTCTATATTAACTAAGTTTTTCCTAAATTTTATTGATAATAGTTAGTCAAGAAGAAACTAGGAAGAAATAGTAACTATTTTTCGTAAATAACTGAAAATAAGATAACACAGAATTTATTGTAATCAATTTTGCTCCAATTGAATGCAATATCCCTTCTTTTTCCTAATCTTTCCTTCACTATTTAGACTTTCATAAATTTATGAATAATTCGTTACAATTCTTAAAATATAATCTAAAAAAATATTGGGGATATGATAATTTTCGTTATCCTCAAAAGGAAATTATTAACTCAATTTTATCAGGTAAAGATTGCTTAGTAGTAATGCCTACAGGTGGGGGTAAGTCTCTCTGTTTTCAGTTACCTGCCCTATTACAAAAAGGTTTAACTATAGTGATTTCGCCCCTTGTGGCTTTAATGGAAAATCAAGTATTGGAGTTGCGACAGAAAAATTTACCCGCTTCTATTTTACATAGTGAGATGAAAAAGCGCGATCGCACCTTTACTTTAAACTTATTAGAAAATCAGAAATTAAGGTTGCTATATCTTTCTCCAGAAACTCTCCTTTCTCCGCCTATTTGGAAAATAATTTCTCATCCTAACTTGATTATCAATGCTCTAATTTTAGACGAAGCCCATTGTCTTAGTCAGTGGGGGGATAGTTTTCGCCCGACATATCTACGTTTAGGTGCAATTCGTTCTAGTTTAATTAAATCTAAACTAAATTCTTCTCAAATGGCTATGAAAAAAGAATCTATGATTTTACCCATCGCCGCTTTCACCGCCACAGCCGATAATAATACTCAAAAAATTATTCAAGAATATTTGCAATTATCGAATCCTAAAAAATTTTTAATTAGTCCTTATCGAGATAATTTACGGATAAAAATTAAAACTATTTGGACTCCTAGAAGTAGGAAAAAACAATTAATTAACCACATAAAAAATAAAAATAAACAAAGTGGTTTAATTTATGTCAGAACCAGAAAAGATAGTGAAAATATTAGTCACTTACTAAATGAATTAGGTTATCAAAATAAAGCATATCATGGCGGATTAGAAGCAAGTATTCGCAGAAACATTGAACAAGATTGGTTAGAAGAAAAAATCAAATTTGTGGTATGTACATCTGCTTTTGGCATGGGTATTAATAAACCTAACCTGCGATGGATATTTCACTATCAAACCCCCCTCTTTCTTTCTGAGTATATTCAAGAAATAGGTAGAGGTGGTAGAGACGGCAAACTAGCAGAAGCAATAACCTTAATTAGTGAAAAAACGGGCTTTTTTAATCCCGAAGATAAAAATATAAAAAAATACTTTCTCCAAAGACGAATTAAACAATATCAAGAAGCACTTAAAATAATTAAAAAATTGCCACTTCAAGGGAATATAGAAAATTTATCCAGAGATAAACAAGTATATCTTTCAATTTTAAATCTTAGTAAACAATTATATTGGTTAGACCCATTTAACTATCAAATTAATCTCAAAAATCCTCAAGAAAATATCAAATTTTTAATTCAAAAACAAAAAAAATTAGTCAGATTAACCGAAGAATATATGGGAACAAAAAAATGTCGTTGGGGTTTTCTCCTCGATGCTTTTGGATTTCCACAAGGTAGGGATTTTAGTTGTGGTAAATGCGATAATTGTGAAGTCAGTATCCACAATAATTTTAAATAGTAATTGACCTGAGTTCAGGATAAATTGTCATCTATGAGTGATGGTGAAAAGGGCAAAAGATCGCATTTATTATAAGTTGAAAAAATGTTAAATAATTTAGTTAACAAATTACCAGAAATTCAAGACTTATTAAAAGCAGTGACCACAGAAAATAAAACATTTAGTTTTGATGCACTTCATTATCAAAAACAAACAATTAAGATAATTTTAGAAACAGCAACAGAAGTAGGAAAAAAATAAGAAATCATTGGAGAATAGAAAACCAATTACACTGGGTAAAAGATGTCATAATGGATGGGGATAGTTCAAAAATAAAACAGAAACAAGGGGGGATAAAGAGGGGTTTGCCTCTTGCCTCTTGCCTCTTGCCTTTTGCCTCTTGCCTTTTGCCCTGTGCATCGTTGCCCTTTTAATCATAATATTCCAAACGAATGGATTTAGTAATTATTAGTCGTCTAACAATTGCCTTAACTTTAGGTTTAATTATTGGTATAGAAAGGGGATGGAGTAACAGAGAAAGCCCTGAAGAATTAGGTAGTGACGGACTAAGAAACTTTGGTTTAGTGGGTTTATTGGGTGGCATAACTGCGTTACTCGCAGAAGAATGGGGATGGGGTATTTTAGGAGTGACTTTTTTAGGATTTGCCATTCTCGTTAGTACCTCTTATGTGTTAACGGCTCAAAAATCCCAAGATTATGGTACAACAACTGAATTTGCTTTATTGATAACTTTTTTACTAGGAGCTTTAGTAGTTAAAGATTTGAGCTTAGAATCTATTGCAGTGGCAGTAATTGTCAGTTGGTTACTAAAACTGAAGTCAGAAATTCGGCAAATGTTAATTTGGCTTAAACAAGAAGAATTAATTGCTACTCTTAAAGTTCTTCTTTTGGCTTTAGTTACCTTACCTTTACTCCCCAATCAGGATTTAGGTCCTTGGAATGCTATTAATCCCAGAGCAATTGGGCTTCTAGTACTTTTAATCGTTAGTATTTCTTATGTAGGTTATTTTATTATTCGTCTTTGGAAAGATAAATCAGGAGTTTTATTAATCGGGTTTTTGGGAGGTTTTGCTTCTTCTACCGCCACCACCATAGCTTTATCTCGTATGGCAAAACAGGGGCAAGGACAAACTAAAATTCTGGCAACTGCGATCGCACTCGCTACGGGAACGATGGCACCTCGTTTATTGCTACAGATAACTGTAATTAATTCCTCATTGGCGAAACAATTGGCGATACCTTTAACTATTTTAGGCTTGACACCGATTTTAATTGCTTTAATCTTCATTTGGCGAGGAATCAAAGAAAAAAATCAAGAAGTACCCATAACCTTATCTAATCCAGTAGAACTAGGTTTAGCCGTTCAATATGCTCTGATTTTAATTGTTTTATCTTTGTTAATAAAAGCAGGAGAACAATGGTTTGGAGAAACAGGAGTTTATTTAGTCTCTGCCTTATCAGGATTAGCTGATGTGGACGCAGTTAGTATTTCCCTAGCCCGTGCCGTCAATCAAAATATGTCTTTATCCGTGGCAAAAATAAGTATTTTTATTGCTGTATTTATGAATACTCTGGTTAAAGTTGCCTTAACTCGATTCATCGGTGGCAAAGAATTAGCTCGTTGGTGTGCTGTGATTATCCTGCTCACTCTTACTTTCAGTGGCATAACTATTTTTGTTATTGGCTAAAACTTAAGACCTTACACCAGTGCATTAACACTAGAAGATTAAATTTTTAAAATCAATTTAACCGTAGTTTATGTCAACTATAAATACTATTGCCTGTTGATTACCCTAATCGACAATTTTATATCGAACTCAGGTTGAGTAAAGACAATGAGTCATTAATCCAAAATAGACTGTTATATTAATGGGGTGTGATTAACTTTATGTCAAGAAGAAAATGATCAAAAAAATTTATAAATATTCTCTTATCATCATCCTCTCATTTATTTTCTGTGTCGGTTTTAGTCCTCAAGCCCTTAGTCAAATACCTTTTATGCCTAGTTTTAATACAAATACAGGATTACCAGAAACTCCAGCATGGGACTTAAATCGGGCTAGAGCTTGTGGTAGGTCATTATGTAGTGATGTTTTTTTCTATGGCAATAGGAATCTTCGGATTAATACGAGGTTATTGTCAGCATTTAATAAAGATATGATTATAGTGGCTTCTCCTCGAAATATTGATAGACCAATTCAAGAGGTTGCATTTGAAGTAGAACAAAGGGCAAGGTCTATTCAAAATATTTTTCGCCAAATATTCGAGTCTATGGCGGATTCTGGGGAAATAGGTAAATTACCTCAACAGAAGTTACAATTTTGGTTATCTACAAAAAGAAAACCCCTTCATCCTCTTACCCCAGTAGTTGATATTGGAGTTGAAAATAATCAAAAGGTTATATTTATTGCGGCAAAACCGGAGCTGAATATTACTCAACAAACCTTAATTACTGTCACCAGAGTTGATGCCAGAGCTAACAATCAAACCATTGACGATTTAGCCGAAAGATGGCGAAGAATAGTCATTAAAGCATTAAGTGAGGCTTTATGGGGATTGGAAATGGATCGTCAACAACCCTTGTTGAGAATACAAATTTCTTTAGTCACAGTTGCGATCGCACTTCTTTGCATTCTGATCATTAAATTTTTCGCAAAACTAGCTTATAAATGGCGTCGTAATCTCAGCAATAAATTAAAAGAAATCCAAAAAAGTCTTTTAGTAGATCCTGAAGCCAAGCCCGTAGAAAGAAATTACACTTCTGAATCAGGAGAAATAGGAGATTCAGCACAAAATAATCCCTTTCAAAATATGTTTGACAATGGTAGGAAAATGTTTTTTGAGGGTATTTCTTTTTCCGCAAAATTAATACCGAGTCTTGTTCTGAAAAAACAAAATATTATTCGTCAACAAATTAACATTAGTGAATTGATTTCCAGTCTTTTATTTCTCAGTCAATTTACCATTGTTCTTTTCACCATAAGCTCGATCGCATTTACTTATCGAGAAACCCGTTTCTTATTTAATTTATTTTTAATCCAAGCGGTATTGCTACCAGTGATTTGGATTTTGATGATTTTAACCGATAAATTTGTTGATTTTTGGATTGACTACGCTTTAAATCGTTGGGCAAAAGAAAAACAAGAACTTGAACCAGAATCTAATCGTGCTAACTTAAGAGTTAATACCTACTCCCCCGCCCTCAGAGGCGCAACAACTTTTATCTTCGGCGCGATCGCAGTTTTTATGTCCTTATCCGTTGTGGGGCTTAGTCCTAATGTTCTTGCCGGTGCTGGTGCCGTAGCGGTAGTATTTGCCTTTCTTTCTCGTAATCTTTTAGAAGATATGCTCAACGGTATTTTGATACTAATTACAGACCGCTATGCAGTCGGTGACGTGGTAGAAATCAATGGACTTGGTGGCTTTGTTGAAAGCATGAACCTTTATACCACTTCCTTAAGAGATTTAGATGGTAACTTAAAAGTAATTCCCAACGGCAAAATTTTCACCGTCATCAATGCTACAAAAGATTGGTCAAGAGTTAACTTCACCGTAGAAATTAACTGGGATGCAGACATCAAAAAAACCATCAATGTTTTACAAAATGTAGCCGATCAAATGTATCGAGATTCTTACTGGCACGAAAAAATGTTATCTTCCGCCGAAATCCTCGGTATCGATAAAATCAACCATGAGGGAATTATGATTCGCCTCTTAATCAAAACCAAACCTATACAACAATGGGATGTCGGTAGAGAATATCGTTGGCGCGTCAAAGAGGCTTTTGATTTAGCTGGAATAAGAACAGGTGTTCCTCAAACAGAAATTATCCATCGTCACGAGGAAAACAATAACTCCCTTAAATTGTCTGCTAACGGAAAAAACTTTTGGAGCAACTAACTTCAGTTAGACAAATAAGTAATGAGCGGGAGAAATAGGGGCAAATGGCCATTCGCCCCTACAGGGAGGTGGCAGGTGTTAGGGTGTTTAGGGGATGAGGTGATGAGGGTAGAGGGAGATAAGGTGTCGGGTTTAAGATTTCAGGTTTTAGAAGAAAGTAATGAGTAACGAGTAATTATCAACTATTCACTATTCACTAATTGCCTGTTGCCCTTCTCTCCTTGAAATATAAAAAAATGTAAAAATATCATTAAGAAAAGTAACAAAATAAACAGAAAGGTTGACAAAGTTGACGCTTTAATATCCGTATGTTAGCTTTATAACAACGAAATCAACGGAGGAGTGAAAATGGATATATCAGCAAGTCTCACCCTAGAACAACAATTCAAATTAGAAGTATTAAAAGACCAAGTTAAAGCCCTGAGCAAGGAACAGGCACAAGATTACTTAATTGAAGTATTTAGACAAATGATGGTAAAAGATAACATGATCAAAAAGATAATGAAAAACGCATAATTTCAGGTTTCAGGTTGCAGGTTTTAGGTTTTAGGTTAAGAAAAAAGAATTAGTTGAAAAAAATCTTAATTGTTGCCTCAATTTTCAAAATAGTAAAAAATAATCAAATCTGACACTCACTGACTACTATTGCAAGATGTGAGTTGAATGTTTCTATGGCTTTTAGTTTATGATGTTTGATTCTTCTGATTTAACGAAGGAAACGGTTTACAATAGTCTTGATTGTCAATATCTCTATTGTTAACTTTTAATTGTCAATCTCAAAAAAATAAGTAAGATTGTTAACTTTTAGTACTCATAATTTTCATCGTTAATATCTCAAACTAGACAACTATCTGAAGAAACAACTCATGAACTACGAGCCTTTACATCATAAATATAGACCTCAAACTTTTTCCCAATTGACAGGACAAGAAGCGATCGCACAAACTTTAATTAATGCGATTAAAAATGAGAAAATAGTACCAGCTTATTTATTTTGTGGTCCTCGTGGTACCGGTAAAACTTCTAGTGCCAGAATTTTAGCAAAATCTCTAAATTGTATTGAAAGCGATCGCCCTACGGCAGAACCCTGTGGTAAATGTGAAGTCTGCAAAAGTATTAGTAATGGCTCTGCTTTGGATGTGGTAGAAATTGATGCTGCTAGTAATACGGGAGTTGATAATATTCGAGAAATCATCGAAAAAGCTCAATATGCCCCCGTTAAGTGTCGTTATAAGGTTTATGTGATTGATGAGTGTCATATGCTTAGTACGGCCGCTTTTAATGCCCTTTTAAAGACATTGGAAGAACCTTCTCCGAGGGTAATTTTCGTCCTTGCAACCACCGATCCTCAAAGAGTATTACCAACTATTATTTCCCGTTGTCAAAGGTTTGATTATCGCCGTATTCCTTTGATAGAAATGGTTAAACATTTACAAGATATTGCCATAAAAGAGAATATTGATATTACTCCTGAAGGTTTATCTTTAGTCGCACAATTAGCCAATGGGGGAATGCGTGACGCTCAAACTTTATTAGATCAACTCAGTCTTTTATCTGGTACTATTACTCCTGAAAGGGTATGGGATTTAGTGGGTGCAGTCTCAGAACAAGATTTATTGGCTTTAATAAGTGCGATCGCATCTGATAATCCTGAAGAAGTAATCATCCAATGTCGTAAATTGCTCGATCGAGGTAGAGAACCATTAATCGTTTTACAAAACTTAGCCAATTTTTATCTTACCCTACTAATTGCGAAAACATCTCCTCAGAAAAAAGAATTAGTCGCCATAACCGATGACACATGGCAAAAATTGATTCAAGAAGCCCATCAATGGGATTTAAAAGTAATTCTGCAAGGACAAAAAAAACTAAAAGATAGCGAAGTACAAATAAGAAACACTACTCAGCCTCGCCTTTGGCTAGAAATTACCCTATTAAGTTTATTGCCTTCAGCAAATGCCCTTACCACAGTAATGGTAAATAATTCTAGTCAAACAGCTACTGCACCTTTAACTCAAGAAAAAAGAGTAACTCAAGAAAAAAGAGAAAATACAACTGTAGAAACACAAACATCACAGGCAATTACTCCCCCTCCTGAAGACAACTCAACTCCTCAAACTCCTCAAATTTATCAACCCTCAACACCTGTCAATTTTGACTCATATACAGATGTAAAAGAAAAAGTAATTGAAGCAGTTACACCCACTGCAACTAAATCATTTTTGCGTCAAAGTTGTCATATTCGTCAAATAGAAGGTCAAACCGTTACCCTAGAAGTAGCAAGTAGATTTTTATTAGACATAGGAAAAAGACAACAGCAAGACATAGAAGCAGGATTTGCTCATGTTTACCAAAAACCGATGAATGTTGTTTTCATAGAAAATCCAGCCCTAAAAAATCAAAAATTAGACAATGATGATAATTCTCCCCCCCAACCTACTCAACCCCCCACTAAGCCCATAGAAAATCCATCCCCCACAGAAACAAAATCTTCTATTCCTCAAACTCCAGTTAATCAACCCGTTGAGACAGCTAAAATCCAACCACCGTCAAAACCAGTAATGTCCTCGTCAGTAGAAATTAATCATGAAGAATTCAATACACAATTAGCCAGAAATGCCGCAGAAAGTGTAGTCAAAAGTTTTAAGGGAGACATTGTTTTCACAGAAACAAAATTAGCACTTCCAAAAATAGTTAATCGCCCTTCTATAGAAATTTCTGAAGATGATGACGATATTCCTTTCTAATAAATCAGGGTTTTTTCAAAGTTAGGGTATAATTAACCATTTAGCCCTCACTCCAAGCCCCTACTTCCCCAATCCCCTAACACTCCAACGCTCTTCTCTGATATTATTAGACTGAACTGAGATTCTTTTCTATCCAGATATAACCTTCTTTTTCCGCACTTTCAGCCGTTAGAAAATCTGTCGTTTCTTTCACTATTTTTCCCTCTTGGGTAACAACTCTAAAAGACCATTTGTCTTTCTTGTTATAACCTACAATTAACAAGTTTTTGCCCACGTGAACTACACCATAAATTTTTTCATACATGACTTAATTTGAAATTACTAAGATGTGTCAATAATTAACCTGAGTTCGGGATAAGCTGAAAGCATTATTTTCTCCTAGTCAGAAAACCTTATAGCTTCTTAGAAACAACGATAAAATTGCCTTAATCCGAACTGACTTAAACAAGGGGCTTAAGCCCCTTGCTAAAAACCCCTACCACCTGCAACCTGCAACCTGCAACCTGACACCTAACCTTGTTGGATATTCTTAAACCGAACTGAGGTTAATTAAATTTTTCGGCTCTATCACTTCTCGTCGTGTAAATTATTAGTTAAGGTAGGCTGAAAGGCAAACCCCCCTTTATCCCCCCTCTCGAGGGGGGAGGGCAAGAGGCAAGAGGCAATGGGGGATTATTAAATAATAATTTATAAACTTTTAGTTTTTGTTTTACTATAAACACTATTCAATAAAGGTTATGGAAGTCCTGTTTCTCTTAATTTATCATAACCACACTCTGAAGAAGCAATTTTTCCATGATTAAAAAGTTTGTTGATATACCGCAATTCTAAATCATTTGTGAAAAGTCAATAGACTATTTCCCCACAAAAATCGATTTTTGATATATTTTTCCTAAATAGAACTGATTTTTTAAAAGAAAGTTTTGTCTATTTATTGATCTCAACTCCTTATTCTTCAATCCTTTTTTCATCGAACTCAGGTGATACGGTATAATGGTCATTAGCAAAATCCTAAAAATCCCTTCATATCTTATCAATCTCAATAAAATAAAGATAATAAGCAAATATCTCTCATGGCAATCATTCAATGGTATCCCGGACACATCAGCAAGGCAGAAAGACAACTCAAGGAACAGTTAAAAAGAGTTGATGTGGTTTTAGAAGTGCGAGATGCTAGAATTCCTCTTGCTTCCCATCATCCTCAGTTGAAGCAGTGGATAGGAGATAAACCTCGTCTTTTAGTTTTAAATAGAGAAGATATGATTTCTGACTCTTTAAGAAAAGAGTGGCAAGAGTGGTTTGGCGCTCAAGGGGAAATTCCTTTTTTTACTAATGCTAAAGATGGTAAAGGGGTGAAAGCTGTTAAAAAGGCTTCCCAATCGATGGAAAAACAAGTAAATGAACGTCGTCGTAGTCGTGGAATGTTACCTCGTCCTGTTCGAGCCGTGGTAATCGGCTTTCCTAATGTGGGTAAATCTGCGTTGATTAATCGCTTATTGCAGAGAAAAATTGTGGCTAGTGCCAGAAAAGCTGGAGTTACTAAGCAGTTACAATGGGTTCGTATTTCTGATCAATTAGAATTGTTAGATGCACCGGGAGTTATTCCTTGGAAGTTAGAAAATCAAGAGGATGCTTTAAAATTAGCTATTTGTGAAGATATTGGAGAGGCGGCTTACGATAATCAGTTGGTAGCGGCTGATTTTGTCGATTTATTAGTTAAATTGGGTTCTGATGAGGTGCTAAAATCTCGTTATGGTTTAGATCCTTTGGAGATGACAGGAGAAGAGTTTATTTATGAATTAGCGGCTAGGAAGTACAAAAACGATAAGGAAAGAGTAGCGAGGCAATTATTACAAGATTTTCGTAAGGGTTATTTAGGTTCGGTGTCTTTGGAATATCCCCCTGTTATGGAATAAAGAGCATGGAAATAGCTATTTTTGGTACAAGTGCAGACCCTCCAACCATTTCTCATCAAAAAATTTTAGTTTATTTGGCTAATCACTATGATTTAGTATCGGTTTATGCTTCTGATAATCCTTTTAAGAGTCATGCTAGTGGCTTTGTCCATCGTCAAAAAATGTTAGATTTGTTGGTTAGGGATTTACACAGAGATTATCCTCATCTTCATCATACTCCAGAGGTGAGCGATCGCCGCTCTATTCATACTTTAGAAAAGGCAAAACAGAGATGGGGAGAGGATAATAATTTTACCATTGTGATTGGTAGTGATTTAGTTGATCAAATTTTTCAATGGTATCAAGCCGAAAAACTTTTGTCTCAGGTCAAAATTTTGGTTATTCCTCGGGAAAATTATCCCTTAACACAGGAAGATATAGAAAAGATTAATCGTCATAGTAACTCAGGAGCATTCACTAAGTGGCACTTTGCGATCGCATCTTGTCATATTCCCCCTTATTCTTCTAGTAATTATCGAGAGAATCATCATGATTCAACTGTAATTAAAAGTATCCAAGAGTATATAGAAAAAAACCATTTATATTCTTCATGAGAAAGACTTTTTGACACTATTGCTTATTGTCCGTTAAAGTCAGTAAAATTAAACACTGTATTGATATAGAAGAAATAATTAAAAGTAAAGTGAAAGTTTTAGTTGTTGGGAATGGCGGGAGAGAACACGCTTTAGCATGGAAATTGTTACAATCTGATTCCGTTGAAAAAGTTTTCTGTACTCCGGGCAATGGAGGTACTGCTGTATTAGAAAAATGTGAAAATGTGGCGATCGCAGTGGATGATTTTGCCAGTATCTTAAATTTAGTGCAGGAAAAAGGGATTGAGTTAGTAGTAGTAGGTCCTGAATTACCCTTATCTTTAGGTATTGCGGATTATTTACAACCCCATGGAGTGAAAGTGTTTGGACCAAAACAAGATGGTGCTATTATCGAGGCAAGTAAATCTTGGGCAAAAGATTTAATGGTGGCTGGGGGAATACCCACTGCTAAGTCGGCAACCTTTACCTCTGCGTCTCCTGCTAAAGAATATATAAAAAAAGAAGGGGCGCCCATTGTGGTAAAAGCCGATGGATTAGCCGCCGGAAAAGGGGTAATTGTAGCAATGACGGAAAAAGAAGCCTTAGATGCGATCGACGAACTTTTTGCTCAGGATTTTGCTAAGGTAGTGGTGGAAGAATTTTTAACAGGACAAGAAGTGTCCATTTTAGCTCTCACCGATGGTAACACAATTCGCCCTCTTATCTCTGCTCAAGACCATAAACAAATCGGAGAGGGAGACACGGGAGCAAATACTGGAGGAATGGGAGCTTATGCACCGACTCCCCTTTTAGATGATAACCTCAGTCAACGCATTACGAAAGAGGTTTTAGAACCCACATTAAAACAATTGCAAGAGAAAAATATTGACTATGTGGGGGTATTATATGCAGGATTAATGATTACCCCAGAGGGAGAGCCTAAAGTTTTAGAGTTTAATTGTCGTTTTGGTGATCCTGAAACTCAAGCGGTTTTATCGATGCTGAAAACCCCTTTGATTGATATTTTACTCGCTTGTACAGAAAAAAGACTGGCAGAATTACCACCTTTTGAATGGCATGAAGGTAGTGCCGTTTGTGTGGTTATGGCGGCGGGAGGATACCCCAGTAGTTATCGCAAAGGAGATGTCATCTCTGGCATCCCCACTGCCCAAGAAGAAGGGGTAATGGTTTTCCATGCCGGTACAAAATTAAATAATGGACAAATCCTTACTGACGGCGGTAGAGTTTTGGGAGTTACCGGTAGAGGCTCTGATTTCAAAGATGCGATCGCATCTACCTACCGAGGAGTAGCCAAAATACATTTCGATAATATGTATTATCGTCGAGATATTGGTCACAGAATCAGCAATTAAAGAGGTTTCAGGTGTCAGGTTTCAGGTGTCAGGTTTCAGGTGTCAGGTTTCAGGTGTCAGGTGTCAGGTTGCAGGTTTCAGGTGTTTTTATTATTTATTATCAACTATAAACTATTCATTATTGCTTATTGCCTATTGCCTTGCCTTAATTACTAATTACTAGCTCCTCATTCCTAATTACTTTTTGTGACTGACTTCAACTACGGTATGCACATTACCACGAGGATTGAAATCTCCCTTAATTGTGATAGATAAAGGATCAGCCGCCGCCACGAAATCATCTAAAATTTGATTAATTGATTCTTCATGGGAAATATAGCGATCGCGATAGCTGTTAATATAGAGTTTAATCGCTTTTAATTCTACAACCTTCTCATCAGGGCAGTAATTAATATAGATAGTGGCAAAATCTGGATAACCAGAAAAAGGACACTTACAAGTAAATTCAGGTAACGTAACACTGATATTGTAAACTCTACCCGGACGAGGATTAGGGAATGTAATTAGTTTACCCTCTTCAATCGCCCTTTCACCATATTTTACTTCTGTTGCTTGATTTTCTGTCATAAAAATTAGTAATGATGAATTTTCCTAATGGTGCAGTTTCAGGTTTCGGGAGAAATAACCACTAACAAGCAATCATTTTCTCCCGAATATCTTACTTAATACTCTGAAATTATCTCAGTTCAATAGACATCTGGCAGAAAATATTAATATAGGCTCGTAGTTAGGGCTTGGTTCCCTTATTTTGAGAAATGTGGTCGATGTCTAAAAAAAATCAGGTTTAGGCAGGTGTCAGGTTGTTGAAGAATTGGGGGGTTAGGGAGAAACGAGTTCAGAGTTTTTAATTCTTAATTCTTAATTTTTCCTTTACCCCTTGCCCTTTCCATCTTCACTCATAGACAAAAATTTATCCCAAGCTTGGGTTAATTAATGACTAATTGCTAATTATTAACCGCCTTTTCCTACCTACTATAAAGAGAAAATCTCATATCAAACTCAGGTTTAAATTGAGTGATTAATTAACTTTCAGAAGATTCTTCCGAATCAGCCTCATTTTCCTCTTTATTTAAAGTACCTTGAGGCACTAATTCAATAGTATTTTTCTCTGCTAACCAATCAAGGGTTTTTTCTGCTATTAAATCAGATTTAACGTATTTAAGGAGTCTTTCCTCATCAACGTCTTTATCCTTAAGACTTTCCTTGATTTCATTAAATTTGTTATTGATTTCTTCCTCACTAACAGAGATATTCTCTTGCTCAGAAACTTTTTCAATAATCATAGTAGAGTGAAGATTTTTATTCGCTTCAGG
This sequence comes from Cyanobacterium aponinum PCC 10605, assembly GCF_000317675.1. Classification (NCBI taxonomy): domain Bacteria; kingdom Bacillati; phylum Cyanobacteriota; class Cyanophyceae; order Chroococcales; family Geminocystaceae; genus Cyanobacterium; species Cyanobacterium aponinum. The sequence continues at coordinate 1,777,071 of NC_019776.1, forward strand.
TTTAGCAGTTTCTCTCATTCTCCCTACCATCTCTCTAGTGAAGAATTGATTAATATCCATGCCATAGCTTTGAATTTGATTAGCTGTTTGCATGAGAATATTTTGTACCTCTTCCTCAATCAGAGTTTCAGGTAAATCAATGGTGGTATGTTTTAATAATTCCTCAACAATTGCCGCCTGAATATTTTGCTTAGTTTCGTTACTAGCTTTTTCCTGATACTGCTTTTCTAAGGATTCTCTCAACTCTGCCATGGTTTGAAATTCACTTACCTCTTGGGCAAAGTCGTCATCCAACTCAGGTAATTCTTTCTCTTTGATTTCCTTAAGAGTAATAGTGAAGATAACATTTTCTCCAGCTAATTCTTGTTGAGGATAATCCTCTGGGAAAGTTAGAGGTAATTTTTTCGTTTCATCCAAATTCATCCCTACAATACCTTCCACGAAGCCAGGTATAAATCTTCCTTCTTTTAATTCCGTCTGATATTCACTTGCTTCTGTATTGGGGATAACCTCTCCTTCCTCTCCTTCATTCTCTCCCGGTTTACGTCCGACAAAATCAATGACCACTAAGTCACCCATTTGTGCAGGGCGATTTTCCACGGGAATTAAAGTAGCTTGTTTTTCTTGACGCTCTTTAATTAAATTATCTACATCTTCGGGATTATAAACTACTTCTTCTGCTTTGATAGTTAATCCTTGATATTGCCCTAAATTAACTTCAGGAGGCACATCGACGGCGGCTTGATAGGTGAAGGCTTCTCCCACTTGGAATGATTCAACTAATTGCTCAAAATCAGAACGCAATTTATAGTTACCAATCGCATTGATGGACTCTTGTTCAATAGCTTTCTTGAAGGTATCTTGTATTAACTCATCTAAAACAGCCGCTTTGATTCTATTTGCCCCTAATCTCTGTAGTAAAATCGGGCGAGGTACTTTTCCTTTACGGAATCCGGGTATATTAGCAGTTTTTGCTATTTCTTTAATTACTTTTTCATAGGTGTTTTTAGCTGTCTCTGCAGGAATCTCGATTTCTAAACCGATTTGACTGGCAGGAAGTTTTTCCTGGGTGATTTTCATAAAAATTACTATTCTTTCCTTTTAATGAATCGCTTTCACAATAATAATTATATTTAACTCAGCAGTTTTTATTTGCTGAACTTTGCTAGTATATCATGAGTTTCTCTTTTTTTCATCCCTCCCAACAGTTCTTTTTTCTTATTCACTTTCACATATACTCAGGAAAAGCATAAGTTGACCTATAGTGAGGGTAAGCAACTTTGCATCTAGCAACGGGCAACAGTTTTTTGTAGCTTCCAAGCATAACAGTTGGCAGTATAAATATTGCGTCTTAATCTAAGAAAGTAAAAAGTAGATGATTCAAATATAAGTTTTTACCAGAAAAAAACCTAACAAGGAGAAAATAGAGATTAAAATGCAGAAAGATAAAACTCCCCCTGACACAAATCCTAGAAAACCCAAACCTCTCAACACATATAAAACAATGCTTAAAGGTAGGGAAATTTTAAATATTAGCAATAATAAATCCTGTATTTTACCTAGTTTTCTTAACATAATTATTCATACATTTATTAAATAAAGGTTATTTGTTAAAAATTCATAAAACTTCACTATTGAGTAAAATATAGTCAATTTAGCTTATTTTTTGTCAATATATCTTGACTATTATTTAAATTTAATCTAAAAATATGAACTCCTAACTCATAACTTAGATTAGTTATTAATTTTATTTATTTTTTATAAATATTTGTAACTTAATATCTCTAATTTTAGAAGAAAGAAGGAAACTAGAAAAAGAGATCAACAAGTGGAGAAATTACCCTATGAAATTAGCTTACTGGATGTACGCCGGACCAGCACACATCGGTACTCTAAGAATCGCTAGTTCCTTTAAAAATGTCCATGCTATTATGCACGCCCCCCTCGGTGATGATTATTTTAACGTAATGCGATCGATGTTGGAAAGGGAAAGGGATTTTACTCCTGTTACAGCTAGTGTAGTTGATCGGAATGTATTGGCAAGGGGTTCGCAAGAAAAGGTTGTTGATAATATTGTTCGTAAAGACAAGGAAGAAAAACCAGATTTAATTGTCTTAACTCCCACTTGCACTTCAAGTATTTTACAGGAAGATTTAGAAAATTTTGTGCAACGGGCTCAGTTAAATTCTAATAGTGATGTTTTATTGGCAGATGTTAACCATTATCGAGTTAATGAATTACAGGCAGGCGATCGCACTTTAGAGCAAATTATACAATTTTATTTGCAAAAAGCCCAGAAGAAAGGAGATGTGGTCACAGAAAAAACCCCTCACCCTTCAGTAAATATTATCGGGATTTCCACTTTAGGATTCCACAACAATCATGATTGTACGGAATTACAGAGATTAATGAGAGATTTGGGTATTGAAGTTAATTTAATTTTACCTGATAGTGCTTCGGTACATGACTTGAAAAAGATTCCTTCTGCGTGGTTTAACCTTGTGCCTTATCGAGAGTTAGGATTAATGAGTGCCCGTTATTTGGAGGAGGAATGGGGAATGCCCTATGTGGATATAACCCCCATGGGAGTGGTAGAAACTGCCCGTTGTGTGCGTAAAATTCAGCAAATTCTCAACGGTTTAGGGGCAAATGTGGATTATGAAGAATTTATTGAACATCAAACCCTCTATGTCTCTCAGGCGGCATGGTTTTCTCGCTCTATCGACTGTCAAAATTTGACGGGGAAAAAAGCCGTTGTTTTTGGGGATAATACCCACGCTGTGGCAATGACCAAAATTTTAGCTCGGGAAATGGGTATCCATGTGGTTTTAGCCGGTACTTACTGCAAGTATGATGGAGATTGGTTCACTCAACAAGTAAGTGAATATTGCGATCGAGTCTTAATTAGTGATGATAATGGAGAAATAGCAGATGCGATCGCCAAAATTGAACCGGCGGCAATTTTTGGAACACAAATGGAGCGTCACGTAGGCAAACGTTTAAATATTCCTTGTGGTGTCATTTCTGCCCCTATTCATATTCAAAACTTCCCCATTGGCTATAAACCTTTTATGGGTTATGAAGGTACAAACCAGATCGCCGATTTAGTCTATAATTCCTTTACCCTAGGTATGGAAGATCATTTATTAGAAATATTTGGTGGTCATGATACCAAAGAAGTAATCACCAAAGGAATCTCCGCCGACTCTGATTTAAACTGGGATACAGAAGCTCAAAAAGAGTTAAATAAAGTGCCGGGGTTTGTGCGAGGTAAAGTTAAACGTAATACAGAAAAGTTTGCCAGAGACAGAGGTTTTGAGAAAATTACCCTAGAAGTTTTATATGCGGCAAAAGAGGCTGTATCAAGCGTTGGTTAAGAATTCGTAAGTAATTGGCAATGAATGGGCAAAGGGTAAGAGGCAAGAGGCAAACCTCCCTTTATCCCCTCTCGAGAGGGAGAGGGCAAAGATGAATAGTTGATAATTAATAACTTCTAACTCCTGTACGGGCGAATGGCTATTCGCCCCTAACTAGCTCCTAACCCCTAACTCATTACTTGTTTCTCCCTAATACTCCAATACCCTAAGCTCTTATTTTCCCCTTAATTCCTAATCGATAACGAATTGCTGACGGGCATTAAAAAAATGTCGATATACTCCCTCAGTGATGATTAAAATAGTAATTAAATTAGCAAGGGCAATCATAAATAAAATCAAAATCTGATAGGATGCCGCCGATAAAGGGCTATTTCCTGCTAAAACCTGCCCAGTAAACATCCCCGGAAGACTTACCATCCCCACTACCATCATCGAATTTATAATCGGGATTAAGCCCACTTTTATGGCATCTAAACGATAAGATGCGATCGCATTTCTGCCCGTTGCACCTAAACACAAATGAGTTTCAATTTCTAAACGGTTATTTTTGATCATATTGGCTAACCTTTCCCCTGCCAAAGACGCACCATTGAGGGTATTTCCCAAAATCATACCCACTAGGGGAATTAAATATTGAGGGTTATACCATCTTTCTGGTTGAATGATAAATACAATGCTATAGGCAACAACAAAAGAGCTACTAAAGAATAAGCCTAACCATACTGTTTGCAGTAAACGGGGGATTTTTTTACTAATACGATTTCGGGCAACTATTGCCGCAATGGTAATCATGATTAAAATTATCGCAACTACCGCCACAGGATTATCAATAACAAAAATAAATTCCAGAATGTAACCTAAAAACATCAACTGTAGTAGCGATCGCCCCGCCGCTAATAAAAATTGACCTTCAAAGCCTAGCTTTTGCCAAATAGATAGACTAATAGCCATGAGAATAAGTCCCCAAGCCCATAGTAAATCAATAAAATCTAGCTCAATAATTTCCATGAATAGTTAATATTTAATTATCAAAAATTAATCGATTATTTTAGTTGATATATAGTCCATAATCATTATATAATAGCTTCTGTTTTGTGAAAAATATCAAAAAATTAATTAGAGATAATAAAATCTTTATAATCATTAATTGTTACTTATTAAATGTCTTTAGATTTTCGGAATAAAAATATCCTTTGGAGTAGCTTAATTGTTGAAACTTTTACTAAATTAGGGCTAGAATATGCAATCATTTCTCCCGGCTCAAGATCAACTCCTCTAACAGTTGCTTTTGCTGAAAATAAATTAATTACAAGTATTCCTATTTTAGATGAAAGATCAGCTTCTTTTTTTGCTTTAGGTTTAGCTAAACGAACAAATAAACCAGTGGTTTTAATTTGCACCTCTGGCACAGCAGGGGCGAACTTTTATTCAGCAATTATTGAAGCTAAGTATAGTCATATACCCTTAATTATTCTCACGGCTGATCGACCTTTTCAACTAAGAAATTGTCATGCAGGACAAACTATTAATCAAGTTAATTTATATGGTAGTTATCCTAATTGGCAAACAGAATTATCTTTACCTTCTGCAGAATTAGAAGACTTATTTTATTTGAGACAAAATATTATCTATGGATGGGAAAAAGCACAATTTCCTAGTAAGGGAGTAGTTCATTTTAATATACCATTTACCGAGCCATTAGTTCCCATTGAGCAATTAAATTTTAATCAAGAAAAACAAGATTTCATACAAAAACAATTATTTTCTAATTTTCATCTATCTATCTCTTCATTTACTTGTGTTAATCAGGACTTTATTAACTATTTAAAACATTGGCAAACTTTGACCAAAGGTATCATCATTGCAGGAGTTGATTCTCCTTCCCAACCTGAATTATACTGTGATGCGATCGCATTTTTAGCCCATATATTAGGATTTCCTGTATTAGCAGAGGCTTTATCTCCCGTGAGAAATTATAGTCATTGTAATAGTCATTTAATAACTACTTATGACACGATTTTAAGAGACGAACAATATAGAGAAAAACTTATTCCTGAAATAGCTATTTTAATAGGAGAATATCCCACCAGTAAAGAGTTAAGAAAATGGTTAAATAAACATAAAATTACTACTTATATTATTACAGAATTTGATGATAACTTTGATGCTTTACATAGCAACTCTCAACATTTAAGAGTGAGCTATGAATACTTATTTAGTCTTTTAAAAACTTATTCAAATAATCAACCCTATGATTTAAAATATCTACATCGGTGGCTAGAAATAGACAATAAAATATCTCTTAAACTCAATCAAGAAATAGGAAATAACAATAAATTATTTGAGGGGAAAATTGCTTGGTTACTATCTCAATATTTACCTGAAAAAACTACAATCTTTATCGCCAATAGTATGTCTGTTAGATATGCTGAATTTTTCTGGCAAAAAAATAATAAAAAATATGACATTTATTTTAGTAGAGGTGCTAATGGTATTGATGGCACTTTATCCACTGCTTTAGGTGTAGCTTATAAACAAAAAATAACCATTCTTTTGACGGGAGATTTAGCCCTTTTACATGATACCAATGGTTTTTTAATCAATAATCATTTTCAAGGTTGTTTAATTATTATTTTAATTAATAACAATGGTGGTGGAATTTTTGAAATGCTACCCATTAGTAACTATGAAAATGTCTTTGAAAATTACTTTGCTACTCCCCAAAATATAAATTTTCAACAACTAGCCAAAACTTATAATATTCAATATCAATTAATTCAAAATTGGCAAAATTTAGAGAAAAATTTAAGTAATTTACCTTCCCAAAATATTCATATATGGGAAATACAAACTAATCGAAAAGAGGATATGAGTTATTTAAAACAACTAAACTCAATTATAAACTAGGACCCATTTAACTTACCGTGTTTATTAAGTCTTAAAAATGACTAAAACGCTTAACCTTTACCTCTTTTCTCTTCCCCATTCTCTGACTTGTGCAAGAAGTCTAATCAAAAATTAGCGTTGCTTAATCATGGTATGAAATGTACCGAAATTATGCCAAAAATTGGGACGTCAAGATATTATCACTATTGCCTATTCCCTATTGCCCACCTAAATGAAAAATCATATCTAAAATTAGCAACGCCCAGAAATTAGTCAATATATGTTAACTATAACCTCGAATTCAGAACTCTGAACTCCGAACTCAGATATATTAGAAAAAAGGCAAAAAGGGGGGAAACATGGTAATTACTTCATCAGAAAAAGAAAGATTTAAAGAATTGCAAGATAAACTACGTAATTGTTGGCAAGATAGAGATATTTTAGATGAAGATGATACAGATATATTAGTAATTCCCTCTTTTAGTATTGATCAAAGAGTTGGTAGAAAAGTAGCGGGGTTTTTACATTATGAAGAAAGACTTTTATTTTCTCTGATTCGTTTAAGAAATCCCCATACTCGCCTCATTTACATTACAGCCCAACCCTTATCTCCCATTATTGTTGACTATTATTTACAACTTCTCCCGGGTATTCCTTTTTCCCATGCTAGAGAAAGACTATTATTATTAACAACCTATGACAGTTCTCTTAAACCACTAACACAAAAAATACTAGAAAGACCACGTTTAGTAACAAAAATTAAAAATTCTTTACGTCCTAACAAGAGTTATATGGTTTGTTTTAACTCTACTCCTTTGGAGGAAGAATTATCCATCAAATTAGATATTCCTTTACTAGCTTCTAGCCCAGAATTAAGCTATTGGGGTTCAAAAAGTGGCAGTAGAGAAATCTTTAGTCAATGTAATTTACTTCATCCAGAAGGAAGTCAGCTAGTGTTTACTGTTGATGATTTAATTAGAGAAACAGCACAATTATTGATCAAAAAATCCCATTTAAAAAAAGTAGTAATTAAACTTAATGAGGGTTTTTCTGGAGAGGGTAATGCTGTTTTAGATATTAGTGGTATATCCCCTCTTTTTTCTCTCGATATATCTTTAGTAAAAGCAGAAAACTTAATCGCTCAAATTATTCATGAGGCTAAGGTGCAAGGCGAAGAAGAAACATGGCAGTCATACTGCGATCGCATCCCTGAATTAGGAGTAATTGTAGAGGAATTTATTGAAGGAGAAGAAAAATTTTCTCCTAGCGTACAGGGCTATATTACACCCAATGGAAAAGTAGAAATATTATCCACCCATGACCAAATTTTAGGGGGAGATGAGCAACAAATTTATCTAGGATGTTCTTTTCCAGCTCATAGTGGCTATCGCTTGCGACTGCAAGAATTAGGTATAAAAGTAGGAGAAGCATTGGCAAAAAAAGGAGCAATGGAAAGATTTGGAGTTGATTTTTTAGCAGTTAAAGAAAATAATAAATGGCAACTATATGCCATAGAAATAAACTTAAGAAAAGGTGGCACAACTCACCCTTTTATGACCTTAAAATTCTTAACAAATGGAACTTATAATTATCAAGATGGATTGTTTTATAGTCCCGAAGAAAAAGTAAAATATTACCTAGCATCAGACAATTTACAAAAACCGAATTATCATGGTTTATTACCTAATGATTTAATGGACATCGTCACAAAACATCGACTACACTTTGACAGTAGCACTAAAACAGGTACTATTTTTCATCTTATGGGTGCATTATCAGAATTTGGCAAATTAGGCTTAACAAGCATCGGCAATACCCGTGAAGAAGCTGTTAACATCTATAAAAATATTGAAACGGTTTTAGATAGTGAAACTCTTATCTAACCACAAGTTATATTAAAAAAAATTATTATTACAAAAAGAAATAGATTTATATATCACCCTCAAAAGTATTCATAAAAATTTTATATTAGACCTCTTGCAAAATAAAAACTGAGATAAAATTTGGATAGTTTAAGATTAAGTTTTTATTTAATCAATTTATTCAAGTTTTATGCAGGAAAAAATAAAAAAAGAACTCAAAAAAGTTGGCTCATTAACTCTATTTTTTTTAATAGGTTTTGCCTATATATTGATTACAATGAAATTTCTATTAGCTGAGTATGATATTGATGTTTATGTTTTTTCCAAAACAATTATCAGTGCATTAGTGGCAGCTAAAGTTGTAGCAATTATGGATGCAATGCCTTTCATTAATCTCTATTCCAACTCTCCGGGTTACATACGAGTAATGTATAAGAGCCTAATCTATGTAGGAGGAGTATTCATTATCTCTTTGGTAGAAGATTTATTTCATACTTATCGACAAGTCAATTCTATACAAGGAGCAATAAGTATATTTATTGAAACCCGTCATTTTTTCCATTTTATGGCAGTTACAATGTCGATTTCTCTAGTTTTTATTATTCACAATATTTTTTATGAAATTGATTCTTATTTAGGTAAAGGTAAACTAGCTAAATTATTTTTTGAAAAACCAACAAGTTTATAAAAATTTTAAAACTTAGTATTTCTCTCATAAAAATATGAAATTTTTAAAAATAATTACCCTTTTAATTATCAGTGCAAATACTGTCATTATTCCCTTTTCAGCTCATAGTCAAAATGATAGTCAAGCAACTTTTTTCACAGGTAAACCTCCCGTTTTTGTTGGAGTAAAAACCCCTAACTCCACCGTTAACTTACCTGATGCACACTATTACTTTACCTTTACTCTCCCCAGTAATTCTATAGAAGCGATCGCACAAATAACAATTCAACAACAAGAAAGCCCCGAAATGATAGCTCTCAATATTGACAACACTTCCGCATTCATTGGGGATCAAAACAATCAAGGTCAGACATTAACCATTCAACCCTCAGAATTATCAGAAGGAACAGGAGTAAATATTCTCTTTAATCCCCCCGTGCCTCCCGGTACAACTTTTACTGTTCGTTTAGAAGCGGTGCGAAATCCTAGTCAAGACACTACTTATATGTATGATGTTACTGTTTTTCCTGCAGGAAATAATCCCACTGCTTTTCCTCTAGGAGTTGGAAGATTGAGTTTTTATGAATTATTTTAATTAGAATTAACTTGGAAAATCTATTTTTTCAGTAAACAACAAATCAGAGTTTAATTTGATGAATCAGAAATTTTTGAGCTTATTTCTTCTCATCGGAAGTTTGATAACAACCCCTATTCCTCTAGTTGGTGGACAAGGTAGCACTGTGACAAAAACTGTTTCCACACCCACCATTCCCGCACCTTTTGGTATCAATATTACTCGGAATAACTGGAACACAGATTGGGCTGTACCTAGTAATAACAACACTTTCCGTCGTTATTTAGTTGAAATTAGCTCCAATGACGGAGGCCCTTTCGATATTAGAATATATCTTAAATACAGTGACCAAACTGCTGATCAATTTTTTAATCAAGAAGCAGTGAATATCGTTACAAATAAACCCTTAAAAATAGAATCAACCCCTCGCCCAGATGCTCAACCCTATCAAGTTAATTTATTTGTAGGAGGGTTAGAATCCTTGGGCAAAACCTATACAGCTACCGTCATGGGATGTTATTAATTCTTTAAATTCAATAATATTATTACAAGTCTTCTTAATGCGTCCATATTTTGATTAATCCGATAAAAATACCAGTCAAAGCCTAAATTCGATATAAAATTTTCTTTGGCGTAAAGGTATCAGGTGTCTAATATTAGGTTAGAGAATTATCTCGATCGCCAAATTGTTTAGGAGGCTCAGATATTCTTAACATTTATTCACAGTTTTATTATAGTGACCTGAGTTTTCCATAAATCTTTTTTTTTGTGTTGGGGAGGAGGAAAAAGTAATAGGAATTTACAGAAAGCTCATACTTATTGATATTTTTCTTTTCAATCTTGTTACTGACTCATTAAGTATTAGAAAAATAAAGCCTAAAACTTCTCCTTATCCGATATTCTTAAACTAAACTGAGGTCATAGTGCTTTAAAACAATTAATTTTTAAGGCTTTGTTACTCTCAACGGCAAAGCCAAAATATCTCTTGATAAGTTAATCTTCCTTGTTCGCATCAAACCCGTAGATATTTCTATCAAGAACAATTAAATTATAAAAATGTAATCAGTAACTAACTTAACTGTTGTGATTACGGTGGAAAATTTTTTTAATTATCGTTCAAATTGCATAAAAAATAAAATCTCTCCTGATATATAAATGGAGACTTGAAATTATCAGAAAGCTAATTGAGTATTTATGGCTTATCAAAACCTTTCAATTTGTTTATATTGTCCTCAATTTCTGCAACGAACTAATACCTAAATACTAAACAATTTATTTAATTATATCAGACTGAAAGGAAAACTGAATTAATTAGAACTAAATACTAATTTCCGAGCTGAAACAAAAGTAGCTCATGAAGATATTATAAACTTTATCGCCACTGAAAAAAATGACAATATCTTATATTTCTGCACCTATCAATTTAACTGATAAATTTACTAAATTTTTAGTTTGGGAAGAAAAACAAAATTACGTTCAATTAAGATGGATACAAGATGTAAAATTAGTTCTCAATTTTAATAAACATAGTTCTAATTTAGATGATTTGGATGAAAATCAGTGGTTTATTTATTGGTTGAATAATATTGAAAATAATCCTTGGGCAAAAAATCATTTAATGGCTTATCTCGAATTTAATTGCTATTGGGTAATTAAAAACTTTTTTACCAGAAAAAATGTTTATTTAGGTAAACTTTCTGAAACAGAGAAATATATTAAGGGCTTTAACATTCTTAGAGACTATACCAGTAATCCTCATAAAATATTAAAAGAATTTAGAAAATTTAACCCTAACTATTCTCATATTAAAACTTATAGCCAAAGATGGTTATACAATCTTATGAAAGATAGTCTTAATAAAGAATACGGTGTCGCTAAGTATAGTTATTGGGGTTTGCTAAAAAATACCACTAAGAATAATTTAAAGAGTGCTTTAAATCACAGAGGATATAGTCAAAAAGAAATTAATTCTTACTTGTTACTTTGGCAGTGTTTTCAAGAAGTTTATGGCAATGAAATAAAAATCAAAAAAGGGGAAATGATTTCTGAGCCAACTTTAGAAAAAATTACTAAAATAGTTGGTCTTTATAAAAGTCTAATCAACATTGATTCTAGTATTGGAGGTGAAAATAATTATCTCAATATTTCTACTTCTATTTTTCAAAAAATTATGAGAAAATGTCATAATTCTCTTGTTGCTTATGAAAAAATAAAACGTCCTTCTGCTTATGCTTATAATCTTCCTTTACAATCAGATATAGATAATAATGAAGATGCGATTAATAGTTTAAGTCTGGAAAACATTTTATTCAAAAGAGAAAAAGAAGAAATAACAGAAATGACAGGTAATTCTTCCTCAAATTTTCTGGATAAACAAGAACTAAACCTATTATTGGTTGAAATTCTACAAAAGATAAAAGAAAATGATCAACATAAATTAAGATTATTAACTTTAAATTATGGTTTAGGTTTAAGACAAACTACCATTGCCCAATTGTTAGACAGTCGTCAGGATAAAATATCTAAAGAAAAAGGAAAACTTAATGAAACAATTTTCCAGAATTTTGTTCAGGTAGTTGAAAGTAAGTTGAGTAAAGATAATGACGATGCAGAAGCTATCAATCTCAATACTCCTCCACTCAATACGGTGAATAAATTAATTGAAAATTGGTTAACTAATTGCTACAAAAAGCCTTTATATGCTAAGTTACAACAACTTTTTGTTAATTTAAGTCCTGCTCAAAAAAAATTATTAAAGTTAACCTATGGAGGCGATTATTATTTAATTAATGAAAAGAAAATCGGTTTAGATCAAGAAGAAATTGCAATCCGTTTTCAAGTGAATAAAAAAGAAATTGAAAATCAATTAAATATGATTAAAAAAAGCCTACAAACAGAATTAATTCAGTATATTAATTGTCGTCATAACCTGAAAATTGATACTAATAATAAACAAGTTATTAAATTAGTAGAAACTTGGTTAGAAGAAGCCCCTTACGGTATGTTTGGCTAAATTTGTTCTTGAATAATCCCCTTTTTAGGGGAATTTTACTCTGAATATAAAATATATAACAGTAGTAAAAGAAGCGAATAATCTTATCATTAAAATTGGAGAAAAGTAATATGGAAATTATCATTTGTGGAGTGAGTGAAGTCAATGATTATATTGATGAAGCCGATGGAGTTATTTCAATTATGAATCCTGCATGGCGTATTTATGCTCCATTATCTATTACAGAGAAAAAAGAGGAAAATCGTCATAGTGTTTTAGAGTTAGAATTTGATGATATTTGGTCTGAAGAAGATGAGTTAGGATTGGAAATTGTGACAAAGGATATAATTTATCAAGTACTAAATTTTGCTGATAATTTTCAAGAAAGTTATAAAGGTGAAGGTAAACTTTTAATTCATTGTCATGAGGGAATAAGTCGCTCTTCTGGTATGGCTTTAACTATTCTCACTTATCTTACCAAAAACATTCAAGAAGCGATAAACATTGTCAATGAAATACGCCCCCAAGCGATGCCCAATATTGAAATTATCCGTCTCACTGATGAAATATTAAACTTAAATGGTGAATTATTAGATAAGGTTTTTCAAGAATATTATGGGTGAAAATATGGGGTAATAATTAAGCAAAAACAAAGGTTTTAGGTTGAGGTAAAATTTTACCATCTTCTTGATATTCTTCTATAATTAACTCTAAAACTTCTTGCCCATTTTTTAAGGCTTCTTCATAGGTTTCACCGTGAGTAAAAGGTTGCATAACATTCTGACTAAATTCAGGGAAAAAAACCACAAAACAATTATCTTCATCACTCCATTGAATAGTAATCGTATAATCAAATTTATTCATAATTACTTACTCTCTTTTACTATATTTTAGCGGAATCTAAATGTTGAGCAATCCAAACTTTAATTAAAGATTGAGACTCAATACCTAATCTTTTTGCTTCTTTATCTAAGGCAATTATCATCCATTGGGGTAAATCCAAATCAATTTTTGTCTTTTCCAAAGCAGGGCGCTTTGCCGTTGATAAATCAAAATATTCTAAAATATCTTCTTTTCCTTCTTCAAATAATAAATCTAATTCTTCAGCTTTCATAAAAATTTACCTCTTGTTTTCTCGAACGTCTAACAGATATAATTCTAATTTTAGTTTGGCGATATGTTATTATTGCAGACCAATATTTTTCCTTAATTTTACCAATTATTATCATCCGAAATTCATTGGTTGAATTTGCTTTTATCTCAATCCGATTATTGTCTAACCATAATAACTGGGCTTCTTCAAAATCAATGCCGTGTTTTTCTTTATTGATATTACTTTTATTTTCATCATACTCAAATTCCATACTTTCGCACTAACAACGACTCTTAGAAACACTTTCTTAATGATAGCAACAAAAATCAGCAATAATAGGATATAGACCATTATTGATAATACTTTATGACTAATATTCCTCCTTCTTTAACAGGAAACGAAATCAGAGAGAAATTTTTAAACTTTTTTGCCGAAAAACAACACAAAATCCTTCCTAGTGCTTCATTAATACCTGAAGATCCCACCGTTTTACTTACTATAGCAGGAATGCTTCCTTTTAAGCCTATTTTCTTAGGGCAAAAAACCCCTGAATATCCCCGTGCTACTACTTCGCAAAAGTGTATCCGCACTAATGATATTGAAAATGTGGGACGCACTGCCAGACATCATACTTTTTTCGAGATGTTGGGGAATTTTAGCTTTGGTGATTATTTTAAGTCAGAAGCGATCGCATGGGGATGGGAGTTGTCAACCCAAGTGTTTAAGTTACCTCCAGAAAGAATTGTCGTTAGTGTATTTAGAGAAGATGACGAGGCTTTTGCTATCTGGCGAGATGAGGTAGGAATACCAGAAAAACGGATTATTCGTATGGGAGAGGAAGATAATTTTTGGAAATCTGGAGCTACTGGTCCTTGTGGACCTTGTTCTGAGTTATACTACGATTTTAAGCCCGAATTGGGGGATGATAACATCGATTTAGAAGATGACTCCCGCTTCATCGAGTTTTATAACTTGGTGTTTATGCAGTATAACCGAGATGCAGAAGGTAATTTAACACCTTTGCAAAATAAAAATATTGATACGGGCATGGGGTTAGAAAGAATGGCACAAATTCTGCAACAAGTGCCGAATAATTACGAAACTGATTTGATTTTCCCCATTATTGAAACTGCGGCTAAGTTAGCAGATATTGACTATGGCACGGCGGAGAATAAAACAAAAGTATCTTTAAAAGTTATTGGGGATCATGTTCGTTCTGTAGTTCAAATGATTGCTGATGGTATTTCTGCTTCTAATACGGGGAGAGGTTATGTTTTACGTCGTCTCATACGTCGTGTAGTGCGTCATGGTCGTTTAATTGGTATTGATGGTAATTTTATCAATGAAGTGGCAGAAAAGGCGATACAACTCTTAGAAGGGGTTTATAGCAATACTAGGGAAAGGGAAAAGGTAATTAAAACCGAGTTACAACGGGAAGAATCTGCTTTCTTGGCAACCCTTGAAAGGGGTGAAAAACTCTTAAATGAAGTGATTATTAAACTAAAAAAAGACCAAAAAACCGTTATTTCAGGAGAGGATGCTTTTACCCTTTATGATACTGATGGTTTTCCCCTCGAATTGACCCAAGAAATTGCAGAAGAAGAGGGTTTAACCGTTGATATTGAAGGTTTTGAGGCGGAAATGGAAGCTCAAAGGGGGCGATCGCAGTCTGCCCATGAAACCATTGATTTAACGGTACAGGGTAGCATCGATAAGTTAGCGGAGCATATCCACCCTACGGAATTTTTAGGCTACCACGAATATCAATTAATTAGTCAGATTGAGGCGCTATTAGTTGAGGGCAAATCGGTAGAAAAAGCAGAATCAGGAAGTAAAGTTCAGTTAATCTTGAATAAAACTCCTTTTTATGCTGAATCAGGTGGTCAAATTGGCGATAAGGGCTATTTAGCAGGAGACGATGTGTTAGTTTCTATCGAGGATGTGCAGAAAGAGTCGGGCTTTTTTGTTCACTATGGCACAGTGGAAAGAGGTACAATCAACATTGGGCAAAAACTACGTGCTACCGTTGATAAAGCCTGTCGTAACCGTGTCAGAACCAATCATACCGCTACTCATTTATTACAATCTGCCTTGAAAAAAGTTGTTGATGAAAACATCTCTCAGGCTGGTTCTTTAGTATCCTTTGATAAGTTACGTTTTGATTTTAATTGCCCTCAAGCTCTCACTAAATCTCAATTACAACAGGTTGAAGATTTAATTAACACTTGGATTGCTGAAGCCCATACTGCTTATATCTCCGTAATGCCCTTAGAAGAAGCTAAATCCAAAGGTGCGATCGCAATGTTTGGAGAAAAATATGGCTCAGAAGTGCGTGTTATCGATATTCCTAGCGTTTCGATGGAATTGTGCGGAGGCACTCATGTTAATAATACAGCAGAAATTGGTCTATTTAAAATTATTTCCGAAACGGGGGTTGCTTCAGGTATCAGACGAATTGAAGCGGTAGCAGGTGCGTCAGTTTTAGAGTATCTCAAAGTAAGAGATAATGTGGTGAAAGAATTAGGGGATAAATTAAAAGCTAAACCCGAAGAAATTACCGAACGTTTTGCCAATATACAAGATGAATTAAAGGCAACTCAAAAAGAAGTAGAAAATCTTAAACAAGAGTTAGCTTTATTGAAGTCTGAAAATCTAGTTAATCAAGCCCAAAATATCGGAGAATTTAACATTTTAGTGGCTAAATTAGATAATTTGGATGCAAAATCATTACAATCTGCGGCGAAAAAATTGCAAGAAAAATTAGGTAATTCAGCAGTCATTTTAGCTTCTATTCCTGAAGAAAATAAAGTTAGCGTTGTAGGGGTGTTCAGCGATAAAATTTATCAAGAAAAAGGATTAAACGCCAATGAATATATCCGTGAAATCGCCCTTGCTTGTGATGGAAAAGGCGGAGGAAAACCTAACTTTGCTCAAGGTGGGGGTAAAGATACCAGTAAATTAGAAGAGGCTTTAACTATTGCTAAAAACAAATTAATTGAGACTTTATCTTAATTTTTTAGTGGGGCGATACATCGCCCTACTTGTTAGTACACCCAAGATTTACACTTGTTGACACTCACACCATCAAATCAAAGATTGTGATGGGTGATTCTTGCTTCTTTCAGATTGCCTCTTAACTAGATCAAGATTGCTCTTAACCCCCGTCAGACCGACTCCACAAGCATTTTAAACACAGTTTCTTATCTGTGCTACCCTATGCCCTACGGAACCAGTATCTAGGTGTCATTTCTCTCAGACCCTTCCTATCGTCAGGGCTAAAGGTTTTACGTTAACTGAGTTTTTCGAGTTAACAACCTTATACTTTGACTATTTAGTTATCTAGGTACTGTAATTATTTGTCGCACTAGCACCCACATTACTGGTTACGTTATCGTTAATCGCACATCATATTTAATGTATTGTCAATGGTCAGAAAAATCCAATTTACCTTAAGGTTAACCGAAGACGAAAAAACAAGACTTGCTTACTACGCTAAGTCTAAAAATGTAAGTATGTCGGAGATTATCCAAGATTACTGTAAACGATTACCAAAACCCACTGATACTAAGGACTAAAGGTTTATTTTGTTGGTCAAAATTCATCTCCCAGTTCCTTCCTTTCGTCAGGACTAAAGGATTTGTAATGTATTTTTTTGTATTGTCAAATGCTGATAGGAGTCCTCTTTTGACATTTAAGATAGACCATCTAACTGTTTTCCCATCTTCCTTTTCAAGGGGATACACAGAGGTATCCCAAAGACTTTTTAAACTACCACTTCAAAAACTATGCCTTCCTCTACAAAAACATCAGAGTAATTTTGAATAATATTTTGTCTTTCTTGCTCCCCTACAAAAATATAAGCACCAGGATTAACTAAACTTTGAAAGCGATATATTCCAGAGCCTGTGCTACTTCCCGCAGATGCGGCATAAAAAGCAATGCCTTCTTCTATAAAATTGCTATGATTATCTCGAATACTTTTACTTTCCTCCTCACTAGCAAATAGATAAGCTCCCGGTATATCTCTGTTTTGAACGTCCGTTGCGGCAGTCCCCAATCTCAGCTGTAAGCGGATTGGGGAAGGATAGCAACACCTAATTTTATTTTCCCCCTTCCTGATTTTTTATATATTCTTTGAGCTTTTCGATAGTCGCACCACCCGTACTAGCTACGTAATAAGAACCAGACCAGAAAGACACTTTCCCCCAATAGTATTTTTTTACTTCTTGAGGAAATTCCTTTTTTAGCATTCTAGCCGTTGAGCTTTTTAGACAAGCGACGACTGTGGAGATAGCATTTTTAGGATGCAAGTCTAGCAAAATATGTACATGGTCTGGTTCACCGTTAAATTCTAAGATAAAGCAATCTAACTTTTTTGCTACTTGTTCTAACATTTCTCCTAGTCTTACAATCATTTCTTTTGTTAATACTTTTCTCCGATAATGAGTGACAAAAACTAGATGTAAGTGAACGCTAAAAACACTATGAGAGCTTTTTCTGGGTTTCAATACACAATCCCCCAACTGCATGATATAATAACGAATATCTTAGCAAAACTTTTTGATTATAGATGGCTATAAAAAGAGTTACATTTAGACTATATCCGAATAAAGCTCAAAACGAGAAAATGCACTATTGGCGGAGATTGCACAAGGATCTCTATAATGCGTGTATCACTCATCGCAGGGAGCAATATAAGCGATATGGTAGAAGTGTGACTTATTTTGAGCAACAAAATTCTTTACCTGAGTTTAAAGAAGTATGGATAGAATACAAGAAGCTAGGTTCTCATGCTCTCCAAGCAACGGTAAAGCGTGTTGACTTTGCCTTTCAGCGATTTTTTAAACTAAAGTCGGGTTATCCAAAGTACAAGTCTGCTAGACATTACAGAGGATGGACATATCCTTGTAAAGCAGGATGGAAGGCTCTAAGTAACGGAAAGCACGGTAGGCTTAAAATCTCAAATTTAGGAGAAATTAAGATGCGTGGACAAGCTAGAGATTGGGGTGAACCTAAAACCTGTACGATTCTGTACAAACAAGGAAAATGGTACGCATCAATCACGGTAGAGTGTATCCCTACTCGCTATCAAACGGATAAGGGAGTAATAGGGCTTGATTTTGGGGTAAATGATGCTATAGCAGATTCATCGGGGAATTTTATCGAAAATCCTCGATTTTTAAAAGAATCTCAACAAAAAATCAATAAAGTTGCAAAGAAAGCTAGGAAAAAAAGAAATCCCCGTAAAGGGATAAAAGCCTCTTGTAGATGGAAAAAGTCTGCTAAAGCCGTAGGTAAAATTCAAAGTAAAGTTGCTCGTCAACGGCACAATTGGCATCATCAAGTATCGGTAGAAATCGTTAGCCGTAATAGCTTCATCGGTACAGAGCAACTTAACATCAAGGGAATGACCAAAAAAGCTAAAAAAGGTAGTAAACGTAAAAAGCAAAAAACAGGACTTAATCGCTCTATCTTAGATGTAGGGATAGGAGAACTCAAGTCCATGATTGCTTATAAGGTAACAGAAGCAGGAGGAATGTACATAGAAATTCCTACTCGCAAAGTAAAACCCTCTCAGACTTGTCCTAAATGTGGACATCAAAAGAAAAAATCTTTATCTGAGAGGGTGCATAAGTGCGAAAACTGTGGATTTACTACTAATCGTGATACTGCTGCCGCTATGGTCATCGAAAATTACATCAGGGGTATGGAACGTGCCTCTTTAGACGCAGAGTCGTCAAGCTCTACCGAGTGTGGAAACATGAGGCAAATTGGGGCGAAGAAGCGTCAGAAACGCATTTCTCAGCGTAGCGGAAATGCGTAGTTCATAACGATTGATTCTGATTAAACTATCTTCTTGGTGAGCTACCTTAAAAGCTAATCCTTCTTCTGCAAAGTTACTATGACTATCTCTGATACTTTGGCTTTCTTCTTCTCCTGCAAATATATAAGCCCCCGGCACATCTTTATTTTGAAAACGATGAATAGGAGTATCCAGCACTTTCAATGTAATATCGGTATTGTCTTCTCTAGGATTGACAAGGAATAGAGCGTCAGTGAAATCACCTTCAATAGTCATACTAGAGTCTATGTTATCATCACTATCACCATCAATCTCTAAAAAAATAGTAGAACCAAAAGCGAAAGATACTTTTATTTTTTCAGCACTTAAAAGACTATTTTGAATGGTTATTTGATCATTTTCTCCGAATCCTTCGATCATATCTTCATTTAATTGAGGTAGTATCCCCTGAATAATATTTGTACCACCAGAAATCAGGTCAAAAAAGTCTGGAGCAATGCCTGACTCAAAGGTATGATTTTGATTACCTGCAATGAATACTGTTGAGGTATCAGGCTGAGGTGAAGTGATAATAACGTCTTCTGGAAAGGCGGTGTCGGCAGAAGAAACATCGACAATTACTTGCTTATCAGTGTAGTTATTAAGAGTATTGGTCAAAATTTGGTCAAACAAAGAATTATCAAAAATAAAATTCTCTGTGGTTAAGTCTTCCTCTCGAATGTTTTGCAAAAGAATAATATCTCGTTCAAATAAAGAAATAATAAAATCATTTCCCTCTTGTCTGAATTCAAAACTATTTAGCCCTAAAGGAAAAGGAAAATCCACAATACCAATTACATCTTCTTCTACACTAAAATCAGTGATTGTATTAACAATTGCATCTTGAAAACTTTTACCATACTCTTCGATAACATCAAAATTGAGACTACCACCACCAGTAACCACATTTTCAACGATATTTAAAACTAAATCCCCACCATTGTCATCATAAAACCAAAATTCATCATTACCCGTACCACCAGATAAGATATTACCCCCTGAAGATATACTGGCATAGATTTGATCATTTCTCCCAAGGGCAAAAACCTGTTGATTACCATCGACAATAATCTTATCATCACCATCAGTGCCTACAATGATGTTACTATCTGTGGAAGATAAAAACTCTTCTTCCTCTTGAATCTTAATTAGCTTTCTTTTACTGATTAACTCCTCACTACTTAATCTTGTATTTAGAGTCTCATCATTAAAACCATTATTCTCAGTATCAGTGTCAGTTAAGTTTTCTTCTTCATCTAAAATACTAAAAGTATTGAGAATATTATTCCCGTCAGAAATTTTTTCAAACAAAGAATTGTCAAAGATAAAATGCTCAGGAGTTAAATTTTCCGTGGGGGTATTTTGTAAAAGAATAATCTCTCTCTCAAATAAAGAAATAACCGAATCACTACCCTGTTTTCTCCAGCTAACATTATCTATTCCCACAGGAATAAGAAAATCAGTAAAACCAATTAAATCCTCTTCAAGATTAAAATCGACAACTACATTTAATCTTCCCTCGCCAAAAGTGTTGATATATTCTTGGTAAACATTCTCTTGCCATACTTCCCAATCAACTTGATCAACATCTCCTAGTAAATTTTTGATCGTATTGATTACTTCTCCTCCATGCTCATCATAAAACCAAAATGCGTCTTCCCCTAGTCCCCCAGATAAAGTATTGCCTCCTCTGGCTACACCTGCATAAATTTCATCATTTCCTATACCAGCTAAAACCTTTTGTTGAGTGTCCACTATAATTGTGTCATCTCCTGCTAAAGTAATTATCTCAGTGGGATTAGAATTTTCAATTTGGACAAAGTCATTATCTTCTGTCAGAGTAAAAAAATTTCCTAAGTTCAACGGTTCTGACGGTTGTCTTGGGGGTTCAGAATTATCGGGGCTATTGAGATTTGGTAAGAAAGAAATACCGACAAACTCCCCAGTAGTTGGCAAAATCTGATTCTCATCTCTGATAATTCTTTCCATGTCACGATTTGTAAAACCCTGTAAAAGCACTCTCGGTTGTGGTATCTTTCCTTGAGCATCGCTGAATACAAGACCTTGATAAATTTTATTCCCTATAATCTGACTTTTGTATTCTATTGTATATCTTAGTTTTCCACCGCCATTGTCTAAATATAAGACATCCAAACCGGGATCAAAATCGGGGATTACCGTCATTTTATCGAGGATACTCGGTTCATCTGGTCGTTTTCCTGTGTATTTATCAATAAATTTCCATAGCTCTACCCCATAAACCCCCATATCAAGAACTAATCCGGGTAGTTTTCCGATAGGTACGACGGTTTGTGAAACATCAACGATTGTGGCTAAGATTTTCAACCCTTTAAGAACTAGGTTTAGAGAATCCGCAATCATGGCTTGATTAATTTGCTCTTGTCGAGATAATTCTACTGTAGTGATGACAAATACATCTGGCTCTGGTATTTTCGATTCTTTGGAGTTACCGTAAATCAACTGCACTTTGTCTTGAGTATTGGCAGATGTGGGTAATCCTGCCATGATAATATCCATGCCTTGTCCCGCCTCAATGGTGTCAAATCCTCGTCCACCATCTATCACTTCACCGATAGTAGGTAAAAAATTGTTGGCATTCTCTAAACTTTTGATAAAGTCTTTTAAGTTTTTAAGCTCCTGTTCCAAAAATGGAGGCAGTAGGAGATTTTCTGCCGGGGTAGAATGATCACCTCCAATAATGCTATCATCTCCCTCACCACCAAATAATATATTGATTCCTTGTTGGGAGGGATCTCCTGTCACCTTTAGTAAATCGTTACTTTTTCCACCAAAGAGAATATCTGTACCTTCTCCTGATAAAAGAGTATCATTTCCCCAATTGCCATAAAGGACATCATCTCCTAAACCTCCGTTAATATAATCATCTCCATATACATATATATCCTCTACATATGTTCCTATAGGCTTTATATAATCTCCATAAATAATATCGTTACCTTCTCCACCATCAATTACATCATCGTGTCCCATGCCTTCAATGGTGTCATTTCCAGCCCCACTATTAATTACATCCTTTGTCCTAATAAAATAATATTTCCATTGACTTACAGGCAGTCTGACATCTACTTCAATGAACTCATCTCCGTGAATTTTGTCATGTCCTACACCACCATTGATAGTATCCTGTCCATTACCTCCCCAAATCTCATTATTACCATTACCACCATCAATTACATCTCGATCGACTCCTCCTCTGATATAGTCATCTCCGTCTTCTCCAGATAAGCTATTATTGCCCCTTCTGCCATAAATTGTGTCATTGCCTGAACCGCCCCGAATCTCGTCATTATCATCTCCACCATCAAGATAATCATTACCTGCTCCACCCAAAAGGGTATCATTACCTCTTTCTCCAATCAGGGCATCATCTCCTTCATCTCCTCTGATGTAGTCGTCTCCGTCATCTGAACCACCCGGAACCCAATTAGCGTACCCCCCGTGAATGGTGTCATTTCCTTGACCTGCATATATACTATCTCTTCCTCCCTCACCCATAAGAAAATCGTTTCCGCCATAACCATTTTTCCGCCATAACCATTAATGATGTCTTGATCATTTGCCCCGGAGATAGTGTCGTTATCTTCTCTAGCATATACAACATCAACCCCAGATTTTGCCCAAACTACATTAAAGTTAGTATTTCTAATGTCGATGCGATCGTGGCTTTCCGTGCCTTGATATAATTTGCCCATTTTGGAGTATTTTTTCCTTCACATAGGATATTTACCCTTAGATTATAGCCTGATGAAAGATTTTGTCTAACTTTTATTTCTGTTATGATAAATGGCGATTTTGGCTATTTTTTTACTATCTTTAGTCAGTCTTAAACCTTTGATCATTCTATAAGGAAAAATATTATTTTTTAGGTCTTGACTAATTTTTTTTGCATGACCAAATGGTGCAATAAAGTAAAGAATATAGAGATTTTCTCCTGACTTTCTTTCTTCAATAGTCAAGTTAATATCATTTTTAATCATTTGTTCTTCTACTTGATCACTAACAAAAGCCCAACAAGCAAAACCAATAGGCTTATTTTCTTTTACGGTTCTATAAAGTCTATATTGATTTAGATGTATTGATGGTAAAAGGTAGTTAATAATAAAACTAATAGGGTATTTTCTGGAATTGTCACAACTGCCCATTAAAAATACTATTTCTCCTAATATTTTTGTCATATTTTCATTAATAGCTATATCACTTATACTCATATCTATTTCTATTTTTTATTTTTGATAAAATTACTTTTTAATGTTTATTAAAATATAATTATATTTGTTTATTTCTGATTTATTTTTTCCCAATATCTTTTAATAATAATTTGTCTTTTGTTAGTTATATTCAAAGTTTATTTATGTAACTAACTTAACATTTTTTAACAAATATTTTGATTATCTTAGAATTAAAGAGCAAGAAAAGGTGAACAAAATGGCACAAATCAAGAGTGTTTCACAACAAAAATTGCAATCAATTCAAGGAGGAATGGCTTTATTTTACACTCCCCAGTCTAGCCATGAAACCATGTTAGTGCAAATCCCACCGCACACCATTGATGATTTATTTGTCCATCATTTTCAAACGGATCAATTATTAGTTGTAAAGGGTAATTTTGTTTTAGTGGTTTTGCAAAATCGTCAATATCAGTATCTACATTTAACAGAAAATAATCCCCAAGTGATTACAATTCCCCCCGGTATTCCTCATGGTGCAATCAATTTGAGTAATGATTCTTGTTTGTTAGTTAATGCTGTATTACGTCATGGAGAAACTCATGTCAAAGATTATCAACCGATAAAAAGACCTTTTGCTTATAATTTAGATTTAGTGAAAAAATTGACTAATCAGCAGTTAGTAATCAATAATTGACTAGCACTTATCCAGTTTGTTAATCCCCTGTTTCTTTTATGAGTCAATGCCTTTTAGACATTAACAATTTACGTATTGCCTATTCTACTATTCACAGAGCAGATGATAGTAACCCCTCTTGGGCAGTAGATGGTGTTTCTTTTCAACTGAATACAGGGGAAATAATGGCGTTAGTGGGGGAATCTGGTTGTGGTAAATCGACTTTGGGCAGAGCGATGATGCGTCTTTTACCTAATCAGGCAACGGTAGAGGGAGAAGCAAGGTTTCAAGGGAAGTCTATTTATGATTATTCTGCTTCTGCTTTACGCAGATTTCGAGGGGAAGTTGTTGCTTTAGTTTTTCAAGACCCTATGACAAGGCTTGATCCTTTAATGACTATTGGAGATCATTGTATCGAAACTCTCAAGGCTCATCAACCCCATTTATCTTCATCTCAAGCAAAAGAAAAAGCCCTCACTGCTTTAGCTACGGTGAAAATATCCCCTGATAGATTTAATCAGTATCCCCATGAGTTTAGTGGTGGTATGAGACAAAGAGTTGCGATCGCACTTGCATTATTATTAGAACCTAAAGTAATTATTGCCGATGAGCCTACTACCAGTTTAGATGTTACTATTGCAGGAGAAATTCTACGGGAATTAACTGCATTATGTAGAGAAAGAGATATGGGATTATTATTGATTTCCCATGATTTAGCTATGGTAGCAAAATATTGCGATCGCATTGGTGTTATGTATGGCGGAAAAATGGTAGAAATGGGAACAGTAAAAGATGTTATATATAGTCCCAAACATGAATATACCAAGTCATTGTTAAAAGCCGCTTTTCATCTTCATCATACAGAAAATCAGAATCAAGAAGAAAAAAAAGAAGAAAATAAGCCCTTATTAGAACTAAAAAATCTGCAAAAATATTATACTATTTCAGTTAACTTTATAGAGCAATTATTAGGGAAAAAAAGTCAGTTTATTAAAGCCGTTGATGATCTCAATTTAAACATTTGGCAAGGAGAAATCCTCGGTTTAGTGGGGGAATCTGGTTGCGGGAAAAGCACCCTATCCCGTACTATTTTGCAATTAATTCGGGCAACCAATGGGCAGGTGTTATGGCAGGGAAAAGACCTAACAACCCTTTCTAGGTCACAGTTACGAGGTTTGCGAAGGGAAATTCAAATGATTTTTCAAGACCCCCACGCCTGTTTAAATCCTATGATGACTATAGGGGAATCTATTATTGAACCTTTAATCATTCATCAACTAGGCAATAAATTAGAAAATCGTCAACGGGTTGAAACTATGCTACAACGAGTAGGATTAGACCCCAAAGAATATTATAACCGTTATCCCAAAGAACTTTCCGGGGGTCAACAACAAAGAGTTGCCATTGCCCGTGCCTTAATTACACAACCGAAATTAGTGATTTGTGATGAGCCTGTCAGTATGTTAGATGCAACGGTACAAGCGCAGGTATTAGAATTGATGCTAGAACTGAAACAGGAATTTAAGCTAACTTATCTATTCATCACCCATGACTTATCCGTAGCCCGTTTTCTGTGCGATCGCATTGCCGTCATGAATGGTGGTAAAATAGTTGAACTAGATGTCACCGAGAAAATATTTAACAATCCTCAACATCCTTATACAAAAACTCTACTTGCCGCCGCCCCTACCCTTTGAGTAATGAGTGAGCTAGTTTTGTACTCAAATTATCTGGTTAAGACAGGGAATAGGGAATAGGCAATAGTGAATAGTTAAGAATTAAGAATTAAGAATTAAGAATTAAGAATTAAAAACTCCTAACTCTCATCCTCATTACTCATTACTCTCCTGTCACCTGCCACCTGAAACCTGACACCTTTTTTTAAAGATAATTTATCACATCCAAAGTAAGAAAACCATTTTATCAATGAAAAATAATCTACAATTAAAAGAATTATTAAAAAACTTAGATGGAAAAAGTTATCCAGCTTATAAAAGTATAAAAAGTGAGTATAAATTCGATAACTTTAACTTAATAATAGATCATGTTCAAGGAGATCCTTTTGCTTCTCCTAGTAAAATTAGAATAAAGATAAATCAATCCATAGCCAAATTTCCTGAAAATCTATTTGATTCTTCTATTCGCAATATTGCTTTAACAGATTATATTCATCGCCAAATTATTGATCATCTTAAACAAATTAGTCAAAGGCGAGGTAGTGGAAAAAGTGGTTTGATTGCCATTGCCGACATTGCTCAAGAAGTGATACAACGCAGTAGTGTTTTACTGAATAAACAAGAGTTAGAAGTGCGTTTAGTGGTGGGGCTACCCGCTAATGGGAGGAGAATTTTAGGATTTCAAGCCATAGAATTACTTTGTGAAAATATCCCCGAAATAGTTAACAAATGCCTGTTATATGATGTACTTAATCATCAAGATGTTAAATACCATGTAGAAACCGTTGAAGATGCCAATTATATTCGTCAGGAATTAGAGAATCAAGATTTAGTGGCATTTGTGGCAAACGATGCCATTTTACCCCGTGATAGTGGGATTTCTCCTTTGCCCTTACAAGGAAAAGAAGTGATTAAATTTCAATCTCCTCCTTCTCTGGAAGTGGAATTTATCTGTCCAAATCGAGGTAAAGTAAGGGGAATGGGTATTAAAAAAGGAATTACTCTTATTGTTGGGGGGGGTTATCATGGTAAATCAACTTTACTTCATGCCATCGAATTGGGGATATATAATCATATTCCTGATGATGGTAGAGAATTAGTAATAACAAATTCAACAGGGGTAAAAATTCGAGCTGAAGATGGGCGTAGCATCACAGGAGTTGATATTTCTCCTTTTATTAATCATCTTCCTCAAGGTAAATCAACGGTTAATTTTCATACTCCAAATGCCAGTGGTAGTACTTCTCAAAGTGCTAATATTATGGAAGCCTTAGAAGTGGGCAGTAAGTTATTGTTGATTGACGAGGATACTTCGGCAACTAATTTCATGATTCGAGATGGAAGAATGCAGAAGTTAATTGCTAAAGAAAAAGAACCAATTACTCCTTTAGTGGATAAAATTAAGGCATTATATGAAGATTATGGTGTCTCTACGATTTTGGTGATGGGGGGAAGTGGGGATTATTTTGAAGTAGCAAATACTGTCATTGCTATGGATAGTTTTCAACCTTTAGATGTGACGGATAAGGCAAAACAAATTGCACTCGATTTTCCTCAATTTAGGGAGGGGGGCGATAGTATCAAATTTGGTAAGATTACTCCCCGTTTTATTAATCCTGAAAGTATTTCCGCAAAAAGAGGTAAGCGAGATGTCAAAATTCAAGTCAGAGATTTAGATACAATCCAATTTGGGATAGAAAATATTGATTTAGCTTCTGTTTCTCAGTTAGTGGAGAATGGTCAACTAAGAGCGATCGCATTTTCTATATTATATACACAGAAAAAATATTTAGGACAAAAAAAATCCCTTTCCGAAGCTATCAATTTATTGATGAAAGATTTAGAGACGAAAGGGCTTGATATATTAACAGATTTTCCTCAAGGGGATTTAACCATGTTTCGTCATTTCGAGTTAGCTTGTGCTATAAATCGTCTGCGGAGTTTGAAAACTTTTAAGAAATTAGATTAGTAGCAATTAATAACTGGTGTTAAGCAAAAACATAATTGATTGTCGGTAGAAAGTTACAGGTTACAGGTGTTAGGTTAAATAACCTCAGTTCGGTTTAAGAATATCGGAAAAGGATAGGTGTCAGGTGTCAGGTTTCAGGTTGCAGGTGTTAAAGTGATGAGAGAATGAGAGGGGAAGTAGGGGCTTGGGGTTTTGGGGTGTAACGTCAGTTCGGGTTAAGGCAATTTTATTCTTATTTCTAAAAAGCTATAAGGTTTTCTGACTACGAGATAATGCTTTCAGCTTATCCAAAACTCAGGTTAAATAAAAATTTATAAAATTTAAGTTTTAAAATCCTCTCTTCCCTTTTCCCTTTCTCCCCTTTTAAGGGGAGACACAGAGGGGTTTTCCCTTTTTCAATGAACAATTTATCACGAAGAGAAGTAATAGAGCCAAAATAATTTATCACTGCGAAGAAATTACTCTATTTTTACTGTAATAAAATCACCATATTCTTTATTTAAAATCATTTTAGCATTACCCTGATTAATGGCTATTTCTACATATCCATGACTACCAATAAGGGTAAGTAATTCTTTCTTTTTAATGTTGCTATAAGTGGATTGAGGAAAAATTTTGTTATCTCCTTCTTGTACATACCAAGATTTATTTTCTAACATTTTAGACGGGATATTAGTAATTAAATTACCATAAATATCAACATATTGAATTGAACCAATTATTTCCTTTTCTTTAATTATGGGATTAATATCATCTAAAATAACTAAATCTTCTTGATTAAGATTATGACCTAAAGTTTCTAATCCGATACCTTTACTTAAGTAAGCTGTCATTGGTGCAAAGATATCTCTACCATGAAAAGTGTTGCTAGGATTGTGATTAAGCCAATAATTACTATTCGTTAATTCATAAACTTGTTGTGGTTGATACTTGTTTAAAACTCCTGTTATTATGCCATTATTAGGACATATTATATAACCCTTTTCAAATGCGATCGCAACTATTTTTCTATCACTACCAACGGTAGGATCAACTATAGCTAAATGAATGGTATCATCAGGGAAAAAATCCACAGCACTTGCCAAAGCAAAACTAGCGGCGATGATATTTTGAGGAGGAATATTGTGAGTTAAATCAATAATATCTATATCTGGATTAATTGTTTTTATAATCCCTTTCATCACTCCTACATAAATATCTTGTAAACCAAAATCCGTCAGTAAAGTAATCATTATTAATACTATGTTTTTTTCGTTATGAATTTAATAGTTTTTATTTAATCTAACACTTAATAAATAGTTCAAACTAAATAAGGATTGAGAGAAAAGTAAAGTGGTGTCGCCAAGTTTAAGCAATAGGTAACGGTTTAAAATAACGATAACTCAAAGGCTTGAGTAGTAATAATGATTGTTCATAAATTGCTATTTGTTTCAATTATTTTTGATTTAGACATCAGAAATGGGGCTAAAACCCTAACGAAGAAACCTTTACGATGAGAAAACTATAGAATAGTGATAATGTTAATTCAGATAAATAGGCAATGGCTCGAATTTTATACTTTCTTCCTCTATTGATTATTTTGGCAGGATGTAGCGGTAATCAGGCTTTAGAATCTCGTTTTGCTCCTGATTCTCAGTTGAATGATAATACAACTAATACCACTGATGGTGCTAATAATCCTAATCAGACAGATAATTCGACATTAGCCGATAATCCAGAAAACAATAGTGATAAGATTAATCTTCCGTCTAACTTTCCTCAAATTATTCCTATTTACGAACCATCTACTCTAATTAATGTTAACCAACAAACTATTAAATGGCGATCGCCTGATCCCTTAAATTTAATAGTAAATTATTACCAACAAGAGTTATCAGCAAATAACTGGCAAATAACGAAATCCCAAGAAAACTCCATTAATGCAACTCATCAAGGGGATAATCTAACATTAAGTCTTATCCTTACTCCTCAAGGTAGTGAAACAGAGTTATCTCTGACTTATAATACTTCGGAAAGTGCGAATAATAGCTCTTTAGATACTCCCACAGAAAATACAGAAAATACCGTTAGTGAAGATTTAACCCCTCCTCTACAGGAATTAGCAAGATTAGGTATTGTTTCCAACTCAGAAGTAATAAACCCCTATAATACTATTTCTCGTCGAGAATATGCCCGTTGGTTAGTGCAAACTAACAATCTTCTTTTCCAAGATGTCAACAGTAAATTAATTCGTGAAGCTAATCCCAATAGTAAACCAATTTTTACCGATGTACCAGTTTCAGATCCAGATTTTGCCGTGATACAAGGATTAGCCGAGGCAGGTTTAATACCCTCCCCCCTATTAAAGCAAGGAGAATTTACCAGTTTTAATCCGGATAAACCATTAACAAGGGAAAATTTGATCACGTGGAAAGTGCCTTTAGATTTTCGGGAAAAGTTGCCTAATGTTACTTTAGATGCTTTAAAGGAAACATGGGGATTTCAGGATTTAAGTAAAATAGATCCGGGGGCTTGGTCTGCATTATACTTAGATTGGCAAAATGGTGAATCTGCCAACACGAGAAAAGCCTTTGGCTATATTATTTTGTTTCAACCTCAAAAAGAGGTTACTTATGACGAAGCCGCAAGAGTTTTAAGTAGTTTTGGCACAAATACAGATATTAGTTATCTAAAAAATGTCAATAAATAACCTCAGTTCAGTTTAAGAATATCGGATAAGGTTAGGTGTCAGGCTGCAGGTTGCAGGTGTTAGGGAAGACGAGAGTTCGCACCGAAGGCTTTTACACTCCCTTCAGTCGTGAACGGAGTTTAGAGTTTTTAATTTTTAATTATCAACTATTTACTATTCACCTTTGCCCCTTGCCCTTTTTGTGATTGCTGATTGAATTATGCCGTTTGTCCGATACGGGGTTCTTTTCCTGATAAGATACGATCGATGTTACTGCGATGTCTGATAATAACATAACTAGCGGCAATGATAGCGAAAACAATATAAGGAGCAGTAGGCTGTAAAAGCCACATTAATATATTAACTGCGATCGCAGCGCTGATAGAACTAAGAGAAACAATTTTTGAGATAGACAATACAATTACAAATACTCCTAAAGTACCTAATCCCAAAAAGGGATTCATAGTGAGTAAAATTCCCAAGCTAATAGCGGCAGATTTACCCCCAGAAAATTTTAACCAAATAGATTTACTATGACCTAAAACAGCTAATAAAGATGCGATCGCAATCAGCCAATCCTGCCATTGTATTGGCAATATTTCCCCACCACCATAAATAAAAAATAATTTTACACTGGCTACTGCCAAGATCCCTTTTAACATATCGATTAATAATACTGTCAGCGCCGCCCCTTTCCCTACGGTTCTTAATACATTTGTTGCTCCCGTAGAACCTGAGCCATATTCCCTAATATCAATACCTTTTAAAACCAAAGCCACTAAATAACCAGTGGGAATAGAACCCAACAAATAGGCAAAGAGAATCAAGCCAAAACTGATAAGAAGTGAAAAAGTCATGACAAAACCTGTTGAACACTGACATATATTATCAGGGATCATGGATATTTAGACAAATGCCCTAAATAAAACCTCAGTTAGAACCAAGAATATAAGATAAGAGTCGATTTTAGGTAACAATTGAAAACCATTAATTTATCACAGATAAAAATCAAATATATTAACTTTACTTGTCTAGTTTTCTCTGAATTTAACCTCAATAAGTCTAAAAATTACCTAATAAAAAAGATACAACTTAAGTTAAACTTAGCAAAACAGTAGGAAACATTTTTTTAATATATCCGAAATATATTTTATTATGACTGATCGTAAAATAGCTTTAATTACCGGCGTTACAGGGCAAGATGGTTCTTATTTGAGTGAACTATTGTTAGAAAAGGGTTATGAGGTTCACGGTATTATTAGACGAACTTCCACCTTCAATACTGATAGAATTGATCACATTTATCAAGACCCCCACCAACAAGATGCTCGGTTTTTTCTTCACTATGGAGACTTAACCGATGGTACAACCCTAAGACGTATTCTGGAAGAAGTTAAACCTGTAGAAGTATATAATCTGGGAGCTCAATCTCATGTAAGGGTCAGTTTTGATGCCCCTGAGTTTACCGTTGATAGTGTGGCGATGGGTACATTGAGACTATTAGAAGCCATTAAAGACTATAGACAGCGCACAGGTATTGATGTGCGATATTATCAGGCTGGTTCATCAGAAATGTTCGGCAAGGTAATGGAAATTCCCCAAAAGGAAACTACCCCTTTTTATCCCCGTAGCCCTTATGCTTGTGGAAAAGTTTATGCTCACTGGCAAACAGTAAATCACCGTGAATCCTATAACATTTTCGCTTGCAATGGGATTTTATTCAACCACGAAAGCCCCCGCCGAGGTGAAACTTTTGTTACTCGTAAAATCACAATGGCGATCGCACGTATTGTGGCAGGGCAACAGAAAAAATTGTATTTAGGTAACTTAGACTCAAAAAGAGATTGGGGTTATGCTAAAGACTACGTTAAGGCTATGTGGTTAATGTTACAACAAGATGAGCCAGATGATTATGTGGTAGCAACGGGGGAAACCCATTCTGTGAAAGAATTTTTGGAATTAGCCTTTTCTCACGTTAACCTCCAGTGGGAAGATTATGTGGAATTTGATGAGCGCTACTTACGCCCCGCAGAAGTGGACTTATTAATTGGAGATCCCACTAAAGCTAAGGAAAAACTAGGTTGGCAACCATCTTTAACCTTCCCCCAGTTAGTTAATTTGATGGTAGATGCAGACTTAGAGGCTTTAGGTATCAGTAATGGTGATAAAGTCCAAGATCAAGCCTATATTCGTCATAATATGCGACCTAGTGTTAACTAGAAAGATATAAAAAAATAAGAGGATAAGGAGATAAAAAATTACTTAATTCCTCTTCTCCCATTAACCGTATCCAAAAATAAGCAAATCGATTATTCGATCTACGGTACTATGGAACTTGAAATTGCGTTCGGTGTAGCATTACCTTCGATGATCGAAATTTATATTTCCTTGACATTACTTGAGCATAATAGCTTATGACAATTGAATATACCTCCCTAGCAGATCAACTTATCGCCTACCTCGCCAACGATAGGTCAAACACATCTGGGAAAAGTTCTTCACTTAATACAAGTATCTTGCTTAATGCAGATCTTTTTGGTAAAGAAGGAACAATTATTACTGCTAATTATGGATTTGAAGGCTATATGGGAATACCCGGCATGACGGGAACAGATCAAGCCTCTCAGGATATTGCCTTTGCGAATAACGTTTCTTGGCAAGATTTGGGGGGCAATACAACCATGAATCAACGAGCCTATACTTCTGCTATTAGCACTGATACAGTTCAAGCAACTTATGATGTTGATATTGAAAAATTAGATAATATTCCCGTTGTTTTTAGTTTTCCCTTGTTACCAACAACCGTTAATCCTACAGACTTTAGAATTACTCGTAACGATGGTGTGGTGGTGACACCTGTTATTGCTTCTTTTTTGCCCAATGCAGAATATAATGAACGGCAAACAGTGGTAATTACAGGAGAATTTGGCAATAGGGGAATTCCCGGTACAGAGGGAGCAATTTATCCTGTATCCGTTTCTACGGTGTTAGACTCAACCCCACTAGAAATGATTGGTGAAGATGGTTTAATGAGTGCAGTAGGTATAACTGTTGATAGCCAAAATCCTTATGTTGTAGGTAATGGACCTAAAATGGTTACGGCTAAGTTAAATCGTTTTAGTGATTTAGGAGAAGGTGCGCCCCTTTGGCTAGTTACTAATCAAAATAATAGCGGTTCTGACTTGTATGGAGAACAAGCCCTTTTCCGTCTTCGTATTTATACCAGTGCTGGATTTTCCCCCGATGGTATTGCTAGTATTTTGCCAACGGATTATCAAAAATTTTTCTTGGTGAAAGCTGAAGATTCTTCAGGTAATATAATTGAGCTTGTAGAAACAGGGGTTGATTATGAAATTTCTGGATTTGGTTCAATTCGAGTGGAAGGGTTAGCAGATTTATCTTTAGCACAACCCACTTATGATAATACGTACATTGAAGATCACGACAATTACTACGATATTATTCTTTCTGGGGATGAAGAAGCTATTAATCAAATCAAAACTGTTGAACTTCCTTCCTCTGGGGATTATTCTGTAGTTTACAATCCAGGCGGCCCCGGTAATAATCCAAGCAGTAATCCTGAAGGTCCTTTTACTGTTCCGAGTACACCCCATCAGGTCAATGTTGACAATGATATTAACCGTGTTTCCAATGTTTCTTATGTAGAAGTTGATGGAGCGGTTATGCGTAATCCCTATACAGGTCAACCCATTGGGGAAAACATGGGGGTAGCAGTCAAAGATTTAGCCTCTGGTTATGAAATTTATCAATATTTAGATCCTGATGGTAAAGTTTTTTATGCCTCATTTTCTGTCTCAACGGATTTAGTCACCGATTTGACAGACGAGCTAACATCTCCCACTCCCATTAATTTCATTGATGCTAGGGAGTTAACTCAAGGGGAATCTTTTACTGTTTCTGGTTCTTATAGTCGTGAAGCGGCTTTTAATAGTGAAATGGGGTTTTATCGTATTTTAAATGAATCTGGGGCAGTATTAGATCCTCTCACGGGTACAGAAATTAACCCAACAGAAGCAGGTTACGTAGAGGTTGCTTTATCTGAATCAAACCGATTATCAACTTCAGGCTCAACTTTAGCCGCAGAAAATTTCACAACTAAAAGTTTTGCTTTTAGCATCTTCGGCGGTGAATTATATGCACCATTTCTAAAAGTAGATTTTGGAGATTTTGGCAATGGGAGCGAAGAAATTTATTTTCCCTTTGCTGGTGCAAATTCGGACAAACTTGATCATGTCACCAATTTTGGTGCTAACGTCATTGGCTTTGAGGATTTAAACGGAGGGGGAGACAGAGATTTTGATGATATTATTCTCCGTTTTAGCATCACTTAGCTTTGTTCCTATATATACATCTCAACTTTATTAACCTATTAACTATTTATTGTTATGTTAGATTTAAGTACGAAAAAAATTCTTGTCACAGGTGGAGCTGGTTTTCTAGGGAAACAAGTGGTTGCGGAATTGATTAATGCAGGGGCAAACCCCGATAAAATTACTGTACCTCGATCGCGCGATTGTGATTTAACGGTGTGGGAAAATTGTCAAAAAGTCGTTGCGAATCAAGATATTGTCATCCATTTAGCCGCCCACGTGGGTGGTATTGGTTTAAATCGAGAAAAACCTGCGGAATTGTTCTATGATAACTTGATGATGGGGGCGCAGTTGATTCATGCCGCCTATCAAGCAGGGGTAGAAAAATTTACCTGTGTCGGTACAATTTGTGCTTATCCTAAGTTTACTCCTGTACCTTTTAAAGAAGAAGACATCTGGAATGGCTACCCAGAGGAAACTAACGCCCCTTATGGTATTGCTAAAAAAGCCCTTTTAGTACAGTTGGAAGCCTACCGCAATCAGTACGGTTTTAATGGCATTTATCTTCTACCTGTTAATTTATATGGCCCTGAAGATAATTTCGATCCCCGTAGTTCTCATGTAATTCCTGCTTTAATTCGTAAAGTTCATGAAGCCCAAAAAAGAGGCGATCGCACCCTCCCTGTCTGGGGGGATGGAAGTCCTACCCGTGAGTTTTTATACTCCAATGATGCGGCGAGAGGCATTGTTATGGGTACACAAATGTACGATAGTAGCGAACCCATTAACCTCGGTACGAATTTTGAGATTTCCATTAAGGATTTAACAGAATTAATCTGTGAATTGATGGAATTTGACGGTGAATTAATCTGGGAAACCGACAAACCCAATGGGCAACCCCGCCGTTGTTTAGATACAACTAAAGCGAAAGAAACCTTCGGTTTTACTGCTAAAATGAATCTCAGAGAAGGTTTGAAACGTACCATTGAATGGTATAGACAGAACGACTCTCTGACTTTGAGTCTGTAAATTATTAGTGAAGGTAGGCAAAAGGCAAACCCCCCTTTATCCCCCCTCGAGAGGGGGGAGGGCAACAGGCAATAGGGAATTATTTAATAATTAATTTCTCCTCCCTTTCCCATGCTTCCCACGCCTCCCTCTCTCCCCACCTTAACCAAGCAACTGAGAGACAAACTAAGCAATGACATTTAGAATCGGCATCGCAGGACCTGTTGGATCGGGCAAAACCGCTCTTTTAGACGCTTTATGCAAGAATATGCGAGAAAAATACTCCCTCGCCGCAGTTACTAATGACATTTATACCCAAGAAGATGCTCAATTTTTGGTGCGATCGCAGTCCTTAACTCCCGATAGAATTAAAGGAGTAGAAACGGGGGGATGTCCTCATACCGCTATTAGGGAGGATGCTTCCATTAATATAGAGGCGATCGAGGAATTGG
Organism: Cyanobacterium aponinum PCC 10605; assembly: GCF_000317675.1. NCBI lineage: Bacteria > Bacillati > Cyanobacteriota > Cyanophyceae > Chroococcales > Geminocystaceae > Cyanobacterium > Cyanobacterium aponinum. The sequence continues at coordinate 1,813,352 of NC_019776.1, forward strand.
AAACAACTTTTAAGGATTTAGATATTGTCTTTGTGGAAAGCGGAGGAGACAATCTAGCGGCGACATTTAGCCCTGAGTTAGTGGACTTGACCATTTATGTTATAGATGTGTCCGCAGGGGATAAAATACCCCGTAAAGGGGGACCTGGCATCACAAAATCTGACCTCTTGGTAATCAATAAAATTGACTTAGCTCCTCATGTTGGTGCTAGTTTAGAGGTGATGACAAGGGATTCTCAAAAAATGCGTGGTGATAAACCTTTTATTTTCACTAATTTAAAAACAGGAGAAGGATTAGAAAAGGTGATTGATTTTATTCAATTTCATCTTCATTGAAGATTTACCTTTGCCTGTTGCCCATTGTCCTTTTTTACCAAAAAATCGTGGGTCTTAGGTTCCCTGCCGTTTACGGCATTAGTGATATATAATATTTTTTTTAGAGGAAAGGTAATCAACATCTTTAAAAACCTCGAATCTAATCGATTTATCGAACGAGGAGCTGTCTCCTGAACTTGGTTCAGGAGCTTGTAAGCTCCGTCTTGAAAACCAAAGTCATAGGGTTCTGTCGGGAAAAGCTCTGACAGGTAAAGTCTTTGAGCAGTAAGTACAGAGGAACCAAGTATTTTAATTTCTCAGGTAGGGTAGGGCATACCCGAACCGCTCTTGAAATAGAGCATACGCTTGAGGAGAGAACCATCTCTGGACTAATTTAAGCAATTGGGTTAGTTTAAGTGGACTCGATGAACCAAGAATCCTCGTGCATTCATGCCGAGGAGTGTCAAAAAGTTGACTGTTGCCAAACTTTGACAGTCCCATCAACTCCCCCTGCCGCTAAGATAGTTCCGTCTTTACTTAAGGATAATGAGAAAATACGATTGTCATCACTAATTTTTAAGTGTCCTAATTCTGACTCACTACTAGGGTGCCAAATTTTGATTAAACCATCTGTCCCCGCACTGTATAATAATTTATCATCAGGGCTAAAACATAAATCCATCACTTGTCCTTGATGTCCCTTTAACTCTAAAAAAGGTTCTATTTCGAGGTAAAGACTAAATGTTGTTGTGGGTAAACGCCAAATTTTGATTGAACCATCTGCACAACCTCCCGCTATTAATTCTCCTGTACTATTAACTGCGATCGCATCTAAGGAAGACATATTGCCAATTAATGCCCCTAATTTATTTTCTCCTGCCAACTGCCATAGACTAATAACTCCATCGCCTCCCCCCACCGCAACATATTCATGTTTTTCACAAACTGCCACTGCACCAATAGCACCACTCTCGTCAAAACTACTAGATAAAAGTCTTCCTGTCTCTAAATCCCATTGTTTTAAAGTTTGATCTGAACTACCACTTAAAAGGATTTTCTGCTCATTAGCAATGGCTAAACCATTAATTGAACCTTCATGAAGACTCATAGTATGTTCTAATGACAAACGCCAAGATTTATTTTTATCTCCTTTCAATGACCAAATTTTGACATCTTGATCTAAGCCCCCTGTAGCAATACCATAGTTTATATAATCAAGATTATTCACACAAACAGCAACGACACCTTGATCAGAAATTTCAACTCCATCAATTTCAACTCCAGTTTCTAATGACCATAATCGCAAATATTGATCCCATGAAGTGGTTAATAAATAATTATTATCTTTTGTGATTTTTAAATCTGTAACCGATTGCTGATGGGCATTGATTATATGAATACATTTCCAAGCAATTTTTGGTGGTGCTTCTAAATCATAATTAACTGTTTTAGTTAAGGCATTTTTGTCAGGTAATTTTATAGATGAACTGGGAAAATTTTGACTTTTATTAATGTTTTGATTTGTTTGATATAACTGCTCTAAAGTTTTTAATCTTAATTCTAATTTATGTTCTTTAATATATTCAATTATGCTGGTAACAGATTTATTGATACTTTCAAGATCATCTTGTAAGGAGGCTATAATTTGATTATCAGACTTAGGGGTATTACTGGCTAATTTAGGAGGGGTTATAACTGCTTTCTGTTTCTCAATATATTCATCAATAGTTTCTTTAACCTCGGCAACCTCCGCAGAAAAACGTCTCATTTGTAAACTCAAAGCCCCTGCAATTCTTGCTTTTGTTCGATTTTCAGAGCGAAAACGGTTGATTAAACTGAGAATTAGGGTGAAGGTAATAGCAATAATAAATAGAATCTGATTGTCTATGGTGAGGCTAAGACATAAACCTATGATAGTTAATACAATACTTAAATATTCAGCCCATTCAAACCAACCGATCATCAAAATCATTATTCTTCTACCTGTAATAAAAATCAAGTATTTTTAAATGTTGAACAGTAAATCTCTATAAATATAAACTAATATTAGCCTACATCTATAACAATGCAGAATGAAAAATGAAAAATTAAATAATGGTTGATTTCTTATTCCTAATTAGAGTTTATTGAAAAAATCCTTGGATGAGGGAAATAGGCACTCTTGCAATGGTTTGAAAGGTTTTCACTGTAAGGATTTCAATATGTAAACATATAATTCTTAGCCAAAATTTGGCTAAAAAACTCAATTTTTGTGCATTTTTTGTTAACTTTGTCAATGTAGTATAGCTAACCCGCTTATTTTTATGGGATTAAGATCTTTTTTGCATTAGTACGATAATACTAAAAAAATAAATCCTTAAAATAAATTTCAATAGTTTTTTTGTCAATTCTTATTTCTATTTCCTGTTCTCTACTTCGAGCAGTTCATTTTTTGCCAGATACAAAATTTGAGTTATAAATTATCGTTATTTTAACTAACTTTGAGACACTTTTAACCACTTAAGTCTTTGATAAACAGTAGTTACAGACTTTGATTTTGTTTCATTTTTATTTGAAATGACTATAACAATTTTAATTCAACCTAGAACTTGACATCTTTTTTTAGGGATAATTTATCATATCCAAAGTTAAGATAACCCGGAAGACATTTATAAAATTGTTGAAAAATAAGCAGTAAAACGGTATTTTTAGTTACTATTACTTGTTACAGCTAATTAGAGAATAATTTTGAGCTAAAATTATTAAAAAATAAAAATGCGATACAATAATCACTTTTTTGGGAATTCAAAAGGCATAAAATTAAGGCGATTAAAACGTAGTCATTAGTTAGAGATTAAAGTTGCGTGCAATTTGTCAAGTATATAGTTACAATTATTAATTATAAGCTCAATTCTTTGCTAACTCTGTCTCTTAAGACTTTTCTCTGTTGACTTAGGTGAGACGGCTCTATTTTTGGGTTTAGATCGCACTTTTTCATAAATCATAAGAATAACAAATTCTGAGTATTTAGTCTAGGGTAATCAAATCCGCTAAGTTATAAATAGTAAAGGATTAGAGCGATTGTTAATTTTTATAAACAAATCATTGACAAAAATCACTTTTGCTTAATTTCTTACCAATGGGGCTGGATTGTATGTAGGTAAAGCATTACTAAATTTTTAATGGGGTTAATTTATGGATTCTAAAAATAAAGAAAAACAAGAGAGAAGCTACAATTCTTTGACTAATCTTTATGAATCTATATATTTGACTGGAAATCTGGATAATATTAATCTCAATGGGGAAACTATTGATAAACCTATTGCTTTATTCCGCAGGGATAATTTTGAGCTAATTTCTGGAAATCATCTTTTTCAAGAGAAGTTTGTTACCTCTAAATCAAAGCCCCGTTTGCAAGACTATATTCAACCCTATACCATTCGAGAAATTTTAGGCTTCTCACAGGGAAATTGTTTTTTAGTAAAGCCTTTAACAAATCATAACTATTTTTCAGGAGAGTTAAATTCTTGTTATAGTTACGAGTTTGAGCTATATAACTTATCTATTAGCACAGTTACTTGGAAATCGGAAAAGGTTATTGCTGTTATTTTTCACCCTCTCTCTACCCATTCAATTATTGACTGTGCCACTCGTCTTTCTCAGCTATCTTCTTTAATTAGTAATTTACCTGTAGTGGTGTATCAATGTCGTAATGATAAATATTGGACAATGGATTACATCAGCAAAAATTGTTGGGATTTAACAGGTTATGAAGACCAATACTTATTAAATAATACCTCTAAATCTTATTCTAGTTTAATTCATCCTCTCGATCGCAATTCTGTTCGAGAAGAAACTGAAAGCGCGATCGCATCTCGTACTCATTTTGATTTAGAATATAGAATTGTTAGTGCTAATGGCAATATAAAATGGGTGTGGGAAAAAGGAAAAGGAATCTATGCACCTACAGGAGAATTATTATATTTAGTCGGTATAATTCAGGAAATTACAGGTAAAAGGAGAAATGAACAAGAAAAATCCTTTCTCTTTGATTTAACAAAAGTTATAAATACTGCCAATAACCTAGAAACCGCATTATTGCACACGATACAGGAAATATGTCAGATTACCCGATGGGATTTTGCCGAGGTGTGGCTACCCAATTTTGAGGGCAATGTTTATAACTATTCCGTGGCATGGTATCGCAAGGATAATCCCTATTTTGATAATTTTCCTTTAGCCTTAGCAGATTTTCAGCAACATAGTTATGACTTTTCTTTTCACTTTGAAGAAGGCTTACCCGGGAAAGTGTGGGTAGAGAGAAAAGCAATATGGTGGCAGAATATACATCGAGATTCCCATTTTCGAAGGAAAAACTACGCCAAACAATCTGGATTAAAAACCGCTTTAGGTATTCCCGTGATGGTAGGAGATGAAATTATTGCTATTTTCGTCTTTTTTACTCATAAATCCTTATCTATAAATTATGATTTAATTAATTTTTTGGAAACAATTACCTCCCAGTTGGGTAGTTTTCTCAAACAAAAGCAAATTGAAACCCAATTACGTCAAAGTCAAAGACAGTTAGCCAATATAGTTGATTCTAGTTTAGGAGTCTTCTTTCGTATTAGTTATAATCCTCAATGGGGAAAAGACTATATTAGTCAAGGTTGTGTGTCTTTAACTGGCTATACCCCAAATGAGTTGATGGAAAATGACAAAATCAATCTTGTAAAAATTACACATCCTTTAGATTTACAGGGAGTTTTAGCTTAATTGGCGAGAAGCCTCACGCCTAATTTTCGACTAAAAAAATACATCAAATAGGCGTGGGATGAATCGCCCAACAAAAAAAATATCCGAAGGATTCCACATTTCCTCGAATTTGTGTTAACATAAATTATATCAAACCTCGTTTGCTCTAACTTAATGTTAAAAGTCATTAAAATCAGAATTTATCCAGATTCATCTCAAAAACTAGCACTGGCAAAAGCCTTTGGTAGTTGTAGATGGCTTTGGAATCATTTTTTGAATTTAATGAATGAGACTTATAAACAGACAGGTAAAGGTTTATCAGGTTACGATGTTAAGAAGTTAATCCCTGAGCTAAAAAAACAGGAGGAAACTTCTTGGTTGTCTGAAACTTACTCTCAGTGCTTACAACAGGTTTGTTTAAATCTTGGAGTAGCCTTTAATAATTTCTTTGAAAAAAGAGCAAAGTATCCTAATTTTAAAAGCAAACATGGTAAGCAGTCTTTACAATACCCTAGTAATGTCAGTATTAAAGGCGACTGTCTTAATGTTCCTAAAATTGGTTTGGTTTATGCAAAAATTCACCGTCCTATTGATGGAAAAATTAAAACCGTAACTATTACCAAGAATTGTTGTAATCAATATTATGCCTCTGTCTTGGTTGATGATGGTAAAGATAAACCAAAAGTAAGCTCTGAAGGTAAAGCTATAGGAATTGATTTGGGATTAAATCATTTTGCTATTACCAGTGATGGGAGTAAGTTTGATAACCCAAAAATATTAAAAAAACATGAAGTTAACTTAAAGAGAAAACAGCAACAATTATCCCGTAAACAAAAAGGGTCAAATAATCGAAATAAAGCAAGATTAAAAGTTGCTAAAGTACATAAAAAATTACTAATTGCCGTGAGGATTTTCTACACAAACTATCTCGTAGGATAGTAAACGAAAACCAAGTTATAGTGCTAGAAGACCTCAATGTTAAAGGTATGATAAAAAATCATTGCCTAGCCAAAGCTATTCAACAGGTAGGTTGGGGGCAATTTTGTACCATGCTTAAATATAAAGCGGAACAAGAAGGAAAAACATATATGGAAGTAGATAGATTTTTCCCCAGTTCTAAAACTTGTCATGTATGCCTTAAGAGAGTAGATAGTTTGCCTTTGGACATAAGACATTGGGAATGTCCAAAATGTAAGACAAAGCATGACAGGGATATAAATGCGGCAATTAACATCCGAGATGAAGGACTACGAATATTAAAGACGGGGCTTACAAGGAGCGGAAATAAATTCCGCACACAGCCCCTCACCTCTGGAACGGGGGATAAAGCCTATTGCCCAGATGTAAGACGTGGTAGAGGAGGACGTAAGAAATCCACTACACCGCTATCTGTTGGGTAGGAAGCCCACACCGTAATCTTCGATTCGGTGTTGGGTAGTTCACACACCATCAAAAACAGTTTGAATAAGAAAGTTATTTATAGTATCGAGTATCGTATTTTTACCAAAGATAATCAAGTTAAGTGGTTATGGGAAAAAGGAAAAGGTATTTTTGACGAATCAGGGCAACTATTAGGCATTGAAGGTATTATAACCGATATAGGCGATCGCCCCTGCACAGAAAAATTATTATCTCAAGTAGAAGACAGGTATCGCAACTTTTTTGAGAATGCAGTAGAAGGTATATTTCAAACTACCATTGACGGTTATTATCTTTCCGCCAATAAAGCCTTAGCCAAAATTTATGGCTATGACACTCCCATTCAACTAATTAAAAACCTCAATGATATAGAAAATAGGCTTTATGTACAACCCCACCGCCGTAAGCAATTTGTTCAACTATTAGAAGAAAATGAGGTTATTAGCAACTTTGAATCAGAAGTTTATCGCAGTGATGGTACAACTATTTGGATTTCAGAAAATGCAAGAGCCGTACGTAATGTTAAAGGGGATTTACTTTACTATGAAGGTACTGTGGAGGACGTAACTAAATATAAATTAGCACAAGAAAAACTCCATCGTCAAGCCTTTTATGATCAACTAACTCAGTTGCCCAATCGTAGTTTATTTATGCAAAAACTAACTCAATGTTTAGATAAACTCAAGCAAGATTCCACCAATGAATATCAGTTTAGCATTTTATTCCTAGACTGCGATCGCTTCAAAGCCGTTAATGATAGTTTAGGCCATGGTGTGGGAGATTTACTACTAATTGCCATTGGTGAGAGACTGCGTAATTGTTTAGGAGAAAAAGAAATTGTTGCAAGGTTAGGAGGAGATGAATTTACTATTCTCTGGGATGATATTGACAATATCAAAGAAATAATTAATTTAGCAGAGAAAATTAATAATGCCTTTAAACCACCTTTTGTTATTAATAAACATCAATTATTTTGTGGTATCAGTATTGGTATTTTTTTTAGTAGTAGTTTAGAAAAAGAGCAATATAATTATCTTAGCCCACCTCAAATTTTACAATATGCGGATACAGCTTTATATAAAGCCAAATCCCAAAAAAGATCCTATTATCAAGTTTTTCAAGGAGATATGCACAACGAAGCCCTTGCAGAATTACAATTAGAAAATGAAATTAGACAAGGCTTAGAAGCAGAAGAATTTATCCTTTATTATCAACCTATAATTAATTTAACTAATAATCAATTAAAAGGCTTTGAAAGTCTAATTAGATGGAATCACCCTCAAAAAGGAATAGTCACACCTTTTCACTTTATCAATTTAGCAGAACAAACAGGCTTAATTATTCCCATAGGTTTATGGGTACTAAAAGAGGGATGTAAACAGTTAGATAAATGGCATAATCATATTTTAAATTCTTCAGATAATCATAAAACAATTCCCATTATTAGTATTAACTTATCCAGTCAAGAATTAAATAGTGAAAAATTTTTACCCACCCTTGATAATATTCTCAAAGAAACCAAAGTTAATCCTGAATATATAAAGTTAGAAATAACAGAAAGTTCTCCTATTTTTCAAGAACAATCTACCCAATATATACTAGATGCGATCGTCGATCGCAATATACAATTATGGATAGATGATTTTGGCACAGGATACTCCAGTCTTAGCTATTTACATAGATTACCAATTAACGGCTTAAAACTCGATCGCTGTTTTGTAACAGATATAGAAACAAACCAAAAAAAAGCAAAAATGATAAAAGCAATTCTATCTCTAGCCTTTGACTTAGGGGTAGAAGTAATTATCGAAGGAGTAGAAACAGAAAAACAACTAGAAATCATCCAAGAAATGGGTTGTATATGGGGACAAGGTTATTTATTTTCCCATCCCTTACCCCCAGAAAAAGCTGGTGATATACTCCTATCATCAAATTAAAATTATTTAGTGAATAGATGTAAAAGGGCAAGAGGCAAACCCCCCTTTATCCCCCAGAGGGGGGAGGGTAAAAGTGTTTAATTAACACGCTTCCCTATCACCTGCAACCTGCAACCTGCAACCTGAAACCTAACACCTCTTTCTGAACTCTGAACTAAAACTATTAACTATAATTAATCTCCATGTCTAACAATATTTTTTGGAAAAGTTTTTTAATCACCATTAGCTTGAATTTAATCGCAGAATCTAGCTCTGCTCAATCTCAATCTTTAAAAATTGTTTATCCCCCCGTTAATCATCAAACAACAGCAGAATCTATCTTTATTATTGGCTCTGCTCCTGCTTCTGGTAATGTCATAATTAATGGTAAATCTATAAATCGCTCCTCTCTAGGCTATTTTGCCCCCAGTATTCCTCTAAAAATGGGCAAAAATCAAATAACAATTCGTTACGACAATGAAGAATTAAATCGAGTGATTACAAGGGTTGATAATCAGCCTGACTTAGAAGAAATTAACAATTTTTCTGCAAATTTATTAAATCCCCAAGTAGATATAAGTAAACTACCCAATGAAGATGTCTGCTTCTCTGCCATTACCCCCCTCGGCTCAAATACCACAGTAAAACTTAATCAGGATACTTTACCCCTAACTCCTGCCTTAAATACCATTAATCTACCCGGTAACGCCTCAGTTTTGATTGACAACAATAACCCCATCTCCACAGTAGGCAATTCTTGGCAGAAAGTTTCTGGATGTGTTCAATTTAGTAATACCGTGTCCAACTTAAATCCGATTTTTGTCATGGATTATCAAGGTAAAACCACAGAAAGAAAAGGAGAAGGTAGCATAACTATTCTTAATCCTCAAGAGTTACAAGTAGTGGAAGTGATTGCAGAGCAGGGTATTGCTAGAACTGGTGCTGGTACTAATTACTCAAGGTTAACACCTTTACCTAGAGGAGTCAGGGCAAAAGTGACAGGAAAAGAAGGAGAATGGCTAAGGCTCGATTATGGGGGTTGGATTAAAGCAGAAGAAACCAGAGTTTTACCGACAAATACCCTTCCCCTCAGCTATATTCGCAGTATCACTTCTAAAGTCAAAGAGACTCAAACGGAAATAATTTTTCCCTTAGAAAGTGCAGTGCCTCTTAGTATCAAACAAGATGATGATTCTTTAACTTTAAGTTTGTATAATATTGTTGCCCAAACTGATACTATTCGTTTTGATGATAATCCCATAATTAAGCGTTTCGACTGGTATCAAGTCAATCCTACTCAAATTGACTATATCTTTTCTTTTAAATCCCCTCAACAGTGGGGTTATGATGTGCGTTATGAAGGTAATAATTTAATTTTAACCATCAATCATCCCCCGAATCTGAAAAGTAATCAGAGTTTGAATGGTGCTAGTATTTTACTAGATCCGGGTCATGGTGGAAATGAATCTGGGGCTTTAGGACCAACAGGGTATCCTGAAAAAGATATTAATTTAATCGTTTCTAAATTAGTGGCCCAAGAGTTAGAAAAAAGAGGGGCAAGGGTTTACTTAACGAGAAATGATGATAGTTTTGTTTCTCTGGGCGATCGAGCTAAAATGATTAGGAATGTAAATCCGACCGTAGCTTTATCCATCCACTATAACGCCCTACCCGATGGAGGTAACGCCGAAAAAACTAAGGGAGTTAGCACATTTTGGTATCATCCCCAAGCGCAGGATTTAGCCGTTTATCTGCACAATTATTTAATAAATCAGCTAGATAGAGATTCCGCAGGAATTTTTTGGAATAACTTGGCTTTAACTCGACCTCACCAATCCCCAACAGTATTATTAGAATTAGGTTTTATGATTAATCCAGAGGAGTTTGAATGGATTACTAACAGCTCTGCACAAAAACAGTTAGCATTTACTTTAGCCGATGGAATTCAAAATTGGATTTTAAGCAAAAATTCTTGGTAAATTATCGTATAGAATAACAAAGTTTATACTATGATACTAGAGTCGTTAAGGAATTAAACCCGTGAGTAATTTTTTAGGCAAATTAAAAGACATTATTGGTGGAGGACAAGGCGATTACCAATACTATGAGGAGGAAATTGAAAGTATGACTACTCAAGATTTACCCCCTTCTGATATTGAGATGAATGAGGTAGCTATACCTCAAACAGAAGCCCCAGTTACTCCTCCCCTTTCTTCTTCTCGTCGTCGCCCTAGAGATAATAGGGAAACTTCTGCTCATAAATCTAGCGATGTTTCTTCTTCTTATCTTGACAGTGGCAATTTTTCGAGCAATTTACCCAACAACGTTATTGGAATGCCAGGAGTAAATAATATTGTGAATGAAGTAGTAGTAATTGAGCCTCATTCTTTTGATGAAATTCCCCAAGTAATTCAAACTTTGAAAGAGCAAAGATCTGTTATTCTTAACTTGAATGTAATGGAAGCAGAAGAAGCTCAAAGAGCGGTTGATTTTGTCGCAGGAGGCACTTACGCCATTGATGGTCATCAAGAGAGAATCGGTGAAAGTATTTTCCTTTTCACTCCCAGAAATGTCAAAGTTAGTACAATCTCTGGTAAATCTTATCAGAATGGTAATACAAAAATTGGCTCTGAAGGATTAACTAAATCTTTTGATGCTCTTTGGAATGAAACTTCCTCTACAGAGTTAACTGATTCTATGGCCCAATAATTCTAGTTTTCACAGAAGCTAGATTACTCATATCATTATTATCTATATAAAGTCGTCCTAAAATAGCAAAATCTATAGTGTCTTTTAAATTAGGAGTAATTGGCGGTGGAGTAATGGCTGAAGCGATTATTTCCCGCTTACTCGCACAAAATATATATATTGCTTCAGAAATAATTATTAGTGATCCTGCACTCTCTCGTCGTCAATGGTGGGAGGAAAAATATCAGGTGGAAACCACTACTGATAATCAAAGGGTTTTAGATGATTCTCAGGTATTGTTATTGGCGATTAAACCGCAAATTTTTGAACGGGTAGTCGAAGGTTTAACCATAAATCCTCATCGTCATATTCCACTCATCTTATCGATTTTGGCTGGTACTTCTCTTTCTCAGTTGGAAAGGGCTTTTGCTTCTCTTCCTATTATTAGAGTTATGCCTAACACTCCGGCTTTAGTCGGACAGGGAATGAGTGCGATCGCACCTAATGGCAAAGTTTCTGAGTCTCAATTAAGTCTAGCATTATCTCTATTTGAGGCGATCGGTTCTGTGATTCAAGTGCCAGAGTATCAAATGGATGCGGTGACAGGTTTATCTGGTTCTGGTCCGGCTTTTGTTGCCCTGATGATAGAGGCTTTAGCTGATGGTGGTGTGGCTTCTGGATTACCTCGTGCGATCGCTCTTGAATTAGCAGTACAAACAGTCTTAGGTACAGCAGAACTGGTTAAGCAAAAAAACTTACATCCTGCCCTCCTGAAAGATCAAGTCACAAGCCCCGGAGGAACAACCATTGCGGGAGTTGCCGCCCTAGAAGAAAAAGGTTTTCGCAGTGCCGTTATTTCCGCCGTTAAATCTGCCTATCTACGCTCTCAGGAATTAAGTCTTTAATCTTTATTAAGGTTTTTCAATATTTTTTATATAGATACTATAATTCAGCTATAAATAACTTTATGGGATCTTAATAAGAATGGCGCATAGATATGATTGCATCATTGTCGGTGCTGGTTTATCTGGATTAATTGCGGCACGCAACTTACAAAGAGCTGGAAAAAATGTCTTGGTTTTTGAAGCCCAAGACTACGTCGGTGGGCGTATGTTAGGAAAACATATTGCTCCCAACCAGTATATAGATTTAGGTGGTCAATGGGTAGGTCCTACTCAAGACCGCTTTTTAGCTTTATTAGACGAATATAATATTCCTCGTTTTCCTTCTCCTTTACAAGGGAAAGTAGTGCTAATCTACAACGACAAACGGCAAGAATTTAATGGCTTTTTTCAGGGTTTTGCAGAAGGCGATCGCCCTAATGTACCCGAGGAAGAATGGCAAGATGCAATGAAAGCATGGAAAACCTTTGATGAGCTTTCCCAAAGTTTATCCCCTCAATATCCAGAAGCTAACGAAGAAAATAAAAAACTAGACAGCCAAACTTTTGCTCAGTGGATTCAAGAAAATACGCAAACGGATTTCGGTCGTTGGTATTTTGCCTATATGTGCCGTGCAGTGGGGTTTCTAGGACCTGCTGAACCCGATGAAGTTTCACTATTACACGTTTTATGGGGAAACAAGTCCGCCTCCCAAGCCGAACATCCAGAAGCGGAACTTATCCACGATGGTGCAGGACAAATACCCAGTAAAATTGTCACCGAATTAAACAACGAAATTCATCTCAATGAAGCGGTGGTGAAAATCACTCAAGATGATCATGGAGTAGAAGTAACCACCCTCAAAGGCATTTATCAAGCTAATTTCGTCATTGTAGCCATGCCTCCCTATTTAGCAGGAAAAATAACCTATCATCCTCCCTTACCACCTATCAAGCAACAACTCGCTCAACGCTTTCCCATGGGAACATTAGCCAAATTGTTAATCTCCTATGAAACACCATTTTGGCGTTCTCAAGGACTTGCCGGAGTAGGTATGGGAAACACAGAATGGATTGAACTTTTTGCCGATAGTTCAGACCCTCGCAGTGGAAAAGGAGTCTTAGCTACTTTTGTCATGGGCGATCGCTATCATCGGTGGATAAAATTAACTAAATCTGAACAAAAATCCGTTGTTTTATCAGACTTAGCTAAATATTTAGGACAACAAGCCCTATCTCCCACAACCTTTGATATACAAGACTGGCCTTCCAATCAATGGGTAGGCGGTGGTTATGCCGCTTTCATGCCTCCGGGAGTATGGACAAGATTTGGACAATCAATCAATAAGCCTTTTAACCGTATTTACTGGGCTGGAACAGAAATCGCAGAAAGGTGGGCAGGTTTTTTTGATGGTGCAATACGCACAGCCGAAGCCGCCGCAGAAGCTGTTTTAAAATCGGCGGAATAATTTGAGAGGTTAGGAGATTGGGTTATTGGGGTGTTAGGGTACTAGGGAGAAGTTAATTAAACTCTTTTGCCCTTCTCCCCTTAAAAGGGGAGAAACAGAGGGGTTTATCTCTTGCCCCTTGCCCAAAAAATTTATCTCCAACTCAGTTTGATTAGCCTAAAATAGCCAAGATGTCTTGAGCATGAGTTGCAGTTTGCACTTTGTCATCAACATGGGTAATTGTTCCTTCTCCATCGATGATGTAAGTTACTCTTTGGGGATAAATCTGCCCATTATAAGTCATTTCCACATCATAGGCTTTAGTAATACTTCTATCAGTATCAGCTAAAAGTTGAAAAGGTAAACCATACTTTTCTTTAAACATTTTATGGGAAGCCTCATCATCATTGCTCACCCCCAAAACTACCATATCTTTGCCTTGATATTCGGTATAGTTATCACGGAAACTTTGAGCTTCTTTAGTGCAACCGGGAGTATCATCTTTAGGATAAAAGTATAAAACCACAACTTTACCAGCAAAATCGGATAAGGAAACGGTGTTACCTTGATCATCTTTGGTTGTAAAATTGGGTGCTTTAGTACCTACTGCTAGAGTCATAATATTTTCCTACAATTAATATAAACTGTGATGCTCTTCTTAATTTTACTTTACAATACTTAACTTCAGATGAAAATACCTTTTCCGAACAACTTTGAACCTCAAAAGCCTTTAAAAATATATGATTATCAAGATATAACTATTATAATTTTTGCGAAATCTCTCAAGCCTAATCAATTAAGTTTGGTAAATTTATATCAACAAGGAATTATCCCCCCCCATTGGCAATTAAAAGAGCCTGTAGTTTGTAAACCTCATTCTTTCCAATTATCTTTCCATGAAGGCATAAATATTAATATTGAGATGGGAAAAGTGTCTTTCAGTTATAAAAAAAAAGCTCATTCCAATTCTTTAGATATTATTGTCAATAACTTTATCGCTAAAATTATTAGTTATCAGTTTCAACGGTTTCAAATAGTTTTTCGTAGATTAATTACTTTTCCAAAGGGTAAATGCTCAGGTTTAAATTTCATCAACAATAATCTTTTAAGTTTGCAAGAGAGTAGAATACAAGTAAATAGTATTTCACCACACAAGATACAGTTAAACTTTGTTTACAAGTTAGAAAATCAACCTTTGTTAATAAGTGTAATTGATACTCCTGTCATAAAAAAGAAAAATAACTATTCTGGACTATTATTTAGAGGATTAATTAATGATGAAAATACTAAAAGGCTGAATAGAAATAAATATCAAGATAATCATTCAGGTTCAAATATCATCAGTAATTATCCTAAGTATTTAGATTTTTTTAATCAGATTGTCAATAGCTATTTACTGTAATCAATTGAAGAAGGCAAGAGGCAAAAGTATGATTTAGGGGGAAATTCTGACCCGCCTTTAACCAAAGACTTCCAAATCATAAATTTTAGTAAGGGACTTATTAAAGCCCATTGGGGGAAGCAGAAAGGTTTTTCTTCTATAAGAAATGCAAACTAGCTTAGGTGTAAGATGATTGGTACATTTTTGAGTTTGGTTGAAATTGGGAAATTTTTTCTGAACAGGATAAGCTATGGGGGAAATATCAAAAATCATAAATATGAGTTATTATCAAATGACTAGGATTAAGTTAAATTAAATTAACAAATTAAAGTCAAGTATATTTGTTAGATACATATTAAATTATTATGATAGATGCACAAAGTAGCTTAAGGAATGAGTTTTTAAATACTCAAGTTATTACTAGAAATACAGGCAAAAGATTAGGGGTTGTCAAGGAGGTATTAGTAGATGTCGATCGCAGAGAAGTAGTTGCACTAGGGTTAAGAGATAATCGTTTAGCCATGTCTGGTATTCCTAAATATATGTATCTCGATCGCATTTCACAAATGGGAGACGTGGTTTTAGTAGAAGACGAGGATGTCATTGAAGATGTTGATATAGACCTTTATAGTGCTTTAATTAATTCCGAAGTTGTCACCGAAACAGGTGAACCTTTAGGTAAGGTAAGAGATTTTCAATTTAATCAAGAAAATGGTCAATTAAACTCTTTAATTATAGCTGCGATCGGTCTTCCCCAAATACCTGAACAGTTAATTAGTACCTATGAAATATCTGTAGATGAAATTGTTAGTAGTGGACCTAATCGTATTATCGTTTTTGAAGGTGCAGAGGAACGAGTAACACAAATAACAGTAGGGCTATTAGAAAGACTCGGAATTGGTCGTCCTCCTTGGGAAAAAGACGAAGACGAGATGTACTACGCACCTACCACTCCCCCAGAAAATCAGTTACCAACAGGAGTACCAATGCGACCCGTTGCCCAACCGAAACCTCAACGCACGGCTGTGGTAGAGGAAAATTGGACTGAAGATGAATGGGAACAAGCAGAAGTTATTACTCCTCCTCCTGCCCGTCGTCAAGAAGCAATGGCTTATCAGGAAGAAATAGAAGAAGACAACTGGGGAGAAAGTGGGGTTGAAAGAGAACCTGCACCTCGTTATCAACTCAATAACTATGATAAATCGGAAACACGCTCTAAATATGACGAATCCTTAGAAGATGATATGTGGGATGATGATGTTGAGGATGATTATCGTCCCCAAAAAGTAAATATTCCCCAAAAACAGAAAATGCCCGAGTACGAGGAATACTAAGTAAACCTCAATTCAGCCCAAGAATACAAAATCGGGTTAGGTTTCAGGTAGCAGGTGTCAGGTTTCAGGTGTTAGGGTATTGGGGTGGTAGGGGTTGAATATATTCAACCCTTACGGGAAGTTAATTAAAAAGTTTTGCCTTCCCCCCTTTCGAGGGGAGATAAAGGGGGGTTTGCTCTTTATTCCTTTAGCTACCTGACAAAATACTTTTTCTGTAAGCCCGAATTATTTACTGATTACTGATTCCTCATGACTCATTTTTCCTATAAACTAGATCAAATAAATATATAAGAAAAATCTTTAGTATAGGAGAGCAAAAATTGGAAACTCAAAAAGAGAAAATTTTAGTAGTTGACGATGAAGCAAGTATTCGCCGTATTTTAGAAACTCGTCTCTCGATGATTGGTTATGATGTTGTCACTGCCGCTGATGGAGAAGATGCGATCGCAACTTTTCATGAAACTCAACCAGATTTAGTGGTTTTAGACGTAATGATGCCCAAATTAGACGGCTATGGAGTTTGTCAAGAACTAAGAAAAGAATCTGATATACCCATTATTATGTTAACTGCTTTAGGAGATGTAGCAGATCGCATTACAGGTTTAGAGCTAGGAGCAGATGATTATGTGGTAAAACCTTTCTCTCCCAAAGAATTAGAAGCAAGAATCCGCTCTGTGTTAAGAAGAGTTGACAAAACAGGAGTTGCAGGAATACCTAGTTCGGGAGTTATCTCCATTAACTCTATCAGAATTGACACCAACAAAAGACAGGTTTACAAAGGAGATCAAAGAATCCGCTTAACAGGAATGGAATTTAGCTTACTAGAACTGCTTGTAAGTAAATCAGGAGAACCTTTTTCTCGCTCAGAAATCTTACAGGAGGTTTGGGGATATACACCTGAGCGTCATGTCGATACTAGAGTTGTGGACGTTCACGTATCCCGTTTAAGAGCAAAATTAGAAGATGACCCTAGCAATCCTGAACTGATTTTAACCGCTAGAGGTACAGGATATTTGTTTCAAAGGATATTAGAACCGGGAGAAAAGAAAAAGTAGGAAATCAATGATTAATTAGGGGTTGATCAAAAAGTGGTGTTAGGGGGAGATAACAGGCGACGGGGAACAAGAAACAGCTCAGAATACTTATAAATTAAAGACTTTAGCCAAATAGTTATTTTTCACAAATCGAGCATTTGTATCAATAGTATTTGATTAGAATGGAAGAAATAGAGAATTTTTGAGACAAAACAAGGCTATTTTGCTATTTTTTCCAGTACCTTCAATGAAATAAGAGTGTTAACCTTCGCCTAACCTCAAATTCAAAAAAAGTAATTATCCTGAAAATATTGACAGGACTAAATTACATAAAGAAAAAAATGAAGCACCATACTAAAATTGTCGCAACCATAGGACCTGCGAGTAACTCTCCTGAAATTATTAAGCAAATGGTAATGGCGGGAATGAGTGTGGCTAGACTAAATTTTTCTCATGGTACTTATGAAGACCATGCTCAAATTGTATCTTTACTAAGAAGGGTATCAGAAGAATTAGATACTCCTATTACTTTATTACAAGATTTACAAGGACCAAAGATTAGAGTTGGTCAATTACCTTCAGGGCAAGTAGAGATAAAGCAAGGAGATAAATTAACTCTTATTCCCGAAAATTGGGAGCAAACAGGAGAAAATATCATTACCATTGACTATCCTTACTTAGCAGAAGAAGCGGAAATTGGTACACAAATCCTTCTCGATGATGGTTTGTTAGAGTTTAAAATTGTTGCCATAGAGAAACCTATGGTTATTTGTGAAGTAATAGAAGGGGGAATCCTTAAAAGTCGTAAGGGGGTGAATTTACCAAGTCTTAATCTGCGCTTACCTTCTATGACAGAAAAGGATAAAAAAGATCTAAAATTTGGCTTATCTCAGGGAGTTGATTGGGTTTCCCTCAGTTTTGTTCGTAGGGCGCAAGATATAATCACTTTAAAACAATTTTTAGCTCAAAATAATGCACAAGATACCCCTGTAATTGCCAAAATTGAAAAACCCCAAGCGGTTGATAACCTCGAAGAAATTATTAATGAGTGTGATGGCATCATGGTGGCAAGAGGAGATTTAGGAGTGGAAATGAGTCCTGAGAAAGTTCCTTTACTGCAAAAACAAATTATTTCTTTATGTAATCGACAAGTTAAGCCGGTAATTACCGCTACACAAATGTTAGATAGTATGATACGCAGTCCTCGTCCCACCCGTGCAGAAGCCAGTGATGTAGCCAATGCGATTATTGATGGTACGGATGCAATTATGTTATCAGGAGAGTCGGCAGTCGGTTCATATCCTGTTAAAGCGGTGGAAATGATGGCGAAAATAGCTTTAAGTGTTGAACCTAATTTGAATTTTACGAATCATCCTCCTTCTTTGAGTGATGAAACCCATGCTTTGAGCGAGGCTTTAAATGCCATTGACAAAACTATGTCTCTCAAATTCATTGTTGCTTATACGAAAAGTGGCTATAGTGCCATAATTGCGGCGGGAGAGCGTTCTAAAACTCCTGTGTTAGCTTTAACGGTAGAAGATAAAGTTTATCATCGTCTTAATCTTGTTTGGGGTGTGAAGCCGATTTTAATTGATCAAGAGCCTCTCAACTTTGAAGATTTACTCAATCAGGTAGAAACGGTTATTCATAGACGCAATTTAGCGAAAAAAGGCGATCGCATCTTAATTATGGCGGGTATTCCTACGGGAATTAGTAAAGGCACTAATTTTTTAAAAATACACGTTATAAGCTAAATTAAATCAGTTCAGTTTAATAATATCAAGGCAGGTATCAGGTTTTAAATAAGAGGAAAAATGCGATCGCAATCATCATTGTTCCAGCGACATAATTAATATATTTAAAATTATTATTTTTCTTTAAAACTGAGCCTGTTTTATAACTAAAAAAAGCATAAATAAACTTGATTCCCCCCACAGCAATAATAGTAATTAAAATGATAATAAAAGTATCCATTAAAGAAACACTAGATAAATCCAAAAAAGCAGGTAAAAAACTCAAATAAAAAAGAATCGCTTTTAAATCGGCAGTTGTTATCACAAATCCCATGAGAAAACTAGCTATAAAAGAAGACTTTTCATTTGATTTAACTAAGATTTGATTGACTGGTGTTTTTCTCCATAAACTTAAGCCTAACCACAATAAATATAAAGCACCAATATATTTAATTAAACTGAAAAAAATATTAATTCCCGCAAAAATTGATAAACCATAAATCGCCACAATTAGAAATAAAATATCTCCCGAAACTATGCCCATAGCCGTCCAAATTCCATGAGTTAAACCGTGAGTAATGGTTCGTGTTGATACGGTTAAAACGCTCATGCTGGGTATTGAAGCTAAAATTACCATCGCCGTAAAAAGAGCGATCGCACTACTGAAAGTTAAACTTATATTCATCATGATCAAAATTCTATCACCTCACCCATAAAAGAAGGAATAAATCAGTTGTCAACGGTAAAAATATGTTTTATATTAGAACAATTATTATAGATTAAACTCTATTTAAAATTTTATATTTATTGATTTTTAGCTATTTAAAGAACTGACAATTAAGCCAATGATAATTTTAGAGGGATTTATTCTTGCGACAATCCTCTGTGGATTTTTAGGGATTATGTTAAAGCGTAATCTAGTTATGAAAATTATGGGCATGGATGTAATGAGTAGTGGGGTTATTGCTTATTATGTCTTTATTGCTTCTCGGAAGGGTTTTTTTACCCCTATTCTCACCGCTAAGGATAACGTTGATTATGCGGACCCAGTACCTCAAGCAGTCATTTTAACAGCTATTGTAATTGGTTTTTCCATTCAGGCTTTGATGTTAGTGGGTGTCATGAAATTAGCTGTTGATAATCCTACATTAGAAACCGACGAGATTGAAAATACTATTGGAAAATAATGGATACTATTACTTTAATTTGGTTAGCTTTACCTTTTTTGGCAGGTTTTATTATTTACTTATTGCCAAAATGTAGTCGCATACTTTCCCTTGCAGTTTTATCAATTTCTGTTTTGTATCCTTTTTGGTTACTCACTTCTGGGCAGGATTTAACTTTACAATTATTAGACAATTTTGGTGTTAGTCTTTTCATCGATAAGCTAAGTGGCTATTTTATTCTTACCAATAGTCTTGTTACCATTGCCGTCTTATTTTATTGTTGGTATGAGGAAAGAAAGGCTTTTTTCTATACCCAATTAATGATTCTCTACGGTAGTGTTAACGCTTGTTTTATTGGCTACGACTTTATCAGTTTTTATGTTGCCATTGAGGTTATTAGCATTGCCGCTTTTCTTTTAATAGTTTATCCTCGCACGGACAAAAGTATCTGGATCGGTTTACGGTATCTCTTTGTTAGTAATACAGCAATGTTGTTTTACCTGATAGGAGCAATTTTAATCTACAAAGCTAATAATTCTTTTAGTTTCAACGGTTTAAGTAATTCCCCCCCAGAAGCGATCGCACTTATTCTGTTAGGATTATTAGCTAAAGGAGGAGTCTTTGTCTCTGGATTATGGTTGCCCCTCACCCATGCCTCCGCCGAAACCCCCGTATCCGCATTGTTATCAGGAGTAGTAGTTAAAGCAGGAGTTTATCCCCTAATTCGCCTTGCTTTAATTGTGGATGAGATGGATCATATTGTACGCATTGTAGCTATAGCCACTGCCCTGCTAGGAGTCATCTACGCTATTTTTGAAAGCGATGTCAAGAGAATGTTAGCCTTTCACACCGTATCTCAATTAGGTTTTGTTTTGGCTTCTCCTCCCGTTGCAGGAATTTATGCCCTTTTTCACGGCTTAGTAAAATCTAGCTTATTTTTAATGGCAGGTTCATTGCCAACACGGAATATCAAAGAATTAAAACACACTAATATTAATACTTATTTATGGATAGCCTTAGTCATCGCTAGTTTATCCATTTCCGGTGTACCTTTACTCGCTGGATATTGTGCCAAAGTTTTAACGGTTAAAAATCTTTATCCATGGCAAGTAATGTTAATGAATATTGCCGCCGTTGGTACAGCTATTTCCTTCGCCAAATTTATTTTTTTACCCCACGATACATCCGCCAAGATACTAAAACAAAATTGGGGTTTTTGGTTTGGAGTTATTTTTTTGTTGGCAGGTTTAATTTTTGCTAACGGTTTCTATCTATCTACTTACACCCTAAGTAATATTATTAAAGCCCTAATTACAGTCTTCATTGGTTGGTTAGTTTACTTTGTCTTAATCAAAAAAGCGGTTATCAAATTACCTCGCATCCTAGAAGATTTTGATCATCTCATTGGCATTATGAGCTTAACCCTAGTGGGCTTATTTTGGATGGTTTTACCATAGTTAACCTCAGTTCGATTTAAGAATATCCGATAAGGTTAGGTGTCAGGTTGTAGGGGTTGAATATATTCAACCCTTACGGTGCTAGGGGATGGGAGGATGGGGTGATGAGGGGGAAGTAGGGGCGAATGGCCATTCGCCCGTACAGGAGTTAGGAGTTAGGAGTTAGGGGTTTTTAATTCTTAATTTTTAATTCTTAACTATTTAACGTCAGTTCGGATTAAGGCAATTTTATCGTTATTTCTAAGAAGCTATAAGGTTTTCTGACTACGAGAAAATAATGCTTTCAGCTTATTCAAAACTCAGGTTAGTGAAAATCTTAAGTTTGTATAAAAAAGGCAAGGGGCAAGGTTAAAAGGGCAAAGGGCAAGGGGCAAAGGTAATTAACAATTAACAGTGAAAAATATCTAAAACCAAAAACCTGAAACCTACCCCCATGACACCAATTAATTTTTTTCCAACCCCTACCTACTAACTCTGTGCTTTTTTATTTGCCAGTCTTTCTTCCGCATTTGCCATTACTGCTTCTTTATTTTCTAAAAACTCTCCGGGATAAGTTTCTAATATTTTTGTCGATAAGGAGATACGATTTTTAAAAGTATCAATTTCCATAATTACAACTTTTACTTCTTCTCCTATTTGAAAGAAACTTTCTAAAGCGTTTACTTTACCCTCGCTAATTTGTTTGATGTGCAGTAAACCACTAACACCACCAAAATCGACAAAAACACCATAGGGTTGAATTTTAGCTATTTTACCAGCAACAACTTCGTTTTCCTTGAGTTGAGATAGAGCGGAAGAACGAGCAATATTTCTTTGGGTTAATACTAACTTATTTTCTTTTTGGTCTAATTGTAGAATATTAGTATCAACAGTTTGATCTATTAAAGTCTCCAAATCTTCTTTCTGAGTTAAATGGGATTTAGGAATAAAACCTTTTAAACCTTGTACTTCACCAAAAACACCTCCACGGTTAACTCCTGTAACCAACATTTGCACGATCGCACCTTTTTCTTCAATCTCCTTTAAATTATCCCATGCTTGATCAATAAATAATTGACGGCGAGATAATTTCACTTGTCCTTCTGCATCTTGTTCCTTGATAATAACAAAATCAAATTCCTGCTCTAAAGGTAATACTTCTTTAACATTAGAAGAACCTCGCCAGTCCACCTCTGTCTGAGGAACAAAACCGGGGGATTTACCGCCAATATCTACATAAACACCGTCGGAAGAATACTCGAACACTTTCCCCCTGACAACATCTCCCTGCTTAAAATGATAGTCATACTGTTCTTGTTCTAAAGCCTGAGAAAAATCATCCATAGAAAACGAGAGATTATTAGATGCAGAGGAATGAGAATTAGCGGTCATAACAAATTAGACGATATAGTAAAATTACACAAATTACTTTATTATAATGTAGATTCTCTCTGACTATTCATAAAAACAATCAACAGTCAAAGGATTCATTAGTCAGAATGACACAAATTAGCCTAAACTAATCTAATAAAGTTTAGTTAAAAAAATATATTTTTAGGAGATTAAGAAAATGGGAGTTATATTCCAATTAGTATTAACCGCGCTAGTGCTTTTTTCTTTCTTAATGATCGTTTATGTGCCTGTTGCTTATGCTTCCCCACAAAACTGGGAGCAGTCTAAGCCCTTATTATACTTAGGTTCTGGCATCTGGTTAGCCCTAGTGGTTGCTGTTGCTGTCTTAAACTTTTTCGTGGTTTAATTTCACTTTTTGTTAAGAAATATTAAGAATTAAGACAAAATTTAACTCGGTGGGCAAAATCCAAATTCAATCAAAAAAATGAGTATTTTTGCTCACCAAATTAGACAAAAATATTTACTGGTAAACATGGCAATTTTTGAAGGAAATTTTCAAGATACATCAAATCTACGTTTTGCATTAGTCATAGGACGTTTCAATGATTTAATTACGAATAAGTTATTATCTGGCTGTCAAGATTGTTTGAAAAGGCATGGAGTGGATATAAACCCAGAAGGAAATCAGGTAGATTATGCTTGGGTGCCGGGTAGTTTTGAGGTGTCTTTAGTTGCCAAAAAATTAGCTCTTACAGGGCGTTATGATGCCATTATCTGTTTAGGGGCAGTTATTAGAGGAGATACCCCCCATTTTGACTATGTTTGCAATGAAGCGGCCAAGGGAATTGCTTCTGTTGGTTTAAATACTGGTGTGCCGATTGTTTTCGGAATTGTCACCACAGACACAATGCAACAGGCTTTAGAAAGAGCGGGAATAAAAAGTAATTTAGGATGGAATTATGCCATGAATGCTTTGGAAATGGCTACTTTAATGAAGCAGATTGAAAAATAGAAAAATAACTTTGGCTCTCTTACTGCTCGTTGTGTAAATTATCGGTTAGGAAAAAGTGTCAGGTGGCGGGTGAGGAGGAGATGGGGAGATAAAGGGAAGGGGTGAGAGGGGGAAACCAGTAATAAATAATAAGTAATAAATAATAAATAAGTAATAAGTGTTCGGAGTTTTTAATTCTTAATTATCAACTATTCACTATCCACTATTTACCATTGCCTATTGCCTTTTGCCTCTTGCCCATCGCCCATTGCCCTTTTTTTATCTTAACTCCGAACTCCGAACTCCGTTCACGACCGAAGGGAGTGTAAGAGCCGAAGGCGAACTCTCCGAACTCCCCGTAATCGTTTCTATCGGGGCAGGTTCTGCTAAATCTGTAGCAATAAAACTACGGGCTGTGACTGCCACTAAGGCAAAAAGTGCGATCGCGATCGTAATAAAAGGAATAATTTGTTGACGAATAAATTGCATAATGTTGTAGTTTAATAGAATAAATTAATTGCCTAGAATTGAGGAATAGTTAAGCCCTTAGACTTAAGCCACTGAGGATTATAAAGACGGGATTGATAACGAGCCCCACCATCACATAAAACTGTCACAATGGTATGTCCGGGGCCTAGTTGTTTGGCAAGTGCGATCGCACCTGCTACATTTATACCCACAGAACCGCCCATAAATAAACCTTCTTTATAGAGTAACTGATAAATAACTCTTAAGGCTTCATTGTCGTGGATTTGTACCGCATCATCAATGGGTACACCTTCCATATTAGCGGTAATGCGACTATTACCAATACCTTCAGTAATAGAATTACCCTCAATTTTTATTTCCCCTGTTTTGACGTAACTGTACAAACCACTACCCATAGGATCAGCCAAAACGCACTGAATATTAGGATTTTTTTCCTTTAGAAACAAAGATACCCCCGCAAAGGTTCCTCCAGTGCCTGTTGCCGCAACCCAACCATCAACTTTACCATCAGTTTGTTGCCAAATTTCTTTTCCTGTTGTTTCATAGTGGGCTTGACGATTAGCTAAATTATCAAATTGATTTGCCCAGATTGCGTTATCCATTTCTTCTGCAATCCTACCCGATAACTTAACATAATTATTGGGATCTTTATAAGGCACAGCTGGAACAGCCCTAACCTCAGCCCCTAAAGTACGTAACAAATCCATTTTTTCTTGAGATTGAGTTTCAGGAATGACAATTACACATTTATATCCCTTCGCATTGCAAATATGAGCCAAACCGATACCCGTATTTCCCGCCGTACCTTCTACCACCGTACCTCCGGGCTTAAGTAATCCTTGTTTTTCTGCCTCTTGAATAATATATAATGCCGCTCTATCTTTAACTGAACCGCCGGGGTTCAAAAATTCAGCTTTGCCTAAAATTTCGCATCCTGTTTCTTCGCTGAAGCTATTAAGACGGATTAAAGGAGTGTTGCCAATAGTACCAACGAAGCCGTTTTTAATATCCATTAGTCAGTTATTTTATCTAAGAATAATTCTGATTATCTAGCTGTTCTATTTTATCTCAATTTGACTTATTAATAACTTGAAAGGCTTTCAGGTTTATTCTTTTTACTCCCAAATAGTTTTGAGATTGGGAAAATTCCCTAAAATTTGATCTCTAGTAATTAATGTTGATTGATAATAACTGGCTGTTGCGGCAATAATGCGATCATGAATATCCCAATGTTTAGGGAGAATTAGCATTTGTTGAAAAATTACAAAATCAAAACCAACGATACTAAAACCATCTCCTTGATTAATCTTATCTAGTAATTCTTCGATTATAATCTTTACTTTTCCTTTTTCAGCAATATGAGTAAGTTCTGCCATTACCAAGGTAGGGATTAATACCTTAACTTCTCCATTTTCAGCCTGAGTCAAAATTTCTTTAGCTTTACAAGATAATCTTTCATCTTCACTAATAAACCAAGCTAGAGCATGAGTGTCAACTACATAAGTAATCATACTGTTATTAATCCCACTCTGAAATATTCTTAAATACTGCTTTTTTTGCTTCATCTAAATCCTCATCTGTTACCACAACATCTTTCCATAAACCCCTTATTGTGGTTTTATTGTTAGACAATTTTCCTTGAGATTGGGAGTCAGATTTTTGAGCTAAAAATTCCGCAAAATCTAGCAATTCTTGCTTTCTGTGGGGTGATAATGTTTGAAATTTACTGATTAATAATTGTTCTAATGTCATATCTAAAGAATTAAAAATTAATAATTAATAATGAGGCTAGAAGTCAGAAGTAGGAAGAAGGAAGAAGTAATTAATAACTATTAACTATTTAGTTTTTGACGGCAAATTTCTGCTTCCTGAGTATAACCTCCCTTCTCATAGTATTTTATCGCAGTTTCCAAATCATCCATTTTTAAACAGGCTAAAGCCGCTTTTTGCCATTCACTTAAAAATTGCCACAGTTGTGCGGCTTCTTCCCATTGCTGTTGATTCTCACAAACCATTGCTAACCTTTGCCAATTATTTAATTGTCGCCAACAATCCTCGGCTTTTTGCCAATTTTCGGCTT
Source organism: Cyanobacterium aponinum PCC 10605 (assembly GCF_000317675.1). Lineage (NCBI taxonomy): Bacteria > Bacillati > Cyanobacteriota > Cyanophyceae > Chroococcales > Geminocystaceae > Cyanobacterium > Cyanobacterium aponinum. The sequence goes on from NC_019776.1 coordinate 1,839,748, forward strand.
TTTCATAACATAAACCTGCTTTTTCTATTTCTTTAATGGAAAACCATGCTTTTCCCGCTTCTTCCCATTTTTGTTGATGTTCGCAAACAAGGGCTAATTTTTCCCATTTCCACGATTTACGCCAACATTCTTCGGCTTTTTCCCAATGTTTGCATTTTTCATAACATAAACCTGCTTTCTCATGATTGCTTGCTTTAAGGTAATTTTCAGCGGCTTTTTCCCATTCTTGTAATTGTTCATAAGCATTGGCACTTTTTTCCCAATTTTGCACTCCCGAGGGGTTTTGCTGTGCCGCACGAGCCCAGTATTGAGCGGCTTTTTGCCAATTGTCGCATTGTTCATAACAAAGGGCGGCTTTTTCAAATTGATTAACTTTCAACCAATCCAGAGCGGCTTTTTGCCATGAGCCTTGTTTTTTACAAACATACTCTAGTTTTTCCCAATTTTCCAATTCCTGCCAACAATCCTCTGCTAAGTGCCACAATTCCCCGTTTTCAAAACAAAGGGCGGCTTTTTCTTTCTCTCCTATTTGTTGCCATGCTCTTCCTGCTTTTTCCCATTCTTGCAATTTTTCCCACTCTTGGGCAGATTCTTGCCATTTTTCTTGTTTTTCGAGGTTTTCAGCGAGGCGATCGCTTTTTTGCAAGGTTTGCCAATGTTTTTGAGCTAAATGCCATAATTCTCCTTCTTCAAAACAAAGGGCGGCTTTTTCCAACTGATTAATTTTTTCCCATGCTTCTCCTGCTTTTTGCCATTCTCCCAAATTTTCCCAACTTTCAGCCGCTTCTTGCCATTTTCCTTGTTTTTCACCAGCTAGAATACTTCTATACCAATTTTTGGCTTCTAACCACGCTTTTTCTGCTTGATCCCATTTTTCTGATTGCTCATAACATAGTCCTTGTAATTCATTTGGGTTTGTTTTACTCCAAGCCTGTGCCGCTTCTTCCCATTTATTTTGTTGTTGAAGTGCGATCGCAACAAAACCCCAATATCCTAATTTCTGCCAGATACTCTCGGCTAAATCCCATTGATTTCCTTTTTGATAACATAAAGCGGCTTTTTCCATTTCCGTAATTTTTAGCCATGTTTGAGCCGCAGAAATCCATTTTTCTTCATGTTCATAAGATAAAGCTAACTCTCGCCAATTTCCCAATTCTTCCCAACATTTTTGTGCTTCCGTCCATTTTTGTGCTTTTTGCCAACAATTTGCCGCCCTTTCTATATCTCCATCTTTTTGCCAACAATTACCTGCTTTTTCCCATTGATTTAACTCTTCCCAAATTAACGCAATTTTTTTCCATTGACCTAGCTTTGTCCACATTTTTATCGCCAACTTCATTTGTTCTGATTGACGATAAAATTTATCCGCTAAATCATAATATTCATTTGCTCTTTCTAATAGGTTTCTTTCCAAACATTCATCACCTGCTAATTCCCATTGATTATCCCGTGCTAAACATCTTAATTTTCCTTCAAAATCATTACCTTTTTCATAACATAATTTTGCTAATTTATAATTATTAATTTTCTCAAAATATAATCCTCTTTTTTGCCACTCTTCATTATCCAAAACAGACCATTTAGCTAACCATAATTTATGATCAACTTCATTCCAGCAATTAATCGCATAATCAAAAAGACCTACTTTATTCCAAATATCCCCTGCTTTACCATAATTTCCCTTTTTCTCTTCCCAAAGAGCATTAACTTTGTTTAACCCAAATTCGTCTTGATAAAGATTGTAAATTTGCTCTGCTATTTGATAACTTTTATTATTCCCTAACTCTAAATATTTATCAGCAATATGTATTTCTTGATCCGAACTATATTTTCTATTAAACATTGATTCTAGTTCAGTTTCATAACCGATTTCTAGCGTTTGATTAATCTCAGACTCATTCCAGATACTGTCAAAAGTATCATCATAAAAATATACCTGTTTTCTTCCTAAATTAGAACATAAATATATTAAGTCTTGCTTATACACTGTTGGATTATTACAATCATATAAGCTACCAATCTGAGAATTAAAAATGTCATTATTACTATCAAAAGGCTTCCAAATTAAAACTTCTTCAAAATCTAAGCTATCTACTTCATTAAAGCTAATGATTCTTTCACTATCTTGAGAAAAAATATTTTGTAATCTTGCTTTTTCTGCTTCGCTAAATACAATAATCGCACTATCAATATTGAGAGATGATTTATTTATGATAAATTCCGAGTTTATTTCTGAAATGACTAAAGGTTTATTAAAGGATTGAATCCATGATTTATGATTGAGAGAAATCCCCGCTATGCTAGCTATTTTCGATTGAAGATTAACTATATTTTTATTATATAAAAAGCTACCATTTAACTCAGTATTTTCAATTAATTCTCTAATTTTTGCCCACTGAGGTAATTTGTGAAAACAATTAATTAAAATCTTTTTTAATCTATTCCAACTTTGGTTATTAACTTTCAAATAATTATCGTTATCCCCCACAAAAAATATTTGTGGTAAATAATCATCATTGGATTTTATTTTTAGTAACTTTAATATAAATTGTGTTTGTAATTCTGAAAAATTTTCCACTCCATCAATATAAACAACATCAAAATCTCCCTGATAATTGCTAGGTAATTGACGCAGTAAATATTGAGTCAAATCTAATTCATCCCAATAGTTTTGCGAAATTAGCCATTCTTGATAATAGGTTGCTAAATTATAAATGAAATTAAAATCTGAATTTGACGGAAAAACACTTTGATTTGTTAAAGCTAGGTATTCTTTAAGACTAAGTAGATTATTTTCCCCCCTAATACTTTTAAATGAGCCTTTTATTAGTATCCTGATTTCTTCCCACAAATACTCTGGATTAAGGGAAATTACTTGTTGACTCTTAAAAAACTCCTCATAAAATTTATAAAAAGTAACCTGTCTTTGGGATAGAAATTTATAGTTAAAAATTAGGGGATATTTTTCTATAATATTTTTCCCTAAATGAAGATAATTAGTAAAGTTAATATTATTATCACTAACTATTTTTTGACTAATCTTTTGATATTTTTGAGCATCTGATTTACTTTTAGTTAAAAACAGTATTTTTTTTGGTAAATCTTCTTCTAGCTTTCCCTCTTCTATTAGAGCAGAATAGAGGGCTGTAGTGGTTTTTCCTGTACCTTTATGACCCGTAATAATAGCGGGAAAATGAGGACTTTTAGTAATTATTTCTTCTTGTTGAGGAGATAAAATAACCAAATTACTACTTCCTTTGGTTGAGGAAAAAATATATTTAGCGGAAAAATCATCTTTGCTAAAAGAAAAATATTCTATGTTTATCTGTTCTCTCGGGTCAACGGTACCGATTATTTGCTCTGAGTAACTGAACTGATTAGAATCAAAAAATATTTCTATATATTTAGAAAATTCTGAATTATTATCGATAAAATTTTCTATTTTTTTAGCTAGATTATTAACGGAAATAATATCTACTATTTTGACAACGCATTTCCCATTATTTTCTACTAAAAAGCTGGATATGCAAATATTACTATCGGAAAAAAAGAGGGCAATTTTTTGATATTTATTAGGGAAGAATAATTTTATTTTATCTTGAGAATCTTTTTGATTGATTAACTCCGAGAAATTTTTAACAAAGTCAATAGGGACGTGGGTTGACAAAGAGTAAAGTTTTAACCAAAGTTGAGAAGAAATTTTAACGATTAGTTCTGTGGAGGTCATCATGGAGCTATGAATCAATAGGAGGTTTTTTAATAGTATAATAGTATAAATTAGTTTAAGAAAAACGGTGAAATAGTTAATTTAATTTGCTGTCAACACGAAAATAAAATTCAGAAGTTTGTCTTTAAAGTATTAGTATTAATTATAAATCCAAAGACTAATATACATCAATTATGTTTTCCTTAACTCAAACCAGTACTCGTCAAAGAGAAATTGTAGAAATTGTTTTAGGTAATGGTTGGGATTATATGCGTAGTGTTTTGACAGGGGGAAAATCAGATCGCCCTCAACTTCCACCACCGGAGGTACTACGTAAAATTTTAGTAGAGTTAGGTCCTTTTTATGTCAAGTTTGGACAACTATTAAGTACTCGTCCAGATTTATTACCTCCTCAATATATAGAGGCTCTGACAGCCCTTCAAGCCCAAGTACCACCAGTGCCTTGGGGACTCATTGAAAAAACTTTGATGGAGCAATTAAATCAACCCCTAGATAAAATTTTTGCTGATATAAATCATAATCCTATCGCTGCAGGTTCGATCGCACAGATACATAAAGCAACTCTTGTTACTGGTGAAGAAGTTGCGATTAAGGTTCAACGCCCAGACATAGAAAGAATCGTCAATCAGGATATAAATTTGATTAAAAGTATTGCTGAAATAGTTGCACTCACAGACTTTGGCAATGATTATGATGTGGTTACTTTAGCTGATGAGTTTACAAAAGCAGTACAAGCAGAGTTAGATTTTCGCCAAGAAGCACAATTTACCGATAAACTCAGATTGAACCTTAGCAATAGTAATTGGTTTGATAGTAAACAATTAGAAATTCCGCAAATATATTGGGAGTTTACCACTGAGAAAGTTTTATTAATGGAGTGGCTTGACGGTAAACCAATCTTAGACGCTGACATAGCTCCTGACAGCAAAAAAAGACAAGAAATTAGTACCTTATTATTTAGAGCATTTTTTCAGCAAATTTTTATAGATGGTTTTTTTCATGCTGATCCTCATCCCGGTAATATATTCTATTTGAGTGATGGCAGATTAGGAATAATTGACTGTGGGATGATTGGCAGACTTGACCCTCGTACTCAGCAACTATTGACGGAAATGCTTTTAGCAATCGTTGATATAGATGCTCAAAGATGTGCCCAATTGACTCTTGAGTTATCAGAAAGCAATAGCTACAAAACTAATTTAGCCCAACTGGAAAATGATTATAGTCGTATGCTGAGAAAATACTATAATCTCAGTTTATCTCAATTGAATTTCAGTGAAGTATTCTACGAAGTGTTAGACGTTTCTCGTCGGAATAAAATCAAACTCCCCGGCAATATGGGATTATATGCCAAGAGTTTAGCTAATTTAGAAGGTGTCGCTCGTAAGTTTAACCCCGAAATTAACCTTCTTGCAGAAATAAAGCCCTTAATTACCGATTTATTCCGTCGTCAGTTAATTGGTGATACTCCCTTCCAAACTTTATTTAGGACAGTCTTAGATTTAAAAGCAATTAGTTTGCGATCGCCCCGTCAAATAGATGTAATCTTAGATAGACTAAGTTCAGAAACTTTCCAATGGAAACTTCAACTTAGAGAATTAGAAGGTTTAAGGCGTAGTTTAGACGATTCTGCTAACAGATTATCTTTTAGCATAGTAGTTGGTTCTCTGACTATGGGTGCCGCAATTATTTCCACTGGGGCAACCACTGCTCAACTTATCTTTATCAGTAATATTCTTTTTGCCGCCGCCACTTTTCTCGGTATTTGGCTTATCGTTAGTATATTGCGATCGGGCAAATTAAAATAACCTGAGTTTTGGATAGGCTAAAAGCATTATTTTCTCACAGATTAACTAACATAATCTTGAGCAATCTTTAGTTGAAGATAAAATGTCCAGTGGTATTAAGGAATTAAGGGTTAGGAATTGAATTTCAATTAAAAATCTGTAAAATAAAAAAACACTCTTGCCATTTCCAAGAATCATGATCTACAATTAAATCAAACAAAATTTTAAAGCCGTTAAGGGAAACAGGAGGTGATGCCCATGATAGATAGTAGTAGTAATTTCGTGGGGTCTTTAGGTTCTCAGATTCGGCTGTGTGCTGGAGCTGTTTAGTTTTTAAATATACTTATACATCTATTTGACTAACAAATATTGAGTTATAAGCATTTTTTAAACCATTCCTTCCAGCAGTCAGAAGTCTGATAATTTAAATGCCCTTATAAAAAAATTAAAGAGAGAGTTCCAGCAAGTTAGTAGGTCAGCCTAGTTAACTTCTTGGGGCTCTTTCTTTATGGGACATTATCGAAAATACTTAAAGTTTTGCCTCTAGGAATCAAAACTCTTTTCAAGGGAAGATTTTAACTACAACAAAATCCGTATTTTTTACATTTGAATCAATGTAATTGACACAACCTCAGTTATTCAGCAGGAATGTGCAATTTAGGCTGGTATCTTATGTCATGTTTCTCTAACTTAAGAATAAATTAATTTAGTAGGATTTTTCTTCGGTTATATTTACTTTTTCTCCTATCCATTTATTCTAATAACCGTAAAAATAATAGGGATAAAAATGCTTTTTCGTACTATTCGGAGAAATCTATGGGAAATAAAATAATATTAAGTAAAAGTTAAGATACCTTAACAAAATGATTAAAATTTTAGTGAACAATAAATTTTTCATGCTAATATGATATTCAGAAATAAACAAAAATCTATCTAGCTCTTTGAGGGCAGATTATTAACTTCCAATAAATTAAGGTGTGAGGAAGCTCAACAATGAAAAAAAACTTTTGGCAATCTATTACAGTTACTCCTATCATCGTAGGAGCCAGTTTATTAGCAAATTCTCCCGCTAAAGCTGGTGAAGAAATCAATTTAGCCCAAGCTAATAACGATAGTAACACTCAAATTATTAATCAATTAGATAGTTACGGTGCAGAGGGCGGAGTTACCTCTCAAGATCAAGTAACCAGTGTTTCTCAGTTAAGAGACGTATCTCCTACTGATTGGGCATTTGAAGCGTTAAGAAGCCTTGTTGAACGCTACGGTTGTATCGTTGGTTATCCCGATCGTACCTATAGAGGAAACAGAGCATTAAGTCGTTATGAATTTGCGGCTGGTTTAAACGCTTGTATGCAACAAATGGAACGTTTAATTGCTTCTAGCGAATCAGTATTAAGAGAAGACATTGAAAAACTAAAACGCTTAATGTCTGAGTTTGAAGCTGAGTTAGCGGCATTGGGTGCAAGAGTTGATAACTTAGAAGGCAGAGTTGCATTCTTAGAAGATCATCAGTTCTCTACAACTACTAAGTTACAAGGGGAAGTAATCATTGCTTTAACTCAAGCCTTTGAAGATGGTAACCAAGCTATTTTAGGTAATCGTGTTCGTTTAGCTTTAAATACCAGTTTCACAGGGGAAGACAACCTTGTTACCCGTTTATCTGCTGGAAATTTTGGAGCATTTAATACCACAGGTACTAACCGCTACAGAACAGGTGGCTTACCTATTACTAACGTCCCAACTTCTGGAAGTAGTGGTACTACAAATCAAACCTTCAACCTCTATCCCGGTTCTGGAAATGATGTTTTAGTTGACTGGTTAGCATACTATGCTCCTATCAAATTAGGTAAAGATTCACAAATTCAAGCCTACTTAGCCGCTTTTGGTGGTATTCACAGCGACTACACTCCTACTCTCAATCCTTTCTTTGAAGATTATGACGGTGGTAATGGTGCGTTAAGTACCTTTGCTTCTGAAAACCCCATCTATCGTATTGGTGGTGGTTCTGGTGCCGGTTTAAGTTATCAATTAGGTTTCTTAGAAGGTTTACTCGGACCTAGCACTTTAACCGTAGGTTATCTTGCTGGTGGTGCAAGTAGTGCCGCTTCTCCTGCTGACGGTGAAGGTATTTTCAATGGTGACTATGCTTTATTAAGCCAATTAAACTTTAACCTCAGTGATACTGTTGCTTTAGGTTTTACCTACGTTAATGCGTTCCAAAAAGCTGATACTGCTTTATTTGGTGGTGGCGGTACTGCAGGAATTGTTGGTACAACATTCGCTAACCAAAGTGCATCTGCTCTTAATGAACGTTTTCAGAGTCGTTTCCCCGGAGCAACGGTTGATCAGAAAGATAAAATTGTCAATTCTTACGGAAGCCAATTTGCATGGCGTATCACTGACTCTATCAGCTTCAGTGCCTTCTTCAACTATTCTAACGTAACCAGAATTGGTCGTGGAAATGATGACATCTGGACCTATGGCGGTGGTTTTGCATTCCCTGATTTAGGTAAAGAAGGAAGTGTTTTAGGTATCTTTGCTGGTGTTCAACCCTATAATGCTTCTCCTACTTACTTCATCACTGATGCGGCTGGTAACTCTCGTCGTGTTCGTGTTTCTAGTACCACTCTTCCTGTTCACGTAGAGGCTTTCTACAAGTATCAGTTAACTGACAATATCTCATTGACTCCCGGTGTAATTTGGGTTAATTCCACAAATCAAGGACAAAATGACGATCAGATCATCGGTACATTAAGAACCACTTTCACTTTCTAATATCCTTTAAACGAATAGTAAGTGTAAATAAAAAAATAAAAATTATTTTCCCGCTCGTTCAATCGAGTGGGTTTTTTTATGTTGATTTGGTAAGTTTTGAGAGTTAATCTGTGGGAAAATAAATAAGATCACAATAGATAAATATTTATATTTAACTAAAAAAATTCTATTATTATGACTACACCCGAAACCATCTTACCTCCTCAATATGATCCTCAGATAACAGAAGCAAAGTGGCAAAAATTTTGGCAAGAAAAAGAAACCTTTAAAGCTAATCCCGATAAGGGAGGAGAAACTTATGCGATCGTAATTCCTCCTCCAAATGTTACAGGCACTCTACACATGGGTCATGCTTTTAATACTTCCTTGATTGATACCCTTGTGCGTTATAACCGTATGAAAGGAAGAAATACCCTTTGTTTACCCGGTACAGATCATGCTAGTATTGCGGTACAGACAATCATTGAAAAGCAACTCAAAGCCGAAGGTAAAACCCGTTACGATTTAGGTAGAGAAAAGTTTTTAGAAAAGGCTTGGGAATGGCGCCATCAATCAGGAGGCACTATTGTTAATCAGTTACAGCGATTGGGGTTATCTGCTGACTGGAGTAGGGAAAGATTCACCCTCGATGAGAATTTATGTGATGCGGTAAAAACTGCTTTTGTGCAACTGTATGAAGAAGGATTGATTTATCGTGGTCAATATATGGTGAATTGGTGTCCAGAATCTCAATCGGCGGTGTCTGATTTAGAGGTAGAAAATAAGGAAGTTGATGGACATTTATGGCATTTTCGTTATCCTTTAACGGAAGGGGATGGATATGTAGAGGTTGCTACCACTCGCCCTGAAACGATGTTAGGGGATACCGCCGTGGCAGTAAATCCCTATGATGAGCGTTATCAAGATTTAATTGGTAAAACCGTTACTTTGCCTATTACTAATCGTCAGATTCCCATTATTGCTGATGAATTTGTCGATCGCGCTTTTGGTACAGGATGTGTTAAAGTGACACCAGCCCACGACTATAATGATTTTCAAATAGGTAAACGTCATGATCTACCTTTCATTAATATCTTAAATAAAGATGGGTCAATTAATGAAGAAGGAGGAGAATTTGCAGGACAGGATCGCTTTGTCGCGCGTAAGAATGTGGTGAAACGACTAGAGGAAGAAGGATTTTTAGTCAAAGTTGAAGATTATCGTCATAGTGTACCATACAGCGATCGAGGTAAAGTACCTGTTGAACCTTTACTGTCAACTCAATGGTTTGTGAAAATCGAACCCTTAGCCAAAAAAGCCTTAGCAGAATTAGACGATAATCAATCCCCTCATTTTGTGCCTGAAAGATGGGAAAAAGTCTATCGTGATTGGTTAGTTAAATTACAAGACTGGTGTATCTCTCGACAACTGTGGTGGGGACATCAAATTCCTGCTTGGTATGTTACCAGTTTAACTAATGGGGAAATTACCGATGAGACTCCTTTTGTTGTGGCACATGATGAAAAAAGTGCGAGGGACAAAGCTGTTGAAAAATATGGTGAGGATATTATTTTAACTCAAGATCCAGATGTATTAGATACTTGGTTTTCTTCTGGGTTGTGGCCTTTTTCTACCATGGGATGGCCTAACAATACCGATGATTTTAATACTTACTTCCCCAATACCACTATGGTGACGGGATTTGATATTATCTTTTTCTGGGTTGCCCGTATGACGATGATGTCAGGTCACTTTACTGGTAAGATGCCTTTTAAGGACGTTTATATTCATGGTTTGGTAAGGGATGAAAATGGCAAAAAAATGTCAAAATCCGCCAATAATGGCATTGATCCTTTACTTTTATGCAATAAATACGGTACAGATGCCTTAAGATACACTTTAATCCGTGAAGTAGCTGGTGCGGGGCAAGATATTAGTTTACAATATAACCGTAAAACCGATGAATCCGAGTCGGTAGAAGCCTCCCGTAATTTTGCCAACAAGTTATGGAATGCGGCGCGTTTTGTGTTGATGAATTTAGATGGTAAAACCCCCGCCCAATTGGGCTATCCTAATTTAACTCAACTAGAAGGATGCGATCGCTGGATAATATCACGTTTTAATCAAATTGTCAAAGAAACTGAAACATATCTTGATAATTACGGATTAGGGGAAGCGGCAAAGGGATTATACGAGTTTATTTGGGGTGATTTTTGCGACTGGTATATCGAGTTAGTGAAAACTCGTTTATGGCAAGATAAAGATTCTGCTTCCCGTAAAGTAGCACAACAAACCCTTGCTTATGTTTTAGAAGGTATCCTCAAATTGTTACATCCTTTCATGCCTCACATCACCGAGGAAATTTGGCACACTTTAACTCAAAATAGCGATGATAGTCTAGCTCTGCAATCTTTACCTGTGGTAGATGAATTGATGGAGTTAACTACTATTCAAAAAATGACTCAACCTTCCCTTATCAGTTTTGAAAATACCGAGGAAGGCACTATCGTTAAATTAGGTCATCAAGTAGTAAGTTTATTAGATCAATTACCCGAACAAATTAGCAGTTTCCTGAGAAAATATCAACAACCTTTTACCGTAGTTGCGATCGCATTTTTGGTATTAGTAGTTATTCAATTGATTTCCTCTATTACCACCGCTATCCATGATTTTCCCTTACTTTCTCCTTTCTTACGCCTAATTGGTTTAGGTTATACGGGATGGTTTATCTATCAAAATTTCATCTTTGTGGAGAAAAGACAGGAAACTTTGCAATGGTTAGCCAACTTTAAAGAAGAGATATTCGGTAATATTCAAAAAAATGACTCTTTAATTAAGATAGAAACGGAAGAAACTCCCTCAGTTATTACCCCTACCTTTACCACTCTCATCGATGAAGAATTGGAAACTAGCTTTAGTCTTCTTTTCGAGACAATACGCGCTATTCGTAATCTTCGTGCGGAAGCAGAAATTAAACCAGGAGTAAAAGTTAACGCCATTCTACAATCAGAAAACCCTGAAGAAAGGCAGATTTTGCAACAAACTCAAAACTATATCATAGAATTAGCAAAAGTCGAGAATTTAACTATAACTGACAGTTTAACCGATGAAGTTTCAAAAGCGATCGCTTCTGTAGTAGGTACAATTCAAATTTTGATTCCTTTAGAAGGTATAATCGACATCGAGAAACTAACGGCAAAACTAGAGAAAAAACTCTCTAAAATTGAAGGGGAAGTTAAATCCTTAGAAGGACGTTTAAACAATCCTAATTTTGTTAATAAAGCACCCAATGACATTATCGAAAATGCTCGTAATGCCTTAGCAGAAAGCAAAATTCAGGGAGAAATCTTACAAAAACGCCTAGAATTACTAAAATAATTAGAGTAAAGGGAAAAAGACAAAGTTAAAAGGGCAAGGGGCAAAGGGCAAACCCCCCTTTATACCTCCTCAAGAGGGGGGAGGGCAAAGGTAAATAGTTAATAATTAAAAACCCCGAACCTCGAACTCGTCTTCCCTAATCCCCAAAAACCCCAACACCCTAAGCCTCTATTTCCCCCAAAAACCTAAACCCTAAATTGATTATCAAAGATGTTGCATTTAGCCGAAGTTATTAGAGATACTGACACAGGAAAATTTTTATTAAATCTTCTTGCTGTGGAGGAGTCTAAATTACAATGGACTTTTTGCAACAATCAATATATCCCTTTAGATAATGATGATGATAATTTTAAAGAGGGATTATTATTGTTAGTGGAATTAAATAATCAAGGACAGATTTTACGTTGTCAATCAGCCAAAGACTGGATTTTAAATTTACTCAAAGAATATTTAATTGAAGGGAATTTTCGCAGTAATATAAATATAAATATACCTGAAGAAGAGGCAAGGCTGGAAAAGTGGCGTCAAGAGTTGACTTCTCAGAGTCAAGATTTAACTCGTATTCGCTTAGAAGTGGAAACAAGACGAGAAGAATTACAGGAGTTAGAACAAACTTTATCATGGGAAAAAGAAAAACTTAAATCCCAACATCAATAAATCAAAAGGGCAACGAGTAACTGGAATTAAGACAAGGGAATAGGGAAAAGGCAACAGGCAAAGTTGAAAATGAAAGGGGCAAAAGACAATAATTTGAGTTTGGAGTTAAAGTCGTTTTAAATAGAGAATGAAACAAAATCAAAATCTCTAGCTCTTGTTTATCAAAGAATTAAATTTTTAAAAGTGTCTCAAAGTTAATTTAAATAACTACAAGATAAAAAAGAAATTTCCCGTAAGGGTTGAATATATTCAACCCCTACAACCCTAAGCCCTTACTTCGCCTTCTCACTCTTTTCCACCATCACCAATACCCTGACACCTGCCCTTTCTGATATTTTTAAGCGGAAGTGAGGTTAATTATTAATCTCTGCAATTGTAAAATTAGCAGGAATATTCTCAACAGAATGATTGACAATTACCTCTAAAGAAGCCCTTGTTTTACTGGCTACTTGCACAGTTTTTAAATCATAACTTTCCGTTGCCAATTTAGGATAAAGTCCGATCGCAATTATAGGTATAATTAAACAAACGGTAATAAAAACTTCACGGGGTTTAGCATCAAGTTGAAAACCATCTAACTTTAAACTGGTAACATTTTCGCCGTAAAAAACAACCCTTAACATAGACAGTAAATAGATAGGAGTTAAAATTAAACCAACCCCCGCTAATACCGTTACCACAACCTTAAATACTGAGCTATAAGCATCACTTTGGGCAAAACCTAAAAATACACTTAACTCACTAACAAAGCCACTCATTCCGGGTAAAGCCAAAGAAGCCATAGAGGCGGCAGTAAATAAAGCAAAAGTTTTTGGCATGGATTTTGCCATACCGCCCATTTCATCCATCATTAAAGTATGAGTACGCTCATAAGTTACCCCAGAGAGGAAAAATAACGCCGCCGCAATCAAACCATGAGATAACATTTGCAACATTGCCCCATTCATGCCTAAATCGGTAAAAGCGGCAATACCTACTAAGACAAAACCCATGTGAGAGATGGAAGAAGAAGCAAGACGACGTTTTAAATTAGTTTGAGCAAAAGCAGTAAAAGCCCCATAAACGATGTTAATTACCCCTAAAATTACTAATAAAGGAGCAAATTTAATATGGGCATCTGGTAACATTTCCAAATTGAAACGAATTAAACCATAACCACCCATTTTTAACAATACCCCCGCCAAAATCATGGAAACTGGAGCGGATGCTTCGCTGTGGGCATCTGGTAGCCAAGTGTGAAAAGGGAAAATAGGTAACTTCACACCAAAAGCGATTAAAAATCCCACATAAGCTAATACTTCTAAAGCAATGGGATAATTTTTCATGCCTAATTCAGCCATGTTGAGGGTGAAATTATCCCCATAAAATGCCATTGCTAAACCTGCCACAAGGATAAAAATAGAAGCTAAAGCAGTGTAGAGAATAAATTTAGTGGCGGCGTAAAGACGTTTTTTCCCACCCCAGATAGAAATTAAAATATAAACGGGAACTAACTCTAATTCCCACATAATAAAGAATAATAATAAATCTTGAGCGGCAAAAACACCAATTTGAGCGCTATATAAAACTAACAATAAGAAGAAATATAATTTCGATTTTTTTTCTACTTGCCAAGAAGCGAGAATGGCAAGGGTAGAGATTAAGCCAGATAAAACAATTAGGGGCATGGATAAACCATCAACCCCTAAACTCCAAGTTAAACCAATTTGCGGAAACCAACTATAAGATTCTTGTAGTTGAAAATTTGTGTCGTAGATAGAATAATTTTGCCAAAAACCGTAAACGATTAAGCAAAAATTTATTAAAGCAATAGTCAAACTATAATTTCTAATATTTTTTCCGTACTTATCGGGAATGAGGGGAATTGCAAAAGCACCGATAAGGGGTAAGGCAATGACGGCTGTTAGCCAAGGAAATTCTGCACTAAACATGATAATAAGAATTTATACTTAGTGGTATGATTCCTATTCTATTAAGTTTTGTAAAGAATGACAAGGAGTATATTCTTTTATTAATTGCATTTGCCCCTTGCCCTTTTCTTAATTGTTAATTAATAATTCCAATAACATCCTTTTTTATCTTATTAACGTAAGACTCCCATTAAATAACAAGTTTGAGTAGAGTTACCGTAGGTGACGGCAAACAACGTTATGCTATAATTGATGATGTGGAGTTAACGTCCACCTACGGGGAGTCCCTCCGAAAGTCAAGGCTAACCATGAATTGGCATGGTGTCTAGGTTTCCTAGATGGATGTATGACCCAGTAAGGTAAGTACCAGTCAGCCTAGCAACCCTCGTGAGAGAGGAGGGAATTGCAAGTAATTGCAGTTCAGAATCTCCCATTACAATCTATTGATTTAATGGTGAGAGTCTTCAAGACATTTCCAACATTCTCTGAATAGGTTGTAAGGCTTTTTGCTGAATGCTAGGGGGAATTTCAATATTAGGAGTACGATTTTTTAGAGCTAAATAAACTTTTTCTAAGGTATTTAATCTCATGTAAGGGCATTCGTTGCAATTACAATTATTTTCTGGGGGGGCAGGAATAAAAGATTTATGGGGGGCATCTTTTTGCATTTGATGAATAATTCCGGGTTCAGTGGCTATAATAAATTCGGAAGAATTACTTTGCATGGCATATTTTAATAATGCCGTTGTGGAGCCGATATAATCTGCATGGCGTAAAACAGGAGTCTCGCATTCAGGGTGAGCAAGGATTTGAGCTTGGGGATGTTCTATTTTTAGTTGAACAATTTTTTTCTCAGAAAATGTTTCATGAACAATACAACTACCATCCCACAATACCATTTCTCTCCCTGTTTGTTCCATTACATAACGACCTAAATTACGATCGGGTGCAAAGATTATTGGTTGTTCTGGGGGGATTTGTTGTACAATTTTAACGGCATTGGAACTGGTGCAGATAATATCACTTAATGCTTTAATTTCGGCGGTACAGTTTATATAAGATATAACGATATGGTCTGGATGTTGTGCCTTGAATTGAGCAAATTTATCGGGGGGGCAACTGTCAGCTAGGGAACAACCTGCTTCTAAGTCTGGTAAAAGTACTAATTTATCGGGGTTGAGGATTTTTGCCGTCTCTGCCATGAAGTGGACTCCTGCGAATAAAATAACATCCGCAGAAGTTGAAGCGGCTTGTTGAGATAATCCCAAAGAGTCTCCTATATAGTCCGCTATATCTTGAATATCTCCTTCTTGGTAATAGTGAGCGAGGATAACGGCATTTAATTCTTTTTTCAAAGATGCGATCGCACCAAATAAATCTTGAGGCAAGTTTGAGTTAGGTAAAGTGGTAGCTGTAAACACGATGAATCCCTATCCCTTAAATTGATAAATTATAGATATTTAGTTATCTTCATTATAAGATGCAATCGGTGCAGTACGCTTCCATTCGTGAATTCAACGACAAATATTAAACGACATTTACATCCAGTATGAATATTGATTTATTAATTGATTCAGCCCAAGAAAAACTATTACCTACCTTTGCAGAAATTGATCAACAGGTAAAACATCATTTAAACAAAATCTTAACAGCATTTCGAGATCATCGAGTGGGAGTGCATCATTTTTCTAGTGTAAGCGGTTATGGTCACGATGATTTAGGTAGAGACGTATTAGACCAAATTTTCGCTCAAGTTTTTGAGGCTGAAAAAGCCGCCGTGAGAATACAATTTGTTTCGGGAACTCATGCGATCGCATCCTGTCTCTACGGGGTATTACGTCCTAATGACGAAATGTTAGCAGTCGCAGGACATCCTTACGATACCCTAGAGGAAGTAATTGGAGTACGGGGCGAGGGACAAGGTACATTACAAGAATGGGGAGTAAAATATCGAGAATTAGCCCTAACAGATGAAGGAGGCATTGATTGGGAGGGTTTAGCCACCGCCGTCAAACCAGAAACCAAATTAGTATTAATTCAACGCTCTTGTGGTTATTCTTGGCGACAAAGTCTTTCTGTTGCCGATATTGCCCGAGTTGTACAGTTAGTAAAAAAACAAAATCCCGATACTGTCTGCTTTGTGGATAATTGCTATGGAGAATTTATCGAAAAAAGTGAACCCACCGCCGTGGGAGTCGATTTGATGGCAGGGTCATTAATTAAAAATCCGGGTGGTACAATCGTTACCGCAGGAGGATATGTCGCAGGAAGAGAAGACTTAGTAGAAAAAGCCTGTTGTCGTTTAACAGCCCCCGGTATTGGTAGCAGTGGAGGGGCAACATTTGAGCAAAATCGCCTTTTATTTCAGGGGTTTTTTCTTGCACCTCAGATGGTAGCCGAAGCAATGAAAAGTAGTCACCTAATTGCTTATGTTTTTTCTGAATTGGGCTATGAAGTAAACCCTTTACCTTTTACTCCCCGTCGAGATATTATTCAAGCAGTTAAACTAGGTAGCCCTGATAAATTAGTAGCTTTTTGCCGTGCCATTCAAAAAAATTCCCCCATCGGTTCATATTTAGACCCTGTACCTGCACCCATGCCCGGATATGATACAAATTTAGTTATGGCAGGAGGTACTTTTATTGACGGTAGTACTTCTGAATTTTCTGCCGACGGTCCTTTACGTGAACCTTACATTGTTTTTTGTCAGGGAGGAACTCATTGGACTCACACTGCGATCGCACTTAAGTCAGCTTTGGAAGCATTCAGTGGCAATTAACAAGTCATTAAAGGGCAAACCCCCCTTTATCCCCCCTCTCGAGGGGGGAGGGCAAAGGTGAATAGTGAATAATTAAAAACTCTGAAACCAGATCTTAAATCGACAAACGAGGTTACAATAAAGATTAAGATTTCATTTTGTAACAATGACATGGTTTATAATCTGAGGATCGCAGATTTACCTTTAAGTGAACGCCCTAGAGAAAGATTATTAGAATTAGGAGCAAGGAATTTAAGCTCGGCGGAGTTAATTGCCATTTTATTAGGTACAGGGCAAGGAAAAGGCAAACTATCGGCGGTAGGATTAGCTCAATATATTTTGAATCAACTGGGTCAAAATAAACAAGATCCTTTGGATGTGTTACGTACTATTTCTCCCACAGAATTAATGGAGATTCAGGGTATAGGTCCTGCTAAAGCCACAACCATTCTTGCTGGTGTAGAATTAGGAAAAAGAGCATTTCAATTTCGCCCCTGTGCAAGGGCGATTATTGACAGTCCAAATGCGGCGGCGGCGGCTTTCAGTCACGAACTAATGTGGCAATCTCAAGAGCGTTTTGCCGTGCTATTATTAGACACAAAAAACAGTTTAATCAGTACTCAGGTTATTACAATTGGTATTGCAACAGAAACTTTAATTCATCCTCGTGAGCTGTTTCGAGAAGCGATTAGGCAGTCTGCTACAAATATAATTATTGCTCATAATCATCCTTCGGGAAATTTAGAGCCTTCCATCGAAGATTTGAACTTAACGAAGCGATTATTGGAATCAGCAAAAATAATTGGCATTCCCATTTTAGATCATCTTATTATCGGTAATGGAGATTATCGAAGTATCCGACAAAATTCTTGCTTATGGGAAGATGAAGAATAAACGGCTATATAAGAATGTTGGTTCTTCAGAGTGTGGTTATGATAAATTAACAGAAAATAACTTCTATAACCTTTATTGAATAGTGTTTATAGTAAAACAAAACTAAAAGTTTATAAATTATTATTTAATAATCCCCTATTGCCTCTTGCCTCTTGCCTACCAAACACTAATAATTTACACGACGAGAAGTGATAGAGCCAGAATGTTTAATTGCAAATAACTGATACTGATTAATTTCTTTCCAACGCCCTCTAATATAATAAATGATTGTCATAAATTATCCTCTTTAAAGAGGGTTTGCCGTAGGCAATTATTGGACTTAACCCTGTGATTTATAAACATCCCCATCTCAAATAATATGCAACTAACCTCAATTATTAAAAAGTCTAAGAAATCTTCCTTAAAAAGTCGTCAAGTTACTTTTTCTGATACTCGTAATCAACGGCAAAAAATTTGGTTGAATGTGGGACAAAAAGACCAACCTATATTTATCATGTTGCTTATTAGTCTTTTCTTTTTTGGTGCGATCGCATCTCGATTAGCATATATACAATTAGTAGAAGGGAATACATATCAGGAAAAAGCAGAAAACAATCGTACTAAAATTCTCCCTAAACCCCCCGTCAGAGGTAATTTATATGACCGTAAAGGCAGAATATTAGGGGCTACCCGTTTATCCCACTCAGCTTATTTATGGCCTATTGTACGAAAACAAGAAAATTGGGCGGAAATTCGCTCTGTATTAGCACAAATTCTTAATATCCCTGAAACAGAGTTGCAAAAAACCCTCGAACAAGAAAACTACGACTCTCCTACCTTAGTTCGTATTGCCCGTAATCTCACCCCTCAACAAATTACGGCTATTGAAGAAAATCGTAATTTACTCTCAGAAGTAGAAGTCGATACCGATACTATCAGATATTATCCCCATGGGAAAAATGGTTCTCATGTATTAGGATATACCAGAGAAATTAACGCAGAAGAACTCGCCCAAAGAAAAGAGCAAGGTTATCGTTTAGGGGATGTCATCGGTAAAATGGGAGCTGAGTCTGCTTTTGAGTCCGATTTGAGGGGAGAATGGGGAGGAATACTTTTAGAAAGAGATGGTGCAGGAAAAGTTTTAGGAAAATTAGGGCTGAAAGAAGCAAAAGCAGGAAATGATGTCACTTTAACTCTTGATTTAGATTTACAAAAAGCCGCAGAACAAGCATTAGGCGATCGCAAAGGAGCAGTTGTTGCCCTTGATCCCCGTGATGGTAGTGTTTTAGCAATGGTTAGCTATCCCGGTTTTGATCCCAATATTTTCTCTGGAAAAATCACCACTCAGTTATGGAAAGAAGTACAAGGAAAAGGTAATCCTTTTATTAATCGTAGTTTACGAGGATTTCCTCCCGCTTCTACCTTTAAAATCGTAACTGCCACTGCGGGATTAGAATCAGGCAAATATAAACCCAGTACAATTCTTCCTACCTATGCTTATTTAAGAGTTGGTGGCACAGCCTTTGGAGAATGGAATCGATCAGGATTTGGCCCCATGGGTTTCGTTAGGGCAATGGCTTGGAGTAGTAATACTTTTTTTGGACAAATTGGCAATGGAGTGGGAGGAGAAACCCTAATTGAGTGGGCAAGAAAATATGGCTTTGGCAGTAAGACAGGTATTGAATTAGAAGAAGATACCCCCGGTTTAATTGCTGACAGTCAGTGGAAAAAGGAAAGATTTAATTGGGAATGGACTGTAGGCGATACAGTTAATATGTCTATCGGACAAGGTTTTACCCTCGCAACACCCTTACAAGTAGCAGTTATGTTTGCTGTTCCTGCCAATGGGGGTAATCTTGTAGTACCTCACCTGCGTCAAGATCCTTCCTACCTTGAAAAACGTAAATCCCTAGACTTAAAGCCTGAAACCTTAAAAACCCTTAGAGAAGGTTTAAGAGCCGTCGTTACGAACGGTACAGGGGGTAAAGCGGCAGTAGATGGAGTGGCAGTAGCAGGAAAAAGTGGTACAGCCGAAGCACCACCGGGAAAATCTCATGCTTGGTTTGGAGCATTTGCTCCCTATGAGAACCCTGAAATAGTTGTGGTTGCCTTTGTTGAGCATTCAGGAGGTGGAGGCGGTTCAACCGCAGGTCCCATTGTACAGAAAGTTTTAACGGCTTATTTTGCTCAGAAAAAATGATTGGAACCGCAGAAGGGAGTGTCAGAGTCGGAGGCAATTCTCTGAAATCATCCCTTCAACTTCTGAAAACTTAAAACAACACCTTTTGACGACGGGCGAACAATTTACGAGTGTTAACGTTATGGGTTACTTCAGACAGAGGAAGAGAACGGAAATTTTTGCCAAAACTATCTACCTGATAAACAGTATTCGTGTTTAAATCTAAGGCACTTAGCCATCCTTGCTCATGATGATAAACTCCTGTATCTATGCCGAGCCATCCTTCTCCTTTGGCAATTTGACCCGGTTTTAGTCCGTTAAAGGTAAAGGTTATGGTGTGACCAATGATGATTGTTTTATCTTGAAAATAGGGCTTTTCACTACTGTGAAATTCTGAGCGAATCCAACAAAATTGATCTGGGGATTGTTGAGTAATATTTAAACGGGGGTCAACTCCAGCATGAACTAACCAATAATCTCCTAAGTCAAAGAAGAAGGGAAGACTTTTCATCCAGTCTATATGTTCAGCCGAAGGCATTTTATGACCATAACTCATTACAGTGGCGTTGCCTCCATTTTGTAACCACGATTGGAAGGCTTGATGATTAAGTTTTCCGTTTCCTAACGCATCGAGTAACATAATTTCGTGATTACCAAGGATGCAATGGTAGTCATTTTTCATGACAAATTCTACCACCTGAGAACTTTCAGGACCACGATCAATTAAATCTCCTAAAAAATAAACTTGATCCTCGCTTAGGGGAGCAATGTGATTAAACAAGGAACATAATGCTTCGTAGTGACCATGAACATCTCCGATAACCAATCTTTTATTACTCATTCTATTTATTTAAGATATTTATGTTTACTAATAGAAATATATAAGTTTTTATCCTAGTCTAACTAAATTTATTTTATTATGGGTAGGCTGGTTATTTTTTGATTGCTTACAAATTCGTGTTTAGTTTCACTAAAATTAACTTACTTTGTCAACCCACTCAGTCTGCATGGTTAGAACAGGCTTTGGATAACCTTGATCTCATTTTACTTGATCATTCTCATTGTGAACGCAAAGCGGCGGGGGTGGCGGTGAATTTTTTATTTCGCTATCCTGCCCATGAGGATTTAGTTTATCAGTTAACAGCGATCGCACAGGAGGAGTTAGAACATTTTGAGCAGGTAAATCAATGGTTAAAGAGAAAAAATATTCCTCTTGCTCCCTTAAAACCTTCTCCTTATGGTGCTACTTTGAAACAGGCTATTAAAAAACAAGAACCTCACAGACTTTTAGATTCTCTGCTTGTCTCTGCTTTAATTGAAGCGCGATCGCATGAAAGATTAGGATTACTTGCCCAACATTGCCCTGATTTAGAGTTAGCAAAGTTTTACCGAGGGTTAATGGCTTCTGAAGCTAGACATTATGGCATTTACTGGGTATTGGCTACTCAATACTTCGATCGCACCATTGTTGATTTACGCCTATCTGAATTGGCACAACTAGAAAGTGATACTTTAAGTAACCTTCATCCTGAACCGAGAATTCATAGTTAATAAAGGCAAAAGGCAAGGGGTAAACCCCCCTTTATCCCCCCTAAATAGGAGCGGGGCTGTTTCATTTTCAAATTTTAAAAGAAAAATAAAGGCGATCGCCTAATAAAATAAGAGGGTTTCCCCAAATCCCCTACCACCAGCAGACAACTTCACATTGAACTCAAGTGAAGTTAAGAGTTTGAGAAAATTCGTTCACTTAAAAAATCTTCCACCAAAGACGACTACCATCAGGAAACGTTGTATTTCGATTTACCTTTGCAGATTTTAATTGTTGCTGATTAATTTTGGCATTTTTTAAGTTTGCCCCCGAAAAATTAGCGTTAGTCACATTGGCATTAGTGAAGTCGGCACTGCCTAAATTTGCCCCTGTAAAGTCAACGTTTTCAAGGTTGCTTTTGGAAAAATAAGCCTGAAACAAATTGGCATTAATAAAATTAGCATTCGTCAAATCGGCAGAGTAAAAATTGGCTTGAGATAAACTACTCTCTTTAAAATTAACCCCTTGTAATTGAGAATAGCGAAAAATACATTTAATTAATTTGCTTCCTTGTAGATTGAGGTTTTGCAACTCTTGGTCACTAAAGTCTTTTTTGCCGTTGTTGTGAGCATTAAAAAATCTTTCCTCATTCCATTTTAATAACATTTTCTTGGGGCGATCGCTTTTTGTTTTTCGTTTTTGGATTGCCTGTCTTAATTGTTGGGCAGGAGACATGGTTTTACTAATATCACCAACGGTAATTTCCGTTTCAGACAAAGAAGAAATATTTGCTCCAACGCTAGATACAGGAGTAGGAATACTTAACATATTACCTTCAAGGGATTCTACGTCAAGGGCAATAATCACATCGTCCACACTTTTGTAACGATCTCTAGCATTAATAGCCAACATTTTTTCTAAAATCTTAACCATTTTGTCACTCAGAGAAACTTCCTGTTGCCATAATAATTCACCGTTATCCGAGTCGATGGGAAAATTTTTCGGTGATTTCCCTGTTAACAAATAAAGGCACGTTGCTCCCAAAGCATATATATCACTAGAGTATATTGGACGCATGGCTAGTTGTTCGGGGGGGGCGTAACCCATTGTACCCACAGATAATTTAGTTAATGCCGTTTGTCCAAAGGTTTTCGCCAATTTGGTATTAACTTCATCTTTCACCGCACCAAAATCAATTAAGATTAGTTTCCCATCTTTTTTGCGACGTAAGATGTTTGCAGGTTTAATATCACGATGAATGATTTTTTGGGAATGGATATATTTTAAAACAGGGGTAATTTCTAGGAGAAATCTTCGTAAAGCTAACTCTCCATAAACTCCTTCATATTTTATTTCTCGTTGTAAATTTTGACCATTAACTAATTCTTGAATTAGATAAAATTGTCCTTGATCTTCAAAATAGTCTAATAATTTTGGTATTTGATGATGATTAATCTGACCTAAAATTTTCGCCTCTCTTTCAAACAAATTAATTGCCGTTTTAACCGCTTGGGGGTCATCTGCATTGGGGCGTAATTGTTTTATAACACACAAAGGATTTTCAGTTACAGTTAAATCTACTCCAATAAAAGTCGCACCGAATCCTCCTTTTCCTAAAACTTTAATGGCACGATAACGATTGTTTAAAATCAGATTTGCACCGCAGGTATAACATTGTTTTAGTTTAGGATGATTTTTCGGCTGGGAGCAATTAGGATTTAGACAATAACTAATAATCATGGGTGTATAAAAGTCAGTGGGTTTAGCTTCGATGGAGGCTTATAACATTAAAGATAACTTGATTTTCGACAATTTGTTTATAGTATTGAGTATCAGGAGATTAAACAATCAGAGACTAACTACTGGCATTTTCTTTCGTCAGTTTTGGTTTGAGATAAAGATTTTCTAATACCACCCCTGCCCCTGCTACCCAAGGAGGAACTATTAATGCTCCAATAATACCCAAAACTTGCACCCCACCCAACACTGCTAAGAGTTGGTATAAAGGCTCAATTTCCACACTTGAACCTACTAATAAAGGATCTAGTACATAAGTCTCTACATTTTGAATAATAACAAATAAGAGTAGAACCCACCAAAAAGTTAACCCCCCTTGGGCGATCGCAACTATTAAGGCAGGGATAGAGCCAATAACAGGACCAAAAAAAGGAATAAGGTTAGTAAAACCAGCAATAACCCCTAAACCAAGGGCAAATTCACTGATTCCGATGAATTTTAAGCCAATAGTAATGGCAACACCAAGGATAAGAGAAACTAAAATTCTACCCTGAATATATTTTCCCATGCGATCGCTCATAGGTGGGAATTGGGCTTCTAATTTCGCATCCCAAGGAGAAGGGAAAATACTGACAAAGTCTTTAATTAGTTTTTTTGAACCAGCTAATAAATAACCAGAAAGAATAATTGATAATAAGATATTAAAAATAGCTCCGACAATGCCTCTCGTAAGCCCTAAAGAACTTAAAATGACCTTCTGACTCGATCGCACTGCCCAAGATGCTAAAGCCTGTAAATCAAGCCACTGATCAATTAAATTTAAGGCTTGAGGCTCAGTAATACCAAAACGAATAATTAACGACTGAGTTAAATTTGTAATAATGTCCAAATATCCGGGAAGTTTTTGTAATAACCGCTCTATTTGAGCTATGACAGTAGGCCCAATTACTAATCCTCCCCCTGTAATAATTAAGATAATAGATAAATAAGCCAAAATAACTCCTAACCAGCGAGGAATACGCATTTTTTCCCCGCAATCGACAATAGGAGCAAGGGTAGCCGCCAAAACAACGGAAATCATTAATATAACCAGTAAACTTCTTAACTGCCACAGCAGAAGAATTAGTAAAACAGTTATCGCCACTAAGGCAATATTACGGAAAGAAATGGACATCAATCCCCTTATTGAATTAAGAATTAAGAATTAAGAATTAAGAATAAAAAACGCCTAACTTTCATTACTGTTACAGTCGAACGAGAAGTCACCTTCTCGCACTCTGCTTCAAAACTGTACGTGCGACTTTCACCGCATACAGCTCCTGAATAACAAAGCTCTTGACATGAGCAGAAATTAGTCTATTTCCTTGTTTGATGAGTTTTCACAGCTATATCTTTTACCTCAAAAAGGGTATCCAAAGCATAACACCATTACTTATCCCCAAACATCTTTGTTATCCGTCTCTTGTCTGCCTATCTTTGGAGTTACCCAAAAAGCATTTGCTTTTAGAGACATCCTCTCCCTTCAATGGTTTATGGATGGTTTCCTACTGTTTTCACAGAACCGTTGAGGGTTACTTCGTTCCTAATCATCATTGATTGAACTGTTAGGATGATGCTATCCACCGAGAACTATATGGGATACTTGTAAATAACGTAATGACATTATTTACCCTAGTTCCATTAACATTTTGTTCATAGCTTAACAGCCCCTTTAGCTATTTGTAATTAACGATGGTTCAGATACATCTTGACTTTCGCTATCCATAAGTTCTTGCTTGGCGGGTTTCCAATGGGGGCTATCAGATACCGCCTTCTCTCCTCGCTCATCACCAGAAAGTTACCAATTTTCCAGCAACAGGAGACGCTTTCACTCCAAGTATCAAGAGGGTAGGATTTACACCTACATGATGATTAAGTTGTCAATGTACTAAATAAATTGATACATTGCCGCTAATCCCCTAGATTATAAATCTAGTTTCTAGCGAACGAATCGCACCATTACTCATTACTTGTTTCCCCCTCTCCTCCGCTCCTTTCTCCTTTTTTTTGCTGTTGCGAAAAAAGTTACAAGTATTTTTTTTTTTTTAGGATTCAGGAGAATCTTTAACTTCTAAATCGTTCTTTTCCGAGAATCCCCAAGTAAACATTCCAATAATAATACCAATCATAAGCCATTCTGGAGGGACTAAAGAAGGATAAGCCACTTTAAGAATAAGACGGAGGCCTACTAAACCAACAGTAATAAATCCTGCGTCTTCTAAATGGGTAAATATTTGAATCCAATGGATAAACAAACCAGCTAAGAAACGTAGGGCAATAACTCCAATAGTACCTCCTGCGATAATTAACCAGATTTCATCAGCAACAGCAATGGCAGTGGTGACACTATCTAAGGAAAAAGCCAAATCAGTAAAAGCAATAATCGGTATTGCCTGCCACAGGTTTTTGAAATTCAGTTTTGAGTTTTCATCGTCTTCACCATTTTCTTGATTTGAATTGACGAAATAACGAAAAGTTAGCCAGAGTAAGTATAATCCTCCTAATAATTCAAACTGCCAAAATTTAACAATCCAAGCGGCGGTAATAATCAAGGTTATTCTTAAAACATAAGCCATTAGTAACCCAACATTTAAGGCGTATCGTTGTTGTTTAGAGTCTTTTAAGCCTTGAGCAATAGAGGCTAAAGCTATGGCATTATCCGCAGATAATACAGCTTCCAACGCAACCAAAATCACTAAAATAAAAGCAGTATCAATACCGAAATCGATAGAAGGATGTAAAATTTGCTCTAACATTCAGATTTTTTACCTTTTTCCAGATGTTTACTTTTTTATTTATATTTTAGCTTTTTGAGGGTAATACTATTTTTATCTCTAGTTTGTAAAAAGTTTATTATATTTTTGCGGAGTTTGTCATTTATGATATTTTTAGGTTTTGATCCGGGTAGGGATAAATGTGGTTTGGCTATCGTGACAATAGATAAGCAAATTTTATGGCATGAAGTGATAAAAAGTGAAGATGCGATCGCATCCATTCAACAATTGTGGTCTAAGTATCAACCCAATAAGTTAATCATAGGGAATTTGACCACCTCTCAAGAGTGGAAACAGAAAATAATAGATAAACTAAATTTATCATCTGCTATTGAATTCGTAGATGAAAAAAACAGCACATTAGAAGCAAGAGGGCTATACTGGCAAATGTATCCTCCAAAAGGCTTAGGAAGATTAATTCCTCAAAGCCTGAAAGTTCCTCCTCGCCCCATTGATGACCTAGTTGCAATACTGTTAGTGGAACGCTATATAGATAAGCTAACCTGAGTTTGGGATAAATTTTCATCTATGAATGATGGAGAAAAGGGCAATTTAATTAATAGTGAATAGTGAATAGTGAATAGTTGATAATTACTCGTTACTCGTTACTCGTTACTCATTACTTTCTTCTAAAACCTGAAACCTGAAACCTGAAACCCGATACCTTATCTCCCTCTCTCCTCATCCCCTCATCTCTCCAACACCTGCAACCTGACACCTGACTCGATATTCTTAAACCGAACTGAGGTGAATTGGTGAATTAAAATCTCTTGAAGATGAAATTTTAGTTAAGAATTAGTAAAAACCTGATAGTAGAAAGAACTTTTTTGGTAGCATTATGGGGTAATTGTTGGCAATAGGGCAAAGAAAATATGGCAAAAACCAGAACTGTTTATATCTGTAACTGTTGCGGTGCAGAATCTTCTCAGTGGTTCGGAAAATGTCCCAGTTGCGATACTTACGGTTCTTTGGAAGAAGTCATCCTTAATAGTAACGGAAACTTTAGCCGAGGTGGTTGGCAGTCAAATGCTCGTCCTCACCAAAAAAACGTCACTTCCCCACAACCAAGAATTTCTGTCAAGTTTTCTGATATAAAAGAAGAAGAACAACCTCGCATGAATTCTGGCTATCAGGAACTCGATCGAGTCCTAGGAGGGGGAATTGTTCCGGGTTCTTTGGTGTTAATTGGGGGAGATCCCGGTATTGGCAAATCAACCCTATTGTTACAAACTGCTAATCAGTTAGCGATCCGTTTTCCTCGCATTCTTTACGTTTCAGCCGAGGAATCGGGACAACAGGTCAAATTAAGAGCTTCTCGTCTAGGGGTAGGAGTGATAGAAGAAGATGAGGAGGATCTTAATCACAATCATAATGGTAATGGACACAAAGGGAATCAGACTAATCAAGACTATAGTGAACCGAATCTTTATGTTTTAGCAGAAACAGATTTGGAAGAAATTTTAAGGGAATTGGAGTCTCTCAAGCCTCAAGTTGCGATTATTGACAGTATTCAAACTCTTCATTTTGCCACTCTCAACTCTGCTCCCGGCTCTGTCTCTCAAGTAAGAGAATGTACTTCTGCCTTAATGCAGGTTGCAAAGAGAGAGGGAATTACCTTATTTATCGTCGGTCATGTAACTAAAGAAGGTGCGATCGCAGGTCCTAGGGTGTTAGAGCATTTAGTCGACACTGTACTATATTTTGAGGGCGATCGCTACGCTTCCCATCGTTTATTAAGATCTGTGAAAAATCGTTTTGGGGCAACCCATGAAATCGGTATTTTTGAGATGGTGGATCATGGTTTAGACGAAGTTTCTAATCCTTCTGAGTTGTTTTTAAGCAGTAGAGATGAATTAGCCCCCGGTACGGCTACAATCGTTTCCTGTGAGGGGACAAGATGTATAGTTGTTGAGTTACAAGCCTTAGTAAGTCCCACCAGTTATACTTCTCCCCGTCGTTCTACCACAGGGGTTGACTATAATCGACTGCAACAGATTTTAGCGGTTTTAGAAAAACGAGTGGGAATTCCCCTTTCCAAATTAGATGCTTATGTAGCATCCGCAGGGGGATTAGGAGTCGAAGAACCCGCCGCCGATTTAGGCATGGCTATTGCCATTGTGGCTAGTTTTCGCGATCGCACCGTTGACCCCCGTACGGTTTTAATTGGTGAAATAGGTTTAGGGGGGCAAGTACGCTTAGTCTCACAAATGGAATTAAGGCTTAAAGAAGCGGCTAAACTAGGTTTCAAAAGAGCGATCGTTCCTAAAGGTCAAACTTACCCCAGCGATTTAGGTTTAGAGATTCTCTGTGTCGGAAAGGTCATAGATGCGATCGTTTTAGCAATTCCTAATCAATCTTCTTCCTCTGTGGATATAAATGGAGATTCTATTGTTGAAGATCAATAAATTATATAAAGACAAAAGTAATAGATTTTACCTGAGTTCGATGAAAAAACTTTTGAAAAATAAGAAGTCAACTATTAATCTTAATCGACGAAATTTTCTCTGAAACAATCATTAAATTGAGACAAATATATTTAAAATCAGTTTAACAGCAGTTTATTTCAATTATAATCTCCCTCCCTATTACCCTTCTCCCCTTTTAAAGGGAGACACAGAGGGGTTTCTCTGTTCCCAATCTTCACCAGACAATTTTTTTATATCGAACTCAGGTGATTTTAGGCATTAAAACCACTATAATTGAAGGTTTAACTTGTTATTATTGACATCTAAAAACACACGAGAAGTTATTTATACTCATTGTTAAGCATAACTTGATCTATGTGGGTGGGCGACAAGCAATAGTTTTCTTGTAGCAGAGCAATTATGACCTTAGATAGTACATAACTAATTGAGTGACTTTGATATAACAACCAATAAGGAGTATTACGATTAGGAGAAGCCCACCACTTCATAAATCGCCTCCTTGAAACAAAATACATATTTTTTGATTAATACAACAAAATCGATACAGATACTAAACTTAATTAACATTTTTACGTGTTATTTTTTTAAGGTCAAGATAAAATATAAATATGATAAAAAAGTATATTATAAAGCCTAAAAAAGTTCTCAAAAATATTAGTAAAAATCAAATTATTATTTGTTCAATAACTATTCTGTATTTTGTTATATTGACAACCTTTGTCGTGACAGGAAAGCTGAAAGAATTAGATGAATATTTACTTCAAACTATTCATGAAAACTTACCCGGTTGGTTTATTTATATTGCCAGAGCATCTTATTTTTTAGGAGAAGCTGAAGTAGCTATATTTTTTGTTTTATTTACTTTAGGTGTTTTAGTTTGGAAAAAATATTGGGAAGAAGCTCAAGTAATGGCTTTTTCTTGTCTCTTTATTTTAATTTTAATTGACAAAATTTTTAAACCTTTATTTGCAATTTCTCGCCCTTTAGATCGTTTAGTGGAAAATGCTTTTGGCAACAGCTATCCTAGCGGTCATGCGGCAGGAAATTTACTATTATATTTTCTTATTTGTTATTTTATTTCTCAGTCCTACCCTAAATTAAAAGTATTTTTATACAGTTTAGCAGTCTTTTCACTAATTTTAATGGGTATAAGCAGTGCTTATTTAAGAGTTCATTGGGTGAGTGATATTATTGCTTCTTATGCAGTTGGTTACATTATGTTTGTTTTTTCAATTACTATCTTAAAAAGTTCTAAATAATCTAAGACAATATTGTTGGCTCTATTACTTCTCGTCGTGTAAATTATTGATTAGGATAAGCAATAGGCAATGGGCAATTTTTCTCCCTTAAAAGGGCAGATACAGGGACAGGGCTGTTTCATTTTCGAGAAAGAAAAAAGAGCGGGAGATAGGGGGAGAGGGAGATGAGGGGATTTTTGTTCATAAGGTTTTAACTAATAGAAAAAAATTCTTGTATATCTTACTCTTACTTAATCTCAGTTAACCTAATTTTTTATTTTGAAACAGCCCTGCAGATACAGCAGGGTTTTTTCATTCTCAAAAATGTTAATTTTTGAAACTAACAAATAGTAACAGATACAGGAGTTTTTAAGTATTAATTAATCAATTATTAAAAAAAACGCTCCCCTCTACTGTGGGAGAGGGGTTGGGGGTGAGGGCAAGATAATTTTGCCCTGACTTTGAAAAAACCCTGAGATACAGGGGGGGTTGCCTCTTTCTAAATTTGCTACCTAAATCAATAATTTACATAATCACATTAAACTTATCTATTTTTGAATTTTTGACTCTTATTACATTCTTTCTAAAACAGAAATACCCAATAGCGATAAACCTAATTTAATAGTTTTTGCCGTTAAATCTGCCAAAATTAAACGAGACAATTTAACTTCTTCTTCTGCCTGTAAAATAGGACACTGATCATAAAATTGATTGAATTTTTGACTTAATTCAAATAGATATAAACAAAGACGATTAGGTAATAAATCTTTCTCTACTTCCTTGATGATATAGTCTAACTGTAAAAGATGTTTTGCTAAGACTAATTCTGTTTCTTCCGTAAGAAGAATATCCTGATTTGATTCTAATTTATCTAAGTCAATATTACCTTTTCTGCTGATGCCTTGCACTCTTACATAAGCATATAAAAGGTAAGGTGCAGTGTTCCCTTGCAGTGCTAACATTTTATCATAACTAAAACGATAATCAGTGGTGCGATTTTGACTTAAATCTGCATATTTTACAGCACTTAATCCTACTATTTGACTAACCTCATTAATAAAATCTTCTTCTTCATTTCTTCCCTCGGTTGTTAATCTATTTTCTAAGTCTTGTTTCGCTCTATTTACTGCTTCTTTTAATAAGTCTTTTAATTTAATAGTTTCACCTGAGCGAGTCTTGATTTTTTTGCCATCTTCTGCTAGAACTAAGCCAAAAGGTACATGGACTAATTCCACATTGTCAGGCACAAAATTGGCTTTTTTTGC
The DNA here is from genome assembly GCF_000317675.1 of Cyanobacterium aponinum PCC 10605. Classification (NCBI taxonomy): domain Bacteria; kingdom Bacillati; phylum Cyanobacteriota; class Cyanophyceae; order Chroococcales; family Geminocystaceae; genus Cyanobacterium; species Cyanobacterium aponinum. The sequence continues at coordinate 1,870,778 of NC_019776.1, forward strand.
TACTTGGAAAACTTGAGCAAAATGATTAGCTTGTCCAGCATCTGTTACATAAATTATTCTTTCTGCTTCATCTTCTTTAATACGATACTTTATTGCGGCTAAATCAGTAGTTGCATAGTTATAACCACCGTCGGATTTTTGTACAATTAGGGGTAAAGGATTTCCTTCTTTATTCACAAAACCATCAAGAAAAACACATTTTGCTCCTTGATCTTCTGTTAAGATATTCGCAGTCTCTAAATCTTTAATAACATCGGGTAAAAAAGGATTATAAAAAGATTCCCCTCTCTCTATTAATTTAATATCCAATAGCCGATAAATAATTTCAAATTCTTTACGGGATTGTTCACATAATAATTGCCATGCTTTGATACTTTCTGCATCTTTATTTTGCAGTTTTACTACTTCTTGACGGGCAGTTTCTTGAAATTCTGCATCGTTATCAAATTTGATTTTTGCTTGTTTATAAAGAGTAACTAAATCACCTATATCCACTACATTGGCTGTAGTTAAAACTTCGGGTTTTTCTAGGCGTAAATAGGCAATTAACATTCCAAATTGTGTACCCCAATCACCCACATGATTAAGTCTTAAAACATCATGCCCTCTGAATTCTAATACACGAGCTATACTATCTCCAATAATAGTAGATCTTAAATGCCCCACGTGCATTTCTTTAGCAATATTTGGACTTGAAAAATCAACAATTACTTTTTGTTTTTCACTTACTTTTTCAACTCCTAATCTCTCATCTTGTTGGTTTAATTTTATTTTTTCTGCAATATATTCTGGCTTAATAGTAATATTAATAAAACCCGGTCCTGCAATTTCTAAGGGTAAGCAAAAATCTTGAGTTTGGGCATGATTAACAATATTTTCTGCGATCGCCCTTGGTTTTTGTTGTAAACTTTTAGCTAAAGGTAGGGCAATATTGCATTGATAATCACCGAATTTAGGATTACTAGCTGGAACAACTAATGGGTCAATATTAGCAAATTCTTCTCCAAACGCATTCACTAAAGCGGTAGTAAAAATATTTCTTAATTTCTCTATCATGGAACAATCAATATAGCCTTAAACTAGGCAATTATAGCTTAAATAGACTTCAGTTCAATGCGAAAATATCAGTTAAACTTGAGTTCGATATAAATTTGTCGGTGAAGGTAGGCAACAGCGCCTCGGTAATAGGCAATAAATAACCTCAGTTTAGTTTAAGAATATCGAGTCAGGTGTCAGGTTACAGGTGTTGGGGAGATGAGGGGATGAGGGGATGAGAGGAGAGGTGGCAGGTATCAGGTATCAGGTTGAAGGTGTCAGGTTTAAGGGAGTAACGAGTAATTATCAACTATTCACTATTCACTATTCATTAAATTACCTTTTACCCTTTTACTTTGCCCTTTGCCTCTTGCCTACCCTAACAAAAATTCCCATACTCAAAGTAATAGAGCCAAATTAGTTTAGTCAATTCCCCACCATTTAATTGTTAATTCTATTTTTTCATCATTGGTTAATTTGATTAAAGATTTCTCCGTTTGATTATTAATAGATAGTTTACTTATATCTAATAAATAACGGTTGTCAGTTTCAGTTTTTGCCACAAGAGTATCAGTCTCATCTGCTAAGAGAATATTAGTTAAATAGTCTTCTTTACTCTTAAACTTAAATGCCTGATTTCCCAAATCTCCTAAACGAATTTTACGCAAACTTTTAATGGGTAATAATTTACCGTATCCTAACGCAGAAATTAATAATAAATTGCTTTTACTATCAACTTTTTCACAGCCAATGATTTTTTCCCCATATCTTAATTTAATACCGACATTTCCTTGCGCACTTTTACCCATAGTGGCAACATTATCTTCCGTTATTCCTAGTCTTAAAATTCTTCCCCCATTAGTTGCGATCGCAGCTTCTGAGTTTTCGCTTACTGGTAAGATAAACTGGAGGGAGTCTTTCGGTTTTAATTTAATCAGTTGAAAGCCTCTATTACCTAAACCATCTAATTCACTGATACTAATTCGCTTCACATAACCCCCTTGAGTTAACATCAGTAAACCATTAGCTTTTGTATCCTCTAAACAAAGATAGGCAATGGGTTTCGCATCATTTTGAGTGGCGCTATTGGAAACCAGTCTATCAATGGTTTGTTTGGTGGGATAAGCAGGAATATCGGGCAGAGAAAGAGGGTAAGCCTTCCCGCTATCGAAAAAGACAATCAATTTTTCTGCTTTGGGTTTAACGGTTTGTTGATAAATAACTAAATCAGTATTTTTCTTAACAATGGGTGTATCAGAAATAGTGGCAGGTTTACGCCAATAAATCTTGCCCTTAGCAGTAATATGAATTAAAGCATCCTCTGGCATTTTTTGGGAAAAATCGAGGGGGAGGGAAGGCAATGATTCTTTTTTTGTCTGTTTCGTCGTAGTTTTAGAGGTTTTTTCTTCTTTAATACTCTTTAAGTTTAAAATTTTCGTCTTTCTATTATCTGCAAATTTACGTTTTAAACTCCGCAATTCTTTTTTTAAGGCTTTGAGTAATTCGTTTCTGTCTTCGAGTAACTGTTGTAATTGGTTAATTCTCTCTTGCAGTTGCTTATACTCTTCTTCTAATTTTTGTTTCTCTAACCCTGTAATTCTCCTCAATGGCATAGCCAGAATAGAGTTAGCCTGTGCCTCAGAAATTTTTAAATCTGTTTGTAATGTATTTTTTGCTGTTGTGCCATCGGCGGAATTACTAAGAATAGAAATAACTTTTTTAATATTTTTTAATGCTTTTAGCAATCCTTCTAATAAATGAATTCTTTCTCTTTTTTCCTCTAATTCATATCTATATTGCCTTTTTAAAGTCTGCTCTCTAAATTGTAAAAACTCATTTAACACCTCCTTTAAGGACAATTGACAAGGTTTATTGTTCACTAAACCAAGCATAATTATCCCGAAATTACTTTGTAATGCAGTTTGTTTATAAAGTTGATGCAAAACTTGTGGCGGTTGGGCATCTTTTTTCAATTCTATCACAACTCTAATACCAGTGCGATCGCTCTCATCTCGGATGTCAGCAATATCAGTAATTTTTCCCTGATTAACTAAATCTGCTACTTTTTCAATCCACCCGGCCTTATTTACCTGAAAGGGCAATTCTGTGACAATGATGGCAGTTTTTTCCCGAATACGTTTCTTTTCTATCCTTAATTGTTCAATGGTAGCTACTCCCCGAATAGTTACAATACCTTTTCCTGTCAAATATGCGTCTTTAATACCATCTGGGTTAATAATCTCTCCTCCTGTGGGAAAATCAGGACCAGGTATCAACTCTATTAGCTTATTATCATCTAAATCGGGGCGATCAATCAAAGCAATTAAACCATCAACAATTTCTCCTAAATTATGGGGTGGAATATTGGTAGCCATACCCACAGCAATACCAGAGCATCCATTCAACAATAAAATCGGTAACTTAGCAGGAAGGACAACTGGCTCTTGTTGAGAATTATCAAAGTTGCTGGTAAAATCAACGGTAGAATCGTTAACTTCTTCTAATAGACTCTCGTAGGAAATAGGAGCAAGACGAGTTTCAGTATAACGCATCGCCGCCGCAGGGTCATTGTCCACACTGCCAAAATTGCCATGGCCTGCTAACAACGGATAACGACTAGAAAAATCTTGCACCAAGCGTACCATTGCATCATACACCGCTTGATCGCCGTGAGGGTGGTATTTTCCTAACACATCCCCTACTACTCTAGCACATTTGCGGAAAGGGCGATCGGGGCTTAATCCTAATTCATACATAGCATACAGAATACGTCTATGAACAGGTTTTAAACCATCTCTCACATCTGGTAACGCTCTCCCTACAATCACACTCATAGCATATTCCAAATAGGATCTCTCCATTTCTGTATGTAAAGCAGTAGGAATAATTTGACCTTGATTCAATAAATTTAACTGTTGTGCCATGAGTATTTTTGCTTAGTAAATGAAGTAAGGATGTTTATAGGACTATTTTTAGAGATTAGCAAAGAATTTGAACGAAAGGAAAGATTAATTGAGAATTTAGTGTTGGGGTTAATAGATTTTAAAAGAGCAAGAGGCAAAAGGCAAAGAAAAGATAAAGGTAAATAATTGATAATTAAGAATTAAAAAATCCGAACACTTATTAATCATTACTTCTTTCCCCCATCACCTCATCACCTCATCACCCCTTCCCCTCTCATCCCATCCCTCTAAAACCCCAAGATATTAACCGAGGTCAACGGAAGAAAGTTAAAACTGAGAAAAAAACCTTGTATTGTAAATAAATGTAACAAATTTTCAAAATAGAGAATTTGCAACCCTCAGAATCAATGAATTTAAGTCTTGTAAGCCATTTATTAGCACATCTTTTTCGGATAAGATGTAAAAAAATATTACAAAAATCCTCATTTTCATTTTTCATTGCCTATACTGACAATATAGGAACACATATCTAGTTGTTTATACTGAAACTTTATCTAAACTTTATATTGTTTGTTGTCTGTTTGTTGTCGTTAGAAATCTGAAGGAGCGAAAAGAAATGCACATATCAAATCAAAATACTTGGCACGATAGTTATTTGTTGTCTATGACAAAAAGTTTTCTGGTTTGGAATTTAACCTTAACTGTTTGTTTTTTAGTTGTAGGCTTTCCGTTAGTGGTAGTATTGATGACGGTGGGGGTTTTAGCCGCAGTAGTTTTACAGTCCGTTTTCCCCGCTAGTGCGCTCGTACTTGTGTCTAGTGGTATGCTAGGAGTAATCCTATCCTGTATTCTTTTCAGCTCTATTATTTTAACTCTCAAAGGTGTTCATCCTAATGAAGTAAAATGGTTGGGGTGGTTACAAGATAATGAGAAAGTAACTCGTAGAGCTTTATATGCTTCTTGCCCTTTAACTTGTAGTATTACTCAATATTAATTCCTTGAAAGAATAGGGAATGTACGATGTAGAATGTAGAAAAATGTTTGGTTAGATATATATTAATCATTGAGACGATAAAGGAATAAAGCCTTTACTTCTTCATTTTTCATTTTCAATTCTTCATTGTATATGACTAATTCTTCTATGTGGCAATGGCGAGAGACGGAAAAAGGTAGATTTTTAACCTGTGATTTGCTAAGAAATTGGCAACACGGGTTTTTTACTTGTCATTTTCAGGGAGATTCCCCGGATATTCTCGTTAGTTATTTGAATCCAAATGCTTCTGTTTATCGTCTTAAGCAAATTCATAGTGATATTCTCTTTTCTACTGCAACGTTAGATAGCCACTATTTATCCGGTGCTGATTTATTGGAGGGGGATGGTATTATCTCTAGTAAGTCTTTAGATTCAGTTTGGTGTGCTAGTGCTGATTGTACACCTGTTCTTATTGCTGATAAAGGTACTGGGGGAGTAATGGCAATTCATTCAGGATGGCGTGGAACTTCCACTGCAATTGTACCAAAGGCGATCGCACTTTTACAATCTCAAGGGGCAAAATTAGAAGATTTACTGTTTGCTTTAGGTCCGGCTATTCATGGTAAGGTATATCAAGTCAATGAAGAAGTTGCCGTCGAGGTTTTAAAAACTATTTTCCCTTCAGATACTCCCTCGGAATTAATCATTGAAAAAGCCTTACAAATAGAAAACCAACCAATTTTACCTGATGAGGAGGAAAATAAAGTTAGATTAAATGTGACTCAGGTGATTAGTTTACAAATTCAACAACAAGGAATAAATTTAAATCAAATTGCGATCGCACCCTATTGTACTTATCAAACCCCAGAAGATTTCTTTTCCTATCGTCGCACTAAAGAGAAAAAGATTCAATGGAGCGGTATTGTTTCTCATTAGGAGAGTTTTAAGGCTTTATTACTTCTGGTGGTATAAATTATTAGTTTTATAGATAGGCAATAGGCAACAGGGGATTCTTAAATAACCTCAGTTCGGTTTAAGAATATCTGATAAGGTTAGGTGTTAGGTGTCAGGTTGCAGGTTGCAGGTGGTAGGGGTTTTTAGCAAGGGGCTTTCTTCTGACCTAGGCAAGGGGCTTAAGCCCCTTGTTTAAGTCAGTTCGGATTAAGGCAATTTTATCGTTATTTCTAAGTTATTTCTAAGAAGCTATAAAGTTTTTTGACTACGAGTTGGGATGCTTTCAGCTTATCCAAAACTCAGGTTAAATAAGAAAAGATCAAATTTTAATTGTCGTTATTCTGGAATGATTGATTTAGTGCAAGAAGTCTATTGAGCCATTGTAAATACTAATAGTGGACTCATCTTGGCTTTATTTAAACTTAGCACCCCATCTTTAATGGTGTAATTATCCACTTGTTCTAAGGTACGCAAAAAACTAATTTCTGTTTCCATATTTTCACAAGCCATCATGGTTGATGCCATTTGTTTTAATGTCAAACGATTGCCTTCTTTTAATTCAAAACCGCCCATAAAATTATTACACCCTGCAAATCCGTTGACTCTATTTTCTTCTGAGTTAAAAATGAGAAAAATGGGTTCTCTTTGATTTTCACTTTTTGTGACAGGTTTACCCATCATTTCCGTTAATTGCCAACGAACATCGGTAAGGAAATCTTCAGTCATAGATGCTTGTGCTACCTTGTTTAAAATGTATTTATCCGCTAAATCTCCTGAGATGCGATCGCCGTTCATGTCTAATTGAATTAACCTATTTTCTCCTACAATAAACTGATTAGGAGCTTGTTCAATCCCTTGCAAAGTGATCCGATTACCTGCTTCATTCCACTGAAATGTTCCTTTTGTCTCCCATGTTCTCTCATCAATTCCTAAATACTGTACTTGTTGAACAAAAGTTAAATCTTGATTCAAAATAATGGTAGTTTTAATTCCTTCACAACTAGCACATGGTAAAATTCCTTCATAAACACCATTCCAATCTAAAGAATTTTGACTGGTATCGCCAATGGCGGGAGTAACAGACTCCATAATATCCTCTGAATTTTGAGCTTTAAGAGAATTTGACAAAAAATAGTTAGGAATTAACAAACTTAGTAAAACAGTTGGTATAAGAATTAACTTGTATTTCATAATCGGTAATAATAATTTTTGACAGAACAAAGATAACTAGAATAAGGAATTGAGAATTGAAAGCTAAGAATCAAATCACTCTAAAACCTAATAACTCAATCACCCAATCACAGATGACGATTTTTAATTTATTTTTGTTCCCAAATTATTGTACTACTTCACCATCGGGGCGATCGAGTTCTGTTCTAATGCCTAAATCAATAACTTCAATATCCCATTGACCTCGTTTAGCGGTTTCAAAAACGATATAACGACCATCAGGACTAATACGAGGATTTCTTAACCAACTGCGATAACCCTGAGTTACCAACTGAGTTTGTTTTGTTGCTCGATCATAAATAAAAATATCTGGTCTGCCTTGTATGCTAGAAATATAAGCAATGTAACGTCCTGTACGACTTAAGCTAGGACTATCATTAATAGCATTACCAATATTTAAACCGGGTAAATCGACAAAATTTCTTAATTGTAAATCATAGAGTAAAATTTCCCTACGTCCATTGCGATTAGAAACCATTGCCAACCAACGACCATCACCGCTAATGGCAGGTTGTTCATCATTATAGCGACTGTTAAGAGACGTGGAAAAAGAAGAAACATTGCTGGAGTTACACCCATTCAAACTCACAGCAGAGAACACAAGCAGTAACAGAAATAGTTGTTTCAAAACTAGACCAATTTAGTCAAATTAATAATCGAAATTATCAGGATTTGAGGGGCGATCGCCCTTGGGAGAATCATCATAGTCAGATTGTTCGGGTTCAATGGGTTGATAGTCCACATATTCAGTGCCAACGCTAGAAACAATATCATCAGCAGACTTCGGACGACGTTTTTTTGGTCTTGCACCAGTAGTAGGACTTACTCCTCTATCATTCCGAGGGCGAGAATAATCTTGACGGGGAGAAGAAGATTCATCATCCCAATGATCGGGGGTTTCTTGCCAATCTTCATAATTGGAACGACTGGGACGAGTTCGGCTAGTATTGCGACTGCGGGGATTAGGAGGCTCTTGATTATAACTGCTAGAAGGACGACGGGGACGACGAGGGCGGGGATTTTCTTCATACCCTGTTGTAGGGCGAGGGCTTCTTACGGCTGTACCTTGCAAACGACGGCGGGGAATTTCCTCCTCCTCATAATAATCATCATAAGCATCTGTTTGATCCAACTCTGCACGATAAACACGACGATTAACAGGGCGATCATCTTCTACATAGGAGTTAGCTCTCGACCCCCTCACTTTCTCAGAAGTAGCTCCTCTTAAACGAATACTCTCAACGGCAAAAAAGATAGCAGAGCCAGAAAGTAACAGTTGACTAAATTGCAAAATGGGATCTAGCCGCCACCCTTGAAAGAATAAGATAAAACCGCAAAGTAAGCCGACTGCGGCAAAAAAGATGTCATGATCCCTAGAGACTTCAGGTCTAACAGAACGCATTAAATACAATCCAGCCCCTGCTAAAGCCAAAACGATACCCAATACACTGGCGGAGTTGAAACCAAAATTAACCATTGTTCAAACTAAAACTGCTATGTTTTCTTTTATCTTAACCAGATTATCTGATTCTGCACTGCCTATCTTTAACACCATGTCATAACTAGACATTAATTTTTAATCTTTCTCAAAAACTGTCAGGGGGTTTTACCTTATGAGCAATTTATGGTTATGCCCCCTGAAAAGAAATTGATAACAGACGTATCAAACTATATTATTAACGGATTTTGTCCGCTTGGCTAACGACAATTAAACCAATAGTAACGGGAATAACTACGATTGCAGCACCCCAAACCAAACTCCAAAGAAAATTAGCTAAAGAAGCAGTCATAAATTTTTATACCTATTTATTTACTAAAAATGATCAATCTCAATTTTACAATAAATCCAGAGTTAAATTAGGGTAAACTATCCAAGGCAACTTTTCAAGGAAAAAATTAAAAAGTCTTATGGTTAAATTGTTACCTGATAACTTACAAAAATTAAAAGAGCAAGTGGCAATTGTTACGGGAGCTTCGAGAGGGATTGGAAAAGCAACCGCTATCGCCCTAGCGGAAGAAGGGGCAAAAGTCGTGATTAATTATGCTAACAGTAGTCAATCTGCGGAAGAATTAGTTAAAGATATTATTGATGCTGGAGGAGATGCGATCGCAGTTCAAGGGGATGTTTCCCAACAGGAACAAGTAGAAGCCATGATCAAAACTACTACTGATAAATGGGGACGTATAGATATATTAGTCAACAATGCAGGAATTACTCGTGATACACTAATGTTGCGAATGAAGCTAGAAGACTGGCAAAAAGTAATCGATTTAAACCTTACAGGGGTCTTTTTATGTTGTAAAGCTGTTAGTAAAATCATGCTAAAACAAAGAAGTGGAAGAATTATCAATATATCTTCGGTAGCAGGACAAATGGGCAATCCCGGACAAGCTAACTATAGTGCGGCAAAAGCAGGAGTTATCGGTTTTACCAAAACCCTCGCCAAAGAATTTGCTAGTCGGGGAGTCACCGTTAATGCCGTAGCCCCCGGATTCATTGAAACAGATATGACAAGTGGATTAGAAGCCGAAGAAATTTTAAAAGCTATTCCCCTTAATCGTTATGGTAAACCGGAAGAAATCGCCGGAATGATTCGCTTTTTAGCCGCCGACACTGCTTCTTCTTACATTACAGGACAAGTATTTAACGTTGATGGTGGTATGGTTATGTAATAAATAGTTTAGTCTTAAGATAGGAAGATAGGAAATTTCTGGGTTAGGGTTTAGGAGTTAGGAAAGAGGTTTCAGGGTATTGGGGTGTTAGGGAAGCGTGTTAATTAAACACTTTCGCCCTCCCCCCTCTCGAGGGAGGATAAAGGGGGGTTTGCCTTTTGCCTTTTGCCTTTTGCCCCTTTCACTTTGCCCCTGCTTACATTGCTTAAGTTTAACTCAACTATTTTTATTGCTATTTACATTTCATGAAAGAAAAAGACTATCCGCAATTCCTATCACAATTAATTCACTCTTATAAAGATAATGTTGATTTTTTGTCCATTCGCCTAGAATCTTCTCAGGGGAGTAACATTAAAATGCGTAACGGGCAAATTGAAAATATTAGCGAAGGCACTTCAATTGGAGGACAAGTTAGAGCTTGTCGTAAAGGAGGATGGGGTTTTGCTACGTTTAATGATTTAACTCAGATAGCAGATTGCATCAGTGATGCCATTTCTGCCGCTCAATTGATTGGTGATGACGAAACAGTCCTTGCAGAGGTTGAACCTGTGGTGACAAGTTGTAAATTGCCCTTAACAGGCACAAATCCACGTCTGATCCACCTTTCTCAAAAAAAGGATTTAGTGGGAAAATGCGATCGCATTTTAAATAGTTATCATAAAGATATTACCAGTACCACTGTTAGATACAGTGATATTCAACAAAAAATAGTTTTAGCCACCTCCGAAGGCTCATTAATTGAGCAAACGTGGATAGACAGCGAAATGCGTTTTAGTGCCACCGCTAAACGAGGGGAATTAGTGCAAACAGGGAGAGAAACCACAGGCACAAGGAGAGGCTTTGAAGACTTACTCAACCTTGATAAACAGATAGAAAGTGCGGCGAAAAGGGCGGTTAATGCCTTAGACTTGCCCACTGTCAAAGGGGGCACTTATACTGTAGTTATCGATCCTATCTTAGCAGGACTATTTGTTCATGAAGCCTTTGGACATTTATCAGAAGCAGATATGGCTTATGAAAACCCCGACTTATTAGAAGTGATGACAATGGGGCGTAAATTTGGCGGTGAATTTTTACAAATTTTTGACGGAGCGCAACCAGAAGGACATCGAGGCAGTTATTATTATGATGATGAAGGTGTACCTGCCACCACCACTCAATTAATTAAAGATGGAGTATTAGTAGGGCGTTTACATTCCAGAGAAACGGCTGGTAAACTAGGAGAAAAACCCACTGGTAACGCCCGTTGTTTAAACTATCATTATCCTCCCATCGTGAGAATGACAAATACTTGGATAGGCAAAGGTAATACCCCTGTTAAAGATTTATTCAGCAATATCAAAGAAGGAGTTTACGCCCGAAATTGGTTAGGGGGCATGACAAACGGGGAGATGTTTACCTTCACCGCAGGAGAAGCATGGATGATTCGAGATGGTATCATAGCTGAACCTGTGAAAAACGTTACTTTATCAGGAAATGTCTTTAAAACCCTTGCCAATATAGAAGCGATCGGCGATGATTTTTATTGGGATGAATCGGGAGGATGTGGAAAAGGTGGGCAAAATGGTTTAGCCGTTGGTTGTGGTAGTCCTAGTTTACGCATCAAAGACGTAGTAATTGGAGGGGAAAATTGACAATTTACCATTGAGCGTTAACAATAGTTAGGTGTCAAGAGTAGGGAGTGGGGAGTAGGGAGTAGGGGAGAGAGGAAATATTAGACATCTCTTGAAAATATCAATATAACCTCGTTCGTAGTGAGGGCTTTAACCCTTATTTCAATAACCATTGGATAAGTCCATTCTTTATATTATAACTCCGAACTCCGAACCCCGAACTCCGAACTCAAATCATTCTTCATTCTTAATTTTTAATTCATTATGTCCACTCGTGTAATAATAGCTCGTCATGGTCAAAGTAGTTACAACGCTCAAAAAATGATACAAGGGCGTTGTGATGAATCGGTGATTACGGAAAAAGGAGAAAAACAAGCTCAATTATTGGGGGAAGCCCTCAAGGATGTTAAGTTAGGGGCGTTTTATAGCAGTCCATTACAACGAGCTTATAAAACCGCTCAAATTGTTCAATCTCTCAATCAGTATAAACCTTCTATCACTGTGATGGAGAAATTGAGAGAAATTAACTTACCTGAGTGGGAAAAATGGAAAAAAGAAGATGTCAAAAGAGAATTTCCTGAAGCCTATCGCACTTGGAAAGAAAAACCTGATGAGTTAAAGATGACTTTTGAGGGTGAAGAGTTTTATCCTGTATTAGACTTGTATCAACAAGCACAAGAGTTTTGGCAAGAAATTATCCCGAAACACGATGGTGAAACCATTTTAATTACTGCCCATAATGGTATTAATCGTTGCTTAATTCTCACTGCGTTGGGAATGTCTCCTGCTTACTATCACTGTTTGCAACAGTCTAATTGTTGTGTCAATGTCTTAAATTTTACAGGTAACTTCGGTGATTCAGTTCAGTTGGAATCTTTAAATCAAATTGGGCATTTAGGCACACCTTTACCAGATTTTCGCCCTGAGCAAAAACAAGGGTTAAGATTATTGTTGGTGCGTCATGGAGAAACAGAGTGGAATAGAATGTCACGTTTTCAGGGTGTCAAAGATATTCCTCTCAATGATAACGGCAGACAACAAGCAGAAAAAGCGGCTGAGTTTCTCAAGGATGTGCAAATTGATTTTGCTGTCACTAGCCCATTATCTCGCCCGAAAGAAACCGCAGAGATTATTCTTAAGCATCATCCCGATGTTAATTTAACCACTAAAAAAGATTTAGAAGAAATTTCTCACGGTTTATGGGAAGGCAAATTAGAAACAGAAATTGAAGCAGAATTTCCCGGTTTATTGGCACAATGGAAAGCAAAACCTGAAACTGTACAAATGCCTGAAGGAGAGAATTTACAGCAAGTTTGGGATAGAGCGATCGCATCTTGGCAAGAAATCGTCAAAGAGAATATCGAAGAAGGCAAAATGAAAACAGGTTTAGTTGCCGCTCATGATGCTATAAATAAGGTAATTATCTGTTATTTATTAGGGTTAGAATCTGCTAATTTTTGGAATATTAAACAAGGAAATGGAGCTGTAACAGTTGTTGACTATCCTTACGGTTTGAATGGAAAACCAATTTTACAAGCAATTAATTTGACGAATCATCTTAGTGGTGGTTTGTTTGATAAAACTGCGGCTGGTGCTTTATAAAATCCTTATAAGTTAGAAAAGAGGTGTAAGGATGTTGGGGTGTTATTAGGGAAGCGTGTTAATTAAACACTTTTGCCCTCCTTCCTCGAAAGGGGGGTTTCTTTTAAGGGGAGACAAAGAGGGGTTTGCCTTTTGCCCTTTTCTCCCTACTCATAATTAAAGGGGTATTGTCAAGAGTCGCCATAGAAAGTTAAAATAGATATTTTGATATTCTATGAAAAAACTTATCATTAAATAGTAGTCTAAGTAAAACAATTAAGGATAGTGGCTAATTCAAAATCTGCTCTCAAGAGAATCCAAATTAACGAACGTAACCGCCTCCGTAACAAGGCTTACAAATCTGCGGTTAAAACCCTCATGAAAAAATATTTTCAAGCGGTAGAAGCCTATGCAACTTCTCCTAGTGATGAGTTAAAACAGGCAGTACAAACTTGTCAATCTGCGGCATACAGCAAAATTGATAAGGCAGTTAAAAGAGGTGTTTATCACAGAAATAACGGTGCAAGAAAAAAAGCTAGATTAGCTAAAGCATTTTCTAAAATAAACCAAGCACAAGCCTCTTAAGTATTGGGGTATTAATTTTTACCGCTTAAACACTCAATACGATAGCTAACAATAGTTAGCTAATTTTTTTCTCAAATAAAATAGGGAATCTAACCCTTGAAAAATTAGGAGTTATCAGAAATTCATCAGTATGAAAACGGAAATTAAGGATTAAGGAATAATCGCAAAAGCTAATTTCTAATTCTTAGTTCCTAATTCCTAATTAAAATCCTGTACCATTAGGCAAAAAAACACTAATGCAACTGATTGATACTCATGTACACATAAACTTTGATGTCTTTCAGGAAGATTTGGATTTAGTTTCCAGTCGTTGGCAATCGGTTGGGGTAAATAAACTTATCCATTCCTGTGTTGAACCCCAAGAGTTCGATCGCATCAAAGAATTATCAGAAAAGTTTCCTGAGTTGTACTGTAGTGTGGGTCTACACCCCCTTTCTGCCAACAAGTGGGAAGGAGAAACTACCTACCAGCAATTATTAGAATTTGCCCAATCCAGCCCCAAAGTGGTGGCAATCGGAGAAATGGGCTTAGATTTTTACAAAGATAATCAACCAGAGTTACAAAAAGAAGTTTTCTGGAAACAGTTAGAAATTGCCTATCAATTAAATAAACCTGTCATTATTCACTGTAGAGATGCGGCTACCGCCCTACGGGATATTTTAGTAAGATTTAACCAAGAACACGGTAAAATAACAGGAGTGATGCACTGTTGGGCAGGAAATCCAGAGGAAACTCAGTGGTTTCTTGATTTAGGAATGTATGTTAGCTTTAGTGGGGTTGTAACTTTTAAAAATGCCAAAACCGTCCATCAAAGTGCTTCTATTGTTCCTGATGATCGTCTTTTAATCGAAACGGACTGTCCTTTTTTAGCTCCTACTCCCCATCGTGGTAAACGCAATGAACCTTCATATGTGCTTCATGTAGCGGAGAAACTAGCCCAAATCCGAGGACAATCAGTAGAGGCGATCGCATCCCAAACAACCAAGAACGCCTGTAAATTATTTAACCTCTAAATTTAAAATAAAGCAAGGGTAAAGAAAATAAATAACCGAAACCCTGACCCCAGAATCTAAATAGATCAATTCAATATCATTGACAACTAACCTATGAAAACCCAAGAACTGTTACCAGATTTAATCGAAATTCAACGCTCTAGTTACAAATGGTTTTTAGAGCATGGCTTAATCGAAGAACTCAACAGTTTTACGCCTATTACTGATTATGCAGGAAAACTAGAATTACACTTTATTGGGGAGAAATATCGCCTCAAAGAACCAAAATACCACATCGAAGAAGCAAAAAAAAGAGATGCAACTTACTCAGTACAGGTATATGTACCAACATTGTTGTTAAACAAAGAAACAGGAGAAAGAAAAGAACAAGAAGTATTTATCGGTGATCTACCATTGATGACTGATAGAGGTACGTTTTTGATTAATGGTGCAGAAAGGGTAATTGTCAATCAGATAGTGCGATCGCCCGGGGTTTATTTTAAATCAGAGGTGGACAAAAACGGAAAAAGAACTTACTCCGCCTCCGTCATTCCTAATCGGGGTGCATGGCTAAAATTTGAAACGGATAAACATGGTGTCGTATGGGTCAGAATCGATAAAACCCGTAAAATCTCAGCCCAAGTATTGTTAAAAGCTATGGGCTTAACCGATAGAGAAATTATGGATCGTTTACGCCATGCGGAATTTTACCATAAAACCCTAGAGAAAGAGGGCAATCCCAGTACTGATGATGCTCTCATGGAACTTTACCGCAAATTACGCCCCGGTGAACCTCCAACCGTAAGCGGTGGACAAGCCTTATTAGAAAGTCGCTTCTTTGATCCTAAACGTTATGATTTAGGAAAAGTTGGACGCTACAAAATGAACAAAAAACTGCGTTTAACAGTCCCTTACAACGTAAGAGTTTTAACTATTGAAGACATTTTATCCGTTGTTGACTATCTCATTAATCTTGAGTTTGATATTGGGCAAGTAGATGATATTGACCACCTCGGCAATAGACGAGTTAGAAGTGTAGGAGAATTATTACAAAATCAAGTCAGAGTCGGTTTATCCCGCCTAGAAAGAATTATCAGGGAAAGAATGACCGTAGGTGATCCTAATACCTTAACTCCAGCGGCTTTAGTTAACCCTAAACCGTTAGTAGCGGCTATAAAAGAATTTTTTGGCTCATCTCAGTTATCCCAATTCATGGATCAAACCAATCCTTTAGCTGAATTAACCCATAAACGCCGTATTTCTGCTTTAGGCCCCGGTGGTTTAAGTCGAGATAGAGCAGGTTTTGCCGTGCGAGACATTCACCCTAGCCACTACGGACGTATCTGTCCCGTGGAAACTCCTGAAGGACCTAACGCAGGTTTAATCGGTTCTTTGGCTACCTATGCCAGAATCAATGAGTACGGATTTATTACTACTCCTTACTATAAAGTTGAGAATGGAAAAGTTCGTTGGGACTTAACTCCTGAGTACTTAACTGCCGATGAAGAGGACGATAAAAGAGTTGCTCCGGGGGACATTTCCACCGACGAGGAAGGTAATATTTTAGGGGAATCTGTACCTATTCGCTATCGTCAAGAATTTTCTACCACAACCCCTAATCAAGTGGACTATGTAGCGGTGTCTCCTGTACAGATTGTTTCTGTGGCTACCTCTATGATTCCTTTCCTTGAGCATGATGACGCTAACCGTGCCCTGATGGGTTCTAACATGCAACGTCAGGCAGTGCCTTTATTACGGGCGGAACGTCCTTTAGTGGGTACAGGTTTAGAAGCCCAAGCGGCAAGAGACTCTGGAATGGTAATTGTTTCCCGTCATTATGGCAAAATTACTTATGTGGATGCAAAAACTATTAAGCTCAAAACCAAGGAAGGAGAGGAGTTAGTTTACAATCTTCAAAAGTATGAGCGTTCTAACCAAGATACCTGTTTAAATCAAAAGCCTTTGGTTGATGAAGGAGAGGAAGTAGTACCCGGACAAGTATTAGCGGATGGTTCTGCCACCGAAGGAGGAGAGTTAGCTTTAGGAAACAATATCACCGTTGCTTATATGCCTTGGGAAGGCTATAACTACGAGGATGCGATCTTAATTAGTGAAAGACTGGTACAAGAGGATATTTACACCACTATTCACGTGGAAAAACACGAAATAGAAGCCCGTCAAACAAAATTAGGTCCTGAAGAAATTACTCGTGAGATTCCTAATGTCGGTGAAGATGCTTTACTCAACCTCGATGAACAAGGGATTATCCGTGTGGGTGCTTGGGTAGAATCTGGTGATATTTTAGTAGGTAAAGTAACCCCTAAAGGTGAATCAGATCAACCTCCAGAAGAAAAACTGTTACGGGCAATTTTCGGGGAAAAAGCCAGAGATGTTCGTGATAATTCCTTACGTTTACCTAACGGTGAAAAAGGAAGAGTTGTCTATGTGCGAGTGTTTACCCGCGAACAAGGTGATGAGTTACCCCCCGGAGCGAATATGGTAGTCCGTGTCTATGTGGCTCAAAAACGCAAAATTCAAGTGGGAGACAAAATGGCGGGTCGTCATGGTAACAAAGGGATTATTTCTCGCATCCTCCCCCGTGAAGATATGCCCTATATGCCCGATGGAAGTCCTGTGGACATCGTTTTAAATCCTCTGGGTGTTCCTTCCCGTATGAACGTGGGACAGGTGTTTGAGTGTCTTCTAGGATGGGCTGGTGAGCATTTAGGCTATCGCTTCAAGATGACTCCCTTTGATGAAATGTATGGAGAGGAAGCGTCTCGAAATACAGTCAATGGCTTGTTAAAAGATGCCTCGAAGAAACCGGGTAAAGATTGGATTTTTGATGAAAATAACCCCGGTAAAATTCAACTTTATGATGGTCGTAGTGGTGAACCATTCGATCGCCCCGTGACAGTGGGTAAAGCCTATATGCTTAAATTAGTTCACTTGGTGGATGATAAGATTCACGCTCGTTCTACCGGTCCTTATTCTCTGGTGACACAACAACCTCTCGGTGGTAAAGCTCAACAGGGTGGACAAAGATTCGGAGAGATGGAGGTATGGGCCTTAGAAGCGTATGGTGCGGCTTATACTTTACAGGAATTATTAACAGTCAAATCCGACGATATGCAAGGACGTAATGAAGCCTTAAATGCGATCGTTAAAGGACAACCAATTCCTCATCCCGGTACACCTGAATCCTTTAAGGTACTCTTACGAGAATTACAATCTCTAGGTTTAGATGTTTCTGTCCATAAGGTTGTAGAAGGTAGCGAACACGTAGAAGTTGACTTGATGGAGGCTTCAGGGAGAGCGCCTAAGCGTCCTACCTATAAGGAAGATTACAGTTTATCCAGTTTAGGTCAAGATGACGACGAGGAGTTGTAATTTTAATCAGTAATTAGGAATTAGCAATTAGGAATTCAATCTTTAATTTTGTGGCAAGTTGAGAAAGATAAAATCTATTTTTGACTTTTGCTTCTTGAATTTTGGTAAAAACTTTTAACCATCAACTAAACACCATGACTTCTAATCAGAAAGAGACTAAAAATAAAACTTTCTATAATAAAGTAATCGATAAAGGGGGCTTAAAAAAGCTAATCGCTAAAACTTTTACCGAACAAGGTTCTGCCCGTTGTGCTTCTGTTTGTGACCAGTTAAAAACTTTGGGTTTCCGTTATGCGACTCAAGCGGCGGTTTCTATTAGTGTGGAAGATTTGAAAATTCCTCCTATCAAAAAAGAAATGTTAGCAGAGGCTGAGTCCACCATCAAAAATACTCTCAGTCGTTATGCTAATGGTGAAATTACTGAAGTTGAACGTTTCCAGAAGGTAATCGATACTTGGAATGATACTTCTGAATCTTTGAAAGATGAAGTAGTCAAAAATTTCCGTGAAACTGATCCTCTTAACTCTGTCTATATGATGGCGTTTTCTGGGGCGAGGGGAAATATCTCTCAGGTACGTCAGTTGGTTGGTATGCGCGGCTTAATGGCTGATCCTCAAGGAGAAATCATTGACTTACCCATTAAAACTAATTTCCGTGAAGGTTTAACCGTTACTGAATATATTATTTCTTCTTATGGCGCTCGTAAAGGTTTAGTAGATACCGCTTTGCGTACCGCAGACTCTGGTTATTTAACCCGTCGTTTAGTGGATGTTTCTCAGGATGTAATTATTCGGGAAAATGATTGTGGTACTCACCGAGGTATCGAAGTTACTCCCATGAAAGACGGCGATCGCATTTTGATTCCTTTATCTGATCGTTTATTTGGAAGAGTATTAGCAGAAGATGTGATTGATCCTGACACAGGGGAAGTTATTGCTACCCGTAATCAAGCCATTGATGATGATTTAGCAAAAGCCATTGGCAAGGCGGTTGATAAAGTAAAAGTAAGATCTCCTTTAACCTGCGAGACCGCTCGTTCGGTGTGTCAAAAATGCTATGGATGGTCATTGGCTCACGGTGACTGGGTAAATATGGGAGAAGCGATCGGGATTATTGCCGCTCAATCTATTGGTGAACCCGGTACTCAGTTAACCATGCGAACTTTCCACACAGGAGGAGTATTTACTGGGGAAGTTGCTCGTCGTATTACTACTCCAACCTCTGGTACGGTTAAATTCAGCAAGAAATTAAAAGTCCGTGAAACTCGTACCCGTCATGGAGATCAGAAATTAGTTGTTGAGGTAACAGGGGATGTTATCGTTGGTGCTGAAAAAATTTCTGTACCCAAAGATAGTTTATTAGCGGTCAGAGAAGGGGATGTAATTCAAGAGAATGACCTCATTGCTGAAGTAATGCCCCAAAAAACCAGATCCACAGAGAAAGTAACTAAAGACGTTGCTACAGACTTATCTGGAGAAGTGCATTTTGCAGATATTGCCCCTGAAAGTAAAACCGATAAACAGGGTAATACTACTACAACCGCCTCTCGTAATGGTTTGATTTGGGTGTTATCGGGACAGGTTTACAATTTACCCCCCGGTGCCGAACCTGCAGTGAAAAATGGTGACAAAGTTAAGCCCGGTTCTGTATTAGCGGAAACCAAGTTAAAAACAAAAAGTGGTGGTGTTTGCCGTTTTGAAGAAGGTAGCCGAGAAATCGAAATTATTACTGCTTCCGTTTCTTTGGATCAGGCAGATATTTATCTCGAACATCATGGTAGTCAACAACAATACGTTATTCACACCCAAAAAGGCGATCGCTTCGCTTTAAAAGTAGTTCAGGGTACAAAAGTACAAAATAATCAGGTTGTTGCTGAATTAATTGATGATACCTATACCACTAACACTGGAGGGTTAATTCGCTATGCAGGGTTAGAAACAGGGCGAGGTAACAAAAAACAAGGTTATGAGGTAATCAAAGAGGGAACTATTGTCTGGATTCCTGAAGAAAGTCACGAAATTAATAAAGACATCTCCTTGTTATTAGTAGAAGATGGTCAATATGTAGAAGCAGGAACAGAAATTGTTAAAGATATTTTCTGTCAGTCTAGTGGGGTGGTTGAGGTTGTTCAGAAAAATGATATTTTGAGAGAAATTATCGTTAAACCGGGTCAACTATACCTTGACTTAGATCCTGACTATTTAGCTAATATCGACGAAGATAATATTATTCCTCCGGGTACTCAAATTGCTCCTAATAATATTACTGAGGAAGAATACTTTGCCCAATTTGTTGATACCAATGAAGGGGTTGGTTTATTATTACGTCCTATCAGACAATTTGAAGTAATCAATACTACTCAATCTCCTTCCCAAGAATCATTGAATACTCAAGGTTCAGCTATTAACTTAAAACCCGTAATGCGTACTTTCTTCAAAGATGGAGAAAGAGTTAAAAGTGTTGAAGGAGTACAGTTAGTTACCACTCAATTAGTACTAGAAACCCATGAGGGCATGAGTGCGGATATTGAGTTAGTTCCCCACGAAGCCGAAGAAGGTTGTTTCCGCTTACAAATTGTGGTATTAGAATCCGTCCTTTTACGTCGTGAATTGGAAACAGAACCCAATATTATCACTCGTGTTTTAGTGGAGGATGGACAAGAAATTGCTCCGGGAGATGTAGTTGGTACAACTCAAATTCTCTGTCAAGAGGAAGGTATTATTCAAGGGGTAAGAGAAGGGGTTGAAGCAATCCGTCGTGTGTTAGTGGTCAGAAAATCTGACATGATTGATATACAAACTGAGTCTAAGCCTACTTGTAAGGCAGGAGATTTTGTCACTCAAGGGGATCTATTAGCGGAAAATATAACTTCTCCTGAATCAGGTAAAGTTCTGAAAGTGGAAGATAATCGAGTAGTCTTACGTTATGCTCGTCCTTATCGTGTGTCTGCGGGTGCGATTTTACATATTGAGCAAGGGGATTTAGTTCAACGGGGTGATAATTTAGTATTACTCGTATTTGAACGGGCAAAAACAGGGGACATCGTTCAAGGTTTACCAAGAATTGAAGAATTACTCGAAGCGCGTAAACCCAAAGAACCTGCCTTGTTAGCACGTCGCCCCGGCTTCTGTCAAGTGGAATATCGTGATGATGAAGCGATCGATGTTAAGGTAATTGAGGATGATGGTACTATTACTGAGTATCCTTTGAGTCCTAACCAAAACATTATCGTGAATGACAATCAAAGAGTGGAAACGGGCGATCCTTTAACTGATGGTTTAGCTAGTCCTCATGAATTACTGGAAATCTTCTATGCCTACTATCAAGAGCAAGAGGATAATCAAGGAATGTTTGAGTGTGCTTTAGCGGCATTAGAAAAGGCTCAACTATTTTTGGTTAATCAGGTTCAAGGGGTATATCAATCTCAAGGTATCGACATTTCTGATAAACATATTGAGGTGATTGTGCGTCAGATGACTTCTAAAGTAAGAGTTGATGACGGTGGTGATACTATCCGTTTACCTGGGGAGTTAGTGGAATTGCGTCAAATTGAAAAAGACAATGAAACCATGTCTATCACTGGCGGCGCACCTGTACAATATACTCCTTTGATTATGGGTATCACTAAATCCAGCTTGAATACTGATAGCTTTATCTCAGCGGCAAGTTTCCAAGAAACAACAAGGGTACTTACAGAAGCTGCGATCGAGGGTAAAAATGATTGGTTAAGAGGTTTGAAAGAAAACGTAATCATTGGGCGTTTAATTCCTGCGGGTACTGGCTTCAATGCTTATGAACGTCAGGATTGGGAAGGAAACGACGTTGTCAGAGAGGTAAATGGTAATGATTATGCTCTTATGGACGAAAGTAATCGCTTATCTTCTTCTCTTACGGATGATGAAGATGTAATTATTGATGATCAGTCTGCTCGTACTTATTCTCCTGACAGTATGATTATTGATGATGATGAGTAAAAAAGATCTAAGTTTGAAAGATAGCATCTAAATCACATAAGTATAAATAAAGTTTTTTGGGCAGAATTTTTTTAGATTCTGTCCTTTTTCGTTTTATATTTATATGAATTTGCTGGTCAATTATCTCAGATCTTAGTATTTTATCATTTTTAATGATTCTTTAAAAGTTAGGAAAAAGTAATTATTTTAAAGTTTTACCTATCAAAATTGATTTTGGGCAACATTTATCGAAGATTAATAAAAAAATTATCCTTTATTTTTAATAGCAATTACTTCAATAATTTTTGTTACCTGAGTAGGACTGATAGATAAATATTTAGCTAACATATCTAGAGTTGCCGCTTCTTTTTCTGTAACTTTTCCATCAGACATAATAATATCTGTCGCCACAACGAAAACTGTTTCGTGTAATTCTTGAGGCAAAGAGATAACACTTTGTGCCAAAGCCTGAATTGGATCTTTTAGCAAATATTTAAGACAATTTGACATTAACTGTACGATATTGCCCCCATAGTAACGAAAAGTTTTCATTCTTTTGAGAATATTAAGAATAATGTCCTTTTCTTCGTCCTCAAAACTACCATCGGAGATCGCACTAAATAGTATGATGATGGTAAAGGCTTCGGCGGGGGCAAAATTGGCTTGATTTCCAAACATAAATTTTCTTTTTTGAAGGTCTATTTATCTATCAGTATCATTTCGATAATTTATGCAGTATTGTCTAAATATTTTTTTATTGGTGGGCAATAATACCCACCCTACAATTTTTGAAGCTATCTCAACCTTAATTGAAGTCACTTTAGTTAATTAGAGTTAAGCTAAATCAAAACGGTCAGCGTTCATTACTTTTGTCCAAGCAGTTACGAAGTCATGGACGAACTTCTCTTTATTATCGTCTTGGGCATAAACTTCGGCATAGGAACGAAGAATTGAATTTGAGCCGAATACTAGATCAACTCTTGTTGCTGTCCATTTAACTTGATCACTGATGCGATCGCAGATTTCATACAAATTATTACCTGCAGGTTTCCATTGGTAATTCATATCTGTGAGATTCACAAAGAAATCGTTGGTTAATACGCCTTCACGATCAGTTAAAACGCCGTGTTTAGTACCGCCATAATTAGTACCCAAAACACGCATTCCACCAACCAAAACCGTCATCTCAGGGGCTGTTAATCCCATCAGTTGGGTGCGATCGAGCATTAATTCTTCTGGACTAACGGCATAATCTTTTTTAAGCCAGTTACGGTAGCCATCGTGTATGGGTTCTAGGGGTGCAAAGGATTCTACATCTGTCATTTCGTCTGTAGCATCACCACGACCGGGAGAAAAAGGAACGGTAATATCAAAACCTCCTGCTTTAGCGGCTTTCTCAATACCAACATTCCCCGCCAATACAATCACATCAGCAACACTTGCACCACTATCTTGAGCGATACTTTCGAGTATGGTCAATACTTTAGCTAAACGTACAGGCTCATTACCTTCCCAATCTTTCTGAGGACTTAGGCGAATACGTGCCCCGTTAGCCCCTCCACGCTTGTCAGAACCCCGAAAAGTTCTGGCACTGTCCCAAGCGGTACATACCATTTCACGGATGGTTAAACCACTCTCTGCAATCTTTTTTTTCACAGATTGAATATCATAGTTGCTATTTCCCGTAGGAATAGGATCTTGCCAAATTAGGTCTTCTTGGGGTGCATCAGGACCAATGTAACGGGTTTTAGGTCCCATATCTCGGTGAGTCAGTTTAAACCATGCACGAGCAAAGACATCGGCAAAATATTCCGGGTCACGATAAAATCGCTCGGAGATTTTCCGATATTCAGGATCCATTTTCATCGCCATATCAGCATCAGTCATAACCAAATTACGGCGAATGGAGGGGTCTTCCACATCCACAGGCTTATCTTCTTCTTTGACGTTGATGGGTTCCCACTGCCAAGCACCTGCTGGACTTTTTTTCAGTTCCCAGTCGTAATTAAGTAATAGGCGGAAATAGCCGTTGTCCCATTGAGTAGGATAAGTTGTCCATGCTCCTTCAATACCACTGGTTACGGCATTACGACCGATACCACGATGAGTTTTATTAATCCAACCTAAGCCCTGATCTTCTATGTTAGAGGCTTCAGGTTCAGCACCCAGTAACCCTGCGTCACCGTTACCGTGACATTTTCCCACCGTATGACCACCCGCAGTAAGAGCCACTGTTTCCTCATCATTCATCGCCATACGAGCAAAGGTAACACGCACATCGTGGGCAGTTTTAAGGGGGTCTGGGTTGCCGTCCACTCCTTCAGGATTAACATAAATTAGCCCCATCATCACGGCGGCTAAAGGATTTTCTAATTCTCGTTCACCAGAATAGCGACTTTGAGGATTATCGCTAGGAGCAAGCCATTCTTTTTCTGAACCCCAATAAATGTCTTTTTCTGGATGCCAAATGTCTTCTCGTCCAAAGGCAAAACCAAAGGTTTTAAAGCCCATAGATTCATATGCGATCGTACCTGCATAGGTAATCAAATCAGCCCAACTGAGTTTGTTGCCATATTTTTTCTTAATAGGCCAAAGTAAACGACGAGCTTTATCTAAGTTGACATTATCAGGCCAAGAATTGAGAGGAGCAAAACGTTGATTACCAGTACCAGCACCACCTCGACCATCGGCAATACGATAAGTACCGGCGGCGTGCCAACTTAAACGAATCATCAAGCCACCATAATGCCCCCAATCGGCAGGCCACCAATCCTGACTATCTGTCATTAGTCTGTGTAAATCTTCTTTGAGGGCGGCTACGTCAAGTTTTTTTACTTCTTCCCGATAGTTAAAATCCGCTCCGAGGGGGTTGGTTTTGCTATCGTGCTGACTCAAAATATCGAGGTTGAGTGATTTCGGCCACCATTCCATATTCGACATACTGTTTGTTGTTACACCACCGTGCATCACGGGGCATTTTCCACCAGTTGTTGTCATATTATTTTTCTCTCTTGTGAGTTGATATAGGTTAATCTTAGCTAATGATTCTGAATAGATGCGTGCTGCGTAGCAGATCCCTTCGGGATCGAACTTGGATGGTAGCAATTTTGGTGTTGCTGGTTTTAGATATGATTTCTTGTTTAGGTAGGGAACAGGAAATCGGCAATGGGCAAAGGTGAATAGTGAATAGTTGATAGTTGATAGTTGATAGTTGATAATTAAGAATTAAGAATTAAGAATTAAGAATTAAAAACTCCGAACACTTGTACGGGCGAATGGCCATTCGTCCCTACTTACCCCTCTCACCCCCTCATCTCATCACCTCATCTCCCTCTCCTCCGAACTCCGAACCCTTATCCGATATTTTTAAACCGAACTGAGGTTACTTAAGCATATATCGAACTTAAGTAATATTTAAGATAAAATTAAAAAAAACTATTATTCACGACTACATCACTCAATGGCATCAATAATATCCGTTAATCTACCCGAAAACTCTTACTCAATCCACATCAATGCTGGGGGATTAAATAATATTGGAGAAAAAGCAAGTCATTTAGCTATTGGTAAAAAAATTCTCGTTGTTTCTAACCCAGAAATTTTTGACTACTATGGACAGATAACGATCGATTCTCTACAAAATCAAGGTTTTGAGGTAAATTATCATTTAATACCCGCAGGGGAAAATTACAAAAACCTAGAATCTATTGCCCAAATTTATGATACTGCTCTTAAATGCCGATTAGAACGCAATTCCACTTTGATGGCATTAGGCGGAGGAGTGGTAGGAGATATGACAGGTTTTGCGGCCGCCACTTGGTTAAGAGGAATTAATTTTGTCCAAATTCCCACTTCTCTTTTAGCGATGGTAGATGCTTCTGTGGGGGGGAAAACAGGGGTTAATCACCCTCAAGGAAAAAATTTGATTGGAGCTTTTTATCAGCCGAAATTAGTTTTAATCGATCCTTCTGTTTTGAAGACATTACCTGAAAGGGAGTTTCGGGCAGGTATGGCAGAGGTGATTAAATATGGAGTGATTTGGGATAAAAACCTTTTTGAAGCCCTAGAATCGGCTCAGAGTATTGATAGCTTAAATAATTTTGATGAGGCTCTCCTAAATGATATTTTAACTCGTTCCTGTCAAGCTAAAGCAGATGTAGTCGGTCAAGATGAGAAAGAGTCTGGTATTAGAGCGATTCTTAATTATGGTCATACTATTGGTCATGCCATCGAAAGTTTAACTAATTATGAGACTTTTGTTCATGGAGAAGCGGTGGCAATTGGGATGGTAGCGGCGGGTAGAGTTGCTGTGAAAATGGGATTATGGACAGAAAATGAAGCCCATCGGCAAGATGAATTGATTGCTAAAACTGGTTTACCTACAACTATCCCCCATTATCTCAAGGTAGAAGAAATTATCGATCATCTACAAATGGATAAAAAAGTTAAAGACGGTAAAGTAAGGTTTATTCTTCCTGAAGCTATTGGAAAAGTACAAATATGCGATCGCATCTCCTCTGAAATTTTATCGGAAACTCTCTCTGTTTTGATTGATTAAATTGGGCTGAATATTAAATATTAAGAGATTAACCTGAGTTTTGGACAAGCTGAAAGCATTATTTTCTCGTAGTCAGAAAACCTTATAGCTTCTCAGAAATAACGATAAAATTGCCTTAATCTGAACTGAGGTTAGATATATTCACCCCTACCACCCCAAAACCCTAAGCCCCTACTTCCCCCTCTCACCCTCTCCCCTCATCTCCTCATCACCGTAAGGGTTGAATATGTTAAACACCTGCAACCTACAACCTGCAACCTGACACCTAACCTTATCGGATATTCTTAAACCGAACTGAGGTTAAGAGATTAAATAGATAAGGTGGGCATTAACCCACCACTTTCTAAATTATGATTGTATTAATTTTTTGGTAAAAGAAAACGCCAACTATCAGGTTCAAAAGGCTTACCCTTCAGCATTCTATTCCAATATAACCAAGGCAAAATATATTTTTTCACTAACCACATACTAGCTCTCTCTTGAGTGGGATCAAGAGGAAAACTAGGAGTTGGTTGCTTACTATAGTCAAACTCTGCCATGATGGTTTTTCCATAACCCGTAATTAAAGGACAACAAGCATAGCCGCCATATTTTTCTTGGGGGGTTTTTTGACTCATTAAAGCTAAAATATTTGCCACAACTACTGGAGCTTCTTTCCTAATAGCCGCCGCAGTTTTTGAAGTGGGTAAAGAAGAAGAATCACCTAAACCAAACACATTTTTATACTTAGTATGCTGACAGGTAAATTGATCAACATCCACCCATCCTTGCTCATTCGCTAAAGGACTTTGTTTAATGAAATCATAAGTAGTCATCGGTGGAGACACATGAATCATGTCATATTTAATCGTTACTGTTTCCCCTTCTCCCGTGGCAAAAATTGCTTCTTTTGTATCTCCTTTTATCTCTACTAAATTATGTCCGTATTTAACATTAATGTTTTTGCGATCGACAATTTTTTCTAATGGTGCATTATAAGCAGGAACACCAAACATTTTACCCGTTGCATTACCATAAACAATATTGGTTTTTTCCCTAACTCCTTGTCTAGTAAAGGCTTCTTCCGCTAAATACATAATTTTCTGTGGAGCTCCCGGACATTTAATTGCCCCGGCGGGAAAGGTAAAAATAGCTGTACCCCCTTGAAAATTCTTGATTGTTTCCCATGTATAAGGGGCATATTCCTTCATATAATTGGTTGTCACCCCATTTTTGCCCAAATTTTCCCTTAAGCCCTTAATTTTGTCCCAATCAATGGTTATACCCGGACAAACAACTAAATATTCATAGGAAAAAACATTCCCCGATTTAGTCGTAACTTGATTATTTTCAGGATCAATATTTTCTGCAAAATCTTTAATCCATGTTACCCCTTGAGGAATCAAATTATCTTCATGTTTAACCGTGTCTTCTAATTGAAATTCTCCTCCTCCTACTAATGTCCAAGCAGGTTGATAATAATGATTTTCAGAAGGTTCAATAATAGCAATATTTAGTTTAGAATTTTTATTTTTTAACTGGGAAGCAACAGTAATTCCAGCCGCTCCCCCTCCAATAATTAATATCTGAAATTTTGTGTTTTTACTCATATTGATTATTATAATTTTTTAGATACTTAAAAATAAGTTTAGTTAAGTTTTACAAATTTTTCTAGTTTTTTAATATTTCTTTATTATGTCTATAAATTACTATTTGACAATATAATTAATTAATCTTTTTTTTTAGAGTTTATTGCTTTATTTTGCTGATTTTTTTGTTAAAAGTTTATTTTTATTTTGTTTTTCCTCTCAATTTCTAGGATTCATTCATATTCTTATAAGTAGCTACCGCAGAAGGAGAAATGCGATTGAGATAACGGAAAATCCAATATTTTAAAACTGTATCGAGAATAACGGGAAAAGTAGCAATAAAAAGAAAATTAAAATCTCTATTTTCGGGTAAGCCAAAATGACGACTAATACTTTCTAAAATTACTTCCCAACCGTGGGGGGAGTGAAATCCCACAAACATATCTGTAAAAAGAATAATCAGAAAAGCCTTTGCTGAGTCACTCAAACCATAGATAGTTTCATCAATGAAAGACTTTAAAATTTGTAATTCCCTTTTACTAAAGTAGATAACAATACCAAAGGCAATTAAAGAAAATACATCAGCAAAAATATTTTTGATGGCGTTAGCACTTTCCCGACGATATTCTTCTCCTAATTCTTGGGCTTTGGCTTTTATTTCATGTTCTTTTTCTTCAATGGATAACTCTGGAATTATACCTAACATCACTTTTAAATTTAGGTTTTCCTCAAAGTTTTTCAATTCTATTAAGGCTTCTTCTTGTAAATCTTGATTAATAAAAACTATTTCTTCATGGCGACTAAAATAAGGATCGATAAATACTTTTCCTAATGCTATTTTGGCTACATTATGCACTAATAAAGGCACTATTATTAATAGTAATAAAAACTTAATAGATATGGCAGTTTTATATTTTGATTTTCTAAACCTATTAAGAACATCCTGTTCACTTTCGGATGATTTTGGGTCTATTTCTTGCTTGATTCTATCAATAGTCCTTAAAAATGAGCGGGGCAAAACGCTAGTTTTATCTGAAACGGTTTCCAAACTAGATTCAAAGTTATTATCGTTTTTATCCTGTTTTTGAATATTTTTTTGCTTTGCTAAGGAAGGGTTATTATTTATATTTTGGTTTGGAGAGTTAGAATCTATTTTTACAGATGATGTTTCATAATAGTCAGCATTATATTTATCTAGTATTTGATCAATAAAATTTAATTTTTCTAGTATGATCTCTTGTTCATATTCAAAATTATAATCTCCAGAGTGGTTATAGTTATAGTGACTATTTTTTGATTTAGATGATAAAAAAGTATGTATCGATTTATTTGTTTTAAATTGATTAATTTTTACTTTAATAACTCTTAAATTTGATTTTAATTCGCTCTGAAAATAAGCCCAAACACTTTCCCCATAGTCACAATTTTGAAATGATATTTTCTGACCTTTAAAATGCTCGTCTTCTATTTTTTTGATCGTCAATGCTCTTTGATATGCTTCTTCTAGGGCATTTTCTAAACTATTACTAATCCAGCGTTTGGTAGAACGAAAAAGACGATTAAACATGGAATATAAGCCAAACTGATAAGATTTAATTTTATATATTATCCTAGATCATTTCAGTTCGCTCTAAAATTACAGATTAAGGAAAGAAAAAAGAAAAGTGATAGAACCTCTTGCAAAACTAAAATTAGAATTAATTTCTAAAAGGAAAAATCTGCTTTCCTTACTCTTTTCATCTGAATTCTTGACTCTCGCTTTGAATAGCTTAGGCTAAAATTTTCTGTGAAAATAAGCAAAGACTTTTGATCATTTCTAACAAGGGGTTTAAACCCCCTGCTAATTTCTAATGGAGTAGTTATCCATTGACGCTCTATCAACTAGGCGTTAACCGCTAATTCAACTACTTTTTGGAATGCTTCAGCGTCTTGAATAGCTAATTGGGCTAAGATTTTGCGATTTAAGCTGATATTCGCTTTATCCAATTTATTGATTAGTTGACTATAGCTAATGCCATGTACTCTGGCAGCCGCATTAATTCTGGTAATCCAGAGACGACGAAAATCTCTTTTTTTCTTACGGCGATCGCGGTAAGCATTACGCAAAGCCTTCATCACCTGTTGATTAGCCGTGCGGAAGAGCTTGGAATGAGAGCCACGAAAACCTTTAGCTAACTTTAATATTTTTTTACGTCTTTTACGAGCGACGTTACCTCTTTTTACTCTAGTCATTTTTTTATCTTTACTATGGTTTTAATAATTTATTGACAAAATATAAAACAATACTTACCTTAATCTAATTCAGCCTTATCTTTTAGAATAGGGCAACATTAAACGAACTTCTTTAACATCGTTTTCGTGTACTAAGGTAAGATTACTTAAACGACGACGTTTTTGTTCGGCAGTTTTATGTTCTAGTAAGTGATTTTTGTTCGCTTTACGACGAAAGATTTTTTTGCCACTGCCAGTAACTCGGAAACGTTTAGCGGCTGATTTCTTAGTTTTTACTTTAGGCATAACATTTTCTATTTTGACACAATTTACTATTATACGATTAAATTTACCTTACTAACTATAAAATTCTGAAAATAATTAGGGATTAAAGAAAAAGTTTTGTTAGGTTGCTTTCTGTTATTTCTATTAGAATTTACCTTGAAAACTATAAATCTCTGATTTAAAAAGGATGTTCCGAAAAATTTTGATGACTTTTCTCATGACATTGATATTGTCAGTGGGAATTAAACCAGCTTTTGCTGAGACGGTAGTAGAGAGAATTTCCAGAACGGGTAATTTGGTGGTTGGTACTCCTTTTGGTTTAGTACCTTATGCTTATAACAATTCTAACGAAGAATTAGACGGTTATTCTATTGATGTTGTTAAACAAATTCAAAAACAACTAGAATTACGATTTGGTAAACAAATCCAACTTAGTTTTGTTGAAGTTAACAATATTTCTGATGCCGTTTCCAAAATTTTAACAGGGGAAATTGATATTGCTTGTAATACCGTCTTTACTTGGCAACGAGATCAATTTGTGGACTATACCCTAGGTTATACTCAATCCGATATTCGTTTATTAATTCCTAAAGGCAAAACAATAGATAATTTCTCTGGGAAAAAAATCGGTATTCCGCCTTTAACTTTTGTGTATTCCGCCATTTCTCTGAATCATCCTGATGCAACTTTAGTGGAAGTTAAAACTACAGAGGAAGGTTTACAAGCCTTAAAAGAGGGCAAGATTGATGCTCTAGCAGGAGACGCTATTATTTTGGACGGAGAATCTCAACAGGCACAAATGACGGCAGATTTTGAACTATTCCCGAAAGGTGTGCAAGGTTATGGTAACTATGGGGTTTCTTGTATCGTTCCTGAAAATAATTCTACTTTTCTTAATGTCGCTAATTATGCGATCGCACGTATGATGGAAGGTTACTTAGTGGGAAACGAAGAAATGACGACAATGGTTAACCGATGGCTAGGAGAAGATGGAGTTGTTACCATTGTGACAAAGGAACATCTAAAAACTTTCTTTTGTAATACAATTAATAACTACGAACAAATCCCCTTTGATAATTAATCACACTATTCAAGATAAAAGTTAAATATTAACAAGGTTAACAAAATGATAAAAACAACGAATACAACTTGGATGGGTTTTTTATTAGCAATATCTACCGTTGCTTATTGTGGTTCATCCCAAGCCACAACTGCAGACTCCATCAAAGAATCTTTAAACCCCTTAGAAAATCGCATTAGTCGTATCGCAGAGGAGTTGAAGGAAAGAGAAAAACAATTACAACAAGAGGGAGAATCTGACAATAATTTCACTTCTGATATAGATGATAACCTCATAGCAGGAGGTTGGGGAAATGGAAGAGGAGGCAGTTGGGTTGATAGCAATCGGGGTAGTTTTGTTAACAATCGCCGAGGATGGGATAACTGGAGAGGTTGGGATGACTGGGGAAGATGGACAAATCGTTCTCCTTGGCGTAATGGTGGAGGTTTTCTCAATCGCCGTTAGTCAATGCTTAAACACTCTTTTAACAATTAACAATTAGTAGTTAAAAAGGCTCTATTACTTTTAGTATGTGAATGAATTATTGGTTAGGGTAGGTAAGAGGTAAACCCCTCTGTGTCTCCCCTTTTAAGGGGGGAAGGGCAAAAGGCACGAACTGTTAAAAAATAGAAATTTTATCAATAATTAAAAACTTTTTAAAACTTAATAAATTAATTAAATATTTTATGTTAACTAGCCAAGAAAAAACCAATTATCTCCGTTCAGAAAATCAAGAGTTTGGCCCAATTTCTTTAGTGGTTATTCAGCCTAATTCATTTTGCAATTTAGATTGTGACTATTGTTATTTGCCCGATCGCAACTTAAAAAATAAACTTTCACTAGATTTAATAGAACCTATTTTTAAAAGTATTTTTACTAGCCCTTTTTGTCGAGATAGCTTTACCATATGTTGGCACGCAGGAGAACCATTAACAATGCCAATTTCTTTTTATAAATCAGCTTTTGAAATAATTGAAAATACCAGTAAAAAATATAATCAAACTGAATTAAGTTTTAATTATTCTTATCAAACTAATGGTACTTTAATTACACAAGCATGGTGTGATTTTTGGCAACAATATCCTGTTAGTATTGGGGTTAGCATTGATGGACCCGCTTTTTTACATGATGCTCACCGTAAGAATAGAAAAGGAGGTAATTCCCATGAATTAACCATGAGAGGAATTAAATATTTACAAAAAAATAATATCCCTTATAATACTATTTCCGTTATTACAAAGGACTCCTTAGATTATCCTGATGAGATGTTTAATTTTTTTGCGGAAAATGAAATTTATGACCTTGCTTTTAATATGGAAGAAACCGAGGGAGTTAATGATTCTAGTTCATTAAATGGTAGTGAAGTTGAAAAAAAATATCGTTATTTCATCGAAAGATTTTGGCAGTTAATAACAGAAAGTAAATTACCCTTTTTTATCAGAGAATTTGAAACGTTAATTAGTTTAATTTATCATCAAAAAAGATTAAACCATACCGAAATGAATCATCCTTTTTCTATTATTAATATAGATTATCAAGGTAATTTTTCCACTTTTGATCCCGAATTATTATCAGTCAAAACTCCTGAATATGGTGATTTTATTTTTGGCAATATTTTAACTGATTCTTTAGAGTCAATTTGTGAAACGGAAAAATTTAAGGGCATTTATCAGGAAATGAAAACAGGGGTTAAATTATGTGCTGAAAATTGTCATTATTTCGGTTTATGTGGTGGCGGTGCAGGTAGTAATAAATATTGGGAAAATGGCACTTTTGCCTCTAGCGAAACTCAAACTTGTCGTTATCGTATTCAAATTTTAACTGATGTGGTTTTAGATGCGATCGAGCAATCTTTGGGAGTCACTGCAAATAATCAATAATTCTTGAGGGTATTTTTGCGTGCTACGAAGCAGATTCCTTCGGGATCGCGCAGCGCCACTTTAGTGATCGCGCAGCGCCATTTCGTGATCGAGAAAAAATCAAATCCTAATTCCTAATTTCTCGTTAAACATTATTCTTGAAATGTTTTATCCATTGCCCGTTTTCAAATCTTCGATTAAATCATGGAGATGATCAACATTAGCGTGATACACTTCTCCACAGAATTGGCAGGTAGCTTCTGCCCCTCCATCTTTTTCAATCATATCCGCTAATTCGTCAGTACCCAACATTTTTAAAGCACCTAAAACGCGATCGAAAGAGCATCCACAATCAAATCTTACCATCTGAATTTCAGGGAAAATATTTAAACCAAAATCCCCTAACAAATCCGTAAAAATATCAGGTAAAGTTTTCCCTTGACGTAATAAAGGAGTAAAACCAGTTAACTGACTAACACGAGATTCCAAAGTTTCCACTAACTGTGGATCTTCTGCCGCCTTTGGTAATACCTGCAACAAAATACCCCCAGAAGCAGTAACTCCTTGTTTTCCCACAAATACTCCCACCAATAAAGCTGAAGGAGTTTGTTCTGATGTACCTAAATAATGAGCAATATCTTCTCCGACTTCCCCTGAAATTAATTCAACAGTACTAGAGTAAGGATAACCATAACCCATATCCCTAACAACATAAAGATAACCTTCCTTGCCCACAGCACCGCCCACATCTAATTTTCCCTTCTCATTGGGGGGTAATTCCACAAAAGGATTAGAAACATAGCCTCTGACTGTGCCATCTAATCTTGCATCGACTAATAAACCACCTAAAGGGCCATTTCCCTTAATTTTAATATTTACCCTAGACCCTTCTTTTTTCATATTAGAAACTAAAAGCAAACCCGATGACATCGCTCTTCCCAATGCCGCAGTAGCTACATAAGATAATTTGTGTCTATCCCTTGCCTCTTGTACTGCTTTAGTGGTGATAACTCCCACTGCACGAATACCCCCATCGGCCGCTGTTGCTCTAATTAAATGATCTGCCATAATTTTCTTTACATTTCTCAATAATACCTTGATCTATCTTAAGATTAATTTGTCTAAAAGGCTCATAGGAAGAAAGTAAATAACTTTAGCTCGGTTTAATAGGTAGGTGTCAGGTTTGACGGTTGCAGGTGGTGGTAGGGTGTTTAAGGGATGAGGTGATGAGATGATGAGGGGAAAGGGGGAAGTAGGGGCGAATGGCCATTCGCCCGTATAGGAGTTGGGGGTTTTTAATTCTTAACTGAGGTTTAAGTAGAGTTAACCATCTTATCTCAAACAGAAGTTCATTAATCATGAAGATATGAGATAATTAACTATTGTTAACAAAACTATTAAGCAATATATTATTTTTCGTGGATAAAAATCGCACTGTTTCCGACACTAAAAGAAGTTTTTATCAACATCATCAACGCCCCATTAACTCTATCTATCGTCGTGTGGTAGAAGAATTAATGGTAGAAATGCACCTCTTAGCAGTTAATGTTGATTTTAATCCCGATCCTATTTATTATCTGGGAGTGTATCAAAGTTTTCAACAATTCATGCAGGGTTATAAACCTGAGTCAGATAAAGAATCAATTTTCAATGCTTTATGTCAATCCATTGAAAATAACCCTCAAGAATATATCAGCAAATCACAAACTTTACTAAATTTTGTCGAGGGGAAATCTGCTCAAGAAATTCTTGATTGGTTATTAAACCCTTCTGGAGAGGGAGATTTAGAAGCTGTTGCTTCTCATTGGCGCAGTAATTTAGAAAATCCTCGCTTTAAATATAGTCGTTTATTTGCCATTGGTTTCTATACTCTAATAGAAAAAGGTGACGGTGAATTTATTAAAGATGAAAGTAAATTTACTGATTTTATTCAGCCTTTAATTGACAAATTACAACTGCCAGTAGAAAAACTGAAAAAAGATTTAGATTTATATCGTAGTAACTTAGAAAAAATGAATCAAATGCTAAGTGTAATGGCAGATGTTTTGGAAGCCGAAAGAAAGAAAAAACAAGCAGAGAGTAAATAGGAATATTCTAATTAGGAATTGGGAATTAGCAAATATTTCGTTAATATTAAATAACTTAAATACTCAGTTATAAGAAACTAAAGTCAACTGAGAACAAGTTTTTGAAACTAAGTAAAAAGGTAATCATACTATTATTTCTATCTGTTATTTTTACTATAAAAAATTAAGTTAATATCATATACTGACTGGTTATGTTAGACATCAAAAAAATTAGAGAAAATCCCCAAGAAGTTTTAGATAAATTACATAAGCGTAGTCCCAATTATGAATTGCAATCTATTCTTGATTTAGATAGTAAGCAAAGAGACATTCAAAATATTAGGACTGAATTACAAGCCCGTAGTAATGAAATCGGTAAATTAATTGGACAGAAAATGAGGGAAGGGGCAAACCCTCAAAGTGAAGAAATAATCACTCTCAAACAAGAGGGAAATGAAGTTAAAGCTAAATTAGCGGATTTAGAACCCCAAGAAAGAGAGTTAAAGGCTAATATTGAGGCTTTATTGTTAGAATTACCTAATTTGCCCAGTGATAGCACTCCTGTGGGCAAAGATGAAAGCCAAAATGTCGAGGTGAGAAGATGGGGAGATGAATTTATCCCTGAAAATAAAGATATTATCCCTCATGGAGATATTGGGGAAAAATGGGGCATTATCAACTCAGAAAGGGCAGTAAAAGTCGCTCAAAGTCGTTTTATTGCCTTAATTGGTGCTGGTGCGGCATTAGAAAGGGCTTTAATTAATTTTATGTTGGATCAACAAATTGAAGCGGGTTATGTGGAAATTATGCCCCCTGTGTTGGTGAATAGTGAAACTTTACAAGGTACAGGGCAGTTACCGAAGTTTGCGGAAGAAAGTTTTAAGTGTGATAAAGATGATTTATGGTTAACTCCCACCGCAGAAGTGCCTGTCACTAATTTCTATCGTCAGGAAATTCTTGAGGCAGAAATGTTACCTATTTATCATTGTGCTTTTACTCCTTGTTTTAGGCGAGAGGCTGGTAGTTATGGTCGAGATATGCGAGGATTAATCCGTTTGCATCAATTTCATAAGGTAGAATTGGTGAAAATTGTTCACCCTGATGTTAGTGTGGAAGAGCATGAAAAAATGGTCAAGGATGCGGAAAGAATTTTACAGGCTTTGAAACTGCCCTATCGAGTTTTAGAGTTATGTACAGGAGATATTGGTTTTAGTGCGGCGAAGTGTTATGACTTGGAGGTGTGGATGCCTTCAGCTAATACTTATAGGGAAATTTCTAGTTGCTCTAATTGTTTTGATTTTCAGGCGAGAAGGGCGGATATTCGCTTCAAGGAAAAAGGTAAAAAGGGAACAGAGTATGTACATACTCTCAATGGTTCTGGTTTGGCAGTGGGGCGCACTATGGCGGCAATTTTAGAAAACTATCAACTGCCTGATGGTAATGTCCGCATTCCAGAGGTTTTGCAACCTTATTTAAAGAGGGATTTGTTAATTGTTGAATAATTTGTCTTCAATTTGATAGAAATAATTATTTTTTAAGTGGTATGAAAAAATTAGTCGTTGCTACCAGTAATGCAGGCAAACTAAAGGAGATGGAAAAACATTTATCAGATTTTGGGGTGGAATTGGCTCTCAAACCCCCAGAATTTGATGTGGAAGAAACGGGGGTTACTTTTGGGGAAAATGCTCGTTTGAAGGCTTCACAGACTGCTAAAACCCTCGGAGAATGGTCGATCGCAGATGATTCAGGACTAGAAGTAATGGCGTTAAATGGACAACCGGGTATTTATTCGGCTCGTTATGGTAAAACCGATCAAGAGCGTATTGCAAGGCTATTGAGAGAGTTAGCACCCTTTGAAGATAGATCCGCTCAGTTTGTATGTGCGATCGCAGTTTCTAATCCTCAAGGGGAAATCGTCATTGAGACAGAGGGGGTTTGTTTGGGGCAAATATTGACAGAAATTCAAGGGGAAGGGGGTTTTGGTTATGATCCCGTGTTTTACGTGCCTGAAGTGGGTCAAACCTTTGCTCAAATGCCTTCTGAGTTGAAACAAAAATTAAGCCATCGTGGCAAAGCATTTGCTAATTTACAACCATTATTAAAATCTTTGATTGAATCAGAGGGAAAATAAAATGCAACCAGAAGTTATTGGCGTTGATTTAGGTGGTACTGCGATAAAATTAGGTCGCTTCACTCAAGATGGTAGTTGTTTGGAATCCGTTACCATTCCTACTCCCCAACCTGCCACTCCCAAAGCGGTAATAGATGCGATCGCATCTATGGTTAAACAATTAAATAGCCAAAACCAAGCCATAGCCATAGGTGTAGGAACTCCCGGACCTACTGATACTCAAGGCAGAATCGCCCTTGTTGCCATTAATTTAACAGGATGGGAAAATGTACCCCTAGCCGATGAATTAGAAGCAAAAACAGGCTTAAAAACCACCATTGCCAATGATGCCAACTGTGCCGGATTAGGGGAAGCGTGGTTAGGTGCAGGAAAAAATTATCATAACTCCATTCTCTTGACATTAGGTACAGGAGTTGGAGGAGCAATTATTATCAACGACAAACTATTTACAGGGCATTTAGGAGCGGCGGGAGAGCTAGGATTAATCACCCTTAATCCTGATGGCCCCCCCTGCAATAGTGGTAATCGAGGCTCATTAGAGCAGTATGTTTCAGCTACAGCAATCATTCGTGAAACAGGAAAAAACCCGGCAGAGTTAGCAACCCTTGCCGAACAAAACGACTCTACCGCCTTGATGTTTTGGCACAATTATGGGAAACAATTAGGGGCAGGATTAGCCAGTTTAATTTATATCCTTACTCCCGAAGTTGTTATTATTGGGGGAGGAGTTTCGGCTGGTGCAAAATACTTTCTCTCTTCCACACAAAAAGAAATCGAAAAAAGAGTCTTACCCAGTTCTCGTATTAACCTAAAAATAACAGTTGCTCAATTAGGAAATCAAGCGGGAATGGTGGGAGCGGCAAAATTAGCATGGGACAAAGGAAAAATTAAGAATTAAGAATTAAAAACTCCGAACACTTATTACTTATTTATTATTTATTACTCGTTACTCATTATTTATTTTCCCCTCTCAACCTCTCCCTCTATCCTCCAAACACCTTAACACCAATAGACAATTTTATATCTAACTCAGGTAAATGAAATCCCTAGAAATCATAAAAACTTTACTTCCTACCCTGAAACTAGCGGGGGAATATGCTTGTAATATTCAGTCTCAAATACAAACTCAACCAGAGAAAGACTATCAGAGAAAGACTATGGCGAGAACTTTTATGCTAATGCTTTAACAGATGCTGATTTAACCATTCAAACTGCTATTGAATTAGTTTTATTAGCAAAATTTCCTGAGTTGAAATTTTTTGGTGAGGAATATGCAAAATCCTACAATACTAAATATTTTCGAGGAACAAATTTAGAGGATGATGAGGAATTATTAATTACTTTAGATCCCATTGATGGCACTAGGGCTTATTTAGATAATTTATCTTGTTTTTCTATCATTTTAAATATTATTAAAAATAAACAATATGAGGCAGTATTTGTTTTACAACCTAAACGAAAACATTACTTTTATGCCCTAAAAGGAAAAGGTGCTTTTATTGGTGCTATTGATGATGATTTGGAGTTGGCAAAGCCTTTAAAATTAAAATCTCTAAATTCCAACAAAATTTATTTAAGTTTTGCTTTAACCTCTTTAAAGACGAAATTCGAGCCTATATTTGATACTTGGTGCAGTGCCACAGACTATAACCCTCCTGAAAATATACCTGATTATTTAGATTTAATTAACGGTGATTTAGCTGGTTTTGTTATTGATAAAGGTAATCTAATTGATAGTGCTAGTTTAGCTTTTGTGGCAAGGGAAGCAGGAGCGATCCCGAAGGGATCTGCTACGCAGCACGCATCTCATTTTGATGGTAGTGATTTTCAACCTTTTAGAAATATTAATCAGATGAAAATAGATGGTTTAGTAATAGCTTTTAATCGGGAAATTCATCAACAAATATTGGCAATAGTTAACCAATAATCTAACAAATGATTTAAAATTGCAATCAATCTTAAATTACCAACAGAAATTATGATCAGATTTTTTATCACTTTACTGATTTGCTTATCTCTATTTATTTCCCCTGTAATTGCCGAAGAAAATATTAATATACCCACAGAGGCACAACTACAAGCAGGAGAAGAAATCGCCCGTCAAGCCATTGAGGCAACGGAAAAAGGAGATTTTATTCAAGCAGAAAAGTTTTGGACTGAATTAATTAATGAATTCCCCTCTAACCCTGCTGTTTGGAGCAATAGAGGCAATGCAAGAGTTAGTCAAAATAAAATTGCTGAAGCCATCGGCGATTATAACGAGTCTATCAAATTAGCTCCTGATGCACCAGACCCCTACTTAAATAGAGGCGTTGCTTATGAAGGTTTAGGAAAATATCAAGATGCGATCGCAGATTATCAAAAAGTATTAGAATTAGATCCAGAAGATGCAATGGCATATAATAACCTCGGTAATGCGAATGCAGGACTAGAAAACTGGGATGAAGCGGTAAAATACTATCATAAAGCCACGGAATTAGCCCCAAATTTTGCCTTTGCCAGTGCCAATGAATCCCTTGCCCTTTATCAACTAGGCAAAAAACAAGAAGCCTTAACTAAAATGCGCAATATAGTACGTAAATATCCAATGTTTCCTGATATGAGAGCGGCTTTAACTGCAGTTTTATGGGAAGAAGGTAAACAAGGAGAAGCAGAGAGTAACTGGGTGGCAACAGTAGGAATGGATAGCCGTTATAAAAATGTAGAGTGGCTTAAAGAAGTAAGACGTTGGCCTCCCAAAATGATAGTTGCTTTGGAAAACTTCCTCACCCTTGATAATTAAAGCCCTTCGGGCGAGGCAAGAGGCAAGAGGCAAGAGGCAAAAGTAGATAGTGAATAGTGAATAGTGAATAGTGAATAGTGAATAATTAATAATTTTTAACTCTTAACTCATTACTTGTTTCTCCCTTATACCCTAAACCCCTATTGCATTTCTTCCCCCTCATCCCCTAAACATCCTAACACCTGTAACCTGAAACCTGAAGCCTACCCTTACCCGATATTCTTAAACCGAACTGAGGTTATTTAAGTTTAATAATTGCTCTAAAATATCTCCATTTTCATCAAAATTATAAGCCTTCATTACTAATTGATCTAACTGTTGATGAAGTTGATATAACTTACTACTAGGCTCATGAAAAAAGGCATTATATAACTGAGTAATTCCCCATGATTTTCGCTCCATTTGTTCAGTGCGATATTCATGTAATTCCGTCATTTTATCCCTTATTTGTTGCACAATCTTCTTCTTACTCCCCTCGCCCTTTGGGAGAGGGGCTGGGGGTGAGGGAAACGGGAAGGTTTCAAAACAAGTGGTATTAGTATATCTTGTATCTCCTTTTAAAGTTGATGATTGAGCTTTAACCCAAATTCTATGTATTTTTGAGGTTAAAATACCTAATATATAAAAATCATCCGAAGTAATAATAACTGTTGAATCTGCAGGTAAATAATTGGAATTAATTGGAAGAAAAATAAACCACTTTGAATGTCTAGGAATAGCAAAATAATAAGATAAATGTTTTATTGCTTCCCTCATTAATGGGCGTTTTTCACCAAATTTCCACCAATTTAATCTCGTAGTTTGCCTTCTATTTTTATCTCTTTCTGGTTTAACATTTTCTTTAATATGTTGAAAAGGTTGTTGATAATCACAAGCCAATTCTAAATCTAAATCATTAAAATCAATTATCCATCGGCTAGGTTTACCGTGAGGATTTTTAGTCAAATCATCCGCAGAAACAGATAACTTTAAAACGTCTTTATTTTTACTATCTTTTTTAATCCATTCTAAAGCTAATTTTTCATCAATATAAAAATCTTTTCCTACTGGAATTATTCCCTGAAAACAGAGATTTTTATTCATCTTTAACTTTTTAGCCTGAGTGACATCTATTTCTGAAGTGAGAGAAGAATTGATAGTTTTTACTAACTGATTATCTAATATATAACTATCTGGAATAGTTTTACACCAATTAACAATACTAACATGAACCGCCGCTTCTCCTGACCATTCTTGAGTAGAAATTGCCTCATGAATATAGCCTTTATTTTGCATAATATAATCTAAGGATGCTTTACGGCTTTTTCCTTGAGAAATAGAGTTAGTTGCTACTAATCCAGCTCTACCATTTTCATCTAAATTATCATGACTAATTCTAAACCAATAACTACAAAAATCTACCGAATCTTTAACATCTTTAAATTTAGTAAATATTTTCTCTACATAATCATCACTTAAATTTAGTCTCATGTTTTTACCACCTAAAAAGGGAGGATTACCGATAATAGCATCAGCTTTTACCCAGTCAGTAAATAAGGCATCACAACAAATAATATTGTTATCTAAACTATCTAAAGGTAAAGCAGGTTCAGTTAAATTAAATTTATCGATCGCAACTTTTCGAGCTATCATTAAAGTAACCTTTGCCAACTCCACAGCGAAGGGATTAACATCCATACCATAAAACTGATTAGGAGTAACAAAACTGAGATTAAACTGTTGATTATTGCCCTTAGTTTTACTTTTTATTTTATCTAATAATAACTGCTCAATTCTTTTTAATTCTTGATAGGCAATATAGAGAAAATTTCCACTACCACAAGCAGGATCTAAAACTTTATATTCCTGTAATTTAAGTTGTAAATTAGTTAAATCTTTGATGGTATTTGCACTGTCAATTAAATCTTCCCAATACTTACTAATGGTGGGGCGCACAATTTTCATAATATCCGCCTCAGAGGTGTAGTGGATACCATAACTGTGACGTTGTTGGGCGTTGACTGTGCCTTCAAAAATATTACCAAAAATTGCAGGGCGTACTTTACTCCAATCTTGTCGGGCAACCGTTGCCAATATTTCTAACTCTGGTTTGGTTAACTCGATGGCTTCCACTGTGGCAAATAAACCACCGTTAAAATATTCGACTCCCTGATATTTTCCCGCAGGAGTGACACCCCGATTATTCATTTCACGGAATAAACCCCCCAACACATCGTAACTACTAGCACCCTCTAAGCATTCTTCCACACAACGGATAAAGAGATTATGGGGTAACAATCCTCTATCTTCTGCAAACATGGCTAAGACGCATTGCAAGATGAAGCGTTGAATTTTGATAATACCCTCACCCCCAGCCCCTCTCCCACAGGAGAGGGGAGTAACTGTAGATTTATTTCCCCCAACCTCTGTTAATAAGTGTTTATCCTCTCCAACTCCCCTTAATAAGCGATTTTGCAGAATTTGGAATAACTCCCCTAGTCGTCGCCCCGCTTTTTCGGTAACATCAACTTGATTATTTTTAAAGATAGATTTGACATCCCCTCTCATCATGAAGTTAAAGGCGGATTGTCGGTGGATTAAATCCTCAATCTTAACTATATCAACAGGTTCATCTAATTGTAAATTAAAGTCAAAAATCCAAAACTCATCAAAATTGCACAGTATCACATAACGAGGGCGATTAGGTACTAACCTTGACCAATATTCAAAGGCTTGGGCATAATGTTTACTAAGGTCTTCCCCTCGCTTTTTCATCTCAATTAGTAGCTTGGGTTTCCAGACTAAATCGGCAAATCCTGTATTTTTCTTTTTGCTACCCTTTTTAATAGCTTCTTCGTATTTTGCCCCTGCTTCTAACGCACCATCATAACCAAACCCTTGGAAAAATCTATCTAAAAAAATCTGAGCTTCTTTTCTTTCTTGCCCTTTAATGTGTTGTTTACAAAAAGTAATAAATTTTTCAAGGTTTTCTGGTGAATTAGTTGTCATGGAAAAAGCGAATAAAATTGGTCTTAAACTATCCAAATTTTATCTTAGAAGTTGTTTGAAAAGTTTAAGATCCCCCTAAATCCCCCTTATTAAGGGGGACTTTTCAACATATCTTTGCACTTGTTCCCCCCTTTTGAAGGGGGGCTAGGGGGCATACATCATAATACTTGCCCCCAAAAGAATAATAACAACTCCTAACCAATCATAAGCATCTGGGGGAATTTTATCTATTTTCCAGCCCCATAATAAAGAAAAGAAAACAAAAGCACCACCATAGGCACTGTAAACTCTACCGAAATTAGTGGGTTGAAAAGTGGGCAAAACGCCATATAACATTAAGATTAACCAGCCAACAATAGCATACTTAAAACTTTTTCCTTCCCTCAACCACAGCCAAACTAAATAACCTCCTCCGATTTCTGCTAATCCCGTAATTAGGAAAAATAACAATGATTTAACTATATTCATTAAAAAAATTCTATTTAAGATTA
Organism: Cyanobacterium aponinum PCC 10605; assembly: GCF_000317675.1. Lineage (NCBI taxonomy): Bacteria > Bacillati > Cyanobacteriota > Cyanophyceae > Chroococcales > Geminocystaceae > Cyanobacterium > Cyanobacterium aponinum. The sequence goes on from NC_019776.1 coordinate 1,914,659, forward strand.
AAGTATAATTCAGGGTATCATTTAATGATATATACTAAATAATTTGATAAAAAAAGACTTATTATAACGTCTTTATAAGATAACAATGATCGCACTTTCAACAGTTAATTGGAGTAATTATTGGCAACAGGAATCAGAATCTTTCACTACTTTTTCAGGAGAAAAAGAAGAAGTTTGGCGTGAAAAAGGTTTGTTAGGATATTCTGAGGAAAAATATATCCCTTTACGTCGTGATTTATATTTAGAAATTTCTGATTATCATATGTATGAAGATGTGATGTTAACCAGTCAATATGATCAGAAAAATGATGAGCATTTTGTAATTAATTTTGTGGTTTCTGGCAATGTTAAAACTATTTATCATGGGGTAACAGATTATGTTTCAGAAACGGCAGGAAAAAATTATATTGAGTTTTGGGAGTCTCGACAGGAAACGGAATATTGGCAAAAAGGCGATCGCATCTTAAAAGTTAGAGTCGGAATTTCTTTGTCAACTTTAAGAGAAATGTGTGAAGATTCTTTAGACACTTTACCCTCAGAATTACAGTTATTAATTACGGGTAAAAATGTGCCTCCTTGTTATCGTCAGGGGGAAAATAATATTAATATGAATAGTGCTTTAAATCAGATTGTAAATTGTCCTTATCAGGGATTTACCAGAAACTTTTATTTAGAAAGTAAGGCTTTAGAATTACTGGCTTTATGGTTAGGAAAAAACAATAAAATAGGATTTAATCAAATTTCTTCTCTTAGTAGAAAAGATATTATTGCTTTGCAAGAAGTAAAAAATATTATGAAAAAAAACTTACAAAATCCTCCTAGTTTAAAAGAATTATCTCGACAATTATGTATCAATGAATGTAAATTAAAATCAGGTTTTAAAAAATTATTTAATACAACAATTTTTAATTATTTACACCGTCAAAGAATGGAATATGCTCACAGTTTATTAAGAGATAAAAAAATAAAAATAACCGATGTAGCAATGATGTGTGGTTATGCCAGTTTACCTTCTTTTTCTAAGGCTTTTAAAAAATATTACGGTATTAGTCCAAGATGCGATCGAATTTGATAATCAAAATATATTTTGCACAACCCCTAAGTATAATAAATAAAGACATAAAGTCCCTAATAGGAACGAGTACAAAGTTCAGAAAATGAGAATTAGTAAGAAGAAAAAAGCGATCGAAATTTTAAATATACTCAAACAACTTTATCCTACCGCTACTTGTAGCCTGAACTATGATACTCCCCTACAGTTATTAGTTGCGACAATTTTGTCAGCACAATGCACCGATGAGAGAGTAAATAAAGTTACACCGGCTTTATTCAAACGTTTTCCTGATGCCCAAAGTTTTGCCCAAGCCGATAGAGAAGAAATAGAGAATTTAATTCGCTCCACGGGTTTTTATCGCAACAAGGCTAAAAATATTCAGAATGCCTGTATCAGAATTGTTAATGATTTTGATGGGAAAGTACCTCAAACTATGACAGAATTATTAACCCTTGCCGGAGTTGCCCGTAAAACCGCTAATGTAGTATTAGCTCATGCCTTCGGTATTATTGAAGGAGTAACGGTAGATACCCATGTAAAAAGGCTTAGTAATCGTCTAGGTTTAACTAAGCATTCTAACCCGATACAAATTGAAAAAGATTTGATGAAGTTATTACCCCAAGCAGAGTGGGAAAATTTTTCTATTAGTATTATTTATCATGGTAGAGCCGTTTGTAATGCTCGTAAACCTCGTTGTCCAGAATGTACTTTAAGTCATTTATGTCCTTCTTTTATCAGCTAAAAATCTTCTCCTTATTCTCTGAAAAAACTGTACACTAATCATCATAACCAAAGAACAGTTATTAACATAAATTATGGCTCTTGGCTATCTCGCCCTAGTATTACACGCACATTTACCCTTCGTTCGTCATCCAGAAAGTGACTATGTATTAGAAGAAGAGTGGCTATATGAAGCAATTACGGAAACTTATATTCCCATACTAAGAGTTTTTAGAGACTTAAAAAAAGATGGAGTAGAATTCAAAATCACCATGAGTCTAACACCGACTCTTGTGTCTATGTTAAAAGATGAACTCTTACAACATCGTTATGATCAATATCTCCAAAAATTAGAGCAATTAATTCTAAAAGAAGTTATCAGCAATCAAAATAATGGACACCTCAAGTATTTAGCTGAATATTATGAACAAGAATTTGCTCAGATTCGACAAATATGGAATGAGTCAGAAAGGGATTTAGTCTCAGCTTTTAAAACTTTTCAAGACAGCAATAATCTCGACATTGTGACTTGTGGGGCTACTCATGGTTATTTACCATTAATGAAAATGTATCCCAATGCGGTTAAAGCTCAAATTGAGGTAGCCTGTGACCATTATCATGACAATTTTGGACAGTTTCCCAAGGGGATATGGTTGCCTGAATGTGCTTACTATCAAGGCTTAGAGGATATTTTAGCCTCAGCAGGATTAAGATATTTTATCACTGATGGACATGGTTTAATTCATGGAAATCCTGTACCTCGTTTTGGTACTTATGCCCCTATTTTTACCCCTAGAGGTGTTGCGGTATTCGGGCGGGATTCTGAGTCATCCCAACAGGTTTGGTCTTCAGAAATCGGTTATCCGGGTGACCCTGTCTATCGAGAATTTTATAAAGATTTAGGATGGGAAGCTGATTACGAATATATTAAACCTTATATTATGCCCAATGGTCAAAGAAAAAATGTAGGCATTAAATACTACAAAATTACCGATCGCACCTGTAGTCTTTCAGAAAAAGGTCTTTATGACCCATATTGGGCAAAAGAAAAAGCCGCAGAACACGCTGGAAATTTTTTGTTTAACCGAATTCAACAGGTGAAGCACCTAGCAGGGGTGATGGGTAGAGAGCCAATTGTTGTTTCTCCCTATGATGCTGAATTATACGGACATTGGTGGTATGAAGGTCCACAATTTCTTGATTTTTTATGTCGCAAAATATGGTTTGATCAAGAAACCATTGTGATGACTACTTTGGGGGAATATTTACAAAATCACCCCACCCAACAAGTGGCAACCCCCGCTCAATCTAGTTGGGGTTATAAGGGATACCATGAATTTTGGTTAAATGAAAGTAATAGTTGGATTTATCCGCATCTTCACAAAGCCATTGAAAAAATGACTGAGTTAGCCCAACGCAATCCAGAGAGCGAATTAGAATTAAGAGCATTAAACCAAGCAGGAAGAGAATTATTACTAGCACAATCATCGGATTGGGCATTTATTATGCACACAGGCACAATGGTAGATTATGCCGTCAAAAGGACAAAAAATCATTTATTGAGATTTAACCGACTTTACGAAGAGATCAAAAACGGGGATATTAACGGAGATTGGTTATTAAAGCTAGAAATAATGGATAATATTTTTCCCGATTTTGACTATCAGGTTTATCGCTAATTTTTCTGATTTATTTGTTTCGTAATAATGTTTAATTGAAGCAGGTTAAGTGAAATTCAGAGTTCAGAGTTTTTGATTCTTAATTCTTAAATTATCAACTATTTACCTTTGCCTTCCCCCCTCTCGAGGGGGAAAAAGGGGGGTTTGCCCCTTGTCTTTTGCTCCAAAGTGACGAAATATCTAGGACTTAGGGAAATGATAGGATTGCTATATAATCTTTAGAAGTATTGACACTCCTTGACCTGAAGGTGCAAGGATTCTTGGTTCACCGACAGCCCTTAAATTAACTTAATTGCTTAAATTAACCCAGAGGGGCTTATCTCCCCAAGCGTATGACCCATAGAGCGAGTCGGTTCGGGTATGCCCTACCCTACCGAGAAAAACACTTAATCTTTGGTTTCTCTGTGCTTACTGCTTAGAGATTTTACCTTGAGAAGCATTCCTCTCAAGAACCCTATATCGCTAGTTTTCAAGGTTCAATGAATCTGCTAGATTCGAGGTTTTTTAAGAGGTTGATTACCTTTCCTCTAAAAAAAATAATAACACACTGATGCACTAAAGGGCAGGAGACCTAAAACCCGCAGATTTATGGTAAAAATTAAAAATAAGATAAAACCAAAATATTTCCTCAGAACATAATGGATATAAAAATCAGCAATATTAACAAATTAGATTGGAGTGGTTCAGCTTTAGCACTAAGTTTTTTCGCTGATGACAACCTCAGTCTAACAGAAGAATTAAATCAGTTAGATCAAAAATTAGGAAATACCATTAGCGAGTTAATCGCTGAAACAGAATTTACAGGCAAAGAAGGAGTAAGTGCGATCGCACGTGTAGGGGGAGATAGTGCCATCAAAAAAATTATCATCATTGGTTTAGGAAAACCAGAAGATGTCAACCTAGATACTTTCCGTCAGGCAGGAGGAAATATAGCCCGTATTGCCAAGCAAGGAAAAGTAGCAAAATTAGGTGTAGCAATTAATTGTGATAATTATGAAGACGAAATTCTAGCTCAAGTTATCAGCGAAGGTATAATTCTCGCTTCTCATCAAGACAATCGTTTTAAATCCGAGCCAGAAGAAAGTAAAATCAATCTCGATACCGTTGAATTACTGGGATTATTCGCCAGTGAATCAGCAATCACTAAAGCCCAAAATATTGCTTCTGGGGTAATTTTAGCCAGAGAATTAGTCAACTCTCCCGCCAACGACATCAATCCTGTTACCATGGCGGAAATGGTGCAAAATTTAGCCTCAGAGCATAATTTAGAATTAACAATTCTCGAACAAGCAGACTGCGAAAAATTAGGCATGGGGGCATTTTTAGGAGTGGCTAAAGCCTCTGATTTGCCCCCTAAATTTATTCACCTCGTCTATAAACCCCAAGGCACAGCAAAACGAAAACTAGCCATTGTCGGTAAAGGTTTAACCTTTGACTCTGGTGGTTTAAACCTCAAAGTTAGTGGTAGTGGCATCGAAACCATGAAAATGGATATGGGCGGTGCGGCGGCTACTTTTGGGGCGGCAAAAGCGATCGCACTTTTAAAACCAGAAGTAGAAGTACACTTTATCAGTGCAGTCACCGAAAATATGATTAGCGGTAAGGCTATGCACCCCGGAGACATCTTAACTGCCTCCAATGGGAAAACCATCGAAGTTAACAACACCGATGCAGAAGGGCGTTTAACCCTTGCAGATGCTCTTGTTTATGCCGACAAATTAGGTGCTGATGCGATGGTTGACTTAGCCACATTAACAGGGGCTTGTATCGTTGCTTTAGGTAACGATATAGCAGGATTATGGACAACGGAAGATAAATTAGCCAACGAGTTAAAAATTGCCGCCGAAGCAGGAGGAGAAAAATTCTGGCAAATGCCCATGGAAAGTAAATATTTTGAACAGATGAAATCTCCTATTGCCGACATGAAAAATACTGGTACTCGTGCAGGAGGCTCAATCACCGCCGCTCTATTCTTGCAACAGTTCGTCAAAGACACTCCTTGGGCTCATTTAGATATAGCAGGACCAGTTTGGACAGATAAACCCAACGCTGTCAATAATGAAGGTGGTACAGGCTTTGCTGTGCGTACCCTTGTCAATTGGGTTATCAATAATTAATTTTCATTTTATTAACTAGATTAGGGAAACTATCATGGGAGAATCAAAACGTAGAAAAGAAAACTTAGGGGATGATTACGGTAAAGAAGAAAAACTTTATCCTTGGCTACCCCTCACCAAAAAACAAGCCGAAGATGCTTATAAATTAACCACCCGTGGAGCTTGGATTGGTATTGGACTCTTAGCTTTTACTTGGATTACCATTCGTTTTATCGGTCCGGGTTTTGGTTGGTGGAGCGTTAATTAGGAGAGTTCGGGGTTAAGAATGGGGTGGTGTTAAGGGGAAATAAGTAATGATTAATGAGTGTTGGATAAGCTGAAAGCAGACCAACTCGTAGTCGGAAAACCTTATAGCTTCTTCTCAGAAATAAAGATAAAATTGCCTTAACCCCTACCACCTGCAACCTGCAACCTGACACCTACCCTTATCTGATATTATTCTTAAACCGAACTGAGGTAAAAGTAGGCTATGAACTTGTTATTAAGGCTAATTCAATTTCATTTTCCCCTGCTAGAGAAATTTTTGCCTCAATTCCGGGGCCAAAAAACTTCGTAATTTTTTCCTGTTTTTCCTGCCAAGTTTCTAGCTTAATTAAGGGTGAGTCAAAATACAAAATCAAAGCATAATGATTATCGATTTTATCTTCTTGAATTTTTGTCAAAATGGGTCTTTCATCATCCGTAGGGCTTAAACCTAAACGTTGTAAGGCTTCATCTAAATGGGCTTCTTGTCCGTAACGATAGCGAGTAACATCTAATCTCAATTGATTTTGAGTGGCAGTAGCTTTTTCTTTTCTTAAAGCTAAAACTTCGGGGGTAGTCTCTTTCAAGAAGGGAATCGGCTTTAATTCGGCGGCTTTTAATGCTAATCCTCCTAACAAGAGGGGAATACCATAAAAGAAACCGGCTAAATTAAGGGTAGAGTTTCCTGTGCCATAAGCAACAAAACCTATGACAGTGAGAATTGAACCAACCGTTAAACCAACTAATGCTAGGGGAATTTTTCGCAACATAATCAATAAAAATATTTTCTATTATTTCGAGTAGATATAGATAATGTATCAAAATACGTTCCTCTAGTTTAATCTCCATTCGAATCAAGGTTTGAAGCAAAGACGGAAACAACTACCCTGATTTTTTTCGCTTTCGACTACTATTTCTGCATCTAATTGTTGAGCTAAAAGTCTGACAAGGCGTAAACCTAATGAGTTTGTTTGCTCAATGTTTAAATTATCAGGTAAGCCAATACCATTATCTTTGACTTCTAATTCTATGTCTTCTTCTTTGGCAATTAAGTTAATGGTTACTTCTCCTTCTCCTGTGGGAAAAGCGTGTTTAAAAGCATTGGTTACTAATTCATTGATTAATAATCCTGCGGGGATAGCTGTTTCAATATTTAGACGACATTCTTGTAAATAAGTAACGGGTTTTATACCTGTATGATAATGGTTATAGGAAAGGAAAAGATTGGAAACGAGGCGATTGATATAGTCGGCAAAGTTAATTTGTGATAGGTCATCGGATTGATATAATTGCTCATGGATAACTGCCATGGTTTGAATGCGGTTTTGGCTATCATCGAACAAACTCCTTACTTGTTCATCTTCTATATAGCTAGATTGCAGATTTAATAAACCGGAAATGACATAAAGATTATTTTTAACTCGATGGTGAATTTCTTTGAGGAGAATTTCTTTTTCTTGTAAGGATTTAAACAGTTTTTCTTCCGCTTCATGTCTTTCGGTGACATCGGTGGAAATACCATCAATGCTTACTGCTCTACCATATTTATCATATACAATATGCGATCGCTCTCTTATCCAACGATGAAGCCCATTTGATAATTGAATTTTATACTCAATTTCCCAATTCATCTCTTTTTGATTTTGTAAGACTCCGAGATGATAGTTTTCCATGATATTTTTCCATGTTGACTCTACTTCTTGATGATATTCGGGTATAACCATTTCTAAGAGAATCCCCCGATTTGCTAATATGTCTGCAGGAGAATAACCGTATAGTATCTGACAAGCAGGGTTTATATATCTTAATTTTAGGTCTGGTAAAGACATTGACCAAACCACATCTTGTAGTGAACTTAACACACTATTTAAACGGGCTTCACTTTCCTGTAAGGATTCCTCTGCTTTTTTGCGATCGCTAATATCATTGATTACAGCAATAAAGTAAGATGGTTCAACGGCAACCCACACCACTGACATATTTAAGTTAATCCAGAGAAAACAATCATGACTGTTACTATTACAACGAATACGCACTTCTCTCTCGAAAGTGGCTTGATTAGCATTTAAAAGATAGGATAAATCTGTGAGGGTGGCAGAAACATCATCGGGATGAATCAAAGAATGAAAATCCACATCCACTAAATCGTTGCGATCAAATCCTAATAGTTGAATAAACTTATCATTAGCTAAGACTAATTTACCCGGTAAACTAACTTGCACAATACCAACGGCGGCTTGATTAAAAATACTGCGGAATCTTTCCTCACTTAATTTCCATCTTAGTTGTGCGAGTCTAACTTCTTCGATGTCTTGCCCACAGGCGATAATACCAATACCTTGCCCATGATTATCTGTAAAACGGTTAATATTCCATAATAATGTTCTTTCACTACCATCGGCTGTTAGTATTTTTGTTTCTAAGTTTCTCTGCACTTGCCCTTGATTAAGGGTTTTATTGAATATATCTTTTAAATCTTCTCGATTACTAGGGGCAACAAAAAGTAAAAAGTAATCTTCCCCTAATACAGAGTCTCTTTGCCATCCAAAGATTTTTTCCGCTTCTTCATTCCATTCCACAATGCGATACTCTTGATTTAAGACGACTAAAATTGTCCCCGCAGTTTGAACAAAAGTTCTTAATCTTGTGGTAGTTTGTTCTAATTCTTCCGTGCGATCCCTAACTCTAATTTCCAATTCTTCGTTGAGACTGCGAAGTTGAGACTCTGCTTGTTTGGCAAGAGTTATATCTCTAGCCACCGCATAAATTAAGCCCTCTTCATAGGGTAAACTTTTCCAAGCTAACCAACGATACTGCCCGTCTTTTGTTAGCCAACGATTTTCAAAATTAACACTTTTAAAACCCCTACTTAATTTTTCTAATTCGGCTTTAGTAATCTCTAAATCATCAGGATGGATAAAAGATAGAATATTGCCTTTAATAATTTCTTTTTCTTCATAGCCTAATGTAGTTAAAAAACTAGAATTAATCCTTTTAAAAGAACCATCAACTCCCGTAATACAAAACATATCTAAAGAAAGATTAAAAAAGTAATCTAACTGCATTTGAGTTCTATTTTTATCAATAGCAGTAGCTAAAACATTAGAAATTGTTTGCAAAAAATTAATTTCTTCTCTGGTAAATTTACGGGGTATTTTACTATAAACTCCTATCACGCCAAAATAATTATCTTCTCCACCAATATTCACTGTCGCACCACTTAAAATTCCTGTATTATGTAAAAAAGGGGATGGACTAAAACGGGTTTCTACTAATAAATCATCCGTAATTACTGGTTGCATTACCTTCAGGGTATAGCCCGGCATCCAACGGGGAGATGAGCCTACTTGTGCGCTTCCAATCCAGTCTGATGACCATCCTTTTCCTGCTTTGACTAAAAATGAGGCTTGATTAGCCTGTAATTCCAAAATATCGCAATATTCTACTTTCAAGGTGTCGCTAACAATTTCTACGGTGTCATTAATCAGGGTTTGAATATCATTATTCAGTAAAGCCGTATTGCCTAAAGATGCGATCGCAGTTTGATATTTAGCAATTTCTAGGGCTTTTTGAGCATATTCTGACTGTTGAATGGCAATAGCTACCTGAGATCCCAATTTTTGCAGTAAGACGATTTCTTCTTCTAGCCAGTGTCGGGTTTGACGACAATTTTGAGCGGCTAGTAAGCCCCATAAACCATCATGATAGATAATTGGTACAACTAAATTCGCCCGTATTTGAATGCCTAAGAGCAAATCTAGGTGACAAGGTGATAAATTTCCCTCAAAAACGTCATCAACTGCCTGAATTCTACCATTGAGATAGGGTTGAATAAAATCCTTAGCAAAACAGTGATCTTGTACTACCCGCCCATGAATAGACATTACTCCTTCGACGACAGACTCCGCAATAATCACTCCATCCCCATCAGGATAAAGTTGATAAACAATGACGCGATCGCAATCTAAAAATTGTCTAACCTCATTAACAGTACTATGTAAAATAGTGTCTAATTGTAGAGATTTACGAATACGATAACTAAGTTGAGAAAGAATTTTTTCCTGCTCAACCTGTTTTTGTTCTATTTTAAAAGCAGTTTTGACAGTATCTATTTCCTGTTGTTTCCGTTTTAAATATTGAAATTGCCAAGAAGGAGTTAGCACTTTTAATAACCGTTTAGGAGTTACTAAAAAAAGACGACTACAAACTCCACAAGAAAAATTTTTAACATCTTCTGATGGTAAATTATCAACTAAATCACAATTATAATTACTCGATTTCCCTTGAAAATTATTACTTACTAATAAGAGAGAATCATTGATAACTAAGTTACTAATAATACTTATTTTTTCGGTACTAATAAAACAAGATAAATCTTCAGACTCTAAATCTTTAACCTTTTTGACTTTCCAATCAGGTTCTAAAATAGTTTTTAAAATAGTACGATAGCTAAAAATTTCACACCTTGAATCCTTTTCTATAATAAGTCCATCATTAGACGAATCTTCATTTAAAATATTGATTATATTAATTAATGATTGATGAGGATGAACAATTTTTAAATTGGGCTTTATAACTTCATTAACAGAAATTTTTTGATAAATATATTCAGTATTAAAATATTGACATATACTATGAGGAGTAATAATTCCTTTTAAAAAACCTTGCTCATTTAAACATCCATAAAGTTGATATTTATTTAGATAAAGATTATTTGCAATGGTAAAAACATCAGGAAGATTATCAATGGAAATATAAGGAAAAGATTGACAAAAATTTTTAGCCCTAAGAGAATAAAGATTAATATTCTCTGCCACAATTTTGATAATGATATGAGGAGAAATATAACCGAGAGGAAATGAGTTATTAGCAACAATTAAAAAATCATGACCCATTAACAACTTTTTTAAGACATCAACAAAGGAAGTCTCAGGAGAAATGACAAAAGGACAATAATCAATAATGATACTATTTATACGAGTTTCATGATTCATAAGCACAAGCATGAAGATTGTTATCAAGAGAATCTATCACTGCTTTTATATTTCTAGTTTACATAATAATTTCTAAACTTTTAGCTTTTATTTTGCTATAAATATCATTCAATAAACGTTATAGAAGCCATCTTCCGCTAATTTATTATAACGACTGTGTGAGAGCCTAATTTATTATGACTCGTCAAAAAAGAAATTAAATATAATTCTATTTAAGATTAATCAAGAATAATATATCTTTATACTGACTTTTGCAAAAAGTATAATGATTGTCTTACAAAAATAATGTATTTTTGGGAAAATTATTCCTCTACAATTTTTTTTAGTTCTTGAATATTATTACTGCATAATACGGGAATATATTTTGTGATTTTTTCCAAAGTCCAATCCCACCATTTTAATTCTAATAAAAAATTGATTATTTCATCATCAAAACGTTTTCTAATAATTTGAGCAGGATTACCGCCAACAATATGATAAGCAGGAATGTCTTTTGTTACCATCGAATTAGTCGCTACAATGACACCATCCCCAATTTTCACACCGGGCATAATCGTTGTATTGTAACCTAGCCACACATCATTTCCAATGATAGTATCTCCTTTTGATGTTGCTTCCACTGACATTTTATCTTCCCATCCATTACCGAAAATAGCGAAAGGATAGGTGGTGAAATTATTCAAAGGATGATTTGCTCCGTTCATAATAAATTTAACATTACTAGCAATAGCACAAAATTTACCGATAATTAATTTATCACCAATAAAATCAAAGTGATATAATACGTTTTTTTCAAAATTTAAAGGATTTTCAAAATCATCGTAGTAAGTAAAATCACCAACAATGATATTTGGATTTTTAACGATATTTTTTAAGAAACAAAGACGACTATAATTAGTTAAAGGATATATTTGCTCTGGATTAGGATAAGTCATTTGACCTTGGTAAGCAACTTTATTGTTTTTAGAAAAAAGAGATTTTTAGGAATAAAAAAATTGTTTTAATGCCATAGATTTTCTATTTCTTGTAATTGGTTTTGCTCATTAAAATTTTCCCAAACAATACCATTTACATCTATTTCTTGACTAAATGTTGTTGCTTCGGAATCTTCCCAGCCTAAATGTCTTAAACTTCCCTGTTTTACGCTTTTGTCTTGTCTTACAGAGAAATTAACAGTTTCTGTTTTCCACAAGGCATATTCATTCTCAATAATTATAATTGGTGATGCTGATAAACGTTTACTATATTCTTCAATACTTTCTTTTAAATTATGGGTGGATAAAGCAATATGTATTTTCTTCATCGGGTGAATTTATTATCCTGATTAATGTTTACTTTTCCATTGTAGAGTTTAGTTATATAACAATTATGGCTCTATCACTTCTCGTCGTGTAAATTATTAGTTAGGGTAGGTAATAGGCAATAGGCGATTATTAAATAATAATTTATAAACTTTTAGTTTTTCTCTTAACTATAAACACTATTCAATAAAAGTTATAGAAGTCCTGTTTCTCTTAATTTATCATAACCATTGTAGAAGAACCACAATTATAAATTCTACTTAAAAAATAAATTTTTACAAAAAAAAGTTTCAGATACTAACACTATTGCTTATGCTTTTTTGATAGCATTTTTTTATACAAATGATTTGGCGCTACTATAATGCGATAATTCATGTAATTTCAAGTTAATTAAAGGGATATGATGAATTCCTTTAAATTATCAAAAGCTGAGTTATTAAAATCAAAGTAACCTACTTCAGATGCTTCGGCTAATCGTTTATCTGGAATTTCTCTACTTGCTAACCAAGCGTGAATTTTAGCTTTGTCTATGTTTTTGGGGAAAATATCTGATTTTTGTCTTATACAATCAAAATATTTATCAACACAATTCATTGATATATCATTCTTTAATGATTTTAAGCATAAAGTTTCTAGCATTCCCGAATTTTGATTATCTGGCAGAATAAATATATTAATTTTCGGTGTTCCTTTGCTTGATTTTGATAAATTATTCGGATTTGATAAATTTGCTCTTTTTAGTGCAGAGCAAATACTCTTAAAAAGATCCTCAATGGGTTTATTATCAGCATCTCTAGTAATTCCAATAGAAACCAATTGAGAAAAATTTGGTCTCAATACTAATGTTTTTAGATAAGAATATAAGTTATCCTTGCCATTGTAAGACTCTACCATCATGTCACAAATGTTTAAATATTTAAGAAAACTTTGAAAGAATCTAATTTCATCTTTACCTTCTCCAATTAATAATTTTGGTTTATTAATTTGTTTAATTTCTTGGGACATTATCTCATTTCAAAATTCATTTCAACAGAGGTATTAATTGTTTCTTTATCATAAGAAAATACTTGAATAAAATCATTAACTCTTTCTAATCGATGGTAAGTAAAATCGTAATTACTATCATTATTAAATGCTTGGTGGGCTGATGTTATACATTCAAAACTGTGGGTAGTAGCAAATATTTGGGTATTAGTTTGACGAGAAATTAAATCTATTCCTTTCCATATATCAGTTATTTTCGAATAATGTAACCCATTTTCAATTTCGTCAATTAAAACTACTCCATTTTCTGTTGTAGCTATAGCTAATATTATCGATAGTAAGCGGGAAATTCCTTCACCCATGTAAGCAATTGGGATTAATTCTCCTATTCCAATATCTCCTGCAATCATAGGCAAACCTCCTTCAATCAAAACTGCTAAACGCTCCAATCTAGGTTCTAATAACTGTAGGATATTAACTATTTTATCTTGACGCTTTTTCTTTTCCAAATTACTAAATCTTTCTGTATCTTCTCTATTGGAGCGAAGTTTGGAGGAAATAAAAATTCCTGGTTTTAAATAAATAGGTTCTCTTTTTCCAGTTATTAAGCCGTCCGGAGTAACCATTAAGCTGGAGTCTACTTTTAAATCACCTTTTTTGTAAGTTAAATTGAGTTTATTTGGAATTAATTCTGTCGTTAATGAGCTAAGTGATTTCGGTTTATCTTGCATATTTTGCTGTGGAGATAAAGAGAAATTTTCTGAACTTAAGTTAATTGTTAAAATTTCAGGTTTAGTTTCATTTTTATTTTTTGCAATCAATTCAATAATATTATCTATCTTTTTATTATTAAATAGCCATCCCCACATTGTTTCATAATTATTTGTGAATTGTTCAATACCCCTAAACATATTAATTCTGAGTGATAAATCAGGAATATTTGCACCTAATAAAAGGAATATTGCTTCTAATAAGGATGTTTTACCTACATTATTCATCCCCCCAATTAGATTTAATCTTGATATATTGTTTAAAGTTAAATTTTGGAAACAACGGAAGTTTTTAACTGTTAAATTTGTAAACATAGATTATGTATAACAAAAAATAAATAATTTTTATATATAGTTCTTGAAGTACTAGAAACTTATTTTTATAAACTTTAATTATTCTAACGGAATTTTCTTTCAATCTTTTAATCATATCTTGTTTTGCACATACACTTCCAGCGATCGCATCTTTTATTTTCGGAATACAATAAATGATCAAGAGAATTTATATGGAAAAAAGCTACAAAAATTAATAGTTTATGACTCCAAAATGAGTTAAGTTGAAATTTTAATCTGCATTTTAAAGATAAGAAAAGTTTATCTATGTCTCAACCAACTATTGAATCGATACTTAAAGAAAAACGTACCTTTGCCCCTTCATCGCAATTTTCAGAAAGAGCTTGTATAAAAAGTTGGGAGCAATATCAAGAATTATATAATCGGGCGGCTCAAGACCCCATTAAATTCTGGGAAGAATTAGCAGAGCAAGAACTAGATTGGTTTCAAAAGTGGGATCAGGTTCTCGATTGGACTAATCCTCCCTTTGCTAAGTGGTTCGTGAATGGAAAAATAAATATTTCTTATAACTGCCTCGATCGCCATTTAACCACCCCAAGACGCAATAAAGCCGCCATTATCTGGGAAGGAGAACCAGGTGACAGTCGTACTTTAACTTATGCTCAACTTCATCGGGAAGTGTGTCAATGCGCCAACGTGATGAAGCAATTAGGAGTGAAAAAAGGGGATGTTGTTGCTATTTATATGCCCATGATTCCCGAAGCTGCGATCGCCATGTTAGCCTGTGCCAGAATTGGGGCGGTGCATAGTGTGGTATTTGGGGGATTTAGTGCCGAAGCTCTCAGGGATAGAATTAACGCCGCTCAAGCAAAATTAGTGGTAACTGCTGACGGTGGTTTCCGTAAAGATAAAGTAGTTGCTTTAAAAGAGCAGGTTGACTTAGCCATTGCTGATAACCATACCCCTAGCGTAGAAAATGTGTTGGTGGTAGAACGTACCAAAGAAAAAGTACCCATGGAAGCAGGTAGAGATCATTGGTGGCATGACTTACAAGCAGGTGTTTCTGCCCATTGTGAACCCGAAATGATGGATAGTGAGGATATGCTATTTATTCTCTATACCAGTGGTAGCACGGGCAAACCGAAGGGGGTAGTTCACACCACAGGGGGGTATAACCTTTACTCTCACATGACTAGCAAATGGATTTTTGACCTCAAAGATGAGGATGTTTACTGGTGTACTGCTGATGTGGGTTGGATTACAGGTCACAGTTATATCGTTTATGGGCCTCTTTCCAATGGTGCTACCAGCGTCATGTATGAAGGTGTACCTCGTCCTTCTAACCTTGGTTGTTTCTGGGATATAATCGAGAAATATGGAGTAAATATTTTCTATACCGCTCCCACTGCTATCCGTGCGTTTATCAAAATGGGAGAACATCACCCCAACGCCCGTGACTTGTCTTCTTTAAGGCTTTTAGGTACAGTGGGCGAACCCATTAACCCAGAAGCATGGATGTGGTATCATAAGGTAATCGGGAAAGAAAAATGTCCCATTGTGGATACTTGGTGGCAAACGGAAACAGGGGGCGTTATGATTACTCCTCTCCCCGGTGCGACTCCTACTAAACCGGGTTCAGCTACCCATCCTTTCCCCGGTATCATTGCCGATGTGGTGGATTTAGATGGGAATCCTGTGGGTGATAATGAGGGCGGTTATTTGGTGATTAAGCATCCTTGGCCCGGTATGATGAGAACAGTATATGGAGATCCCGATCGCTTCCGTAATACTTATTGGGAACATATCGCCCCGAAAGATGGACAGTATCTCTATTTTGCTGGAGATGGTGCGAGACGGGATGAAGATGGTTATTTTTGGGTAATGGGTCGTGTTGACGATGTAATCAATGTTTCTGGACACCGTTTAGGCACAATGGAAGTGGAATCAGCTTTAGTATCTCATCCTGCGGTAGCAGAGGCGGCGGTTGTCGGTAAACCTGATGATATTAAAGGGGAGGAAATCTTTGCTTTTATTACCCTTGAAGGTGGTTTTACTCCCAGTGATGAGTTAGCAAATGAGCTTAAAGCCCATGTCGTCCAAGAAATAGGTGCGATCGCACGTCCGGGAGAAATCAGATTTACGGATGGAATGCCAAAGACTCGTTCAGGGAAAATTATGCGCAGATTATTGCGTAGTCTAGCCTCTGGGCAAGAGATTGCAGGGGATACTTCTACTTTAGAAGATCGTGGCGTCTTAGATAAATTAAGAGAAGGGGCATAAACTATAGCAATCCTATTTGAGTTATGAAATTATCATAAAGGTAGGTGTCAGGTTTGCCCCTTGCAGGTTTTGGGGTATTAGGGGATGAGGAGAGAGGGGGAGGTTAATTAAACACTTTTGCCTTTTCCCTTTTCCCTATCTAAACTAATAATTCAAATACTCTAAGTAATAAAGCCTAAATTCTTCCTTTAGGTTTGATAAAAGAAAATTCGGAATTCCGGTTTTAAAATCCGACTTTTGCCAATATATTTAAAGGTTTATCTTGTTTAATTTTCTCTAATTGTTCTTGATTTCTTACTAATAAAGCTCCAGCAAAACCTAATGAATTAACAGAAATTGATTCGTATTTTTCTTGGCTTCTAGGAACTACTTTTATCCAGTCCTGAGTAATTAGTAAATTATAATCTTTTGACGGTTGATTATCTTTTATTTCTATTCCTAAATCCCTGAGAATTTGTCGATAATATTCTGTTGTTAGTTCGGCAATGTATTCTACACTTTTCGTTAAAACTTCAGATGAAAAATACATAATTCTGTGTTCATAGGGAAAAGTATCTAAGGTAACTTTTTTATTAAATTCTTTTTTTTCTAAGAGTACTTTATTAATAGGTATATTGCTTATATTATTAGTAAAAATTTCAGGAATTAATTGTAAATGTTTATGAGGTTGAGAAGCACCAGATAATTTACCACAATTATAAAAACCTAATCCCTTAATTTGTTTTAAAAGAGTCCAAAGAGCATAAAAATCATGAAAGTTGAGAATGTCATTTTGAGACTCAAAATCACGGGTAATAATTAAGCAGTGATTATCAACAACATTATATTTGTTCAAAATTGCTAAATGAGTATCACTAATATTCCCTATAAATAAATTTTCTTCGTAGGGTAAAAAAGGATTAAAATTAGGGTCTTTTTTTTGTACTTTATTTTGCTCTTTTTTCGCTTTGTCCTTACGATTTAGATTATCAACAACTCTAATAATAAAAGGAATATTATTATCTTCAAAAATTTGGTAATGATTAGGAATAGAATGTAAAGCATCTAATTGAATTGCTTTTTCTGTTGCTAAGGTTATTTTTTGCCACCAATTATCCTTGATTGATTTCATTTTTATAGTAAGTAGTTAAGAGTTAATAATTAGTCGGTATCAGATTGTAGGTAAAATTTTTAATCTTTTATTTTAAATTATTTATTATTTCTACTTTATCTGGTGTTTGTAATGGTTGACAAGTTCTTGCGTTAGCAGGGGGAATTGGCAAATTAAAGCGACTATGAAAGTCTTTTTGTACTTTATAACTTAATCTTGGTGATACTTGTTTAACTATCTGTCTCAAGAGGCGATCGCCTGTATCATAAATTACTGACATTGGTAGTTTGTAAATAAAAGGGGGAAAAGAGACAGTAACAAATAAATCTAAACACCAATTAATGCAGGTAATAATTTCAGGAGGGCTGATTTTATGACGATGATAGGCTTTTTCTATCCCTTTTGCCGCCGATGTGATGGGGATGGGATTAATCGTCATCTCTGAACGATAATTAACTTGATAACCAGAATGATTAAATTCGGGATTAGAGATAGAATACATAGTGTAGTGATTTTCTATGGGAGGCTCTAAAATAACACTCATTTGCGGTTCAACATTATAGCCAAATGCACCATAGTGTCCGATAATTAGAGTATAACCATTTTCACCATAGGGAATTGCTTTCATCGGTTCAGCACAACGCACAAACCACCCTCGATGATCATTAAGATAGTTACAAACTGTTTCTGAGTCACTATACATTTCCATGATTCCTGTAAAGTGAGTTTGAAAGGTTATAGGTTGATTTTCTTTAATTTCTTTATCTTGATTTTCTCTATCTTCTGGCATGGTGTTAATTTATCTTTCCCTCATCATTGATTATGGGTAATGGGAGATTGGGTGGTGTTAAGATTTTGGGGAGAATGAAAAATAAAAAACCTTGTGGAATAAAGCATTGAGAGCGATAATTAACTCTCTTTGTACCGATAAAAACTAAAACTGTTAAACTTAGAAAAAAAGATATAAAATCAGTTTATCTATTATTTTTATCAATATATTTAAGGCTTAACTCCGAACTCTGGTTTCATCGATTCTAAATATTTTTCATAACCGATTTTATCTAATTGAGTTTGTTTATCTTCTACCATTTGTCGCAAATTATTACTATATTTAAGCACTTTCTCTAGTAAATCGGGTTGTTGGGAGGCTAAAATCCTAATTGCCAATAAACCTGCATTTTCCGCATTTCCGATGGCAACAGTAGCCACAGGAATTCCCCTAGGCATTTGCACAATGGAATATAAAGAGTCAACACCTTGTAACTGTCTCGTGGTTACTGGCACTCCTACCACTGGTAAAGGCGTAAGAGAGGCAACCATTCCGGGAAGATGGGCGGCCCCCCCTGCCCCTGCAATAATTACTTTTATTCCTCTTTTATGGGCGTTTTGAGCATACTTTACCATTTTTTCTGGGGTACGATGGGCAGAAACGATCGCAACTTCATATTTAATGTTAAACTGTTCACAAACTGCGATCGCACCTTTCATGGTAGGTAAATCAGAATCACTACCCATAATAATGCCAATTTCGGGATTAATTTCAGACATTTGTATTTGTTGAATAAAAGGGGTTTTAACTACAGTAATTTTAAATCATTTTGAACTAAAGCATAGCCTTGAAATTATTAAAAATGAGTAACAAAACAAAAATCTTATCTATTGGTATTCTTAGTTTTTTGCTATCGATTTTAACTGTATTGATTGTTCAAGCCCAGTCACAATTAACCATTGAGTCGAAAGTGAGTATTAATAGTATTGACTCGATAAAAGTAGGAATGAATCTGCCCGAAGCGGCAATGGCAACAAAGACAAAATTATATCTTGCCTATGCAGGAAGTGATAGTTGTTACTACTTACAAACAGAAGGAGAATTAAAAGATGTATCATTCATGGTAACAAAAGATGAACAAAAAAGTAAACAAAAATATATTACCAGTGATACCATTGCCAGAATTGATATAAATAACCCCAAAGTCACTACTATCTCTGGAGCAAAAATTGGAGATAGTGAAACAAAAATTAAATCAATTTATGGAGATAAAATCAAAGTATCTGCCCATCCATACAATCCCAAAGGACATTATCTCACTTTTATACCCCAAGATGAAGAAGATAAAAACTACCGACTAATTTTTGAAACTGACGGAAAAGTTGTAACCAGTTACAGAGTTGGTAAATTACCAGAAGTGGAATATATTGAAAGATGTAGTTAAAAAACCTCTTTTCTAACCAATAAATTTTATCCCGAACTGAGATGATATAATGTTCGCTGAGATTTCAAGTAAAGGAGAGAGTATGACAAAGGTAGCCGTATTAGGCATGGGGTTGATGGGGTATCCGATGATTTTAAGGTTAGCACAAGCTCAAATTCCCGTCATAGCCTATAATCGCACTCAAGCTAAATTAGAGTCTCTTAAAGAAAAGAATATTCCCGTTACTAGCAATATTCATGAAGCGATCGCATTTGGAGATGTTATTATTTTAATGTTGAGTGATATTGGTGCTATCCAAGAAGTTATTTTCGATTCTGGAGTTGACTTAGAGGGAAAAACTATTATTCAAATGGGCACCATTGCCCCCGGAGAAAGTAAAGGGTTATATGTAACAATTCAAGAAAAAGGGGGAGACTATCTCGAAGCCCCTGTTTTAGGTAGTATCCCTGAAGTTAAAAGCGGAAAACTTTTATTAATGGTAGGTGGTGATAAAAGCCTATTTAGGGCAGTGGAAGAACTTTTAACTCATTTTTCCCCCAAACCTCTTTACATCGGTGAAATAGGCAGTGCGGCGGCTCTTAAACTGGCACTAAATCAGATGATAGCAGGGTTAACCAGTACTTTTGCTCTAAGTTTAAGTTATATTCAAAAACAAGGTGTTGAGGTAGAAACCTTTATGGAAATTCTCCGTAACAGTGCTTTATATGCCCCCACGTTTGATAAAAAACTACAAAGAATGTGTGATCATAATTTTAGTAATCCTAACTTTCCTACCAAGCACTTACTTAAAGACATTAATTTATTTTTAGCCTCAGCACAAACTATTAATCTAAATACAACAACTTTAGAAGGAATAAAAGAAATAACTACCCTAGCAGTGGAAAATGGAGAAGCAGACAGCGACTATTCTGCAATTATTCAAGCTATTGATAATTAAAAGGTTTCAGGTTGCAGGTTGCAGGTGGTAGGGGTTGAATATATTCAACCCTTACGGTGTTTGAGGGATAAGGGGATGAGGGGAGAGGGAGACGTAGGGGCGAATGGCCATTCGCCCGTACAGGGTTTCAGGTTTCAGGTTTTAGAAGAAAGTAATGAGTAACGAGTAATTATCAACTATTAACTATTAACTATTAACTATTAACTATTCACTTTATGATAATTTTTGCTACCTTATCCCTAATTATTTGGATTTACTTAATAACAGCGAGGGGAAATTTTTGGTTATGTAATCAATTTTTAGAGTCACAAATATTAAAAGAAAAACTAAATATAACAATAATCATACCTGCAAGAAACGAAGCAGAAAATATCTCTATTTGTTTAGAATCTCTTTTAAATCAAGATTATCAAGGAGATTTTAAAATTATTTTAGTCAATGATCAAAGTGAAGATAATACTGCACAAATAGCAGAAAATTTAGCCAGAAAAAAAAATCAAACTCATCGACTAATTATTCTTAATGGTAAACCATTACCCCAAGGATGGAGTGGTAAATTATGGGCAATGTCTCAGGGAGTTGAATGGGCTAGACAAAATTTGTCAACGGATTATTTTTTATTTACTGATGCAGATATAAAACACTCGGTAGATAACTTAAGTCAGCTATTAGCAAAAGCGGAAAAAGATAACCTTGATTTAGTTTCTTTGATGGTTAAATTACATTGTCAAAGTTTTTGGGAAAAGCTATTAATTCCTGCCTTTATTTTTTTCTTTCAAAAACTCTATCCTTTTCCTCTAATTAATAACCCTCGTAGTAAAGTATCTGGGGCGGCGGGGGGTTGCATCCTGATTAGAGAGAAAGCCCTAACTCGTATTGGTGGCATTGAAGCACTAAAACAAGCATTAATTGATGATTGTACTCTAGCTAGTTTAGTGAAAAAAAGTTTACCCCCTAATCATGGTATTTGGTTGGGTTTAAGTAACAATACTGTTAGTTTAAGAAAATACCCCACCTTAAACCCTATATGGAATATGGTAGCACGGACGGCTTTTACTCAATTAAATTACTCGACTTTGTTGTTAATAGGTACTATTTTGGGAATGTTTATCACTTATTTAATCAGTCCGATCGCATTTTTGTATAGTTTATATACTCTCAATATACCCTTACTGATTATCTCTCTAATAACTTTATTATTGATGGCATTGAGCTACTATCCCACCGTAAAACTCTATCAGTTACCAATATTTTATTCCTTTTGCTTAAGTGCGATCGCATTTTTATATACTTTAATGACTATTGATTCTGCTTTTAGACATTGGCAAGGAAAAGGAGGGCAGTGGAAAGGTAGGGTTTATGGTAATTAAAATTATCAATATAACTTGAGCTTGATAGAGAAAGGCAATAGGGAATAGGGAATAGTGTTGGGGTGAATAGTTGATAATTAAGAATTAAAAATTAAAAATTAAAAATTAAGAATTAAAAACTCTGAACACTCACTACTTTCTTCTAAAACCTGAAACCTGACACCTGAAACCTGACACCTAACCTTATCGGATATTCTTAAACCGAACTGAGGTTATCTTAATCCCCCAACGTCTTAACAACCGCCTTATTAATATACTCACTCAAAGTAACACCATCAACCCCCATTTCCGTATGATTTTGAGCGGCTAAAATTCCTCCTTGCTGATGTAACCAACCACAAGTAGCAACTACCTTGGAAACAGGAAAAATGTTGAAATTGGTTTGGGC
This sequence comes from Cyanobacterium aponinum PCC 10605, assembly GCF_000317675.1. Classification (NCBI taxonomy): domain Bacteria; kingdom Bacillati; phylum Cyanobacteriota; class Cyanophyceae; order Chroococcales; family Geminocystaceae; genus Cyanobacterium; species Cyanobacterium aponinum. Next base: position 1,937,093 of record NC_019776.1, read on the forward strand.
GATAACTGCCCCTAAAAAACCACTTAATACATCTCCACTTCCTCCCCGCGCTAAGGCTGGTGTGCCTAAATTGACAATCCAATTATTAATTCCCTTTTCGCTGACTAAAGTTTTTGCCCCTTTGAGTAAAATAGTTGTATTAGTCATTTTAGAAGCCATTTTTAAGACTTCTAATGAATTTTCTGATAAATTGAGTTGGGGAAATAGTCTTTTAAATTCCCCTATATGAGGAGTAAGAATGGTTGGAGATTTTCTTTGTTTAATTGTCTGCCAATATCTCCCTTCCGCCAAAATGTTTAAACCATCTGCATCGATAATTAAAGGCACTTCACTATTTAAAATTGGTGCTAATGTTTGCTCTTGATATGCACTAACTTCTCTACCTATTCCCATACCAAATGCGATCGCATCATATTTGTTTAAATCCAGATTACGAAGAGAAATAATAGTTCCTTCTTCTTTTACTGGAAGTCCAATTACTAAAGCCCAAGGAAAATGCGATATAAGGGTTTTTTTAAGCCCATGAGGCACAGCAAAAGTAATCATTCCGCTCCCCCCACATTTTGCACCATAACCAGCTAATAAAGCCGCTCCTGCGTACTGATTTGAACCGCAAATTAAAAGTAAATTTCCCTGTTTATATTTATGGGTATTGACGTGACGGGGTAAGGGTAAACAATTTTTGACATCTTCTTTAGTAATGATACGGGGATTTGTCTCAGATACATATTGACAATGGAAACTATAATTAACATTTTCTGTCTGATTCTTTTCTCTTTTTCTCTCCTCACTATTTGGGGGGTATAAAGGGGGGTTTTTCTCTTCCCTTTCATCATCATCATTTCTGATTCCCTCACCCATAAGCAAAGATTCAGGAATACCTATCTCAATCAAATGCAAACTCCCCGTATATTCCACCGCCGAAGAAAGAAATAAACCAACTTTCCACAAACCCAAACAGAGAGTATATACTGCTTTTACTGCTATGCCTAAAACGTTACCTGTATCAGTGTGAATGCCAGAAGGGATGTCGATACTAACCACTGGTATGGATTGTTGATTTAACCAGATAATATCTTCCCTTAATTTGCCCTCAATATTACGAGTTAAGCCAAAACCAAATAGACAATCCACAATAAAATCACAAGTGGATAAATCCTCAATAAATTCGACAGAAGCAATACCCAAAAATTCAGCGTATTGTAAATGTTGTTTAGTCAAATCCTTTGATTTTTCTCTCAAGGGAATATATAGAGATACCTGAAACCCTTGTAAAAATAATTCCCTTGCAATAACTAAACCATCACCACCATTATGACCACAACCAATAATAAAACCAACTTTTTGATAAAGATTTAGGGGATAGAGTTGGGTAATTTTTTGACTAGCAAACACCGCCGCCTTTTCCATTAAACTAGCCACAGGCATCCCCTCAGAGAATATTCTTTCCTCTATCTCCTGCATTTGTTTCGCTGTTACGGTAATAGATGTTTTTATCATCAACAATTAAATATTAGAAATAAATTAGGAATTAGTAGTTAAGACAAGGCAATTAGTGAATAGTGAATAGTTGATAATTAAAAATTAATAATTAAGAATGAAAAATCACGAATACTTATTACTTATTTATTATTTGTTTCCCCCTCTCCCCTCATCCCCTCATCCCCCTATCCCCAACACCTGCAACCTGAAACCTGACACCTTATCTCCCTCTCCCCTCATCACCTCATCACCTCATCTCCCTAACACCTAAAACCTGCAACCTCTAACTTAACTTACTACCCAATAGAAATAGACTAAACAATGTGCCACTATTCCACAGACTATGTACCATAATAGAAGCTAAAAGACAACCAGAGCGAGTATAAACGATTCCTAAAATAATCCCCAATACTGCTAATGGTAAGGCTTCCGCTAAACTCAAATGTGCGATCGCAAATATAATACCTGAAACAACGATTGCACTACCCACTGACATATAACGAGTTAGAGAAGGAAGTAAAAACCCCCTAAATATTATCTCTTCAAAAATAGGGGCGGCAATAGAGGCAGTAATGAAAAATATAATTAAAGCAAATTTATCCTGAGACTCTAAGGCTAACATTAACAAAGGATTACTTCCACCTTTCCCTTGCCATATCTGTTGATTAAGTAAAGAAACAAAGAATACGAGAGGGATTGCTGTTAAATATCCTCCTAAGCCCCACCAAAACCAATTTTTATTCGTTAATTTAAACCAATCTGTCGGTAGAGGGAAAAAAGATTTAATGGATAAATATAAAACTGATAACCCTCCTCCGGCCATTAATAAGTAAGTAACTAAAACATATAATGCTTTACCTTTTATGTCTAAATCAGTCGGATTAAAACCACTTACGCCAATGAGAATCGGTAATAAAATCTGAGAAAGAAAGAAAAATCCAACGATTAAAACTTGCCCTATTATTTCCCAATCCCAAGGAGAATCCCACGTTTTTCCCGCATTAGTTGCTAAAATTGATTCTTCTTTTTTCAAGGCTAATTGTACAATTAAGAAAATAATTAAACCAAAACCAATCAAGCCTCCGACAACAGGAATAACACTTAGTAATAATAATCTTTTGATGGCTTTTTCTGCCAATTCTTGGGTTTTATTATTAATTTCTTCTAATTTGTTAAGATTATTTTCAATAGCATACAGCTTAGATAAAGTTATATTTTCAAACCATCCATTTAATTTTTTTTCGATGATTTCTTGTTTGTTTACACTAATATCACTATTGTTTATCCAAATTGAATTTAATATTTCTGCTGTGCTTTTATCGTTAATTTCTTGCCAATAAGCGATTGCTTTATCATTATTTTCTTGATAAGCATAAATAATTCCTAGCTTAATTTTTAAGTCTTCAATAAACGCCTGATTTTCCTGTATTTCTTGCTTTAATTGCTTTCTAGGAGTTTCTGAAGCAATTGCTTTATCTTCTTGATTGGAAATCTTTTCACTTCCTTTAACCGACTCTGCTTCAGTTAAGATGTTATTATACTGCTCCTGTGCGATTAAGTAGGGATTATTGCCGAGAAGGTTTTGGGTAAAACTTTTTTGATTGTCTGAAGATGGTTGCCACTCCGAGGCGTTAAGAATCAGATTAGTTTGATATAACTCCAAGCGTGACTGAATTTGAGTCTCTGTTAAACTTTGAGTCAAGGCAAAAAAAACGCTGTATAGAGAAATAGCTGTTAATATGATAAGGAGCGATCGCTTCACATTCATCGATTTTAGAGGGAAAAAAGAATAGTTATTTATAAATTCAGATATAGATACAAAAAATCATAGGGACTCGAAGACAAAATCAAGCCCCTAGATGTTAATAGTTGATTGTTGATGGTTAATGGTTGATAGTTGGTAAATATTATAGTCAAGTTGGATCTTTTTGACAAGAACTTATATTTTTACCATATCAAGAAAAACAATCTCAATTAATTAAAAAAGCTATTGATGATGTTTTAAATAATTTGTTAATTCTTCACCATAATTCATCAGGGATATATAAAAGAGCAATTTATTGGTAGTTTACCCCCAGCACCCGAATTGGCAACCCTTAACTAACAGTGGCAAACTCTTTATTATGCGTTACATCAGCGTTTTGATGTGGCTAGACGCAGACTTTTTGAAGTAGAAGAACAAGGAATTAATTGCCCAAATAAACAATGCAGAAATAGTGTTTTTAGTCGAACCCAAATCAGCCGAATTTCATGAGATATTATGGGATGAAAAAGGATGGGATATATTATTTTTTGCTGGTCATAGTCATACAGAAAATCATCAAGGAATTATCTTTATTAATCCCAAGAAAGTTTAAATATTAAAGAATTAAAAACCAGATTCATCAATTTACGATAAATTAGCTGTTATAAATGCTGAAAAAGGTGAACATAAAAAAGCATGGGATTGCTATAGTAAAGCCATAGAATCTAATCCTAAAAATCTAATCTTTTCTTAACAATTCATTATGTAGAAAATAAGATAAAAAATAATTATTTTTATAATTAAAATATATGCACACCTTTTAAATTTTTTGTGATAGTTTGCATAAAATACAAAGTACTCCCTGATATATAACCCTCTTTTGTCATTTTCCGAGATAAAATAATAAGAACACCAATAGCTCTGAAGTAATTAATTCTTTAAACCTGACACCTTTTTTCTTTTTTTAGGGATAATTTATTATATCCAAGGTAAGAGAGGCATTTTTTGCACTTACTATTGTTTTCATTTACTAATTTATTTATACTGCTCAAGATATAGATTTAACCTAATAGGTAATAAATTATGTTAGAAGTGAATATCCCTACCATAAATAAACAAAAAATTCAAGATGAAATTATTGTAAAGATTGCATCTTTTTCGCAAAAAAATAAAACAAATAATCGCTATAATAATTATTGGGATTCTATAAATAAACAAATTGACTATGTACAAGAATTAATTGAAGTTGGTAAACAGAGAGCAAAAGTTAGGGAGAATTTGCCTCAGAATTTTGATAAATTTCCCTTAATTTTAGTAAAACCATTTATGAGCAAAAGTCTTAAGATTTTGCGATTTTTATTTAAGGATCAAAGAGAAGTTAATAATAATGTTTTACAGGCTTTAGAAGAATCCGTAAAAATCAATAAAGTTTTGTTGGCAGAAATTCAAACTATGAATTCTAATTTTGAAGAAGATTTGCAGGTTTTAAGTTCCATTAATAGCAATTTAAAGAATAAAAATAAATCTTTAGAAAAAACTATTAATCAACTATAAGAAAAACAGTTAATAATAAAATAGTTGTCAAATAAACCAATAATTGATAATGTTTTTTATCTAGTAAAAAGATAAAATTTCTGGTAAGATTTAGTGGTTTTATTAATTTATAAATTTTAAATTCTTATTTTTACTGTACTTAGATTCAGCACTGAGTGTGACATAAATCATGAAAATAATTGTTCTTTCAGTGTCAGCACCTTTTATTATGGGAGGAGCTGAAATTCATGCAGATTCCCTGCTCAAAGCATTAAGAAAATTTGGTTATGAGGCGGAATTGGTGACTATACCTTTTAAAAGTTACCCCAATCAACGCATCTTAGATACTATGTTAATGTTTCGTCTTTTAGATATTACTGAATCTTGCGGACAAAAAATTGATTTAGTTATTCCTCTCAAGTTTCCTGCTTATTTAACTCCCCATCCCAATAAAGTATTATGGTTACTCCATCAACATCGAGATGCTTATGATTTATGGGGTAAACCTGTATGTGGATTGGCTCAAAATCCTGATGGTCAACAAATAAGGGATACTATTATTAATGCTGATAATCGTGCCTTTGCCGAATGTAAGAAAATTTATGCTAATTCTCAGAATGTAGCTAATAGACTCAAATACTATAATAATGTTGATTCTATTCCGTTGTATCACCCCCCCCAAAATGCGGAAAAATTTTATAGTAAATCTGCTCAACGTTATTTCTTTTTTCCTAGTCGTCTTACCAAAATTAAAAGACAGGAATTGATTTTAGAGGCAATGGCAAAAACTCATTATCCTGTTAAAGTTGTGTTTGCAGGGGCGGCGGATGATGGAAAATATGACCGAGATTTACAAATCTTAGCGGAAAAATTAGGTATTGAGGATAGGGCTATTTTTGTGGGCAGAATCTCAGAGGAAGAAAAATTAACCTACTATAGCGAATGTTTAGGAGTAATTTATCCTCCTTTTGATGAAGATTATGGCTATATTACCCTTGAGGGAATGTTATCTTCTAAACCGATTATTAGTTGTCTTGATTCTGGTGGCCCTTTGGAATTTTTAGTTAATCAAGAAACGGGTATTATTGTTGATTCTACCCCAGATGCGATCGCATCTGCAATGGATCAATTATGGGATAATCCTAAACAATCAATGATAATGGGAAAAAATGCTCGAAGCCATTATGAATCAATGAATATAAGTTGGATGAATGTGATTGAAAAGTTAACCAGTTAGTCAAAAAATAGTGAAGAAAAATAATGAAAATAAATTGGTTTTCCCCTTTACCTCCTGCTAACAGCGACATTACCAACTACACCATAAAGTTATTAACATTTCTACAAGAAAAAGCTGAAATTACCTTTTGGACAAATCAAAGCCCATGGGATGCTAAACTAAAAACAGAAGTAGCCGTCAAAGAATATAAAATTGAGCAAATATCATGGTTAGAATTGAATCAGGGGGATGTCAATATCTATCATATTGGTAATAATGCCGAATTGTATGGGGATATATGGCAAATTAGTCGGCGGTTTCCGGGGATAGTCATTCTTCATGATGAAAAGTTGCAAGATTTTTTCTATATGCTTTCTTCTTCTAAGAATGAGTATATTGAGTACATGAAACAATGTTATGGGGAAGAAGGAAATAAAAACGCCAGATTATTCCTTAATAATTATCATTCAAGGGAATTTATGGCAAAAAACTATCCCTTAACCCCTTTAGCCCTAGAAAATGCCCTTGGAGTTATCACTTATAATTACAACAATTATTTAACACTCTCTGCACAAAATCGCATTTTTGTGGGTTATATGCCTTCTTTGACTAATTTTATTAATACCGATAACAATATAAACTCTAATCCTTTATCAGATGCAGATGCTCTTATTAATTTTGCTTCTCAAGTCTGTCAGTATCGTTGTCAATCTAGCCTCGAGCGAATCGTTAATCGCATTGTACCAGAATTGACTTATCTTAACCCAAAAATTGAAACTTTAAATAATTTTGAAAACCTCGTTGATGCGATCGAATTTATTACCCTTCCTGTACATTCTAATAGTTAAAGATAATGATTTTTGTAACAAAATAAACAAAATAGATGCGATCGCTTCTTTTAATAGTTAAGATGAAAGTGTAGCCATAAGAATCATTGATTTTTAATTGGGCAACGGGAAAACCTAAAATTAACAGGGGGTAACTGTTATGCCATTAGAATACATAGACATGATTTCAATTATCGGTATTATTACCATTGCTAGTATTATTTTACTACCCCTTTTGGCGTGGATTCTCACTTGGAATGACTCCCATTTGCATCCTTAACTCGAAGTTAAAAACCTTGTCATCGAAAGAAGAAAAAAAGCGAATCTGTGATAATGTAGATAGAGTTAATTAAATAGTGAGAACTAACCAAAATGCAAGTTAACGATTTGGGCTTTGTAGCTACTATTTTATTTGTACTCGTGCCTACCGTTTTTCTCCTGATTTTATATATTCAAACGGGAAAAAACGAAGCCTAATACATTTATTTATCTAAATCAAAAGATAATCTGTTTTATATATTATTATCATTTTCAAGGGTTAACGACTAGAAATCTTAAGGTCAGGTTCGATAGTATCTTACTTGATATTATCTCTAGTTTTTAGCCCTTTAAATTTATGTTTGCAAAGATTTATTAAGACCACAGTTGCATTCAATAATATCTAATAATTCTTGAGGCTTATCTAAGATAAAATCTGGATTATATTTTTTTAAAACACTAGCAGAATTAAAACCCCAAGTCACCGCCGCCACTTTGATATTGCTTTTTTTAGCCGCTTCTATATCACGGGTTTCATCACCAATATAAATCACTTCATCCTTTAGCAAACGGTGTTTATCAATGGCCTTATTAATTACTTTATTCTTACCAAAAAGAGTATTTGCAGAATAGACAAAATCGAAATAATTATCTAAACTATTTTTCCTTAAAAACAACGAAACATTAGCCCCTAAATTAGATGTAATTATTCCTAAATAACATCCTTTCTTCTTTAAATTACTTAAGGCTTCTTTCATACCTTCAAAAGGTTGTAAATAGGCAATATGTTCATTTAATTGTCTTTTTACTCTTCTTAATAAAAATGGTATTTTATAGGCAGGAATAGGAGACTGGATAATAACATCTTTAGAACTAAGATTACTCAATCTTACAATGTCACTTTCAGTAACGGGGTCATAACCAAATTCATCTGCCAATTCATTCGCTATCTTTACTAAAGTAATGCGACTATCTGCGATCGTACCATCAAAATCAAAAATAAGCACTTTTAACGCCATGAAAGTTTCCCACATCCATATTCAAAATTTAAAGTTTAAGGCTCGAAAATAAAAATAAATATATTTTGGGGAGTAATTAGTAATAAGTAGAGGAGAGGTGTCAGGTTTCAGGTGTCAGGTGTCAGGTTTAGGGAGGTAATGAGTAATTATCAACTATTCACCATTGCCTATTGCCTATTGCCTATTGCCTTGTCTTAATTACTAATTACTATTGCCCGTCGCAAAAATAACTAAAGACACTCTTGTTGAGAATAATCCCGTTACATTTATTGATTTTAACAGACTGAGTGAATAATAATGGTAAGATGAAAACTGCGATTAATCAGCGTCAAAGTAAATTAACCATCGCAGTTAGAGTTAAACATTATAGTTAATTAGTATGGCAAAAGTTCTCGTATCCGATCCCATTGATGAAGCAGGGATTAAAATTCTTTCTCAAGTAGCACAAGTTGATGTTAAAACAGGATTATCCCCTTCAGAATTAGCAGGTATTATTTCTGATTATGATGCTTTAATGATTCGTTCTGGTACTCAGGTTACGGAAGAAGTCATCGAAGCCGCAACCCACCTTAAAATTATTGGACGGGCAGGGGTTGGCGTTGATAACGTAAATGTACCTGCCGCAACTCGTAAAGGTATCGTTGTTGTCAACTCCCCTGAAGGAAATACCATTGCGGCGGCCGAACACGCTTTAGCGATGATGTTATCTCTTTCTCGTCATATTCCTGATGCTAACCAATCTTTGAAAGAAGGTAGATGGGATCGCAAAAAGTTTATGGGTTCTGAAGTTTACAAAAAAACCCTTGGTGTTGTTGGTTTGGGAAAAATCGGTTCTCATGTAGCCACCGTCGCTAAAGCAATGGGGATGAAGATTTTAGCTTATGATCCTTTTATTTCTCAAGAAAGAGCTAATCAATTAGGATGTACTTTAGTAGATTTAGATTTAATTTTCACAGAATCTGATTATATCACCCTTCATGTCCCTAAAACCAAGGAAACAGCAAACCTCATCAATGCTGAATCTTTAGCTAAAATGAAACCCACTGCTAGAATTATTAACTGTTCCCGTGGTGGTATTATCGATGAAGATGCCCTTTATGAAGCCTTGGCGAATGAGAAAATTGCAGGAGCGGCTTTAGACGTTTTTGCTACTGAGCCTTTAGGGGAATCTTCTCTAAAATCTTTAGGTAGTAATGTTATTCTTACTCCCCATTTAGGTGCATCCACTGCCGAAGCACAAGTAAATGTTGCCATTGATGTTGCTGAACAAATTAGGGATGTCTTACTTGGCCTTCCCGCTCGTAGTGCTGTTAACATCCCCGGTTTAAGTCCTGATGTAATGGAAAAACTACGTCCTTATATGCGTTTAGCCGAAACTTTGGGCAATTTAGTCGGACAATTAGCAGGAGATAGAGTCGAGAGTTTCAATGTAACTTTACAAGGGGATTTAGCTGATAATAACAGTCAACCTTTAGTCGTGGCGGCAATTAAGGGTTTACTTTCTAAAGCTCTTAGAGAAAGGGTAAACTACGTTAATGCTGCGATCGAAGCTAAAGAAAGAGGCATCCACATCACAGAAACTAGAGATACCACCGCTAAAGATTACAGTAACTCCATTTACCTCGAAGCCACAGGTACAAAAGGCACTCACTCGGTGACAGGTGCGTTGTTGAATGATGGTGAAATTCGTATCATCAACCTAGATAACTACCCTGTTAACGTACCACCTAACAATTATATGTTATTTACCCTTCACAGAGATATGCCCGGTATTATCGGTAAAATAGGGTCTTTGTTGGGTAATTTCAATGTGAACATTGCGAGTATGCAAGTAGGACGTAAAATTGTCCGTGGAGATGCGGTGATGGTATTAACCATTGATGATCCTTTACCTGAAGGTATTTTAGGGGAAATCTTAAAAGTACCCGGTGTCACTGATGCTTACACAGTAACTCTTTAATCGTAAATTTCCCGTTTCTTTATAACTCCCCCTTATTAAAGGGGGCTAAGGGAAATCTCATTTTTAATTTTTAACTGATTGATTGAATTTATGACTGAAAATTGGTGGGAAATCCGAGTAAATTACATTCCCGAATTAGAAGATAGTGTATTTTGGCGTTTACAAGAATTTGGTTGTCAGGGTACTGCTTTAATGAAAGAAGAGGACAATTGGTTAATTAAAGGCTATGTCCCTACTATTAGTATTGATACCATTGATTTAGCCGCTCTTGCTCTTTCTCTCAAACAAGATTTTATTATGGCTGGACAGGAAAAGCCACCAGTTGTAACATGGCAATTAATTAATAACGAGGACTGGGCAAGTAGTTGGAAGCAATATTGGCAACCGATGGATATTGGAGACCGTTTTTCCATCTATCCTGCTTGGATTGAACCTCCTGAAAATTGCGATCACAAAGTGGCGCTGCGCGATCGTATCATTCTTCGTTTAGATCCCGGTTCTGCTTTTGGTACTGGTGTTCATGCGACAACTCAACTTTGTCTTGAGTCTTTAGAAATGCGCATAGATGATGATGAAATTAATTTAAACATAGCAGATATTGGTTGTGGTTCTGGTATTCTTTCCATTGGAGCAAGACTTTTAGGGGCGAAAGAAGTTACAGCAGTAGATACAGATCCTTTAGCAGTGAAAGCAACAAAAGAAAATAGTTTACTCAATCAGGTGGATAATATCAAAGTCTTTCAGGGAAGCATTGAAGAAGTGAAATTGCAGGGGCAAAAATTTGATGGTATTGTTTGTAATATTTTGGCAGAAATTATTAAACCGATGATACCCGAAATGGCAGAGATTATAAAGCCCGATGGTTGGGTTATTTTAAGTGGTATTTTAGTAGAACAATCTAACGAAATTGCTTCTATTTTAGAACAAAATGGATGGGCGATCGCAGCCTTATGGAAAAGAGATAATTGGTGTTGTTTGAATGCGAGAAGGAGTTAAAAAATTGTCTTAAATTTTCTCATATTATATAGAGGAATTAAATAGTTAATTTTTGTAATTAATCAAGAGAATTGAAAGAATGTTTTACTATAATAAATACATCTAAAATTTACACTGGAGGTTGATCTATGTCTTCATCGACTTTGAACAACAATCCGACAACTATCGGTGATTATGCCTATGGGGCAATTTCTAAGCATAGTCACAAAATTTTTAAATATGAAAAAAAAATTTTTCAAGAAAATGATCCCGAAAATCTACATCAAATTCGGGTGGCGATGAGACGCTTAAGAAGTTCTTTACTTAGCTTCGATCGAGTTTTAATTCTTCCATCTATAATATGCGATCGCACTGTAGGAAAAATTGCCCGTATTCTAGGACAGGAAAGAGATGTAGATATTATTAATATTAACTTAGAGACAAAATTTAAACCTAATTTACCAAGAGAAGAAGAAAAATTTTTATCAAAACTAGAAGAAGAATTTAATCAAAAAAAACATCTTCATTTTCCTAGTAGTAAATATATTTTAAAAGGCAAAAAATATTTAAAATTAAAACAAGCCCTTTTAGATTGGCTAGACATTCCGGAATTAAATAAAATTTCAGCTCTGAAAACAGAAAAATTATTACCAGATTTATTACTTCCACAAATTGCCTCTTTTTCCCTACAATCAGCATGGTTAACAGGTACTGAATTAGAAAACAATCACGAAATAAAACTTCAATATAATCTAACAGATACAGAAATAAAAGAAATCCTTAATCAAGAAGGAAAATATTTACATCAACTAAGAAAACAAGCTAAAAAAGTACGTTATCAACTAGAATTGTTTACTGACTTTTACCCACCTAAATATCAAGAATATATTAGTTTTGTTAAACAGTTACAAACGGTTTTAGGAAATATTCAAGATAACTTATGCTTAATGAGTTATTTATCTGATTTAGTAGGAAAAAAATGGGAAAAAAATCTCCCACAACTGTCATTATTAATCAAAGAAGATCAAGAAAGACAATGGCGAGAATGGCAAAAATTACAAAGTATTTTTCTTTCTCCTAATTATTTGTCTCATTGGCGAGAAGTCATTATTAAATTTATTAATATTTAGCTTTTCTACCAACAGAAAAATACAACATAATCTAATTAATTTAGATCACTGTTTTCTTGCCTAATTTTATGAGGAATTTCAACCATTATTTTTTGGACAATATCGTTAGGGTTATCATTTTCCTCAATACCAATAGTAATATCAGCTTGTTGATAGAGAGACTTTCTTTGTTCATATAAGCTGGTTAATTTTGTTTGCAATTCTTCCCGCTTTAGTAAAGGGCGAGTGTCATCATCTTTTAATCTTTGTACCAAAACATCAATAGGAACATTTAACCACACTACCATACCATCTCTGAGATGACTCCAATTTTGTTGACGGAGGATAATTCCCCCTCCTGTAGCAATCACCGTATATAAGTAAGCAGAGACTTCTTGCAAAACATCACTTTCTAACTGACGAAACTCATCTTCTCCATCTTCGGCAAAAATCTGATTAATACTTTTCTCACTGACAGCGCTAATAATTGCATCCGTATCTAAAAAACGATATTCCAACTCTTTTGCTAATAACTCTCCTACAGTAGTTTTACCTGATCCCATCATCCCAATTAAGTATATATTCAAACCCTTTAATAATTCTTTCATTTGATATTTCTGATCATTCTATAATTGCAATCACATAATATATCATTAACATCACCTCTGTTTAATAAGTGACGTTACGCAATTATTCATCTGTTTAGTTGTATTAGGTTTCAGGTTTCAGGTTTCAGGTTTCAGGTTTGATTTTTTGAAAATTAATTCATTAATAACTTATATTGAAGACAATAAAATCTATTTGTTAACTGTTTTCGTCAAAATATATTAAATTTAACTCCGAATTTAGGTGTTTTTAAAGATTAATTAATCAGTTATTTTGAGAAAAATTACCCCTCGCCCTGTGGGAGAGGGGTTGGGGGTGAGGGAAAAACGTTTTGATACCGAATGCTTATTAAAGGGGATTTAGGGGAAACAAAAACTTCTTAAACAACTTCTTAACTCCTAATTCCTAACTTAAGATAGTTATTATTTATTTCCGAGGAGAAAATAATTTACAATAAAGCCGCACCTAAAAGTTGAGGTACTAATTGTAAAAGGAAAATAGCCAAAATGGGAGATAAATCTAAACCCCCTAAAGGAGGTATTAAAGAACGGAAAATGTTAAGATAAGGGTCTGTTACTGGGGCAAGAAAAGAAATAATATTTGCCGCCCAATCTGCGGTTTGAAACCAACTCAACAAGATTCTAACAATAATTAAGGCTAAATATATTTGTACGAAATTAGCTACGGTGGTAACTATTAAATAAGAAATATTGTTCATTATTACCGATATTGCTCCTGCTTTTCTACTCTATAATTATTCTAATCTTAACGGAATTTGCTCTAGTTGGATTTTAATTTCTACGATTTAACCAAAAACTTTGCATTCCTACAGATTTTGCTCCCCAATAATCTTCTTGTTTGCTATCTCCAATATACCAAGCCTCTTGAGGTTGGCAATCATGTTTTTCTAAAGCCTTTAAAAATATTTGAGGGTGAGGTTTTGCTACTCCTGTTAAGGAAGAAATTGTAATTGTTTGAAAATAGGTGGCCAAATTTAAATTCTTTAAAACGTCATAAATACGAGTATCAAAATTAGAAATCATTGCTAGTTGTATATCTTGATTTTGCCATTTTTTTAAACAGGATACTACTTCATCATAGATAAACCAAGGTTCGGCAGTGGTAAAGTAATCATATAATTGCGCAAAGAAGGCTTTAAAATCGGTAAATTCTCCTAAGGCGTTTGCTTTGGCAAAAGTATCATAAGCTATCTTTTCCCACCATTGATATTCTAATTGCTGAATTTCTTGTTTATTTTGCGTCTTAAAGGCTAAAGGAGGAGAAGACTTAAAACACTCATAGAAATATTGGTTAATTTCCTGACAATTTCTAATTACACCGTATTGACTAGATATTTTAATATAAGCATCTCCCACACTATTTTTAACTCCAAAAATAGTACCGACGGCATCAAGAAATATCACTTTGGGTTGATTCATAATCAATTTTAGTTGATGTCACTCCAGAAATTTACACATAAATAGAGATATTATCAGTCTATATCGTTAATGTGGAGATTTTACTGCTTAATTACTTATGAAATCTAGTTAGACTAGATAGCTTCTTTTGTGGTGAATAAATAAACGGTCAATTTCTAACTTGAACAATTATGACTACTGACTCTTTTATTCACTATTTTTGTCAAAACTCATTAATTTTAACTCCTAACCCCTAATTCCTAATTTATGATCTCATTGACTACCATTTGAGGAGGTTAAATCTTTCCATGTCGATGGTGTCACGGTTGCGGTAAATAGCGAGAATAATCGCTAAACCAACGGCCGCTTCCGCCGCCGCAATGGTAATTACGAAAATCGTAAATATTTGACCTTTAATTTCTGCGGGATCTAAATAATTAGAAAATCCCATTAGGTTAAGATTAACAGCATTAAGTAAAAGTTCGATCGACATTAAAACTCGAACTGCATTACGACTAGTAATTAGTCCATAAATACCAATACAAAATAATGCTGCGGCTAAAAGTAAAAAATATTCTAATTGTATTTCCATCATTTTTGTTTAAACATTAATTATTGTCGTTATCATTACCTGTCGTAATTAATTCTCTAGGTTGTTCAGGTAAGGTGAAGGATGTGGTATAAACTTCAGTGGTTTTTTGAGCTTCAGGAATTAAGTCTCTACGTGCTAAGATAATCGCCCCAACCATTGCCATTAATAATAAAACAGAGGCAATTTCAAAGGGTAACAAGTAATCACTGAAGAAATGTTTGCCAATAGCAACAATGGTATTTTCTACTACCGCAGGGGAGGTTTCTGATAATTGCCATGGAGTAGCCAAAACCATAGTGCCTAGTAAGGCAAATAAGCCCACACAAACTAAAGCAGTAGATACTTGACGAATTAATCTACCTCTTACTTGTTGATAGACTTCAGTTTTGTTAACCAACATAATGGCAAATAGAATAAGAACATTTATCGCCCCAACATAGATAAGAATTTGAGCGGCGGCAACAAAGTCGGCATTGAGAAGAATATAAAGCCCTGATATGCTTAAAAATACTCCCCCCAAAAGAAAAGCAGAGTAAACAATATTTTCAAATAAAACAACTCCTAAAGCTCCGCCAATCATCAGGAGAGATAAAATAACAAAAGCAACAAATTGGACACTTTGTGCGATTTCCACGATTTAATTTACCTTTTTAATAAAATTTTTCACAAGTTATAGTATAAGTTTATTGTTCGATTAAATCTTCGGGGTGCTTTCGGTCCCTTGGACTATTTTTAGGTAAGTCATGGGGAGATAAGACTCCTTTGGGAAGATAGCCTAATTCTTTTAATGGAGTTACCATGGGATCTTGAGTGACTTTAGTGGGTAAACGTCCGAGAGCTACGTTATCATAATTTAATTCATGGCGATCGTAACTTGCTAATTCATATTCTTCTGTCATGGATAAGCAGTTGGTGGGACAGTATTCCACACAGTTGCCACAAAAAATACAAACCCCAAAATCAATACTGTAGTGTTTTAATTCTTTTTTCTTGACGGCTTTGTTAAATTCCCAGTCAACTACGGGTAAATTAATAGGACAAACTCGAACACACACCTCACAGGCGATACATTTATCAAATTCAAAGTGAATTCTACCTCTAAATCTTTCAGACGGAATCAATTTTTCATAGGGATATTGTACTGTTACAGGTCTGCGTTTCATGTGGTCGAAAGTAACGGCAAATCCTTGTCCAATATACTTAGCCGCTTCCACGCTTCCTTTGGCGTAATCTGTAACTTGTTTGAGAAATTTAAACATAGATCTTGATATGACTGCCAACAAATTTTATTTTATCTTATCAGGAGAAGTCTATTAGTAGATAATTAAGAGGTATTGCTGATTTGAGGTATAAATAATTCAGATGCTCGGTTTGAATTATGAAAGGGCAAACCCCCCTTTATCCCCCCTCTCGAGGGGGGAGGGCAAAGGTAATTAACAATTAATAAAAACACCTGAAACCTGCAACCTGCCACTTCTTTCCTAACCCCGAACTCCTAACCCACAATACTTTTTACATTTCGTAACTGAATATTGACAATTTATTGCAATAAAGAATTATACTTAAGGTTAGATTTAAAAATAAATATTCATATTGTTAAGATAAATTATTAAAATCTTTAACAAAAACCAATATATCATCATCAATAAGTGTCTTTTAAGGGCAGTTTGTACATTTTGATTCTAAATTAGCAATCATAAATTGTTACACTTAGTAAAGAAAATTTAAGTATAATCATTATAAAAATCATGGGTCGTACAGGAGTATTATTATTAAATTTAGGTGGTCCAGAAAAACTAGAGGATGTACGTCCTTTTTTATATAATCTATTTTCTGATCCTGAAATCATCCGTTTGCCTTTTCCTTGGTTACAAAAACCTCTTGCTTGGTTAATTTCTACTCTGCGCAGTAAGAAATCGGAGGAAAACTATTTAGAAATTGGTGGTGGTTCACCTTTGTTACAAATAACCGAGGCTCAAGCTCAGGCTTTACAGTCTAAGTTATCTGGGCAGGGGTCTGATATTCAAGTATATGTGGGAATGCGTTATTGGCATCCTTTCACGGAGGAAGCGATCGCACGTATTAAGGAGGATGGCATTGAAAAGCTGGTTATTTTACCTTTATATCCCCAATTTTCCATTAGTACCAGTGGCTCTAGTTTTAGGGTGTTGGAAGAAATGTGGAAAACAGATCCTCAATTACAAAAAATAGAATATACTTTAATTCCTTCTTGGTATAATCACCCTGATTATTTGTCAGCGATGGCAGATTTGATTAAACAAGAGTTACAACAGTTTGAACAACCAGAGAAAGTATATATTTTCTTTAGCGCCCATGGTGTACCAAAAACTTATGTTACTGAAGCAGGTGATCCTTATCAAGTGGAAATTGAAGAATGTACTCAATTGATCATGAAAACCTTGAATACAGGTAATCCTTATATTCTTGCTTATCAGAGCAAAGTTGGGCCTGTGGAATGGTTGAAACCTTATACGGAGGATGCGTTGGAGGAGTTGGGGGCGAAAAATATCAAAGATTTATTAGTTGTGCCTATTAGCTTTGTTTCCGAGCATATTGAGACTTTACAAGAAATTGACTTAGAGTATAGAGAAGTGGCGGAGGAAGTTGGTATCAGTAACTTTAAGCGAGTTCCTGCTTTAAATACTCATCCGATGTTTATTGATGCTTTAACTAATTTAACTACTTCTGCGTTAGAAGAAACCCCTCTAAGGTTTGATCAAGTTACCCATCCTAAGAAGAATATGAAGATGTATCCCCAAGAAAAATGGGAATGGGGTTTAACTACCGTTGCTGAGGTTTGGAATGGGCGTTTAGCTATGGTGGGTTTTTTAGCACTTTTAATTGAGTTAATTAGTGGTCATGGTCCTTTACATTTAGTGGGCTTGTTATAATTTTTATAATAAGTAATAAGTAATATGATTTTGTGAGTAATTAAGATACAATTTTAGACCAATATTATCCGTTAGGAGTTATTAATTGAAAAGACGCAGATTCTTTAGTTTAACTCTTTTTTCCTTCATTTTTACTACTTTTTTACCTGTTTTTCATAAAGTTTTTGCCCAAGAAACTGAAAATAATTTTTATAAATTAGGTTCTTTGACTGATTTGGAGGAAAATGGTTTTTTACTGAATGAAAATTTAGAGATAGGTGCTGTTTTAGTAATTTTAAAAGAAGATAATTCTCTGATTGCGATCGAGCCTACTTGTACCCACATGGGTTGTTTAGTAGAGTGGAATAAGCAGGAAAATCTTTTTATTTGTCCCTGCCATAATTCTAAATTTCAAGAAGATGGCAAGGTGGTGGAGGGGTTAGCCATTTCTGATTTGCCCATTTATCAAGTAAAGATAGAAAATAATACTGTTTTTGTTGCTAATCAGTAATTACTAACTGTTTTCTATTCGTTTTTCAATATCTTCAAAAGTTTTTAATAATAATTTTTGGGCTTGTAATTTCCAACCATATTGTTGAATTTTAATAGCAATGGGAATTGCGATCGCAGGTGCAAGAAAATCTAAATATTGTTGAGAAGAAATACCCAATAATAAACCTAATCCACCGATACCCCAAAAAGGTAAGGCGAAAGATTGACGCTGACTTTCAATTTTTTTTGCCCAAAATCCTTGAGGCATTTTATTTAACAATTCTTGTTTAAGTTTTTGTTGTTCTTGAAAATTTAAAGCGATTCCTATTTTACGGCGTAATTTTTCTATTTTTCTCGCATCTGTACTATACTCAGTTAATTGATCCTCTGCCATAGCGATCAGATTTTCTAAAGTTAAAACCATAAATATAGAGCCTAATGATTATTATTTATAATGTTTATAATTTTAGTTTTGTATCACAAAATTAGGCATAAAATCAATCAAAAATTAATAATTAGTAATCGAAAATTATTATTAATGTTGAAAAAATTTATTTATTTGCTTATCGTCATTATCTCTATTCTGGTTACAAACATCAATCCTATTTTCGCCCTTTCCTTAGAAGATAGAATTAATCAATATCCGTCATGGCAACAGAAAATTTTATTACCAAAACCTGAAAAAGACTTAATTTTTCCTGATTGGTTTGAGGGAAAATGGGAAGTTACAAGTATTTTAAAGGAACAAATTGCCCCTTTAGCACCTAAGTTTCAAACACCGGGTTTTGAGCAAAATAATGAATATATAGATAAAAAAATACAGTTTTCAGTTAAGTTTATTGAGAGTAGTTTTTATCCTCAACAGGATAATTTTGTACCGCAAAAAATTAATAAACAAATCATTATCATAGCGGATCGTAAATTCAATAGTTTATCTATTGCACAAGCCTATTTAGGAATAGATAATGTGGAAAAAGTTGTGATAAATCCTAATAATACAACGGAGCAAATTACTAAGTTTAGAGGAGAAAATGAACTAATTTCAACGGTTATCGGTAGGCAACAAGAGAATATTTCTGAGAAAGATTTTATTACCAGTGAAGTAACAAGGCAATTTTTTCGCCGTCCTAATAGTGTTTATTTAAACTTAGTAGAAACAACCACTAAATATCATTTAATTAACTCAAATTTGATTAAAGCAAAGCAATTTACTGCTATTTACTTATCACCTCAAGACCCCGATTATTTTGTAGCTTTTGATCAACCTGTAGCCTTATATTACTATACACTAGAGTTGAAAAAATAGGCTCTTTTGCTTCTTTGACTCAACACCTTTAGGGGGAAGGTTTTTTCAAAATCAGGGCAAAATTATCTTGCCCTCACCCCCAACCCCTCTCCCATAGTAGAGGGGAGCGTTTTTTCTTAATAATTGATTAATTAATACTTAAAAACTCCTGTATCTGTTACTATTTGTTAGTTTCAAAAATTGACATTTTTGAGAATGAAAAAACCCTGCTTTAGGGGGAGGCAAGTCAGAATTTCCCTCTCTAAATCAAAATGATTGCTTTTTGCCTTCTTCAAATCGAACTGAGGTATGATCAACCATATAAGTACATAAACGGTAAACTAAAAATAGAATTAGTCTCTAAACATTATGGATGTAATTACTTATACTCAGGCTCGAAAAAACTTTACCCATGTAATGAATGAAGTTTGCGAAAATCATACTCCGATTATTATTACTCGTCAATCTGCAAAGCCTGTGGTAATGATGTCCCTTGAGGATTATAGCGCGATCGAAGAGACTTTATATTTATTACGGAGTCCAAAAAATGCTCAGCGACTTTATAAAGCATTAGGAGAATTAAAACAAGGAAAATACGAAAGTCATGAATTAATCGAAGAAGAATAGTAGTCATGAAAATTTCCTTTTTAGAAGACGGTTGGCATGATTATTTATATTGGCAAAGTCAGGATAAAAAAATCTTAAAAAGAATTAATCAAATCATTAAAGATATAAAAAGAAATCCATTTGATGGTATTGGCAAACCTGAGCCGTTAAAGTTTGATTTTAGCGGATTATGGTCAAGACGTATTAATCAAGAGCATCGCTTAATTTATCAAGTCTTAGACGATGAGGTTATTATTATTCAATGTCGTTATCATTATTAGTTAAGACTTACAATGAAAATGTATTGAAATATATTCTAAATCAATTTTTATGACACCTAAATTTGTCCTTGCTTCTGCTTCTCCTGCAAGACTAAAGTTATTACGTATGATAGGTATTGAACCTATAGTTCATAAAAGTGACTATGATGAATCGTTGATTAATCTACCTCAACCTATAGATTTAGTGAATACTTTGGCAATGAAAAAAGCGGAGGTAGTCGCCCAAAACTATCATGATTCTCTTATCTTGGGCTGTGATTCTTTGCTTTTAGTGGATGGGGAAATTTATGGTAAACCTGAAGATGAAGAAGTTGCGATCGCACGTTGGCAGTATATGCGTGGTAAAATGGGGAGGCTTTATACTGGTCATGGATTAATAGATACTATCAATAATCGTCAAATTGTTCAATGTGGTGTTACAGATGTTTACTTTGCTGATGTCACCGACGAACAAATTAGAGCTTATGTAGCTACTGGTGAGCCTTTAAAGTGTGCTGGTTGTTTTGCCTTGGAAGGAAAAGGGGGAGTTTTTATCGAAAAAATAGAAGGTTGTCACAGTAATGTTATTGGTTTGAGTCTTCCTTTGCTAAGGAAAATGTTGACAGAATTAAGTTATGAAATTAGTTATTTTTGGTAATTTTCTCTCACAATAGAGGCTTATATGGATAAAGATAGTCGTTTCGCTTTTTTAGTAATTGGTTTACCTTTTATCGGTTTAATTTATTGTTTAGGTATTATTGTTTTTTTTCTGGTGTCGCCCATCGCCCAAAATCACCCTTTAATAACAGGCATTATAGCCGCTACCGTTCCATTTTCGATCGCAGCTTTTATTTGGATTAAGGCATCAGCAAAGGCATATGGTAAAAAATCGAAAGGATAAAAGTAATTTGGATAAATAATGAGTATAAGTCGATTTGCACTTAAGTTGTCTAGTTAAGACAGGGAATGGGCAATAGGTAAACTTTGGAGTTATTTTCAAGAACTAAGGGAGAATTTAAATAGAATGGTGATGGTAGGGAAAAGGGAAACCCCCTTTATCCCCCCTCGAGAGGGGAGAGGGGAAGAGGGAAGAGTTAAGACTTTGAGTCATTTTCACAAATTAATAAAAAATGTAAGTTAAATGCGTCTTAGCCTAGTAAGTAATAAACAAAATAATCAGATGATGTGAGATGAAATTTGTTGACGAATATAGAGATTCAACGGTAGTAAAACAGTATGCTCAAAGAATTAGGGAAATTACGACTAAATCTTGGCAGATTATGGAAATTTGTGGCGGTCAAACCCATTCTATTTTGAAATACGGCTTAGATCAATTATTACCTTCTGAAATCTCTTTAATACATGGTCCTGGATGTCCTGTTTGTGTCACCGATATTGAGAAAATAGACAAAGCAGGTGCGATCGCATCTTTACCTAATGTGATATTATGTTCTTTTGGGGATATGTTAAGAGTTCCCGGTAGTAAAGAAGATTTACTGAGTATTAAAGCAAAAGGGGCAGATATTCGCATCGTTTATTCTCCCCTCGACTGCATCAAAATTGCCGAAGAAAACCCCCATAAAGAAATAATATTTTTTGCTGTGGGATTTGAAACCACCGCCCCCACTACCGCCATGACTGTATATCAAGCGGATAAAAAGCAATTAAATAACTTTTCCCTCTTAGTTTCTCATGTTTTAGTACCTCCTGCCATGGAAGCAATTTTATCCTCCACTCAATGTCAAGTACAAGGTTTTTTAGCGGCGGGTCATGTTTGTACTGTTATGGGTTATCATCAATATGAAACTATTTCTCAAAAATATCAAATACCTATTATCGTCACTGGCTTTGAACCTGCTGATATTTTACAAGGAATTTATTTATGTGTTCAACAACTAGAAAAAAAGGAAAATAAAGTAGAAAATCAGTATAGTAGATGTGTAAAAAAAGAAGGAAATAAAGAAGCTCAAAAACTGATTAATCAAATATTTGAAATCACAAATTATCAATGGCGTGGTATAGGAAATATAGATAACAGTGGCTTTAAATTAAGAGAAAAATATGTAATGTTTGATGCAGAGACAAAATTTAATCATGTTTCCACTACCACATCAAACGCTGATAATAATTGTATTAGTGGTCAAATCTTACAAGGAATAAAAAAACCTCATCAGTGTCAAGCCTTTGGAAATAAATGCACTCCTGAAAATCCGCTAGGCGCACCGATGGTATCTTCTGAAGGTGCTTGCGCCGCTTATTATCGTTATCACCTGAGTTTGATCTAAAATTAACATTAACTGTCTGGTGGTATTAGGCAACGAGCAAAGGGCAAAAGTGAATAGATTAAAAAAGGGCAAAGTTAAAAGGGCAAGGGGCAAAGGTAAGAGGCAAAGGTAAATAATTAATAATTAATAGTGAATAGTTGATAATTAGTAACTCTTAACTCCTAACTCGTTTCTCCTCTCATCACCCCAACATCCCAGGGCTGTTTCATTTTCAAGAAAGAAAAAAGAGCGGGAGATAGGGGGTGAGGGAGATGAGGGGATTTTTGTTCATAAAGTTTTAACTAATAGAAAAAAATCCTTGTATATCTTACTCTTACTCTTACTCTTACTTAATCTCAGTTAACCTAATTTTTTATTTTGAAACAGCCCTGCCCCAACATCCCAATACCCCAATACTCGAATATTCTCCTAATACCTTCTCTCCTCATCTCTTCAAACTTGTATCATTTAAGCCAAGAAATAACCCAAGCTAAAATAATGGTGAAAATCAAAACTATTTCACTAATCTTTAAATAAGCAGGAGTTTTTGTCCATTCATTAATCATAATTTCTCGATAATTTTCAGGCAATGATTTAATTTTATTTGGCCAATATTTAGGGTTTTCGTCCTCTCTAAAATCGAGTTTAAAGATTGATAATAAAAAACTAAAACTGCCTATTTTTGCTATAATTAATACATGGAACGCTATAGCTAAAACAACAATAATCAGTGAAATAAGATGCAAATAGTACCAATAATGATTTAATTCTCCTTGAGGCAACCATTTTTCATCCATCATTTTTCCACTAAAAACGGCAAATATTAAAGCGAAAATACTAAAAGTATTAACTAGACGATGAAGGGAGTACCACCAAATAGGTTTATTAATTAATTTTAGTTTATCTAAACTATCTTTTTGAATTAATTTTTGGGCTTGTTTATGAATACTATAGATAATAAAAATAGGTAATATTAATAATACCCATAAGCCAAAAGTTCCATGTATCCCCTCTATTTCTTTCCAGTCAGGAAGAAAAGCAATTTTGCCCCAACGTCCATCATAAGTGTTATATGTCCAAAAAGCAGTAATAACCGCTAAAATTACTGATAATCCTTGCAAATTATGCAATATTCTCAGCATTAGTTTTTGATAAGGAGATTTAGAGTTACTTTTCATGTGTTGACTGCTAGATAAAGAAACACGAGAGCATTATTAATAAAATATAAAGCCAAATTCATTATCTATTACTTTGAACAAAATCAATCACTGCGTCACGAGTGGAAGGAATATCAGTCACTGACTGAATTTTATCAATATTCACTTCATAATGAACGGGTTTCGCTTCCGTATTGATTTCAACTTCTCTATTAGTCATGTTTAACACTTCCTGTAACTCAATTACCCCATTGCCGCAAAGATTAAATATTTCTTGAGAGTAGCCTTTTTTTATTATTTCCATCACTCTCATGGCCGCTATATCGGTATTAATATACTGCAATTTGCTTTCTGGATGTAACCAAAGGCGATCGCCCCATAAAATATCAAAGATTGCATTTTTCTTTAAATGTTCACCCACAAATCCTCCCATGCGGAAAATTAACCAATCATGATGGCAATGTTGAACACATAATTCTGCTAAATATTTATGAAAACCGTAGGGGCTTTGTTTGCTAATATCAATGACAACATCTTCTTTTGTTGACTCGTAACTTGAACAATCAGAATAGACATCGCAGGAAGATAAAAATACATATTTATCACAGGGAAAATCAATTAGAGATTGTCGGAGCGATCGCACTGAAGCATCAAAATCAACTAAAGGCTCTTGAGTAGCTAAAAACTTTTTAGAGTTGCCATTAGCATTAATTAAAATATCGGCTTTAGTACCAATATAGTCGTGATAATTATGTCTATTTACTATTAAATGATCGATACTGTTTTTTTCACAAAAACGCTTATAAGCCGAACCGACAAAACCATTTCCACCTATAATAATTACTTTCATATCACTCTATATTGTCCCGTGCTTGTTCGACTCATCATTATATCTCAATGGGAAGGTTTAAAAGCAATCGCACCTTTCATCACCTAGTTTTACCGTGACACAATTTAAACTTTTTGCCACTGTTGCACCAACAAGGTTCGTTTTTTTTGGGTTGAATGGGTGGTAAAATCTCTCCATCAGTATAATACCATTTACCTTTTTCCTTGATAAAATTCGATCGCTCGTGCAGTTGAGCGACAGATTTTCCTTCTTGATATACTGCGATAAACTCCACAATACCCGTTTCATCCTCAGATTTGCCTCTCTCGGTGTTAAGTACGGTTAAACCAAGCCATATAAGACTGTTAGCAGTTGCCGTAATCATGGCTCTACTATTGGGTTTGCGGTATTTAGGATGTTCTGTGTTGAATAGGTAATCTATATTTTTGAGACAGTAAGCCGAATAGCGCGATCGCATTAATTTTTCTGCGGTAGGTGCGGGTAATTGTCCTTGTAAATAGACATCACAACATTGATTTAACGGCTTTTGACTTCCACAGGGGCAAGGTACAGAAGAAAGACTATGATTAGAAATAAACATGATTCAATGTCGATTAATAGCTAATTGAAAAATAGGTTTTTGTAAATGTTTTAAATATATACGATTAGATATGCTTATGCAAAAGTGTTGATCTAAAGTGCGATCGCATTTTTTTATAAAATGGTAACATAGAAGAAAAATAGGGAAAACTATTGTTAAAAGATAATTGAGATGACAAAATTACAATTAATTCAAGCAGAAATTGAAACTCTTACCTCAGATGACTTTACCTATTTAAAAAATTGGATTAATGAATTAGATACTCAACAATGGGAAAAGCAAATTGAGCAAGATTCTAATGATGGAAAACTTGATTTTCTGATTGAGGAAGCCTTATTAGAAAAGACTAAAAATCAACTACAGGAGTTATAGGTGCATCGAACTAATGGTAGATTTTGGAACTGTTTTTATCAGTTACCTGAATCAATTCAAATATTAGCGAAAAAGAATTTTGAACTTTTAAAAAATGACTTAAATCATCCTTCTTTATATTTCAAAAAAGTCGGAAAATTCTGGTCAGTTAGAGTTGGTATTAATTACCGTGCTTTAGCTTTTAAAGATGGAGAAGATTATATTTGGGTTTGGATAGGAAGTCATGAAGAATATGAAAGATTATTAAAATAGTAGCGATTATACTTCCAAATCAACCTAAAGTTCGATCGCATCCTTTCCTTAACTCCTTTTCAAAAGTGATATTATCTAAATTGAATATTCCATTTCACCAGAACTAATTTTCAAATTTTGTAATCGAGGTTGAATAGCTGATTGTTGTCTTAAAACTTTAGTTAAAATGTCAGCGTATGTTATTGATTTATCCATTGTAAAATATCCTCTTTTTGTGAATTAAAAATAATTAAATTGATTTTATTTCGTTTAATAGCTAATTGAAAAATAGGTTTTTGAAAATGTTTTAAATATACAGATTGACGAATTGCCAAAAACAATTTTCTTTTCGGTTCTTGCTCTTCTAAAGCCCATTGATAAAATTGCATTTGTCCGATGGTTTTTTTTTATTCACTAATCACCGAAGGAGAATCAAAATCTTTAACTTCAACCGCAATTTTCTGATTATTTTTTTCTGCTGTAAAAAATTTTTCAGCACCTAAATCAGCTTTTAGTAAGGTGTTTTCCAGAACTAAAATTAAAGGATCATCAGTAATTTTCCAACCATCTTTTTCTAAAGCATGACGCAAGGATAAAAGGATAAATGTAAACTGTCTCTTTTTGACATTATTTTATATCAAGACATATCTTCTTAAAAGGTGGGCAATGCCCACCCGATAATTATTATACTGGCATACCCAAAATGTCCTCAATTTTCGGCATTTGATCTAAAGGAATTACGCGCCCTTCATCCTCAAATCCGTCAATTTCATTGAAGTTTAAATAACGGTATAATTCACCCTTGAAAGGATCGATTTTCTCAGAGACGATCGCGCTATATTCTTCCACAGTAGGAATTTTACCCAATAAAGCACAAACTGCCGCTAACTCAGCACTACCGAGATAAACCCTTGCACCTTTACCCATACGATTGTTAAAGTTACGAGTAGAAGTTGAGAAAACTGTCGCATTATCCTCAACCCTTGCCTGATTACCCATACATAAAGAACAACCCGGCATTTCAGTTCTTGCACCTGCCGCCGCAAATACGCCGTAAACCCCTTCATTGCGTAACTGTTGCTCATCCATACGGGTAGGAGGACAAATCCATAAACGCCCTTTCACTGTACCAGCACCCTCAAGGATTTTTGCCGCCGCACGGTAATGTCCTATATTTGTCATACAAGAACCGATGAAAACTTCATCCACTTTATCACCAGCACATTCGCTCATCAGTTTTACATTATCAGGGTCATTAGGAGCGGCAACAATCGGCTCTTTGATTTCACTTAAATTGACGGTGATAATATCTGCATATTCAGCATTTTCATCCGCAGACATAAGAGAGGGATTCGCTAACCATTCCTCCATCTTGGCAATACGGCGCAATAATGTACGTGCATCCTGATAACCCCGTGCGATCATATTCTTCATTAAACTAACGTTAGATCGCAAGTATTCGGCTACGGTTTCTTCACTGAGTTTAATTGTACTACCAGAACAAGAACGCTCCGCAGTAGCGTCAGTTAACTCGAAAGCCTGTTCCACTTTTAAATCGGGTAAGCCTTCCATTTCCATGATACGCCCGTTAAAGACGTTGATTTTATTCTCCTTGCCAACGGTTAACTTACCTTCCTGCATAGCTACCCAAGGAATAGCGTTAACGATGTCTCGTAAAGTAACTCCGGGTTGCAATTCCCCTGTGAATTTGACTAAAACCGACTCAGGCATATCTAAAGGCATCGCCCCCAAAGCCGCCGCAAATGCCACTAAACCTGAACCTGCGGGGAAAGAGATACCCAAAGGGAAACGGGTATGAGAATCGCCTCCTGTGCCGACAGTATCAGGTAATAACATTCTATTTAACCATGAGTGAATGATACCATCTCCCGGGCGTAAGGCAACACCGCCACGAGTAGAGAAGAAATCGGGTAATTCTTTATGGGTTTTGATGTCAACGGGTTTAGGATAAGCGGCAGTATGGCAGAAGGTTTGTAAGGTTAAATCTGCATTGAATCCTAAACAAGCTAATTCTTTTAATTCGTCTCTTGTCATAGGTCCAGTGGTATCTTGAGAACCTACGGTAGTCATTATCGGTTCGCAGGAAGTGCCGGGGCGGATTCCTTCCACACCACAGGCTTTTCCTACCATTTTTTGAGCTAAAGTAAACCCTTTGCCAGTGTCAGCAGGGGCTTGGGGGCGTACAAATAAGGTGCTAGGCTCTAATCCTAATGCTTGGCGAGTTTTATCGGTTAAGGCACGTCCAATTAAAAGGGGAATGCGTCCTCCTGCTCTCACTTCGTCTAAAATGGTTTCAGGCTTGAGAGTAAAAGTAGTAATGGTTTCGCCGTTTTCGTCGGTGATTTTGCCTTCGTAGGGATAAATAGTGATGACATCCCCTGTATTTAAGTTGGTGACATCGCACTCGATGGGTAATGCTCCAGAATCTTCGGCGGTGTTAAAGAAGATAGGTGCAATCTTGCCTCCTAAGACATAACCGCCCGACTTTTTATTAGGTACAAAGGGGATTTCTTCTCCTAAATGCCACAAAACGGAATTGATTGCAGACTTACGAGAAGAACCTGTACCCACTACGTCACCGACATAAGCCACAGGGTGTCCTTTTTCTTTTAATTTAGCAATGGTTTCTAACCCTTCAGGCATTCTCGATTCCAACATCGCTAAGGCGTGTAAAGGAATGTCAGGGCGAGTGGTGGCATGGGGAGCGGGGGATAGGTCATCGGTGTTGGTTTCTCCCGGCACTTTAAACACTGTCACGGTGATGGATTCCGCTACTTTGGGCTTACTGATAAACCATGACGCTTCTGCCCATGCGTCAATTACTTGTTTGGCGTAGGAATTGTTTTCGGATAATTCTAAGACATCGTTAAAGGCATCGAAGACTAAGAGGGTTTTACTAAGGGCGTTGGCGGCTTCGGATGCTACGGTATTATCAGCAGATTTTAGTAAACTGACGAGGGATTGCACGTTATAACCTCCCATCATTGTACCCAATAAGCTCACTGCTCCTTGTTTGGAGATAATGGGGGATGTTAATTCTCCTTTTGCCACGGCGGTTAAAAATCCTGCTTTGACGTAGGATGCTTCGTCCACTCCGGGAGGAATGCGATCGCGCAGTAACATCATTAATTCTTCTTTTAATTCCTCTGGGGGATTCTGCAACATTTCGCACAGGTGTGATGTTTGTTCGGCGTTAAGAGGTAAGGGGGGAATGCCTAATTTGGCTCTTTCTTCAACGTGTTGATGATATGTTTCTAACCAAGTCATAGTATTTATGCTTATATTTTTTACAATAATTTACTATTTTAAGCATATCAAGGTCATGAACAGGGGTTTTGTATTCAATGTATCGAGTTAAATAAAGCTAAATAAAGTTTTACTCATTTGTTATACTTTCTTGTGTAGTTGTTATTAATCAAATTGACATGGATACGAAAAAACTATTAAAGGCTATAAGTATTTTTTTCTTGATTATAGGAGCTTTAGTTATTATTATCTCTTTTGGCTCTGGTTATCCAGCTTTCTCAATTGTTGGCTTATCACAAATGGCTTTAGCGGCTTTCTTTTTTGTAATAGCAGATTTATCTGAAGATGTGAAAGAAATCAAAAAAATTTTGAAAAATAAATATTAAACCAACATTTATTAAATTTATTCATACTTGACTGAATTTAATTTACCAGTATCCATAATTGAACCCTAAATGACTTACTACGAACTTAAGGGCGATCGCATCTTTTGAGTAAAAAAAAATAACTTAGTTTACAATAAAATCTAAAATAATTAATTATGAAATATAACCCTGATATACATAAACGTCAATCAATTCGTTTAAAAGGATATGATTATTCTCAATCAGGATTTTATTTTATTACCATTTGTTGTTATGAACGTCAATGTTTATTTGGTGAAATTATTAATCATCAAATAATCTTAAATAATTTTGGTGAATTGGTAAAAGAAGAATGGTTAAAATCAGCAGAAATTAGAAGAGAAATTGAATTAGATGAATTTGTTATTATGCCTAATCATTTTCATGGAATTGTAATTATTGATCAACAAATAAATAAAAATATTGTAGTAGGGGCGAACGGCCGTTCGCCCCTACAAACCATTCAATCATCACAGCAACGAATATCAATGAAACCTAAATCATTATCTTCATTGATAGCTGGTTTTAAATCAGCAACAACTAAAAGAATTAATATTATTCGTGATACACCTAAAAATCCCGTTTGGCAACGTAATTATTATGAGCATATCATTAAAAATGATCCATCTTTAGAAAGAATTAAAGAATATATACAAAATAATTCTTTATCGTGGGAAAATGATCAATTACATCCTAATAATCCTTCTAAATGGTAATAATAATATGGCTTATTAGAAGAGATTAGATCGCATTTCTTAAGTGTGGGAGGTGCGTACTGCGTAGCAGATCCCTTCAGGGTCTAGTTTATTATAAAATATAAGTTAGAATGAATAAAAATATGGTAATGAGATTTTAAATATGACGACAAAATCAGCAGAAATTAAAGAAATTATTTTTCAAACTCCTCCAGAATAAATAAATCAATTAATATGAAAAAATAGAAAAAAGACATCAAATTAAATTGCAAGAAATAAGACGAGAAAAGAAAAATGTAACCATTTTTAACCCATAGGGAGATTTCCACCAGTGAGCAGGAAAACAACCATCAGGGGCAGATAAACTAAAATCCCAATCATCATATTCAGAAAATCTGGGTTGTTTATTCTCGTTTAACCATCCTACTTTGTCTGCAAACTTCGTTAAAACTTTGACATCTTGAGCCCTAATGGTATCAATATCACCCCCCGCCTCATAATAATTTTTTAATTGTACTCCGAAACTGAATTTCCCACTACTATACTTATACCACATTTGATCTATAACCTGTAGAGAGTTACACGGGTACTTACTAACATCTTCGGGAGAGAGGGTTTCTCTTTGTTCTCCTGCTACTTCTAACATTATTCTAGTGGTTTCTATATCTGCTTCTCGAAAATCCTTATTTTTTAAAAATTTTTGTAATGTACCGTATCTAGCAATATCTGGTAGTAAAATAAATTGTTCTTGTAATTCTTCAATCAGATTTGTTAAGCGACTGATTTCAGTTTCCAATTTTTGTACACGGACTTCAATATCGTTCATAATGGGGAAATATTAACTGATTTTCTTTATAGGTTATCTTATTTCGTTAGAAATTAATCCTAATATTCTTGTATTGGTAACTCTTAATTGTTCATAAACGTGCCTCAATTCATAATCTTTAGTGCTACCAATTTTGACCACGAGAATTAATCCATTTGTTTGAGATGCTATTATTTTACCGTCAGAAAAACTTAATAAAGAAGGACTATCATAAATAATCAAATCAAACTGTTGAGACGCTTGTATTTGTTGCATCATCGTGGACATTGCTTGACTATACAATAAGCTACTTGGATCTGACAATACTTCTCCCACGGTGATAATAGAAAGGTTATCCCATTGACTGGGAGATTGAATCGCATTTTGCCAAGGAATTTTGCCTGTAAGGATATGAGTTAGACCTTGATTATTGTCAACATTTACTAATATATGCAATTGAGGTAGTCGAAAATCTGTATCTATTAATAATACTTTTTGTCCCATACTAGTGGCTACCTTGGCAAGATTTAAGCTAATAGTTGATTTACCTTCTCTGGGAATGGAAGAACTAATAACAACAGATTTTGAGGGTAAATTGGGGGTTAATAAACTAATATTTGTGTAAAGATTACGGAAGGATTCTAAACTAGAAGATAGTGAAAGTTTGTCTTTTTCTAATGATTCTTTCTGAGGAGAATTAGAGGTAAAAAAAGCGGGAATATTTTGTTTTTTAGTAGTTAAATTAATATTTTTATCAAAAGGTATTTCTGCTAAGATAGGCAGTTGAGTAACTGTTTTTAGTTTTTTAACATCGTAAATACTGCGATCGCATTTATCTATAATTGAAGCAACCACCGTACCAAAAGTTAAACCCCCGAATAAACCGAATAACAGATTGTAAAGAGGAATGGGATAAACAGGACTTTCTCCCACTTGAGGAGGAGAGATAATTTGCCAATTAAGATTATTTTGAATATTATTTAACTCTAGTTTTTCTCTTGTTTCTAAGAAGCGCTTTAAACTTTCTGTCGAGGTATTTAATTCTCTTTGTAAATTATTATATTCACGAGTAACGGCGGGTAAACTGGCAATTCTTTGGTTAAGGTTATCTAATACTTTTTGTAAACTATCTTTTTTACTATTTAAAACTTTAATTTCGTCTCTTTTTGCAATTAAATCTTGAGTTAATTTATCCCTCATTTTACTAGGAATTGCGATCGCTTCTTGTAGATTCTTTTGATTGTTATTTCTTAAAGAGTATCTAGCTTTCTCTTGCTCTATTAAATTAAGAATATTATTTTGTTTGTCTTTTAAGGTAATAATTTGTGGACTTAAATCTGTAAAAACTGCCGACTGTTTCGCCAATTCAATTTCAATTTCTTGTAACTGTTTTAATAAGTTTTGATACCTTGGTGATTCTGTTAAATAACTAAGTGCGATCGCATCTTCAGGAGATAATTTAAGATTTTGTTGAATACTATTATAAGCCGATTCTGCTTCTTGAATTTGTATTTGAGTGGCAAAGAATTCCTTTTCTGTAGCAACTAATTGTTGGGTTAATTCCGTTGCTTGAATTTGTGGATCAATAAATTTATAATCGGTTCTTAACTTTTCTATTTTTGTTTGTAAATTATTAATATTTTTTTCTAAAATAGGTATCTGACTACGAACAAATTTTAAGCCTTCTCCAATATTTTGCTCTCCTGAATTCAGTCCATTTTCTAAATATTCAGAAGCAATAGTATCTAACACAAAAGCTATTTTTTCAGGATCTTCATCTCGAAAACTAACCTCAATTAGTTTGGTTTTATCCAATTGTTTTATATCCAAATTCTCTAAATTCTGTAAATTAATATCCTCATAAATATCTGGATAACGATCAGAAATTTCCTTTAAAATAGGACTTAAAACACTAGCACTACCTAATATTTGAACTTCTGTACTATAGTCAATATTAGTATTTGTATTTCCTCCATCAAGCCCAGTTCCAAGTTGATTTTGCTGTGTTTGGCTTTCCATGGGTTTTTCTACTAACAACATGAATTTACCCTGATAAATAGGAGATTGTTGAAAAGTCCACCAAGTCACCCCAGTTGTGACTCCCAAGGTTGCACCCAAAATAAAAGCCCAACGCCTTTTGAATAATTCTAATAAATAGGGAGTCTTACCGTTATCTTCTTCTTGAGATTGTTCTTTTTTCTCCAAATTATTTTCCAATGCTGAAAGAGAAGGGACAAAACCTTGATTTATTTCTCCTGAAGCAAAAGAATTTTTATCGTAATTATTAGACTTAGAAAAAGAAGAAATATTAGACTTTTCTGGTAACATTAACAACTCCTAAAATTAAAATAAATTTCAATATAAAAAACTCTTTACCCCCCACAATCATTTTACTGAAAAATATTGAAAAATCCTAACAGTGAAAAACTCCTACCAATAGGACCTAAAACACTTTCGACACTATCTCCAAAAGCTGCGATCGCACTACGATTAATCACAATCACATCATTATTTTTGAGAATCGGATTTGTTTGCTCATTCACCTCGGCCGCCAAATTGACAGGAATATTTCTTTTTGTAACAGTGCCGTTAGGATTAACTCTAATCAACTCCACCGTACTACTATCTGCTCTCCTTTCATCAAAACCCCCTGCCGCTAAAATCGCATTATTCAAAGAAGTATTCGGCTTTAAAACCGTTGAACCCGGATTTCGTACCGAACCAACCACATTCACCACAATCTCATCAGGAGCAAAATTAGCAGAAGCTAACCTTTGAGCCTCACTGGGTTCAAGTTCCTTCGCCGTCGGAATAAAAATCGTATCTCCGTCACGCAATAAAACATCCCTATTTATATCCCCCGATTCTAACATTTCCCACAAATTAACCTCTATTTTTTGCTGTTTAGCATCTCTAGTGGTTCTCGAAATCACAATATTTCTAATATCCGCTAACTCCCGAATGCCACCACTTTGTTGTATCGCAGTTGTAAGACGAGGAAGACCTTGTTCAATGGGTACAGTATAAGAACCCGGGCGGTTAACCTCCCCCACAATAGTAACATTGGGAGGTTCAACATATTTAATCCCAAAAGTTGCATCCGCTAATTGTCTATACTCATTAGGGTCAATGACATCTTTTTTAGGAACAATAATCACATCACCATCTTTTAATTTCACGTCTTGGGCTAAATCTCCTTCTTGCAGTAGTTGCCAAAAATCTAGCACATAAAACACCTCTTTCCCTTTTTCCCTTCTCTTGAGTTGAATTTGTCGAACATCCGCCGAAACCGTTAAACCCCCTGCAAGGGTAAATAAATCAGAAACCTTTGGTAAAGAAGGAGTATTAGAAGCTATTTGGGTTTGTCCTTCTTTTTGCTGAATTTGAGTACCACCAGACAAATTATAGTTCCCCGGCACATTAACTTCTCCCACGATGGCAACTTCTAGAGGTCTAGGTTGTTGTAAAATAACTGTAATAGAAGGACGTTTTAAATAACGACTATATAGACTTGCTAGTAAATCATTTACCTCCATAATCGTTTTTCCCCTCACATTAACAGTCCCAATTAAGGGAAAAGTAACAGTACCATCATTAAACACCTGTGCAACCCCTCCTTGATCAGGTAAACCAAAAACCGTTACTTGAATCACATCTCCCGTATCAAGAGTATAAGCCTTATTTTCTGGCAAAATAGACCGTTGAGAAGTGGGTTTTAAAGGAGGTAAAGCATTATGTAAAAGACTATCGGAAGATGAAGAGGGGGTTTGTGCTTGAACTGGTTTACTAATACTTATGACAAATAATGGAGAGACATTGAAAATAAAAATAAAAGCTATTTTAGTTAGTGACATCTTGACCATATCAGCGATTACAAAGATTAATTTATTCCTAGATTAGTTTAAAGACATAGAAATTGTCTTATATTTAACCTCGGTTCGACATAAGAATGTTGGATAAAGGCAGGTATAAGGTGTTTAATTATACTATTACTTGTCAACTACTTACCCAACACTATTCACCCTCGCTTTTTACCCTTGTCTTTTTTCTGCCATAAACAGAAAATTTTATATCGAACTCAGATTATATTTATTATTTTTGAAAGTTATCTTAGGATAATGAGGAACAGTAAACAAAAAACATTGTAGCAATCATAACTTAATCATTACCAAAATGGCGAAAAAACAGAAATTCCCTCATCTTCTAGGTTCAAAGTGGACAGCCGCACAAAAGACTTGGGGGTGGAGGCATTTTCAAGTAATTAACCGCAAAAATGAAGATAAATGGGTATTTGCAGAAATGATGTCTTCTTGTGATAGCCAAGTCAGATTTTGGATTAACGCCAAACAATTAAAAGATCGTAATTTATGGACTCCGGGGTGGACTCCTTTAAAAAATTTGGAATAAAGAACAATTAGTGAATAGTGAATAGTTGATAATTAAAAACTCCTAATCCCTAACTAATTTATACCTAACACCTTAACTCATAAATAATTAACTCAAAAAAAACAACAGCCACCTCCTCGAACGCTACGGCTCAAGAAAAGGTGGCTATGTGATATTCTCCTATATTATAACCAATAAAAGAATATTTTGTCAACAGTTTTTATGTTCTTTTTAAGAAAAATTAAGATAAATTTATACTAAAAAATTTTCAAATCTTCCTAATGCAATTAAAGGAAAATAATGACGATATAAATGATAGTTGATATAAAAATGTTGAGGGAATCCTGTACCTGTAAATTCTTTTTCTTCCCATGTACCTGTTTCAGTTTGAGAAGATAGTAAATAATTAATTCCTTTATTAATACTATCCTGTTCAAATTTGCCCAAAGCCTTACCAGCATCAAGTAAACCAATTAATGCCCATGCTGTTTGAGAGGCGGTGGAATTTCCTTTACCTTTCAATGCAGGATTTTTATAACTATCGCAGGTTTCACCCCAACCACCATCGGGATTTTGACAGTTAATTAACCAGTTAATACCTTTTTTCATGGCTTCTTGACTGGTTTGAGGTGCAATTACAGCTAATGCGGATAATGCCCCAGATGTGCCATAGATATAGTTAACTCCCCATCTACCAAACCAACTACCATCATTTTCCTGTTGATGAAGTAAAAATGCGATCGCTTTTTGAACTTTACTAGAAGACATCGGCAAATCACAACTACCCACCATTTCTAATACTCTAGCAGTAATATCCGCCGTCGCAGGATCAATCATCGCCTTTAAATCGGCATAGGGTAGTAAATTTAACCAATTAGCATCGTTGTTGATGTCAAAAGCCGCCCAACCATAATTATGACATTGCATGGTTTCAATCCAACGCAAACACCGCAAAATCGCTTCTTTTTTTAAATCTTCTCTAGGTAACTCTAGTTGGTGAAGAGTCATAATTACCACAGAAGAATCATCCATATCAGGATAAAAACGGTTTTCATACTCAAACGCCCAGCCCCCGGGTTTGCCGTGAGGATTTTTGACTACCCAATCACCATAATCTAAAATTTGCTTGTCTAATAACCACTCTCCCCCTTTTATTAAAGCAGGATGATTAGGGGCAACTCCTGACTCCACTAAAGCTCGTAAACACCATGCAGTATCCCACACAGGAGAAACACAGGCTTGTACTAAATAATCATCGTGGGTTTCAAGGGCAAAATTTTCCACTGCTTCCAATCCCCGTGCTACCATGGGGTCATTGACGTGATAGTTAAGAGTTTTGAAGGCAAACAGAGAGTTTAACATGGCAGGAATAATTCCCCCCCAATCTCCTGTTGCTTCTTCCCTTTCAATAATCCATTTCTGTGCCGCCCTAATACTTTCTTCTTTGAAGGGTACAAAATTGATGTCTTCGGCAAATTTAAATAGGTTGTCTAATTGTACAAAAATATCTGTCCAATCTCCACTGCGGGGCAACTCATATTTAACATTTTCTTTGCCTTCGCTGTATAATTCGTCGAGGTTAATTTTGGGCTCGATCTTGAAAACGGGTTTTTGATCAAATACGATTAATAAAGGTACAGTGCTACTTCTTGCCCAACTAGACATTTCATAGATGGTAAAAATAGGATTTTGGGGTAATAACATAATCCAAGGAGGAATAGAAGGCACTCCTCGCCAATCATAGCAACCAATAATCGCTAGGTGAAATTTGGTAAAGATGCGACTTTTACTAATACCACCCTTACTTAAGATAAATCTTTTCGCTTTGGTTAGGGCTTCATCCTCTTGGGCAACACCCAGTAATCTCAATGCCATATAGGCTTCTACTGATGTGCTTAAATCTCCTCCATCACCGTAATATAGTTCCCAACCACCGTGTTCTCTCTGCTGCGATCGCAAATAATGTTCTATTTTATGAAGAGGTTTATGGGAGTCAATTCCCCAAATTTTATATAATAAGACTGCTTCTGCGGTGAGAGTGACATTAGATTCGAGATAGGCACACCAATGACCATCTTTTTCTTGTAGGGAAAATAAATAATCTTGAGCTTGTTTGATTCCAGATTTAACTTTACTATGTTCTACTTTATTCGGATTAGTTAATTGGGCTGTCATAAATAGCGATTATAGCAATGAAACTTAATATTTTCTTTATAATAACCTGAGTTCGATACAATAATTTTTACTGCCCTTAGTTGTTGAGATGAACGAGTGGGAGTTTTAGATTAATTAGTGAGCTAATCCCACCATAAGCTAACTTTTTGCTCAATTTTGAGAACATTTGCCAAAATTTGCAACCCAAAATCTGGGTTATCCATGTCAACTCCTTCAAGTAATGCCCTTATTTCCTCATTAATTTCTTGACTCGATTCGGACATCATTGATAACATATCATCCATACAACCATAACCTTGATCGATGACATCAGGACAAAAATCATAAATTTCGATCGCTAATTCTTGTAAATTATCTGGTAATGTTTGAAAATATACCGTTACTTGATCATGCTCTACATCACTGATAGTAACACCAAATCGGCGATCCCAATCCTGAAGTTTATTGATAACATCTTTGGTAGTAACATCACAATTAATGCCATTAGTTTGATAATGTTTTATCACCTCTAAATTAATCATTTTTGGTTCTCTTAACTTATTGTTATCTAAATTAATTATCTAAATTATTGGTTAAGGTAGTTAACCGTCAGATAATACATCGTTAAATTTCTAATTGTCATTATGAACAAAAAAAAGAATTTTTGAGCGTCCTAAACAACTTAGTGAGTGCTATAACAGAATTAAATCCAATATAGCCTTGGGGTTTTCCAAATAAATATCCTCTAATCTACTATCAGGATAAAGGAAAGAGTGAAAGTGAAAACTACCGATAGTTTCACCAATTATATAATGGTAATCTAAATCAACTAAATTACTTACCAACCAATAGCAAGGATAAACATAATTCGGTGCAAATATTTCCACAACTTTAGTATTAGGTTGACAAAAAACAAGGTTACTTAAACCACTACCATGAGGAGAAATAATTATTTTTGCCTGAGATAGTAATTCTGCTTGTTGTTTAACAGAAAATGACTCTAAATCAACTATTTCAAATTCATTTTTTTTCAATAATTTTATTAATTCTTGCTCATTAATAAGACGACGACTATGGGCATTATTTCTGGTTATATATAATTTTTTATGGGGTTTTTGCTCTTTGTTGTATCCTAATAATTTATTTTTTAAATATTGACAACTCCAAGAAGGCATCCAAGCGATACAACCGGGGAAGGAAGGAATAATTAATTCTTCAGCTTGAAGATATAAAGGAAATGAAAGGGGTAATATTTTTTCTGGTGGTATATTAAATATTTGTAAAGTTTCTTTTTGAAAATTTGTTCTATAATCCACTAGAATATAATCAATATCTTGCCAATTTATTCCCAATAATTCAACTAAATAGAGACGGGGCAAAATATCAAATAGCCAATGAAAATAAACGTTGTTTAATAAACCAGCTAATACTAAAACTTTACCTTTTATTGTTGTTTTAGTCGGAAGAAAAGTGCTTTTTAAGAGAGAATGTTTACTAGGGTGACTATCAGGATGATTTGGACTTAAAGCAGGAGATTCAGGAGATAAATCACCAATTAAATAATTATTTTCTGTGATAATGGCACTACTTCCTTCTGTCTTTTTTAAATAAACTTTACCGTTAGGAATTTTGACAAGAAAAGGTTTAGGTAGTTCTATTTTTTCAGGGAAGTAAAAACTGGGATGATTTTGTTTATGAATAGTTTTTGGTGGTTTTAAGTATAAGTAGTTGTCTAACTCAAAAGGATAATAGTTTGTTTCTAATCGATTATTTTGTTTTGCCCATTCATAGGCTGTTTCATAATATTGATTGACGGGATTATTAATTTGATACTCATCTTCTTTTTTATTGTCTAAGTTAGAATTAATTTGTTGTGTAATTATTTGATATTGATGAGAGTTAATTACCTTCAGTTTCTCAAGATAAATATTAATATTATCGTACTGATTTTGGTAGAAAAGGCTAACAATTAAATTAGTATAAATGGTATCATTTTCTACTTTGTGTTCTAATGAAACTTGATAATAATAGATGGCTAATTTATATTTTCCTTGCTTAAATAATATATGACCGATATTCTGACTAATTTCTCCTAATGATTTATTCGTTTGTAAACTATCAATTAAGTCAATATTTAGTTTAATTACTTCTTCTTTATTTACTTTAATTACTATTTCTTGTTGATACCAGTTTTGGTAGTCATTAATAATTTTGGGTATTTGATTAATTAATATTTTCCATGTATCGACAACTAAATTTAATTTTTTTTCCATGAGATAAACATAACCCAATTGCCCATAGCTTTGAATGTGGTGAGGATTGATTTTTATTATTTCTTTTAAGATGTTTCTTGCGGAGTTAAAATCATCAATTTGGAGGTAACAATTTGCTAAGGAGGAGAGAATTTGTAAATTTTGAGGCTCTATTTTTTTACTTTGTTCATAGACTGCGATCGCATTTTTCCATTCTTTTATATCTTCCCATAATTTACCCAAATTTTCATAAGCAATAATACAGTTAGGTTGATTTTCTAATAATTTTTTTAAGACTTCTATCCCTAAATCAATATTACTTTGTTGAGCAAAAATGTGAGCTAAATCAATATAAGCACCGACATAATTGGGATTTAATTCTAATCCTTGATAATATAACTCTATTGCTAAATTAAAATTATGTTGACTATATTTAAGTTGGGCAATTTTAAAAATAGTTTCCGTAATACTATCTATTTCTAATTCATCAATATTTAATAACAATTCTAAGTAAATAGCAGCACTTAAATCATTTTCTTCTAAACAAAGATATGTTATCGCTAAATAATTTTTGAGAAGATAATTTTCCTGATTTGTTTCTAATAAGTTTTCAATATATTTCTTAGCTAAAAAATACTTTTCCTCGGTCAATAAATCCTCAATTATATAAACATTATTCTCACTTAACATCAGCAGTTGGGGATTGAAAAAAATTTAATTCAGCGTTGGTGAATTAGGCTATGATTTTTAGTTTAGATCGGGAATGAGGAATAGGCAATAGATAATGGGCAAAGGCAATTAGTAATTAATTAACACCTGCAACCTGAAACCTGAAACCTGAAACCTGAAACCTCTTTCATAACTCCGAACTAAATTTAATTACTATTGGCTTTCTCCTTCAAAATCAAAAAATCCAGTATAAGCCTCCATACCATGTTCACCAATATCTAAACCTAAGTATTCCTCTTCCTGAGAAACTCTTAAGCCAAAAATAGACCTTAGCACAACCCAAAACATCGTGCTAAAAATAATCATCGCAATACCCACACTAACAACCCCTAAAATCTGTGATCCAAGTAATGCAAAAGTACCATTACTAAAGAAACCCGCAATACTTTCATCCCCTGTAATGTTCTCATCAGCGAATAAACCTACGGCAATAGTACCCCAAATACCGTTAACTAAGTGTACTGATACTGCACCGACGGGATCATCAATTTTTAATTTATCCAACATATAGACAGAAAAAACCACCAAAATACCAGCTAATGCCCCAATAGTAACGGCACTAGAATAAGATACCATTGAACATCCTGCAGTAATTGCTACTAATCCTGATAAAATACCGTTGATGCTTAGAGATAAATCAGGTTTTCCTGCTAATACCCAACTACTAATAGTGCCTGTCAATCCCCCAGAGGCAGCCGCTAAATTCGTCACCACCGCAATATAGGCTATATCTTCTCCTACCGCCATGGTTGAGCCGGGGTTGAAGCCAAACCAACCAATCCAAAGAATAAAACACCCCAAAGTTGCCAAACTTAAATTATGACCGGGTAGGGGTACTATACCACCATCCGATAAATATTTTCCTAGTCTTGGTCCTAAAATTATTGCTCCTGTTAAAGCACACCATCCCCCTACAGAATGCACTACTGTTGAACCTGCAAAATCCTGAAATCCAGCGTCTGCTAACCATCCACCTCCCCAAGTCCAATGCCCTATAATCGGATATGCGATCGCAACTAAGAAAAAACTGAAAAATAAAAAATCAATGAATTTAACCCTCTCTGCCACCGCACCAGAGACGATTGTCGCCGCCGTACCAGCAAAAGCCACCTGAAATAAAAATTTTGCCGACAGAGGCACTCCAGCCCAACTCAAGGCGTTGTAAACCCCTTCATAAGCGTCTCCCGTGGCGGGGCTGTTATCTGCTCCTTGTAAAAAAAATCCCTGAGTGCCAATAAAACTATTTCCATCGGCAAACATTAAACCGAATCCGATAGCCCAAAAAGCCAAAGTTGATACGGCAAAAACAATTAAGTTTTTGGAGAGTAAATTAACGGCGTTTTTACTGCGACAAAATCCAGTTTCCAACATCGCAAAACCCGCATTCATCGCAATAACCAAAATTGAAGCTATTACTACCCATAAAGTATCTAATCCTACTTTTAACTCTCCTGTAATTATTTCTAAGGAAGTAGAACTATCTTGAGCATAAACCGCATAACTAGAACACAAGAGTAGAATAACACTTAATAAAACACAACCTTGCCAACTAGAAGATTTCTGGATTTTGTTGATAATTAATTGAATTTTCCTTTTTTGAGTTCTTGTAATTAACATTGCTTTAGATTCTGTTTTGACTCGCTTATTATAGGTTAAATGAGTTTTGATTATTAGCATCAAATTTTACAGAATTTTATAAGTTTTTTATTAGTTTTATTTTCAACTTATATTCAAAAATTATAAATAACTATTATAAATCATAATTAACTTTTGTTGAGGATTATATATTTCCACTGGTATTTGATATTTAGAGCTAATATATTGATAGTTTTTCTCTACCTGATTAATATGATTAATTATCTGTTTTTCTTGTTCATTATTATTGGTTAAATCACTCATTACCGAAAGAGAAGTAATTTTTTGGATGTACTCATCTGTTAAGTAAACTTTAATATTACTATCACTAACAGTATAACTACATATTCTTTCTGAACTTTGACAAATTTCTCTTAATTTGGTTTTTATTTCCTCTCTTTTAACTGCTTTTTTTAACGCACCTTGGGCAATTTCTAATTTTCCTTCAGCTTCGTTTTTTTGTTTTTCAATCTCATCTTTTAACCAACTATCTGGGGGAATAGTACCAGTTAAATTAATAACTTCTTGCCATAAATTAACTGCTTTTGTCCATTGATTTTGTTTTTCTTGCTCTTGGGCAGATTTCATTTTCTCTTCTATATTTTTTTTCAGATTTAATGCGTTTTCTTCAATGGTAATTTTCTTTTGAATTTTACTAATTTGCTGAAGATAATCATTAATAATTTCTTCTTTTTCTTGATATACTGCAGTTTGAGGTGGAATTTGTTCTATTTCTTGGATGGCAGATTTCCATTTTTTTTCTCTTTCTTTCAGGGCTTCTAAACTATTAGTAATATTATTTTCTCCCTTGATTTGTGCTACTATTTTTTCGGCGTTTTCTTGTTTATTAATTGCTAAATTTTCTTTCTCTATTTGTTTGTTTACAAAGGATAATTGTTGTTGATAGGAGTTAATTCTTAAGGTTTTAAATTCTTTAAATTCTTCACTTTTTATTTTATTCAAAAGTGCGATCGCATCTTGCCAAAATTGCTTGACCCTTAACCATTCATCCAAAGAAAGAGGTAATTTTTCACTCATATTTTGAGCATTAGTAGCAACACTTTTAGCATCTAAAAATAACTGTAAATCATTAATCTTTTCTTGGTAACTACTAATAAGCATTTGAGCTTGATCATGTTCCTTAGACCAAGATGGTATAGTTTTTAAAGTTTCGATATTTTGAACTAAATCAGCAATCAATTCTTTGATTTTACTATCCGTTAAATTATTTGTTTCTAACTGATTAAATAAATTATTTGTCGCAACTTCTGTATCTGTAATCAAAGTACAAGTACCTAAAACACAGGGACGAGTGAAATAGTAAGTAACACCAAAAATAGTTAAAGAAATAACTCCTAAAATAAAAATGATAAAACCTGCTGAAAAATTTGCAGACTTATAAAAAGTATTTGAGGCTTTTCCATCTTCTATATTTTCTATCACATTAGATAAATCTTGATTATTTTCAGATCCATTTACAGAAGAAAAATAAACTATATCTTGATTTTCAATATTAACAATTGAGTAATAATCAGTAATTTTATAATCAGCAATAATCTCTTTTATTAAATTAATAATTTTTGTTAAAATATCTTCAGAATAACTATTAATAAAAATCAGCAATTGATCATTTTCTGGTAACTCAATTTGGCACTCCAACTCAAGCTGAATTTCCTTCGCAACAACCGCTTTAATTTTTTCTTGGAAAGTTTCAGGGTTTATTTTTAGACCCATTGCTGTTTTAATCATAGATAAAAAACCATTAACTTAACTACCTATTAGGTGGATTATAAAATAAGCAATACAAAAGGCTAACCTCACAAGACAAAAATTAACCCTTATTCATTCAAAAAGTGTATCATTAAATTCAATTTTAATTTATGATCGTAATTAACGATTTATTAAATATCAAAAACTTTACAGACTTTTTGCGTCAACTTCCCTAACTTTTTCTCTAATCTCTT
The DNA here is from genome assembly GCF_000317675.1 of Cyanobacterium aponinum PCC 10605. Taxonomy (NCBI): domain Bacteria; kingdom Bacillati; phylum Cyanobacteriota; class Cyanophyceae; order Chroococcales; family Geminocystaceae; genus Cyanobacterium; species Cyanobacterium aponinum. Next base: position 1,981,111 of record NC_019776.1, read on the forward strand.
CTGGTAAAAAATATGGCAGATAAAACATCTAACAGTAACTTACAGCCTTGGTGGAATCGCCCTCTTTGGGGAGATAAAAGTATGCTAGAAAAATTAGAATCCATAATTCATAAACCTCATGATAGTATCCCGGAGGAAGTGATTGAGCATCATCAAAGAGTTTTCGGAGAATTGAAAATACTTACGCCCATAGCTAAAGCCTTAGATAACAATGAATTCAATAATCCTGAATTTTTGGAATTTGTCCATATTTCTAAATTGTTTGCCTATGAAATTGGAGAATATAAAGGTCTAAAAAATTATATTGCATTATTTAGAGTTGCCGTAGAAGCCAGAAATAGTTTTTTGAAAATTGAACAAATAGAGTTATCCTATCGTAGTAGTAAACAACAAGAAATGTATCGCTTTCTTCTCGGTTTACTTGAACAACAATTAAACTCTGAAGAATTCATTAAGAAATTAGAACAAAAACAGCAAGAAATATTACCAGAAATTCATAGTGAAGAAGGAAAAGATGCTATTAATGTATATACTGAAACTCTCAAAAAATTAGCCCGTCAAGATGAGTTAGGTATTAAATTAATGTACCTTTTTAAAAAATATCAACTAGAGAATTTTTCCTTATTAAGAATAATATCGGAAATAGTCCAATACCTATTAAAAAGAAATTTGCTAGATTTTAATGATATAAAAATTTTGGTAAGAGCAAATCAAGATTTATTTGACCAACTAGGGAAAGTCATTGAATTGCCTATTGATAAAACGAGGGAAGAAGATTATGCGAGGATGCTTCAATACATTGCTATGAAACAAAAATACCAAGATATATATATTCAATTTCTTCGCCTATTAGAAGTGATGACTTCATGGAGTCATTTTTACCTAATTTTAAAAGAAATTCGTGAACATTATGACCCCGATGAATTTGAAATACCTGAAGAGTTTAACACCCCTATCCCCGGAATCGAAATTTATAATAAGTATCAAAGCGTAATTACGAAAAAATATAAATCTACCTAAGTTCGGGATAAATTTTCATCTATGAATGATGGAGAAAAGGGCAAGCCTCCCTTTATCCTCCCTCGAGAGGGGGGAGGGCAAAAGCGAATAGTTGATAATTAGGAATTAAGAATTAAGAATTAAAAATTAAAAATTAAAAATTCCGAACACTTATTACTCATCATCCCTTAAATACCGTAAGGGTTGAATATATTCAACCCCTACCACCTGACACCTACCCTTAAAAGATTTTCTCTAAGCAAGTCGGTTAGGAGAAGTAGCGGAGTTTATCAAGTTACTCAAATTTTGTCTAATTGCTGATTGTAATTTATCGCAATAAACTTCTTTACTTTGTTGGTATTGATTGGGTTCATCTACAAAAATAACACTATCAACGCCTTTCATTGTAAACATTTGAAAAAGTATTTGACTGACAGGAACTTGTTGGGCAACAATATCTGGACTATCAATTTTACTGTCGGGGAATTGTGCGGCGGATTGAACGCTAGGAAAAGCATAGATTACTTTCTTTTCTAACTCTGGATGTTGATCACTACCCAATATTGTTAATACCAAGTTGTTGTCTAAAGTTTGTCTTAGATAATATTCTTGATGACCTAATTGTTGAGCAAAAGCATTAATAATAGGGATTACCCCATTTTCCATAATAACCGCAGGGACACCATAATTAGGGGCTTCTTGGATCAAGTTTCGTAGTTGCTGATCTAAGTTCATAATAGCTAATTTAATTCTTTAATTTCATTCTATAACGATTTTTTAGTTAATTTAAACTAAGTTAAAAATTAGGGAGCAAGAAGATTTTTACCCATTCTTTTCTTAGCATAGACATTCGCAACTTCAGGCATCCACTTTTGGAAATGTTCAAAAATTAATTCGGCTAAATTTCTAATTTCTGGTTGTGCATCTTTTGGTAAACGCAAATCGCAGAAGTGTAGTAAACTACGGGCATTAAAACTAACGACAAAATGTTGTCGGAGATTTTGAGTTAATAAATCCCTTGCGTGTTCAGGGGCGTAGCCTTGTTGATTTACTTTTTCAGCATAATACAAGACTGCTTTTTGAGTAAATAAAATATCTTGATTACGGGCTGATGGAGAGTAAAAATATTTATTTCCTTCTCTGTCAAAATAATGGGCTACAGCACGAAAATAAAAGACTTTTTCAATTAAATTTATGGCATCTTCTGGGGTTTCTTCTATTTGTTGAGCAAGACGTAAAATTCTCTTACAAGTATATCTTTGAGACTGACAATCAAAAGATACACCGACTCTGTGGGTTCTAGCCTGAACCATTACGGAATGGGGAAAATTGATAACATTAAAGGTGATAGATGGATGTTCAAGAATACCCCAATGGGATTTATTCACGCAATTGCGGACGATTCTATCTCCCAATTCTGCTTCTGAGTAATTAGCCAATTTAGACATCTCACTATAGACGAAGTCTTCGCTATAGTCTTGGTGCATAGCTAGATAACAAAGTAAATTGGGGCGATCGCATTTACTTAATACTTCAACGGCAAATAAGGGATCTAACATTTCTAAATTATCGATCATCTCCATCTCCTTGTAAGGTTTGATTTACTTTTCTTGCTTGTAGTTTTTTAATGTTGTTCTCAATTACTTGTTGAGGATCTAAACCTAACTCGTCGCATAATCTTGCCCAATACCACATCACATCCCCTAATTCTTTTTCTAATTTTTCTTTAGCAACATCTAAATTTTGATCCTTTCTAATATATTTTTTTACTACTCCACTGACTTCCCCCGCCTCACTGGCTAAACCGAGAGTCAGATATTCCAAAAAAGTTTCTGGTGGATATATAGCAGTTTCTCTTGTTTTTAATGTATATTCGTTTAAATTCATCTATGTAACTTATATTAAGCTAGTTTATATCTTAGTACAATTGTCAAGGGAGGACAAAGGCTAAGAGGCAAAGGGCAAAGGTAAATAATTAAGAATTAAGAATTAAGAATGAAAAATTAAAAATTAAAAATTAAAAACCCCATTCATGACCGAAAGGAGTGTACGAGCATAGCGAACTCTCATTACTTGTTTCCCCCTAAAACCCCAATACCTCCACACTCTGACACCTGCAACCTGAAACTTGACACCTCTTTCCTAACTGCGAGGAAAACGACGACGTTGTAGAAATTCAGGAATATCTAATCCAGAAGATATACTTTGAGGATCAGTTTCAGGAGAGTTATTAGCGGTTTCTTTATTTTCTGAGGTGGGAGAATCTAGGTTTGGCGGAGATGGGATGGTTTTAGCACGATCAGGATTATTTTTTTTCTCTCCTGAAAAACCAGTGGCAATCACTGTTACTCTTACTTCTCCCTGCATTTTTTCGTCAATCACAGCCCCGAAAATAATATTAGCATTGGGATCGACAATTTCATAAATAGTCTCTGCGGCGGCGTTTACTTCGTGTAGGGTTAAATCCTTTCCACCAGTAATGTTTAAAACTACCCCTGTTGCTCCTTCAATGGAAGACTCAATTAATGGGGAAGAAATAGCTGCGATCGCACCTTCTTTTGCCCTTGATTTACCAGAGCCAATACCAATACCCATTAAAGCTGATCCAGCATCTGCCATAACCGCTCTGACATCGGCAAAATCAACGTTGACTAAGCCCGGGATGGTAATAATGTCAGAAATGCCTTGTACTCCTTGACGCAAAGTATCATCAGCCATGCGGAAAGATTCTTGCAGGGGAGTTTCAGGAGGAATAACTGCCAATAACTGATTATTCGGAATGACAATAAGAGTATCGACTTTACTTTCTAAAGCTCTAATGCCCTCATCTGCCTGATTAGTTCGACGACGACCCTCAAAAGTAAAAGGACGAGTTACAACCCCCACCGTTAAACAGCCCATATCCTTAGCAATTTCTGCCACAATTGGCGCCGCTCCTGTTCCTGTACCACCCCCCATCCCAGCAGTAATAAATACTAAATCAGTATTTTCAAGGGCTTTTGCTATTTCATCCCTAGATTCTTCTGCCGCCTTTTGACCAATGGCAGGATTACCACCAGCCCCTAAACCTCTGGTTAATTTTTGCCCAATCTGTAAGCAATAAGTAGTCATGGATTGAGCTAAGGCTTGAGCGTCTGTATTTATTTGCCAGAAATCAACCCCCACCACACTACTTTGGATCATCCTATTGACGGCATTACAACCGCCACCGCCAACTCCAATTACTTTTATTTTTGCGATATTACTGGGAGTAATCGAATTAGAATTCATGTTTAAATCAGGTGACTCATCTTTTGGTCGCATTTTTTTCCCTGCATTGGGGTTAGTGTGACTACCATTGGGGGACTTTATTTTGGGAGTAGATTCTATAGATTGCTTGGCTCGGTTGAAATCAGGTTCGTTCATGGCTAATAAAATAAAGACGGCATTACCCTTCAGTATAAAATTAAAATAATAGAAGATAATCTAAATCTAGTTGTTATTATTAATTTTAAGAATCTAGCCCTTTAATATTGCGTCAAAGGGTGACAGGAAAATTTTTTTCCTGCGCAAAACTAATATAATTGCTTAGATAATTATACTCAGCAAGATTATAACTTAAGTCGTTCTCTTTTTCAGAAAACTTTTAGGAATCTGGGTCTATGTAGTCAAATATATTTAACAACAAAATATGGGACTCACTCAACTGTCTGAGTTCAGAGTTCTATGTTCTGAGAGTTCGTTTTGGCTTTTACACTAATCTCGGTCATGAACGAAGTTAAAATCAACAAATTTTGACAAAAACAGTAAATAAATTGATTTTCTTATTTTCAATATGAGTGACTAATGAGTCAATATTAAAAAAATAAAACCCGCCCTTATCCAATGATTTGGCTAAATAACTAAGGTTTAATTATAAAAACTGGAAAAACTTTGAGTTAGAATTTTAAGCAAATTGCTTTATTCTAAGGCTTTATCATGGTATGAGTTATGAGCTTTGTTTTTGTTAATCGTTTTAGTTATATTCACCGATTTTTCAATGGGTTGAGGGACAAAAAGCATCTTTTTTTGTGGTCTTTGGTTTCCTCGGGGATTTTATCTAGTTTGACGGTGATTAGTTTTGCTTCTTCAGCTTTTGCGGGTGATCCTTTTCGCACAGTTAATCCTCGTAATATTAGTGAGGAAACGGAGTTGGCGTTTAAGGCTTTATTTGAAGAGGGGAATTATGTAGAAGCGAAAGAGTATCTTGCTTTACCTAAAAAAAGCAGTTTTAATGATCCTATGTCGGCGGCTTTACGGGCTTCTTTGGCTTATACGGAACAGGATTGGAATAATTTGGATATTTATGCTCAAAAAACCTTGGATTATGCTAAAGCTATCCGCAATGACGATCCTTTACGTAGTAATCTGTATTTGGCAGTGGGCAATTTTTTAATGGGTGCTAGCGAATATCAAAGTAAGGGGGCGATCGCAGCTATTACTAGATTACAAGCTGTTTTCAACTATTTTGATCAGGCGGAAAGAATAGATTCTACTGATCCAGAATTAAACTTAATTAAAGGTTATTTAAACTTATTTTTAGCGGTTAATTTACCTTTTTCTAGTCCTCAACAGGCTATCGCTAATTTACAAACCTATGCCTCTCCTCAGTATTTAGTTAATCGTGGTATCGCTCTTGCTTACAGAGATTTAGGAGATTATGATTTAGCTCTTACATTTGTTAACAAAGCATTAGAAAGTACGCCGTTAAATCCAGAGTTATATTACTTAAAAGGGCAAATACTCAGAAACAAAGGACAAACAGACAATAATATTCTCGTTTTAGAAGAAGCAGTCAAAAATTTCGATATTGCGATCGCAAAAATTGATCAATTACCTTTAGAGGCAGTGCAAAAACCATTACAACGAGAAAAAAGAAAAACCCTAGAAACTATTAATCAATTAAAAATGGTGAGTCAGGGTAACTGAAATTGAAAGAAACTGAGGAAGGCAAAATTCAAAAGTATGATTTAGAGGGAGAAACAAATCATTAGTTAACCTCAGTTCGGTTTAAGAATATCGGATAAGGTTAGGTGTCAGGTGTCGGGTGTCAGGTTGCAGGTAGTAGGTGTTAGGGTGATGAGGAGATGGGGGGATGAGGGGAAAGGGGGAAACAAGTAATAAATAATAAATTAGTAATAAGTATTTGTGGTTTTTCATTCTTAATTCTTAATTCTTAATTCTTAAGGTTCTTCTACAGTGGTTATGATAAATTAAGAAAAACAGGACTTCCATAACCTTTATTGAATAGTGTTTATAGTAAAATAAAAATTAAAAGTTTATAAATTATTATTTAATAATCCCCTATTACCTATTGCCTCTTGCCTCTTGCCTACCAAACACTAATAATTTACATACTCAAACTGATAGAGCCATTCTTAATTCTTAATTAAAATCTCCTCTGGTTAAGCGTATTTGAGCCAAAGCAAACACAACGGGTATAATTCTAGTATAGTTAGTTGCGATCGCTCTCCATCCTAAATCAGCAAAAAAACAAGCCCATAAAGCAGGAGTAAGAAAAGCAAAAAAACTTCTCACCGCAGTATATCGAGCAGAAGCCATCACCATGCCCCTTTTTGCCATTTGTAAGCTGACATAACCTTGTAATTGATTAGCAGTGGCTAGACTGCCTTTTATCAAAGTATTTTTAGTAACTTGATATGTAGCGAAATGAATAGCAAATTGTTGGGCTATTTTTTGTAATAACCAAGGTTTAAAAAGAGAGTTAACAGCAACTAAACCTCCTCCCCTAACTAAAATTTTGAGAGGATCATGTTGTAAACTGACAGGTAAAGGCTGGGGTTGAGGATGATTTGCTAAAGAATTAATCACCTTTTGTCTCAAAGAATATTGCTCCCGAGGAGACATTTTTTCCCATGCCTTCTGTAATAGGTGTAAAAAAATTTCTGACTCAAGCGCGATCGCATCCATGCTTCTACTATAAGATATTTGTAGATAACGACATACCCTAATTAAAATATCCTTATATCGTAAAGAATGATACTGCCCCCGTAAAACAGTAAAACCATCTGCGGCTAAAAACCTAAATCGATTTTCAATATAATCTAAAGATGTTTGCCAATCTAGGCTCTGAACATCATGGGGTGTAGGGGTTTGCCAGTAGTCCAAAGGGTTAAAACGACGACAAAATAAAATTTGCGTAACTTGATGTATTTCTTCTTCGGAGGCTAACTCTAATACTTCCCTTAACTCATCCACGACTTTAACCTATCTCACACGCATTTAATTATCCACTTCATTATAAGCAGAAATTAGGAAATGGTTATCACTCTTAAGAATTAGGGAGCAACAATTAGAGCGAAGGGAGGATGAGGTGATAGGGGGAAGTAGGGGCGAATGGCCATTCGCCCGTACAGGAGTTAGGAGTTTTTAATTCTTAATTCTTAATTCTTAATTATCAACCATTGCCCCTTGCCCTTTCTCTTTTTGAACTTGTACAGTAGAATTTTATACTATTAAAAATAAACATTTCTATGACTACTGTAAAAGTGACTTTCTTACCTGATAATGTTACTGTTGAAGCAGAAACAGGCGAACCATTGCTCGATGTTGCAAAACGTGGAAATGTTTTTATTCCAACGGGATGTTTAATGGGATCTTGTCATGCTTGTGAAGTAGAATTAGATGATGGAACTCCTATTTGTGCTTGTATTAGTTCCGTTCCTAGTGGTATAGAAGAACTAACTATTAATCTTTATTCTGATCCTGTTTGGTAAATGAATTATAATCAGTCATCCTATAACAATTATTCCTTCGCTGTATAATCAATAACCAATGAAATATCGCAAAGATAAAAGCCTTGATTGACAAAAAATTTTCTTATATCTTACATTCTCCTCTCTCTTCATCTTCAAAATTTCTTTTACACATACCCAGTTTGATAATAGCTCTTTTTGGGGGCGTATTAATGGGGTTAACTGTTGCCCCTTTCAACTGCTATTTTCTAGCTTATGTAGCTCTTATTCCCCTTATTTTTGCCATACATAAATCATTTTTTACCGCCACTTTCGCCGGTTTTTTGTGGGGATTTGGTTATCATGGTACTGCTTTATTCTGGATTACGGGAATTCATCCCATGACTTGGATGGGTATTCCTTGGTTATATAGTTTATTAATAGCTTTAATCTGTTGGCTTTTCATCACTTTTTGGGGAGCAATTTTAGTTACTATTTGGTCTGGATTAATTAACTTTATCATCAAAATAGAATATAGTAAATCACATTTTTATTCTTGGATTATCTTTATTTTGGGAATTAGTAGTTGGTGTATTTTAGAAAAATGTTGGAGTCTTGGCTCTCTTTGGTGGTCATCTTTAGCTTATACTCAAAGTCCATATAATTTACCAATCTTACAGTTATTAACTATTTCTGGAACAACCACTCTTACCGCTTTTATTTTATTAATAAATTTCCTTATTTTTTATACTATTAAAACATATTTAATACCTGTAAATCAAGATAGAAAATATTTTCAATTGGTACTTTTTATTACATTATTTGTTTTTATATCTATCCATATTTATGGTTGGTTAATCTACAAAACACCTCTTCAAGATTCCCCTAATAAAGCGATTAAAGTCGGGATTATTCAGGGAAATATACCCAATGAAATTAAACTATATGATCCAGGTTTAAAAAAAGCATTAGTTAACTACAAAAAAGGTTATGAAACCCTAGCACAAAAAAATGTTGATTTAATCATAACTCCTGAAACAGCTTTACCTTTTTTTAATGAAGATATAGAAAAAAATACGAGTTTTTATAAAACAGTCAAAGAAAACAAAATACCCATTATTTTAGGTGCATTTAAAACTCTTAGTACTTACGATTATACTAATAGTTTATTCAGTATTGATAAAAATGGAAATGTTATTAGCAGATACGATAAAATAAAATTAGTTCCCCTAGGAGAATATATTCCCTTTCAACAAATTTTAGGAGATGTTATCCGTCGTTTATCCCCTCTTGATACTCAGTTAGTTGCAGGAAATTATAATCAAAGTTTTATCATTACCCTACAAGACGAGAGCAAACAATTTAAATTGCCTGTTATAGTTGCTATTTGCTATGATTCTGCTTTTAGTGAAATATTTAGACAACAAGCCTTGAAAGGAGGAGAATTTGTCATTACTGCGGCTAACAATGCTCACTATAGGAATAGTATGCCTTTCCAACACCACGCTCAAGATGTTATGCGTGCCATAGAAACAGGGAAATGGATGGCAAGGGCTGCTAATACAGGATACTCAGCAATAGTTAATCCTCGTGGTGATACTGTTTGGCTTTCTAATCTTAATGAATATCAAACCCACATAGATACTATTTATCGTCGTCATCAACAGACTTTTTACGCGCTTAGAGGAGACTGGCTTAATAAACTTTTTATCTTAATTATGGCAACTTATCTCTTTTTTAGAATAACTATCAACAGATTTATTCATTTGCAGTAAAACGAATAATCCGAACTTTCGTTAATTTACTTTATCATGATATAATCAATTATTGATGATACAGGTAAAAGCTCAATAATAGGGACTAATAATAATCAACAATGTACCCTATTTTATACCCTATTTGTTTTCACATTATGAAATGTGTATTTAGAGAATCCTTTACTTTTAAACATCAATCAAAGCAGATAAGTATTCGTTGAATAAAAATGATTAACAAGTCCTATTCTCAAGTTGAAGAAAAAAATAATACTCAATCTTTATCTGATTGCTTAATGGCACAAATGCCCCCTGCCGCTTTAGATTTGGTTGCTGATTTTTTTAAAGTCTTATCAGAAACCAGTCGTTTAAATATTGTGTGTTGTTTGAGGACTGGTTCAAAAAATGTTACAGAAATCATCGATAAAACAGGATTGGGACAAGCCAATGTATCTAAACACCTGAAAATCTTAGCACAAGCGGGAATTGTGGCCCGGACTCAAAAAGGTATCAATGTATATTATCAAATTTCTAATCCCTTCGTCTTTGACTTATGTGATTTAGTTTGTAACTCTTTGTCTATTCAAATACAGCAACAACACGAACAATTAAGACAAATACAAAAAATGCAAAATAACGAAACAGTCAATTAAACATAGTTTTACAACAAAACTGTATCTCTATCAGTAAAAATCATAAATATAATGCTGATAGATAAAAAAATCATATTTACTCCTATTTTATTCTCTTGAATTATTTAAGAGTACTTTCTTTAATTTTTTTTGCTCATTTATTTAAATAATAAAAATCCATTATAAGGATTCAACTTTTATAAAGTTTGTGTAAAGAAAGTCATGAACAAAATAAATACTTAATAGATCTAAGTGTTATCACTTAAATAATAATTTAAATAAAGTAACCAAAATCAAGAATCTACTAAAATTGAGTGATAGAGAGAGTTTTTCGTGGAAATGATTTCAGATAATAGAAATAAAAATAAATTAAATTAAGAAGTAATTTCTATGTCAAATTAGTTTTTTTTTGAGTATAATTTATCATTACAGATGGTAGAATAGATTACAGAAAAGTAAGTAAAAATAGATAACTCAAAGAATAATCATGAACGAATTACTTAACAATAATGGGGAAGAACAAAATTTAACTCGTGATGAAAGAGTTAAACAGTTAAAAAACATGATTGACACTTTACATATTGCTGAAGATATTTCTCGTAATGGCTATTTAATTACAAGTTCGGAATTAGCAGATTTAATGGATATTAACGCGAGTGCAGTCACCAGTAGAGGAGAAGAATGGTCATGGCGTAATTGGATTGTTTCTAGGGTTAGACGAGAGGGCAATCAAATTTTGTGGCAATTAGAAAGGGTTGAAAAAGTTAACGAGTAAAAACGTTATTTATTTTTCCTCACAAAAAAATCAGAGATAATTATGGCTTAATTTTCCTTCTTTGCCGAAAATAATGGGTTAAAAACTCCATCGTTTATGGCAGATTTATGTTTTTTAGTAAAACATTACCATTCCTTATTGCTTATGATGAATTAATACTAATAAGTTACATCAAGTCATTAAAGTGTTAAAACTATATCGCTATAGAATATATTCTACTGACGAGCAAAAGGTATTAGTTATCGCTAGTTTTTTAACTATAATTAAAAGTCATTTGTGTAGAAAATCCGGCAGTGAAAAACATCGCAACAAATCACAATTTAGCTAAGTCTATAAATAATTGTGGTTGGGAACAATTCTGCACTATTTTGAAATATAATGCAGAGTGAGAAGTTGACACTCCTTAATTTGAAGGTGCAAGGATTTTTGATTCAACTACATCCATTTTATTTTAATTGCTTAAATCAATCCAGAGGGTATTATGTCCTCAAGCGTATGAACCATTTCAAAGTCGGTTCGGGTATGCCCCCTACCCTACCGTAAAGAATACTTAATTCTTTGTTTCTCTGTGCTTATCAGCTTAGAGATTTCATCGTGAGAAGCCTTCCTCTTAATAATTAATAACCTCATATCGCCAGTTTTCAAGATTCTGTGAATTGATTAGATTTGAGGTTTTTTAAGAGGTTGATTACCTTGCCTCCAAGAAAATCATAACACACTAATGCCCTATATGAAAGGGCTTTAGACCCACAGGTTTTTGAGAAAAAAACTTGCTAACTCTCGGACAATGTCAGCATAACTAAAGTCAATTCTTTTCGTACTTTATAATTGTCTATAATTTAAGATACAACTGTTCTGAAACTAATTTGTCTCTACATTCCTTAGTTTTATCTGAGAAAGGTTGCTTATAACTTAACGGTTGGGCTTAAAAATATCCGATTAGGAGCAGGTCAGATTTTAATTAATTATTAATTTTTAATTGCTTATTGCCAACCCTCGGCGACACCACTTTTTCATCAGCCCCAGATTAAAGATTGATGTTTTAGTTTCGTTTCCTTTTATCCCCTAATTCAACTAATACAAGTAAAACTAAGGTTGTTTATCAAAAATGATGGTTGATGTTTGGGTAAATTTTAAGATATTATGAAAAGAAAATGAATAAAAAATGAAAAATCTTTATGATAAGGTTTTCACAATCTCAAAATAAACTTTTAATATTTACTGTTTTACTGGGATTTGCTTTGATAGGGTGTAATGGCTCGTCAGAAATAAACCAGAGCAGTAATCCAGAAAGTGAACAAATAAATAATACAGAGTTGAATAATGAGCAAGGAAAAAAGAAGGTTTTAACTAGCTTCACTATCTTAGCTGACATGGCGAAAAATGTGGCTGGAGATAAATTAATTGTTGAATCAATAACCCGTGTTGGGGCTGAAATTCACGGTTATGAGCCTACTCCTAGTGATCTAGTGAAAGCTGAATCAGCGGATTTAGTTCTTTATAATGGCATGAATTTAGAACGCTGGATGGAACAATTTTTAGGAAATGTGCAAGATGTTCCTTCTGTCGTATTAACTGAAGGTATTGAACCAATTCCGATTAAAGAAGGTGCTTATATCAATAAGCCAAATCCTCATGCTTGGATGTCTCCCCAAAATGCTTTAATTTATGTGGAGAATATTCGTCAGGCTTTTGTGGAATTAGATCCAGAGAATGCTGATACTTATAATAATAATGCAAAGGTTTATAGCGATAAAATCAAAGAACTCGATCGCATCTTAGAGTCTGATTTAGCGAGGATTCCCGAAGATAAAAGATATTTAGTCAGTTGCGAAGGGGCGTTTTCCTATTTAGCCAGAGATTACGACTTAAAAGAGATTTATCTATGGCCTATCAATGCTGAACAACAATTCACCCCGAAACAGGTGCAATCGGTGATTGAAAAAGTTGAAGCGAATAATATTCCTACTATTTTTTGTGAAACTACTGTCAATGATGAAGGACAAAAACAAGTGGCAAAAACTACAGGGGCAAGATTTGGCGGAAATCTATATGTGGATTCTCTTTCAAGTGAAGAAGGTGCAGTGCCGACTTATCTGGACTTATTAGAATACGATATTCGCACTATTACTAATGGTTTGTTAGCAGGAGTGAACAATTAAAAATTTTTTCCTAATTGACAAATAAAAAATCAATGTCAACTAATAGTTAACAATGCTCTCTAAAAACTAAAAATTGTCAACCAAAACATAACATAATTTTTACCCAAAAACCTCATTTATAAACTTTAAGGATAAAATCAATGATGAAAACCCCAACTCAACCCTTAAATATTAATTTCGAGAATCTCAGCGTTACCTACAGCAATGGGAAATTAGCCCTTTATAATGCTTCTTCCAGTGTCAAACAGGGATCAATAACGGCTTTGGTTGGTCCTAATGGTGGGGGTAAATCGACTCTATTTAAGGCGATTATGGGTTTTTTAAAACCAACAGTGGGTAAAGTTAGTATTGGTAATTTATCCGTTTCTGAAGCCCAAAAATCTCAATTAATGGCTTATGTGCCTCAAGCAGATGAAGTAGATTGGGATTTTCCCGTCAGCGTTTTTGATGTGGTAATGATGGGGCGTTATGGTTATATGAATTTTCTACGTATTCCCAGTCAAAAAGACCGTCGATTAGTAATGGAAAGTTTAGAAAGGGTGAATTTGGTCGATTTTCGTCATCGGCAAATAGGGGAATTATCGGGAGGACAAAAAAAACGAGCTTTTCTGGCAAGGGCTTTGGCACAAGAGGGTAAAGTTATTCTTTTAGATGAGCCTTTTACGGGGGTTGATGTAAAAACAGAGAAAAATATCATTGACCTTTTAATACAATTGAGAGAAGAAGGACATACAATTTTAATTTCTACCCATGATTTAGCTTCTATTGCTACATTTTGCGGTCACCGAAGGTGCGGCTACGCCGACCGCACTATCCTTTTAAATCGTACTATCTTAGCGGAAGGAGTCACGGAGGAAACCTTTACGGAGGAAAATTTAACCATGACTTTTGGCGGTTTACCCATGAATAGTGTTAAGCAAATATTTAATTAAGGGATTAGAGAGTTCAAAGTTAGGAATGAGGTGTCAGGTTTTAGGTTTCAGGTTTAGGGGAGCAATGAGAAAGAGGTTTCAGGTTTCAGGTGTCAGGTTGCAGGTGTCACAGGTGATGAGGGGATGGGGGATGAGGGGAGAGGGGGAAGTAGGGGCGAATGGCCATTCGCCCGTACAGGTGTTCGGAGTTTTTAATTCTTAATTCTTAATTTTTCCTTTGCCTCTTGCCTTTTGCCTTGTCTTAATTACTAATTTCCAATTAAAATGATTGTGTTTTCTAGTTTAGTCTCATGGTTACTTGAACCCTTACAGCATAGTTTTATGGTGAAGGCTATTTGGGTAAGTGCCTTTGTGGGGATTGTTTGTGCGGTATTATCTTGTTATATAACCCTCAAAGGGTGGTCATTAATGGGAGATGCGGTTTCCCATGCAGTTGTGCCGGGGGTAGTCGTAGCCTACGCTTTAAATATTCCTTTTGCCCTTGGTGCGTTTATTTTTGGTTTTGGTGCAACGGTGGCCATTGGTTATGTGAAATCAAAAACTCGTCTTAAAGAAGATACCGTAATAGGTGTAATTTTTACAGGATTTTTTGCCCTCGGCTTAGTTTTAGTTACCAAAATTCCTAGTAACATCGATTTATTTCATATTTTATTTGGTAATGTTTTGGGTATCTCCCCAGAAGATATTGTTCAAACTCTAATTGCAGGTGGTATTACTTTAGTTGTAATTTTAATACGTCGTAAAGATTTACTACTTTTTTGTTTTGATCCCAATCATGCTAAGGCTATCGGCTTAAATACCAAAACTATCTACTATACATTGCTATCTCTTTTAGCTTTGACTATTGTAACGGCTTTACAAACGGCGGGAATTATTATGGTAGTAGCGATGTTAGTAACCCCGGGTGCGATCGCATATTTACTTACAGATCGTTTTGATCAAATGTTAATCTTATCAATAGTTAGTAGTGTTCTATCTTGTGTTTTAGGCACTTATTTAAGTTATCATTTTGATGTTTCTACGGGGGGAAGTATTGTCGTTTTAATGACCATAATTTTCATTTTAGCGATGATTTTTGCTCCTAAATATGGCATTATCAATCAAAATACCAAAATATATTCTGCTTAACTTGTTTACTGATACTTCAAATAATCATATAACCTATCTTCCGAGTTAAAAATAATCGATATTATCCAACTGAGGTCGAGAATAGAGTTTCTTTTTTGATAGAATTTTTTTACACCAGTTATTCATTACTACCATGGGATAATGACAACTCATTTTATTAGTACGGAAATAGCCTTACCAGCGAATCCTCTTATCCTTAAACAGGAAATTGAACAAACATTAAATCAGCAGGGTAAACCCTTAAGATGGGCAATTACCTCAGTAAATGAAATAGAAAAAAAAGTTAAAGTAGAAGCAATAATAACCAGATAAGTGACTAACAATAAACCTTACTCCACAGTTTTAATTATTCCCACAGGAATCGGTGCTGATATAGGCGGTTATGCCGGGGATGCACTACCCATAGCAAGAGCCATAGCACAAGGATGCGATCGCCTCATTACCCACCCTAATGTTATGAATGGGGCAAATTTATATTGGTCAACAGATAACATCTATTATGTAGAAGGATACGCCCTCGACCAATTTGCCAGTGCCAAATGGGGATTGCAACCAGTCAGACAAAATAATATCGGTATCATTTTCGATCAAAGTATTGAAACAGAATTATTCTACCGACATATACAAACTATTGATGCTGTTAGGGCAACTTTAGGAATAGAAATCAACGAATATATTATTACCGATGAACCATTAGGAGTAGAGTTAAGAATTGCTGATAGCGGAGCAAGTTGGGGTACGATCAAAAACCCAGATAGTTTATTAAGAGCAGGAGAAAAACTGATTAAAGAAAGGAAAGTTAATGCCCTTGCCGTTATTGCTCGGTTTCCTGATGATAATGATAGCCAAGCCCTACAAAATTATCGTTATGGAGAAGGTGTTGATGCTTTAGCAGGGGCAGAGGCAGTGATTTCTCACTTATTAGTAAGAGAGTTTCAAATCCCTAGCGCTCACGCCCCGGCTTTATCCCCTTTACCCTTAGATATTAATATATCACCAAAAGCGGCCGCTGAGGAATTAGGTTTTACATTTCTTCCTTGCGTGTTAGTTGGTTTAAGTCGAGCCCCTCAATATACACTAACAAAAGACAACTATAGCTTTTGGGCAGAGGATGTAAATTGTTTAATTGTTCCTGCAAATGCCTGTGGCGGAAGTGCAACCCTCAGCTTTAGTGGCTTGAATACTTTAATAATTGCTGTAAAAGAAAATAGCACGGTTTTAGATGTCACCCCAGAAAAATTAGGCTTAAATGTTGTCACCGTTAACTCTTATTTAGAAGCGATTGGGGTAATGGTTGCCCATCGTGGTGGCATTAGTTTACAAGCGTTAAAACCGAAAATAAATTCTATTTTTACCAAAAAATCGTGGGTCTAAAGTTCCCTGCCGTTTACGGCATTAGTGATACATAACATTTTTTTAGAGGAAAGGTAATCAACCTCTTTAAAAACCTCGAATCTAATCGATTTATTGAACGAGGAGCTGTCTCCTGAACTTGGTTCAGGAGCTTGTAAGCTCCGTCTTGAAAACCAAAGTCATAGGGTTCTGTCGGGAAAAGCTCCGACAGGTAAAGTCTTTGAGCAGTAAGTACAGAGAAACCAAGTATTTTAATTTCTCAGGTAGGGTAGGGCATACCCGAACCGCTATTGAAATAGAGCATACGCTTGAGGAGAGAACCATCTCTGGACTAATTTAAGCAATTGGGTTAGTTTAAGTGGACTCGATGAACCAAGAATCCTCGTGCATTCATGCCGAGGAGTGTCAACTTCTAGCTTGTATGGCAATCCTATCCTGAATTCAGGATCAATTTTCATCTCTGAGTAATACTGGAAAGGGTAAAGGGCAAAAGTGTTCAATTAATAACACTAACCCTAACACCCTAATCCCCTCATCTCCCCATCTCCTAAACACCCTGACACCTTAATTGATATTTTTAAACTGAACTAACCTCATATTTTACTGACAGGAAAACGAGGCTGAGGATTGTAAAATAAAGCCCTAACAACAGCTTTTCTCAAATCGGGTGTTTCAGTTGGTTTTTCTATCCAAAGAGTTTCATAATAGAAAAATGAGACACCTAATCTATATCTTCTTGCTTGTCTAACCTTGTCTTCAATAAGAGTTATCGGGCTTGGATTATTTCTTAGTCCTGTTAGAATCGCAACCCCTGTAGGTATTTTTTTACGAGCATTTTGCACTTCAGGTACATTCAATTCCCGAACAAAACTATTCAAATCTGGGCGGTAAACTTGAATAATTAATTCATCCACAATACCTAAATTAACCCATCTTTTCCAATCCTGTAAAAAGAGATTATAAGCAGTGGAGTAAGGATTAGGAGCAACAGAAAAAATAAAATTGGGATTTCTTTGTTTAAGAAGAGTATTTAATCTCACCATGAAATCAGTAATTTTATCAGCACGCCATTTTACCCATTCTCTATCTTGAGGATTAGCAGGAGGGTTTTTTTTCGTTTCTTGTTTATAAAGATTTACGGTATAAGGATCATATCCAAAGTCTCGTGGTAGCGCCATATGATCATCAAATTGAATACCATCTACTCGATAGCGGGTACAAATTTCCAGAACTAAATCAGTTATAAACTGTTGCACTTGAGGATGAAAAGGGTTTAGCCAGACAACTTGCCCGGCCGCACTATTTCCTATCTTACTGCCATCTCGCCTATTGGTTAACCATCTAGGATGCTTAAGTGCTAACTCCGAAGAAGGAGGAGCCATAAAACCAAACTCAAACCAAGGTACAACCAAAAGTCGATTTAAATGACCTTGATAAGTAATTTCTGCAATCATGTCTTTATTATTACCCGCTTTAATGATAGGTATTCCTACTCTTTTTGCCACAGCACTATCATAAGAAACATAACCAGAATTCCAGACAACAGGATAAATAGTATTAAAGTTAAGTTGAGCTAATTCTTGAATACTTGATTCCAATTTAGGAGTATCTAACCATATATCACTATCATTTTTCGTAATCCAGACTCCTCTAATCTCTGCAAAGGATGTTTGACCCCATATTTTTGAAGGTTGGGGTAATGTTAGGACCATTAGTAAGGAGATAATAAACAAAATTACTATTTTTTTCATTCTTCAAATATCATTCAATTTTCTAGGGAGTTTTATTCTTGTTCAAAAAGTGATGTTATTTGTTTTTGATATTTTCCTGTATTTCAAATAATTTTCACCTTCACCATAATATCAAATGAAAATTTTTCTTATGATTTTTGCTGGTTGATTACATCAGTTTGAGACAAAACTTCTTTGGGTTAATAGTGAATAGTGAATAGTTAATGGTGGATAGTTAATAGATTTCAATGGAAAGTTAGAAATTAAAAATAAACAAACCATTCTTATCTAAGCTCGATGAAAAAAGTATTGAAAAATAAGGATTTGAGAGCTATTAATCGACAAGATTTTCCTTGAAAACATTATTAAATTTGGGAAAAATCTGTTTAAAATTAATTTCATAGCAGTTTATATAACCTCAGTTCGGTTTAATAATATCGGATAAGGGTAGGTGTCAGGAATGGGGGGATGAGGGGAAAGGGCAGGGCTGTTTCATACTAAAATCTTTGTTTAAGAGGGAGTAATAAGTAACGGTGCGATTCGTTCGCTAGAAACTAGATTTATAATCTAGGGGATTAGCGGCAATGTATCAATTTATTTAGTACATTGACAACTTAATCATCATGTAGGTGTAAATCCTACCCTCTTGATACTTGGAGTGAAAGCGTCTCCTGTTGCTGGAAAATTGGTAACTTTCTGGTGATGAGCGAGGAGAGAAGGCGGTATCTGATAGCCCCCATTGGACACCCGCCAAGCAAGAACTTATGGATAGCGAAAGTCAAGATGTATCTGAACCATCGTTAATTACAAATAGCTAAAGGGGCTGTTAAGCTATGAACAAAATGTTAATGGAACTAGGGTAAATAATGTCGTTACGTTATTTACAAGTATCCCATATAGTTCTCGGTGGATAGCATCATCCTAACAGTTCAATCAATGATGATTAGGAACGAAGTAACCCTCAACGGTTCTGTGAAAACAGTAGGAAACCATCCATAAACCATTGAAGGGAGAGGATGTCTCTAAAAGCAAATGCTTTGGGTAACTCCAAAGATAGGCAGACAAGAGACGGATAACAAAGATGTTTGGGGATAAGTAATGGTGTTATGCTTTGGATACCCTTTTTGAGGTAAAAGATATAGCTGTGAAAACTCATCAAACAAGGAAATAGATTAATTTCTGCTCATGTCAAGAGCTTTGTTATTCAGGAGCTGTATGCGGTGAAAGTCGCACGTACAGTTTTGAAGCAGAGTGCGAGAAGGTGACTTCTCGTTCGACTGTAACAGCAATGAGTAATGAGTTTTGATAATTTATTATGATTAATTGATTGTTTCAAGATTTTTTATTCTTACTTAAAATCTACAAATCAAAAATCCCCCCATCTCCCTCTCCCCTTATCTCCCGCTCTTTTTTCTTTCTCGAAAATGAAACAGCCCTGCTTTTAGTCATCACTCATAGATGAAAATTTATCCAGAGCTCAGGTAACTTGATATTATTGCTGAACAACAAAAGTAAATAAAGGCTATTTTTCTGAGGTGACAATTATTTTTCTTGTTTTCTAAAATGGCTGTTTTTTCCTTTTTTCAAAGTGTTAATACAGATTACCGAACAATTGAATGTACCCTCAGACACAGACTAACCCTAATCCTATGTTAAAATCAGCTATAAACATGGCATAGGGTGAGTAAAGACAATTATGTTTGAACGCTTCACAGAAAAAGCGATAAAAGTGATTATGTTAGCCCAAGAAGAAGCTCGTCGCTTGGGTCATAACTTTGTTGGTACTGAGCAAATACTGCTCGGTTTGATTGGAGAAGGCACTGGAGTAGCGGCAAAGGTGCTCAAATCGATGGGAGTTAATCTCAAAGACGCTCGGATTGAAGTAGAAAAAATTATTGGGCGTGGTTCTGGTTTTGTAGCGGTAGAAATTCCATTCACTCCAAGAGCGAAAAGAGTCCTAGAATTATCTTTGGAAGAAGCTCGTCAATTAGGTCATAATTACATCGGTACAGAACATTTGCTTCTCGGTTTAATTCGTGAAGGAGAAGGGGTTGCCGCTAGAGTTTTAGAAAATCTGGGAGTGGACTTAGGTAAGGTTCGCACTCAAGTAATTCGGATGTTAGGTGAAACAGAAACCACTGCAGTAGGTGTGGGTGGTGGTAGTCGCTCTAATAAAACTCCTACTTTGGATGAATTTGGCTCTAATTTGACGGTTTTGGCGGTGGATGGGAAATTAGATCCTGTGGTTGGTCGTCAAAAAGAGATTGAACGGGTAATCCAAATTTTGGGTCGTCGCACTAAAAATAATCCTGTGTTAATTGGTGAACCCGGGGTTGGTAAAACTGCGATCGCAGAAGGTTTAGCTCAACGTATAGCGAATAAAGATGTTCCTGATTTATTGGAAGAAAAAAGAGTTGTCACCCTTGATATTGGTTTATTGGTAGCTGGTACGAAATATCGTGGTGAGTTTGAAGAAAGACTCAAAAAAATCATGGATGAAATCCGTCAAGCAGGAAATGTTATTCTTGTAATTGATGAGGTTCATACTTTAATTGGTGCTGGGGCGGCAGAAGGTGCGATCGATGCGGCGAATATCCTCAAACCTGCTTTAGCTAGAGGTGAGTTACAGTGTATCGGTGCCACCACTCTTGATGAATATCGTAAGCATATTGAAAGAGATGCGGCTTTAGCAAGACGTTTTCAGCCCGTCATGGTGGGTGAACCTAGCGTAGAAGAAACCATCGAAATTTTATTCGGGTTACGGGAAAAATATGAGCAACATCACAAGCTCAAAATTGCTGATGAGGCTTTAGCGGCGGCGGCTAAATTGTCTGATCGTTATATCAGCGATCGCTATTTACCAGATAAAGCTATTGACCTTATTGATGAGGCTGGTTCAAGAGTACGCCTCTTAAATTCTCAACTTCCTCCCGAAGCAAAAGAATTAGACCAAGAATTGAGACAAGTTCTTAAAGAAAAAGATGAAGCGGTGAGATCCCAAGATTTCGATAAAGCAGGAGAATTGCGCGATCGAGAAATGGAGATTAAAGCCGAAATCAGATCTTTAGCAGATCAGAAGAAAAAAAGTGCCGACATTAACGATAATCCCATTGTCGATGAAGAAGAAATAGCTCATATCGTTGCTTCTTGGACTGGTGTACCCGTTCAAAAATTAACCGAATCTGAAGCTGATAAACTCTTACACATGGAAGAAACTCTCCATCAAAGAATTATCGGTCAGGAAGACGCTGTAAAAGCTATTTCTCGTGCTATTCGTCGTGCTAGAGTGGGCCTGAAAAATCCTAACCGTCCGATCGCATCTTTCATCTTTTCTGGTCCCACTGGTGTAGGTAAAACCGAACTTACCAAAGCTCTTGCAACCTACTTCTTTGGCTCAGAGGATGCAATGATTCGCTTAGATATGTCAGAATTCATGGAACGCCATACTGTTTCTAAATTAATTGGCTCTCCTCCCGGGTATGTAGGTTATAACGAAGGAGGACAGCTAACAGAAGCAGTTCGTCGTCGTCCTTATACTGTAGTGCTTTTCGATGAAATTGAAAAAGCCCATCCTGATGTATTTAACCTACTACTACAAATTTTAGAAGATGGACGCTTGACCGATTCTAAAGGTCGTACCGTTGACTTTAAAAACACCCTCTTAATCATGACCTCGAACATCGGTTCAAAAGTCATTGAAAAAGGTGGCGGTGGTTTAGGATTTGAATTGGAAGAAGATCAAAATGAATCTCAATACAATCGCATTCGTTCTCTAGTTAACGAAGAATTGAAAAACTACTTCCGTCCAGAGTTTCTCAACCGCTTAGATGAAATAATCGTCTTCCGTCAACTCAATAAAGAAGAAGTAAAAGAAATTTCGGAAATCTTGTTAAAAGAAGTCTTTGCCCGTTTAACTGAGCAAGAAATTACCTTACAAGTAACCGATAAATTCAAAGAGCGTCTAATCGAAGAAGGATTTAACCCTGCTTATGGAGCTAGACCTTTACGTCGTGCTATCATGAGACTACTTGAAGATATTTTAGCAGAGGAAATTTTATCTAAACGTCTTCAAGAGGGTGACTCTGCTATTGTGGATATTGGCGAAGATGGAAAAGTCATCATCAATGCCCAAAGAGAAAATCCTTTATTAGCAAAAGCTAACTAAATTTGGCTTTAGGGTTCGGAGTTAGGGGTTAGGGGTTAAAATAACTAGATAACCTGAGTTTGGGATAAATTTTCATCTATGAGTGATAGGGAAAAGGGCAATGGGCAAGAGGCAAACCCCCCTTTATCCCCCCTCGAGAGGGGGAGGGCAAAGGTAAATAGTTGAGTTCATAATTAAGAATTAAGAATTAAAAACTCCGAACACTTATTATTTATTACTTGTTTCCTCCTCTCCTCTCATCACCCTTTGTCTCTACTCATTACTCCTTACTGATTACTCATTACTTTCTCCGAAACGCCTAATTATAAGAAATTATCTTTATTTTCTCTTTGTTGTAATAATTTGAGAGCTTTTTTAATATCCTGTGTTTTATTTTTATGGGCAATTAGAGTGGCATTTCCTTCCCTAACAATAACTAAATCTTCTACCCCAATCGTCATGACAATTTCGTCAGACTGATTGTTATAAATAATATTATTTTCGCTATCTTGATTAAGAGAATCTCCCACCAGAATATTGTTATTTTCCTTTGCCAAAAGTCTTTCTAAAGCATTCCAATCTCCTAAATCATCCCAACCAAATTCGGCCCGAATCACGTAAGCTAAATCAGTTTTTTCCATTAAGGCATAGTCAATACTAATTTTTTCTAACTGTGTATAAGCTGACTTTCCCTTTTCTTGTAAAGGTTGTAAAATTTGCGGTGCGTGTTTTTGTAATTCTTCTAACACCACTTCTACAGGAAAAATAAACATTCCACTATTCCAACTATATTTTTGCGTTGCAATAAACTCTTTTGCTGTCTTCTCGTCAGGTTTTTCAGTAAAGCGAGTTACTCGATAGAAGGAAATACCATCATTTTCTTCTTGTTTCTCCCCTTGTTCAATATAACCATAACCGGTGGAAGGATAGTCTGGTTTAATTCCTAAAGTGATGATACCTTGCTTTTCTTGAGCATATTTTATTCCAGTCTCAATGATTTTCTCAAATTGTTCTTGATTCCCGATATAATGATCCGCAGGAAAAAAAGCTGTAATTGCATCTTCACCATAGCGACGCTTTACTTCTAAACTAGCCCATGTAACAGCGGGGGCTGTATCTTTTGCTGTGGGTTCAACTAAAATATTATCAGGTGGCAATGAGGGTAACTGCTGTTTCACCCCTTCCGCTAATAACTCAGAGGTGATAACCAATAAATTTTGCCAACCTCCTGCTAGGTTTAATAAGCGATTTGCGGTGGTTTGCAATAAACTTTCATCACTGTTATCCAAACACAGAAACTGTTTTGGACGTTGTAAACGACTTAAAGGCCAAAATCTTTCTCCTTTTCCTCCTGCTAAAATAACAGGTATAAATTTGTTATTTCTCATAATTAAAAATGTTTGCTGATTCTATATAAAATCTAAATCAAATGAAATTGGAAGGGTAAAAAATAAATAATAATTCTTGCTTATAAATGTTCAATTATTTATCATACTTGTTCATAAGTCTAGCTATAAGCCCGAAATGCTCAGAAAAATCGAATTCTTTACCAGATGTCTATTTCCCTCTTCCAGAAAAATTGTAATTGAATTTGTCAAGAAATTCTTTTTGACGAAGTCATTTAAGGTCACTATAGTATGGTATATGTATCAGTGATCTAAACCACAAAAACAACCTCAATTTTTGAACCCGAAAATAAATTGGCACGTCAATCCTATAATTCTAAATCTAAAATAAAAAAAACCTATTCTGTGAAAAAATCAGTTTCTCCTTTATTACAGGGCTTTATTTGGGGAGGATGTTTTACCCTCACTGCGGCTGTTTCGGGTTTTGTGGGTATGACAGTGGCATTGAAAAGCCCTTTGCCTGTAAATATAGAGCCTTTTACGGAAAAGTTACAGGCTTTGAAACGTTTTGGTTTGTCAGCGTTATTTACGTCACCTCTTGAGCAGTCAACTAATATCTTAGTAATGGGTATTGATAGAGTGCCTAATGCCGAGGGTATAGATAAATTTACCGGTCGTAGTGATACAATGTTACTGGTACGTTTAGAACCTGAAACTCATACCTTAAAAATGCTATCTATTCCGAGGGATAGTCGTGTGCGTTTACCAAATGGGGCTTACACAAAGATTAATGGGGCAAATGCAAGAGGGGGAGTGCCTTTAGTTAAAGAGGTTATTCAAGATAATTTAAACGGTGTTACAGTAGATCATTATATCAGGGTGACTACTGACGCATTTAAAAAGTTAGTGGATTTGGTTGGGGGTGTGGAGGTTTATGTGCCTGTAGATATGCAATACATCGATCGCACTCAAGGATTGTATATTGATTTAAAACAAGGAAAACAAGTCTTAAATGGAGAAGAAGCAGAACAGTTTGCTCGTTTTCGTCAAGATAATTTAGGTGATATAGGTAGGGTACAACGACAACAAATACTGTTGAAAGCATTGGGTGACAAGATGCGATCGCCCCAAATGATATTTAAAACACCGCAAATAATTGACTTATTGCAAGAAGAAATAGATACAGATTTAACATCTTCACAAATAATGACACTGGCAGGTTTTGCGCTTGGTTTAGACAAAAAAGATATTAGAATGTTAATGTTACCCGGACGTCCAAGCTATCCTAGAGAATATCAACTAAGTTATTGGCTAATTTCCGAGGAGAATAAGCAAAGCGTTATCGAAGAATACTTACAAATCGAAAATGCAACCCCATATAACCGCCTTTCTCCCAGCCGTATCCGTATAGCTATCAAAAACGCCACTCCCAACCGACAATTAGATGATAAATTAGCGGAATTGTTAGGAGAAAACGGTTATCGCAATGTTTACATTAGTCAAAAATCCACTATTCCCACCACTACCACTCAAATTATTGTCCAGAAAGGGGATAATGAATCAGCCCAACAAATTCAAAGGGTGTTAAATTTTGGTGAATTAGAATATTCATCTACAGGAGATATTGATTCCGACATTACCATTATCTTGGGTACAGACGCAGAAAAGTTATTAGAAGAAAATAGTTTTATTAACTGACGTTACGTACTTGTTAACCTGAGTTTTGGATAAGCTGAAAGCATTATTTTCTCCTAGTCAGAAAACCTTATAGCTTCTTCTTAGAAATAACGATAAAATTGCCTTAATCCGAACTGACGTTAAAAATATATTCAACTCCTACCTACCACCCCAAACCCTAAGCCCCTACTTCCCCCTCTCCCCTCATCTTCTCATCTCCCTAACACCTGCAACCTGCAACTTGCCTGACACCTAACCTTATCGGATATTCTTACTGAATAACAGAGGTTATATTGTGTGTAACTTCGGTTTTTTAGTAAAAAGCATCTAAATCGAGAGCTTTTGAGCCTCCTTCTAATAATTGAATAATCAGTTTTTGTAATTGATTCCAAATTAAACCACCAATTAGAAGAGTTAAAGCCCCAGAAATGAGATAGGATATAACACGGTTATAAGTAAAAATCTCTAAACCCGCCGCTAGAAAAATACAAATTCCGAGACAAACCCCAAAAAATGGTAAAGTTAGACGAGACATCGCACTCATATCAGATGTTCTATTTTTTTGTCCCCGCTTCATCCAAATATTAACCTGTTGTTTTAATGTTGATTCAAAAGCTAAACCACAAGTAACACCAATAAAAAAACCAAAAAACAATAACCCTAAAGGAGGCTCTGGAAAATAATACATAGATAAACTTTTGATTTTAATGACTATTGTAAATAATTTATTTGTTACAAAATATTAACACCATTCGACACCAAAGAATTAGGAATATTTAACCTCAGTTCGGTTTAAGAATATCCGATAAGGTTAGGTGTCAGGTTGCAGGTGGTAGGGGTTGAAAATATTCAACCCTTACGAGAAACTAATTAATTACATTTGCCCTTTGCCCCTTGCTATTTTTTCAAAGGTTATTGTAAATCTCTCAGTATCAGTTTTTCTTTATCTTTAACTGTTGGTGGATTTGGTTCGTTATCATAATTACGATATTTTACCCGCAAATCTTGTAAATCAATACTCATTGTTGAAAACAAAATTGGTTCTTTTTCTGTGTCAAAATTGGGAACATATAAATAACTAATGCGAGGAATATTGAGATGGAATCTGATTAAATTTGCTGTTTCCATTCTGCCCACTGTTCTGCTGGCACACCCTTCATATAATCTCAGTAAGGTAGGTAAATTATCTAAATTATTAATATGTACTAAATAGCTTTTTTCAAAGAGTTTACCAAATGTCATTTCCTCACAAATTTTTCTTACAATTTCCAAATTACCTAGGGTTATTAACATTTCATCTGCTAAAAAACAAGCTCCTTGATAGCTACCAAATAAACTTTTTATATCTGCTTTTAGTGTAGAAGATAGTTGTCTAATAGTAGGGCGTTTGCTAAAACGACTTAAGGCTAAATAAAGTAATATATCTTGTCTTCTTTGATCTTCAATTTTATCCCATTCTTTTTGATCTGTTACTTGTAAAATAACTTTAAATGCTTGTCGATAAGTTCTAAATTCTGCCTTAATTTTTTCTTCTTGAAGTAACTCCCCTTTTTGAGGTAGTCTTCCTCTTTCACTATAAAAATCCATTAATGGTTTTAATAATTCTTCATAGTCAGCGAATTTTTTGGCAGGGGATAAAATACGAGGAGATTTAACCCGTGAATGAAACCTTGAAAGACGAAAATTATTAGCTTTTTCTACATTTCTAAAAACTAAAAATACTCCTAAGCCAATGGGTATTGCTTCTTCATTTAAAACTTGTTCAATGTAGTTTTTTAATTCTTCTTGTTCATAATATTTTTGAAAAGTATTTCTCTCGGTAACAATGCCATCTCCATAAATCATATAACCAGAAGTGCGATCGTCAATTAAAACTTGAGCAGAAACAATTAATATTTCTTTTGTTAATGACCATGCTTTGATTAATGCTTCTCGTCTTTCTGTGACATTTTCAATCACATTTATTATATAACCTAAATTAACAATATCTGCTTTTTTGAAAGGATTATAAGGTTGATAATAAGGATCCCATCCATGACTGATAAAGCCTTTTTCTTTGATGATTTCAACATCTAAGCCATGACCGCAACCATAGTCAAAAAAACTATTTTTTTCTGCAAATAAACCTGCTTCTAAGACTAATCTTACAGGACGAGAAAGTCTATTTCTTACCATAGCGGCACGGTGACGCTTAATTTTTATAAATTCTGCTGGATTATCATTAAGATTACAAATTAAAAAGTGGTCGAAAAAACTAATAAAATTATCTTGTAATAATTGCTTCCATTGTTTTTGAGTTCCTATGTAGCGAGGATTGTCTAAAAGTCCTAGTTTTTCTTCGAGATGGGTTAAATATGCAAATTTTTGATAGTTTGGATGGTTGGGAGTTAAAAAAGTTTCTTTGCGGTGCAAAATAGGGGGATTATTACTCTGAGAATATTCTATATTTTTGGTTGTTAAATCCTTTAAATTAACAACGATACTTTTGGCTAAAGGAGGATGAGGATTAGTTAAAAATTCAGGATAAAATAAATAGGATATTTTTGGTTCACTCAAACTAAATTTAATGAGAGTGAAGGTGCTTATATTATTAATAGTTTTCCTCGCTTTTAATTCATATTCTTGAATAGATTTATCTAAAAAATCTAAAGTAGAAATATGCACATAAAGATTCTGCGGAAGATGTTTTCCGATGGTACTTTGATGCAATAGTAAGGAAATTTGATCAAAGTTATTCACCATGTTATTTTATCTATTACTAAAGAAAATATGATCCTGATTGTCTTAAATTTTAAGGTAAAATAAAAGATTAGTCCCAAATATGTTGTCAATTGTTAAGATATGCCTTATGCCAGAACTATTAGTACTATAGTTGCGATCGCCCTTGCTTTGATAATGATTATATTGGGGGGTTTATATTTTACCATCTGTTTTGGTGTGATAGTCTTTCTCGCCCAATTAGAGTATTTTCGTTTAGTTAAAGCTAAAGGAATCGAACCCGCCGCAAAAACCACTCTAGTAGTTTCTCAACTATTATTAATCACTGCCACTTTTGTTCCTAATTTAACGGATGCAACCTTTGCCCTTGCAGGGGCGTTAATTTGTTTTTATTTGCTCTTTCAACCGAAGTTAGCAACCATTGCGGATATATCAACTTCTATTTTAGGGCTGTTTTATGCAGGATATTTACCTAGCTATTGGATACGTTTAAGAGTTAGTTTAGATCAAAATACTGCTTATGCTCAATCTATTCCCAATATTCATAATTTACCTTTAGATGGTTATTTTCCCATACATCCTTTTGATATTAGTAGTTTTCCTGATGCCCTTAAACTGACTTTTATGGCAATGGCTTGTATTTGGGCGGCGGATATTGGTGCTTATTTAATCGGGAAGAATTTTGGTAAAACTAAATTATCTCATATTAGTCCGAAAAAAACCGTTGAGGGTTCTCTGTCAGGAATTACAGGAAGTATTTTGGTAGGTTTAGTTGGTGCATGGTTATTGCAGTGGGATGCGTGGATAATTACTGGTTCTTTTTTAGGTTTATTAATCGGAGTGGTTAGTCTATTAGGAGATTTAATGGAGTCGATGATGAAAAGAGATGCCGGTGTTAAAGATTCTGGGCAATTAATTCCCGGTCATGGTGGAATTCTCGATCGCACTGATAGTTATGTATTTACTGCACCATTAGTTTACTATTTTGTCACCTTACTTTTACCATTATTTTCCCATAGTTTTTGAATAAAAAAAAGGGGATTAAATTCCCCTTCTAAGATAAATATATGTTTAAATAATCTCAGTTCGGTTTAAGAATATCGGATAAGGGTAGGTGTCAGGGAGTTTAGGTTTCAGGTTGCAGGTGTCAGGTGTCAGGTTTAGGGGAGTAATTAATCATTAGCATTATCAATTATTCACTATTCAAAAATAATCTTAAGGGCAAATTTAAGAGCCAATTACTGATTAGCTAAAGCTAAATCGGGATTTCCCTTTCTATTTTCCAAAGCCGCATAAAGACGATTTAAAGCACTGACGTAAGCACGGGCAGAAGCAACAATAACATCTGTATTCGCCGCATAACCTGAATAGGTTTTACCCTCATGTTTAAGACGAATAGTAACTTCTCCCATAGCATCGATACCAGCAGTAACGGATTTGACTGAATATTCCGTCAATTCATTAGGAATATTTACCACTCGATTAATGGCTTTATAAACTGCATCCACAGGTCCAGTTCCGATGGAAGCGTCACTCAACTCCTTACCGTCTGGGGTTCTTAGGGTTATTGTGGCGGTAGGAGAAGAATGATCACCACAGGAAACTTGTACTAATTCCAAACGGAATAATTCGGGGGGTTGTTGAATTTCGTCATTAACAATGGCTTCTAAATCCCAATCAGTGATTTCCCGTTTTTTGTCTGCCACTTCTTTAAAACGCAAGAAGGCTTTATTCAAATCATCTTCGGACAATTCAAAGCCCAATTCCTGTAAACGGGTACGGAAAGCATTACGACCAGATAGCTTACCTAATACAATTTGGTTAGTGGTTAAACCGATGGATTCTGCGTCCATAATCTCATAGGTGAGACGGTTTTTCAAAACGCCATCTTGATGAATTCCCGACTCATGGGCAAAGGCATTCGCCCCCACTATAGCTTTGTTGGGTTGCACCATCATGCCAGTTAGGTTAGATACCAAGCGGGAGGTTTTATAAATTTGTTTTGTGTCAATGTTAGTTAAAGGTTCAGTAGAATCAGTTGGACGACCCAAGAAGGGGTTAAAATACTGACGGCGCACATGAAGAGCCATCACTAATTCTTCCAATGCCGCATTTCCTGCTCTTTCACCGATGCCATTAATGGTACATTCTAATTGTCTTGCTCCGTTTTTCACTGCTTCAAGGAAATTAGCAACGGCTAAACCTAAATCATTGTGTCCATGCACAGATATAATTGCTTGGTCAATATTCGGCACATTATCTTTAATTCCTTTGATTAATGCACCGTATTCGCTAGGAGTTGTGTAACCTACTGTATCGGGGATATTTACTGTTGTCGCTCCAGATGCGATCGCAGCTTCTAAAACTTGATAGAGAAATTCAGGATCACTTCTTCCTGCATCTTCAGGGGAAAATTCTACATCATCAGTAAATGTTTTGGCATAGGCTACCATTTCAGGCACAATCTGTAATACATCAGCTCTGGTTTTTTTCAACTTATACTCAAGGTGAATATCAGAGGTAGCTAAAAAAGTATGGATTCTGCGTTTAAAAGCAGGTTTAAGAGCTTCTCCTGCACTTTTAATATCTTGCTTAGTTGCCCTTGCTAAACCACAAATGGTGGGGCCATTTTCCGTGCCTACGGTTTCTGCAATTCTTTGTACAGCGTTAAAATCCCCCGGACTAGCATGGGGAAATCCCGCCTCAATAACATCAACTCCTAATTTAGATAGGGCTTTGGCTATATTTAATTTTTCTTCTACATTTAAACTCGCCCCGGGAGATTGTTCTCCATCTCTTAAAGTGGTATCAAATATAATAATTCTGTCTGGCTGATTGGTCATAATAAAATCAAAAATGCCCAGTTATAACATATCTCTCTATCATAAACAAAAAGAAACTCGATCGGTAATGATTTCTCTTTCGACTTAATCAGGCAGTAAAGGATAATAGATGAGGGTAAGGGAAAAGGTTTTAATCTCAACGGCAAATCCCATATCATTAATTTATTAAAAAGGCGTTGTTGAATTAAGGTATGATTTTTAGTTGAGATCTGGAATAGGCAATAGGCAATGGTAATATTTGAGTGTTAGATATTGGGGATAATTTAAGCACACTTAAGGCTTGAAACCATCTCAAATCCTATACTCTTATGCCAAATGGATGTTAAATATTACCCCTGATATAAATTTTCGATCGCACTAACTAAATTTTCCTGTCTCATTAAAGATTCTCCAATTAAAACAGCATTTGCCCCTGCAGACTGAACAAAATCAAGGTCTTTTTTCTCGTATAAACCTGATTCACTAACAACGGTTATTTGTTTCTCCTTAATAATGTCTTGACGGGCTAATAAAATATTTTTTGTAGTGTTTAAATCCACCGAAAAATCTTGTAAATTACGATTATTAATTCCCATTAATTTTACCCCTTCAATATTTAAAATACGATCGCACTCTTCTAGGGTATGAACCTCAATTAAGGCAGTCATTCCTAAACCATTAATAATCTTTAAAAAGTAATTAATATCAGCATCTTTAAGAATAGCGGCAATAAGTAAAACTGCGTCTGCTCCCTGTAAACGAGCTAAATAAATTTGATAGGGATAGATAATAAATTCCTTACATAAAAGGGGAATTTTGACCGCATTTCTCACAATACTTAAATTATCAAAACTCCCTTGAAAAAACTCTCTATCCGTTAAAACAGATAAACAAGTTGCGCCCGCTTTTTCATATTCTTTGGCAATGACTTCAGGATCAAAATCTTCCCTAATTAAACCCTTACTAGGAGAGGCTTTTTTCACTTCTGCAATTAAAGCAGGTTGACGAGATGAATTTTTTAAGGCACTGAGAAAGTCAAGAGGTGCATCATTTAATTGACTAACTTGTTTTCGTAACTCTAACAAAGATACCTTTTCTCGCATCCTTGCCACTTCTTCTTCTTTTTGCCAAACAATTTTTTCTAAAATATTTTGAGGTTCACTCTCAGGTAATTTAACTTGATAACGTAGAGTTTCGATAGCAACGGGAGGAGATGGTTGTTGACGACGAATTTTCATTAATATTCCAAAAATAAAATTACTTATTTAAGTACAGTTTCACAATTATAACAGTCTTCAATATAACCTCTGTTCGGGACAAAATCACCTGAGTTCGATATAAAATTGTCGGTTAGGGTAGGCAAGAGACAAACTCCCCTTTATCCCCCCTCGAGAGGGGGGAGGGCAAAAAGCAATAGTATTTATAATTGATACAAACTACAGTTAAATTGATTTGAAATACATTTTTTCTCAAGAAAGTTAATTTTTTCGGAGAAAATTTCGCCAATTCTAAGTCTCAACTCCTTATTTTTCAATACCTTTTTCATCGAACTCAGTTAGAATCTATAGGTTAGAAGAAAGTGTTAGATAATTGAGAGTTTTTTGATTATCAATTATTCACTATTCACTACTCAATATTCACTATTCACTCTCATGTTAAATTTTAAATATTCTAGTGTCATTAATGCCCCCATCGACAAAGTATGGCATTTTCACGAGCGAGAAGATATTTTGCAAATATTAACGCCCCCTTGGCAACCAGTAAAAGTTATTCGTAGGGAAGGGGGTTTAGAAGTGGGAGCAACATCAGAATTTGTCTTGATGTTTGGTTTTATTAATATTCCGTGGATTGCCAGACATAGTCAATACGAAAAATACAAACAATTTACTGATGAACAAATTAAAGGTCCAATGGTATCTTGGACTCATTATCATCAATTTCAAACCGAAGGGGCTAATACTCGCCTTACCGATAAAATAGAGTATGAAATTCCGGGGGGATGGTTAAGCGAAATATGTTTAGGTTGGTGGGTTAATTCTCGTCTTCACGATATGTTTGCCTATCGCCATCGAGTTACTAAACAACACTGTGAAACCTAGTTTTAGTTTTCTAGCAAAGATGCAATTTCACTATTAGCAAACAGTTTACGGGTATCTTCAATTAGGTTTTCTCCCCAAAGATTTTCAATTAAAAAGTCAATTTCACCATAACTGTTATCTAAACTTAAAGCCTGTTGAGCTAGTTTTATCCCTTCTTGTTGTTTTCCTTGTGAGTACATAGCAACTGCGATCGCCAAAGTAGGTTCAGCTTGTTGAGAATC
Organism: Cyanobacterium aponinum PCC 10605; assembly: GCF_000317675.1. Taxonomy (NCBI): domain Bacteria; kingdom Bacillati; phylum Cyanobacteriota; class Cyanophyceae; order Chroococcales; family Geminocystaceae; genus Cyanobacterium; species Cyanobacterium aponinum. The sequence continues at coordinate 2,014,316 of NC_019776.1, forward strand.
AATTTCTAAAGCCTTTCGCCAAGAAGCTATTGCCTCATTCGTTTTTCCTTGTTCATACTCCACTAAACCAATATTATTGATGGCAGGCCAAAACTGTGACTCTAACTTAATCGATTCCTGATAAGCAGTGATTGCCTCTCCATACTGATTCAGTTTGAGATAAGCATTACCTAAATCAAAATAAGCCTGTGGAACTTCATCACTAATTTTAAGACCAGCTTTTAACTCTTTGACAGCAGATTCATATTCGGCTAACTGAAAATAAGCATTACCCAAAGAAAATAAAACCTCTGACTCTTCTGGTGCTAGTTTTTTCGCTTCTAATAAGGCATTGACACCCTGCTCAATTTGTCCCGTCTGAATTTCTAATGTACCTAGAATAAACCATGTTTCATAATGATTAGGAGATAACTGCACTGCCAACCTTGCACGAGAAGAAGCCAAATCAAATTCTCGAAAATGAATTAATTTCACAGCATCTTGTATTAGTTGAAAACCATAATTATCCAAGTATTCACTATTTAATTCTGGTGTGTAGGGTAACAAAGTCTGTGCTTTTACCACAGATGGGCAAACAGAAACCACACCAAGACTTAAGAGAATGGAAAAAATTTTAGAACGAAACAACACTATCTTAAAATATTAATAATTAAATGGATTATGTATTTTAATCTTAAGCTATTGACCTTCAATTTGTCGGAATAATCATGAATTACCTAGGAAAAATTTAATAATCGCTTAAATTCTGCCTCAAATATCTTAACATCAAGTCTCATGGCACTATCTGGTATTTGCACAATAGCATCACCACTAGCAATATTACCGCCTAAAAACACAGATAAACCAACAAACCCCTCATTACCAATCAAAGCTATTTCCGTTGTTGTTTGATTTGATAAATTATGAACCAGAGAAATCATTGAATGCAGAGGGAAATAAACATACTCGATTACTTTGTGTTGTTGATAAATTACTTGTCCAGATAATAAAGAAACTTTTTCTAAGTGAGAAAATAGCATTTTATAATCATCTTGAGAAATTGAAGCTAGTATTTGATTGTCAGAGATTTGATTTTTATCCACAGATAGTGCTAAGTTAAGATTCCGTTAATACTAACTTAGATATGATTGCTAATTAACCTCAGTTCGGTTTAAGAATATCGGAGAAGGTCAGGTGTCAGGTTGCAGGTTTCAGGTGTTAGGGGATGGGGGGATGGGGAGATGAGGTGATGAGGGGAAAGAGGGAAACAAGTAATAAATAATAAATAAGTAGTAAGTATTCGTGGTTTTTCATTCTTAAAGTTTATAAATTATTATTTAATAACCCCCTATTGCCTATTGCCTATTGCCTCTTGCCTTTCAGCCTACCCTAACTAATAATTTACATACTCAAACTGATAGAGCCATTTTTATCCTCTGCGAGATCCTAATAAACGTATGAATTCATTTTGAACAACCCGATAACATTCACAAGAAGCCTTTTCTAATTTTTTATGATCTAAAATCACTATTTTTCCACGGTTATAGCGAATAATTCCTGCATCTTGTAGTGCATGGGCCGCGATTGTAACTCCCGCACGGCGGACTCCTAGCATATTAGAAATAAACTCTTGAGTTAAATCTAATTCATCTTTCTTGTTCCGCTTTATATTTAAGCATGGTACAAAATTGCCCCCAACCTACCTGTTGAATAGCTTTGGCTAGGCAATGATTTTTTATCATACCTTTAACATTGAGGTCTTCTAGCACTATAACTTGGTTTTCGTTTACTATCCTACGAGATAGTTTGTGTAGAAAATCCTCACGGCAATTAGTAATTTTTTTATGTACTTTAGCAACTTTTAATCTTGCTTTATTTCGATTATTTGACCCTTTTTGTTTACGGGATAATTGTTGCTGTTTTCTCTTTAAGTTAACTTCATGTTTTTTTAATATTTTTGGGTTATCAAACTTACTCCCATCACTGGTAATAGCAAAATGATTTAATCCTAAATCAATTCCTATAGCTTTACCTTCAGAGCTTACTTTTGGTTTATCTTTACCATCATCAACCAAGACAGAGGCATAATATTGATTACAACAATTCTTGGTAATAGTTACGGTTTTAATTTTTCCATCAATAGGACGGTGAATTTTTGCATAAACCAAACCAATTTTAGGAACATTAAGACAGTCGCCTTTAATACTGACATTACTAGGGTATTGTAAAGACTGCTTACCATGTTTGCTTTTAAAATTAGGATACTTTGCTCTTTTTTCAAAGAAATTATTAAAGGCTACTCCAAGATTTAAACAAACCTGTTGTAAGCACTGAGAGTAAGTTTCAGACAACCAAGAAGTTTCCTCCTGTTTTTTTAGCTCAGGGATTAACTTCTTAACATCGTAACCTGATAAACCTTTACCTGTCTGTTTATAAGTCTCATTCATTAAATTCAAAAAATGATTCCAAAGCCATCTACAACTACCAAAGGCTTTTGCCAGTGCTAGTTTTTGAGATGAATCTGGATAAATTCTGATTTTAATGACTTTTAACATTAAGTTAGAGCAAACGAGGTTTGATATAATTTATGTTAACACAAATTCGAGGAAATGTGGAATCCTTCGGATATTTTTTTTGTTGGGCGATTCATCCCACGCCTATTTGATGTATTTTTTTAGTCGAAAATTAGGCGTGAGGCTTCTCGCCAATTAAGCTAAAAAAATAGGTACACCAATCATTCCTTCGTTACCAATTAAACCAATTTTTGTCGTTGAACCATCTTCCATAATTGACACTAAGGAAATCATTGCGGATACAGGGAAATAGGCATAATTAATAGCATCATAAGGTTCATGTAATACTGATCCTGAAACTAACATCACTTCCTGTAAATGGGGCAAAAGCCTTTGATATTCTGATAAGGGTAGGTTATTTAATAACTGATTTTCAGAATTTATATTTTTCTTGCTCAAAGTATTATCTAAAAAACTTTATATTTACAATATTTTATAAAATTTATTTTTTCGTCCGTACGCTAGCGTACATTAATGTAATGATAATTTTACTTAATACACAGTTCAAGCAAATAATAAATAACAATTAATATCTAGTGAGTTAGACCTGCAAAATGTTAGGATTACATAGTGTATAGAGATAAAAGTGAAGTATAAGGAAATTTTGAATGGAAGAATATAATAAATCAATTTCTTTTTTTGAAGGAAGAGATATAAAAATACAGGTAGGATTATTAGCTCCTCAAGCTGGTGGTGCGGTTTTAATTCAGGCTGGAGAAACAGCAGTATTCGTTACAGCAACTCGTAGTGCAGGAAGAGAAGGTATTGATTTTTTACCCTTAACTGTGGATTACGAAGAAAGATTATATGCGGCTGGAAGAATTCCGGGAGGATTTTTACGCAGAGAAGGCAAACCCCCTGAAAGGGCTATTTTAACAGGTCGTTTAATCGATCGCCCCTTACGTCCTTTATTTCCTTCTTGGTTAAGGGATGACATTCAAATCGTGGCAACTACTTTGTCTATGGATGAGGAAGTACCCCCCGATGTATTAGCGGTGACAGGGGCATCAGTGGCAACTTTAGTGGCTCAAATTCCTTTTGCTGGACCGATGGCGGCGGTGCGTGTGGGTTTATTAAATGATGAGTTTATCATTAATCCTACTTTCCGTGAAATCGAAAAAGGTGATTTAGATTTAGTGGTGGCAGGTACACCTGATGGAGTCGTGATGGTGGAAGCTGGTGCGAATCAATTGCCTGAACAAGATGTCATAGAAGCGATCGAATTTGGCTATGAGGCAATCCAAGAGTTAATTAAAGCCCAACAAGACTTAATTCAGGAATTAGGTATTAGTATTGTTGTGGAGGAAAAAGAAGAGGAAAATCAAGAGGTATTAAATTTTATTAATCAACAAGCCTCCGAAGAGATCAAAAAAGTTCTCTCTCAATTTGATTTAGATAAAAAACTGCGAGATGAAGCGTTAGATAAAATCCAATTAGAAAAAGTAGAAGAAGCAATCAACGCTTTAGAGGATGATAACGAAATTAAAGTGGCGGTGACGGAAAACTCTAAATTAATACCAAGCCTCTTTAAGAAATTGACCAAAAAATTAATGCGTCAACAAATTATTGAGGAAGGGGTAAGGGTTGATGGACGAAAATTAGATCAAGTGCGTCCCATTTCTTCTCGTGTACGTTTGTTACCTCCTAGAGTTCACGGTAGTGCTTTATTCCAAAGAGGTTTAACCCAAGTGCTTTCTATTGCCACTTTAGGAACTGCTGGAGATGCTCAGGATTTAGCGGATGATTTACACCCTGATATTGAAAAACGCTATTTACATCATTACAATTTCCCCCCTTACTCTGTGGGTGAGACAAAGCCATTGCGATCGCCCGGAAGACGGGAAATCGGGCATGGTGCGTTAGCAGAAAGAGCAATAACCCCTGTATTACCTCCTCAACAAGAATTTCCCTATGTGATTCGAGTCGTATCTGAGGTGATGTCTTCCAACGGTTCAACCTCCATGGGTTCGGTATGCGGTTCTACCCTTGCGTTAATGGATGCAGGTGTACCTATTACTAAGCCTGTAAGTGGAGCGGCGATGGGTTTGATTAAAGAAGGAGATGAAATTCGTATTCTCACCGATATTCAAGGTATTGAAGACTTTTTGGGGGATATGGATTTCAAAGTAGCAGGTACAGATGATGGTATTACTGCGTTGCAAATGGATATGAAAATTACTGGTTTAAGTATCGAAGTGATTGCCAAAGCCATTAATCAGGCAAAAGATGCCCGTTTGCATATCCTCGGAGAAATGTTAAAAACCATTAGTGAACCTCGCAAGGAATTGTCTTCCTATGCACCTCGTTTAATGACCATGAAAATTGATCCAGAAATGATTGGTTTAGTGATTGGCCCCGGTGGTAAAACCATTAAGGCGATTACCGAGCAAACTGGTTCTAAAATAGATATTAGCGATGATGGTACTGTTACTATCTGTGCAACCCAAGCAGAAAGGGCGCAACAAGCAAAACGTATCATTCAAACCATGACTCGCAAACTTAATGAAGGAGATGTCTATTTAGGACGTGTTACTCGCATCATTGACATCGGTGCTTTTGTGGAAGTGTTGCCGGGTAAAGAGGGCATGATTCACATTTCCCAATTAGCAGAGCATCGTGTGGGTAAAGTGGAAGATGAAGTCGCTATTGGTGATGAAATTGTGGTCAAAATTCGTGGCTTTGATAATAAAGGGCGTTTGAATTTAACCCGTTTAGGTATTCATCCTGAACAAGCTGCGATCGCACGTCAAGAATCCCAAATCTAAATTATTAGGAGTTTAGAGTTAGGAATTAGGAGTTAGGGGTTAGGAGTTTTTTGAAATAATAAATAAAAGGATATGAGTGTTAGTCCTAAAACTGTGATGAAATGGACAAGGGCAGACTTGGAGTTATTACCAGAAAATGATTATCGATATGAAATTATTGATGGAGAATTATACGTGACCAGAGCGCCTCATTGGAAACATCAAATCTGCATTACAAAAATAGCGACAGTTTTAGATATTTGGTCAAGTCAAAGTAAATTAGGAGAAGCAATTATCAATCCAAGTATAATTTTCAGCGATGATAATAATGTTATTCCTGATCTAATTTGGATTAGTCATGAAAGATTAAAATCTTGTGTGGATGAGGCGGGACATTTTACCAGTGTGCCTGAGTTAGTGATAGAAGTTTTATCTCAGAAATCCAATGATATAAAAAGAGATAAAGAGATAAAGTTAAAATTGTATTCTAATCGAGGAGTAAGAGAATATTGGATAGTAGATTGGCAATTAAAACAAGTAGAAGTTTATCGTCGTGTTCAGAGTCAATTAAGATTAGTGATGACTCTAATGGAGGGAGATTCCATTAGTAGTGCATTATTACCCGATTTTAGTTGTCAAATTAGTGAGTTTTTCTCAACCTTTAACTAAATCTTGATTTTTATTATTTTGCAACTCTAAATAAATTAATAAAGCATTGACATCTGCAGGATTGACTCCCCCAATACGGGATGCTTGTCCAACGGTTAAAGGTTTGACTTTCGTTAGTTTTTCCCTTGCTTCCATGGATAGAGTTTCTATAGCCATATAGTCCAAATTTTCATCTAATTTCTTATTACTATGACGGGCAATTTGTTCGATCTGATTTTGTTGCCTTTTAATATATCCTGAGTATTTAATTTCAATTTCTGCCCCTTCTTTTTCCGCTTGATTTAACTCTTCATTATGCAAATTATATCGGCTTAAATCTTCATAGTGAAAACCCGGACGACGTAACAAATCTGCAAGGGTAATTGAGCCTTTTATCTTCTGTTGGGTATCCTTTACTATTTGCAAAGCTACCTCGTCTCTCTCTTTAATTCTCGTTTCATAGAGTCTTTCTTGTTCAGCGATGATATTCGCTTGTTTACGTTGATATAGATCCCAACGGCGATCGCAGATTAAACCAATTTCTCGCCCTAAAGGGGTCAATCTCTGATCCGCATTATCAGAGCGTAATGTGAGACGATATTCAGAACGAGATGTTAACATTCGGTAAGGTTCACGCAATTCTTTAGTACAAAGGTCATCAATTAAAGTTCCTAAGTAACTTTGTTCACGGGGAAAGATAATCATTTCTTTATTTTGGGCAAATCGGGCGGCGTTTATCCCTGCCACAATGCCTTGCGCGGCGGCTTCTTCATAACCTGTTGTACCATTAATTTGCCCTGCGGAAAATAACCCCTCAATTTTTTTCGTCATCAGGGTAGGATAACATTGAGTGGCGGGTAAATAATCGTATTCCACCGCATAAGCAGGACGCAACATAACGCAGTTTTCTAGCCCGGGAAGGGTGTGTAACATGGCTAATTGGATGTTTTCGGGCAAACCAGTGGAAAACCCTTGAATATAAAGCTCTGGGATGTCTCTGCCTTCAGGCTCAATGAAGATTTGATGGCTTTCTTTATCAGCAAAACGGACAATTTTATCCTCAATACTAGGGCAATATCTCGGTCCTTTAGAATCGATAAAACCACCGTAAATGGGCGATAAATGGAGATTATCTTTAATTAATTGATGGGTTTGGGCAGTAGTACGGGTTAAGTAACAGTTCATCTGTTCTTTTTCAATCCATACTTCAGGATCAAAACTAAACCAACGCACTTGTTCATCGGGGGGTTGTACTTCCATTTTGCTATAGTCAACGGTGCGCTTGTCAACCCGGGCTGGTGTTCCTGTTTTCAGTCTGTCGGTTTCAAAGCCTAAATCGTTGAGGGTTTCTGTTAAGCCTACGGCGGCAAATTCTCCTGCCCTTCCTGCATCCATAGATTTACCGCCAATCCAGATTTTCCCCCCCAAAAATGTACCTGTGGTAAGCACTACGGCTTTGGTTTTAAAGCAAGTGCCGAAATAGGTTTGCACTCCGATTACTTCATCGTTTTTGCCTAATACTAAATCTGTCACCATGCCTTCTCTTAAGGACAAATTAGGCTCATTTTCGACAATGTTTTTCATCACGGCGGCGTATTCTCTTTTATCGGTTTGCGCCCGTAATGCCCATACCGCAGGACCTCTGGAATTATTTAAAACTCTTTTCTGTAAATAGGTGCGATCGGCCATTTTGCCAATTTCGCCACCTAAAGCATCTACTTCATGGGTTAACTGAGATTTTGCAGGACCACCCACCGCAGGATTACAAGGTTGCCAAGCGATTTTATCGAGATTGAGAGTTAACATCATGGTGCGACATCCGAGTCTTGCACTTGCTAAGGCGGCTTCACAACCAGAATGTCCTCCACCAATTACGATTACGTCAAATTCGTCTTGAAATTCTACGGGGGTTTTAATGGTCATAATTTCTAGGAAATGTTTTTAATTCTGCAATATTTCAGACAAAGTATCTAAATTTCTATGATAGCGATTCATTGGGGTAAAAGGTAATTAACCTGAGTTCGAGATCAATTTTCATCTATGAGTGAGTGATGGTGAAAAGGGCAATTTAATGAATAGTGAATAGTCAATAGTCAATAGTTGATAATTACTCGTTACTCGTTACTCATTACTTTCTTCTAAAACCTGAAACCTGAAACCCGACACCTTATCTCCCTCTCCCCTCATCTCCCCTTCCCCTCATCACCCCATCCCCTAAACACCCTGAAACCTGAAACCTGACACCCGAAACCTTCCCTACTGAGAATTAGATGTTAAAGTATCTAGGAATTGAGAACAACTTCGGGTACTAATTTTTTATTTTCTTCTCGTTGTTTAAACTCTTGAAGTTGAGCATCTATTTCCATGCGTACAATTTGACGATATTGGAGAAAATGCTCGTTATGGGCGCATACAGTTAGATAATGTTCCCAGACGGGGGGGTTATTCTTGATAATACTAAAAAGATGATGCCAGAATTTCCAGCGAGTATCTCTTTTGATTCCTTGTCGCCAAACTACTATGGCAAGGGCTTTTAAGTCTATTAAGGAGGGTAGTTTAAAAGGAGGTTTAGCTTTCGGCGCACCCAGTTTTAAAAAACAACGATAGGTGCGATCGAGAAATGTATGGGGATCATATAATTCCCAAAAGGCTTTAATATATTCTTGGGCAATTTCATCTATGGGGCGAGTGGGGATAAAATTCATCAGAGTGCTTTGGTTAATATCCTGTTTGCCGTCATGACGCAGTCTGCCTTCTTTTTCTAATCTTGTCCATAATGCTGTATTGGGTAAAGCCTGTAACATCCCAAACATAGCCGTAGGAATAGCCGCTCTTTCTACAAATTCAATGATGCGATCGCCTGATCCTTGTTTTTCACCGTCAAAACCAATGATAAAACCTGCCATGGGTCTAATTCCTGCTCGAATAAGAGTATCAATGGTTTCTTCAAGAGAATTACGGGTATTTTGAAATTTTTTGGTTAATTTTAAACTTTCTTCATCAGGAGTTTCAATTCCTAAGAATACCGCATCAAAATAACACTCAACCATTAACTCCATTAATTCCTCATCTTGGGCTAAATCAACAGAAGCCTCTGTGTTAAAACGAAATGGATATTGATGTTGTTGTTGCCATACTTTTAATTCTTTGAGTAATAATTTGACGTTGCGCTTATTTCCAATGAAATTATCATCCACCATAAAAATGCCTCTGCGCCATCCTAACTCATAGAGATAATCTAATTCTTTGAGCAGTTGTTGTGGGGTTTTAGTGCGAGGTTTACGACCATAGAGTACAATAATATCACAAAACTCACATTGAAAAGGGCAACCACGGGAAAATTGTACAGACATGGAATCATAGGCATCTAATTCCAATAAATCGTAACGGGGGATGGGAGTTTCCGTGACACTTGGTTTCTCATCGGTGCGAAAAATGCCTTGAGTTTCACCTCTTTCTACGGCTTTCACAAATTCTGGTAAAGTAATTTCTCCTTCATCTAAAACGAGAAAATCTGCTCCTTCTATTTCTTCGGGTACAGATGTAGCATAAGGTCCACCCACAGCTACTAATTTTCCTCTTTGTTTGGCTTCCACTATTTGAGATAATAAATCCGTCTTTTGTACAATCATCCCTGAGAAAAGGACTATATCCGCCCATGCCCATTCATCCTCTGTAACAGCCCGAATATTGCGATCGACTAATTTCATTTCCCATGTTTGAGGTAGAATTGCCGCAACGGTTATTAAACCAAGAGGGGGGAGTAAAACTTTACGATTGACTAATTCCAGACTTTTATCATAAGACCAAAATGTAGGTGGAAAAACGGGATATACCAATAAAACGCGCACAATTTACTCCTTAAATTTTTTATATTATCTTGATTTCTCTTTCCCTCAGTTATAGCTTACATCAGAGATTTTGTAGCTAAGTGAATTAAGAAGTATAAAGGGCAACAAGTAACGGGTAACGTTGTTTTATCAACTTCTTTCTAATATCTCATTGCCAAAATTTTAGTTCTTTAAGTATTTTTACTGATAATTTCATATGTAGATAATTACTGAGTTAGGCGTACAATTGTTCCTAAAAACAATATAGTAATTAACCAAGGAATAAGCCAAAGCAAAAATTCAATAGCTCTAAATTTAATAATTTTTCCTAGGGAAATAGGATTTTGAAAAATTAAATTACGATAAATGAAATTAAGAGAAAACGAAAAAAAAAGAACTAGAAATTTAACAAGAATATCATAAGATTCTGGGTAATGAAAAATAAAAATAGATAAAAATTGTAGGATAATTCCTATACAAAAAAAAGTTGCTAAAGGCAAATTTAAAAGCATAGGAATGAATACCAATTCAGGTTGAATAAAGACACAAATACCATAAATTAGTAGCCAAAAAATAAACCACAGTAAGCTAATACCGATTTTTTTTAGAGTTACATACTTTTTATGGTTAGTTGATTGTAAATGTAATTGTTTAAATAAATGGTTGATATTATTCATTGAATAGGTTTTAAGAGAGTGAAATTAGATTTAGGTTTAGTAACGGCTTCAAAACAATTAAATGAATGGGTAGATTGTTCAGGAATATTATCAGATAAATTACAGTAAATATTATCTTTATCAGAAACGAGATTTAAACTCTCTAAAATTTTATGATTAACTAATAAATAGTTCGGAGATTTTATTAATTGTTTCAATTCTTCTTCATTAATGGCTGTAACTTGACGCTCACTATAAAAGTTTAAGGATGGGCGCTCATAATCAAAATTAATATATACCTTTTTGTCCTTGGGTACAAATTCATTGACCAAGTTTGCCACTGGTTTAACTGCAAAAGCCTCATTTAACTCCCACAACCAATGGTTTGAGGAGAAAAACACCATCAGTGATACAAACATTCCCCAAAATAACACGGGAATAAATTGTTGGTCTTTTTTTCTTAACAGTATAGTTACCGATAAAAAAGTAATAAAAAGTAGGATGAAAATTGTTAGTAAATGCTGATCCTCTGGCTTCGTAATGGCAAAATAAATGAAGCCCCCCATAATAGCAACTGTAAGCAAAGAGAAAAATTGTTTCCAAGCAGAAGGGTAAGAAATATAAGAGGGTAGAGATTTGACTTCTCCTAAAGCCACTCCCACTGCTAAAGCAAGAGAAGGATATATGGGCATTACATACCAAGGAAGTTTTGTACCCATTAAGGAAATAACAATAAGATAAATACTACTACTAATTAAAATAAATTTTGACCAACTCCAATTCAGATTTTCCCAAGCAAGTTTAAATCCCCACAATGCTAAAAAAATCCAAGGATAAGGATACTTTATTAATTCAACTAAATAATACCAAACCGCTCCTTGATTACCTTCTACAGCAGTAAAAACTCGATTCAAAGATTGTTCTTGAATGGCAGTATGAATAAAGGTTTCTCCATAATAGAGATACTGTGCCGCATACCAAGCAACGACAGGTAAAACCCCTAAAATAATCCCACTCCAAAGATAAAAAGAAGTAAGTAGTCTCGGTGTATCCCAAAGAAGGAATAAAAATGCGATCGCACCTAATAATACTCCCATCATCCATCCTTTAGTTAAACAAATTAATGCTAAACTAAGACCAACAGGAAAAGCCCACCTTAAATCTCTTCTAGTTTTTAACAAACAAAGAAATAACAATAATTGAAAACATAAAGTTGCACCATCTAACATCGCCAAGCGTCCATGACGTATTACAGGCATCATGGTCAAATAAGCTAAAGATGAAAATAAAGCATAATAACGGGGCAAGAATAGCTCTCTGGCGAGTAAATATAGTAAAGGAACAGAACTAGCCGTCAAAGTCGCTCCTATGATGCGCGTGGAAAATTCACTAACCCCCAAGAAACTATATACTACAGCCGTTAAACTGTGAATGAGAGGAGGTTTATTGAGATAAGGTTCCTGCCAAATTGTTGGGAAAAGCCAGTGCCAATGGGAAAAAGATGATTCATAAATCTCCTTTGCTACTTGAGCAAATGTACCTTCATCCCAATCCCTTAAAGGTAATGCCCCTAAATTGAGAGAAAATAAAAAAATCGCAGCACAAAATAAAATGAGAACATAAAACCATTCCCACCAAAGTTCCTTTGATTTCAGTCTATAAAGGGGAATTTCCCATGTAAATATTTGACGGTTCATAGCATAGTAGATTGTGGGGAGATGATAGTTCTCTATTCATGCCAAAATTTCCTCAATGGCTAAATGAGAGAACTTAAATAACTACTATAGCAAATAGTTCCAAAACGAAGAACTTTAGTAATTAACAAAAGGGCTATGGGTAAAGGGTAAACCCCCCCTATTTAGCGGGGAGGCAAAGGTAAATGGTCGATAATTAAGAATAAAAAACCCTGAACCCCGAACTCAAAACTTCCGAACCCTATTATGCTCCTCTTAAGCCATAGGAGGACATTTTCATAATTTCACGGGTGGAAAAGCCGATATTAGCTAAAGCCTCTCCATAACTAATCATAAAGTCTTCAATTAGCTCTTCTTTGGGCATTCCTAAAGTTTTTGCGTCTTTTTCTACCTCATTTAACATTCTCCAAATAATAGGTAAATTTTGACGGTTAGCTTCTTCTAATTCAGCTTTAGATGCCTCAAAATTTGCTTTTAACCATTCTTCACCAAAGTTAAGATGTAAGTATTCGTCTTTTACAACACCTTCAGTAATTTTACGAGCAAAAGGATCAGCTACAGGGATATAAATATTATAAGCTGCGATCGCAAATGCTTCAATAATTAAAGCCTGAATGAGTAAACAAGTGACAATTTTTCCTTCTTCCTTAGCTTTTTGGAAATTACTGTGCAACTCGGCAAAATATTTTTGAGCAAAATCCATATCAGGAGTGACACTCAAATTTCTACCACAGGATTGAAAACCCTTTTTGTGACGAAATTCCATTTTTGCCAAACTGGCTAATTCTTTTTCATGATTTGGGAGCATGGGTATCATGTCCATGTAATTATCATGGGCTTCCTGTTCACCCTCGATTACAATGGCATTAATGCGACTATAAGCATCCTTATATACGTCACTGTTGAAGTCTATGGTAGGTTCGACAAGTTGTTGCATAAATTGTTAAATCTCCTGTATAGTTTATGTGAGCAAATCTAAACTCAACGACTTCAAAGGTCGTCTTTTATGAAGATAAGATAATAACTCATTTTAATCTAGTTGTTACCTATCTTATCGGTTTTTATTCCATATTGAGGTTTACCTCTGATTACTTTTACTGATACTTTATCCCTTCATTTATTAATAATTACTGGAAAATAGACGATCATTAATGGTTACAATAAGTTATCGGGGTTAGGTTCGGGGTTCGGGGTATATTAACTATTCACTATTGACTATTTGCTAATTGCAATAGTTCTTGTAATTTCTAATTCTGATGAATTTACCTTCTTTTCTTTGGTTGTGGAAAATCGCCGCTTGGTCAATGGGATTAAGTATCACAGGATATTTACTTCTGGCATTTTCGGGAATATATTTGTGGAAGAATCGTACAGAAAAAAAACCTCGCCCTTCTTGGTTACGCCCTTTTCATTGGATTACAGGCACAATCTTAGTGATTCTTATCCTTATTCTTCTATCTATCGGTTTAATGGGAACTATAGGATATTATGGTAGTTTAGGACACTCTTGGCATTTACCAGCAGGTTTAACCGTTGTTACATTAGTTTTATTATCTGCATGGACTTCAACTCAGATACATCCTTCTCGCCCTTGGGCAAGAAAACTTCATGTTAATGTGAATATTGCTTTATTTTTTGCCTTATTAGCAGTGGGTTTGACTGGTTTATTTGTTGTTCAAAAATATCTACCGTGAAGTATTCGGTGTCAGGTGTCAGGTAAAATTTCCTAAATATTTGTCAGTGAATCAAAAAATTAAAAATAAAAATGGCTTTATTACTTTGAGTATGTAAATTATTGGTGTTTTGTCGGCAAGAGGCAAGAGGCAAAAGGCAAGAGCCATAAAAATTAATTTACAGCGCTTTTTTTATCAATAAACTACATTTTTTATCTCTCACAAAGTCGCAAAGGAGAATGCAAAGTGTGGTTTAACGAAATGAAAATTGCTGTATTGACTTTTTTATCAATATCTTTTTGTTTTAACTCTAAATTCCTAACTCATTTTAAAACTAATTCTTCTGCCAATTTTTCTTTACCAAAAATCTGTGGGTCTAAGGTTCCCTGCCCTTTAGGGCATCAGTGTGTTATTATTTTCTTAGAGGAAAGGTAATCAACCTCTTTAAAAACCTCGAATCTAATCGATTCATTGAACCTTGAAAACCAAAGTCATAAGGTTCTGTTGGGAAAAGCTCCGACAGGTAAAGTCTTTGAGCTGATAAGCACAGAAAACAAAGTATTCAAGTTTTCAGGTAGGGTAGGGCATACCCGAACCGACTCTGAAAAGGGTCATACGCTTGGGGACATAATCCCCTCTGAATTGATTTAAGCAATTAAGTGAATTTAAGGGATGTGGTTGAACTAAGAATCCCCACGCCTTTAGGCTGAGGAGTGTCAAAAGGGCATGAAACTCCTAACTCCTAATTCCTAACTCATGTTAATTGCTAACTCCTTTTCCGAAGAATTTGGGCGGTTTTGTCATAGTATAAACTTCTGTTTCTTTCTCAATACATTGACGGACATAACCCGGAGTTTGTAACATTCCTAATAGGCTAATACCATCAAAAGAGCGAAAATCAGCAGTGGTTTTTTGTTCGAGTAAAAGGTCAACTTTTTCAGGGTTTGGTCTAGTTTCAAATGTTGCCTCAGAGGCTATTGCAAACCCCCAAGATGACCCATAAGTGCAAGTTGGGGCAAAATAAGAGTGAACGTTGCTAAAAACTGTTTTCAGGGTATTTACTAAACGTCCATGAATATGTAAATTTGCAGGTGCGATCGGACCTGCTTGTATTACAACGATGCCATTTTCTCTCAAAATTTTCTTAAGACGAGCAAAATATTCTTGAGTAAATAATTGGAAAGAAGGTCCTTCTTCAATGGGGTCAGACAAATCAGAAATAATTACATCCCATTTTGCTTCACTGTTATCAATAACTTCAAAAGCATCACCAATCACTAAATCTAAACGAGGATCATCAAACGAACCTTGGTGCATTTCCGGTAAATACTCTTTACAGGCTTCCACTACATCCCCATCAATATCTACCATTTTCGCTTGTTTAACACTATGCCAACGGAAAACTTCTCTAGTCGTTGCACCTTCTCCGCCTCCTAGAATCAAAACATTTTCAGGATTAGGATGATTTACCATAGCTGGATGTACTAATGCTTCATGGTATAAAAACTCATCTCCCGTGCAAGATTGCCATTTACCATCCAATACCAAAGCCTTACCATAAGCACCACTTTCCACAATATACATTTCTTGATAAGGGGTTTTCTTATGTGCCAAAATACTGGTAATTCCGTGAGCATAAATATCGTAAGGGGTGATATACTCACTAATCCAAACATCAGCGTTGACGATTGATCCAGCCATAATTGCCGTTGTTCTCCTAATAAAATGCAAACTTATATTATAACAAATCTTTTCTTTGATAGTAACTATATTCAATATCAAATTCAGGTTGAAATTAACTCCCGTTTTATTGCTTTGCGATCGCGTAGCTCCATTTCGTGAGTATAAATGAGGATAGTTTTAAAGAGAAAGTTTTAGTTGTGTAATTGCATTTTGTAAAAGATTAATACCTTCTTCTACAGTATCAATGCGAGTACATTGATCTCTAAATTCCGCCGCCCCTTTAAACCCCTGACAGTACCATGTAAGATGTTTTCGAGCTTGATAAATGCCCCTTTTGCCCTTATATTCCCATAAACCCATTAAATGTTCTTTCGCACATTCTAAACGTTCTGATAGAGAAGGAATAGGTAACAATTGCCCCGTTTTAAAAAAATGATCAATTTGTCCGACTAAAAAAGGATAACCCAAAGTGCCACGAGAACACATGATGCCATCAGCATTAGTTATTTCTAAACAACGAATGGCATCCTCTACTGAAAAAATATCACCATTGGCAATAACAGGAATACTCAATTTCTCCTTTACCTGAGCGATTATATCCCATCTAGCCTTACCAGTATAACCCTGCTCACGGGTACGTCCATGAATAGTAATCATTTGAGCTCCTGCTATTTCCATTTTTTCGGCAAAATCAAGGATATTAATTTCATCATCATTCCAACCAATACGAGTTTTTACCGTAACAGGTACATTTACAGCTTTTTCTACTTCTTTAACAATCGCTTCGGCAATTTCTGGTTGTCTGAGTAAGCGAGAACCACCGCCTTTTTTGGTAATCTTATTTACTGGACATCCCATATTTATATCAATGGTTTTTGCCCCTTCTTGAACGGCTTTTTGGGCGGCTTCTGCCATGAAATCAGGACGACAATCAAATAGTTGAATACTTATGGGTTGCTCATGGGGATCAATTTCCATTAATCTGGGTAATTGTTGTAGGTGGTGAATTTCGGTCGCACTTACCATCTCTGTATAAGTCATTGACTCAGGGGCATAGCGTCTTACTAATCGGCGAAATACTAAGTCTGTTACCCCTGAAAGGGGAGATTGTAAAACTCTACTATTAACAACCACTGAACCTATTTTTAAAGGGGTTGATAATTTTTCTTTGAGTAAAGTATTTTTTATTTCCATTTGAAGTCAGTATCTAAATAATTAGGAGTTGATGAAAAAGTGGTATTACTACAGTTGCTTAATTTTGATATAAAATTGTCTGGTGAAGCTAAAGAAAAGATAAAAGCAATAATAATTGACAAAAAATTTATTAAAATTCATTTTAAAGGTTTTTTAAGTATTGCTTTACTAATGCGAGATCTCATTATATGTTAAAAGACTAGATTTTCAAAAAGTGTAGAGTCCCAACAGTCTCTTTAATTAGATTATCATTCGATGCTTTTTATTGTTACTGAGTATAATATAAAGAAATGTGTAAATTTTATCTGAGTTATTTCAAAAATTATGCCTCCACGTTGGCCCAGAAAACCTGATCGTCAAAATGATCCTGAATTTCGTAAATTAGATGATCGCATGAATTTTGCTGTCCATACTGCACTTTTTATCGCTACTAATTCGGGTGTATGGTTTTTTCACAATTTTAATCATCCTGAGTGGTCTTGGGCTAGTCAATTTAGTCTGATTTGGGGCGGAATCTTAATTGTACATTTTCTCTATATAAGTGCGATCGCAGATTATTCTAACAGGAGCTAGTTGCTAACAAGAGGAGGTGTCAGGTTTCAGGTGTTAGGGTAATGAGTAATGAGTGTTCGGAATTTTTAATTCTTAATTCCTAATTATCAACTATTCACCTTTGCCCTCCCCCTCTTGAGGGCGGATAAAGAGGGGTTTGCCCTTTTAACTTTACCTTTTACCCGTTGCGTATTCTTAATTCCTCATTGAAACTTATTTTTCGCTAATAGTTTCCCTTCGATATTTCCATTCTGTAGAACTACGTATTGCGATCCAAAGTAATAGCATAGCAATTAAACCTCCATTTTCAGGGGCATCCAAGGCAAATATAACTAAAATAGCAGATAAAAAATCTTCGATAAAAATAAATATGATTGGTATTTTTCCTAAACGGAAAAACCAGCCAACTTGAACTAATTTTAATACGAATGCAAATAAGCCTCCTATTAATCCTAAAAACCATAAAGGAGTTATTTGTACCTCTAATAAACGAGCAACACCTACCGCCATTATTCCCCCCGCAAAAGGACTAAAAATCAACTGAATAATTTGTATTATTCTTAATCCAATTAATTTTTTATTGCCTAATAGTTCAAATAATGACCAACTACTCAAAATGCCAATGACAACTTGCGGAGGAAATGACGAAAGAAAAGGTATATTATGCCAGAGTTGATCTATTCTAATTAAACCAATAATTAGTAGGGGTAAACCTATTCTCAATCCTCCTGCCGCTGATGCAGACAAAACAGCTAATATTTGAATAAGAGAAATATTGTCAAAATGCACGAAAAAATATTATTAAAAATAAAATATAGTTATTTAGAATCAAATTTTTGCTAGTTCATTATTGTTTAGACTTTGAATGAAGTCATAAAGTTTGACTCAATTCAGAATTAAAAAAATATTTGTTGTATATACGATGTTACCAATAATAATTAATTTTTACTAAACAAAATTGCAATTGTAGCCTTTTCCTGATGATACTCTTTCATTGAAAACTTTAGAGTTTGTCGTGATTTGAGATAAAATAAGAATAATAATAAGCAAAAATACTGGATTAAAAACACTTATGACTACTGGCAACACGTCAGAATTTCCAATTTTATCAGAAAGGGAATTAGAAATCCTTGAATTAGTAGCGACAGGACTAACTAATCATGATATTGCAGATAAACTAGAGATTAGTAAAAGAACTGTTGATAATCATATTAGTAATATTCTTTCTAAAACCAAAACTGATAATCGTGTGGAGTTAGTGCGTTGGGCTTTGCAGTGGGGAAAAATCTGTTTAGATGAAGTGAATTGTTGCACTCTCCCTTCTGTTTCAAAAGATTAAATAACGACAAAGATGTTAGATTTTGCCGATTTAATAATTTTAATGACGTTAGGGAATAAAAAAAGGCAAATTGCTGACATTTAGCATCTTGAAAAATTCTTGACGTTGCTGATTTTAGTGATTTCTCATTTAGGTGTGAAATAGAGAATGGGTACTCTTGCGATCGTGATAATATTTTGATGTCTCAATTTCTGGCATAATTTTAGTACATTTCATACTATGATTAAGCAACATCAAATTTTTTTTATTTAATTTATTTTATTTAATACGTTTCATATTGCACAAAAACCAGATTTGAAAAATTTGATAACTCCTAAGGATTGAAAGCCAAGGATTCTGAGGAAAAATTGCTATATAGTTTAAAAGATCGTTTACTTCATTTTCTTCGCTGTTATTTTGACATTCCTTGACCCGAAACTGAAAGTATTCTAGGTTCACTGACAGCCTTTAAATTAACTTAATTGCTTAAATTAACCCAGAGGGGCTTATCTCCCCAAGGTATGTATGACCCATAGAGCGAGATAGATTTCTGGTAAAACACAGTGGATAGCATCAAAACGCAACAAATTCTCTTTGTATTGAGCTTATCTTTTTAACCTGAGTTTGGGATAAATTTTCATCTATGAATGATGGAGAAAAGGGCAAAGGGCAAACCCCCCTTTATCCCCTCTTTCGAGGGAGGAGGGCAAAGGTGAATAGTTGATAATTAGGAATTAAAAATTAAAAATTAAAAATTCAGAACACTCATTACTCATTACTCTAACACCTGAAACCTGAAACCTAACCTTATTAGATATTTTTAAACCGAACTGAGGTTTTTTATTAATACTCAATTTTTATCCGAAACGATAACCAAATCCTCTTACCGTTACTATATATTCAGGATTGCTAGGATCAAGCTCTAATTTTTCCCTTAGCCAACGAATATGGACATCAACGGTTTTTGTATCTCCTAGAAAATCAGCACCCCAGATATTTTCGATGAGTTGTTCCCTATCCCAAACTCTTTTTGGATAAGTCATAAATAGTTCTAAAAGACGAAATTCTTTAGGCGAAAGACTTACTTCTTCTCCTCTGACAGTTACCCTACACTCTGTTGTATATAAAGTTATATCTTTAAATTGACGAATAGCACTGGAGATATTGTTATTGATGTTATTTCGGCGTAGTAAGGCACGACAACGAGCAATAAGTTCTTTCATACTGAAAGGTTTAGTTACATAGTCGTCTGCACCTATTTCTAAGCCCAAGACTCTGTCTGTTTCAGCCGCTTTGGCACTCAAAATAAGGATAGGAATATTATTTCCTCGATAACGTAGTAAACGACAAATATCTAAGCCATTGACTTCTGGTAACATTAAATCAAGAATAATCAGATCTATTTTTTCTTTGGAGTTTTCTTCTCCAATACGCTCAAGAACGTTTAATGCTTCTCTGCCATTTTCTGCTTGAATTACATTGTAACCCTCATCTGCAAGATTTAAGGCAATCATATTGCGAATCAACTGCTCATCTTCAACTACAAGAATATCATAGTTGACTGATGCTTTCTCATTAGCGCCAATTGGTGGTAAATCCAGACACAACATAAAATTTCTTTATTTTTTGTTCCCTAGTAACATATATATCAAAAATATTGAGTTTTGGTTATATTTTTTTTCACTAGGGATGATATATTAGACTTCTCGCATAAATTAGGCAACAGGGAATAGGCTACAAGGAACAGTGATAAAATGGGGTTTAAACTGCACTAATTTTATTTTAATTCTTATTTTGCAAGAGGTCTATTGTTTATGACTCTACTATGGTAATTTCTTCTTCTCTTAAGTGAGCTTTAAATTTTTTGCTAAATTGAACCAGATAAGGAAAATTAGCGCTAACAGGTCTTCCTTGCCACTCGGTTACGATTTTAATCAATTCTCCTTCCATTCCTTTGATGTCAAAAGGTTCTTTTTTATGTTCAGGATGATGATAAACTATCACAGATTCTTTAACTTTAACGCGATCGCCTATTTTCATAGTTAAGATTAATTTTTAGATGAAATAAATTTAAAAATACGGATATACAGTCTTTTATTCTTGCATAGTTGGTCAGTTGGTGCAAAGTTACCGTTAAATTAGTTTAAATTTTGCTCTAGTTGATTAAGATTTTATGGGGAATAAGGTTTGAGATAATTATTTTTGTCTATTTGCCAACGAATATTATCTTTAGTTGGTTTTGTTATATCCGATGGTTGAGGGTTATCTGTAGGAATTTCTGTGGTAATACGATGAAGAGGAACGACATAAAAAACTAATTCAAATTCTCTTTGTAAACGTTGATTGAGAAAATCTTGTACTAAGCGTACTTGATTAGGGGTTATTTCTTTGTCAGTTTCCATGGTTACATAAATAGTAGGTGTTTGAGTTGTCCATATAACCTGAATTTGAGTATCTTCCACTCCTGTACCAACGGTGATAGTTTCGTTGACAAGTTTTGCTCGAATTTCTCTTTCAATGCGTTGTTGCTGTATTAGGCGATAAAAGCTGGCACTGAGGGGAATAATTAATAATAAAGTTAACAAAGAAGTCCATCCCAATGCTTGACTGGGTTTAGTATAACCAGAGATGATAAACACAATCATACAAGCAAGAGTAATACCAAGTAAGTTCGTTGCATATAATAAAAAAGCTCCAAGTGCATAACTATAATTATCCATAGTTAAAGAAATACCCACCACACATAAAGGAGGCATAAGAGCAACTGCGATCGCAGTTCCCGCTAAAGTATCACTAATACCTTTTCTAACCTTGCCAAAACCACTAATTGCACCAGCACTAATAGCAATACCTAAATCAATTAAATTAGGTTGAGTTCGAGCAGAAATTTCTGAGCTAACTTCTTGAAGTCCCACTAATTGAGCAATAAAACTAGAGAGAAATAGTGAGACTAAGGTAGCCCCCACAATTGATAAAAAGGCTCTCCGAAACAGCAATAATTCCCCCTCACAAGCGGAAAAAGCTAGTCCTCTCAGAGGTAACATTAACGGTGCCACAATCATTGCTCCAATAATAACCGCACTACTGTTAGCAATTAAACCAAAAGTGGCGATTAAACAAGAAGAAACAGTACATAAAATAAAATCTTTGCTCCAAGCGGAATCTTGAGATAATTGTAAATGAAGAGTTTTGATTTCTTCAGGATGAGAAGGAGGCATCAAACGATAAGTTAGCATCCTCAACCAACGAAAAATAGCCTTAATTTTCTTTTTGTTACACCATTGACTATAGATTTGTTGAAAGCGAACAAAATTGATTTTATTCATTGCATTTGTACCTGAAACTTAAAAGGAGATCTGATAAAATAATTATCTTTGTTGTTTGCGTATTTCTGTGATAATTCGAGATAAATTGTAAAAAAATCTGAGTTCAGGGTCAACTTTTCTGGTTGTGTTGGTTAAAAAGCAAAGGATAAAGGCAGGTAAAAATTAGCAGTTTAAGAATAAGTTTCTTCACTAACACCCTAATCTACTAAAACTAAATTCTTCGCTGAGTTCGATATAACCCACATTCTGCCCTAAAAAAATAATTGTTATTCTCAAATGAGAAAAATAAACTTTTTTAGTGAAGATTGAAACTACTTATTTTTCAACACTTAATATTTATTTTTTCTTACTTTTTTTATTTATTTCCACGATAAATTTACATTCACTTGAGTTTCTTTTTTCTTTTTATTTTATTCTACTTATTAATTTTTTATTTATCTTTGATGATCTTTTTAAGAATTATCACTTCTTTTTAAGAATTATCACTATAGCTTATTGCCTATTCTTTATTAATATATTAGGTTTTAATTGAATCCCATAACAATTTTTTAATGGGTTTATGCTCAAAAAAATGAGAAAAGTGAGGAAATTTTATGCTCACATTTACCTTTATTCATTTCCTTATTTTCAATCTTTTCATAAACTCATCAGAGTGATAAAAGTTAAACAGTAAAAACTGTTAGACCATAACTTGTATTTAGTTAAATTCAGGTATTTTAACATCGAAATTCGATTAGTAATTCTATCTCAAGGGGATTTAATTTATGAATGTTTTAAATACATTATTTTATCTTCAAATAGTTAGCTAAAATCTGAGAGGCTTTTCTAGTAAATTCAAAATGATTCTTAAATAATTCTTAACCTATAATGAGAGCAAATCCTGAGAAGATAGTAAAGTAATTGTTAAATTTATTTGGATTAAATTATAAATATGCTAGAACCAAGTGAAGTAGTAGATCTTTTTTTTAATCATTTACCAGTCAAAACTTTTCAACCCGGAGAGGTTATCTTTCGTCAAGGGGAGAAAGGAAATTGTATGTTTGCTTTAATGTCTGGGGAAATAGAATTAAGAAAAGATGATCAGGTGGTGGAAACAATACATCAACATGATGTTTTTGGAGAAGGGGCTTTAGTCCAGCCTGAACATAACAGATGTACCACGGCGATCGCACTTACAGAATGCAAAATAGCGGAATTAAATAGAGAAAGATTTTTATTCTTATTACAAGAAACCCCCTTATTTTCTTTAGAAATTGTCAGGAGTCTTTCTAGCCGTTTGCGCAAAGTAAAGCAGAAATTATTAAAATAAACCATGAAAGTCTTAGTTCTTAATGCTGGTTCTAGTTCTCAAAAAAGTTGTTTATATGACTTAGATAGTCGAGGAAAAAAACCAAATTTTGTTTCTCCTATCTGGGAGGCAACTATTGATTGGACACTGAACTTAGGACATACTTTATTAAAGGTGAAAAGTAATGGTCAAGAATATTCTACCTATTTATCAGACCATAATCGCCTAGAAAGCATTAAGACTATGCTTAAAACGATGGTTGAGGGTGAAACTAAGGTTTTAGAGCATCTATCCGATATAGATGTAGTTGGACATAGAGTGGTTCATGGAGGAACAAAATACTCTCAAGCAACCCTTATCAATTCTGAAGTTAAAGCCACCATTGAAAAATTAATTCCCCTTGCCCCTAATCATAACCCCGCCCATTTAGAAGGGATAGAGAGTGTGGAAAATATTTTGGGTGACATACCCCAAGTAGCTGTATTTGATACTGCTTTTCATACAAATATTCCTCTTTACGCTAAAATTTATCCTCTTAATCATGAATTCTATAAGCGGGGTATTCAAAGATATGGTTTTCATGGTATCTCCCATGAATATGTTTCTCAACGTACTTCTGAGATTTTACAGCAACCTTTAAAGAATTTGAATTTAGTCACCTGTCATTTAGGTAATGGTTGCTCAATTACAGCAGTAAAAAATGGGCAAAGTGTTAATACAACTATGGGGTTTACTCCTTTAGAAGGGGTGATGATGGGTACTCGTTGCGGCTCTATTGATCCTGCAATTGTAATTCATCTTATGACCGAATATGGCTATGATGGGGAAAAAATTAACCATATTTTGAATAAAGAATCTGGTTTATGGGGAATGTCCGAAATTTCTTCTGATTTAAGGACTATTTTAAAGGCTAAATCCGAAAATAATCCGAAAGCGATTTTGGCAATAGAAATGTACATTTTTCGATTACAAGAAGCGATCGCATCTATGTTACCATCATTGGGTAGTTTAGACGCTTTAGTTTTTACTGCAGGAGTAGGGGAAAATTCTGCTTTTATCCGAGAAAAAGTTTGTCAAGGTTTGGGTTTTCTTGGTTTGAAATTGGATTTAGAGAAAAATAGCCAATCCCTCTTCAATGAAAATATTGCTACTGCTGACTCTAACTCTAAGATACTGATTATACCAACAAAAGAGGACTGGGCGATCGCTTCTCAGTGTTTTCAATTAATGGAATCGAAGAATTAAGAAAAGGGCAATTAGTGAATAGTGAATAGTTGATAATTAAGAATTAAGAATGAAGAATTAAAAACTCTGAACACTCATTACTTTCTTCTAAAACCTGAAACCTGACACCTGACACCTGACACCTTATCTCCCTCTCCCCTCATCTCTCTTTCTCCCTAACGCTAATATCTACTCTTCCTCTCCCCATGTAGTTTTAGGCTCTGCCGCCCTCAAGCCCTGATTGATTTGAGGATAAAAAATAATTTCCCCTTGATTGTTATTAGGTTTATTGACTGAGTAATTAGTTTCTCCTTTTCTCCTTGCAGAAGTTTTTTCCTCACTGGTATCTTCTGCCACTATTTCATACAAAATTGCGAATTTTTCCCCTTGATTTGCCTTTCTTAAAATTCTTCCTAATCTTTGGATATATTCCCTTGTTGAACCAGTACCAGATAAAATTATTGCTATCTTAGCGGAAGGTACGTCCACCCCTTCGTTTAACACATGAGAAGCAACAATTATTTTGTAATCTCCTTCTTTATATTTTTGGAGAATTTCATGTCTTTCTTTTACAGGAGTTTGATAGGTAATTGCAGGAATTAAATATTCTTGAGAAATTTTATATACAGTATTATTGTCATTCGTAAAAATAAGAATTTTGTCAGGATAATGCTTTTCTATTAATTCAGTTAATAGTCTTAATTTACCTTGAGTTCCCATAGAAATTTCTTTTGCTTCTCTATGGGCTAACATTGCTTGTCTGCCTTGGTTTGAGCGACAACTAGCTTGAACAAAAAGTTGCCATCCTTGCAAACTGGACAGGGAAATATTATTTTGTTTTAAGAAATTATTTCTTGTTTTTATTGCTTGTTCATAACGTTGTTTTTCTTCTTTTTTTAGTTTTACTTTTAAAGAAATAACCTGATGTTGAGCAAGAGTTTTTCCTGATAATTCTTCGGGGGTTTTACGATAAATAACTGAGCCTATTAAACGGTTCAAATAATGGTGGCCGCCATCCTCTCTTTCTGGGGTTGCAGTTAAACCTAAGCGATAAGGTGCGATCGATTCTTCGGCTATAACTTGAAAAAAGTCTGTGGGTAAATGATGACACTCATCAAAAATTAACAGTCCGTAATGATTCCCTAAAGTTTTGGCGTGAATTGCGGCACTATGATAGGTTGCAATCAAAATGGGGGTGCGATCATGAGAACCTCCTCCTAATAAGCCTACTTCTATATTACTAAAGGAAGCCTTTATTTCTGCGTACCATTGGTGCATTAAATCCAATGTTGGTACTACAATTAAAGTTGTTCTAGGAGTAGATGCGATCGCCATTTGAGCTAAAAAAGTTTTTCCTGCCGCCGTTGGTAATACGACAACTCCCTGTCTCTGGGCTTGTTTCCATGCTTCTAAGGCTTCTTTTTGATGGGGGTATGGGGTTTTATTACCCTGTAATTTTATGTCTAAAGGATAAAATTCTTTTGCCGAGTCAATTAGGTCAATATCCTCACTCTGTAAGGTTTCTATTAAGTAGCGATAGTCTAAAGCCTGAATACGGAATTTTTCGATGCGATCGTCCCAAGTGGCGTAATCAATCCATGCTTTACCTCTAGGTGGCGGATGTAGGATTAATGTTCCTCTGTCATAGGTTAGTCTAGTTGTTCGACTCATAGAATAGTCATAAAGATCAAAAAGTAAAGATTTACCCATTGTGATCTACTGAAAATCAATTTAATCATTAAGTTAGCATTTTGTCAAGATATACTTAAAAGATTATTTAAGATAAAAAATATGATTTGGTTAGGAATTGATCCGGGATTAGCGATTATTGGTTGGGCAATTTTGTCAGGAAATGAAACTTCTTTACCGGAAATTATTGAGTACGGAATTATTGAAACCAGTAAGAAGATGACGACGGGAGAGCGTTTAGCGGAAATAGAGATAGATTTTGTTAGTATTATTAATGAGTTTCAACCAGAAGGAGTTGCCATTGAAATGCCTTTTTTTAATCGTCAAATTAAAGCGGCTGGAGGAGTCTTACAGGCTTTAGGGGTTATTAATTTGGTTTGTTTTCGAGACGCTCATTTGACCCCTATTTTTCTTCATCAGTCTAGTTGGAAAGCTCATTTAGGCAATGGTAGGGCAAAAAAAGCAGAAATTGCTTCTACCTTACAACAGTTATTTGATTTACCTGATTTACCTATTGATGATAGTGTTGATGCGATCGCGATCGCATATAGTGCTTGTTGTGGTTTAAGGAATATGATTGATTGAGTATTTTAACGTCAGTAATGGAAATTTTATAGTTGAGAGAAAATGAGTCAATTTGAACAAGCATTAGACAAATCAAAACTAACTACTCCCATGTGGTTATTATGGATTTTATCCGCAGGATTAATCGCCCTTGATGGCTTTGATTTTTTCATCATCGGCATTGCTTTACCTTTCCTCGAAAAAGATTTTTTACTAACTCCTGCCCAAATTGGTTCGGTGGCAGTAGCGGCAATTTTTGGTTCACTAATTGGCTCACTAACTTTAGGGGCAATAACGGATAAAATTGGGCGACAAAAAATGTTATTAATTGATGTCATAATTTTTATCGTTTCTAGTGCAGGTACTGCTTTAGCTTGGGACGCTTTTTCTTTAATTTTCTTCCGCTTTTTAGTCGGCATTGGTATTGGTGCTGATTATCCGATTAGTGTTGCCTATATTACGGAAAATATTCCTTCTCGACTGCGGGGAAGAATGGTTGTCGGTGCATTCACTTTTCAGGCTGTGGGTGCTTTATTAGGTGCTTTAACGGGTATTTTAGTCATTAAAGGATGTCTTTTTTTCTCTGATGATGCGACTATTTTTGCTGTTCAATATGGTTGGCGAATTATGCTCGGAGTCGGTTTAATTTTAGCTATTTTAGTCGGCTTTTTAAGGATGCAATTTTTATTAGAAAGTCCTCGTTATTTTATTGCTAAAGGGGATTATCAAGAAGCTACTCTTGCCGCCTCAGAATTATTAGATATAAATATAAAAATCACCCCTGAAACTGATCCTCAACCTCAAGAAAACGACTTTAATTACAATACTTTATTCTCGAAAAAATATCTCAAAAATACTTTATTTGCTTCTTTACCATGGTTTTTACAAGATATTGCCACTTATGGCATTGGCATTTTTACCCCTACGATTATCGCCGTTTTAGCTTTTACCCAAGAGGATAATTTTTTATTAAGTCAAAGTCAATCGGCACAAGGTTCGGCTATTGTTGATTTATTCTTAATCATTGGTTTTTTAGCGGCTGTTTTGTTAGTAGATAAAATAGGCAGAATTAAACTACAAATTTTCGGCTTCATTGGTATGGCTTTAGGCTTATTTCTTTTAGCTTTAGCAGGGGTCAGTAATTCTAATTTAATTTTGGTTTTTACAGGATTTTTTATCTTTAATTTTTCTATGAATGCTGGTCCTAATTCCACGACTTTTCTACTTTCAGGAGAGGTTTTTCCTACTTCTATTCGGGCTAGTGGTGCGGGATTGTCGGCTGCGATCGCAAAATCAGGGGCTGTTTTAGGCACTTTTTTATTACCTATTCTCAGGGTTAAAATAGGAGTTAATAATGTATTATATTTTTTAGTTGTTATTTGTTTATTAGCGGCAGTTTTAACTTATTTCTTAAGAATTGAAACCATGAATAAACCATTAGAAAATGTTTAATCTTCATTAAGTTGGGAAGCGATAGAAAGATGAAAAGTGTCTCGTCGTTCCTCTAACTTAAAATCAAAAATAACACGATCAATATCAGCAAAATATTTTAATTTTCTGTCAATAAAACCTTGTACAAATTTTTTAAAAGCCTGACTTTCTAAAGGGTCATTATCAATACCTAAATCTACTAAATAATTATTAATATTATCTTTTCTTTCTTGTTCAGGTAATAGGGATAAGTTCCATGCTAATATTGCCACAGAAACTAACCTATGACCTTCTTCTAAATCACTTACGATTTCCATCTCTGGGGCGACAAAATTCCATATTACCTCAGACATTTTCAATTCTCCTTTTTTGACTTTTCTCATAACTAAATCAGGATGGTTTTCCTTTATATCATGAGCAAAATTATCAAGAGAAGATGATTTTTTTCTACTTATTTTAATCTTTTGTTTTTTTTCTATGGGTTTTAGATTTTGTAAATCTTTAAATGCTTTAGATTGTTTTTTGGCCATGACGAAGATTGTTTTTCTTTTTTATTCATTATAAACTCTAGTTTGAGTAGGGAATGTTTAACCCCGAACTCCTCGAACTCCGAACTTCTAATCCCTATTGGTGCATAGCTTTAGCCAATTCAGCCGCCACTTTAGGGCGAGAGAATTCTGGAGGTGGCAATTCACCACGACGCAACATTTCTCTTACTTTTGTACCTGATAAGTGGATTCTTTCTTCTTTGGTAGCAGGGCTGGTTTTTGAGGTTGCCATTTGATTTGTGCGAGTACAATAGAAGGCGTGTTCAAATTTAAGAGGGGTGATGCCTAATTCTTCTGGTTTAAATTCATCAAAAATATGTTGAGCATCATAAGTACCATAGTAGTCGCCTACCCCTGCGTGATCTCTACCAACGATAAAATGAGTACAACCGTAGTTTTTGCGAATCAAAGCATGGAAAATGGCTTCCCGAGGACCTGCGTAACGCATAGCGGATGGATTGATGGCAAGAATAACTCGGTTTTGGGGGAAGTAGTTGTCCACCATAATCTCATAACAACGCATTCTTACATCGGCAGGAATGTCATCGCTTTTAGTTGCACCAACGAGGGGATGAAGGAATAAACCGTCAACGATTTCTAAGGCACATTTGATGATGTATTCGTGGGCGCGGTGAATGGGGTTACGAGTTTGGAAGCCGACAACGGTTTTCCAGCCTCTTTCTACAAACATTTTACGGGATTCGGCGGGATCAATTTGATATTTAGGGAAGTAGGGGTGATCGTCTCTTTGTAGTAGCCAGATAGGCCCTGCAAGGTTGATTTCTCCTTGTTCGTAAACCACTTTAACTCCGGGATGTTTTTCTTCATCGGTGCGATACACGTTTACTGCTTCATGGGTTTTGTTATAGCGGTATTTCTGGGTTAATTCCAATACGCCAACAAATCTACCAGTATGATCATCTAAACGTACCCAACTACCTTCTTTTAAGGGTTCCGCTACTTCTGCACTAACAGAAAGGGTTACAGGTACAGCCCAAGGTAATCCGTTCATTAAACGCATTTCTTCTACGACTCTTTCGTAGTCATCCTGTGCCATAAACCCGTTGAGAGGACTAAAACCACCAATAGCAATCATCACTAAATCAGATAAAGCACGATCATCTAATTCAATTCTAGGAAGGCTATCTGCTTGTGCCATAAATTCATCTCTTTCGGCAGGAGTTGCCACTCGATTGACTAAATGCCCTCCATGAGGCGCGATCGTCTCTATAATATTACTCATATAAATTTTTGTTAAGTTGATAAAGGATCAGGTTTTATAGTATCAGGCATTGACTCTTAGAAACAATCAGGTTGCCAAATTTAAGGTTTGGGAGATTGGGGAAATAACGATAAAATTGCCTTAATCCGAACTGACGTTAAATAGTTAAGAATTAAGAATGAAAAATTAAGAATTGAGAATGAAAAACCATGAATACTTATTTATTATTTATTACTTGTTTCCCCCTTTCCCCTCATCACCTCATCCCCTACCACCTGAAACCTGCAACCCGACACCTGACACCTAACCTTATCGGATATTCTTAAACCGAACTAAGGTTATTTAATTCTTGATTGATTTTTTGTTTTTCTAAATTTTTGCCGATGATTACAAGGCGGGTTACTCGGTTATCTTCAGGTTTCCAAAGACGATCAAAAAATGTTTCGATGCGATCGCCCACTCCCTGTAATACCATTCTCATGGGTTTATCGGGAACGTTAACAAATCCTTTGATGCGGTAAATTTCAAATTTTGTGATTAGTCTATGTAATTCTTGGATTAAATCTTGTGGGTTGGAAGTTTCGGGAATTACTAACTCAAGGGAATTTATATCATCATCGTGATCGTGGTCTTCTTCTGTATCATGATGGGAAGGGCGATTGTTTAAATCATCTTCCACGGCGGCGTTAAAACCGAGTAAAATATCAGGGTTAATTTTTCCTTGATGACAGGGTATCACCTTTACTCCTTGACGTAATTCTTTTTCTAACCAAGACTTCACTTGAGTTAAATCCGTTTCGCTAATTAAATCAGTTTTGGTTAATAATACTAAATCGGCACAGGCTAATTGATCCTCGAATAGTTCCTCTATGGGGGTTTCATGGTCTAAACTAGGATCATCCGCCCTTTGGGCTTCTAAGGCTTCTAAATCTCCCACCAATGTACCATTAGCTAAGGCTTGGGCATCAACTACCGTCACCACACCGTCAACGGTGGCGTGGGTGCGAATTTCTTGCCATTTAAAGGCTTGTACGAGGGGTTTTGGTAAAGCTAATCCGGATGTTTCAATAATGATAGAGTCGATCGCATCTTTCCTTGTTAATAACTCTTGCATGGTCGGATAAAATTCTTCTTGGACTGTGCAACAAAGACAGCCATTTGTTAATTCAATGATGTTATTTTCTTCTTCCTCGGTATCGCATACCTGACAACTTCGCAACAAATCTCCGTCAATGCCTACTTCTCCAAATTCATTGACTAAAACCGCAATTTTTCTTCCCTGATTATTTTGTAATAAGTGTCGTAAAAGAGTAGTTTTTCCCGCACCTAAAAAGCCTGTGATTACCGTTACTGGAATTTTGTGCATTTTTATGATTATTTATCTATTAATTTTTATATTTTCCCTTGTATATATTTTATTGAAAAAAATTTTTTATTCAACCTTTGTACAATAAAATACATACTTTACCGTTAATATCGTTACTAATAAATTTATTTGAAATAGCTTAAAAAGAACATAAAAACTATTGACATTATTTTTCTAATTTGTTATAATTCAAATATAGGAATATAGCCACCTTTTTCTTGATCCGTAGCGATCAGGGGGGGGTGGCTCATGTCTTTTTTTCCTCAATGCCATGACTTTTTCCTAATACCCAATGACGGCGGAAAAAGCGATATAAAGAAGACTCTTCTAGGGATAAATAAATGGGTCTGCCATGGGGGCAGGTGTGGGGATTTTTCGTGATTTTCCAATTATCAACGATGTTTTGCATCTGTTTAATGGTCAGTTTTTCACCATTACGAATGGCACTTCTACAGGCGATCGCAACTTGGGCAGAATTGAGATCTCCTCCATAACTTAATTCCATGATTGCCGACAGAGAATCATCTCTATTTAAAAGTATTTTAGGAATGGCTCTTAATGCCCATAAATCCTCCCCAAAAGTTTCTATTTCCAAACCAATATTATTTAGTTGTTCTATTTGTTTAGGTAGTAATTTATCTAAAATAATGGGATTTTCTAAGGCTACTATTTCCCATTGATTTTGTAATTGTTCATAGATAATTCTCTCATGGGCGATGTGTTGTTCTATTAACCATATTCCTTGGGAATGTTCTGCAACAATATATGTATTTCTTGCTTGAGCTATGACTTGTAAATCAATTAAACCGATATTTTCTTCTGGACTTTTTTCTCTTTCTTTGATTTCCGGCGTTTCTAGGTGATAAATACTCTTATTCTCTGCTAATTTAAGGATATTTTCGACTCTTTTATTCTCCCATTTTTGAGATATATTATTATCAGTTAATTTAAAAATTTCTGCAATAGTATCTTTAATTTGTTCCTGCCAAAATTCAATATTATCTAAGAAAATTTCTGCTTTAGCAGGGTGTCGATTCCAGTCTATTTGTCGAGGAGATGTTTGTAAATGTAAAAAGGCGACGGGAAAACGATCCCTTTCTAAGGTACGATGAAAACTGCTATAAATAGCTGATTCTAACTCAGGGCATTTGATTATTCTACCGTTGATTCCTATCTTAACCCAATCTGGTCGAGGACGAGAGATGCGATCGGGTAATCCTAAAACTAATTCAAGGTGAGAAATAGATTTTTCATAGGGAGTATCAATTGCTTTTTTTATAGTTTTTAAATCAGAATAATGAATAGTTTTTAATAATTGCGGTAAAATTTTATCCGCAGAATTACTACGACTAATGGAAAAAATTAAGCGATCATTCACTAATAATTGCCAAGTAATATGAGGATGACATAAAGCAAATTCTCCTAACAAAATTTGAATTTTTTTCAACTGCTGTTTAAAAGGGGGATTTACCTGTCTTCTCACAGGCATATTGCCAAATAAGTCGTTAACTCTTACTATTGTCCCCACGGCTGAAGGTTTGGGATAAATATGTTGTAGTTGGGCATTTTCTGCCATAATTTCCCAACCGCAATCATTAGTAACCCGACTGCTAATATTAATCTGTGCTAACTGAGCGATACTATGTAAGGCTTCACCCCTAAATCCTAACGTGTGAATATTAATTAAATCATTAGTATTGTTTATTTTACTGGTGGCATGGGGTTGAATCGTCAGAGGTAAATCTTCTTGGGTAATACCTTCTCCGTTGTCGGCTACTTGTAAATTCCATGTTTCTGGATAAATGGACACAAAAATGCGATCGGCTTTTGCATCTAAACTATTTTCTACTAACTCTCTGACAACGGCTACTAATGAATCTATAACTTCTCCTGCGGCAATTAATTTAATTAAGTTGTCTGGTAATTTCCTGATAGCCATTTCAATTAGTGATTAGGGGTTGATGAAAAAATGGTTTCATGAGGGTGGGCAATAGGCAATAGTTTATAGTTTGATCATAAATAATAAAAACACCTGAAACCTGCTACCTGAAACCTGCTACCTGAAACCTGCTACCTACTTCTGACTCATTTACTCGTTAGTGACACTGTAGTCAAATTCTATAGCTCGATTATGACACTCAATACAGGTATTGTGAGTAACTGGGGTTGTAAATTTTATATCAGGATGTAGAGCGAAAAAGTAACGAGACTGGGCAATAAATTTTGGTCGAGGTTCATCTTTTAGCAGTTGCCTTGAGTATTGCTGTAAATATTGCCACATTAAAACTTGGGTAAAACGGACAATGCCATCTATTCTTACACCATAATGATTACCCGGATTTTCCAAAATTGTCTGCCATGTTTCCGAGGGTAAAACGGCGGGAGGAATTGGTATATGGCAAGTGGAACAATTTTCTAAGTATAAGTCTTTACCAATAACAAAGTTACCTACTGCCTTATCAACAGATTTTGTTCCTGCGGTCAAAGATTGATGATTCATCGCTAAGGATGCACCCCATCCAAAAATCGAACAGAAAAGGACTATTAAAGCTAATATTAGTGGTAAAGTTACTTTTTTTCTTTTTTTTGACCTAAAAAACATGATACCCCTTAAAATGAACAGTTGACAATTATCCCCTCCCCGTTCCGGTGGCATTATACGTTTGCCCTCGATATTACTCCGCGATCGCAACAGTATTGAGTAACCGAGCTACAATCACTTTTGCATTTCTGCCTCCTGCTGGAATCAAACGATGAGATAATACACTAGGTGCTAAAAATTTAATATCATCGGGAATAACATAATCTCTCCCTTCCAAGAAAGCTAAAGCCTGAGATGCTTTTTGTAGAGCAATTGTTCCCCTAGGACTTACTCCCAAAGCAATATCATCATCCTGACGAGAAGCATTGATTAAATTAACGATATACTTTTGAATCTCTGGCGCAACCCTAACTGAAAATACCTCTTTTTGTAAATCTTTCACGTCTTGTAAACTCACACAGGGTTCTAATTCTTCCACTAAAGTAGGATTTAACTGCTTTTCTAACATTTGCAACTCTTCCTCAAAGGAGGGATAACCAAGGCTCAAAGAAATAGCAAATCTGTCCATTTGTGCTTCTGGTAAGGGAAAAGTTCCCTGATACTCTACAGGGTTTTGTGTGGCAATAACAAAAAAAGGTATCGGTACAATCTTAGCAACTCCGTCAATGGTAATTTGTTTTTCTTCCATTACTTCTAATAATGCGGATTGAGTTCTCGGAGTAGCCCTATTGATTTCATCTGCTAGTAAAACATTCGCAAAAGCAGGACCTGCTAAAAACTCAAATTCTCGACTGTTGGGATTCCAAACATTTGTTCCTGTTACATCACTAGGCAATAAATCAGGAGTGCATTGGATACGCTGAAACTTACCATTAATTGATTTTGCAAGAGATTTCGCTAAGAGGGTTTTACCCACTCCGGGTACATCTTCTAGTAAAGCATGACCTCCACTTAATAAAGCAACTAAAACTAATTTAATGGCATCATCCTTCCCCACAATTGTACGGGCTAGATTTTCTTTGAGAATGGTAATTTTTTCCCTCATTAGCAGTTATTTCCTTGTGTGATACTGAGTCCATATTTTATCAAATTTAGCCGAAGTGCGATATAGAAATATGACTCTCTAAGTAGGTTTCAGGCTTTAGGTTTTGGTTAATTTTTCTCAAAATTAATTTTAAACTATTAGTATCTTTATACTTAAGAAGTCATCTAAGATCTATTAAACCTAACTTTTTTATTAGGCGACGGGCTTAAGCCCCTTGTTATCATTCAAACGTTTACTTGTTGCCTGTTGCTCACTCTTTCCCTGACGATTTGATTTAGATGTTTATATTTCCTAGCCCACTACTAAAATGCTTTAGAATGAGCATCGCTACCGTGTCAAGAAGTAGTTTGTACCATTAAAAAGTGCTGTAAGATAAAGATTAGTTAGACACAAGAAATTAAAAAACTATCATGAGTAAATTACGCAACGTCCTCATTGGTGCTGGAATAGCGGCTGTTGGTGCTGTGGGAGTAAAAAAAGCCGTTGATTATTTCCAAAATAAAAAACAGCAAGAAGCATTACCCGAAACCCCCGAAGATGCTCAAATTTCTAATCCAGAAGAAGAGGTTGCTTTTGCCGTTGTCGAAACTTCTTCCGTTCAAGATTTCCTTGATAAAAGTTTTGGTAAGTCGGGGCGCTACAACCCTAATCGCCCTCCCAAAGTATTTGAATATCAGGATAAACAGTATATGGTAATCTGGGCATACGATAACGAAAAATCTAAAAATCAAATGCTTGTTTTTCAATATACTGACAGTGGAAGACAAATGATTGCTAGTGTAGGCTATACCGATTCTGCCACAGACTATAATTTAAAGATGGGAAATACTCCCTTTGCCGTAGAAATTAACGGAGCAAAATTACAATCTGGGGAAGGTGAAACGGAAGGCACAAGTGATGTTGATTTCGTCTTAGCTTAGTTATTCTATTGGAGTTTTGATAAAAATTAGGATTTTTAAGGGGTAAAAAAGTCATTCTGCCTGTATATATTTATGGCGATGTCTGTTGGGGGATTAGAAGAATTAGGAATTATGTTGATCGAGAATTAGTGGTTAAATAACTTGTTAATATCATTAATTAGTGATCCACTATTAACTATTAATTATTCACTATTTATTATACAGATGGAGGTTATCAACTTTTATGGCAACTCAGGTTATTCAAAATCCGCAAACAAAAGCTAATAGTGAAAAAAAACATCATCCGGGTTATCGAGTTTTACTGCATAATGACAGTTTCAATACGATGGAATATGTCGTAGAAACCCTGATGGAAACCGTTGGAATGAGTGAACCTCAAGCGGTTAGTGTAATGATGGAAGCTCATACAAATGGTGTTGGTTTAGTAACAGTATGTGCTTTGGAACACGCTGAGTTTTATTGTGAAAGTTTAAAAAGTAAAGGTTTAACTAGCACGATCGAACCTGCGGAATAATGGTTTATTATTACTATTTATATTAATTATTAATTGTCCTCATTTTGCTTTTATCTCATATCAAAAATTATCCTATAGTTGTAAGGTTAGGGCTATTTGTCTTAGCCTTACTATTTATTTGGTCTCCTTTTTTACTCTCTACTTATTATTTTCTAGGAGCAAAAGATCCTAATTTAACTACTATTATAACCATGGCAATTTTATTTGTCATTTTTCTATTTTTGGTTAAGTTTTGGGGTCAATTTGTGTATGATAAATCGAATATTTTTAAAAGTTATGGTTTAGTTTTTTCTCGCACCAATTTTCTTTTTTTAATCAAAGGTTTAATTATTGGTTTTATTTCTAATTGGCTATTATTTGGAGTTGAATTTTTATTGGGGTGGGTAAGTTTTCAGTCTCCTTCTTTACCCTTGGTTAAACTCTTAACAGAAGGATTTATAAGTGCCATTGGTATTGGCTTGGCAGAAGAATTATTTTTTCGAGGCTTTTTATTATGGGAATTAGAAAGAGATTTTTCTCTGGCTTTTTCTGCTGGTTTAAATGCTTTTATTTTTGCTTTTTTACATTTCATTAAACCCCTACCTGAAGTAATTCGTACCAGTGTTACTTTTCCCGCTTTAGTTATTTTAGGATATATTTTAGTATTAGGGAAGCGATCGCATCTTAACTTATTGGGTATTAGTATTGGCATTCATAGTGGCTTAGTGTGGGGATACTATATTGTAAATGTAGGACAAATGGTAAAATATAACAACTTAGTACCATCTTGGATAACAGGAATAGATAAAAATCCCATTGCAGGAGTTATGGGAATTAGTTTTTTATTGATATTATTATACAGTCTAAAAATAGATAATAAATTGAGAAACAAAGTGAAAAATGATGTTAATATGAACTAATTTAAGAAAAATATTAACTAAAAAAAAGTGTAATAGAGGTTAAGAATGTCCTTAATTAAAAAAAGTTTATTTGTTGCCAGTGTAATTATTTCCCCTCTTATTTATTCACCGATACAAGTGAATGCACAAAATTCAAACATGAGTTTTAGTCAATGGTGCGAACAACAATCATTATCTGCTGAAACAGAAAAAACCATTAATGCAATCACTAAGGCTTTAAATGTAAAAAATTGTGCAGAAGCCGCTGAAATCGCCCCTAGAGTATTCACCCTAACTATAGCAAATCAAAATATTTCCGACTTAAGACCACTCAAAAGTTTTATCAATCTTACAGACTTAAATCTATACAATAACAATATTGTCGATATTTCCCCTCTACAATCGATGACTAATTTAAAGAAAGTAGTTTTAGGTCATAATCCCATTCAAGATTTAACCCCTTTAAAATCATTAAATAACCTCGAAAAATTATATATCAGCAATATTAATACTAATAATTTTGAAGCAATTAAATATCTAAAAAAAATTAATACTTTATATATTAATCAGAATAAAATCAGTGATTTAAAACCACTAGAAAATTTAACTAACTTACAAGAATTATATGCTAGAGAAAATAAAATTAGCGATTTAAAACCCTTAGCAAATTTAACTAACTTACAAGAATTATCGTTAGATAATAATCAAATTTCTGATTTAACTCCTTTAGCAAAACTGAGCAAACTAGAAGAATTATCTCTCAATAACAATCAAGTAACAGAAGCAGGAATCAAACCCCTGTGGGATTTAAAAAATTTAGAAAGAGTATATCTACATCAAAATCCAGTAGCACGACAATTTTGCCCCAACAACAGAGATAGTCTTTGTTTTATCGGTAATAGATAAAATGAATTAGTGAATAGTGAATAGTTGATAGTTGATAATTAAAAACTCCGTTCACGATTGAAAGGAATGTACAAGCACAGCAAACTCTCATTTACCCCCAACACCCTAAGCCCCTAATCCCCTAACACCCTAATTCCCTAATCCCCTAATACCTCAACACCTGCAACCGTCAAACCCGACCAAACTGAGGTTACTCTAATTGTCGGGCGGCAAGTCTAGCGAATAATCCATCTTCTTGGATCAGTTGATCAAAATTACCTACCTGCACCACTCGCCCTGCTTCTAAAACATAGATGCGATCGGCGTTACGGATGGTGCTTAAACGGTGGGCTACCGCTACTCTAGTGGCGTTCATGCGATCGAGGCTTTTGGTGACAATGGATTGAGTACGATTATCAAGGGCGCTTGTGGCCTCATCAAGGAAAATAATTTTTGGTTTTAAAACCAAGGCACGGGCAATTAAAAGCCTTTGTCTTTGACCCCCAGAAAGGTTTGTTCCCCCCTCACTAATAACCGTGTGCATCCCCATAGGCATTTGTTCAATATCTTCGGCAAAACCCGCCATTCTTGCCGCTTCCCAAGCCTCATCAAGGGTAACTAAAGCCCCGGAAGTAATATTATCAAACAGAGAACCGGCACCGATACGTCCATTTTGCAAAACAACCCCTAATTGTCGCCTGACGGCTTGAGGATTTAAACCTGCTAAATCTTGTCCATCATAATAGATTGTTCCAGCTAAAGGGGTTTCAAAACCAAGCAACAAACGCATGATTGTTGATTTACCACTACCGGAAGGACCCACCAGAGCAATGAATTCTCCGGGGTTTGCTTCAATGGTGACATCATCTAAAATTAAGGGACCATCTTCACGATAACGAAAAGTAACGTGATCTACTGTAAAACGTCCTGTTAAACGTCCAGGGTCAGCACTGGTAACGTCTGCTTCGGGTTTCCCGTCTAAAATAGGTTTTGCCCTTTCCCATAGGGGGACAATTTCTAAAACATCGGTAATAGTAACACTCAAATCGGTTACACCACTAAAAAAAGTGCCAAAAGCAGAGTTAAAAGCTAAGAAAGTACCTGCATTTAAGCCTCCCGGTATGCCTTTTGCGATCGCACCTTGAATAAACATAATGGCAAACCAAAATAATAATACCGAACTCATTAAGGGTAAGACTTCTGTGACGACCGTAACACTATCATTAATTCTTTGAATACCAGCCATTAACTTTGTCCGTTGACCGAATTTTTTTGCCCAAGCCGCAAAAGCCCTTTCTTCGGCGGCCGCTACCCTCAATTTTGAAACTCCGTTAATTAACTCGATACTTAGACCATTTAACTCCCCGTCTAACTCCTCTGTTTTCCTTTGTCGGCGTACAAGCATGGTACTAGAAACAGTGGTAACAATTGCCGCTACAAGGGTTATGCCCATTGCCACTAAAGCTAATTTGACACTGTAAATAAACATTAACCCCAAATTTAACAGGGCGAAAATACCACTTAAAAGAGTACGTTGAGTCGCCCCACTTAACTGAGAACGAATTTGCCCCACCGCCAACAAACGCACCAATAAATCCCCTGTGGCATATTTACGGAAAAAAGCGGGACTGAGTTTAATTAAGCGATCCCATACGGCGGGTTGCAAAACCCCATCAGCCGCACTCTCTACCCTTAAAGAAAAAATCCCTTGGGCTAACTGAAAAGCCGCTTGTCCAAAAGCCGCCGCAAATAAAGCTAAACCGATTTGCCATAACAAACCTTGATCACTGTCAGGAATCGCATTATTAACTAAAAGGTTAGTCGCTTGAGGTGTTACCATCCCCATAAGAGTACCAACTGTACCCATAACACCAATGGCAATTACGTCTTTTTCATAACCCCGAATACCAAATTTAAACACTTCCAAAAAATGGGAAATGCCACCAGGCAGAGGGCGATAAAACATATAGGCTTCCACCGACAAAGTTTCAGCAATCGCCTCATTAACAGGAGTTTTCGTTTTCGTAATTGGATCAAACAAAACGTATTTATTACCCCGATGGGGTAGTAATGCCACAGGATTATTTTCTTCTAGGGTATAAGCTAAAAGAGGTCCGTTTTCTTGTTTCCACCATTCCCCCATTAATAACACCCGACGGGTACGAAATTGAGAAGCCCGTGCGATCGCATCTAGGGGATCTTTAATCCGACTTAAATCTTCTGACTTAGCAGGAGGAAGAACAGTAATTCCTTGAACTCTGCCGATAGCTCCTGCGGCAACTAATAAAGGCATTCCCTCTTGGAAAAAGCCCACCTCTTCAGGGTGTAAAACTTCTTTTAATCCCCCCAAGGCACTTTCTGTCACCTGAACATTGAGTTCCTGCCGTTGCTGAAACTGTTGAAAATTTTCCTCTTGTTCCTTGACAACAACTAAGCGAAGATAATGCAATAGATAACGATGAAATTGATTTAAACTAAGACTTAAATCTTGACAATTTTCTAAATCAGAAGTGGGACAAGTATAAATTTCCGTCTGTTCTTTTGTATTTAACCACATTTCAGGAGTCAGGGGAAAAACAGAGCAATTCGACTCAAGCATTATTTCCTCTAATCCCATCCAATGGAAACTTCCTGAGCGAACGTCAATCCAAGCTACCTGCCCTTTTCTAGCTTGAAGACTTTGCCCTTCAATTAAAGAAATAAAATGACTACCCTCGGCTGTAACCAAACTTAAGGGAAATTCAGTGATTTTTACATACTGTCGGGCTAACCACTCATCCCAATGATGTAACCATGTTTCTAATGGGGTAATCTGTTTTAGATCTTGATTGGGGTCAGAATCAGAAGTTTTGTGGATCAAGGGTTCAAAAAAATCTTGAAAAGAGAACTTTCTTAAAACCGTTTCCTCTAAACCCACCGCAATTATGCCATATTCATCCGAGAGAAAATCAACTCCTAGTAAAATTTCTCCCTCTACGGCGGTGAATAAATAACGGCGAATATCTTGAGGCTTATCATCTTCAATCAGGGTAGAAAATAATACTAATGAACCTGATTCCACTAACCACACGGTTTGAGGGTCATTTAACAATAAAGGTTCGTTACCTTTAACTAAAATTTGTTCGGGTAATAAAGTTTGTTCTGTCATAGCTTTAGATCAACACTCCTTGTTCTTGTTCTTCTTCTTCGGTTTCTTGGGAACTGGTTAACTGGGCATAAATACCTCCTTGTTCCCTTAGTTCCTCATGAGTTCCCCGTTGTACTACTTTGCCTCGATCTAAAACGATAATTTCATCACAATCTCGAATCGTACTTAATCGGTGAGCAACCACAACACAAGAACAGCCTCGACGGCGCAAATTGCGATCGATAATTAACTCTGTTTCTGCATCAAGGGCACTGGTGGCTTCATCCAAGACCAAAATTGAGGGATTTCGCACTAAAGCCCGGGCAATTTCTAGGCGTTGCCTCTGTCCTCCACTCATATTCATACCCCCTTCAATTAACTCCCCTTCATAACCCCCCGGCATAGCTAAAATCAAATCATGAATTGCCGCATCTTCACAGGCTTGAATGATATATTCTTCAGGTACAGTAGAATCCCAAAGAGTTAAGTTATCCCGTACTAAACCTGCGAAAAGGAAGATTTCCTGCTCCACCATTGCCAAAGAATTAGCTAAAACTGCTCTTGATAAACGAGTGCGAGGAATACCATCAAATAAAATTTCCCCTTCCCAAGGCGCATAAAGTCCCGTTACTAATTTTGCGACGGTGGATTTACCTGAACCACTGCCTCCTACTAAAGCTACTCTTTGCCCGGGTTTGATACTTAAGCTGAAATTGCTGATTAAAGGGGGTTCTAAACGGCTATAACCAAAACTAATATTGCGTAATTCAATATAACCTTTTAGTTTAAAATTATCTTGGTTCACCGTTGCTAGTTGGGTATTGGTTTCTGTTTCTACCTGTTCCCCTCTTTCCACTTCAGTATCAATAGGATTGGCTAAAACATCATCTAAGCGTCCTAAATCTGCCTCTAATTCCTGTAAAGTGCTACCGAAATTAAGTAGGTTATTCACTGGAGATAAAAAACTTTGAGTTAAAGCCTGATAAGCAATCAACATACCAATACTAAGATTGCCATTCATCACCCGAAAACCTCCTACCACTAAAATAGCGGTGGTTGCAAGGGAGGTTAACAAACTAG
The DNA here is from genome assembly GCF_000317675.1 of Cyanobacterium aponinum PCC 10605. Classification (NCBI taxonomy): domain Bacteria; kingdom Bacillati; phylum Cyanobacteriota; class Cyanophyceae; order Chroococcales; family Geminocystaceae; genus Cyanobacterium; species Cyanobacterium aponinum. The sequence goes on from NC_019776.1 coordinate 2,056,509, forward strand.
GAATAGAAGATAAAACTTGAGAGGGTAAACTCAATTCCTGTTGAGCATTAACCATTTTAGAATAGTAACCTGCAAATTTAGAAAATAGGTCTGACTCTAAACCTGCGGCTTTCACTGTTTCAATGGTCATAATTCCCCCAATGGCAACCCCTGCCACTTTTCCGCTCTCTTGGGCTAATCGGGCATTGGCATCTAATCTGGTACGGGCTAAATATCTCAGAGCGACGAAATTAATGGCGGCAAAGAAAATAACCATTATTGTTAATACCCAATCATAAAGAAACATGATTAAGGCATAAAAGACAATCATCACCGTATCAATGATCGTTGTGGCTAACTGTCCTGATAAAATATTAGCAACCTTTTGATTAAGCTGCGATCGATTACTGATTTCTCCTGCGTATCTTTGGGCATAAAAACCAATGGGGAGGCGCAAAGTATGCCATAAAAATTGCCCTGACATAGAAATTGACAGTTTCAGCATCAATCTTCGCAAATAAGTCAACCTCAATCTTGCCAAAACTCCTATGAGGATAACGGCAAATAGCATTACTAACAATAACGGTTTGAGCCAGTCTTGCCGACCTTCTACTATCACCTCATCAATAAAAACTTGAGTAAACGCTGGTACGGCTAATCGAGGAATCGTTAAAAATAGACCTGTTAAAAGACAAAATAAAATTGCGGCGTGAGAATTTTGTAAACGAGCAGTTAAAGCAGGTATAATTCCTTGTTTTTTACCTCCTTTGGTGAAATCTGCCCCCGGTTCAAAAACTAAGACAACTCCTGTGAAACCTTGGTCAAATTCTTCTAAGGTAATGCTTCTAGGACCTGAAGCGGGATCATTGAGATAGACTTTATTTTTTACGAATCCTTCTACAACTAAAAAGTGGTTAAAATTCCAAAAAACAATATAAGGGGGAGGAAGTTTTTGCACTTCTTCTAAGGATTTTTTAAAACCCTTCGCATTTAAGCCGTATATTCTAGCCGCTTTTAATACATTTGATGCTTTACTACCATCTCTAGATACCCCACACTCTCGCCTTAATTCGGGCAACGGTACAATACGACGGTGATAACCTAAAATAATCCCCAGAGCCGCCGCACCACACTCCACCGCTTCCATTTGAATAACTGTAGGAGTACGAACTCTTTTTGTTTGGGGAGAAGAAAACAGTTTTGATAAAAATGCAAAAGCCATAATTTATAACATCCAATCTTAAAAGTAAAAAAAGTAATCATCAGCCATTGTTATGACCTCAGTTCGATGCAAGAATATCGAGTTTGGGAAAGTATCAGGTTTCAGGCTTTTAATTAATTGCTAATTACTAAATTATTAATTGTTTATCGAACTCAGGTGTTGTGGTAATAAAATTAGTTAAATTAAATTCTAAAAATAGTTTTTATAGACCTAATTATAAAATATAGGTTAAATTAAATTAGAGTGTTTTATTGTAAATTTTAGCTTTTTTAAAGTATTTTAAAGCAAATTTTAATAAACTCCAGTCCAAGATCTAAATAAGGGAATAATGTAGGAAATTGGTGCAACTTCTCCCACTTGAATACGAGTTGTGGTGGTAGTGCCGGGGGATAGTTCTTCATTAGGACCCTTAGAAGAAGACCATTTATAACCGCTAAAAGTGTTAGGGTCTTTTTCCAATTCAGCAAATACTTGTATGGGTGCTTTTTCTTGTCCTAATTGTTGGGCTAATTCTGGATTACCGATAATTGCAGTCATGTCTTGAGTTGTGACGGGAAAATCTGAGACATCGGTTACTTTACCTAAAATTCCTCCGTATCTTTCTCTTTTGACGAGACTAGGAGTCACTTGAACTGTCATCCCTTCTTTGACTTTTTGTCCATCTCTGTCGGCAAGATAGGTAACACTAATCAAAGGACTATTTTCTTCATCTATTTCAATAGAGCCAACACGAGTACCACTTTGAATTACTTGACCCGGTACGATGGCTAATTCTAAAATCTTGCCATGATGTTTACTGATAATTTTTCCTTGATCCGCTAATTGAAGTTCTAATTGGGCTATTTTACGCTTTACTTCATCGACTTGATTGGATCTGTTAAAGGATGATTCTAGTTTTTGTTGATCTAGACTGGCTATTTGGCTGTTAACTTCGTCTATTTTATTTTGAATATCATCAAGACGATTGAGACTTTCCAGATATTGTCGTTGCATATCTGTTTTTTGTACTTCTATTTCTTGGAGCTTACTTTTAAGATTATTGATTTGATCTAAACCTTGTAGATATTCTCTTTCTATTTGGGCTTCTCTCACATCTAGTTGACTTAATTCTGCTTCTAGGTTAGATAATGAGGCAATATTTTCAAATAGTTGTTGTTCTGCGCTTAAGAGGGCATCCCCTGTAATTAATTGCTTTTCGAGGAGTTTACGGCGACTTTCAATTCTTTCTTTGAGGGTGGGTAGTAGGACATTAATTTGCCGAATACGCTCATTTAAACTTTTTCTTTGTTCTTCAAGGGCAGTAATACTTCTTTTACGCACGAGAGGAACGTTTGTTTCGAGGTTCTCAAGACTTTTTTGTAGGTTGATACGGTTTTTTTCTAATAGTGCAAAATTTTCTTCTCGTAAAACAGGTATGATAGATTCGCGATCGAGGGTTTTTTCTAAGTTATCTTTTCTTTGTTCTAAAGTTCCTCTTTCTAGTTCTCTTTTTAGTCCTTCTGCTTGTGTTGTATCCCGATTTTGATTGAGTAAATCGGCTAATTTTTGTTTTTCTTGGGCTAATTGTTGTCTTAAAGAGGATTGGTCAATAGTGCCTAATATTTCTCCTTCTTTGATCACATCACCTGATTTGACATTTAATGTGATAATTCTTCCTTGCCCTAGGGCTTGAACTTGAACCACACGGCGAGGTTGAACTAAAATTCCTTGACCTGTTACTGTCAGGGGAATACGACCAAAAACACTCCAAAGTCCTCCTACTAATACTAAAGAACTCATTGCGGTTAAAGGTACCCATGCTTTGGGGTTTATAACCTGCATTAATTGGTCTAATCTTTCTGGGGAAGAAAGACGTTCGAGAGATTCTTGTCTGAATAGTTTACTCATTGCTATATGAATTTCCCTTATATACTAATATTTCGTTATCTGTTTGATGTTTCAACTAATGTGCTAATGTGCCAATGGAAAATAAGGACATATCAAATTTTTGTCATCAAATATTAACTAACTTTTAATCTTCTTAGCATCCAATCAAATCTTGCACCGCCGAGGGTCAGATTATCCATAACATCTAAGTCGATTTCATCTTCATAAGTTGTATCTTGGGATAGTGTCTCTCCTTGGGAATAAGAAGTTTTGCCGAACCCCAGACGACTAATCATGCCTTGCACCCTACCTGACATTAGTTTTGCAATTACTCGATAAAAGCGTGATGCCATACCGACGTCTTGCTGTAGTTTAAGAATCATTTGTTGTCTTGAGATGACCAAAACAGAACAGTTTTCTAAGGTTTTAATTGTGCAGTAGGAGCGATGGGATTCTAAAACCGCAATTTCTCCTACTATTTCTCCCCTTGATATGTGACCAATTTCTCGCTCTACAGGGGCGGAGGATGTATTGTCGTCACTTTCTAAAAGAGCAAAAATGCTATTGAGACGATTTTTTTTCTGTTCACTCACAGAAACATTCATTACTCCTTGAAGCAATATATAAATATTTTCTACTTGCTCCCCTGATTGAATTAAAACGGTATTAGCAGGGAATGTTTCTAATTTACCTTTTTGTAGAAACCAGTCCACATCTGAATCTCTTAGTTCACCAAAAATGAGAGACACTTCTTGGAGGGGGGCTATTTGACCTAGTCTTTTTTTCAAATAGAGAGTGATTAGATGTTGGAATCTTTCGAGTAACAGTATGGTCATTCCTCGATAAAATCGAGCGGCAAATCCATAATCTTGTTGTAATTTTTGATTTAGGGATTCACGGGGAATACTTAAAACCACAGAATCTGCGATCGCTCTTATACTATTAGCGGCGGGATTCACTTCTAAAAAACTCATTTCCCCCAAAATTTCACCCTCAGAAAATTTGCCAATTTCTTGTTCAAGACTTTGATTATCTTCTAAAGCGGCAAAAACTTCTCCTAGTCGTCCTTTTTCATGACGGGTTAAAGTAGCAATAAATTCTCCCTGAATAATGATATAAACAAAATCAACTTGTTTTGTCTGTTCAATTAAAAGGGTGTTAACAGCGACTCTTTGAGTTTGACCTGTGTTTTTGAGCCATTCAATATCGCTATTGCTTAGTTCCTGTAATAAAACATCTGTCATAATTCAATTTATTCTCCGCAATCTTATAATTTGTTTTATTTTGGCGAAGTTGGTAATTTGAGATAATAAAAAATACTGATTATTATTAGGGATCTTGCTTTAAAATAACATCGACTAACTAGCTAAAATGGTACAAATATCTTGAGTATGCTTCAATTAAAATTATTACTCAACTCTGTTTGTCACCTTCATTAGTCATCTATTCTTTGGGTCAAGATCTGAATATTACCTATTTCTCCTTGATTTTCTCCTTTTTTTCAGAGTCAATTATTCTTGTCCAAAGTATAACCATATTTACTCAATCTTAAAGAATTTTTTTTGATAATTTATAGATTCTTGAACAAGAGTCTCGAAATCATCGGAAGCCAATTCTTCTAATGTTAAAGTTGTTAAAGCCATTAGTAAGGAAATACTTTCTTGTTTTGTGGGAGTAGAGTTAAAGTATTTGTTATGAAATTGCTCTAAATTTTCCGCGGCGGTTTTTACCAAATTCTGAAGTATTTTAAATGCTTGATCTGATAAAGGAGGGTTTCCTCGATAGTTTTCCAGTCTTCCTCCCTGACGATAATTTGGGAAGGATTCCAAACCAACAAAGTGGAGAAACCAATCAGCCCGAAAATACCCTAAAGCCGCCACAATTCCTTGGTAATCAGCAATAAGCTCATCTAGTAAGTTATTGCCCATATAGTTAAGCACTCTACGGGTGAAATAATGAGTGCACTCATGCTCTAAACGAATAGTGAGAGATAGTTTTTGCCACTGTTGTTCTGTTAAACCTAGTTGAGTGGCACTAACATTGCTATAAAAGCCTTGACTAAGAATAATAAAACGGTCTTGATATAAAGATTTTTGGGGTATTAGTCTTTTAAATTCTTGATTCCAATCTTCTTGGGTGCAATGGTTAGGATTATTTTTTTCCCATTCAAGACGATATTGTTTGATTCGATCCCAATTGTTATAACCCCCAATTATACAAGCTCCCATGGATGGGGGAATGGTTACAGGTTCATTTTTTTTGGTGATGGCTTGAATTAAAAGCTCAAAGTCTTGACGATTAGGGGCAATGATAATAGGTATTGCTCCTGCAAGAGTATCTTTTATTTCCAGTTGTAAATTATCTGGGTCTGTTAATTGTAATCCTCCCTCAAATCGGAAATTTTCTTCACATTCTCCCTTGCGCACTGCCCGAAGATATTGTTCATTTTGACTCATGCCCTCTCGCACGGGAAATTTCAGTTGAACTAATGGAAAAGTTAAGCTATTATTAGTACCAATTTTATCAGCTAAGGTTTTATAATTTTGCCAAATTTTTACGTGAGGTTCTGATTTTAGTGGGAAAGAAATAAAATCATTGATATTACTATTTTGTTTGAACTTATTTTCGTTATAAGTTAATAATTCTTCAATTTCGGATTCATTTAGTTTAAATTTGGTTAAGGTTTTATAACGTGATTGTATTTTGTCCATTATACTTTTTAAACTTTTTTCCTACCATCATAAATGAAGATAATGAAAAAATTTCTAATGATTTATATTTCTAAAAATAAAGTTTTTAGAGGTAGTGGTTTTAATCTTCTGATATTAACTTTTGTTAACATAACCACTCTGTTTGTCGCTCAAAAATCTTTGTTAGCAAATGAACTTTTGTTAAATATGGCAGACCAAAAAAAAGAAGAAATCACTCCTTTTATTGATGATCAGTATCAAACTATTGATACACAAGAATTTAATTTCTCTGAATATGAAAAATTATTCTTAAGTCAAAACCCTTCAGAGGTTGAAAATAGTATTCCTCCAGACTTACGAGTCAACCCGAATCCTTTAGAGTTGCCAACAACTCCCCAAGAAGTAGAAACCGTTACTATTCCTTTATCTTTAGAAGATGCGATCGCAGTTGCCAAGGGAAATAGTCAACAGTTAAAAATAGCCAAAATTAACTTAGAGAAAAGTCAAGCCGTCTTAGACGAAGCCAGAGCTGCACTATTTCCTACTCTTTCGGCGGCGGTTACTGCTTCTCGCCGAGAGGAGGCTTCTCAAGGTTTATCCACCGAGGCGAGTGAACAAGACACGGAAAATCAAATAGCACAGTTAGAGTCTTCTATTCCCGCCATTGAAAATCAACTTGATCAGATTGATAGTGTATTAGAACAATTGAACCCTGCTGATCCCACTGTCATACCAACCATCGTTTCTTTATTGATAGAAAGAAATAATGTTGAACAAAATCTTCTGAGCGCTCAAAGTTCTTTAGAAAGCAGTAGGGAAGCCCTAAGAGACATCAAAAATTATGCGGGTACTTTCATTGATGGTACTGTGAGCTTAAACTATAATATTTACTCTCCCGGTCGTCAAGCAACTATCAACTCTGCCTCAGAACAAGTTTTAATCAACCAGTTAGAAGTTCAAAGAATTGAAAATGAACTGGTTTTAAATGTCACCTTAGCTTACTATGACCTTCAACAAGCAGATCAAGAAGTAAAAATTAACCAAAGTGACGTAACTAACCGACAGATTAGATTAGAAGGCTTACAGTTGCAACTAGAAGCCCAGTTAGCCACCCGTGTGGATTTACTTAATGCCCAAGTTGAACTCGATAACTCCATACAAAACTTAAGAAATTCCCAAACCGTTCAACAAACCTCACAACGTAATTTAGCTCGTTTATTAAATTTACCCCCCACTGTTACACCATCTGCCTCAGATGCGATCGCAATGAGTGATCTTTGGGAATATTCCCTAGAAGAAAGCATCATCATGGCATACAAAAACCGAGTTGAACTACAACAAAAATTAGCCCAACGTAAAAGTTTTGAAGCCCAAAGACAAATTGCCCTAGCACAAGTTAGACCAACTTTAGCCTTGTTTGCTAATTATCAAATGTTACAATCTTATACCGATGACCCCAGAATCAATACCTTAGTAGATGGTAATTTTTCCACAGGATATGCTTTTGGCTTACAGTTAAACTGGAACTTTTTTGACGGTGGTGCGGCTAACGCAAGGGCAAGACAAGCCGATGCAGACATTGCTAGAACCGATCAAGAATACTCTCAAGAAGCCGATTCCATACGCTTTCAAGTAGAACGGTCATACTTACAATTACCCTCCCAAATCGAAAATATTGACACAGCAAGACAAGCGGTCAATCGAGCCCAAGAAGCAGTCGAAGCCGCCCAAATTCGATTCAGTGCAGGTGTTACAACTCAAACAGAAGTTTTAGACGCTCAAACTCGTTTAGTTCAAGCTCAAAATAATTTACTCAATGCCGTCTTAGGTTATAACAGAGCTAAAGCAGAACTACAAAGAGCCGTTAAAAATTAAAAATAATTTATTAAGTTATTTATTTTGTTGATTAAGATAAAAAAAGATTTTCAAGAGGATTTTTTTATGGCTAAAATAATTTCAATTCATTCCTACAGAGGTGGTACCGGAAAATCAAATCTCACTGCTAATATTGCCAGTATTGTCGCAAGTCAGGGAAATAGAGTCGGAATAGTAGATACTGATATTCAATCTCCGGGGGTTCATATTCTTTTCGGTGTCAATGAGAAAAAACTAGAATATACTCTTAATGATTTTCTTTGGGGTCAATGTCCCATAGAAAAAGTCGCTTGTGATGTAACCCATGTTTTACAAGAAAATGCCCATAAAGATAGCAAGATATATCTACTTCCTTCCAGTATGAAAATCAATGATATTTCTCGTATTCTCAGAGAAGGATTTGACATTGAGTTGTTATTTGATGGTTTTCAAAGCCTAGTGGACAAATTAAAACTAGACTATTTATTTATTGACACTCACCCCGGCTTAAACGAAGAAACTCTTTTATCTCTCACATTTTCTGATATTGTGTTTGTGGTTTTGCGTCCCGATAAACAAGACTTTCAGGGAACTGCGGTAACGGTGGAAGTTGCACAAAAACTCAAAGTACCCCAAATATTTTTAATTATTAACAAGGCATTAGCGGCATATAACTTCATGAAAATGTCAGAACAAATAGAAAGTACCTATGGTCTTCCTGTAGTGGGAATTTTGCCAGAATCAAAAGATGTCATCAGACTTGCTAGTAATGGTATTTTTTCGTTGAAATATGAAGACCACCCCATTACAGAAACCATTAAGGAAATTGCCAAAACAGTAATGATTAAATAGAGGTTGACGAAAAACTGGTGTCACTGACTCAGATCTTGTAGCCAAAAATGGACTGGTGAAGGTAGAAAACAGGGGAAAGTAATAAAAATTGATAAAAAAATTATTAAAATTGATTTTAAAGGTTTCGTTTTCTAGTATTAGTGTACTGGTGCAAGATCTCAGACCGAGGGTAAGCAACGGAGAATAGCTAACGGACAACAGTTCAAAATATTTATAAATCAAAGACTCGAACGGCAATAACTAATTTTTCATAAATTGTTATTTTGTATCAATTATGGCTCTATTACTTGTCATCGTGTAAATTATTATTTTCGGTAGCGGATTTGGGAAACCCCTCTGTATCTCGCTTTTTAAGGCAGGGCTATTTCATTCTAAAATCTTTGTTTAAGAGGGAGTGATGAGTAATGAATTAGAGGTTTTTAATTCTTAATTCTTAATTCTTAATTATCAACTATTTACCTTTGCCCCTTGCCCCTTGCTCTTTTTGCCATCACTCATCGATAATTTATCCAGAACTCAAGTTAACTACTGTAGAACAGCCTCAATTATCTTGATTCGGATTAGCTAGAAATAGTTACTAATTTTATGGACAAATATCCACTCAATTAGCTTTATAGACTTTAACGTCTAATGGCTTAACTACAAAGCTCACTATCGAGTCCTTAATCCTAAAAGATTAAACTTCTCGACTACTTTTGGTGGTTTTATTTCTAGCTAAAACTTTTACGTTGGTAGCCCAATAGTTAAGGAAAAATTAACTGAATCCTTACCAACAACCCCATAGTTTTAAGGTGAAATATTTAATTTTTAAGGTTCATTTAATCTTATTTACAACATATTTGACCATAAATTCGGTGAAATAATTTAATACAGTTTTTTTGGAGACAAAAAACTATTTTTTGCATTTTTTTCCGATTTTATTGTACTTAAAACTTTTAGTTGAAAAGGGTTTTGATTTGTTCAGCTAATTCTAAGCAATGATTAATTAACTCAATATCATTTATTAGTGATAGTAATTTATTTACTTTTGAGGGAAAAGAAAGATTAAAAAAGAGGAAAAGTGATATTAATCTACTAAAAATAGTATTAAATTCATTGAAAAGAGTTATTAAAAACTTAATTTTTTACTGATAAAATTTTATTAATTAATAAATTCTATAAACTTATTTTGCTATATTTTTCTAGTTTAAACTGAATAAATATAGTTTAAATAATCGTATTTTTTTGTTAACGCAATTTATATTTATAATCTATAAAACTAATTTTGATAATCCTAGAAAGATATTACTTTTTTCTTGAAACTTGAATTAAAATCGACAAATTGACTCAAAAAAGCTCTTTTTTATCGGATATGAATTGGATATTAATTAAAATTTTTACTTTTTGGAGGAATATTTAAGAATAAATTAGAGAAAAGAAATTTGAATAAAAAATGAAATATAAGTAAGATAGAAAAAACGTAAAGAATCAAAAATAGTAAAAATAATGTTTGACAATTCTTTATTGAATCCGTCTTTTAAGACAGTAAATATTCTCGCTCAGATTGAAAACCCCATAAACACATTCTCCTTAGATGGGGCATTGGGAGAAAATCTGATTGTCATAGCAAAAGCCCTTTTAATTCTGGTAATAGGTTTGATTTTTGCCAGTCTTTTTAAAGGGCAAGTAAAAAAATGGTTACACAAAACTGAAATCGACAATAAAATTGCCGCTTGGATTACTAATAGCGAAGACCCTTCTTCTTTACCGATTGAACAATGGATTGGAGAAATAGTCGGTTGGATTATTAGTTTATTCGTTATTGTTGCTTTTCTTAACGCTTTAGATTTAGAAGTTGTTTCTCAACCTTTAAATGCCTTACTACAGGAAATAACTCAGTTTTTGCCTCGTATAGGGGGAGCAGTTTTATTGCTTGCATTGGCTTGGGCATTAGCCACAGTGATTAAACTTTTAGTGGTGAGTGCTTTAGGCAAACTAGAAGTAGATAAACGTTTGAATCAACAGATACAAGGGGAAAATTCAGAAACAGAAACTATTGCTTTAAGCGAAACAATTGGTAACGCCCTTTACTGGTTCATTTATCTTTTATTTTTACCTGCTCTTTTAGGTGTTTTAAGGTTAGAGGGAACTTTACGTCCTTTAGAAGAGTTAGTTAATGAAATTGTTGGCATTTTACCCAATGTTTTTGCGGCGATAATTATTGCGGCCATTGGTTGGGTAATTGCACAAATCATTAAAAAGGTTGTAACAAATCTGTTAATGGCTAGTGGTATAAATCAAATCGGAGAAAAATTCGGTTTAGGCAGAAAGGAAAATAGTCAATCTTTGGCTCAAATAGTTGGTTCTGTGGTGTATGTATTAGTCTTAATACCTATTGCCATAACTGCCCTTGATGCTTTGCAAATTGATGCCATTTCTACTCCTGCCACAGAAATGCTCAATCAGGTATTAAATATATTACCAAAACTTTTTGCCGCGATCGTAATTATTGGTTTGGCTTATGTCGCAGGGCAATATTTATCTGAATTAATTACAAATCTTTTAACTACTGTCGGATTCAATAATATTTTCATTTGGCTAGGAGTAACCCAAGAAAGTCCTCAAGCAGAAGAAACAGAAGAAGTAGAGAATAATATCCAAACAACTACCCAGCAAACTCCTTCTCAAATTGTGGGAGTTATCGTCTTAGTGGCAGTAATGTTAGTTGCATCTTTAACAGCAGTCGACATTTTGGAAATAGATGCCCTTAGAAGCGTTGTGGCTTTTATTCTGGTTCTTTCAGGACAAATTTTAGCGGGGTTATTGGTTTTTGCCATTGGCTTATACTTTGCCAATTTAGTATTCAGATTAATTGCTAACTCTGGCACTAATCAGTCGAATTTTCTTGCCCAAACGGCTCGTATTGCTATTATTGTCATGGTTTCAGCTATGGCTTTAGAAAGAATCGGCATTGCCCCAAATATTGTTAATCTCGCTTTTGGCTTATTAACTGGTGGTATTGCAGTTGCGATCGCACTTGCTTTTGGTTTAGGAGGCAGAGAAGTGGCAGGAAAGGTTTTAGAGGATTGGGTGAATAATTTTAAAAAGTAGTAGTTTAGTAACCTCAGTTCGATTTAAGAATATCCGATAAGGTTAGGTGTCAGGTTGCAGGTGTTAGGGAGATGGGGAGATGAGGGGATGAGGGGATGAGGGGAGAGGGAGAAACAAGTAATGAGTTAGTTAGGGGCGAATGGCCATTCGCCCGTACAGGAGTTAAGGGTTTTTAATTCTTAATTCTTAATTCTTAATTATCAACTATTCACTATTCGCTATTTACCTTTGCCCCCTGCCCCTTGCCCTTTTCCCCTTAATCATCCTTGATAGCCCTGTAAATTTTCAGGCTCAAAAACTTTTAAAATTCTAGTAGCCTGATTTTTGGTCATTTGATCTCCTTCAACAATGATTAAATACTTACCCTGATTAAGACGATTACGATAAGGTAGAGCATCACCACTACCCTCTGCTAAACCGATACTTCCCCCCACAAAAAAACTACCCATAGCACCACCGATCGCACCTAAAAAACCACCTATAATATGGTTAAAAGGTTCACCAGCCCAACCAAAGGTATCAATACTGGTAATGGCATCAAAAGTATAGCCACCAAAAAAACCAAACGGCACTAACCAATAAGCCATTCTAATGGCATTTTTACGCCCCTCATCTTCAGGTTTAATTAAACCAAACTCATCGGCACTTTTATAACCTTTTCCTAAAATTGATATTTGTTTTGTGGGAATACCCGCTTTTTCAAGCGCAGTGTAAGCATCTTCTGCTTGGATGCGATCGGACAATACAGCAACTAAGTAATTCATGTTTTTAATTAATAATTAACAATTGAGAGGTGTCAGGTTTCAGATTTTATTTAATTCTCCTTACTCATGTACGGGCAAACGGCCGTTCGCCCCTACTCATTACTCCTTACTCAAAATTAACTTGCCCGTTTGTAAGCCTCGTCTAATACCTCCGATAAGGTAGGATGGGCATGAACATTAAAGGCTAATTCATGAACGGTTTGACGAGATGCGATCGCATTTGCCGCTTCTTGAATTAAATCCGAGGCGTGAATACCAATAATATGGACTCCGAGTAATTCCCCTGTATCTTTGCGGAAAATAATTTTAGCGATCCCGTCTGTTTCTTTCTCTGCTAAGGCTTTAGAATTGCCCTTAAAGTAGGTTCTAGCGGTGGCTACCTCAAAACCATAATTTTTGCCTAATTCCTTGGCTTGAGGCTCATTTAAGCCCACATAGCTAATTTCGGGATGAGTAAAAGCGGCGGCGGGAATACTACGATAATCAATGGTTTTGTCTCTACCGCACATATTTTCTACAGCAATGATACCCTGTCCTGATGCGGCATGGGCTAACATCATTTTACCATTAGCGTCACCGACTGCCCATAAATGGGGTACAACTTTACCATCTTTTAACACTTGCATTTTATCGTTGACGGGAATAAAGCCCCTTTCGGTTTCAATGCCGAGATTTTCTAAACCGAGGTTTTTGGTGGCAGGAATGCGCCCTGTGGCTACTAAACAAGCGTCAACCTCCAATACATCAACTATTTCTTTGGTTTTAGCGTCTGTTAATTCTATTTTTACTGGATTTCCGGGGGTAATTTTGGTGGCAAATACGCCTGTGTAGGTTTCAATGTCACGGCTATTAATTAATACTCTTTCAGCAATTTTAGCAATATCAGGATCAAAGGTAGGCATTAATTGATCCATGGCTTCAATCATGGTAATTTCTGAACCTAAAGCAGTGTAAACATCAGCAAATTCTAAACCAATATAACCACTACCGATAATAGCAATCCACTGAGGCAAAGACTCTAATTTTACCGCTTGATCGCTAGTATAAACGGTTTTTCCGTCCACTTCTACCCCTCTAGGCACAAAAGGCACTGAACCCGGACACAACATAATATCTTTCGCTGTGATGACTTTCTCTGAACCATCATCCCCGATAACGATAACTTTTTGAGATTCAGCTACTTTACCCCAACCTCTGATAATATCTACTTTCAAACGGCTTAAGCTATTAGTTAAATCTGATTGAATTTTACTAACTAAATCATTAGCATGAGATGCGATCGCACCTCTATCAAAACTAACACCGCCGACAGTAACCCCCATAGACTGTAAATGTTCAGTTTCTCTTAACTCTCTTACTTTTCCAGAAGCGGCTAAAAGGGCTTTAGAAGGGATACAGCCACGATTAACGCAAGTACCACCCATGTCTCCTGCTTCCACAATGGCAGTTTTCAAACCGCATTTAACAGCGTGTAAAGCGGCACCATGACCTCCGACACCAGCACCTATAATAATTAAATCATAATTAAAGGATTTACTCATAATACTTTATACTTTGTTTCTGAAATTGAGAAAAATAAACTATAACCCTTATAATACCTTAGTTTGGGGATTAGGGGGATGAGAGTTCAGAGAGTTCGCTGCGCTCGTACACTTTTTTCAGTCGTGAACGGAGTTCAGAGTTCAGAGTTAATATAAAAAAGAAATTTCCCTCTAAAACCCTAATACCTGAAAGCTGAAACCTGACACCTCCCTTAACTTAACACATGAATAAGTGCGTAACGTCAGTTCTTAATTTTCAAAATAGCTTGATTAAGTTCATTTATTTTCACTGGTTTACGAATATAATCATTCATTCCTGCAAATAAGCACATTTGTTGATCTTGATCTAAAGCATTGGCAGTTAAAGCGATAATAAAAGGTTGTTTGATGGACATTTCTCTAATTTTTTTTGTGGTGGTTAAACCATCCATTTCGGGCATTTGTACATCCATTAAGATGATGTCATAAGTCTTGTTTTCGATTTTGTTTAAGACTTCTAATCCGTTTTTGGCAATGTCTGCACTATATCCCAATTTTTTTAGAAAGGAAAGAGTCACTTTTTGGTTAACAAGATTATCTTCAGCTAAAAGAATCTGGAGATTTGACGGTTTGATATTGTCTAAATTCTCAATAATACAAAAAGATTTTTTTGATGTTAAATAACATCTAAGAACTTCTTTTGCCCGAAATGTAAAATAAAATGTTGATCCCGGTTGTTTTTGGCGATGATAAAACCAGTTTTCTGGGGGAAAACCACCGATATTACCGTTACTTTCAACCCAAATTGTACCCCCCATTAGGTTGATCAAAGTTTTACTAATAGCTAACCCTAAACCTGTACCGCCATACTTACGGGTAATTGAATTATCTGCTTGAGAAAATGGTTGAAATAAATAAGAGAGGCGATCGCGTTCTATGCCAACTCCAGTATCTTCCACTCTGATCATTATTTCATATTCTTGCCATCCCTGTTGACTATAAACATTTTTTATATCTGCATAAATCTTAATGCTACCAACGTGAGTAAACTTAATACTATTACCCATTAAATTAAGCAGTATTTGCCTGAAACGAATGCTATCACCCAATAAATTAGAGGGAATTTGTGGTGCAATAAAACAAGAAATTCGGATATTATTTTTTTCTGCTTGGGGAGAAAGTAAATTAATAATAGTTTTAATGATTTCCCGAAAAGCAAAAGGACGTTCTTCTAATTGTAAATTACCTGATTCAATTTTAGAAAAATCAAGAATGTCATTAATGATAGTTAGCAAAGTTTCCCCACTATCGATAATAGTATGGACATAGGTTTGTTGCTCTTCATTCAGATGGGTAAGAGATAATAGTTGCGCCATACCGATTACCCCATTCATTGGAGTGCGAATTTCATGGCTCATGTTAGCGAGAAACTCACTTTTAGCTTTTGCGACAATTTCTGCTTTTTCTTTGGCTTTTGCTAAGTTTAACTGAGTTTTGAGGGCTTTATTATATTCGACTAAAATTTTTTCCCTTTGTCGTCTATCTTCCCTTTGTTGTTTACTTAAATCCTTTAACTGTAAATTCTTTGCTCTTAAGTTTTCATTTGCTAGAGCTAAATCTTTTTCCGTTTGATTTTTTTCATTTAATACAGCACTCAAAACCAAAGTTGTAATGGCAATACAAGCAATAAAAGATTGTAAAAAAAGTAAAGAACCTCTAATATTATCTTGAGAAAAAGAAGTATTACCGTTGAGAGTTGTTACGCCTAAAGTAATAGCAATAATTAAAGTTAATAGTGTTCCACCTAATTCCTGAAACTTAAAAACAGTCCACACCAGTAAAGGTATAAGTAAATATTCAACGTTGTAACCGATAGAAACATAATAAATGATAATGATAGTTAAAGCGACAATGATGACACTTTGCCAATAACAACGATTAACCTTCACCAAAAAACCTGAGAAATAATTATTCCACGCAATAATTAAAGGGGTAAAAACCAAAATACCGAAGGCATCACTTAACCACCAAGTTAAAGCTATATCAAAATATAATTCCCAAGGTGCTTTTCCTAATAGGCAAATGATTAAAGCACAGAGAAAAGCGACAGGTAAGTGACTCAAGAAACAACCATAGGCAATAAACTTAATGGTATTTTCTATACGACAAATAAATTGATAGCTACCAACGGATAATTGTATTAAATACACAGCCAATAACTTACCTAAAGTGGAAATTGCCGTGATAGTTAAAGTTAAAATTAGCTCAGGAATACCTAGCCAACTTTGATAAATCAATATTTCTGCCCCTAAAATGCCTATTAATAAAGCCCACCATAAAGAATCCCCCCAAATACAGATTAAACCTACTCCTACTCCTCCAGCAATCCAAATGGGAGTTGAACCTGTTTCTGGATAAGTAGTAAAGTAATCTGAAAGTATTGCTGTGACAAAATATGCGATCGCAACCGTGATATATTTCCAAACGGCGGGGAGTGATTGCCGAGACAAAAATCTATTCTCTGATGATTCAATAGATGAAAAATTATCGGGGGAAGGCATTATTAAGGGTTTTGTGACAAGTAATTTAATTAAAAAGATTAAAAATATAAAGATACACCTTTGCTGTCTCTATTTTAGACTAGATGTCAATTATGGCGAATAAACTTGTAATAATTTAAGTATTTTCCGTATTATTCTACGTAAAATTAACTAAGTAACCTGAGTTCGGGATAAATTTTCATCTATGAATGATGGCGAAAAGGGCAAACCCCCCTTATCTCCTCATCCCCCAAACACCGTAACACCTGAAACCTTCCATATTTACCCCGATTTGTTTTTGAGAATTCAGATATAATCTTGATTAATTAAACTACTATCCCTGTTTTGCAGAAAATCCCTCAAAGATTATGGAAAAAAAACCCCGACACCGAAAAAAAGTCAATCATCTTTTTAAATGGCTTTCCCCCGGAATTTTTGTGAAGCGTTGGCTACTTACGAGCATTATTGGGGCTTTTATGATTGCCCTAGGATTAGCTATTTGGAGTAACTTAACTCCTGTTTTTCGCATTTTTGAGTTTATTTTTAATACTTTAGATCAAATTACTAATTATATTCCTAGCCATATTTCTGGCCCCTTAGTTTTGTTTCTGGGTTTATTTTTATTATTGTGGGGGCAAACTCGCACTTTAGGTTCAATTACAGAGGTTTTAAAACCAGATAAAGATGAAGAATTAATCGATGTGCTTTGGCATTATCGTCGTTTAAATAAGGGGACAAAAATAGTAGCTATTGGAGGTGGTACTGGTTTATCAACTTTATTACGGGGTTTAAAAGAATATAGTGCTAATATTACCGCTATTGTAACGGTTGCTGATGATGGGGGTTCATCGGGAAGGCTTAGACGAGAAATGGGTATTTTACCTCCCGGGGATATTCGCAATTGTATGGCGGCATTGGCTGATGAAGAAAAATTATTGACAGAGTTATTCCAGTATCGTTTTACCGCAGGGGAAGGATTAAATGGTCATAGTTTTGGTAATTTATTTTTAACCGCTATGACTAATATTACTGGTGATTTAGAAGGTGCGATCGCAAAAAGTTCTAAGGTATTAGCGATTCAGGGGAAAGTTTTACCGGCAACCCTAGAAGATGTCACTTTGTGGGCAAGATTAGAGGATGGCAGAGTTATTTATGGAGAGTCTAATATTCCTGATGCTGGAGGGAAAATAGTTGAACTAGGATGTAATCCCACTAATCCACCTGCTACCCCGGCGGTAGTTAAGGCAATTCAACAGGCAGAATATATCATTTTAGGGCCCGGTAGTTTATACACAAGTATTATTCCTAATTTATTAGTACCTGAAATTAGAGAAGCTATTTTGAATAGCTCTGCTCCTAAAATTTATGTATGTAATATAATGACTCAAAAGGGAGAAACCGATGGTTATACAGTTAGTGATCATATTAAAGCGATAGATAAAGTGTGTGGGAAAAAAATATTTGATGCGGTTTTAGTGCAGGGAAGACAACCTTCTCCAGAGGCTTTGAGAAAGTATGCAGAAAAACATTGTCATCCTGTATATTTGGATCGGGAAGAGGTGGAAAAATTGGGTCGAAGAATTGTTAAAGCAAATGTCATGAGTGAGAATCGAGATAGTGCTTATGTTCGCCATGATCCTCAATTATTAGGAAAAGTTTTATTTCGTTGGTATAGTAATATGCCTAAATCAAAGTTTGTGAAAAATAGTAAGCAGTTTTTAATGGATATTTCCCGTCGATAAATTAGACTCACTGCCCCGCATAACTTAATCTAAGTGAGGGTAAGCAAGATGCAAAAAGGGGCTTAAGCCTCATAATTTTAATAAATGCGATAAAAAAATTATTATGGAATCATCAATTTATCCTATTTCTCCTTTAATCAAAATAACCCTTCTTAATCTTTATTTCGCCTTAACAATTCCTTTGCCTTTTCTGCTCAAAACAACTTCTCTCAATTTCCCTATTTGGTTACTTTCCTTACTCATTGGCTTAGGTGCGATCGCAATTTTTGCTATTTTGAGTGAAAGAGTCATCGTTGATAATGAGGGTATAGCCGTCACCTATCCTCAATGGGTAAAATGGTTATGGCGTAAGGGATGGCATTTATCTTGGAGAGAAATTGATAGTCTGAAAATGCGTACTACAGGGCAAGGAGGATTAGTCTATTATTTTGTCTCAAAAAATAGAGATAAAGCCTATTTACTACCGATGAGAATTGCTGGTTTTGCCAAAATGGTTCAACAGGTGCAGAATAAAACCAACATTGATACGACAGATATTCGTCCTTTAGCACAACCTTGGATGTATATTTTTTTGTTCTTTTTTACCTTTTTTCTCTGGTTAGTGGATATTTGGACTATTTATCAAATACAGTTTTCTAATTTAGTATAAATTAATATAAAAAAATGAATTTAATCGATATTATCAAAGAAGATTATCAAAAATTTCCTGAAGATCAAACCTATGCAATTTATGCCGAAAATGTCCATTTTAAAGATCCTGTTTATGATTTTTATGGACTAAAAAAATATCAGGAAATGATTGCTTTTTTAAGAAAATGGTTTAGTAATTTAAACTTAGAATTACATGAAATAAATCAAATAGAAAATCAAATTAATACCCGTTGGACAATGTCTTGGAATAGTCCATTACCGTGGAAACCTTTTATTTCTGTGTCAGGAAGAAGTGAATTAAAATTGAAAGATGATCTCATTGTTGGTCATTATGACTATTGGGATTGCTCTTTCTTTGATATGATTAAACAACATTTTATTTTTAAATAATTTTTATGAATAATAATTCTGATAATCAGAAAAATAATAAATTAAGCTCTGAAAAATACGCCTATTTAAAAGCAGAAGCCCAAGCCCCTTATAAAGGTTTAAGAAAGTTTATTTATTTAGGTTTAGGAGCATCAGGTGCGATCGGAGCTTTTATCTTTTTCGCTCAATTATTAGCAGGAAAAAACGTTAGTGATAACATTTATAATTTATTTGTACAAATAACAGTAATTGCTATTATGGTTTTTCTTTATCGTTGGGAAGATCGCAAAAAAAAGTAAAATATTGGCTCTATCACTTTGAGTATGTAAATTATTAGTTAGGGTAGGCAAGAGGCAATAGGCAATAGGGGATTATTAAAGAATAATTTATAAACTTTTAGTTTTTGTTTTACTATAAACACTATTCAATAAAGGTTATGAAATTTATTTTCTATTAATTTATTATAACCACTGTAGAAGAACCAAATATTTTTCGTTATTATCAATAGCTCTATTACTTTGAGTATGTAAATTGTTGATGTTTGGTAGGAAAGAGGCAAAAGTGTTTACTTAACTTCCCCTCATCCCCTCATTCCCCTAAAACCTGCAACCTGACACCTAATCTTATCCGATATTCTGAAACAGAACTGAGGTTATCTAAAAATTAGCAACCCTAAATTCTTTCAACTAAGGCATTCGGAAGAAACAAAAACTTGACGTATTAAATTATTTTACCGAATTTATGGTCAAATATGTTATAAATAAGATTAAATGAACCTTAAAAATTAAATATTTCACCTTAAAACTATGGGGTTGTTGGTAAGGATTCAGTTAATTTTTCCTTAACTATTAAGCTACCAACGTAAAAGTTTTAGCTAGAAATAAAACCACCAAAAGTAGTCGAGAAGTTTAATCTTTTAGGATTAAGGACTCGATAGTGAGCTTTGTAGTTAAGCCATTAGACGTTAAAGTCTATAAAGCTAATTGAGTGGATATTTGTCCATAAAATTAGTAACTATAATAGACAGGATATAAAGCAAAAAATCAACAGTAATTATAGTAATAGTTATAAAATATGTCCCCAACTTTACTAATATCTCGTGAAATCCCGAATTTATCTTATCATCCCACAGGCGATCGCTTCGATTTAACATGGGAAAAACCCCTTTCAACCCTTCTTGGTATAGGCAGGGCATCTGGTGCAGATTTTATCGAATTTTTCTTAGAAAAAGCTAACTATATCAGTTGCTTGGCAGAAGATGATATTATTACCAGTATTACCCCTAGACTTTCGACAGGGGCAGGGGTTCGGGTATTTCGGGGCAAACAAGACTGTTATGTAAGTACCAATGATTTAACCTTTAATGGCTTAAAACAAGCCTTAGAAAAAGCCCTCTCCATTTTAGGTTTAACTATCCCCCAAGGTACAGCTTTTATTCCTGAAATTAACTTAGAAATATTTAGAGATTACGCTACCGCCAAAAATAAAGATATATGGTTAGGTAACTGTAGCAATATGCAAGAGATGGGAGATATTCTCCTCAGTGCCAATCATCAATTAAACAAAATTGCAAATCATGTACAATCCCGCCGTGCCGCTTATTTTCGTGACTGGCAAGAAGTTTTGGTTGCTTCTAGTGATGGCACTTTTGCCCGTGATATTCGTTTAACCCAATCCGTGGGCTATAATTTATTGTGTGCAGATGGAGAACATCGCTCATCCATTGGTAAAAGAGATGGAGACACCAGCAACCCCGATTTTCTGAGAAACTGGAATTATGACACAGTAGCGGAAGAAGTTGCAGAATCCGCTGGAAAAATGCTTTATGCCGATTATGTGGAATCTGGTCAATATCCTGTAATCATGGCAAATCAATTTGGTGGAGTAATTTTCCATGAAGCCTGTGGCCATCTTCTCGAAACAACTCAAATCGAAAGAAAAAGCACTCCTTTCATGGACAAAAAAGGAGAGAAAATAGCCCATGAAAATTTAACCGCATGGGATGAAGGCTTAACAGAACAAGCATTTGGTAGTATTGATATGGATGATGAAGGAATGCCTCCTCAACGTACTCTTTTAATTGAAAATGGCATTTTAAAGAACTTTTTGGCAGATCGTGCTGGTTCAATTCGTACTAATCATCCTCGTACAGGGAGTGGTAGAAGACAAAGTTATAGCTTCCCCGCCGCTTCTCGTATGCGCAATACTTATATTGCTCCCGGTGAATATACCCTTGATGAAGTTTTTGCTTCGGTGGATAAGGGTATTTACTGCAAAAAAATGGGCGGTGGCAGTGTTGGCCCCACAGGAGAGTTTAATTTCGGCGTAGATGAAGCCTATCTAATCGAAAATGGCAAAATAACCAAACCATTAAAGGGTGCTACTCTGATTGGTGAAGCGAAAGAAATTATGACTAAAATCTCTATGTCATCTCAAGATTTAGGTTTAGCGGCAGGTTTCTGCGGTTCTGTGAGTGGGAGTATTTATGTCACTGTAGGGCAACCTCATATTAAGGTAGATTCTATCACTGTTGGTGGTAGATAGTTTTTTTAGAGGGCAAAGGGCATTAGGGAAACCCCTCTGTGTCTCCCCTTAAAAGGGGAGAAGGGCAATAGTGAATAATAGTAAAGTAAGTAACCCTGAACTCTGAACTAATTTCATCTGAAACCTGCCACCTGCAACCTGAAACCTGCCCTTATCCAATATTCTTAAACCGAACTCAGGTTAATTTACTAAACCAGAGCGTAAAGCATGGACGGCGGCTTGGGTACGATCGCACACACAAAGTTTAGCAAGAATACTACGAACATGGGTTTTCACAGTGCCGATGGAAATATATAAGTCTTCTGCTATTTCTGCATTGTTTTTTCCTGCAACAATTAACTCTAATACTTCCATTTCTCGGTCTGTTAGGGATGAATTGTCGATAATTTCCTGAGATTCTGGAGATAATGGTTCTATTTCTATTTTTTCTATATCTTTTGTGTTTAAATCTTCTGTTTTTTTCTGATAACTTTTTTTTGCTTGTTCTAAAATAATAGATGCGATCGCTGGTTCAATCCAACTATCTCCTTCGTGGGTAACTTGTATCGCCTGTTGTAAATTATCGATGGAAACGTTTTTTAAACAGTAAGAGTCTGCACCGAGGGCAAAGGCTTGTAAAACAGAATCTTCATCACTCTCTATCATTAAAACTATAAGTTTGAGTGGCTTCTCTTCTGAGGAATGAAATTTTTTCAACTGACGGATAAATTCAATTTCTTCAGTACTGAATAAAGCTAAATCAATAATAACAATATCGGGATTTTTTTCTTGAATAAGATTAAACCCTTCTTGAATTTTTGATGCTTCCCCAATGACTTTTATATGTGCAAAATCCTTAAGGGCGTTAATTAATCCAATCCTCGTTAGATCATGACTTTCAACTAACACGATGGTGATCTTATCCATTGCCACACTCAACGAAAAAAACAATTATAGCAATAAAAGATTAAAAAAGGGTAAAGGGCAAAGATGAATAGTGAATAGTTGAGAATTAAGAATTAAGAATTAAGAATTAAAAACCCTTAACTCCTGTACGGGCGAATGGCCATTCGCCCCTAACTAACTCATTACTTGTTTCTCCCTCTCCCCTCATCTCCTCATCCCCTAAACACCCTAAAACCTTTTAGAAAGTGAATGTAGTTCTAATCGTACCAATAACTAAAGGATCGTTATTAGTATTATTAGCAGGATTGGTCACAACAACAACCCCAGGGGTGATACTAATATTATCGTTGAGAGCATATTGATAAAATGCCTCTACATGGAAAGAATTATCATCATTTCTCAGTCTTTCTCCATTAACTCTGATATTACTCTCTGACTGCCAAGGTTGCATACCAACGATAATACCTCCTAAGTTACCCTCTTTAAATAAGTCGGGAAAACCAAGAGTGGCCGCCCAATACCAGTAGTCGGATGTGCCTCGCCCTACAGTGTATAAACCGTTATCAAAAGAGTTTAGGTTTGAAACTTTTGAGTAGCCACCCCATGCACCCAAAACAAAACTTTCGGCTAATTGCCATGACATGGTTAAAGAGTAGGTGTTGTGAGATGTATTGATGTCATCGTTAGCAAGGGCAATGGTTTCACTAAATTTACGGCTATTAGCTGCGATCGCACTTGTGTTATATCCATGTCCATAAGCAAAAGCAATACCGAAATTATCATTTGGATAGTAGCCCACTTGTCCTAAAAGCCCATAAGCACCGTTGAACAATCCCTCTCCATTTTGAGGAGAAGAAGCGTCAGAGGCTAAATATCCAACACTCCAACCAAATTGTCCAAAATTGCCCTCCAAGGCTAAACCAGACCCTTCTCCTTCGTAGTAAGCAAAGTTACGAGTACCAAAGACAGATAACGCACCACTGCCACCATCTCCATCTAAAATACTTAAGGTATTGGTAAAGTCGTCAAATGCACCCCCAGTGGCTTCTAACCATAAAGTAACATTGTCACTGATCGGGAAATTGTAGTTTAAAACTTCCACCGCTACATCATTATCATCGGGTTGAGCAAAGGCAAGAGTTGCTTGAGGAGTATTTGCCGTATCAGCAAAATCCGGGAAGTTACCAGTGGCTAAACGAGTATAAAGTAAATCTCTTCCTGTAAAGCTGGTGTTGAACTCTAAACGGGTACGATTCCCTAAAACTGGTACTTGTTCAATATTTTCGCTACCGTTATTTTTCTGCCCATTAAAAATACTAGCTAATCCGATTACGACTTCTCCTGTTAGCTTAGTGGTAGTAGAAAATTGATGATCCTCTAAGAAAGCTACTCTACCCTCTAAATTGTCAACTTTTGCCCCTAAAGCCGCTAATTCTGCTTCAAATTCGCTCATTAAACGCTTTAATTTCTCTATATCTTCCCTTAACACTGACTCACTAGAAGCAATTAACCTTTCCATTTGTTGCATACAAGCATTTAAACCGGCGGCAAATTCGTAGCGACTTAAAGCTCTATTTCCTCGGTAGGTGCGATCGGGATAACCGACAATACAACCGTAACGCTCCACCAAACTTCTTAAGGCTTCAAATGCCCAGTCTGTGGGTGATACATCTCTTAATTGTGAAACCGAAGTGACTTGATTTTGGCTTTTTTTGCTGTTTTCTTGATTATAGTTTTCCAACTGTTGCAAAATATCTGCATTATTAACAGGATTACTTCTCACTTGAGATGGAAAAAATGCGATCGCACTTACTCCCATTAAAACGAGAGTAGAAAAAAAACGATTATTCATTTTCAATTCCTCACACACAAAATTTTTAAGATTACATTTTTCCTTATTTTGTATATTATTACTTGAATTTATTTATTTTTCAATACCCAAATAGGGGATAATTTTGAAAAAATATTTTTAAGCAAAAACTATTACCTCTGAATCAATTGATTGTCTAATAATAATTTCAGACCTTTAGGCTTATATCTAAGTTTTAAATAAATATAAAAAAATAAAATAAAAATAAATTTTCTTATTACACTTTAATTCTTGAACATTTGTTCACAAAATAATATAAATAAATAATTATTTTCTATTGTTTAGTTATTAATAAAATTTCCTCCTTTTCCCTGTGAAATACAACGAGAAGTTTCTTTTTTCCAATATCCTCCATCAAACCAAGGGCAAATTAACTTAGGGCATTATATTATATTGATTAGTCAACTTGTTGAGAGCTAAAAAACTAACTAAATGCTTTAGCCCTATTAAAAAAGTTTTGTAATAAAAATGATAAAAACAAAAATAAAAATGGAAGGAACATGACTAAGAAACAACAAGTCAGATAACATATCAGGAAAAGGATAATTACTTTATTCCTTTTTAGTCAGGATTATTGCTTGATCTTTATTTCTTGTGGCAATATTTTCAGTGTGAGCAAAATATCTATCTATTGGTAATAAATATGTTTAAATCCCTAGTCTCTCGGAAACTTTCAATTATCGCTTTAACAGCCTTAGCTAGTTTTCTACCTATCAACTCCGCAAAATCAGTTACTTTTCAGGAAACAGAAGTCCCTCAAGAAGAATTTATTGCGGTAGCTCAACCCTACGGAGAAGATAAATATAATTTAATCGTCATCGAACAAATTCCGGGTAAAAATCAATGTTGGAATGAAACAGGAGCAAATCCCGTCAATGTAGATCTATTACTATTAAATTTTGATTTTAGTGGACATTGTCGCCGTAGCACGGACGCTAACGGTTATTCTATTCGTTATGACAGTCAAGATTACGGCTTAGAGTATATTCTCAGTCTAGTGGAAAAAGACGGAAATTTATTGTTAATGGGCTTAAATCGTCGTAGTCCGGGTCAACCTCCCGTGGTAATTGGCTCTGCAAAGGGAATCAGCGAATCTCCTATGAAAATTATTTTAAATCCCGGATGGCGTTTTACCAAAAGAACCTATGAGGGGAAAATACTAGGTCACGTTTATTTTAGCTATAATTCTGCGTCTGCACCCCAAGATGTAGTTCCCAATATGTTAGAGGAACAAAATCAAAATAGTGATCAAAATAATATTGAGTCTATTCTTGAACCAAATACTATCGAATCCACTACAGAGCCGATTTCTGAGGAAGAAATATTACAACAAGGCACAATACAAGAAATTGTTGCCCCTGAAGCAGAGCCTCGTAAAGAAATTGATAAATCAGGAAAATATCACAGAATTGAAGATAATAGTAACAATTCCACAAAAATTGACCGAATTGACGGAGAAGAATCTTCTTCTAACCGATATAATTTAGGTCAAACTCGTTTTCAAAGAATGAGAAACTACTAGAAATTATCAACAATGAGGAATTAGGAATTAGGTATAAGATTAAGAGGCGAAATGTTAGCAGAATAGAGATCTCCAGAAATACAGGCAAGATGCCTGTTTTACGGTGGTAAATTCGTAATTTTTACCAGAAGTCTCATAAATAAAAATGTTGCTTATAGCCTTTTAATCATTAAATTATTCATTCTTTAATTATTTAAAACCTGTCCATGTGGAAAAAATTACTAAATATTGGTGTCGCTTTTACTTGTCTAGGCTTATGCTCAAGCCCTGTCTTGGCTGGTACTGTCTTGGAAAGAATAAAGGAAACAGGGGTGATTCGTGCTGGTTATCGAGATGATACTCCCCCTTTTGCTTTTCGTAATGAGCAGGGAAAACCCGTAGGGTATTCTGTTGATATTCTTGAGTTAATACAGGCAGAGGCTCAAAAGCAATTAAATACACCAGTTACCTTAGAATTTGTGAGAATCAATCCCAGTAATCGTTTTGAGCAAATCCAAGATGGTTCTATTGATATTGAATGTGGTTCGACTACCGTAACATGGGAAAGGGAAAAATTTGTTGATTTTACGGTTAGTTATTTTGCGAGTGGCACTCAGATGATTGTTAACCGAGGCAGTGGTTTTGCTAACAGTGATAATCTAACCGGTGCAAAAGTTGGGGTTATTCCTAATACCACTAATGAAAAAGCGATGAAAATATATGCTTCATCAGCAACTCTTGTTCCTGTTAAAAGTGAGGAAGAGGGGTGGGCAATGTTACAGAAGGGCGATTTAGACGGATTTGCAGGAGATGGAATTTTACTACAGGCTTTGAAAAAACAAAGTGATAACGGTCAAGATTATGAAATTGTCCCTGAATTTCCCTACATGATTGAGTCTTATGCTTGTACTGTTCCTGAAGATGAGTCTCAATGGCGTGGTTTAGTTAATAAGGCTATCGTTAAATTTATGCAAGGTGTTACTACTGATACTCCAAGTGCGATCGATATTTATGAGCGATGGTTTGGACAAAATGGCAATACACCTTATCCTATTGAGACAATGGCGGATTATTTTCAGGGAATTATCAATGGTTATGAATGGATTATTATTGATGAAAGATATTAAAGGTCAAAGGGCAAGGGGCAAAGATGAATAGTGAATAGTTGAGAATTAAGAATTAAGAATTAAGAATTAAAAACCCCTAACTCCTGTACGGGCGAATAGCCATTCGCCCCTAACTAACTCATTACTTGTTTCTCCCTCTCTCCTCATCCCCTCATCACCCTAACACCTGCAACCTGAAACCTGAAACCTACCCTTATCCGATATTCTTAAACCGAACTGAGGTTAATTAAGTCTTTGAAAATTTAGCCAGTCTGTCGCTTTGTCTTTTGCTATGGGGGGTGAAAACAAATATCCTTGTCCTAGTTTACACTTTTGGCTAATTAACCATTGTCTTTGTTCTTCCGTTTCAATACCTTCTGCGATCGCGCGTATTCCTAAAGATTGAGCTAAAGCTAAAATAGAGCTAACAATTACTTGATTGTGGTTTTTAGAAGAAGAAAAATTCATAAAACTGCGATCTATTTTTAAAGCGTCCACGGATAATTGATGTAAATATCCTAAACAAGAGTATCCTGTACCAAAATCATCAATACTGATTTGAATGCTTCTTTGTTTTATCTGGCTTAATAAATTATTAGTGCCTTCAAAATCTTTAATCAACATACTTTCGGTAATTTCCAACACTAATGTATTTTGTTGAATGGGGTAAATATCGAGAATTTTGTCGAGTAAGGGAATAATAGATTCTGTGAGTTGTTGCACCGAAAGATTAATATTAATTTTTAAGGGTAAATTAAACTGATTTTGCCATTGAGATAATTGTTGACAGGCAGTTTTAAAAATCCACTCTCCCAAATCATTAATTAAACCAATCTCCTCCATTACACTGATAAAATCGCAAGGAAATACAATCCCTTCTTGGGGATGTTGCCATCTAATTAAAACTTCAAATCCTTCGGTAGTTAGTTTATCTAAATTAATAATTGGTTGATAATAAAGTACAAATTGATTTTCCTCTAACGCCTTTCTTAAATTATTTTCCAAATTTAGTCTGAGGACAGTTTGTTGGTGCATATGGGGGTCAAAAATGGCATATTTCCCTTTTCCTTGGTGTTTTGCCCTATACATCGCTATATCCGCGTCTCTGAGAACATCTTGAGGTGTTTTATGTTTATGATTACCAATGACAATTCCAATGCTACTGTTCGTAAATACCTGTCGGTTAGAAACCATAAACGGCGATCGCATCGAGTCTAAAATTCTTCTAGCAACTACTACGGCTTGTTCTACTTCTTTTATATCTTCAAGGAGAATGACAAATTCATCTCCTCCTAAACGGGCGGCTATATCTGTATCTCGAATAAAAGTTTGTAATAATGTCCCAATTTGTAATAATAATTCATCGCCAATTAAATGACCTAAACTATCATTCACTAATTTAAAGTTGTCGAGATCAAAAAATAAAAGGGCAAAGTTAGATTGAGCGTAACGACGATTTCTTTTTAAAGCTAAATCAAGTCTTTTGATTAATAAATTACGATTAGGTAATCCCGTTAATTTATCATGGAGAGCATCATGTTTTAATTGTACTTCCATAGAGATGCGATCGCTCACATCCCTTGATGTCGTTTGTATATAAAGTAAATTTCCTTGGTCATCATAGATTTTTTTGCTAAGGGTTTCTAACCAGATATAATCCCCGGATTTAGAAAGAATGCGATAGGTAATAGTTCGACTATCTTCATCACTATGGGTGGAATAAAGAGAACAATTATCATAAATATAGCTATGATCATCAGGGTGAAAAAGTGCTTCTAAATCTATTTCTTTTAACTCCGTTGCGGTATAACCCAATAAAGACTCACAAGAAGGAGTTGCATAAATCAGTTTTTTCTCGGCATTAAATAAACAAATTAAGTCACTCATATTTTCTGTGACTAAGCGCAAACGTTCTTCACTTTTAGCTAAATTTATTTCTGCTTGTTTACGATTACTAACATCCATAATCAAACTATCCCAAAGTACCGTATCATCATCTAGTTTTGTCGGTCTGCCAAAGCCTTCTAACCATTTTTTCTTACCTGAAGGGGTTGTAATTCGCCATTGCCAAAACCAAGGTTGTAATGTTTGTGCTGATTTGAGTATAGATTCCTGCATAGCTGGTATATCTTCTGGGTGAACCAAATTCCAAAGAATTTTAATACTATCGGTAATTTCTTCGGCTTTAATTTCCCAAAGTTCATAACATCCATCACTCATATAAATAACTTTATCAGTATAGTCGGGATATAAAATATAACGGAAAATCGCCCCGGGTACATTTTTCGCCATGTTGCGGAATCTTTGTTCACTTTCTTTGAGTGCCAACTCTGCTAATTTGCGATCGCTAATATCCGTTAAAGTTCCCACATAACCTTTTAAATTTCCTTCGCTGTCATATTCTGGTAAAGATTGAGTATAAACCCAAACAACTTTGCCATCACGATGCTGAAAACGGCATTCCATCTCAAATATAGTTTTCTCTTTGATGGACTTTTCCCATAACCTTAAAATGGATTCTTTATCATCGGGGTGAAAGGCATTTTTCCATTTATCTGCGATCGCATCCTTAAAGGAAATACCCGTTAGGGTTGTATAATGATGATTAACATAAATACATTGAAATTGATTATTAGTCCGAAAAATTCCCACAGGTAAAGAAGAAGCCAGACTGGCATAACTTTGTTGACTATCCTTTAACTTTTTTTCTAAAGCTATGCGGTGATTAACTTCTTTTTTGAGAGAAAAATTCCGAAGTAGAAGAAAAAATAAACCAATAAAAGGTAGATAAAAAACCAAATCTATTATTTCATTTTTAACAGTTAACCAACTAAATTTAGACTCTGGTTCTAACCATTTTTGTTTCGCTTGATAATAAACAGAATCCGCATTGTCTATTAATTTTTCTAATTGGCGATCCAATTTTGGTAATAGTGATTTCGGATCTTTATCTCTAACGATAAAATGTAAACGGGCTGGATTTAATAAAATATTTGTTTTTTCAACATTAAACTTAGTTTGAGCAATTTTCCCGAAAAGATGATTGATAATTCCCGCATCAATATCTCCCTTTTCCAAAAGTACGAATATCTGTTCAAAACTATCTATTTCCACCAGCTCAGAAGAAATACCGAAGGATTTCATGTATTGATTAATGTCTTCTTGTTGAATGCTATCTTTTAAAACTCCTACCTTTTTGCCGTCTAAATCTAATATTGTCTCTAACTTAAGACCTCTACGAGCATAAACCTGAGACCAACTAGCTACAACTACTTCATGGTTAAAATCAAAGATGCGATCGCGCTCTGGAGAATAGGCAACATCTAACATCAAATCTAACTTGCCCTGCTCCACTAAACTTAAACACTGACTCCATTCACAGGGAATATAGTTAATAGACCAATTTTCTTGCTTACCAATTTCATTAATAATATCCACCCAAAAACCAGAAGGTTTCTTATCCTCATTAAAAAAAACCTTTGGCTGATTTTCGTAAATTCCAATGGTAACTGTTTCACTGGGATTTTGTGCTAAAACTTCCGATATTTTTACTGGACAAAGAAAGACGAAAAACCCCCATAACAGTCTTGAATATTTCATTGATAAAGAAAGCCATTATAATTAAAATCTTTCCATCTTTAAGTATAAGTTATTTGAATTAAGTTATCTGAGCTAAGAGTTACTAACTTCTAATGAGTTTTTCAATGTCTTGACTTGACTGGGGATGACCAAATAAGTAACCTTGCACATATTCACATTGATACTGTTTAACTTTGTTTAGTTGAAATTCTGTTTCTACTCCCTCCGCCACTACTTCCATATCTAAGTTATGAGCTAAATTCACTATACTTGCAAGGATTTTTTCTTTTTTTTCATGTTTTCCAATGGCACGAATAAAACAGGAATCAACTTTCAAAATATCGATGGGAAACTGATATAAGCGACTGAGAGACGAATAACCTGTACCAAAGTCATCAATACACAATTTTACACCTAATTCCTTTAATTCTTTTAACATTAAATCTGCAGTATTATTATTTCCTAAAATAGCACTTTCGGTAATTTCTAATTTAATTAAGTGGCGATCGCATTTTGTTTTTTGTAGAATATCATCCACTGTCGCAACTAAATCAGACTGTTTAAATTGACGGGGAGACAAGTTAATATTCATAAATAAAGAATTACTTGAATTTAACTGATTAAACTTTCTTGATTGCTCACAAGCCTTTGTTAGTACCCATTTACCAATATCAATAATCAGACCCGTTTCTTCGGCTAAAGGAATAAACTCGGCGGGAGAAATTGCACCTTTTTCGGGATGATGCCAACGCAATAAAGACTCAAAGCCGACTATGGTTTGCTCACTAACCGAAACTATTGGTTGATAAAAAAGCTCTAATTGTTCTCTTTCAAGGGCTTTACGCAAATCATTTTCTAAATTTAAGCGTTTAACTGCCACTTGGTGCATGGTTTTATTAAAAATTGCCGAGCGAGACTTCCCCAAAGATTTCGCCCGATACATAGCTAAGTCTGCATCTCTTAACATTTCCTCTTGAGTTTCATAACCCAAATTACTTAAAGCAATTCCGATACTGCAAGACGTAAATACCTCTTGAGAGCCTAAAGTTAAAGGTTTCTGTAGATTAAATTGGATGCGATCGGCAATTTTAGAAACAATACTTAAATCATTCACGTTCTCAATGATAATTGTAAACTCATCTCCCCCCAAACGAGCTAATTTATCTTGAGGGCGAATACTTTTTTTGATTCTTTGGGCTACTTCTTGTAAAAAAACATCCCCCACTGAATGCCCTAAAGTATCATTAATTAACTTAAAACCATCCAAATCTAAAAACAAAAGAGCAAACATAGAATCTTGACATTGATTTGCCTTGATCAAACTTTTATGTAATTCATTGAGAAACCAACCTCGATTGTATAAACCCGTTAAAGAATCATGAAAAGCATCATAGATTAATTTTTTCTCCGCTTCTTTTTTTTCAGTTACATCTCTTTGAATAGCTAAATAATGAGTTAATTTCCCTTCCGAATTATAAATAGGTTCAATATGCCATTGATTATAAAATTCCGTGCCATCCTTACGATAGTTGATTGCTTCTCCAAAAAAGACTTTTCCCTTTCTTAAATTATTTTTTAATTCTCTAAAAATTGTACGATCTGTATTTGGTCCTTGTAAAATACGAGGAGTTTTGCCTATAATTTCACTCTCCTGATACCCAGTCATTTTCGTGAAAGCCTTATTTACAAATACTATTCTTGGTCCTGGATAATCTAGTTGTGTATCTGTAATTACAATAGAATCATGAGCGCTATGAACCGCCGCCGCCAACAATGTCACTTCTTCTGACCTATTTTTTCCTACTAAGTCAGATAATTTTTGTGTCGATGAAGATGAAATAGCAGAAATGGGATTTTCCATGACATTACCTGAAGAATGTTGGCGAGAAATCATTGTAAATAATTAGAAATATATAGAATTAGTGAGGTAAAAGAATTATTGTTAATTTCTCAATATAAATTTACCTAGATTTAATTATAAAGGAAATATTAAGACTGATAAAAACAGATAAGCTAGAACCCGTCTAAATCGTTATTAAATAGGCAACAGGCAATAATAGGCAACAGGCAATGGACAAAGGTAAATAGTTAATAGTTGATAATTAAAAATTAAAAATTAAGAATTAAAAACCCTGAACTCCGGTAGGGGCGAATGGCCATTCGCCCCTACTTCTCCCTCATCCCCTCATCCCCCTCTTGCAACCTGACCTTATAGGATATTTAAATCGAACTGAGGTTAAATAGTAAATAGTAAATAGTGAAGAATTGTCCATTGTTAACTAGAATAGGGTCAATTATTTATTATCGTGGTTGAAACC
This sequence comes from Cyanobacterium aponinum PCC 10605, assembly GCF_000317675.1. Classification (NCBI taxonomy): domain Bacteria; kingdom Bacillati; phylum Cyanobacteriota; class Cyanophyceae; order Chroococcales; family Geminocystaceae; genus Cyanobacterium; species Cyanobacterium aponinum. Next base: position 2,089,451 of record NC_019776.1, read on the forward strand.
ATCATTGGTAAATCAATGGCTAATCAAACTTTTGTTTCCACTACTACCATTAGAAGTCGCCGAGAAGAAAGAAAAAAAGAGCGTAGATGGCGAGATTTTATTGCAGTAGTACGTTTTTTGATGATTTTATCTTTAACAGGGGGAGTGTTTTGGTTTATTACTTTACCTAATTGGGTAATTAAGAATAGTCAGCAGATAGATATTGAAGGTAATAATTTACTTAGTGATGATGAGGTGCGTAGTTTAATTCCTTTACAGTATCCTCAATCTTTATTGAAGCTATCCACCCAAGAGTTAGGCAAAAATTTACAGACTTTAGCACCAGTTAACAATGTTGTTATTCAAAAAGAGTTATTCCCCCCTCATTTAAAAATTTCTTTAGAAGAGAAAAAACCAGTTGCGATCGCACTTGCTCCTGAAATAGAGGAAAAAACCAATAAATTAACAATTCAAACTATCGGATATTTAGATGAAGATGGAGTATTTGTTTCTAATGAAGTGTACCACAATTTAAAAGAAAATCCAGAGCAACTACCGACATTAAAAATAATTGGAGCGCCCCAGACTTATCTTCCTTATTGGCAAGAATTATATGGGTTTTTGACTCAATCTACTGTCAAGATTAATACCGTTGACTGGCAAAATCCTACTAACCTAGTACTACTTACGGACTTAGGAAAAATATACTTAGGTGCTTATACCCAGAAAAAATTTCCACAACAACTAATGGTATTAGAAAAACTTAAAGTTATTACTGCCCAAGTGCGTCGAGAAGATATTATCTATATTGATTTAACAGACCCTGAAATTCCTTCCATTAGTAAAAAAGAACCAGTGAAAGAGGAGAAAAATAGCAATTAATTTATTGTTTGGGATGTTAGGAAAGAGGTGTCAGGTGTCAGGTTTCGGAGTTAGGAGTTAAGAGTTAGAAGTTATTAATTATCAACTATTTACCTTTGCCCTTTGCCCCTTGTCCCTTGCCCTTGTTACTTTGCCTTTTAATTCATAAAAATTATGTCTAATAGAGTTAGAATATCTCAGGATAAAGCTGATTTAGTCCAAAATTTAGTAATCTCTCCTGATAATCCCCAAGGAGTATTTTCTACTTATGCGGATTTAATGGCTTTCGCCGCCGCTTTAGGTAAAAGGTATAATTTTTCTGTGACTTTAGGTGCGATCGCAAAAGAACCTTCCCCCATCAGTATAGAGGTTTTTAACTCCCGTGGTTATGAATCTTTATTTAAACTGTTAGGCATTACTAGCACCCACAACTTAAATATTATTTCTAGCTATGAAGAGAATCAAGAAGAAGCCAGAATTAAAATTTTTGAAGAATATGCCAATGGCGGATTAGATAGATTACAACAACAATTAAAAGGAGCAGTTGACTATAGTGAGAGAATATTATTAATTCTTACTCAAGAAAAAGAGTGTCTTTCAAACGGGGAAAATAAGAATTTCGACCTTAGAAAATTTATTAAATAGGAGGATAATAAAGCGATTTTTAGCTTGATGTGGAATAACATTTGTTCGAGCTTTTCAAAGAGGAAAAATGCTTAAAGAAAACTTATTTTTATGTATGGGTTCAGCCTGTCATCAGTTAGGAGTTTATGAAGTTTTACCAAAACTACAAGCATTAATGAGTGAGTATAATATAGACCAAATAGTTGAATTAAAAGGTTGTTTTTGCTTAGAAACTTGTAGCTCGGGAATTGTTATGAAATTTAAAGACCATTTATTTATTAATATTAGCCCTCAAAACTTAGAAGAAAAATTTATCCATGAAATTTTACCCATGATTAAATAAAATTAATTTATAGCTATTTTTTCCTTATTTATTAAGTTTAAATCTTAAATTATACTCCCTTTAAAGTAATATTTTCCTCAAAGCACTGATTAAAATAATGTTAGAAAATAATCATAACTATCTCTATAAATTAGCGTGGGAATATCACCCCAATGCACTAATTGCCGTCAATTCTGACCTAGAAATTCAGTTGGTTAACCCTGCTTTTTGTACACTATTTAAACTGGAAAGTTGTGCAATCAAAGGTCAATCAGCTGTTAATATTCTCGGTGATATAGAACATTTAAAAAGTGCTTGGAAAGAGAATAAAAATATAGAAAATTCAATTAAAGAATATCCTAAACCAGAGATATTTGTTAAAGAATTTATTTACCCTATAGAAGAAAAAAATTTGATTCTCTGCATAATGATAGATCTAACGTCTGAAATTAAACAAAAGAAAGAATTAACAAAAATGCAAGAACAAATGATTAAACAAGTAAATAATGTTGTTAATAATCAGATGAAAGTTGCCCAAGAAATTGCAGGACTTTTGGGGGAAACAACAGCAGAGACAAAAGTTAATTTATTTAAGTTATTACAATTGTTTAATAATCAATAATAGCGATTAAAAAATCATCCATTTTTTTTATTAATGATAATTATGACGCTCTTTAATTTCCTTTTAAATAACCTCTTTCTTGAAGAAATGCTTTTAAAGCGGTGGGGAAATCGGGATGTTGTCCGACTTCTTCAAGTTCTGCATTATAAATAGTTAAACCAGTAGTATCATTACGATCGAAGTTTTCTAACATAAATTGCCAACCTTCTTCATACTCATCTAGTAAAATTTTTTGAGCCACATATCCAGCTAAAACCCCATTGACTTCATAATCATTTGCTATTCCTTCTTGTAGGGCTGTTAGCATATTATCGGCGGTTTCTCGTAGATAATTAGGATAGTTACGAGTATTTTCGATTAGTTCTCCTTTTCCTACGTCATAAATTAAACTAGGAGGATAAGACCCTGCATAAGAACTAAAAGCATAAAGAAAACTATTATCATTAGTCACAAATTGCAAAGAATTATCCCCTTTTAAGTCTTTAAAAACTCCTCCGCCGGAGTTTAAATTTTCGATACTGGTTTCAACAAATTCTCCATCCAACCATGTATAAATATAAAAACTTGTACAACAATGAGCACCACCACTGTAGGTTTCAATAACAATGTAAGGATAGGGATTATCTTTTTCTGAGGGTTGAAAATAAACTTGAGAAAAAAAAGTCTCTTTAGATGCTTTTAATTTTTCTTTTCCTTGATAAAAAAGTCTATATTTTAAATTATTGTCATTACTTTCAAAATTATAGGGCTGGAAATCAATTTCAATGGATAAGTCTCCTTCGGTTAGCCTTTTACCTTGAAATGCTGGTGTTTCATTGGTTAACTCTAATTGATTCTTAATCTGTGTTTCCGCTAATACTTTATCTGGTAAAAAAGAGGAAATTAAAGAGAATGAAATAAGAAAATACGCTCCAGTGCCAAAAATAGTTGAATATTTCATAGGTTTTTTTGTTAAAAATTCAATTGAAAATTAAATATTTTTTGAGGACTTATGTTGAAACAAAATATGATAAAGAATATCTCCTAAAAACTAAAAATTAGGGTAAATACCTTAATTTATAAGCACTTTTACTGATTTGGTGACTCGGTGACTTCTACCTTTACCACCAAATTTTTCCTTATAACCCCAAGTAAGTGTTACATATTGCTTGTAATAGCTTGTACAGGGCAAGTGGGAATACATTGTTCACAAACAATACAAGTTTGTTGCCTAAATTGTAATTGATAACTACTAGGATTAATGGTTAAAGATTCTGTGGGACATACTCCTGTACACAAACCGCAGTGAACACAAATTTCCTCATCAATAACTATTTCTCCTGTTGTTAGGGATACTCCTATGTTATTGCTTTTCATCCAATCGATCGCAGCTTCTAATTGATCAATATCTCCCGATAACTCTAAAACCAGTTTCCCGACTTGATTTGGGGCAACAGCCGCTCGAATAATATTTGCCGCAATGTTAAATTCTTTTGCCAATCGATAAGTAACGGGCATTTGTACCACTGTACGGGGAAAACTAAGGGTTACTCTTTTCTTCATTTCTACTTATAAAAATCCATCTATATCAATAATAGACCTAGTACAAAATAAAAACTAGAATTAAATTAACCTAAAAATCTGTTTGAAAAGCACTATTTCCGATGATTGCCCTCTCCCCTCATCACCTCATCACCTAAACACTCTAACACCTACCGCCTAAAACCTGATACCTTCCTAAATCACATATTCCTACTGAATAACTGAGTCCATGGAGACAGAGTCATAACTGGGGTTACAATATATTAAAGTTGCGCCTATTGTGAATGAGATTATCAAAGTAATGAAAAAAATTATTATTGTCGGTAGTGGTATTGTAGGAAGTGCGATCGCATATGAACTAAGTAATAATTCTGAATTTGATATTACCTTAATCGATGAAAAAAATCCAGGCACGGGGGCAACTGGGGCGGCTTTGGGAATTTTAATGGCAATTATTAGTCTTAAAACGAAAGGCAGAGCTTGGAAATTAAGGGAGTTAAGTCTTAAGCGATATAAAACTTTGATTTCCGAATTAGAAAATTTCACAGGTTTATCAATTCCCCATAATCGGCAGGGTATTGTCAAGTTATTATTTACAGAGGAACAACTTCAAAGATACGCAAAATTAGCCCAATTTAGGGCTTCTCAGGGCTATAAATTGGATATTTGGGATCAATCTTTATTAAAATTTCATTGTCCAGAAATTAACACTTCTTCAATAGTTGGGGCTGTTTATTCCCCTGATGATTGGCAGGTTAGTCCTACATTTTTAACTAAAGCCCTTGTCAAAGGTGCATCGATGAAAGGAGTTAAATGTATTTTCGGAGAGAAAGTTAAGGGTTTGAATATTCGTTCGGAAAATCATACTGAAGTTATTTTAGAAAATCAATCTTTATCTGCAGATATAGTAATTATAGCAACGGGTTTAGGTACTTCTTCTCTATTAGAATCATTGCACATACCCATCGAAATTAAACCAGTATTAGGACAAGCATTGTTAGTAAAATATGACCAATGGCAAAGCAAAGAGGATTTTAATCCAGTCATTACGGGAAATGATATTCATATCGCCCCTATGGGTAATAATGAGTTTTGGTTAGGGGCAACCGTCGAATTTCCTGATAGTAAGGGAGAAGTCATTGCAAAAGACCAATTATTACAAAATTTACGCTCAGATGCGATCGCATTTTGTCCCAGTTTAGCCCAAGCTCCCATCATGTTATCATGGACAGGGAAAAGACCACGTCCCGAAGGGAAATCTGCTCCTATAATTGAAAAATTAGAACCCTACAAAAATATTATCTTAGCAACGGGACATTATCGTAATGGTGTTTTACTAGCCCCCGCTACCGCTTTAATAATCAAAGAAATGATAACTTAAAAAGTTGATCCATTCCAACCCCATAAATACCCTTTTGCGTCAGCAAATTCAATATATATACGATTTTTAGCTTCTTCTGTAGGAAGCCTCACACCTAGTTTTCGACAAAAACAATAATTAAACAGGTGTGAGATGAATTACGGACAAGGTTTGTGCTATGATCTGATCAAGCGGTATAAGAAAGAGTAGCCGTAGTCGGCGAACTTCCCGTTGCAAAAAAAACCTAGAGACTACCTGTCAGATATTATCTGATAGCCCAAACCTCACTGTTCCTCTTAAACAAGTTGGAATACTTAAATGAACAAAGGTTGGTGACAAAACTAAACAGAATTATATGACCTCTGGAACGGGGGGGCAAAGCCTATCGCCAGAAAGTAAGTCTGGTTACTTCTCGAAGTAAAAAGCATTTCTTTGGGTAGGAAACCTACACCATAATCTTTGATTTGGTTTACGGTAGTTCACTCTGACTAGAACTCATTGTACCAACACTTTTAATTTCCAAATAGCACACAGGGTCAAAAGTACCAGCGAAACTCATGGGTAAATCAGATTCAAATATTGTCATTAATAAGACTCTGGTTTAACTAATTTATGGGATAAATTCTTCAATAAATCTTTGACTTTTTCTTGATCAGGATTAGCGATAGATGTTTGAACTTTAATTAAAGGCATAATTATTCTTGATCATTGATAAATAATGGTTTATCAGAATATATATTAACTGGCTTCACGCACTTATTTAACTCAAGAATATCGGATGAGGGCAAGTATAAATGATTTCAACATGAAATAAGCACAGTAGATAATAACATTCATCGACTTTACGGAAAATGAAAAAATGGACGGGTGCGACAGGATTCGAACCTGTGACCGACTGCTTAGAAGGCAGTTGCTCTATCCGGCTGAGCTACGCACCCATTTATAAAATACGCTTACACATTATAGCGATTTTTTTTGTGTTTGACAATCTTTAATGTTATAAATTTAAAAAGAATGGTAATAATTAGAAAATTTTACAGTAATTATTAATGACTAAAAGACCGAATTTAGGTTAATATTTTTTCAGATCAAAGAATAATTCAATTAAACAATAAAATAACTTTAGAGGTTATTGGGAATGAATGAACCAGTAGAACTAAAACATATAATACATATTACTTATGGGGATATAAGACAAAGAATAGTATTGAGCAATGAAATACACTCTATTGGGCGTCATTCTAGTAATAAAATTGTTATTCATCATCCAACAATATCTCGATTTCATTGTACGATACTACCAGTAAAATACAAGGGAGAGAATCAACAAACTCTTTTTTGGATTATTGATGGTGATTTAAAGGGAAATCGTAGCTCTAATGGTATATTTATTAATGGGAATAAATGTTTGTCGTATGAATTGAGTTCTGGAGACTCCATAAAAATAGGGGGCAATGAAGTTGAAATTTGTTATGAAATTATTAATGAAGAAAGTGGTAGCTATTTAGCTATTTCAGAGGAGAATATATCATCAGTTAATTCATCTAACATTGTCATAAATTCTAAATACCCAAAAATATCTTCTTCACAAACTACTATTACAGAAGAAAATCAAGAGCAAGAGGAAAAATTTATTAGGGAAGTTTTATTTACTTTACATCAAAATAATAACCATATTAAAGCCCCTTACATTCATATAAATAAAGATGGAAAAATAATTCACTTTAATTCATTTTTTAAAGACTTTTTCCCCGATTTTAATCGTAATAGTTATCCTAATCCTTTTGTGGATAATTTACATCAAGATTTGAAATCAAATGGCAATAATTTTTGTATCAGAGAAATTAAACATCAAAATAAATGCTATACTCAGTATGCTAATTATAAACAGCAACAAGATATTATTGAAAGCTATATTTTTTGTTTTGAAGATAGATATACCTTAGAAAAAAATTTGCAAGAAAATGAAGAAAAATATCGAGCAGTAGTAAGACAAATATCTGAAGGAATAATTTTAGTTGATCCTATTTCTAAACAAATTATTGAAGCAAATCAAGCCTATTGTAGTCTAATCGGTTATAGTAACGAGGAAATTTTAACCTTAAAAATTTATGATGTTTTAGCCACTGATCCTGAAGTACATGATAGTATAATCCGTAAAGTTCAAAAAAATCGTCTTAATTTAGTTCAAGAATCTATTCATCGTCATCGCAACCGTCACTTCATTGATGTTGAAGTCAATATTAGTAGTATTTACTATGGTGCTAAAGAATATATTTGCTATGCAGTCCGAGATATTACAGAAAGAAAAATGGCACAGGAGATGCTATGTTATCAAGCCTGTCATGACTTACTTACACAGCTAGGCAACAGAAATCTATTTAATGAACAACTATATAAGGCGATCGCACGTTCTCAAAGGTATAAAAGTAAACTAGCTGTAATATTTATTGATTTAGATCGTTTCAAGCATATTAATGATACTTTAGGTCACGATGTAGGCGATCGCTTTTTGCAAGAAGTAGCTATAAGAATAAAAAACTGTCTCAGGAGTGCTGATGTAATTGCCCGTTGGGGAGGGGATGAATTCACCATACTGTTATCAGAAATCAAAAATCCTCAAGATGCAACCATTGTCTCTAAAAGGATATTTAATAGCCTTAAACAACCGATAATTATTTCCGAATATCAACTATACTGCCATTTAAGTATGGGTATAGCTATTTATCCTCAAGACGGTGAAAACCCAGAAAACTTAGTCAAAAATGCTGACATAGCCTTATATCGCAGTAAAGATAGTGGCGGGAATCAATATCAGTATTATAATCCCTCCATGAACAAAAGAAATACAGAATTATTACACTTAGAAACAAACCTTTATCAAGCAATAAGAGAAAGCCAACTCTGCTTATATTATCAACCGCAGATAAATATTAACACAGGTAAAGTAACGGGAATGGAAGCCTTAATTCGTTGGCAACACCCCGATTTAGGAATGGTATCACCAGACCAATTTATACCTATTGCCGAAGAAACAGGATTTATTAATAGCATCGGAGAATGGGTTTTATTTACGGCTTGTGAACAAAATAAAAAATGGCAACAATCAGGTTTAACTCCCCTTAAAATAGCAGTTAACTTATCCCCTAGGCAATGTCAACCAAACCTAGTCACATCACTCAAACAAATTCTTAAAGAAACAAAATTAGAGCCAGAATATTTAGAGCTAGAAATAACAGAAACAAGTATTATTGTTCATCCAGAATTAACCCAAGAAATTTTAGAAGAATTGACAGAAATAGGTATTTCTATTACTATGGACGATTTTGGCTCTGGTTATTCTTCTGTCGGTTATTTAAAAAAATTTCCTTTTCAAAAAATAAAAATAGACCAAAGTTTTGTCAGAGATTTAAAAAATGAACCCAGCGACTTAGCCATTATTTCGGCAGTGATAACTCTAGGAAAAGGCTTCAATTTACAAGTGGTTGCAGAAGGGGTAGAAAGTCAAGAACAAGCCTACCTACTTAAAAATCTACAATGTGACACTATGCAAGGTTATTTTTTCAGTTATCCTTTACCTGTGGATGAGGCGACAAAATTTATTCAATCTGTTGCCAATGAGGGAATTTTCTTACCATAAATTAAATTTGTTGATCTCTTGCTTCTTGTTATGTAAATTATTAGTTTAGGAAGAGAAAAGACAATTATTAAACAGTAATTTAGGCTCTATCACTTCTCGTCGTGTCGATTATTCGTGTTTGGTAGGCAAGAGGCAATTAGATAAAAATGAATCAAAAAAAAGTATTAATGGTTCACGGTATTACAGATACAGGGAAAATATTTCAATCCATGGGTAATATTTTGGAAAAATACGGTTATCAACCCCATACTATTGACCTAATTCCTAGCATTGGTATTGCCGACTTAAGAGATTTAGCACAACAACTTAAACAATTCATAAACAATAATTTTCATGAGCAAGAAAAAATAAACTTAATTGGTTTTAGCATGGGGGGATTAGTTACTAGATACTATTTACAGAGATTAGACGGTATTGATAGAGTTAATAAATATGTTAGTATTTCTGCTCCTAATAACGGTACAAATAACGCTCATTTTCTACCCCTAAAAGGTATTCAACAGATGCGTCCAAATAGTGAATTTTTACAGGACTTAAATAATGATGTAAAAGATATATTAAGTAAAATTGAAACCCTAGTGATGTGGACTCCTTTTGATGCTATGATTTTGCCTCCTAAAAGTTCTGTTATGGGAGTAGGAAAAGAGGTAAATTTCCCTGTATTAATTCATCGGTGGATGCTGGAAGATAAAAGAGTTTTTAATGCAATCCTTAATTTCCTTGGCAATAAATCATAATTCAGTCTGTTTCAGGTAGCATCGGAGGGTTTGGCATGGTGAGGTGATGAGGTGATGAGGGAGAAGTAGGGGCGAATGGCCATTCGCCCGTACAGGGTTTCAGGTTGCAGGTGTTGGAGAAAGTAATAAGTAACGAGTAATGAGTAATGAGTAATGAGTGTTGGGAGTTTTTAATTTTTAATTCTTAATTCTCAACTATTCACTATTCACTATTCACTATTTACCTTTGTCCATTGCCTTGTCTTAATTATTATTTTCACTGATTAAGATACAATAACAAAAGGTTTAGACAAAGAATTTGAATCTACTTGAAATTATGGTTTCTTCCCCTGAACTAAAATCATCATCTTTGGTGGAAAATATCGTTAAATTGTTGCGTTGGGATAAACCCGCAGGAAGACTTATCTTAATGATACCTGCATTGTGGGCTTTATTTTTAGCTGGAGAGGGAAAACCTCCTTTACCTTTAGTTGGGGTTGTTATTCTCGGCAGTTTAGCTACCAGTGCGGCTGGTTGTGTTATTAATGATTTATGGGATCGAAATCTTGATAATCAGGTGGAAAGAACTAAAACTCGCCCTCTTGCCTCCCGTGCCTTATCGGTAAGGGTGGGAATAGTTGTCTTTTTTATTAGTTTAGCTTGTGCGGCGGTGTTGGCTTTTTATCTTAATGCCCTCAGTTTTTGGCTTTGTGTGGGGGCTGTACCTTTTATTGTCTGTTATCCTTTAGCAAAGAGGGTTTTTCCTGTGCCTCAATTGGTTTTATCATTGGCGTGGGGATTTGCTGTATTAATCAGTTGGAGTGCGGTGACAGGGAATTTGAATAATAATACCTGGTTGTTGTGGGGGGCAACGGTAACATGGACGATGGGGTTTGATACGGTATATGCTATGAGTGATAAAGAAGATGATCTCAAGGTGGGAATCAATTCGAGTGCCATCTTTTTTGATGATTTGGTGGGGGATGCAGTCGGCTTATTTTATGCCCTTACGGCTGGTTTATTTGCTTATATTGCGATGGTTAATGGTTTCAACCTCTTTTTTGGGGTAGCATGGGCGATCGCAGTTATTTTATGGGTGGGGCAGTATATCCAAATTAGGGGCATTAATCAGGATTCGATTAATTATGGTCAAATTTTTAGTCAGAATGTCTGGATTGGCTTTATTTTACTGTTAGGAATTATTTTGGGGGTGAGATAAAAAGACATAATGGAAAATTGGTTAGGCTTGATGATTGGTAATTCTCGACTCCATTGGGCTTATTTTCAGGGTAAAGAATTAAGAAAAACATGGAATACCCTTTCGGCGGATACTGTCAAAGAATTAGAAGCGGTTTTAGATGAGGAGCTTTTTGGCCATATTCAGAGTCGAATGTCTTTATATGTGGCTTCGGTTGTGCCATCGGCTACGAAAATTTATCTTTCCTTACCTCAAACAATTATCATTAATTATCAAAAAATACCCCTACACAATATTTATGATAGTATGGGGTGCGATCGCATCTTAGCTTTATGGGGGGGAGGATGTCATTATGGTTTTCCTTGCCTAGTAATTGATAGTGGTACAGCTTTAACCTTTTCGGGAGCAGATGAGAAACAAAACTTTCAAGGGGGGGCTATTATGCCGGGGGTAAGATTACAATTACAAACCCTTTTCTTTAACACAGCCGCTTTACCTGAAGTACAAATTATGGGGGAGATAACTCCCCGTTGGGCGACAAATACCCCCTGTGCCATCCAAAGTGGTGTCGTTTATACTATCGTTGCGGGAATCAAAGATTTTGCTCAAGATTGGTTCAAAAAATATCCCCAAAGTAAAGTCGTTTTGACAGGGGGAGACGCTTTATTATTATCTCGATATTTAGCAGATATTGATCCTGATTTTAGTCAAAAACTAATTATCGATCCTGATTTAATTTTTTGGGGTATGCAATATTATCAAAGTGCGATCGAATTTAGTAGTTAACTATTTTTTATTCCTCCTTTGCCCTTTTTATCCTTTCCTAATTCCCAATAATTAACCTGAGTTTTGGATAAGCTGAAAGCATCCCAACTCGTCGTCAGAAAACCTTATAGCTTCTTAGAAATAACGATAAAATTGCCTTAACCCGAACTAACGTTAAACAAGGGGCTTAAGCCCCTTGCTAAAAACCCCTACCACCTGCAACCTGCAACCGTCAAACCTGACACCTAACCTTATCGGATATTCTTAAACCGAACTGAGGTTAATTAAGTTTTTTTCCATTACAAAGTTGCTTCTTCTTTAACTAATTTACTCCAACCTAAATCCTTCAAATTATTATTACGTCTTAAAGGACGAGTTACTAACTCTAAAATATCACGGGCATTAGTAAAACCATGAATTTGGGCAAAAGTGAACTCTACAGACCATTTTGTGCTGATTCCTCTTGCTTCTAAAGGATTAGCGTGAGCCATACCCGTTATCACCAAATCAGGTTGAATTTTTTTGATTCTTTGTAATTGATTATAGTTATCAGGTTTTTCCACAATAGTAGGTAGAGATACCCCCATTTCCTGACAAGTTTGGGCAAGAAACTCTAATTCTGCTTTTTGATAGCGTTTATCCATATAAGGAATACCAATTTCAGGCACGGTCATACCGCAACGAATTAAGAAACGAGCAAGAGAAATTTCGAGTAAATTGTCACCCATAAAGAAAACTGACTTACCTTTAATTAAATCAACATAATCTTGCAGATTTTCCCAGATTTTTGCCTCTCTTTCTTCTAAACCTTGAGGCTCAACTCCTAATACAGAGCAAATTTTCTCAATCCATGCCCTAGTGCCATCAGGCCCAATAGGGAAGGGTGCGCCAATGAGCTTACACTTACGGCGACGCATTAAAGTGGTAGCAGTGCGACTCAAGAAAGGATTTACTCCTGCCACATAATAACCTTCATCAATTATGGGTAACTCGGTATAACGTTTCGCAGGTAGCCAACCATCGATTTTGACTCCCTGTTTCTTCAACTCTAGGGTTAAATTAGTAACAACAGGATCAGGTAATGAACCAAATAAGACTAATGGGGGATGCTCGTGATATTCGTTATGAACTGTTTCTTCCTGTTTTTTGCCAAAATTAAGTAATTTCTGGATGGCATTTCTTTCTTGCTTATCTTCTATCTGTTTAACCTCTGCTTCCTTCGGACAACGATTCGCCATGGCCGCTAATACCGTATCTTCTCCTTGAGTAAAGGCATAATCTAAACCATTAGCACGAGCTACCACAATAGGGATACCAATTTCTTGTTCTAACTGAGGAGCGATACCTTCTAAATCCATCTTGATAATTTCTGTGGTACAAGTACCAATCCAAACAATTACACTTGGATTGCGATCGCGCTTTATTTGATCACAGAGGCGTTTTAATTCATTATAGTCGTTTAATTGGGCGGAAATATCTCCTTCTTCGAGTTCAGCCATAGCGTAACGAGGTTCAGCGAAAATCATTACTCCCATCGCATTTTGAAGGAAATAACCGCAGGTTTTTGTACCAATAACTAAGAAGAAACTATCTTCAATTTTTTGATATAACCAAGCCACGCAACTGATAGGGCAAAAAGTGTGATAATTACCGGTTTCGCATTCAAAATTTAATTCAGGAGTAGCAGTTTTTTCGGGTGTAAAAGTCATAATTTTGTAATTCTATATTGTTGATATAAACTAATTCTTTTTGTTCGTAGTAAGGGCTTTAGCCCTTTTTCTAATTTACTGAGAATAAATGAGTTAAATTGTGTTGTTAAATTGCCTTATTTTTTGTCTAAAATCATCTAAAGGAAAAACAGTAAATCCCTAACTAAATTTTGGTAATTGATTTATCAAAACTTCACAGGTTATTTTTCAATGAGCGAACCTAAAATGGCTGAAGCCATTACTACAAACTCAATCTTTTATGATGAATTAATAATTATTTAACTCAAAATTTTCCACAATTCCCTTAGTTAGATCAATAAAAGGTTGAACATTGCCCAACCCTCACTTCTGACTGAGTTATACTATCATTAACTCTAATTCATCCTCTTTCTCTTCTTTGGCTTGAGGAGGATTCAAATAATAATCGGAAAGTAAACCGAATAATTCTCTGTCGTGGGCTTCACTAGGGACAACTCCTTCTGGTAATGCTAAAATTTGATCGGCAATATTTAAGTAAAAGTCACACACATAATCTAAAGTTGGGTCTTTTTCTGCCATTTCAAATAAGGTTTTTCCCTTGACTCTGGATACTCGGATGTCTTCAATTAAGGGTAAAACTTCCAACACAGGCATTGCCACATGGGATACATATTTATCAATTAAATCCCGTTTCGAGGTGCGATTACCAATTAACCCTGCTAGACGAAGGGGATGGGTGCGTGCTTTTTCTCTGACTGAGGCGGCGATGCGATTGGCGGCAAATAAAGCATCAAATCCATTATCAGTAACAATTAAACAGTAATCAGCATAGTTGAGAGGGGCGGCAAATCCCCCGCAGACAACATCTCCTAAAACATCAAATAAAATCACATCATACTCATCAAAGGCATTTAACTCCTTGAGTAATTTAACCGTTTCCCCTACCACATAGCCACCGCAACCAGCCCCCGCAGGAGGGCCACCAGCTTCAACGCAATCAACTCCTGCATAGCCTTTATAAATAACATCTTCAGGCCAAATATCTTCATAGTGAAAATCTTTTTCTTGTAGGGTGTCGATAATAGTGGGAATTAAAAAACCCGTGAGGGTAAAAGTGCTATCGTGTTTCGGGTCGCATCCTATTTGTAATACTTTTTTGCCTCTTTTAGCGAGGGCGGTGGAAATATTGCAACTTGTGGTAGATTTACCGATACCACCTTTTCCATATACTGCTAGGGTTAAAGTCATTTTACTAATGTCTGATTAAAATTTATTCTTTTTGCATTATTGACTAATTTTTAGGAAATTAACAGGTGCTATGGTTTTATATTTGGTAGCTATAGGACTCTATTTTGTTGATTTAGATTTTAATTTAATTTTTTAGCCTTAAATTCTTTTTTAAGCCTTTATTTTATTAGTTTTAGTATTTTGTCAATTAATTTATAGTAATTATGTTTAAAAGCAAACTTTTAGATTTATGATTGCTTAATATTCTCTTAAATTGCCATTTAGCAAGGGTTTAATGATAAATAAAATGCGATCGCATCTTTGGAGAAATGATTTGAGAGAAGCAAAAAACCCCAAAAAAAGATTAAATGTTAATTATTATGTAGATGTTAACTATTGTGTAGTTAAGTAGCTCAGTTGTATTGATTTTTTGGTTGTGAAAGGGCAAAGGGCAAAGGGCAAAGGTAAATAGTTAATAGTTAATAGTTAATAGTTAATAGTTAATAGTTAATAGTTAATAGTTAATAGTTAATAGTTAATAGTTAATAGTTAATAGTTAATAGTTAATAGTTGATAATTAAAAATTAAGAATTAAGAATTAAGAATTAAAAACCCTGAACTCATTACTCCTTACTTGTTTCTCCCCCTCCCCTCATCTCCTCATCGCCCTAACACCTGAAACCTGCAACCTGTCACCTCTTTCTTAACTCTAAACTAAAATAAGATAGCTTTTGATTTTTTCAATGACCTGATCTATAGTTAAATTATCAGTAATAAGCTCGATCGCATCTTCGGCTTTTTTCAAGGGTGCAATAGCTCTTGTACTGTCTAAGTAATCTCTTTCCTCTATTTCCTTGATTAAAGTATCTAAATCAATATTACTTTCTCCTTGATTTTGTAAATCAATTAAACGTCTCTTCGCTCTTGCTTGGGGAGTAGCGGTTAAAAATATCTTTAATTGAGCATGGGGAAAAACATTCGTGCCAATATCTCGCCCTTCTGCCACAATACCCCCTTTTGCTCCGTATTCTTGTTGTAATGCTACCATTTTTTCTCTTACCGCAGATTGTGCCGCAACTTTTGACACCTGATTAGTAACTCTTGGGGTGCGAATCTCTTTTGTTATATCCTGCCCATTAATTTTTACCGTTACAGGAATTTGTAAATTATCACTAGGTAACAATTCTAACTGCACATTTGCAACTAAAGAAGCAATACTTTCTTCATCTTCAACATTAATATTATTTTCCATCACCAACCAAGTAATCGCCCGATACATCGCTCCAGTATCCAAATAAACATAACCCAATTCACGAGCTAAACGACGGCTAACGGTTGATTTTCCTGCCCCTGCCGGTCCATCAAGGGCTATAATCGGTTTAGTCACTGTTAAAATCACATTATCTATCAAACGAGTATTACCAATATAAGCTGCGATCGCAATTAAAGCAGAATCGCTTATTTCCGTCAAGGGTTGCAAAGTTTTAGGCTCAACTATTTCTACATATTGCAATTGTATATTTATATCATTTAAGCCCTTTTTATTAAGAGAATCATTAAGATTTAAGCTCTCCTTATTAAGGGAATTATCGAGATTTAAGCCCCCCTTATTAAGGGGGGTTTGGGGGGATCTAAATTCCTCCTTAACAATCTGTAACAATTTCTGACAATCCCTTTGCCCCTCTTGAAAAGCTCGTTGTGCTTTGCTTAAACTGCGATAAAGTAAAGTAGCTTTTTCCTTTTCCTCAGAGGATAAATACTGATTACGAGAACTCAAAGCTAACCCTGATTTTTCCCGAATAACGGGGCAAGATTGCACCTTTACAGGAATATTGAGGTCTTTTGTCATTTTTTGGATAATAGCCACTTGTTGAGCGTCTTTTTGCCCAAAATAGGCAACATTTGGACGGACTAGGTTGAATAATTTAGTGACGATAGTAGCCACTCCCTGAAAATGCCCTTGACGATATTTTCCACACAAAACCGAAGTCATAGCAGTGGGGGGATTGACGATGGTGGTTTCTTCTTCTGAAGGATAAATTTCTGTCACAGAAGGAGTAAATAAGAGCTTAACCCCTAATTGCTTACATATTGCCTTATCTTGCTCTAATGGTCTTGGATATTGATCTAAATCTTCATTTTTGCCAAACTGTAGCGGATTGACAAATATACTCACTACCACAAAATCTGTTTCCGTAACTGCCCGTTGAATTAAACTTTCATGCCCCGAATGTAATGCGCCCATAGTTGGCACAAACCCAATTTTTTGAGAAGGAGAAACCCTGCTTATTTCCCTTTGCAATTCACTAATACTGGTTACAATTAACATGAAGCTCAAGAATTTTTGCAATAATTGTTTATGGCTAATCAAGAATTAATTAACCAAGTTCGTCTTTCAATTTTCAATCTTCCTTCTCCCATTGTCAATTTTATTTCTCGCTTTTTTCCCCTCATCGTTAAAGCAATTATTCTACTGTTATTAGCCATTAGTTTTATTCTTCTTACTCCCCAATCTGTTAACGCCCAAACGGCGGTTAATTTTACCTATGCCCAACTAGAAGGGGAAGACTTTTCTCACCGAGACTTAACAGGTTCAGTTTTTGCCGCTTCTAATCTACGCAATGCTTCTTTTTATCAATCTAATCTCACTAATTCTGTGATGACAGAAGGAATTTTGTTCGGTGCTGATTTACGGGAAACCAACTTTACAGGCTCATTGATTGATCGTGTTACCCTTGATTTTGCTGACTTACGCAACGCTATTTTTACAGATGCGATCGCAACTCGTACTCGTTTCTATGATACAAATATAGAGGGTGCAGACTTTACAGGGGCAGTAATTGACCGTTATCAAGTAGCTTTAATGTGCGATCGAGCTTCTGGGGTTAATTCTATCACAGGGGTTGCCACTAGAGATAGCTTAGGATGTGATTTCAATTAGGGGTAAAGGGCAAGGGTAAATAGTGAATAGTTGAGAATTAAGAATTAAGAATTAAGAATTAAAAACTCTGAACACCTGTACGGGCAAATGGCCATTCGCTTCCCCCTCTCACCCCCTCACCTTTTATCCAATATTCTAAAACCGAACTGAGGTCAGATTAATTGAAAGAAGCACTTTTACTGGCTAAATAAGCTAATCCAACACACATTAAAGCATTGATTAAGAGAAATATTTGAGACATTAACCCATAACCTAAACCCCACACAAAAGGATTTAGAAAAGCAGTAATCCCAAGACAAGATGCCACACCTAAACTACACCCGATCGCACCCCATTTAAGTTGAGGATGTTGAAGAAATAAAACAACCAGAATAAAGGGGATTAAAACACTAGCAAACAAGGGATTTAAACTAGGTGTACCCATAACCACATTACCTAATTCTGGCACAGAACTACCCATTAAACGAAAAGGCCATTGAGGTAAATCAAATAAATATAATCCTTGTAGGAAGAATAAACCGCTACTGCCAGTTACTAATCCTGCACTCAAACTGAGGTTGAAAACGACATAATTACGTAAAAACCATGCTAGTAAATATGAACCTAGAACCATTGCTAATTTCGGTAAAAGGGTGATAGTGCCACCATTAATCCAAAAAACAGGGTTGAGATAGCCATTTTCTTTTAACCAGCGTAAAAAGTCTTTCGGGGTAATTTTTCCTTTAAGTGCCATTCTCACCGCTTGAGTTGCGTCTAATTGCCCTGCTCCATAATGGTTTAAGGGGTCTTTTTCTACTCTACGGGCTGATTGAATTAAAACTTCTCTCACTTCATCTGGATTTTCCATCCCTGTAGCTTTTACTAATGCCGCTACTCCTGCCACGTGGGGGGCGGCCATACTTGTTCCCTGATAACCGATAAATTCGGGTTGTTTATTCTCTGGATTGATGGTTTCTTGCAAAATTTTGCCTGTTTCACTACCTCCGGGGGCTGATATATCCACTCCTGCCCCAAAGTTAGAATAGGGAGCTTTAAGCCCCGCAGAATCAATAGCCGCTACACTAATAACTTGAGGATAACGAGCAGGAAATACCGCAGAGTTACGATTTTCATTCCCCGCCGCCGCTACGATGACAACTCCTTTATCGTGGGCATATTTGATGGCAGACTGCATTAATTGACTATCTCCTCCTCCCCCTAAACTCATATTAATTACATCCGCTCCTTTATCGGCGGCAAATTTAATGGCTTCGGCTATGTCTGCAATACTACCACCATGCTCTCCTAACACTTTTAAGGGCATAATTTTTGCTTTGTAAGCAATACCTGCCACACCATAGTTATTATTGGTAGATTGTGCGATTGTACCTGCTACGTGCGTTCCGTGACCTATATCATCGTCAGCATTAATGGTATTATCAACAAAATTATATCCTTCTACAAACTCGGTATTTTCTAAGTCGGGTACTTTACTTACTCCTGTGTCAATTACCGCAATGGTGACACCTTCTCCTTTGCTGTCTTCCCATGCTTGTTCAATATTGATACTGCGCAAATTCCACTGTTGAGAATAGGCGGGATCGTTGGGAACTTCTAAACTATGATAAATATAGTTCGGTTCTACATATTCAATATCACTTTTAAAAGGAGATTTTCTGATTTTTTTGATGGTTTTCTTATCTCCCTCTACAATGTAAATTCTTTCTTCTTCGGAAAAAATACTATTCAAAATCGGTACTTGTTTCAGTTGAGATGCGATCGCACTCAGGTTATATTCTAACTCTGTTTGAGAAATATCTTGACGAAAATTAATAATAATAGAATCAAATTCACCCTTAACTGCTAAACCTTGAAAATTAAGTAAGGCAAGGCTAACACCGACAATAAAAGCACAGGTAAGTAATAGTTTTTTCATAATAAAGACTTAATGAGAGGCAACTAGAACCATTATAAACCCAACTAGAATGCTCAAAATCTGAAGGGGAATAAAATCAAACTTTTGTAACTTTATTTAATCTGAGTTCGGGATAAATTTTCACTGATGAGTGATGGCAAAAAGGGTAATAGTAAATAGTGTTGGGGCGAATAATTAATCATTGATAACTCCGAACACTCATTACTCATTACTCGTTACTTATTACTTTCTCCAACACCTGCAACCTGAAACCTGACACCTGACACCTACTCTTATCCGATATTCTTAAACCGAACTGAGGTTATTTATTATTTATCTGAGTTCGATATAAAGTTGTCGCTTAGGGTGGATAACGGATAACAATATTTATCAAGATGAGCGTAAAAATAGCCTTATTTTTTCTTCCAAAAAGCTAATCCTCCTCCCTTACCTCTGGCACAAATAAAATTTTCATCCACTAGAAAATAACGAAAAAAAGCTAAGTCTTTTAAAGAGGCATCCCAAAAAGTAGTTTCATTTTCTTTACCACCTCTAATTTCCGTTTCATATATTTTTGCTCCTAATATAAACATTTTTAGGTATAAAAAGTCAAATGCTAAGATATTTTTATTATTAATAAATTTACAAACGCCACTAACATTAAACTGTACTAAGCCGAATTTAACTATATTTTCAATTATGCCTTGATTTTTATTTTGTTGGAGATTTTCAGGAATAGAATAATTAATTATAATAGATGCGATCGCTGGTAAATAAAAGCCATTTTTTAAGAAGTTTCCCCTTTGTTGTTGACTTTTTTTTGTCCCAGTAATAAAACATAATTGCCAACTACCTAATAATTGAGAAAAATCATATTTAATCTTATTTTGATTAGCGTATTTTTCCGCCGAAATTAAAGCCTCATAGACATTTTTTGTGGAAGGGTTAGAAGAAGACTTATCAATAATTTGATTAAAAGTTGCTAAAAAATCAGTCATTTTTTGGCTTTCTCACTTTGAGTATATAAATTGTTGCTTAGGAAAGGTGTCAGGTTAAATAAAAATGTTAATTTATAACGATTTTATTTTTGAAATAATTAAAACCATAGCTATCAAAGTTCCTGTTAATTATTTTCTGTTAATTTATCATAACTACTGTATAAAAGCTGATTTTGCTTTACAAAAAAACACCCATACTCAAAGAAATTGCCCTTTGAATTTTGGTTAAATAAGATTGACTAATTACACCATAAACACTGGATTCAAGATAATTCTTTTTTATATTAGTAATTAAATCCGCCATTGCTACAGAATCAACCATTAAACCCCCTTCACCTTTTTTAACTAAAACTCGACAAGGATTATTTTCAATTCCTTCGATAAAAGAAGAAAAAGGCACAACTAAAACGGTTGAACTATATTGATTTCTGACATCTAAAGATACCACCACTACGGGGCGTTTTTTTGTATCCCCAGATTGTTTTGAGGCTCGACAAAGATATATTTCTCCTTGACGGGGAAAAACATCAAAATCTGACATTAACTATTCTCCGTTGATTCATCCCAATTTGCGATAGCATTATCTTGAGTAGTTTCACTCCAATTCTCATCATCTTTTAAAGCATTACCAGAGCGATTCAAATAAAATTCACGCAATTTAGCCTCAAATTGTTGTTGTCGCCATAAAAAAAGAGCTTCTTCCACTGCGGCAGAGCGATTATTAGTAAAGTTATCAATATCAGCAATCAGATTACTATCAACTGTCACAGTAATTTTTTGTTTTGTTCCTGATGAAATTAAAACTTTCTCCATAACTTACTTTTTAATAGGATAAATAGCCCTTACATTATCATCATATCATGAATTATCAATGATCTTAAACCCTATCTGCAAAAAGCATTAGTCTAGTTTCAAGTGTCAAGTTTGATTTAATTTTTCCCTACTTCGCCACACTAAAAGTAGGGATTTTCACTCCGATTGTTACAGTTAGCCAATTTCACTGACACGGCGAATATTTAAAACATCGCTCATATCTTTAATTTTACCTATCACACATTCATACTGATGATAATCCTGCACATCAATAGTTAAAGAAATTAAGGCAGGTTTACCCACATAAGTTTTTACTCCTGCATTACTAACATTAATATTTTGATCACTTAAACGTCCTAAAATATCTCGTAAAATACCGACTCTGTCAATAGTTTCAATGACTATATCAATGGGATAAGTAGCATTCCGTTGATTGGTTTTGCGAGGATTCCAACCCACTGGAATTAGTCTTTCACCGGGGATATTATGAACATTAGGGCAGTCATGATGATGAATGGAAATACCACGAGTATTTGTTACAACCCCAATAATATTTTCTCCTGGTAGGGGTTTACAACATCCGGCAATGTGATACATCAAACCCTCTATCCCCGCAATGGGATATTTATTGCCATCAATTTCTCGATAATTAGTTTTTTGTTGAGGGGTGTTAGTAAGGGTTGCACTGCTTTCTTCTGCTAAGGTTTGAGGTTTTTCCGTGGTTTGTTGTTTATTTTCCTCTCGCAAACGGTTAATAATTTGGGTGCAGGTTAACTCTCCATAGCCCAAAGCCGCTAATAAGTCATCTACTTTTTGAAAATTGCATTTTTGGGCTACTTTCTGCATGGTGTCAGATTTCAGCAAAGATTCTAAACCATTTTTACCCAATTCTTTCTCTAATAACTCCCTTCCTCTGGCTATATTCTCATCACGGTGCGATCGCTTGTACCATTGACGAATACGATTTTTTGCACTAGGAGTAACAACAAAATTCAACCAATCAAGACTCGGATGGCTATTATTTGCCGTAATAATCTCCACTATATCACCATTTTGCAGGGGTTGATCTAAAGGAGACCATTTATCGTTAATTCTTGCACCTTTCATATGATTGCCTACTTCGCTATGGATGCGATAAGCAAAATCTACTGCTGTTGCACCTCTGGCTAAAGCAATGACATCCCCATTAGGAGTAAAAGCATAAACATCATCATCGAATAAATTTTCCTTGAGGTTATCAACATATTCTTGGGCATCTTTTAAATCTTTTTGCCAATCTAGTAATTGCCTTAACCAAGTGAATTTTTCATCATCACTAGAAAGATGACGATGATTAGAATGCCCCGTTTCCTTATATTTCCAGTGGGCAGCAATCCCATATTCAGCCACATAGTGCATCTCGAGGGTGCGAATTTGAATTTCTAAGGGGCGCCCGTTACTATTCACCACAGTAGTATGTAACGATTGGTATAAGTTGGGCTTAGGTAAACCAATATAGTCTTTAAATCTGCCCGGAATAGGGCGAAAAGCATCATGCACCACGGCTAAGGTACGATAACATTCATCATTGGTATTAACAATTATACGCACGGCGGCGATGTCATAAATTTGCTCAAATTCCTTTTTTTGACGCATCATCTTATGATATATTCCATAAAGATGCTTTGGTCTTCCTTTCACTTCTACAGGATGAATGCCTAAGTTTTCTAAACGTTGGTTAATGGTGTCGATAACGTTTTCAATTCTTGCCTCTCTATCAGTGCGTCTTTCGGCAATTAAGTTTTTTATTTTGTTGTAGGCTTCGGGATGAAGATACTTGAAAGATAAATCTTCTAATTCCCATTTAAAATGCCAAATACCTAGGCGATTGGCTAAAGGTGCAAAAATTTCTTTAGTTTCTTCAGCAATGAGGCGTTGTTTTTCTGGGGGCAAAAAGTCAAGGGTGCGCATATTATGAAGTCTATCAGCCAATTTTACCACGATCACTCGTATATCTTGAGCCATAGCGATAAACATTCGGCGAAAATTTTCCGCTTGTCTCTCGGTTTTGCTAGAAAAGTTAAATTTAGATAATTTGGTAACTGCTTCTACTAACTGACGCACATTTTTACCAAACATTACTTCTATATCTTCGGGAGTTGTAGGGGTATCTTCTACCACATCATGCAAGAATCCCGCCGCAATCATTTCGCTATCTCCTCCCAAGTCTCTTAATAACTCGGCAACAGCTATGGGATGGGCTATATAGGGCTCTCCAGATTTACGCATTTGCCCTTCGTGTAAGGAATAGGCGAATTGAAAAGCTCGACATATTAGGTTATTATTTTCATCGTTTTGATCTCCAATTAAGCAGTTATTTAGCCAATTGGGAATATAGACTTGATAAGTTTTGTTGTCTGTGGATTCAGGTATTAGTGTAATAGGACTCATAATCAGATAATTTGGGGTAAAATAAAGATTAGATAAACTCTAGGTATAATTAACTATTTTTGTTCTATAAATGCTTAAATAAATTACTCTCTCTCAAGCAAATTTATAGAAGTATCAAAGAAGTCTATATTTTCACTTTCTTTGATGTTTTTACTCTCATCTGAATTAGTTAATAAGCCTTTAGTGATAACTATTAGGACATCTCTCTCTGGTATTTTCATTAATCCTGATAATCAGAGGGAGAATCAATTTATCCTGATTTATCTTGTTTCTACTAAAGATTGTTTAAACTTTTTTTCAGAGTTGATATTAATTGTAATTAGATTTTTTTATTCTAACTCAATTTTGTATAAATGTTACCTAAATCACATTTTCCCTTATTATCTGACTGGTTAAATTTATTGGTAGAATTCCAAAAGATTTTTATGAGTAATTCTGATGATATAGATCAAATATTTTCTCAATGGCGAAAAATTCAAAATTATTTACAAACAGAGATAATAACTTTTGAAGAGAATAATATAGATGTTTCTGCTTTTCCTCAATGGCAATCTTGGCAAAGGGAAACTCATCGTTATTGGAAGTTGATAAATACAGAGTTATTGTTTTGGAAATCTAGTGTTTCTCCTTCAACGAAACAAAAACGGAAAGAATCGGTTTTACAACATTTACAAGGGATGATTCAGTTGACTATTAACAATCAATAATCACTTAATTTTATAAAAGCTATAATTTTTATGCAAATTACCATAAACTAAAATAAAATGCGATCAAGTTTTACGGTGATAGTTTCTGGTTGAGTTAAAGTAATAGAATCTTGAGAAGAAAGTTTTTTGATATTTTGATAATAGTTTGTCTGAGGATTTTGATATACTTCTAATAAGTTTTGATTGAGATCAACTAACCACACTTCTTGTACTTTATTTTCTGCATAAATGGGAATTTTAAAAGTGCGATCGTATTCTATACTACTATCCGCCACTTCAATTAATAAAAAAATATCTTCAACGGTAGGATGCTGATTTGCATAAAAATCATGACGAGGTTTTAATAAAACAATATCGGGTTGTGGTTCTGAATTATCATTAAGTTTAATCGGATCTTGTACCCCAATGATCACTTTTGAACCTAATTTTTCCGCAAATAAATAATTAATTTTTTTGACACAAGATGCGTGTCTAAATCCCACTGGTGACATTTCAAAAATTTCCCCATTAATTAACTCAATTAAATAATCTTCTTTCAATACTCCTGAAGCTATTATTTGATGATATTCTTCAAGGGCAAATTTTTTCCGAGGTAAAGTTAACATATTCTTCTATTTCGACTGATTTCAATATAATATTTTTCATTCAATCAAATTACCATAAACTAAAACAAAATGCGATCGAGTTTTACGGCGATAGTTTCTGGTTGAGTTAAAGTAATAGAATCTTGAGAAGAAAGTTTTTTGATACTTTGATAATAATTTGTCTGAGGATTTTGATATACTTCTAATAAGTTTTGATTGAGATCAACTAACCACACTTCTTGTACTTTATTTTCTGCATAAATGGGAATTTTAAAAGTGCGATCATATTCTATACTACTATCCGCCACTTCAATTAATAAGAAAATATCTTCAACGGTAGGATGCTGATTTGCATAAAAATCATGACGAGGTTTTAATAAAACAATATCGGGTTGTGGTTCTGAATTATCATTAAGTTTAATGGGATTTTGAATGCTAATAATAGCTTTATTTCCTAATTTTAAACTTAGTAATTGATTTAATTTATTTACGCAAGATGCGTGTCTAAATCCCACTGGTGACATTTCAAAAATTTCCCCATTAATTAACTCAATTAAATAGTCTTCTTTCAATACTCCCGATGCGATTATTTGATGATATTCTTCAATGGCAAATTTCTTGCGAGGTAAAGTTAACATATCCTTTTATTTCCATTGATGTTGGTCATACTAACTCGTTTTAATATAACAAGTTTTCAGCAAAGAAGAGCAAATTTAAAGTTACAATGAAAAGAAAGGTTTAAGGAAGTAGATAAGAATGGTAACACAAATACAAATACCAACAGGTAATGAAGTTGAATTTATCCCCAAACCTGATGTTAGTCATTTAATTACAGAGGATGATACCCCCGTGGATAATTTTGGTTCAGCAAAACAACAAAGATTTTTAACTAGCATTCTTTACCATGCCAGAAAAGAAGTGATTTTTTTAGCAGATGCCAATGTTGGTATTTATTATAGTATTGGAAAACCCCCCATTGTTCCAGATTTTTTCTTGAGTTTAAATGTTACTACTCCTGAGAATTTCTGGGAAAAAAATCATCGTTGTTATCTAATCTGGGAATTTGGTAAGCCTCCTGAATTTGCCCTCGAAATTGTCTCTAATAAAGTAGGAGGAGAATTAGAAGAAAAACTAAAAATTTATCAAGATATGAGGGTGAGTTATTATGGAGTTTATGATCCACAAAAATATCTAAGTGATCAAGTTTTAAAGATATTTAAACTAACGGGAATACATTATCAGGAAACTTCTGATACTTGGTTAGAAGGAGTTAATTTGGGGTTAACGGTATGGGAGGGAGAATTTGAAAATGTTAACGGGGTATGGTTGCGTTGGTGTGATCAAAGTGGTAATCTACTCTTAACGGGAGACGAGTCCGTACAAAAAGCTATTTTAGAACAAAAAGAACAAGAAAAAAGAGCAGAAAAGGCGGAAAAAGAGTTACAGGAATTAAAAGAAAAGTTGCGTCAACAAGGAATTAATATTGATTAGAGTTATATAACGACATAGTTGGTAGAAATAAACATGAACGATTTATGGACTATTGAAGATAGTAATAATTTATATCAAATTGAAGGTTGGGGGCATCCCTATTTTGCCATAAACGAGTTAGGAAACATTACCGTTTCTCCTCAAGGTAATGATTATAAAATTGATTTATTTGAATTAGTTAAAAATTTACAAAAAAGAGATATTCAGTTACCTTTATTAATTCGTTTTTCTGACATTTTAGCTGACCGTTTACAACGCTTACATTCTTGTATTGAAGATGCGATCGCACGCTATGATTATAACAATGTTTATCGAGGGGTTTATCCAATTAAATGTAACCAACATCGTCAATTGGTAGAAGCTTTGGTAGAGTACGGAAAACCTTATCATTTTGGCTTAGAAGTGGGTTCAAAACCAGAATTAATGATTGCTTTGGCTACTTTAGAAGTAGATGAAACGGGAGAAACTTTACTTATTTGTAATGGTTATAAAGATGAAGATTATTTAGAAACTGCCCTTTTAGCTCAACAGGTAGGACATAATTTAATTATAGTAATTGAGCAAATAAATGAGCTTTATATTATCTTAGAATTAAGCAAAAAATTTAACTTAAAACCTCAATTAGGAGTAAGGGCAAAATTACAAACAAAAGGCTCTGGGCATTGGGGAGATTCCACCGGGGAAAAAGCTAAATTTGGTTTAACTATTCCCGAAATTGTTGCAGTGGTGAATAGACTAGAAAAAACTGATCAATTAGAGTGTTTACAATTGTTACATTTTCACATTGGTTCGCAAATTTCTTCCATTGCTGTTATCAAAGATGCTATTAGAGAAGCTAGTCAAATTTATGTGCAGTTGGTAACGATGGGGGCAGGGATGAAATATCTTGATGTTGGTGGTGGTTTAGCTGTGGACTATGATGGTTCAAAAACCAATTTTTATGCCTCTAAAAACTACAATATGCAAAACTATGCCAATGATATTGTGGCGGCGGTAAAAGATGCCTGTGATGAAAAAAATATTCCCCATCCAATTCTTGTTAGTGAAAGTGGAAGAGCGATCGCATCTCATCATTCTGTGTTAATATTTAATGTAGTAAATAGTAATAATCCGCCTCAAGAATTACCGATTATTGGAGAAGAAAAAGAACATTTAGTTATTAGAAATTTATGGGAAACTTACGAAAATATTGATGAAGAAAACTATCAAGAAATGTACCATGATGCGGTGCAGTTTAAAGATGAAGCTATCAGTTTATTTAACTTTGGCTATTTAACCTTAAAAGAAAGGGCAAAGGCTGAACAAATTTATTGGGGATGCTGTCGTAAAATTTATGAAATTACCCAAAAAGAATCTTATGTTAGTGATGATTTAAATGATTTAGCTGACTTAATGATTTCTACCTATTATGTTAATTTGTCCGTATTTCAATCCGCCCCTGATGCTTGGGCAATTGATCAATTATTTCCTGTTTTACCTATTCATCGACTTAATGAAAAACCAAATAAAAAGGCAATTCTAGCTGATTTAACTTGTGATAGCGATGGGAAAATAGATAAGTTTATTGATTTATTAGATGTAAAAAAATCTTTAGAATTACACTCTTTAGAGACTAATAAAAATGATGAAAATATTGATAATTTAATTCCTGAAAGTAATGATTTTAAACCCTATTATTTAGGTATGTTTTTAGTCGGAGCTTATCAAGAAATTATGGGGAATTTGCATAATCTTTTTGGGGATATAAATGTGGTGCATATTGAATGTAAAAAAGATGCTTATCAAATCAAATATGTCGTCAAAGGAGATACTGTAACAGAGGTGTTAAAATACGTGGAATATTCTGCTGAGGATTTAACAGAAAAACTTCGTTGTTTGACAGAAAATGCTTTAGCAAAAAATCAAATTGACTTAGATAATTCTCAAAGATTGATTAAAAACTATGAGGAAAATTTACGCAGTTATACTTATTTAATTTAAGGTAGTTTTTTGTGGTTTTAGGTGTTAGCTATTGGTTTAACTAAAAGCTATTATTATTAGAAATTATGATCAAAAAATTAGGCAAAATATGGCAATGGTTGGGATTCACTTTTATAACCATCGCTATTGTCATTACTACCCATCATGTTGCTTTTGCGGATGTTACTCCCTCTACTTATCGGGATTTACAATTTCCCCCTCTAGCGGAAATTAAGTTGCCTGAATATGAACGTTATCAATTGGATAATGGTATGGTAATCTATCTGATAGAGGATCATCGTTTACCCTTAATCAGTGGTAATGCTGTGATTCGCACAGGGTCAAGGTTTGATCCCCCTTCTCAAGTCGGTTTAGCTGAATTAACGGGGAGTTTAATTCGTTTAGGTGGTACGGCTAATTATTCTCCAGAGCAATTAAATTCTATTTTAGAGCAAAAAGCGGCTGCGATCGAATCTTCTATTGATGAAACGATGGGTAGTGTTAGTTTTTCCTCTCTCAGTTACGATTTAGACACTATTTTTCCTCTTTTTGCCGAAGTAATACAATCTCCAGCCTTCGACTCTCAACAGCTAGAAGTATTGAAAACTCAAGCAAAAGGTGCGATCGCACGTCGTAATGATGACCCCGGAAACATAGCCAGTAGGGAATTCAAAAAACTTGTTTATGGAGAAAATAACCCCTATGCAAGAACAATTGAGTATAATACCCTAGACAATATACAACAATCAGACATTAAAAATTTTCATAGTAAATATGTTCGTCCAGAGGGAATTATTTTGGGTATAGTCGGAGACTTTGATTCTTCCCAAATAAAAGAAAAGATTGCTCAATACTTTGGTAACTGGCAAGGAAATTCACAGGTAAAACCAACATTTGACACAATCACTTCAAAACAAGAAAAGAGCAAAGGAATATTTATTGCTGATCAACCACAACTAACTCAAAGTAATATTTTACTCGGTCATTTAGCTGGTAAATTAAATGATCCTAATTATCCTACCCTTAGCGTCATGAATGGGGTTTTAAATGGCTTTGGAGGCAGACTACATAATGAAATCAGATCTCGCCAAGGATTAGCTTATTCTGTCTATGGTATTTGGCAAGGTGCTTATGACTACCCCGGTTTATTTGTAGCAGGAGGCCAAACAAAAACTGATACAACAACTCAATTCATCAAAACGATGAAAGAAGAAATCGAGAAATTACGCACTCAACCCATTACAGAAGCGGAATTAAACTATGCCAAAGACTCTATACTTAACTCTTTTGTCTTTAAATTTCAGAATCCTAGTCAAACCCTATCTCGAATGATGACTTATGAATATTATGATTACCCCCAAAACTTTATATTTGACTATCAACAAGGGGTAAAAAATACTCAAATAGATGATGTTTTGAACGTTGCTCAAGAATATTTACACCCAGACAAAATTGTGACTTTAGTGGTAGGAAATGAAGAAGAAATAAAGCAAGAGTTACAAACTTTAGGACAAAATATCAAACAGATAGAAATTGAATAGGGTATTGGGGGGTTGAGGGGAAATGAGTTTGGAGGAGAGGGTGATGAGGTGATGAGGTGAGAGGGGGAAGTAGGGGCAATGGCTATTCGCCCGTACAGGTGTTCGGAGTTTTTAATTCTTAATTCTCAACTATTCACCATTTACCTTTGCCCTCGCCCCTCTTGAGGGGGGATAAAGCAGGGTTTTTTCATTCTCAAAAATGTCAAGTTTTGAAACTAACAAATAACCTCAGTTCGGTTTAAGAATATCTGATAAGGTTAGGTGTCAGGTGTCAGGTTGCAGGTTGCAGGTGGTAGGGGTTTTTAGCAAGGGGCTTAAGCCCCTTGTTTAAGTCAGTTCGGATTAAGGCAATTTTATCGTTATTTCTAAGAAACCATAAGGTTTTCTGACTGCGAGTTGGGATGCTTTCAGCTTATCCAAAACTCAGGTTAACAAATAGTAACAGATACCTTAAGGGGGGACAATAACTCTAAAAACCTTATAGGTAGCAGGTAGCAGGTGTTAGGTTTTGTCTCCACTAATATTTATCATTATCTCTATTTACTCAATGGTTCAAATAATAGGCAAAACTATTGGATTATCAACATTTTGAGATAATATGTCTGGCTATTTATTTCGTAAATACAAAACACTATTCATGTATTTAAAACCTGCAACCTGAAACCTGAAACCTAAAACCTACCCTCACTGCAGTTTCATTGTCTCCCCGTCAGAACAGATACAGGAGTTTTTAAGTATTAATTAATCAATTATTAATAAAAAACGCTCCCCCCTACTGTGGGAGAGGGGTTGGGGGTTAGGGCAAGATAATTTTACCCAGACTTTGAAAAAACCTTGGGGATAAAGGGGGGTTTGCCCCTTGCCCTTTGCTCATTACCCCTAAAATAAACTTATGAATCAGCAATTTTGTTAACTTTAGAAAGTATAAATAGACTGCCGTCACCTCCTCTACCAATACGCATTGATTCGTCAATATAAGTGACTTTTAAACTAGGTATTCGCCCTTGAGGATTTCTGGCGTTAAATACTTTGACAGGTTCAAAAATGGGGGTTTTTATATTAACTATTTTTTGAATAGCTAAAAAACGCTTATCAAAATTAACGTTAATAGTATCTTGGGGAAGCAAATCACCATCTTTAATTTGAGGGGAAAAAGTAGCGGTAACTTTTACATAACCTTTAACCAAACCAGAGGAATGTTCCACAAAAGCCACGTTAAAAAAAGATGTTTTTTGGGTATCAATTATTTGATAAACTTGCCTCAACTTTAAACCTAAAGGTAATTTATTTAAAGACCTTATTTCCCTTGCAGTTGAATAATTTAATTGCCAAATTCCATCTAATAAATTTACGCCATAAACTAATGGTTTAGGAAAAGGATTAAGGGCTTCTAAATTAAGTGTTATTTTCTCTATTTTAAGGCTATCGTCTCCGGAAATCAGGGTATCAGTAATCGGATATTGAGGATTAATATTGAGAGTTTGAGCGACTTTACTAATACTGTCTAATAATTCTTGCTTCAGAAGTAATCTACTATTCAAAGTAACCTCTTGCTTTTTGATAAAACTAACGGATGATAAGCGTCAGATAACTTTTGTTTGGAAGAGTTTGTAATCTCTTCATTCCTCATTCCCCATTGAAATAGGCTAGTCAGTTAAGTAAAGTAGTCTTTTGCCGTGAATCAGGGCGGCTACGGTTACTGTTTCTCCTTCAATGCGATACAATAAACGATAGCTATAAGCAAATTGTTCCATTACTTTTGATTCCTCAATTTCTGGAATTAGTCTGCCTTTAGTGGCATCTTGGGTTAATTCATCGGTTATTTCAATTACTTTTTGTACTACTGCCGCCGCATAAGACGGTGAATCCCTTGCAATATAAGCTGCGATCGCCTCTACATCTTCTACTGCTTTAGGAGACCAAACTACTCGATAAGCCATTTATTTAACAACCCTTCTACTTCTGCTTGTTGTAAAACTCCTTGAGTATCGGCTATTTGTAAGCCTTGACGAATTTTTCCCAGTACATATAAGTGATACTGTATATCTTCAATTGTGCAATCATCTGGTAATTTTCTCAACATAGATTGTACTTTTTCTTTGGTAGAATTCATAGTAATAGGGATAAAACTTAATAAACTTAATATATCGATTCATTTATCAGTTATTTTAGCTTCTTCCGTAAGAAGCCTCACACCTAGTTTTCGACAAAAACAATAATTAAACAGGTGTGAGACGGGGCTTTTAAAGAGCGGAAATAGTTCTGCCCCGGTTCCCCTCATGAATTACGGGCAAGGTTTATGGTATAATTAACTTAATCGGTGCTAGAGAGATGTAGCCGTAGTCGGCGAACTCCCCGTTGTATAAAGGCTAGAGACTACCTATCTTCAAGGATAGCCCCAATACTTCACTGTTCCTCTTGTAAGCAATGATCATAAATGAGCACTCATTGGGTGACAAAACTAAACAAAATTATGACCTCTGGAATGGGGGATAAAGCCTATCGCCAGAAAGTAAGTCTGGTTACTTCTCGAAGTAAAAAGCATTTCTTTGGGTAGGAAGCCTAGACTTTACCGTCAGGTCAGTGTGGGTAGTTCACTCTAGTTCGGATTGATAAAGATTAATTCGTTAACTGACGTTATACACTTATTTAGTAGAAAAAGAATTTTTATTTCGTTTTGCCCTCACAAAGGCTACGAGGTTGATTACCTTTCCTCCAAAAAAATATTATATATCACTAATGCCGTAAACGGCAGGGAATCTAAGACCCACGATTTTTGGGAAAAATGACGTTTTCTAATTTGTACTCAATTTACACTAAAAACCTGCCACCTGATACCTGATACCTAAACCTATTCAATAGTTAATTAGTAATTCCTAACTGCTCATTACTAACGGATTTCTCTCCTTGAAAATTGCGGATACGGTCTAATACTTGATTATCCACCGCTTCTTTAGCGATACGAATGGCACTAAAGATAGAAGGCGCCTGAGAACTACCGTGACTTATAATACAAACTCCATTTACCCCGAATAATAAAGCCCCTCCATGCTCTGCGTGATCAATTCTTTGCTTGATGCGACGCAAATTTGGTTTCAAAATACCTGTACCAATTTTACCTCTGACTCCATAGGGTAATTCCTCTTTGATTATTTGTAACATAATCTCCCCTACCGCTTCGGCAAATTTTAACAAGACATTTCCCACAAAGCCATCGCAAACGATGACATCAAAGTTTCCGGAAAGAACGTCTCTGCCTTCTGCATTACCGATAAAGGGGATTTTCGGATTCTCAGAAAGTAATTTATAAGTTTCTTTTGCTAATTCATTCCCTTTGCTTGATTCCTCACCGATATTGATCAAGCCTACTTTTGGATCTTCAACTCCCAATACATACTTACTATAAACTGTTCCCATGAGGGCAAATTGTTCTAAGTATTTAGGTTTAGAGTCCACATTTGCTCCAACATCGAGGACAATTACTGATTTATTGGCATACATGGTGGGAAAAACAGCACCAATAGCGGGGCGATCGATTCCTTTGAGTCTGCCGAGTCCGAGTAAAGCGGCGGCCATTGCGGCTCCTGAATGTCCAGCCGAAACTACTGCTTGGGCTCTATTTTCCCTTACTAACCCCATTGCCACATTAATAGAAGCATTCGGCTTACGACGAACCCCCACAAGAGCCTCTTCTTCCATCGAGACAACTCCATCGGCGGCTACTATTTCAATATTGGTCGAGGTACAACCATGGTGATCTAATTGTGCCTGAATAGCTTCAGGATCGCCGACTAAAAGTATATCGACATCTAGTTCTGCTGAAGCTCTAATTGCACCAGCTACGATTTCTTGAGGGGCATTATCTCCGCCCATTGCATCCACTGCTATTTTTGCGCGCGTCTCTGCCATTGGTCAATCTATTGGGTTTAAAATCTCTCAAATTATATCATAATTGAGTCTTTATGCCTTGTCTTCTTCTTCCTCAGTGATAATTTCAATGATGCGAGGCTCTGAAGAGTTGCTATTTTCTTCTTTGCTGGTTTTTTGATTATTTTGTTGTTGGAGAATTTCATCGACAAATTTACGGGCTTCTTCTGTATTCATTTTCCCTTTATTAACCATTTCATCGGCTATTTGTTGTAGTCTGTGGGGAAACTCACCATTAATGACTAATTTATCGGCTTGTTCTTTTAATTCTTGTAGGGCATCGTTAGCTTTTTCTACGGCTAATCCTGCAATACCTACTCCTAGATAAAATGCTTTTTGTAAAAGGTTTTCTGGTTCACTCATAATGGTTTAAGTTTTTTGTGGATATTTACTATATCTATGTTATCTCGAACTGAAGTTATAATTGGGTTTGATTTTTACGGGAGGTATTAACTTTATGAATCTGAAGGCAATTATATTTGATGTAGATGGTACGATCGCAGAAACGGAAAGAGATGGTCATAGAATAGCTTTTAATCGGGCTTTTGAGCGAGAGAATTTGTCATGGCATTGGGATGTGGATTTATATGGAGAGTTATTGGAGATTGGGGGCGGAAAGGAGCGTATTAGATATTATATTTCTAATTATTTGCCTTCTTTTAATATTAATCAGTCTTTAGATGAGTTTATTGCCCATTTACATTTACTAAAAAGTAGATATTATCGTCAATTACTGGAAAATAATTCTATTCCTTTACGTTTGGGAGTGAAAAGATTAATTCAAGAGGCTTATTCTCAGGGGGTAAAAGTTGCGATCGCATCTACGGCTTCTGTAGCAAATGTGGAGGCACTATTAGAAACCAGTTTAGGAAATCCTATGGCTAGTTGGTTTGAAGTGATAGCGGCGGGGGATATGGTAGAGAGAAAAAAACCAGCACCAGATATTTACTTATTAGCACTGGAAAAACTTAATTTATCACCCCATGAATGTATTGCCATTGAAGATACAAATCAAGGATTAACTGCCGCCGTTAAAGCAGGTTTGAAAACAGTTGTCACTGTAAATCAATATACGGAAAAGCAAAATTTTGATGAAGCAATATTAGTTTTAAATCATCTGGGAGAAAAAGACTTACCATTTCGGGTGATACAGGGTGAAAATTATGGGGAAAAATACTTTAATTTATCCCTAGCGGAAAAATTGATTTAGTGAAGCGATCGGGCAAAAGGTTGATAAGGTGTTAAGATACTTTAAAATTTAATTCAGTCATTTAATTAAAACAGGATTGGTTCATGTTGTCTCTGTTATCTTCTATGAGATTTAGTCAATGTTTAGGATTAGTTGTCTCTCTTACTGCTTTTCAACTTCCTAGCTACGCACAAACTAATATAAATTCTTCTTTAGTAGCTCAAAATGAAACAGTTACGGAGGAAGTAATTATCGAAGAAAATACCGTTACCCCGATAAATCAAACGGAGAGTTTACTTAGCTTAGAAGGAGGACAAAGATTAATGCAGGAAGCAGAAGAAGCGATTAGTCAAGAAAATTATGACTTGGCGGCGACTAAATTACAACAAGCGAGAAGAATTTTTAACCAATTGTCCAATTTTTATCTACAATTAGCAGAAAGTTTTGCTGGTATAGATAATCGCATCACAGAAGAGCAAAGGGCAGGTGCTTTAAAAACCGCTAGTTTTAGAGATGAATCAACTTATCAATTAGCTTTAGTACATAGGGCTCAAAATAAACCTGAATTAGCTGTACCTCTTTTAATTCAAATTATTCGTTCTCAAAACCCTAGTAGTGAATTAGGTAAAAAATCTTACCAACAATTATACGAAATCGGTTTTGTGCAAACTCCCATTGAATCTCCCGATCAGTAATTAGGGATTGATGAAAAAGTTGTGTCGCCGAGGGTAGGTGTCAGGTTTCAGGTGGCAGGTTTAAAGTATAGTCCTTAGAAATCAAAGACTTTATTTAGCATAGTTATTATTTTTCAATGGCTGACTTGTATCAAAAATATTTGACTAGATAGGCAAAAAATCCTTTATTTTTACGGAAAATTTGGGTTTTAGAGGCTTTTTTTAGTTAGTGATGGCTCAAAACTCTTGATTTTGATGGGCTTATGACTCCCAATAGTAAACTCTAATTAGAAAAAAGATCAGGGAAAAAAAATTTATTGACAAAAATTTTGGTTAATAGATAAAGGACAATAGATAGTAAAAGTATTTATTAATACCAATAAATTTATGTTAGTACTAAAAAACTAAAACTCAAAAAAAGTAAAAATCAATGTTTATATTATTAAAGTCAATTTAGTTACTTTTTGCTCTTGTTTTTCTCATTATTTCATTTTTTATAATACTGCTTTTGAAGTAAATCTCATATTGAGATATGATAAAAATAACTATTATTTAAGCATCAAAAAATATTACCAAGCTAAAAAAATATGGTCAGTTTGGAACAGGTTAAAAAAACTATTCAGCAAGAAATTCCAGACGCTGAGGTAGTAATTAAGGATTTGACGGGAGGAGGAGATCACTTAGAAGCGATCGTTGTTTCCTCCCAATTTGAGGGTAAAACCAAAGTTAAACAACATCAACTGGTTTATTCCGCCCTTCAAGCGGAGTTACAATCAGAAGCGATTCACGCTTTGGCTTTAAAAACCTATACCCCTTCTACTTGGTCTGGTTTAAAGAGTTAATCTTAAATCCTGAATATATCAGAGATAATTTTGAACCTGTAATTCTTAATTTTTTGTATTTATTGTTTTTTATCTTATTGAAGACTTATGACTCCTGAATTAAAACAACGTATTGAAGATATTCTTAAGAGCGATCGCATCGTGGTATTTATGAAAGGCACAAAATTAATGCCCCAATGTGGTTTTTCTAATAATGTCGTCCAAATATTAAATACTATCGGTGTTCCTTTTCAAACATTTGATGTATTATCTGATTATGATATTCGTCAGGGAATTAAAGAATATTCCAATTGGCCTACCATACCCCAAGTATATGTTAATGGTGAATTTATCGGCGGTAGTGACATCATGATTGAAATGTATCAAACTGGTGAACTACAGCAAATGATTGAAGTTGCTTTAGCATCATAGATAATCAGTAATTAGTAATTAAGACAAGACAACAGGGAAACCCCTCTGTGTCTCCCCTTTTTAGGGGAGAAGGGTAATGGATAATGGTGAATAGTTTATATTTATAGTTGACAATAAATAATAAAAAACACCTGAAACCTGAAAACTCTTTCCGAACTCCAAACCCCGAACTCCAAACTTCTAACCCCCTCTCATACTCAAATAAATCGTTTATGTGATGTCTATTAATGAGTCTCAATCCTCAATCAATGTCATTTTATTAGATGAAGATCCTATTTTTTCTTTAGGGTTAAAAGAGATTTGTAAAGATGAGATTTATCAAGACATTAATATTATCGCTACAGGAAAATTAAAAGATATTTTTTCTCTGATCAAAAATTATAATTGTGATTTAGTTGCCGTCGCTCTTGATTGGGAAAAGTATCCAGATAGGGTAAAAAAATTTTTCCAAGATTTATCTTTATTGGTTAAAGAATATCCAGAGTTAAATATCTTATTAATGGTTAATCCGAGAGGATTAATTTATGATTTAACTTCCCTTTCTATTGTTAAAGGATATTGTTATAAAAATATTGAAATTGATGAGCTAATTAAAATTATTCGAATTTGTGCGAAGGGAGAACAATATTTAACTCAAAATCAGAGCTTATCAAGCAATCAAAATAATTTCAATAGTTGGTTAGCCCTTCAATGTCAGGGAGGAATCAAAGAAATTGAGAGACAAATAAAAGAAATTAATAATCACACAAAAACTCATCAATTATCCCCCGCAGATGTGATTTATTGGCATGGTAGAAAAAGAGAATTAAAATTAGCAAAATGGTTGATTAATCGTTTTCTGTCAGAGAGCGATCGCACTTTATTAAATTTTCAACTAAATTTTAATCAAATATCAAATTCAAACGGTGATGACAATACTAATAGAGTAAAAAAGCAAGATAAAAATAAGGCTAAAACAGAAAAATCCAATGCTATTATTCTGGTTAATCAACCTGAAAATGTCTATGATTTAACCCTGTTAAAAATTCAGAAAAACCTGACAAATTATACAAAAAAAATTCAAGCAACAGACATATTAATCAATAGTAAACAAAAAGAATTACTGATTATTATTTTACAAGAATGGGAAGAATTAATATTAGAAACAGAGAAATTACAACTCAATAGGGAAGAACTGGAAAAAAGAGTTGAAACCTTTATTAAAGAATTATGGCAAAACTCAACTCTCAAATTTTTACAAAGATACTTACCCTCATCCATAGAAAATGAATCCAAACAAAATTTAGAATTAGTTAATTTAATTATTAATCAGGGAGAGAAATTAGGAACCAATGAGTTAATAAAAATTCCTTTTATTCAAGACTTTCTTATATATGAAATAGAAAAAAAAGAAATTACCATTGATAATTTTACTTACTCTTATGGAAATGAAAATAGCCTAGAAATAGAAGAAATTATTTTACAAAATACCATCTTAAATATCGCTAACTTTACTGTAGAATTCATCCTTAACAATTTTGCTGATAACTCTATTCTTAAACATAATATTTTCCAACCAGAATTAAAATCTTCCCGTAAAGTAGCAATGTTTCGCAATAATTTAGTTTGGAAATATCGCCGAGAAAAATACTGGCAAAATCCAAAAAATATATTTGAAGACCAATACGAAATGTTAAGATTGACCTATGAGGGAATAGTCTGTTGTCAGATTACTCATCCCCGTTATCAAGAACTAAATACCATCAAGGGAATACCATGGGGTGTTACTATTTTAATTGAATTAAGAGATAGTCTCGCTAAAGGAGTCAAATCTCTAGGGGATAGCTTAGGCAAGTTGCTGGTTTATTTGCTTACAGAAGTAGTCGGCAAGGGTATTGGTTTAATCGGCAAAGGCATTCTTCAGGGAATAGGAAGTAGAATGAAAAATTAAGAACCATTTGCCATTATTCTCATAATTATTTTTCAGGAATCATTAATAATGAGTATTTTTAAATTAGAGCGTCGTCAAAAAAGTAAGAGAAATAAAATAGTTAATTTAATTGCTAGTAGTTTAGTCTTGATGCAAACTTTCATGGTGGGAAGTTCTGCTTTTGCTCAACAAAATAAAACTCAACAGTTTAGCTATAGTGATTTACTTCGCAGTATTGAAACAGGAGAAGTACAGAGAATAGTTATTGATCCCACTACGAATATAGCTAGTGTTTATTTAAAAAATGGTGATCAAAAATCCCCAGAAAGAGTTGATTTATTCAATCAAAATCCAGAATTAATTGCCAAAATTAGAGAAAAAGGCATTGATTTTGTGGTTGAGTCAGGTTCTGCTAGTAGCACTCAAGTTATTAATACAATCCAAGTAGCTATCCTTTTCATGCTCATTGTTGGCTTATTTTTGTTAATCAAACGCTCGGCTAGTAGTGCCGCCGGGGCAATGAATTTTGGTAAGTCACGGGCAAGGTTTCAAATGGAATCAGCAACGGGTATTGAATTTAAAGATGTAGCAGGAATAGAAGAAGCGAAAGAAGAATTACAAGAGGTAGTTACGTTTCTCAAAAGTCCTGATAAATTCACAGCTATCGGGGCTAGAATTCCTAGGGGTGTATTATTAATAGGACCTCCCGGTACAGGGAAAACTCTTTTAGCAAAAGCGATCGCAGGTGAAGCACAAGTTCCCTTTTTCAGTATTTCTGGCTCTGAGTTTGTAGAAATGTTTGTGGGGGTTGGGGCTTCCCGTGTCCGTGATTTGTTCCGTAAAGCCAAAGAAAATGCTCCCTGTCTAATTTTTATTGATGAAATTGACGCAGTGGGCAGACAAAGAGGTAGTGGTATCGGTGGTGGTAATGATGAAAGAGAGCAAACCCTTAACCAGCTTTTAACTGAAATGGACGGTTTTGAGGGAAATACAGGAATTATCGTCATCGCCGCTACTAACCGCCCAGATGTCTTAGACAGTGCCTTATTACGCCCCGGAAGATTCGATCGCCAAGTTATGGTAGATTATCCTGATTTAGAAGGCAGACTAGCCATCCTTGAAGTTCATGCCGCCAATAAAAAAATTGACCCCGAAGTTTCTCTTAAAACCATTTCTCAACGCACTCCCGGGTTTTCAGGAGCAGATTTAGCAAACTTACTCAACGAGGCGGCAATTCTTACCGCTAGACGCAGAAAAGAAGCGATTACCATGGAGGAAATTGATTTAGCCATTGACAGGGTAATTGCGGGAATGGAAGGCACTCCCCTTGTAGATAGTAAAAGTAAAAGACTAATTGCTTATCATGAAATTGGTCATGCGATCGTTGGAACATTAACAAAAGGGCATGATCCTGTTGAAAAAGTTACCTTAGTACCCCGGGGACAAGCAAAA
Organism: Cyanobacterium aponinum PCC 10605; assembly: GCF_000317675.1. NCBI lineage: Bacteria > Bacillati > Cyanobacteriota > Cyanophyceae > Chroococcales > Geminocystaceae > Cyanobacterium > Cyanobacterium aponinum. The sequence continues at coordinate 2,129,736 of NC_019776.1, forward strand.
GGTTTAACATGGTTTACCCCAGAAGAAGACCAAGGATTAGTTTCTAAAACCCAATTATTTGCCCGTGTCACTGGCTTGTTAGGAGGTAGAGCCGCAGAAGACGTTATTTTCGGTAATGATGAAGTAACCACAGGGGCGGGAAATGACATTGAAAAAGTAACTTATTTAACCCGTCAGATGGTGACAAAATTTGGGATGTCCGACTTAGGTTTATTCGCTTTGGAAGAAAATGATCAACCCGTTTTCCTTGGAAATGACCCCATGAGTCGCTCTGAATATTCTCAGGAAATAGCCGCAAAAATTGACTCTCAAATTCGCTTTATGGTTACTCAATGCTATGAAAATGCAAAAGCTATTATCCGAGAAAATAGACCTTTAATAGATTCTTTAGTTGATTTGTTGATTGAAAAAGAAACTATAGACGGAGATGCTTTTCGTAAAATAGTTAATGATTATCAAGAGGCAAAAAAACCAGTGTTAGTTAAATAAACTTATATCGTTGGGTAATTGGAAAGTTAAGGTTTTGGGGGTTCAGGGTTCGGAGAATTTGGAAAGAGGTTTTAGGTGGCGGATATTGGGGGAATGGGGGGATGAGGGGAGAGGGAGATAAGGTGTCAGGTGTCAGGTTTCAGGTTTCAGGTTTTAGAAGAAAGTAATGAGTGTTCAGAGTTTTTAATTCTTAATTCTTAATTATCAACTATTCACTATTCACTAATTGCCTTGTCTTAATTACTAATTCCCAATTCCAAATTGTTAACTGCCTGTTATGCTATTTTGTTAATTATTCAGAAACATTAGCTGTCTAAATTTAAGTGTAATGACTAATACAGAAGATAAAGACTATACAAAAGTAGAGTTAGATCGAGAGGATAAAGGATCTAAAGCCCGTCAACTACTAGGAATGAAAGGGGCTTCTCAAGCAAAAAGTATTTGGCAAATTAGGCTTCAGTTAATGAAACCGATCACGTGGATTCCTCTGATTTGGGGTGTTGTCTGTGGTGCGGCTTCTTCAGGGGGTTATGTGTGGGGATTTGAGGATTTTATGATGGCTTTAACTTGTATGTTAATGTCTGGACCCCTTTTAGCTGGTTATACTCAAACTATTAACGATTTTTATGATCGTGACATTGACGCTATTAACGAGCCTTATCGCCCTATCCCTTCTGGAGCTATTTCTGTCCCCCAAGTGGTAGCTCAAATTTTAATTTTATTGTTTGCAGGAATTGGGGTTGCCTACGGTTTGGATGTGTGGGCAGGTCATGAATTTCCTATTCTTACTTGTTTAGCAATAGGTGGTTCTTTTATTTCTTATATTTATTCTGCTCCGCCATTGAAATTAAAACAAAATGGTTGGCTGGGTAATTATGCTTTAGGTTCAAGTTATATTGCTTTACCTTGGTGGGCAGGTCATGCTTTATTCGGAGAGTTAAACTGGACTGTTGTTATTCTTACTTTAGTTTACAGTATGGCAGGTTTAGGTATTGCCGTTGTTAATGATTTCAAAAGCGTGGAGGGCGATCGCACTTTAGGTTTAAAATCATTACCTGTTATGTTTGGGGTAACTACTGCCGCTTGGATTTGTGTAATTATGATTGATGTGTTTCAGATTGCCATGGGGGGATATTTAATTTATCTAGGTCAAAATCTTTACGCTACTATACTATTACTCCTAGTTATTCCCCAAATCACCTTCCAAGATATGTATTTTTTGCGTGATCCCTTAAAAAATGATGTTAAATATCAAGCCAGCGCTCAACCTTTCCTTGTTTTAGGAATGTTGGTTATGGGATTGGCGTTAGGACATTCTACTATTTAGTTAGGATTCCGGAGTTTGGGGTATTTTAGGTATTGGGATATTGGGGAGAAGCTAATTAATTTTTCATTCTTCATTATCAATCCTTTATCATCATGGCAACATCCTTCTCTCAATGGTTAAATCAAAAATCATGGCGAAAAACCAGTTTTGCTGTGATTAGTGCTTCGGTTATTGCTAGTACATTAACAGTAATTCTTAAACAAGGGGGAGGATTTGAATATTTTGATTTAGGAACATATGACAAACTTATTAGATTACGTTTAGCTGAAAAAGAAGATAATCGCATACTGACAGTATTAATAACGGAAGACGATATTCAAGCAGAAGGAAAATGGCCGATTAGTGACGCTACTTTAGCTAAAAGCCTCAATAATCTTTCACAACATAATCCCTATGGTATTGGTATTGATTTATATCGTGATTTGCCTGTTGAGCCGGGAGCAGAAAAGTTAAAAAATATTTTTAGTGTTAGTAACAATATTTCTGCGGTTTGTAAGTTAGAATCGCAAAATCAACCTGCGGTGTCTCCTCCTTCAACTATTGCTATGGACTTAGTCGGTTTTGCAGATATAGTGATAGATGGTGATGGAGTAGTAAGGCGTAATTTATTTTATGTTGATCCTCAAGAAAGTAGATGCCCCACTCCTTACTCTCTGGGGTTACAAATGGCATTGAGTTATTTAATGGCGGAGGGAATTGAGCCAGAAATCACCGAAGACGGTTTATTAAAATTAGGTAAAACAACCCTTAAACCCCTTAATCAGACTATTGGAGCTTACCAAAATATTGATGCGAATGGTTATCAAATTATGATTGACTATCGCCGAGGAGATAAGCCCACTCCCACGGTAACTTTAAATGAGGTTTTGCAAGGGAATGTTAGCCCCGAATTAATTACTAACAAAATTATTTTCATGGGTGTTTCTGCACCTAGTTTGAAAGATACTTTTTATACCCCCTTCAGTCGTCAAGGTGAGGATGTGGTGTTAATGCCGGGGGTAACTCTTCATAGTTATATGGCTAGTCAAATTTTAACTTCTGCCATTGACGGGCAACCTTTAATCTGGAGTTGGCAAGAGTGGCAAGAAATTCTCTGGATTTATTTTTGGGGTTTGATAGGTAGTTGTTCTATTCTGTTTCTTTCTCGCCCTTTAGTGATGATTTTAGGGCAAGGTGTTGCCATTGTGATTATTGTTGGTAGTGCCGTTATTATTTCTTTTTGGGGGGGATGGATTCCCATTATTTCTCCTCTATTTGCTTTTTTTGGAGGTGCGATCGCACTTGTTAGTTATAATGCTTATCAGGCAAAACAAGAACAATTAACCATTCAAAAACAAGTAGCAGACCAAGAAAAATCCATCGCTATGCTACAAATGTTATTGGAGAATCGATCGCAAATTACCGATGCTCCTTCAATCATCAACTATGAGCAAGGCTCTTTAATTGTTAATCGCTATGAAATTGTCAAAGCCCTAGGGAAAGGTAGTTTCGGCAGTACCTATTTATCGAGAGACTTACAACGCCCCGGTAAACCCTACTGTGTCGTTAAAAGGTTAACACCCTCTTCAAAAGAGCCAAAATTTTTAAAAATTGTTCAACGTTTGTTCAGAACGGAAGCTAAAATTTTAGAAAAAGTTGGTACTCATGAAAAAATACCTCAACTACTAGCATATATAGAAGAAAATAATGAGTTTTTCTTGATTCAAGAATATATTGAAGGAAAAACCATTATGAGAGAAATAAGAGAAAAAGGAAAATATAGAGAAAAAGATGTTTTAATTCTTATAGAAGAAATCATGTCAATTCTGACTTTTATTCAAGAATATAATTTAATTCACAGAGACATAAAACCCGATAATATTATTCGTCGCAACACCAATAATTCTATTGTTTTGATTGACTTTGGAGCGGTTAAGCAAATATCTCGTAAAAGCGACCAGAAAACCGTTATCATTGGCAATGAAGGCTATGCCGCTCCCGAACAATTAGCAGGACAACCTTGTCTCGGTAGTGATATTTACGCCACGGGAATGTTAGCAATTCACTGCCTAACAGGTAATTTTCCTAATAAACTACCCAGAGACGATAAAACAGGGGAAATTATTTGGAATAGTCAAGAATATGTCAGCCGCCCAACTGCTAGTATAATCAAAAAAATGACTCGTTATCACTTCAGCGATCGCTATCAAAATGCAGAAGAAGTAATGAAAGACTTGCGTAAGTTTAGACAGAAAATAAGAAATAAAGAAACTAATAATTGATAAATTAAGCAATATTATAAGCAAACATAATTATTATTAAATAATAGGTGTAAACAAAAACTAAATTTTGTCAACTTCAATAAATAAGACAAAGCGTCTTTAAACGACAAAAATTCATAAAAACAATAACTTTAATTAACCTTTTAAGAAGATTTTTCGCTAATAATTTTCAATGAGTGTTTCTACCTTTTCCGTTTCTTAAATATTTTCCACATGGACTTTATTCTTTTTCAATTATATTTCTATCTGACTTTAATGAAAAAAGTGTTGAAAAATAAGGAGTTTAGATCTATATAATCGACAAAATTTTTCCTGAAAAAATCATTAAATTTAGGAAAATGTATTTAAAATCAATTTAACCCCAGTTTATGTCAACTATAAACTCTATTCCCTGTTCCCTATTCCCCTTTGCTAACCTTAACCGATAATTTTATATCAAGCTCAGATAATGTTAGGTCTAAAATCTAGTTAATATATCTAACACTAAAGTAAACATTACAAATTTATGATAATAATTTTTGATATTTATTTCCATACTATATTTATGATATATAATCAATATTTTAAAAAGATTTCACAAAAAGAGTATATCCACTAAAATTTATTTTCTATTTTCGTCCACTTTTAACCATAAATATCTTGATTTTGGGATCATGAAAATAGTATGCTTATAATTAGTATTACTATTGACAAATTTTATTGAAGGACAATATTAAAGCTATGATGAGTGAAGCGGACAACTATCCTGAATTAGACAAAAAAACAGATATTGCCGATCATGAAACAAACTCTTCCCCTTCCGAAGAAATAAATAACCAAGAATTAGAAGTTATGGACACAGATTTTGAACAGCAACCAGTTTCTGAAACTGTTGTAAACGATGAAGAAAACGCTGAACCTTCAAAAGCTGATACCACAGAACCACAGACTGAAAATAATGAATTAAATAGTGTTGTTGAATCCTTACAAAAAGAAATAGAATCTCTAAAACAAGAACTAGAACTAAAAGAAGAGCAGGTAAAAAGTGCTACCAGTCAGTTTATGCGCCTGACTGCCGATTTTGATAATTTCCGTCGTCGTACCAGTAGAGAAAAAGAAGAATTAGAATCTCAAGTCAAGAAAAAAATCATTAATGAAATTTTACCAGCCGTAGATAACTTTGAGAGAGCTAGAAGTCAAATTAAACCTGCCAATGAAGGAGAAATGACTATTCATAAAAGTTATCAGGGAGTATATAAAATTTTAGTCGAAGGTTTAAAAAAAGTTGGTGTATCAGCAATGCGTCCAGAAAATCAACCTTTCGATCCAAATTTCCATGAAGCAATGCTCAGAGAACCCACAAATGAATATCCTGAAGGTACTGTCATAGAGCAGTTGGTGAGAGGTTATATGATTGATGACCAAGTATTGCGCTACGCTATGGTAAAAGTAGCTATGCCGGGGGAAAATGAATCTGAAAATACCGATTCAGAATCGGAAACCCCAGAAAATAGTCAAGAATAGTCAAGAAATTGTTTAAATCATCAAAGGTTCTGACTATAATTAAATTACAATAACTCAAATGTAACACCGCCATCACTATTAACTATGGGAAAAGTAATAGGAATAGATCTAGGAACAACCAATAGTTGCGTTGCTGTCTTAGAAGGGGGAAAACCCCTCGTCATCACTAACCAAGAAGGTTCAAGAACGACTCCCAGTATTGTCGGTTTTGGCAAGGGTAGTCAGCGCCTAGTTGGTCAATTAGCCAAAAGACAAGCTGTCACTAATGCTGAAAATACTATCTATAGTATCAAGCGTTTTATTGGCCGTAGATGGGAAGAGACGGAAGAAGAAAGAAATCGAGTGACTTATAAATGCGTCAAAGGAAAAGATAACACCGTTGACGTCGATATTCAGGGGAAGCAATATACTCCTCAGGAAATTTCCTCGATGATTTTGCAAAAGCTAAAAACTGATGCAGAAAGCTTTTTGGGAGAAACGGTGACTCAGGCGGTGATTACAGTTCCAGCTTATTTTAGTGATGCTCAAAGACAAGCAACTAAAGATGCAGGGGTAATTGCGGGTTTGGAGGTAATGAGAATTATTAATGAACCCACGGCGGCGGCGTTAGCTTACGGTTTAGATAAACAAGATGAGGATCAACACGTTTTAGTTTTTGACTTAGGCGGGGGAACATTTGATGTTTCTTTACTACAGTTAGGTAATGGTATCTTTGAGGTTATTTCCACTTCTGGGAATAATCAGCTAGGAGGGGATGATTTTGATGCCATAATTGTTAAATGGTTGATTGAAAAGTTTAAAGAACAGGAAGGAATTGATTTAAGTACGGATAAAATGGCTCTACAACGTTTGAGAGAAGCCGCCGAAAAAGCAAAAATAGAATTGTCTAATTTATCGGAAACATCGATCAATTTACCTTTTATCACGGCAGATGATAATGGACCAAAACATTTAGAATTAGAGTTATCTCGTCCCCAATTGGAAGAATTAATTGCTCCTTTGGTAGAAATGATTATTCCGCCGATGGAACAGGCTTTGAAAGATTCTGAATTGACGAAAGAAGAAGTAAACAGAATTGTATTAGTTGGTGGTTCAACTCGTATTCCTGCTATTTCCAATAAGATAGAAGAATATTTTGGAAAACAAATTCCCATAGATCGATCCGTTAATCCTGATGAGGCGGTAGCGTTGGGGGCGGCAGTACAAGGTGGTGTTTTAGGTGGAGAAGTTAGAAATCTTTTATTGTTGGATGTAACCCCTTTATCTTTGGGATTAGAGACATTAGGAGAGGTATGTACCAAAATCATTGACCGCAATACAACTATTCCCACTAGTCGGACTCAGGTTTTTTCAACAGCCGTGGATGGTCAAACTTCGGTAGAAGTCCATGTTTTACAGGGCGAGCGCCCTATGGCAAAAGATAATAAAAGTTTAGGAAAATTCCTCTTGACTGGAATTCCACCAGCACCGAGGGGAGTTCCCCAAATCGAGGTTTCTTTTGATATTGATGTGGATGGAATTTTAAAGGTTTCGGCAAAAGATAAGGGTACAGGACAAGAAAAAAGTATTCTTATTACAAATACGGGGGCTTTGAGTTCTTCTGAAATTGAGAGTATGAAAGAAGCCGCTCAGAAATATGCGGCTCAGGATCGTCGTCGCCTAGATTTAGTGGAGTTCAAAAAACAATTAGACAGTTTGATGTACAATTACCAGCTCATGGTAGAAAAAACTCCTAATTTAGTGGGGGAAGATTTTAAACAAGAAATACAAACCCTTGAGCGCAGAGCTACTGAGGCGATGGAGAATACAAATATCTCCGTTTCAGAAGTTGAGCTTATGGTTAATGAATTACGAGATAAAGTAGTTAATATTGGTGCGCAGGCTTACAATTCTACAGAAGACGCAACTGTTATGGGGAATGATTCTCCTTCAGCGGAATCGACTGTTTATGAAAGTTTGGAAGATGACGACGACTTTAAGAGTATTGAGGACGAAATTTTGAGCGGTTTAAGTCAAATATCTGAGGATGATAGTGATTTAGACTTTGACTATGATAAAGATGAAACTATTACCGGAGATTATGAAACTGTAGATTAATAAAATAAGTAGGCGGTAAGGTTATTAAATTCAATTCAAAGTAAAGTGCGATCGCACCGAGATAGTTAAAAAATCAAAAAGATGCGATCGCTTTTTCGTATATATGGAGTTAATAATTAATAGACGCCAGCGTTATAACGCTCATCACCTTCATTAAAAACACTAGACTGAGGATTAGCAGTGAAATTATCTAAATTAGCTTGTAATCTTTCCTTTTGGCTTTCACTTAAGCCGGGGATATTTAAAACATCCTCTACTTGCTCATAGGGAGCATTCTGGATAATAATACTAGCTAACTTAGGATAAAAGCCTTTCAACTCACGAAAATCACGAATATCACTGTTATTGATGTCGATTTTTTGACCGAATTCAGTGGTTAACAAATCATCTGCCGCATTGCGACGATTTGTTTCCGCCGCTACCATGCGAGGACTAGCCTGTAGTACGGTGTTAAAATCTAAAGCCTGTACAGGTGCATGAAAAACTCCAGCACAAACAAAAAAAGTAACAGCAATAAAAGTAATAAAGTTACGCCATAATTTCATCAAAATTTTACCTCCAAGAATTGAGATTATTTTAATAATTATCTTATATTTATTGATTTTATTGAACCAGAGAAATTCCCATCTTCAGGGGAAAATACTCCCATATTTACCAAATGGATAGTATTACTAGACTCGGTTGCTATAAGATTCTATCAGTGAAATAACCCTTTAACCCAGAAAATAAGTAAAGATTTGTAAAGAATAACAGAAAAAATGATAATTGGTACAATGAATACAGAAAAATATGAGACAATTTTAACTAGAAATTTTAGTTGAAATATAAACAAAGATAAAATTTATGACATTACAGTTAGGAGATCAAGTTCCTGATTTTACCCAGGCATCTAGCCAAGGAGAAATTTCTTTTTATGATTGGGCTGGAGACAGTTGGGTCGTCTTGTTTTCCCATCCTGCTGACTATACACCAGTTTGCACCACAGAATTAGGCACTGTAGCTAGTTTAAAATCTGAATTTGATAAACGCAACGTCAAAATTTTAGCCTTAAGCGTTGATGGTGTTGAATCTCATCAAGGTTGGATTCAAGATATTAATGAAACTCAAAACACTCAAGTTAACTACCCTATTCTTGCCGATGAAGACCGTAAAGTAGCTGACTTATATGGTATGATTCATCCGAACTCTCTCAATAATCTTACTGTGAGAAGTGTTTTTATCATCGACCCTAACAAAAAATTACGCTTAACTATTACCTATCCTGCTAGTACGGGGCGTAACTTTGATGAAATCTTAAGAGTTATTGATTCTTTACAGTTAACTGACAACCATCAAGTTGCAACACCAGCTAACTGGCAAGATGGTGGAGATTGCGTAGTTGTTCCCTCCATTCCCACTGAAGAAGCGAAACAAAAATTCCCCAAAGGAGTTACAGAAATTAAACCTTATTTGCGCATGACTCCTCAGCCTAACAAATAAATAGTTTAATTTTTCTTTGATCTAATTTGAGGGTGGGCAATGCCCACCTTTCTCTTTTTTATTACTTTATTACTCGCTTTCACCTGTGAGTTTTAGTAAAAGAAAGCCCCAAGCTAAACCAATTAAAACAACAACAAAACAAAGAATTGCTCCGTTAAACAACATACTTTCAGCAGTCATTGATTATTCTCCTAATAAATTTATTGATATATTTTTTGTTGATAGTTTCCTGAAATCAGTTAAAAAACTATTCTAATATAATTCATTAATCCCATGATAAAGGGTTTTGTGATGGATTCCAAGATTTTTCTAATGGGAAATAAATTTGCAAAAAAAATAAGATGAACCATTGCTCATCTTAAAAACCTATAAAGAATCTTTATCAAATCAAGTTCCGAATAAAGTATCCATTAGTACTAGGATATTAGGGGAATATTAGTTGGGGGTTAGGAGTTTTTAATTATTAACTATTCATCATTCACCTTTGCCCCTTGCCCTTTGACGTGAAACAGGGATTTAATTAAGGTGCTAAGGCGTTACCTCTTAAAAGGCTACCAATGGTTTTAGCAGTAATTTTCATTTGTACCAATGGATTACTGGGGACAACGGTTTTGTAGAGATAGCTATCAAAGGTAATTTTTTGTACATCAATGTCAGCACACATTTCCACAAAAGCCTCACGAGTTGCATCACTACGGTAAAAGACTCTCTGTAAAATGTCTAATACTAGGTAGGTAGCACCATATTTTTTATCCCAACGTTTGATATAGGTTTTGAGATCGGCTTCAGAAGGCACTTTTTGACCGTTATTACTAGCTTCCACAATCATTTCTGCACACATTCTGCCAGATTTAGCGGCGAAGTAAATACCTTCCCCAGAAGATTTGGTAACAGTTCCAGCCGCATCGCCCACAAGGGCAACTCTACCCACTACACGACGGGGACGAGGATGTTCAGGAATGGGGTGGGCTTCCACTTTGATGATTTCTCCCCCTTCAAGGCGTTTAGCGGCACGTTTACGAATACCCGCTTGTAAATCCTTGATAATGGCTTTATTAACTTTCATTGTACCCGTACCAACGGCAACGTGGTCATATTTAGGGAATACCCACGCATAAAAGTCTGGAGAGACATCATTACCAACATACATTTCTGCAAGATCTTCATAGTATGCCATTTTATCTTCAGGCAATCTAATTCTTTCTTGGAATGCGATCGCATAGTTGTAATCTCCAGCATCGATGGCTTTTGCAATACGAGAGTTAGCACCATCCGCACCAACGACTAAATCCACTTTTAATGTTTTCATTTCCCCTTGGGCCGTACCATTGGAGTGATCTGCATAATGAAGCACATAAGGGTCACGGTCGTTAGAAGGAATATCTAATTGATATACTGTTCCATTAATTAAATTTGCCCCTAATTTAGCGGCGCGATCGCGCATAAAACCATCTAAAACTTCCCGACGACACATCCCGATATATTCATCATCTTTGAGGGTTTGTCCAATATTCACCTCAATATTAGAAGGGGAAATCATCTTCATTTTGCGCACACGGCGATCAATAATTTCGGGGGGTAAATCAAATTCGCTAACCATACAAAGAGGAATTGCCCCTCCACAAGGTTTAGCGTTGTCTAACTTTCTTTCAAATAGATAAGTTTCAATACCAGCCTTCGCCAACACTTCTGCGGTAGAAGAACCTGCAGGACCTCCGCCAACTACTGCAACCCTAATTGTCACGATTTATCTCCTAAAAATTAATGTTGTTAAAAATATCTTATTTGATTATAAATGGCTTATGTTTAGGAATTTAAGCTAAAACGGTCACACCGATAAATTTTTCCCTGTTTTTGCAACAGTCTTTAACATTTTTCTTAATATTTCTTAATATTAATTGACAATGTATAGGCATATATCCATTGTAGCTATTCTTTTTCATTTATAAAGCGTTGATTAATCACAAAAGAGATTTATCGGTAAAATAGACTTCTTGGAGAAGTGAGGAAACAGGGAACAATGATAAAGATTGGTTGTAAATTCCACTAATTCTATCTTAAATTCTTATTTTGCAAGAGGTCTAACAACCTCTGTTGGGCATAAAAGTATTAGGACAAGAGAAACTGTTAAGTAGTAAGTAGTTTTAATTACTTTGTAATTGCCTTTGCCTCTTTTCCTTTGCCTCTTTCCCACCTAAACTAAAAATCATATCTAAAACTCAGAAACGCCAATTTTTGTATTATCATGAAAGCATTAATTCTATCTGGTGGAAAAGGGACTCGTTTAAGACCCCTCACTTATACGGGAGCAAAGCAACTTGTACCGGTGGCAAATAAACCGATTCTTTGGTATGGTATCGAAGCGATTGTGAGAGCGGGAATTACGGATATAGGTATAATTATCAGCCCTGAAACAGGGGAAGAAATACAGAAAAAAACTGGTGATGGTAGCAGATTTGGAGCAAAAATAACTTATATTCATCAAGATAGCCCTGACGGTTTAGCCCATGCAGTAAAAATCGCTCAGCCTTTTTTGACGGATTCCCCTTTTGTTATGTACTTGGGAGACAACTTAATTGCAGAGGATTTAGATTTATATTTACAAGATTTTAAGGAAAAACAATTAGATGCTTTAATTTTACTTAGAAAAGTATCTAATCCTACGGCTTTTGGAGTAGCAAAAATTAATGAAAAAGGGGAGGTTTTAGAATTAATAGAAAAGCCAAAAAATCCTCCCTCTAATTTAGCGTTGGTGGGCATTTATTTTTTCTCTTCTGCAATTCATGAAGTGATTAATCATCTAAAACCTTCTGCTAGGGGAGAGTTGGAAATAACAGATGCCATTCAATCTTTAATTGAAAATAAAAAACCTGTTTCAGCTCAAGAATTAAAAAATTGGTGGTTAGATACGGGAAAAAAAGATGATTTATTAGAGGCTAACCGTATTATTTTGGATACTAATTTAACAGCAGATTATAAATATGAAATTACAGATAATAGTCAAATTATTGGCAGAGTTAAAATAGGAAAAAACACAACAATTATTAACTCAACTATTAGGGGTCCTGTGATTATTGGAGATAATTGTCATCTGGAAAACTGTTTTATCGGTCCTTATTCGAGTATTGCTGACAATGTTCACTTAAGTGAGATTGATCTTGAGCATAGTGTAATTTTAAAATCGGCGGAAGTAAAAGGTATTGAGCAAAGAATAGTTGATAGTGTGATTGGGCAAAGAGCAAAAATACATTTTGTGCCGAAACGCCCTAAAGCCTTAAGTTTTATGATTGGTGATGACTCACAAATTGAGTTAACTTAGTCTATAAAAATGAATAATTAACCTCAGTTCGGTTTAAGAATATCTGATAAGGTTAGGTGTCAGGTTGCAGGTGTTAGAGTGATGAGAGGATGAGAGAGAGAAGTAGGGGCTTGGGGTTTTGGGGTATAACCTCAGTTCGGGTTAAGACAATTTTATTATTATTTCTAAGAAGAAGCTATAAGGTTTTCTGACCACAGGATAATGCTTTCAGCTTATCCAAAACTCAGGTTAATTAATAATTAGGGATTGATGAAAAAGTGGTGTCGCCGAGGATAAGCAATTTCGCATCTGGAAAGAGGCAACAGTTCAAATTCCTTACTCTCTCACCATAATTATATTTTTATGGTGTAACACCATTTGGGCAATTAACGGGCAAATTGCTATTTTCTGGACGTTGTGTAACGGTTACTAACCAACCATTTTTGTTCCACCATTGACGACGAGGATTAGGCTCTAGCCAAAAGTCCAAACTTTCAGGTTTGCCGTCTTTAAGAATCAATTGGGGGTATTGGGGATAGTCAGAGTCTTTAGTTTCGTCATAGTTTTTATTAAAGAAATTCATACAGACTTTTAAACCATCCTCAACTGTAATCATTTCTTCTTCCGCACCTGTAACTGTTTCATCATCATAGATAATAAAGCCATCGTAAGTATTGTCTTTGAGAGAGCCTTCTGTTACGTTAACAGTGAAATCATAAATAACAGGTTCTGCACAAACAGAGTTTAGGGGTATTATTGATAGGCTAAGGGTTATAAAAATTTGTTGATAAATATATCTTTTGTTTATTTTTTGTTTCATCAGACTATTTTTTGAGAGATTTTAGTATTTTTAAGTAATATTGTAGGTTCTTCAGAGTGTGGTTATGATAAATTAATAAAAAATAACTTCCATAACCTTTATTGAATAGTGTTTATAGTAAAATAAAAATTAAAAGTTTATAAATTATTAATTGTTTAATAATCCCCTATTGCCTATTGCCTCTTGCCTCTTGCCTACCAAACACTAATAATTTACACGACGAGAAGTGATAGAGCCATATTGTATTTTTAAAATTAATTAAAATTCAAATAACCTTCAATTAAAAAATCAGCATCTATTTGACGAATAGAAGTGTTTTTTAGAGCCAAAGCATTATTCATGTTATCTATTTTCATGTCTCCAATGGGAGAAAAAAGACCCTTTCCACCGATAATTTTGGGAGCAATGAAACAGTATATTTTTTGAATATTACCAGATGCGATCGCATCTTTTGCCAAATTTCCGCCACATTCCCATAAAACAGAATTACATCCCCTTTTGGCTAAATTTTCCATAACCATAGTCGTGTTAAGATTCGCTATTTCCACAATTTCCACCCCCTGAGACAGTAAACTATCTTTTAAAGAAGAATCAGGCTGAGGAGTGGTAAAAACAACAGTTTTAGCCGTATCTTGTTGCCATAATTGAGCAGAAGTAGGTAAATCAAAAGAAGCAGTTATCACCACCCGCAGAGGATTATGAGACGTTAAACCGTGAGTAGTAAGCAAAGGATTGTCTCGTCGTAAGGTATTACCTCCAATAATTACAGCTGATGATATACTTCTCAACTCATGAACAAAATGTCGTGCCGACTTTCCTGTAATCCATTGACTATGCCCCGTATCCGTCGCTATTTTCCCATCTAATGTCATAGCATACTTAAAAACCCCAAAAGGCAATCCTGTTTTAACACGATGAATAAAAGCCTCATTCAAACGCAAACAAGCATCTTCTGCTACCCCAATTTTTACTTCTATGCCTGATTCGGCTAATCGTTTTATTCCCCTGCCAGAAACCCTCTCATCAGGGTCAATCATTCCTACTACAACCCTCTTTACTCCCGCCCCAATTAAAGCCTCAGTGCAAGGGGGAGTTTTACCATAATGGTTACAAGGTTCTAAATTAACATAAACCGTAGCATTCTTCGCCCTTTCTCCTGCTTGTTTTAGGGCATAAACTTCCGCATGGGGTAATCCTGCTTGAGGATGATACCCTTCTCCGACAATCTCTCCATTTTTGACAATGACTGCTCCCACTAATGGATTAGGAGATGTTTTTCCCTCTGCTTGTTTAGCCAGTTGGATACACCGATTCATCATTAAGAGATCTATATCTGTCATTTGAAAAATTATAGTTAAGTTTTATCAAGATACAAATGTACAGTCAATATTAATCAAAAAATATTAGGAAAATAATAAATAGTCATTAGAGTATTCTAAAAAATCCTTTCCCTTTTACTCCTTGCTTTTTACTTTTTTGTCCGTTGAGCTAAATTATCTTCTTCTTTCTTGCAATTTTTTGTAAACATCCCGTAAGTTAACCTTATGGTAAGCTAAAGCAACAAGGGTATGATAAAATAGATCAGCAACTTCAGCGACAATTTCATCGGGGTCATTATCTTTACAAGCCATAACAACCTCGGCACTTTCTTCGCCAATCTTTTTGAGAATTTTGTTATCTCCCCCTTCGTACAATTTACAGGTGTAAGAACCTTCAACGGGGTGTTCTTTGCGATCGCATATTATTTTAAACAATTCTGTTAAAGTATCCGCAGATGGGGCAGACTTGGAATGATCAATTTGATGAAAACAACTTCTTTCTCCTGTATGACAGGCAACATCACCAACCTGCTCAATGGTAAGTAAAAGGGCATCACTATCACAATCGTAACGGATTGTTTTCACTTTTTGAATATGCCCAGAAGTAGCTCCTTTGTGCCATAATTCTTGACGAGAACGACTCCAATACCATGCTTCTCCTGTCTCAAGGGTTTTACGTAGAGATTCCTTATTCATCCACGCCATCATTAACACTGTACCATCAAGATAATCTTGGGTAATAGCTGGTACTAATCCTTGCTCATTATATTGAATTTTATCCACAGGGATTGATTGACTGAGGGGAATTGAAGGATTAATAGACATTTGAGGATTACTGGTAACTATTAAATATGATTGGGTCTTTATCATCATATCAGTATTGGGCAACAAATTTCCCTTTTTTGATTACATTTTCTGTTCGATAAATGAAGTTAATGTTATACTTATACATTGCACCTTTAAGCGTTTGTGATGACCATTAGACCCCGAAAACAGTTTGGACAACACTGGTTAAAAAGTCAAAAAGCCTTAGATACAATAATTTTTTCTGCTGAGTTAAATAAAAGTAATCCCCAAACTGGTACTCAGGGCGATCGCATTTTAGAAATAGGACCGGGTACAGGGGTTTTAACAAAAAGATTATTACCCTTAGTTGACAAATTATTGGCAGTGGAAATTGATCGGGATTTATGTAAAAAATTAGTAAATGACTATGGAAAAACAGATAATTTTCTCTTGTTAGAAGGAGATTTTTTAGAGTTAAATTTACCAGAAATTTTACAACCTTTTCCTGATTTTTTAGCTTACAACAAAGTGGTTGCGAATATACCTTATAATATCACAGGTCCTATTATCGAAAAACTTTTAGGCACTATTAGTAAACCTGCAGAAAAACAATTAGATGCGATCGTTTTATTAATTCAGAAAGAAGTAGGGGAAAGACTTACAGCAGAGCCGAATAATAAAGTTTATGGGGCGCTAACCCTAAAAGTGCAATATTTAGCAGACTGTGAAATAGTTTGTACTGTTCCAGCTAGGGACTTTTATCCTCCGCCAAAAGTTGATTCTGTAGTAGTAAAAATAACGCCTCGAAATCTAGTTAATCCTGCTAAAAATCCAGCTTTTTTAGACAGTTTAATTAAATTAGGTTTTTCTAGTAGAAGAAAGATGCTGAAAAATAATTTAAAATCTTTAATTTCTCCTGAAAAATTAAATGACACTTTAGAAAAACTTAATCTCAATCCTCACGCTCGTGCAGAAAATTTAAGTCTTGAAGAATGGATAAATTTAAGTAATTATCTAACCTCAGTTGGGTTTAAGAATATCTGATAAGGTTAGGTGTCAGGTTGCAGGTTACAGGTGGTAGTGGATGGGGGGATGAGGTGATGAGGGGAAAGGGGGAAGTAGGGGCGAATGGCCATTCGCCCGTACAGGTATTCGTGGTTTTTCATTCTTAATTCTTAATTTTTAATTCTTAATTCTTAACTATTTAACGTCAGTTCGAGTTAAGGGAATTTTATCGTTATTTCTAAGAAGAAGCTATAAGGTTTTCTGACTAGGAGAAAATAATGCTTTCAGCTTATCCAAAACTCAGGTAATTGTTATAAGTTAATATGGTTCTTCTATAGTGGTTATGATAAATTAAGAGAAACAGGACTTCCATAACCTTTATTGAATAGTATTTATAGTAAAACAAAAACTAAAAGTTTATAAATTATTATTTAATAATCCCCTATTGCCTCTTGCCTACCCTAACTAATAATTTACACGACGAGAAGTGATAGAGCCGTTAATATTTATTATTTTTATTCTTTAACCGTCAAACCTGCCACCTACCACCTGACACCTTTTCCTAACCAATAATTTACACGACGAGCAGTAAGAGAGCCATATTTTTTTTAAATAACCTCACCGAGGATAATTTGTCATGAAAGTTAATTTTTGGCATAAATTCTTCTCAAGAAAGACATATCAACATTACCAAAATTAACACTAAAAGCTACATGGACTTTTTCCAAACTTCTAACTAGCCACCCTGCACCTTCTCTGGTGAAAGACTCGTAGTGATTGAATAAGATAGAGAATCTTTTTTCTAAGTATGGTTTAACTTTACTGCAAACTAAGACTAACTTTAACATTAAGCCAATGGTTTTTGTTGTTCCCATATTACTAATCATATCCATAAATACCAAATGATTTGGATTTTGGGGACTTTCGACAATAAGATAATTAAAAACCTGACTATAAGTACGCATTTTTAGAAATTCATCGGGTTTGGTTTGATTATATTTGGGGTATAAATCCTGCATTTTGTCATAAAGTCTTTTATTGAAGCTATGTTTGCCATACTTGCCATCTACGGATTGTATTATGTACTCATATAAATCATCTTTGAATAATTGATAATTACGCACATCACTAGTATGGGTTAAAAAACTACGGGATAAATCCTGATAGGAATAGCCATTTTCCACAGGTCCTACATAATGTTTCAAACTTCTTCCTAAATCACGATCACTTAATAGGGTAGGATTAGTAACAGGTTTAATAATTCTTTCTCTTTCCTGTTGTGCCATTTTTTCTCTACCTGCCTGTGCTACCCTTATTTGATAAGTAACAAATTGAGATAATTCCGTTTCAAATTTTTTCTCTAACTGATTTTTGACTTGATAAACAGTTTGTTGTTGTTCAGAACTACTATCAACACTTAATAAACAATGATCATACAAATAAGGATAACGAGTGATTAGGTTTCCCACTGTTTCTTGTTTCGGCTTTGTGGGAATGAGGTTATTTTTTCGCCCTTGATTCTCGCCAATAATAACTGCGAGACGTTGAATTTGTTTATAGTAATCAGTGGTTAAAAAATGTCTAACCAACTGCACCATACGACTAGAATAAGATTTACCAATACCTACTCCAGAAGGAAGATAGTTAAACAGCTCAACCAACTCAACGATAAAAGGTTGGGTTTTCGGGTTCAACTGCCACATATTGATGAGAATATGGCAACAACGATTTAACACGGAAGGGAAGTTTAATTCTGCCCGTTTGGTGGCAATTAATTTGGCTAAAACTTCTAATACTTTCTGATCGTCGTAATTTCTTGCCTGAATGAATAAATGTCTAAATCTATCCAACACCTGCTGAGGTGATTTGGTCTTAACACACTCTAGCAAATGATCATAGAGATATTGTTCATCTCCTATGATATTGTTGTATTGGCGTTTTGATAAAGAGTTGATATTCACGGCAGTTCATGATGTGATATATTTTTGTTTAATTATTGTTGAAGAATTTTGCGTAAGGATGTTTTCACCTCTAACTAAAATTCTAATATAAATGCTTATTTTTCATATCGTTTAAATTACTGATTTTTTATATTTTCTTTTTATGAAAACTTTTGCAAATGTTGATTTTATCCGTGAAATTACTGAGGCTAAATGTTCTTCTTTTTCTTCTCAGATTTTAGCAGAAAATTGTTTGGGAATTAGTACCGATACTCGTACTTTAAAAAGAGGAGAAATTTTTTTAGCTTTAGAGGGCGAAAATTTTAATGGTCATGATTTCCTTGATAATGCTTTTGAAAAAGGTGCGATCGCATCTATTGTTAATGAAAAATATAGTAACTTAATTAACAAAAATTCTCCCATTTTACAGGTAAAAAATACTCTTGAAGCCTATCAAAAAATAGCTCAATGGTGGCGACAAAATTTAGGATTACCAGTTATTGGGGTAACAGGTTCAGTAGGAAAAACAACTACAAAAGAATTAATTAGTGCTGTTTTAAAAACACAAGGAAAAGTCCTAAAAACAGAAGCCAATTATAATAATGAAATTGGTGTACCAAAAACTCTTTTACAAATAGATGAAACTGATAATTATGCCGTCATAGAAATGGCGATGAGAGGGAAAGGGCAAATTGCTTTATTAACTGAAATTGCCCAACCAAATATTGGTGTAATTACGAATGTAGGAACTGCTCATATTGGTTTATTAGGTTCACGAGAAGCTATCGCCGAAGCAAAGTGTGAATTATTAGCAAATATGGATAATTCAGGAGTAGCAATTATTAACGGAGATAATGATTTATTGGTAGCAACAGCAACAAAAGTTTGGACAGGAGAAACTATTACCTATGGTTTGAAATCGGGAAATTTTCGGGGAGAATTAATCAACGACTCCACCCTTAAAGTAGATAATCAACTCTACCCATTACCTTTACTTGGAGAACATAATGCCCTAAATTATCTAGGAGCAATAGCTACAGCCAAAGTTTTAGGGTTAGATTTAACTCTTTTACAACAAGGTATAGAAGTTAATTTACCAAAAGGAAGAGCAAAACGTTATTCTCTGCCCAATGATATTTTGGTGTTAGACGAAACCTATAATGCGGGTTATGAATCCATGTTGGCTTCCTTAAAACTTTTAGCCCAAACTGATGGAAAACGTAAAATAGCAGTGTTGGGGACGATGAAAGAATTAGGAGACTATGCACCTATATTACATCGTCAGGTAGGAGAAACTATAAAAGAGTTAAACCTTGATTTAGTCTTGATTTTAGCCGATGAGGAAGCAACAAAACAAATTGCTGAAGGTGCAAATGGTATTCCTTCTCAAATTTATAGCAACCATAAAGATTTAATTTCCGCTTTACAAAATATAACAAAAGAAGGCGATCGCATCTTATTTAAAGCCTCTAATTCCGTTGGTTTAAGTAAAGTAGTAGAAGTCTTTATTAATTAAAAATCTGGGCAATCAATACAAGGTATTTTTTATTCTCAAAAACTAGACAAATTATATATATTATGGAAATTATCACTACTGAAATCCCCGAAGTTTTTATCATTCAACCTAAAGTTTTTCAAGATGATAGAGGTTTTTTTTATGAAAGTTTTAACGCTCGAACTTTTCAAGAAAAAACAGGCTTAAATCCCAACTTTGTCCAAGATAATCACTCCCATTCTCAACGAAATGTCTTAAGAGGATTACATTATCAAATACAACAAAAACAAGCCAAATTAGTTAGAGTGATTAACGGAGAAATATTAGATGTAGCAGTTGATATAAGAAAATCATCACCCACTTTTAAACAATGGGTTGCTGTCAAACTGAGTGCAGAAAACCAAAAACAACTCTGGATTCCAGAAGGTTTTGCTCACGGCTTTTTAGTGCTTTCTGAAACTGCCGATGTTTTGTATAAAACCAATAATTTTTATAGTTCACAATATGATAGATCAATTCGTTGGAATGATCCAGAAATTGACCTTAATTGGAACTTAAAAGAAACTCCAATTCTTTCAGAAAAAGACAAAAACGCTCCCCTGCTTAAAGAGGCAGAAATCTTTAGTAATTAGCCATTAAATAATCAGCAAAAATTGAAAATAAATTTGGTTCTTCTACAGTGGTTATGATAGATTAGTAGAAAATAACTTCCACACCCTTTATTGAATAGTGTTTATAGCTAAGATAAAAACTAAAAGTTCATAAATTATTATTTAATAATCCCCCATTGCCTCTTGCCTTTCAGCCTACCCTAACTAATAATTTACATACTCAAACTGATAGAGCCATAAATTTTTCCCACTTTAGCTCATTATTTCTCGCTTCTTACCTAATACAACCCAAAAACCTCATCTTAAACAGCTAAGTGAGCTTAATTTTTTAATTAAAAATAACTAATCTCTGTTAGAAATTAAATAAAGGAATTGTACCTCCTTGATTAACTGGAACATCCCCCTTGTTTGTGTTAATTTTTTCCTCTGTAGAGGTTTTGGGAGGTTCAGATTGCTTTTGTAATAAAGAATCAAAAAATTCATTTCCCGTGCTAAAACTGGGTTTTTTCTTTTCCCTTTCAACGGTTACATCCCATTTTGGAGTATTGGACTGATTTCCAGCAAGACTACTAGAGTCCAAGCCCTGTAAGGAATCTCCAGTAATAGACACATCTTCTTCTATGGGTGAGGAAGAAGTTTGGGCAAAACTGGGTTCAACCATTAAACTATTGACACTTATAAGTGATAATATGACAAAAATTCCTAAAGAATTTGTATGACAGTTCAAGTTATTTTTCAACATAATTATCATTTCAGTCTTGAATTCCAAATTTCTGACTGCCTCTTAATTAATATATTAACTCTAAATTAATAAAAATGAGATCTAGTAATTTATTTTTTGTCTATAGATAAATCAAGATGTTAAATGTTAAATTATTTTCAATTTTTTCAACCATATATCTGTTAAATTAACCATCAAGAATATTTATCTTTTTCTTGATATATAGTACTTATAAATCATTGATAAAAAATTAATTATTAGAAAAAAACACCGAATATATAATCTTCATTACCTTTTGCCTCTTACCTTTTGCTTTTTACAACAAAAGAATTAACACAACTCAAATAGCATTGCTATATAAGACACTTACTTAAAAAATACTGTAGAATCACTTATTAAAAATACTAACCATGGAAAATGGTAAATATTTGTCTGATTTTAGTCAATATGTTAAGATTTGCTCCATAAAAATACTTTAAGAAAATTTAATAATTATAAAGTTATTATTCTTAACATCTTGAAAAAAAATATCTACCTTAGAACAAGAGAATAAAGGTTTATTATTAAAAACCCTGTCATTGTCCTTTAAAATAAAATTGATTATAAACAATAGCCATAAAAGCAAGACGATGCAAACTATTGATAAACCTCTAAGGGATTTAGACAATAACTTATTTGATACTACTATTCATAGACGCAAAACTCGCCCTGTCAAAGTCGGAAACGTAACTGTTGGGGGTAACAACCCTGTTGTAGTACAATCTATGATCAACGAAGATACTCTCGATGTTGATGCCTCCGTTGCGGCTATCCGTCGTTTACATGAAATTGGTTGCGAAATTGTTAGGGTGACAGTGCCAAGTCTTGCCCATGCGAAAGCAGTTGGGGAAATTAAAGCCAAATTAGCACAAACTTATCAACCTGTTCCCTTAGTTGCTGACGTGCATCATAATGGAATGAAAATTGCCCTAGAAGTGGCTAAACACGTTGATAAAGTAAGAATAAATCCGGGGTTATACGTATTTGAAAAACCAAGCAGCGATCGCACCTCTTATTCTGCGGAAGAATTTGCCCAAATTGGGGAAAAAATCAAAGAAACATTAGAACCATTAGTTGTTTCCTTAAGAGAACAAGGAAAAGCAATGCGTATCGGCGTTAATCATGGCTCTTTATCAGAAAGAATGCTTTTTACCTATGGTGACACTCCAGAGGGGATGGTAGAATCAGCCCTAGAGTTTATCAAAATTTGTGAGTCTTTAGATTTTCGTAATCTAGTCATTTCCATGAAAGCCTCTCGTGTGCCTGTAATGTTGGCGGCATATCGTCTCATGGTAAAAAGAATGGATGAGTTGGGAATGGATTATCCTCTACATTTAGGAGTTACCGAAGCAGGAGATGGAGAATATGGCAGGATAAAATCCACAGCAGGAATTGGTACTTTGTTAGCAGAAGGGATTGGCGACACCATCCGAGTATCCTTAACAGAAGCCCCAGAAAAAGAAATTCCTGTTTGTTATAGCATTTTACAGGCTTTAGGATTACGGAAAACAATGGTAGAATATGTGGCTTGTCCTTCCTGTGGACGTACTTTATTCAACTTAGAAGAAGTATTACATCAGGTTAGAGAAGCAACCAAACACCTAACAGGATTAGATATAGCTGTAATGGGCTGTATTGTTAATGGACCGGGGGAAATGGCGGACGCAGACTATGGGTATGTAGGTAAGCAACCCGGCTATATTTCCCTGTATCGTGGTAGAGAAGAAATCAAAAAAGTACCAGAGACAGAGGGAGTAAAAGAGTTAATTAATTTAATCAAAGCCGATGGTAAATGGGTTGATCCCTAAAATTGCCTTAGTTGTAAGGGTTTAAGATGTTAGGGGAAACGAGTTCGGAGTTTTTAATTCTTAATTATCAACTATTCACTATTTACCATTGCCCATTGCTCAATTGCTGAATATAAATATCATTCAAATATATTATTCAAAACGATGACAAACAACGAAAGATTAAATCAATATAGTGATAAACAAATTTCTGCATGGTTACGGGGTTTACTAACTGTTGCCTATGCCGATGGCAATTTTGATCCTGAAGAGAAAGAATTTATTGCTAGTTTAACTCAAGATGAATTAGCACCTAACACAAATTTAGGTGATTTAGAACCTATTACCCCTCAAGAATTAGCCGAGGCTTTAGGAGATGAACTCGATACTAAAGAAAATTTCCTCCGTACCGCAGTCATGATGGCGATCGCAAATGGGGTATATAGCCAATCAGAAGCGGATGCAGTTCATGCTTTTCAGGAGGCTTTGGGTTTAGATATTGAAGCCTTAAAATCCTTAGAAGCCACCTTATGGAATCCAGAGAAAGAAGAAGATACAAGTCAAGAAGAAAGTCACCCTCCAGACTTATTGAAACCTGTTAAAAACTGGTTGGATGACATGAACGTTCAAGATCCTAGATTAGCTCGTTTTATTTGTAAAATGGTACCTTCTCAATGTCCTTTTGAACGTGATATTGTTTTATTTGGCAAAAAAATTGTTCATATTCCCCCTATGTGTAAATTAAATCCTCTATATGAACAGTTAGTAGGCTTAAGATTTCGCTCTTTATCCTTTTTAGCTGATGAGTGTAAAGAAGATGTTACCCCTTATGTTTAGTTTTAGTTCAATGTGAAAATATAAGCGGTAGGTAATTAGTAATTAACCTGAGTTTTGGATAAGCTGAAAGCGTTATTTTCTCGTAGTCAGAAAACCTTATAGTTTCTTAGAAATAAGAATAAAATTGCCTTAACCCGAACTGACGTTAAATAGTTAAGAATTAAGAATTAAAAATGAAAAACCACAAATACTTACTAAATACTTACTACTTATTTATTACTTGTTTCCCCCTTTCCCCTCATCACCTCATCACTTCATCCCCCCATCCCCTAACACCTGAAACCTGACACCCACTTCCCTGACATCACTTTTTTATCAACCCCCATTAATAGTTACCATAAAGAATGAACACAAAATCAAGGCTAACTATAATGGATAAATACATTTTGGCAATCGATCAGGGAACAACCAGTTCGAGAGCATTAATATTTAACAAAGATGGTAACGTTATTTCTTCGGCACAGCAAGAGTTTACCCAATACTATCCTAATCCCGGAGAAGTAGAACACGATCCCCTTGAAATTTGGCAATCTGTTTTATCAGTGGTAGAAAAAGCCATTGAACAAGGAAATATTGAGAAAAAACAAATAGAGGGTATTGGCATCACCAATCAACGAGAAACAACGGTTGTGTGGAATAAGGAGACGGGGAAACCTATTTATAATGCAATTGTTTGGCAAGACAGAAGAACTTCAGCAAAAATTGACAATCTTAAGGAAAGAGAATTACAAAAAGAGGTTAAAAATCGCTCGGGATTGCTTTTAGATGCTTATTTCTCTGCTAGTAAAGTAGAATGGATTTTAGACCATGTAGAAAATGCTCGAAATCTTGCAAATCAAGGAAAACTAGCTTTCGGTACGATCGATTCTTGGTTAATTTGGCATTTGACGGGGGGCAAAAAACATATTACCGATGTAAGTAACGCTTCTCGCACCCTTTTACTCAATGTCAACAAGGTAAAGTGGGATGTTGTTTTATTAGACTTATTCAATATTCCCGAATCTATGTTACCTCAACTATGCGATAATAGTGGTATCGTTGCATACACTTCTTCAGAAGTTTTCGGAGAGCAAATACCCATTTCAGGAGTTGCAGGGGATCAACAAGCGGCAACCTTTGGACATACAGGCTTTCATAAGGGTATTGCTAAAAATACATACGGCACGGGTTGCTTTTTAATTTCTCCCACAGGTAAAACTTTAGTACCTTCTGCTAAAAGCCTCTTGTCAACTATTTGTTGGCGTTTTAATAACGAAATTACTTACGGTTTAGAAGGCAGTATATTGGCTAGTGGTTCGGCAATTACATGGTTAAGAGATGGTTTAGGTATCATCAATAATGCCGATGAAGTAAATACCCTAGCTAATTCAGTGCCTGATACTGGAGATGTTTATTTTGTTCCTGCTTTAGCTGGTTTAGGTTCTCCTTATTGGGATCAATATGCTCGTGGTACAATCGTTGGAATAGACAGAGGTACAACAAAAGCTCACATTGCAAGGGCAACTTTAGAGGGTATTGCTTTTCAAGTTTATGATGTAGTAAAGGCTTTAGAAGAAGACTCCCATACACCTTTGGAATTATTAACTGTTGATGGTGGGGCGGCAAGAAGTGATTTCCTTTTGCAATTTCAAGCTGATATTCTCGGCATTCCTGTGGAAAGACCCCAAGAAATTGAGCTTACAGCAAAAGGTGTTGGTTATCTTGCAGGTTTAGGAGTTGGTTACTGGGATAATTTAAGCCAAATTCAGCAGATTAAAAGTGATACTAAAGTTTTTGAACCAAAAATGTCGGAAAATGAACGAAAACAAAGATGCGATCGCTGGCTAGAAGCTGTTAATCGTGCTAAAACTTGGGCTTCATAATAGATAACCTCAGTTCGGTTTAAGAATATCGGAGAAGGATAG
Source organism: Cyanobacterium aponinum PCC 10605 (assembly GCF_000317675.1). NCBI lineage: Bacteria > Bacillati > Cyanobacteriota > Cyanophyceae > Chroococcales > Geminocystaceae > Cyanobacterium > Cyanobacterium aponinum. The sequence continues at coordinate 2,155,454 of NC_019776.1, forward strand.
GTGTCAGGGTTCGGAGTTAGTTAGGGGCGAATGGCCATTCGCCCGTACAGGAGTTAGAAGTTATTAATTATCAACTATTCACTATTTTCCTTTGCCCTCCCCCCTCGGGATGAAGGGGGGTTTGCTCTTTTAACTTTGCCCTTAAAATACTCATTAGCGTCTCTCTTAGGATATTCTTGTCAAGATAACAGCAGTTTCAACATGGGGAGTTTGAGGGAAAAAGTCAGCAGGTTGTACAAACATAATTCGATAATCTCCTTCTTGACAAAGTAATTGTAAATCTCTGGCGAGGGTAGCAGGATGGCAACTAATGTATAAGATAAAATTAGATTTAATCTGTTTTAAAGATTCAATTACTTCCGTTTGACAGCCTTTGCGGGGAGGATCAAGGATAACTAAATCTGGTTTTGTCTCTAAAGTAGGTAAAAATGTTTCTGTAGTTTCAGTGATAAATTCTACATTGTCGATATTATTAATTTCTGCATTTCTTTGGGCTTGTTCAATGGAAAGAGAATAAGACTCAACACCGATGGCTTTTTTCACTTTTTGAGCAAAGGGTAGTGTAAAAGTACCAACTCCACAATAAAGATCAAGGACTGTTTCTTCTCCTGTTAGAGATAATTTATTTAAAATAGCGGTCAACAAATCCTCGGCAACAGTTGTATTAACTTGAAAAAAGGTTTCTGCCCTTAAATGGTAATTTAGTCGGGCAAATTGCTCTATTAAATAAGGTCTTCCTGCCAGTAATTCTGTTTTTTGCCCAAAAATAACGTTTGTTTTTTGAGGATTATAGTTAAGAGTTACTCCGACTAAATTGGGATAACGTTTCATCCATTTTTCTGCTTGTTTATCCATGGCATCATCACTTAATTCGGCACTAACAAGGGTTAGTAATATCTCTCCCGTATTTTTGCCGATGCGAAAACAGAGATGACGCAATGCACCCTTATGGTTTTTTTCATCATAAATGGGTATTTGCAATTGTTGTAAATCCTGCTTTATTTCTGCAAGGAGAGGATTTAAACGTTGATCTTGAATAGGGCATTGATTTATATTAACAATTTGATGACTGCCCTGACGATAATATCCTGCTTTAATTTGTCCTGTGTGCGAAACTCCGAGGGGGTAGTTAACTTTGTTACGATAACTTAAGTCTTCTCCTGAAATAATGGGTTCTACCTGTAAATCAGCAAATCCACCGATGCGAGTTAGGGTTTCTTTTACTTGGTTTTGCTTAAGTTGTAATTGATATGAATAATTAATATGTTGCCACTGACAACCACCACATTTATCGGCAACGATACAACGAGGGCGAATACGATAAGCTGAGTTTTTTCTGAATTCTTCTAATTGCCCTTGAGCATATTTCTTTTTAACTCTCACTATTCTACTTGAGATGCGATCGCCTGTTACGGTATTGGGGATAAAAACTACTTGTTGATCAACCCTTGCTACTCCACTGCCTTCGCTACTAACATCATCGATTTCAACTTCTACCAAATCCCCTTGCTTAATCATTAATCTATACTTTTGAACTTAGATAATAAATATAATTATAACCTCGATGATGAGGATAAAAAAGGGTAGTATTTATAAGGGGTAAAACCCCTTACTCACTGAAATTTAATGATAATTTAAAAATTAATTAGTGAAGTTGGTATTTAGAAAAAAGAGATAAAAAAATGCTTTAGTTTAAGATGAAAAATCGAGGGAATTAGGCAAAACGGCGACTTAAAAGGGGTTTAATAGTTAGTAAAATAACTAAGTCAAAAGTCAATAGTATAGATAATACGGTAACTAAACTAAAATCAACCCAGGGAGTATTCATCACGACACTAGAAAGACTCCAATCACTATTTTGATAAATATAGCGTATGGGTTCAATAGCATAGGTTAAAGGGTTGAGACTTGCAACTATCTGTAACCATTTTGCCATGAAAGATAATGGTGCTAAAGCAGTACTAGCAAACAATAAGGGTAAATTAATTACGAAAATGACGGCAATTAATTCGATATGCCCCGGCAATGCAAAAGCAAATCCTAGACTTAAACCCGTAACTCCTAAGACGATTAAAAAGACAATAAGTGCGATCGCGCTTAGTCCAGCAAAACTAGGTAAACCAGCACCAATAAAAGCACTAGCAATAACAATTACGGCGGTTTGAATCAGACTAAGAGTAATAATATAAATTACCGAAGCCATGACAATGGAAAAACGAGAGGTTAAAGGAGCAACTAAAAGACGATTTAAAAAACCAAATTCTCGATCGAACATTACAGGTAAACCAGCATTCAATGCTCCAGAAAAAGCTGTAAAAACAATAATACCGGGGGCTAAAAATTGAGCATAATTAAGATCATTGCCAAATAATCCTTGAGGCGCGCCCCTAAATAATGCCCCAAATAAAATTAACCACATAAAAGGCTGAATTACCCCCGCTACAAGGGTAGAAGGACGACGTTTTAACTGTATGAATAAACGTTTGTTTAGAGCAAAAGTCTCCTGCCAAAATTGAGAGATAGAACTACTCTGAGCAACTGTCATATTTCTTCACAATAAATAATTTCTTTTCTATTTTAGTGGAGATAGGAAAAAGAAAAGAGAGAAGAGACAAGAGTGCGAAAGCTCTATTGCTTTGAGTCTGTCAATTATTGGTTAGGGTGGGCAACAGGCAATAGGCAATTATTAAATAATAATTTATCAACTTTTAGTTTTTATTTTACTATAAACACTATTCAATAAAGGTTATAGAAGTTGTGTTCTATTAATTTATCATAACCACACTTTGAAGAGCCAGTGTTAATATCTAACATTGTAATAAAAAAACCAGAGCTACGAAAAGCATCTAATCTATTAAGATACAACTAATATGCTACCGATAATAAATAATATGTTACTGTACAGGTTTTAATTTTCATGAAAAAACTCAGAGAATGCGGACGGAGAGACTCGAACTCTAGTTAATTTATATTAATGTTTATTTTTCAATGATTATCGGCAATTTAAAATTAACTCTAACTTACTAAATATCAAGGTTTTAAGTGATTTGTTGAAAAATTGTTGAAAAATATGGGAAAAGATTATCAAGGTTATAACGATATACTTGAATACTTTAAATATATCAAGTCTCAAATGCCTAAAGGTATATCACTGTTTAAACGTGGTAATAAGTTATATTTTTTATTCAAAACACAATACAAAAAAAGATCTGATCATGCCACTGGAGAAAATTTTACGACTTTAGGATTAAACCGTTGCTTAGAAAAAGCAATCCAAATTAATGAACAATTAAAGGGTTATGAGTCAGAAATAGAGTTTTGGGCTTGGTATGATGAAACCATCAAGGGAATAAATCAAAACGCTACTAATGACCTTATAACCGTTGCTAATGCCATCAATAAAGTTGAATCATGGTTTTTCAGTCAAAATGATCGGCGTGGCTTACAACGTAGTAAAGAAACTGACTATAAAAGCTATAAACGAGCTTATGGTTATTATTATCAAAAAATACATAATCAAGAGAAACAAGTATCTTATGAATTGTTATATGACTCTTTAATTAGCTATGAGTCAGATAGAGAAACACAAAAATATCAAGAATGTTTAAATGCTTTTCTTAAACTATGTGAAGTCAATCAACTAAAAACAATTTATAACAAATTAAGCAAATTAAAACTAAAAACTAATGCAAAGAAAAAAAATACATTTAATCGTGAAGAACAATCAATTAGTATTGAAGATTTTTTAAAATTAAGAGTTGCTGTATTATCTATTAAAGATAGTCATTCATTAAGGGAAAATAATCGTAAATTTTGGTTATGGGTTTATTCTATTCAGTTGGTTTATGGTTTAAGAATAGCTGAGGTAGCGGCTATTAAAAACTTAACTAGAGACTATATTCCAGCAAATGATCCTCAAGAAAATAGTAAGGATAAAACCATATTTAAAGCATTAAATAATCCTGATAATAAAGATAATATAATTTATATTGGTAATTTCACTTTATGGGGTAATCAAAAAGTAAAAACAGGAGCTAGAATTGCTATGCCATTAATACCCCCTACCTATCCAAATATTATTGATTTATTAGAGATTAAGAATGTACCTAACTTTTATCATAAAAGTTTTAATATTTACTCAAGAAATGCTAATCAAAGAATAGAACAATGGTCAACTAAATTTTTAGGCTATAAAGTATCACAAACACACACTTTAAGAAAATTAGGTAATGCTAATGGTATCCAAGCAGGTATTAGTGACACCGTTCGTTGTAAATCTTTAGGACATTCTGAAACGGTTAATGCCAAATACTATCAAGATTTCTCAGGTCAAACAACTATAGATTTATACAAAAATGCGAAACGTAATCCGATCCCCTTTGAAACTGCGTTAAAACTCTTAGATGATTTGCCAACTAATCCCAAAAAAGAAGATTTAATAAAACTTCTTTGTCAGATTTATCAACTACAGTATCCTGATTAATTATTGTCACATATAAATCTAAAATACTTATTGCATAAATATGTAGTTAAAATGAAATGTAAACATAAACTTTCATCTTCAAATGAAGAAAAAGGATCATATTCTGTCTAAAATCCTCTACTTTATCTACGATTACGTTGTAATAATACCTTAAACCTTTATTATATAAGCATTCCAAAAAGTAGAGGTAAAAGTAGAGGTCAAAAAAAAGAAATACTTAAAACCCTTATTATCAAAGAGTTAAAAGCATCTTTTTTAAAAGTAGAGGATTCATCTACTTTTAGTTTTTAGGTTAATTCTTAGTCACTATGTTTCAATACTTTGTAAGTATATATTTTAAGCGAGTTACATTACCTTGATTTTGATACCCTTTTTAGTCGGTATTTGTTGGGCTTTACTTAATTCCACTAAGGATAATAGCAACTCGTTAATATCACCATTAGGAACGCTCTTAAACTCCCAAATAAACCGTTTTACATCCGTGCTAGTAATCTCACCTTTTTTCTTTAACAACTCAAAGATTTTTAACAATTGACTGTTAAGCATACCCTCTTGACATTTAGTCACGATATAAGCAAAAATCATAGAACGGATAATAAAAGGCACAATATAACGAGTATTAGGATTAACAATGATTCTTGATCTTGTACCGATAACCGATGCTAAAACAGGTAAAAGTATCGTGACTATAGCATCTGGATTAGTAGGAATTTCTTTAGCTGATTCTTTAATATATTCTGCCAAATAATCCCCAAAAATATAGTTTAAATCTAATGACTCATGGGGAACATTAATCAAATCATCTAAATTAGATTTTACATTCTCTAATTCAATGGTTTTATTTACCCGTTCTATTTTGGCATTAATCGCTGTAACCAGTCAGCTAGGGGCTACTTTATATTGTGTGCAGAATTGACCTATTTCTAAGAATCTTTGTGACTCATTAATCTCAGGTTGTGCTAACTTATTTACTAATTGTTCAAACAAAAAAGGAACGTTATTTTCATTAATATCGTTCCCAGATTTTTCATAAGTTTTAGACAGTATTTTGACATTTCTTTTGAGGTTCTCTCTCATCCATTGAGACTGATTAAAACCATTATTTTTTGCAAGGTAAAATAATGTACCTATCCCTACTTTATAACCCTTTTTAAAACTATCCCATTTTTTCTCTATTCCCTTGCCATCATATTTAGCACTGGTAGCACTCCATTTATCCCAAATATCAAAATCAACTCCATGATTGTACAATGCCATACCCACTGTTACCCATTGATGGTAGTCATCACTAAGAATATGAGATAAAGCGGTTTCAATTAATCTCAATTCATCTTGAGGAGATAAGTCATTATCCTTGATGAAAATTAAACAGGTATTGAGTAAATCATAAGACTCTTGAAAAGATAGACAACGGGGGGAGATTTCCTTAATCCACTTATAATAACCTGTTTCAGGGTGAACAGAGGGGGGTAAGACACTCGCACAACCTTTATAGCGTATTTCAAGATGATCGCCATTGATAGCAGAATAGTTTTTATATTTGGTTAAGTCATATTTGCTGATATGTTGCCATAGAGCTAAGTGTTCAGTGGGTATCTGATATGCAATCTGATAATGACCTTTTTTGCCACTTGACCAACACATACTATCTTGATTGAGTAACCATGAACCAATAGCTTTAGCTACTTGATCCGCACTATCACCATCAAAGTCTATGGAAACAATACCTACTCCATTAAATTCACCTGTTAACAATCCATAGCCATTAGGTTTACCGATTTTTAATTGTTTTTGGCAATAGTCATAAGATTTACCTTTTTGCCATGATTTTTCATAGTATTCTTTATCACGACATACAGCAAAACGATCTGAACTAAAAAGCTCAGTTAGGGAAAAACTGTTATTTTTTGTCATATAATTAAATTAATTAATTTTTTAATTGAATTAATTGAAAGTAGTTAGATACTTTCAAAAACTAAGTAATCACACGGTTTTGGGGTGTACCGCAAACACCTTCTGGTTTTTTTGTAATGTCCTTTCAGGTAGGAATTGAAAGGATGTTTTTAATATAACAAAAAAACAGTCATAAGATTATAATAATCTATGCCTTTTAAATCTTAGATTATTTTCCGCAGATATAAACTTAATTAAGATTGATACTACTTTTTCAAAACCGTATTTTTCAATCATTTCAGGATATTCATGCCATTTAACATTTTCTTCTTCAAGAATTTTATCGGGTTCAATATCCTCATCTTGATAGTAAGAGTCCCATAAATCATATAAAAAATCATCAACGGCTAATCTTAACCAATTACAATCAGAAACAGAATAATAGGCAAGAGATAATAAATTCAAATCATTTTCAATAGAATTAACAAAGTGGTTTAATGCTCTCTCTAAAAATTCTGTTCTTTTAATGTTATGCTTTTTGCAAAAATCATCCATTTTGATTAAGTCTTCTTCTTTAAAATAAGTCGTGACTCTTTTTTTTATTCTTTGCTCTTTCATTTTAAATCTCTTTAATTAAATCTTTTAAATCTTTGATTAGTTGACTAGCAGAATTACTCTTATAGCCTTTTTCTTTATTATCAATTTTATTTGCTATTTCAATTAAAAACTTTTGTACACTCCGATTATTATTATGATTATCAGAACTTAAACATAGATCTAATTGTTGTGCATAAGCTAATATTTTATCCTCAAATATTACTGGTATTCTTATTGCTTTTGTTGGGGTATTTTTCCATTTTGTCGGTTGTCCTCCTTGCTTAAGATTCTTAAGACTATTTAAACTAACCATAAATTTTTGTACACTCCGATTATACTTTTTTATCTAGTCCCCTAAGTATAACATATTTATTGACCAAAAATACTTGTACATTCCGATTTTAAGTAGTGTGCTTACTTTATAAGTTTAATTACTGTAATTATTGTAGTGATTTTTTCCTAATATATATACGTTTATTTGCGATTATTACATAATAATATTTTGATTAATCCTGAAGGTATTGAAAGGGCAAAATAAGTCCTTCTAGGTGTCTTAAATTGAATATTTATTTTTCGTATTTATAATTTGTTGGTACTCTCATCAAAGTATTTCAAAGACATGCAACCATAAATTACTTTGTTTCGTGCTTCAATAATTCATACTTCATTGAGTTTCTGGAAGTGATTAAGTAAAAATTCTTGTAATTTTCTCTAATCTTCTGGCGGTGAAAAATACCTCAAGAGCTTTTGGATTTTGCAGAATTTTCTCCTCAGCTTCTTTTTTCCTTGAAAACAACCATTAAATATCCCTATGTTAGTTGCTCTGAAAAGTTTTCAAGTAATCAGTTTTCCGTTATCGCTCGATATAGACCTATATTTAAGGTCTGTCAATGAAACGGTTTAGAAATTGCCTCAAAAAGTGCAATAGAAACGAAGAAAAAAGGTAAGAGGGATTATTCACTTTTCTCTAAGATTTCAGATGAATTTGAAAGATATGGTACAGAACAGCATAAATAGTGATTCAGTCGGTGAGAAGGCTTTTTGAGGAGTTCTCTTTTGCTCCACCGTTCGTTAGCGAGCTATATTTAAGGTCGCCAAATGAATTGTTTAATTAGCTTGAGTGAGCTAAAGTCCTGAAATCATTAAAAATTAAGGGTGATCACTCTTTCTTTTTTCTCGGAGAAGATGAAAGGTGGAAACAAAAAGAAAGAAATTAGACAAGTGCAAATCTAGCCCACAGCCTTCGCACTTATTTTGGGATGTGATTGAACCAGAACTAACTAAAACGAGTTTGGATTAATAACCTAGAATTGACGAGATTATAATCCTGTCAAAATGGAAACCGTCAAAACAGAAACGTGTTGCCAATAATAAAAAACAAAACCCGTTTCGGATTTAGTGGTAATGAATAAAAATTCTCTACTTTCATCTACTCAATCCTCTACTTTTTAGCTTTTGTTTAAATGCTTATAAAATATAAGTTTATAAATAGCTATATAAGTATTATTCTACTTTTCCTCTACTTTTAATCTACAAGCATTGATATATTTATATTTGACAATGTATTATTATTTTCTGAAAGGTTGTTTTGTCGTTATTTTTTTATTAAAAGTAGATGGTTTACGTTTATTTTCATGTAACTTGTCACAAGTATCTTAATGTTTTTTAACTATTGAAGAATAATTGAAAAAAACTAATTAATATAAAAGAAAGTTTCTGAAACGATGAAGAGAAAAGAAACCTAGAGAATGCGGACGGAGAGACTCGAACTCTCACATCAGAGATACTAGAACCTAAATCTAGCGCGTCTACCAATTCCGCCACGTCCGCTTAAGACCAAATACTATCATAACAGTCTTAATAGAATAATTCAACGATTTTGGCTAAATTTTTCTTTATCCACCTCCAAATCTCATCTTCACCAATGCCTGTTGAGTTTTACTATCAAGGGAATTGAACAGAAAACGACCTTGAGACTTTGGTCGATAACGTAAGTTTTTTTTCTGCCTTATACTTGTAAAATCAACTTCTTTGGCTAGTTTTTGAGCAGACATCCATTCTGCCCCATAACCTACTACCGTGTGACGTTGAGCTTGATCTGATGTTGCAACTATTATCCTTGTGCGACTCTCTGGGTTTTGACGAACAAAAGAAGCACAAAATTTTTCTATGTAAGTATCTGCCGTTTCTGAATATGATGTGTAGTGAACAGAAAGACTTTTACTGTATTTTTCTTCATTTTTAACAGTTTTTTGATAATGGGCATCAAAAACTATTTTTGTTTCTAACTCTTTATAACCAGAATAGTTAATTAAACTTTCAATTAAAGAGTTTCTGGCGTATTCAAGGCCTTTTTGGTCTCTTATACTCTGGAGGTAAGCCCATGAACCGATGACATTGTAGCCATCCACTAATAAGATAGCCTGAGAAATAGTAGCATTCATTTCCTTGCATATATATTTTACTAAGATTAATTTTTGGTGCTGTCATAATGGTAGATTTTAACAAAAATTTAATCTTGAAGTCGTAACAATTGCCACTAATTCTTAAATAATTCCCTTGGATTCCCTTGTGATACTACTTTACCTTCTTTTAATAAAAAATAGCCGTCTGCATAATTTAATTCCTCGAGACGATGTGTCACCCATAAGGCAGTAATATTTCTTTCTTTGACAATTTTTTGTACGAGAGCTACTAGCTCTATTTGAGTATCTGGGTCTAATAATGCTGTAGGTTCATCTAATAATAATACCTGACAATGACGTGCGATCGCACCTGCAATGGCTATACGTTGTTTTTGTCCACCACTGAGGGCATAAATGGGTCTATCCTCTAATTCGAGGAGATTAACAGCACAGAGGGCTTCTCTTACCCTTACTTTAATCTGAGATAAGCTCAATTTTTCAGAAACTAAGCCAAAAGCAATATCTGCGGCCACCGTTGGCATTACCAATTGATGATCTGGATTTTGGAAGACAAAGCCGAGAGGAGAATCAGTATAAATATGACCTTCATCGGCAATTAGTAAATTCGCTAATAATCTCAATAAAGTAGATTTACCACAACCGTTATTTCCTAGTAACATCCACAACTCACCTTTTGGCACAGTAAGACTACAAGAGTTTAAAACCGATGTTTGTGGACTCCAAGAAAATCTGAGATTTTCAACTGCGATCGCAATATCTGATTTACTCAAAATAAAAATTTAGAATGTAGAACCAAAAAATTTTCCTAATACCCTAACACCCGAAAACCCTAAAAGTATAACGTTGAACTATGTACTTAACTTACTTCTCGGCAAGGGCGGCAAAGAATCCGGGTACGTTGTTGCCTTTACTTGTACCGTCTTTCTGAGAAATTACTACTCCCGTAATTTGATCACTAATAACAGCAATTTTTTTATCAGTTTGTTTATCGCAAGTGAGTTCTACAATTTGAGTTTCTGAACTTTTCATCGCTTCGATGATCTGATTGTAAAGGGTTTGAGCTTCACTTTCTTCTTTTTTTTCTACGGATAAAGGAACAGGAATATATCTCACTAATAAATCAATTGTAATCATATTAATAATTGCAGTGTAATCTTATAAATAGGCTCTAATTTTAGCTTAACCGATTTTAATATTTTTAATCTTTTTTTAACAAATGAGTTGTCAAATTTTGATATTTTCCCATAGAATGGTACTATAAATATAACGTTAAGAAAAGTAAACTTTTCTCAGTAAGTCATTGTAAACTGATTTTAACAGTAATTTAGACTTGAGAAATAAGAAACGTTGTTGTAATTATATTCATTCGGAGTTTATTTTATGACCATTGCAGTCGGACGTGCGCCAGAAAGAGGATGGTTTGATGTCCTTGATGACTGGCTTAAAAGAGACCGCTTTGTATTCGTTGGTTGGTCTGGTATCCTTCTTTTCCCTTGTGCTTATTTAGCTTTGGGTGGTTGGTTAACTGGTACAACTTTTGTTACTTCTTGGTACACCCACGGTTTAGCTAGTTCCTATTTAGAGGGTGCTAACTTCTTAACCGTTGCTGTTTCTTCTCCTGCGGATGTTTTTGGACATTCCCTCTTGTTTTTATGGGGTCCTGAAGCTCAAGGAGATTTCACCCGTTGGTGTCAAATCGGCGGTTTATGGACTTTCGTAGCATTACACGGAGCTTTTGGTTTAATTGGCTTCATGTTACGTCAGTTTGAAATTGCTCGTCTTGTGGGTATTCGTCCTTACAATGCGATCGCATTTTCTGCTCCTATCGCTGTATTTGTAAGCGTATTCTTAATGTATCCTTTAGGACAATCTAGCTGGTTCTTTGCACCTAGCTTCGGTGTTGCGGGTATCTTCCGTTTCATCTTGTTCTTCCAAGGATTCCACAACTGGACTCTCAATCCTTTCCACATGATGGGAGTTGCTGGTGTGTTAGGAGGAGCTTTACTTTGTGCAATTCACGGTGCAACAGTAGAGAACACATTATTCCAAGACGGCGAACAAGCAAACACTTTCCGTGCTTTTGAACCTACTCAGGCAGAAGAAACCTATTCCATGGTGACAGCTAACCGTTTCTGGTCTCAAATCTTCGGGATTGCTTTCTCTAACAAACGTTGGTTACACTTCTTCATGTTATTTGTTCCTGTAACAGGATTATGGATGAGTGCGATCGGTGTTGTTGGTTTAGGCTTCAACCTCCGTGCTTATGACTTCGTATCTCAGGAGTTAAGAGCGGCAGAAGATCCTGAATTTGAAACTTTCTACACCAAAAACATCTTATTAAATGAAGGTTTACGTGCATGGATGGCACCTCAAGATCAACCTCATGAAAGATTTGTCTTCCCTGAAGAAGTATTACCTCGTGGTAACGCTCTCTAATTTCTTAAGATTAATCCAATAAGAAGTTTTAAGCCCCATGATTGGGGCTTTTTTGATGGTGATTAATGAATGATAAAACTTTTCAATCAAAATACTTTTTTTAATCAACCCTTAAATTAATGGCTTTTTTGCCTGAATAACCTGTAAACTGCCTCCTGCATATAATTTTTGTTTTAAAATACTAAATCCAGAATCAATTAATTTGACCGATAAATCCGTCTTCAATAACTGCCATGCAGTATCGGTTTCAAATAACCACATAAAAGCAAAAATACCCGGAATAAATAGGGGATTATGAGGCTTATGTAAATCAATAAAAGTAAATATTCCTTCTGGCTTTAAGACTCGATAAACTTCCGCAAAGATTGCCTCTAATTCATCTGTCGTCATTTCGTGTAAGGCAACGCTGGTATGTACAATATCAAAGTATTGATCAGGTAAGGGCATTTTTTGAGCAAAACCCTCAATATATTTTGCTTGAGGAACATTTTTCTTAGCTTTTTCTAAGGAAAGAGGAGAAATATCTAAACCTGTTACATTAGTGGAATAATTGATTAAAAATTTAGTAGTTTGTCCTGCACCACAACAAAGGTCTAATATTTTGCTCTCCTTGGTTATTGGTAAATCTAATAAGGCTAATTCACGAAATTTTTTTTCTCCCCCCACAGGAATTGCCGCCAGACGAGAAATTGTATCGTATAACCATTGATATTTATAACTTAAGGGACGAAGAAAGGTTGCCATGGGGTTTAAGTCTTAAAGTTTTGTTGAAACTGCTCTTAATTCATCAGGGATCAAGACATCGTCCTCAAATTCTAACATGGTTTCGCGATCGCCCAAGTAACCAGAATTATAGAAAAATAACAACATCCTACCTAAAGCAATCCAAATTTCAGAACAAAATTCCCAATCACCATTAAAAGGTGCATAGTCGCTGATAGATTTTAACGCCCAAAAATAATTATTTCTAACGACAGATTTCCCTTTTTGATACTCAGGAATGTCCTCTTTATTGATGTAAAGAATATTGTCTCTAATGTACGCTTTCATTACTTTAACACCTCAGTTTCATGCAAAAATATCGGATAAGGGTAAGTTTCAGGTTGCAGGTGTCAGGGTGTTGGGGGAGACTAGTTCGGAGCTATTAATTATCAACTATTTACCTTTGCCCGGTCTTAATTCCTAATTTTTCATCCGTTACCATAACCAAACAAATTTATTCTAAACTTAGGTTAATTTGAAATTCATAACCAATAAACTGGGTAAATTTATCGATTTTTAGGGAAATTTGGACGAGAAACCACAGAAGAAAAAGAAGAAAATTAGTAAAATTATAAGAAACAACCTACAAAAATAAAAATTATGGCATCATCCTCCATTGCAGTAAGAGAATTACCATTATTTCCCCTCCCTGAAGTTGTGCTATTTCCGGGGCGCCCTTTACCCCTACATATTTTTGAGTTTCGTTATCGCATGATGATGAATACAATTCTTGAATATGATCGACGTTTTGGAGTATTAATGATAGACCCTATTAGTGGAGAAATAGCAAAAGTGGGATGTTGTGCTGAGATAATTCACTTTGAAAGATTACCAGACGATCGCATGAAGGTGCTTACCCTAGGACAACAAAGGTTTAGACTACTCGAATATGTGAGACAAAAACCTTATAGAGTTGGTTTAGTGGAATGGTTTGAAGACCTACCCCCCCAAGAAAATCTCCAACCAAAAGCCGAAGAAGTAACCACATTACTCCATGATGTTGTTAAACTTTCAGCTAAATTAACAGATCAAAAAATAGAGTTACCTGAAAACTTACCTACTCAACCGATAGAATTATCCTACTGGGTTGCTAGTAACCTTTATGGGGTAGCGAGTGAACAACAAGCACTGCTGGAAATAGATAACACAGGGGAAAGGCTACAAAGAGAAGCCGACATTTTAGCAACCACAAGAAGCAACTTAGCGGCTCGTACGGCTTTAAAGGACGCTTTTAACTAGGTGTCAGGTGTCGGGTTTCAGGTATCAGGTTTTAGGTTAATTAGGCATTTTTTTGAGCTAGATAAGATTAAAGTTGAGACTGAGTAAAGACTTATCACAATAAGATTGATCAGGAAACAGCAGAAGCGTAGGTTTTAGCAAAAATCATTCTACCAGCAGAGGTTTGTAAAGCTGAAGTAACAACAACTCTTAGCTCTTCTCCTACATGGCCATTTGCTTCTTCAACTACGACCATTGTACCGTCATCTAAGTAACCAATTCCTTGAGTAGGTTCTTTTCCGTGTTTAAGAATTTTGAGATCTATATAATCCCCTGGTAGATAAATTGGGCGTACTGCCTGAGCTAAATCATTGACATTGAGTATGGTAATTTTCTGCAAAGTTGCAACTTTACTCAAGTTAAAATCATTGGTGATTAAAACTGCATTAATATCATGGGCTAAATGAAGTAGTTTAGCGTCCACAGTTGTAACTTCTTCATATTCTTCAGGATGAATGACTATTTTATCGGGATATTCTTCTTGCATTTGATTGAGAATATCTAAGCCTCTTCTGCCTCTCACTCTTTTTTGGTCATTAGTGGCATCGGCTAGTTGTTGCAATTCGGCGAGAATAAATTGAGGGACTAAAATTTGACCTTCAATAAAACCAGTGGCTAATAATTGTTGTATTCTGCCATCAATAATACAACTGGTATCTAAAATTTTTGTGGCAACAGGGGTTAATGTGCCTTCTGCAACTAACATTGACTCAATACTGTTAGGATTAATCAGACGTAAAAAAGTACGTCCGTGAGTGTCGGCTAAAGATACTCCTAAAACAGTAAACATAACGCTACCCAAAATCGCAATCATGGGTTTTATAAAGCTAAAGTTGTTCGGCACGGGCAATAAGAAAATAGGTGCTAATAATAAGTTTGCTAATAATAAACCCATTGCCAAGCCAATAGCTCTGGTGATAATAACTTCAATCGGTGTTTGACGGATTTTTTGTTCTAAACGACGGTAGGTAGTTTGTGCCACTAAACCTATGGCTAAACCGATAATGGATGCAAAACCTGCCACCAACCATCTTAAGGCTTGGATGTTCGATACCTGATTTTGAATTTCGGAGGGGAGAAGTTCGACTATGTCAAAACCAACACCTCCAAAGGCAAGGACAAAAATTGTAATAATAATTATATCAATCATAGATTTAGATCCTTATGGGATACTGATAACTAATTATAGGCGTTTAATCCTGTTCATTTTGTTAACTATAGTTAACCTAGGTTCTATTTTAACGTTACTTAAAAAAAATAAAGAGCGATCGCATCTGTGCGAGTTTTTCACAGACTTGTTGAGGGAATCAAGGAGTGATTAAGCTAGGAGTGCATTTAAGTTGTCTGGTTAAGATAGGGAAGAAGGTTGATGAAAAAGTGGTATCAGGAAAGTAGAGAACAAGAAACAGTCTCAAAGACCTTAAAAATGATAGTTATTTTTCATAAATTGCTATTTTTTCTCCAGACTATAGTAAATAGCCCACACTGCCATTGCCCTTAGATAATGACTCGCTCGAAATGTACCTACTGCTGTAATCGCTTCAGGGGTGCGAAATTGTAGCCCATTTTCATAGACTTGTTTCACCACCGTTTCTGCGACTCTTAACCCCTCTTGTTTCATGCCGTTGAGAATCATAAAAGCAACGATACCATAATTAATACCTGTCCACACTTCTAAAGGATGAGTGTCATTTTCTTTAACAGGTTTTCCGTCGGGTTTTACTCCATTGGCAATACCAAATTTACCATCATGAAATTTTAAGAAACAAGCATCATATACTTTTCTGAGGGTAGATTTTACATATTTCGATTCTACAACATCGGGTAATCCTAATAATTGAGCATAAAACTGTCCGCATAGTTGATCAGCCATAACCACATCTGAACCACTTTCACTGTCGAGGCGGTAATATTCCCCATTCCAAAGAGTTTCATGATAAAGACTTCTTGCTTGAGTTAACCATTGTTGAAAAACTGCGATCGCATCTTTAATTCCTTGGGGGTAATCATCAGGTTGTAAACTAGGATTCATAGGGGGATTTGCAATCAATGTATTGCCAATAGCGATAGCCGCTTCTAATCCTGCAATCCATAAACCGCCACAGTAAGCACTAATACCCTGTAAACGCCAATCATCAAAAGTTTGATCAGGAGCGCCAGAATTTTCAGGGATACCATCACCATCTAAATCAAAAGTTTTCACATAATGGAGAGTTTCCACCACACTATCCCAACATTCCCACAAGAAATCTTGATCTAAACCACCAGTAAATAAATAATCTCGATAAACTAGCAAAACAAAATCACAGCCCAAATCTTTCCATAAATTACAGTCTTGATAACTGGTATAGTTACTTTTTTCCCAAGGATGCTCATTTGGTGCGCCTAAATCGTGGGGGGTTGCTCCTTTTGCCTTCCTGATAGCCTGTGTCTGATTATAACCGATGATACGAGGGGTTTTATCTTCTGTAGGAATTGCCCGACTAAAAGCCTCCATAATTGATTTATCTAAACGAGGCCACATCATGATTAGAGGAAAAGAACCATATAAACGTACATCTAAACTTTCATACCAACGATAATCAATACATTCTAAAACCCCAAATTGTCCCACAGGGTCATTTTCTGTTGCCGCAGTCCATAAACTTCCTCCTTCACTCAACAAATATAATTCGTTAAATAAAGCCATTTTTAGCCATTCTGGTAAATCACCTCGATCTAGGATTGGTTTCTGCCACTCTTTAATGCGATTTTGCCACATATCATGGTGTTTCAATGCTGTGCGTACAATTGCCCAAGCGTTACGACCATTTCTACCAAAAAAATCCGTATAACGGCGATAATAAGTGATTCCTTGGGCAAATTCGGTTACAGGAAAGTCCCATGCTAGGATAAAAGGAATTTTTTTTGTTTTCCCGGGTTTAACTGTAAATCTAATCGCCATTGCCCCCGCAATTTGTTCTCCGGGTTCGGCGGGTGTCTCATCCTGATAATCTGGTAAAGAGCCATTCATGGCAAAATAATCCCATATATCTGCACCATCTCCCTTGGGATTCCAACGACTATGATAAAAGACTTCTAAGCTAGGGTTTGTAATGCTAGAAATTGCCCATTGCCCCTCCCCTTCTTGGGGTTGTTCTTCCATACGGATGCGATCGAACAAACATCCTACCCTAAAATTATCCTGAATCCACTGATTAAGATTACCCGTGCTATCTCCCCATTTTGGTCGATATTCATACTCAGGACTACCATCATCCCTAACTTTTACAGTGGGAGACTTAATAGCATTAGTAAACCAACCCACACTATTTTGCCATGTAAACATAATACTCAGGGTTATTTCCTTATCAGTAGGATTATGCACACTCCACTCAAACACAGCCAAAGGATAACTAGATTCTTGGTAACTTCCTGCCCAAATAGGAGAAAACTGCTCACAGATAAGACGAGATTTAAACACCCCTTGATAGTCAAACCAACTACGAGGATAAAGTGCGGAATATGTACCTTTTCCTTGGGGATACCATGCCCAACTTGATAAACTACCATCAGTAGGGGAATTAGTACTCATGGCATATACTTGGGGAGGTTCTCCTTCTACTTGCTCAAAAACACTAAACTGACAAGCTGGTAAAGACTGATAAATATGATTACCACCATCAATGTGCCAAAGATTAAATTCACCATTTACCCCTCTACCAACACAACCACCACCAAAACCACCCAAAGGCATACCATGATTAGCTCCATCATCTAAATTGCTAGCGTAGCGTACTGTATAGGGTTTTTCCCATTCTTTGCCGATTTCACATTGCCATGCAGAGGAAGGAATTTGAGGTAGTTCGATTTTGAGCATAGTTATTCAATTAAGTTTTCATTAATCATCAATATTATCAGCAGAAATACCAGTTGGATATAACATTTATGCGCTCAAGGGCAAAGTTAAAGGAGCAAAGGGCAAGGGGCAAAAGGCAAAGGTGTTAAAATATTTTTTGATATTAAAGACTTCAAGATGTCAGAGATAAAAGACTTTAAAGATTTAATAATTTGGCAAAAAGGTATGGAAATTGCTGAACAATGTTATTTTGTGCTCAAAAAATTTCCAAAAGAATAACTATACGAGATAGTTTTAAGTAAAATTTGGGCGTTTTACAGTGAATTTCATCACTATTCCCTCTTTCCTGATTTCTGTAAGAAATCTAGTCTATCACTTTAAGAAATCTTGCCATCGGTGTAAGAGATAATCCTTGAATTAAAACCGAGATAATTACTAAGAAAAACACAAGGTTAAAAATTTGATCTGCGTACTCAAAACCTTGAGTAATAGGCATGATAGAAAGTACAATCGGTACTGCCCCTCTTAAGCCAACCCACGAAACAAATAACTTATCCGCTTGTTTATATTTAGAAAAAGGTGCAAGACACAAAAATACACTAATAGGACGGGCAATTAAAATTAAAAAGAGTGCGATCGCAATTCCGACACTAATATTAGAAAGTAAATCAGAAGGAAAGACTAATAAACCAAGAGTTAAAAACATTGTTATTTCCATCAACCACGATAAACCATCATGAAAACTAATAATTAATTCTTTTTTCAAAACATTACTATTACTAAAAACAATACCTATAATATAAACGGCAAGAAAAGGATTACCACGAGCAAAAGCCGTGATACTAAAAATCATAAGTAATAAACCAAAAGCACAAACAGGATAAAGTCCATCTGAAGCCAATTGAATACGGTTAATCACCCACACCATTAACAAACCACCGTAGTAGCCAAAAAAAGAACCTATTAGTATTTGTAGTAATAAACTAAAAATGATAACAGTAGGATTAAATACTCCTTGTGCTAAAACCCCGATGATAGAAGTGGCTAGAAGTATTGCTGTGGGGTCATTGCTACCAGATTCTAGTTCCAAAAGAGGTTGTAAATTATTTTTTAATCTGATATTGCTGGACTTTAATATGGAAAAAACAGCCGCCGCATCTGTAGAAGATACGATCGCACCTAATAATAAACCTTCCGTCCAACTAATACCGTTAACCCCCAAATTAAAACTAGAAAAACTACCAAGAATAAGCCATGCAAAACTACCGACTAAAACGGCTGTGATACAAACTCCTAAGGTTGAAAGAAGTAAACCTTCTTTGATGATAGGACGTATTTGTCGCCATTTACTATCTAACCCTCCTGAAAAAAGAATAATTACCAAAGCCGAATCGGCAACATACTGACTGACACCATAACTTTCAAAGTCGATACCACCGACACCTTGACTTCCAGAAAGAATACCAATCAACAAAAACAAAAGTAAGGCAGGAACTCCTAAACGAGATGCTATTTTACTAGCAAATACACTGGCTAATATTAATATGCCAAAAATTAAAAAAAGTTCCTCTATGGACAAATAACTTAGATTCATTCGTATTTATGAAATACATTTTCAGTAATTAATCTTATCAAACACTTCTTTTAACATCTTTGCCGATTGTTGTAATAACTTTTCCTCATCTTCAGAAAGAGTTAGATTAACAGTCTTAATGATACCTCTTTCACTAACAACCCTCGGAATACTTAGACAAACATCCTCAATACCGTACATACCCGTCATTAAACCACTAACCGTTAAAATTCTTTCCTGAGAATTGAGAATTGCCTTTACAATATCTGTAGTGGCTAAACCTATAGCATAAGAAGTATAGCCTTTTAATTTGATAATATCATAAGCCGCATTTTGAACTTTTTGAAAAATTCCCGATAAAGTAGCTTTTTCATCTTCAGGTAAATCAGCCCACGTATTCGGCACAAGTTTCATTCCTCCAACATTAGCGGTACTCCATACAGGAACTTCACTATCTCCATGTTCACCAATGATATAAGCATGGACACTACGAGGGTCAATATCCATTTCTTTAGCTAATAGGGTACGAAAACGCGCAGTATCAAGCACAGTACCACTACCAATAATTCGGGAACTAGGAAACCCAGTAATTTTAAGGGTTGCATAGGTCATAATGTCCACAGGGTTTGTTACCACTAAGATAATTGCTTCAGGACAATATTTAACAACATCAGCGAGAATTTTTTTGTAAATGGCAATATTTCTTTCTAGCAAACTCAGGCGACTTTCCCCTTCTTTTTGAGCAACTCCTGCTGTAATAATCACAATATCTGCATTTCTTCCTTCATTGGCGATGGTTCCAGCTTTGATGTCTGTGGGTGGAATAAAAGGCATTCCATGGGAAAAATCCATTACTTCTCCTTCAAGTTTATCCGATGCAATATCTTGTAAAACTAACTCATCAAAACAATCTTGAATTAACATCGAATAAGCACAAGCTAATCCGACTTGCCCTAAACCAATAATAATTCCCTTCCGAGGACGTAAAGAGCTAGGATTCTCTGCACTGGGGTTAGATAGTAATATTTTTTCAAACATGATTTTTATTCCAATGGTTTGATTTGGCAATATAGCAAGTTTAGGATAACAAATGGTTAAGACACTCTAAGTTTGGGATAAATTTCCATCTATAAGTGATAGCGAAAAGGGCAAAAGTGAATAGTTTATAGTGAATAGTGAATAGTTGATAATTACTCGTTACTCGTTACTCATTACTTTCTTCTAAAACCTGAAACCTGAAACCTGAAACCCGACACCTTATCACCCTCTCCCCTCATCCCCTCATCTCCCCATCCCTCTACCCAAACACCTGACACCTATCCTTCTCCGATATTCTTAAACCGAACTGAAGTTAATTATTATTCAATGACAACAAAGCCCAAAAAAGTGAGATCATAGGTTTGAATACGTGCGATCGCATCTTTGAGTTGAGAAAAAGAAGTTTGTCTTAATTTAACAACCATAACAATACCTTCTGTTTTCTGAGCAAGTAAACTTAAATCAAAAGATTCAAGGAAAAAAGAACTATTATAAATAGTCAAAGCATAATGTTGTGCAATTTGATCTACTAAATTTTGAGCAACTTCTGAACTTAAATGTAAAGGTTTTTCTGAGAGTGGGATGTAAAGAAGTAATAAGGATGCGATTTTGATGACTATTGGGTAATTGAAAATGGAGATTTGTATAAACCTGAGAAAGTGATATATGTACAGGAGTTATCTTTTGATAAACGTTTTTTGAGTCACGGAAAAAATTTTCTTCTTCAAGGGTAACTTGGTCTTTTTTCTTTTCCTCTAATTCTACTACCCCTAAAATTGGTAAACCAAAAGCATACTCTAAATCACTTGTTTCATGAATTATATCTCTCCTCTTCTCAAGCGCGATCGCAACTAATAACCCTAAAATTGTGCCCAAACCTGTACCAAGTGCCAATTTTTTTTCTGGCTCAGGAGAATATCCCTTCAAATTACCAAATTCATCAATGGCTGTTTGTGGAGGGGACAGAATTTGCCAAGGAATCTGTTTTTGGGCAATTTCCACTCCTAGGGTTTCCCTCTGATTAGTTAATTGATTTAGTATAGTTGTATCTAGTGAAATTTGGCGATCGAGGTCATTATACTCTTTGATGACGCCCGGCATTACTGCTAATTGTGAACCAGTTTGAGTTTGGCTATTTTTTAAAGACTGATAACGAGAAGAAAGAGTATCAATTTGATTTTGTGTTTCAATCAACTTTTGAATTAAAGCTAAACGACTAGAATCCTGATAGGCAAAAACTCTGGGGTTAACATTAGGATCTATTTTATTTTCCTGTAAAACTCTGGTCGTTTCCTTTTCTAATAAATTAGTAATATTATCTTTTTGGTCTTGTAGATTTAATGTATTGGGATGGTTTTCTGTTAACTGTGCTGACTGTTGAGCAATTTGTGTGTCTATAGCTTGTAAATCCAATAACAACCGTTGTCTTTTTGGATCTTGACTAAGAGTAGAGGCACTAAGAGACTCTGCCGGTGTCAAACCTAAATCTTTTTGAAATGTTTTTATCAAGTAAGCAGGTGGATATAAAGGATTATTTTGATTAACTTTTTCTGCTATCTGTTGAAGAATATTGTTGCTCTTGAGAATTCGTAAAATTGTTGGGTAATCAATAGAAAGTAACTCTTCATTAACATTACCACCCGTTCGAGCTAAAGTTGTCGGTTCAGTTAGTTTTTCTGCGGAGGTTACAGGTTCAACTAACATTTTAAAACTACCGGGGTAAATAACAGGATCTGTTTTACTCCATAAAAATGCAGGAACAAAACCAGAAACAGCGAAAGTAAGGATAATTAACCAACGACGCTTAAAAACGTTCAAATAAAATTTTGGCAAACTACCTTTTTTAACCGCTACCACAGAGGCTAATTCATCTTCCGCATTTTCCGTCATTGCAAAGGAACTTGTTGTCTCATCCACCACTGTTTTAACTCAAAATATTCGTATTAAGGATATAAGGGTAAATAAATAATCAATAATATTAGAAAAACTATTATTCTTCACGCTAATTTTCCCTATCAGTTTAACATTCTGATCTCAAACCATGATATTCTGAATTTTACAAACTATTTTTACCTAAACTCTAGCTAAATTAAAAATTATGTCCTCCCCCGGATTTTCCTCTGATAGTGGGCAATATGATGATACTGAGATTGTCACCATCTTTGACGATGAGGGGCGATCTCTCGATTGTTATATTGAGAATGAAATTGAATATGATGGCAAAATATACGTTTTATTAATGCCTATTGATCTAGCCATTGTCATTTTAACGGAAGAAATAGATTCTGAAGATAATGAATATAGCGAAACCGTTATGGTAGAAGATAAAGAAGAACTTGATGGTATCTTTGATGATGCAAAAGCTGTTTTAGGAGAATTAAATTTATATTTGAAGCGTACAGGTTTTATCTTAACTGCTAGTGGAGAATTACCACCTTTAGAAGAAAATAATATTATTAGCTTAGAAATTGAAGAACACACCTCAGAAATAGAACCCGAAGAATTACAGTTTTTAGCAAGTTTTTACTCAGAAGAACAAAAATATAATATTTGCACCCCTTTAAGCCCCATTTTATTCATCGGCGAGAAAGATGGTTTTGGTAAAATCAATATAATACAGTCTCAAGAAGAAGAAGTAAGTTGGATTCTTGAAGAATTGCTTTTCGAAGATTACGAGGATAATTGAATTAAGGGTTCGGGGTTCAGGGTGATGAGGGGAGATGGGTGATAAGGAGAGAGGGGGAGAGGCGAAAACTAATTCTTAACTCTCAATTTTTAACTGAAATCTATTCACTATTCATTAATTTATCGTTAGTATGAGTCAATTAACACTTAATTTAATTCAAGGTTCAGTTTCCTTTAACTTTACCTCTAGTGCGGCGGAAAATTTACAGACAGAAATTAATCATTTAATGCAAAGTCTTAAAGAAATCGCCTTGCAAAATAAAACGGGAGGCAAACCAACCCCAAAAACAGCAATGGAATATCAATATACAGGAGATGTATTTTTAGAACTTTTTTGCAATCCCAATATTTACCCTAGTCCTTTCTCTGCTAAAGTATTAGTTACCCTCAGAAGCCCTCAAATAAGACTTACTAGCGAAGCAGAGTTAACTCGCTTAGTAGAAGACTTAGAGCAGTATTTACAGACAATTTGAATAATAAAGAATAATAAATTTTCCTTTTTTCTTTTATTTCCTGAATATCGAATATCGCTTATTTAAACTTTTTTTTCGCATTATCAAAAGCATCTTTCATAACTTCCTTAATTTGATTTGGATCTGGTTTTTTGCCCCCCATTAAATCTCCAAAATAAACACAAGCCCCTTCCCCTAAAGCCCATGTATAAGCACCAGCCCAAGAAGCGGCTACCACAGAACCAAATCCCGGTACAAACTTAATTAACTCTCTACCTATGGCTTGTGCTAAAAATCCTCCTGCGATCGCACTTAAAATACCACCTGCTTGAGAAGCGCTGATTTTCTGTCCATAAAGTTGACCTAATACCCCCACCATCGTCACTTCTAAGGCAGTTAAAACGGGCATCGTAGCAAAAGGTAAAGGCACTGCCGCAACCGTACCAGCCATAATGGAAAAGGCTAGGATATAACGCCTAGCCACATCTCTATAAATGCTTCCTAATTGAGAGTCCACTGTTTGATCTAATAACTTGTGAATTGTTTGAGCTTCAGCAGAAGGTAATAACTCCGCTAAAGAATCTCTTAGGGCTTCTAAACCATAAAAAACAGGATTATATTCATCTTCTTCTAGGGTAAAATCAATTAAAACAGCTTGGTCAAATAATCCTTGAAAAGTATTTTTAATTTCTATAAATGCCCTATCTATTTCAGAAAAAGTGGGGGGATAATCAGGGTGATTAGTGTCACAATTAGGGTAAAGTTCATGTAACGATGTAACTACCAGTAAGCAAGGAATCTGAGGATATTTTTTCTGGAGATTTTCCGCTACCATCTTAAGGCTATCCGTAGCGAAATCGTTAATTTTCACCGTAAGAATTAATATTCTGGCTTTTTTGCTTTCTCGCTCTAATTCAGCCGTTAATTCTTCAATTATGACCTCTGTACTGTTATTTATATCTCCTAAACCAACGGTATCAGTAAAAATTAATAGAGGTAAATCTTCCGAAGGATAAGCATAACGCTCGGTATGTTGAGTATGAGGGCGAAACCCCTGCCCCACAATTTCCTTTCCTACCCCAGTTAATCCCCTCACAATAGAGCTTTTTCCTGCTTGTGGTTTTCCAATCAAAAGAGCTTCAGTAGTGGGAAGTTGCGATCGCACTTCTGCTAATATTTTTTTTATTTCCTCTTCGTCAACTCGAAATAAATTAAGTGCTTTTTTAGCGGTGTCTCTGACAGAAGGCAGTTTCATTCTTCTTGGTTAAACAATCTTAGATTAGATCAAATTAAATTATATATAGCAATCCTAAATCATTTTTGAGAATTATCCTCTAAACAAAAATAAAAACACCTGAGTTAGTAGTTCGGAATTTTTAATTTTTAATTTTTAATTATTCACCTTTGCCCCTTGCCCTTTTCACTATCACTCATAGATGAAAATTTATCCCGAACTCAGATTCAGATAACTATAATAATCTTTTGCACAAAAAAAGAGGGCTGTTAACCCTCCTTTATTATATACCCCCAAGGGAATTCGAATCCCTGTCGCCTCCGTGAAAGGGAGGTGTCCTAGGCCTCTAGACGATGGGGGCTTGGACTTGTAACGCTTGACTTGCTTTGTTTTCGCTCGTTTAACGCACATATATTAATATAACGAACCTTTTAAAAAAAGTCAACAAAAAAACCAACTTTTCACAAAATTTTTTTTCAATAACCCCAAAACTTAGACAAAAAGTAAGAAAGAAGCCGGTGACAGGGTATTGAGATGTTAGGGTTCAAAGTTCAGCTTCGGCTCTTGCACTCCCTTCGCTCGTGAACGGGGTTCGGAGTATTGTAAGGTGTTGACAGATAAGGTGAGAAGCAAGAGAGTCATAATTAATTTAAAGGAAAAACTATTTAAAATCAATTTAAAAGTATTTTATGTTAATCATTAATGCTTTTGCTTGTTTTCTGTTCCCTATTGCTTACCCGAACCGACAATTTTTTATCGAACTCAGGTAAAATTAATAGGTCTTAGGCTATGCAGTTACTAAAACTTTATTGTTAGCTTTCCCCTTGCTAGTTTTTTCTCTCAATGCTACTAATAAAGCGTCAACATTAGCTTTAGCATCACCGAAAAGCATTTTTGTATTTTCTTTATAAAATAAAGGATTATCCACTCCTGCATAACCAGTGGCTAAACTACGTTTCATCACAATACTGTTTTCTGCTTTCCATACTTCTAATACAGGCATACCTGCGATCGCACTATTGGGGTCTTCTAAAGCGCTAGGATTAACAGTATCATTTGCTCCAATCACTAAAACCACATCAGTCTCAGAAAAATCTTCGTTAATTTCGTCCATTTCTAAAACAATGTCATAGGGAACATTTGCTTCTGCTAACAATACATTCATATGACCGGGTAAACGTCCTGCTACGGGGTGAATACCAAAACGAACATTAATTTTGCGATCGCGCAATAACTTAGTAATTTCAGAAACTCCGTGTTGTGCTTGAGCAACAGCCATGCCATAACCGGGGGTAATGATGACATTTTTAGCATTAACTAATAAATCAGCAACTTCTTCCACATTAGTAGCAACAGCTTCTCCCACTTCTTGTTTTTGAGCAGAATTACTCTTGTTAGAACTTCCTTCGCCAAATCCTCCTAAAATAACACTAATAAAAGAACGATTCATCGCTTTACACATGATATAACTTAAAATCGCCCCACTACTACCCACTAAAGCACCAGTAATAATTAATAAATCATTATTGAGCATAAAACCTGCGGCCGCCGCAGCCCATCCAGAATAACTATTTAACATAGAGATAACCACTGGCATGTCTGCCCCACCAATAGCGGCAACAAGATGGATTCCTAACAAACAAGCAATACCCGTCATAATGAGGAGAGGTTGTAAGCCAAATTCGGAGTGAAGAAAATCATAACCCAAATAAATGGTTGCGCCTAACATTCCTATATTCAGTAGATGTCTAGCCGGTAACATCAAAGGTTTTGAACTAATGATTGCTCTTAATTTACCAAAAGCGACAATTGAACCAGTAAAAGTAACCGCACCGATAAATACTCCTACATAAATCTCTATTTGATGAATAAAGGCCTCTGCACCCACTAACCCTGATTCAGGTTGTAAGTAATTACCTACTCCCACTAAAACGGCGGCTAAACCGACAAAACTATGCAGAATTGCTACTAACTCCGGCATCGCCGTCATCGCCACTCTACTGGCTAAGATTGCCCCAATAATTACCGCAGGAATAATCGCCCCTATCAACGTGGTATAGTTTGTTACTTGTGGACTAAATGCTGTGGCAATAAATGCGATCGCCATTCCCGAAATTCCGTATATATTACCTTTCTGGGCAGTTTCTTGATTAGATAACCCTGCTAGACTAAGGATAAACAAAGCACTAGCACCAATATACGCTACTGTAATTAAATTCTGACTCATAAAGATTGATTTGTAGCTATTTCTATTTACATTCAAGAATTATTTTCTTCTCTACTATCAGGTTATAAAATTTATCGGGGTTCAATTGTTAAGAATGTTTTAAAAGTGAATAGTGAATAGTGAATAATTAAAAACTCTGTTCACGACTGAAAGGAGTGTACAAGCACAGCAAACTCTCATTTCCCCCTCTCACCCCTTCCCCTCATCTCCCCATCTCCTCCTCACCTGCAATCCGAAACCTGAAACCTGACACCTTTTCTCCACTCATTACTTGTTTCCCCCTTCCCCTCATCTCTAGCTATGAATTTTTAGTCTTAAAATGCGTAATAATTTCTCGAACTCTTGGGGTAAAGGTGCGATCGCTTCTAAGGTATTATTAGTGATAGGATGAGTTAAAGTGAGACGAAAAGCGTGTAGGGCTTGTCCTGTCAGATTAACTCCGACGGATTTGCCATGAGAAGAATATAAAGGATCTCCGATGATAGGATGTCCTATATGACTGCTATGTACCCTAATTTGGTGAGTTCTGCCTGTTTCTAATTCATAGTGAATTAAACTATAATTACCGATTCTTTCTTTTAATAGCCAATGGGTAACAGCCGGTTTTCCTCCTTTATCCTCCGATAAAATTGACATTTTTTTGCGATCGCATGGATGTCTGCCGATGGGTAAATTCACGATACCACTTGAAACCGAAGGAGAACCATAAACAACCCCTAAATACTCTCTTTTTGCCGTTTTTGCCTTGATTTGTCCCTGTAAATGGTGTAAAACTGGCTCTGTTTTAGCTACTACCATCGCTCCTGTTGTATCTTTGTCTAGTCTATGAACTATGCCGGGACGTTCAACACCACCAATACCTTTTAAATCAGGACAATGGGATAATAAAGCATTTACTAAAGTTCCCTGACTATGACCCGGTGCTGGATGTACCACAAAGTTAGCAGGTTTATTGATAATGAGTAAATATTCATCCTCATAAAGAATATCTAGGGGAATAGCTTCGGGGATAAGATGAGAAGAAACAGGAGGCGGTATTCTAACTATTACTTCATCTCCTGTTTTTAAAATAGTTTTTTTACTCTCACATACTTGCTGATTAACGATAACTTGTCCTTCACTGATGAGTTTTTGTAGGCGCGATCGAGATATACTGTCGATATTATCTCCTAACCAAACATCAATTCTAATTCCTCCTTTATCGACAACTAATTTTTGTTGGTACTGCTCACTTGTCATTCTCAGCTTAAATTTATTTCTCAAAATACTTATGTGGTTATGTCCAAAGCATAACACTAACTGGTGTTGGGATGTCAGGTTTCAGATTGCAGGGGGATAAGGTGTCAGGTGTCAGGTTTCAGGTTGCAGGTTTTAGAAGAAAGTAATAAGTATTCGGAGTTTTTAATTCTTAATTATTTACCTTTGCCTCTTGCCTTATTTTAATTACTAGCAACTAATTGTAAAAGTCGATCGCGCAATGTAGTTAAACCATGACGTTGTTGAGCAGAAATAAAAACCGCTTGGGGATATTTTTCCTTGGCAATGGTTAAATGTTCACTCTTTGCCTTATCTATTTTGTTGAGGGCAATTAATTCTACGGAAGGGGCTAGAGGCATTTGAGCAAGAATTGCTTTAACAGATTCAATATGACTTTCCCAAGCAGGATGAGACAAGTCCACAACGTGTAATAGTGCATCCGCTTCGGTTACTTCTTCTAGGGTTGCCCGAAAAGAATCCACAAGAGGAGGGGGCAATTCATGGATAAAACCCACAGTATCGGTCATTAACAATGTGGTTGTATCAGATGTGTTAGGGTCTGTAATAGTCAATCTTCTGGTGGTGGGGTCTAATGTAGCAAATAATTGATCTGCGGTGTAAACATCGGCATTGGTAAGGGTGTTAATTAAGGTGGATTTTCCTGCATTTGTATAACCGACAATGGCAATGCTGGTTATTTCATGGGCTTGTCTTTGTTGACGTAGTCTTGAGCGATGGGATTGCAGTTGGTTTACTTCTTGCTGTAGTCTGGTGATTCTTTTTTGAATAGCCCTTCTTTCTGTTTCTAATTTTGTTTCACCAGGGCCTCTGGTGCCGATACCGCCACCTAATCGAGACATGGCTTGTCCTCTCCCTGTTAGTCTGGGTAACATATATTCTAATTGGGCTAATTCTACTTGTAATTTACCTGCCCTTGACTGCGCCCTCTGGGCGAATATATCTAAGATTACTTCGGTGCGATCGACCACTCTGACCCCTAATTGTAACTCTAAATTGCGTACCTGAGCAGGGGATAAATCCCGATCAAATACCACTAAATTTGCTCCTAATGTTTGTACTTGTAGGGCTATTTCTTCTACCTTTCCTGCACCAACAAGGGTTTGAGGATGGGGGTGAGAGCGTTTTTGCTCGATGGTAGCTAATACTTTTCCTCCGGCACTATCTACCAGTAAGGCTAATTCCTGTAGATTATCTTGGAATTTTTGTTCTTCTCTATCTCCTGTGTGTAAGCCCACTAATAAAACTCTTTCTTGTTGGGGTGAAACTTCTTGAGCAATAAATTCTCGGCTAAATTCTGCTTCTAAGTTATTAACTAAATCGAGAAAATCTTGTTCGACTATATCTTCTAAGGATTGAGGATGTGATACATCCCAATAATTATCGGTATCTTTGAGGGGTAGCAAATGACATAAATAGGCTTTATCCACAAATCCTCTCGCTCCTCCTCCTTTGCGTATTATTCCTTGACCTGTCAGGGTTAATATAACTAAAGCATCTAATCTTTGTCTTACCATTGCGGTTAAACTAGCTTCACTGGGGGGAGTAGGCTTTAACGAGGTGCTTAAACAACGAATCCCTGATAGTCTTAACTCACCGTAACGAGGCAATTCTAGGGGGGGAATTTGGGTTTGACGGGGTGTACCGACTCCTACCCTAATCACCTGTCCACGACGATTTAGATAGACGCTCAAGGGCTGTTTTAACTCTGTGCTAAGGTTGGCTATTCTTTCGGCGAGGTCAACGGTAGAGATGCGATCGCCGCTTATTCTTTGATGATATAGTTTTTGTAACTGTTTGAATTGGCTGGGTTTTAATCCTTGTAAGTTTCCGTAAATTGTTTCAATAGACATTAACTATTAATAATTGAGATATTGATAGGAGCTTATTCTCCTTTATATATAAATTTTATCTCTTAGGAATTGATTTTCTCATTTTCAATTCTTGATGGAATAATCACAATTTCAAGAGTCTTAAACCACTAAACCACAGGATGAAAGATTATTCGCCCCCAAAATCCGAAACCTGGCTAAATCGAATATTCTAGCGAAATAACTGAGATAAAAAAAAGGTGTATCAATCATACACCCGTAATCATTTAGAATCAAAAATTTTTTTATAGATCTCTTGCACAATAAAAATTAAGCTAAAATCAGCAACGTTTAAAACCAAATTTTATCACTGTTTTCGTCCTCTGACTTCTGCAAAAAGTCTAATTTTTTATTGCTTCATAGTTGTGACTTTGTTTTTCTCGCACAATTGCTAAACCCTCTTGTAATGCAGTAAGGCGATCGCCCATCCAGTGATGTCCCGGAATTAAACCTGCAATACCCAATTTTTCTAAGCGGCGCTTAACTTTACCAGTAGCACCAACAACAATTACTTCTCGTTCAAGATCGATCGCTTCTTGGATTGCATTTTCAATGGCAAGGGAGGATGTCACCCCTAATACTGGCACTTCCGACAAATCCACCAGAATCACATCATAGTTATCAATGGCACTATGTTCACGGGAAATAGCTTTAGCTACCCCAAAAATCATTGGTCCACTGAGATGGAATAATAATAAACGTCCGTTAGCTAAGTCAAGAATCTGTTTTTCTTCATTACTTAAGACAATTTGATCATCAGCATCAGTAATGGCTTTAACCGCATTGGATTGTAATTCTGAGAGGCGATCGATAGTTAAAATATTAGCGATAAATACCCCAACTGCTACCGCTACCATTAAATCCACAAAAACAGTTAATAACACCACGCTATAAACAATTCCTGCGGCTTTCCAAGAAATTTTGTGAACTCTTCGGAGGAAATTCCAGTCAATAATATTAATCCCCACTTTTAGCACAATCCCGGCTAATACTGCTAAAGGAATCCCAGAAGTAAGAGGTGCCGCCCACAATACAATAATTAATAACACTAAAGCCCGAACAATACCTGCAACAGCACTTCTACCCCCTGCTTGAATACTCACAACACTAGCAGTAGTAGCACCTGAACCAGCAACACCACCACATAAACCAGTAATTAAGTTTGCAATTCCTTGTCCGATCAATTCTTTATCAGATTTATGCTCTGTACGGGTTAAACTATCACAAACCAGACAAGTAAGTAAACAGTCGATCGAACCTACTGTTGCTAAAACAATGGCATTGACAAACATCAAGCGTAAGTTGTCCATATTCCAAGTAGGCATTTGCCAACTAGGCAATCCGGGGGTAATTTCACCGATAGTGGAAATAGTACGAATATCATAATTACTGAAAAATAGAGTAGCAATAATCGTACCAATTAATAAAGCCGTTAGTTGAGGCGGAACAACATTTTTCCATTTACGAGGATATAAAAACAAAATAACAAGGGTGATGATACCCAAAATTAATTCGGGAGGATTAATATTACCTAATAATTCAGGGAAATTTTGGATCACCCCAAAAACGCCACCTTTAGGAGTTTCTTGACCTAGGAAAGGTGCTATTTGAATAAAAATAAGAATCACCCCAATGCCCGTCATAAACCCAGAAATAACGTTATAAGGTAGCATTGTGATATATTTACCGAGTTTTAACACCCCAAACAAAATTTGAAAACATCCAGCCATCATGATAACGGTAAATGCCATTGCTAAACCCGTTTCAGGATTTCTCGCCATCAAATCAGCAATTACAGCAGTAACAATAACCGTCATCGGACCTGTAGGCTCTGAGATTAAACTAGGAGTACCACCAAACAAAGAAGCAAAAAAGCCAATTAAGATTGCCCCCCACATACCAGCAGATGCACCGGCCCCAGAAGCGATACCAAATGCCAATGCCATAGGTAAAGCCACCACCGCCGCAGTTAAACCTCCAAAAATATCTCCCCTGAGATTCCGGAAATGAATTTGATTAGTTATTTGCATTGTATTGTTTTTGTTTTTTATGAATTACTAACAATTAAATAAAAATTTTTTCATGTTAAACTCAATCTCAACATGAGTAGTAAAGGATAATTTTGCTCAATCTCTATTCGTAAAGTACGGATTTAATAATCCAACCTGAATTCGATATAAAATTTTCAGGAATGTAAAGGTTATTTCAATTAGCAATTAGGAATTAAAGATATTGACTAAATCTAATGTTTGAAAAATTCAACCGCTAAACCTTTCATCATAAGGGTCGAAATCGAACATTAGTCAACCTCTAAAACCTGCTCTTATCTTTTTTATGCTGAACTAAGGTTGATTTATATTTTTATATAAGTCAAAGATTATCCTATATTTTCACTATCTCTTTACTTACCCTAAACATCTAAGTTATGGGGGACTATCAGAGTAAGAATAAGAAAGTGAGAATGCTTTTTCTCTAATAATTAAACAGCCAAAAGTTTTCATCAAACTTAACGAATCTTAATATCAATGCTAATCATAACTGAAAATCAATCAAAATGCAAAGGTAAACTACTCTACACAGCAATTAATAAATATTTTAAAGCTCACTAAATGTTAATAAACTTTTAACGTTATATTTAATCTAGGTATTAATAAAATCAATAACACTCAAACGAAAATTTAATTAGTCACATTAGTAATAGAATATTAAAAAGCAGAAAATTGTCGTACTAGCAATAGCAATCAAACCATCATTTCTTAACAATAGCTCTCATTGTTAATCTCGTCATTTACCAACTAAAGTTAATATCATAAAAAGGAAAGAAATGAGTAGTTCAGGAGTATTTAAAAAAGCACTACTATCTTTGAAAGGGAAAAAATTCACAGGAAGAATTGATGTCAAAAAAGCAGACGGAAAAGAATGGCGTGTTTATTTTTGTTTGAGTCGTTTAGTCTGGGCAGATGGCGGTTATCATCCTTATCGTGAATGGCAAAGGTTGCTAGAAAAAAATTGTCCTGACTTAGATACTCATCTTTTAGATATTCAAAAATCGAAAGAATTTGAATGTTGGAACTATCATTTAATAGTCTCTTTATTACAAAGGTTTTTAATTACGAAAGAACAAGCATTATCTCTGATAAAAATTAAAATTAAACAGGCTTTATTTGATATTTATCAAGCTGAATTTATAGAAAAATTAAAATATGATGTCATTACTATTGAAGACAATTTTCCGGAAGAATCTGGGCTAAAAACTTCTGTTAGTTTACTAAAAATTGAATCAATATTGATGGAGTTAGAAGTCGAATGGCAACATTGGCAAAAATTCGGTTTAACCCATTTAATTCCCCATTATGCACCTGTTATTAAAAATCCTGTCTTATTGCAACAACATTTTAAAGGAAAAGAAAAAACCTACAAAAAATTAGTTTCTTTACTTAATGGGAAGTATCCCTTAACAGAAATAGCAGATAAATTAAACCTAACTATTTTTAAAATTACCGTATGGTTAAAACCCTACTTTGAACAAGACTTAATTACCCTCATCGAAATTGAAGATCAACCTGTTGCTATTACCCTAATTGGTGTCACGAATCAGAATTATAAAATAACAAAAACCACTTATCAACAATTAATCGTTTGCGTTGATGATAGCTCACAAATTTGTGAAATAATGGAACATATTATCACTGATGCGGGTTATCAATATCTTTCTATTAGAGAACCTCTAAAAGCCTTATCACAAATATTGAAAAGGAAACCCGATTTAATCTTTTTGGATTTAGTCATGCCTATTATTAATGGTTATGAACTTTGTTCCCAAATTCGTCGTGTTTCTGCGTTGAAAGACGTACCTATCATTATCCTTACTAGCAACGATGGTATGATTGACAGACTCCGAAGTAAATTAGTCGGTGCTAATGGGTTTTTAGGAAAACCGATTGATCAAGAAAAAGTTTTGGCAAAAATAAAATCTTGTTTGTCTGGTAAAAAAACAACTTCTACCCTTGATTCCCCTGAAATATTACAATTAACCACTGATACGGGCAAATAAACTATTGTCACGATCTATCAACTATGGTTAAAATAGTAAAATTGTGTCAATAACTAAAATACTTATTATATTATTTAAAACCTATGGCAGTACCTAAGAAGAAAACATCTAAATCTAAACGTAATCAACGTCGCGCTCATTGGTTTAAAAAAGCAGAATTACAAGCTCAAAGAGCCTTATCTTTAGGTAAATCTGTTTTAACTGGTAAAGCAAACGGTTTCGTTTATCCTACTAAGGAAGAAGAAGAAACAGAAGAATAGTTGTGTTGTTTCTTGAGAAATGAGGAATTAGTAATTGGGTTTTGTGGAAAAATTTCTTAGGTGAAGGTAGGCGAAAAAACAAGAAGTAACGGGCAATAGTTTTGTTTTTATAATCCAGAGTCATCAGAATTTACAAAAAAGTTATGTTTATTGATTTTTTTCTTTAAATTCTTTGATTGACTGATAAATTTTGATAAAATACTCAACGTCAAACCTGCCACCTAAAACTTGAAACCACCTTAAACCCGATGTTTTTGTATTGAACTAAACTTACATTTAGTAATTGAAAATAAAGCAATTTTTCCCAAAATATCATACTTATAGTCTTTACAATTTGTTAGAGAAGAAAGTTGTCAAATTTGATACTTTTTAGTTATATTAAAAGAGTAAGGATAAATCGTTCATCTGCTTAACAGTCAGACGGAAGTAA
Source organism: Cyanobacterium aponinum PCC 10605 (assembly GCF_000317675.1). NCBI lineage: Bacteria > Bacillati > Cyanobacteriota > Cyanophyceae > Chroococcales > Geminocystaceae > Cyanobacterium > Cyanobacterium aponinum. The sequence goes on from NC_019776.1 coordinate 2,190,266, forward strand.
GAAGTAATGGCTTCTGAAGGAACGCGCCTCGAATCTAAACTCATCGAAAATTAGAGGAGGCGAATTATGAAAGCTAAATTCAATAATAATACTAGCAATATCAGTTCTATTGGTCAACAAGCGCGTTTATTAATGGTTGATAATCGTCAACGTAAAAGTAATCGTCAAGCTACTATGTTAGAAAGAGCATCTGAACAAGTAGGACTTCAATAGTAAATATCAATAAACATAGACGAAAGAGAGAAGGGATATAAATTTACTTACCTGATTTTATTCTCTATTTCTCTCTTTATATCTTTAATTTGAATCTATATATAGGAGAAAAGAAAATGATTAGTCAAAAAACTCTTGAAAATGCTCGTCAGGCGCACAGAACAAACTTAATTAAAAGTTTAGAGCGTCGCATAGAAGTTGCAAAAGCAAAAGGTCAAATTGCTTTAGTTGAACAATTAGAAGCGGAAAAACTTTATTATCTTAAATAAATAAATTGAGATATTGTGGCAGACAAAGTTTTTATTGGTGCTACATTTTACTCATAATTATCGGATAATAATATAATTGCTAAATGTCAGGGATTGTTTCTCTGGCATTTTTCTATTTATAGGTTTTATCAATGATTAAAAAAAATATTTTCTATAGAGTATTATTGAGTATCTTAATCGGTTTTTATAATATCTTTTTTTATAGTTTAAGTAGTAAAGCAGAGGTAAAAGAATTATCGGAGTATAATCAAAGTCAGGTTTGTATTCAAGGTTTAGAATCAGCTATTAATAGCATTCTTAATCAGTCAGAAAGAAGTAGAGAAAATTGGGGAATTTTAATCGAAAAACTTAATAAAAATCAGACTTTATATAAGTTAAATGAGAATAAATATTTTATTCCAGCTTCTAATGTTAAATTATTCACTACTGCTTCTTTTTTATTAAATTTTGGGGAAAATTTTACTATCAAAACTCCTATTTATATTAAGGGAAAAGAAGAATTTATAGATGAATTAATTATTATAGGAAAAGGTGATCCCACTATTACGAAGTCTGATTTAGAGGATATAGCCAAAAAACTGCAACAGTTAAATATTAATCATGTTAAAAATTTAATTTTAGTGAATAGTTCTCCTATTAAATATCCTTTTAATAATAGCTGGGAATTTTCAGATTTATATTTTTACTATGCTGTTCCTATTAATAGTTTTATTTTGGAGGAAAATACTGTTACTTTAAGTTTAACCCCTAGTCAAGTCGGTAAACAAATATTATTAAAATGGTCTGATAAATTAGCAGGAAAACAATGGCTTATTACCAATGAAGGAGTAACTGTTAGTGAAGATGAAGAATATAGTATTAATTTAAACCCTATGGGTTTAGAATCTAGGTTAAGAATTGAGGGAAATCTCCCTGTTAATAATCATGATGATAATTGGTGGTTATCTATTCCCAATCCTGAGCAATATTTTCAAGATTCTTTAATAGCAATTCTGCAAAATAATGGTATCCAAGTAGAAAAAACAGAAATTATCGATCAAAAAAATATAGATTTAAGTGATGCTAATTTGTTGTTAGAAATTAACTCTCCTAATAGTAACAATTTAATTGCGGAAATTAATCAAAATAGTAATAATTTATATGCTGAAATTTTATTAAGTTATTTAGCAACGAACCAAGATACAAAGTTTATTTCCCAGACAAAGATATTAGAAAATATTGGGCTATTATCTAATGATTATTCTCTAAAGGATGCTTCTGGTTTATCTCGTCAAAATTTAGTGACTCCCAAAAGTCTTGTAACTTTATTAAAATTAATGGATAAAACTGAATATGCAAAAACTTTCAGAAATTCTTTAAGTTTAGCTGGTGTTAATGGCACTCTAAAAAACCGTTTTCAGAATGAAGATATAATCGACAATAACTTATGGGGAAAAACTGGAACTTTGACGGGAGTATCTGCTTTATCGGGCTATTTAAGAACTAAAGATGATGATGTAGTTTTTTCTATTATGGTAAATAATTCTTCGGCATTAAGCAAAGAATTAAGAGATGTTATCGATAAATTGTTGGTTATCGTTGCCCAATCACAACATTGTGCAAACAACAGTTGATATGGTAATTTTGGGGTTGCTTAATTAATCGTGATGCAAAGCATTATTGAATTGCTCCAAGTGTCCAACACTCAAGTATCATTGCTTATTGCCCATTTCCGCTCTAAATTAAAAATCATAGCTTAATTCCCCAACGCCGTTATTTTAAATCCGTAAGTGTAGGTAAAGCTGGGCAAAGCCCAAGCTATTATAATCTAAATTTTAAATCGGAATTCTGAATTTCGGTTATTCTTTCTTTCTGACATCAATAACACTGCCACGAAAATTATAATTGCTGCCGTCTAATTCTAACACTGTACCAATTTTTACTTTTTGGTTGGCTAAAATTGCGCCATCATTAGTCATTGAACCTTTGCCATTCATGTATAGAATCATATCTGTACTTAAAGCAACAATGGGACGAGGGTCTAATAAAGATTTAACGCTACCATCAGGTTGAGTTGCAACCACATAATTGGGCAATTCTTCCACTGATTCTATATTTAAATTTCCTGCCGGTTCATTTCTAACGATAATTTTAACGGAAGAATTTTCTAGTGAGCGAAGAAACTCTTGAGGATTTTTGACGCTTAAACCCCTTACCAATAAATTTAATTCTATAGTATCTCCCCCACTACCCACTTGTGCGATCGAACCTTTTGGACCTGGTACAATGAAAATACCAATTAAAACTAAAACTATAACTGCGATCGCACCTAAATCTAAAATACTAATTTTGCCGAATAAACGACCTTTTGAGTCGATAATTTTCATACAATTTAACCATCAAAAATGACTCCTCAAAATATATCATAACCCGAGGAGAATTGATGATTTTTTCCCGAGGAAGCGACTATGCACTCATAACGTAGCTTTGGGTGACTTAAGGTGTAGTAGCTATACCGATCGCAAATCTATCTAAACCTGCTAAATCATACTCAATTTTAATATTTTTATAACTGCCATTTTCTTTTAAAAGATTTTCAACTATTTTACCTTGTCCTGCCATAATTTCTAAGATTAAAAACCCATCTTTCACTAAAAAATTGGGAGAATTTTCAATTAAATAACGAATGTCTTTTAAACCGTCTTCTCCTCCATCTAAAGCAATTTTTGGTTCATGATTTACTACTTCAGGCTCTAATTCTAATACCATTTGTGAGGGAATATAAGGGGGGTTGGAAACAATCAAGCTAAAGCTATTTTTGAGGTCATTTATAGGGTCAAACCAAGAACCATGACAAAATTTAACTCTCGACTCAAAACCGTATTTAAGGGCGTTTTCTTGGGCAATTTTTAAGGCAGATTCACTCTTGTCAACTGCATAAATATAGCTATTTGGGAACGCCTCGGCTAATCCTAGTGCGATCGCACCGCTACCTGTTCCTAAATCAAGAAAATTACCTGTTTTTAAATAAGAATAATTGAATGTAATTTCTGAAGCTAAGTCTATAATTAACTCTGTTTCAGGACGAGGAATCAAAACATCAGGAGTTACTTTTAATGTGAAATTACGCCAATGACACTCACCAATTAGATATTGAATAGGGCAACGTTTAGTTATCCTCAAATTCCAGATTTTTTCTAATTTATCTAAGGAAAATTTACTGTTTATTGACTCTTGATTTTGATAATTATTTAACTGTAAATTAAGTTTATTTAAAGATGTTAATTCTATAATAAATAAATTAAGTTCACTAATATTAATATTGTTATTTAAACAATCTCTTTTTGCTGATTGATACCAATTAAATAAATCTTTTCCAGTAATTTCAAATTCCATCCAATTAACAATTAAAAATTAACAATTAAAAGGGCAAGGGGCAAACCCCTCTGTGTCTCCCTTTAAAAGAAACCCCGTTTATCCCCCCTCGAGAGGGGAGAGGGCAAAAGTGTTTACTTAACTTCTCGTAAGGGTTAAATATATTCAACCCCTACCACCCTAACATCCCTATACCCCAAGCCTCTATAAACCTTTCTTTTGAATGATTATAATTACTAAACTACTCAATCTCAATGGTGGTTGGTTTACTATCTCCACTATTTCCACTAGAATTATTACGGTTAGATTTATCTACGGGTTGTCTAAAATCAGCATAGATGCGATCGCGCCATGTAAAGAAAGGCTCATAAGCGCTATTATCTGCTAAACCCGGAATACCCTTCCCTTCTAAATTAATATCCAAATCATAATAAGCCACAGAAGGAAACTTAATGATAGTCGTCAAAGCCGCCACAGTCAAATCGGCTAAAGTTGGTTTATCTCCGGTTAGATAGGGTTGGTCATGTAAAATCAAAGTTAAAGCCTCTAAATCTTGCTTTAAACCCTTTTCAGCTTCTTTTAAAACATCTTTTCCGAAACCTACTCCCAAACTGAAAACATCCATAATTTCTGAAGGGAAAGCATTAACAAAAGTCTTGAGAATATCAGGGGTATTTTCGGGCAGAAAAGAAGAGCGAAAACTGGGATAATGATTTAACGCATGAAAGAAAGCCTTACGCCCTTTTAAACCCAAGGATTCATCCGCCCATTCTTCCATCAATAAACATTTACCTCTAGCAACTCCATCGGTGGGAATTAATGGTTTTTCAGGGTATTTGCGATCCAAATATAAAGCAATTTCCGTTGAATCGGCAATAACAGTATCACCATCTTTTAATACGGGAACTTGTCTTTGTCCTGAAATTTTATAAACTTCTAATTGTCCAATACCGGGGGTAACTTCTACTTTTTTGTATTCTAAGCCCTTGTAGTCAAGGATAAGCCTAACCTTTTCGGAAAATTGAGAAAGTTCAAATTGATATAGTTCTAACATAGTAAGATTTCAATTGTTATAAAACTTAACATCTATACTTTAACAACTAATAATCAATTATCGAGGTTAGTTAAGAGAAAAATTGGTTACATTAATTTTATTATCAATTTTTGGAGATTTCCGATGACTTTTTTTGTCACTAATCATCATCTTTCTCAAACCACAGAGAATATTTTAGAAAAGACATGGCAAAAATTCCCTTCGTTAAAAAAAAATAACATTGCTTTGACGGTGGTTATGGAGAATAAAGAGAAATCTCCTTTGCAGGGTTTTAGCTATCGGGGAAACGAAAAAATTTATCCTGCAAGTATTGTCAAATTATTCTATTTAGTGGCGGTGGAAGAATGGTTAAATCAGGGAAAAATTCAACCCTCCTCAGAGTTCGATCGCGCTGTCAGAGATATGATTGTAGAATCGAGTAATGATGCCACCAGTCTAGTTATGGATACTCTAACTCAAACTACGTCAGGGTATGAATTACCAGAATTAGAATTTCTTCAATGGCAAAAACAAAGGAATATGATAAATGACTATTTCCAGAATTATAACTGGGAAGAATTTGCCTCTATCAACGTTAATCAGAAAACTTGGTGCGATGGTGCTTATGGAAGAGAAAGAATATTTTTGGGTGAAAACTATGAGAATCGAAATATGTTAACTACCAATGCTGTTGCTAGATTACTTTATAGCATCATGAATAATTTAGTCGTCACAGAGAAAGCCTGTGAAAAAATGCGAAATTTGCTAAAAAGAGATGCCAGTAAAAAAAAGATAGGGATAAATGACGAAGAAAATCAAATTAATGGTTTTATAGGCGAAAGTGTACCTAATAATGCTCAAATTTGGTCTAAAGCTGGATGGACTTCGCAAGTACGTCATGATTGTGCATATATTACCCTACCTAATTCAACCTCCTATTTATTAGTCATCTTCGCCGAAGGAAAAGCAACTCGTCAGCGAAATTTAATTCCTTTTATCTCTCATCAATTTATAATGGAAATTCAAAAAATTGGGGCTCTATCAGTTTGAGTCTGTAAATTATTAGTTAGGATAGGCAATAGGGGATTATTAAATAATTGACAATTAATAACTTTTAACTCCAAACTCTGTACGGGCGAATGGCCATTCGCTCCTAATTAACTCCTAACTCACTCGAACAAAGTCCCTGCTATAATAAACCCTAACTATTAAAAATTATTTATATTAAAACTGATTCAAAAAGTGAATAAATCCGCTTTTTCAGACAAAAATCTTGAAAATGACTCCTTACTGAGATATTCTCCTGATGCGATCGCACAATATTACAATCGTCGTCCTTGGTTAGCAATTTGGAGAGGGTTAAAAATTATTACCTATTTTGGTATTTTTATTATCCAATTAATTTTAGATAAGTGGTTTAATTTAGAAGAAAAAAACAAACTAAAAAGAGCCGAACAAATAAGAAAAATACTCACAAAATTAGGACCTACATTTATTAAAGTAGGTCAAGCACTTTCCACCAGACCTGATCTAATTCGTAGGGATTTTTTAGAAGAATTAATTAAATTACAAGATCAACTACCGCCTTTTGATAATGATTTAGCTTTCAGTATTATTGAAAAAGAATTAGACCTGAAAATAGAAGACGCTTACAGAGAAATATCTCCTAAGCCAGTAGCCGCCGCTAGTTTAGGTCAAGTATATCGAGGCTTTCTGCATACAGGAGAAGAAGTGGCGATTAAGGTACAACGTCCTAATTTAATGCCTGTAATTACCCTAGATTTATATTTAATGCGTTGGGCTTCCCATTGGATTAGTCCTTTTTTACCCCTAAATTTAGGTCATGATTTAGCGTTAATTGTTGATGAATTTGGGACTAAATTATTTGAAGAAATTGACTACTTAAATGAAGGTAGGAATGCAGAAAAATTTGCCGCTAATTTCCGTGATGATGAAGAGGTGAAAGTACCTGCGATATATTGGCGTTACACCAGCAAAAATGTTTTAACTTTAGAATGGATTAACGGTTATAAACTCAACGATTTAGATACGATTAAAGCCGCAGGGCTGAACACAGATGATATTATTCGAGTGGGAGTTACATCTGGTTTAAAACAGTTATTAGAACATGGGTTCTTCCATGCTGATCCCCATCCCGGTAACTTATTTGCTATGCCCGATGGTAGAATGGCTTACATCGATTTTGGCATGATGGATCAATTAAGCGAAGAAGCAAAAGAAACGATCGCATCTTCTGTGGTACAACTGATAAATCGTGATTATGAGGCTTTAGCCCGTGATTTTGTCAAATTGGGGTTTTTAACTCCCGAAACAGATATTATGCCCATTGTACCAGCCTTAGAAAAGGTTTTTGGTAATGCCATAGATCAGAGTGTAGGGGATTTTAACTTTAAAACCATCACCGATGATTTTTCTGAATTGATGTATGAATATCCTTTCCGAGTACCAGCAAAATTTGCCCTGATTATCCGTTCATTGGTAACTCAAGAAGGATTAGCATTAAGTTTAAATCGAGATTTCCGTATTGTTGAAGTATCCTTCCCTTACGTTTCCCGAAGACTCTTAACAGAAGAATCTCCCGCCATGCGTAAACGTTTACTAGAAGTGCTTTTCAAAGACGGTAAGTTTCAATGGGAAAGATTAGAAAATATGATTGCGATCGCACGTTCTGATCATCGCTTTAACCTTTTACCCACCGCAGGATTAGGACTACAGTTTCTCGTTTCAGAAGAAGGAGAATACTTGCGCCGTCAACTATTAAACGCTCTAATAGAAGATGACCGCCTTCATACAGAAGAAGTGAAAAGACTATGGACATTATTTCAACCAGAATTACAACCCCAAAAATTATGGGATGTTGCCTTTAAAGCCATTAGTCAATTGTCCAATGAATTAGTCACCAGTCGATGAATCAGAGTTTGGGATTAGGAGTTTTTAATTCTTATTCCCATTCTTTACCTTTGCCCCTTATCCCCTTTTTAGGCAGGGTTTTTTCAAAGTCAGGGCAAAATTATCTTGCCCTCACCTCCAAGCCCTCTCCCACAGTAGAGGGGAGCGTTTTTTCTTAATAATTGATTAATTAACCTGAGTTTTGGATAAGCTGAAAGCATCCCAACTCGTAGTCAGAAAACCTTATAGCTTCTTAGAAATAACGATAAAATTGCCTTAATCCGAACTGACGTTAAATAGTTAAGAATTAAGAATAAAAAATTAAGAATTAAGAATGAAAAACCACGAATACCTGTACGGGCGAATGGCCATTCGCCCCTACTTCCCCCTTTCCCCTCATCCCCCCATCCCCTAACACCTGCAACCTGCAACCTGACACCTAACCTTATCGGATACTCTTAAACCGAACTGAGGTTTATATAAGTGCTTCGCACATTCCAATACTTACCCAACTACTAGCACCATCGGCAAAATGTTCTTTTTTCCAAATAGGTGCATTATGTTTAAGAGTATCAATGGCATATTGACAAGCCTTAAAAGCCTCCCGACGATGAGGGCATCCCACGGCGACTAAAACACTAATATCTCCTATGACTAACTTACCAACACGATGATGAATGATAATACTATTTATGTCAGGATATTGGTTAACTAAATTTGCTCCTATCTGCTTAAATATTGTCACTGCCATCGGCTCATAAGCCTGATATTCCAAGTATTCCACTTTTTTTCCTTCTGTTTGACAACGAACTGTGCCACTCATGAGTGCGATCGCACCATTGGCAGGATTATCAGCTAATTGATAAACTTCTGTTAAACACAGAGGAGCAAAAGTAATTTTAAAATCAGTAAAATAACTCATGATTGTTATATCTATCTTTTTTCCCAGCGCACCACATACCATTGTAAGGAGTTATCATCATCAATGTTAAATTCGCAATAGTTTTCTAAAAGATACTTTGCTTTTTCCGAAAGAGAGTCAATACTATTAATGTCTGAAGGTATATCTTGGCAACTTTCGATAACTTGTTCTAATTTTTGTAATAATTCCATCTCTGTTAATAATTGTTCAGGCTGATTAGTTTCTAACACAACATAACCATCCTCTTGATACATAATCGAGTCAACCATTATGAGGTATATCCTTAATTAATATTTAACTTTAGCTTTATCATTTTCACATCTTACTCGAAAAAGTCGGTAGCATATAGAGGCTGACAAAAAAATGGTGTCAGGAGGGTAGGCAAAAAGTAAAAAGGGCAAAGAAAAAACGAAGAATTAAGAATTAAAAACTCCTGTACGGCCGAATGGCCATTCGCCCCTAACTAACCCCGTAACGCTTTGCGGAACAAGCACAGCGAACTCTCGTCTTCCCTGACACCGTAAGAATTGAGTATATTCAACCCCTACCACCCGACACCTAAACTTATCCGATATTCTTAAACCGAACTGAGGCCATTTAATACTAAAATTCAGGTATTATATCTCAGCTTCAGTCTCATAACTTGAATCAATTATTTTGTCGCAATCCAATATTTACTAAAACCGTGAACTTCTTCCCGAATATTTCTAAAACCAGCTACATTCAAACGAGATTTTAAATCATCCCGAATATAATCATTGTAAAAAGGTTCATGAAAAGCAATGGGGAAATTAGTCATCATCGTTTCTAATTCGGGAGAATCAGATAATTGCATCGAATCTGCAAAAATACATATTCCACCTGCTTGCAAAACACGGTAGCATTCATTAATTACCTTTTGTCTCACTGGATTAGGTAACTCATGAAAAAGAAAGACACTGGTGACACCTTGAAAATAGTTATCTTGATAAGGTAATTCTTCCCCATTACCCTCTACTAATTGGGGCAATTCTTGAGGGAGTTGGGATAATAATTCATTGGCTTTGCGTAAGTATGGGGCTGATAAATCTATCCCATATAAACTGGCATGGGGAAAAGTTGCCCGAATAAATTTTAACGTTCTACCAGTTCCACAGGCAACATCTAATATTTTCGGATTGCTACTAGAATTCAAAGTATTTAAGCCTTGTTTTAAGGGTTTGAGAATACGGCGACGCATGGCATCGGTAACACCGTTAAAAAGAATATCAACTTGTAAATCATAGATGTTAGCAGAATGTTCACTCAAATAGCCATCAGTTTGATAATGAAAATTGCGACGGTAGTATTGAGGATATTTATTTGAGTCAATATTTGGAGGTAAGTCTTGAAAGTGATTATTTTTGATTCTTTGCCATGTCTGAGGATAGTCGAACCAAATACCGATATATGCTTGTAAAAATTTTCCCCAATCGGTATCAAATAGAAGGTTAATGGGATAAACTCCTTCTTTTGCATCCTGCCAATCTTCTTCAATAATTTGATCTAATCTAGCCTGTAAAACTGTCCATGTTTCTGATGAAACTTTTTCTAGGGGCAGTTCATAGGGAAATATTCTTTGACGAACTTCGGTGCTAAAATTTTTGTGGGCTAAACTTAACCCCGCTTTAATTTTTTGCCAACCTTCGTAAATGTTTTTTAGCAATTCGTAGTTAATAAATTGTTCAAAATTAAAAATTGATTGCATAATTGCGGTTGATAATTCATTGATTCAAATGTGTATTGTTAATTATTGTAAAGGTTTATTTCCACTAGGCGGTGTAGAGCTAACGTTCAATTAGTAAACTTCTTTATCACTAAAGATTTTTGCCCAGAATTCCTGCCTTTCTTGAGGAGTTTCTGAGGCAATATTCCAAAGACTTTCATAGAAAAAGAAAGAGACTCCTGCAAAATTTTGTTCTCTGGTGGTGTTAATTTGTGCTTCAATTAAGTCGAGATTAACTGGTCTTCCTTTCAATCCTGTTAAGATACCGATCGCAGTTGGAATATGATCTTTTGCTAATTGTAAGTCTTTTTGGACTAATTCTCGGTTAAAAGCCTCCATATTATCTCTATAAATTTGTACTATCAATTCTTCAATAAAGCCTTTTCTTTCCCATTTTGCCCAATCTAGTAAAAACATTTCTTTGGAAAACTCTTGAGGATTAGGAGAAACGGAAACTATTACATTTTGCTTGATTGCTTTTATTTTGTGAAACAGGGTTTCCATATACTCAGTAATTTTGTGCGATCGCCACTCAATCCATTCGGGGTCAAGATAGTCTAAGGGAGGTAATTTGCCTTGGTGTTCTCTACGATATAGTCCAGTTGTATAGCTATCATAACCAAATTCAGAGGGGTAGCCAAAATGATCATCAAATTGTATCCCATCAATATCGTAGTTAGTAACTATTTCTACTACTAAATCTGTGATAAATTCTTGTACTTGGGGATGAAGGGGATTTAACCACACTCTTTCATGGGTTTTTCCCTCCATCCAAATTTCACTATCATCTTTTCTTCTGGTTAACCATTGAGGATGAGACGTGGCTAAAACAGAATCAGCAGGAGCCATAAAACCAAATTCAAACCAAGGAATTACCCTCATATTACTCTGATGAGCTTTTGTAATAATTTCAGCTAAAACATCTCTATTTTGCAAACCTTCGTGGGGATCAATTTTACTGCCAATAACTTTTTCTGCCACTTGACTGGGATAAAGGGTGTAACCCCAATTCCAAACGGTAGGATAAAGACTATTAAAATTTAGTTCCTTGAGAGATGCGATCGCATTTTGTGTATTTTGAGAAGAAAAAAGAATCTCACTGTCAATATTTGTTAACCAAACCCCCCTGATTTCACCTCGATTGTCAACTATAGGTTGACTATAACTCCATTTACTCCAACTATAAAAAATTAAAACTGTAGCTAGAAATAAAGAGATTAATTTTAAATATTTCATCTTCGATAGTTTTGATTAGATTATTGGAAAGGTGAGAATCTCCGAAAAGATACCAAAGCCAAATATGAGTATTTAGTAAAAGTTTCATGATAAAGCATCCCAAGTAACGAGGTTAGATGTAGGTTCAACTATATCACCTAATATTTTTCCTCTATGTTTCATCACCCTGAAGGTTGCCCTTTTTTTCTCCTTAATAGGTTGAATAACTGCTAAGGGTTTTCCTTCTCCAGTAATTGTTAAGTTATCACCTGTCATTCGTGCTTGGTTAACTAGATTTTGGACAGTTTCAGACAAGTCCGATAAGGGTATGTGAATCATAGAAGTTTATTTTTTCAATACAATTCGCTTTATATTACTAATACAATTCCATGAATTCTCTGGCAGTGATAATCAAATTTTGATATTGATTAAGACTTTTTAGGGTTAAAAGATCTTTGTCACCTGTTATTAAACAAATGGCTTGGGCATCTTTTGCTAGTTCTAAAAACTTATTATCTTCCATATCTCTACAATCACTAATTTTAGATATTGTCTGAATAAATAAACTATTATTTTGCATTGCCGTTAAAAAGTCTTCTCTTTCCGCATTTGAGATATATTTATCAAATTTAGGTTTATAAATTCTCGTTTTTAATTCTTGATAAGTTTCCTCACTTTGAACTATTGTAAACTGACCATAGGCTTTTTCTAATGTCTTTCTAGCAGTGCCATCAGGATTTAATATTGCACTAATTAAAATGTTAGTATCAAGGATAATTTTTTTAAGATTCATCAGCAAGTAAATCCGCTAGTTTTTCTTCTGTTAATCCTCTAGTTTGAGCATTTCTACCAATTCTTTCACACACATCAATTAGACTGTCTTTTTCATCAGTGATTATATTTTTTTGTAATTCTTTAATCAGTATATTTTGTTCAGAGTTTGAGAGTTGTTTGGCTAAATTTAAGATGTCTTCAAAGGTCAGAGATATTTTAAATGTTTTTGTATTCATGATATTTTGATAATTATAAATTAGTTTATTTATACATAATCAATAACAATATTAGTAATTAAAGTACTCCGATACTCTTTATAAAGGTGCGATCGCATTTCTCATCTTCTCTTTCTGATTCTAATATCTTTACTAAAATCAATCCAAGCATCAAGCACATGAAGCAAAACCTAACTTTTCCAAATATGCTAGACAATGTCTCCGAAAAAAATTCTCCAACTTCATTCACATTTGCAGGGGATATGCTCCCTCTTAATTCTTCATTCCTATGGGATAAAACGGCTGATGTAAACTGATCAAGTGAGCAAGAGTTTTCTTTAATTGAGTACGAGATACGATCGCATCTACAAAACCATGTTGTAATAAATACTCTGAAGTTTGGAAACCGTCAGGTAATTTTTCCCTCAAAGTTTGTTCAATGACTCTTCTTCCCGCAAAACCAATAGTTGCCTTCGGTTCAGCTAAAATCAAATCTCCCAACATCGCAAAACTAGCAGTTACCCCTCCAGTAGTAGGATGAGTTAAGACGGGAATGTAGAGAAGTTTTTTTTCTTGATGTCTTTGCAACGCCCCTGAAATTTTTGCCATCTGCATTAAACTTAACATTCCTTCCTGCATTCTTGCACCACCAGAAGCACAAATAATCACCACTGGCATCATATTAGCAGTAGCATACTCGATCAAACGGGTCAATCTTTCTCCCACAACAGACCCCATACTTCCCCCCATGAAACGAAAATCCATAACCCCTAGAGCAATGGGTAAACCATCAATTAAACCAACACCAGTTTGTACTGCATCAGTAAGAGAAGTTTTTGTTTTTAATTCCAAGAGGCGATCGCTATAAGCCTTGCGATCGTGAAAATTGAGGGGATCTGTGGGATTAATATGATGATTTAAAGGTTGCCATGTATCGTGGTCAATTAACTGACTAATTCTTTCATCACTATAAACAGGCATATGATGTTCGCATTCCAAGCAAACCATATTATTAGCCTGTAAATCTTTTGTATAAGATAAAACTCCACACTTAGGACATTTTGTCCATAAACCATCAGCAATTTCTCTCTCCTGCTGAGGTTTTATCTCTGGTTCAGACTTACGCAAATTATCAAACCAATCAAATAAAGACATTATATTGAAGAATGAAAAATGTAGAATTTATAAAATAGGTGTCAGGTTTCAGGTGTCAGGTTTCAGGTGAATGAAGATTCATCCTCCACTTTGTACGGGTTGAATATATTCAACCCCTACCTACTTTAAAAAACCCTGAACCCCGAACCCCGAACTCCGAACTAATAACCTAGATTTGGGGTTCTAAACGAGCATAGAAAACACCACGAATTTTAACTTCTTCGGGTTCTTCTGCACCTAAATCAGTAGAAGAAGGTTGTTCACTTTCAAATACTCCAGAGATTTCTCCAGTTTCACCATCTACTTTTGTGATTTGTAAAGAAATTTCGCCATTTCTGGTTTCATACTGCTTTAAATTACTGCGAAGATAATCTTCTTTGTCCGCACCAGCAGGTAAAGCAACAGCGTTATCATAACCACTACTTAAACCACGTCCTTTAGGATCTAAGAAAGAAGCACCACGATAGGAAGGCACTTTAAACTCACCACTAAAGTCAGCAGAAGTATTAACCGCAGTGAAACCGGGTTCGGTAGTAGCAACCATTTTTTTGATGGTGAAGAAGAAAGGTACTTGTTCGCCTCCGGGTAATAAAACTGTAGCGATTTGGAAGTCAATACCGTCTAATTCAGTTAAGGTTAAAACCCCTTCTTCATCAACGGTTAAAGTACCTCTGATTTGCTCTAAGCTGGTGGTATCTCTGGTTAAGAGCTTACCTTGAACAAATTTAGCCTCCTGTCTTTTATTTACAGGTTCTTCTTTTACAAAGTATTCTTGTGGTTCTAAGCACATATCCACAATAGCTAAAGGTTCATCAGGAGAAATAGCAATGCTACCACGAGTAAACTCAGAAATTTCGGGGCATTTATTTGCTAATCCAGTATTTAAAATTTCATCATAAGTAATTGTATTAGGATCGTACGCTTTGGCTACATTGTCGCTACAAGCATTCAAAAAACCTAAGCAGACGATGAGGAAAGCCACGAACAGGCTACGAAATCTCATAGTTAAACCTCTCTTTGTCAATCTTCTTTAAATTTTTAATCTTAATGGGTACTTAGTCTCTTTGGCTAAAGAATAAGTATAGTTAGATTTATCGTGATCTACTTTATCAAATTAAGAGTCTTTATTAACAATTTTTATCGGAATTATTCTTCTTTACTTCAGTTATTTAACCTTATAATCCCTATTCTTCTGCCATTTATTTTAGTTTTTTCTGGTTATTCATCCAGTCACATTTAATTAATATTTTGTTACAAAAATTAATGTTAAATTCATCTTAACTATTTAAAATTGCTGAAAAAGTAAGGAGCAAAGTTAAAAGGGCAAACCCCCCTTTATCCCCCCTCTCGAGGGGGGAGGGCAAAGGTAAATAGTGAATAGTTGATAATTACTCGTTACTCATTACTTATTTCCCCCTCTCCTCTCATCCCCGTGACACTCTAAGCCTCTAAATTTAACGTCTTATTTTCTGAGATGTTGATTAGTAATTCAGATACCCTTAAACCCGTTACGGGATCAATCCAATGGGGGGCTATTTCTGCAAGGGGTTCAAGGACAAAGGTTCTTTCTCTCATTCTTGGATGAGGAATTTCTAGGGTGGAAGTATTTAAAATTAAGTCTCCATAAAAGATTAAATCTAGGTCAAGGGTGCGAGCTCCCCATTTTTCTTTTCTTTCCCTGCCAAATTTTTTTTCTATTTCGAGCAAAGTGTTGAGCAGTTGATGAGGGCTAAGAGTTGTATTGATAATGGCACAGCCATTTAAGTAGTCTGGTTGAGGAGGTCCTACGGGCTTGGTTTGATACCAATGGGAATGATTAATTAATTGTATTTTTTCTGTTTCTTTGAGGGTGAAAATGGCTTCATTTAAAATTTTCTGACTATCTCCTAAGTTACTCCCCAAAGCAATTACTGAGAGGGTTTCATTGGGGAACGCATTTTGGTATCCTGATGAAGTACTTATTTCTTGGTAATTTTTCGTCATAATTGATACTAAACTATTAACCTCTTGGGGCTGATCATGTATCATTAATTTATATGAATGATCTAAGTTTAAAGCAAACCGCTATTGATTTTGATTCCGACCTCGATCCATTGGACGACATTGAGGTTGAGTCTTCTCCTGCTCCTGATCCAGAATTAATGTTACAGTTGATTCGCAGTGATAATAAACAGGAGCAAATCCAAGCTGTTCGGGCTTTTTGCGAAATTAGCGAACCCAGAGCAATTCCTATTTTAATCGAATTTTTAAATAATAGTTGTCCTTTAATTCGGGTTAGTTCTGCTTATGCCCTTGGACGAAATACCGATGAAAGTGCTGTTGTTCCTTTAATTAATACTCTCAAGAACGATTGGAATGGCTATGTGCGTAAAGGCATTGTTTGGGCTTTGGGTAATAATGGCGACGAGCGAGCTTTTGAACCTTTGTTAAATGCTCTTAAAACTGATATTAGTGCGGTTCGTTTATGGGCGGCTAGTAGTTTGGCAAATATTGCTAAGTTGAATTATGAAGATACCATTACTGCTTTACCAGTGTTAATTAAAGCCTTGAGACAAGACGAAGTTCCAGCAGTGCGTAGTAATTGCGGTTGGACTATTGGACAATTATGTCGTGAATTACCTTACAATGTTGTTTATGCCACTGCGATCGATGCTTTAATTGAGGCATTAGTAGAGGATAAGGATTTAGGGGTTAAGGAAGATGCGAAGATGGCTTTACTAAGATTGGGTGATCCTCGTGGTTTACAAATGATTGAGGAGTTAGAATTAGAGGGGATCATATAACCTCGGTTTGATATAAGAATATCCGATTTGGATGGGTTTGACGGTGTTGTAGGGGTTGAGCAATGTTCAACCCACAGGTTTGAAGGTAAAGATTTTCTGAGTATTTGTTGGTGAATAAAAAAATAGAAGATAACAAATCAATTTATTTGCCTTTTTCATCAATATCGTTTTACTTTAACTCTGAACTCAGGTAATAGAGGAATTTTAGTTTGTTGATTATACCTAAATGCGCTTAAAGTTTTGATGCTTTTATGACTTTCTGGGATTTACAATCTTGGCAAAAGATTTCTATTTTACCCTTTTCTTTATTTCCCTATGATGTTCATCTTTTTTATGGTAATGTTAGTAATTTTTTAGATTTTATTCCTTTTTTTAAAAGTCTTTTGTCTGATGATGAACTGAATAAAGCTCTATATTTTAAATCTCAAGAAAGATGTAATAGCTATTTAGTAAATAAAGGTATTTTAAGAGTTATTTTAGCAAATTATTTATTAATAAAACCAGAGGAGATATTCTTTTTTTATAATAAAAAAGGTAAGCCTGTATTAGATTTTAGCATAAACAATATAGGTTTAAATTTTAATTTATCTCATAGTAAAACAGATATAATTTATTGTTTCTCTCTATTAAATTTAGGGGTTGATTTAGAGGAACTAGAAGATAATAATAATTTATTAAGGATAGCAAAAAGATTTTTTGCACAGGAAGAATATCAATATTTACAGCATTTAAAAAAAGAAGAACAAGTTAAAACTTTTTACCAATTTTGGACAAAAAAAGAAGCCTATTTAAAAGCTATAGGAGAGGGATTATCCGGCGGATTAAATACTATTAATTTTTGTACTAACTCTTACTCTCAATGGCAAATTAATAATTTTTCTTTGGATGATAATTTTGTAGGTGCGATCGCAGTTAATGCACAATACAAGTGTAACTATTATTCCTTAGAATTGTTACCAGAAATACTTGAACAGTTAATTCTTAATCTTAGCCAGCTATAAATCATCAAGTAATTTAAAGAAAATGGGATTAATTTTCAGGAAAAGAAAATAAAAGAAATTATTTGTTAAATAAAATACCTATTTCTAGGAGAGTATTCGCTTATTTAAGTTAAATTAATATTGTTATCCAAAAATCATTCCTAGTTTATCGTATCAATGTCAGTGATTACTAAAGCCAAATTATTTTTTACCTTTGTAGTGCTTTTGTTACACTCAGTTCGTCCATAATCCTATGAAAAAATTTATTAGTCTGCGGACAAAAATACTAATTAGCTACACAGTTGTATTTACTCTTTTTTTTCTGTGTCTTTACTGGTGGTCTTATAGAAGTAGTATGAAGCGAAGTTTAGAACGTTTGACAAATAATTTGAAACAAGTTGCGATCGCATCTTCGCAACAGATTGATACAGAAGAGTTAAAGCAACTATTCCAAGAAGGCAAAGCCAATGAAGAAGGTAGTTCAGACGATCCACGCTACAAAAGTCAACTACAATGGATGGAAAAGATAAACCAGTTACACCCCAATATTTTTTTATTTACTTTTACTCACCCCAATATCTCTCAATTATCCCCCACAGATAAAACCGAAATTATCTATTTAGTAGATGTATGGAGAGGAAAAAACCCTCAAAAAAGCGTTGATTTCTTAGAATCTGCCCCCGCCACATCATATCATTTACAAACTCTTGCAGAAGGGGCTACAGTTTATCGAAATTTTTACAAAGATAAATGGGGGAGTTGGATAACTTATTATGCACCCATCAAAGATTCATCAGGACAAATAATTGCGGGAATAGGCGCAGATATGCAAACAGAAGAAATAAATGAGATACAAAAAGATATTCGTGAAAGATTTTTATCTTTTTTTGTCATATCCTATCCTATTTTTTTCTGTTCCATTATCGGATTATCCCATTTCTTAACTACCCGTTTAGGAAAATTACAAAAATATGCCCAAGCTGTGGGAGAAGGCAATTATCAACCAGATATAGACATTTCAGACACTAATTTCATGTTTTCTGTGTTTCGAGATGAAAGAATGGTGTTGAGTAAAGCCTTACGGGAAATGGCGGGGAAAATTAAGCAACGAGAAGACTTATTAAATGGTATTTTTAACCAAGTAGCTGTGGGCATTGCTATCCATGATGTTGACTACAGACTAGAAATAGTTAACAATACTTTGTGTAAATTATTGGATTACTCAGAAAATGAATTAAGACAACAGTCAGGCTATTTTTTTATTCATCCAGAAGATACGGTATCCACCCAAGAATATTTGCGAGAAATTTGCTTTTCTACTAATCTTAATCCAACTTCGGTAGAAAAACGCATCATCACGAAAAAAGGAGAGGTTAAATGGTTAGAAATAACAACTACTATTATTGGGGAAAGAGAAAAACAATGTTTCGTGACTATTTTTCAGGACGTTACTAAACGTCGCTTTATGGAAACTAAGTTAATTGAAGCGGCGAATACCGATTTTCTAACGAAATTACCCAACAGGGCTTATTTTATGGCAACCTTAGAAAATTTGTTGCAGGAAGCTAAGAATACTCCTCATCAGCTATTTGCTTTATTATTGGTTGACTTAGATAATTTTAAAACTATTAATGATAGTCTTGGACATTTAGCAGGAGATAAATTTCTCATTGATATTGCCTATAGTTTACGCCGTTGTTTATCCTCTTCCCATATGGTGGCAAGGTTAGGGGGAGATGAATTTGCAATTCTCCTCGATTCTATCACTAAAGTTGAAGATGCGATCGCAGTTGCAGAAAAAATTCAAGTAGAGATAAGCTCACCTTTTTATATTCATAATCAGGAATTTTTTACCACCTGTAGTATTGGAATTGTCTTAAGTCATAATCAAACTACAAATTCTCCTTATCTTCGTGCAGAGGATTTATTTAGAGATGCCGACATAGCCATGTATCAAGTAAAAAATAAAGGCAAAGGAGATTATCAAGTTTTCGGGAGAGAAATGTATGACGATTTTATCAGGCGTTTACAATTACAAAATGATCTGAGAAAATCCATTGAAAAAGATAATTTAATTATTTATTACCAACCTATAATAGATTTAAAAACAGGAAAAATAACCAGTATTGAATCTTTAGTGCGTTGGCAACATCCAGAATTAGGATTTTTAAATCCTAATAAATTTTTGCCCATCGCCGAACAAAGTGGGCTGATGATTAGCCTTGGCAAATTAGTGTTAAATAAGGCTTGTAATCAATTGAAACAGTGGCAAGAAGCCAATTTAATTCCAGAAAATGTTTGTATAAATGTCAATGTTAGTGAGCAACAATTTGAGCAGGGAAATATCTTACAACAAATTAAAGATGTTTTAAACAAAACCCAAATTTCACCTCATAATTTACGTATAGAAATTACAGAATCAATCATTGCTCATCAAATTCAAAATATTACAAAAATTTTATCAGAAATCAAAAAACTAGGAGTTAAAATTGCGATCGATGATTTTGGTACTGGTTATTCTTCTCTAGCTAGATTGAGGAATTTTCCTTTAAATCAAATAAAAATTGATAAAGCATTTGTTAAACCATTAAATACTCATCCTAAAAATATTAAATTTTTACAAGGAATAATTACCCTTTGTCATAATCTCGAATTAAATGTTGTTTGTGAAGGAATTGAAACAGAAACACAACTAGAAATTTTACAAAAACTAAACTGTAATTATGGACAAGGATATTTATTTTCTAAGCCATTGAGTCAGGAAGAATTTTCTCTTTGGATAATGAATCAAATCTAAATCTTACATTATCTAAGTAACAAAACATATTTAATCTCAGTTCAGTTTAAAAATATCGGATAAGGGTAGGTGTTTGGGAGATGGGGGGATGAGGGGAGAGGGAGATAAGGTTTCAGGTTTCAGGTTTTAGAAGAAAGTAATGAGTAAGGAGCAACGAGTAATTATCAACTATTCACTATTTACCTTTGCTCTCCCCCCTCTCGAGGGGGGATAAAGGGGGGTTTGCCCTTTTACTTTGCCCCTTGCCCTTTTCACCATCACTTATAGATGAAAATTTATCCCGAACTTAAGTAAATTACATTTTTTCAGATAGATAATTAGCCGTACATTCAACAAGGGCGATCGCCTGTTCATAGGGCATTCTCGTCGGTCCAATAATGCCAACACTACCCACAGGATAATCTTCTTGAAAATAATAAGCAGATATTAAGCTACAAGAGCGCATCGACTCCAATGGGTTTTCTGAACCAATATGAATTTTTACTCTTTTTCCGTCCAAATTTTCATTAATATTAAATAAAAGAGGTAGAAGCTGTTTTTGCTCTGTTTCTAAAAAATTTAACAGAATTTTAACCTGATCTATACTTGAAAATTCAGGTTGTTGTACTAATTGTGAGAATCCCTGCAATAAAATAGGAGTACTTTGAGCTAAATGATAACTAGACTTTATCTTTGTGAGCAAATGATTAATAAAATCTGTGTAAAGTTTAAAATCATTATCCAACTCACTGCCATCTAAATGATTAATTTCCCTCAGAGATTTACCCTTTAATTTATGATTTAAAAAATTCGATAAAATTTCTAGCTCACTATCAAGAACTTCAGGATGTAACTTTTGAGAATTAAACGTTAATTCCTTACTATCTAAGACGAAAGATTCTGTTTGGTAATTATCTATGACGATCACCAACATAATTTTATTATCAGCAACTCGAACTAACTGAAGATGATGAATAATATTACCTGAGACTTGAGGTAGGGTAATTAAAGCAATACAGCCACTTACTTCTGCAAGAATTTTTGTTATTTTTTGAAAAAGAATTTCATAACGCCCGGATAAATTGAGCCAAGTAGCATCGAGAAAAGGATCAAGGGAAACTTTAACAGTATTTTGTTCCGTTAAAAGTTGATCCACGTAAACACGATAACCGGAATCAGAGGGGATACGCCCGGCAGAAGTATAAGGTTGATATAAAAAACCAGCCTTTTCTAATTTCCCCATCGCATTACGAATTGTCGCAGAACTAACGCTAAAGTCATACTCTTTCATTAAAGTTTTTGACCCCACTGGTTCAGCCGTTGCGATGTAATGCTTAATAGTTGCCTGTAATACTTTATGATGGCGTTCATTGAGCTTAATTTGAACAGTCATCTTATGCTTTATTGGAGTAGTTAAATATAAAAAGATTATAAAAATTGTTTGTTTATATGGTGCTAGTATAACTTTTCTTTACATCTTCGCTGTGTCTTCTGTCAGTTATGCAAAATTAGCATAAAGACAATAAATATTTATATATATGTATCAATAGCTACAAAACTTAGGTTTGACTGTGCTTAGGATTAAGACTTGTGAGTAAGACATAAAAGTAACGACAAGAAATAAAGGAGAAATAATTTAATGCCCGGAACTCCCCAAGAAGTCTTGAAAATGATTCAAGATCAGAATATCAAAATTATCGACCTCAAATTTATCGATTTACCCGGTACTTGGCAACATTGCTCTTTTTACTACGATCAAATAGACGAATCTTCTTTTGTGGATGGTGTGCCTTTTGATGGTTCTAGTATTCGTGGTTGGAAAGCTATTAATGAATCTGATATGGCAATGGTTCCTGATCCTACCACTGCGTGGATTGATCCTTTCTGCAAAGAACCTACCCTTAGCATGATTTGTAGTATCAAAGAACCTCGTACTGGGGAATGGTACTCCAGAGATCCTCGTAGTATCGCTCAAAAAGCTGTAGAGTATTTAGCTCAAAGTGGCATCGGAGATACTGCTTATTTTGGTCCTGAGGCGGAGTTTTTTGTGTTTGATGATGTTCGTTTCGATCAAACGGAAAACAAGGGATACTATTATGTTGACAGTGTAGAAGGACGTTGGAATTCTGGAAAAGAAGAAGAAGGCGGAAATTTAGGTTATAAACCGGGTTACAAACAAGGCTATTTCCCCGTACCCCCCACAGACACGATGCAGGATATGCGTACGGAAATGCTTTTAACAATGGCTGAATGTGGTGTACCCATTGAAAAGCATCATCATGAGGTTGCTACTGGTGGACAAAATGAATTAGGTTTTCGTTTTGCTACTTTGATAGAGGCGGCAGACTATTTAATGACTTATAAGTATGTGATTAAAAATGTTGCCAAGAAGTATGGTAGAACTGTTACCTTCATGCCTAAGCCTTTATTTAATGATAATGGTTCAGGGATGCACACTCACCAATCTATTTGGAAAGATGGTCAACCTTTATTCTGGGGTGATGGTTATGCCAACTTAAGTAAAATGGCTTTACACTATATTGGTGGTATTTTAAAACACGCTCCTGCAATTTTAGCTTTTAGTAATCCCTCCACTAACTCTTATAAGCGTTTAGTTCCGGGTTTTGAAGCTCCTGTTAACTTAGCTTACTCCCAAGGTAATCGCTCGGCTTCTGTACGTATTCCTTTATCTGGTACAAATCCTAAAGCGAAACGTTTAGAATTCCGTTGTCCTGATGCTACTAGCAATCCTTACCTAGCCTTTGCCGCAATGCTTTGTGCAGGTATTGATGGTATTAAAAATGAAATTGATCCGGGTGAACCTTTGGATGTGGATATTTATGATCTTTCCCCAGAGGAATTAAGCAAAATTCCTTCCACTCCCGGCTCTTTAGAACAGGCTTTAGAGGCTTTAGAACAAGATAATGCTTTCTTAACAGAAGGTGGGGTATTTACTGAAGACTTTATCAATAATTGGATTGAGTATAAGTTAGATAATGAAATTAACCCTATGCGTCTTCGTCCTCATCCTTATGAGTTTGCATTGTATTACGATGTCTAAACAAACTATTTGATAACTTCTCATTTTTCTGGAGGCATTGTCGCCTCCTTTTTTATTATCTTAACCTGAGTTCGGGATAAGCTGAAAGCATTATTTTCTCCTAGTCAGAAAACCTTATAGCTTCTTAGAAACAACGATAAAATTGCCTTAATCCGAACTGACTTAAACAAGGGGCTTAAGCCCCTTGCTAAAAACCCCTACCACCTGCAACCTGCAACCTGCAACCTGCAACCTGCAACCTGACACCTAACCTTGTTGGATATTCTTAAACCGAACTGAGGTTATCTTAGTTCTATAAAAAAATCTCAGTTCGGGGTTTTCAATTCTTAATTTTTAATTATCAACCATTTACCTTTGCCCCTTGCCCTTTGCCCTTTGCCCTTTTTGCCATGACTCATCGATGAAAATTTATCACGAACTCAGGTTAAGATATAAACCATAGAGAAAGATAAAGAGAAAAATGAGTAAGATTTTAGTGGTAGAAGATGAGCAAAAATTAGCTAAGTTTTTGGAGTTAGAGTTGCAATATGAAGGCTATGAAGTTGCGATCGCACCAGATGGAAAAGAAGGATTAAAGGTTGCTCAAAAAATTAATCCTGACCTGATTTTGCTAGACTGGATGTTACCCCAAATGTCTGGTTTTGATGTTTGTCGTCAGTTACGTAGTTTAGGCTGCATGATTCCTATTATCCTTTTAACTGCAAGGGATGAAATCAATGATCGTGTGGCTGGTTTAGATGCAGGGGCGGATGATTATATTGTTAAACCTTTTGGTATTGAAGAATTATTATCTAGGTTACGAGTCCATTTACGCAAAAGCAATGAAGAAGACCCCGACGAACTACACTTTCTTGATTTGAGCTTGAATCGTCGTACCCGTGAAGTAAAAAGAGGCGATCGCATCATCGATTTAACCGCTACGGAATATGACTTAATGGAATATTTAATTTCCCACCCTCGACAAGTATTAACTCGTGATCAAATTTTAGAAAAAGTTTGGGGTTATGATTTTGGCGGAGATTCTAATATCATTGAAGTATATGTAAGATACCTGCGACTGAAATTAGAATCGAATAAGGAAAAAAGAATTATTCAGACTGTTAGAGGCGTAGGCTATGTGTTGAAAGATTAATTTTCATTTTTCTAAGAGTTTACCTTGAGAACGGGAAAAATTTTAAGAAAAACCTTGACATTTTTTTATTTTTTTGACACAATATTAAATGTCGCAAACAAAAAGATGCGGGTATAGCTCAGTGGTAGAGCGTCACCTTGCCAAGGTGAATGTCGCGCGTTCGAATCGCGTTACCCGCTTATTAAAAAGTAAAAACATAAAATAATTACTGAGAGATAGAGTATCTGGTATTAATCATCAGGTATTTAAAGTAAGAGTAAAAAATAGTGGTATTCAAAAAGAAAAAGTTGCGGATAACGTTTTATTTATTATGTGAAAATAGAAAATACAGTAGTTTTATTAACTGTTTATACAAAATCAGAACAGGCTAATATTAGTAGTCAACAAATTATTAATATCATCAAAGATTATCAAGTTAATTCTACTACAGAAAATTAAACTTTAATATAAAAGAGCAATAGCCTCCCCTATTTGTTTAACTTTATTTACTAATTCGGGGGGATTAATTACCTTAACTTGTCCACCAAAACCAACAATCCACCGTAATAAATCAATGTCTTCTAATGACCATATCGGTAATTTTACTTGAAAACGATTAGGAAAGTTTTTATCTTCTGTTTTTTTTAGGGTAAAAAGAGGATTTGTTTCATGATTTTTATGAAGACGGGCTGACATTTTCATTTGTTGTAAAGGGAAGCGATTTGTACCTTCACTGATAAACTTAAAAATATGATTATTAAACCATAATTCCATAGTTATTTCAGCTTTGCTTTTTTGTTTAGTATCGAGATATTGTTTTTGCAATTTGACGTTATTTCCAAGGAAGATTCCTCCGCTAGCTTGATATAGTTTTTGTAATTTATTTAAGGCGTTTATTTGTTGTTTCATTTCCCTTGATTGATGAGTCTTTCTACATAAAAATAATCTATCTAATCTTTCAAACTTAAATAATCCTTTATTTACTCCTTCTGCATATTCATAACCTAAATACCATCCAATGTTATGAAAAACTATTTGTAATGGATAAATTAGAAAATAACTATTATCCTCTGTTTGATTATATTGAGAGTCATCTTTATAAAATTCGGCACTGCCTAAAAAGCGATTTAATTCTAATAATTCTCCAGAGGCGATCGCATCTTCTAAGACATCAATTTTTTTGGCTAAAGAATCATTAGGAAGACTGTTTAAATCAACAATATTTTTATTATAAATTGCCCTGACAGGGTAACTTTCAGAGTGAGCGATTTTAGCATTTCCTAAACGACTTTTAAAGGTTTCATAGACTGATAAAGCGACAGGATCTGATAAACTATTAGCTTGGGCTTCTAATAAGCGAAATACCTTGATTAAATCTGTTTGAGATAAAATTCCTGTGCCGATAAAATAGCCTTTTTTCATGGTAAAATCGGGGAAAATGCCAAAGGGTTTTAAAACTTTTTCTATATCTTTACGAATACTATCTCCACAATTAATATTAATAACTTTTTCTTGTTGCATGGCTTCAATTAAACTTTGCAAACATCCTTCTTTATCTTTATAAGTTAGAGGATGATAGATGATAAAATGAATGGTTTTTATTAGTCTGGTAAATGGTTCAATATCTGAGTAAGGATGGGTTACTAAATCGTCAATATTTACTATTTCAATATCTGGTAATGGTTCATAATTTTGTTGATTAATAATACCCATTTTTTCCAGCCAGATTAAGTCTTGTTTAATGGCTTCTGGTTGAGCATAAATTTTGTCATAATATTTTGTTAAAAAGCCACAAATTTCTTCTATTTCACTGTTAAATTTAATCTCATCTCCAAAGATTTCTCTGATTAATTCAGGATTGGATTCTGAGAGGTTGCCAAGATTGGGATATTTAATTATAAGGCTAATTAAGTGGAAGATGCGATCGAAGTCTAGTAATCTTGAATAAGGATGAAATTGTATTTTACTATTGGCAGTGCGATTGGTGCGATTGACTTGTACTCGATTTAATTTTGAAACTTTATCATTGAATTGATTAATTTCTAATTTACCTTCTTTAAAAGGTATGTTATAAACAGCTAAAAAACCTTCCGCAGGAAGAGGTGGAAAATTTCTTAGGGATTGATATAAATTAGTTATAACATCATCTGGTACTTGACGTTTTCGCTCTTGATTCCATTCTAAACAAACATTTAAAGGGGTTTTTAAATACCAACCAATCCAGTTAGCATTTTCATATTTTGCTAACTTTTCTAACAGAGAAATTCGCCACCATCTTTTAGCGTTAGTGGCATCATAAATAATTGGTTTTTCTGCTTGAATATAACTGTCAATTTGTTTAAATATTTCCGTTTCAATTAACTGCCAATCACCCTGTATATTTTCGTCTCCAAAAAGTTGTTGTCTAATGTTATCAGTGGAGATAATTTGATAATTAGAATATTGTTTAATTATATGATTAGCTAGAGTTGATTTTCCGCTACTGGGGCAACCGATTAAAATGTGTGAAACAATAGACATATTAAAAGTATTTTTGTTTTGACAGTTATTTTTTAGCTTGTTTAGAAATCCACTAATTAAAATAAGAAATAAACCAATGAATAGCTTTTTTAACTAATTGATATTACTTTTCTTGATAAAGTGTAGAAACTTTATTTTTAACAACATTATATTTAATATTCCGGATTGTTTGGGTAATTGTTTTTTCTTCTTCTCTGTTATTAGCAATATTTCTTACTTCATAAATACTTAATAATATTAGTAATTTCTGTCTTTCTTCACTACCCATTTTCTCTAATGATACTAAAGAGGCGTGCCGCAATGCGGATCTCTCCGAGATCGCTCAACACAACTTTTTCCGATTTATCCTCATTAACAATATAAGCCAAATCCGCAGGAAAATCCTTGAAAGTGGTAAAAAAAGTTATGTTATCAGCATAAAATGAAAGTTAGATCGAATTTTCATAGGATTAAAATTGAAAGAGAGTAAGAATAATAAAATACTCTCACTCCCTTGTTAATAGTGCATTGACTTTGAACACATTAAGGGTAACAACGAACTTAAATCAGGTAAACAGATTACTGTCGCCAAGACAACAACCAACAACAGTTTAAGGGCAGACAGCTAGGTACGTCTAAGGTAATGTTATTGTTATGGTCAATGCACTTCGGATGTACATAAAATGTACTTAATGGCTAACCGAGTAGCCAAGAGACGAATTTTACCTCCATTTATATATCAGGAGAGAAATTAAAAATTATGCAAATTTCTGGAAAAAATTTTTGGCAAATTTAATCTAAACCCAATAAGCGACGACTGGCAAGGGTAAAATCAATGTTAATAGTAGTATTATTGTTAATCCTAGCAATTTCATCCTCCGCTTGGTTCATTTGAGTAATTGCCTCTTGACGCTCTTGAGCTAATCTGTCAACATCAAATACTTGAATATACAATTTTCCCGAACCATCCTGCCCTGATAAGTTTTCCCGTAATAACTCATAGTTAATATCTTCAACGGTTAAAGTAACCCTTTTATTGCGTTTCTTCTCGTTAATCAAATCATCATATAAGCCCACTTTCGAGGTTAAAAACTCAATTTGACTTAGCTTTTCAGAAATGCCCGTGCGTTGATTATTAACAAAAATAGCCTCTTTGAGTTTGAAAAAATCCGCTTCAATATCCAAACATTCTTGCAGTTGATTGCGATAAGTATTGATCATTCTTTGGATTTCATCGGCTACTCTGGGAGTAAGGTTAGCTAAACTCACTTCAACGGAGGTAATGGCTTCAACTTTTTCGTCTTCATGGTAGTAACGCACACGGTTAAACACTGCTCGTAAATTTTTGCGCTCGGATTTAAACTTATTAAGTAGCTTATTAGCTTTGTTTAAAGTTATTTCCATATTTTAGTTATGTTTAGTTATGGGTGATGTTTGCCTATTTACATATCAGGAAAGAATCGAAAAATTATGCAAATTGAGAGTAATATATTCGGTGTTAAGAAAAGACCATATTATGTTATGTTAGCTTTTCATGATCCTGAAACTCGTAAATATACAGATTTTCCAATGGCTTAAACATCGTCTCAAGAATATTTGTTTAAGGATTTTAAGTAGTTAATTATCTTTTTTCTCAATTTCACTAAGTAAATTTTGCATAAATCAGAAAAATGAGACTGATAACTATAGAGAGAGAGAAAATATATTTCGCTTCGATCGAACCTTAAATTAAGTATTTTTACTTATCAATGGAGTTTCCAATATGCTAAATATGCTAAACAATATCGATTTATCCCAAAGTTTTAATATCGCCATCATGGGAAGGGCTAACACAGGCAAAAGTTCGTTAATGAATGCCTTGTTACAATTAAGTCGCAGACAAGCCTTACAAGTCAGTAAAGTAGGAATACAAACTCACCTAACAAAAGATTTTGTGATTCAAAAATTTTTTAATGATGATGTTTATTTAATTGATACTCCTCCTATTCATGATGAATATTTTGAAAATCATAAAATTATAAATATAATCAATGATATAGACTTAGTAATTCTGGTTATTGACGGTTATCCAGTGTATGGACACAAATACATTTTTCAAAAACTAAGTATCTATAAATCTAATGTCTTTGTTGTTTTAAATGGTATGGATAAATGGGATAACTGCTTTTCTGATTGGATAAATTACACAGTTTCTCAATGGGCAAATTATCTCAATGTAGATCAAATTTATTTAACTTGTACAAGAGGTTATAATCCTACAGAAAATAGTCCTCAAATAGATATTCGAGGAGTTGATTTGTTGCGTCAAGATATTAACAATTTTATTAATGCAAAAAATCGAGAAAAACAAACAAATATTTTAGAGCAATTAGCTATTAAAGTTAAAACAAATAATAACAATAAAGAAATATTAATATCAAAATCTATTAAAAAAGAAGGTAAACCTTCAGACTTTGAACTTGCTTTAGAATCTTGTCAAGAAATTGCGATCAAATCTTACAATATTAACTTAAAATATAGTCAAGAGTTAGCCAACATTTTAGCTAGTTTTAAGAATAATATCAATAAAAAGAATTACAGTAATTCTAACCATAAGCACAGAGAAATTAAAAAACTATTTAATTATATAACTCAACTGATAGACAATATTTTAACCCAAGATTTACAACAATTAAATGAATCTTTAGCTATTAAGAAAACACACCTCCAAGATTATAGTATAGCCTTATTTGGACGCACAAGGGCAGGAAAAAGCACTATTCGAGAAGCCTTAACTAATGGTGATGGTAGCACGATCGGCAAAGGAGGGCAACGCACCACCAGAGATGTCCAAGAATATCGATGGAATCATCTACGATTAATTGATACTCCGGGTATTGATGCCTACGAAGGAGAAGAAGACACCGAAAAAGCCAATAAATCGATCAACGAAGCGGATATGGTATTATTTCTTACTAGCGATGACTCTGTACAACCGTCAGAATTTGAACAAATGGGAAGGTTAAGTCACATTGAAAAACCTTTTATTGTCTTATTAAATGTCAAAGGAAAACTGGAAAATGAAACCCAGATAAAACGATTTTTAGCTAAACCTGAAAAAACCTTTGACGAAGAAAGATTATCAGGACATCATAACCATATTAAGACTTATGTTAAACAACATTTAACCATTGAAGAAGTGACAATTATTGATATTCATGCAAGGGCTGGATTTTTGAGTAATCAATCAGAATATCAAGAATATAAAACCGAATTATGGCAATTAAGTAAACTAGATAAAGTTTATTCTATCATCGCTGAAGATGTTTATAAAAATGGGAATGAAAGACGAGCTTCTACTTTTTTTGAAGGCACAAAAGTATTAATTAACGACATAAGAAAACAATTAGATTTTATTGAGAAAAATATAGCTGATAAAATTAACTTTTTTCAAAGTAAAGAACAAGAAATTAAAAGAATATTTTTTCAACAAATAAATGATAGTAAAAGAGATGTTGATAATGAAATTAAACAACTATTTAGACGATTTAAACAAGAAATACTTGTTTTTATAGACGATTCTCTAGGAAATCAAAATGCAGAAAAAATATTAAAAAAAATAGAGAAAGAATTTAGTGCTAAATTAAACAAATCTATTAAGATACTTTTTGAAAAATATGGAAAGGAATTAAAAGCAAAATTTATAGAATTTGAAAGAGAGTATAAATATGATACAGAACATATAGAATTTTATTATCAATTTGAAAATTTTTATAAAGCAGGATTTGGAGACTTTGTTAAAAATTTAGGTTTATTATTTAGTGGTATTGGTGCGGTGGCTTTTGTTGCCGCTAATTGGTGGAATCCAGCCGGTTGGGTTGTTGTGGCAGGATGGGTTACTACTGGAGTAAGTATTGTTGCAGGATTATTTTCAGGAGGTTTAAAACATCAAGATAAAAAAGAGTTTCAGCAGAAAAAAGATAAGTTAAAAAATGACTTAATTCAAGATATTGATAGACAACAAATAAATCTTATTGGAGATATTCACAAAAAAATTGAAACCCAGTTTAAAGATATTGAACAAGATATTTTATCTTCTTTTTCTTTGTCTCGTCAAGAATTATACTCTATCAATAATGAACTTTTAACCATTAAAGTTCGTATCAAAGATATTTTTAATCGATTAGAGACAGATAAATATTTAATCTTGCAACAATCAGCTAAAAAAAATATCTAATTAAATAAATGATAATTTACGCAATGGAAAAGATTTTATTTCATTTCGAGGGATAGCGAAGGAATCTCTAACTCTTAACTTTTCTAAAAATGTCCAAATACTCTAACTAAAAAATCAGGATAAAAAATTTATGTTTAACTTTTCATTTACCTGTGAATCTAATGCTATTAAAGAGCTAGTTTTATCTAGTTTAAGTATGATAAATTCATGCACTGAACCACAAATAAAAATGTTAATTGATGATTTTAATAGCTTTTGGTTAGAACATCAAAAACAACCTAAATTAACCATCTCTTTTATTGGACAATATAACGCAGGAAAATCAACTTTAATTAAATCCTTAACTGGAAATTCTGCT
Organism: Cyanobacterium aponinum PCC 10605; assembly: GCF_000317675.1. Taxonomy (NCBI): domain Bacteria; kingdom Bacillati; phylum Cyanobacteriota; class Cyanophyceae; order Chroococcales; family Geminocystaceae; genus Cyanobacterium; species Cyanobacterium aponinum. Next base: position 2,221,854 of record NC_019776.1, read on the forward strand.
ATTCTTATTAGCCCTGAAATTTGCACCGATAAAGTAACTGAATATCAATGGAATGAGGTTTTATTAATTGATACTCCCGGAATTTATGCAGGAAGAAATGATCATGATGACATTACTTTAAAGAAAATTTCTGACTCAGATTTATTAGTATTTGTTGTACCTAATGAGCTTTTTAACCCTCAAGGAGGAGACTTCTTTAAAAAAGTAGCAAATGATATGCAAAGAGTCGGACAAATGATATTAGTTATTAATAAAATGAGTCGTGAAACAGGAGAAAAAAGCGAACTTTTAAAAACTATTTCTACCGTAATTAACCCTCATCATTATCAAGATTTTTATACTTGTTTTATTGATGCTGATTCCTATTTACAAGCCCGTTACGAAAATGATGAGGATGAAAAAAAATACTTGATTGAAGAATCTAATTTTAATGATTTTTTAAACTCTTTACAAATATTAATCGATAAAAATAAACTAACAGCAAAATTAATCACTCCCTTACATAAATTAGTGGACTTATTAGAAAAAAGCTATAATTTATTAGTAACAGATGATGACTCTATTGCTTATTTATTAGAGTTATTAAGAAGGGAAAAAAATATTATAGAAGCCTCTCAAATTAGAGCTAAAAATATTTACAATTCTGCTTTAAATCAGCTTGAACATGAGATAATGATGATTGGTGATAAAGTAGCCAATAAAATCGATGGATGTTACAATGAAGATGAAATTAATCAAGAAATTACTAATGCTCAACAACAAATTAATTTATCAATAGAGAAAATAATTACAGAGATAAATAATGACCTTAAATCAGAGTTAAATAATTTAGAAAATGAGTTGCAACAACTAGGACAATCCCTTTTAGGGCAAAAAGTAGAAGTTGAATTTAGAGAAAAGAAAAAAACTCAAGACTATAATTTTAATGGGTCAAATAGTAATTATAATTATGGGAAATATGCTGGTAACGCCTTTAATTTTATGGGTAATTTTGCATCCAAAGCGACAAGAGATGTTGTCTATAATGTGGGTAAAAATTTAGGGGTAAAATTTAAACCTTGGGGTGCGTTTAAAATGGCTAAAAATATTCGAGGAATTGCTCCTATTTTTGCAGTATTAGGCTTTGCTGTTGATATATGTATGAATGAGAAAGAAAAAGATGAAGAAAGAAAATATGAGCAAAGATTAAAAGAAGCTAGAAATCAATGTCGTCAAAATTACCATGATTTAGCCATAGAAATAAGAAATGATTATCAGGTTAGTATTGCTGAATCCATTAAATTTTATGATGAACTATTATGGGATATTAATTTGACAAAAAATGAATTGCAAAAAAACAACACTAACCAACAAGAGAAAGGCAAAGAAATTGAGATTCAATTATTAAAAGTTAAGCAAAAAATTAGTAGTTTAATATAGTAGTAATAATTATTGAAATTCAACTTAATTCAAGAAAATGATTAATTATTCCTTCGCTTTATCAATTTCGCCGATTTTTTGATAATCAGAGATAATATTCAGGGTGCGATCGTGCTTTGGTACAAGTTGAAAGTGTAAGCGCTTCTTAAAGTGTAAAATTTATTTTTGCTTACTGCCTAAGTTGACACCAGTGAATAATATTAAACCCCTACAAAATGATAAAAATAGATTAAGAGTCTTGACGATTGTTAATATTTAACCCAATTACACTCATGGCAGTAAGACAATTTAACAATAAAAAGACAGGGGCTTCTCCAGCTAAATTGATTCGGTGATGTATAGAGATGTCATAATTTTTTTCAACATTATGAGAATAATCTAAAGCCTTCCAATCACGCAAAATCCACCAACCGACATAAGCAGAAAGACTGATACTATAAATAAAAGCAATTAGATAAAATACATTAAATATTTGTTTCATTTAGCTAAAATATACTATTTAAAACATAGTATAATAATGTTTTTTGATTATATATATAAAAGATAATTAACCTTTTTTTCGATTATTAATATTTAAGCCAATAACACTCATAGCAGTAAGACAGTTTAATAATAAAAATCCAGTGCCTTCTGCCACTAAATTGATTCGGTGATGTATAGAGACATCATAATTTTTTTCGACATTATGAGAATACTCTAAAGCCTTCCAATCACGCAAAATCCACCAACCTAAATAAGCGGAAAAACTTATACTATAGATAAAAGTAATCATGTAAAATAAATTGAATATTTGCTTCATATTTTTTATAAGGGATACTCCTGCGTTTCAATATGATTTAATTTAAGTTGGGTATTGTTCATCAATTCGTATCGGGTTAATTCTTCTTCAAAATTGTCTAACATTTCTAACAGTAAATTAAGTTGATTAATTTTTCTCCTCATTAAGTCTCGATTATGTTTGTCTTTAGATTCAAGGTTGCACAATTCGTTATAAAGATAGTCTCTAATTTCTTTGATATTATCCATAGTTGATTTTTTCATAACTTTATCTTCCACTTATATATCAGTGAAAAATTAGAAAATTATGTGCTTTTAATACTGGTAATCGGATGAAGTTTCTAAGAGTGTTTGAATTTCTAGGATGTCTTCGGGAGAGTCATCAAAACAATTTTCTTCTAACCACACTTTTATATGAATAGGCATTATTTTGCCGAAGATATGGGGAATAGAGAAATTATAGGCTTTTTGATAATCCCATGTACCGGGCAGGGGAAATCTCTCGTCTAAAGCATAGCTTGTCATTCCATGATGTTTAATTTCTACCGCATCACCAATGGCATAGGCAGACTGAATACAGGCGTGTTCTCTGACTGTAGGTCCTCCTGATAAGTCTAATAATTTAGTTAAATAGGAGAGGCGATCGCGCAGAGAGTATTTGACGTTATCATGACATAGTATAGCAACGCAAGAAGCAAAGGTTTTATATTTTTGTTCATCTTCATGGGGTTTTTCAGTGGTAATTTGATGGTAGGCTTTTCTATAAGTGGATTTGAGTTGTTTCCAAGTATCCATAATTTTTACTCTCTGATTTTTCTGCTACTTATATATCAGGGAATAATTTGTAATTTATGCAGATTATTTAACAAAAAAGTATGAACTGTTAAACATATTATTTGACTCCGAAGAAAGAAAGTAACCAAACCGAATATACTATTATCAAGGCATTAGATTTTGAGGACAAACTAAAGCTATTAAAGTATATCAATAATTTCATGGTACATGACTACAGAAAATAATGTTTCCATACAACTACCAGACTTTCAATGCAATATTAGGAGTACAGATTCCAGAACGATTCACCCTATACTAAACATTTGACAAAAATCAATATTTTCCGTCTCTCAAATATCTGATATATTCATACTATTCTAATAGGAAAGAAGGTGTAGGTATCGTTCATGAGGTAGCTGAATCAATAGTACCCCTAACTCATGTATCTACTTTTCAACAATTTTGTGATGGTCTTGTAGCGATGTTAACTGGATATTACTATGAATATGATAGTTTAACCTACGACATCATTTCCCTATTTTCGAGTATATGCTCACCCAGATATACAATACATCATGTCGCTAGAATATATGGCAAAAGTCATAATAGACTATTGAATGAAGAGTTTTTGCATAATTACTTTTATGCTGAGTATATTGCTGGTATTGATGTGATAGAAAACCGTATGGAAAATCTGATCATATTCTCTCTTGAAGATAATATCAACATAGACAAATATATGAATACCCAGTTATTAAAAAGATGAAAAATAAGCTAGTATGATATTAGTCATACTTACACATAATTATCATGAAAAAAACTTTATATATACCCGATGAATTATGGGAAGAATTAACTAATTATTTAAAACAGCATCCTCAAGAAAATCCCTCTAGCGTAGTACAAATGGCATTAAAAGAAAAGTTACGCCCTCGTAATGGTGAAGGGTTATTAAAGTTAGCAGGAATAGTTAAAAATGCGCCGAAGGATGCCTCTACAAATATAAATAACCGCTAATGAAACGATTAGTATTAGATGCAGGACCATTAATAGCGTTAGTATCTGAAAGAGATAACTATCATAGTGAAGCTAAACTCGGTTTTAGCCAAATTTCCCTTCTTTTTGGGGAAGTTTTAACTCCTTTACCCATATTATTTGAAGTTTATAAGTTTGTATCTCGCAATGAATCACCGAAGATAGCACAGAAATTATTAAGTGTTATTCAGAAGGAAACAGTAATTGTGACTATCTCTGAATCAGATTTTGTGAGTATATCGGATTTAGTGTTGAATTTTTCCCATTGGGGAGGTACTTTAGAAGATGCTTCGGTAATAGTAATTGCTAAAAAATATCAGGGTAAAATTTGGACTATTGATTATAAAGATTTGGGTTTTTTTGGTGATATAGAATTTTGGAATCCTTGACTTAATTATCTTTTTTCAGTTACTTTAATATTAAAATTTTCTTCTAACCAAGAAAGATCTAATTTCCAGTTAAATTGACTTCTTTGTGTCCATTGAGACCAAACTTTTGCGAGATAATTTTCTACTTGTAAGGTTGACCAATTATTAACTTTAGCTAAATGTTTTTTTGCTTCTGCTTCTTTTCCTCTAACTCTTGCTAATCCTATATGTTTGACTTGATGACAACTTGGACAAAGGGCAGTTAATCCCATTAGTGTTTGAATGTATTTTTCATCGTCATAGTGCCAAATTTCGTGGCATTCTACGGGATGTTTTTCTCCAATTCCTCCACAAATTTCGCATTTATAATTGGCTTTTTTATAGGTATCTTTTCGGAGTAGATCCCATGTTTTTTTGTCCACATGATCTCTGACATTAGAAAACCAACAAGTTTGCGGTACAAGTTCGATCGATAATTTACACATAATTTTAGGTTCTCCTACATTTAATTTTGTAAGGTGGGCAATGCCCACCAGAAAGTTTTTTTTATAAAATTAAAGTTCGTTTTCTTCTTCTTCTGTTAAATCATCGTTGGCATCTTCGGGGGGAGTAACACCTTTAATAGTAAAAATAAAAGTGTCCTTTTGTTCCATCACTTTTCTAACTTCTTCATAAAAAGGATAATCCCCAATACCGCTCATATTAACCCATCCACGAGAGCGAGTTAAAGCGACAAATAACTGATTTCGCAATTTCGGATCACTTTCATTTTCTGCGATATGATCTAAGCCAACAATATAAACCATATCCGCCTCATTGCCTTTAGTGCGATCGATCCTTGATACGGTTATCGCATCGTTATGCCAAAATCGATCGGGATTACTAACTTGCCAATTAAACTTAATTTGGTTAGTATTGGGCGCACTGGGAATATAAATATTAATTCCTTCTTTTACTAAAAAGTTAGCAATAGTTTCTTCTAATTTGTTACCCGTATATAAGGGAGGTGTAGTGTACCCTAAAGCAATAACTAAAATATTACGACTTGATTTTAATTGATCTTGTTCTAAGTTAAACTTAATTTTATCTACTAAGGCAAAAAGTTCTTCTTCACGGGAATTATAAGTATTAAATTCGATTACTGAATCCTGCCATAAATCAGGTATAGAATTAGGTGAGTTTTCTTTTGGGCGAGTGATAGTAATAGGTTTAGTTGTACTTCTAAAATCACCTTTAACCTCGAAACCAATAGCTTGTAAGTCTTTTTTCCGCATCCGCCTTGGATGAATAATATCACCTTCTCTCAATAATCCCGTACCCAAAGCATAAGCAGTCGTGAGAATATTGCCTGGGGTACGATAACACCTTTCCATATCATAGGCTTTACGGATATTTCCTGAATAAATACCTCCACTTTCACCCCCCAATATTTGACTTAATTTTTTTCCAAATATAACTTCTGCGTTAGGTGCGATCGCATTTGGAGAGTGGATAGTTTGAGACTCATCATAAGCCCAAATTAAACGTTTTTGAGTAGGATCATTTTCGTCAACGGATTTTAAAGACTGATAAGCTAACCAGTAAATAGCTTCTTTTTTTTCATCATCAACGATAAATTTTAAATTATCATTTCCCGTTACTAAATCTTGTCCTTCATCAATAATTAGAGCATCAAATATAGGATGAAATTGAGGTTTTTTGGTTAAAAAATCTCGACATCCATAAGCTAAACTATGATTAGGATTTCCTTGCCCTGTATTTTGTGGTAATAATTTTGTGATGTTAAATTCTTTACATAATTCACCATATAAGCCATCTCTTTCTTTTGCACCCCAAGCATGAAGCACTCTTAAATTAGAATTACTATCATTTTTAAAGGTTACTTCCCCATTAGTAAAACGTTCTATCCATAACTCGAATAATTTTTCTATTTGATCATATAACTGTACTTTAGACTAAGAAAATATTGCACGGCAATAAGTAAGCTAATAAAAATTAGCCCTCAGAGAAAATAAATTGAGTTAGTTATTTCTTAAAAGTTACGTTTTTCGCCTTTTTTTACTTTTGGATTGCCGTTTTTTGATGGTGGGATAAACTTTTGCTTTATTTCTTTTTCTCCCTTTTTGCCAACCATTGGATTTTCCCCGACTTTTGGGAGTTTGGGTCGGACTTCCAATCTCCATCAATAATGAAATCATTGACCGAGCTACCCTTTGAGGGGTTAAATTCTCTTGTGGTTTTTGCCATGGTAAATGGTGTTCTTGGACTAAATCCTTTGAAAGCCATAATTGCCAAGTAATATTAACAATTAAATCACTCCATCTTTGACATTGGATTGGAGTGCGAAAATTGGGTAAAGTCCAATGCAATCTCTGTTTGGCAAAACGATACCAATGATCTACACCAAACCTTCTACTGTATTGGCTCCAAATCTTTTCTAATGATAAAAACTCCTCTCCTACCCAGATTAACCATAGTGGGCGATGTTTACTTCCCGTTTTTTTTGGGTTTAATCGTTCAATTTTCAATAAAGTCAGTGTTTGTAATGGTGCGTTGTAAAAATGGAGTTGTGTCCATTTACTGACTCGTATTTGTCCCAAAGATGGATCTTCCATTTCCAAGACTTCATCCGCACAGGGGAAATTATCAGACTCATTTAACTTCCATTTGTCACCATGTTTTTTTGGTCTTCCTCTACCACTATAAGGCTCAGGATTTCCATAAAAACAGAGATTAGAACGAACTCGAATTAGTTTGCTCACCTTAACATTTGCCGTTTGTTTAAGGAAAGTAGCGTTCCCATACTCGCAATCTAAGACCACTAATTTGGGGATGTTGGATGGTAATTTTTGACAAACTTGTTTGAGTTGCCACGTTGCCTTATTTAAAGGAGTTTCAAAGGATGTAATTCTTTCATGTCTTAAAGGTAATGTCCAACTACCTTGATGATCTAATTGGGGCAACCATGCAATGGTACTATACCCTTGTCCTATTACTGATGAGTGGACAGAGCAATGAGAATATTGATAAGTTCTGTCTTTCATGGTGGGACTATCTTCAAATTCCCACCGAGTATGGTCGATGCCAAATAAAAAATATTCTAAAATGGGAATTTCTTGAATATATCTTCTCATAAATTTGTTGCCATTAGGACGACAATCTTCTATTGCTTCATATGTACTAGACCATTGGCGGTGAAAAAAGGGGGACAAAGAAAATTCTGCCAGACTACGAGCATTTTCAGTAGCCATGATACTATCCATTAACTGAAAAGCGGCATCCTTACTTTTGACCAACATTTGATGAGTGTCAAAACGAAATTGTTGAAGTCTGCTATATTTGTTCATAGAGAGAGAATCAAATTTGTGGTTATTTTTATTGTCTCTCTATTTTCTTTAAAAGTCTCTTGTATCCTGATTTCCTTTTTATTTAGTCTAAAGTACAGATATAAACTACGGGTAAAAAAGACAAAAGCGACTTTCCAATCAGGATGTTTTAAATGGGTGATAACTGCTTTTTGACTGAATAAAACTGTTTTACCTGAACCTGCTATACCTCTGACTCGTTGCGGGCCGGGAGGAACTGATTTACTAGCCCATTCTTGCTTAACATCCCATTCATACATTAATTTTTGGGCTTCTGCTAAGATGTTATAACGAGTTTTTCCTTGATGGGAGTTAATATTTGGTAATTGTTTTCTTAAAATTGATGTGCCACTAATAACACTCAAAAGTGACTTATATTGTTGCTCATTTAATGATTCACCTTCAATAATATGATTAGCTTTTTCAATACGTTTTTTTAAGCCAACTTCCCCTAATTGATTGTTAAAAATAAAAGGGCTACCTTCTTCTATTCCCTGCCATCCTCTTGATTGCCATTGATCTGTGCTAATATAAGGAAAGGCTATTAAAGTTTTGCCAATGACTTTATTGTTAATGTTTGATTCTTGGTTTTTTATCGGTTCTAAATCACAATATTTCCGCAAGACTTGAACGTATTTAGAAATATTATTTATTTTAAAATTATCGATTAATTGTTGTTCATAGAAATTGATATTATTTCCATCAAGCCAACTAATTTGTTCAATAGTTGCTAGACAAACTTCAATAGTAATAATTCCCCATTCTCGATCAATTATTAAAATATCAGGCTCTTTACGGCGATCGCCAACTTGTAAAAATAATGGATAACGCCAATAACCTACACTTTCAGGGCGAGGAGTATTAAAAGCCTGTCTCACAGCATCCCAAATTTTTTCGTAACTATCTTTATATTCAGGAGGAATAGCTTCAGTAGTGATAAAACGAGATAATCCTTTTCTTGATGGTGTTGTCATGATTTTTAATGCCTATTTTTTTGTTTGTCGATCAATTATGTTTAAACTATCAGCTTAATAATTAGGTGTATTAAAAAATTAAGATAATTTAATCGTTACTTACATATCAGGAGAGGTGAGAAAAAATATGCAGAATCAAAAAAATGACCTGCATACTTTCCGTTAATTAATTAGCTAATTTAAAATCCCAATAAACTGTGGAAATAAGCAATTTATCAGAATCTTCCTTTGTTAACTCAGCAATAATTCGCAACTTCCATAAGGGATAAGAATTAAGATAAAATTAGTGCAGTTTAAAACTAATTTTACTACTGTTGCCTGTTGCTTGACTTCGGGAAGAAGTCCAGAGAAACCATCAACAATTTAGATTAAAACATCAATGGCTATAAAAAGATCATCATCTTCAGATAAGAATAATCAACTACCTAAACAAAGACAATTAAAGAAAAAACCTTTTAACACACCACAGAATGAAGATAAAGAGATTCTTTTACCGACGGAAATAGTTGAGGATGTCTTAGAAAGTGATGACAAAATTCGTCCTCACCGCTTTGCTGATTATATCGGACAAAAAGACTTAAAGGAAGTTATGTCCATTGCCATTCAGGCGGCAAAACAAAGAAATGAACCTTTGGATCATATTTTACTTTATGGTCCTCCGGGGTTAGGCAAAACTACCATGTCTTTAATTTTAGCGGGGGAAATGGGGGTAAATTGCAAGATTACCGCAGCTCCTGCTCTTGAACGTCCTAGGGATATTACAGGCTTACTGGTGAGTCTTAAAAAGGGAGATATATTGTTTATTGATGAGATCCATCGGCTGAATCGTGTTACAGAGGAGTTGCTATATCCAGCGATGGAGGATGGACGTTTAGATATTACCATCGGGAAAGGGCAGGGGGCAAAAATTCGCAGTATTCCCCTTGCTCCTTTTACTCTGATTGGGGCAACAACGAAAATCGGTTCTTTAACTTCTCCTTTGCGCGATCGCTTCGGTTTAATCCAAAGACTACAATTTTACCACATTGATGAGTTAAAAGAAATTGTGTTACGCTCTGCTCAAATCCTTAATTTGACTATCGATGAACAAGGTGCGATCGCAATTGCTAGTCGTTCGAGAGGTACACCCCGTATAGCTAACCGTTTACTAAGAAGAGTAAGAGATTATGTTCAAGTGAAGGGAGAAAAGGCGATAAATCAAACTCTAGCTTGTGAAGCTCTAGATTTACATAATGTGGATGGTTTGGGATTAGATTGGACTGATAGATTAATTCTGACTACTATGATTGAACAGTTTAACCGAGGTCCTGTTGGACTAGATGCGATCGCAGCCGCTACGGGGGAAGACTCAAAAACCATTGAGGAAGTATATGAACCTTATTTATTACAGATAGGTTTTCTTAATCGAACTCCAAGGGGTAGGGTTGTCACCGATAAAGCCTGTGAACATTTGAATCTTAACTAAATTAGGAGTGCATTTAAGTTTTCTGGTTAAGACAGGAAATAGTGAATAGTGAATAGTGAATGGTGAATAGTTGATAATTACTCGTTACTCATTACTCATTATTCCCCTAAACACCTGAAACCTGAAACCTTATCTCCCTCATCCCCCCATCCCCTAACTTCCCCAAGATAGTTAAGAATATTGACATTTTTCTCATATTTGAACCGTGAGATTGGTTTTAAGTTAATGTATAAGGTAGGCAATTTTTAAATTAAAAATAATATTTTCCTATGTCTGACTTAAATCGTGGCATTATGAAATTTGACGGGGCAGATAAACCCATAGTTGTGGCGGTGTCTGCGGTCATTATTCTAGGTAGTATTGCCGCTTTAATTATCTGGGCTTTGAAAGTGGCTTACGCAGTGGCTTAAGTCTCCTGATTGATAATTGATGATTGACGTTTATCTTTATACAAAAAATACTAAAACTAGCTAAAGAGTTTGGAAAAGAAGAAATAGAGTTTCTTATTCGCAAATCTCTTAGTGTTGTCCATTAGTTATACTTTAGAAACTTTAATCCATACTGGTTATGAAGTTGCGATTTGCGTAGTCCCACCTTTGGTGACCGCAACTATGGAGAGAAATTATTAAAATTAAGTTAACCCATAATTTGCAAATAGAAATAAAAGGGGAAACCATTTGATTACAAGAAGTAAAAGCGGCTATCGAAAAAGTCTATTCTAGTAATAAAAAATTGTAAAAAATAATGATAATAAGAATTACATTGACACAGTTAATAGTTAACTTACCGCAAAAAATAGAATCTTTTATTAATAGAAAATAAAGATTTTCAGCTTGATTTTATTTTCAAAAAATCCTTATTCAATTTTAGTTTATTTTTCTTTCCATTTCATAGAAAAACAATTAAATATAATCCAAACAATTCATAAATATTCTCAATTTGAATATATCTCTATATGACACTATTACCATTAATAATAGAAAATAAAAAAATATTTAATTAATTTAGGAGTGAATTATTGTCTTTATAAATCTCGATGTATTTCTGAATTAGATACTAAAATTAGTTCTTTGTTCTAGGATTAAGAATATAAGGATAAGAAAAGACAAAAGTTATACTTTTATATCGAATTCAGGTAAACTGAGTTATTAATCTTAGACTCAATGTGAACTTATAAAGATCAATTTTTTTGATATGGGCAAAGAGAATGACGGAAAATAAATTTAAACCTCATAGGGAAAGAGATACTCGAAAGCAAAAAATTCATTTAGATAACTTTTTTTCTCTATCTTTAGATTTATTATGTGTTGCTGACTTACAAGGTAATTTTGTTAAAGTGAGTAAGGCTTGGGAAGATATTTTGGGTTACTCATTAGATGTTTTAGAGAGTTTTTCCTATCTTAATTTTATTCATCCCGATGATGTTGCTAAGACTCTTGAAGCAAATCAACAACTTATAAATCAGGGGAAATTAATCAATTTTGAAAATCGCTATCGTCATTCTCAAGGTAACTATATTTATCTACATTGGAATGCCTATCGTCAAGATGGCTTAATTTATGCAACGGCAAGGGATATAACAGAAAAGAAGACAAGAGAGTTTGAATTAATTAAAACAAAAGAATTACTCACAGAAACCAATCGACTAGCCAGAGTTGGAGGCTGGGAAGTCAATCTGTTGACTGGAGAAAATTATTGGACTGAGATGACGAAAATAATTCATGAAATTCCCCTTGACTCTCAACCTTCTTTAGAAGAAGGTATTAATTTTTATAAGCAAGGGAAAAATAGAGACTATGTTATTAAAGTGGTTAATCAAGCCATTAATGAGGGTAAAACGGGATTTTTAGAGGCAATTTTAGTTACAGCAAAGGGTAAAGAGATTTGGGTTAGGGCAATTATTCAACCTGAGTTTCAAGAGGGTAAGTGTGTGAGAATATATGGTTCAATACAAGATATTGATCAACAAAAACGAAGTCAGATTGCATTACAAGAAAAAACAAGGGAGTATAATCAGTTAATTTCTTTTATTCCCATCGGCATTTATAAGTTAGCCCAAGATTCCAGTTTTACCTATGTTAGCCCTGTTTGGTGTGCTTTAAATGGTTTGAAAGCGGAAGATGTTTTAAAAGATGCTTCTTGCGCTATTAACATAATTCATGCTGATGATCGAGATTTATTTCTCAAGAAAAGTGAAAAAGCGATCGCATCTAAGTCATCTTTCAATCATATAGCGAGAGTAGTTGTCAATGATAAAACTCGCTGGATGCAGGTTCAATCACAGCCCCAAAAAGATAGAAATGGTGATTGGTTTTGGTTTGGCACACAAGTTGATATTACAGACTACAAAAATGCTCAGGATGAATTAAGAGAAACAAAAAATGAGATTCGGACAATTTTAGAATCTTTAAGCGAAGTAGTATGGGCGATGAGTTATCCAGAGTTAAAAACCCTTTTTGTTAGTCGATGTGTAGAAGATATATATGGTTTGCCTTATGAAGAATGGATAACAGATAATTCTCTGTGGGAAAAATTTATTCATCCCGAAGATAAACCCATGCTTGGGAAAATGTGGCAAGACTTGTCAAATTATGGTTGTTTTTCAGCACAATATCGTATTATTACCACTCAAGGGCAAGTTAAATGGATTAACAATAAAGCTAGATATATTTATGATGACAAAAGAATTCCTTACAGAATAGAAGGAATTGTCAGAGATATTACCTCAGAAAAAACCTTTGAAAATGAATTAAAAAACACCAATCAAATTTTATATCAGAAAGAAAAAGTCTTAGTTGCGATCGCACAAGCTACAAAAGAGTTGCTATCTAATAAAAATATTAACCAAGCAATCTATAAATCCTTATCAATTATTCTTAAAGCAATAGAAGCCGACAAGTCTTACTATATTAGTATTCGCCATGAAGCAACAGAAATATTTTTCAGTCAAGAATATGAATGCTATGGTGACGGCAAACAACCGACTATCAAAAATCCTTTCCTACAGAATATTCCTTCCTCCGCCTTTTCCCCCGCCGCCGAGAATGTTTTAGCCGGTAAAACCTTTCAAATTCTTACCAAACACATAGACGATAATATTCCCTTCAAACAAGAATTATTAAAAATGGATATTCAGGGATTAGTTTATATTCCCATCATGAATAATAATATTGCCATTGCTATGATTGGTTTTAGTTGTTGCCATCAAGAAAAATTATGGACAGAAGGAGAAGTTGCTTTATTATCTAGTTTTGCTGATAGTATAGCCAGTGCCATTGATAGAAATCGATTAGAAGCAAATTTACAACAAGCAAGAGAAAAAGCTGAAGCGGGAAGTAAGGCAAAATCAGAATTTTTGGCGAATATGAGTCATGAAATTCGCACTCCTCTTAACGGAGTTATTGGTTTTTCTGAACTACTTTTGCAAACTTCCCTTAACTTTACTCAAAAAAAATATTTAAAATTAGTTCACCAATCGGGAAATCTATTATTAGAGTTAATCAATGATATTCTTGATTTTTCTAAAATTGAAGCAGGGAAACTCGAAATTAGTTATGAAAAAGTTGATTTATGGGAATTAGCAACCCAAGTCACTGATTTAATTCGCTACAAAATCACAGATAACCATAACATTGAACTATTATTGAATGTTAGTCCTGATTTGCCCCGTTTTGCTTATACCGATGAGATTAGACTAAAACAAATTTTAATTAATCTTCTAGGAAATGCCACTAAATTCACGAATAAAGGAGAGATTGAATTAAATATCAAACTACTACCTTCTAAAGACGAAAAATCCACTATACTTTTTTCCGTTAGAGATACTGGTATTGGTATTTCTCCTCAAAAGCAAGACATTATTTTTCAGGCTTTTACTCAAGAAGATGAATCCACAACCCGTAAATATGGTGGTACAGGTTTAGGCTTAACTATTTCTAGCAAACTACTTAATTTAATGGGTAGTAAGCTCAATCTTACCAGCGAATTAGGTAAAGGTAGCACTTTCTTCTTTACTCTTAATCTTATCACCGAAGCGGGAGAAATAATCCATTATCAGGGTTTAGAGAGTATTAACAAAGTTTTACTTGTTGATGATAATTTTAATAATAGTTGTATTCTTCAAGATATGTTGGCTCTGAAAAATATTAACTCTGATATTGTCAACGAAAGTGCGATCGCAATTAAAAAACTGACAAAAAGTAATACATATCAAGCCGCCATAGTTGACTACGAAATGCCTGACATGGATGGAATTGAACTAATTCGCCACATTAGACAAAAACTCTTTATCTCTCCCGAAGAATTACCCATTATTCTTCTCCATAGTACCCCAGAAGATAGTTTTATTCATCAAGCCTGTAAAGAATTAGGAATTCAGAGTCAGCAAAGCAAACCTATTACTTTAAATAGACTTTTTACCGCTCTCTCACAACTAAAAATAAAAGCGAATACCCCCGTTATTCCCATAGAATCGAATACAATCTCACAACCAAGTTACTCTCACATCACAATTTTGATTGCAGAGGATAATCGAGTTAACTTAACTCTTGCCAAAGCCATGATTACAAAAATATTACCTCAAGCCAAAATTATTAAAGCCAAAAACGGGGAAGAAGCCGTTGCAAAATTTATAGAAATCCAACCCGATTTAATTTTAATGGATTTACAAATGCCTCTACTTAGCGGATATGAAGCAACTTCCATGATTCGAGCAAAAGAAAAAGAGACAAATACCCATACTCCTATTATCGCTCTCACCGCAGGAACAGTCAAAGGAGAAAGAGAAAAGTGTTTACAATTAGGTATGGATGATTATTTAAGCAAACCGATTATTTCTAATCAATTATTAACTATTATCAAGAATTTTTTACCAATTTAAAGGGTGCTGAAAAGTGTTTTGAGGAAGCAAAAGCAAAAGGCACAACTAAATATTTGACAATTAGTAGCTTCTAACTCTCAACTCGTTACTTGTTTCTTCTCAATACCCCAATAAACGAATCTCTAACTTATTCCTCATTAACACGACTAATTTTATTGAAAAAATAATCTTCTTTATAATTAAGATGACGGGCAATTTCTAAGGCTTTTTGCCAGTATTGAAGTGCTTGATTTTCTTCTTCTTTTTGTTGATAAATTATTGCCATATAATCATAAGTATTCATTAAACCATAAAGATTATAAGACTGTTGTTCTATCTTGATTAATTCTTGATAGATTTGCAGTGCCGAATCCCATTGCTCATATTCTTGATATAGTTTTCCTAGTTTCTTAAGAGCATCTCCTGCGATCGCATATTGTTGATTACTCCAAGCAGTGTTAAAGGCTTCTTGATAAGATTGACTAGCAGATTGAGGGTCATTTAAACTTTTATAATCATCGCCAATGGCAATTTTTAACATAGCTAAAGAAGCTAAATTTTGATTTTGTAAACCATTTTCCACTAATTCCTCTTTATATTTAACAGAATTAGCAGGATTAACTAAAGCCTGACTTATTTCAGCTAACTTCCGTAAATAAATACCTTCTCCTAAATAGTCCTCATTTTGACGGGCAATTTCTAAAAGTTCCTTAAAAATGGGTTCAGCACTGTAATAGTCGAACTTGGCAAGATAAAGATTTCCTAACTTTTCCAAACTTGACTTAATTTGATCAGTATCATTATTGTTACGGGCAATTTCTAAATTACTTTGATTGAGAGTAATAGACTGATCTATATTGTGCAAAACTTCATGGGCATCAATTAAAATAGCCAAAAAATCCTCATCTAATTCTTTATTTTCTGTGGCTTGACTTTCAATTATATTTAATCGTTCTGTGAGAAAATTAATATCTTGATTTCTACTTTTATCCCAAGCTACTTTACCCACCTGATTAATCATTTTTATCTCAGCTTCTATGCCCAAATATCTACTTAAATTAATAGCTTCATACCACGCAGAAAAGGCATCATCATCATTACCTTGAGATAATTCTGCACCAGCTAAATTATTTAACTCATCAATTCTATTTCTAATTCTTTTTTTCTCAAATGGGGTAATTTCTCTGTCAATACTAGGAATTAAATCACTACTAAAATTTGTAGTTAAAGGATTGGGTTTTTTTATTTCCTGAGCAACACTAATATGAGGATTAAATAATAAAGTTAACCAGAAAAAAAAACTTAATTGCTTGAGAAAAAAATACCTTAATAGCTTCATATTTAGTGCAAAAAAAATATTATTAATATCATAGTAAAGAATATAATAGCCACAGATTATTATAAGCGAATCATCAAAAAACTTATCAACCGTTTTCTCTCTTGAAATCTAATTACTAGGGAGGATAATGTTGTTATTCTACAAAAAACCGTTATTTTTCGCTCACTGCCTCTAAGATTAAATTATGTTGATAATTCGTGAACTACCCAACACCAAAATCAAAGATTTATGGTGTGGGCTTCATCTCCAACAGATAGCCTAGTAGTGGCTTTCTTACGTCCACCCTTACTAGGTCTTACATCTGGGCAAGATGCTGACTCGCTAGTTCCTAACGACAATATTCGCAGTCCTTCATCCCTGATATTACATGATGCGTTCATATCCCTGTCGTGTTTGGTTTTACATCTAGGACATTCCCACTGTCTAATATCTAAAGGTAAGCTATCTACAATATTCAAACAATGATTACAAGTTTTGGAACTAGGAAAAAATCTATCTATTTCAAGATAAATCTTACCTTCTTGTTCACATTTATACTTGAGCATTGTCTGAAATTGTCCCCAACCTACCTGTTGTATTGACTTAGCTAGACAATGGTTTTTTACCATCCCTTTGATGTTTAGATTCTCACATATTACAACTTGGTTTTCGTTTACTATCCTGCGTGATAGTTTATGGTGAAAATCCTCACGAGTGCGAGATATTTTATTATGAACCTTTGCTACTTTGATTCGGGCTTTATTACGGTTATTTGAGCCTTTTTGTTTACGAGATAAATCTTTCTGTTTATTTTTTAAGTTGCGTTCATGACGAGCTAACCATCTAGGGTTATCAAACTTAGAACCATCACTGGTGACACAAAAATCTTTTATCCCCATATCCAACCCGATTGCTTTACCTTCAGTGTTTGGTAATGGTTGTTCTTTTCCATCTTCAAATAAAATAGACGCATAATACTGCTCCGCTTTATTTTTAGAGATAGTTACAGTCTTGATTTCACCATCTATAGAACGATGAATCTTAGCATAAATCTCTCCTAACTTCGGAAAAATAATTATATCTCCTTTGATTTTGACATTTTGAGGATAGCTAAGAGACTGCTTACCATGCTTAGACTTGAATCTAGGAAAAGAAGCCCGTTTCTCAAAAAAGTTGATAAAAGAACGACTTAGATTGAGACAAACCACTTGTAAACATTGGGAGTATGTTTCTGTTAGCCATTCATATTCTTTCTTGAGAGAAGGTAATTGCTTTTGCAAGTCATAACGAGATAACCCTTTACCTGTTTGCTTGTATGTTTCATTAGTCAAAGCATGAAAATGATTCCACAACCAACGGCAAGAACCAAAAGCCTTAGCTAACGATTCTTTCTGTGGATTTGTAGGATATAATCTTACTTTGACTACTTTTAGCATTATCAGAAACTAGGTTATTGATAAATAGATTCTAACATAGATTTTTCATTTTGTGTGGATTCCCTACGGTCGATTTCATTTACTGGTCGAAATTCATCCATACGCCTGTTTAACTGTCTTTTTTGTGGAAAACTAGGCGTGGGACTTCTTTCGACATTAAGTTAAAATATTTACACATATACATCCAAGACTCTCAATCTCACGAAGGTTTTAAAACTCCTTTGGTCAAAATCAGTAAATCCTTGTCATTTTCCAATTTATAGAATTATTGTAAAACATATAGAACACTCTATTATTTTAGAATTTGGTGTTGGGTAGTTCACATTATTTATTAGTGGTTATCATAGATAATGGTGTGATCTATATAAAAGATTTTTCCACCAAGTATTCGTCAATCCGTGAAGACCATGATTTTAAATTTTTCTTTTAAATTATTGACAGAAGGTGGCAAATTATTATGTAAATGTTCCCTGTATAAAACCTATCGAGTCGCTTCTAGTGTTCCAGTGGATATGGTGTGGGGAAAATTAATTAATTTAGCAGATATGTCATGGCATCCTCTTTTTTCCCAAACAAATTTACCTAAGGGCTTAATTCCTAAACCGGGGTTAATTTTTTCTGTCGTCACCCGTTTGACTCCTTTTCCTATTCGTGCTTTTGTAGAAAGTGTCCGCCCTAGAGAATTGTTGAGTATTCGTTTACTGGCGATTCCGGGTATTGAGCAAAGAATAACTTATCAAATTGAGTCCACTTTATGCGGTAGTTATATTGCTTATTCTATTACCCTCCGAGGGTGGCTATCTCCTTTTATTTGGTGGCTGATAAAACCCTATTCTATTAAAGTAGCCAATGAGTTAGTTAATGCGGCGGCTAAATGTCACTAAAATTTCATCTTAGGTTCACATCAAAGTCATATCGGTTGTTTATAGTATTAAGTGTCAGGGAGAAAGATAGGTTTTCCTCTTTAGCTCCTTCGCACCTTTAATCCCTGACTTTTTTTATTTTTTTGTTCGTGTGATTAATCTATTTGTGTAGCAATTATTTTTATCTTATTTTCTTTTCAGTCTAGTAATTAATTATTTTTATATTTTGTATTATTTTTAGAGAGGTTTGAGCTGTTATGGTTAATAAATTTATTCAAAGATTAACAACAGGTGCATCTTTACTATTATTAGGTGCGGGTATAGGAGTGGGAACTAACTATTTAGTTAATACCCCTCAATTATTTGCCTTTACAAGAGATGGCGAGAATAGTCTTCTCAAAGAAGATAAAGTTTATAATGATGATTCTACCGTCAGTGCATTGCCCAATAATGACAACCTTAATTTCGTGTCTCAAGTTGTACGGGAAGTTGGTCCTGGAGTTGTCAGAATTAACGCTTCTCGTAAGGTTGCAACTAATGTTCCACCGATGTTTAATGATCCTTTTTTCCGTCAGTTTTTTGGCGATCGCGTCCCTCAAATTCCTGATGAGCAAATTCAAAGAGGTACAGGATCTGGTTTTATTATCAGTGAAGATGGTAAAATTTTGACTAATGCTCACGTAGTTGATGGAGCGACAGAAGTAACTGTTAATCTAAAAGATGGTCGAGTTTTTGAAGGTAAAGTGTTAGGATCTGATCCTCTTACTGATTTAGCCGTCATTCAAATTAACGCAGAAAATCTGCCCGTTTTAGAAATAGGTAATTCTGATGATTTGGTAATCGGAGAATGGGCGATCGCAATTGGGAATCCTTTGGGTTTGGATAATACTGTAACTACTGGTATTATTAGTGCTACGGGGCGATCGAGTTCTGAGATTGGCGTGGGAGATAAGCGTTTAGACTTTATTCAAACAGATGCGGCTATTAACCCCGGTAATTCAGGAGGTCCTCTTTTAAATGCAAACGGAGAAGTAATTGGCATCAACACCGCCATTATTCAAAATGCTCAGGGATTGGGATTTGCAATTCCTATCAATCGGGCGGCACAAATTGCCCAAACCTTAATTGCTGATGGTAAAGTAGAACATCCTTATATCGGTATTAGTATGGTTTCTCTCAATGAACAAACCAAAGAGCGATTACAGGAAATGAATAAACCGAATTTAGTTGATGAAGAAGGGGTTTTAATTGTTAATGTTATGCCCAACTCTCCTGCGGCTCAAGCAGGTTTAAAATCAGGGGATGTTATCCAAGGAGTAGAAGGAGAAAAAATTCAAGATTCTACTCAAGTACAAAAAATTGTGGAATCCAGAAAAGTTGGCTCAGAGTTAACTTTAAATTTACGTCGAGATGATCAAGATTTAAGCGTGGCTGTTAAACTGGGTATCTTACCAACTAACTAAACCTTAGTTTGGCTTAACAATATTTGGATAAGGGGGGTAGGGGTTGAATATATTCAACCCTTACGGTGATGAGGGCATGAGGGGAGAGGAAGACGTAGGGGCGAATGGCCATTCGCCCCTACAGGGTTTCAGGTTTCAGAAGAAAGTAATGAGTAACGAGTAACGAGTAATATCAAATCCGTTTAATTAGCCACACTAAAAGATATTAATTAGGCCACCAATAAAAATTGGCTATTCCTTTAACTATTTCTTTTTCTTCCATAATTTTTTTGCATCTACTAATAACTACCTCTTCTAACTCTTCTAAATTTTTAAATGTCCTATTAGCGATGGCCTCATTTATTAATGGCCACAAACGTTCTGCCGGTTGTAATTCTGGAGAGTGAGAAGGCATCAGCATAACGTGGATTCCCTCTGGTATTTCCGTCGTTTCTTTAATCGGATGCCAACCAGCTTGATCCATTGCTAAAATCACCCTTTTGTTTTTACCTATTTCATAGTGCTGTGCAAAATCTTTTAAGACTCGATTAAACAATTCAGTATTTACATATGGTAGTAGCCACCAATATGTCTCTCCTGTATTTGGTTCCACAAAGCCATATAACCACAACCATTGAAAACGCCAATTGACCGTAGCTATCGGTTGATAACCTTTTTCTACCCATACTCTTCTCAATACTGGTTTGAGTCCTAAACGATGCTCATCCTCAGCCCACACTTGAACGTCCGCGTCGGGATATTCTTGTTGAATCTTTTTTTTTTTTCTGCTAGTTGATTTTTCCATTCATTTTGTTCAAGGCAGCTAGAATTTTGATGATTTGGACGAGGACATCGGAGACGATATTCTAATCCTTTAAGATATTCCCATCCTCTTTGAGGAGAAATAGTACGATCTAGAAGTTGAGTGAGCCATTTTGCGACTTTGACACCATTCCAAAGTCCTTGATCATCGGGGGGTGATTGTAATCTTTGATATAGCAGAGCTAATTGTTGATCGTCTAATAACGGTTTTCTACCCCGATTATGTTGTCTTTGATCCCCCAACATTTTTGCACCCGAACGATTATAACTACGAACAAGTTCGTAAATCCAACTTAAGCTATATCCTGTAACGTGGGAAACATAAGAGGTTCGTTTCCCTTGTGCTAATAACCAAATCACTTGGTAGTGAATTTTTTCAATCCCTTGTTTGGCTTTTCGATACCCTTGTTCTAATTCTTGTAAACTTAAATGGGGTTCAATTTTGATTCTTGAAGGCATTGGTCAAAATCTACGACAACAAATATACATCCTCTTGATTATACCATGTGCAATTAAGCGGATTTGATATAACGAGTAGTTATCAACTATTCACTATTTACTATTCACTATTCGTTTTTGCCCCTTGCCCTTTTTATTACAACCAATTACCCACTAAAACAAATGGAGCCCAAAAGAAGGGATGCTGATGTTTACCGTCTTTTAATAAAGACAATTGGGCTTGGCGTAATGCTTCGGCTTTTGTTACTTCTGTTCGGGCTAACTCCTGATAAAATTTAACCATCAGTTCGGTGGTTGCTCTATCATCTACTAACCATAAGGTTGCCAGAGTGCTTCTAGCTCCTGCCCTAACAGCAATTCCGGCTAAACCTAATGCCGCTCTTTCGTCTCCTGTAGCGGTTTGACAAGCACTTAAAACTAATAATTCTAAGGGTGATGAGTCGGAAGCAAAGTCTCGGCTTAAAATACGATCTAATTCTTTTGTGTTTATAGATTCATCCCAAGTTAAGATAAATGTGTCTTCGATATTAGAGCTAAATTGACCATGAGTTGCTAAATGAAGGATAGGGAAATTATTATTTTGAATTAATTTTTCTAAATTAGTCTTGGTGAATTCTTGATTGAGAAGAACCTTCGAATTTATTTCATTTTCAATTTCTGTCAATTCTATTTTGACGTTGGGAAGGGCGCTAAAATTCTGACGGGCTTCGGTTAAACCTGCGGTTAAAGCTCTTAATTGGCTTCGTTGAAAAGGTTGAGGATCTAAAATTTGTAATCCCGGAGTAAGTGCGATCGAATATTTTTCGAGTAGATATTTTTCTCCATCGTAGAGGATTGCCATAGGAATATTTCTTAATATACCATCTAAGACAAACGTAAGATTTTTGATTTGATTGGATTGCAGTTTGGTTTCTATGGGCTGAATTAGAGATTGATATAAGGTTTGAGCGTCTTCTTGATAGTTGTTTGTAATACGTCCAGTTTGAAGGGGGTCTTCATATAAGGCTTTTTGTAAATTGGTGACTATTTGTCTTACTTTATCTTGATTTAAAGGGGTTGAGTAATGAATCAGGGGTTGTCCCGGTAAAGACACAATGACATCGAGGCGATCGCGCAGTATGATAGGATAAATAACCGCAGTGGTAGGATCAATTTGATCAACTTGAACTGGTTTTGTCGTAGAGCAGGTGTCCTTAAAGAAATTATCCAATTCAGCTAATTGTAAAGACTCCATAATCTCTCTAGCTTGAATTAAATTGCTTTGGGAAATATCTCCCTCTAATAATAAGGCGACTAACTCTCTGTAAATAGGTTCAACACTTTCCCGAAAAGAAAATTGTACTTCTCGGTTAACGGTTACTAAATCGTTGCGTAAGTCTTTTAGAGTATCAAAAGCTAGATTATAAGCAGTTATTGCCCCTTGTTTATCTCCTTTGGCTTTGAGTATTCTTGCTAATTGCCATTGAGCTAGATAGGCTATGTCATCTCCTTGAATTTGTCCAGTGATAATAAGTGCAGATTTGGTTATATTTTCTGCTTGTGTCCATTGTTTTTGCTGTTCATATTGCTCCCCTAGATATGTTAAAACATAGGCTTCTGCTCTTTTATCTCCAATTTTTTGGGCTTGTTTTAAAGCATTTTCTAAGATTAAAATTTTATCAAAATCTTGATATTCAGAAGTTATTTTAGCTAGGTTATCAAGGCTATTAACGAAGTTAATTTGTGCATAAATACTGGTATTACTAGGAGGTAAATTATTAATTTTATTATAAATTTCTGGAAGTAAATTTTTCAAAGAAAAGAATCTTCTTCGTTGTATTAAAAGTTTTAATTTATTGAGTTGACTTTGAATTTCTAAATTTAAAAAGGGACTATTAGTATCTGTTTCTTGATAATATTCAAGGGCTTTAGTGATGTTATTTTGGGCAAAATAAGTATTTCCTAAACTTAGTTGAATTTGATTTACATAATTGGGTAATAAGTTTTCTTGTGCGTTCTCAGCAAAGCTGAGGCGCTGCGCGATCGCAAGACTTTTTTCTAATACCTGTTCTGATTGAGAAAAATCACCCAGCAAACGCAAAACATCCCCATAATTTTTCCCTCCAGCAACCTTTAATAAAGGATCGGAAATTAGTTCCAAATTTGTATTAATTTCTTGTAATAATTGTTTCGCTTGGAGATTTAAACCCAAATATTTTAAGGCTTTACTCTGATTAATTAAACTGCGAATAACTCCTTTTTGATCACCTATTTGCTCATAAATTTGAGTAGCAGATTGCCAGTATTTTAGGGCTTGTAACCCATCACCTCTGGCTAATTCTATTATGGCTAGGTTATTAAAAAATTGAGCCTGTATAGACTGTTTTAATTGACTATTATTAGATATCTTATTTAAGATTTCCTGACTGGTTTTAACTGTTTCCTCTGCTTTTTCCCATTCCCCTAATTGTGTAAGTGCGATCGCAATGTTATTAAAAATAATAGACTGAGTTAAACTATCTTCTTCAAATTCTTTTAAGGCTTCTTGCCACTTTGTAATAGCTTCTTGAAATTGACCGTTTTCATAATGGTTAATTCCTTTTTCAATTAAATTATTACTAGGAGTATTAGCCGTTAAAACCATCTCATTTTCTCCCACCATTCGCCATCCTTGAGCGGGTGTTTTAGAAGCAACAGAAGTAACTTTAGTTTGTTGAGCTAGAGAATTATTTGTTATACCAAAGTCTGGCAACAGTAAATCACCGTTTAAAATTGATGCAGGATTAGGAGGCAAACCACCACGCCCTGTAATAATAAATTCGCTTTCTTGCCCCTTACTACAAGCATTCACTTCAACTAAATCAGCAGGATTAACAGGATTTTTCACCAATTCCACTAAACCTTGACTAGGATTAACATTAGGAGTGCTAATTTCCACATTTCCAGAGCGTCCAAATTGAGAACTAGCGGTAATGTCACTTTTTGGGGTTTGATTTTCTCTAAACTCAATTCCAAAAATTCCCTGACTATTAACAATAATATTTCCCCCTTGCCCCTCAAAAGCATTAGCGGTAATATCACTATCTCCATTGGGAGGAGCAATAATAAAAGGAGAATCGATAAAAATATTACCCCCGTTTCCTCCTCCTCCTTCTGTACCTGCGGTGGCAGAAATTTGACTATTGTTACGCAATTCTAGTCTTTCTTTCGCTTGTAGGTTGATATTACCCCCTTCTCCTGAACCACTTTCTGCGGTAATTTGTCCCTGATTGTTGAGAAAAATAGAATTAGCATTGATTTGTAAGTTACCCGGTGTTCCTTGCCCTACAAATGTGCCAAAAACACTACTGACAGAAATTTCCGCACCATTTAAAATTCTTAAATCTTTGGTATTAACAATAATATTACCACTATTGCCAGTTCCCACCGTACCTGAAATTAAACGAGAACCAACACCAATAATTCTTGTACCAGTTAATTCGACAGACTCAGAAGCATCAATGGTTAATTGTCCCCCCTTACCACTGCCTTGAGTGCCAACGGAGATTAAACCTCCATCTCGAATAAGCAAACGCCCTGTTTTAACCGTTAAATCCCCTCCATTACCAGCACGAATAGCTTGGGCAAATAATCCTGAAGGAAATGCTTGTCCTTCACCGATAATTTGAATGGTGTCTGATGCTTTAACGTCCAGTTTTCCACTGTTTCCACTACCAAAAGCACTTACTGATATTTGAGCCCCATTTACTAAAGTTAAATTTTTTGTTTCAATGAAAACGTTGCCACCGTTACCCGATGATTCTGAGTCAGCTACGATAAAAGTAACACCAAAACCATCATCAATTAAATTAATAGAATCTCTGGCTAATATTCTTAATTGTCCTGCATTCCCCTCGCCAAAAGTACTTGCAGAAATTAAAGCACCTCCGAGGGTTAGGTTTCCCGTTTCAAGGGTTAAATTTCCGGCACTACCAGCACCAAAAGTTTGAGTATAGAAGCCACTCGGTAATTGGTTAGGAGATGAACCAGTTAATAAAACGGAATCGACAATCTTAAAATTCAAATCTTCCCCTTTTGTTTGTCCCGTAGTTAAAGTGACAAAAGAAGAACCATTTTTTAATGTTAAATTTTGACTATTGACATTAATCCCCCCTGAACTTGTTCCGCTTAAGTAAACAGAGGCATTATTTATTAGTTCAATGTCTCCATATTGAGAAACAGCATTACTATTAACTCTTAAGGATTGATCATTAAAAGTAAGCCTTAAATTACCGTCAATTACTGACCAAAGTTCGATCGTACCTGAGTCTGCGGTTAAGTTACCTCCTGTAATATTTATTTTTGAGCCTAATAAACCTAGGGTTTTGCCTGTGGACACTTCTAGTCCCGCATTTCTTTGATCTGGTACTATAGAACCGTTAGAAAAATCTAAAAACAGGTTACTTCCTTCTCCTTGAACGGAAATTTCTCCAGAGTTAGCGCGAAATTCCAATCCAATGGGAATGCCAATGGTGAGTAAGGGTATATTTTCAGGATTTGTGGCACTAAATTTCACCCCATTTCCAAACACAACACTATCAGCCGTACTACCGATAAATGAGCCTTTTAAGTCCAGTGTGGCATTAGGACCAAATATAATACCGTTAGGATTGAGCAAAAAAAGATTACTGTTACCTAATACTCCCAAAGTTCCTAATATTTTTGATACATTTTGCCCTGTTATTCTGGTAAAAATATTTTCTATACCAGCAGGATTGTTAAAGTAAACCCCTCTACCGTTACCAATATTAAATTCTTGAAAACTATGAAATAAGTTTGTATTCCTAACAGCACCGCCATCTATTCGCTCACTGGGAATCCCATTAATAGTAAGATTCGGGGTAACAATGGAACTTTCCTTACCAAGAGTGCGATCGGGTATTACTTGAGCATCAATTTGATTGGAAGTCAATAATCCCGTTAATCCTACAATAGCAAGGGAATTTAGCCATAATCTCCCCGAAAATATAGTCCAGTGATAGTGACGGTGTTTATACATTGGATAAGTGCTTAGTAATAATAACCTCAGTTCGGTTTAAGAATATCGAAAAAGGATAGGTGTCAGGTTTCAGGTTGCAGGTGTTAGGGGATGGGGGGATGAGGTGATGAGGAGTTAGGAGTTAGGGGTTTTTAATTCTTAATTCTTAATTTTTAATTCTTAACTATTTAACGTCAGTTCGGGTTAAGGCCATTTTATTCTTATTTCTAAGAAGCTATAAGGTTTTCTGACCACAAGATAATGCTTTCAGCTTATCCAAAACTCAGGTTAATAATAAGCTAAGTTGTTAACTTGAGCAAAACTTAGATAGTTTAAGGCCAGTCATTGCCAAAATTAGGGGTGACAACTTGATCGATTTGATTTTGAGCCGAATTAGTCTGTTGACTACTACCACGAGTGCGGATAGGATTTTCGCTATTGCCTTGAGTTAAAGCGGTAAGAGTGCGGTTTAATTCTTGCCCTTTATCGACATTGCCCAATTTACTATATCCTGCTTGGGCTTGTTGATTTAACTCCTCGGCTTCTTCTAATTTGCCCAACATTATTTTTACTCCCACAAGAGAGGCTTGGATTTCTGTTACACTTTCCAAATTATTATTAGCGGATTCTAGTTCAATGGCGGTAAGATAATTCTCTTCAGCTAGTAAGTTTAATCCCGTTTTAGCATAGGTATCACCAAGAAGACGATACACTTGAGCGGATTTACTACCTTCGGCTTTTAATTGTTCTAAAATTGCGATCGCATCTGCATTTAAATTTAATTGATGGTATTTTTCAGCTAGTTTAATCCCTTTTTCCTCTTGACTAAGATTTGATGTTTGAATAGGTGCGATCGCATCTTGTAAAGAATTTGATTGTTCAGAGGTAATTAAGCGAAAACCTAATTTTGCACCACTATCATCCAAGGAAGATACCCCCGTATCAGCTTCCACAGAAACAAAATAGTCTATACCACTTTTGAGCATTTCTGCTCCCGAGTAAACAACAGTAGTATCCTTAACTTCCTGTTGCCAGTTAATATCTCCCCCTTGAATTTTCACCAAATAACTACTTGCCCCTTCAACTTCATTCCAATGTAGAGTGGGAGTGTTATCAGAGATTAAAGTGTAACGGGGAGTGATGATGTAGGGAATATCAGAATTACTTCCCCCTTTACGATATTGAATAGAATTATTTGTATTTTCAAGACTGATTAAATTTTTGCTCAAATAGTCAATTTGTTCTTGATTTTCATCAGATACAGTAAGACTATTTTTAGCCTCTACATTCAAGTTACCAAAAGAAAAAATAGTTGACCCTAATAAAGTACTTAAAATTATTCGAGAAAAGACATAATTATGATTAATCGATTTATAAACATTCATAGTTGATATTGAAAACCATTAAACTTACATTGGTTAATAACTATTATCTTATAGCAATTATATTTTTTTTGTTGCTTGAAAAACTAATTTTTTAAACGATTATGTATTTAGGGAATAATTACTAATAAATAAGAGAAAATTAAGGATTATTTAAGATACTATTTCAAAAATCTGGCTTTAAAGAACAAAATCACAATAATTTAAAAATTAGCGTTTATATTTAAATAAATACCCTCATCATTCAAAGAATTTTTTGACCTCTCAATGTGAATAAGAGGAATTCCGTAATCAATACGAGCATTAAAATTATTTCCCATCTGCCATTGAAGTCCTAAACCAACTCCCATAAGGGTATTAGGAGAAGGGTTGGGAATTTTGCCCACATTCCAGCCAACCCCAAAATCAACAAAAGGAATAATTTGTAAAACACCATCTTGATTTTGCCAAATATCTTTCACTCGCAAAATGGGAAACCATGCCTCTGTAGTCAGCAATAAACCATTATCCGTCACTCGAATATCTTGAGGATAACCCCTAACACTGTATAAACCTCCAAGATAAAACTGCTCTAAGGTGACTAAATTATCATTAGCTAGTTGTAAATCTGTTTGAAAAATAAATAAGCTATCTGGTGCTAATTGTCTGACATACTGCAACTGACTACGCCATGACAAAAAACGACTATCGGGTAATTCTTCATTAATTGTCGCCCCAAAAGCCTCTATACCCAAACTAAATTCTGACTTCAAGTTAAACACATCTTGGGGTTGTCTGATAGTCCAATTTTGAAAAAAACGAATGGCACTCACTTCGGTATTGCCTTTAATATCAGCCCCTAAAGAAAAGGGAAATGGTTCACCATCTAAAAAACTACGACTAGATTCCTTACTGAAAGTCACTCCTAAACCAAATTCTTGGGTCGGTTTTTCCATCACAGGCTGATAAAAACTAATTTCATAATATTCGGAGTTTCCTGTAATATTTAACACATCAAAAGGTTCTTGAATTATTCTAGTATCATTAAAACCCCCAGCAAATTCTATCTTTCCGTTATAACTATTCACTGGAATACTATAACTACCATTAAAAGTATTGCTTCCATCGGTATTAAAATAAGAAAAATCGATCGCATCTCCAAAACCAAATAAATTATCTTCTTTAATCCTCACCCCTCTCCTAAAACTACCCACACTCGAACTACGCCCATTATTAAAGATAGGCATAAAACTAAAAGAATCACTTTCAGTAACATTAACTAATAAAATACTTTCTTGAGGAACTACCCCCGCAACCAATTCTGCAGAAATATTTGCAATTAAAGTATTGAGTTGTAAAACCTGTAAGGCTTCATATAATCTATTAACATTAAAAGGAGTTGCCGTGGCAATTTGCAGACGATTTTTAACATAGTCCGTTCTTAATCTTTTTAAACCTTCAACCTTTATTTCAGAAACACTACCCTCGATAATTTCCACCGTAATAACTGCTTGTCGAGGATTAAACTTTTGTCCTGCATTAATAATCGCTCCAGAATTGATATAACCATTTTCTGTATATAAATTAGTAATTATCTTTTCTACCTCTAAAAGTTCGGTAAAAGTAATTTTTCTCTGGGTAAAAGGTTTAACAGCCTCCGCTAATTGATGATTACTAAAAGCAGTATTACCGATAAAATTGAATTTTCTAATAATTATTCCTTCTTCCAAAGACAAAGAATCATCAAGACTAGAAACTAGAAAAACTTCTCTATCAGAAAATTGAAAAAATGGTTCTTTTTCTCCACCGTAACAAGATAAAGGATATAAAACGAAGGTAGCTACCAAAATACCCTGCTTAACCAACATAGGGTTGATTCTCAAAAAAGATGTAAATAATTTTTGCATTTAAAAGTGATCAACGCAACATCCAAAATAATCCAAATAAAATGGTATGTTAAATGCGTCTTAGCTTAGTTTAGCTTAGATAATTAATTATTTTTAATTTCATTTAATAGGCTTTCTAATTGGGGAATAAGAGAAGGCAAATCTTGATTCACAATTTCCCATACTATATCCAGATTAATATCAAAATAGGCATGAATCAGGCGATCGCGCGTACCACAAATTAAACGCCAAGGTATATTTGGAGATTTTGCTTTGGTGGCTTCAGAAACGTTTTTTCCCGCTTCTCCTAAAATTTCCAAAAGACGTACCAATGCAAGGGTAAGCATTTCATCTTGATCTAAATCTACTCTTTGTCTATTGAGGGTAAAAGAAATCGCCTTTTTTCCAGAATCTATCATGTGTTGTAAACGTACAATATCAGTTTTTCTCATAAATCACCTGTGCATTGTTTACCACTTCATCTCGAAAATAACAACTTAAATCTTGAGCAGTATTTAGATCAACAGTTCGCCCTAATAATTGAGTTAATTTATCTTGAATTTCGATAAAACGAAAACCGGGGGTTTTACCTTCAATAAATTCCACTAAGATGTCTATATCACTTTGAGAAGTAAAATCATCTCTTAATACCGAGCCAAAAAGAGCTAGTTTTTTAATATGATATTTTTGACATAATTGACTAATGGCGTGATGAGAAATATTTATTTGATTTTTGTTAGGAATCATAATCTATCCTCATAAATTTTAGTTGTGCAGAATCTAATTACATTTTTGCTTTATCTTATTTTTGTTTTCAGAGTAATTTGGAAGAAAATCCATTAACTTCTTCGTACATTTACCCCCTTAAAGAATAGTTTTGCCGTACCATTATATAGTTGTAAAAAAAATAGACTGTAAATTAATTGAATATGTTTGAAAAATTAACTCCCCCTGAAGTTGGAAGTAAAATAAAATTTGATAATGGACAACCTATTGTACCTGATGATCCTATTATTCCCTTCATTAGAGGAGATGGTACAGGAGTGGATATTTGGCCTGCTACTGAAAAAGTGATTAATGCCGCAGTAGAAAAGGCTTATGGTGGCAAACGTAAAATAAATTGGTTTAAAATTTATGCGGGGGATGAGGCTTGTGAAAAATATGGTACTTATCAATACCTCCCTGAAGATACTTTAACTGCTATTAGAGAATATGGTATTGCGATAAAAGGTCCTTTAACCACTCCTGTGGGTGGCGGGATTCGCTCTTTAAATGTGGCTTTAAGACAAATTTTCGATCTTTATGCTTGTGTGCGCCCTTGTCGTTATTATGAAGGTACACCATCTCCCCATAAAAGTCCTGAAAAATTAGATGTAATAGTCTATCGGGAAAATACAGAAGATATTTATCTTGGCATTGAATGGAAACAAGGTTCAGAAGTCGGTGCAAAGCTAATTTCTCTCCTCAATGAAGAATTAATCCCCGCTACTGCTGAGTTTAAAAACAAACAAATTCCCCTTGATGCTGGTATTGGTATCAAACCTATTTCTAAAAAAGGTTCTCAACGGTTGGTGCGTCGTGCCATTCAAAATGCCCTTAGATTACCAAAACATAAGCAAATGGTGACTTTGGTTCACAAAGGTAATATCATGAAATACACAGAAGGGGCTTTTCGTGATTGGGGTTATGAGTTAGCAACTACTGAATTTCGTGCAGAATGTGTCACTGAAAGGGAGTCTTGGATTTTAAGTAATAAAGAAGCTAATCCCGATATTTCCATAGAAGATAACGCCCGTCAAATTGAACCGGGTTATGATTCTCTCACCCCTGAGAAAAAAGAAACTATTAAAAAGGAAGTAGAATCAGTATTAAATACGATTTGGGATACCCATGGTAATGGACAATGGCAAGATAAAATCATGATAAACGATCGCATCGCTGATAGTATCTTCCAACAGATTCAAACTCGCCCTGATGAATATTCTATTTTAGCCACCATGAACTTAAACGGGGATTATCTCTCTGATGCCGCCGCCGCCATTGTGGGTGGTTTAGGCATGGGACCGGGTGCTAATATTGGTGACAACTGTGCTATTTTTGAAGCTACCCATGGAACAGCCCCGAAACACGCAGGACTCGATCGCATCAACCCGGGTTCAGTTATTCTTTCTGGGGTAATGATGTTAGAGTTTATGGGATGGCAGGAAGCCGCCGATTTAATTCGTAATGGTATCAGTCGTGCGATCGCATCTCGTCAAGTTACCTACGATTTAGCCAGAATGATGACTCCTCCCGTAGAACCACCGTTAAAATGTTCTGAATTTGCCCAAGCTATCATTGATAATTTTGATAATTAACCTCAGTTCGGTTTAAGAATATCGGATAAGAGTAGGTGTCAGGTTGTAGGGGTTGAATATATTCAACCCTTACGGTGTTGGGGATAGGGGGATAAGGGGATGAGGTGATGAGGAGAGAGGGAGAAGTAGGAGCGAATGGCCATTCGCCCGTATAGGAGTTGGGGGTTTTTAATTTCTTAATTATCAACTATGGCTTTTGAAACTTCAGCTATTTGATAATTTTAAGTAAATATTACATCATTTTAAAATTTTTATAATAAATTTAAGTATGAAAATAACTAATATTCAACAAGCCAAAAGTCAATTATCGAAATTGATAGAAGCAGTTTTACAAGGAGAAGATGTAATTATTTCCAAAGCAGGAAAACCCCTCGTTAAAATAATTCCCTATACTGCCAATTCTGAACCTCGAAAACCAGGTTATTGGAAAGGAAAAGTAACCATGGCTGAGGATTTTGATACCCTTCCTGAATCAATAATCAATAGTTTTACAGGGGTTGATGAATGAGTTATCTTTTAGATACCCATACTCTTTTATGGTGGTTAACGGATAATCCAACTCTTAGCAATGAAGCAGTAAAAATCATTTCTAATCCTGAAAGTATCATTTTTATATCCAATTGAAATTATTGACGCTTAAAACTATTCTTTATTCATAATTAATTTTGTTTATGCTTAATTAAATTGAGGTTAAAATAGGCTTAATTGTCCTTCTCCTTTCAATTTCCAATGGTTTTCCCCCACTCTCTCCCCTATATCTTCTAATACTGTTAAAATTGTCTGATTTTCAGGAGTTGTACCATTTTTTAATAAAGGTAAAATATTTAATACAATTTCATCAAAAGTCGTAGTTTTATTTTCCCTTTCCATACGTCTTAAATAACTGATTAAATAATACTTAATTCTCAATTTTACATCTATATGAGACTTGAATTTAGTATCCTTTTTAAGAGTAAATAATTCTGTTTTCTCATCATAGTCAAAATTATCTAATAATATCGGTGTTAAATCTGAATATTCTTTTTTTAATAAATCTAAAAAGCCTAATTCTAAACCCTTAATAATTAATTCATCGTTAATTTGCTCAAGAGTCGCCCCATCATTTTTAGCAATTACTCCCTCAATAGTTTGGATAACAATTTCTGCTATATCCATTCCTAAATTAGCCTTCATAATCGCTTTAGGAGTACGCACTTTACAAAAATTTATGATTAATTGCCCAGATAACACAGTAAAAGGATTTTGGCGTTTTTTGAAGCTAGTTTGACCATTTTTTTGTGCTACTGCCCCTCGATATTCAAAACCGCAACTTTCCGCCGTATCGATGATTAAATGCCAAAATTCGGGATCTTTATGGGCGAATACAAAAGATAACCACCTGTCAAATTTTAACACTCGATACATTTCCTTGATACTTTTAGCGATTAATTCGTTATATTCATCCTTCGATTTTTGCTTTTCTCCTCCCTCAATAGCTTCTAAATTATAGTCATTTTCAGTGACTTCTAAATCTAGCCAACCATTCCACATAGTGGATAAATCTAGGTAGGGAATTTTTTTGCCGTAAGGTGGATCAGTGTAAATATAATCTATACTTTCATTAGGTATAAAACTTAAATCTGTCGCCGATGCTTTGACAATTTGAGCATTAGAAATGGTTTTTTCATTGATAAAATATTCCATCTCCTTTTTAGCTGAAATTACTTTTTTAAATCTCAATTCAAAGTAAGTTATTAAGTCTAAATCTGTAGGTTTAGGGGCAATTCTATAACGATAATATTGAAAAACTGATGAATTCTCTTGACCCGGTGCTGGTCTTTTTGAGTTGTTATGATAAGTTAGATTTACTTTAGTTAAAAGTCCAGAAAACATTAACATTAAAGTATCTCGAATATTTTTATTCTTCTCTTTATTTATGAGATATTTTAAAAAGGCTAATTGAGCTAATTGTTTATCACTAAATAACTTTTCTATGGTATCAACATCCGAACCTTTAGGCAGTTTAAAACCTTGAGGATAAGGATATTGTTTAAGGGCTTTTTTAATCTCTTCTGGGGTAGTTGGTTCGTTTTTTTGATAGGCAGATTTTACCCGATTAAAAGCCTCATTTAACTCATCAAAATTAACGGGAGAAATGAGAGAGTTAACCAGAAAAATAGCCAGAGGATTAATGTCTATATGTATCGCTTTTCTATTATTCATTAAAGCCTCAACGGCGGTGACACCACTACCACCAAAAGGATCAAGAATAGTATCATTGGGTTGACTAAAATTTTTGATATATTATGCCACCACATTCCAAACTTGTTTGGTGAAATAACCATGCACCCCAAAATGTCTTTTTGCCGATTGTTTTTTCGGGATAATTTCACTTAATAAAGGGCGATTTAAGTAATCAAAATTCTCTTTCTCCCCTCGCCTGTGGGAGAGGGGTTGGGGGTGAGGGTAAAACGTTTCTTGAGAAGAAAAACCCCCCTTTATCCCCCCTTGAGAAGGGGGGAAGTATTGGAAATTTTTACCGACTTGAAAACTATTTAAAGACAAAAATTGAGCTAACTTATCAGAATAATAATCAAATTCATCGAGAAAAAAATATAAAATAGGAGTATCATAACCAGAAGTTTTAAACAAACTAAATTCAACGCCATTGCATAGAGCAAAATAAATACTTCTCACTTCAGGATGAATGGCATAACTATAAACTTGCTCAATATGCTCACCTTCTTTAATATTCTCACTCGGGGCTTTAGCATCCAATACCCAAGCATAATTATTTTCAATTTTTAGCAAATAATCAGGGATTAAATTAATTTTGCGTTTTTTACTACCAACTTTAAGAAAAGGATGCTGTAAAGTTTTGCTACGAATGATATTTTTTTCTGTATAACCAAGACTTTTTAAGAGGGGTAAAATAATTACTTCTCGCACACTATCTTCTTTAAAATCAGGATTATTTTTGAGGGTATTAAAGTCGATGTCAGAAAAAATATTAACCATGTTTTTATCTATAAATTTCAAGCTATATTAAACCTTTTATTAATCTCAGTTCGATTTAAAAGTATCGGATAAGGGTAGGTTTCAGGTTTAGGGGAGTAATGAGTAATGAGTAATTATCAACTATTCACTATTAACT
Organism: Cyanobacterium aponinum PCC 10605; assembly: GCF_000317675.1. Lineage (NCBI taxonomy): Bacteria > Bacillati > Cyanobacteriota > Cyanophyceae > Chroococcales > Geminocystaceae > Cyanobacterium > Cyanobacterium aponinum. The sequence continues at coordinate 2,256,962 of NC_019776.1, forward strand.
ATTAACTATTCACTCATTGATGAAAATTTATTCTGAACTCAGGACTTATTAAGGCATGATTGCTTTATTTTTCATGTTAACTGCTAAAAGCCTACCAAAGTTTAAGCAATGAGATGATAGTTTGTAATATTTTTTAAACTTACAAGTTCTCCTTAATCACGTAACTATAAATAACTAAATAAAAATATTTAAGTATTTCTAAAAAGAGAAAATAAACAACTAGACAAAGTTACATTTATTTATAAATATTTTGTGAAAATCCATAAATATACTGATTAATTAAGCAAAAAAAGACATTATGATAGGAAGTAAAGGAGGTGTTGTAGTTAACTATGGGGGACAAAAAAATGAGTATAGAATTAACCATAGGAAGAAAAGCCGATAAGCCTTGGTGGAATCGTCCTCTCGTCGGTGATAAACCTCTTGTTGACTACCTCTTTAAACAATATTCTCGTACTCATATCTGTCCAGAAATAATCTCTTTACATGACTATCATCTTGAAAAACTAGAAAGCGTTAGTGTTACATTAAAAGCATTATTTAATCAAAAATTTACCCATTCAGACTTTCTAATTTATGCTCGTTTAGAAGGCTATTTTCAAAAATATTGTCAAACCAAAAAGCATTATTTTCTAGTTGGAAAAGAGTTTTTTAAGATTATTCTTAATAACCTAGATAACTTAAGATCTATCACCAAAATTGAGAAGAAATATAACCAACCATCTTTACTCGCATTTTATGATTCCGTATATGATCTAATCAAGGAAAATCATCATAAATTGATTTTTCAAGAAAAGTTAATTAAACTCCACTATAGTTTTAAATGCCAATTCAAAGAAACAAGGGAAATAAAAATAATAGACAAATATTTAGCTTATTTTATTTCTATATCTGAAGTAGAAAATCTTTTATATTTTCTCGATTTACTCAGAGTAAACAATTTAACTAACTGGGATAATTTTACGAGACTTAGTAATTTTATTGAAGAAACAAAAAATGGAATGATTGAAGATATTAAACCATTTTTATTATTTGCAAAATCAGAGGGAGATTTTTTAATTGAAATTGCTAATAAAGTTATTAAGATCAAAGAAGACGATGATACTAAACTTATCAATATTGCTAAAATATTCCAGTATATTGCTCTAGTGGACAAGTATGAAAACTTATATTCCCAGTTCCAATTATTTTTAAGGTGCTTAAGTAAATGGGAAAAAATTTATTATGATATTGTTAATATAAGAAAAAATTACCCTATTCATCAATTTATTATTCCCCCTAGTTTTAAAGTTAAATTACCGAGCTTTGAAATTTATAAAAGCTATCATGACTATTTAGATTATAGTTGTTTAACAAGATTAATTTACTAGAGGAAAAAAATTCCTCATTACCTCAGTTCGATAAAAGATGTCAGGTTTGACTTCTTTATATTTCTTTTATAAAACCACGAGTTTAGAAGATTAAAGTCAGAAAAGTTTAATCAGTCTTAGCATAATATTCCAATCGGTTCAAGGTTTTGCCAATTTTGTTAGAATGAAAGGATTGTCGATAAAAAGATGTGATAGAAGGTTATTAAATGAGTGACAAAGTGAAGATAATTAGTGATAATCGTCAGGCAAGATATTTATATGAGATTTTAGAGACTTATGAGGCAGGAGTCCAATTAGTGGGTACGGAAGTTAAGTCTATTAGGGCAGGAAGAGTCAATTTAAGAGATGGTTATGCTTTAATTCGTAATGGGGAGGCTTGGTTAACTAATGTGCATATTTCTCCTTATGATACCACTGGTAAATATTTTAATCATGAACCAAAGCGCGATCGCAAATTGTTATTACATAAAAAAGAAATTAATAAGTTAATTGGTGCATTACAGGAAAAAGGTTTAACTTTAGTTCCGTTAAAGATGTATTTGAGAGGAGAATGGGTTAAAGTTAGTTTAGGGCTAGGTAAAGGGAAAAAACTTCATGATAAAAGAGAAACCATTAAACGTAGGGAAGATCAAAGAGAAATGCAAAGGGCATTGAAAAGATTTTAGATATTCCTGTTTAAACCTTGTTTTTAATCTTGGCGTTTTCCCTTAACCCTATAGATTCTATCATTTTAATTAATCTATGAAAGAAGATCCTCAAGATAAATTAGACAAATTCCAACTATCTCTTTATCTAATGCCATTGTTTGGACCTATTTGGTCTTTAGTCAATTTAAACTATAAATCTAATTTAGAACAGAAAGAAAAAAAAACCGCTCGTTTATCTTTAAAGTGGGGATTAATTTGGCTGATAGTTTATGGTAGTTTATGGATGGGAGGCAATATCACTTCTGATATTTGGGCGGTGCGTTTACTATATTTGAATGGAGTTGTAACAACTATCTATTTTCTGATGTGCTTTATTTTGATTTCTAGTGTTTGGACACAAAGGTCTAAAAGATAGAACTCTTAAACAGTGTAATCATTAAGAATTGCTTCTGGATACTTCCCTCATCAACCCTTATCCCAACTCATTACTTAACCTCAGTTCGGTTTAAGAATATCGGATAAGAGTAGGTGTCAGGTGTCAGGTTTCAGGTTGCAGGTGTTGAAGAAAGTAATAAGTAACGAGTAATGAGTAATGAGTGTTCGGAGTTATTAATGATTAATTATTCACCCCAACACCCCAACACCCCAACACTATTTACCATTACCCTTTTCGCCATCACTCCGATGAGTGAAAATTTATCCCGAACTCAGATTACTTATTTATTCCGCCAAATTTACAATTACGATGTTGAACTGAGGTTATTTAACAATATGTGGCAATATAAAACTCCTGGTATTCCTGATGAATTATTCGATCGCCTCCCGGGTATTCCTATGACAAAAAGAGAGGTAAGGTTACTAATTTTATCTGGGTTAAGATTAGAAGAAAAATCAGTTATTTGGGATATAGGTGCAGGTACAGGGACAATTTCCATTGAAATAGGCTTATTATGCCCAAATACAAAAATTATCGCCATAGAAAGAGATCCAGAGGTAGCAGGTTTAATACGGCAAAATTGTCGGCGTTTTGAGGTGGAAAATGTGGAAGTGGTAGAAGGAAATGCTCCAGATTGTTTCGATACTTTACCAGAAAAACCCGATCGCATCTGTATTGGTGGCGGCAAATCAATCAAAAACATTTTAACTTCTTGTTGGGGTTATTTACCTGAAGGAGGAAGGTTAGTGGCAACGGCAAGTAATTTGGAAAACCTCTATCAAATTTCTGAAGGATTAGCTGAATTAAGAGCTTGTAATATTGAGGTAGTTCAATCTTCTATTAATAGATTAGAAAAAAGAGGATTAAGTCAAGTTTTTGCTGCGATCGCACCTATTTTTATTCTGAGTGGAGAAAAGATTAGCTAGTCCTAACAAACAGAAAAAAGGATAACGATACTGGGATAAAATTAATACTGTTATTCTCGTAAATTATTAATCAGGAGTTAATTATGTGGGCTAGTGCCATTACAGCCTATTTTCATTATCTAAGTATAGGAGTTATTTTTGCATCCTTGGCGATCGAATTTTTGACCCTCAAAGAAAAATTAACAACAAAAGAAGCATGGCGTATAGTTTGGGCAGATAGTGCCTATGGTGCCGCCGCAGTAGTCATCTTAATCACTGGAATCTTAAGAGTTTTATATTTTGCGAAAGATACCGCTTACTATATGCACCAACCAGTATTTTGGGCAAAAATAGCTCTTTATTTCATTGTTGGTACTGTGTCTTTATACCCTACCATTTCTTTTATTCTTTGGGTTAAATCTTTACTAGAAGATAAAGCCCCCGAAATAAGTCTCAACAAATATAAAATATTAAAGGGAATTATTGCCTTTGAGTTAGTGGGATTTACCTTAATTCCCTTAATGGCTTCCATGATGGCAAGAGGAATCGGCTCAGAATGGTTTTCTTAAACTTGACTATTAATAACCTGAGTTCGAGATAAATTTTATCTATGAGTGATGGCGAAAAGGGTAATCATTTGAGTTCGGAGTTAAGATAAAAAAGAAATTTCTTGTAAGGGTTGAATATATTCAACCCCTACCACCCTAAGCCCCTACTTCTCCCTCTCACCCTCTCCCCTCATCACCTCATCCCCTCATCCCCCTATCCCCAACACCTGACACCTGACACCTAATCTTATGGGATATTCTTAAACAGAACTGAGGTTAATTTAACTCCATCTTAGCTGATTGACAGGCTTAAGCCCCTTGTTTATTCTCTGCAAATCCATTAATCAAGGAGAAGATAAAAAATGAGAAAATATTGATAAAAATTTACAATATTGATAAAAAATTAACTTTTATAAAGTTTTAGTAATATTCCAAAAAAAATATTAAAGAAATATAGTTACTTAGCCGTTATTAATTTGTAATCGAACTTAGAAAATTGTATAGGGGAAAACACATTATATTTTTATTCTTGTTAAGAAGAATTGATTAATATACAACAAAAATCAAGGGAGACTTTTATCTAGCAACTATTCCTAAGAAATCAAGAGATTTTTTACTATAAAGAAATAATATGTAAAAAAATATAACAGACTAATTAATTTCAACATTATTTTTGGTAAATAAATATAATCTTTAGCAAATAAAAAAATATTTTTTTCATTAGTTAATAAGCCAATTTAGTTTATAATAATAAGTAAGGAAAAATAAATTATTAACCAAATATTTTGCGAGGTAAAAAAGTATGGTTCACCTTACAGATAAACCTACAGACCACGCTAGAGAAGAATTTTCAACTCAACCCTGGCAAGGATTCAAAACAGGTAAATGGACAAAAGAGGTTAATGTTCGAGATTTTATTCAGAAAAATTATACTCCCTACACAGGTGATGAATCTTTTTTAACAGATGCTACCTCCTGCACTAATAACCTTTGGACAGAAGTAAAACTATTGATGAAAGAAGAGCGGGAAAAAGGTATTTTAGACACAGAAACCAAAATTCCCTCCACCATCACCGCCTATCCTGCAGGTTACGTTAATAAAGATTTAGAAAAAATTGTTGGTTTACAAACCGATAAGCCCTTAAAACGGTCTATTATGCCCTTTGGCGGTATCAGAGTCGTAGAAGGTTCATTAAAAGCATACGGTTATGATATTGATCCTGAAACTCGTGATATATTCACTAAGTATCGTAAAACTCATAATGATGGCGTATTTTCTGCTTACACTACCGAAATGAAAAAAGCTCGTAAATCAGGAATTATTACTGGTTTACCTGATGCTTATGGTAGAGGTAGAATTATCGGTGATTATCGTCGAGTAGCTTTATACGGTGTTGATTTTCTCATTCAAGATAAACAAAATCAACTACTTTCCCTCGAATATGATTTCATGGATGAAGATACCATTCGTTTAAGAGAAGAAATTTTCGAGCAGATTAAAGCCTTAAATGAACTAAAGGAAATGGCACAAAGCTACGGTTTTGACATCTCGAAACCCGCTACTACCGCCCAAGAAGCTATCCAATGGACTTATTTTGGCTATTTAGCGGCAATTAAAGAACAAAATGGGGCGGCGATGTCTCTCGGTCGTACTTCCACTTTCCTTGATATTTACATAGTCAGAGATTTGGCAAAAGGTCTAATAACCGAAGCAGAAGCCCAAGAGTTGATTGATCAATTTGTAATTAAATTGCGTATGGTTCGTTTTCTACGCGCACCAGAATACAATCAGCTTTTTTCTGGAGATCCCGTTTGGGTTACGGAAGTAATCGGCGGTATGGGAGAAGATGGTCGTCCTTTAGTTACTAAAAGCAGTTTCCGTTTCTTGCATACATTGTATAATCTAGGTCCTGCCCCAGAACCAAATTTAACGGTTTTATGGTCAGAAAAATTGCCCATCGCATTTAAACGTTATTGTGCGAAAGTGTCCATTGACTCTAGTTCTATTCAATACGAAAATGATGATTTAATGCGTCCTGAATACGGGGATGACTATGGTATTGCTTGTTGCGTTTCTGCCATGAGAATCGGTAAACAGATGCAGTTTTTCGGCGCACGGGTTAATCTAGCCAAAGCCTTACTTTATGCTATCAATGGCGGTAAAGATGAAAATACTGGGATGCAAGTTGCACCTCCTTATGCACCAATTACAGGGGATTACCTAGATTATGACGAAGTAAGTGCTAAGTTTGATTTATTGGTAACATGGTTAGCTAAACTCTACGTTAACACCCTCAATGTGATTCATTATATGCACGATAAGTATAGCTATGAACGCATCGAAATGGCTTTACACGATCGCGACGTTTATCGGACAATGGCTTGTGGTATGGCTGGGTTGTCGGTGGTAGCGGATGCTTTATCGGCGATAAAATATAGTCGGGTCAAAGTGATTCGCAATGAACAAGGTTTAGCGGTAGATTATGAAGTAGAGGGAGATTATCCCAAATTTGGTAACAACGACGATCGCTCCGATGAGATTGCGATAAACTTAGTTAGTGATTTTATGAACAAAGTACGCCGTAACAAAGCCTATCGTAATGCCACTCCCACTCAATCCATTTTGACTATTACTTCTAATGTAGTCTATGGCAAAAAAACAGGTAGCACTCCCGATGGACGTAAGGCAGGTGAACCATTTGCTCCCGGTGCGAATCCCATGCACGGCAGAGATACCAAAGGTGCGATCGCATCTATGGCTTCCATTGCTAAGTTACCCTATGAAGATGCCCAAGACGGTATTTCCTATACTTTCTCTATCATTCCCGACGCATTGGGTAAAACTCCTGAAGCGAGAATCAATAACCTTGCAGGGATGTTAGATGGTTATTTCCACGATACAGGACATCATATCAATGTTAACGTATTTAACCGAGAAACTCTCCTTGATGCGATGGATCATCCTGAACAATATCCTCAATTAACCATTCGTGTATCAGGTTATGCCGTCAACTTCATTAAACTAACCCGTGAACAGCAGTTAGACGTAATTAATCGTACTTTCCATAAACAAATGTAACAGTTTAACTGATAGTTTTTGCTTTGGACAGGGGGTAATTAAAAATTAGTAATTAGTAATTAAGACAAGGCAATTAGTGAATAGTGAATAGTTGATAATTAAGAATTAAAAATTAAAAATTAAGAATTAAAAACTCTGAACTCCTAACTCCTGTACGGGCGAATGGCCCTTCGCCCCTACTTCCCCCTCTCCCCTTATCTCCTCATCACCCCAACACCTGAAACCTGAAACCTGACACCTACTCTTATTCGATATTCTTAAACCGAACTGAGGTTATGTAAGTATAAATACTGTTCCCTGTTCCCCTTCTACCCCTTTTAAGGGAAGACACATAGGGGTTTTCCTTTTTCCCTACCACCACTCAACAATTTTATATCGAACTCAGGTACAAAAAGGTACATTGATCTTAAAGAATGGCGGATAAATCCAACTCAGGAGAGAATAGTTCAAAATAATCTCAACGGAATCTGAAAATCTCAGATATAATTTGTTAAAAACCATTAAGAAATATTAACATTACCAATGACTAACCCAATTAATGATTTTTATTATCTCAGCAAAGCCTTAACTGAGGTTTTAACCGAAAAAGCAGAAGATAGTCTAACTCATATTCTCAGTGATATTGGTAAGTTTGATGCGGAGACTAGGCAGAGATTACAAGAGTTTGCCCAAGAAGTCAAAGCCAGAGCAGAGAAGGCAAAACAACAATCTAGTAATACTGATACCACTATTACAGTAGAAGCTAATACAGAGGTGGATTTACAAGAGTTATTAGATGAACTAAGGGCGGAAATTGCTCGTTTAAAGGCAGAATTAAATAATTATCGTCAAAATAATGAAGATTCTTAGGAAAAAATATTCGATGGGCAAGTTTTAGGGATTAATAATATATTTGTCTCTGGATTTGTTCTAAATATAATTTTTTCTGGTTTCTTTTAAGATTGAAAATAAAGTCAATATATTTTTTTAGTAAAACTTTCATAAAATAACAATCAGTGTCTTCAGCTTACTCTAATACAGAAAAATACTTACAATCTAGCCCCGATTTTGCTTCTGTTAATGTGAAGCCTAAATTAGAAAAAGGGAAAAAAACTTATCGTTGGAATCGTAGTAATTATTCCCGTTTGCGTCGTCGTATTGATATTTGGACTTTTGTGTTAATCCTTTTGTTTAAACTATGGCGTAACAGTAAAAAATGGACTTATGTTAATGGTTATACTGAGGAAAAAAGAAGCGCCCGTCGTCGTATTCAAGCGGCATGGATTAGAGAAAATTTACTGGAGTTAGGTCCTACTTTTATTAAGGTAGGTCAATTGTTCTCTACCCGTGCAGATATTTTTCCCATCGAGTATGTGGACGAGCTGTCTAAGTTACAGGATCGAGTTCCAGCCTTTAGTTTTGAACAGGTGCGATCGATTATTGAGAAAGATTTAGGTAAGCCTTTAGAGGATTTATTTCTCAGTGTTGATCCTACTCCTCTGGCGGCGGCTAGTTTGGGACAGGTACATAAGGCACAGTTAAAATCAGGGGAAGAAGTGGTAATCAAAATTCAACGCCCCGGATTACCCCAATTATTTACTATTGATTTAGGGATTCTTAAGCAAATTACCCGCTATTTTCAAAATCATCCCCGTTGGGGTAAGGGTAGAGACTGGTTAGGGATTTATGAAGAATGTAGTCGTATTCTTTGGCTAGAAACAGATTATTTGAATGAGGGGCGCAATGCAGATACTTTTCGCCGTAATTTTCGGGGGGTGAATTGGGTTAATGTTCCTAAAGTTTATTGGCGTTATACTTCTCCTCGAGTTCTAACTTTGGAGTATATGCCGGGGATTAAAATTAGCCATTATGAAGCTCTTGAAGCGGCAGGACTCGATCGCAAAATTTTGGCAAGATTAGGGGCAAAAGCCTATTTACAGCAGTTGTTGAATGATGGTTTCTTCCATGCTGATCCTCATCCGGGTAATTTAGCTGTAGCTCCCGATGGTGCTTTAATCTTTTATGATTTCGGTATGATGGGGCATATTAAAACCAATGTCAAAGAAAAGTTGATTGAGATGTTATTCGGGATTACCGAAAAAAATGCCGATCGCGTCGTTTCTGCGTTGGTGGATTTAGAGGCTTTATCTGTTACAGATGATCCCGGTCCTGTGCGCAGGTCAATTCAGTTCATGTTAGATAACTTCATGGATAAGCCTTTCGAGGAACAATCCATCAATCAAATTAGCGAGGATTTATTTGAAATCGCTTATGATCAACCCTTCCGCTTTCCCGCTACTTTTACTTTTGTGATGAGAGCTTTTTCTACTTTAGAGGGAGTGGGCAAGGGATTAGATCCAGAATTTAACTTTATGGAAGTAGCACAACCTTTCGCTTTACAAATTATGTCAGAATTTAGTAATGATGGTGGTAAGTCATTGTTTGATGAATTAAGTCGTCAGGCAGTGCAAGTAAGCAATACTGCTTTAGGTTTACCCCGACGCTTAGAAGATGCCATCGAAAAATTAGAACGGGGAGATATACGCATTAGAGTTCGTTCCCAAGAGTCAGATCGCCTTTTGCGACGTATTGCAGGGATGCAGATGGCTACTAATTATAGTCTATTTGTGGGAGCTTTAATTTTATCTGCTACGATACTAATTGTTAACGGCTTATGGCAAATTGCGATCGCAGTTTTTGTTTTAAGTATTTTTCCCTCTGTATCTTTGTTCCGTTTATTGAGACAATTAGATAGATTAGACCGTAAACTATAAATATTAGTATCAATTAATTGACCGTATGAAATGTACATCTATTGGGTTAACTGATCCGGGGTTAGTTAGACCCTACAACCAAGATAACCACTATACAGACCCCGAAGGACGTTTTTTTATCCTTGCTGATGGTATGGGAGGTCATGCCGGAGGAGAAGAAGCCAGTCGCATTGCAGTAGAAGTCATTAGAGAATACCTAGAAGCCAATTGGGATGCACCCATCGACTCTTATGATTTAATCGAAAAGTCAATTTATCAAGCAAATGAAGGCATTTTAGAAGATCAAGTGCTTCATCCTGAAAGGGCGGACATGGGAACAACTCTTGTGTTAGTTGTCTTTAGAGAAGATGAAACATGGCGAGCCCACGTGGGGGATTCCCGCCTTTACCGTTGGCGTAATGGGGAATTGAATCAAATTACCCTCGATCATACTTGGATCTCTCAAGCGATTCGGGCTGGAGAAATTACCCCTGAAGATGCAAAATATCATCCTTGGAGACACGTTCTTTCTCAGTGTTTAGGACGTAGAGACTTATACGAAGGTATTGATATACAAAAAATGGATGATGTCCAAAACGGCGATCGCTTCTTGCTTTGTAGTGATGGCTTAACCGAAGAAGTACCCGATGATTTGATTAACAAATCTTTACAAGAACTAGAAAACCTAGAACAGGCGGCTAAAACTCTCATTCAAAACGCAAAAGACGGGGGAGGTTCAGATAATATAACTGTAGTTCTCGTCTCGGTGGAAGGAATAGAAAATCAATCCAGTGAAAAAAATGAGAATTCGTCAATAGGGGAAACGGAAAATCAATTACTAAATGAAAATGAAAATCTAGCAGTAGAAGAAACGGAAAACAAGTCGATAGATGACAATGAGAATCCATAGCTCAGTCAATGTTGATCCTAATTTTGGGTGTAGAGGTATTAGTGAGGATGGAAAATGAAGAACGGTTAATTTTTAATTCTTGATTATTTCAATTTATAATAAGTAGATTCAATTAAATAAAAGAAAGTTTGTAGTTACCCCTTTAGGGGTTTAAAAGGTTCTGGAAATAAGGGCTGAAGCCCTCACTACTAACTGAGCCTATTTTACGTTTAATTAAGTGGGGCCACTTATATGTTAAGTTTAACTCCGAACCCCGAACCCCGAACACTTATTTACGTCTTAATCTATACACTCAAATGTAATCTATCTAAATAATGGCTCGTCAAATAATAGAAATACTTTCAGCAGACGAAATACGTCGTACTTTAATTCGTTTAGCTTCACAAATAGTCGAGGAAGCACCAGACTTATCTCAAGTTGTCCTCTTGGGTATTTATACAAGGGGTGTTCCTTTGGCTTATCTATTAGCCAATCAGATAGAAATGATTGAACAAGTTAAGGTGGCAGTTGGTGCGCTAGATATAACTTTCTTTCGAGATGATTTAGACCAAATCAAAACCAGAACGCCTCAGAAGACCGAAATACCCTTTGATTTGACGGGTAAAACCGTAATTTTGGTGGATGATGTGATTTATAAGGGAAGAACCATTAGAGCCGCTTTAAACGCTGTTACAGAGTATGGCAGACCAGAAATTATTAAATTGTTAGTTTTAGTTGATCGAGGTCATCGACAAGTACCTATTCACCCTGACTTTATCGGCAAAGCTCTACCTACCGCTAAAGAGGAAAAAGTAAAAGTTTATTTAGATGCGATCGATGGTAAAGATGCCGTAGAATTGATTAAGTTAACCTGAGTTTTGGATAAGCTGAAAGCATCCCAACTTGTAGTCAGAAAACCTTATGGCTTCTTCTTAGAAATAACGATAAAATTGCCTTAACCCGAACTGACTTAAACAAGGGGCTTAAGCCCCTTGCTAAAAACCCCTACCACCCCAAACCCTAAGCCTCTATTTCCTCCTCTCATCCTTTCTTCTCATCTGGTCATCATCCTAACACCTGCAACCTGCAACCTGAAACCTGACACCTAACCTTATCGGATATTCTTAAACCGAACTGAGATCAAGTTATAGTCTTTATCTGAAATCTGCCCCAAGATTAAACAGGGGAAATAGAAACCTCAAGGGTCATTATATTGTTATTTTCATTGGCTTCTAAAATCAAATTGTCTGGGTCTGCAATGATATTTATGATGTTTTTTCCTGTTTTTAATTTAATCTTATTTTTAGGAATATTAATTTTAAAAGAATTACCAGCGCTTAACCAGGGAATGCGACAACCAATGTATGAGCTATATTGATTATTAGGAACTATGTGAATTTGAAGATTACTCACATCTAATAATCCTTGGTTAACAACAGTAAAAACAAGGTTATCATCAAGCCATACTGCATCCTTAATCGTTAAATCTGATTCAATTACTTCAACTTCTTGAAGGGGATAGATAATTAAACTATCAATATGGAGTAACTTGCTCATCTTATGTTCATGATGTACGTGGCCACCCCAATTTTTTTCTGTACAAATACCATGTATATGTAAATTTTGATTAGGTTGTGGTACTGTAACTAAACCTGTTTTTGGTTCACTGGCATACATTCCAATTAAGCGCCATGAATTCGCTTTACCCAAGTATTTCATTGGGTTATCAGGGTGTTCTTGATCAGCACAGTAAAAATGTTGTAATGATGTGTAGATATTATCTTCTGCACTAAAAATATCATCAGAAACAAAATTTTTCATTCTTGCCCACTGCCATAAACATAACTTCGATGCAATGGTTAAAACAACCGATGACCATGTTGATTTGATATATACACCATAATAATTAGCTTTGACACCGCATTGGTTAATTGATTGGGTCACAATCTCCGTCAGACTAGAATTAGTAATATTAAAGTTAGAAACATCGATTTCTATACCTTCTTTGCTAATATCATTTGTGAAGCAAACATAAGGAAAATGATCTACTTCTGAAGTTGGGGATAAAGAATAAGTTTTACCATCAGTGGGGTTACATTTGTAGATGGAAGTTTTATTTTGCTCAAAATCAGTGAGATGGGTCTATTTTTGGGTTTCGATCGCACTTTTTCATAAATCATAAGAATAACAAATTCTGAGTATTTAGTCTAAGGTAGTCAAATCCGCTAAGTTATGGATAATAAAGGATTAGAGCGATTGTTAGTTTTTATAAACAAATCATTGACAAAAATCACTTTTGCTTAACTTCTTACCAATGGGTAAGAGCAGGTTTGAAGTTTCAGGTTGCAGGTGTTAGGAGAAAGCAATAAGTAATGAATAATGAGTAATGAGGGTTCGGAGTTTTTAATTATTCACTATTTACTATTCACTATTCATCTTTGCCTCTTGACTTTTTTCCTTTTCTCAATACTCCCTATGAAAATTTATCCCGAACTCAGATAAGTGTCTATGGGTAATAATTGATAGCGTTGAGCGTATATTTTTTCAGATAAAGCGGGGGGAATTTTCTCGGTTAAAACAACTTCTATATAAGCCCCATTATTGTGAAGTCTTGCTTTTTCAAGGGCGTTGTTTAATTCATCTAAAGATGTAACTTTTTGACAGTACCAGTTTTCGCAACCCATTGCATGAGGTATCTGAGCATAATTCCAAGGAGATAAAACATTGTAAATATTAGATTTATTTCCTGCTAAAAATTCTTCAATACCAAAAATGCCATTATTTAAGACAATAATTATGGGTTTAACTCCATAACGCCCCATAGTGCCAATTTCATTTGCCGTAAGTTGATGAGCACCATCGCCTGTAACTAAGATAACTCGTCGTTGGGGATTAGCCAAAGCCGCTCCAAATGTGGCAGGAGTTGCCCAACCAATAGCCGCCCAAAGGGTTTGATTATGAAAGCTACAGTTTTTTGGTAATAGTAAGGATGATAAGAAAGCAACGCTTAAACCAGATTCACAGATTAAAATATCTTCCGCTTCCAGGAAATTTTGCATTGTGGCTCGGAGGGTTTGCCAAGTAATAGCTTGAGAAGCATTTTTTTCGAGGGTAATGGGGGAAGGTTGGGGAAATTTTTTGGAGGAAATGGGTTTAATATTCTCTATAAGGTTACTAATGACATCCCCTATCCAAACAGGGCTATAAGTATGGGATTGGGAATTAATATGACAAATATTAGAGAGAATTTCTACATGATGGGGATGAATGGAAATAATCTTTTCTCGATCGAGTCTTGCTGAACCATGACCTGTAGAAACATCATCAAATAATACTCCTCCTATGTCAAGAATTAAGTCCGCAGATTCTACATATTCTCGGAGGGCAGATTCTGAAGTTGCTCCTCGATACATACCCATATATAAGGGATGAGATTCAGAAATTACGGCTTTATCAATTCTGGTGGTGGCGTAGGGAATACCAGTAACTTTAAGAAGGTGGGTGAATTGTTCTGTTAATCCGTAGCGCAGTAGGGTAAAACAGGGAAGAATAACGGGTTGTTGGGCTTGTTCTAATCTTTGTAAGATAGTTTTAACGGCACACTCTAACTCTTGAGGGTTACTTTTTGGGGGTGAAACTTGATGTAATGGTACTCCCTGTATGGGATTGCCTATCACTGGCATTTGAGCGTAATCCCCAGCTATGGCGATAATTGCTGGTTGTCGTTGGGAAAGTGCGATCGCAATTACTCTTTCCATTTCGGTAATTGCATTTTCTGGGGTTAAGATGGTGCTAACACAGGCGGTTGCGGAGGATAATTGATGAAAATGGTTAAATTCTCCATCCCCGAAAGTATGATGTAAAGGTTTGCGAGTCCGCATTAACCTAGTCGAAGGCATCCCCACCAGATGAAAAATAGGTAATCTTTCTGCTTTAGCCCCCATGACACCTGCGATCGCACCTAATTCTCCCACTCCATAGGTGGTGCTAAGGATAGACGCCCCAAAAACACGGGCATAACCGTCAGCACTGTAGGCGGCATTCAATTCATTACTACAGACAATCCATGTTAAATTAGGGTTAGATTCGATCGCATCATCGATAGGAAAGGCATAATCTCCGGGTAAGCCAAAAACATGGCGAATTCCTAAATCAGCTAGACGTTGTACTGCATATTCAGCAGTGGTAGGATTGTTTTTAATCATCAATAGCAATTAGTGAATAATGAATAGTGAATAGTTAATTCGATGAAAATGGACGCATACTGTAGGTAATGGCAATGGCGATTAAACAGGAAATAGCACACAATGCAAAACCAAAGCCAAAACTGTGGGCTAAAGATTCTTGTAAAGCCTGTAACGATTGACTATGACTTGAGGTATGAAGATTTTGATCTACCTGATTAAGTATTTCTTGAACACTGCTAGGTATCTCAACGGGGAATTGCCAATTAGACTGCTGTTTTAAATTTAATGGTAAGGCAATTGAGATAAAAATACTATAAATAGCCGCTCCTAAAGCTAAACCTAAGTTAATGGTTAAGGTATTAATCGCTGAACCTCTCATGGCTTGGGATTTGGAAAAATGAACTAAGGCTTGGTGAGAAAGTTGGGCGGTGTTACCATAAAGGATACCAAATGCCACTATGCCAAACCAGTCACCCCCATCAAATCCAGATAGGGGAATATCTCGCAAAGACCAAAAACCTAAGGCGGTTAAAGTTAGAGTTGCCATCATTAAATATTTGACTCCGAAAGATTTTTCTAAATAGCCACTGGCAAGAGAAACAACCCCTGACAAGATACTTAAAGGCAAAATATGAATAGATGTGTCTAAAGCAGATAAACTTCTCCCTTCTTGAAAATAAACCGTTAAACAAGTCATAACAAATACAAACAATGCTCGAATAAATAGTTGTAAAACAGAAGGAACATACCAACTATTACGAGTAATAATATTTAAAGGGATAACCGCCGATGGTTTATTCGCACTTTGTCGCCACATTACCACCGTTAGCAAGAAAAGGCAGATAATCAAAATGTTAAGACTAGGGGATAAATTCGGACTTTCCATCAGGAAAAAGAGAAAGAAAAAGATAGCAAAGCCGATGGTAGTTATGCCTATGTAGTCAGGTTTGAAGGAGATTTGTTTCGCAGGAAGCAAAGGTAATAAAGGCAGTCCCAAAAGTCCGATCGCAGCAGGTACTACAGGGGCAAAAAAGACCCAATGCCAACTAGCAATATGTTCTAAAAATCCTCCTAAAAATGGTCCAATCACTGTACCAATGGTGACACTCGCAGACCAATAACCAAAGGCGATCGCCTGTTCTTTTGGAGGAAAAATACGCCGTAAACAAGCCAAGGCAACAGGGGCAAGAATTGCCGCCCCACAGGCACATATCACCCTACCCAAAATTAATATCCAACCTTTAAAAGCAAAAAAACAAATACCACTACCGAGAATAAATAACCATAAACCCCAGCTAAATACCTTTCTTAAGCCGATGCGATCGCCCAATTCCCCCGCAGGTAAGGAAAGAGCCGCCGCCACCAAGGAAAAAGAAGCTAATACCCACTCTCCTAAATTGGGAAAATCACGGAAAGTATCACCAATGGCAGGTAAGGCAATAAAGACAATATTTCCATCTAGTAACATCGCCAGAGTTGGTAAACAAACTATCGGCAAAACCCACCAACGTAGAGGATAACCTTGCCCTGTATCTTCCCATGTCTCTATTTTTGTCATTATGTATGTAGTCTCTAAAGTTTGTTTTGAGTTAAAATTTCTGAAGCAACTAAACTCTCTTTAGCCTTTTTAATTAATTTATTAACCTCTAATTTCACAGTATAATTCCCTCTTTTTTTACATTGTGCAAAAATGGATTATTATTATGATTAAATTTATCAGAAGAGATAAAATGACGAGATAAAACTACATCATAATCTAAACTTATTTGATAGATAATATCTCCAGTTCTATCTATTTCTTTATAAGGATCAATGTTGCCTTTAAGAACTACTAAAATATCAATATCTGAATGTATTTGAGCATCTTTTCTCCCTTGAGATCCATATAAAATAATTTTGTCTAATTTAGTATTATATAAGTTAATAAAAGACTGTTTTAACTTACTAATTATTTCTTCTAATTGAGGATGTATCATATTATTTTCAAAAATTAGAAATTCCAATCTTCTCGAAAAAGTAAACTAATCTGAGTTCAAGATAAATTTTTCTGGTTATGGTAGGGCAAAGAAAAAATGAAGAATTAAAAATTAAGAATTAAAAACTCTGAACTTATGACTGGCTTTCTCCTCTCCCCACATCCCCTTTTCTCCTCCTCTTAACTAATTTACTAGCCGTATTGTCATATCTGAAACCTGTCCTCATCGGCGATTATTGGCACGAATTGAGCTTGAATAGAATTCTAGGCTTTCGTTAAAATAGCTTTAGCTTTATGGACTTCTTCCACGGTTCGGCTAATGGGAGGAATATTATTTTCCCATTCAATTAAAGTCGGTTTAGCTCCGAATACCTCCATTGCTTTTTGATATAGTTGCCATACTTCATCTCTAACGGCTTCTCCATGATAGTCAATATAATTATTATCTCCCCAAGCTGTACAACCTGCTAAATGATAACTTTGGACATATTCAGGCTTAATTGCCATCATTCTCTCTAAGGCATCTTCTTCAAAGTTTTGAGCGTTAGCCCAGAGATTGTTAAGATCCAATAACATTTTTGCTCCAGTACGTTTAAACACTTCATTCATAAAGGCTATTTCGTCCATTTCAGAAATGCTGAAACGCATATAACTACTAATATTTTCTAATAAAATCTCACTACCGAGATATTCTTGCACCTGTTCAACTCTTTCGCAAAAATAGTCTAAAACTTCTTGGGTAAAAGGAAAGGGTATTAAATCATGGAAATGGTGATGAGAAACGGAACTCCATGAAAAATGTTCTGAAAAAAAACTTCCTTCATTTTCTGCTAGTAAGCGTTTAACCAATTTTAGATAATTTTCTGGCAAAGGTGCGATCGAACCTATAGATAAACCAAAACCATGAAAGGTAAGAGGATAATTTTCCTTTAATTTTTCAAAAGCATAAACATAATTACCCCCTAAGTCCTGTAGAAAATGCTCTGGATGCACTTGAACAAAATCCACAGAAGGCATTGTCATTGCAAATTCTTCCGCATTCTCATGACATAAATTTAGACCCGCCGAACGGGCATTTAAACCGAAACCCACTAACTCTATCTCCTTGCTATTAGTTCCATTCAACCATACAAAATAGCATTAATTACCAGTAACCGACGCAACAAATATTAATGACTGTAACAAAAATATACAATTACCATAAAAAATATAAGGTAAATTAGTATTAATTATTATTAATAGAAACCTTTAAATAAATTTAAAAAAAAGTTATCAATTTGTTTTTGTTCCACACTAAAAAAAAAACCAAAAATTATCTAAAAATTAATAATCAAGTTAACTTATAGTAATTCTTAATCATTTATAAATAATCAATTATCAGAAAAAAACATTGAAGATACTATCCCTTTTACCTTTTGCTTCAGGCTTTTTACTTTTATCAAATAGTAGTTAATAAAACTCAGCTAGTATTGCTATATAACCTTTTATCGCTGTATTTTGGTGTTTTCTTTTTGTGACTATTAACTTCTCTTTTTATTTCTAATATATTAGGATTTTATAGCAATATTGAGAATAAAGATCTAAAATTGACAGTTTGTAAAGAAAAAATAAAATTTTTGAGACAAGAGGTCTTTTTTTCGCCAAAAATCATTAAAATTTTAACTATTTTAAATTTACCGATTTTAATGGATAGTTGATCATGTCAGATTCTTTTTTCTATCGCCTCGGTGCTATATTCCCTACAACTCCCGAAGGTAATCCCAACATTGTTTTAAGTTCTAGTCTCAGTTATGATCCTCAAACGGGCATTATTGAAAATAATAATCAACCTCGTCAAGATTTAGAAATTGATCTCGATATTAGCAGTAACCCCGTACAAATTACGAATGTGGATCAATTTGTTAATGATTTTTTATTGGGAGCAAATGGTTTAACTGCTGTTAATAGTCCTAATTCTCTGTTTACTCAATACAAAAATGCGATCGTCAATGGTTGGACAGGCAAATCTCGTAATAATTCTATCTATAACTTAAGACTTATTGGCTATACAGGACCGGGATTTGATCAAGGGGCGAATACGGACGAATTTTGGTCAGCCCAAGGACAAACCACCGATGAACTTTATACAGCAATCCAAGACAACGATAACTATGATCCTGTGGGTAAATGGAGTACGTATAATAACGATGAAATCGTCCGCTCTATTTTCGATGCTCAAAATCTTTTAGATAATTTAGATGTTGCCCAAGGAGAAACCCCCCCTCTTTGGTTGCCAAACTTTTTATATACCTACGGTCTTCCCAATGGAGATACAGTTACCACTAGCTATCCCGGACCTACATTAATTATGCAACCCGGGGAAGATTTACGCATTAATTTTGATAATGAAATCACAATTCCCGGATTAACCACCGAACAAATTCAAGCGGCTACTCTAGTGCGTAATAGTTCCTATGGCAATGGTGGTAGTGCTGGTTTGGGAGGGACAACTTCCACTAATTTCCATTTTCACGGCGCCCATACTGCCCCCGGAGGTTTTGGAGATAATGTAGTTAGTCGTTATACCACTGGACAAAGTTGGACAACAAATATTGATATACCTGATGATCATGGTATTGGTTCTTATTGGTATCATCCCCATTATCACCCTTCTGTTAACGCTCAGGTTTATGGGGGGCAATCGGGATTTATTCAAATTGGAGATCCCCTCAGTCGCATTCCTAGCCTAGAAGATATACCCCGTAATTTAGCGGTTCTCAAAAATATTGATCTTGATTTTGGTGCAGACGAAACCGAAGGAGAAGAAAACCCCAGTTTAAGGCTAACTTCCTATGACAGCTTAGGGGGTTTGGTTAACCGTTTAACTATGGTGACAGTAAACGGAGAGTTTCAGCCTAATCGAGAAACCGTGGGCGGTTGGCAAAGTATTTCTTTAAGCAATCAAAGTAATCAGGCTTACTATAATGTTAGTTTGCAACAAAGAGTTACAGACAATGATGGTAATACAACCTTAGAACCCATACCCTTATTCATTTATGGAGAAGATGGTCATCAATACCCTGAAATTCGCCGAGCGGAAGGGGTTTTAGGTTCATATACTCCTCAAGGGGCTTCTGCACCGACTGATTACACAAAAGGAGAAGATATTATTTCCCTAGCACCCGGGAAAAGAGTCGATGTTTTATTTTATCTTGAAAGTGGCACTACAGAATTAACTTCGGTTTACTCTTTTGAAAAAGATGGGTTAACCTACAATGTTACGAATATGGGTGGTTATCCTGAATTAAGTTCAGAAAATTCTCAGGCGGCAGGTCCTTTGGCTATTTTGACTGTTCCTGAAGGTACTGAAAATTTAAGCCCTGCTCAACAGGAAGATTTTATTAATCAGATTAATACTACTATTCCTGTACAAGATATTTTACCGACAACTACTCCAGAGGAGTATGATCCCAATAAAGTACCTAGTGTAAATTTATTTGATGAACAGTGGCAACCTGCGAGGGGAAGAGAGTTTAACTGGACAAAAGATGTATTAGTAGGACGAGATCCTACAGAAAGAGATGCGGCAACCCAAGAGGCTTTAAAAGCCTATGAAGAGTCAACAGGACAGGAATATCAAACTTTTACGGCTTTGCCAAGGGATGAGGAGGGTACATGGTTAGGTTATGAAAATCCTTTTCTGATTAATGATCATGTTTTTCCTTTTGGTCCTTTGGTTACAGCTCAGTTAGGCACGATCGAAGAATGGACCCTTAAAAATTGGAGTATCAACGCACCCACTAAGTATATTGGACATCCTTTCCACATCCATATCAATGATTATCAAGTGTTGGATAGTGATACTGAGTTACCAGAAAAACGTAATCTTGAAGATGTGACAATGCTCAATAGTTCTGGCTATCACTACTATGATGCTAGTTCTGGAGAGGTTTTACAAAAAGATCCTTTACAGGGTACTTTTACCACTTTACCAGAGGCGATCGACCCTAACAATACTCTGCCTTTAGCAACTTGGGGAGCAAATAATCAAACTATTCGGATGCTATTCCAAGACTTTTTAGGAACTTATGTTTTCCACTGTCATATTCTGCCCCATGAAGATGCGGGGATGATGATGGCAATTCAAGTGATTGAAAATACCGATGATAGTTGGTTAATTCCTGCAGAACATTTTAACTTCGATCGCACTGATGATAATAATATTAATGTCACAGTTTATCGAGCTTCTGATTTTAAGTCTTATACTGTGAGCCTTGACGGAAATGTTGATGTAACTCCTAGAAGAGGACAAACAGGAGATGTTAGTAGTGATTTTGTCCAAGAAGTCGTAATTACCACCGAAGGAGATGGTTTAGTCCGAGTCTATGATGGTGCTAGTTTATTGACAAACCAAACTAACTTACTCAGCAGTTTTAAACCCTATGAAAATAGTAATTTAGCACCTTGGGCAGTAATTTCTGATTTGAGCGGAGATAACCGCAATGATATAACTACCGCAGGTTTTACTCAAGTAAATAACGACGGTTCTGTTAATTTAACCGACTTCACCGTAACAGGTTGGAATACTGACTCCCAAGGAGAAGACTGGACGGAAATTTTTGAATTTGATCCTTGGGAATTCATTGACATTGAAGGGGATAATCTTGATCCTGTTGCGGGTTTACGTCCTGAACAGGTTACTATGAGTACAGGCGATTACAATTTAGATAATTTTGCGGATTTAGCTATTGCCTATCGTACTACCAATGGAGTTCATTTAAGTATTTTAGATGGAGCTGCGATCGCACTTTTATTACAAACAGGACAATTTGAAGGAGGCTACCAACCAGATCAAGCCTTATTAGCCGATGCTTTAATCGAAAACGAAACCCTCGCCCAAGCCTCAGAAATTACCCTTACCAGTGGCTTCAACCAATATGCACAAATAGCCCTAGAAAATCTGATTTTAACTGCCAATTCTCCCACAGAAACGGGGGTTTATACCTTCCAATTGGGTGCAGGACACTTTATCGCCACTTCCGACGGTAGCACCATTGGTCATGGGGGTCATGGAAGTCATGGGGGTCATAGTGAACACAATAACCATAATATGGACATGGGAACAGAAGATATTGTTACCAATCTTAATCCCAGTATCTTTAACCTAGTTGACTTAAGCACTCTCAATGTACCTGAAGCAGAAGGTTTAGGTCATAGCGTTACCCCGATTTTTGGTGGAGCATTAGGTAATGGTGGTTTATTAGTACAAAGTTTCGATCTTACCTCTGGATTAGCTCCAGAAAATCAAGATCCAAAAATTCTTTTTGCCACAGGCAATGAAGTAAATGGTACACCTTCTAGCGGTTCAAATTTACTAGATAATACTCAGCAACTTAACCTAAATATTGAAACTATTGGTCAAGTAGGAGTATTTGATTTAGAAGGTATTGGGGATAATAATATTCCTGATAACACCATGGATCGATATAACCTTACCCGTTTATTATATCAAGCCTATTTCGGGAGACTCAGTGATCCCACAGGCAGTGCCAATTGGTCTGCGAAAATGCCCGATTTTGACAAGGTTGATGATTTTGTCGATAGCTTTATAAGCTCTCCTGAAAGTCAAGCAGAAATTGTTAACCACTTTGGGGCATCCCTTGAAGACTCATCCGTTGAAACCATAGTTAATGTCACCAGTGAAACCCTTTACTCTCGCAATCCTTCTTCTCAGGAAATCCAACGATGGAATCAAGCGGTAGATGATGGTTTAAGCAAATCTCAATTACCCTTGGCGATTTTGCAATCAACGGTAACTGACTATACCAGTTTCCAACCAGAAAATAATACCATCCCCATTACTGACCCAAATCCTAATATTGACCTCGTTGACACCCAGAATAATTCCAGTGAAATTGAATATACCATTTCTGGTTCAATTTTCCGTGAAGCCGCCTTTAACAATACCGTTGGATTTTACCGTGTCCTAGATGAAAATGGTACAGTCATAGACTCTGATGGTAATACCTATAGCCCAAATAACCCCGAATATCAAACCATAGCTCTCAGCGAGTTTAATCGTCTGACGGATACCAATGCAAATCTTAGCCTAGCAGATTTAGAAACAGTGCCTTTTAGCTTTAACCTCAGTGGGGATGAATTGTTTGCACCCTTTATGGCGGTTAATGGTTCAGCAGAAGAGTTTGAAAATGTTTTCTTTGCCTATAAAAACGCCAATGTGGATAATTTTGACCACGTTACCAACCTTGGTTATAACACTTGGGGCTTTGAAGACATACTCGGTGGAGGAGATTTAGATTATGATGATGCAATTATTCGTTTTAATGTGGACGATCGCACTCGGGTTAGTTTTCTTGCTTCTTCCGCAGAGTGGAGTGACGCACAATGGGCTAACAATGCTAATCTTTTTGGTTCTTTTGGACAGGGTTTAAGTTCATCGAGCGATCGCTTTCAAGCCTTTAATCAACAAGTAGCGGGAGTTGGCTATATTGGTAATATGAATGAAGCTCAAACATTTCTGGATCAATTCATTGAGAACAGTTTAGGACTACTCAATGGCTCAGAAGTCTCTAATTCGGGCTTTTTCTAAACTAATCATTTTAGATTGCTGAGAAGCCCCACACCTAAAAAAAATAAACTAACCTGAGTTCAGGGTAAATTTTCATGGGGAGTGATTAAGAAAAGGGCAAACTCCCCTTTATCCCCCCTCGAGAGGCAGGGTTTTTTCATTCTCAAAAATGTCAATTTTTGAAACTATTTGAAACTAACAAATAACCTCAGTTCGGTTTAAGAATATCTGATAAGGTTAGGTGTCAGGTGTCAGGAACAGCAGGAACAGCAGGTGGTAGGGGTTTTTAGCAAGGGGCTTAAGCCCCTTGTTTAAGTCAGTTCGGATTAAGGCAATTTTATCGTTATTTCTAAGTTATTTCTAAGAAGCTATAAGGTTTTTTGACTACGAGTTGGTCTGCTTTCAGCTTATCCAAAACTCAGGTTAACAAATAGTAACAGATACAGGAGTTTTTAAGTATTAATTAATCAATTATTAAGAAAAAACGCTCCCCTCTACTGTGGGAGAGGGGTTGGGGGTGAGGGCAAGATAATTTTGCCCTGACTTTGAAAAAACTCCCCTCGAGAGGCGGGGGGCAAGAGACAAAAATAAATAGTATTGGGCTGAATAATAACTCCGAAACCTGAAACCTACCCTCATCCAATATTCTTAAACCGAACTGAGGTTAATTACTAATTTTTAATTGCCCTTTTCGCCATCACTCACCGATGAAAATTTATCCCGAACTCAGGTTAACTAGATAAAATCACAATTAGCTTCAAGGGCTTTTGCCAATAAACCCATATACTTACGATTATCGATGATATAAGAACCAAATCTTTCTAAGTGGGGGTTTTGCATCTGAGCATCAAACAGAATAAAATTTCTTTGTCGTAGATGTTCCACTAATTTTACCATTGCCACCTTTGAAGCATCTGGTACATGGTAAAACATTGATTCTCCAATAAATGCCCCTCTAATTACAATACCTAGAATTCCTCCTGCTAGTTTTCCATCCTGCCAAGTTTCAAAACTGTAAGCCCATCCTGCTTTATTCAATTCTAAGTAAATTTGAATTAATTCTGATGAAATCCATGTGGTTTCTCTTTGCGCACAACCACAACATACTCCTAAAAAATCTTGATTAATGGCTACGGAAAAGCGATTTTGATTGATTACCCTCCGTAAGGATTTAGGATAGTGAAATTGATGATCAAGAGGGATTAAGGCTCTTTGATTGCTAGAATACCATCCTAATTGTTGTTTATCATCCGCCATTAAAAAATTACCGTGGGCATATCCCTGAATGATGGAGGGAACATCGATCATGTGCACAACCAAATGTATATAATTTCTATTAAAGAAGGAAACATATACTAATATTTAATCATGTCTCAACCAATTCCACCTATTGTTTTACCTCCCGTGGAAAATCCTGAAAAAGAGCGTAGTTGGTTAAAAAAATCTTTACATCAATGGCTAGATAATGAATTCATCCCTGAGCTAGTTAACGAAACCATTGCTAACCGTGCCGCTCAAATTTTTATTCGTCATCGTTTAGAGGGAGAAAATGACCTTGGTTCGTTAGTTATTGCTATTGTTACAGAAATGCAATCTTTTGATTTTCAGAAAAGTTTTTACAGTGAGTTTGCGATCGCAAATGCAGTAAGTGATATTATCTTACAAAGTTTAGGTATAGATACTTGTTGTGGCAATAATCAAAATAATTAACCTAAATTATGGCTTTATTACTTTGAGTATGGGAATTTTGGTTAGGGTAGGCAAGAGGCAAGAGGCAAAGGGCAATTAGTGAATAGTGAATAGTGAATAGTGAATAGTTGATAGTTGATAATTACTCGTTACTCGTTACTCATTACTCATTACTCATTACTCCCCTAAACCTGACACCTGCAACCTGCAACCTGATACCTACCCTTATCCGATATTCTGGAACAGAATTGAGGTTATTTACTACGACTAATTGCCGCAATAATTGTATCTTTAACAGATTCAAACTGTTTTTTCAAAGCTATTTTGCTTACTTGTGCTTGAGACCGAGAAGAAGGAGAAAGAGTCATTTTACTCAAAAATTGTTCTATTTTTTTTGCTTTATCTTCATTAATTTTTACCGTTAATAACTGTTTATATTTATGAGGTTTTTCTAATTCAAATAAAAGAATATAATAGAGATTTTTACTAATTAAATTATTAACTATTTGAGAGCCAATTTCTGTTTTTAAATCTAAATAGCAAGGTAGCCATTTAGGTTCATAATTACGGCGATACAATAAATTAGCCCATAAAATCATCGGATGAGGATTTAGTTGAAATAGAAAATGATTAAAACAAAAAGTTGACTTAGGAATGAAACGATTAACTTCATCTGACTCTAACATAGTCCATAAACTGGAAAAACTCCCTTCTTGAGCTTCTGTTAAACAGGGAAAAACTATTTTTTTCTGGGGTTTATCTTTAGGCCAATTACTTTGAGCATAAACTGTTAGTAATGGTAAATTTTCACTAGATACTGTTTTTCTTTTGGCAAATGAGTCGGGATTACTATTAATTTCAGGATTATTTTTTCTGTTATATTCTCTCTCTAATGGAGTAATAATCTTTAAAATTTCACCTATATTTTGAGGGCGATCGCATCTCGACTTAGATAGACATTTCATAATTAAATCATGTAACTCAGGAGGTAAAGGAAGATAACTAGGTAAAGGCTTTGGAATATTCTCATGATGTGCCTTAAACCATGCCTGAAAAGTTTTGCCATCTGCGGTAATCGGAGTTTTTTGAGTTAACATTTGATACATTAACACCCCCAAACTATAAATATCTGAAGTAGGCTGTAACTCTTCTTCTGCCATTTGTTCAGGAGAGCAGTATTCTGGAGTACCCATGAAGCGTTGTTGAGTTGAAGCCTGTTCTGGCTCTTGAATTTGAGCGATGCCAAAATCGAGAATTTTAGCGATAACATCTCCTTCTCCAGTCTTAGCTAAGAAAATATTACTAGGCTTAATATCACGATGAATGATAGTGGCTAATTGTCCATTGACTAAAATACCATTATGGGCGCATTCCAACCCTAAACAAATTTGTTTAATTAAATATAAAAATCTACCTACAGAAATAGTTTTTTTCTTGATGAGGCTGTCTAAATCATCCCCTTCAAGGTACTCCATTACATAAAAAGGAACTTGATTTTCACTAATTCCATAATCTTTAACCCTAACAATATGCTGACTTTGTTCCCCTAATAAAGCACTTATTTTTGCTTCATTCTCAAAACGAGAACGCATTTTATCATCTAATAAGGCTTGAGACAAAAACTTAATAGCAACAATGTTGTCACCTGATTGAGTATCAATGGCTCTATAAACCTGCCCCATTGCCCCCCTGCCTATTTGACTAACTAACTGATAGCGATTTGCTAATAAATTACCAGAGTCTTTGCCGAAAGATTTAACCAAATCAGATAGAGGTTTAAACATAGATTTTAAGAATTAGGAGTTGAAGGATAATGAGTAATGAATAAGATAGAGGTTTTAGGTTTCAGGTTTCAGGCTTTAATTACTAATTCCTAATTATTAATTGCCCTTTCCTAATTCCAAATTGAAATCAATTGACTATCCACTATTCATTATTCACTATAAAACTATTAACTATAAAGTTTCATTACATCACCCAAACTTTTTACCTGAAAACCTTCACCTTTTGCCATCATTTCCCAATCGTCACCTACACGGGCAATTTCTGCCATAATCATCCCTGTTTTTCCTTGATAACCATTTCCAGAGAGAGTATAACGAGCGATTTCCTGATTATTGCTTAAGTTAACCAAACGCACAAAAGCATTTTCTACTTGGGAAAAATCTTGACTTCTTTCTAAGGCATTATAAATATTAACCACAAAAACTAATTTGTGAATATTTTGAGGAATCAAAGGTAATTTGACTAATATTTGTTCATCATCACCATCTCCGGCGCCAGTCAGATTATCTCCCATGTGATTAATCGCATCAGAATAATGACGTAAATTGCCGAAGAAAACGATTTCACTATTTGATTTTATTTTACCATCTTGATTCAAACATAAAACCGAAGCATCTAAATCAAAATCTGTGGTAAACAAACCACTTAAAAAACCGCCTTTTTTCTTGGCGACATCCCAACCTAAACCACACATTAGTTGTTCTAATTTAGGGGCTTCTTTTTTTAGTGAAATTCTTTGTCCTTTTTGTAAATTAATTCCCATGATGATTAATAAGTAATAAATAGTGAGCAATAAGTAGTATAGAAGTATCAGGTAGCAGGTTTCAGGTGTTAGGGTGTTTAGGGGATGAGGAGATAAGGGGATGAGGGGAGAGGGAGAAATAAGTAATGAGTTAGTTAGGAGCGAATGACCATTCGCCCGTACAGGAGTTAAGGGTTTTTAATTCTTAATTCTTAATTATCAACTATTCACTATTCATTATTCATCTTTGCCCTTTGCCCTTTGCTTCTTATTGATAACGATTGAGTAAAGCCTGTAAACCTCCTTGATAACCAGCCCCAACGGCATTCATACGCCATTCACCATCTTTGCGGTAAATTTCTGCCATAATTAAAGCGGTTTCTGTGGAAAAGTCTTCTTCTAAGTCATAGCGTAAAACTTCTTCTTTGGTTTCTACATTTACTAATCTGACAAAGGCGTTTCTGACTTGACCAAAATTTTGTTTTCTCTTATCTGCATCATAAATAGTTACAGTTACAACTATACGATTGACATCTGTTGGTACTTTTCTTAAGTCAACGATAATAACTTCGTCATCTCCGTCTCCTTCTCCTGTGAGATTATCTCCCATGTGTTTAATAGATTTTTCAGGGTCTGGACTTGTGAGATTATTATAAAAGATAAAATGTTGGTCAGAAATTAGCTTTTCATTGCTATTGAGCAGAAAAACAGAGGCATCTAAGTCAAAATCCACTCCTGTATCTGTTGTATTTACATCCCAACCTAAGCCGATGAAAGCCGCATTTAATCCGGGGGCAACTTTATCTAGTGAGACTCTTTGCCCTTTTTGTAATGAAATTGCCATGATTTAAGTTTTTCTCTTGTGGTTTCTTGTTATATATCAGTCTCCATTTTTCATTTTATGCAATCATTCTTATAAAGATGCGATCGAGTTACATAAGTTTAATCTTTATTCGATATTTGAATTAATTTCTCTGCGACAGAGGCTTGAAGGGGTTTACCAAAAAAATATCCTTGACCAAATTCACATCCTAATTCTTGCAGTGTGTGTAGTTGTCTCTCCGTTTCAATTCCTTCGGCAATAATTTTCATTCCTAAAGTATGTCCTAAAGTCGTAATGGTTTTCACTATTTCTAAATATTTGTTATGGTTTTGCATTTGTCTAATAAATGAGCCATCTATCTTAATAACACTAATGGGGAAGCGATGAAGATAACTAAGAGAAGAGTAACCCGTGCCGAAATCATCTAGGCTTATGGGTATTTGTAACTTATCTAGTTGGCTTAAAATTTTACTCACCGTAATGTTGTTGGACAAAAATACATTTTCCGTAATTTCTATGTTTAGATGATGAGGCTCTAATTCATTGTCGAGTAAAACATTATGAATTGTTTGGGGTAAATAAATATCTTCAAATTGTTTGGGGGAGAAATTAACATTGATGCTTAATTCCGAGTGATGGCTATATCTTGTTTGCCACTGCTTTAATTGACGACAGGATTCCTGTAATACCCAGTCTCCTAGAGAAGAAATTAAACCACATTCTTCGGCGATGGGAATAAATTCAAGGGGGGAAATTAAACCTTTTTTGGGGTGTTGCCATCTAATTAAACATTCAAATCCTTTCAAACGCTTTGTTTGTAGCTCAACTATTGGTTGATAATATACGAGCATCTCGTTGAATGCCAGTGCTTTTTTTAAATCACTTTCTATTTCTAAACGTTGGATTGCTTGTTGATGTAATTCTTGGTTAAAAATAGCGTATCTAGCTTTCCCCATTTCTTTAGCACGATACATAGCTATATCAGCATTGCGTAATAAATCGGTGGCATTTTGACACTGATAATTGCCAATAACAATACCAATACTGGCAGAGGGGCTAAAATGATGATTAAATAAGGGAGATGATTTACTTAACTGCATTTTGATGGTTTCTGCTGTATCAATGGCATGGGTAACATCGCTAATATTATCTAGTAAAATACCAAATTCATCCCCTCCTAAACGGGCAACCGTATCACTTTCTCTTACACATTTTTGGAATAGCTGTCCGCAAAAAACTAAAAGGCGATCGCCCGCATGATGTCCTAAGCTATCATTAATTAACTTGAAGCGGTCTAAATCTATAAATAAAATAGCAAATTGGAAACTAGGAAAACGATGACAATGACGAATCAACATCTTGACTCGATCAATAAATAAAGTACGATTAGGTAAATTAGTTAAAGAATCATGTAAAGCATCATAGATTAACTTTTCTTGAATTTTTTTTCTTTCTTCATTTTCTAACCGTAATTCTTGATTTAATCTTTCTAGTTCATCAGTTCTTCTTTTTATCCTTTTCTCTAACTCTTGATTTAATTGTTTTAATTCTAGTTGTGTCTTTAATAAACCCATTTGGGTGTTAACTCTGGCTAATACCTCCGCAACTTCAAAAGGTTTAGTAATATAATCAACTCCTCCAACCGCAAAGGCTTGTATTTTCTCTTCTGTTTCATAGGCTGAACTCAAAAAAATTATCGGTATATCTTTCGTCTTATAATTCTCTTTTAAATTTTGACAAACCTGATAACCATTCATCCCCGGCATCTTTATATCTAATAAGATTAAATCTGGCAATTCATGCTTAATACTCATCAAAGCCAAATAGCCATTTTTTGCACAACGCACCTGATAACCTTGAGAAGTCAACGTTTGGGACAATAAATCAAGATTTTCTAAAACATCATCAACAATTAAAACTGTGCCTAATGAGTTTTGCTGAGGAAAAATATTCATTGATCATTATTGAGTTAGCCTGATTATTTGCTCAAAATCATACTCTTTTATCATTTTATTTAATATTCTTGCTAGTGGATCATATTCAGAAGGAATTAATTGAAGAAGTGAAGATATTTTGTCTCTATTTAATTCTTTTGCGGCTTTATTTAATTTTTTAACCCAATCTGAAGGCATCTTTTGTAAGTTGCTTTTAATTAATTTTTCTTTTTCCTCTAAAGTTTCTCTTTCCTCATTAGTTGATATTTTTGTACTTAACTCTATGCCTAAATGTTGGGCTATTTTGCTCAATAATATGTTTTCGATAATAGGTTTCATTACAAAATCATCACAACCTTGACAAGTAGCTTTTTCAACATCGTTAGCAAAGGCACTAGCAGAAACAATGATAATTTTAGGCTGAGGTAAATTTTTTTTCTCTCTAATAATTTGTGTTACTTCTAAACCATTTAAAATAGGTATCTGTACATCCATTAATATCAAATCTGGTAAATGTTTTTCCCACAAATCAAGAGCTTTTTCTCCATCCTCTGCAATATAAATATTAAAGCTCATCGGACTTAATAATTTAATTAAAAATTGACGATTTATTTCTATATCTTCTACTATTAAAATTTTATTTTTTTCTGGAGATGGTTTTAAATTTAATCTATCATCAAAAGAGTGTTTTGTAATATTTTTATTTTTCTTAATGATGGTTGCGGGAATCTGAAAATAAAAAGAAGAGCCTTGATTTAAGCTACTTTTTACTTGTAAATTTCCTCCCATTAATTTTACTAATTTCTTAGAGATAGAAAGACCTAAACCATTGCCCTGATTAGATTTAATTCCTAATTGTGTTTGTTCAAAAGGTTTAAATATAATTTTTAGTTCTTCTGGAGTAATGCCTACTCCTGTATCTTTTACTATAAATAATAAGTTAGTTTTTTCTATATTTTTATTATCTTTTATAGATTGTATTTTGAGACTAATTTGTCCTTTATGAGTAAACTTAATAGCATTATGAAGTAAGTTAATTAATACTTGTTTGAGTTTTCTTTCATCTAAGCGAACATGATTTGGTATATCGACATCACGAGTAATTATTAATTCTAAATTTTTCTCTGAGATTTTTAGATAAAACATATCTCTCAGACTGTCTAGTAATTTATCTAAGTCACAGTCAGTAATATTAAGAGATATTTTACCCACTTCGATTTTAGTTAATTCTAAAATATCGTTAATAAGGTTAAGTAAATGTTCTCCACTGCTATTAATTATTTTTAAGTTTTCTCTTTGTAAAGAAGTTAAATTTTCATCTCTATTTAGTAGTTGGCAAAACCCTAAAATTCCATTTAATGAAGTACGTAATTCATGACTCATCCTTGCTAGAAATTCACTTTTTGCCTGATTGGCTTTATCGGCTTCTTCTTTTGCTATTAATAGTTGTTGGGTTCTAGTTTCAATTCTTTTTTCTAATTCTTGGTTAAGATTTTGTAATTCTCGCTCTGCCTGATTTCTTGCAATTATACCCCCAATACTACCTGCGATCGCTCTTAAGGTAGAAATTTCAATTTCAGTCCAATGTCGTTCACGATGACAATCATCAAAACCGACAAAACCCCAAAATTCATCTTTAATAAGAATAGGTACAACTAATAAAGATAAAATACCTTGAGGTTGAAGAACAATTCTTTCTAGTTCAGGAAAATCCCTGACATTTCCTGCGACAGTGCCACCTGACGACAATATATCATACCATCGAGGTATAAAGTCATCAAAAGGCATATTTTGTAGATAAGGATTATCTATTTCTGGAGTGATTCCTTCGGCTACCCATTCCCATAGTTGACTATAAGCAGGTTTTTTCCATTGAGGATGAGGGTGTACATTAAATATATAGATGCGATCGAGTTTTGTTGCTTTTCCTAAAGTATCTAAAGCCTGATTAATACCCTGATTATAATCTTTTACCGTAAGTAAATAATTTGTAGCATCAGCTACTCCTTTTAATAAACATTCGACTCGCAGTAATTTACTTTCCATAATCGGATACTAGAGGATTAAAGGATTTAGGGTATTAGGGGGATTAGTTGTTAAGGGGATGGGGAGATGAGGGGGAGGGGTTGACAGGGAGAAACAAGTAATGAGGATGAGAGTTAGGAGTTTTTTATTATTTACTATTCACCCCAACACTATTCATTGCTTGTTGTCTTGTTTTAATTACTCATTACCCATGATTTTTTCATATCCTAATGAGCCAATAATAAAAGCAAGAATAAAAATAATCGGGTTGATACTCAATTGTACTAAGGAAGTAACAGCAGGTCCTGGACAATAACCGCCAATACCCCAACCGATACCAAAAATAACCGCACCCAAAATTAATTTTAGATCAATATCCTGACGGCTAGGCAAATAAAATTTTTGCTCAAAAAGAGGGTGTTTTAATTTGAGAATAAAACGAAAAGTAATCAAAGTTACTCCCACTGCACCCCCCAAGACAAACATTAAAGTTGCATCCCATTTACCCGCCACATCTAAAAATCCTAAGACTCTTTCTCTGTCAACCATCTGAGAAATACTTAATCCTAAACCGAATAATAATCCACTAATTAGGGCAATTACACTTTGTTTTTTCATCATTTTTTCAATTTAATTTGAGTTATATTTAGTAAGACAATAAAAATACTGATGGAAATAGAAAACAGGGTGATGAATTAAAGAAAGAAGAAACGAAACTACTCTAATTGATTAAATGTCTAGTGATATAAACAGTTATCATTCCTGATGCCAAAAAACTAATAACCGATACAAGCGATCGCATCGATAACCTACCCAAACCACAAACACCATGACCGCTAGTACAACCATTCCCCATTCTTGTCCCCCAACCAACTAATAAACCGCCCAAAATCATGGGGATAACTGCGACACCAGAGGCAGGAGTGGAAGGAAGGGGTAAAATGTACTCATAAATAAATCCCCCTGCAATCATTCCTCCCAAAAAATACCAACGCCATCGTTGAGTAGGCGAAAATTCTAAAACTCCGTTAATCATGCCACTAATTCCTGCAATACGCCCATTAAACGCAAGTAAAATACTGGCACTTACTCCAATGAGAATACCTCCCATTAACCCATAAATCCAACTAGATGCGATCGTCATAATACCAATAATTAATTAATCATATAACTTTATAACAATATTTATTATAGTCTGATTGAGGTAGATTTCAGGTTTCAGGTGTTGGAAAAAGTAATAAGTAATAAGTAATAAGTAACGAGTAATGAGTAATGAGTAATGAGTGTTCGGAATTATTCACTATTCACTATTCATTATTCATTATTCATTATTCACTATTCACCATTTACTTTTGCCCCTTACCCTTTTAACTTTGCCTTTTTGTATATGCACAATAGCGTTTGAAAGTAAGAAAAATTTGAGTAAAAGAACAAAAAATAGTTTAATTAATCCTATAACAGCAAATGCTGTAATTTGGTTAAAAATATTTAATAATAATAAAAATCTGTGGAAATACAAGAAAAGAAAATTAAAGTCGGCAATTTTGAATGGTTTTATCGGGAAATGTTACCACCTCAAGAGAATAATAAAGTCCCAGTAATTTTATTACATGGTTTATTCTCTCAAAGTTTTAGTTGGTTGGAAATGATGCCTAGTTTAGCAGAATATGGCTATCGTGCGATCGCACCTGATTGGTTAGGATGGGGATTTTCAGACATACCAGAAAAAAGAGAATTTGGTTACAAACCAGATAATTTTATTGAGGCTTTAAAAGATTTTATTGAAACGTTAGAATTAGAAAAAGTATCCTTAATTATTCAAGGTTTTCTCGGCACAATTGGCATCCAATACGCCCTTAAATATCCAGAAAAAATAGACCATTTGGTAATATTAAACGCACCTATTACTACTGAGGCAAAATTACCTTGGCAGATTGCTCAATGCGGATTTCCCCTTTTAGGAGATATGGTAACACAAGATCCTTTAATAGTCGATCGCACCTTAGAAAAAGGTTCAGGATTCGTGATTTCTGATAATAATTTAGCCTTATATCGAAAACCTATTGTCACATCATCCGCCGCAGGAAGAATGTTAGTAACCATAGTCAAAAATTTACAATTAAAACAAACAACAAAAGAAATAGAAACAGGTTTAAAAACATGGGAAAAACCTTGTTTAATTATTTGGGGAAATGAAGACCCTTGGCTAGAAATTGACTCTGTAGAAAACTTAATTAAAACGAATAATAAACTAAAATTAACACCATTGCCAGAAGCAAAACACTATCCTCAAGAACATTTTTCTGAAGAAATATCCCCTTTAATTATAAATTTTTTAGGAAGTAGAAAATAAGGTCTAAATTTTGCACTAGAATATCATTTATTATTGTTTAATTCAATATTAAGTAATATTTATGGAAATACAAGAGCGAGCATCTTTAGGATGGACAGGAGTGGTAATTACTACTATTTTTATGGTAATAGTATCTGGTCTGATACTTTATCCTCAAATTACTATTGAGAACGTCCTTACTGTTCTGCGCTTCAGTTCCTTAACAACAGCCTTACCTTTCTTATTAGTTTTTGTGGCTAAACCACTGGTGACACTGAATATTTTTAGAGATTTAGGACAATGGTTGCAAACTAACCGCCGCTATCTCTGGCTGATATTAACTATCTCTCACCTGCTCCATCTCTACCAAATTGTTCTCTATTACCAACTTGGAAACAGTTGTCCTTTTCTAGTCTGGGTATTGACCACACCGTTATGGTTGATTATGGTGCTATATTCAGTAGTGGAATTAATGAAGCCGCAAATTTTTGATCAACTCAACAAAAATAGTGCCAATAGGAAGTTAAATATTGTTTATCAACTTGGTAACTGGTATATTTGGTTAATTTTTACACTAGCCTTTGGTTTAGGTACTTTGGCTAAGAGCCTACTCTTTTATAATATTCCAGCGTTAATTTTATTTTTAGCTTGTGCGATCGCCTATTGCATGACTTGGTGGGGTGTAATTAGAAAATAAAAAATTTAAAGTTTAACTTCAGAATTTACCACTGTTGCTGAATTCAAATATTACTACTATAAAATGGATATTGATTATGGATGTACCGATCTTCGTTATAATCCCTATTATCAATAGAAGAATGTTACTGAGCAGCGATCAAATTCATTGCTCATTGCCCTTGTTCACCTCAATACCGTAAAATCTTAACCGACAATTTTGTATTGAACAGAGGTTAAATATTTATTTCTTGTAAATATTTATTTCTTGTTTGGAGTAACAGGCACTTGTACAATACTCAAAAGAATATTAACTTATAGACAAAAATACTATTGAAAAATATGGAACATAAGGGCGTAACAATTTGGTTTACTGGTTTAAGTGGTGCAGGTAAAACAACCATTAGTAAACAGGTAGAAGCAAAGTTAAGAGAACAAGGTTATAAAATAGAAGTGCTTGATGGTGACATTGTACGTACTAATTTAACCAAAGGATTAGGATTCAGTAAAGAAGATAGAGACGAAAATATCCGCCGTATAGGTTTTGTTTCTCAACTATTAACCCGTAATGGTGTAATCGTAATTGTTTCTGCCATTTCTCCCTATCGTGCTATCAGAGAAGAAGTTAGGGCTAAAATAGGCAACTTTGTTGAAGTTTTCGTAAATGCACCTCTAGCCGTCTGTGAAGATAGAGATGTTAAAGGATTATACAAAAAAGCCCGTGCAGGTGAAATCAAGATGTTTACTGGTATCAGTGACCCTTATGAACCTCCTACTAATCCTGAAATTGAGTGTCGCACAGACCTTGAAGAATTAGACGAAAGTGTTAACAAAGTTTTACAAGGTTTGGAAAAATTAGGTTATCTTTCTCAACCAGTTGGCGCTTAAGAGTCAATAAATTTGTAAACATAAACTAAACATAAATTTTGACAATAGCTGAGGAATTAGGGTGTTAGGTAAATATTATTAAGGGTTGAGAATAAAACAATGAATATCATTAACGTGATTTTGCAAAACCCATGGCTACTGGGGATTACTATTAATACAATATTACTAGCGATCGCACTTTTGCTCCCCAAAAAGTTACTAACAGTTATGGGTTATCTCAATGCTTGGATTTTGGGGGTTGTTGTTTGGGGTTGTCTTCAGTGGCAAGGGTATCTTGTCGTTATGTTCTATTTTTTAGTAGGCTCTGCAATTACAAAAGTAGGTATGGCACAGAAAATGGCGGAAGGAATTGCAGAAAAAAGAGAAGGAGTCAGAAGTGTAGAAAATGTATGGGGTAGTGCTTTGATTGCCTTTATTTGTGCGTTGGGTTATGGTTTCACTGATTCTGGAGATGATTTTTTTCTCATCGCTTATGTGGCTAGTTTTGCTACTAAGTTATCCGATACCTGCGCGAGTGAAATTGGTAAAGCATACGGTAAACGCACTTTTTTAATTACTACTTTACAACCAGTGGCTAGAGGTACAGAAGGTGCTATTAGTTTAGAAGGTACTATAACTGGTATAATTGCCAGTGGTGCGATCGCACTTTTGGGTTATCTTACAAATTTAATCAATCCGATTGGTATTGTGATATGCCTTATCTCAGCTTTCATCGCTACTAACCTAGAAAGCGTTATTGGGGCAACTTTACAGGAAAAAATAGATTGGCTAACCAATGAAATCGTTAATATTATTAATACTTTTCTTGGTGCAGTTATTGCCACTATGTTATTGCTTCTTTATCATGTTACTTTTACCTAATTATTAAAGATTCCCCTCAATTCTCCTTTTCTTTCTCAAGACCATAATGGTAAAATGGTAGGGGTGAAAAAATAATAATTGATAAATTTAGTTTATTATTGTTTCTTTGTTTAACTCATAAAATTATAATAACTATCTAACTAATTTCTAAAAATATAAAAAACTATTAGCCATTATTCAAAATAAAATCTTGAATTAGAGGTAATAGAAATTATCTTAAAAAGAATATTTTAAAATAACAAATAATCAACAATGAATGAATTAGAAACCCTTAAAGATAAATTTGCCAAAACTTCTGATAAAAATAAAATAGCTTTAATTGATGAGATTGTTGAAAAAGGAGAAGAAAATTACCAATTTTTAAGAGATTTTTTATTATCTAATCCCGAAGAAGTATCACCACTAAAAGGTAAAATATATCAAGTATTAAAACATAGTAATCATCCAGAAAATGAGACCTTTTTAAATCAACATTTTCCCCAAGGAATCGTTCAATTATCCTCAGAAAAGAATATTGATTACAGTGAATTACAAGAATTATTGATAGCAAAAAAATATCAAGAAGCAGATAGTTTAACCAGAGTAAAACTTTGTGAATTAGCAGGAGAAACAGCCATTAGAAGGAAATGGGTATATTTCACCGAAGTAGAAAAATTCCCAGAAACAGATTTGTTGACCATTGATACTCTTTGGCAAACCTACTCTGAAGGCAAATTTGGTTATCAAATCCAACGTCAATTGTGGTTATCTTTAGGCAAAGACTATACTCAACTTTGGACTAAATTAAAATGGAAAAGTGGCAACAAATGGACAAAATATCCTCAAGAATTCATCTGGGATTTGTCTGCACCTATCGGGCATTTACCCCTATCAAATCAACTTAGGGGTGTAAGAGTAATGGATGCGTTACTTTCTCATCCTGCATGGCAAAAATAAACTCTTAATTTTTATTTAACCTGACACCTGAAACCTTTTTTAAGCAATAAAACAAAATCTGATTAAAATGGGGTAAAAATTTTGCTTAGTTATTGATTATGAAGAAATTGAAAAGACTTTCTGGTTATCTTACTATTTGTCTGAGCAGTTTAGCCCTAATTGCTTGTAACTCCGATTCTCAGTCTTCCAATATCAATAATTTGAAACAGGCAAAATTACTTTATTGGCAAGCACCGACAATTCTTAATCCTCATCTCTCCACAGGATTTAAAGATTCTGAAGCTAGTCGTCTTACTCTTGAACCTTTAGCATCTTTTGACAAAGAAGGTAAACTTATACCTATCCTAGCTCAAGAAATACCAACTCTGGAGAATGGAGGTATTGGCAAGGATGGAAAATCTGTAGTCTGGAAATTACGAAAAGATGTAAAATGGTCTGATGGTCAACCTTTTACAGCTAAAGATGTCGTTTTTACCTACGAATTCATTACTAATCCTCAAGTGGGTAGTGTTAATGCTGGAGATTATGCCATCGTTGATAAAGTAGAAACATTAGATGACTATACCGTCAAAGTTTCATTTAAAGAAGTTACCCCGGCTTGGTATTCAGTGTTTGTGGGAAATGCAGGTTTAATTTTACCTCAACATTTATATGCCCAATATAACGGTGCCAATGTGCGAGAAGCTCCTTATAACCTTATGCCAGTGGGAACGGGAGCTTATAAAGTAGTACGATTCAAGCCTGGAGATTCTGTTATTTATCAGCCTAACTCCTACTACCGTCAACCAGAAAAATTGAATTTTGAACAAATTGAAATTAAAGGGGGAGGGGATGCCACGTCTGCCGCTAGGGCTGTATTACAAACGGGAGAGGCTGATTTTGCCCATAATTTACAGGTTGAGGCGAATATTCTCGAAAGTCTGCAAAAGAGTGGAAAAGGTCAATTGGTGGCTAATTTTGGGTCTTTGAGTGAAAGAATAATCTTTAATTTTACCGATCCAAATCGTAGCACAGATGAAGGAGAAAAATCGAGTTTACAATATCCTCATCCTTTCTTTTCCGATGTAAAAGTGAGACAAGCCCTAGCAATGGCAGTGGACAAAGAAACTATTGCTAACCAGTTGTATGGTGTGACGGGAAAAGCAACGAATAACTATATTGTTGCACCAGAAGAATATGTATCCTCAGAAAATTTAATGACGTATAATCCAGAAAAAGCGTCTCAACTGTTAGATGAGGCAGGATGGAAAGACACCAATGGGGATGGCATCAGAGATAAAAATGGTGTAGAAATGAAGATTGTTTTTCAAACCTCTGTTAATCCTTTACGGCAAAAAACTCAAGCTATTGTTAAACAAAACTGGCAATCTTTAGGGGTGGGAGTGGAATTAAAAAGTGTTGATGCTAGTGTCTTATTTTCTAGTGATCCTAGTAATAATGATACTGTGGAAAAATTTTCTGCTGATGTTCAAATGTTTACAACAGGTAACTTAAGCCCAGATCCGATCGCTTATTTAAAAAATCATACTTGTGATAATATTCCTCAAAAAAGTAATAATTGGTCTGGGGATAATTACTCTCGCTACTGTAATCCTGAATATGATCAACTCTGGCAAAAGGCAACCAAAGAATTAAATCCACAGACAAGGGCGGAAATATTCAAACAGATGAATGATTTATTGGTAGAAGAAGCGGCGGTAATTCCTCTCATTCACCGTGCGGATGTGGTGGGAGTTAGTAATAATTTATTTGGTGTGAATTTAACTCCTTGGGATTTTAAAACATGGAATATTGCAGATTGGGAAAAAAAGGCAGAGGGTAAATAGATTTTAAAAGGGCAAACCCCCCTTTATCCCCCCTCTCGAGGGGGGAGGGCAAAGATGAATAGTGAATAGTTGATAATTAAGAATTAAAAATCCCTAACTCCTGTACGGGCGAATAGCCATTCGCCCCTAACTAACTCATTACTTATTTCTCCCTCTCCCCTCATCCCCTTATCTCCTCATCCCCTAAACACCCTCTCACCTGAAACCTGACACCTACCTGTTTTTAAGCCGCTAAGACTTGGTGAGAAACCTTATCAGGGACTATTTCTAAGTGGTCATATTGCCAGTTAAAAAAGCCTACTCCCAAAGAAAGCGATCGCAATTCAATAATAAAATCTTGCATTTCTCCCTGGGGAAGATAAGCATTGACTTGATCCCAATTTTTCCAATCCCTTACACCCTCATAACCAAGAATTTGTCCCCGATGGGCAGAAACCAGTTGCAAAACCTTTGATGTAAACTCATTGGGAGTGAAAATGTCCACCAATAAAACAGGTTCAAGCAAAATAGGATCACACTGTACAATTCCCTCTGTCATGGCAATACGAGCGGCTTGTTTAAAAGCCTGTTCAGAACTATCTACAGAGTGATAAGAGCCATCGGTAAGGGTTACATCCACATCTACCACAGGATAACCTAAAGGACCTTGTTGTAAATATTCTCTAACTCCTGTTTCTACCCCCGGAATATACTGTTTGGGAACAACTCCCCCCACAATGGTTTCATGGAATTGGAAACCTTCGCCCCTTGCTAGAGGTTTGATGTCTAAATAAACATCTCCAAACGCCCCATGGCCACCACTTTGATGCTTATAACGTCCATGAACTTGTGTGGATTTGCGGATAGTTTCTTTATAGGGAATTTTGGGATTTTGTGCCACCATAGACAGGTTATATTTATTGCTTAGTCGCTCCAGTGTTACCTGCAAATGAATTGCTCCTTGTCCCCAAAGTATTACTTCATGGGTGTTTTCATCTTGTTCCCATTTGAGAGAGGGATCTTCTTCTAAGATTTTTGCGATCGCACCTGAAATTTTCACTTCATCCCGACGATGTTCGGCTGTCACTGCTTGGGCATATACAGGGGGGATTAAATTCGCTTTTGGTAAGGGCTTGATTTCCTTCTCGGAATCGGTAAGAGTGTCTCCTGTTTTTATTCCTTCTAACCTTGCTAGAGCAACGATTTCCCCCACTTGTGCTATATTTTGAGATTTTTGTTGTCCTCCCATTAAACGATAAATACCGCCCACTCTGACCCCATTAAGAGTCATGCCATCTGTAATTTTTCCTTGCCATACCCGTACCAAAGATAACCTTCCTCCTTGGGGACTGTAATAAGTTTTTAATACCTGAGCAATAACAGGGCTATGGGCAACGGTTTTTAATCCTCTCCTTTCCGCAGTAATATTGGGAGATGGGGCTTCTTTGATGAGACAATCTAGTAGTGGACGCACCCCATAATCCTCTTTTGCCATACCAAAGAAAACAGGTACAATTAAATCTGCACTTAAGTCCTGCTTTAAATCTTTTAAAATTTCCTCTTTAGAGGGTTCAATATCTTCAATCAACTCTTCCAATAAATGATCATCAAAATCAGCAAGGGTTTCTAGCATTTCCTGTCTTGCTTGGGTTTCTAACTCCTTAAGATTTTCAGGAAAAGGAACTAAATCTGCTTTATCTCCTTGATGATAATGGTATGCTTGTTCTGTAATTAAATCAATATAGCCGATAATATCATGATCCTGTTTAATGGGATACTGTTGCGGTACCAGAGGACGACTAGATACATCTTTAATGGCATTTAAAACATCCATAAAATCATCTTGCGATCGATCCATCTTATTGATATAAACTAGATGGGGAATCTGCCAATCATCAAGAAACTTAAACAAAGGTGCGAGAGTTAAAACCCTACTTACAGAAGGTTCACAGACAACCACTGCCGTACCTGCTCCCACTAAAGCATTATAGGTTTCTTGCATAAATTCCACGGACCCCGGACAATCGAGAAAGGTAAAATTTATATCTTCATATTCCGTATAACCTGAACTGACTTCCACGCTCATTTGCCTGTTTTTTGCTTCGATGGAATTATCCCCAATGGTATTACCATCTTCCACACGTCCTTTTCGATTAATTGCTCCTGAAACGAATAATAAACTTTCTAACAAAGTGGTTTTCCCACTAGAATAAGGACCGACAATTGCCACATTTCTGGCAGGAGTTTCTACCCTATCATTCATAATTTATACTCCTTTTCTATTTTTCAACGAGACATTAATTAGACAGTTTTTTCTCTGAGAATTTAATTATTATTTATCTTTTTTATGGTTCTCATATTTTCACAGTAGCTTATATTTTGATTAATTTACCAGAATATTTTATTTATCTTAAACATAAAAAAAAATGTAAACTTTTCTATATTTTCTCTTAACAAATGTAAAGAAATAAGGCTCTCTTACTTTAGGTATCTAAATTATTGATTAGGGTAGGCAATGGGCAATTAGTGAATAGTTGATAATTCAAAACTTCGTTCACGACTGAAAGAATAACTCCTGTACGGGCGAATGGCCATTCGCCCCTACTTCCCCCTCTCAATCGCTCCCCTCATAATCACCTCCCCTGAACTCGGAACATTGAACTCAAGTTTTCGTTTTAGTGTAAAATTTTAGCAAAAAGTCCTATTAGCCTATGCTCAATATTCCTCAAGTTATAGCTTCTGAATTATCCCTCAATCTCGAAAACGTCGAAAGTGCCTTAGAGTTGCTTAATGAAGGGGCAACCATCCCCTTTATCGCTCGTTACCGCAAAGAACGCACTGGGTCACTCAATGAGATACAATTAAGAGACATTCAAGAGCGTTTTAATTATCTCCAAGAATTAGAGCAAAGAAGGCAATTTATCTTAGATGCGATCGCCTCTCAAAACAAACTCAGTGAACCCTTAAAGGCTCAAATTACCGCTTGTTTACAAAAAAATGAACTCGAAGACCTTTATTTGCCTTATAAACCTAAAAAGAGAACCCGTGCTACTATTGCCAGAGAAAAAGGTTTAACTTCCTTAGCAGAGTGGGTTAAAAATCAAAATCAATCGGAAGATGGGCAAAAGGCAAAAGGCAAGAGACAAGAGGTAATTTCTTTGAGTCAAGAAGCCGAAAAATATGTCTCTGATAGTGTTAACAGCAGTGAAGAAGCCTTAAGCGGTGCAAGGGATATTTTAGCGGAAGAAATCGCCGAAAAAGCTGAATTAAGAGCCTATTTGAGAGAATTTATTTTGAATAACGGTACTTTTGTCTCTCAGATAAAAAAAGATTACCCCGAAGGAAGCACAAAGTATGAGATGTATCGTAGTTTTACCTGTAAATTAACCAAAATCGCCCCCCATAACATTCTTGCTTTATATCGAGGAGAAGGAGAAAAAATCCTCAGTTTAGACGTTGATTTTGAGGAAGAAAGGGCAATTAACTATTTAGAGTCCAAGATAATTAAAACCAAAAACCCTGAAATTAAGCAATTTTACCAAGAAACTATTAAAGATAGCTTTAATCGCTTATTAAAACCAGCTTTACTGCGAGATGTGCGTTCAGAAATGAAAATATGGGCAGATACAGAGTCAATTAAAACCTTTGAGGCAAATTTGCGAGAATTGTTATTATCTCCTCCTGCAGGGATGAAACCGACAATGGGTATTGATCCGGGGTTTCGTACGGGTTGCAAAGTGGCGATTCTTTCCGAAACAGGGCAATTTTTAGAGTATCAGGCAATATTTCCTCATAATGGGTCAGAAAAAAGAAATCTTGCCAAAAATAGCTTAAAAAAACTAATCCAAAAATATCATATTGCTTTAATTGCCATTGGTAACGGCACTGCTTCCCGGGAAACCGATGATTTTGTCACGGAGGTGTTAAAGGAGATTGACACTAAACCCATCAAGGTGATGGTGAATGAGTCTGGTGCGTCTATTTATTCCGCTAGTGATGTGGCGATTAGTGAATTTCCTGATTTGGATGTCACCGTCAGAGGTGCGATTAGTATTGGTAGGAGGTTACAAGATCCCCTTGCCGAATTGGTGAAAATTGACCCAAAATCCATTGGAATAGGGCAGTATCAACACGATGTGGATCAAAAATTATTGAAACAAAAATTAGAAGAAACTGTCGAAAGTTGTGTTAATTATGTGGGAGTTGATTTGAATACTGCTTCTAAGGAATTGTTAGTTTTTGTCTCTGGAATTAATAGCACTATTGCGAATAATATTGTGCAGTATCGCAATGAAAAAGGGGTATTTAAAAATAGAAAAGAATTACTAAAAGTTAAGAAATTAGGGTCAAAAACTTTTGAATTGGCAGGAGGTTTTTTACGTATTCGAGACGGTGATAATCCTTTGGATAATACTGCTGTGCATCCAGAAAGTTATCCCATTGTTAAAAAAATTTCTAGTGATTTAAAAGTACCTTTAACGGAAATAACTCAACTTAATCAACATCTGAAAAAACTAGATTTAAAGCAGTATATCACTGACGAAATTGGCTTACCTACCCTACAAGATATTATTCAAGAATTGGAAAAACCCGGGCGCGATCCTCGTGCTGAATTTCAGTATGCTACTTTTAAGGAGGGTGTCACGGAAATTACCGATTTAAAAGAAGGTATGATTTTAGAGGGAGTTGTCACTAATGTGGTTAATTTTGGTGCTTTCGTGGATATAGGTGTGCATCAAGATGGTTTAGTACATATATCCCAAATGTGCGATCGCTTCGTGAGTGATGTTACAGAGGTTGTCAGAGTCGGGCAGGTTGTAAAAGTAAGAGTGTTAGAGGTTAACGAAAAATTAAAACGTATCGGTTTATCTATGAAGAATTAATGACTAGGGTCTGCTGAGTAAATCAAAAATCCATCAGACAAAAACTGATTTCGATGAAAAAAGTATGGCTCTATCAGTTTGAGTATGTAAATTATTAGTTAGGGTAGGCTGAAAGGC
Organism: Cyanobacterium aponinum PCC 10605; assembly: GCF_000317675.1. Classification (NCBI taxonomy): domain Bacteria; kingdom Bacillati; phylum Cyanobacteriota; class Cyanophyceae; order Chroococcales; family Geminocystaceae; genus Cyanobacterium; species Cyanobacterium aponinum. The sequence continues at coordinate 2,301,793 of NC_019776.1, forward strand.
AAGAGGCAATAGGCAATAGGGGATTATTAAATAATAATTTATAAACTTTTAGTTTTTATTTTACTATAAACACTATTTAGGAAGTTATTTTCTATTAATTCATCATAACCACTGTAGAAGAACCAAAAGTATTGAAAAATAGATTGCTAAAAAATATTAAAACTATGATTAAGAAAATTGTTTTTAAATCAATTATAAAGTTCCTACTTTAATTATGAAAATGGAAACGGGTCTAACATTGCTCATTGTTATTGTTAATTATAAAACTCCTGATTTAACAATTAATTGTCTAAAATCTCTGTCAAATCAAATAGTAAAAATCAAAAATAGTCATGTTGTTGTTGTAGATAATAATTCTCAAGATGGTTCGCCAGAAAAAATAAATCAAATAATAAAAGAAAATAATTGGCAATGGGTTACGGTTTTAGCTGAATCCAAAAATTGGGGTTTTTCGGGGGGGAATAATCGAGGTTGAGAAACTTTTTCCAATCATGAATATGCTTTATTACTTAATAGCGATACAATTGTGTACGATCGCACCTTAGAATACTGTTTACAAGTGATGGAGGAGCAAAAAGATATTGGTGTGATGAGTTGTAAATTGTTAAATGAAGATGGTTCTTTACAGAATGTAACTCGAAAATTTCCAAATCCGATGCGATCGCTTATTTCTGCTTTAGGTTTACCGTGGTATTTACCCTTTTTATTCAACTGGGCGAACATTGATGATGACACTTGGGATAAAGAAAATACGAAAAAAGATGTTGACTGGTTAGGAGGTGCTTTTCTCTTGATTAGAGGCTCTCTTTTAAGGAAAATTGGCGGTTTGGATGAAGATTTTTTCTTTTATGGAGAAGACATCGAATTTAACTATCGTGTCTATAAAGCAGGATGGCGTCGTTATTATGATCCTACTGTTTCTATTATTCATTTAGGTGGCGGTTCTTCCGATGAAGAAAAAATGGCACAGTTAAAAAGAAAAACCTATTATTGGCAAGGTAGATATTTAGTGCAATCTAAATGTTATGGCAAAATTTTTGCTTTGATTTTATACTATGTAGATTTGTTAATCTTAGAATTAAAAATTCTAGTTTATAATCAACGGGATACCTATAAGTATAAATTAGCCCAAGAGATGCGATCGGTCTTAAAAAATCTGAACTTGAATTTTAACTAAGGTATTTTGATTTGCAGTTATTATTCAACTTTTAACAAAAATTTAATTACGATAATGAATAACGAGATTAATAATTTATTAATTCATGTAGGATATGCAAAATGTGCATCTAGCTGGTTACAACAATACTTTTTCGATAATGAACAACAAGGCTTTCTGAATCTTTTATCCTATCGTGAAACTTTTTTTCAGTTTGCTAGTACAAATAGTTTTGATTTTGAATCAGATCAGGTTCGTCAAAATTTATTATCTAAAATAAATCAAATTTCTCAAAAGGGACTTATTCCCGTTTTATCTCATGAGGATTTAGTTGGAAGCCCTCTATGTGGTTATTGGGGAAAAGAAGTTGCAGATCGTTTTTGTTCAACTTTTCCAGAGGCGAAAATTTTTATTATTATTAGAGAACAAAAATCAATGCTAATGTCTCTTTACCGGCAATATATTATAGTTGGTGGAACAGCCACAATTGATAATTTTTTAGCATAAATAACACTTCAAAACCTTTTTTAGAAACACCAATGTATTTAGACTTTTTTGAATTTGATAAACTGATTGAATATTATCAAAACTTGTTTGGAAAAAATAAAGTTTTAGTATTGCCTTTGGAGCTATTAAAATTTAATCAACAACTCTTTTTTGAAAAATTATTAAATTTTCTTAATATATCAAATGTGCCCAATATTGATATAAAGCCGTCTAACATTGGTCATCAAGGATTAGAACTAATGTATATGAGATTTTTTAACCGATTAGCAGGACCTTCCTATGAAGAAAATTTAGGTAGGTTGGTTAAGAACAAATTTTTATATAAACCTATGAAAATCATATCAAATTTATTACCATTAAAGTTACATGAAGGAATTGAAAATCATTGGAAGGAATCTATTAATGAGCGTGTAAAAAACACATTTAATTTTAGTAATCAAAAAACCAGTCATTTAATTGGATTTGATTTAAAAGAATTGGGTTATGATTGTTGACTCAATTACTAAGTATTTACAAACCTATGATTAATAAAAAGGTTAAATCATTGAAAATTGCGATCGCACCTTATTTTGGCGGTTATATTGGCAATAGTAATAACAAAGATACACTAATATCTTGGACAAAAGAAGCTGATGGAGGCTTAAGCAAACTATTTGACGAAATCAATAATGGCGGTTTATTAAGCAATAGTCCTAGTGGTGGTGCATTAGCAAAATCCTATCAAGATATGAGCAGCTATCTTCAATTAGCAAAAGAACAAGGTCTTTCCTTAGTGGCTTACGAAGGAGGACAACACTTAGTCGATAAAACGGCAACACCTGAAATAATTGATTTATTTGCCAAGGCTAACCGTGATCCTCGCATGGGTGAAATTTATAAAGAGTATTTTCAAACATGGTTTAACATGGGGGGAGGAGAATTTATTAACTTTAATGATGTTGGTTCTTATGGTAAATATGGTTATTGGGGTTTAACAGAGGGTTTAAATCAAAGTTCACCTAAGTATGAGGCAGTTATGGATTTAATAAATAACTCCACAAATTAAAGATAATTTTTTACGCTTGTCGTTAGCCATATTTTACTTAAGAGGTCTATTTATTATAATAGATCTCTATTTTTTATTTAAGGTGGCTTAATTGTGATTAGATTAAATAAAGAGCAAAAAAAACATTCTGAATTCTTTTGACAAAACTATTTGACCAAAGAAAGTGGGCTAGAAGTTGACAGGAAATAAATCACTTCAAGAAAGTTTTAATACCTTGTTTTTGCCATTGCTGAGATTTTGTTTTAGCTTCTATTTCTGTGTTAAAAACTCCTAGCTGAATTTTCATTTCTCCTTCAATATTAGTTATAAAAGCGTTAGGAATTTCTTTTTTTATATTATTAAATTGAGTCATATTTTCATAATTAGTTAATATAATATATTCTTTTTTTTGATTATTTTGAGAGGAGGAATTAGCCTCTATAGGCTCATCTTGATTCGGTAATGTATTTGAGTTTTCTTCCGATAAAGGGGGAGGTAATGGTAAAGAGGATTCACTTAATTCGTTATTATTAATTTCCTTCATTAAAGCTGTTTTTAAATCAGGATAGGGAGATGCGGGAATACTATTTTTAATATTTGCATTATCTACACTTGGGAGAGATGAGGGTAAAGGAGGAGATTTTTGTTCATTTTCTTCTTTTATTTGCTCGTCTATTATTTGCTCATCTTTTTGTTCTATTTCTGGTGTCACTTCATTAATGATTTGTTGATCTTTTCTACTCTGATCAACTATTTCTGCCTTTTGATTTGAACTGTTGAAATTAAAGTTATTGATTCCTAAAAATATCAAAATATTCGTTCCGAAAAACATAATTATTCCAAAAATTCCCCAAGGAGTTAAGATTAAATCTAGTAAGGAAGCTCGATCGCGGCTTATCAATCGAGAAGCAACGGGTATTGGCTCATCTTCATCATCTTCACCATCTTCATCGTAGTTATCAAGAGGGAGATGATAAACTAAAGAACTAGAATTTGAGGGCAAGTCAATAGATTCAGTTTCTATTAATTCAGGAATTAGAATATCGCTATCCACTGTATTCTTTTCATAGCGTCTTAATTCTGCTCCAAGATCTAAATCTAAATTTTGTATAATCTTTTTTATCAGGGGATGAACTGACATAGGTACTTTACTCATAATCTATTAATGACCTTAAATTCGATCGATAAATTACTAAATTCTATTCTCTCTCAACCACAATGGGAAAAACAAAGAAGATACTATGAGTTAAAAAAAATCTGGTATGAAATTGTTAATCAAAAGATAGCACAACATACATCTCCTATTTATCTTAAAGAAGAAGTATTGTTCATTGCCACTCAAAGTGCAGTATGGGCTCAAGAATTATCCTTACAAAGACGCACTTTGATTATCAAAATTAATCGCCGTATTCAGAATCCCATCAAAGACATATATTTTGTTTTTGGAAAATGGTATAGTCAAAACACTCCCCCCATTCCAGAAGCAGAAACAAACTTAAGTCATCCTAGTCTAGTCGAATCGACGGAGTTTATCACACAGCCTAAAGAAACCCCTCAAGAAGCCCTGCAACAATGGTTTGAAATTATTAAACAAAGAGCAAAAAATAACTCTACTTGCCCCTGTTGTCAAAGTTTTTGCCCAGAGGGAGAATTAAACCGTTGGGGAATGTGTGCTTACTGTTTTCGAGAAAATAATCAATAATAATTGGGGATTGCTCAAAAAGCAGGGTGTTTTAATTAATCAATATATTCGGAAAAATTCTCCCCTCGCCCTGTGGGAGAGGGGTTGGGGGTGAGGGTAAAACGTTTTTATACTAACCCTGAATACTTTATTCCTTTACTGAGTATAGTAAATACTAGATTTCAAATAATTCTTAATTTTTTATTCATTAAGTTATGTTACCAGTTGAAAAACTCTCTCTGCCTGAAAAAATTGGGCAATTAATTATTGTACGCACCACAGGTTATATTTTTGATCATCAAATACGTTATCCCGCATGGGAAGCCACTCAACCCCAATTGAAAAAATGGATAGAAGAATTGAATTTAGGTGGAGTTATTTTATTAGGAGGTAGCTGTGCAGAAATCGCCTATCGCACTCAACAATTGCAAACATGGGCAAAAACACCTTTATTTATTGCCGCCGATATAGAGGAAGGAGTAGGGCAAAGATTTTCTGGTGCGTCTTGGTTTCCTCCTCCGATGGCATTAGCGGAAATTTACAATGAGAATCCGAGTTTGGCGATTAAATATGCCGAAAAAATGGGAGAAATTACCGCCCTAGAAGCCCTTGCCATTGGTATTAACTGGATTTTAGCCCCTGTGACAGATATTAATAACAATCCTGATAATCCCGTTATTAATGTTCGTGCTTTTGGAGATAAATTAAAAACAGTGGAAGATTTAACTTCTGCTTTTGTTAGGGGTTGTCATAATTATCCTATCTTAACAAGTGCAAAACATTTTCCCGGTCATGGTGACACAGCAACAGATTCTCATCTTGATTTACCCATTATTAATCATAGTTTAGAGCGTTTACAATCCCTTGAATTAGTTGCATTTGAAAGGGTTATTAAGGAAAAAGTTGATAGCGTTATGACTGCCCATTTGTTGGTAAATGCCCTAGACTCCTACAATCCTGCGACTCTTTCACCAAAGGTGTTAATGGATTTGTTACGGAAAAAAATGGGTTTTGAGGGTTTGATTATTACCGATGCTTTAATTATGGGGGGAGTAAAAAAATATGCTTCCCCAGAAGAAATCGCCGTTAAAGCGCTACAGGCAGGGGCGGATATTTTACTCATGCCTGAAAATCCAGAGATAGCAATTAAATCGGTAATTAAAGCCATAGATTCGGGTATTTTATCGGAAAGTCGCATTGATGAAAGTTATTTACGTGTTACTTATGCCAAACAAAAACTATTTGGTGAAAGTGTGAATTCACAATCTCATTCTATGAGTGATATTTACAGTTTAGAAGCCAGTCAAGCAGTGAATGAAATTTTAGCCCAAAGTATGAGTAGAGGGGGCAATATACCCATTCAAAATGCCTCTGAGGGAATAAATTTAGTTGTGGTGGAAGATTTATTAAATTGTGAATACCTCGATCGCAGCTCACCTGCTATTACAATACCACAAACAAGAGGTTATCATCGTCAGGTTTTTGATGAATATAATCTATTTTCAGTACAAAATACTCAACAACCATTACTATTACAGGTTTTTTTACGAGGAAATCCTTTTCGAGGAAGGGCAGGTTTAACCCCTGAAAGTCAAAAATTCTATCTTAAATTATTCACCGAAAATAATCTTCAAGGGGTAGTTATTTATGGTAGCCCTTATGTTAAAAATTGGTTTTTATCCCATATGCCAAAATCTATACCTTGGGTATTTTCCTATGGACAAATGCCTATTGCCCAAGAATTAGCCCTAAAATTTCTATTTAATTTGTCAGGAAAATTTGACATTGTTAAAGGGGATTTTTTATAGTATTTTTTCTCTATTAGGCTTATAGCAACCCTTTAGGATATCTGATTTTTTTTTAGAAAAATGTAATTTAAGATACATTAAGTAACTATAATCAATTCCCTTGGGTTAGACTATATTAAGTATTGAAACAAGATAAAAATTAACGGGGCAAAAATGATGAAAACTTTAACCAAAAACGCCACGGATTACTCAATTGAGATGATTAGAGACGAGGCACGTCATTTAGTGGAAAAAGGAGTTGTTAGTCGTCATCAACCCATTTACATTTTATGTCAATACATCCCCGCTAGGGAATGGGTTTGTGTTGAATGTGAATTAGAACAATGCGATTATTTATTAAGAGACCAAATTGGTGATTTAATTGCCTGTGAAAATTGGGAATCTGATTAACTAAAGTTAATTTAGGACGCATCGAAAGTTTACCGATAAAGGTGGGCAAAAGACAACAATAGAGAGTTATAGTAATTCTCAAAAGCTAATAAAAATGTCAAATTAAATGCGCCTTGACTTATAAAAAAATAACTATTGATACTTGGCTATAAAATTCATAGCCTGTTTTTTAGGTGTTGGAAAGAGTAAAGAAAAAAGTAAACGAAAATGCAGTTTGAAAAGCAAAATTAATTTTTTGATTTTTCCTATCTTAACTTCTATTTTTATCTTTTTTGTAATGTTCTAATTGAGCAATTTATTTCGTTTCTGCTAATAATTAATTGCTTAGTTGTAGATTTTTCAGCAAAAAATAAAGAGAAATACTATAGATTATTTAGACGTGCAATAAATGTTGGTCTTCTGGAATACTTTTGTTTTATATCTTCTAATTTATGATAGAATTCCACTTCTTTTCCCTGATAAATAGCTAATTCTTTCAGCTTTATTAATATCATCTTCGCTTCATCATAGGCTTTGGGGTTTGATTTTTGAATAAGATTGTCAACATTTAGCCATGCTTGATTTTCTTGATTAGCAAAAGCCTTTAATTCCTTAATTTTTTTCTGCCTTGCTTCTTCTTTTTGTCTTTTTTCCTCTGATTGTGCAATTTTTTCCGCTTCTGTGAATAACTGCTTAATTGTACGTTTTTCGATGGTAGTTTTATTATTAGTTAACTCACTTAATTCTAATAATTTTTGCTTTAATTTTAAGCTAAGATTTGGTTCTTCTTGTAGTAATCTCGATAAAAAATCATCTTTTTCAATATTAGATAGTTTACTGATATTTTCTAAAAAAATATTATCTGGTATGGGCGTAATTTTAGAACTATTAGTTGCTCCTACTTTTATCAAATTTTGATTAACTTCAAATAGTTCAACAAAAATTTTTAATGATTCTGATAGTTGATTTAAACCATGGGGAATGGGAGGTTCTGGAATATCTTTCAATGGGGCATCATCGTATAATTTACTCAATTCGATCGCTTTTAACCATGCTAGATAAAGCACTCGATAATCTTGTGCTAAAATTTGTTGTCTAAGCTCTATTAAATCATCTAAATAACTGTTATCTTCTTCTATCCAGTCACTTCTTTCCTCGTCATTAATTTCTATTTTGAGGATTAAATAACTACCTATTTTATCGATAGTAATAAAATCATCATAAGTGTATTTTTTTAATTCGTTAATATTAACTAAAGAGATAGGGAAACGAAACATTAATTTCACTGTTCCCCAATTCGCTATGTAAAATAGAGCATCAAAATAATCAGCTAAAATCTGATCTTCATTTGCAGGAAAATCACCGTAGCTATAAGTAAAAATAGCCTTTCTTGAGTTTAACCTAACTCGACTAGATAACTGGGAAATTTTCTGCTGTTGTTGCTTTGTTAAAGGTTGATCTAATGTTTGAAATTCGTAGTATTGATATTCACTCATTGGTTAATTCTCATTAATATTTAACAGTCATAATTTTAAGGGAAAAAAGTCCCGTTAGAAATTAAGATTAAGCTAACAAGAAACTTCGATAAATTTGTTCATATTTAATTTCAAACTAGAAGGTAAATTAAGAAAATTAATGGAGTCTTGATGTTATTACAAAAAAATAGCATCGGTTATATAATAACTGTTAATCAGGTTGTTGATTTTTTGATTGAGATAACTGTTGTTCTAATTGATTTTGCTTAGATTCGATCGCATCTAACTTGTTTAAAATTAGTTGATAAAATTCTTCTTTAAGAGTATCTTGCTGATTATTTTTCAGTAATGATTTTCCTAAGATAAAAGGTGATTTAAACACAGATAACCACAGTCGCACTAATAATGAGGGAATCATCTGAATTACTCCCCAAATAGTTAAAACTAAAGTTATCATGACAATAATAAAAATAAGAGGATGAGAAACAAAAAATCCAATGAGAGGATGATTTCCAATCCAATTATTCCACAAAGACTCTAGGCTAGATTGAACATTTTTTGACATTGCATCAGTCAAATTATTAGAACTATTAATAGCTCGATCTCCTAATTCTTTAAGCATATTTTTACCCGTTTCTAAACTGTTATTTATGGTATAATTAGTAATATTTGATAACATAATTTTTAGTTCAATATAATTGAATATATAAAAGAAAAAATAAATTTAATTTGGTAAAAGTTGTCGGAAAAAATCGTTAACTTCTTCCTCATGAATTGGGCTGAAAGTAGAGTCATCCCAAATAACAGAAGCCTTATAATGTTTGTTATTAACTATTTCCCAAGCTATTCTGGTAACATGATTGCGGGAATTTAAATTTCGATGCCAGTGTATATCAACTTCAAAAATAATCCCACCTCCATCTCTAGGAGCAACAAAAATGGGTCTAGTATAATCATAAGTACCCCAAGGATGTGATATTAATAAAGCTAATTGACCAATACTATCTCTGGTACTGTTGAGGCGGTTTTGAATCTCTTGAGAAAAATTTTGAGGATTTTTGCTGAAATTGGTTTGCTCTTGATTCCATTCCAGAGAAGAAAACAAAGATAAATTACCAGCATGGGCTTCTTGAACAGGTATAAAACAAAGCAATAAAATCAATAAGAAACAGACAATGTTTTTCTTTGACATAGATAATAAATTCTTTTAGCTCTTATTGATCTATCAGTCTCATTTTTCTGATTTATGCAGTAATTTAGGAATTTTCTCCCACGAATTTAATTAACTTTTGCTTTTGCCCGATAAATTTCCAATCCATCCAAGATTTCAAATAATGTTCGTTATCCTAGAAAAAAGTTTCTAATTCTTCAATTATGCCTTCAGATAGACCTTTACAAAGAAGACAAGTCTTACGTTTAGCAACTTTAGCCACTGGTGCATCTTTATTTCCCTCCGCCTGTCGTGCTATTAATTCAACTGTTGCCGATAACAAGGTAACGGCTCAATCTGCCTCATCTTCCCCTTTAAATCCGCCTCAAATAAGTAAAGTAGTACTGGTTTATAATGAGGATCGTTCTGCTGGTACTCGTCAGGCATTGGATCTTTTACAACCCACTGGATTAAAGGGTAAAACTGTTTTTCTTAAGCCTAACTATAACACTGGTGATCCTGCCCCTGCGGCTACTGATAGTCAACTCTTAGAAACCTTGATTCAAGAATTTCAAGGCGCTCAAGTAGGAGAAATGACCATTGGCGATCGCTCTGGAATGGCAGATACCCGCCAAGCGATGGAGCAAAAAGGGGTTTTTCAATTGGGAGAAAAATACGGTGTAAAAACCCTTGTTTTTGATGAAATGGAAGCCGAAAAATGGCAATATATCTCTGCGGAAGGAACACACTGGCAGAAGGGCTTTGCCTTTGCTCGTCCTATTTTAGACTCAGAAGCAATTGTCAATACCTGTTGCTTAAAAACTCATCAATATGGGGGACATTTTACCCTTTCTCTCAAAAATTCGGTGGGAATGGTAGCAAAATACGTACCGGGAGACTCCTTTAACTATATGGGAGACTTACATTCTTCTGCCCATCAACGGTTAATGATTGCGGAAATTAATCAAGCCTATAAGCCTTCTCTAGTTCTTTTAGACGGGGTGGAAGCCTTTGTTAATGGGGGACCTGCGTCTGGAAAAAAAGTCCGCTCTAACGTCATTTTAGCAGGAGTCGATCGAGTTGCAATAGATGTAGTTGCGATCGCCCTACTTCGTTTATTAGGTACAACAAATCAGGTATCTAATGGATCAATATGGGAGTTAGAGCAAATTCAAAGAGCTGTTGAGTTAGGATTAGGAATAGGTCAAAGTGAACAAATAGAGTTTATTACACCCGATGCAAAAAGTCGGGGAATAGTTGATCAAATCCGACCTTTAATTACTTAAGAAACCTCAGTTTGGTTTAAGTAAGAATATCCGATAAGGTTAGGTGTCAGGTTTCAGGTTTCAGGTTGCAGGTTGCAGGTTAAGCACAAAAAAAGGGTCTTAGAAAAGCTAAAACCCCTAAATTTTATCTATTTTATCGAGAGATAATGTAAATTTTTACAGTTGAGGAATAAACTGTTCTTTTTCAGGAACTTCGGTGTATTCTGCCACGATTTGGCGGAATTCTTCCCCATCAATGGTTTCTTTTTCGATCAATAAATCCACAAGGCGATCGATCACTTCACGGTTATCACGGATAATTTGCCTTGCCATCTTATGACCATGTTCGGCAATCATCTTAATTTGACCGTCAATACGAGCGGCACTTTCTTCGGAATATTCAGCTCTGTTCATTAAGCCTCCCCCTAAGAAAACTTCTCCTCCTTGTCCTTCCAGAGAAAGAGGTCCTAACTCGCTCATGCCGAAACGTGTTACCATTTGACGAGCCATTCCTGTAACCTGTTGTAAGTCTCCTCCTGCACCGGTGGTTACTTCGTCATCGCCAAAAATTTCTTCCTCGGCGGCACGGCCTCCCATTGCTCCAGCAATTCTAGCCATTAATTGAGCTTTGGTGATTAATCCTTGCTCTTCGTTGGGGGTAAACCATGTTAAACCTTGAGCTTGTCCACGAGGAATTAAGGTTACTTTCTGGACAGGATCGTGATCTTTTAGTAATGTACCGACGATCGCATGACCTACTTCATGATAAGCAATCAGACGTTTACTCTTACTGTCCACTAAAGGAGTGCCTTCCATACCTGCAATAACCCGATCCACCGCATCATCAATTTCTGCCATGGTAATTTCAGGTTTACGACGACGGGCGGTTAAAATTGCCGCTTCATTGAGTAAGTTAGCTAAATCTGCTCCACTGAATCCGGGGGTGCGACGTGCGATCGCTTCTATGGAAATTTCGGGGGCGATTTTTTTATTACGAGCGTGAACTTCTAAAACACCAACTCTACCTTTGAAATCAGGGGGATCAACCATTACTTGACGGTCAAAACGTCCAGGACGCATCAAAGCACTATCTAAAACATCAGCGCGGTTAGTAGCGGCAATGACGATAATACCAGTATTACCTTCAAAACCATCCATTTCTGTTAATAATTGGTTTAAGGTTTGTTCTCTTTCATCGTTACCACCACCGATACCTGCACCTCTCTGTCTGCCCACAGCATCAATCTCATCGATAAAGATTAGACAGGGAGCATTTTCTTTCGCTTTTTTGAATAAATCACGGACACGGGAAGCACCTACACCCACAAACATTTCTACAAACTCAGATCCAGAAATGCTGAAGAAAGGAACACCAGCCTCTCCTGCGATCGCTTTTGCCAATAAAGTTTTACCAGTTCCGGGAGGACCTACTAATAAAACACCTTTAGGAATTCTTGCACCAACAGCAGTAAACTTCTCAGGCTGTTTTAAGAAAGTAACAACTTCTTGTAATTCTTCTTTTGCCTCATCAATACCCGCCACATCATCAAACATAACACCAGTTTTGGCTTCCATCATAAAACGGGCTTTGGACTTACCAAAATTCATCGCCTGTCCGGGGCCACCGGGCATATTACTGGAGCGACGGAAAAGGAAAAATAGAGAAGCAATCAACAATACGGGGAAGACTAAATTACCTAAAATGCCCCAAATAGCACCTTCATTACGAACAGGATGAGAATCAAAATTAACCCCAGATTCTCTTAACTTGGTAACTAACTCAGGAGAAGTACCGGGTAAGTCAACTCTTAATCTTTGTACTTGATGTAACTCAGGATCGATCGCTTCTACAATTGCAGTACGACCACCTTCATACAAATCAACACTGCTGACTCTACCCTTGTCTAAGTATTCTAAAAATCTACCATAGGTCATGCGAGTACTAGCAGTATTAGCAGTGTTACCCACATTAGTCGCAAAACTTCCTTGCCAAATGAAAAATCCTATTACTAAAAAAGGAATCGTCCATAATAGGACTGTACGCCACGATAATTTCATATTTTCTTATTTTGTTTGTTTGCAAAAGGGTATAAGTTGTTAACTTATTTTATCTTTTCTGCTTTTTATATCTATTTTATTGTAACAACTATTGCTTAACTAAACTTAACATAATTCTCATTTTGATGACAATTCGGTATTTACACCAAGGAGATTAAATGGGTTCGGAGTTAGTTAGGGGCGAATGGCCATTCACCCGTACAGGAGTTCGGGGTTAAAATTAAATGGGGATTTTTGCACCGTATTTCGGGCATAAGACCCCAATTTTTGGAAATAGCTACGGTGTATTTGTGCAAGATGTGAGTTATATATTACAATTAGATTGATAGTTGAAATCCTCACCCATGATTAATCAATGAAAACGATTCTTCATAGTCTGAATAAAGCCTTTTTAAAAGTTAAGCCCTCACGACAAGAAATTAATCAATTCAAACAGAATTTACAAGAATTATACACTCAAATCAACACTAATTTAAGCGAAACAGAAGAATATCATAAAAACAATTTAGCTAACTTTTTTAAACAGACTTATTACCATCCTAACTATTATATAAATACTAAGGAAAGCCATGATCTAGTTATTTATAATGGTAAAAATGCCAAATCATCTGTAGGGGTAATTATCGAAACTAAAAGCCCCACTAACAGCCAAGAAATGATTAATGAGCAGAAGTTTAATAGTAAATCATTACAGCAACTTCTTTTTTACTATTTACAGGAAAGAGTTATTAATAAAAACCTAGAATTAAAGCATTTAATTATTACTAACTCTCTTGATTTTTATGTTTTCCCTGCCACTTTATTTGAAAAATTATTTTATCAAGATAAAAAACTTATTAAATTATTTGATGATTTTAATAACAAATTATTATCTAGTAGTAATCGTAATTTTTTCTATCAAGAAATTGCTAAAACTACTATTAATAAGGTAGAAAATGAGTTAAAAGATAACTGTATTCATTTTACTTTAAATAATTTCTATAAAAAAGAAGATGAAAAAGAGTTAATTATTTTATATAAATTTTTCTCTCCTCAACACCTTTTAAAACAACCTTTTGCCAACGATAGTAATAGTTTAGATCAAGGTTTTTACAGCGAATTATTACACATTATTGGATTAGCAGAAGTTAAACAGGGAAGCAAGAAAATTATTCAAAGATTACCCGAAAATCAACGGCACTCCGCTTCATTGTTAGAAAATACTATCAATCAGTTAGATATTAGCGAAAAAGTCCATTATCTGCAAAATCCTGAAGAATACGGCGAAAATTATCAACAAAGACTCTTTAATATCGCTTTAGAATTAGTTATTACATGGGTTAACCGCATTTTATTTCTTAAACTTCTTGAGGCGCAACTAATTCGCTATAACTCCCCTCTAACCCCTCTTTTACCCTCACCCCCAACCCCTCTCCCAAAGGCGAGGAGAGACTTTAGTAACGATGAGTTAAGGGGATTTAATTTTCTTAATAGCAAAATAATCACTAATTTTCACGAGTTAGAATGTCTCTTTTTTCAAGTATTAGCAAAACAAAATCACGAAAGAAAAGCAGATATTCAAGCTAAATTTAACCATATTCCTTATCTTAATAGTTCACTTTTTGAAGTAACAGTTATTGAAAGACAAACTATTGGTATTAGTAGCCTTAATTATCAGATAGAATTAGATTTATATTCCCATACGGTTTTAAAAGATAGTCAAGGAAAACCTCTTACTCAACCGCAAAAAACCCTTGATTATTTATTTAACTTTCTTTCTGCCTATGATTTTAGTAGTGAGGGCAGTTTAGAAATTCAAGAAGATAATAAAACTCTCATTAATGCCTCGGTATTGGGGTTAATCTTTGAGAAAATTAACGGTTATCAAGATGGTTCTTATTTTACCCCTGGTTTCATTACTATGTATATGTGTCGGGAAACTATTCGCCGTGCTATTGTCAATAAGTTTAATCAAGTTAAAGGATGGAATTGTCAAAATATTGATGATTTGTATGAAAAAATAGAGGATAAACAAGAAGCTAACCAGATTATTAATAGTATCAAAATATGCGATCCTGCGGTGGGTAGTGGACATTTTTTAGTTTCGGCTTTAAATGAAATTATCGCCCTCAAGAGTGAATTGAATATTTTGCTTGATAGGCAAGGAAAAACCATCAAAAAAACTGATTATTTTGTCACGGTGGAAAATGATGAATTAATAGTAACTGATGAAGATAATAAACCTTTTGCTTATAATCCTAAAAATCGAGAATCAAGACGGATTCAAGAGGCTTTATTTCACGAAAAGCAAGTGATTATTGAAAATTGCTTATTTGGGGTAGATATAAATATTAATTCGGTGAAAATATGCCGTTTGCGTCTTTGGATTGAGTTGTTAAAAAATGCCTATTATATTATTCCTGACAATGGGGTTTTATCCTCATCCCTAACTCCTCTCTCACAGGAGAATTTACCCTCACCCCTAGCCCCTCTCCCGCAGGAGAGGGGAATAAGAGGCGGTGGTTTTTCTTTTTTTCCTCTGCAAACTTTACCGAATATCGATATTAATATTAAGTGTGGTAATTCTTTAATTAGTCGTTTTGATTTAAAGGATAGTATCTCCTCACCGAAGGTAAAGCGTCAAATTGCTGAATATAAGGAGGCGGTGAAAGCCTATCGCAACCCTGAGAGTAAGCAGGAAAAACAAAGAGTTGAAAGGGTAATCAATGAAATTAAGGCAAGTCTTAGCAGTGAGATTACGGGAGTTGATGCTATTTCTACTCGTTTACGGCAGTTGGAAGGGGAGTTAAATGGTTTAGTGAATCAAACTTCTTTGTTTGCGGAAACGGCGAAGGAAAAAAAGGCAAGGGAGAAAAAACAAAAACAGTTAGAAAAAGAGATTAATAAATTACGGTTGGAGAGAGAAGATAAAAGGGATAATCGTATTTATCAAAATGGTTTTGAGTGGCGTTTTGAGTTTCCCGAAATTCTCGATGACAATGGGGATTTTCTTGGTTTTGACATCATCATCGGTAATCCCCCCTATATTCGTCAAGAGGAATTTTCTGCATTAAAGCCTATTTTAAAAAGTAAATATCAAATTTATCATTCTATTGCTGATTTGCTTACTTATTTTGTGGAATTAGGTTTTAATTTGCTTAAAGTTAACGGTGTTTTTCAGTTTATCATTTCTAACAAGTTTACTCGTGCTAATTATGGGCAAAAAATGCGTCAATTTTTATTAGATAATACTGCTTTAACTCATTTTATTGATTTTAGTGGTTTATCAGTGTTCGAGGAAGCGACGGTAGATGCTTGTATTGTGGGTTTTGTGAAAAATAAAATTAATAATCATCATTTTCTATACGGCAATTTTGCCAGTTATCATCTCAATATTAATAATTTTAGGCAATGTTTAGCAGAGGTTAAGCGAGATTTTTTACAAAGCAATTTAACTATAGATAGTTGGAGTTTTGAATCTTCAGAAGTATTAAGAATTAAAAGAAAAGTTGAAAGTCAAGGCACACCTTTAAAAAACTGGGATATTACTATCAATTATGGTATTAAAACTGGTTATAATGAAGCGTTTATTATTGATGGTAAAACAAGGGAAAATTTAATTAATCAAGATAGTAAATCAGCCGAGATAATGAAGCCTTTATTGCGTGGTAGGGATATTCAAAAATACTATCCTAATTTCCAAGATTTATGGTTAATTTATATTCCTTGGCATTTTCCTTTACATAAAGATAACTCAATCAAAGGTGTTTCTACAATATCTGAAAATCAATTTAAAAATGAATATTCAGCCATTTATAATCATCTTTTACAATTTAAAGATAAACTTTCACAAAGAAACAAATCTGAAACTGGTATCAGATACGAATGGTATGCTTTACAGAGATTTGCTTCTAATTATTGGGAAGATTTTGAGAAACCTAAAATAATGTATCCTGAGTTTTCATCAAGAAGTAGTTTTTGTTGGGATAATAATAAATTTTACACATTAGATACTTGTTGGATTTTAAATGGTGGTAATTATTATTTATTAGGATTATTAAATTCTAGTTTAATTTGGTTTTATCTTAAAACTATTGTTTCTGTTTTAGGTAGTCAGGCATTTAGAATGAAAAAAATTTATTTAGAGGAATTACCGATAAAAAAAATAAGTGAAAGAGAAGAAAAAACATTTATGGAAATAGTGGAAAAAATATTAGAGAAAAAGAAAGAAAATCCTGAAGCAGATACAGAAAAATTAGAGAGAAAGATAGATGAAATGGTTTATAAGTTGTATGGGTTGACGGCGGAAGAGATTGCCATAGTTGAGGGTGGTTTGTAGGTTAATTTTCCCTCACCCCCAACCCCTCTCCCATAGGCGAGGGGCGTTTTTTTGTTAAAATTGCTTTATGGTATTCCTTAAAGGATTGCTATTTAAAGTATTTTATTATTGATGAGAGAATGAACTAATCATGAATATAAGCCGTATTTTTGCGATCGCAACTAATGGTTTTCGTGAAGTAATTAGAGATCGTATTTTATATGTTATCGGTTTGTTTGTCCTCATTTTGGTGTTAGCGTCTCGCATTCTTCCCCCCATTGCTGTTAGTGCGGATGAAAAAATTTTCCTTGATTTAGGTATCGGTGGTATCAGTTTATTAGGTGCGATCGTAGCTATCTTTGTAGGTACTGGATTAATTAATAAGGAGATTGAGAAAAAAACTGTTTTAATTCTTGTGCCTAAGCCCATAACGAATACAGAATTTATTGTCGGAAAACACTTAGGTTTATCTACGGTGCTTTTGGTGTTAGTTGCTGTAATGACAATTACTTATTTCGCTCTTATGGCAATGTTAGGTATTGCTTTCCCTTTAGTTAGTCTTTTGGTTGCGATCGCATTTATTTTACTAGAATTAGCCCTATTAACTGCAGTAGCCATGACTTTTGGGGTTTTTACTAGCTCGATTTTAGCAACTCTCCTCAGTTTTGGGGTCTATATTATGGGACATTTGAGCCGAGATCTATTAGAATTAGGTAGAATCACTGAGAATCCCAGCATTGAAAAAATTACAAAAGCATTGTTTTTAATCTTACCAGATCTGGAGAGACTCAATTTAAAAAATGAGGCTGTTTATAACATTTTGCCTTCTACAGGAGAACTATTAAGTAGTGTTGTTTACGCAATTTTATATATTGTTTTGCTGTTAACAATTAGTATTTTAATTTTTTCTCGGAGGCAGTTTTAAACAGTAATGAAGGTTAGAACCTAGAAAAAACTAGGAGTGTAGATGTATAAATTATATACTTCGTTTAACCATTTACCTTAGATGTTTAACTGAATAAATCATGGAAAATTATGTCCTATAATATTGTCGTAGAAGATAATGATGTCATAGATAACAATCAAAATTTAGATAAAAATAATTCCCTACTATTCTTGCTAGAAACAGCAGAAAATTTAGAAGATTTTTGCAACTCCTGTGTAAATTTTATTTCTGAATTAATTGAAGTAAAAAATATTATTGTTTGTCAACAATTAGCAGAAAACGAAGATGAGATAGAAATTATATATGATCGAATATTAATGGGAGAAAGAGAAAATAAATTAGAAGTTATCAAAAAAAGAATTAAAGATGAATTAATTTTAAATTCAAATTATAGTTGTTACAGCAATTTTCCCAAAAATGAGGTGCAGAAAAATCGTGAAAATATATACATTATTCCCTTAATTTTTAAAAAGTATCATCTGGGTTATTTATACATAGAGACTGAATCCAATAAAAAATTTTTAAAAAACAAAATAAAAGAAATTGATACTATTGCTAAATATATTACCTTATATCTTTATAATCAAACCCTTGAAGAAAAACAAGAAACCCTAAAAAAAGAAGAAGAAAGGCTCAAAGAAAATCACAGAAATCAGAGTCAATATATCTCCCACATGAATCATGAATTAAGAACTCCCATCGCCGCAGTAATTGGATTTGCAAAAATGTTACAGCAAAGATTATATGGAGATTTAAACCCAAAACAAGCTCAATATATAGATGCAATTTATCAGTCGGGAACATATCTCTTAGAATTAATTAGTGATTTGCTAGACATCAGTAAAATACAAGCAGAAAAAGAAGAATTATTTATTGAACAAATATTAGTATATGAGCTTTGTGAATCATCTTTAGCACTGATAAAAACTAAGGCTGATGAAAAAAATTTAAACTTAAATTTGGAAATAAGTTCAGATATTAGTTATTGTTTTGCAGATCAAAGACGTATAAAACAAATATTAGTTAATCTTCTTTCCAATGCTGTAAAATTCACCGAAAAAGGCTCTGTAACTCTTGAAGTTACTAAAGAAAAAAATAATCTAATTTTTCAAATTATTGATACAGGTATTGGCATAGATAAAGAATCTCAAAGTAAATTATTTAAACCTTTCTCTCAATTACAAACTCATCTGCAAAAAAAACATAGAGGTAGCGGTTTAGGGTTAGTAATTTCTCGTGAATTAGCAAGGCTTCATGGGGGGGATATTACTCTAACATCAGAAAAAAATCAGGGGAGTTGTTTTACTTTTTATTTACCGATGAATCTTAAGCCCTCAGTGATAGAAGAATGAGGCAAATAGTGAATAGTGAATAGTGAATAGTTGAAAATTAAGAATTAAGAATTAAGAATTAAAAACCCTTAACTCATTACCCCTTACTCATTACTC
Source organism: Cyanobacterium aponinum PCC 10605 (assembly GCF_000317675.1). NCBI lineage: Bacteria > Bacillati > Cyanobacteriota > Cyanophyceae > Chroococcales > Geminocystaceae > Cyanobacterium > Cyanobacterium aponinum. Next base: position 2,320,977 of record NC_019776.1, read on the forward strand.
ATTACTTGTTTCTCCCTCTCCCCTCATCTCCTCATCACCCTAGCACCTGCAACCTGCAACCTGCAACCTGCAACCTGCAACCTGAAACCTAATAAAACTCTAAATTAATTGCGTAACGTCAGCTTATAATTCTGCGGTGCGTCCTTTTTGAGGGAAAATACCAGAGGGTTTAACTTGCAGAAAACCAATAATAATTACGAAAACAAGAACTTTCGCCATACTTGTGGTTGCAAAAAAGTTGACGATGTCTAATAAAGGAGTTAAGGATTCTTGAGACATAATTATTAAACCAAGAGTGCCAGAACCGACAATATAACTAACAGTGCCAATGGCAAAGGCGGCGATGATTGAACCTAAAAGATTACCAACTCCTCCTACTACCACCACCATAAACGCATCAACAATATAGTTTTGTCCTGTGTTTGGTCCCACTGAGCCTAAAAGGCTGATGGCGACTCCTGCAATCCCTGCTAAACCTGAACCGAGGGCGAAGGTAAGAGCGTCAACGGTAGCGGTGGGAATACCTAAACAAGAACTCATGGTACGGTTTTGGGTAACAGCACGAATTTTTAAGCCCCAGTCTGTGACATTTAAAAACCAATATACTCCTGCTAAACAAAGTAAGGTTAAAACGATAATAAAAATACGGGCAGTGGGAAATTGAAAGTCTCCTAAAGGTATTCCTCCTCTTAACCATTCTGGGGCGGTTACATCCACGTTTCTGGCACTAAACCAGGGAGTTGTTAGGGATTTATTTTGAGATTGATTGATTAAAATTCCTGTGGTAATTGCGATCGCACCTGTGAGAGGTAAGGTAATATAAAGGAAAAGGTTGCGAATTTGTAACCAATTTTGACGGCGGGAAAAGAAAAACATCGCCCCGAAAAAGAGAAGGGAAAAAATAGTTAAACCGATAGCCATTGAGCCGTTAACGCTACGCACAAATTGACGCAGAATTAAACTAACTCCCCATGTTGCTAAAAGGGTTTCTAAAGGTCTGCCATAGAGAAATTTTATGACTCCTTTTTCTAAAATTAGTCCTGCTAATGCTGTAACGATAAAAGCAACGGGAATGGCAACGATAATATACCAATCGAAAAAAGGTTCACCTAAAGGCTTAAATATATTCTGGATCACAAAGGTGGTATAAGCACCAATCATCATTAATTCACCGTGAGCGAGATTAATTACCCCCATCAAACCGAAAACAATCGCTAACCCTAAAGCGGCGATGAGCAAGACTGAGCCAATGCTAATACCATTTAAAATAGCTTCAATTAAAGGTAACATTTTTATATCAATTATGATTTATGGCATTAATTATGCTCATGAAAGAAGATTATATTTAGTATCATTGATCACAAGTTTTCATTGGCTTGACCATAATATTATGAATAAATTAAAGGAATTACAGATACAATCAGGGGCAGTTTTTGCAGAAAATCTTGAAGTACCATTGACTTTTAACAATCAAAATTTTTCCCTTTCTCAATGGGAAGATAACATTTTTTTGTGCGATCGCAGTGATTGGGGTTTATTAAAAGTTACAGGATGCGATCGTCTTAGGTTTTTACATAATCAAAGCACAAATGATATTCAATCTTTAAAATCTGGGCAAGGATGTGATACAGTTTTTGTCAATTCTACTGGTAGAAATATCGATTTAGTTAGTGTTTACTTTAAAGAGGAAGAAGTTTTATTATTAACATCACCAAATCAAAATCAGAAATTATACCAATGGATGGATCGTTATATATTTCCTTTTGATAAAGTAGAATTAAAGGATATTTCCTCAGATTATAAAATATTTACAATATTCGGTAATAACAGTCAAGAATTATTAAGTAATTGGGTAGATAAAGAAATATTAGAAAAGCCAGAATTTTATCACCAAAATTTAACCATAGATGGTATAGAAATTTTATTAACTGTGGGATGTAACTTAAAAATAAAAGGATATAACTTAATAGTTAACCAAGATCAAGCAGACATTATTTGGCAGAAATTAATCGAAAAAAAACCTAAATTAATAGGTAGTAAAGAATGGGAAATCCTAAGAGTATTAAGAGGCAGACCAGCCCCAGAAAAAGAATTAACAGAAGATTTTAACCCTTTAGAAACAGGCTTATGGGACTCAATTTCATTTAGTAAAGGCTGTTATATTGGACAGGAAACCATTGCTAGATTAAATACTTATAAAGGAGTTAAACAAAGACTCTGGGGTATAAAATTAAACCAAGAAATTAATCCAGACATAGAAAATACTATTTTTTTAGGAGAAGAAAAAATAGGAAGAATTACCAGTTTCATTAATTATGAAAATGAACCTTTTGCCCTTGGTTATATTCGCACCAAAGCAGGAGGAGAAGGATTACAGGTGAAAATAGGAAAAGCAGAGGGGAGAGTAATTAGTTTACCTTACGTTATTCACGAGTATAGAAATTAAGGAATAATGAGAATAGGGGGTTATGGGGGGAGGAGGTGACAGGGAGATAAGATGTCGGGTTTCAGGTTTCAGGTTTCAGGTTTTAGAAAAAAGTAATGAGTAACGAGTAACGAGTAATTATCAACTACTCACTATTCACTATTCACTACTCACTATTCACCCCAACACTATTTACCTTTGCCCCTTGCCCCTTACCCTTTGATTACCAATTCCTAGTTAACCTGAGTTTTGGATAAGCTGAAAGCAGACCAACTCGTAGTCAAAAAACCTTATAGCTTCTTAGAAATAACTTAGAAATAACGATAAAATTGCCTTAATCCGAACTGACTTAAACAAAGGGCTTAAGCCCCTTGCTAAAAACCCCTACCACCTGCTGTTCCTGCAACCTGACACCTAACACCTAACCTTATCGGATATTCTTAAACCGAACTGAGGTTAGTTAACTAAAATCAAGAATTACGAGAAGTGCGACGACGACGGGTTCTGACAACGGGGCGATCGCTCTGTGACGCCTCTTTTATAATGGCATCAGTAATAGTTTCTTCAGCAGTTTCACTATTATCACCATCAAAGACTTCTTTGGAACTTTCCTCAAAGTGGTCATCTTCCTCTAATTCTATTTGCTCATCCACTTCTCCCACTTGTACATCAATTTCTAATTCATTTACCATCGTTTCCTTCCCTTGGGGGAAAATAACCTCGGCGGCGGGAGCTACCTCGATCGCATTTTTGTCCTCATCATCAGCTATTTCTATATCCTCTTGCTGATTTTTTTCCGTGGCAGTATCTATATTTTCTATATTTTCCTGCTCCTCTGGATTACGCACATAAACTAAAACCGATTTAGGGTCTTTAAATTCTTGTTCTAAACGGAGTAAAGGAGAAACCCCCATAAAAGCATAAACATCTTGCTCCGCAGGAGTCATTTCTACTACCACTTTTTCCCACTGACTTTCATCTCTGCGTAAAGAACGAGATAATAAACTACGCTCTTTTCTTTCAGGCTTACTTTCAGTCTCTCCCCCATTACCATTACTTCCCGCTAAAATAGGCTCTTCTTTCACCCCATTTTCTCGACGACGACGACGGCGACGACTATTACCATTGTTGCTTTCTTGATAACTAGGATGATTAACTAAATCTAACTCATCATTATCGCTACTAAAATCATCAAGAGAAATAATTTTTTCATCGAGAATAGGCTTCTCTGTTTTGCTAATTTGAGGAGGTTGATAATAATTATTAGAAGTAAGACTTTCTAAATCATAATGCCCGGGGAAATGACCCACTAAGCCTAAACCACCACAATGACTACAGGGTTGACTAAATAATTCATAAATATTTTTACCCTGACGCTTACGAGTTAGTTCCACTAATCCTAATTCTGATAACTGTGCGATTTGAGGTCTAGCCTTATCGCTTTGTAAAACTCGGTTAAAATGCTCTAACAATTTTAATTTATCTCGGCGAGAATCCATATCAATGAAGTCAACCACAATCACCCCACCAATATTACGTAATTTTAACTGACGAGCAATTTCGATCGCAGCTTCAGTATTAGTCCATAAAACCGTTTCTCGGGAAGTCGCTGAATGAGTAAAAGAGCCAGAGTTAACATCAATTACCGTTAATGCTTCTGTGGGTTCAATGATAATATATCCCCCAGAAGGTAAATCAACCCTCGGTTTCAATGCTTCTTTAATGGCACTATTAACTCGGAAATAATCTAAAATAGAACGGCTATCTTGATGAGAGTCAATTAATAAACCATGAGGATTTTTACCACTTCCCCAATTATTTAACTGTTTTTTGACCCTTCTTACCGCATCATCAGAATCAACTACAATACGATTAACATCGTCACTATACATATCTCGCAAAACCCGTTGAATGAAATCATCATCTCGATTCAACAACGCAGGAGGATTTAAGGTATTCGCTTCCTGTTGGATTTTTTCCCACTGTTTTTTGAGAAACTCCAAATCCTCAATAATCGCATCTTCTCCTTTACCATCAGCTTCTGTGCGAACCAACAAACCCATCCCCGCAGGTTTCAAAAGAATAGCTAATGCTCTAAGGCGATTACGCTCATTATCATTCTTGATACGTCGAGAAAGACTAACTCCCTTTCCATAAGGCATTAACACCAAATAACGCCCCGGTAAACTAATATTACCTGTCAAACGAGGTCCTTTTGTTCCTGTAGGTTCTTTCATTACTTGAACCAATACGGATTGATGAGGAGTTAATAATTCAGTAATCGCCCCTGCACTTCTTTTTAATCGTAAAGGACCCAAATCAGTAACATGGATAAAACCATTCTTTTCCGCATCGCCTATATTGACAAAAGCCGCATCAATACCCGAAATAACATTTTCGACTGTTCCTAAATAAATATCTCCTACCTGTTGGTTTCCGGTAGCAACCACTAATTCTTGAATTTGATCTTCAGCAAATACTGCCGCTATATGATTTTTTTCTGCAATTATTATTTGTTTTGGCATTCAATTCCCTCACAAAATTTTCGCTTCTGTGTTGATAATTTTGAAAATATTTTGCTTAAATTTGTCACAATCAGATAATGTTTAGTTAACGATATAAAGCTAATAAAAAGAGTCTGACTTTCAACTGTTTTAATCACAATTAGTTATGAAAAGACAAAGTAATTATGGTAAAGAAATCAATTATTAATGTTAGTTCAATCTTAAAATTTTGCCTTGTTTTTATGTAGTCTCATGGATTAGTTTTTCTTAATTTTCTTAACTTAGGAAAGTTTTTTTATATCTCTTCATAAATTCTTGTGATTCCCAGAAAATCATTTTTTATTAACTTATCCTATCGTTTCTTTATCATTTATCAAAGAACAATGGGTTTAAAACTCAGTCTTTTAAGACGAGTAATTTTTGGTTTGTCAAGGTACTTGCAAAATCATTTTGCCCTTTGCCCATCGAACTTTGTCCTATTGACTTCAGGAATAAATAAAGTTTTTCATACTTTATATTTTCAGTTTCCTAAAAGTTGTAAAATTTAAAAAACCCGACTTTTCCATGTTCACAATTAGACTCATATCATCTTAGAATGAAAGTTTTAATCGGTGACTAATTATATCTTTATACATAATTTTAAAAAAGTAAATACTTGACTTTTCTCCTCGCAAAAATAATCAGGAGAATAGCGAATTTATTAACTAACAAGGCAATCCTAAACAGAATTTAGTAGAGAGTCCACTAATTTTGAGCTGAGACTAAAGGAATAGTAGCTATTTCTTTAATAAAAGTTAATTCTATTTCTATTGGCACTAGCATCAATCTAACGATTCTAAATTCTAAATCGCTTGAATTATCAACTATTTCTCTGATACCCATAGTGTTGCTTTATTACTAACTTCTGTTTCTGTCAATACTGCGGAAAATGCAATATATTTTGATCTTCATGAACTATAACAATTAGTTATACTTAGACAACTATCGATTAAGTTAAGATAATTGACCTTAAAATTTAGGTTTTCAATCCTTACCATGAGTGCAATTATAGCAGAAAAAGCATTGATAAACAATTGAAGATTCCTCAATGGAAAGTTAGGGGATAATCTAGTAACAAAAAAATAGGCTTTACTGATTTTGTATATGATTTCTCATTTAGATGGGGTTGGGGAAATGGGCATTCTTGCAGTAATGATAATATTTTGATGTCTCAATTTTTGGCATAATTTCAGTAAATTTCATACCATGATTAAGCAACGCCAAAAAATATATTCTAAATTCTGAATTGTCTTGTAGAATACTATTTGACGTGCAGAAGATCAGATTAAAAAGCATTTTCCAAATAATCAACCATTTCAAATTGATAGCCTTCATAGTTAAACTTTGGTCTTAAACAATTATCATTAACAGAAAATACTGTCCCAAAGTTAGTTAATTTTTTGTAAGTTAATAAAGCAATATCAAAACGACAGTTCCAATCAGTAAATATTTGATTTTTTTCTAAAAATAAACTAGCTGTTAACCAGAGTTTTTCTTGTTTTTTGTTATTAATAGAGTATAGCCCATTATCATCCCAATTTTTTATACTGCGAGTTTTAACTTCAACAAATATAATCTCTTTTAAACTTTTATTTATTACTATAAGGTCAATTTCACCCCAACGACAATGCCAATTTGATTCTATAACAGAATAACCTTTATTTATTAACCACTGGGCAATTATTTTTTCTCCTAAACTGCCTATTTTTTTCATTTCTGATTAGCTTTTAATTCTTTTTTTATTAAAAGGGCTAGGGGCAAACCCCCCTTTATCCCTCTCGAGAGGGGGGAGGGCAAAGGTGAATAACCTGAGTTTTGGATAAGCTGAAAGCATTATTTTCTCGTAGTCAGAAAACCTTTCCGAACCCCGAACTCTGAACTGAGATTACCTATTCTTAATAGTAATTACCGACTTTGCGATGATGTACGGCGGTTAATGCGTCTGATTTTGAAACTCTACCTGCTGTAACTTTACTATAAACGATCCAATGATCCCCGCAATCCATTCTACTAACGACTTGACATTCTAAGTAGGCTAAGGCATCAATGAGAATGGGTGAACCATTATTGGCTGTTTGAACTTTTACTCCTGCAAAACGATCAGCACCGGGGGGGAAACGTTTTAAAAAGTGTTTCATTAAGTTTTGATAGTTTCCTTCTTCAAGGATATTTAAAACAAAGGTATCATCTACTTGTAGTAAGGATTCGATCGCACGATCTTTAGCAACGGCAACGGTAAATCCGGGGGGTTCAAAACTAGCCTGTGTTACCCAAGAAGCTAACATAGCTCCGTTAGTTTCACCTTTTTGGGCTGTAATAATATATAAACCACCACTTATACGCCCAATGGCTTTATCTAAGTCACTATCAAGGGCTTTTCTTTGCTTAATGGTTGCTTTTTTGGTTAAAAACTGTCCTAAGTCAACTCCAGACTCTTCGCATATTTGATAAGTGGTTTCTAGGGGAGTTTCTTTAATCCGAATAGAGGCAAAGGCTTCATTTAAGCCTAAATCTCTTAGTTTAGTCCCTAAAGGATCGATAGGTTCGTCATCGCCACCATAAGACTCGTATAAGCCAAAGTATTGCTTGCTGTTAACTGTAGCTAAAATTGTGCCAACTTTGTTGTTTAAGGCTTGAGATGATAGGGGGGGCATTCCCAAGACTATTCCTGCACTAGAACTTACTATTTCGGGAATTTCTTGAATTTCTATGCCATTGAGATCGAACATTTCTACTGTAATCCCAGTTTTGGTAATTCCTTTGGCAATAGCTTGAGAGATGCGATCGCTGTATCCATAATCAGAAATATAAAATACTGCAACCGTTTTTTCCCCTTTACTTTGTTCGCTACTCCAACGGTGATAGCGATCGAGCAATTCTTTGACATTATACTTGAGAATAGGTCCGTGACCATTAGCTACAAGGTTAATTTCTCCCAATGCGTCCATTCTTTTCATGGCGGATAAAACCGAACGGGCATTTGGTGCCATCAAACACTCATAATAAAAGCGGTAGTCTGGCTCAATGTCTTGTAAATTTTCGTCGTAGAGATAATCACTACAATAGTGCATCCCAAAAGCATCACAGGTAAACATAATACCAGTACCATGATCGTAGCTAAAAATGGTGTCGGGCCAATGCAAATTAGGAGCATTAACAAATTCGATTACATGACCATTACCTAAATCGAGGCGATCGCCATTTTTGACAATCTGTTTTTTAAAATCGAGGTGAACAAATCCCTCTAAAAATTGAATGGCAACTTTAGAAGCCACTACCGTAATGTGGGGACCAATTTCTAACAAGTCTTTAACTAAGCCACTATGATCAGGTTCAGTGTGGGAAATAATCAGATAATCAAGATCTTGGGGATTAATAACCTGATTTAATGCGTCAAAGTATAACTGTTTAAATTTAAGATGAGAGGTATCAACTAAAGCCTTTTTTTCTGACTCGATAATATAGGAATTATAAGTTGTGCCGTTTTGCAAACCAAATTCAATATCAAAGCGATCACGATCCCAATCTAAAGAACGAATTGCGGTAGTATCCTTAGCAATAATATCAATTTGCGTAGTTAAACGATGAGAGGTTTTTTGAACGGTGGTCGCTACCATAAATTAAATCCTCTTTAATAGTAATTTTTTATCTTATTAAACCATTATAGGTTTGTCTTAACTTATCTGAGGATGAGGATTATTTATAATTCCCATAAACAAAGAGTTTTTTTATTCATTTATTTTTGAAACACTTACTCTCCCACCGATATTTGCGATCGCATCTAAAGCCGCCGCCGCCCCTGCCTTAATATCCCTTTCAGCACCTCCTAAATAAAGTCGTCCAAAACTACCCACCGCCTGAACCGTCAAAATATTAATCAACGCCGCCTTCTCCGCTTCGTTTGCCGCCAATGCCGCATAAGCGGCTGGTTTAACTTCCAACACATAAAGAGTTTCTCCTGCTAACAACATTTGTCCTCGACGATTACGATTAATGATTTGGGCTTGATAAGGGTCAATATTGCGAATAATTTGGCTAGAAACCACCTCTGGTTTAAGAGAATCTTTTTCACTCACACCTAAAGCATCTAAAATCGCCATTCCAGCCGTTTTCACTTCCCCTTGATTACTAGAATGAATCTCCAATAAACCATAAAGACGTTCCACAAATTGAACTCCCGGTCTGACTACAGCAGACTTCAAAGCCACATCAGTAATTCGATTTATTTCAATTCCGGGGGATATTTCAATCCATAAAGAAGCATCACCGGGTAAAGGTAAAAATCCTAGAGCAACCGTACCTATATAGGAAGCGTGTTGAGGTTGTAATCGATCGAGATAGACATAGCTTCGGAGTTCAACACCCATGTTAAAAATGACAATTGAGTTAACAAGAATCAATTATTAATGATTCTCTGAGTTTAAGCAACCTGAATCATTATTTGGGTTCGGAGTTATGAAATAAATTTCAGGTGTCAGGTATCAGGTGTCAGGTATCAGGTGTCAGGTTTAAAGTCACAAAAATTTGCCCTTTTTTTATTACGAATTTTCACTTAGCTTAAGCTACTAATCGCCTCTAGCAAACCTCTAGCTTTATTCAAAGTTTCTTGATACTCCTTGTCTGGATCTGAGTCAGCGACTAAGCCTGCTCCAGCTTGAACGGATACCAAGTGATTTTCCGTCCCAGAAAGGGTTTCCACAACCATCGTTCTAATTGTGATAGCAGTATTTAACTGTCCTTCAAAATCATAGTAACCATAAACCCCAGAATAAGGTCCCCTCCTTTCGGGTTCAAGTTCATTAATAATTTCCATTGCTCGAATTTTAGGCGCTCCACTTACTGTACCTGCGGGGAAAGCCGCCTTTAGTAAATCCCATGCACAGTAATCCCCTGCTAACTCCCCCACAACATTACTAACTATGTGCATTACGTGGGAATAACGTTCAATAACCATCAATTCATCGACTTCCACGCTTCCTTTTACACAGACCCTGCCTAAGTCATTTCTGCCTAAATCTACTAACATGACGTGTTCTGCCCTTTCTTTGGGATCATTGAGTAAGTCTTGGGCTAAAAATTGGTCTTCTTGATAGTTTCTGCCCCTTGGACGTGTTCCTGCAATGGGACGGACTACGGCTTTGGTTTTACCATCATTAGTTTTTTCTGCTTTAACCATTACTTCAGGAGAAGAGCCGATTAACTGCCATCCGTGAAAGTTATAGTAAGCCATATAAGGGGAAGGGTTAATCAAACGTAAAGAGCGATACAACTCAAAAGGATGACCTTGATAATGAGATTGTAATTTCTGAGAAATGACTACTTGAAAAATATCTCCTGCTTTAATGTATTCTTTAGCTTTTTCCACATTGGCACAAAATGCCTCTTTGCTGGTGTTGCTTTTGTATTGAATGCGATGATTTTTTTGAGTTTTTGGCGGGGGGTTAAATTCAAGGGGTTTTGCGGATACAGGTAAAGGTAATTGTAGCTTTAAAACTAATTTAGAAATTTTGTCACAAGCCTGATTGTAGATTTCTTCTAGGCTTAAATGCTCCTGTCTTAAATCTGCATATGCGATCGCCCATATTTTTCTTTTAACTTGATCAAAAATCAATAAATTATCTACCTGCATCCAAATACCATCGGGTAAACTTTCCGCAGAGGCAGGATAAACGTTGACTCGTGGTTCAATCCAAGAAATTAACTCATAACCCCAATAGCCAAATAGTCCGCCAATACCGGGGGGCAACTCTGGTAATTTAACAGGTTTAATAGTTTCTAAACATTGAGAGAGGATGTTAAAGGGATTTCCTGAAAAAGTTTCGATTTTACCGTCACGATGAACTTGTTTGGTCTGATTTCCCCTTGCTTCTAGTATCCAAACCGGATCACAACCTAAAAAGCTATATCTTCCTAAATTTTCCCCACCTTCTACTGACTCTAACAAGAAACTATGGGGCTGGTCTGCACAAACTTTATACCAAGCAGAAACAGGGGTTTCTAAATCCGCTACCAATTCTCGATAAACAGGAATAAAATTTCCCTGATGAACAAGGTTAGAAAATGCAGAAAAATCGGGAAAAATCATGGGTTATAAACATCAATCACATTACGAGTATAAAAATAATTCTACCCTAAATGTTGCATGGTCTTGGATTTGTCGAGGGTAAAATAGTTAATGATACTTGCTTAAAATATTTCTATAACTAATGGTTAACACAAATAAAAAAACCACTCCTAAACAAATTTTTCGTAGGGTTTTAGTAATTTTATCTGGGCTTTCTTTTTTCTCTTTTTCAATTTTTGGCGTTGTAAAAATGTTGAAAAGTCCTAGTAATGCCAATCAACCTCAACAACAAGAAACTGATTCGGCTCAAGCAATTTTAGAAAAAGAGGCTCAGGGTTATAAATTGGTTTTGCAAAGAGAACCTGATAACATTTTTGCCTTAGAAAAGCTAGTTCAAATTTATCTATCTGGTGGAGATTTAGCTTCTGCCCTACCCCTAATGGAAAAATTAGTAAGTCTTCAACCAGAAAATCAAAGTTATCAAGAAGCCCTAAGTTTTATTAAACAAGGTTTAGCACAGCAAAATAATCCATCTACAAACACCCCAAATCCTCCTTCTCAATCTCCTGAATGATGATGTTTTTTCCGATGAAAAAATAGTGTAAACTCTTAGATTAATCATCCTCTTAGTAGTCATTCATGAAAATTCCCATTCTTGATTTAAAGCCTCAATACCAATCCTTAAAGGGGGAAATCGATAGTGCGATCGCCTCTGTATTAGAATCAACTCAATTTGTTCTAGGTTCAGAAGTAACAGCCCTAGAAACAGAAATAGCCGATTATTTAGGTGTGAAACACGCTATTGGGGTAAATTCTGGAACAGATGCCTTAGTTATTGCCTTGAGAGCTTTAAATATAGGAGCGGGAGACGAAGTTATTACCACTTCATTTTCTTTTTATGCTACGGCTGAATCTATCAGTATTGTCGGGGCGACACCCATTTTTGCTGATATTTCTACCACCACTTTCAACATCGATGCCAGCTCAATTTTAGAAAAAATTACCCCAAAAACCAAAGCAATTATACCTGTACACCTTTATGGACAACCTGCCGCTATGGGGAAAATTCAGGAAATCGCCAAACAACATAACTTAAAGGTTATCGAAGATTGTGCTCAAGCATTTGGTGCAATATACTATGGTGATTGTCCAGATTGTCAGGAAAACTGTCAAAAACCCTTAAGAGATTCCTTAGTTGGTAAATACGTGGGTAATTTAGGGGATTTCGGTGCTTATTCTTTCTATCCCACCAAAAACCTAGGGGCATACGGAGACGCAGGAATGATTGTCACGAATGATGATGAACTTGCTGAGTTAGCGAAAATGTTGCGAGTTCACGGCTCAAAAAAGAATTATCACAATGAATTGTTAGGTTATAATTCACGCCTTGATAGTTTACAAGCCTGTATTTTAAGAGTAAAATTAAAGTATATAAATCAGTGGAATCAAACAAGACAAAAAGTTGCAGAAATTTATAATCACCTATTAGCAAATAACGAAAATATCATTACTCCTAATATTAGTAAAGGTCATGTTTTTCATCAATATACCATCAGAGTAATAAATGGAAAAAGAGATCAACTGAAAGAATATTTAGCTCAACAAGGCATAGGCTCAATGATTTACTATCCCATTCCTCAAGATCAATTACCTGTTTATAAAGATAAATACTACCCAAATCCTATTTCAATGAAGTTAGCGCAAGAAGTTTTAAGTTTACCAATTTACCCAGAATTGACTCAGGAAAATATAGAATTTGTTGCTCAAACTATTAATGATTTTTTCTATAATTAATTCCTTAATTTTAAAAAACTTAAAGCTCTTCAGAGTGTGGTTATAATAAATTAAGAGAAACAGGACTTCCATAACCTTTATTGAATAGTGTTTATAGCAAAATAAAAACTAAAAGTTTATAGGTTATTATTTAATAATCTCCTATTGCCTACCCTAACTAATAATTTACATACTCAAACTGATAGAGCCAAACTTAAATCCTAATTCTTAACTTTTTTTCTTTATGACATCATGACATCTTTTGAAACAAGAATCACGGAAGATGGTTCAAAAACTTTTTACTCGTCAGAGTTTGGAGAAACATTCCATACTAAATATGGAGCAAAAACAGAAGCAGAAATAACTTATATAAAAGGTTGTCAGATACCAGAAAAAATTAAGTATCAAAATCATTTACGCATTCTCGATATTTGTTTTGGTTTAGGTTATAATACGGCGGCGGCTATAGACTATATTCTGAAAGAGAATCCTCAGTGCTTTATAGAAATCATTGGTTTAGAATTAGATGAAAATGTTCCCATTCAAGCCTTAAATAATAATCTGCTAAATGATTGGCAACCAACAATTGTCGATATTTTACAAGAATTAATTATTAACAAACAAGTAATTTCACCTAACTTTAAATTAAGTTTATTAATTGGAGATGCAAGAGATGCGATCGCATCTTTAGTAGAACAAAATTGGCAGGGAGATGCTATTTTTCTTGACCCCTTTTCCCCCCCTAAATGCCCTCAATTATGGACTGTAGAATTTTTATCTTTAGTGGCAAAATGTCTTAATCAAGAAGGTATTTTAGCGACTTATTCTTGCTCTGCCGCAGTACGCACAGCCTTACAATTAGCAGGATTAAAATTAGGTGCAAACTTTTGTATCGGGAGGCGATCGCCCGGAACTTTAGCTAGTTACAATGAAAGAATACTGCCCCCTCTATCATTAATGGAATTAGAACATTTACAAACGAGAGCATCAATTCCCTTCCGAGATTTATCCTTAAGGGATACAGCAGAAATTATCAAAAAAAGAAGAGAAAAAGAGCAACTATTAAGTAATTTAGAATCAACAAGTAAGTGGAAAAAAAGATGGTTTAATCCGAAAAAATTGCGTAAATTAACTGATGACAATCCATCATAAATATCTAACAATAGAAGTATCAATAAAATAGAAAAAATAAAATTTAATATTTCTTCGATTTTTGTGTAGCATTCCGAAATCATTTGTAAATAAAATTCCTTTCATTGCTCTTTGTGAAAAGGAGTAAATGCAGTGATTCAAATAGGATTGCTATATAAATTAAATAAAAAATATAGAGGGTTGTGATTAATTATGATTAAATGTAAACAAGTGCAAGAACTCAGCACACAGGAAATAACCCTTCCCACAGTTTCTACACCGAGTAAGGTTATGGTAGTAGATGATCAACCTTTGAGTTTACTTCACGCCGTTGATTTAGTGCAATATCAAGGTTATAGAGTGGTAGAAGTTAATGATAGTCGTCAAGCATTAAAAATTGCTTTTGAAGAACAACCCGACGTTATTCTTGCCGATGTAGTAATGCCAGAAATTAACGGTGTGGAATTGACTAAGCATCTAAAACTCGAACCTCATACTCAATCAATCCCCGTTTTATTGATGTCTGTTACAGAAGAATCCCAACTGCGTCATCAAGCTTTGAAAGCAGGAGCAGAAGATGTAGTATTAAAACCACTCGATCATACTGTTTTGTACCCAAAACTCAAAAATCTCGCTCAACAAAAACGCCTCAATGAAGTTCTAAATCAAACTCAAAAAGTTTTGCTCAATCTCGCCACTTTAATAAAAGCAAAATCTGGTTATGACTATCAATCATCATTTCAGTTAGCAAATTTAGTTAGAGGTTTTGCTGAGTATTTAGAATTACCTCATAGCGATATAGAAGATTTAGTATTCGCCGCTTATATTCATGATATAGGAACAGTGAGTATTCCCGATTATATTTTCCACAAACATGGAGCATTAACATCAGAAGAAAAAGAAATAATTCATCAACACTGTGTTATCGGAGAACAAATTTGCCAACCTTTACACAATCGTCCTAATTTGTTAAAAATAATTCGTCATCATCACGAAAAATATGATGGTAGTGGTTATCCAGATGGTTTAACTATGGAACAAATTCCTTATCTTGCACAAATTTTTCAATTAGTTGATATATACTATGCTCTAACCAAAAATCGTCAATCCAAAACCACTTACACTCCTTCATCTGCCCTAGACATTCTTGAAGAAGAAGTGATCAAAGGGTGGCGTAATCCTAAATTATGGGAACAATTTCAGCAATTTATTTTTCTTCAGCTATCCTCTTTTTGCTTATCAGTTTAGAGAAATAATAAGTAACCTGAATTTTGGACAAGCTGAAAGCACTATTTTTTCGTAGTCGGAAAACCTTATAGCTTCTTAGAAATAACAATAAAATTGCCTTAACCCGAACTGACGTTAACTAACTTCAGATCGGCTGATGGGCAAAAGTGCTTCGAGAAATAACCTTTACACTGTTGAAAATGTCATATCTTTAACTAACTTCAGAAATTAAACTCTCTCCAACCTCTAACCTTGTCCCATTAATAAAACTCCATGCTGACTGTAACTTTTTCCCCGCTAACTGTACTTCTAAAATCAGTAATAAACCGTTTCCCGTTTGCACCACAAAACCAAAATTTTTAATAGTTTTTACGATCTCCCCAACATTGCCTGAAATTTCATTGATGCCTTGTAGATAATTAGGGAGTTTTTGAAATTGAGGGGGTAATTCTAAGTTTTCAATTTCTCCCAAAGGCAAACTTTGAGTTATCTTCAGATTTTGTCCCCGAAATATTGTTACGCAATTAGGATAAAATCCACGAATTTGATTATGAATTTCTAAGGCAGATTTAGACCAGTCAATGGTATAGTCTTCTTTACTTATTAATCTAGCATAGGTTGCTTTTGTATCATTTTGAGGAATAGGGGTAAGTTGTCCTAAACTAATTTTCTCCAAAGTTTCTAACAATAAATCAGCACCTTGATTTGCTAGTTGAACAGATAGATCATTAAAATTGGTAAATAAATTAATGGGAGTATAAGATTTTAGTAGCATATCTCCTGTGTCCATACCCTCATTCATTAACATAGTGGTAATACCAGTTTCCTTCTTCCCATCAAAGAGACTCCATTGAATAGGGGCGGCTCCTCTATATTCAGGCAAAATAGAACCATGAACATTGACACAACCAAATTTTGGTATTGCTAATATTTCCGAGGAAAGAATTTGTCCATAAGCGACAACTACAAAAACATCTGCTTGGCTATCTTTGAGTCGCTGTAAAGTTTCTTGATCTTTTTTTATTCTTGACGGTTGCCATATTGGTAAACCATTTTTTAACGCTACCTGTTTCACTGGGGAAGGAATCATTTGACTTCCTCTACCTCTTTTTTTATCTGGTTGGGTTACAACGGCGATTATTTCGTGATTGTCTGTAATAATTAATTTTTCTAAAGTAGTAACTGCAAATTCAGGTGTCCCAAAAAAAACAATACGCATTCTTTCTTATATATAAATATTTGATCATTCTTCGTCAGGAAAACGAATTATATCATCATCCCCTAAATATTCCCCATTTTGAATTTCAATCATTACCAGAGGCACAACCCCCGGATTTTCTACTCTATGACGAGTATTCATAGGAACATAAGTTGACTGTTTAGGCAATAAAAGTTGCTCTTTTCCATTAAAGGTTACTTTTGCTGTTCCCGCAACTACGACCCAATGTTCGCTACGATGATAGTGAAGTTGAGTACTGATATGATGTCCCGGCTTAACGGTAATCTTGTTAATACGGTAATTTTTACCTTGTTCTAAAACGGCAACCATACCCCAAGGGGGAGTTCTAATATTTGCTGATGATGCAGATTCGGGAAAATTAGAATTAATACTCATGATTCATCTAACTTGATTGAATGTGATTTGTCTTCAAATCAAAAAGAAAAAGCCCCCGAGAGTCTTGCCATGTTTCGACCTCAAGGACTTTTACTTATTTCACTCCTCACCTAAATCTAATTATATACCAACTATTAGTTAGTTGTGTAAAAAAAATAACATTTGGGTACTTTATTTTAGAAATTTAACAATATTTTAATTATTTCGTATTCGTTGCAATAAGTTTTTAGAAGATGAAGATAAAGAGGTAAACAAAAAAATAAGAGCAGAATAATAACTTTCCACCCTCATTATTAATTTAGGTTATAATCAAATCTACCTATGGTATAAATCTATTTTAAGCCAGTATTAGTACCGGGGCGACCAGTTGCTAACTCAACTTTAACAATAGAACCACCCATTTTTTGGATTCTTTGTTGCTCTTTGAACCAATTTTCGTAGGGAACTAATTTGGTAAAGTAAGTATTTTGTAATTCTCTTTGAGTTCTAATTCTGGTTTGACTTGGGACACAAGCCGTTACTTTAAACATTCTCATGGGGCAAAGCTCCTTAAATAGTTATTAAAAACCCGAAACTATAATCTTAAAAAAAATTTGATTCCAGCCTTATTTCTGGATTAGTAATTTTAAAACTAAAATCTTATTTATATCATTTGATGGTCAGGAGTCAAGAGTCAATGCTAAATCAACTAAGCCAAAATTATCAAAATTAGGTTTCAATTAAACTAGCACTCACTCTGGACATTCCTAACCTCAATAGTTAAGCCTTAAGCAGTTAATGGTGACTGAAGTTTCTAGTCAAATTAGCTTAAGCCAGAGCAGATGTAGTCGAAGTAAACACCCATTTCTTTGCCAGCGTCAGCACCGACTAAACTAGCGGTAACTTCTTTCATTGCTTGGATAGCTTGAATGGTGGAGCTAATGGGTACACCTAAAGAGTTGTAGGTTTCTTTTAAACCATTTAATACACGCTCATCGAGAATAGAAGCATCACCAGCTAACATTGCATAGGTAGCATAACGGAGATAGTAGTCTAAGTCACGAATACAAGCGGCGTAACGACGGGTGGTGTACATATTTCCACCGGGGCGAGTTACATCGGAGTATAATAAAGATTTAGCTACAGCTTCTTTAACGATGGTAGCAGCGTTAGCACTAATTACACTAGCTGCACGAACACGGAGTTGTCCCGTTTGGAAGTAGGTTTTGAGTTTGCCTAAAGAACCAGCGTCGAGGTATTTACCTTGTACGTCAGAAGAGTTGATTACGGCAGTAATTGCGTCTTGCATTGTTATTTCCTTTTTTACTTAAATGAACTTTTGCTTACTGTTTTAGCAGAGTAATATTATTGGTTAAATAGGAGAGAACGAAATAAAATCTCAATCCTATTGCATAGCACCGATAACGTAGTCGAAGTAAGTACCAGCTTCTGCTGCGTCTTCTGCGGACATTAAAGCGGTGGCTACTTCTTTCATTTCACGTACACTTTGAGCTACTGCACCAACGTCAGTACCTAAAGATTTGTACATTTCTTTTACACCAACTAAACCGATTTCTTCAATGGGGGTAACATCACCAGCTACTACACCATAGGAGATTAAACGTAAGTAGTAGTCCATATCACGTAAACAGGTAGCAGTCATTTCTTCACCGTAAGCGTTTCCGCCGGGAGAAACAACATCAGGACGTTTTTGGAAGAGGCGATCGCCAGCTTCTTTAACGATACGTTCACGAGCACCAGTTAAGGTTTCAGCGATGCGTAAACGAGCTTCACCGGAGGTAACGAATGCTTTGATTCTGTCTAATTCACCGGGGCTTAAGTAACGTGCTTCTGCGTCAGCATTCACGATGGATTTCGTGACAATACTCATTTATGGATTCCTCCAAATAATTTGTTAAATACTATTTATTAATTAAACCAGAAATTCCGTTAAGCTGGTCTGGAGATTTGAAAAACCCTATTCAATTTCTTGCTGAGTTTTTTCTTTTAATCAGTATAACCTTTTGAGGTTACTTTTACTGATTATTTTTTGTCAGAGGCTTAACATCTCTTCGGTGATTATTTTGCGATATGATGCTACCTTTCGCCTCATTTTCTTAATACTTTTTAACAATTTTCCTTTAATATATTTTGGTGAAGATAGGAAAAATAGCGAAAGAGATTAGGACAAAGGACAAAGGGCAAGGTCAAAGGAAATATATTTTAATGGGGAAACACAAGGAGTAAGGGTTAATATTTTTATTTAACCTCAGTTCGGTTTTAGAATATCGGATAAGATTAGGTTTCAGGTGTCAGGTTTCAGGTTGCAGGTGTTAGGGAGAAGTTTATTTTTATTGAACACTTTTGCCTCTTGCCCTCTTCATCATCACTCATAGATGAAAATTTAGCCTGAACTTAGGTTATATTGGACTCAGGAGACTTTGGCTATTTTGCAATGAATTACACTTCATCTGGCAATATGTTTAGGACTTCTTTAGGAGACAATTTATTTTTAAACCAAATAAGTTTATGGGGTAAATCTTTAAAATTGACTCCTGCTTTAGCTAGGTTTAAACGCTCGGATACTGCGAGGATTAAGTTGTTAGTTTCTGCTCGACGTACTTGATAAAACTTTTTTTGTAGATATTCAGGGCGCCAATAACCCACTATTTCTAGTAAGAAATCTCTCCCATCAGGATGCACAAGACGAAAATCAGGAATCATGACACTACCGGGCAGGGGAATTAAATCGACTTCTCTTTCCAAACGCCATGGGGTTTTTAGTTTTTCCCATCCTTTAGCAAAGGATTCTTCTAATAGACTGTCATAGGTTTTGTTGTTGGCATAGTGAGTTACTAAACCGCAGTTATCGTCTAAATAAAAATGACCTATTTTTTCTCGTTTACTGTAAAAGTCTTTTATTTTCAATTTGGCTTCTAGTTTCCATTTGCTTACATGGAGTAAGGCTGGTATCATTTTTGCTAGGGCTAAACCGTAACGATTACTGACTTTAAATAAGCTGGTAGGCCCATCAATAGTAATGGTAAATCCTGTGTCTGCATCTCCTTCGATATATGCCATTAATTGAAATAATTTTAGATAACGAAACAAAAGTTTATATTCTCCGGGGTCATTACGGTGGGCATGAATGAGAATATGACTAGCACGGTAAAAAATTCCTTGTACTTGGGAGAGGTTATAGCGATGTATTAAAGTTTCTGGGGAGGGAGCATCAAATTCAGTTAAAATTCTGTTTTCTAGTAAGTCAGCATAAAGTCCTTTTTCTATCTCTTGGGGTAAAACTTCTCTATGTAGTTCTGCGGTTAAAGAAGATGCGATCGCATCTAGGGTTTTACTGCGATTTTGCGGAATAGATGGTAATTTTGCCGCCGCTTCAAATACTTTTTTTCGTAATATCTGAGGTTCAAGGGGACTGACTATGTTAAATTGAGAAAAATTACTTTTGAGTAAATGAGCTAACCCTCTCTTCACTCGATAGTCTGGGCTATCCCCCTCTAATTCTTGGAGTTTTGCGTCTAATTCCCCCTGAGTTTTGCCAAGATAGCTTTCAAAACAATCTATTTGTTCCCACGCTAAATCAATAAAACGAGGCTGTAAAGGTAATTTTTTAGGAACAATAGTTTCTCCGCTATAACGGTAAATTAATAAATCACTTTTTAACATTATCTCAGTTTATAGGGGTTTGAATTTGACGAGTATCTTTAGCTAACCAAAAAATAGAAAATTGGTTTACTAAATTTCGTTTTGACAGATAATGAGAAATCTGTAAAATTTTGTAAATTTAGTTAAGATAACAACTAGAATAGTAGAATAAGTATAAGAAAAAATACCACCATGCAACCATCTCAACCTACTGAAAAAGAACTACTCAGGAAAATCTTGTTACCTCTACTAGAGGATTTTAAATACTGGTTTTCTCGTTCTTCTTCCTTGTTGGAGTCGGAAAATATGCCTTTTCTTTCTCAAGAAGAACAAACGGGGCTATTAAACAGATTAAAACAAGCTCAAGGAGAGGTTGAAACGGCAAGGATGCTTTTTAATGTCACCGATGGACAAGCAGGAGTTGATACTAGAGTATTATTACCTTGGCATCAGTTAGTAGCTGAATGTTGGGATGTTGCTCGAAGGTGGCGAGAAGTAAAACAAAAAGGTGAATGATTGATTAAAAATCAGGTTGGTCTTTTTTTCTGAAATTTTCGATATATAAAAACTATATAGTAACTATTGATAAGAGGTTGAAATGTTACATCTTATTTATATTTTAGCTTTTACAGTCATTGCTTTTTTTGCTATTAGCAACTTGATTCGCAGTTTGATTACCATTAGTGCTGATACTCAAAGAGGTACTTGGACTGATACTCCTAGACCTAGTAAATCCCGCCAAAATTCTCCATATCAGGCTAGTCATCCTGAATTATATGATGAGCAAGGCAAACCGATTAATGAACCACTATTGGTAATTCGTTCTGTATCTGTAGAAGATGCAAGACAAAAATTAGATTCTCTTTATGAGTCATCTCCTAGTCAAACTCGCCCTACGGAAGATGAAAGTTAATTGAAAGCAAATTTAATTTTAATTGGGTCAGGTATAGAGTTTATCTAAATGCTAGGGTACATCATTTGTATTCGGAAATAGGTAATACTCGGATTTTGCTCCTAGCCAAAAATTGACGGGAGAAGTTAGGAAATAGGAAATAGAGAAGAGCAACAAGAATTGACACAAAAATTTGTTGAAATTGATTTTAAATACATTTTTTATCAATTTAATAATTGATTGTTTCCGGGGAAATTTCGTTGATTAATAGGCTTCAATTCCTTATTTTTCAATACTTTTTTCATCAAACTCAAGTTAAGAATCTAGCTTTGCTTGAAAATTACATATAAAGATTTAATTATTAAAAATTGATAATGAGAAGTAATTTTATTTCGGCTACAGATATTGATATTGCGGATTATATTGATTTTGCTCTTTTACAACCAACAGCGACGAGAAAAGACGTTGAAAATGCTTGTAAAGTGGCGATACAGTACAATTTTGCCTCCGTGTGCGTTTATCCTTCGGCAGTGAAAGTGGCGGCGGAGTTGCTTCATAATCAAAAATCAAAGGTTTGTACTGTTATCGGTTTTCCTTCCGGGGCTAGCACTACTAATTGTAAGGTTTTTGAAGCTCAAGAAGCGGTGGAAAATGGGGTGCAGGAGTTGGATGTTGTTATTAATCTTGGATGGTTAAGGGAGGGTAATTCCGAGTTAATTTATAAAGAGATGGCTTCCATTGTGGAAGAAACAGGACAAGTTATCAAGGCTATTTTAGAAACTTCTGTATTAACTCCAACGGAAAAGCGTTTAGCGGCTGAAATTTGTATGGATGCGGGGGTTTCTTTTCTCAAGACTAGCACGGGATGGTTTGGGGGTGCTACGGTGGAGGATGTTAAATTTCTCCAAGAAATTACAAAGGGCAGGATTGAAATAAAAGCCTCTGGAGGTATTAAAACCTTAGAAAATGCGATCGCACTTATTAATGCCGGAGCGACTCGTTTAGGCACTTCTAAGGGGGTTGAATTAGTTAGACAACAAAAAAACCAAGAAGGCTAATCTCTAGTTCTAATTAATTTCATATACATATCTAAAAGTTGCCCAGTTATTCATATTAAGAGCATAAATATCATTATAGTTATTAAATAATTGTGGATTAATATCACTATTTTGATGGATGTCCTGCAGTATAGATTTAGCAACTAATTCGGGATTTTCTAAAATTATTATTTGTTCCATATCTTTTTTCATTTCTATCATTTTGTCGATATTTTTTAGGGTATTTTCAAAAGAAAATTTACTAACAATAATGATTAATTCTCCTATGCCTTTACCTGCGTTAACAATCCATTTTAAAGGACTAGCATTTTCAGGTATAGAAATTTTGTCTTGGGGGGAGATTAAGGTAGAATGAGGAGAAAAATATGCGATCGCTTCTCTGGAAGAATTAATTCCTAAGAGTAAATAGTATAAATTTTTTTCAGTTTCATTATTAATGTTGATCGTAAATTGACTGCCTAAAGGAATATTAATTAATAAATTATCTGGGTGAACATTAGCTGATTCATGGGGTTTATTTAACTTACTATTAAAAGTATATTTTGAATGGGTTGAAGAAATGTTATCATGAGTAATTTCTAAGGCAATATTCACTGGTAAAGTAGAAGAATATTGATTATATGTAAGGTTAAATAATTTAGAAGCAAGAGTAGTTTTTAAAGGTTTAGTTAAGCGCTTAACCGCAGTAGAAACTGCTTCATGGGGAGATTGAGGCGTTGTATTGGGATATAAAACCCCTGTGGGAGAATATAAGCCATAGCCGTCAATATTACCATCTTCTGAGGTTAGTTTATCAAGGATACAATCAGCAAAAGTTTCACCAATATTACTAATAGAAACAACATTGTCAATTACACTTAAAGCACTTGTAGCATCAACTTTTTCAATTTTTTCGAGGGTATCATTTAAAGCAATATTTAGACCCGTATCCTGATTTATCACTCTAATATATTCCTGCAAAACAGTATTAATTTTAAGTAAATTTTTATCTCCTTGAATCACAATTCCTTTTGCCTTGTTTCCTTGTAAAGAATTAATTTGTACAACGACAAATTGCTCATCATTATCTACCCTAAAACAAGAATTTAAACAATAGTTAGATAATACTAATAAGGGAAGTCCTAGTAGTTCTAATTCTATGACATTTGATTCAATAATTTTAGTTACAATTGCTGAACCACGATTATTAACTTCAAGGGGTAAATGATAAGATAAAACGTCGCTTTTATTATCAGTAGTAAAATCTATCTTTTCTTTATTACCGTGATATAAAGCCATTTGAGATGCAATATTTTTCATTAGGGCTAAGTTAGCCGTGGAAGGAAATTCTTGCCAAAGAGATTGAGTTAGGTTGTATGTGAATAGCCCTGATTTAAAATTGAGACTATTTATTTCGACAGAAATACTATCTTGAGAAGGAGATAAAATTAGCCCTTGCAAAGATTTGTTTTGGTTGTTTTTAATAATTGAATTACTATTACTTTTGACCAATTTTTGATAAAAGTCTTGCTCCTTTTCACTAATAATTAAGTTAGGTTGAAAATCATAAGATCTCAAAGATAATTTATTCCTAATTGTCAGGGGAGAAGGAATAAAACTGGTATCTAAAACAAGGGTATATTTAGTTGTTTTTAATGACTCTGCTAATTTAACTAAAGTATCTAATAAAATATCATCGACAAATGGATGGGAAAACTCAGAATCGGAGCGTAAACTATCATAAACGACTAAACTATCGACTAAATTGCGATTATCATCACTGGAAAATAACTTAACTTGTCTGCCATAGCCACTAAAGTGGAAAACAACTACGTCATTAGCATTAGCTTGAAGGCAAAGATGTTCTTGAAAAGCTGTTAAAATATTTTCTCTAGTAGCTTGTTTATCGGTTAAAACAACAATATCTTCAGGAAAAAAGCCAAAACGATGAATTAGCAATTGTCTTTGTAACTCAACATCCGTGACGCAACCATGAAGACTATCCCCATGGGCATAGTGATTAATACCCACCAAAAAGGCTAATTTACGAGTATTAGATTCAGCTAAAGTTTTACCATAGGCTGTAGTTGCTTGATGATTCCACATATATAGAGAGGCGAGAGAGAATCCTACTCCTTGTAGAAAATTGCGTCTGGAAAAATTAATCATTGAGCTTTTTTGTGATTGGATTAGGGTGAGAAAATCTTATTAGAGAAATAAGTAAGTTATGGATAAATGAAAACTAATGGCAATATTTGTCGTCTAATTAGCTGAAATAATCCTAGCAAAATTAGAGATATTTTTCAGCTATGGCAATTTTGATTACAATTTCTTCCTCTCACTCATAATATTTCTCCCAACAGACAACTTCAGGGAGGGCAGTGTCAAAAACCGACTAATTCTAAGTAGCTAGATATTAGATAGTCTCCCCAAAACATCGTAATAATTGCACCTATTACTAGATAAGGCCCGAAAGGCATGGGTTGTCCTTTTTTCATCAACCGAAATGCGATCGCACCTATACCCACAATTGTACCTACAGCACAAGCCAAAAAACCAGTTATTAAAACTCCTTGCCATCCTAACCATACTCCTATCATACTGGCTAACTTGGGGTCGCCGCCTCCCATTGCCGCCTTACCAAACACGATACTACCAACAATTAAAATAGTATCAAATAACCAAATTCCCACTACACCGCCAACGATAGCAGAAAATAAAGATAAAACTAAACCTTTGACATTTCCATCACTGAGGTTAAAACCAAACCATCCTTGCCAAAATAAACCTAAAACCAATCCTGATTGAGTGAGAGAATTAGGTAGAGTCATGGTATCAAAATCGATTAACGCCAAAGCAATTAACCAACTAATAAAAGCCATGTAACCCAGAGTTAACCAAGAAAAACCAAAATGTTGAAAAATCAAAACAAAGAAAAAACCCGTCATTGCTTCAATCAAAGGATAACGAGGAGAAATAGGGGTATGACACCAACGACATTTACCCTTCAACCATAGCCAACCAACCACAGGAATATTCTCAGTTTTGCCTAGGGGATGTTTACATTTTGGGCATCGAGATGGAGGGTAAACAAGAGAAATCTTTTCTGGGATACGATAAATTACCACATTAAGAAAACTACCAATAGATGCACCAAAACTGAATATTATTAACAGAGTCAAAAAATTAGCCACGAATTCAATTAGTAATTAGAAGTTAAAGGGGCAAAGGGCAAAGGTGAATAGTGAATAGTGAATAGTGAATAGTGAATAGTGAATAGTGAATAGTGAATAGTGAATAGTGAATAGTGAATAGTTGATAATTAAAAACTCCCAACTCCTGTACGGGCGAATGGCCATTCGCCCCTAACTAACTCATTTCCCCCTCACCCCCTCCCCTCATCACCTTATCCTCTTTTCTTCCCAAAACTTACCTCAACTTAACATTGGAAATAAGTGAGTAACCTAATTACTAAACCATAATATCAAACTCTGCAATGCGCCGATAAAAACTCCTAAAACACCACCTAAATTAACAATGGCTTGTAACTCATTCTTAACTATACTTTGGGTTGCTACTTCTAATTGTTCAGGACTTGTAGCATTAACTCTATCAATGATAACCTGATCAATGGATAAAATCGGGATAGCTTCGGTGACAATTTTTTCTAAATCTTCTTCTAAATAACGCTCTAAAATTAAGGCTAGTTCTTCACTAATTACTTCTAATGAACTGTTAACCACACTAGAAGATTGTAAGCGATTAACGATTAATACTGAAATTTTATCCCAATCAATACTATAACTAAATTCATGAAGTAATTCTGCTCCTTTTTCCTGAAGATAATCCCTAACAGCATTATTAGTCGTTTCTCTTAATTGTTTGACGGTGGCTACGGGTAAATTTTGTAAAGATAAATCGAGGAAAAATTCTTTTAATCTTGTTCTAATTTCTAAGGATAATAGTAGTTCTTGAATTCTTGTATTAGCGGTTTCTTTATCATCTAAACAAAAACTTCTTAAACGACTTAGGGCATTTTTTACTCCGAATAAATTGGCTACTACCCAATAAGTGCCACTGGTTTTTTCTTTGAATCCTTCATCAATAACATTTATGTTTCTATCTGTCAAAAAATTAATCAATGCTTGTCTGATTAAGTCAGGGGAAAACACCACCTTTAAAAGCCAGTCTGATAGTTGTCTCGCTTGACTTTCATTCATTCTCAATTCTAATAAGATGCGATCGAATATTTGATTAATTTGAGTTTCTAAAAAATCCCCTCTTCTGGATAAAGTTTTTAGGAGTTTAGGGATTGAATCGCCAAATAAATCTCTTAAAATATCTGCTAAGATTTTAGCTGTTTTTTGTTGTTTATCCTCTTTGATTTGTTTTAATGCTAATTGCAATAACCATAAAATAGCGGATTTAACTCTATCAATTTGTAAAAGTCTTTTTGCTAGTTTTTGTAATTCTTCTGGGGTTAAAAGAGAATTCATAATTGTGTCGGAAACTCTTTTAGCTAACCTTTCTTGATTACGGGGAATTAATCCGGGAGTAAAAGGTAATCTTCTCCCCCATAAATGAATAGGTTTGTAAGGACGAAATAGCATTTTTATGGCTAAATCGTTAGTAAAATATCCAATTACTCCCCCAGCAACAGGAGGGAGAATAATACGCCACCAATAATCAAATTCTATGGGCATTCCCTATGTGAGTAATATGACAACAAATTTGCAGATAAACGGAAAACAGACCAATTTTTCATCAAAAATTTTTTAATCTTTGAATTTATTAATTACTAATGATTGGTCATAGAGTTAGTCTTTTCTCACAATTTTAACGCAAATTATAAAGATATTTCCCAATCGAAAAGTAACTTTACTTATAAGTTGAATAAATTTGATATTTTTGATTCTTGAAGTTTGTTGAGATGGCTCTTCAGAGTGTGGTTATGATAAATAAAAAGCAAGAGGCAAACCCCCCTTTATCCCTAGGGCTGTTTTATTTTCGAGAAAGAAAAAAGAGCGGGAGATAGGGGGAGGGCAATAGTGTTTAAATATTATTTAATGAGTGTGAGAGTGTCTCCCCTAACCAATAATTTACATGACGAGAAGCAATAGAGACGTTGAGATTCGACAATAGTCAGTTTTTTTGATAATATCTGGTGTTGTCGGTAATTTTTTTCACAATTATTCAATAGCAATGGAATTATCAGAACTAAAGAAAGATATAAGCATAATCTCTGAGCGCCTGGGTAAAACTCAGGACTATCTTTGACTTACCTAATCTCAACGCACAAATTAGGGATTTAGAACAAGTTGCCGCACAGCCAGAGTTTTGGGAAGCAGGGGAAAAGGCACAGGAAACTCTACAGCAATTAAATGATTTCAAGTCTTTATGGGATACATTTCATCAATGGCAGAGTAGTTTGGAAGACACAAAGGCGATTGTTGAGTTATTAGAGATGGAATTAGACTCAGAATTATTTAACGAGGCCCAATGTAATTTAAAATCTCTTGCCCAAGATTTAGACAAATGGGAATTACAGCAATTATTGAGTGGAACTTATGATCAAAAAGGTGCTATTTTAACGATTAATGCTGGTGCTGGTGGTACAGATGCTCAGGATTGGGCGCAAATGTTATTGAGAATGTACACTCGTTGGGCGGAAAATCAGAATTATCGAGTCACTTTGACGGAACTTTCCGAAGGGGATGAGGCGGGGATTAAATCGGCAACTTTAGAGATAGATGGGAAATATGCTTTTGGTTATCTTAAGGGAGAAAAAGGCACTCATCGTCTAGTCAGAATTTCTCCTTATAATGCGAATGGAAAGCGTCAAACCAGCTTTGCTGGGGTGGATGTGATGCCCAGTTTGGGAGAGGAAGCCATTAAGATTGATATTCCTGAAAAAGATTTAGAAGTTACTACCTCTAGGGCAGGAGGTAAAGGAGGACAAAATGTTAATAAGGTGGAAACGGCGGTGAGAATTGTTCATATTCCCACGGGTATAGCGGTCAGATGTACTCAGGAGCGATCGCAACTTCAAAATAAGGAAAAAGCCTTAGCTATTTTAAAGGGTAAACTCTTAGTTATTTTAGAGGAACAAAGGGCAAAAGCGATCGCAGATATTCGAGGGGATATAGTAGAAGCCGCTTGGGGTAATCAAATAAGAAATTATGTGTTTCATCCTTATCAATTAGTTAAAGATGTGCGTACCAATGTGGAAACAGCCGCCGTCGATGATGTTTTAGATGGTAATTTAGAGGCTTTTATTGAAGCATATTTAAGAGAAAGCACAAATAGTTAGGAGTTGAGCAGAAAGGGGGATGAGGTGATGGGGAGAAACAAGTAATGAGTAACAAGGATGAGAGTTAAGAGTTATTTATTATTTATTATCCACTATTTACCTTTGCCCGTTGTCTTGTCTTAATTGCTAATTACTAATCAACCTCAGTTCGGTTTAAGAATATTGGATAAGGGTAGGTGTCAGGTTTCAGGTTGCAGGTTGCAGGTGTTGAGAGAAAGTAATGAGTAACAAATAATGAGTGTTCGGGGTTTTTAATTCCTAATTCCTAATTCTTAATTTTTCCTTTGCCCTCCCCCCTCTCGAGGGGGGATATAAGGGGGGTTTGCCTCTTGCCTCTTGCCTCTTGCCTTTTTTTCTCCATCATTCATAGATGAAAATTTATCCCGAACTCAGGTTAATCATTAAATTTCAAAAAAATTTCCCTAATTTGCATAAATTCACATTTTGCTACTGATAAGTAGATAGCAAAGAAAAAATTAACTATCAATTATGGGAAATATAGTCGGAATTGACTTAGGCACAACCAACTCCGTTGCCGCTTTCAAATTTGCAGAAGCACAAGTTGTTGATGATCCAAAACATGGTACTTTAGTTAGGTCTGTTGTATCCTTTTCTAATAATAGTTTAATAGTCGGTAAAGAAGCCTATAATCAATTATTACAAGATCCAGAAAACGTTATTATCTCCATCAAACGTTTAATGGGGCGTGGTTTTGGGGATGATGTGGTGCAACAGCAGTTAAAAAACTTCGGTTATAAAATTACTCAATCCAGCGAAGGCACAGAAAACAGTCTCTCTGTGTGGTTGGGAGGCAAAGAGTATCAACCCGAAGACATTAGTGCAGAAATTCTCAAACAAGTGGTAGAAAATGCTCAAGCCTATCAGGAAAATATGGGGCAAACGGGCAATATTACTAAAGCTGTTATCACTATACCTGCTTACTTTAATGATAAACAACGCTACGCCACGGAAATCGCTTCTGTAAGGGCTGGTTTAGGAAAACCTGTTTTATTACCTGAACCCACTGCGGCGGCTATTTCCTACGGTTTTAAGCCCAATAGCGATGATGTTAAAACTATCTTGGTATATGATTTTGGTGGTGGTACTTTTGACTCATCTTTGATTACTACCGCAGGAAGTCATTTTATTGAATCGGGTAAAGCAGGAGATTTATGGTTAGGGGGTGATGATATTGATAACAAGTTAGCTGAATTAGTTAAGCAGAAGGTAGCGAAGGAAGAAGGATTAGATAGTATTGATACCTTAATTGCTAATATGCCTTACTACCAACAAATAAGATTTAAAGCGGATTTGAAAATTGCCACAGAAAGAGCAAAAATTGATTTAAGCAGTAAAACCGAAGCCAAAGTTAATCCCTCTACTCCCCTCCTTGACGAGTTTGGTATGGCAATCCCCATTGATATAACTATCATAAGGAAAGAATTTGAGGCGATGATTTTGCCTTTGGTGAAGCGTAGTATCGAAATTTGTCACGATGCCATTAAGTATTCGGACTATCCTACGGATATGATTGATATTGTTTTAATGGTGGGGGGTTCAAGCCAGATACCATTGGTACAAGAGGAGGTGAAAAAGGCTTTTGGAAATGATAAAGTGGTGGTGCATCCTCGCCCCATGTATGCTGTTGCTGAAGGTGCGGGTATTGTGTCTGCTGGTGTCACGGAAGTGGTTGGCACTGTATCTCGTGATTATTGTATCCAATTAGTGGATGATCCTCGTTATCAATTAATTAAGCAAGGGGAAGTTTTACCGATTCAAAAGAATCATACTTTCAAAACTGAAGGGGAAGGGCAAGAGTTAATCCATTTTAAGTTTTTTAGCCCTGATGAAGTAAGGGAAGGCATTGATTTACGCAAAAATGATGAGCGTATTGGGGATATGTGGTTAGCGTTAGATAAACCTTACCCTAGAGGCACGGAAGTTGATGTGATGGTAGAGTTAGATGAGCAAAATTCTGCTTTAACCATGACTGCTTGTCTGAAAAATAATCCTTCGATTCGGGTTAGTGGTAGTTTTTCTAGGGGTAATCATGATGAACAAATTAATCAAAAAGTTGAGGAGTTAATTCATAAACTTAATCAAGAGGGTAACTTAACAGAATATGGGGTGCAAAATGCTAATGAATTAGCGGGTGAGATTGTAAGAGCATCAAATCAAATATATCTCAATGGGGTTTTACAGCGAGATAGACAACAGGTTGCAGAAGAAAAACTTAAAGAATTAGAGGCTTTTGCTTGTGGCGATCGCGATACCATATTGATGTATTTAAGAGATTTCAATTTTGCTTTAGAATTCTGTTCTCATATTATGCACGAGGATCAAGTTAACCGCCTCAAAATTTTAGTGTCGGAAATGCAAAATGCGGTTGATAGCAATAATGTTTCAGCGATGCAGAGATTGGCGGAAGATGGTAGTCGGGAATTTGATAATTTGCCTGATTTAGTGCGTATTCTCTTGTTAATTCGTTTTGGTGTCGCTCGCGCCTGTCGTATTGCACCCTCTCACGGTAAGGTTTTAGAAACTAAGTTTATCAATCTTCTCGATGCGATGGAAAGAGGAGATGGCAATACAAGCGATCGCCTCTATCGTGAATTACTAGAAGAAATACGAGAGTATATTGATCAAGATTTACCCACAGGAGTGGTTGCTACTGGCTTGACTCGTTAATTGTCAAAAAATGTGTTGGGTTAACAAAGTGTAGCCCAACCTAGAAAAATTATGGAGTTTTTATGACTGAAAAAATTACTGATTTAGAGAAACAAGAAAACTCAGATAAAACTGATAAAAAGAGAAAAAGAAAACAACGTCATAAATTTAACTTTTTTGGTTTATTTATCGATATTCTTTGCGAGATAGTAACATCTATTTTTAGCTTTTTTAATCAATTTTTTGGAGCTTAATTTTATTTTTTAAATATATAACAAAATGACTGAAAAATTAACTTGTCCAGTGTGCGATCGCACTGAAATTGAAACGAATATTTGTCCTAATTGTGAGACAGATTTATCTACTATCAAACTTTTAAAAGAGTTACCACAAGTAGAAGAAAAAGATAATAAAAAGTCACAAAAATTATTTATCATTACTCTAGCTAGCGTGTTAATAATGGGATTATTAGTAGGTAATTTGACTGGCTATTTTGTTTCAAAAAATAACTTCAATAACCGTTTACAAGCTATCAATCAAAACAAAAATCAATCCACAGAAGTAGCAAAAAAATCAGAAGCAATTAAGCCTGAATTAAATTGGTGTGGAGGCTTTAATTATCGAGTTAAATCTGGTGATTCTCTTTATATGTTAGGGTTACGTTTTTATGGTGATGGAGACGGTTGGCAACTAATTTTTCAAGCGAATCCGACTATTAATAATCCCCAAAATTTACAAATAGGACAAGTCATTTTAATTCCTAATTTAACAGAATTATGTCAAACTAATCAATCTTATATGCAGAGGTAATATCGATGGGTTTATTTGATTTTATTGCTAAAACAAAAGCAGTTTTTGAAAATTCAGAGAAAAGTCAGAAAAAGTTTTTAGAGGCGAAGGAATTAGCTAAGTTAAAAAAACTGGAGGAAGCGATTAAGCTAGGGGAAGAAATTTTATCTTTATGGAAAGAA
Organism: Cyanobacterium aponinum PCC 10605; assembly: GCF_000317675.1. NCBI lineage: Bacteria > Bacillati > Cyanobacteriota > Cyanophyceae > Chroococcales > Geminocystaceae > Cyanobacterium > Cyanobacterium aponinum. Next base: position 2,353,274 of record NC_019776.1, read on the forward strand.
AATCCCTCTTGGCGTGAGCAAATAGTTAGAGAAATGTCTGGGGGTTATTTATTAGAAAATGTCAAAACAAAATTAACAGAATGGCGATTAAATCTGAATAAAGCTAGGCACTATATAAATCAAGGAAAAAATTTAATTGAACAAGATAAAAATGATCCTTTTGATAATAGTTTTTTAACTAAAGCCCTAGAATATTTAGAAAAATCTAATGAAATTTTATATGATACTGAATCTACTGTTACGGCTCAAGTTTTAAAGGATAAAATTAATAGTAGAAATAAATTTCAGTCTTTGTATCAAAAAGGGAAAAATTTAGTTGATACGGGATTTTTCAAAGAAGGATTACCCTACTTATTAGATGCACAAAAAATATATAGAGTTGCTGATTTAGATAAAGAAATTATTGAATGTGAATATCAAATAAAACTACAGATTCAATATGAAAATGACTTAAAAATTATTAAATCCCTTGCTCAACAAGGCAATTTCATTTCTGCCTATAATCAATTAGAAGTTGCCTTAGATAAATTTCAGCGTCAAGATGGGAATGAATTAAAAGAAAAATTGCGGATAGTTATTGATGCGAAAACTGACTATCGACAAGGTTTAATGGCTGAAAAAATTGATAATCTAACTCTTGCTAAAAAACAGTATTTATCTGCTTTATCTAAATTACCCCAATTAAAAGATGCTTCTTATCGATTAGCATTGATTGACATCAAACAACATAATTTTACCTCTGCTCTATCTTATTTAAAAAATTTTCAGACAGAAAGGGCAAATTATTTACGGGGTTTTATTTATCTACAAAAAAATGACTATCAAAATGCAGTCAAAGAATGGAAATTAGTTAATAATCCAACCATTAATACTAGCAAAGAATCATTAAAAAGTTTAATTGAAAGAGAAAAAATACAAATCATTAAAAAAATTGAAGATTTAGTTAAAGAATCTCAATATCAAGAGGCAAAAAATTACTGTCAAAATTTCCTTAAACAATACGGTTATGATCCCAAAATTGATCATAATTTAAACAAACATATCCAACCAGCTTTACAACATCAACTATGGCAATCTCAAAATTTAATTAAGATTATAAATCAATTAGAGCAAGAATTTAAACAGAGTCCGAATTTAACCACTTTACATAATATGGCGATCGCACTTTATTATCAAGCCCAACTAGATGAAAACTATATAGAAAGATGGATTAATTGTTGGATGACAGTATTGTTAAATATTAACAAAAGTGAGGTTTTCCAGAATATATCTTGGTTGAATATCAATGAGATTAACTATGAAAAAATAAGAGAAGATTTGATTAAAATAGTAGAAGGTGCGATCGACAAATATAAAGATAATAACCTAGATAAATACTATCAGCTTCGAGATGTATTGAGAAGAGAAAATCTAGCCTTAGAATTAATGGGCAATCCACCCCAGATGGGAATAAAAATCAAACAAATATTTATCACTCCCGGATTTTATTTACAACATCAAACACAATTAAAAAGTATTCAATTAAAAACAGATAAACTGTCAACCTTATTTACTAATTATGGTTTAGCCGTTGCCGCTTGTTTGAAAAACGACACAGAAAGGGCGATTAAAATTAAACCATCTCAACAACATTCATCGGGAGTAGAAAAACTAGCCTATCATTTAATAAACTATTATGAGGGGTGTTATTATCTACAACATCATAGCTGGAGAAAAGCAAAAAATCCCTTAGAAATTTCTCAAACAGAAATAAAAAATAATCATGATTGGGTAGAAAATATTAATAAATTATGTGAAAAACAAAGACAAAAAATAGAGGATTTAAAAGAGCATTTAGAATTTGCTCAATTCTGGTATGATTTATTAAAATCAAATCAATCTGCCAGCTATTTAGCGGAGTTTAAAGCGAGAGAAATTTCTCAACAAGTAGCCGATGAAAAAATATCTTTTTCCCAAGCTATTAATAAACTAAAAGATGTACAAAATATTGATAGAAATAACCCTTTAGTTATAGATTTACTGAGTAGATTAGAATATAGTCGAGAAGCAGAAGAAATTGATAAACTACTCAAACAAAATCGCTTTGAAGATGCCGTAAGAAAAGCAAGATATTCTTCCAATCAAGAAATTAAATATTTAGTAGCTTCTATTTGTGTAGAAATTGCATTAAAGGGTGCAGAAGCGAGGGAATTAGACTGGGAAACTTTACAACAATTAGGAAGATGGGCTTATCAAATTTGTCCTCATGAGCCTAATTTTCGAGAGGTTTATCGTGCATTAAAAATTATTTAATTAAGAGGTTTAAATATGATTAAAAATGATAAAATAATACCTAATCCTTATGATGTTTTAGAAGTATCTCCTGCCGCTTCTCATGCTGAAATAGTCAAAGCCTTTGCCATGGCAATGAAAAAAAAGAAGTATAATCCTAAACAAATTGCCGAAGCTAGAAAGCAGTTAATGGATAATCAACAGCGTTTAATTGCAGATTTTCTTAGACCTAATTTACCGTTAATTCAAAGGTTTAAAAATCATGATTTATCTGCTTTAAATGAACCTATTCCCGTAATTAATTTAGTTCCTGAGTTTGATAATTTAGATCAAGCCTATCAGGAAAGTGAAATAATTTCAGAGCGCGATCGCACTTTAGGCAAACAACTATTTTCTTAAGACTTATTTAACTCTCTAAATAAATATAAAATTATGAATAGTATTAATTTGTGGAAAAATATTTTTTCATCCCAGAAAAATCAACCAGAAAAAGACGGGTTAATTATCACAAAAACTCAAAGAGACAAACTACTATCAGAAAATCAAAACCTGTTGAAAGAAAAAACTAAATTACAACAATTAGTCAAAATTCAACAACAAGAAAGTGAAGCAAAAGAAGAGGCTTTATATAGTGAATTATTAGATATTTTTGATAGTTTAGAATTTTTAATTGATTACTTAGATAATAATTTACAAGAGGAAAATTTTAACCCCAAAGCCTTTAAAAGATTACCTAAATTTGTCAACACTATGCAAGAGAAATTGTTAACTATTTTATCCCGTAGAGAAGTAGAAAGAATTGATTTTGATGAAGATACCCCTGATTTTAGTGTTTGTAAAGTGGTAGATAGAGAAATTCGTGATGATATACCCGAACAAACCATCACAAAAATTGTCCGTCAAGGCTTTAAAATAAAAGAAAAAATATTACGTTATGTGGAAGTAATTACAGCTAAATAACTTCACGTTAAAAGATAAAAATAAATTGAAAATAAAAAACTTTTAGCTTTTAGGGAGTATAGGAAGGGGGAATTCCATAAGTCCTAATAATGGCTTTAATAACATCTTTAACTACAGGAGCGGCAACAGTTGAGCCATAAGTATTTGCTCCTTTTGGTTCATCTACTACGGCAAAAACAATATATTGAGGATCATCACTGGGTAAAATGGAAATAAAACTGGTGATTTTAGCATCTGCTTTATATCTTCCTCTACCATCATGTTTTTGGGCTGTTCCTGTTTTACCGCCTATGTGATAGCCTTCTATCTGAGCGGCTTTACCTGTACCATTGGCAACTACTGACTGCATCATAAGGTTGACACTACGGGCAGATTCGGGGGAAAATACCTGTTTAGTTTTTAATGAAGCACTAGATTCTATTTCTCCTTCTGCATTAACTAAACCTTTGACAACGTGAGGGGTAACTAGCTTTCCTCCATTAGCAATGGCCGCGTGAAGTTGTACTAATTTTAAAGGAGTGAGAGATAATCCTTGTCCAAAGGCAGATACTGCTGTTTCGATGTCTCTGGCGGTGAAAATATTTTTCGGCTTTATATATCCTGTGGCTTCAAAAGGTAAATCAACTCCCATTAATTTATCTAAGCCTAATTCTTCTAATCTTTGGTAGTATTTTTCTCGGCTTAGTTTTTTCATGGTATAAATCATAGCTGTATTACTAGAATCTTCCATGGCTTTGGTGATACTCACCCACCCTTTTCCCGTTTTAGAAGCATTAGAAATAGGCCATCCATCAATTACCACACTGGGAGCGTCTAATACTCTTGAGTTAGAATCAATAACCCCCTCATCAAGTGCGATCGCAATATTTATGGGTTTAAAAGTTGAACCCGGCTCATAACTATCTGTTACAGTCCAATTTTTGTAAAGGGCAAAATCATAGCTCGAATAATTATTAGGATCGTAAGTAGGTTCACTCACTAGAGAAACTATCTCCCCTGTATGCACATTCATGACGATAACTGCCCCTCGTTTCGCATTAAATTTTTTAATTTGTGCTTTGAGAGAATCCCTTGCCGCCCTTTGTAGTTTTGTATCAAGGGTAAGTTGTAGTTGTAAATCATCTAATTGGACGATACCATCAGGCAAAGAAGCAGGAATAATAGCCCCCTCACCATCTTTTTTTACCGTCATCATCGATTTGAAATCTAGTTGAGTTAAATCTCGTTCTAATAAATCTTGCTGACTATATTCTATTCCCGCCTGTCCACTATGTTCTGTATCCACATAACCGATTATGTCAGCAAACAATTCCCCTTGAGGGTAGAAACGAGCATAGCGTTTTTCTAGGTCAATTCCTTCAAATCCCAATTCTTTAATACTATTTCCTTGGTCTTCCGTTACAGTTCGAGCTAAAACGATGCCAGTATCACCACTATTTAAAACTTTTAAAATCTCATTTTTGTCCCTGTCTGTAAGAATAGTTGCTAATTTTTCAGCAACTACATCCTTATCCTCATTTAACATCACAGGATGAACATAAACCTTATAAACCACTTTATCAAGGGCAATAACATTACCCCGTGCATCCGTAACCGAGCGACGGGGAATATATGGACGAAAGTTATATGTTTGTTGCTGTTTTGCCAGTTTAACTAACTCATCTCCCTTGACTATTTGTAATTTATATAGTCGCCATCCTAAACCAGTTGCTCCAAAAACTAAAAACAACCAAATCAGTAATAGTCTAATCCATGTATCAAAATTTAACTGAGTAAAAGCTAATTTTAGGTTACTCAATTTACTGTTAGATTGAGAGTTACCAACATGGTCATTATCAGATTTTAGTTTAAAAACATTCATCTTGAGGAAGTTAAATAATTTAGCATTATTACAAACAATTGACTAAAAAGAAATAAATTGATTCTTCTACCGTAGTTATGATAAATTAACCTTTAAAAAGTTTCAGGTTAAATATAAAGTTAAAAGTTTATAAATTATTGTTTATCATTTGACAATTTTCTTGTTACCTTATCCCCTTAAAAGGGGAAATACAGAGGGCTTTTACTCATCCTTGTCCTAATCAACAATTTACCACAATGAGAAGCAACAGAACCAATCAGTTTAATGTTAATAGGCAACAGGATAAATAGGGTTGACTTTTTTAATTTTGACTGGATTAATTGATTTTTGGGTAATGGCGGTGGCATTAGTTTCTGGTAAGAAAATAGGGGGCTTACTCTGGTCTGGATTTACAAAACCAGATCCCTGCTGTTGGGCGGATTCTGCCAATGTATCCTTCAGAACTTCATCAGTAAAAGTAAATTGTCTTTCTTGTTTTTGCAAATTTTGTAACTGATGATATTTATTAGTCCACTGCTTTGGGGCATAAACTGTCATACCATACATTACCAATGCCGTACCAACACTCAGACCACAAATAACAGATGAAAAATGATTAAGGACGATAAAACTTTTTAACCATAGAGGATACTGTATTGATTCTGAAGATTGAGAAGTATGACTATTTCTTTCTTGAACGCGCCTAGGGTTTTTATTTAAGGTTTGTTCTTGATTGTGGGAATGACTAGATTTAGGGCGAAAATCTCTTTGATTAAGGGATTTATTTTTTACGACAGCATTAGTATTTCTTTTTGGTAAGGTATCGTGGGCTAACATAAGTCATTGGGAGATTTTGATTAGAATTAACTAATATTAGCAAATATAGCAGAAATATATAATTTTTTATTTTTACCAACTTCGAGAATTAATTAACCTTAGTTTGGCATAAGGATATTGAATTTGGTTAAGTTTCGGGTTTCAGATAACAGATTTGATGGTTTTAATTGAGGGTTGATGAAAAAGTGGTGTTGCCGAGGGTAAACAACAGGAAACAACAGGGTTAAATTTGCCCAATAACAATGCCTTTATCTGGGGATTTGCTGATGAATAAATTTCCATTTTGATTAATTGCAATTAATTCTCCCCATATATCAGGAGATGTTAAAGTGATTAATTCTGTTTCTTTTTCTCGGTCATAAATACAAATTTTTCCATCTTGAAGTAAACAAATAATTAATTTATTATCAGGACTAAAAGTTAAGGATTGAATAGGAGATTTATTTTCCATTTTGATATTTTTTTCTTCTTCTTGTTTTTCTATATTCCAAATTTTGATTAATTTATCTCCTCCTCCACTAATTAGATAGTGGTTATCATTACTAAAATAAAGGCTATTTACAGCCATTTTATGCCCTGATAAGGATGCTATTTCTGCTTGATTTTCTACATTCCAAATTTTAATTATTTTATCACTGCCACTACTCGCTAACAATTTATCATCTTGACTAAAACAGAGGGTATTTATTGCCATTTTATGCCCTGACAAGGATGCTATTTCTACTTGATTTTCTATATCCCAAATTTTAACTATTTTATCGCTACCACCACTAATTAATTTTTTACTATCATGGCTAAAGTTTAAGCTATTTACACTAATTCTATGGGCATTTTCTAGGGTTAAAATTCTTGTTTTTGTTTGCCATTCCCATATTTCTATGTTTTTGTTAGAAAGTGCGATCGCAATTAATTGATTTTGAGGATTAAATACGCAACATTGAACTTCTTTGCTATCTATTTCTAAGGTAGCTATGTCTTGAAAATTCAATAAATTGAAAAGACTTTTTTCAGAAATACTAATTGGTTTTAAATAAGTATCAAGGTTAATTTTTTCTTTTTCAATTTTCGGTTTATCTGTTCTTTTTTCTTGAGGTAAATTTTGATTATTTTCTTCTTCTTTTTCTATTTTATTAGTAACTATTTTTTCTTTATTAGTTTTCTTGTTTGTTATATCTTCTTTTAGCGTCTCGGTATTTATATCTTGATTTTCTAATTTATCTTTATCTTGATTAATCTCTGAGGGAGAATCTTCAACTAATACCGTTGGATTCAATATTTCTGTAGTGAAAATAAATTCTGGTCCTTTTAATCCTAGTAAGATGCGATCGCCGCTTTTCAGGGTATAAGGAGAAACGATTTTTTCCCCATTAATAAAAGTACCATTGGTTGTTCCTTTATCTTCTATTTGCCAAGAAAAATTATCATCTTTTTCTATTAATTGAATTTGTGCATGATAACGGGATACAGTAATATATTCTTGAGGATCTAAAACTACTTGACAATCAGGAGATCTGCCCATTAAATTAAGGGATTGACTAGAAAGAATATACTCTACTTTTTCTTTTAATTTACTATTAATTAATGTAACGTGAGCAGGAGAATAATTATCCATATTGAACTCCCCAAAATATCATTGAATATCTAAATTTACTATACTTCAGTAAGGAAATAAAAGACAGAAAGATAATATATTGTTAATTATTATTAATTTTTGTTTATATCATTCATCGTAAAAATAAAAAGAATATACCTACAATTTTTCATAAGTGAACATTCCATCAGACTGGCAAAAAAGAACTATTCTAGGAGTTGGCATTATCTGCGTTTCTTTAGCCGCTATTTTTGTGCGTTTATCTCAACGGGAAATAAATGAAGTTACCGTTGGATTTAGTTTATTCATCGCCGCAGGTAGATTAATAATTTCTACCCTTCTCTTAATTCCCTCTTATGGTGATTTATGGACAATCAACAAGAATCATTCTTCTGCTGTTTATTACGGTTTGGGGGCTGGTATTTGTTTAGGGCTACATTTTGCCACATGGATAAGCTCATTAGGTTTTACTTCCGTTGCCGCTTCCGTGAGTCTCGTCACTACTAATCCCTTATGGGTGGCTTTGCTTTCTTGGTGGTGCTTAGGACAAAAATTAACTCGAAAAACCATTATCGGTATTGCGATCGCAGTCTTAGGTAGTGTATTGATTGCCTTTGCCCATGGAGGTAATAGTTTTAGCTCAAATCCTTTATTAGGTGCAATATTGGCATTAATGGGTAGTTGGTTTGCTAGTGGCTATATCCTACTAGGCACATTGGCACAACAGAAAGGACTTACCACAAAACAATACGTTACTATTGCTTACTTCACAGGAGCATTATGTTTATTACCTTTACCTCCACTTTTCGGAACTAGCTATGGAGGTCATTCCTTAAATATTTATATATATTTAATTTTAATGGCTATTATCTCTCAAATAATTGGTCATACAAGTTTAAATTGGTCTTTAAAATACTTTTCTCCTACCACTATTTCTTTATTGATTTTATTTGAGCCTGTTATTTCCAGTTTATTTGCATGGTGGTTTTTTCAAGAAATACCTCAGTTGTTAGTGGTCATCGGTGCTTTGATTTTATTGTTGGGAGTAACTTATTCTATTAAGAAAAAATTATAATCACAAACTCTGAACTCTAAACTTAGATGATGTGTATTTTTATTAATAAAAATCAAGTTTCGATAAATTTAATGTGAATTTGTTGATAAAAAATGAGAGATAAATCAAAGAATATAAAATATAGGGAGAGGTTGTTTTTTTTCATTTAATATTATTAGTTAATAAAAAATGATTTAATACCCCATTTCGCTATCTTTTAAGGAGAAAAGGAAATGACTGTTACCGATGTTATCAAACGCTATCAAGAGGGCGATCGAGATTTTCGCAACACTAATTTAAGCAAAAGTAATTTAAGTGGAATAAAACTGAGTAATTCTAACTTTTCTTACTCCAAAATGATTGAAACCCATCTTGCATGGTCAGATTTAGAGCGTTGTTTTCTTTTAGAATCAGATTTAAGAGGAGCGTTTTTATATGGGGCAAATTTAAGTTTTGTTAAGTTAAAAGAAGCTCAACTGATAGAAGCCGACTTAACCAAGGCAGATTTAAGAGGCGCTCAATTACATAAAGCAGATTTACAGGGAGCAACATTAAGCGGTGCAGTTTTAACATGGGTGAGTCTTTACATGGCAAATCTACCCGGGGTTAACCTATGTGGTGCAAATCTCGATGGAATTAATCTTCGAGGGGCAAATTTACAAGGGGCAAATCTAAATTGGACAAATTTAAACCATGCGAGGTTGAGCGGTGCAAACTTAAGGGGGGCAACCTTATACGGCATAAAATTAAAGGGGGCATTTCTTAACGGTTTAGACTTACACGGTTTGAACTTTAGCGGGATGGATTTAGAAGAAGCAAAATTAAGTGGTACAAAACTTTATGGAGCGGATTTTTCAGGAAGTAATCTCACTGGTGCTTTTTTCCGTCGTAGCGTCTTGCACAAAGCCAATTTAAAAAATGTCCAATTGTATCATGGGCAAATGAAAGGAGCAGAAATAGTACAAGCTAACTTAATGAAAAGTAATCTCAGTGAAACGGATTTGCGCAATGCGGACTTAAGTTTTGCCAATTTGAACTTAGTTAACCTAAGAGGTGCAGATTTAACAGGGGCAAACTTACGAGGTGCTTATCTTTGGGGTGCTTGTCTTAATGGGGCGATATTAAAAGATACCAATTTAAGTGGTGCTAGTTTAAGGGATGCAGACTTATCGGGAGTTAATTTGTCAGAGGCGATTTTAGAGGGTGCAACGATGCCCGATGGAAAAATTTTCATTTAATGAAAACATGAGTTCGATATAAAATTGCAAGTTAAGGTAAAGAATAGGGAAAACCCCTCTGTGTCTCCCCTTAAAAGTGGAGAAGATAATAAGGAAAAGTGATAAGAATTGATAAAAAATTATTAAAATTGATTTTTTCGGGGAAAATTTTGCCGATTCTAAGCCTCTACTCATTATTTTTCAATACTTTTTTCGCCCAACTCAGGTAACTATATATCATTGCGATTTAAAGGAATCATTGCCCAAGTTACATATGTACCAATAGGACTCCATAAAAGATATGGCATCAATAGAGTCAATGCAGAAGAATCGACTTTTGCCACGAAAAAAGCCAAAATTAAACCAATAAAAAAGCCAAAAGCCCCGATCGCAGTTCCCACCACTAAACTACGCACAGCACACATCACTCTTGTATAAGCTAGTATGGACACTTGTAATATGGCGTAGGAAGACATAAGCATTATTTTGGGAAAAAGATTGATATTGCTATCCCAAACCAAACTAGCAGATAAGACTAAACAGACAAAAATAAAAATCCAGATAAAGGGGATAAGAAACTCAAAAGTTAACCATGAGGGGCGCTTAAGCCGAAAAAACCAACGTAAGTCATCGGCAGGTATGCGATTAATAACAATACTCAACAAAAGTGCGATCGCACCTATTACTAGCCAAGAAGGTAACAACATTCAAAAGTAAGGGGTAAACTCTTTTTTCAAAGATAACATCTGAGTTAGGAGTTCGGGGTTCGGGGTTAGGGGATTGGGGGGGTAGGGGTTGAATATATTCAACCCTTACGGGAGGTTAATTAAACACTTTTGCCCTCCCCCCTCGAGAGGGGGGATAAAGGGGGGTTTGCCTCTTGCCTCTTGCCTTTTTACTCTGCCCCCGCCCTTTCTTATATCAATTAATATCTAATAGATTTAGCAGTTTCAAAGAAAACTCTAACATGATCTTCAGGAGTCCCCACTAAGACACCATGGCCTAAATTAAGAATATGTCCACCTTTTCCTGCTTTTGCAACAGTGTCATGGATTCTTTCCCTAATGAATTCGGGTGAGCCAAATAAAACTCCGGGGTCAATATTTCCCTGCACCTTCATCTCTTTGCCGAGTCTTTGTCTAGCTTCTGCCATATCCACAGTCCAATCGACGCTAACAATATCAACCCCTGATTGTCCCATTCTTTCCAAGACTCCTGCACTACCACTAATATATAGAATTAAAGGGGTATCAGGATGAGTAGCTTTAACTTGTTCTACCACTCGTTTTTGATAAGGTAAAGCAAAAGTTTCATAGTCTTGAGGGCTTAATTCTCCTGCCCAAGAATCAAACATCTGAACTACTTGAGCTCCACAGTCGATTTGATAACGCACATAAGTTGCGATCGCATCAGCAATTTTACCTAATAATTTGTGAAGCATATCAGGCTCAGAAAAAGCCATACTTTTAATTACAGCATAGTTTTTAGAGCTTTTACCCTCAATAGCATAAGCCGCCAAAGTCCAAGGCGCACCCACAAACCCTAAAACCGTTGATTTATTGGCAACTTCCTGACGTAAAGTATTAAGGATAGTTTTAATGAAGGGTAAAGACTCCTCTGGTTGTAGAGGATGTAACTGCTCAATTTGAGCCAAACTACGAATAGGAGGATCAATAATAGGACCTTTACTTTCAATAATATCAAAAGGAATACCCATACCGGGTAAAGGAGTTAAAATATCAGAAAACATAATTACCCCATCAGGCTGAAAAGCGCGCCAAGGTTGAAGGGAAATTTCAATAGCTAAATCAGGATTTTCTGAACGCTCACGGAAACTAGGATATTTATCTCTCAAATCACGATAGACTTTCATATATCTACCAGCTTGACGCATCATCCATACAGGAGGACGATCTAAAACTTCACCACGGGCAACCCGTAATAGACAAGGCAATTCGCTCATTATATATTTGTTTCTTAAATTTAGTGCATTTTTTAGCTTATCACCAGAGTTATACACTTCATAACTAACGAAAAGAAATGTAACGATTATTTTCTCATGACCCTAGTTTGGAGATGATTACGGAAAAAGATGTCAGGGATATTGAGGTGTTGGGGAAGCGTGTTAATTAAACACTTTTGCCCTCCCCCCTCTCGAGGGGGGATAAAGGGGGTTTTGCCTTTTGCCTCTTGCCTTTTAACTCTGTCCTTTTAACTTTTCCTAATTGTTAATTGAACTAATGACTTATAATAATCACAGAAATAATCTATAAAAGGTAAAGAAGCGATGTTAGCTTATTTTCTGGCAATTCTTGTGGCAATAACCAGTTTATCTCTATATATAAATGCTTTTATTCGTCCCAAAATACATAGGAAAGATGATTTTTTATGGAGTGGTTTAGGCTTATTTTATGCCCTTGTGTTATGGATTTGTGCAGGTAGAATAACTGGTGCTGTATTACTAGGACAATGTGCAGGAGTTGCAATAGCGATCGCATTTATTTGGGAAAATAGTAAATTAAGACAAGCCCTAATCGCAGAATCTCAATCAAATCAAGCCTTAGAAGGGTTTTCAGTTCTAACTTTTATTGCTCAACTGTTGGCAAAGGTATCCCAGTTAGGTAAGAAAAAACCCGTTGTTACAACTAGCCCACCAGAAAAACCATCAGAAACTATCACCACTCCTCCAGAGGAAAAAGAAGAAATTTCCCCCACAGTCGCTTCAACCACAAAAGAAGAAACTCAAATTAAAAATCAGCCTACAGAAACGGAAATTAAAGCATATAGGGAAGAAGTTATTAGAGACACCATCGAAGAAGTAACTACTCCTCCTCAGTTAGAAAAAGACATAGCAATTAGTGATGAGGGTAAAGAAGAACAAAAAATAGATACTACCTCAGAGGATGAGGAGATAGAAATAGATAATGCAGATACAACCCCAGATAATGAGACAGAAAAAGCAGAAAATAAGCCAAAAATAAACTTAATTGGTCGAATTAGAAATATTTTCCGCAAATCACCCGCCGAAACTTCTTCCAAATCGGTTAATGATGAATTACCAGAATCCCTTTTGGATGAAATCGACGATTTAGAGGAAGAAATTGACCCTGAATCCACCGCCGTAGAAGTCGAAGAAGCGATCGCAAACTTAGATGTTACAGAATCCTCACAAGAAGAAGAAAAAGATAATCAGGAGGTAAGCGAAATTTCTCAAGAGAGTGATGAGGAAAAAGTCATAGAAGAAGAATTAATTAGCGATTCTCAAGAAGAAGCCAACGAGGACATAAAAGATAAATCAGTAGTTGTGGAAGAGGAAAAAGAAAATGATGTTGAGGAGGGAGAAAGCAAAATAACAGAAGAAAATACAGAAGTCATGGAGGAGAATGTAAACATTGAATCTGAAATAGAAACCACTGTGACTTCTCAAGCAGAAAATCTCGTTGTAGAAGAGCAAATATCACCTAAGACAGACACTCAAGAGGAAGAGAAAGAAAAGGAAATTCCCCCAGAAGATACCATCGAATCCCTTGATGATTTATTCCCTGACAAGAAAAATTAATTATACTACTGAAGAGAATAAGAGATACTAATAGAAAAAGCAAGAGGCAAAGGCAATTAGTAATTAGGAATTAGTAATTAATGAAAACCCTGAAACCTGACACCTAAAACCTGAAACCTCTTTCATAACACCGAACTCATTAATTATTCATTAACTAAGAAAAAACCGTGACAGAAGCAAATTTAACTCCAGAAAAAGCAATAGCTAACTTACTACAAAAAGAAGACCTCGGTATGAGGTACTATGCCGCTTGGTGGTTAGGCAAATTCAGAGTTGCTACAGATGAGGCAGTAAATGCTCTTATTCAGGCTTTAGAAGATAAAGAGGATCGCGCCCCTGATGGTGGTTTTCCCCTGCGCAGAAATGCCGCTAAAGCCCTAGGAAAATTGGGTTTTAATCGGTCTGTTGAACCTCTCATTAAATGCTTGGATTGTGATGATTATTATGTCCGTGAATCTGCCGCCCAAGCCCTAGAAATGTTAAATGATACAAGAGCGATCGCACCTTTGATGAAATTATTAGAAACGGCGGTTGACGGGGAAGAATTAACAAAATATGGTAAGGGTACACCCCTAGGAAAACCTCATCCCCATGAACCCTATGAGGCGATTATTGAGGCTTTAGGTACTTTAAAGGCAAAAAATGCCCTAAACTTAATTAAGCCTTTTCTTAAACATCCTATTCCTAAAGTGGCTTATGGTGCGGCAAGGGCAATGTATCAACTAACAGAAGAAGATAGTTATGGGGAAATTCTTGTTACTGCTTTGCAAGGAAAAGAGCTACAATTGAGAAGATCCGCCTTGATGGACTTAGGTGCGATCGGTTATACTAGCTCTGCTGACGCTATTAGTGCTACCTTTGCAGAAAATAGCCTTAAGTTAATTGCCATGAAAGGGTTATTAGAGTCTGCTATCGCCAAGGAAACAGAGGAAAAAGACTCAATTCATCCTGAAGCAGTCAAAATCATGGAGTTGATGGATAGTTTGCTATAACTTTTAAGAAAAGGGTAATGGGCAAACCCCCCTTTATCCCTCCGAAATAGAGGGGAGGGCAAAGGTAAATAGTTGATAATTAATAACTTCTGTACGGGCGAATGGCCATTCGCCCCTAACTAATTCCTAACTCATTACTTGTTTCCCCTCATCCCCTCATCCCCTACCACCTGAAACCTGACACCTAACCTTAATCCTATATTCTTAAACTGAACTGAAGTTAAAAAACAATGATTACTGTCGAAAAATTAAGTAAAAACTACGGTTCAACCCAAGCAATCAAGGATATTTCCTTTTCCGTAGAAAAAGGCTCAATTTTAGGCTTATTGGGGGCAAATGGGGCAGGAAAAACTACCACAATGCGCATTTTGAGTGGTTATATCCCTGCGACTACCGGCAAAGCAATCATTGATGGTTTTGAAGTCCATGAAAATCCCCTTGCTGTTAGAGAAAGAATTGGTTATCTACCCGAAAATCCCCCTCTCTATCCAGAAATGACGGTGACAGAATATCTCGATTTTGTCGGGAAAATTAAAAATATTCCTAGATGCGATCGCACTTCATCCCTCAAAAAAGCAATAGAATTATGTCAAATAGAAGATCGTGCCAATAGTATTATTGGTAAATTATCAAAGGGATACCGTCAGAGAGTGGGTATTGCCCAAGCCATAATTCATGATCCTCCTGTTATTATTTTAGATGAACCTACCGTTGGTTTAGATCCTCGTCAGATTATTGAGGTGCGTAACTTAATTAAAAGTTTGGCAAAAGAAAAAACCATTATTTTATCAACCCATATCTTGCCTGAAGTAACCATGACTTGTGATACAGTCACTATAATTAATCAGGGTATGGTAATCGCTACAGGAAAAACAGAGGAACTTTTACAACAACTTAATAATAAGGGTTATCATTTAGAGGTGGAAGGAGAAGTTAATGGTTTAACCTCTAAACTGAAAAAAATAGAAGCAATTGACAAAATTATCATTGAACCTATAACAGGAATTGATAATCGTTTTATAATAAAATTGTCGTTGAAAAACGATTCTGAAGTGGGCAAAGAAATAGCCTCTATGTTAGTTCATGAAGGAGTGGGTATTTATGAAATGAGACGATTAAAAGCCTCTTTAGAGGAAGTTTTCCTTCAGTTGACTACTCAAGAAAATATCTCAGTTAATAATTAATTTGGCTCTTCTACAGTAGCTATGATAAATTAATAAAAAATAATTGCTGTAAGCTATGTAAAATAAGGAATTAACAAAAAAAAAATTAATTGTTATAAGTTAATATTTATTATTTAACCGTCAAACCTGCCACCTGACACCTTTCCTAACTAATAATTTACATACTCACAATCAGAGAACCATTAATTTCTCCCCAATATTTAATTCAGCACCTCAATTTCATTACTCATCCCTATATGTCGATGAAAATGTTTAATCTTCTGTGGCGTAAACCTCAGACAATCATATCCATATCCATAGGGATAACAGTAATGATAATTACTATTATAACCTTTAGTTTTCTCGTAGAATATAATCACCGTCAGGTAGAAAATTTAGTACAAACTCAGTTAATTTCTTTACGGCAAAAAACAGAGTTAGAGTTAAAAACAAGAGTATTAGCCTTAGAAAGGATGCAGAAACGATGGCAAAACGAAAAAGGCACTCCCAAGGAAAGATGGGAAAAAGATGCCCTTGAGTATATAGAGGACTATACTGGGTATCAGGCGATTCAATGGGTTAATCCTCAATATTATGTCACTTGGTTAGTACCTGAAAAAGGTAATGAAGATGTTAAAAATCTTTATATCAAATTTGAAAATAAACGAAAAGATGCGATCGCAACTTCTATCGCCAATAATACAATTTATATTAGTCCCACACTCAATTTAATTCAAGGAGATAAAGGATTTATTATTTATATTCCTCTTTTGATTCCCCAAGCAAACAAACCTCCTCAATTTGACGGTTTTCTTATTAGCGTTGTTAAACTTAATAGTTTTCTCTACAGTCTTTTGCGTCAAGAGGCATGGAAAGGTTATCAAATTTTTATTTATGAAGATTCTCAACTAATCTACAGTAGCACCTATGCATCTCCTAAAGACAATTTACAATGGCAACAATCCACAGAATTACAATATAGAGGCATCGACTGGAAAATAACGATTATTCCCAATAACTCTTTTCTGAAAAAGTACCGCTCAATACTCCCTCATATAATATTAATAATTGGTTTAATCTTAGCTGGTTTATTAGCATGGAGCGTTTATCTTTTATTTGAATTTAAACAACGTAATCGACTATTAATTAAAGCCAAGCAAGAGGCTGAAACAGCAAACTTAGCCAAAAGTCAGTTTTTAGCGATGATTAGCCATGAAATTCGCACTCCCATGAATGGTATTTTAGGTATGGTTAATCTCCTAGAAGATACTCCTTTAAACAACATTCAAAAAGAATTTTTACTCACCATTCGTGACGGTGGAGAAAGTTTATTGACAATCATCAATGATATTCTTAATTTCTCGAAAATTGAATCAAACAAACTAGAGTTAGAAACAAAAAATTTTTCCCTGAGACAGTGTGTAAAAAAGGTTATTGATTTACTGCAATTTCAAGCCCAAGAGAAAAATTTATCCTTAACTTTTGAGATTGATGATTCTCTTCCCGATTACTTTTTAGGAGATATAATTCGTTTAAGGCAGATTTTACTTAATTTAGTCGCAAATGCCATAAAATTTACCAGACAAGGGGAAGTTAAAATAATTGTTCAAGGTAAAAAAATTAACCCCAATGAGAAACTATCAGCCTATCAAATTTTATTTATAGTTCAAGATACAGGTATCGGCATTCCCCTTCATAAACAATCAAAATTGTTTCAACCTTTTTCCCAATTAGATGCTTCTATTAACCGCAAGTATGGTGGCACAGGTTTAGGATTAGCTATTTGTAAAGGCTTAGTAGAGATGATGGAAGGAGAAATTTGGTTAGAAAGCGAAGAAAATAAAGGTTCTAGTTTTTATTTTAGGGTTGTTTTATCCGTCAGTAACAATCCCCAAACTTCTTCTATTGTTTCGACTTCTGTTTCTTCTTTAACTCGTCAGTCTTCTCTCAAAATTCTCATTGTTGAAGATAATTTAGTAAATCAAAAAGTCATATCACTAACACTAAAAAAGTTAGGCTATCACGCAGATATTGCTAATCACGGCGTAGATGCAATTCAAATTCTTCAACAGAAAGACTATAACTTAATATTGATGGATATGCAGATGCCTGAAATGGATGGTATCGCTACCACTAAATGGATTAGGCAAAATCTACTCCCAGAAAAACAACCTTATATTATGGCAATGACAGCAAACGCCATGGACAGCGATCGCATCTTATGTTTAAATGCAGGAATGGATGATTATATGAGTAAACCTATCAATTTTGCACTGCTAAAACAAAAACTAACTGCCATTAGCCAACTTCTTTACAAATAAATTAGAATAAACTGGTGTTCATAGCTTAAAATTTGGAGTTAAACTTAACCTCTTTTGGCAATAACAGTTAATAAATTGATTTTTTTGTTTTTAATATGAGTGAGTAATGAGTCAATATTAAAAAACCAAACCTGACACCTGCCACCTAAAACCTAAAACCTATCCTTAGCCGATATTCTTGCATCGAACTGAGGTAAAATGAAAGATTGTGTTTAAATTAAAAACATTTGAGTACAATAGTCCTAAGTAGTTAAGCCCATCAAAAAACCGTGAAAATAGTTTGCTCTCAAGTTGATCTCAAAAATAATTTATCATTAGTTAGCCGTGCTGTGCCAACTCGTCCTACTCATCCGATTTTAGCTAATGTATTATTAGTGGCAAATCAGACAAAAAATCAAGTCACCCTTACAGGCTTTGATTTGAGTTTAGGAATGCGCAGTTGCTTTTGTGCCGAAGTAGAAGAAGAAGGAGTAATCACCCTACCTGCAAAACTATTAAATGATATTATTGCCCGTTTACCAGAAGGAGAAGTAACTATTTCCTACGAAGAAGAGGAAATGGAAGAAAATCCCCTCGTTACCATAAACTCCCTCTCAGGAAAATTTCAGCTAAGAGGAGTCAAAGGAGAAGAATATCCTGAATTACCCGTTGTGGAAAGAGAAGAAGCCTTTTTATTACCCGTAGCCGCTTTAAATGAAGGTTTAAAAGGCTCATTATTTGCCGCAAGTAACGATGAAACTAAACAAATTCTAACAGGAGTACATTTAACCCGCAATCTTGATACCCTCGAGTTTGCCGCCACTGATGGCCATCGTTTGGCTGTTGTTAAAACCAGTGCCATTGAGGAGACAAAAGAATCAGAAGAAGAAGAAATTAACTCTAATCCCCCCATTACCGAAGCACAAAATTTCACTATAACCATTCCTGCCCGTGCTTTGAGAGAATTAGAAAAAATCCTTTCCATGGCAAAAGAAGGAGAATCCATTGCCTTATTTGTCGATGAAGGGCAAGTAGTCTTTGAATTAGGGCAACAAAACCTTACCAGTCGAAAATTAGACGGTGCATATCCCAACTATAACCAGTTGATTCCTAACAATTTTGAGCGTACAATGGTAGTTGATCGCAAACGGATGATTGAGAGTTTAGAAAGAGTCTCTGTGTTAAGTGATCAAAAAAATAATCTCGTCAAGTTTACCTTGAATTCTGATAACGAGCAAGTAACCTTATCCGTAGAAGCAAAAGAATTAGGTAACGCCAAAGAGTCTATTAGTGCCGAAATTAACGGGGATAACTTTGAAATAGGTTTCAATATCCGCTACTTGATGGATGGATTAAAAGCCCTATCTGCCAATGAAATCAAGTTTCAATTTAATGGTGCAACCCAACCCGTTATTGCTACCCCTCTCAGTGGCGCTCAAATGACTTATTTAATTATGCCTGTGCAAATTAGAGACTAGGGGATTTCTTTCAATCAATAATAATAACCTCAGTTCGGTTTAAAAATATCGGATAAAGGTAGGTATCAGGTATCGGGTTTCGGGTTGCAGGTGTTAGAGTGTTTAGGAGATGAGGGGAGAGGGGGAAGTAGGGCCGAATGGCCATTCGCCCGTACAAGTGTTTGGGGTTTTTAATTCTTAATTCTTAATTATCAACTATTCACTATTCACCATTCACTAATTGCCTATTGCCCATTGTTGTTTATCCCTTGCCCTTAAATCCTAATTAGAAAACTGAAAATAATTCATTAAGTGATAGGCAAAATCTGGAGTTAGATTAAGTCTTTTTTGTAAATCAGCAATATGACGATATTTACCATTACTTTCTCTATCAATCAGGATTTGTTGAGCTATATCTTGGCTTAAATTAGGAATTTTTATTAATTGGTTAAGCGTAGCATTATTAGGATTAACTTTTGCTGGTGCATGAAAACTATCATCAGCATAATAGGCAAAATATAAAATAGGTTGCCACGATTGTATTTTTAAAACTGATACTCCCAACGCCGCCGCTAAATCTTCCAAGCAGAGAAAATTTATTCCAGAATTAATGATTTCTACTAAACTCCTCGCCTGAGTAATGGAAATACCCGGCAGTCTTAGCCAATCATCTACAGAAGCAATATTCACATCTATTTTTATTCCCAATTGCGCTCCAATCTCGATTTCTAAGTCTGATTGAAAGCGATAGTAAGGATCTTGTTTTATTTTAGATGCAAGAGCATTTGTGTGAATATTTATTTTATTAGCCGAAGCAAACCAACGAGATAAAACCATAACTTACTCAATTCTGTTGCAAATTATTACAAACTCATGCAATTATTACCATCTTAAGGCACATTAAATAGTAATTTACAAATTGTATCAATTTACCTTTATTACAGGAGTTTTTTCTTATGTCTATTTCTGAAACTCAAGTATTTGTAGCTTTGGTTATTGCTTTAATCCCCGGTATTTTAGCTTTTCGTTTAGCTACAGAGTTATACAAATAAACTAATTGAATTAGGAATTAGGAATTAATGTTAAAAGGGCAAAGGGCAAGGGGCAAAGTTAAAAGGCAAGAGGTAAACCCCCCTTTATTATCCTCCCTCGAGAGGGGGGAGGGCAAAAGTGTTTAATTAACACGCTTCTCTAATACCCCAATACCCCAATCGCCTAACACCCCAACACTCTAAAACTTAACACCTCAGCCAAACTAACCTGAGTTTTGGATAAGCTGAAAGCATTATTTTCTCGTAGTCAGAAAACCTTATAGCTTCTTAGAAATAACGATAAAATTGCCTTAATGCAAACTGACGTTAAATAGTTAAGAATTAAGAATTAAGAATGAAAAACCACGAATACTTACTACTTATTTATTATTTATTACTTGTTTCCCCCTTTCCCCTCATTATCTCATCCCCCCATTCGCTAACACCTGCAACCTGACACCTGACACCTAACCTTATCGGGTATTCTTAAACCAAACTGAGGTTTAAACTAAAGCCTCGAAAGCTAAACCTTCAAGATTGAAACTATCTGCGTAATTGGTAATAACTGTTTGTGTTTCTGGAGAGGCTGTATAAATATATGCCCCTCCTATACTATTTTGAAAGCGAGTAATATCATTTGCCATTTGTGAGCCTTGAGGATAAGTATAAAAAGCAATGCCTTCAAAGGCAAAATTAGGATAATTTGCTTGTATTGACTGACTTTCCTCCTCTCCTGCGTAAATATATCCTCCTGTCTGGTTAGTATTGCGAAAACGATTGAAGGCGATTAAACCATCTTCAGGGGTATCAGAGACGTAAAAGGCTAATCCCTCTTCAATAAAGCTATTTGTGTAGTTGGTTAAAATAGAGTTTCTTTCCTCCTCACCCACGTAAAGATAACTGCTGTCAGTGTTTAAACTGCGAAAACGATACATGGCAGTGTCTAAAATGATTTCTGGGGCATCGCCATCGGCGAAAAATCCTCTTTTATGAATGATTCCATTTTCTGCACCATCTAAGTCGTAGTCGCTACCATCTTGGAGATTTAGAATAACACCGTCATTTTTACCGTCTCCATTTTCGTCAAATAATTCTGCCCCAAAATCACCGTTAAGAATAAAGGGTTCATATTTTTCGGTTTTGAGATTAAAAATGTAGTAACTATTAAAATTACTGTCTCCTTCAAAGTAAATTTTTGTCTCGGCTTTTCCCTCATTGGCTGTCACTCTAAATTCTAAATCACCATTCATAACACTCAAAGGGCGATCGAGTATGATATGATTCCAATTACGAATTTGTCCATCTGTGGGATCAACATAAATAGAAAATTGATCATTAAGGGGAGTATTACTTTCTTTTTCGAGAGTTACCAGTAAACCAAATTCCCTTGTGCCAGTATAAACATCATCTAAAGGTAAAGGCACGGAAACAGTTTTAGTTGTTTCTCCGGGGGCAAATATTAATCTTCCTAGCACGGGATTATAGTCGCTTCCTGCTTTTGCCCTTCCATCGGTGCTGATATAGTGAGCTTGGACATATTTATTTAAGTTTCCTGTGCGTTGAATAGTAAACTCTATTTCTCCACTCGCTTCGTTAGCAGTGGGGTTAGAAACAAATAAACGAGTTTGGCTATCATCGACATTATCGGCGGTGAAAATATCACTAGAAATTCCTTGATTTAATTGAGCAGAAACAGACGCACTTTCGCTAATTTCAGCAATGGTAATTACTTCAGGAGAGTTAGTGGTAGGTGCACTAAATTTTATACTTGCATTGCCGTTAGCAACAAAAAAATTCTCAAATTGTACTTGCAAGTAGGTTTGATTATTGGTAGTACCTGCGTTATTGACAGTAAACTCGATCGCATTCTCTCCTGAAATAAATCCTTCATCCAGAGTAAAAGGCACAAAACCAGTATTAAAATTAGGATTTACCGATAGATTTTGAGCAACTCCGTTTACTTTTATCGTTATACCTTCATCATCAGTAGCCCATTTTCCATTGATAGATATACCATTGGGATTAACGCTTTCAGGAATTGTCAAATAGGTTTTATAAGTATAGTCTCCCGGTGCAGTGCTTAGGCTATTATTACTATTACGTTGATTAGGTTGGATAAAACTTGAGATGGTAGTATTACCGTCGGTAATAATAATTTCTCCGACACTGGTTGAGGGGAATGATGTTAATTCATAGTGTATATCTTCAATAGTACCATTGGGTTTTTTAACTCCTGAATCATCTACTCCTGTGTTGTATAAGGAGAAATCAATAGGAGAGTAATTGACATCGTTAAAACTGTTGACTAAAACTGTCGCTGATGAGGTATTGGAAGTATAGCGGATAAATCTTTGATTGTATTGATTAACGAATCCATCTTCTGCAAAATCCGAACTTAGATTGAGAGTATCATCTTTATCCATCACCACTGTAATGGTGTTATTGTCTGAGATTTGATTAACGGTGAGAGAGTTGAGAGTGAGGGTATTTGCCCCATAATCTTCTATGACGAGAATTTCCAAGTTGCGTAAACGCCCTGAAAGTTTAGTTAAATCCCAATCCTGCCCATTGTAACCAGCAAATTTTAATATATCTACTCCCGTGCCACCATCTATACGGCGGAAATAAGTATCACTAACGGTGATAAAGTCATCATCATTGCCACTATAAACAACATCAACGCCACCATTGGTATAAATTTGGTCTTCTCCTTGGCTACCAATAAATGTTTCTCCTGTGGCTGTACCAATCATTATATCATCGCCGATCGAACCTATTTGATTAATTTTTTTGGTGAAGTCACTACCAAACAAGACAAAACTCAAATTATCATCATTCCCCGGCGCCCCGATAACAAAATCACTAAATCCATCACCGTTAACGTCATCGCCTCCGTCAAGGGCAACACCTGCTTGAGAACTGGCTAAACCTTTTATGGTAAAACCGTTATCATTAGAGTTATTAGTGGAATTTTGATTATTACTCAGGCTTCTTAAGTCAAAGGGATTATCTTTCGAGTATTGATTTCCCCAACTCGTGCCACCGAATACCACCGTTACCACTCCATCTTCTGTTTTGTCACTGGTGAGAGAAGTATTAGGAGAGGAAATGGCAATATCGTCAAAACCATCACCATTAGTATCACCGATG
Organism: Cyanobacterium aponinum PCC 10605; assembly: GCF_000317675.1. Lineage (NCBI taxonomy): Bacteria > Bacillati > Cyanobacteriota > Cyanophyceae > Chroococcales > Geminocystaceae > Cyanobacterium > Cyanobacterium aponinum. The sequence continues at coordinate 2,376,696 of NC_019776.1, forward strand.
GCGCTAAAATTAGTCATCTGATAAAGATCATCACCATCAGAAACTGTCGAATAAGCTAAAACTACATCAGGGAGAGAAGTATTCGTTATATCAGTAGTTTTACCATAGTAGATAAATAATGCACCTCGATTATTTTTATAGGCTAAATCATCTAAAATTCCTAAATCAGCAATATAACCTTCTGCTAAAACGGCAAAATCTTCGATACCATCTCCATTAAAATCGCCAATGGTTTGGAGTTGACTACCTAATTGTTGAGTTTGATTACTTTCATAAAATGGATCAGATACATAAACATTGAGAGAATCATCATTTAACCCTGCCATTGCCACATAAATACTTTGATTAAAAAATGTGGCATAGGGTGCATCATCAATTACATTATCATCAAGAGCGATCGCATTTGTCCAGTTAACTCCATCGGTAGAGGTAGGATAAAATACCTGAAAATCATTGCCACCGCTAGAAGTTGCTCCCTCATGGAATAAATAAAGCTGATCATTTCCTGCTACGATAGAAGGGCCTTCAGAACTAGCAAACTGTGACAATACTGTACGACTCCAATCTGTACCATTACCGCTAGAAGCTACATTGAGAGAATTATTACCATTGCCTGTAAAAGCTACATATAATTGATCATTGAAAATAGTTGTACTAACACGATGATCGCTGGATTGATTAAAACTACTAGCAAATACATTCTTTTTAGCACTCCAACTACTACTATTAGCGGTATCAGAAACAGAATAAATAATTTCCCTAGTGCCATCAGTGGAAATAAAGAATACATATAATTGATCTTGAAATTCAATCAAAGAAGGCCCATCAACACTTTCCTGAAACTGATTATTCCCACTTACCTGAATGGGATTATTAAAACGAATTCCTGCAACGTTACTGTCATCTTCCACCGCAGAAGCATACATAACCCTTTCTGAGACATCTCTAAAACCCAAATAGAGAGTATTGTTAAAGACAGCTAAAGAAGTTTTCTTATCTGTTTGAAAATTACTACCTAAATTAACTTCTCCTTCCCAGTTATAACCATCACGACTTCTTTGTACCCAAAGGTCATTATTATTATTATCATTACGCACCATATACAAATAGCCATTGTAAGCCACGATGGAGGGCGATAAATCCACTCCTTGAGTTGATATAGTCGAGTTAATATTAACAACGGAATTACTATCAGTTGAGCCATAAATCCCCCATTGACTTGATGTTAACGCCCCTGAGTAAATAGAAGCCTCAAAAGGATTAATGGTGACGGGATTGTTAAATTGAGATTCACTGTTTCCGAGATAGGAGGTAAATTGTCCATTACCAATGGGGTTATTATCATCAATAATGTTAGCTTGAGGAAGTCCATAACCAAAATCATCATAACCATCGCCATTAAAATCCCCTAATCCGCCAATGGTAAAGTTTTCCAAACTCATCTGCGCCGAGCTATTGGTGATACTTCCTTCCGCATTACCTAAAAATAGTTGAATTTGTCCGTCTTTCTCGGCTACAAAATCATCATAACCATCACCGTTATAGTCTCCTATGGTATTAACGTTGACGGTATTATTAATGGCAAATTCTGTGAGAGATAAATTGGTAAGAGTTGCAAGGTTAGTATTACCCAAAATCAAGTAAAAATCGCCATTTTCCGTTAAAACACCGAAATCTTTTAAACCATCACCGTTGTAATCTCCTAGTTTTACCGCATCTACAATTAAATCATTTTCTAGGGTGATAATTAAATCTTGACTTCCACTAGCACCGTCTAATAAATCTTGGGTGCTACCACCAAAGACAATAACTAATCCGCCTTCTCCTCCTGAGAGAATATCCGCAAAACCATCTCCATTAACATCCCCTAAAATTATATTTATGTTTCCAGCTTCGATCGCACTTAGATAAGGAATATCAGAACTAATAACATCTATGGCATTATTTTGATCAGGGTAGCTAATAATTAATTCTCCTCCTGAAATAATGGGAGTGGGAGTTGCGATGGCATCCTGAGAAGGAATAAGGGAAAATTCAGACCAATTATTGCCATTATTAGAATTACCTAAATAAATATTATTGTTGCTATCTCGATAAGTTAAGTAAAGACTATTTTGATCAGAAGTTAATCCCACTGCACCTGTAGCTTTAATATTCTCCTCTTGATGAAGATTCCAAGAGAGGCTATTCAAATCTGTGTCATCAGTCCAAGTAATATAATAGTTAGTAGAAGGGCTACTTTTTGTTCCTCCCTCATAGGCAATGTAAAGATTATCATTTAAAACCGTAGCACTCATGGCGTTAGCCGATGTTTGATTACTACCCCCCGATGATGTCAATATAGTTTGATTGGATGACCAAGAATTGCCCGATTGAGGATTATTTGAATGAGTATAAATAAGGCGACTTTGAGAATCATTAGAGGTAAATAAAACCAGTAATTCTCCTTGATAAACGACTAAAGTGGGAGTATCTGGGGTTGATTGTCCTGAAATTTGATATTGATTACTCCAAGTTTGACCATTATTTGTGCTGTAGGTGATGTTAATTTGATCATTTCCCACCCCTTTATAAGCTAAATATAAAACACCATTATAAAATGCGATCGAAGGTGGTTTATCCGTTGTCATGCCACCAGGAAGACTGATAAAATTACTCCATGTTTGTCCTTGATTGCTACTGGTTGTAAGGAATAAATTATTGTTACTTTGACCTTTATAGGCAAGATAAACAACCCCATTATTGGTTGCTAAGGCAGAAGAGGTATTTAGTTGTTGTTGAGAAACGGGAATTCCACCAATATCAAAGCTACTGTAGGAATTGCCATCTATGACAAAACCATTATCGGCAGTAATATTCGCTAGTTTGATGCTACCATCATCCGCTAACCAAGGATGTCCATAAAGACTATAAATTTGTCCTGCATTGGGGGCGCTTATCATTAAATCATTGACACCATCATTATTTACATCACCGATACTTCTTCCTGCTGTACCTGCTAACTGATAGGGCAGACTACCATTAAGTAAGAAAGTGGTTTTGCTGTCATTGGCGGTGACGTTGAGATCAAATGTTTTACCGATTTGGCTTAAATCTAATGGCCCAAAAAGCACATAACTTTGCCCTGTGCCGTTTCCTGCTTGGGGTGCGGTAATCAAAAAATCTTCGTACTCATCTTGGTTTAAATCTCCTGCGGAGGTAATCACCGCCCCTGTTTCACTTTTGGCAATGCCTCCCACAATATTCAGATTTGCAACGGTAGCAAGGTTTTGATAATTACTGTTACTCGAAACCCCTCCTTTGATAACATATACTCCCCCATTATTATCGTTTGCTCCCTCAGATGCGATCGCCAAATCTTGAGTACCATCACCATCTAAATCAGCACTAGCTAAAGCACTTCCTGCTAAAATATTATTAGCCGTGCCATTACTGTTGGCTATATTTGCTCCCGTGTAACTAACATAAGGAGTTGAGGAAAAAGTATTGCTCGTTGTGCCATTACTCCGAAATACATACACTGCACCCAACTGCACGGAGGAAGAACTAGGATAACTATTTAGGTCATTTGTACCGTCAGGAAGATCATCTGCCCCTGCCCAATCATTATTGACATTTCCGTTATACCCGATCGCACCTATAATAAGATCATCGGAGGTATTTTTAGTAAAAGTACTAGGGCTAGATGTTCCTTTGTAGGCAGACACACCAAGAGAATAACCGGCTAATTCTCCCTCAATTTGTGAACTATAGACAGTGGAATAGTTACTATTTCCATCATAGGCAACATAAACTTCTCCGTTACCATTATTAGCCCCCGGTGTACCGATAGCAATATCTGCACTGCTTCCACCGTTGAAATTTCCCACCGCTACGGAATAACCAAAAGCGACAGAACCTGAGATATTAGGTGTGATAGTATAACCTTGAGAGCCTAAATTAGTAACATCAATAGTTTTACCTGCTAAACTAGCTGAACCATAAATGACATAAACTGCACCTTGTCCATTATTCACATTGGGTGCACCAATAACCAAATCATCAAAACCATCACCATTAACATCCCCAGTCGCTAAACTGAGGGAATAATCACCGTTACCATCGCCACCATCTGCAATACCTTTAATCAAAACACCGTCAGGATTACCACTTAAATCAGTAGTTGTTAAAGGATTGGTTTGACTGTTACTCAATACACTACCGCCACCGAATAATATTTGTATTGTGCCATTTTCTAACACATTGCCTTCTGTATCCGTATAACCCCGATTGCCGATAACAACATCAGTGTTGCCGTCATTGTTTAAATCGCCGTTAGTAATGACATAACCTATGGCTACATTATCGGTATTAGTAATAAAACCACTATCGATTAAGGCAAGAGATGAATCATTAGCTTCGGTAACAGTTGCAATGCCCATCACTTGATTAGAGTTAACGGTTGTGGGTTCACTGGTTACATCCGCAGGAGAGAAGTTGACAGGATTACCTCCATTGATAGAATATTGAAAGTTAGATAAGGTAGAAGGATCGATCGAACCTGCATCGACAAATAAATCAAAATCAAGGGTAGGATTGAGAACAGTATAAGCAAAACTCCCATCAGGATTTAAGGGATTAAGTAATTTATTATTTTGTACAACCCCTAATTGATTACCTGCCCCTGTGCCAATACTCCATGTTAAAGTAGTACCTGAGCCTGTTTGAGCAGTAACTTCGATCGAATTAATTACCGTGTTGATAGTTTGATTAGTAAGGTTGAGAGGTAAATAAATATCAGGTGTGCCATTGGGGGTAATGTTACCGTTATTGTTAGCAGAAGTGGCAGAAACTATATCCCATTCAGGCTTATTAGCAGAGGATAATTGAGTAGGAATAACTTCAAATTCTGGCTCAATTTGTTCAGGATTTTCCCAGATACTTGATTCTGAGTCATAGGTGACATAATAACTTTTCGCACCCGATGGGGTTGGAGTGATATATTGAGAGTTATATTTATTGCCAATATCGTTAGTATTGAGTAAAATTTGGGCAATATCTGAACCTGTTAAATTTTCAATATCATTAAAATTGCTTGGCGTATCACTATAACTGAGTGCCTTGTTATAAAAAGCTACTTCGTCAAGATAAATACCATTAGAGTTATTCGGATCAGCTAAGGTTATGGTAGTGTTATCAGGAATATCTAAATTCAGAGTATCGACATTTTCCCCTGTATTAGTCGAATATACTTGCAAAGATTCACCGTTAAGGTAAAGTTCGATCGAACCATTAGTTTCATCATAAGTTAAAACAATATAAGACCAATCATTAGGGGAGATTTGAAATCCGTCTCTTGTTTGCAGAGTCTCACCATTTATATTGAGGGAAAAGAATGAATCATCACCAGAGTTGACACGAGCAGAAAAATTGAGGATATTTTCTAAGGCAATAAGATTAACACTTTGATTCTCATTAACGGCGGTAGGCTTAAACCAAAATTCAAGACTGAAAGAGTTACCCGATAAGGGAATTACCCCAGATGTGGCACTAGAAATTTGATTGTTTCCTGCTTTAAACCAGACTGAAGTATTAGAATCTCCTTTACCAGTGGTAGTGTTTTCTAATGCACCTTGTTGATTAAAAGTTACATCATCACCGCTATAAGTGCCATTACCTCCAGCCCCTAAAATTCCTTCATTAACTAGGGCAATGCCCTCGGTTTCTGCCAGACGATAATAAATTAATGGTTGTTCAGAAGTAGTTAACTCATAGTAGGATAGTGGTTGAGTTTCTGTCCAAAATACCGCAGGTTGACCATTTAAGGTGGTTATAGTTAATTCAGTAAGAGGATCAGGTTTGGCATTGTCTGATAGTATTTGAGGGGTACTCCAGTTAGGTGTTCCGTTATTATAGGTTAGGGTTGACCAATAAATATTAGTTTCTCCGTTGTTGGTATTTAACCACACTGCCATCAAATTACCATCAACCCCTTGCCCTAATGTTATTTTACTATCTGTTCCTGCTAAAGTTTCGATCGCTTCTGCAATAGTCCATTCTCCACTGTTGGGATTATAAATAGAGTAGTACAGATCAGAAGTAGCTAAAATATCGGTTATATTCTCAAATTGTTCTTGAGTATAGTATTCCCCCGGAGTTAAATTAACAGGAATATTTGTGCTATCGACATTTGCCCAAACAATGACACTATTTCCCTCTTGATCTAAAGCGGTAACAGGATATAAATTTAAACCAGTAGAACCGGGAATGCTAGTAATATTAGATAATAAATTATCTCCCGAAGGACCGAAACCATATTTAATAACTGTGGTGAGAGTATCATCAGAGGTGATAACAGGAGCGTTACTAAAATCCGCTACCACGCCACCACTACCCGTTAACGGTTGCTGAGTTTGAGTATTACTCCCCGTGTAACTGACTGTCACTAAATCCCCAATACCAATCAAATTCGAGCCTGTAGGGGGTTCAACGGTCAAAATAACGGTATTATTATTAATGGTTACAGTTGGGTTAATATCATAAGTAACTCCATTGTTAATAACTTCAAATTGACTATTGATGGGATTTCCGCTCAAATTTTGGTCAAAAACAAGGGTAATTTTATTACTGTTAATATTTTCGACTATTGCACCTATACCTAGTAAAATAGGAGCATTGTTAGTACCAGTAATATTGGTTAAAGCAAGACTTTCAAAATTATCAATCCATAGTTTAGTGTTAGTGGTGCTATTGAGGATATAAAGACTTTCATTGTTATTGGTGGTAGAAGCGATTTGATAATCAATGGTTAATGCGGTATCTTGGGCTACGGTGCGATCGAGGGTTAAGGTGATACTATTACCTAAGTTACTAATATTCTCAACGGTGTAACTATTATTATCTTCATCTGTGACGGTAAATTGATTAAGATTTGGTTCATTACCCCCAGAATTACCCAAAGTATCCACAAAATTGAGAGTAATAACACTGCCATTAACAAAACCTGCAATGGGTTTAATAGGAGGCACATCCGCCACCCAAGTCGCCAAAACCGAACCACCACTGGTTAAACTAAGATTGAGAAAATTATCTTGACTTAAATCCGCCTCAATATTTTCTAATGCTGATTGAGTTTGAATGGCTAAAGAATTACTGTAATTTTGACTATTGCCCGTAGTGGGGTTAAAAGTAAAGTTAAAAGTATCAGGGGTATTGTTTTCTACCGATAAATTGTTGATATTGGGGATAAGATTCCCGTTAGTATCCACTAAACCCTCATTATTCGTGAAACTTAACACAATGGGGTTTTCCGTGGTGTCAGGATTATCTGAGGTTAAATAATTAGCATTAGCAGAAGGAGGAATAACATTTTTTAACTGCAAGATGACGGAAGTATCAGAATTTCCTTGTAAAACGTTAAAAACTTCTATTATTTCTTCATTACCACTTATATCAGTAACAGTGACAGTAAAATCATCAGGATTCGGTAACTCTGTAAAAGTTGCTCCTAAATTTACATATAGTAATGAGCCTATCACTTGAGCTTGAGACTCACTAGCTAACACCAAATTTGCAGTAACGGCATTTGAAGTATTATCATTGTCAAAAATAGTCCATGACCAACCGGGATAAAAGTCTAAGCCAAAGCCGAGAGGACCTAATTTGACGTTAAAATCAATGGGAAAGTTAAGGGTAAAAGTTGTATCTGTATCACCTAAACCCCAGTTAACGGCGGCAGTTGTACCTATATCCACTCCTGCACTAAAGATAGGGATAACAGGAATTTTAACTTCTCCACTCAACCCTGCACTAATAATGGGAAATCCGATCGTACTACTAAAGTCCAGCCCTTCTGCAATACCATTGATATAAGCACCAAAGGTTTCTCCTAAACTAATAGCCAAATCTGCAAGGATAGCACTAGATAAATTACTACTGTTATCTAAAGTTAATAATAAGATAGTACCCTGAGCTAAAGCACCTACGCCTAAAACACCCAACGCCGCCCCAAAATTATCAGGGAAATAATCTCCCCCAATGGGATCAGGAGTCCCCGTAACTTCCCAGTCTGCACCAATGCTACCAGTTAAATCAAGGGTGAAAAATCCTGCGGTTTCGGCGGCAGAAACAACGGGAAACTTTAAGGATGCACTTACGGTAATTTTATCTAATATTTGAGTTAAATCGAAGGGTGAATTAGGCTCAAAACTGTATTTAGAATCGATGGAAGCACCAATACTAATAGGAGATTTTGAATCTTCTTCTCCTCCTGCATCATTTTTGACTTTCCAAGGGGCAGTTAATTCAAGGGGTGTTTTTACCTTTAAATTAGCTACAGTTTCCACAAATAATGATCGCTCCTGATTACCAAGCCACTCTGGAGATACCCCACTTTTTAACACTCCTTCAATTTCAAAAATCTCGAAAAAGGGTTTGATTATCGATCGCAAAAAGCTATCATTAGGAGTACTATCAATTAATTTCCATGAGTCGAGTAAGCTACCAGAAAAATAAATTTGGGCACTCCACGAGCCAAGTAAACCTTCAAATGAGCTATCCTCAGAGGCTAAAATAGTTTCATTAAAAGCTAAAATTTCGTTCTCGGTGAAGGGATTATAAGAGGCATTTCTAACGACTCCTGTATTAATTACGCCATTATTAACAAGACGGGGAGAGTAAACGGCGTTGGCAACACTTACATTTTGTGGAGATGTGAATAAACTGCTATCGACGGTGAATTGTTGAAAATAAACGTCTGTATCTTCTTTTATGGATAAATTTTCAACATTATTAATATCAACCTTCGTACTAACTACTATTATCTCATTATCTTTTACTATAACTTTTGGCTCTAAATCCGCTACTTCATCAACAGTTAAAGGTTGGGGAGTGTCTAACCATTGTAAATTTTGAACCTCATCATATTGGGCGGCTGTATAGTATAATTCGCTGTCGTTTTTTTGTCCCTCTTGCCATACTACCACTAACCCGGGCAATTGACTTTGCCCTTCACTAATTAAACTATCATTAATGACTAAGTTAAGATTACTAATAGTTTGATTACCTAAAGATGCGATCGCATTTGCATTTTCCCAAGTACCTGAATTTTCATCATAGGTGGCATGGTATATAAACTCATTATCTGCCCAAACAATGTGATTAATACCAGTGGAAGGGTCAACGGATGTAGCGGTGCGATTGGATGCAAGATTAAGAGCCATAATTAAATCCCAGTTTTTTTGGGCGTTCTTAAGTCATTATTCTTCAGTTTATATTAAATGACCTAAAATCTGATAATTTTTATCAATTAAACTTTATTTTTGTGGTTATTCAATGCAAGAAAAGAGCAATTAACAATTAGCAATTTAAGGATTAGTTTCCCCTTCATCCCCCAACACCCTGAAACCTAACACCTCTTTCTAACCCCTATTTAACTGCCAGATACGGGTTACTAAGGCGGAGGCAACAACTAACCAAACGCAAGAAGGAAATATTAGCCACCCTGCTAAAGGTATTATTTGCCCATAAAGCACCGCAAGAATAATAGATGATAGTAATGGGCCTAATATTACAACAGGTACAGCTAAGGCGTATCTACCTTCAACGGTGAAAATAGTATTCCATGTATCTCCCAAGGCTAAATGAATAGCAAAGACAATTAAGGGAATAGCAAGAAAATTTTGGTCTAATTTTTGCCACACCAGATAAGATGAGACGATTCTTAATACCCCAATACTCATCCACACTATGGGAAATACGAATGGAGGAGGCGCCCATTTTGGACGAATAACTTGATCATATTGACGGCGCGATCGAGTATTATCAAGAGGGGAGAAAAATCGGGAACGAATAGTAAAAAAGGTGAGAAAAAGACATACTATTGATATATTAATTTTTTCATTCAAATTGTATTTAATTAAACTCTCAAAACCTTTATTTGCTAGCCATAGAGTCAAGATCATTAAGCCAATTTGAGCCAGTGTTCCAGCAAGATAGCTAACAATTTTTTTTCCGTTTAAAGGGATGTTTTCTTGATTATTATTTTGGCTTTCTTTTTTTACACCCATGACGGTGTTTACAGTGCCTGAGAACCAGTTATTAGTCATTTTTTTAAATTTATAGCATTTCTTATAATTATGAGGTAAATTAACAGCAGTGAGTAATGGCGAAAAGGGCAATGAGCAAACCCCCCTTTATCCCCAGGGTTTTTTCAAAGTCAGGGCAAAATTATCTTGCCCTCACCCCCAACCCCTCTCCCACAGTAGAGGGGAGCGTTTTTTCTTAATAATTGATTAATTAATACTTAAAAACTCCTGTATCTGTTCTGACGGGGAGACAATGAAACTGCAGTGAGGGTAGGTTTTAGGTTTCAGGTTTCAGGTTGCAGGTTTTAAATACATGAACAGTATTTTGTCTTTACGAAATAAATAGCCCGACATATTATCTCAAAATGTTGATAATCCAATAGTTTTGCCTATTATTTGAACCATTGAGTAAATAGAGATAATGATAAATATTAGTGGAGACAAAACCTAACACCTAACACCTGCTACCTGCTACCTATAAGGTTTTTAGAGTTATTGTCCCCCCTTAAGGTATCTGTTACTATTTGTTAGTTTCAAACATTGACATTTTTGAGAATGAAAAAACCCTGCTCTCGAGGGGGAAAGGCAAAGGTAAATAGTTGATAATTAATAACTCCGAGCTGAGGTTAGTTAGAAACTGTTTGTTATGGTGGCAAAAAATAAATTCCTTTTCTCTCTAAAAGAACTAACATTTAATGTTTCTTCTACAATGGTTATGATAAATTAATAGAAAATAACTTCCATAATCTTTGTTGAATAGTGTTTATAGTAAAATAAAAACTAAAAGTTTATAAATTATTATTTAATAATCCCCTATTGCCCATTGCCTCTTGCCTTTCAGCCTGCCCTAACTAATAATTTACATACTCAAAGTGATAGAACCCATTTAATTTTTAATTGCTTCTAAATATTTTTCTATATATTTAATCCCTTTATTGATAAATGTATCAGTAAATAAATCTTGATAATTATCCTTAACCACTTGAAAACCATAATCTATTTTTTCTTTTCCACAAGCTAAAAATTGAGCTGTTGAAAAGGCATAAAATTCTTTTTCTTGAGACGCAATATTATTTTTAAAAGCATCCATATATAAGGTTCTAATATGAGTCATCAATTCTTTTGTTTCAGGAGAAAATTCCAAGACATCACCATTTTTTAAGATGATTTCCTGATTACGAATAGAGGAAATTGATAACTTCATACATTCTCTGGTTTGCTCCACAGATAGAGAGTCTGAATCATTTCTGCGGTAAGAGTGTTGGGTACAGCCGTTAGTAACTTCTAAAGCCCTAATAATAGCGATTTCTTGAATACTGGTTGAGGTCATTTTTGCCATTATTTTTAAGTAATGACAGATGCTATTTTTAAATTCTTGAAAATCATCATTAAAGTAATCTTTTAGCTCTTTAATTTCTGCTAATTTTTGCCAATTTATCAAAGAAGAATTCATCATTTGCTTAACCTGAGTTGAGGTTAAATATCTATTAATTTTAACTCCGAACGCCAAACTCAGGTCATGTCCTACACTGCTATTTTCTTTTCGACGATGTTTTCTGCAAACAACATGGCTTCAACTTGTTGGCAAATACGATGGTATGTAATTAGATGTATTTCTTGAACATAAGGAGTATTTTTTTCTGCCACAAAAAGGGGATAGTCAATTAAACTACTAATCATTCCGCCATTATTTCCTGCCATACCAATGGTAATTAAACCTTTTTCTTTGGCTACTTTCAAAGCATGAAGAATATTGCGCGATCGCCCCGATGTGGACAATACCCATAATAAATCCCCTGCTTTGCCAAAGGATTGTACTTGACGGGCGAAAATAGTTTCAAATTCGTGATCATTGCCCCATGCTGTAAGAGTTGCGGGGTTTGTGCCTAATGCGATCGCAGGTAATCCGGGTCGATCTATTTGAAATCTTCCGACAAATTCGGCGGCAATATGTTGAGCGTCTGCGGCAGAACCGCCATTACCACAAATTAACAGAGTATGTCCTGCTTGAAAACGATTAGCTAATAAATGACTGACTTGCTCAACTGCTTGACAATATTCAGAATTAAAAGCCTGTTGTAAACATTGTAATCTTTCTTCTACCCAAAAATTCAATGGTCTTCCTCCTCACACTAATTATAATGACGAATTCAACAAAAATCCTTATGTAATTAAGCCTTTGAGAAGGGGCTTAAACCCCTCTTTATTCTCAGTTATCAATTATTCTTCTAAGGGTTCTAATTTCTACAAAATTCTCGCTCAATTATAGCCAATTCTTAACATTAACCGCACACCTGTGCCACTAAAGCCATAACATCATTACGAGTAAGTTTTGGTTTGCCTAAAATTAAAACATCTAGGGTTGCATGAGCTAAAGTTAAGGGAATTTGACAAAATTGTAAAGCAGGACCTTTAGGTAAAGATTTAGTGTAAGAATCTGCTAAGGTAAGGTTATAACGGGCATATTGGTGCATATCTTCTAACTGCCATCCTTCGGGGAAAAAACTTACGCCCCTTAATTTGTCTTCTTGATGATTACGTAAAATATTGACTGCCTGTAAACCTCTCCCAAATGCTATCGCTTCTTCTCTATTTGTCTTTGTGTTGTCGTACCATGCCCATAAATCAGAAAGTAGTAAACCCACAGAACCCGCCACACTGAAAGTATATTGATCTAAATCCGCCTTAGTTTTTATAACCCAATTTTTGTCAGCCCAATAAGCCATGCGATCGCTCATTGCCGCCGTTGCCTCCCAAATTCGACCTGCAATAGAGACAGGAGCAAGAGTTGCCCATTCAGCAAAACGATAACTAACTTCAGGCAATAAATGTTTGTAAGGTTCAATATAAGCAGTAATATCTTCTACCGCAGTATCATTACTAATAGACTGCAAACTAGCACTAATTTGAGTAAGAATTTCCCTCTTTATATTATTCTCAATATGGGGATGATCTTCAATCTCATCAATCGCCCTCATACATAAATAAGCAGAAGTCACTGCATCTTGCAAACTATCAGGTAAACGACTAATGGGGATATAAAACGTGCGACTGGTTTCCTTTAAGGTTTTCAACGCAGACTTTTTCAAATTCATCGATATTTGCTCCTCACGCCCGTTATCTTGGACAATATTAATACTGTTTAGGTAATCTTAACCGAATCTTTGCTAATTAGGACGAAAATTTTGCTCTAAGAGTATCATATTTTTTCCTAAAATCAAGATCATTAATCATAAATGATGTTTTTATTCTGATCAATAATTATTTTAACAATATAAATCACTATATACTTATTAAGCAATAAAAAAATGTGCCAAGACCCAGAAAATAGGATAAACTGAGTTCTTGCACCAGTACAGTAATACTGAAAAACAAAATTTTTAAAATCAATTTTGATAAGTTTTTCTCAATTATTGTTCCCCTTTTCCCCTTAAAAGGAGGGAAACAGAGAGGTTTTCCCTATTCCCTACCTTCACCAGTCCATTTTGCAGGATCTTTAAGATAAAAATAAACCAGAATTCAATGATTTTGTTGTCAAAAATCTACCTCTATAAGTTTTTCTACACTCTCTATCTTCTAACATTATTAATTGTTTATAAAAATTCAGTATTTTTACTGAGTTATTTGTTTTTTCTTGTTTGTTAACTAACCCACAATTTTTATTATTTTTTGAAGATCACTTTTTGGTTAAAGAATATACTTTTTCTTTTACTTATTGTGTTCTGGAACACATCTTTATCTCAAAAAAAACATCTTTTGTTATGCTTTTAATTAAGGAATCATCTATAACTTTATTCTCTCTTAGGTTAAGACAAAGTTAAGGGTAAATGGTGAAAATAAAAAGGTTTTTTTCTGAGTAAAAATCTTATTCAAGGTGGGAATAAAGACTGTATTTAAAGATAGTAATTTTTAATTGAATTAAACTGTAATATTATGATTGCGACCATGACCAGAAAGACTGTTACTTCTCCTAATGTTAAGGAAATAGTTGCCATTCCCTATAAAGCCTTACAGGGATTATTAGCAAAAAAAGTTTCGGGTAAATTAATGATTCAAGATCCCAATGATGAATCGGTAAGGTGGCTGATTTATCTAGGTGAGGGAAAGATTCACTATGCCCATAGTATTAATGGTAAAAGAGAAAGAATTAGATATCTTTTATCTCGGTGTTATCCTGATCATGGTTTTTACATACCTCAAGAATTGGAAGATGATTATGGTTTTATTTGTCAGCATTGGCGTGATGGTGATTTGGATATGCAGAAGATTCGCACCATCCTTAGTTATATGACTCAAGAAGCGATCGCACTTTGTTTAGCTTTACCTCGTGCTACGATTTCCTTTGAAAAAATTGTTGGTTTAGACCCTTTAATTCTCAACCTTAGTTTAAAATCTCTGATTGAACCTGTAAAATCGAAAGTAAGGGGATGGGTTACTCTCAGAGAATGTATTTCTTCTCCTTTTGTTCGTCCTCGAGTGAATAATTGGGATATTTTAAAAACCCATTTTGGTAATAGAATGTCCGAATATCAAGAAGTTGAACAATTAAAACCCTACTTAGATGATCGTCGTACCTTGTATGATATTGCCGCTTATTCCCGTCATTCTGTTTTAGATTTAGCCTTACTATTACATCCCCTAATCAAATCAGATATTATCACCATCAGTCCTTTTCAAGAACCCACTGAGACTGAAGACAAACCCCTTATTGCTTGTATTGATGACAGTCAAGCTATTCAGAGGATAGTCAAAATGACTTTAATTGCAGGAGGATTTGATGTGGTAAGCATTACCGAACCTGCTAAAGCTATGAGTAGCTTTGTCCGACAAAAACCGGATCTAATTCTTATGGACATCAATATGCCTGATATTGACGGCTATAAATTAGCCTATATGCTACGTCAATCAGCTTTACTCAAAGATATTCCTATCTTGATGTTAACAGGTAGAGATGGAGTTTTAGATAGGGTTAAAGCAAAAATGGTTGGTGCTGTAGGATACATTTCTAAGCCTTTTAATCCCCAAGAATTAGTACAATCAATACAAGATAACATTCAAAAAGCTGTTTAATCAATTTTAAAAATAATTTTTAAAAGTATGAAAAAAATTTTAGTAGTCGATGATTCTAAATCCCAACAACGCCTAGTTAATGGTTTATTACAAACTTTGGACGTGGAAGTAGAGTTAGCCGACAATGGAGAATCCGCTTTGAAATGGTTAACCAATAATGGACAACCAGATTTAATTTTGATGGATATTGTTATGCCGGATATGAGCGGTTTAGATGTTTGTCGTCATATTCGTAAGGAAATGAATTATAAAACCGTTCCCATTATTTTCGTAACTACCAAAGACGAAGATTTTGATAAATTTTGGGCACTAAGACAAGGAGGTACTGCTTATATTACAAAGCCCTATAGTCCCACTGATTTGTTGAATACTGTCAAGAATTATCTTTGATTAAGTAATGAGTAATGAGTAATGAGTAATGAGTGGGGAGAAATTACCTGACTCCTTTTTTTAATTCTTAATTTTTAATTCTTAATTCTTCTATGGATTATTTTATTGTCGAATTGACCAATCAAAAAAAAATCGCTATTCCCTTAGAACAAATACAGGAGGTTATAACGGTTAATTATGCTGATATTTGTCCCATTCCGGGGGTGAAAAATAGTCTTTTGGGGTTAATTAGTCAAAGGGGTATTTTACTGTGGTTATTAGATTTATCTTTACTATTGCAAAATATTCCTTCTTTTTCTAATCGTCTTAGTTCTAGTACTATTTTAGTTACTAAATTAGGTAGAAATAATGTGGGTTTGATCGTCAAGAAATTAGGAGAAATTAAAGACTTTTTGCAGGATAAAATTACTCAAGATAATTTAGGGCAAAGTTTACCTATTCCTCTTTTAAGTGAATATGTGGACAGTTTTATTCAGGATGAGACAGAGTTATTACCAATTTTAAATATGAATAATATTCAAATTTACTTAAATAGTAATTAGTTATTATTTTTTATCTTTAAAGTTTTACTTAATTATCAATATTTTACTTTATACGGAGTTACTCTCATGGCAAATTTACAGGAACAAAAAACCAAAACCAAAGAATTTTCTGATAATATTATTAATCTTCAAAAAAAGGTTCAGGAAAATCCTCAAGATTTAATCGCAAAACTGAATCTTGCCACTGCGTTTCAACAAGAAAAATATTACAATGAAGCAGTAGCAGTATATGAACAAATTATTGAACAAGACAACGAGGAAGTATTTGCCGAAAGTGCTAAGGTTGCGATCGCAGAGATTCAAAAAGAACAATTAACAAAAGAAGATATTGTTTTAGATAAGGACAAAAAAGAGAAAAAAGTTAAGAAAAAGAAAGTTAATTTATGGCAAAGATTAGTTAATTTACCCATTGCTTATAAACAATTTATTGCTCTATTTATTTCTAGTTCTATTTCCGTTTTTGGGGTGGTGTTAGCCGGGCGATTAATTACCGTAGTTTTAGGGCGAAGTCAGCTAGAAAACCAGTCCATAGCGGAGTTAGCCGTGTCAGTGATTAATTATAATTCTCGCATTAGTGAGATGGAGTCAGGATTTAGGGGACAAAGTGATAATATTGCTATTATTGAAGCCGCTAGAAATTATCAACAAAATGGACAAGTTCCTAGTAATTTAAGAGATACTGTTAGGCAAATTTTACGCAACGAAACTAATGCCAGACAAATTGAATATGCTACCTTAATTGGCTTAGATAAACGAATTATTGTCAACGCTAATGATGATCGTGGAGGAGAAATTTTTGACCCCAAAAATCTTGTTTCTGAAGTAGTACAATTTCCAAGAAGAATGCAAACTAATGCGATTATTCCTTGGGCAGAAATTGAAAAAGAAAAACCCCCTTTACCTAATAGTATTTCTGATCAAGATGTCTTAGTTAACTTTAGCTTTACTCCTGTTACTGATCCTCAATCTCAGCAAGTTATTGCTATCTTAATGGCGGGGGAAATTGTCAATGGTAAAACCCTCTTTTTAAAACGAACTTTAGACGCAGTTGGGGGGGGATATGGGGCAATCTATATGTTTAATAACGGAAGATTTGAGTTAGTCACATCTGGTTTACAAGAAGCAGGAAGCGATGAGTTTCAAAATAACATTCCTTTACCCGATTTAAACTTAATTCAAACCGCCGAAACAGGGGTAGGAGGCAATATTTTCGATCGCCTCTTGATTGAAAATCAATGGTTTACCGTGGCGGTGAAAGCCTTACCCAACTTCAGAGGGGAAGAGATTGCTTTTGTGGTGCGAGGTACTCCTGAAGTACAGTTACAAAGGTTACTCAGTCAAAGTTTAACCTATCAAATTTTAGCTGGAGTTGCTTCCTTAATCGTGGCAATTATTTTAGCGATTATCTTTGGACGTGCTTTAACTAAACCCATTCAAAGATTACAAAAATCTGCCCAAAGAATCGGAAAAGGCGATCGCAATGTCAGAGCAGAAATTACCTCCGAGGATGAAGTGGGACAATTAGCAAAAACCTTTAACGAAATGGCAGAAAGAATTGAAGACTATACAGAAGCCATTGAAGACATTGCCCAACAACGGGAAAAAGAAGCCCAATTCCAGAAACAACAACGGGAAAACCTCCAGAAAAACGTAATTAACCTCCTCCTCGACATCGAAGAAGCCAGTAAGGGTAATTTAACGGTACAAGCGGAAGTAGTATCAGGGGAAGTAGGCTCTATTGCTGATGCGTTTAACTCCACCTTAAATAATCTTCAGCGATTGGTACAACAAGTTGTCACCTCTGCTAATCAAGTTCATGAAACAGCTTTAGCCAATGGGCAGTCAGTCAGTCATTTAGCCCAAAACTCCAGTAAACAAGATATGTCCATTCAAGCCATTGGGGCTTCTATTGCGGAAATTGCGCAAGAAAGTGAGAAAATTAGCGAATCAACCCAAAACGCCGCTTCTATCTCCAGAGAATCTCGTCTCACTGCCCAAGAAGGGGAAAAAATCATCGATGAAACTGTAAACAGTATTTATCAAATTCGTCAAACCGTAGCCGACACCGCTAAAAAAGCCAAACGTTTAGCCGACTCATCCCAAGAAATTTCTAAAATTGTGAGTATCATTTCTAGTATTTCTGAAAAAACCAACCTTCTCGCTTTTAACGCATCCATTGAGGCCGCAAGGGCGGGAGAAAACGGACAGGGCTTCCGAGTGGTAGCAGATGAGGTACGCAGACTAGCGGAACAGGTGACATTTTCAACCCAAGAAATTGAGCAATTAGTAGTAACGATTCAAGAGGAAACTAGCGAAATGATGAGGATGATGGAAGAAAGCACCACTCAGGTGGTTACAGGGACGAAATTAGTCAAAGACACCAAAGAAACTCTGCAAAAATTAGCTCAAATCAGTAATGATATTGACAACCTATTAGAATCCATCGCCAATAGTATTACAGAGCAGAAAAACACCTCTCAGAAGGTAAACGAGAAAATGCGAGAAGTAGCAACGGTGACAACAGAAACCGCTCAAGAAGCCAATCAAGTATCAGAATCTTTACAAGAGTTGGTAAAAGTAGCGATGGAAATGCAACAGTCTGCATCTCGTTTCCAAGTCAACTAATTCTTCAATGAACCAATGATTAGGTATCAGGTGTCAGTTGTTAGGAAATTTTTTAATTCTTAATTCTTAATTGTTAATTCTCCCTACTCCCCTATCATTACTCATTATTCACCATTAAGCCATGTTAGATGCCAATAGTTTAGCTGCGATCGCCCTTGAAGCCAGAAATTGTTTTTTAGAAGAAGATGCCCCCGAATTTTTAGAGATTTTAACGAGGGGCATTGAAGATTTAAAGCAGATTTTAAATGAGTCTAAAAATAATCAGAATTTACATGATGTTTATAAAGAATTAGGTCGTGCCGCCCACTCCATTAAAGGGGGTGCAGGAATGGCAGAAATGCCTTTAGTTAGTAAATTGGCTCATCGAATAGAGGATTTATTTGAAGCCCTACAACAAGATAGAGTGGAAGATTTGGATACAACTTTAGGGTTATTAGTTTTGGGTATTGAAGAATTAGAAAATTTAGTGGAATTAGAGAAAAATTCTTGCTTATTAGATACCCATTCTGCTGATGAATTAATTATTGCATTAGATGAGTTTTTAAAAGGTTTAAACCCCAGTAATGAACTGGCGGAAATCGGGTTTGCTGATGATAGTTTTATCAAAACTGCCCTAGAGTCAGATTTATCTGATTGCATTCAAAGAGTGCAAGAAATTATTGAAAGTGAGGATTTAGCTACCCCTAAAAATGTCAAAAACAGTATTGATACTCTATTAGAAGAATGTGAATTATTAGGTCAAGCTCTTAATTGTCATTGGTTGGTAGAAATTAGTCAATTAATTAAACAGTTAAAATCAGCTTCTGAGGATGATATTATTAATTTTACCAAAGAAGCGATCGCACTTATAGAAAAGAATAAACAACTATATCTTGTCGAAACTAATCCTCAACTTCCTCAATATTCTGACTACTTTCAAAAATTATTATTAGGGGATGCTCCAGAAAAAATTGAACAACTAATTATAGAACAACAACCAGCAGTAGTAACGCCGCAAAAAATAGCAGAAAATAAGCCTAAATTTAATTTAGAAAAGCCGCCTTTACCTAGTAATAATCGTAATTTGAGAATCCCCATTAATAAGGTTAATAAAATGGGTGATTTAACAGGACAACTATTAGTTTTTTACGAACAATTAAGCCTCTATGAAAATCAAATAAAAAGAGGGAGTTTAAGTCTGAAAAAAAGGACAAGGCTATTATCTCCTTTAAAAGAACAGCTGGAATATCTGTATGATCAATTCAGCGTTAGAGAAAAAGAAAATTTTAATCATAATGGTCATAGTTCAAAAGCGAAAAATGAAGAGAAAATAGAGTTTGACACCCTAGAATTTGATGAATATACCCAAATTCACACAACCCTACAAAGTTTAACAGAATTGATTATTCAAATCCAAGAATTAAGAGAAGATTTTGACTTAGTTAATCGGGAATTTCAAGAGACTTTGATTGATATGAGAAAATGTCTTGATACCCTTGATCAAGAATTAAGAGAAGTGCGCTTAGTTCCTTTTATTAACTTAGCAGGAAGTTTTGTTAAACCTCTCGAAAAATTAAATAAAGATTACCATAAATCTGTTCAATTAATTATAGAAGGAGAACAAGTTTTAATTGACCAAAATATTATTGAAACTCTCAGAACACCCTTTAATCATATTATCAGAAATGCTTTTGATCATGGTATAGAAATGCCAGATATAAGAGAAAAAAAAGGGAAATCGAACCCCGCACAAATTAAATTAAGTGCAAAACTAGAAGGAAATAATGTGATTTTAACTATTGCTGATGATGGGCAAGGAATAGATATTAAAAAAGTCTATGAAAAAGCAAAAATGCTTGGCTTATTTCCTCAAAATAAAGAATTTGATCAACTCCCCAGAGAGGAAATTTTAGGAACTATTTTTTCCCCCGGATTTTCCACTGCCTCTCAAGTTAGTGACTTGTCAGGGAGAGGGATGGGTATGGATATTGTTAAAGCGGAAATTGAAAAATTAAGAGGTACTATTGAGGTAAAGACAGAAATAGGAAAAGGCACAATCTTTCAGCTAAAAATTCCTATGGCATTGAATATTATTTCTTTGCTCCTAGTTAAAATTGGTTCTCATACAGTGGCGATTCCTTCCGAAAATGTCTTGCGAGTAATTCGTCTTTCTGACCACGAAATTCAAGATAATCAAATATTATGGGAAGACGAAAGAATTTCTTTTTATAATCTCGCACAAATATTACCCTACAATGCACCTAATTTATCCATTGACATGGGACAACCCTATGCAGGTTTACTATTGCAAATTGGGGGAGAAAAAGTCGTTATGGCAGTGGATGCGGTAGTGGATGAAAAACCCTTAGTCAGTAAAAGTTTGGATGATACTGTGGCAATTCCCCCTTATTTAGGAGGTTGTACAATCTTAGGTAGTGGAACTGTTGTTCCTATTTTCGTTCCTGATTACTTTAAATCCCTACTCATTCAAAGAGAAAGCAAACGACAGTTAAAGGAAATAGAGAAAGAGACTCTAACGGTTAAGATGGATGAGTTATCAATTATGATTATTGATGACTCTGTGGCTGTCAGACGAACCCTGAATCGTACTTTAACTCAAGTGGGTTATAACGTTACTCAATGTCGAGATGGTAAGGAAGCATGGAATACCTTACAAAGTACATCAGAGCATTTTGATTTGGCTATTTGCGATTTAGAAATGCCCGGATTTGACGGTTACAAAGTATTACAGTTAATTCGAGCATCGGAGGCATGGAAAAATTTACCTGTAATTATACTTACATCCCGTGACAATGATTTACACCGACAAAAAGCCATGGATTTAGGGGCAAATGCTTATTTAACAAAGCCCTTTAACCCCTTAAAAATTATTGAAAAAGTTAAAGATGTGACTTTAAGATTTTAGTTAGTTTACTGATGTTACGCAAAAAGATAATTAGTTGTTGTTTTGAGGTATCAGGTGTCAGGTATCAGGTGTCAGGTTTAAAGTCAGAAAAATTCACCCTTTTTTATTTTGACTTAGTTTTTCGATTAAACTATGTAACATTCTGCCAATTTCCTCACATTTGTTTAAAGTAACTTTTAATTCTTGCTCTTTAAGATAACCTCAGTTCGGTTTAAGAATATTGGATAAGGGTAGGTGTCAGGTTTCAGGTTGCAGGAACAGCAGGTGTTGAGAGAAAGTAATGAGTAACAAATAATGAGTGTTCGGGGTTTTTAATTCCTAATTCTTAATTTTTCCTTTGCCCTCCCCCCTCTTGAGGGGGGATAAAGGGGGGTTCGCCTCTTGCCTCTTGCCTTTTGCCTTTTTTTCTCCATCATTCATAGATGAAAATTTATCCCGAACTCAGGTTAAGATAGCCTAATCGTCCTACAATCATCAAATGAGTTTCTAATTCTTTGAGTGAGCCATTTGCCATAGAAAGATGACGAATATAATCACCCAAATGATTTCTCCCTTTTCCTTCTACGATGTTGGCAGGAATTGAAACTGCGGCTCTTTGTATTTGACTACTTAAACCATAAATTTCTGTTTTGGGAAATTGAGAAGTTAATTGATAGATAACATATTACTACCAAATCCATTGATTTTTGCCAAATCGTTAAATCTCGATAACTTTTTAGTTCAATCATTTTTATTATTTCCTGAAACCTGAAACCTGAAACCTGAAACCTCCCTTAACTTAACACATCAATAAGTGCGTAACGTCAGTTAGTTTAGATAAGTTTAAACAGCGACTTCAAAAGCAACTCCTTCTAAAACAAATTGAGGATAGTTGGCGAGAATACTATTTTTCTCTTCTTCTCCTACAAATAAATATGTACCGGGTTGACTGGTATTTTGAAAACGGTAAATATCTTGTCCTAAATTAGCGTCTGCTCCATAAGTATAAAAAGCGATACCTTCTTCGATAAAGTTGGTATAGTTTTGACGAATATTACGACTTTCCTCCTCTGCCGCATAAAGATAAGTACCGGGTATATCCCTATTTTGAAAACGATTGAAACGAATTAATTGATCTTGATTTTCATTTTCTGGTACATCTCCTGTCACACTGACTTTAAAACTCTGTCTGGCGGATTCTCCCAATAGATTGGTGGCTTTGATGGTAATATCCGTTTCTCCTGTCTTAATGGTATCTCCATTGGCTTGACTAGCGGTTTTGAAGGCTAATCCCTCTTCCTTAAAATTGCGGAAATTACTGAGAATACTTTGTCTTTCTTGCTCACCGACAAATAAATATGTACCGGGTAAATCTTGATTTTGGAAGCGATAGAGGGGAGTTTTTAAAGAGCTACCGTAATCTAAAATGAGGTTTCCTTGATTATCAAAACTAGCACTAACAACATCAGGATCAGTATTACTTTCTACAGTGAAGGTGAATTCGAGTACATTGTCAATGGTAATATTTTCAAAGCGGACAAATTGATTATCTTCGGTGAATGGATAAGAGGGATAGGGAAAATTAAAATCGTTGGCAATAGTATTATCATTAACGGGTAGGCGAGAAAAAAAAGTTGAAAATTGAGAAGAGGTGACTGGATTAATTACCGGCAAAGAAGTATTGGTAACGGGTAAAGATGCGATCGCGCCTACTGTATTCAAATCTTCTG